>BEIJ01000001.1 GCA_002923375.1 bacterium HR33
CTCAGGCGTTCGAGGGTGGTTGGTTCTTGCCCATCACTGCCAACGAGTGCCTGACCAACACCACCATAGGAGCGGAAAACTGCTCCAAGTAGTTGGGGGTTGAAGCGGAAACGGGCCGGCTGTGAGCCGGCCCGTTTTTATATTTTTAGTGTGGAAGAAGTTATTTACCGTGGGAACACCAGCGACTGGCTGATAGTGCCAGGATCTTTCATGCCGCCGCGGGTGGGATCCTCGTTCTGTACCGCGAACTGCAAGACCGCATAAAAGCCCGTTAAAATGCCAGCCGTCAAAGCCACCATCCCTATAGTTCGCTTCGGGGAAGGGCGCCACACTTCCAGCTTGGCCACGTTGGCGCGCGGAATGTAATAGCCCACATTGTTGCCGTAGTAGCGGTCCTCCCCACGCGGCTTGAACCACTTTACCCATAACCCCAGGGAATCGGGGTTGGAGTCCACCAGATGGCCCTCCACCGTGGTAACCTCGTTGAGCGTAAACGTCCCGAGGTTGAAGGCCAGGGGCGGAGATAGGGTGGCTCGCACGTCCACTCCGGGCTCCGGGATCACGTCACCGGAAACCGGTACGTATTGAAAGCACCCGCTGACCAAAAGAGCGACCGCTATCGGCGCGCTAACACGCCGGATGCGGGCAAAACAACCATACGAGCGACGCACCGTTCATGCACCTCCTTTGACCTCCTGCCCAGGGCAGCGCTAGTCAGGGCTGCCCGGCAACTTTGGTCGGCTCTGCCTTGAACACCGTCTCACCCTTGGACCCGTCACCCAGCTGGCCGTTGCTCCCCAACCCCCAGCAGTATGCGACCCCATTGGTCGTGACGGCGCAGACATGCTGGGTGGCGGCGCTGATGACCGAAAACTGCAGACCCCCGGTAACCGCCAAGGGATCGAACTGACAGGGGAATATGTTGCCCTGCTCATCGGCGCACTCGCCGCTCGAACGGGCGCCCAGCTGCCCGCTGCCGTTGAACCCCCAGCAGTAGGCCGCTCCGGTCCCGCTTTCGAGGGCGCAGGTGAACAGCGCCCCTGCTGTAAGAGAGCTAAACCTCAGGCTGGTGGGTAGTTCGGCTGGCGTCAACTGTCCTCCCCCGGGGGCCTCCTCGCCCAGGCCCAGCTGGCCGAAATCGTTGCGGCCCCAGCAAAACGTCCTCCCGTCGGCGGTGAGGGCGCAGGTATGCCTGAACCCCACGTCTATGTCCACAAAAGCTTCAGCCGTAGCCACCTTGACCGGAACCGGGCTGTCGTTGATGTCGTTATTTCCCAGCTGCCCGCTTTCGTTCCGGCCCCAACAATAGGCCTCCCCCGCCGGCGTAAGACCGCAGGTGTGAAATGCCCCTACTCTTATGACCTTGAACGCCAGACCGCCGGTCACCTCCACTGGGGTCGGCCGGTCTACGAAGGTGCCGTCCCCCACCTGCCCGTCGGCGTTCCTGCCCCAACAATAGGCTCGCCCTTCTGCCGTAAGGCCGCAGTTAGTAGTGGCCCCGGCATCCACCGAGACAAAAGCCACAGTGCTCGAAATCGTTCCCGGGGTAGCGCGGTCCTTCACGGTCCCGTCTCCCAACTGCCCGCTCAGGTTGAGACCCCAGCAGTAGATCTTGTCCCCCGAGAGCCCGCAGGTATGCTGGCCGCCGGCCGAGAGGATCCCGTACTTTATGCTGCCCAGCACCTTGACCGGGGTGGTCCTGGTGGAGCGGGACCCGTCGCCCAGCTGCCCTCTTTCGTTGAAACCCCAGCAGTAGGGTATCCCGTCCCCCACCAGCCCACAGGTGTGGAGCAACCCTGCCGAGATGGAAGTAAACGGCGCAGGTATAGGCTCTACCGGTCCCTCGCCGCAGGCGGCCAGCCAGCCGGCGATCGCCAAGAAAAATGTCGCTCCCGCCCCCCGGAGCATTGCCCTCCTGTCCATGAGATCAGCTTCCCTGGGTTAATTGTACACCGACATTTTACCAGGGTGGCGGCCCTTCCGACAGTCTCCAGGTGGGGCGCCGGGACAGCCTGCTAATGCTCAAACCCGGAAAGTGCACGACGGACCAAGCTGCCCTCGATGTCTAGGTAGCAGCATACCAGCCGTCCCGAGCCTCTGCTACCTAGGGTGCCAAGGAGCGAAGCTCCAAGCCCAGATAGAGAGTCCTACCGGGAGCCGGCTCGTAGTAGCGGCCGAACTGGGCATTGACTACCGCCGAGCCGACATAGCGGTGATCGAGCAGGTTGGAAACACCCAGGAAGGGTTTTACCTCCCACAAGCCTACACTAGTACGCCAACCGGAGCGAAGCACGGAGTTGGTCCACGGGCTAACCTGACTCGCCTCGGTGTTGGCGTCGTCCACGTAGTAAGAAGACACGTGGGTATTGTCCAGGGCGAGCCAGTAGCCAGCTGGACCGTAGTACCGCACCGACCAATGAAGCTGGTGCAGCGGCACTCCGGGGATCCTGTTGCCGTCAAAGACACCCCTCTCAGTCTTGAAATCCACAAACCGGTAATCGCTGAATGTGTAGGCCGCGAGCAGGGTTAGGCCGAAGGGAAGGCGGGCGGTGACACCCGCTTCCAAACCCCGGTGGCGGGAAGAACCGGCGTTCCTGAAAAATCTTCTCCCCGGCTCGCCGGGCACTTCGAACGGTATCAATTCGCCGGTTACGTCGGCCCGGAAAGCCGCCAGCGAGTACTGGAAGCGATCCGACAAGCGCCCGCGCAGTCCTAGCTCGTAGTTCACCGCCCGCTGAGGTTCGAGATCCGGGTTGAACCCTCCGGGACCGGTGGGCCGATTGGCGAGCTCGGTAGTGGTAGGTGTCTCAAAAGAGGTGCTCAGGTTGAGATACGGCTGGGCCGGTTCACCCAAGTCCACCAGCAGCCCGGCACTTCCCGACCACGACGCCATGACCCGTTCCCCGGAGTCGTTCCCGTCGCTCAAGAAACGGTCCTCCGCCGTGAATCTAACTAGATCGTACCTAGCCCCGGCGGTGAGCGTGAATCTCCGTTCTACGGTTAGCTGCGACTGCACGAAGGGACCCACTTCAAGCACGCGTTCCAGCTGATCTCGGGTAAGCTCCGAACGGTCCGGAGAGCGGTTGATCCGATCGTCCCGCTGGAGCTGCACGTCTATCCCCGCCGTAAGAACCTGGGGCAGCGAGCCCACCGGCTTGGGGAGCGACAGGGAGGCCCGCCCTCCGTACGCCAGGCGGTCGAGCTCAATGTAGGCGAAAGCCAGCTGATTCTCCAAATCTCGCAGCACGCCGAACCCGGCAACTTCCAACCCGCCCCCGCTTCGGAAGGAGCGCTTGAAAGCGAGTCCCGCTTGAGCCTGAGTGACCGACTTGCCGGCACCACCCGCCCCTTCGGGGCCGGCCGTCAGGTTTCGCGGGCTGGCGCGGGTGGGTTCCTCTTCCATCTCGGCTAGAGTCAAGGCGCCGGGATCTTCCAGCCAGGGACTGTGGGCCAGCATTCCGTGGAACACTATGCCGGACCGCTCGGAGAACGGCTGGCTGAACCTCAGAGCAACCCGCCGGGTTTCAGCCTCGCTGTGCTCCCGGTAGCCGCGCCAGGCCGTCTGAGAAGCGCTGAGGCTCAGGTCGCCCCGCCCTACCGGAGCCGATACGTTTCCCTGCCACTTGAACAGCTCGTAGGAGCCGGCCAGGACCCTGGTCTCTGCGGAGAGCCTAGAGGGACGGTCCCGCTCGGTAGAAAGGCTTATTACGCCGCCCGACGCGTTGCCGTAAAGCGCCGAGGAGGGACCGCGCAGAATCTCCACGCGAGACACGTCCGCCAGGTCTATGTTGTTGAGCTGTCCCTGCCCGTCGGGCAGAGTCTGGGGTATGCCGTCAAGCAGGATCTTCACCCCCCGCACCCCGAAGGCCGCGCGCGCGCCGAATCCCCGGATGGAGATGCGATCGTCTTGGGACGGATTGTAGCGGTTGGCCACTAAGAGCCCAGGGACGGTGTTGAGCGCTTCGTCCAGCGCGATCGTAGGGCGGCCCTCCACGATCTCATCGCGATCCACTACTGCGACGGCAAAAGGCACCTGCGAAAGCGCTGCGGGATGGCGCGTGACCGACACCACCACCGGTTCGAGAATCACGGGTCTCAAAGAGTCTGCCTTGGTAGTATCCGCCTGTTCCCTCTGGGCCTCGACCGCACCTCCCAAAACGGCCGCGAACAGCGCCAAGACAAGAGCTCGAGCAATCATCTCGCTTTCCTCCCGTGGCTATGGTACACCGGAACGGCGCCTGGGGGCAAATGTCGATCGCACAGGTGTCGAGCCATCGCGGTAAGCGTATACATCGAAACCCTAGTTGGAGTCAGACCCTCCTCCTATTTTTCCGGTCACCGACCGACGGTGATCCGATGAGCCCTGAGTTGCTCTTTGCCCTGTTGCTTGCGGCGGCGGGCCAAGCCGCTCAGAGCGGCACCGTTTCCGGGGTGGTGGTCGACTCCTCGAGCGGCGAGCCGGTGGCAGATGCCAGAATTGAGGCCCTGGCCGGTGAGCGGATTGCGGGCAGAGTTTTCTCGGGTCCCAATGGGCGGTTCACCCTCTTGCTGGCACCCGGGCGCTACTCGCTCTTGGCGCGCAGGATAGGTTACGATGTGCGCCGGATCGAAGGAGTCGAGGTAAGTTCGGGACAAACCGCCGAGCTCAGGGTAGTACTGGTCGCCCGTCCGGTACTGGTGAGCGCGGAGGTGGTGACCGCGTCCCGGACTCAGGAGGCGGCTTTGGAGGCGCCGGCCTCGGTCTCCGTGGTGGTGCCGGAGGAAGCGGCGCACCGGATCGCTCTCACGGCGGTTGATCACCTCAAGGCGGTTCCCGGGATAGACATCGTCAGCTCGGGCCTCACACAGCACAACGTGGTGGCGCGGGGCTTCAACAATGCGGGCTCCGGCCAGCTCTTGACCCTGACGGACTATCGCTACGCCTCGGTTCCGGCGCTCAGGATAAACGCCTACAACTTCATTCCGCTCCTGGACAAGGACATAGACCGCATCGAGGTGGTCCGCGGCCCCGGGGCCGCCCTTTACGGCCCCAACACCACGGCCGGCGTACTTCATCTCATTACGCGCTCGCCCTTCGAATCTCAGGGGACGAGCGTCGCCGTGGCTGTGGGCGAGAGGGACCTCTTCCAGATTGCGGCCCGGCATGCCGGCATCATCGGCGGGCGTTTGGGATGGAAGCTCTCAGGCCAGTACTTCAGGGCCCGCGACTGGGAGTACGTGGATCCCGTCGAGCAGCAGAATCGCCTCACCGCTCTGGCCCGCGGAGCCGATCCGTCCAGCTTGCTGATCGGCAAGCGGGATTTCGGGATCGAACGCGCTTTTGGGGAGGCCCGAGTGGAATGGAGGCCGGACGGAAAAACTGCGCTTACCGGCAACTTCGGGATCAATCAGGCGATCAAGAACATAGACATAACCGGCTTCGGGGCAGCCCAGGTGCGCAATTGGCGCTACACCTACTATCAGCTTCGATTGGAACGAGACGCCCTCTTTGCGCAAGTATTCCTCAACACCAGCGACGCGGGCGAGACCTATCTCTTGCGCACCGGGATTCCGGTTTCCGACCGCTCCCGTCTCCTGGTAGCGCAGGTTCATCACGAAAGCCGGCTTGGGAGTCGCCATCATCTTACCTACGGTTTCGACTACCAGAGAACCGATCCCAGAACCGGCGGAACCATCTACGGGCGCTACGAAGACCAGGACATCACCGACGAGTTGGGCGGATACCTCCACGCGGAAAGCCGGATTTCCAAACTGCGCCTGGTGGGAGCCATAAGGGCCGACTACCACAGCCGGGTGAAGAGCCCGGTGATCTCTCCCAGACTCGGAGTGGTAGCCGAGCCCGGAGCGGGACAGACGGTGCGCTTTACTTACAATCGGGCGTTCAGCACTCCCACCACCTACGACTTTTTCCTCGATCTACTGGTAGATTCCCTGAGGGAACCGTTCACCGGTTCCGCCCTTCCCTTCGCGGTTCGCGCCCTCGGCGTCCCCAAGGAAGGTATGGCCTTCCGCCGGGATTGCCCGGGCGGGCTGGCGAATCTGTGCATGTACTCTCCCTTCACTCCGGCCTCCCTTGGCGGCTCGGGACAGCCCCTTCCCGCCGATGCCACGGTCTTGTGGGACGTACTGCTAGACACCCTCCGGCGCCGGGATCCGAACATTCCGGCTATTCCGAAGCCCGCACCCGGTGAAGTCCGGTCGGTGCTGCGGATCCTCAATACCGGAACGCGCACGTTCGATCCGCTAGACCCGGCTTCCCTGGGGGATGTAGCTCCTCTCGAACACCGGATCACCAACACCTTGGAGCTGGGCTACAAAGGCATGTTGTCCAACCGGGCGCTGGCGGCGGTGGACCTCTATTACTCATGGATCAGGGGGTTTCTGGCCCAAGGAGTTGCCACTCCGAATGTGTTTTTCGATCCGGTGACATTGGGTAGCTACCTGAGTCGTTTCATGCCTTCGTCCCAGGCCATACAACTGGTGGGAATCATAGGATCGATCCCGGTTGCAACCGTTTCCCCGGAGCATTCCGGCTCCCAGACCGACATCCTGGTGGTGACCCGAAATTTCGGCCGGGTGAGTTACTGGGGCGCCGATCTGTCGGTTGCCCTGCAGCCCACGGGATACACGCAGCTTTCGGCGACCTACTCGTGGGCGAGCAAGTCGCTCTTTCGCAACGTAGGGGGGATCAGCGACATCGCCTTGAACGCTCCTCAGCACAAGATCGGTTTCAGCGCAGCCTACGCAAACCGCCGCACAGGCTTATCCGCGGAGCTCAAGGGAAGGTATGTAGACGCCTTCCCGGTGATCTCGGGAGTTTTCGAAGGGCGGGTCGAGGCCTACTTGGTGGTGGACGCCGCGTTTTCTTACACCGCGCCGTTTGCCAAGGGACTCACCCTGAGCTTGGACGTGCGCAACCTGTTGGACAATAGACATCGCGAGTTCGTCAACGTCCCCGAGATCGGGCGCCTGGCGGTGGCAAGGGCGAGATTCGAGTTTTAAACCCGCTCGGGCAGCTCCGCGGTCTTGCACCTCCGGGCGCGAACGCGGTTGGCGAGAGGCCGCCAGACCAAAAGCAAGAACAGCGTCGCTCCCACGATAGCCGGGTTGAGCAGATCCTCGCCGGCCTGCACCAGCGGCGTAGGGGTGTTCACCAGGGCATGCAATCCCACGGCGATCCAAAGGTTTGCGGTGATCAGATACACCGCCAGGAAGAGCAGCCCGCTGACCAAGAGCAGCACTTGGTCCAGCACCAGGCCAGTGGCGGCCGGATCGACCAGTAATCGGTTGGGGATGTGGATTACGGCAAAGAATGCCTGTGAAAGGATCGCCGCCAGCAAGAACGCGGAACGGCGGGGAGCGAACTCCTGGAACAAGATCAGCAGTTGGGTGAAAAGGAACCCCCTGAAGACTGTTTCCTCCAGCAGTGCGTTGCCGAAGATCTGGCCGCCGAGCTCGCCCAGAACGAACAGCACGCCGCGCCGTTCCCAGACGGGGTGCAACTGCGGTTGGTTCCCTCCGGCTAGTTGGATCGCCGCAAAAGCGGCCTGAACCGACACCCAAATCCCGAAGGTAACCAGGCACGCCGGTAGTATCCCGGACCGCACCCAGCCTATCTCTCGCGGAGGAACCCGTCCTATCAGGAAGATGCAAATTCCTACGACCGAGACTAGGGGAATGGCGCTTCCGATTAAGGTAGGCGATACCAGACCGCCGGTGGCGGCTCTCAGGGCCTGGAGTTGGTTCAGGACCGGCGGTCGAAACACCACGGCATTGACTGCGATGGTGCTCGATGCGGCCGCGATCACTACTAGGGCCACGAGGGGCCAGCCGGTTCGGGCGGCTGGGTTCGAACTTCTGGATTCGGGCATTGTTGGAACGGTCCAAAGGTTACAATTTTTACTCATCCCTCGGGGAGGGCTAGACCTAACTGGTAAGGCGGCGGTCTTGAAAACCGCTGGGCGAAAGCCCTTGGGGGTTCGAGTCCCCCGCCCTCCGTGCCCGGCCGCGAATATCATTGTCCGCGCCGCCTTCCGCCGCGGCCCTTCCGCTTGCCGCGCGAAGGAGGGAGCTGGAAGGGCAGGTGGTGTACCCTTACGTCAAAGCGGCGCTCCGCTACATCGGAGGGGAGACCGGCAATCCGTTTGACCGGTCTAAAAGCCTCCTGCCAAGCCATTCCCCAAGCCCAGTACTCGCCGATCGAAGTGAAGCGACCCCAAGCCACGTAGACCTCGGCCCTTAGCGAACCCGGCTCGCCGGAACTCCCGGGAAGCACGAAAAAAATCACCCAGCAAGTGGTGCCGTGCCATCTGGTAAGCTGTAACAGCGCTATGATCAAGTTGATACAGAACTCCCGAACTTGGTCGGGGGTTACGTGGAGGACGCGCCCGAGATCAGCCGCGGTTTCGGGCTCAAGGAGGTCTTGGTTGAATTCGATCCGCACCATGAGAGAAGCCCTTTCGTGTGAAAGTCCACGCGCATGGTCCCGCGACTCGAGGCCGCGGCCGGCTGGGCCACCGTGCGTTCCCTGATGACGGGAAACCGGGCTACGGTTGGCGGGCGGATCAAAGAGCCGGTTCTCTCCCCGCCTCTCTCCATGCACCTGCGAAGAAGACGGCCCAGAAACTATACGCGCCCACCTGCTCAGACAAGCTCAGCCTTTTCGCCAAAGCCGCCGCTGGCGTTCGCCCCTTGCTTTTTACGGAGGTCCGTAGTAATGATTATTACTACGTCAGTACGGTAGAGGAGACCAGCTGGGCCCGGCGACATGCGGTACAGATACCTGATAATCGGCGGCGGGATGAGCGCCCACGCGGCAGCGCGCGGCATCAGAGAGCTTGACCGGGACGGATCCATTGCGATTTTGAGCAGCGAGACCCATCCCCCGTACAATCGCCCTCTTCTCTCCAAGGGCCTCTGGAAGGGTAAGCCCTTGGAGCGGATCTGGCTCCGCCACGAGAAGCTGAACCTGGATCTCCACCTAGGCCGAACCGTCAAGGCCTTGGACCTAAAGCTGAAACAAGCTGTGGATGGCGAGGGACAGACCTATTCGTTCGATAAACTGCTCCTGGCCACCGGCGGCCGCCCGCGGCGCCTGGACAACGACAGGGTGATCTATTTCCGAACTCTGGACGACTACCTGGCCCTGCGCGACATGGCGGAGCAGCACAGGGAGTTTCTGGTGATCGGCGGAGGCTTTATCGGCTCCGAAATCGCCGCCGCCCTCGCCTCCAACGGCAAGCAGGTGACCCTGGTCTTCCCCGAAGCCGGCATCGGCGCGAGGATCTTCCCGCCGGGCCTGTCGGGCTTCCTCAACCAGTACTACCGGGAGAAGGGCGTGAAGGTTATTCCCGGGTGCGCGGTAAAGGCGGTCGAAGCCCACAACGGGCGGTTCCGCACCCACTTGGATCACGGCGACCCGATCGACACGGATGGGGTGATAGCAGGACTCGGAATCTCACCCAATTCGGAGCTGGCGGAACAAGCGGGCCTGCCAGCCGACAACGGGATCGAGGTGGATCTGAAACTGCGGACCGGGCATCCGGACGTGTATGCCGCAGGCGACGTCGCCCGATTCTACAATCCCGCGCTGGGCATCTCGATCCGAGTGGAACACGAGGACAATGCCCTGACCCAAGGCCGCCTCGCCGGCCGGAACATGGCCGGGGCGGAAGAAGAATACACTCATCTCCCCTTCTTTTACTCCGACCTGTTCGAGCTGGGTTACGAGGCGGTGGGCGAGCTGGACCCGCGGCAGCAAGTGGTGGAGGACTGGGAAGAGCCATACCGCAGGGGCGTGGTCTATTACTTGAGTCAGGGGCGAGTGAGAGGAGTGTTGCTGTGGAATGTATGGGGAGCCCTTGAAGCGGCTCGCGAGCTGATCTCCCAGCCGGGGCCCTTTCAGCCAGCCGACCTCAAAGGCCGCATCCAAGGCAAATCCTGAGAAGGTGTCGGCGGAATCGAAACTCCAAGCTCTGGGACTGACCGAAGCCGAAGCCCGGGCCTACCTCACCCTCTTGCGGTTCGGAAGCCTGAGCGGGTACGAACTGGCCCGCCGATCCGGGATTCCCCGGCCCAACGTCTACCCCGCCCTCAGGCGCCTAGAAGATCGCGGAGCGATCGTCCGCATAGAGACCCCCGGAGGCAGGCGCTACGAAGCCGTGCCGCCGGGCGACTTCCTCGCCGGCATGGCCCTCGGGATGGAGCGGTCCCTTCGAGAAGCACGAAAAGCCTTGCAGGCACTGGAAGCCCCTCTCGAGGAAGCGCCGGTTTGGAGTCTCGCGGGACGAGAAGCGGTACTGGCCCATGCGCGGCAACTGTTGGCCTCGGCCCGGCGCGAGGCCGTCATCGCGCTATGGCCCACCGAGGCCGTGGAAGTGGCCGAGGCTGCCGACCTAGCAGCCAAGCGGGGGATTTCGATCTCCACTTTGTGCCTCAACGCGTGCAGCCCGGAGTGCGGGGGATGCCGCGGCACCCTGTACCCTTACCGGGTAGGCCCCGAAGCTCGAAGCCGCTGGTTGGTAGTGGCGGTGGACGAAACCGAAGCTCTGGCGGCCGAACTGGGCCCGGAGGAACAGGCCCGCGGGATGCGCGCCAGCCGAGGAATAGTTGCGGCCTTGGTGCTGGAGTATCTGCGCCACAGCATCGCTTTGGCGGAGCTGCTGGAGCACGCCGCCCTGGGACGGACTCAGCTGCGAACCGTTCCCGCTGAACCGCGAGGCTGGCTGGAAACCATCCGCCGCAGACTGAGATCGAAACCGGGATAACCATTTCCAGGAGGTGCGACGATGATCACGGTCTCTCTGGTTCTCTTCGCCGTAGCGGCGATCGTGGGCGTGGCCATGGCGGTTCGACTGCTCCGCAAGCAGCAACTTGCTTGGGGATCCACCATTGTGCACGGAGCGGCGGCAGCGGCGGCTCTGGTGCTGGTGCTGTTAGCGTTCCTGCGAGGCGAGACCAGGCTGGGAACGCCCTTGGCGCTCTTCGTCGTGGCGGCTTTGGGGGGATTCGTTCTGGTATCGTTCCACCTGCGCCAGAAACCGCATCCCATTCCCCTGGCCGTAGTTCACGGACTGGTGGCGGCAACCGGGTTCGTGCTTCTCCTTCTGGCGGTAATCTGATCCGGGAAACCGGCAACTGCCTTCGGCCATGCAACCGCGCCCGTTCAAGGTTCTGGGTCACCGCCCCCACCCGGCACTTACGGATTTTCCTATCGTCCTGTTCACCTTGGCTTGGGTTGCAGAGGTCGCTTACCGTGTGGTGCCCGGAAGGGTTCCGGGCGACTGGCCCGAGTGGCTCCTCGCGCTGGGGCTGCTGGCAGCCCTGCCCACCGCGGCCACCGGGTTGTGGGACTACATCTGCCTTCCCTCCGGACACTCGGCACAGCCCACTGCGGTGCGCCACCTGGCGCTCGTGGCTGCGGCCCTCGCAGCTTTCGGTATCAGCTGGATCTTACATTTTACCAAGGGACCATCAATCTACACCCTCCTTCTGGGCACCGGCGGCGAGATCCTGCTGCTGGCCGGAGGGTGGTACGGTGGTGAGCTCGTCTTCCGGTACCGTGTGGGGGTGGATCCCCAGGGCGGCGGTCCGTCGGAACCACAGGGAGATTAGCTGAGCGATCTTCGGACTTCCGAGAATTGAGAATTGTGATTAGGATTGCTTCGAGTCGGCCTTCGAGGAGAGGTGGCCGAGTGGCTGAAGGCGGCGGTTTGCTAAACCGTTATACGGGCTAAAACCCGTATCGGGGGTTCGAATCCCCCCCTCTCCGTTCGAACGACCCACGCGCCAGCGCCCGGTCCCGCCCGCCGTGGTGCCTGACGGTGTCCGGGACCGGGCGCGCCGCTCCCATATCCTGAGCCCATGAACCAAGCAACCGAGGTCCGCGTAAGGTTCGCTCCGTCACCTACCGGCTATCTCCACGTCGGCGGAGCCAGAACCGCTCTGTTCAACTGGCTTTTCGCCCGAAAGTCGCACGGCAAATTCCTGCTCCGAATAGAAGACACCGACCGCCAGCGGTCCACCGACGAACACACCCGGGTGATCCTGGAAGGTCTCTCCTGGCTAGGCCTCGACTGGGACGAAGAGGTCGTCTTCCAGGGAGCTCGGGCCGAAAGGCACAGAGAAGTGGCCGAGCGACTGCTCCGCGAAGGATCGGCCTACGAAGACGAAGGCGCCCTCCGGTTCCGCATGCCCGAGGGCGAGATCGCCTTCGACGACCTGGTGTACGGTCGCATCACCTTCAAAGGAGAAGACATCAAAGACTGGGTCATCCTCCGCTCCGACCGCACCCCCACCTACAATTTCTCGGTAGTGGTGGACGACATCGATATGAAGATCACCCACGTCATGCGAGGCGATGACCACCTTTCCAACACACCCAAGCAAATCGCGGTGTACCGGGCCCTCGGCGCTCCTCTGCCCCGGTTCGCCCACGTGCCCATGATCCACGGGCCGGACGGGAAAAAACTTTCCAAGCGCCATGGTGCCACCGCGGTGGCCGACTACCGGAAACTCGGAATCCTACCGGCGGCAATGCGAAACTTCCTGGCACTCCTAGGCTGGAACCCGGGAGACGATCGGGAACTGTTCTTCGACGTAAACGAACTGATCGAGGCCTTTTCCATAGAAAAGATCCAAAAAAAGGCGGCGATCTTCGACCTCAAAAAACTTTACTGGATGAACGGGCAGTACATTCAGCGGACCCCGCCGGAAGAACTGTTACCCTTGGTGGAACCGGAACTGGAGGCGCTGGGGATGATCCCGGCGGCAATACCCCGGGAGACGCTGCTCCGCGCTGTGGAAGTGCAGCGGGAGCGGGCTCGAACCACGATCGAGCTGGCTCGGAGAGTAGCCATAAGGTTCGACGCACGGCTGATCGAAAGGGACGAAAAGGCGGAAAGGCTGATCGCGGAAAATCCGGCTCGGTTCCGCGAAGTGCTGCAGGAAGTGGCGTCGCGACTGGAAGACCTACCGGACCCCGAGTGGCAACCGGAGCGGCTGGAAGCGGAACTACGAGCGCTGGCCGAGGAGCGGGGAGAAAAACCGGCAGCGGTGTTTCAACCGGTGAGAGTGGCTCTCACCGGAAGCACGGTTTCGGAACCGGTAAATTTGCTGCTAGCGGTGGTGGGGAAAGCCGAAACGCTGAAGCGGCTCCGAGCCGCTCGGGAGTGGACTGCTCCCGCACCCTCTTAGCGCCACCCCGCCTGCCGGTCAGGGGTTCGAAAATCGGCACCTGCGATCCCTGCGGCCACGCGTCAGGACGCCTTCCCGGTCGAACTCTCCAGCGCCAGTCTCTCCTGGATCTTGGCCCAGGTATCCCGCAGCGTAACCGTCCGATTGAAAACCGGGGATCCGGGACGCGAATCTACCGGATCGCTGATGAAGTAGCCCTGCCTCTCGAACTGATATCGGGTACCCGGCGGATCGTCCTTGACGCTGGGCTCCACCACACTGTCCTTGAGCACCACCAACGACTCCGGGTTCAACGCCGCCGTGAAGTCTTCTCCTTCGGCCACGTCGTCTGGATTGGCTTTGAGGAACAGGCGATCGTACAGCCTCACCTCGCAGGGGATCGCGTGCTTGGCGGAAACCCAGTGTATGGTACCCTTCACCTTTCTTCCATCCGGAGCCTCGCCTCCGCGACTGGCCGGATCGTAGGTACAATGAACTTCCAGGATCTCGCCGGTAGAGGGATCCTTTACCACATCCACGCACCTGACCAGATAAGCGTACCGCAACCGGACTTCTCGTCCCGGAGCCAGGCGGAAGTATCCCTTTGGCGGATCCTCCATGAAGTCGTCGCGCTCGATGAAAAGCTCCCGCGAGAAAGGCACGGGCCGCGACCCTTCCTTTCCGATGTCCCGCGGGTAGTAAGGCGCCTCTAGCTCCTCGGTTCGATCCTCTGGATAGTTCACGATCACCAACTTGAGCGGCCGGAGCACGCACATGACCCTCGGCACCTTGGGGTTGAGATCCTCCCTGATGCAGT
Source organism: bacterium HR33 (assembly GCA_002923375.1). Taxonomy (GTDB): domain Bacteria; phylum Gemmatimonadota; class Gemmatimonadetes; order Gemmatimonadales; family GWC2-71-9; genus HRBIN33. The sequence goes on from BEIJ01000001.1 coordinate 13,991, forward strand.
GCTCCAGCTTGGCGATGTCCACCCTGCTATCGGCCCGGGCCACTCCGATCATCTCGCAAAACCGCCGGATCGCCTCCGGCGTCACGCCCCGCCGCCTGAGGCCCGCTATGGTGGGCATCCGGGGATCGTCCCAGCCGCTCACGTGTCCTTCCTCCACCAGCCGGATGAGCCGGCGCTTGCTCAAAACCGTGTAGTCCAGGTTGAGCCGGGCGAACTCTATCTGCTGCGGCGGCCGCTCGATCCCCACCTCCCGCAGGATCCAGTCATAGAGCTCCCGGTTGTCTTTGAACTCCAGAGTGCAAAGGGAGTGAGTTATCCCCTCGATCGCATCCGACAGGCAATGAGCAAAGTCGTACATCGGATAGATGCACCAAGTATCGCCGGTGCGATAATGCGTCGCATGCCGGATCCGGTAGAGAATCGGATCCCGCATCAGCATGTTGGGATGGGCCATGTCGATCTTGGCGCGGAGCACATGAGCGCCGTCCGGGAACTCGCCCGCCCGCATCCTCCGGAACAAATCGAGGTTCTCCTCCACCGAACGGTTGCGATACGGACTCTCCACCCCGGGGGTGTTTACCGTTCCCCGGTTGCGGCGGATCTCCTCTTCGCTCTGGCTGTCAACGTACGCTTTCCCCGCCTCGATCAGCTGCACGGCGTACTGGTAAAGTCGCTCGAAGTAATCGGAAGCAAAGTAGAGGCGGTCTTCCCAATCGTATCCCAACCACTTCACGTCCCGCTGGATCGCCTCCACATAACGGATGTCCTCGGTAGTGGGATTGGTGTCGTCGAAACGAAGATTGCACAATCCCCCGAACTCCTGCGCCACCCCGAAGTTGAGCACTATGGACTTGGCGTGGCCGATGTGCAGGAAGCCGTTCGGCTCGGGGGGAAAGCGGGTCCGCACCGGCCGACCGAACTTGCCGGTGCGCACGTCCTCCGCCACGATCGCTCTTATGAAATCACTCTTGGGAGCCATAGTTTCCAACCGCTTGAATGATACGTCGGAAGAGCCCGTCGGCGAAGAGGGGTCAAGAGGGACCGGCGCTCAGGGTATGATCGTATCCCGGGCAACACGAGCCCGCTGCTGCCGTTCCTCCTCCTTCCGCTTGCGCAATTCCTTTACGTACCGCTGGAACTCGGCGGCCGTCTCGGCCCGGCGGGCGGCCTCCAGCAGATCTTGGCGCATGCGCATCAGCTCCTGGGCCGCCCGCGCCTGATCGAAGTTGTATCCACCCTGAGGCAGAGGGAGCAACGCCAGCAACGCAGCGGGGAGTTTGATATCGCCCAGATAGATCCACTTGGCATCTATTCCCCACGTCTTCCCGGCGATCTCCGTGGTCCAGGCGGGTGCCGAGGGCGGGGCGAACGAATCCGGCGGCATGGTGTCCAGAAAGGCCATCAGCCGTTCGGTAGCCAGCCTCTCCAGGGTCTCCACCCCCGGCCTCGCCGCAACGGCTTCACCCTCGGCAGGGGGCAAAGGACGTCCCAACTCCAGGATATCGACCGGAGGCACCCACAAGCGCCCGGTCCCGTAGGCCGGTCCCAACCTGCGCCGGGTTCCGATCGCCGCCACCGGAGGTCGGGGAACCGTGTCTCGAACCGCGGCCTGCTGCCCTTCCCGTCCCGCCGGCTCCTCCACCACCGACGGCCGCGCCACCAACCCTGTCCGGGAAGTTTCCCTTCGCTCTCGGCCCCGCTCACCGGGCGGCAAGGGTGTGAGATAGGCAATCGGCCCCGCCTCCGGAGACCCTTCCTCCAGAGGCATCAGCACCAAGCCCTCGCTGCGGCGCTCCGGTTGCGGCAGCGATAGAAGCGCCAGCAAAGCCAGGACGTGCAGCACCAGACTGAAGGCGACCCAGCCCGCGGCCTCCCGGATCTTCCAGCCATCACCCCCAGGCAATACGGAGGGCGGTGAGAAAAGCCAGACCGGCCTCATACCGTTCGAACCATTCTCGCAAAAAAGTCTTCGGCTGCACTATAGACCTCCCCCCAGGGCCCGATAATTCTGCGGGCCGGAGGCAAGGAGCTCAACAAGACTGGGCCGTAAGAGCGCTGCACGATCCTGGGATCCATGAGCACCACTACACCGAAATCGGTATGGGAGCGAATCAGTCGGCCGAACCCCTGCTTCAATTTGAGCGCCGCCTGCGGCAGCAGGTAGTGCCTGAACCCGTCGAGCCCTTGCTCCGCCAGGCGCTCCAAGCGGGCCTCGGTGAGAGGATCGTTGGGAACCTTGAAGGGAAGCTTTGCAATGAGCAGAACCCGCAGAGCCGGGCCCGGTACGTCCACTCCTTCCCAAAAGCTGTCGGTCCCGAAAAGTACGGCCGATCCCGACTCCCGGAATCGCCTGAGCAAATGATCCCGCTGCCCTTCCCCTTGTACCAGCACCGGCCATCGGGTCTCCAGAGTTCCTCGAACCGCTTCGGCAACCCGCTTCAGAGCCGCGTGGCTGGTGAACAGGACGAACATGCCGCCGTCTGCCGCGTGCGCCAGCTCGATGACCGCTCGCGCCACCGCTTTATCGTGACCCGACTCGTCCGACCGGGGATCCGGTACGTCGGTGGGCACGCAGAACAGGCACTGGGCGCCGTAGTCGAAAGGCGACGGGAGGATTTCCTCGTATCGCACCCTGTGATAGGGATCGGTCAATCCCAGCCTCTCCTTCAGAAACCCAAAATCTCCTCCCGCGGCGAGCGTGGCGCTAGTTAGCACCACGGTCTCCACCCGGTCGAACAGCGTCTCCCTGAGCAAGTCCGCCAGATCCAAAGGAACCGAAGCCAGTCCCACAGGGAAAGGCACCGAGCCCACCGGCCGGTTCCCTCGACGGTCGATCCAGCGGACCGAGGCGACCCCGGGCGCCGGTCGCAGGGTAACCAACAGCGCGTCCACTGCTGACTGCAATCTACGCACCACCCCGCGCAGCTCCTGCAGCCGTTGCCCCTTGCGGTCGGAGCCCTCCGCCAGCTGCATCCGGTCAGCCACCGTTTCGACGCCGTCCCTCAGCCTTCCCAGCACTCCCACCACGTTGTCCAGTGCGGCGCCGAGGCCCCGTTCCCATATCGGGTCGCGGGCGAATCGATCGTCCAGCCGCAACATCGATTCGCCTCCCAACCGCACCGCGAGCAAGGTGAACAGCTGCTCGGCATGACGCTTGGCCTCGCCCACTTCGGGGAGCAGTCCCTTGGCCAGCAACTCCACCGAAGCCCGGCTCAGGGAATCACCGGCCTCTCCCAGTTCCTGCATCAAGGCTGGGATAAGCCCCTTGTTGTTCCGCTCCAGTCGATTGAGCAGGCGCATCAGTCCCCGGGTCGTTACCTCGGTCCCCATATGATGTGCCGCGGTGTCTTCGAAGTGATGGGCTTCGTCGATCACCAGTCGCCGGTACGGGGGCAACACCGCCGCGTCATGCCAGTTGTTTTGCACTTTTCTCACCGCGAGGTCGGAAGCCAGCAGGTGGTGGTTGACCACGACCACATCGGCCTCCGCCGCCCGCCGGCGGGCGGCAAAAAGAAAGCAGCGGTCGAAATGGGGGCACTCCAGCCTGGGACAGAGATCCGGTTCCGCGCTGATCTCGTCCCACACCTCTTCGGAAGGTTCCACCTCCAGGTCCGAAAGGGACCCGTCCGAGGTCCGCCGCGCCCACGCGATCAGCGACTCCAGCTCCGCCGCGCGTTCCGGCTCCAGCAGCGAGCCCTGCCCGCTCGAGGCAAGTTCCAGGCGCGCGAGGCAAACGTAATTTCTCCACCCTTTGAGCAAAGCAAAGGTGGGCGGGCGCTCTCCCCCGAACGCCCGGGCCAAGAGGGGGAGATCTTTTCCCACCAGTTGCTCCTGCAAGTTGATGGTGTTGGTGGAAACAACCGTTCGCTCTTTGTTCTCCGCGGCCCAAACGATTGCGGGGACCAAGTAGGCGAAAGATTTGCCCACTCCGGTTCCCGCCTCCAGCAGCGCGACGCCTCCGTCGTTGTAAACGTCGGCTACGTAGGAAGCCATGTCCCGCTGGCTGGGCCGATCCTCGAACTGGCCCAAAGCGCGGGCCACCCGGCCGCCGGGGGCCAAAAGTCGCGCGGTTTCCACCGGATCGATCTTGCGGCGGGAGAACGGCTCGGAGATTTCCACTACCACGTACGCCGCCGAAACGTCGTTGTTCACGATCGCAAAGCCCACTCCCGCTTCGTAGAGCTTGGCCGCCACGGCCAGATCGGCGGCCGAGGGATCCAACACGCCGCTCGGATGATTGTGAATCACCATCTCCCCCCGCTGAGCGACACCGGGCAGGGCGAGCACCGCATCCACCCTACCCCTCGCCACCACCCTGACTGCGGTCACCGTCCCGCTTTCGTCCACCTCGCCCACGAAGCAGACTTCTCTCCCGCCGGCCCGCTCGATCTCCTGCGCCAACCGCTCGCGAGCCTGGGGAGAGATTCCCATCATGTCTTCAGCTCGCGCTTCTTGGCCGCCGGGAACAGAACGTTGTTGAGAATCAACCTGTACCCCGGGGAGTTGGGATGCAGGGAGAGATCGGTCGGCGGATCGCCGATCTGGTGCTGGGGATCTTCGGGATCGTGCCCTCCCAGGAAAGTCCAGGTGCCTTTGCCGTAGTCTCCGTGAATGTACTTGACCCACGGGGCCCCGGGCTCGTCGGCCAGAACGGTGACGCCGGGCTTCAGTCGGTCCCGGTTGAACGAAGTGGTAAGGCCGTAAAAATCGGGTATGACCTGGCGGTGGCACTGCACCAGCATGGTGGGCACGGGATCGATCTTGGCGCTGAAGTTGAACAGGGTGAAGGCGCCCAAAGGCTGCCGCCGCGGCGGATTGTTCACCTGGTGCCCGTCGATGTCCGAAAAGCTGGCGATCGCGGGAGAGAGCTCCAACCGAACGCGCTCGAAAGCGAAAGTCCGGCCCCAGTCCAACTTGGAGGAGGCATCGGGATCCATGGGAGTTCCGTCGGCGTACTGGGCTGCCACGTCCACCTCCTCGGCGGCGAGCGCTATCTCCAGCGTCTCGGTGGCGGTGCACATGGCAAAGAGAAAACCGCCCTCCTCTACGAAACGCCGAATGCCCCGCGCCACAGCCTTTTTGAGATCCGGCACAGTGGCAAAACCGAATCTCCGGGCCATCTGGAAGTTGCGCTCCACCATTTCCTGAAGCCAGAAAGCCCCGCTGTAGGTGAGATAAAACTTGGAGAACTGTCCGGTGAAGTCCTCATGGTGCAAGTGAAGCCATTCGTAGTCCGCCAACCTGCCCGTCAGAACTTCCGGATCCCACACCTTGGCATACTCGATCCCCGCGTACTCCAAGGCCATGGTCACCGCATCGTCCCAGGGAGCGGCGTTGGGAGGCACATAGACCGCAACCTTGGGCGCTTTCTCCAACGGAAGGGCATCCATGTTGTTGGCTTCGATCACCCCACGGATCTCCACTACCTGGGCGTCGTCCACCGGTTCCACCGTCACCCCCGAAAGGGCGGCATCCCGTTCCGTCGCGGCGTCCGCCGGAATCAGGAAACTCCCACCGCGGTAGTTGAGCAACCACTCCGCCCGGCCGCCCCGCTTCAGCGCCCGATAGGTCACGCCGTACGCTTTAAGATGGTTGGCCTGCGAGTCGTCCATTGGCACCAGCAACTGGGAGAGCACCGAGCGCCTGCCAGCCGACCTCGGAAGGCGGAGATAGGGCAGAGCCAGCGCACACGCCGCGGCGAGAAAGTCCCGGCGCTTCATATCTGAGGCACCGCTCCTCTCAGGCGATCCAAAAGCCGCCTGGCCTGCGGAACCTGGGCGCTTTCCGGATGCGCCAATATTAGATGCTCCAACTGCGCCACCGCCCGCTCCCGATCGCCCAACTCCGCGTAAACCCTGGCCAAGGCTACTTCAGCGGCAACCGCCGCAGCACTGGTCGAATCCCCCTCGATAGCCGATACCAGCAGCCGCACGGCCGCGGCAAGATCATTCATCGCCGCCGCCAGCTCCCCGGCAAAACCCAAAAGCTCGGTACGGCCTCCCTCCGCAGAAAGCCTGCCCGCCACCTGCTCCAAACCCTCCACCGCCCGGGCCGTATCCCCCATCGCCAGAGCGTGCAGCGCGCGGCCCAAGTCCGGCAACTTCTCGGCTTGAATTCTCTGCAGCAGCACCAAAGCCGCGGTCCTGCGCGTCGCTTCTTCTCTGGATCCTACGTAAGGCCCGGCCTGCCGGAAAAACTCGTGCGCCCGGCCAAGATCGCCACGATAAAGAGCGATCCACCCCCTCAACGCCGTGGCCTCCACGCTAGAGTCTCCGGCCAGCACCCGATCCGCCCGATCTAGGTCACCTTTCTTTATCCACCCCCACGCCAGCGCCTCGGCCAGCGACGAGCGCGCATCTCCGTTCAGCACCCCGTACCACTGCCTGAACCGGCTCTCCGCCTCGCTCACCTGGCCCTGCACCGCCATGGCCTCGACCAAGCTCGCCACCGCTTCCACCACCGAAGGCTCCCGCGAAGGCCCGGCACTCAAGAGATCGCGCAGCAACCGCTCCGCCGCCCGCAGATCTCCGGCGTCGGCGTACGCCCGAGCCGCTCCCACCCTGGCCCGTTCCGAAGGTGCGCCGGAGGACATCCCGGCCAGCCGCTCCAAGGCGTAAGCCCGCACCAACATTGCCTCCCGGCTGTTTTGGACCCGCGTCCGATCGGCAAACCGCTGGAGCAGCGCCTGCGCCCGGGCCGCGTCCGAAGGCAATACCGCGTCCAACAGAGCCCATCCTTCAGCCGCGCGACCCCATCCCACCAGCAACTCGGCCGCTAACAGCTTGGACGTGGAGTCCGCACCCGGACCCACCAGCATCCCGAGTACCGCATCCCGAACGACCGGCGGCGCGCGGCCCAAGTTGGCCGCAGCGGTACCGACCAGAGCCGGATTCCCTCTCACCACCACCAGCCACTGCCTCGCCGCTTCCGACCACTCGCCCGCCAGAGCGGTAAGCTGCGCCAGCTCCTGCGAGAGACCTGCGTTGCCCAGCTTCAGAGCTCCCTCTTGCAGCACCCGCCTGGCGCCGGCCAGATCCCCCCGTTGCGCCAAGGCGAAAGCCCACTCCCGATAAGGCTCCACCGCCTGGGGTTGGACCCTGATCCAGCGCTGCGCCGCCAGCGCCACGCTGTCGGGCATCCTGAGAGCGGCCCAAACCCTGAGTTCCAGAGCCCTGATCGATCCGTTGAGCGAATCCAGAGAGAGCGCCGCGCGTACCGGCGCAACCATGGAGTCGAGCCGGCCCAGAGCCTCGTAAGTGCGTTCCAATCCCAAAAGCGCGCTCACATTGGCCGGATCCTCCCGCAACACCAGGCGATAGCGCTGGGCGGCCTCCTCCAGCCTGCCGCGCCGCTCCAGCTCTCCGGCTTGTTCCAGTAAGCGGGACGTTTGGCCCGCCATCTCGCCCGCCCAGACAAACCCCAACAGGAGGGCGAGAAGACTACTGCGGCCGCGCATGGTTGAGACGCCGGAAATAATCCAGGATCAAGCGGCGCTGTTCCGGCGAAAGCCCTTGAAGCTGTTCCCAGGTGGGATAGGGATACCGCGGGCCGCCGCCCGCCTCTCCCGGCCTCAGGGCCGGCGGCAACCGAACATTGCCCGGGCGCGCCGTCTCGCTCTGCCGCTCTTTTTCTTCGTCCGGTTCTTCTCCCCTCAGGGTACGGCCCGCATCCAGTAGCCGGCGGAAGAGCCGCTCCTGACGTTCTATGGTCCTGCGATCCAGCTGGCCGCTTTCCAGCTCGCGGGCAAGTTGCCTGGCTTCCTCAGCCAGTTGGTCGGCTCCGCTTATCTCCCCCTGGGCGTTCAAGCGATCCAGCTCGGCGGCCAGGCGGCGCTGCCTTTCCGCTAAAGCTCTAAGCTCTTGCAACAAGCCCTCTCCTCCCAGAGGCATCAGGGGAAGCATCCCGCCCGCCTGACCGTTCAGGGCGTTCTGCTGGGCGGCGAGTTCCGCCAGCTTGGCCAGCGCTTCTTCCAATCCAGAACCGGATTGGGCTCCCGCCACCTCGCCGCGGTTTCTCAATAGCGAGTAGGCCATGGCATTCAGGCCGTCCACCGCCTGAGCCGCCAGATCCGCTGCTTCGGAAGGATTGGGATTGGCGCGCTGGAGCTGGTCCAAAGCCTCGGTCATCCGCAGGCGGGAAAACCCTAAGGTCGCCCCCACGCGCGGCGAAACCAGTGCGTTCCTGCTCGCGGCACTCTGTAAGCGCTGCATCACGCGGTCCACACCCTCCCGGATCGCCGCCTGCTCCCCTCTCACATCGGCACCGGACTCTCCTCGGTTGAGCCGCTCCACCACGTCCATCTGCCGCTGGGCCAGCGAGACCGTTTCCGCCAGAGCCTGATCGAGCCGTTCGAGAACGTCCCGTCGCCACCGCTGCCTCAGGGCGTCCCGCTCGTTGCGCAGCTGCTCGCCCAACGGAGCCAGCGACTGCTGGGCGGAACGCCCGGACCTGAGCGCTCCCTCAGTGTCTCCCCTCCCGGTAAGCGCGGCCGCCTGCCGCATCTGCTCGGAAGCTTCTTGCGCTCGGCGCTCCGCCTGCTCTACGTTTTCGGCCGGGCTGTTCATTCGCTCCAGAGCTGCTGCCAGTTCCGCCAGTTGCTCTCTCAACCGATCGGTTTCCTCCGAAAGCTGCTGCTCCGCTGCGGCGAGCTGGGTATCCCTTTTCGCGGCGAGTTGCTCATTCCACTCTTTTTGTCTGCGCGCGAGCTCTTCCGCATCCGCCGCCAATGTGGTAAGGGATCCCTCGACCGCGGCCCGCTCGAACAACTCCCTGCTGCGGGAGAGTTCTTCCCTCAGTTCCTTTCCCGCTTCCGCCAGCCGGCGCAGCGCCTCGCGCATCGCCTCCGGATCGAGCCGCTCCAGCGCTTCTCTCAACTCCCGCAACCGCTGCTCCAGCTCGGGGGTCACCGCGCGCGCAAGCAGAGCCTCGAGCTCCTTTAGCTGCCGCTGCCATTCGGGATCGGTAAGGCCCGCGCTCCAGGCCGCCTCCGCCAGGTCTCGGAGCTCTTGCTGTAGCTCCCGAGCCCGCTCCAGCACCCGCTGCTGGCGCCCTCCGAGCTCCGCGGCGCGCTCCGCGGAAGAGAAGGGCAACTCTCCCCCTTCCCTGCGGTCCGCTCCCTGGCGCACACCCTGCCCTCCTCGCGCCCCGCTCCGCTCCCTTTCATTGGCGCCTTCCTCCAGTGCCCTCGCCAACTCCCGCTGCGCGGCCGCCAGAGAGTCAGCGGCTTGGGCGAGGTCGCGCACCGCGTCCCGCATCGCCTGCCTGAGCTCCGCTGTGGAAGGGAGCCTCAGCCGATACTCGCGGCTCTCTCCCATCTGAGGAACCGGCGCGTTGTCGTATGCCCGAACCCGGAAGTAAGCGGTATCCCCCGGGAGGTATCCCCGGCCATTGAGGTCCAGCACCCACTGCAGCACCGCGCGTTCGGCTCCGCCTTCTGGCAGCGGGATCTCTTCCGTGCGTTCCGGCTCCACTACACCCAGCCGGCTCGCTCTCCGGCTCACCAGCTCCACCTTGGTGAGCAGATGGTCGTCTCTCGCGTCCACCACCAAAGGCTGCCGGAGCGTGAGAGGAGCGGTGGTGTCGGCCCCCGGCACGGGGATAGCGACTGCGGGAGCGCTGTCCGCCACTACTGAGAGATTGAGCTCCACCGGGCGATCGTCCCAGGGAGCACCTCCTCCCGGCCGCACCCACAGTTCCAAGCGGCCGCTCGAGCGCACCGTGAAGCTTCCGCCAAAACGCGTCCCTTCAGCCGCGAGCTTAAACGTCCCGTGCTCGCCCCGCCACGCAGCGCGCTCCACGGCAACCGTGGCCTGCCCCCGGGTTTCGATACGCGTCCCTGCGGGAAGGAGTATCGGCTCCGGACCCGGCGCCAGCGGTTCGTCGGCGAGTCCCAAGTAAGAGGGATAACGCGCCAGCAGCTCCAGGCTCGCCAGCATGGCCGGCAGCGCCACTCTGATGTGAAGCGTATCGGAGCTCTTGCCGCCGCTAGTGGCCCTGAGATAGCGATCGCTGTCCAGCGGCCCGAGTACTACTACAGCCGAACCGGCCGTATCCAGGCTCAGCGCTTGCGCGCTCCACGGATCGCCCGGAGCCCTTACCCAAAGAACGGCGCTCGCCCTTCCCGGCGCTTTGATGCGCACCGCCACCCGCTCTCCGCGTCTGACTTGCGCCCGGTCAACTTCCAGGCGGACCGGGCCCATCGCCCGCTCGATTACGCCGAGGGGGGACCAGAAGTCCGCTCCTTGGGGAGAGGTCGGCTGTACCAGCACGAATACCACGCCGCCCGCCAGCGCCGCCAGTACCCCTTGTCCCACCGCCCGAGTGCGCTTCCTCCTTGCGCTCGCCATCAGCCCCGCTCCCCATTGCTCCAGCCAGCTTGCGGTTCTGGCGTCCGCAATGGCACCCAAGCTCGAAGAACCGTGCTCCGGCAGTCCGCCCGCCAGACCGGAGAGCGATCCGCGCCTCAAGCCTCCCTGTTCTTCCAACTCGGCGGCGATCCACCGGCTTTCGGTGCGGCGGCTGAGATAGCGGTACCAGCGGAAGCCGAGCCACACTGACAGTGGCACTGCGGACCAAGCGAGGAGCACGGTCAGCGGGGCCGCACGATAAACTCCCGCGCGCGCCAGAGCCACACCCAAAGAACAGGCGAGCAACACCAGGCCCGCCGTCACCAAGCTCGCGGTTAGGATCTCGCGGCGCGCCAGAAAGGAGCGCTGCGATTCCAGCCACTTGCGCGTGAGACTCATTGCGCGCTGGTCACGGCGTAGACGAACAGGTTGACTCCCATTCTGAGCGCCGCCTCCCTTAGGGGTTCAGGGTCGCCGTGTACCTCCGGATCTTCCCAGCCGTCGCCCAAATCGCTCTGGTAAGAGTAGTAAACCACTAGCCTCCCGTCCAAGAATATACCGAATCCCTGGGCCGGCAGGCCGTCGTGTTCGTGGATCTTGGGGATCCCCTCGGGAAAACGGTAGACGATGCTGTAAATCGGATGGTCGAGAGGGACTTCCACCAGCGGCCGGTCGGGAAAGACGCGGGCGATTTCGCGGCGGAAGGACTGGTCCATCCCGTAGTTGTCGTCGGCGTGCAGAAAGCCGCCCTGTTCCAGATAACGCCTCAAGATCGCGAGTTCCTGATCGCTGAAACGCACGTTTCCGTGGCCGGTCATATAGATGTATGGGAGCTCCCACAGTTCGGGACTCGAAAGCGTGACCACGCGCTCCCGTTCGGCAACTTGCAGTGCGGTCCGGGAGCGAATCGCCGCCAAAAGGTTCGGGAGGCTGGAAGGATTGGCGTACCAGTCTCCTCCGCCGTCGTAGTGCAGCCTTCCGATGGTCATGGCCGAACGCCCGCCGGTCTGAACCGCGGGAGCTTTGCCATCCGCGACGAGCGCGGGAAGCAAGACCAGCACCCGACCCAGCAATGCCCCTTTCACAACTCCGTTACCAGCCGGTATGCCCGGTTTCTCGAAATTCCCAGCTCTTCCGAAAGTTTGGACGCCACATCCCGGCGGCTCAAACCTTGTGCCAGAAGAGTCTTGGCTTTGCCTAGAATTTCGTCCTTATCCAACGCTTGTCGTTTTTTCGATTCCGGCTGTCTTGCCGAACCTTCTATCACCACGGTCACCTCTCCCCGCGGCGGGTTATTGCCATAGTAAACCGCCAGCTCGCGAAGGGTCCCCACCCTGCACTCCTCATGAATCTTGGTGAGTTCCCTGGCCACCGCAGCGGATCGTTCCGCTCCGGCCCGGGCGCACAAATCCTCCAGCAGGCGCACCACCCGATTGGCCGCTTCGAAGACGACCACCGTCCAAGGAGACGATACGATCGCCTCCAGCAGCTGCTCGCGTTCTCTCCCCGAGCGAGGAATGAAACCGAGGAAGGTGTACCGGTCCGCCGGGAATCCGGCGATACTCAGCGCTGCGGTCACCGCCGAAGGACCCGGGACGGCGACCACCGGAATTTCCAGTTCCCGGGCCCGGCGCACCAGTTGCAGTCCGGGATCGCTCACCAGCGGAGTGCCGGCATCGCTCAAAAGGGCGACATTCTTGCCGCCGAGCAGCAGATCCGCGATCTCATCAACCCTCCCGGCGGGTGAATGGGCGTGAAGACTCAGCACGCGAGGGTGCGCCCCCACATGCTCCAGCAGGATGCGGCTGCGCCTGGTATCCTCGGCTGCTACGAGGTCCACCTGCCGCAGCACCGCTGCGGCCCGTTCGGAAAGGTCGCCCAAATTGCCCAGGGGTGTAGCGACTACGTAGAGCGTGCCCGCGCTCACCAGCTCAAGGACCAGGGAAGCTGCTGGTAGAACCCGGCTTTCTGCAGTACGAAGCGCTGTTCCCGGGTAGCGTCTTTCAATATTTGCGGCGCCACCCCAGGCGCTATGATTTCCAATTGTTGCAACAGTTGCCGGGTCCAGTCGGCAAGGGCGCGGGTGAGTTCCTCCGGCGATGTGACGATCTCCTTGGCCTCCCGGTCAAGGGGAGTTCCCAGTACCGAAAGCGGAGTGTGTACTCCCGCCAGCGCGTCCCGAAGTTTGTAGGCTCGCTTTTTCCCCTCCTGGGGCACTTCCCGCTCGGCTACCTCCACGATCTTCCAGAAAAGCTCCCGGTAGGACTGAATCATCGCAGTGGAGGCCTGAACCGGCAATGAATCGCTGAAGGGGAAGACCGAAGCCACCAGGGCGGGTTTTCCGCCGTCGGGCCCGGGATCGAAGAGACTTTCCACATGCTGGCCTACGGTGAGCTCCGGTCCCTTGGCGCAGTAGTAGCCGTTTACGAACTTGCCGTTTTCAAAGCGGAAGTAGTTGACCCTGCCTTCGGAGATCAATTCCAGGATTCCGCTGAAACCCTCTTCTTTGAGGACCGGGAAGAGTGCCTGGGGGTCGTCCAAGTCCACGAATCGGGGCACGGCGGGAGCGGCGCAGCTCTGGTACATCCAGGCCAGTTGTTCCAGAGGAGCATCGGCATACACCAACTCCCCCCGCTCCACTTCTTCTTTCATCTCCCGCAGCGCCGCACCGATGGGGAGCACCGAGCGGCCGCTTTCGGTAAAGCTCACCGCGGTAACCAGTTCGCCGCCCCTGAGAAAGAGCACCGCCACCAGGTCCGGGAGATAGGCCACCACGTAGCCGTCCACTCTTCCGTCCCGGTCGATCTTCGAAAAGTTGAGAACGTTGTCCAGATGAACAAAAGCGAGCCGGGTGCGGTGGATCTGCACCCGCTCGCTGGGGAACGTCAAGTCGGCCAGAAAGACTCTCGTCGCCGGAAGGCGGACGGTACTGTGCCTAAGCGGCATATCCTCTGTCGCCCGGCCGATCTATACGGCCGGCTATTTCAGGTGTTGGTTTATCTTTTCAATAAGATACGCCTTGGGCACCGCTCCTACCACCGTGTCCACGTGCTTGCCACCCTTGAAGAACAGGACGCTGGGGATGGAGCGAACGTTGTACTTCATCGCCGTATTCTGATTGGTATCCACATCCAGCTTGGCTACCTTCACCTTGCCCTCGTACTCCTGGGCGATCTGCTCCACCACCGGCGCCAGCACCCGGCACGGGCCGCACCACTCGGCCCAGAAATCGACGATGGCCAGACCTTCGTAACGCTCTATTTCCTGCTCGAACTGCTCGTCGGTCACCTGTATCGGTTGTGCAACTGCCATCAAAGTCTCCTTTTTGAGTTAAAATTATCCCTTGTCCATCGGGTTGGGCGGCGTCCCTCGCCGCACCCGCTTTCACCCATAGTCTTTTGGAGGCAACGTGAGCAAACCGCTACCGGCCGTGGCCCACATCGGCGTCGCCGTCGAGAACCTGGAAGAGGCGGTGGCGTTCTATCGCGAAATCCTCGGCGTCGAACCCGAGCCGGCTGAATCGGCCGACGGGGCCACCATCGTGCCGCTCGACCTGGGCGGCGTTCAGGTCGAACTGCTGCTCCCCCAGGGGCCCGATACCCCCGTGGGCAAGTTCATCGCGCGGCGCGGTCCCGGCATCCATCACATCTGCTTCCGCGTCCCCAACTTGGATGAGGCGCTTCAACGCTGCCGCGAGCGGGGCTATCGCCTGGTGGACCAGACACCCCGCCCGGGAGCCTCGGGGCGCAGGATCGCCTTCCTGCACCCGAAGTCCACCGCCGGGATCCTCCTGGAACTCACCGAGTAAACCGAACTCCTACGCCCCGGGTTCCTCCAGGGACTGGCCCGGCGCTTGGGGGCAGCTGCGCGCGGGGTTCCCCGCCGCGGCAATATCTATATTGGAAATGAGCCATCCTCCTTTGTACGGAATCAAGGTAAAGGGCACCACCGGCCGGCACCCTTTGCGGGTCAGCCTCACTTCCACGATCCTCTGGTTCGCCGCCCGCGGAACAGCCGACTGCGGCTCCAAGATCTCGAAACTCTCATGATCGAGATAGGTGCGGATCACGATGAGCCGCTGCTCCAACTCGTCCGCGGGCATGTAAGACCGAGCCGGCCCCCGGGAGGAGCCCCACAGCTCGCCCATGGTGCTGAGGCTGTTAACCCGCACCGCGTTCATGAAAGTGCGCACCGCCGCTTCCGGGCTTGAGGGGGCCAAGGTTTCCCGCCCGCCTCCGCAGGCCAAAGCGCCGCCTATGGCGAGCGCCAGGGGCAAAGCGCGGTGGGCGAGGTCAGCTCTCCCTCTCATTGCGGCCGCCCGCCTCCTCTAATCGGACCAACTTGCACTCCCGGTACCTATCCCGCGAAGTTCAAACGCGTCACAACCTAACACGGTACGGGGAGGACGGGCAACCGATCATGCGGCTCTATATCAACGTCGATCACGTGGCGACCCTGCGGCAGGCCCGCCGCGCCCGGGAACCGGACCCGGTGGAAGCGGCCCTACTGTGCGAGCGGGCGGGAGCGGATGGAATCACGGTGCATTTGAGAGAAGACCGTCGTCACATTCAAGACCAGGACGTGCACCGCCTGGCAGAGCAGATCAAGACGGTTCTCAACCTGGAGCTGGCCACCGCCGAAGACATCGTGTCGTTGGCGGAGAAGCTCAAACCCCATCAGGCAACCTTCGTCCCCGAGCGGCGGGAGGAGATCACCACCGAAGGCGGGCTCGCTTTAGGAAGCTCGCCGGACCGAGTGGATCCCAGATTGAAGGACGCGATCGGGAGGCTGAGGAGTGCGGGAGTGCGGGTAAGTCTCTTCATAGATCCCGATTTGGAGGTGATCGATCGCGCCGCCGAGCTGGCTGTGGACGCGGTAGAGCTACATACCGGCCAGTACTCCCACGCGTTTCCCCGCTCGGATGAAGAGTTGGAACGGTTGCGTAAGGCCGCCAAGTACGCCCGCTCCAAGGGGCTTGCGGTCCACGCCGGTCACGGGCTCAACTACGAGAACGTGACCGCGGTGGCCGCCATCGGGGAAATCGAGGAATTGAGCATCGGCCACAGTATCGTAAGCCGGGCCGTTATGGTGGGAATGGAGGAGGCGGTGCGCCGGATGCGGGCCTTGGTGGATTCCGCGCGTTGACCGGCCGGCCATCCCGCCGTAGGTTAGCCCGTTTGAAAGGGAGAGCGGCAAGTCATGCCTGAACCGCTGGGGATGATCCAGTTTTTCGCGATGGAGGCGGCTGGCTACCTGGAGCGCCTCGACGCCTTGGTGTCAGCAGCCGGGCAGCCGCAGCGCGACGAGTTCGTGCGGCTGGCGAGGGCGCTGAGGGGATCCGCCCTCATGGCCAACCAGCGCTCCATCGCCAACGCCGTAGCCGGGCTGGAGCATCTGGCCAAGTCGGTGGGAGAAGGCCGCCTTCCTTGGGATCCCGCCGTCAAGCAGCTGGCCATCCGCGCAGTGGACGACCTCAAAATCCTGGTGCGGAACGTATCCAACTGGACCGATGCGGAGGAGGCCAAGGCCGCTGCCCTGACTGAGGAACTGAACCGTATCACCGGGGGGGCGGGGGCGCGCCCGTCGCTGGCCGGCTCGGAAGCGGGGACCCGGACGTTCGTCTCCCAGCACGGTTCCGCCCTGGCCAGCGTGCTAGACCGGGCTGCCCAGAGCCTGGCCGCCTCTCCTGCCAGCTCGGAGCCCTTGCAGGCGGTGCTCAAAGCGATTCAGCCGCTGAGGGGTATTGCAGGTCTGGGCGATTACCCGCCGCTGCCCGATCTATTGGAAGGATTGGAGCGGGGGATCTCCGAGCTTCGCAACCATCCGGAGTCATCCGGCCGCGCGGCGGAGCTGTTGAAAGCCGCTGCGCTCGCCGTAAGCCGGGCGGCAAAGGAAACCGCAGCCTCCGGGAAGCCTGATCCCGACTCGGAAGAGGCGCGCAACTTTGCCCGCCTGCTGGGTAGCATACTTGGCGCGGAGCCGGACGTGGTACCGATCGAGTCGCTTTACTACTCGGACTCGGGGCCTCACATAGTGCATCGGGGATCGCCTCCGGGCATGCCCCCGCAGTTTACCAAGTTGGAGCTGGTCTCTCACGGCGAGCATCTGGTGCAGGTGGCGGACCAACTCGCGCGGGCGGAGTCGCAAACCCAGCGCGAGCTAAGAGGCCAGGGATTGATGGCTACCCTCAAGGCGCTTTCTTCGGCCGCGGGAGGGGAGCTTGCAGCCGCGGTAGGCGAATTTGCCCGGGCGGCGCGGAGTTTGGTGGGGCGCACCTTTGGGTCGGTAGAATGGGAGCGGTTTGCGCGGGCGATAAGGGAAGCGGGTTCGGTGCTGAGCCTTGCTGCCCGTGAGGCGGAGAGCGGCCTGGTGCAGCGAATTCAGGCGGTGACCCGGGAGCTGTGGCAGCTCGCCGATGTGGTGGCGGCTCCCACTCCGACCGCGTTTACCTCGCAACCCCAAGGAGCGCGGGCCTCTGCTGCTCCAGCTGCCGGGACGGTTGCACCTCCGCCTCCGGTGAGCCCGCACCCCGGCGGAGCAGGTAGGGCGACGACCGTTGCCGCAGGAACGGCCTCAGCTCCGGCTCCTCAGGCGCGACCCGCTCCCGAACCGGCGGCGGCCACGGATCTTTCGGAATCCAGTCTTGCTGCGAGCTACCTCCGCTACGAGCAGCTTCTGGCCGCTGCCGGGTCGCAACCGGCGCAGTCGCTCGAGGGGCTTTTGAAACCGGTCGGGGCGAAGCCAGCTCCGGCGGTGCAGCCGGTCTCGCCGCAGGGGCCTGCTGCCGGAGAAGCGGTAATTCCCATCACGGAGCTTTGCTACAGCGGGGCGGCAGCTTTCGAGCGAGCGTTGAGCCTACGCCACCAGGTAGAAGCCGCCCTGGCCAAGATGCCGCGCGACAGTGCAGGTCAAGAGCTCAACGATCTCATTCAGGAGATCTTCGATCTCGTCGAGCTGGGCGTCGGGCGGAAGGGTTAAGTACACTCGCCGCTGGATGGCAGTTGCCGGGCTTTTGATCTCGGCGCTGCTCCTCTGGTGGGTCTTGCACGACGTCGACCCGCGGGAGGTTTTAGGCCACGCCCGCGAAGCACGATGGTGGCTTTTTGTTCTCTCGGTGGCGGTGGCCACCTCGGTCTTTCCCATAAGGGCGCATCGCTGGCGTTATCTCTTGGAGCGGAACGGCAAGAAGGTGGGGTTTGCGCCCCTGTGGCACGCCACCGCCATCGGTTTCATGGCCAACAATCTCTTGCCGGCGCGGGCGGGCGAGGTGGCGCGGGCCTATGCGGCGCGGCGGCTCGCGGGGGTTCGGTTCTCGCAGGCGGTGGGCTCTCTGGCAGTGGAGCGGGTAATGGACGGGTTGGTGCTTTTGGCTCTCATGGCGCTGGCGATCACCTTGGGAGGCATAGGGCAAGACACGGCGGTGGCCGGGGTCTCGCTCTTTAGAACCGGTGTCGGTGCGGCATTGATCTTCGTTCCCGCCCTGGGTGTGGCGTTCTGGGTGGTGCATCGCCCGGAGCAGTCGTTGACTCTTTTGAGGCGGGTTTTTGCGAGGCTCTTACCGGGGCATTTGGCCTTGCGAGCGGTAGATGTTTTGGAGGGGCTGTTGATGGGTCTCGAGTCGCTGCGGAGCGGTAGTCGTCTTTTGGTCGTGACGCTGTGGTCTGTGGTACATTGGCTGGTGGGAGGGCTGGCTTATTGGCTGGCTTTCGAGGCGTTCGGAATCGAGGTGCATTGGACTGCCGCTTTGCTGCTTCAATCGCTGGCCGCTTTTGGGGTGGCGATTCCTTCTTCTCCGGGATTTTTCGGCCCCTTTGAGGCGGTGGTGCGAGCGACGCTCGGCATTTACGGGGTTCCCGCCTCCCAGGCGGTCTCTTACGCCGTGGCCTATCATTTGGCGGCTTTCATCCCGGTGACACTTCTCGGTTTCTGGTCCTTGGCGCGGGCGCATCTACATTTGTCGGAGCTTAGGGCGGATGAAGCTCGCGGGGAGTGAGCGATTTTGAGCGAGCAGGTCAAGATTTTAGCTCACGCCAAGGCCAATTTGTTCTTGCGAGTGCTGGCCCGGGAGGCTTCCGGTTTTCACTCCATAGAGACGTTGTTCGTCCTGCTCGAGCTGGCCGACGAGATAACGGTGGAGCGGATTGCGTCCGGGGTGGAGCTGGTGGTGCGGGGGGCCGAGACCGGTCCGGTGGAGCAGAATCTAGCTTATCGAGCGGCTCGTGCCGTGCTGGCGGCCACCGGCGGGCGGTTCGGCGTAAGGATAGAATTGGAGAAGCGGATTCCGGTGGGCGCCGGTTTGGGCGGTGGTTCGAGCGACGCTGCAGCCACGCTCCATGCGGTGAACCGGCTGGCGGGGGACGCGGTGCCGCGGCACGAGATCTTGCAGCTTGCGGCCTCTTTGGGGAGCGATGTTGCCTTTTTCGCCTCGGGTGCTCCGTTTGCCCTTGCCTGGGGTCATGGAGAGCGGCTGTTCAGGTTGCCGCCGCCGCGCAGTGCGCCGGCGATTGTGGTGGTGCCCAATTTCGGATTGAGCACCAAGGCGGTGTACGAGAGTCTGGACGCCATGCGGCCTCGGGATTTGAGGCGCGGCGCTGTGGCGTTCGATCTCGAGGCGTTCTCTACGTGGGGCAGTATTGGGCGTTTGGGCGGCAACGATCTCGAAGGGGTTGTGTTCGCGCGGGAGCCGGCTCTCAAAGCGTTGCACGAGCGGATTGCCAACACCGGGCCGTTTTTGGTGCGGCTTTCGGGATCCGGCAGTGCCTTGTTTGCGGTGTATCGCAGCGAGGCGGTGCGGGACGGGGCGGTGTTGGAGTTGGGGGAGCGGGATTATCGAATCATCAAAACGGCTACACGGGCGGAGCCGGCGGCGGGGCCGGAGGAGGTTTGACCGAGAAGCGGCTGTGCTGCAGCGGCGCGGACGGATAAGGGGCGGGGGTCCCTCTTCAGAGCGAGGCTGTCACAGGCGCCTCTGCTTGAGATTGCGAATGGTCGCGATGGTTTCGAAATCGCTGTCGCAGTGGAGCAGTTCGCAATCGTGTTCTATGGCGAGCTGGGCGATGCAACAGTCTATCGGGCTGCGGACGGTTTTCCTCGCACGCCGCAGGTCGAAGTAGATGCGCGCCGCTTCAGGCCAAGTGCGCGGCGTCATCTCGACGTAGCGTTGCCCTTCTAGGTGCTCGAAGAGCAGTCGCCACTCGCGCTCGTCACGGCTTGCCTGAAGCAGTTCGAGCTGTGTAAATCGGGTCAGCACCACGTCCGCAGTGCCCACGGCCGCTTCCAGCCCAGGGAGCTTGCGAGCGTCTCTCAGTACTTCAATCCAGACGGAGGTATCAACGATTCCCAGGCTATGATGGCTCAGTTTTAGGCAAACTGCTGGTTGCTTTCTCCGGGCCGGGCGCGGGCCCCCTAAAGCGAACCTCGAGCAAGACCGTGTGCTCGTCCGCCCCCAGACATTCTGCCTACCGGGGATCGCTTCGGGTTGCTAAGTTCAAGCTCCGCAATCTGATTGGCCCCTCGTCCAACGGCAGGACGCCGGACTTTGGATCCGGAAATCTTGGTTCGAATCCAAGGGGGCCAACTCTCAAGGCCTGAACAACCGGTAAAGCCGCACGTACTCCACACCGTCCTCGTCCCGCCAGACCCCCAAGACGAAATCCCGGCCGATATCCTGGGGATCGAACCTCCGGGGCAGTTTAACCTCCGCGCGCAAAGCACCGGTAGAATCGAAAACCGCCCAAGCGATCTCAGCCGCAGGACGGGCCGGATAATCCTGCACCCATATGCCCCCGTCTTCCCCAGCGCGAATCAAACCGTACGCCGGAAAAACCTCGGGCTTGGGCATAGCATCCAACGCTCGCGCCACCGCCTGGCGGGCTGCCCCGGACTCCGTCGCCAGCCGCTCCTCCCGCTCCCGCCTTATATCCTGCTCCGTTACCTGGACCGGCTCGCGCAGCCGCCGGATCAAACGCAGCAACTTCCCCCGGAGATCCAACTGCCGGATCTCGTAGAGGTCCCCCGTTCCTACGTAGAGATAGGTACCGGAGGCTACAAAGCTCGCACTCCGCGGGAAGAACGGGCGATAAAAACTGAACCCCCCGCCTGCCACCGGCTCGAAGTAAAGCTCGTTACCCGGGAACTCGCCTAGCGCGTCCAACACCGACCCGTCGGGACCGAGCCGGTAAAGCGGTATGTCGTGCCTCTCGAGCCCCTGAGGTATCCTCCCGCCGGTGTTCACCGGCCCCTGACCCAGGAAAGAACCGTCCCCAAACCTTCCCGCAACCTGGACAAAACGCACGGTATCCCCGGCACCGGCCCGGAAAGATCGGACAAACTCCCCCGCGGGATCGAAGATGGAGAGGCGCCACTGGGCGAGATCGAACACGATCGCCGAATCCCCCGGCAGCAATCCGATCCAGGAGATCCTCCGGAATTCTCCGGGACCTTCCCCGGTGCGCCCGGCCACCCGATCCAGACTGCCGTCCGGCCGGTAATAGCGCAACCGGTTGCTCCCGTCGGCCACTACTATCCGCCCGTCCGACAGTCGTAGCGCGCCTGCGACCCTGAACAGAATCTGATCTTCGGCCTCGGAACCGCCGATTTCGATCTGCGGGGCGGGGCCGATCCTCCAGACCGCCGGCGGGTCCGCAGGATTCTCGGCGATCCGCACCCCGGCGCTATCTCGAACCGAAGGCAACGTGGAAGGCGAACCATCGGGCCGGCCGCAAGCGGCGAGACCCAGCACCGCAACGGCGAGAACTTCCGCCCCCCGCCGCACCCCCATTACGGCATTCAGCTGCCGAGCTTGCTCTGCAACGAACTCCGGTAAGAACGACTGAGCCGCAACCGAGTGCCGTCGTGGAGAATTACCAGCCAATCTCCGGAAAACCACGGCTGCATCTCCTTGATCCGGTCGAAATTTACTATAGCGGACCGATGAATCCGCCCAAAGCGGCGGGGATCGAGCATCCGCTCCAGCTGGTTCATGGTGGAGCGAACGGTGTAGATCTGCTTGCCCACGTGCAGCTTGGCGTAGTTTCCGGCCGACTGAATCCAATCGATGCTCTCCACCTTTACAAAAATCACCTTCCCTTCCGAACGCACCATCAGCCGCTCCGGGCGGGGCTCCGAGGCGGGCGTCCCAGCAGCCTGGGGAGATTGGGTCCCCAGGTATTGCAGCAGAGGCTGAAGTTGTTGCGCAGCCTCGGCCGAGTCGCTCTGGAGGCGGGCCAGAATTCACCGGATACACCAGCCATCTCTCGACCTCCAACCTTTTGCAAAAAACACGCACCGATCAGCGCATCCTAGCGCGGATTACTTTTATGCGGCCCGATCCGAAATGCAATCGCTCCCCGGCCCAAATAGCGGTTCGTCACACTCGGATAGCGACTCGTCACCGCCGGATTGTTTCCTTGGACGCCCTACGAATGGACCTGGCGACGGGAACGCTTCCCGTCTAGACTCCCTTCGTGCCCGAAACCGAACGATCCAAGCTCCAACGCCTAGCCGCCATTCTACCCGACGTCTGGGCGCTGATCTGGCCCCGGCGCTGGCTCCTGGCGCTAGGCTTTCTGCTCATCCTGATCAATCGCACCTCGGGCCTGGTGCTGCCCACCTCCACCAAATTCCTGGTGGACGACGTGATCTCCCGCCAGAGAGTGGATCTGCTCCTTCCCTTGGTCCTCCTGGTAGGCGCGGCCACCCTGCTCCAAGCGGGAAGCTCCTTCGCCCTCACCCACCTCTTGAGCAAGGCCGCCCAGAAACTCATAGCCGACCTGCGCCAACAGGTGATGCGCCACGTCATTCAACTCCCCGTGGCCTACTTCGACGCCAACAAGTCCGGCGCCCTAGTGTCGCGCGTCATGAGCGACGTGGAAGGAATCCGCAACCTCATCGGCACCGGCCTGGTGGAGCTGGCGGGAGGAATACTCTCCGCCCTCTTGGCCGTGATCATCATGCTCCGGATCAGCCCCCTTATGACGGGGCTCACCGCGCTCTTCATCCTGCTCTTCATGGTGGTTCTCTACTTCGCCTTCGGCAAACTCCGGCCGATCTTTCGGGAACGCAGCCGCATCCAGGCCGAAGTTTCGGGCCGCCTGGCCGAAACCCTGGGCGGCGTGCGGGTGGTCAAGGGATACCGCCAGGAAGAATCGGAAGCGGCCGTGTTCAGCCGCGGCGTGCGCCGGCTCTTGGACAACGTTCTAAAAACTCTTACGGCGATGTCGGTCTTGGGACTCTCCGGTAGCCTGCTGATCGGGATCGTGGGCGCCACGGTCATGTGGGTGGGCGCCCAACAAGTGCTCTCGGGTCACATGACTTTGGGAGGCCTTTTTACCTATACCGTGCTCATGGGGTTCCTGGTGGCGCCGGTCATTCAAGTCGTATCGATCGGTACCCAGCTTACCGAAGCGCTGGCCGGTCTGGAACGCACCAAAGAGCTCCTCAGCGAGCCGACCGAAGAAGCCGACCCGGCACGCTCCGTAACGCTGAAGGAGATCGAGGGCGAAATCGTCTTCGACAATGTGAGCTTCTCCTACGACTCGGGGAACGAGGTCCTGCGGGAAGTTTCGTTCACCGCCTCACCCGGTACCGTCACCGCCCTGGTAGGGCCGTCGGGAGCCGGAAAGTCGACCATCATAGGACTGGTAGCCACGTTCTACCGCCCCACTGCGGGGCGCATTCTGATCGACGGGGTGGACCTCTCCACCGTGACCTTCGACTCCTACCGCCGGCATCTGGGAGTGGTGCTTCAAGAAACATTTTTGTTCGACGGCACCATCCGGGAAAACGTGGCGTTCTCTCGGCCCGACGCCTCCGAGGCAGAGATCCTCCGCGCCTGCCGCCTGGCACGGGTGGACGAGTTCGCCGAAAAGCTCCCCCAAGGATACGACACGGTGGTGGGCGAGCGCGGGGTCAAACTTTCCGGAGGGCAGCGGCAGAGAGTGGCGATCGCCCGCGCCATCCTGGCCGATCCCAGAATCCTGATACTGGACGAGGCGACCTCTTCGCTGGATTCCGAGTCGGAAGCCCTGATCCAAGAGGCCCTGGGCCACCTGATGAAAGGACGCACCACTTTCGTGATCGCGCACCGGCTGTCCACCATCCGCCGTGCGGACCAGATCCTGGTGGTAGAAAAGGGAGAGATCGTGGAGCGGGGAACTCACGAGTCTTTGTATCGAAAACGGGGGCGTTACTTCGAGATGTACACCAAGCAGCACGGCCTGGAGACCAACCTCTTTGTAGCCCCGGGAGAAGAAGAGCGACCGGGCGACGAGCAGCCGGCCCTGGAGCTGGAACAGCCGGCGCCCTTCAGAATGCCCCGACTCTGAACGGGTCAGACGGTCAACTCGCGCCGTCTCTTACCGTCAGAGCCCGCTTGCAGGTCTGGCACCGGAGGAACCAGTACATCTCCATGGTGCCGCCGCCGATGGGCGGGCCGGGCTCGATCTCCTCACCGCAGCGAGGGCAACGCAGGGGCGTCTCGCCCGCCAGCAGGGCTTCCCTGAGCTTCGCCGCGTCTTCCGGCTCGTAGGGCGTGTAGGTGGACTTGTCAGGAGACGTGAGGCGACCTCAACGGTCTGGGTTCCGGAACCAGCTGCGCACTTCGCGCAGAAACCAAACAAAGACCGCCGGAGGTCCTGCAACCAGCACCCCGACCGATACCCAAGTCCAGAAAGACAAAGTGTCAGGATGGATGGGATTCATGGCGCGCTCCTACGGCCGAACATGGCCCCCAATATGTACGCGGCAACCGACGCGGGCAAGGCTAAGAGAAGCGCATACTCCTGCCACAAAGGAATCGATCGCTCCCCGATCGCTATCGTCCATACCTGAGTTGACAGATCTTGGTCGAACGTGCCGAAGACATGGACCGCTGCGTAATAGAGCACTGAGACCGCAAGCCCGGCGGCGCTGGACGCCAACCCCGCCGCGGCGCTAGCCGTTTTGGGAAGGTACAGGGCGCCCAAAACCGGCACCAGCACCGCCGCCACCAGCACGGTGCTCATGAAAATCCAGGCGGAGACGATAGTCCGGAAGAACAGAGCGAAGACCACCGCCACCAGACCCGACAGGGCCACCATCCAACGGGTAAGTCCGATGAGCTTTTCGTCCGAAATAGGGCGGCGCGCAAAGGGACGGTACAGATCGTAAGCTATGTTGCCCCCGGAAATCAGCAGATAAGAATCGATGGTGGACATGGCGGTGGCCAAGACACCTGCGAGAAACAGGCCTTTCAGACCGGCAGGCAGCTCCTCGAGTACCAGGGATAAGAGCGCGTACCGCGGCTCGTAGGCTTCACCGCTGGCAGCCGCCGCCATTCCCAAGATGGTCACCACCCAGTCGAAGGCGGCCCAGAGCACTATCCCTATCAGCAGCGCAGCCAGAATCGCACGGTAGCTTACGGCGGCAAAGATCCGCTGATAGAAAGCCGGTTCCACCAGAGCGCTGAGGGCCGAAGCGGCAAAGACCAGCAGCACCCCCGGAGGATAAGATCCCAACGGATCGAAGAACCGGGGCTCCAGCTTATCGCTCAGCGTCTCCACCCCACCCATCCTACCCAAGACCAGGATCGCCGCTATGCCTAAGGTGAAGCACATGAGGACGAACTGCACCGTGTCGGTCATGGCGTCCGCCAAGAGCCCGCCCAGGATGGTGTAGGCCGCGGAAATCACCGCCCCCAGCAAGACGCCCCATGCAAAGGGAATTCCGAGGGTGACGTCCAGGACAATGCCGATCCCCATGATCGCCAGGATCGGAAGCGAATATACGAAGCTCGCCACAGCCATCACGGCTCTGGTGCCGCGGCCGTAGAAGTGACCTCCGATATCGGGGAGGGAGAGAAAATCGTGGCGCCTCAGGCGCCGGGCGAGAAAAATCGCCGCGATCAGGATCGCCAGATAATAAGGTCTCAGATAGACGAACCAGGATACCAGCCCCTCGCGGTAGCTTACCTCCGAGGCGCCGAACAAAACGTCGAGACCGTAGTAGGTGGATACCAGGGTGCAGACCAATATGGGGGTGGTCATTCGGCCACCCGCCACGAAGTAATCCCTGAAACTCGCGATACGCCGGGAGACCGCGGCCCCGAGGCCGAGGATCCCGGCTATATACGCGATGACGATGGCGAAGTCAGCGGCGCTCACTTCGCCACGGCCGCGCCGTCACCGAAGCGGCTGACCCGCAACGACGTGAGGATACTGCCCCAGCAGGCGGTTGAGCTCGGGTACCGTACGCGTCAGAATCGCGTTCAGCTCGGAGACCACGCCGTCGGTCTCGGCCCGCAGCTCTTCCAGCCGGCGCTTTTGCGGCTCGGTGGGCGGCGCGTGGGGCCGCTGGATCGCGTTGTAGAGGGACTGGAGCTCCTCCCTGAGCCTGGGATACTGGCGATACGTCATCCTGGGCGCCGGCCTGGTGAGCTTGTCCCTTAGCGCCGTGACCTGCTGCAAGGCGCCTCTTATCGCCTTGAGCACGGTGGTGTCCGCCGAAGCCCCACCGGGACCGTTGGAGACCGCCCCTCGGGACGCTGCAAGTCTCTCCTCCAGAGCGGAGAGCTGGGCTTTGAGATCCTCGGTCCGATCCACCACCTGGTTCACCTTGGAGATCAAGTCCCTGAGGGCCAGCGCCGCATCCCGCTGCGCCAGGTACTCGGCGGCGGTCATCTCGACCCTGGGATCCGGTTGCACCTCCACCGTCTGGCGGAGCTCGCGCTCGCCCACCCTCAAAGTCACGGTGTAGCGCCCTGGGACCACCAGCGGGCCGGCGCCGCCGAAACCGCCGAAACCACCCCCGCCACCGCCCTGGTCGCTGCTCGCCGGCCGCGGGCCGTCATAGCGGAGATCCCAGGCCACCCGGTTGAGCCCCGCCTTGGCCTGGTTGTGCCGGAGCTGGCGCACGCGGTTACCCTGCTCATCGGTAATCGTCACGGTCACAGGCGAGGAGGGATCCGACTTGAGGTAGTAAGTGATCAGTGCCCCATAGGGCGGGTTTTCGGCGGCGTAGGTCTTCGACCCTAAAGCCGCGTCCCTGCCCCACATCTGCCATCGGGTAGCGGGGCGAACCTCGAAGAGAAAAACCTCCTGAGCCATCGCCTGAGCCAGGTGCCTGAGCGGCGTTATGTCGTCCAGGATATAGGCCCCGCGCCCGTGGGTTCCCACAATGAGATCGTGCTCCCGCGGATGCACTTTGATGTCCCGCACGGAAACCGGCGGCATATTGTTGCGGATCGAAACCCAACGCCGCCCTCCGTCCCAGGAAGCGAAGATGCCCAGCTCCGTACCCACGTAGAGCAGGTTGGGCACCACCGGATCCTCCCGCACCACGTTTACATATCCCAGAGCCGGCAGATTGCCGCGCAGCGAGGTCCAGGTTCGCCCGTAGTCCGTAGTCTTGAAAACATAGGGAGCGAAGTCGTCGTCACGGTGCCGGTCCACGGCCACGTAGGCCGTTCCGGCATCGTGGTGGGAAGCCTCGATCCTGGCTATCCAGGAATTGGGAGGGAGTCCCCTGATGTTGCCCACCACGTTGGTCCAAGTGGCGCCGCCGTCCTGAGTGACCTGGATGTTGCCGTCGTCAGTCCCCACCCAAATGACCCCGGGCCTCACCGGCGACTCGGCGATGGTGAGGATCGTCGAGTGAAACTCCGCCGCCGTGTTGTCGGTGTAGATCGGCCCGCCCGAGGACTGCTGCTTGCTCTTGTCGTTGGTGGTGAGATCGGGCGAGATGATCTGCCACGATTGGCCGTAATCGGTGCTCTTGAACACCACGTTTCCGCCGAAATAGACCACCTTGGGGTCGTGGGGCGAGATGTGGATGGGGGAGTCCCAGTTGTAGCGATAGGGGTGCTCGGCTATGGCGTCTCCGGAGGAGCCCACCCGGTAGGGATAGGGGTGGATGCTCCGGGTGCTACCGGTCCGGATGTCGGTAATAAAGATGTTCCCACCCTGGGAATTGGAATAGACCAAATGAGGCTTGTCCGGCACCGGAACGGCGTAGAACCCGTCCCCGCCGCTTATGCTATACCAGTCGTCTTTGCGGATCCCCTCGGTGTAGAGCGTGCGGCTCGGCCCGCACCAGTTGCCGTTGTCCTGGAGTCCCCCGCACACGTAGTAGGGGTTCCTGAGATCGTAGAAGATGTGGTAGAACTGCGAGAGGGTGACGTTGTTGAAGATCTCCCAGGTTAGGCCTCCGTCGTAGGAGACTTGGAACCCGCCGTCGCTGCCGCTCAAGATGCGGTCAGAATCCATGGGGTCGATCCACAACGCCTGGTGGTCCCCGTGGATTCCCCGGCCGATGCTCTCGAAGGTAACGCCGCCGTCAGTCGACTTGTATAGCCCGCCCGAAAGGGAGTAGATCGTGTTAGGGTCGTTGGGGTCGACCCGTATGTCCGAGTAGTAGAACGGCCGGAAGTTGATCTGGGGGTTGTCGTGGACCTTGCGCCACGACTCGCCCCGATCGTCGGAGCGGAAGAGTACTCCCTCGTCCCGGGTTTCGGTGATCATGTACACCGTCATCGGGTGGCTTCGCGAGGTGGCCACTCCGATCCTCGCCATCGGCCCTTTGGGCAGTCCGTTGGTAAGCTTGGTCCACGTGTTCCCTCCGTCCATGGTGCGGTAGAGGGCGGTCTTTTCTCCGGAGTCGCTGAAATGCCACGCCCGCCTTCGGAAGGTCCACATCCCGGCGTAGAGAATCCTGGGGTTGGCGGCGTCCATGGCGATGTCGGAACATCCGGTGTTCTGGTCTATGTAGAGGACCTTTTTCCAGGTCCGGCCGCCGTCTTCGGTCTTGAAAACTCCCCGTTCCTCGTTGGGACCCCAGGCGTGGCCCAGGGCGCAGACGTAGGCTACATCGGGGTTGCGGGGATCCACCACGATCCGCTTGATCCTTTCGGTATCGCTGAGGCCCAGGTGCTGCCAGGTCTTGCCGCCGTCGGTGGAGCGATAGACTCCGTTGCCAAAAGAGGCGCTGTTGCGGGGGTCCCCTTCCCCGCTACCGAGCCAAATCACGTTGTGGTCTGAAGGGGCGATGGCCAAAGCGCCCACCGAATAGACCGGCTGGTCGGTGAACAGTTCCTCGAAAGTGACGCCGCCGTTGGTGGTCTTGAAGACGCCCCCGTCGGCTCCGGCCACGTAGAAGGTATCCCGGTTCCCGGGGATACCCACAATGTCGGTCACCCGGCCCCCCATGTTAGCGGGTCCGATGGAGCGCCAGGTCAGGGCCTGGAGAACGGCCACCTCGGGCTGTCTGGCGGGGTCTGGCGGCTGCTGCTGGGCGGCCGGGGTCCCGGCGGGCACCAGCGAGGTAGTCAAACTGGCTAGGAAGAGACGGCGTATAGCTCTCATGGCTCCCTCCACTGCACTTCGAGGTCCCGCTTGGCTTACGCAGAGAAACCGTTTTACGCTATCGAATAATGGGGCGCGGCGCCAGGGAGGACCTTGGCCTCGAGAAAGCTTCTGGCTATCTTGCAAGGCTTTCGAGAATTGGCCCAAAGTTCAACGATCCATGGCGGAAATCTCGCTCAGTCGAACCAAGATGCTCCTGGTCTCGGGCACAGCCAACCGGCCCCTGGCCGAGGAGATTAGCGCCTATTTGGGGCAGCCTTTGTGTCAGGTCACGATCAAGCGATTCGCCGACGGGGAGATCTTCGTGCGGTTCGACGAGAACGTCCGCGGCCAGGACGTTTTCATCATCCAGCCGACCAACCCCCCGGGGGATCATATAATCGAGCTTTTGATACTGATCGACGCTGCCAAGCGGGCCAGCGCCGCTCGGGTTACGGCGGTGATTCCCTATTTCGGCTACGCCCGGCAGGACCGGAAAGACCAGCCCCGGGTGGCGATCAGCGCCAAACTGATGGCCAACCTGATCACCACTGCAGGCGCGGACCGGGTACTGGCGCTGGATTTCCACCAGCATCAGCTCCAGGGATTTTTCGACATTCCGGTGGACCACCTCTACGCCGCACCGGTTTTCACCCAGCACTACCGGCAGATGAACTTGCGGGATCTGGTGGTGGTGGCTCCGGATGTCGGGAGCGCCAAAATGGCCCGGGGTTTCGCCAAGCGCCTGAACGCCGGCTTTGCGATCATCGACAAGCGGCGTCCTTCGGCGAATGTGGCGGAAGTGCTGAACGTGGTGGGCGAAGTGGAAGGCCGCGATTGTCTGGTGACCGACGACATGGTGGATACTGCGGGCACCATGACCGAGGCGGTTCGGGCGCTCAAGCGCCTGGGAGCGCGGGACATTTACTGCTGCGCCTCCCACGCGCTGCTTTCTGGGCCGGCGGTGGACCGGCTGGTGGCATCGCCGCTCAAGGAACTGGCGGTGACCAACACCATCCTGATCCCCGAAGAGCGGCGGTTCGATCGGCTGAAGGTACTTTCTATAGCGCCGCTTTTGGCGCGGGCTATCAGTTATACTCATTCGGACCAGTCGGTAAGTTCCTTGTTCGATTGACGGCTTTGCCCGCTGTGGCGGAGTCGATTCGGTTGAGTTCCAAGCGAGGACGGTAAGGACCTATGGCACAGCCAGTGACGATAACGGCGGAACGCCGGGCCGAGACCGGCAAGGGTGCGGCTCGGAAGTTGAGGATGAGCGGCAAGGTGCCGGCGGTGATCTACGGTCACGGCCGCGAGCCCGAGCCTTTGTGGGTGTGGCAGAAGGAATTGGAGCGGGCTCTGAGCGGGATTGCGGCGGAGAGCACGGTGATCGATCTCAAGATCGGGGACGAGACGGTAAAGACCCTGATTCGGGAGATCCAGCGGCACCCGATCCGTCCCGGGTTCCTGCACATGGATTTTTACGAGATCCATGCGGGCGAGCGGATCCGGTTGGAGGTGCCGGTGCATCTGGTGGGAACGCCGGAAGGAGTTCGCACCGCGGGCGGAGTGCTGGATCAGGTTTTGAGGGAGATCGAGATCGAAGTCTTGCCCCAGCACATCCCCGAGAGGGTCGAGGTGGATGTAACGCATTTGGGCGTGGGCAAATCGCTCCACGTAAGAGACATCACTATACCGAACGCCACGATCCTCACGCCGGGCGACGAGACCATTTGCACGGTGGTGCCGCCGCGGGTGGAGGAGGCGCTGCCGGTTGCGGGAGTGGCAGCTCCCGAGGAGATGGCGGAGCCGGAGGTCATCCGCAAGCCGCGAGCCGAAGAGGAAGAGGAAGGCGCCGAGGAAGAGGCGGGAGAGGAATAGACTCTGCGCGCTGTAGTCGGGCTCGGCAACCCGGGACCGGCGTATGCCTTGACGCGGCACAATGCCGGCTTCATACTCGCCGACTTCGCGGTAAGAGAGTGGGGATTCCCGCGATTTCGGCGCGAAGGGGATGCGGAAATCTCCCGGGGGACGTTGGGGGAGCAGCCGGTCGTCGTGATCAAGCCTCAGACCTATATGAACCGCAGCGGGCTGGCTTTGCGGCCCCTGCTGGCCTTGCCCGACTTCGTCCCGGAACGGGACTTGATCGTGCTGGTGGACGACGTGGCCATACCCCTAGGCACCATCCGGCTTCGGGCCCGGGGCTCCTCCGGCGGGCACCACGGGCTGGACAGTATTGAGGAAGTTTTGGGCTCGCAATCGTACGCGCGGCTGCGCATCGGGACGGGACCGCCTCCGCCCGGAGTGGACTTGGCCACGTTCGACCTGGAAGAATTCACCCCGGAGGAGCGGGAACGATTGCTCGATATCATGCCGTGGATGTTGGATGCACTTTCCTGTTGGGTAACTGAGGGAATCGAGACGGCGATGAACCGCTATAACCGCAAACCCGAGGTTGAACCGTGAACGATCTTGGATTCGTGCCCACTCTGGCTGCCGCGGCCGGCGCGCTGGGCTTGGCGCTGGCTTGGCTCACGTATCTCTACGTCCGCCGCCAGCCGGCGGGGAACGAGAGGATGCAGCAGATCGCGTCGCTCATCCACACCGGGGCGATGGCGTTCTTGAAGCGCGAGTACAGCGCGCTGCTTCCCTTCCTGGCGGTGATAGCCACTCTCTTAGGCGTAGTGATCGGGTGGCCCACCGCGGTGGCTTACTTGGGCGGCGGAATCTCTTCGGTGCTGGCGGGATTTTTCGGCATGAAGGCGGCAACCCGCGCCAATTCCCGAACCAGCGAGGCCGCCCGGGCGCACGGGCAGTCGCTGGCCCTGCGGATCGCGTTCAGCGGAGGCGCGGTGATGGGATTGTCGGTGGCCAGCTTAGGGCTCCTCGGTATCGGGCTGGTAATGTTGATCTTCCTGGGCAGTCCGGACTCGAGCGAAGCCTGGAAGGCGTTCAGCGAGATCATTACCGGCTTCGCCATGGGCGCTTCCTCCATTGCGCTCTTTGCAAGGGTGGGCGGCGGGATCTACACCAAAGCCGCCGATGTGGGAGCGGACCTGGTGGGTAAGGTGGAGGCCGGGATCCCGGAGGACGATCCCCGCAATCCGGCCACCATCGCCGACAATGTGGGCGACAACGTGGGAGACGTTGCCGGAATGGGGGCGGATATCTTTGAAAGCTACGTGGGTGCGGTGATCGCCACGGTTGCAATCGCCGCCACGGCGCCGGAAGTAGGATCGCGGATGGCGGGGGCAGCCCTGCCCGTTCTTTACGCCGTAGCGGGCCTGGCCGCCAGCGTGGCGGCTATCGGGCTCTTCCGCTGGCTGGAGAAGTTCGACCCGGCGGCGGCGCTGCGCTGGGCCACGTTCCTGGCAGCGGCGCTCTTCCTGGTGCTGGCGTACGCTATCACCGTGAGGGTGGACGTAGGACTCACCTCCACAGACGGCTCCGCCCAGCCCCTGGGCCCGTTCTGGGCCGTGGTGGCCGGAACCTTGGCCGGGATATTCATCGGACTGGCCACCGAGTACTACACCGCGTCGCGCCCCATCCGCGCAATCGCCGAAGCGTCCCTCACCGGTCCCGCAACCAACATCATCGCCGGGCTCGCCGTGGGGATGCGGTCCACTGCGGCGCCGCTGCTTCTGATCTGCGGCGCCATCTACGTGGCCTACAGCGCTGCGGGTCTCTACGGAATCGGAATCGCCGCCGTGGGGATGCTGGCTACCGTGGGAGTCACCATGTCGGTGGACGCCTACGGCCCGATCGCCGATAACGCCGGAGGGATAAGCGAAATGAGCCACCTGGGCCCCGAGGTCCGCAAGATCACCGACGGCCTGGACGCCCTGGGCAACACCACCGCGGCCATCGGCAAGGGGTTTGCCATCGGTTCGGCAGCGCTGACCGCCCTGGCGCTGTTCAGCGCCTACGCCAACGCGGTCACTCCTCCGGGCTCGCCTCCCATAAACCTCAACATCGCCGATCCCAAGGTGGTGATCGGCCTGTTCATCGGAGGGGTATTGCCCTTTTTCATCGCGGCGCTCACGATGACCGCCGTGGGGCGGGCCGCGGAAGGGATGGTTCAGGAGGTGCGGCGGCAGTTCCGCGAGATAGCCGGCTTGATGGAAGGCAAAGCCACACCCGACAGCGCCCGGTGCGTGGACATCTCGACCCGAGCGGCGTTGAGGGAAATGATCCTCCCCGGAGTTACGGCGGTTCTGGCGCCGGTGATAGTGGGCAAGTTCTTCGGGGTGCAGACGCTGGGAGGGATGCTGGCCGGAGCTACGCTCACCGGTGTTATGCTCGCCCTGTTCATGGCCAACGCCGGCGGCGCTTGGGACAACGGCAAGAAGTATATCGAGAGCGGCCACCACGGCGGGAAAGGCTCCGACCCCCACAAGGCAGCCGTGGTGGGAGACACCGTGGGCGATCCGTTCAAGGACACCAGCGGGCCTTCGATGAACATCTTGGTGAAACTCATGGCGGTGGTGAGTCTGGTACTTGCGCCTTGGTTCATAGCGTGACCGGCCGGTTGACTAGGTGCTGCGTTTCGGAATCGTCGGGCTGCCCAATGTAGGCAAGTCCACACTGTTCAACGCCCTTACCAATTCGCGGGCGCCGGCGGAGAACTATCCGTTCTGCACCGTGGAGCCGAACGTAGCGGTGGTGGCGGTGCCGGACGAACGGCTGGAGCGGATCAACCAAGTGGCCCGGCGCCCGCGAATGGTTCCCGCCCTGGTGGAGTTCGTAGACATAGCCGGTCTGGTAGAGGGAGCGAGCAAAGGAGCGGGCCTGGGCAATCAGTTCTTGGCCCAAATCCGGGAAGTGGACGCCATCGTGGAAGTGGTGCGCTGCTTCGAGGATCCCGACGTGGTCCACGTAATGGGCCAAGTAGATCCGGAACGCGACTATCAGGTGATCAAGACCGAGCTGGCGCTGGCGGACTTGGCTGTAGTGGAGCGGCGGCTGGAAAAGGTTCGCAAGCACGCCCGGGCGGGGGAGCAGGAAGCGGTCCTAGAGCTGGCCGTACTGGAGCGGGTCCGGGAAGCGCTGGAGTCGGGGAGCGACGCTTGGGCGGCTGTAGGGAACGAGGAAGAGCGCCGCCACTTGGAGCGCTTGGGGCTGCTTTCGATAAAGCCGGTGCTGTACGCCGCCAACGTGGGCGAAGGGGATCTGGGGGTTCCGGAGCCGCCGTTGGTGGCGCGGCTGAAAGAGGCCGTGGAGCGGGACCGGCCGGGTGCGGTGGTGGTGGGGTTTTCCGCCAAGCTGGAAGCCGAGCTGTCCGAGCTCGACGGGGAGGAGCGGAAGGAATTCATGGAGGCGGCGGGCCTCGAGCAGACCGGGCTGGCCCGCCTGATTCGGGCGGGATACCAGCTTTTGGGCCTGGAGACATTTTTCACCGTGGGGGAAGAAGAGGTGCGGGCCTGGACCATTCGGCGCGGCACCACGGCCTTCGAGGCGGCGGGGCTGATCCACTCGGATTTCCAGCGCGGGTTCATCCGTTGCGAGACGCTGAGCTGGGAGGAGTTCGTCCGGGCGGGATCGTACAAGAAAGCCCGGGAGGCGGGCATGGTGCGGAGCGAAGGGCGGGAGTACGTAGTGAAGGACGGGGAAATCCTTCTTTTCAGGTTCAACGTATAGGAGGAGACTGCGGCTTATAGCAAGGCGCTGGGGCGCCGTCAAAAAAGCGAGCTGCTCCGCTTTCGCGAACCGCCGTTCCACGCTATTTTGCTAGCAGCTAGACCTGCAAACCACCTACTCCGACTGCACCGGATCGGAGTCGCAACGACCAAAGGAGGTGCCGTGAAAGCCCGGCGTTACGAAGTCGTTTATATCTTCGATAGCACACTGGAAGAAGCCGAGATCAACCGGCGCTTGGAGCGGTTTCACGCTCTGCTGCGCACGGAGGCGTGCCCGGAGCCGGTTACCGACGTGAACCACTGGGGCAAGCGGACCCTGGCGTATCCCATCAAGCGGCGGGAGACCGGTTACTACGTGGTGGTGAAGTTCGAGACCGAACCACAGGTGTTGGGTGAATTCGAGCGAGCCATCAAGCTGGACGAGGGGGTTCTCCGCCATCTGATCGTGATCGACGAGGGTGCTATGCCCGCCGCGATTCGCATAGAAGAAGTGGCGGAGGAAGAAGAGGAAGAGCTCGAGCTTGACGAGGAGGAAGAAGAGGAAGTCGCCTCCGAGGTGCGAGAGGAGTCCGAAGGATGAAAAGACCCGGTAAGGTGTGCCCCATTTGCGAGATGGGGGTACGGGTGATCGATTACAAGGACGAGCGCACGCTGGTGCGGTTTACCGCCGAGCGGGGCAAGATCCTCCCGCGCCGGCTAACGGGTACCTGTGCCCGGCACCAGAGGCAGCTCAGCCGCGCCATCAAACGGGCCCGCTTCCTGGCTCTGCTTCCTTTCATTCGGGGCTACGCCCGCTAGGTGTCGGACCGAGGTAGTGGTGCTCCGGAGCGAGGTTTTTGGGGCCTCGTTCTGGCGGTAATTGCCTTTTCCGCCTTTGCACCTTTGGGGATGGTGGCAGTGCCCCTGGCGGCGCTGCTATCCCTATCCCGCCCCGCTTCCCGAGGGCAGCTTGCAGCGCTGGTGGCGGCTGCCGGATTCGGCCTTTGGTGGCTTTCGGCCCAGGGTACGGTGGCGGATCAGGTGGTTCGGGCCGGAACGCTCATCGCGGCGGTCACGTTCGCCCTCGCGACCCGCTACACTCGGGGAACGGCGACCCATCGGGTCCTGCTTTCGGTGCTAGTGGCGGCGTGCAGCCTTGCGGTATGGTTCATGATCGGTGGCTGGTCCTGGGGTGCGGTGAGTTGGTGGGTGGAGCGGCGGGCCAGTTTCGGGGCGCGCCTGGTTTTGGGCCGGGTTTTGAATCCCGAGGCTCCCGGAGGAGCGGCTCCGCCGTTCGGGGAGCCCCGGGAGCTGGCGCTATGGTTGGAGGAAGGTATCCGAGTTTTGGCCGACAATTATGCCGCGATCGCAACCCTCCAGCTGATGGCCGCACTGGTGCTGGCGCTGCTGCTTTACCGGCGTATCGCCCGCTCGCCGTGGGGGCTTCCACCGGGAAGGTTCCGGGACTTCAGGTTTACCGAGCATCTGGGCTGGCTGGGAGTGGTTTCCCTGGCGGTGGTGCTGGTGCCCAAGTTAGCGGCAGCCAAGGCGGCGGCGGTCAACTTGCTCATCGTTACCGGAGTGCTGTACGCCCTGCGAGGAGCGGCGGTGACGGTGTTCGGACTGGGATTGTTGGGGGGAATAGGACCCTGGGCGATGGCGGTTTTAGGTCTGGCGGTGGTATTCCTCTTGCCTCTGGTGGCCGCCGGTGCCATCGTGTTAGGGGTGATAGATGCAAGCTTCGATCTGCGGAGCAGGCTGGCTGGCAGGGGCCTGCAACCGTAGGCCGATATTAGGGGGTTATCTTTGTCTATAGGGCGAACTATGGAAGTGATCTTGCGAGAGGACGTAGAAAAAGTAGGGAGGGCCGGCGAAATCGTGACGGTCAAGGATGGTTTCGCCCGCAACTACTTGATACCCCGGGGGTTGGCGTATCTGGCGACGGAGAGCAACCGCCGGCGGTTCGAGGCCGAGGCCAAGAAGCGAGCCCAGCGGATGGAGGAGGCCAGAGCTCGGGCGGAAGAGCAGGCCAAGGCGCTGGGGGAGATATCGCTCACCTTTACCATGAAGGCGGGCGAAGGCGATCGCCTCTTTGGTTCGGTAACGGCGGCTGATATCGCCAAGAGGTTGGAGGAGCTCGGCTATAGGATCGACAAGCGCCGGATCGAGCTAGATGAACCGATCAAGCTGGTGGGGATTTACAAAGTTCCGGTCAAGCTGGAGGCCGGGGTACAAGGGGAGGTTCGCGTCTGGGTAGTGAAAGAAGGGAACACTGCGGGCTCGACTTGATTAGTAATGTAGTATGAGTGGCGAGTCTCGCCTGGCGGGCGAGCGGTGGGAGATCAGGGCCGCCGTTTCCACGCTGGAGGAGCATAAGGCGACCGATGTCGTGGTGCTGGATCTCAGGCGCCTGAGCGACGCAACCGACTACTTCGTGATCGCTTCCGGGTCGTCGGACACCCATGTAAGAGCCCTCGCGGAGCACGTGGTGGAGGAATGCGCCCGCCGGGGCGTGAGACCTCACCACGTGGAGGGTATGTCGGCTGGTCGCTGGGTTCTGATAGATTTCGTCGATTTCGTGGTTCACGTTTTTCATCCCACCCTGCGCGAGTTTTACCAGCTGGAGCGCCTGTGGGCTGACGCTCCGGCGGTGCCCGCGGCTTATTACTGAGGTGATCCCAATGAAGCGCGCCTCCCTCTTGCTCATCGCCGCCGTACTCCTGGGTGGCGGGCCTCTGCCGGCCCAATACTTCGGCCAGAACAAGGTTCAGTACCAGACGCTCGATTTCGCCGTCATCCAAACCGAGCACTTCGACATTTACTATCATGAGGGGGAGCGCCAGGCTGCTTTGGACGCCGCCCGGATGGCGGAACGCGCTTACGCCCGCCTCTCCCGGATTTTCAACCACCAATATCGGGAGCGGCAGCCGATCATTCTTTTCGCTTCTCACACTGAGTTTCAGCAGAACAACGTCACCGACATAGGGGAAGGGACGGGGGGCGTCACCGAGCCGTTCCGGCACCGGATCTTGCTGCCCTTTACCGGGTCGTACGCGGATTTCGAGCACGTATTGCAGCACGAGATCGTTCACCAATTTCAGTTCGACGTTTTTGCTCGGGGCAGAATCGGTGGCGGGATCCAGCGCCTGGTTTCGGTCAATCCTCCGTTGTGGTTCATGGAGGGGATGGCCGAATATCTCTCGCTGGGCCCGGTGACGCCGGAAACGGCGATGTGGCTGCGGGACGCCGCGCTGGAAGGCAACCTGCCCACACTGGAGGAGCTCACCTATAACTCCAGCATTTTCCCGTATCGTTTCGGCCATGCGATCATGGCGTTTATCGGGGAGCGGTGGGGAGACGGGGCGATAGGAGAGTTGCTCCACGCCGTGGCCACCGCTGGCCTCCAGCAGGGAATTCGGCGAGCGTTGGGTATCTCGATGAACGATCTGTCCGAGGAATGGCGGGAGTCGGTGCAGCGCGCCTACCTACCGCAGATCGCCGAGTTGGACAAGGCCCGCAAGGTGGGCAATCCGTTGCTTAACCGGCGCCGCTCCGGAGGGACGGTGCACGTCTCCCCCGCCCTCTCGCCCGACGGCAAGGAGATCGCGTACTTCTCCGAGGGCAATTCTTTCTTCATCGACCTTTACCTGGCGGACGGCGAGACGGGACGGGTCAAGCGGCGGTTGATCAAGAGCGCCTTCAGTTCGGATTTCGAGAGCCTGAGGTTCTTGTACTCCG
This sequence comes from bacterium HR33, assembly GCA_002923375.1. GTDB lineage: Bacteria > Gemmatimonadota > Gemmatimonadetes > Gemmatimonadales > GWC2-71-9 > HRBIN33. The sequence goes on from BEIJ01000001.1 coordinate 52,001, forward strand.
GTGGCTCGTGGTCTCCCGACGGCCGCTACTTCGCCATCGCGGTGAAGCACGGAGGGCGTGACGATCTGGTAATCTTCGACGTCCGGCGGCGGCGGGTGCATCGCAGGATAGAAGTGCCGCTCCACGGAATCACCATGCCGTCGTGGTCTCCGGACGGGTCCCAGCTCGTCTTTACCGGTTATGACGGGGGACTCTCCGATCTTTTCATCGTGAACGCCGACGGCTCCGGCCTGACGCGGCTTACCAACGATCGTTACGCCGATCTGCATCCCGCCTGGTCGCCGGACGGCGCCACCATCGCCTTCGCCACCGACCGCGGCCCCGATACCGACTTCAACACCTTGGCCATCGAGCCGCTGAGGATCGCCCTGTATCACTTGCCGACCGGCAGGATCGAGCTCTTGAACAACATGGAGGGATTCAACATCAATCCCCAGTGGGCCCCCGACGGTCTCTCTCTCGCTTTCGTGTCCAACCGCACGGGGATCGCCAACGTTTTCTTGTACGATTTCACCGACCAATCGGTCTATCAGCTCACCAACATCTTCACCGGAGTGAGCGGGTTCACGCCGATCTCCCCGGCCATTAGCTGGGCGAACAAGGCGGATAGGCTGGCGTTCACCTATTACGAGCAGGGCCAGTACAACGTGTATGTGGTGGACAATCCGCGCACCCTGAAGCGGACGCCCTACACTCCCTCGGCCAGGATCGTCGCGGCCCAGCCGGAACAGGCTGCGGAGGATACCGTGGCCCCGATCGATCCCGATCGGCTCCCCTCGGTGACGCCTCTCGCCACCGCATCGGTGTACCGTTTTCGGGGAGGCTTCCGCGTGTCAGCGGCCGCTCCCGAGCCGAGCGAACGGGGAGCCGCCGAGACGATCTCGGTAAAGGCGTTGCTGGACAGCGCGGCGCTGGCCCTCCCGGACACCGCCGAATTCAGCTTCAGGAAATACTCGGCCAAGCTTTCTCCCGATTACATGATTCAGCCGTCGATCGGCTACCAGAGAGACAACTTCGGAAACGGGTTCTTCGGCGGCACCGCCATATCGCTGTCCGACATGCTGGGCAACCGCCGCTTGCTACTGGCGGGCGAGGTGAACGGCCGGATAGAAGAAGCCCAGATTCTGGTGGCATACGCCAACCTTAGGCGCAGAGTCAACTGGGCTGTAGGATACCAGCAGGCTCCCATTTTCTTCTACTCGGGAAGCTCCCTCTCTTTGGACGAGCGGGGACGCGGCAGGCTGAGCACCCAGCTCGAACGGTATATCATCCACCAGGCGTTCGGCGAACTGGCCCGGCCTTTCAGCCGCTTCAGCCGCATAGAGCTGGGCCTGCGGGCTACTCGAGTGGCGCGCTCCACTATGACGTTCGACCAGTTCTTCGACCCGGTGAGCGGCTTCATTTTGGATCAGAGCCTGGACATACAGGGCCGAGGCGCGATACACTACTTGCAACCCCACATCGCCCACGTCTTCGACAACTCGATATCTCTTTGGGTGGGGCCGTTCCTGGGGCGGAGGCACCGTTTCGAGTACTCTCCCGCTATAGGGCAGTGGCGCTTCCATCAGGTGCTGGCCGACTACCGGCGCTACGACCAGATCGTAGGGCCGATCGTGTTCGCCAGCCGGATACTCTTCTTCGGGCGCTTCGGGCGAGACGACGACCAGTTCCCGCTCTTCTTGGGCTCGACCGAGCTGATTCGCGGCTACACCGCCGGATCTTTCCGGCGCAACGAATGCCTGTTCGATCTCGCCGGCTCTATCACCGGATGTTCGGCCCTGGACCAGCTCATAGGATCGCGGATCGCGGTTACCAACTTCGAGCTCCGATTTCCGCTGATCCAGAACCTCACCCTGGGCGTGTTGCCGATCAGACTCCCACCCATCGAAGGGGCTCTCTTCTTCGACATGGGGATGGCCTGGAACCGGGAGCACAACTTCTGGGACCTGTTCCGCGACGGCGGCACGGTGCAGCTGTCGCGCCGGGGAGAAAACAAGGACGTGGTGAGGCAGCCGCTGAAAAGCTGGGGACTGTCGATCCGGGGAAATCTACTGGGATTCGTGGTCTTGCGGGCTGACTACACCAAGCCGCTGGACCGTCCCGGGCAATCGGCCTATTGGACGCTGAGTCTCGGACCCACATTCTGAGAGCGGCTATTCGATTGGGCACCGGATACCGGCGGGCGGCGCTTTTCATACAGCTCGGGGCGGCCGTCTCGCTTTCGGCCTGCGGCCCCGGACCCAAAAACCCGGTCCACGAAGCTCTGCAAAGACGGGGCTCCCAAAGCGCGATACCGTCGGTCGCTTTCCGCTTCTCGACCACCGGCACGGGAGACACGCGGCTCTATACGCTGCCGCGGCTGGAAGAAGCGGCGTGGCAGTTCAAGACCCAGGGGCTGAAAGTCAATCGGGTAATCGGATTTTCCTCGGAACACGATCAGATCTATCTGCTCACTACCGATAGCGCGCTGGCAGTGTTGGATCTCTCCACCGGCCGGGTGCGGGTCGTCCAAACGGGCGTGGTAGCTGCAGCCCTAGGCCCCACTAATCGCGTGCATTTCGTCCGCCGGGACGGAAGTATGGCGACGTTGGAGCACCGAAGCGTGACCTCCTGGCCCGACACGCTGCGGGTCAGCCCGGTGGGGCTTTGGGGGACGATAGGGGGCCGGGCCTTGGCGGCTACCGGAGCAGGCGACCGGATCGAGTTTCAGCTCATATCGGGGGGTAAACCCCCGACGCGACGCACGCTGGACGCAAGGGCCCTAGCGGTGGCGCGCTGGGGCGACATCGTAGCGGCCGGGGTGGATTCGGGGCTTGTAATCTTCGACCCCGCGGATCCCGAGCGTGTCGAGTTCGTCGAGTTGAATCCTCCCCCCGCGCTTGTCGCCGTGGCGCCAGCAGAACACCGCATCTACGTAGCGGACCACAGAGGCGTTCTCACCGTATTGAACCGTTTCGACCGGAGAGTCACAGGCCGAGTTAGGCTGCCGGCTCGGGCAGCAGAACTGCGTCCCGATCCGCTGGGTAGAATTCTTCTCGTCCGCCCGGCCCAGGGCGATTCCCTTTGGGTGATAGACCTGATTCGAAATGAGGTTCGGGCCACTCTGCCGGGTCGCTGGCGAGACGACCTGCCCGCGGTGGCACCTGACGGAACGATCTTGCTGCTCCGCGGCAGGGACGTCGTGGCCGTGGCTGCTGATTCCTTTGTGGTCACGGGGCGCGTTGTAGGAGGAGCAGCCGACCTTTGGCTTGCCGCGGCGTGGGATCCCCGGAGGCCGGCTCTGGAGATCGTCAGCGATACGAGCGCTCCCCCCGCGGCCCAACCTGCGCAACAGGAAATATTCGTTCAGGTAAGCAGCACTTCCAATCAGCTCTGGGCCGAAGATCTGGCTCGGAGCCTGAGGCAAGCCGGCATGGAAGCGCTGGTGCTCCCGCCCTCGCCGGAAGAGGACAGATACCGGGTGGTGCTCGGACCTTACCGCACCAGAGAGGAAGCCGAAGCTATAGGGCGCAAACTGGGGCGCTCGTTTTGGATATTCGTGAGAGAACGCCCGAGCCCACCTCCCCCGCAAGATGAGGAACCGCTCGGGCGATGAGCTACCGCCAGGTTTCGGAGACCTACCTTCCCAACCTGGTTCCGACCCTTGCCTCCGACCGCACCGTGATAGCCGTGACGTCGGTTCAAGCGGACGCCGCTTGGGCAGCGCGGGTAACGTGGACCATAGCGCGGGGCATAGCGTCGGGCGGAAGGCGAACTCTTTTGGCGGACTTAGATCTCGAATCCCCGGTCCTCGATGCGGGGGCTAGAGAAACGGTAGCCGAAGGGATCGCAGACGCTTTCCTCTTCGGCGTTTCCCTAGGTTACGCGGCGCGGCAACAGGAGCGGGACCTTTACTACATCGGCGCCGGCTCAAAAACATCCGACCCGGAGCAAGTTTGGAGTTCACCACGCTGGGAGAGGCTAGCCCGCGGTTTTGGGAGCCAAGGGGCGGTCATGGTGCTGTACCTCTCGCCTGCCGGATTGTCCAAGATTGCCTTGACCCCTGACGGGCTGGTGATCCTTGCGCCCCGGGGTTACGACCCAGCAGCGGGCAGTTTGCCCGGCATAAAGCGAATGGTGGAGGCCGGGGTGCCGGTGCTGGCGGTGGTGACCGGGGCAGAGTTCCCTGTATCGTCTGTCGCCCGCGCCGGCAAGCGCCCGCGGAGCACCAGGTCATTCCGGCCAGCGGCGCTGGTTGCGGCGTCGGTAGTGGCCGCCGCTCTGGTTCTTTGGATCGCCGGTCCCTGGCGTTCGGCCTCGCAAAGGCCACTGCCCGATCCCGCTGCGGCTGGAGGGCGTGTCTCCGTGCCGGAGGGGCCGGCCGCCGACTCGCTCTTTTACAGCGTTCAGGTTGCGGCTTTCAGCACTGCGGAGCAGGCAGTCGACTATGCCGAGGAGCTCGCTCGTGCAGAAAAAGTAGTCACCGTGGCACCGGTGAGACTGGGCACTCGGGGCGTTTGGTACCGGGTGTTGCTGGGAGCTCTTCCCACGGCGGCTGCGGCGGATTCGCTGCTCCGGCGACTCTGGGAGCGGGGTTTGGTCAAACGACCCAACGGAACTATCTTGCGCACGCCCTTTGCCTTGGAGCTCGGGGATTACAGCTTGGAAGATATCTCGGAGCTAGGGATGTCCCTTTACGCCCTGAGAACGCCGGGAGGGTCGGAGCGAATCTTCGCCGGTGCGTTCGAAGAGGGCAGTCAGGCCAGCCTGGCGGACTCGCTGCTCGGTGCTGCGGGTCTCCGAGGCAAGTTGGTGCGCCGGTTAGGAATCAGACCATGAAGCTCATTCGCCTCAGTCTTTCGGGATTCAAGTCGTTCGCCACCAGCGTCGACTTTCATTACGACTCCGGGGTCACGGCGATCGTCGGCCCCAACGGATGCGGCAAGTCCAACGTCTCGGACGCGGTCCGTTGGGTGCTGGGGGAGCAACGCAGCCGCCTGTTGCGAGGCCAGCGGATGGAGGACGTAATCTTCCACGGTTCCGCCAAGCGGCGGCCGGTGAACATCGCCGAAGTCACCCTGGCGTTCGACAACAGCGACGGGACACTTCCGGTGGCTTACAGCACGGTCGAAATCACCCGCCGCTTGAGTAGGAGCGGTCAGAGCGAGTATCTGATCAACCAGACGCCGGTGAGGTTGCGGGACGTACAGGATCTTCTGCGCGGTACGGGTCTGGGCAGCGAAGCCGGTGTGGTGATGGAGGCGGGGATGATCGATCGCCTTCTTTCCGACCGCGCGGAAGAGCGGCGCTCGCTTTTCGACGAGGCTGCGGGGATCGGGTTGTACCGGGACCGCAAGGAGACGACGCAGCGCCGTCTGGACCGCACCACCGAGGATCTGACGCGGCTGGACGACATTATTGCCGAGGTTAGAACTCAGGTTCGCAGTCTGGCGCGGCAGCGTGGCAAGGCCGAGCGCCACCGCCAGTATACGCAGGAGAAGTTGGGGATCGTGGTGACGCTGGCCCGGCACGATCTGGCGGAGATCGACCGGCGGCGGGGCGAGCTGAGGAGGGCTCGAGAGGAGTTGTTGCGGGCCCTTCCGGAGGCTGAGCGGGCCCTTTCGCTGGCGGAGCAGGATCGGGCCGCTCGGGTGGAGTCCAGAGCTTCTTCAGAAGCCAGGCGTGCGGAGGTGGAGCGACGCCTGGCGGCCGCGCGGGTGGAGGTGGAGCGACTGGAAGGCGACCTGAGGCTTGCCGCCGAGCGGCTGGAGAACGCCGCGGCGCGACTGGTACGCGCCCGGGCCGAGCGGGATCAGGCGAGGGAGCGGGCGCAGCAGTTGGCGCGGGAGCGGGCCGCTGCCGCTCAGGAGCGTCAGGCGGCGGAGCAGGCGCGCCGGTCGGTGCAGATGGAGTTGGATCTCCGCGCTGCGGGAGAGGAAGAGGTGCGGGCGCGGCTGGCGGAGCAGCGCCAGAAGGTGCGCGATCTCGAGGGTGCCCTCCAAGCCGAAACCGAACGTCTCCACGCGCTGCAGGCGGAGAAAGGGCTAGTGGAGCGGGAGCTCGCCGATCTCGCTACGCAGGAACAAGAGTTGACCAAGCGCCTCAGGGAACTCGAGGCGATGAGACAACGGGCGCGGGAACGGGAAGCTGACGCCAGAGGCGCACTGTCGGAAAGAGAGCGCGAGCGACACGACGCCTCGGTGGAACTGGAGCGAACGCGGCACGCCGTGGCGGCAGCTCGAGAGAACGAAGCCGCGCTGAGGGTCGAGCGGAGGGCTAGCCTGGAAAGGCTGGCTCAGCTGGAAGTCCGGCAGGGAGCGCTGGCGGAGCTGGAGCGAGAGCGGGAGGGATTGGCTCCGGCGGCCAAGGAGTTGCTCCGAGATCGCGAGCAGATAGGACACGACCTGATTCTGGGTCCCTTGAGCGATTTCATAACGGCGATCGGTTCGCGGGCGCGCCTGGCGGAGCGGCTGCTGGGGGATTGGGTTCACGCGGTCTTGGTGAAGGACCGGGAGGCCGTGGAGCGCGTGAAGTCGTGGCACCGCGAGCGCAAGCCGGGACCGCTGGTACTCCTGCCGGTGGAGCCCGGCCCGGCAGGTATCGCTCTTTCTGCCGCGATCCCGGAAGGCCTGGAAGTAAGGGAACCGGCGGTACGCTGGGTGGCGGCTCTGATCGGAGGGGATCTGCCGGCGGATCCCGAGGGCGCGTGCATAGAGCGTTCCAACGGTTCGGTGTGGTTGGGCGACGGTTCGAGCGGCTTGTTGAGTCGAAGGGCGGAGTTGCTCGAGGTGACCCGGGAGCTGGAGGAGCAGCGCGAGGCGGCTGCTGGGCTGGAGCGGAGGTTGCACGATGCCGTAGCGCGGCTGGCCGAAGCTGAGCGGCAACTTGCTGCGGCGTTGGCTCGCAGTGAGCGCGCCCAGCAGGCGGCGCGAGAGGCGCAAGCGGCGCGCGAGGACGCTGCGCGCGAGCTGGCCCGTCTGGAAAGGGACTTTGGCGAGCTGGATGGTGCGCTGTCGCGGCTGAGGGATCGCCGCGCTGCGTGCAGTGCCCGGCTCGAGGCGATAGGAGAAGCTCTTGCGCGATCTGCGGAGGAGAAGAGCCGCCTGGAGGAAGAGTTGCGGGTGCAGCGCGAAAACTTGAGCCAGCTTGACTCAGCCCAGGAAGCCGCCCGGGAGAAACGGGTGCGCTGGCAGGTGGAGGAGGCTCAGGTTTCGGCCCGGGAGCAAGCTGCTCGGGAGCGGGAGGAGCGGGCGGCGCGGGAACTGGCCGAAGCAGAGGCGGCGATAGAGCGCCTGGAGGCTGAATTGAAGGAATTGGAAAAAGAGCAGGAGCATCTCCGGGCGAGCCGCGCCGAGTGGGAAGACCAGCTTGCCGAACACCGAACCGAAGTGACCCAACTAGCGGCTGCAGCCGAAGAAGCCGGACGGGCGCTCGAGATGAGCGAAGAGGCTCTGGCGCAATCGGAAGCGGCTCTGGAGCGGGCCCGGCAGCGCGTCTCGGAACTCAAAGAGGAAGGTCACCGCCTGGACCTGGCGGAGCAGGAGATCGAGGGGCGGCGCCGGGCGCTGGCGGAGAGAATAGAGGCCGAGTGGCGCAAGCCGCTGGACCAGCTCCTGGAGTCCGTACCCGAAGTCGAGGGCGACCCCGAACTGCTGCGGGAGGAGGTCGAGCGCCTCACCCAGGCGATCGAAGCTCTGGGCCCGGTAAATCCTCTGGCGGTGGAGGAGCATGCGGAAGAGCTCAAACGGCTGGAGTTTCTCACCGCTCAGCGGGAAGACCTGGTGCGCGCTCGTGACAGCCTGCTGCAGGCGATCAGGGAGATCGACGAGACCGCTCGGTCGATGTTCACGGACACTTTCTCCCGGATCCGGGAGAACTTCAAGGTCGTATTCCGCACGCTCTTCGAGGGAGGCGAGTGCGATCTCCGGCTGGTGGACGAAAGCGATCCCCTGGGGAGCGACATCGAGATCTGGGCGGCCCCGCGAGGGAAGCGGACCCAGCGCATCCATCTCCTCTCTTCCGGAGAGAGGACGCTGGTAGCCATATCCCTGCTCTTCGCCATCTATCTCACCAAGCCCAGTCCGTTCTGCCTGTTGGACGAAGTGGACGCTCCCTTGGACGACGCCAACGTGGCGCGTTTCGTGAGACTGCTGAGCGAGTTCAAGCATCAAACCCAGTTCATCGTGATTACCCACAATCCGCGCACCATGCAGGCGGCCGATGCGGTGTACGGGGTAACGATGCAGGAACCCGGAGTCTCCACCATAGTGGGAGTGCGGCTCGGAGCCGCAGAGCCGGTCTAGGCCACGCCTCGACTCGCCCAAATGCTGCGGGCAAGGGTAGTCGGAAGGGGCGCGCTGGTCTCCCTGGGCCTCGTCGCAGTGACCGCCGCGCCGCTCGAAGGACAGCGGCCGACGGTCTCCCCCGCGGTGGAAAGAATCCTGGCCCAGGACTCAGTGGTTACCGTTTGGCTCTTTGCCCGGCCGGAGGTCCCGCTGGAGGCGGTAGAATCCCTGCTGGCACAGTCGGGCGGCAGGCTACGGCGTATCAGCCGGTGGCTCCACGCGGTCTCCGCCAGGCTGAACCGTAGCGCGCTGGAGGTCGCGCAGAGCAGCGATCTGCTGCGCCATATCCAGCCGGTTGCGGTCTTCATAGCGCCCAAGCTCCCGTCCCCGCCAACCCAGCAGATTCCCCACGCTCCCGCCGCCGATTCGCGCGATTCCCTCTACGGCCCGTCGGCGATGCCGCTTCGCCGGCTCAACCTTTTCCCTCTGGTGGAGCGCGGCTACCGGGGGCGAGGCGTGCGGATCGCGCTACTAGATACCGGTTTCGAGACCGACCATCCCGCCTTCGCCTCGGCTAGGGTGGTAGCGCAGCGGGATTTCGTGGGCGACAGCCTGGCGCCTGACACGGTGGTCAAAAATCAGCCGGGAGACGCGCCCGACGCTTCGCGGCACGGCACTGCGGTCTGGTCGCTGCTGGCGGCAAACGTTCCCGGTTCCATCGTCGGGATAGCACCCGAAGCCGAGTACCTGCTGGCTAAGACGGAGGACGTTCGCTCCGAGCGCCGCGTGGAAGAGGACAATTACGTAGCGGCGCTGGAGTGGGCGGACTCCTTGGGCGCCCGTGTGGTTTCCTCCAGTCTGGGATACCTGAGATTCGACGACGGCTTCGCCTACACCCCGGGGCAGCTCAACGGGGACTTCGCCGTAACCACCGTCGCTGCCGATCTCGCGGCGGCGCGGGGGATGACGGTCGTCACTGCTGCGGGCAACGGAGGGCCGCAGCCTCGGTCGCTGGTAACTCCAGCAGACGGAGACTCGGTCTTTGCGGTGGGAGCGGAAGATTCTTTGGGGTTCTTGGTCTTCTTCAGCTCCCGGGGACCGACCGCCGACGAAAGAATCAAGCCCGACATGGTAGCCCCCGGACTGCGGATATGGGTGGTGGATACTCAGAGCTCCACAGGGTTCAGCCGTTTGGACGGCACTTCCTTCAGCACGCCGCTGGTGGCGGGAGCGGCGGCGCTGCTCAGGGAACTACACCCCGCGCTCACCGGATACGAGACGGGTCTGGCTTTGAGGAACAGCGGCAACAACGCCGATTCTCCCGCTTCCGATCGGGGATGGGGCCGACCCGACGCCCTGGTGGCAGCGACCTTTCCCCGCGGAATCCTGGTCACCAGCCCCCGGGATACCGTGCTGGACAGCCCGACTCCCACGTTCACCTGGGAGACACCGAACGTGCCTTCTTTCGCCCTCCCGGTACGATACCGGCTGCGCGTGGTGCGCGCGGATAATTCGGACACCACCCTGCTGATCGACACGACCTTGGAAAACACGCAAGTGACCCTCAAACAGGCCCAGCGTCCGGGAACTCGGATCGCTTTCAGCATTCAAGCTACGGCAGCCGACACCGCAACCTTCACAGTGGCCCCCAGAGGCCGATACACCGCACCGCAGTGGGCCAGGCTCCTCACCCTGGACGACCCGGCGGGGATCACGATCCGAGAAACCCGGCCGCTCCTCAGGTGGAGCTCACCGCCGGTCTCGAGTCCGCCGGGACCGTTCACTTACGATGTGGAGATAATCCGGGCGGACAACGGGGACATCGAACTGGTGGCTTTAGGACTCGACTCCACCTCCTTTACTCCGGAGCGGGACTTGGAACTGAACACGCCTTACCGCTGGAGGGTCCGGTCCCGGCTGGGCGGCGACACCGCGAGTACGACCAGCCGGGGATCCTTCGTCATCGTGGACGAAAGCGTGCCGAGCGTTACCCTGCTGTTTCAGAACTTCCCCAACCCGTTTCCCAATATCTCCACCGGGCGTTCCACTACCTGCATTTGGTTCGATCTGGCCCGCCCGGGCAGAGTGCGGCTGGAGATCTTGGATCTCAGGGGACATCTGATAAAGCGATTGATACCCAACTCCCGGGTTCCGGAACAACTCCCCGCGGGCCGTTATGGCCGCCCCGGGGTGGGGCAATCGGGGAGCTGCGATCCGGCATTCGAATGGGACGGCTTCTCCGAAGGAGGCGTGCCGGCGCTCCGCGGCGTGTATCTGATCAAACTGGAGACGCCGGATGGTATCTTCTTCAGGCGAGCGGTTTTCTTGGGACATCCTTAGGGACTCCGAGGTTCCGGGAGGGCATCGATCGTGGAGCTTACGGTACTGGGATCGGGCACGGTTGCTCCGTCTGCGCAGCGCACGGCGGCGGCTCACTGGGTCGAGGCTGGAGCTGTGCGGTTGCTTCTCGACTGCGGGGCCGGGACGCTGCACCGGGCGGCCGGCTTCGGGATCCCTTGGGAGAGGGTAACCCACGTAGCACTGACGCATTTTCACCCGGATCACTGGGGCGAGTTCCCCATGCTGCTCTTCGCGTTGAAATGGGGGACCCATCCTCCGCGCAGCGATCCTCTGGTGGTAATCGGTCCCCGAGGTCTGGCCACGAGGTTGACCCTGCTGGCCGGGGCGCTGGACGACTGGGTCTTGGAGCCGGGCTACTCCCTCGAGATCGTCGAGATCCGTCCCGGCGAGCGGGTAGAGTTGGACACGGGCACCGTGTTGAGTTCGTTCAAAACCCCTCACACTCCGGAAAGCATGGCGTACGCGGTGGAACACGGAGGATTGCGCCTGGTCTATACCGGCGACACCGGCCCCAGCGAGGAGTTGGCAGAATGGGCCAAGGGCTGCGACCTTTTACTGGCCGAGTGCTCGCTCCCCGACTCGGCTGGAATCGAGCTACATTTAACTCCGACAAGTGCCGGGCACCTGGCCCGCACGGCGGGAGCGCGGCGCCTGGTGCTTACCCACTTCTACCCCCCGATCGAGGGAACGGACCCCGCGGCGGCGGCTGCGCGGGTGTTTCAGGGGCCGGTGGTAGCCGCCAGAGACGGTGACCGATTCACTGTGGGAGAGCGGTGATGTTGGTGGTAATGCAACACAACGCCACGCCCGAAGATATCCAGCGCGTGGTGCAAACGATCGAAGAGATGGGCTACCAGGCCCGTCCCATGCCGGGAGCTCAGCGGACCGCCGTGGGGCTGGTGGGCAACGACGGGCGGGTGGACGAATCCCGGATCGCCGGCCTGCCGGGGGTCAAGGAGATCATTCACGTAACCCAGCCGTACAAGCAGGTCTCCCGCGAGTGGAAAACCGAAAACACGGTGGTGCAGCTCCCTGGAGGGCTCAGCATCGGTGGAACGGAGATCGTAGTCATAGCCGGCCCCTGCTCAGTGGAATCGGAGGCCCAGATCCTGGAGACCGCCCGGCTGGTACGGCAGGCGGGAGCCTCGATTCTCCGGGGGGGAGCTTTCAAGCCCCGCAGTTCACCCTACTCCTTCCAAGGGCTAGGCGTCAAAGGACTCAAACTCCTGGCCAAGGCGCGAGAGGAGACCGGGCTGCTGATCGTAACCGAGGCCATGGACCCCGAAGGAGTGGATCTGGTGGCGGAGTATGCCGACATCATTCAGATAGGTGCGCGGAACATGCAGAACTTTTCGCTGCTCAAGCGCGCCGGAAAAGCGGGAAAGCCAGTTCTACTCAAGCGGGGCTTGGCAGCCACGATCACCGAGCTGCTCCTCTCAGCAGAATACCTGCTCGCAGCCGGCAACCACGACGTGATACTCTGCGAGCGGGGAATCCGCGGCTTCGACTCGTCCACCCGGAATGTCTTCGACGTTGCGGCTATATCGGTGGTCCACGAACTGTCACATCTGCCCATCATAGCTGATCCCAGCCACGCCACCGGGAGGCGAGACAAGGTCATTCCCATGGCGCGGGCTGCGGTGGCCGCCGGAGCCGACGGCATTATGGTAGAAGTACACCCCGCACCTGACCGCGCCCTCTCCGACGGGGCCCAGAGCCTCTATCCCGAACAGTTCGCGGAGCTGATGAAAGAGATTCGGGTGATAGCCGAAGCCATCCACCGCCGGGTTGCCGATCCCATAGGGTCGGCTGCGCAGGTATGAGACCGCTGTTAGCCGCGGCGGGATGGCTTTGGGCGACCGCAGCACCGGCTCAGCAGGCCGATCTGAATTCGGCCCTGGCCCGGGCCCAGCGGGCTTACGATCAAATGCAAACACTAAGGGCCGAGTTCACCCAGACCATAACCAATCCAATGCTGGGAGCCCCCGAGCGATCCCGCGGCGTCCTGTTCCTCGCTCCGCCGGACCGGTTCGCCATGCGCTTCCTCGACCCCGAGGGTGACAGGATCGTGGCAGACGGCCGATGGCTGTGGCTTTACACCCCCAGCACGGTACCGGACCAGGTCATCCGCCAGCCGATACCGGCAAGCGGTGCCACCACTCCCAACTTGTTTGCCCAGTTCATCGACCGGCCACTGGAGCGCTACCAAGCATCCTACCTGGGCCGACAAGAGCTCGGCGGCGAGGCTGTGGACGTGGTGAGATTCGTTCCCCGAGAGCGCGACATGCCCTTCCGGGAGGCAGTGCTTTCTCTGGCCGTAAGCGACGGATGGCCTCGCAAGCTCGAGTTGGCCGAACCTTCCGGACAGCGCCGGGAACTGATCTTTTCCAAACCCGCCGTCAACCTGCAGATCGCACCGGAAGAGCTGAGCTTCACACCTCCCAAGGGTGTGCGCGTGGTCACTCCCTGAGCGCCTCGAATGGAGATAGCTGCGGGAACCAGCGGGTACGCCTACAAGGAGTGGAGAGGAAGCTTCTATCCGGCCACGATCAGGAATGAAGAAATGCTGGGGTTCTACGCTCGCCACTTCTCCGCAGTGGAGATCAACAACACTTTCTACCGCATGCCTACCGAGAAGCTGCTCCTCGACTGGTCGGAGCGGGTGCCGGAAAATTTTTCCTTTGCCCTCAAGGCGCCTCAGAAGATTACTCACTACAAGAGGCTCAAAGACGCCGGAGAAGACCTGAACTATTTCTTCAGGACCTGTACGGTTCTGGGCCGCCGGTTGGGGCCCACCCTGTTTCAGCTTCCTCCAGGCTTCAAGAAGGACATCGAGACCCTTGCGGCCTTTGCCTCTTCCCTACCCCGCCGCTGGATAGCGGCGCTGGAATTTCGCCACCCGTCGTGGTTCGACGAGGAGACCTACGCGATCCTGCGGGAGCACAACCTGGCACTCTGCGCCGCCGACACCGGTCAAGAACCGGTCCGGCTGGTTCTTACGGCCGATTTCGGCTACCTGCGACTCCGGCGCGAAAGCTACGACGACTCCCAGCTCGCGGAATGGGTGCGCCGAGTGCTGGACCAACCCTGGCGGAAGGCGTACGTATTCTTCAAACACGAAGAAGCGGGCGCCGGCCCGCGGCTCGCCAAAAGGTTCCTGGAGCTGGCGAACCGCTGACATCCTTTGCGGCCCGCACCCGCCTTCAACGCTCGCAGTTCAGCGCGTTTCCCCGTCGGCTACGGCACCCAACCGGCGCTTTTCCTGAGCCACATACCACTCGGCTTCCCGGAGCAGTGCTTGAGCGTCGTAAACCACTCCGTCCTTGATAGTCCACTTCACGCCCCCGTGCTTGACGCGCTCCTCGCGCGGCAGGATGCCGTAGAAGCCGTAACCCCTCCCATACATAACCTTGAGATTGTCTATCGGATTCCCGTTGACCACCGCCAGGTCCGCTATGCACCCCACGCGTACCCCGCAGTGGCGCTCCCAACCCAATACCTGATAGGCGTTGGTCGTCGCCACCTTGAATATGTCTATCGGGTGAATGCCGGCCTCCTGCATCAGTTCCAGCTCCCGGATCAGCGATATGCCGCCCAGCTCTCCGTCGTCGCTGCCCGCGGTAAGCAGCCCTCCCCTGCGGTGAAACTCGCGAACCCATTTCATCCAGATCTGGAAGTTGCGCTTCCAGGCTACCTCGTCTGAAGTTTTCCACTCCCGGTGATAGGCTCCGTGCACCGTGGAATCGGGACCGGCTGCAAGCTCGTGGGGATGTACCAGAGTCTCTCGCCACGGAAGCGTGACAGCCCGCGCCAAATCGCGGTTCTTTTCGTAAACCACCATGGTGGGATCCCAGTTGGTCCCGTTCCTGATCATGAGATCGATCACGGCGCTCAGCCGCTCGGGATATTGATCCGCCTCTTCCCAGAGCCTTCCGGCCCACCGGAAGCGGTCGAGTTCGTCCCAGTAGTTGTAGTCCGGCGGGAAGTTCTGGGACGCGGGCAGAGCTGCATCGGGCACGCCGTACCAGTGCTCGATGCTCCGCACACCCAAGCGCGAGGCCACCGCCGCGTCCGTCTCTGAGACCTTCAGGTCCGTCATCACGAACATACCCTGAGCGTTCGCTTCCTGGACGATCGCCTCGAGCACGTCGGGATAGTGACCGGGACTCTTGCTCACTTTCACGCAGTCGGCACCCAGGGCCTTGAACTCCCGAACCATCGCCCGGGCTTTTTCCGGCGTGTTCCCTTCGTTCCACCGTCCCAGAGGAAGAGGCCACCGCTGGCACAAGACCAGCCGGGGAGCAACGATCTGGTTGGCGGCGCTCAGCCTCCGCTGCTCGGCCATCTCCCTTATCCCGGCCCCGGTACCCGCGTCCCTCACCGCCGTCACTCCGTGGCCCAGGTAGATCCGATAGGTGTACTCCAGAGCCTGGGGGCCGAGGTTCCCGCCGTTGCGCGGCAGATGGGCGTGCATATCCACCAGGCCCGGGATCAGATACATGCCGCTGGCATCCAGGATCCGGTCTCCTGTGGGCCGCTGGCTCCTGCGGCTGGCCAGATTCACCGGATCCGCCGGAACCATGTCCACAATCACGTTCCCTTCGATCACCACGTCCACCGGACCTTCGGGGGGCATAGCGCGGTTGGTACCGGGAGTGCCTCGCCCGCTGATTACCGTGACCCCCCGAATCACCAGCCGGTTGTAGCGCTCGCCCTTGGTGGTCCCCAGCGGTATCAGACTGTCGGGTTCCCCCTGTGCGGCGAGCTCGGCCCCGGAAAGAACGCCCATCAGCACCGCCGCGACGAGTGGCGGGGTGCATCTTTTGAAGCGCGTAGCGATCATAAGCCTCCCCTCCGCTAGTCGGTTGTCCCTAGTCGGTTGTCTCTTCTTCTACCCCTTCTACGCTGCGGTCCAGGAGCCGGTAGAGCAACTCCAGCGACCTTTGCAGATCGGGCTTCAGCTCCAGGATTTCGCGCATCGGATCTCTCTTCAGCTTCCGCATCCTCGCGGGGGCGGTGCGGATGTCGAAGCTCGCCGGATCGAGGCGATCGTTCACTTCCCGCCACTCTAGCGGCATCGAGACCGGGGCCCCGGGAATTGGCCTCGCGCTAAAAGGAGCTACCAGCAACCGCCCGTGGCCGTTCTGTACGTAGTCGATATACACCCTGCCCTCCCGCCGGGCGGGATTGCGCGCCACGGTGGCGATCTCGCGCAGCTCCGAAGCGACGACCCGTGCCAATACCATCCCCAGCTGCCGGCACCGCTGGTAGGTGAGCTGCCTGCCCAAGGGAATCAAAACGTGCAGTCCCGTGGATCCGCTGGTCTTCACAAAACAGGGCAGCTCTATGCGATCGCACAGGCTTTTGATCTCTCGGGCCACTGTAACGACGTGGGTGAAAGGGGCCTCCTTCGGATCCAGATCCAGAATACACCAGTCGGGAAGCTCCAGACTGCCTATTCTCGACCCCCAGACGTGAAGGGGAATGGCTCCTAAGTTCGCGATGTAAATCAGCGCCGACTCGCTGTCACAGACCAGGTAGTCCAACTCCCGCTCGGCGCCCGCGCTCCAGAGTCGCTCGGTCCGAATCCAAGGCGGTACGAAAGAGGGAGCGTCCTTTTGAAAGAACGATTTACCGCCAATTCCGTCGGGATAACGCGTGAGCACCAAGGGTCGATCCTCGAGATACGGAAGCAACCACTGGGCCACGGACCGGTAGTAGGCGATCAAGTCGCCTTTGGTATAGCCGTCCTCCGGCCAGAAAACTTTGTCCGCATTGGAAACCGGCACGGTGTCCGGATCGGGTACCGGCCCGGTAGTTTGGAGAGTGACCGCCTCCGGATGTCTTTCGACCTCGGGCGCGAAGTCCGCCTCGCACTGCCGGGGATCCTTGTCGTTGCGAAAGCGCAGGAAAACCGGTTGTCGCAACAGTCCCTGTGCCGTCCGCTCTTTGTAGCGCACCTCGCACACCAGTTCGGGTTCTATCCAGGTGTGGTTCTTCCCCCGTGGGACCGGACCCGAACAGGGCGGGTCTCTGCGGCGGAGAACCTCCAACCGTTGCCGGATCTCCTCCAGGTCCCCGGGAGCGAATCCGGACCCCACCCTCCCGGCGTACTTCAGTTCTCCCCGAACAAAAGAGGCGAGGTGAAGCGCCCCGAACCCCGAGCGGGATCTGCGGGGAGCGGTGAACCCCACCACCACGAAGTCTCCGGTTCGCTCGGCCCGGACCTTGATCCAGTCAGATGACCGACCGCCCCGGTAGGGGGAGTCCGACCGCTTGCCCACCATTCCCTCGAGCCGCAACCGCATGAGCTCCCGGTAGAAGGCTTCTCCTTCTTTCTCCACATGATCGGCGTAGCGGAGCGCGCCTGCGGGGGGGAGAATTTCCCGCAACAGCCGTTTCCTCTCCACCAGTGACAGCGGCCTCAAATCGAAGCCCTCGAACGCCAGCAGATCGAAGGCGAACAGTGTGGCGGGGAGGCGGACCGCCGCGTTCTTGATATCCAGCGACCTTTGCAACCTGCCGCGCTGCTGCAACCGATCGAAGCTAGGCCGCCCGGCGTCGTCCAAGCAGACGACTTCCCCGTCGAGGACGAGACTCTCGTACGGCAGCGCCTGGACGGCCCGGGCGATTTCCGGGAAAACCGCGGTCAAGTCCTTCCGGTTGCGGCTCAAGAGTTTTGCCCGCCCCGAATGCCGTGCTGCCAGGACACGGTATCCGTCGTATTTGATCTCGAAAATCCAGCCCTCTTTGGTGAAAGGGTGCTCCGCCGGGGTGGCCAGCATAAGACCCGCGTCTTCCACCCGCACCGACCGCCGCGGAGCCCTGAGTTCCCGCAATCGCTGGAGTACGGCGCGCGCCCTCTCGCCGCCTTCGGCGAGTTCATCCACCGTAAGCCCGGACAGTACGGAAGCGGCGGGAAAATCGTCTCCTTGCAACGAGACGTAGCCGTCCCGCTCCTTGATCAGCAACCATTCTTTCCCCGAGCTGGCCTTCTTGGACTTGATTCGAACCAGGGTCCAGCGCCCTTTCAGCTTGTAACCTTTGAGCTCAAAGAGGAGCTTTCCCCGCTTGAACCCGTCCTCCACATCCTCCAGGGGAATCCACTCGCCGCGGTCCCAGACGATCACCGGACCCGCGCCGTAGTTGCCCTCGGGGATGATTCCCTCGAAGTCGCCGTACTCGAGCGGATGATCCTCCACCAGCACGGCCAAGCGCTTGTCCTTCGGGTTCTTCGACGGCCCCTTCGGCACCGCCCAGGATCGCAAAACCCCCTCCATCTCCAGCCTGAGGTCGTAGTGGAGGCGGCGGGCGCGGTGCAGGTGGACTACGAACAGGCCCCCGTAGCCTCTATCTGGGCGGGCCGCGGCGTAGGGCTCAGGCGAGGCCTCGGCCGATCTCTTGGCCCGGTAAAGAGATAGGGGATCGTTCCGGTCGGCGGATCGAGCCATAAACTCCCGGGGTCGCAGCTACCCGCATCTTAGCGGGCGAAGTCGCTCCGGTGCAACGCCCGGCTTTTCCCGAGCCCGTTCGTTGCGCAACGGAAGGTATAGCCTTAAGTTAGCATGCCTATGGCGGCTCGACCGATCGCCTCCGCTACCATTTCTTTCGGCCTGGTCTCGGTGCCGGTGCAACTTTATTCGGCCAGCGAGTCCTCGGCCAACATCACCTTCAACTGGCTCCACAAGAAATGCGGCTCCCGCCTGAAACAGCAGTACGTCTGCTCCAAAGACGGCGAGAAAGTGGAGCGGGAGGACATGGTCAAGGGCTATGAGTTTTCCAAGGGACAGTACGTGCTCTTCACCCCCGAGGAGCTCAAGGCTCTGGAGGAGAAATCTACCGGGGCGATCGAGGTCACGGAGTTCGTGCCCCTCAAGCAGGTGGACCGTATCTACCTGGACCGGGTTTACTATCTGGGTCCCGACAAGGGTGGAGAGCGTGCCTACCGGCTGCTGGCGGAGGCGTTGAAGGAGACCGGCCGGGCGGCCATCGGCCAGTATGCCGCTCGGGGAAAGCAGTATCTCATCCTGATCAGGCCCCACGACGGCGTGCTGGTGATGGAGCAACTCCATTACGCCGACGAGATCCGCTCTCCCGCGGAGGTGCCGGTGGGCAAGGGAGAGGTTAAGAAGCAGGAGCTGGAGCTCGCCATACAGTTGGTGGAACAGGCTGCTTCGGACCGGTTTCGGCCCGAGGCTTATGAAGACAACGTTCGCAAGCGGATCCTCGAGCAGATTCAGCGCAAGGTCGAAGGCAAAGAGATCGTGGACGAGCCTGAGGAAGCACCCAAGGCTCAGGTCATCGATCTCATGGAGGCGCTGAAGGCCAGTCTGGCCAAAGCCGGCGTCAAGGAACCCGGCGAGCGCAAGCCCGCCAAGAGAGCTCAGCGGCCGGCGGCTTCTCAGCGCAAGGCGCCGGCGAAGCGAAAGGCTAGCGGCGCCTAGCGATCCTTTTCCGTCGCGCCGCCTCTCGCATGTCGGGTTACACCACGCGCGACGTCGCAAAGCTTCTAGGGTTGAGTCCGGGACAGGTGCGGGGATACGCCCGCGCCGGGTTTTTGACGCCGGCCAAGGGGCCGCGAGGCGAGTTCCGTTTTTCTTTCCAAGACCTGGTACTGCTGAGAGCTGCCAAGGGGCTCGCCGCCGCCAGGATCCCGAGCCGCAGGATTAGGATCGCTCTCAGGAAGCTTAAGGAGCAGCTTCCTCAAGGGCGGCCTCTTTCCGAGCTGCGCATCGCCGCAGATGGCGAGCGCATCGTGGTGACCGACGGCGAGACCGCGTGGAATCCCGAGTCCGGTCAGCTGGTGCTGGACTTTTCCGTATCCGAGCTGGCGGCCAAGGCCGGTCCTCTGGCCCGCAGGCGGGCGCAGGCGGCGCGCGCCGAAGAGAACCTCACCGCAGATGAGTGGTACGCCTTAGGTTTCGACCTGGAAGTAACCTCGCCGGAGGAAGCCCGGGATGCTTACCGCCGGGCTTTGGAGCTCGATCCCCATCACGCCGACGCGCACGTGAACTTAGGGCGGTTGCTTCACGAGGCCGGCAGAGTGGCGGACGCCGCGGCGCACTATCGCCTGGCTCTCGACTCCGATCCGGACCACGCTACAGCAGCTTTCGATCTGGGGATCGCCTTGGAGGATTTGGGCCGCTACGGCGAGGCGATTTCCGCCTACCAGCAGGCGATTCGCGCCGATCCGGCGATGGCGGACGCCTACTACAATTTGGCGCGTCTCTACGAGAAGATGGGAAAGCGGGCGGCCGCGCTCAGATACTTGAGCAAGTACCGGCGTCTGGTGAGTTCCTAGCTGTTACTCGCCAGCGAGCCGCTCATCCAGCAGCCGCTCCAGAGCCTGCCGCCGCGCTTCCGGGAGCCCTGCAAGATCGAGGGTCAGTCGGCTCAAGACGCGATAGAGCAGGCGGTCTTGCGGATCGAGGGCCTCCAAATGCAGGCGAACGGTTTCCACGTCGCCGCGCGCCAGCGGCCCGGTCAGTGCGCCGGCGCCCCGATCGGCCAGGTTCTCCACCACGCCGCGCATCAGCGCAACCAAAGCCGCTCTCGCCTCGCCCGAAGGAATTCCGGCATCGCGGAACAGCCGCTCGGCGCGAGCATAGAGCGTCACCAAGAAATTGGCCGCAAAGACCGCACCGGCGTGATATCGCGCTTTCCCGCCCGGACCTAGGCGGAACGGCCTGAGACCGATGCTGCGGGCCAGATCAACCGCCCGCTCTACCGCGCGATCGTCCCCCTCGACCGCGGCGAATACCCCTTCCAAGTTTTCCTCGCCGCTACCGAAGGAACGCAGGGGATGCAGCGATCCCAGCGCAGCTCCGGTAGGCGCGAGCGGAGAAAGAACTCCCCTGTCGAGTACGCCCGACAGGTGCAAAACCACGTGGCCGGCTCCCACAGCTCCGCTATCCGCGAGCCGGCTGGCGACTTCCGTGACCGCGTCGTCGGGAACGGCGAGGATCACAATCGCGACGCGATCGAGCCAGGGTGGAACGGCGCCGGTAGTGAGGGAAAGCCCGCCCGGCACCGGTTTCGGACTCCTGCCGTGCAGGAAAACCTCATGGCCGGCCCGAGCCAGGGCTCCGGCCAACCCCAGTCCCGCCCGGCCCGGTCCCACTATTCCTACGACCGCCATGGGCGGCCGGAAATCAATTCCCGGTCTGAGCCAGAGCGATCAGTTCCTTGGGCGTGCGCGCCTGCCTGAGCAACGAGGCGGCCTTCTGGATCTGGGGATCGTCGGCGGTACGCCGCTCGAACTCGGCGGGCCTGCCGAATACGTAACGCGCCACCTCGTAGCTGAACTGCTGCTCCACCAGCTCCCGGGCACCCTCCCAAACGGCGTCCGGCATCTCAACACCCCGCGCCCTCAAGCGGCGCAACAGCTCGGCGCGCATAGCCGGTGTCACCTCGAAGTCCGGACGGGTAATCGCGTTCGAGCCCTTGAGATCCAACGCATAGCTGGTGAGCACGTCCCTATAGACCGGAATCTTGCCGCCCAAGACCCGCGCGAACTCTTTCTCCGGATCGGTCAGCGTGTCCGGCGCCAGGGGCAGATCGGGACGGATGCCCCCTCCGCCATAGACGATCCGCCCGCCCGAGGTTCGGAATCGCTCCGCGCTATCCGGCGCCTGCGGTTCGGCGATCGCCACCTCCGAGACCTCCAAAGCGGGTCCCCGGCGCAACGGTCTCTGGATGCTCCTCCCGCTGGGAGTGTACCAGCGTCCGGTGGTGAGCTTCAGATACTCGGTGCGGTTGAGCTGATAAAGAGTTTGCACCAGTCCCTTGCCGAACGTGGTGCTGCCCAAGACCAGAGCCCGGTCATGATCCTGCAAAGCTCCGGCTATGATCTCCGCGGCGCTGGCGGTCCCCCCGTCCACCAGCAGGGCGATCGGCATGTCCGGCCACCGCTGCGGCCGGCGGGCACGGTAGGTCTGGGTGGCCCCCGGCGCGCGGCCCCGGGTCTCGACAATTTCCAAACCCGGATCCAAGAACAAATCCGATACCGCAACCCCGCCGTCCAACACCCCTCCCGGATTCCCCCGCAGGTCCAACAGCAGCGACTTAGCCCCCTGCTCCCTGAGGCGGGTTATTTCTTCGGCCAGCTCTTCCGCAGTGGACTCGCTGATGCTCGAGTTGGCGAGAGAAACGTAAGCCACGTTCCCGGCCAGCAACGCGGAATACTGCACTGATCGCACGTGAATCCGCGCGCGGGTAATATCGAAGTGCAGGGAATCGGGCACCCCCGGGCGGACCACGGTGAGCCGAACCTTGGTGCCGGGTTGTCCGCGCAGCCGTTTTACCGCCATGTCGTTATTCCACCCTCTGGTGGACTCCCCGTCGATTTCCACGATCCGGTCGCCGGTAGTGAGCCCAGCCTCGTCCGCCGGTGTGCCCAGAATCGGAGCTATGACCGTGATCCAGCCGTCCCGCACGTCGATCTGCATCCCCACACCGCCGTAGTTACCCGTGGTACTGAGTTCGAGATCCCGATAGTCTTCCTCTCTGAGAAAACTGGTATAGGGATCGTTCAGCTCCTTCAAGAACCCGTCGATCGCCAGATCGTAGAGGTCGGCCGCGTTGAGGGTGTCCACATAATACTCGGCCACGTACGTCAGCACGTCGTCGAACAGCCGCGCTTTCTGATATACATTGGCGCCGCGCTGTACCCCCCGCTGGACCAGCCAGCCGCCGGACAAAAACGCCACCAATCCTACGAGAACCGTTACCAAAAAGCGCCGCTGTCGCATTGCAGCCCTCCGCATCATTGCGCCTTAACACCTTGAAACCCTCACCATCTGCAAAAGTTTCAGCCCAGAGTGATGATCGGGCTGGCCGCCCCCTTCTTGATCCCCACCATTATGTGCTCGTTCACCTTGAGCATCAACTTGTCGAAATTCACCTGCGCCGCTACCACGCCCTGATAGACCGGGTCCGCCTGGATCCTGGCCAGAAGCTCGTCGTAGCTTTGCACCTCGGCCTCCGAGGGCTCCTCGCCTCGCGCCGCCGCACCTTCCAAGTTCCGCGCCAAACTTTCCAGCTTGCGAAGCTGCTCGGCCAGCTCCGGAGCCTCCCGGAGCCGCTCCTGCGCCCGTTTCAAAGCCTTGTACTCGTCGCTCTGACCGATCAAGCGACCCAGTTCCTGCGCCTTTTCGGCAATCACGCTTTCCCTCCTAGTTGTGCCAGCAAGTAACGAGGACGGCCCCACAGATCGGCCTCGACGCGCACCTTGACCCAGCCGTGAACCCGCGCAGCCTCCAGAGCAGCCGCCCGCCGTCCGGCATCTATCTCCAGAGCCAAAAGCCCGCCGTCCCGCAAATACCCCCGCGCTTCCTTCAAGATCGCCTCGATATGAACCATACCGTCGCCGCCGCCGTCCAGGGCTACCAAGGGCTCGAACTCTCTCACCGACCGCTCCAGTCCTGCCAGCTCGCCAGTTGCAATATAAGGTGGATTCGATACGATAACGTCAAATCGCTCTCCTCGCACCGGCTCAAACCACGAACCCGCTCGCAGCTCCACACTGGTGCCCGGCTCGACTCGAGCCAAGTTCTCCGCGGCTAGATCCAACGCGCCCGCGGACAGGTCGGTGGCAACTATCCGCCGGAAGCGCCCCTCGGCAGCGAGGCTCAATGCGATGCATCCGCTTCCGGTACCGAGATCCAAGGCGTCGCCCCACTGCGGGGCATCGCCCCAGCGCTCCGCGGCCCACTCCAGGACCAACTCTACCAGGCCTTCGGTCTCGGGCCTCGGTATCAGCGCGCGGGAATCGATCTTCAGGTCCAAGGTACGAAATCCGCAAACACCCGCGGCGTACTGAAGCGGTTCCCCGGCCGCTCGCCGCCGGACTGCTTCCCGGAACCGCCCCGCCAAAGCCGGCGGCGCCGGACGCCCGGCGTGGGCCCAGACTGCGCCCGGAGTCGCTCCCGAAACCGCGGCCCACAGCTCCAGGGCTTCGCGCCTCGGGTCAACGACCCCGGCCTGGCGGAGCGCCAGCGCGGCGGCCTCGAGTTCTTCTTCTATAGTGGACCCGGCGCTTATCGCGGGCCCGGCGCCGGCCTCCAACTCAGACACCGACTCGCTCCTCGCGGTAAGCGGTCTCCAGACGGTCTATCAATTCGTCCAGATCCCCGTCCAAGATCTCCTGCAGCCGGTACACCGTGTAACCGATGCGGTGGTCGGTAACGCGGTTCTGGGGGAAGTTGTAGGTGCGTATCTTGGCCGACCGGTCGCCCGTGCCTACCATGGCCCGCCGCTCTCTGGCCCGAGCCGCTTCCTGCTCGGCTATCATCCGATCCAACAGGCGGGCGCGCAAGATTTCCAGCGCCCGCATCTTGTTTTGGAGTTGGGATTTTTGGTCCTGGCACTGAACCACCAGCCCGGTCGGCAGGTGAGTTATACGTACCGCGCTGTCCGTGGTGTTGACGCTTTGACCGCCGGGCCCCGAGGAGCGGAAGACATCGATGCGGAGGTCCTTCTCGTCGATCCTGACATCCACCTCCTCCGCCTCGGGCAGTACGGCCACCGTGGCCGCAGAAGTATGTATCCGGCCCTGGGCCTCCGTGATCGGCACCCGCTGAACGCGGTGCACTCCGGACTCGTGTCGCAAGCGCCCGTAGGCGCGCTCCCCGCTGACCTTGACCACCGCTTCTCGCACCCCGCCGAGATTACCTTCCGATACGGAGATCACCTCCGTCTTCCAGCCCTTTCGCTCGGCGTAGCGCAGATACATCCTCAACAGGTCCGCGGCGAACAGGGCGGCTTCGTCACCCCCGGTCCCGGCCCGTATTTCCAAGATCGTATCCCGGTCGTCCATGGGATCGTGGGGGAGGAGCAGCTCGCGCAGTTCGTTTTCGGCGCGCTCGATTAGAGGCTCCAGCCGCTCGATATCTGAGCGCGCTAGTTCCGCCAGCGCTGGATCCGGATCTCGGGCCAGATCTTTGGCCTGCTCCAGTTCCCGGTTTAGCCGCTCCAGCTTGCGGGCGGCTTCTCTAATTCGGCTGAGGCGGGCGTGCTCGCGACCTAGGGCTTTGAGCCTTGCGGGATCGCGCGCGGTCTTGGGGTCGGCAAGTTCTCGCTCTACTTCGGCCGCCCGCTCCAGAGCGGCGTCGAGCCGCGGATCCACGGCTCAGCTTCCCTTCCCCTCCGACTCCGCGCCGTATCGCTGACGGAACCGCTCCACCCTACCCGCCGTGTCCACCAGCTTCTGTTTGCCCGTAAAGAAGGGGTGACAGCGGGCGCAAATCTCCAAATGGATCGACGGCAAGGTCGATCGAGTGACGAACGTATTACCGCACGCGCACTGCACTACGGCGCGCTGGTAGCGGGGATGAATTCCGGCTTTCAAAGTTCCTCTCCCTTACAAAAGATCGGCGCCGCCCCTCCGGGCGGCTCGATAAATGTAGTCGCTACAGGCACTTGGGGGCAAGCGGGCCTCAAATTGACAGGGCGAGACACGGGCGATATCCTAGCAGTGAGACCAAGCAATGTCCGTGCCCCAGATGCTGCGCAAAGTTCCCCTTTTCTCGCAGCTGAGCGACGAAGACATCGCCCGGCTGGCCGAGGTGGCACGGGAGCGCACCTACCCCAAAAACGCTGTGATCGTTTTCGAAGACGATCCAGGAGACGCGTTGTATTTGGTCATGCGGGGGCAGGTGAAAGTGGTTCTCATAGGGGAGGACGGCCGGGAAGTCATCCTCTCGGTGCTCAAAGAAGGGGATTGTTTCGGCGAGATGGCGCTGATAGACGACCAGCCGAGGTCGGCGCACGTCATAGCCATGGAGGACGCCGACGTGCTGGTTTTGAGGAGAGAAGACTTCCAGCGCAAACTGGTGGAGCTCCCGGGTATTGCACTGGCGCTGCTCCGCACGCTCTCGCGGCGCCTGAGGGAGGCGGACGAGAAGATCGGCGGCCTGGTGCTTCTCGATGTAAGCGGCAGAGTGGCGCAGCTTCTGCTGAAACTGGCCGACGAAAACGACGGTGTGACCATCACCCGAAAGATCACCCACCACACTATTGCCCAGATGGTGGGGTCCAGCCGGGAAACTGTCTCTCGCACCATTCGCGAGCTTAGCGAAAAGGGTTTGATAGAGGTCTCGCGCCGAGCTATTGCGATAAAAGACCGCAGGAGCCTGGAAGCCCTGTGCGGCAGGTAAAGGGGACGGTGTGACCTAGCTCACACCAACCCCGTGAGAAGGCGTCTTGCCAGACCACCCTGCTAGTCCTAGCTTGGGCTGAATGAGCCAGCGGCAGAACCGATGGGCTATCGCGTAACTCTCTGGGGTACCCGGGGTTCGATCCCCACACCGGGTCCCGCCACGGCGCGCTACGGGGGCAACACGCCCTGCGTGGCGGTAGAAGGCCTGGGGGGCGAGTCGGATCGGATGGTGATCCTGGATGCCGGTACGGGCATCAGGCCTTTGGGTCGGGAACTTGCCGCCCGAGCGGGGGAACGGCCCATAGAGGTCGATCTTCTAATCAGCCATACTCACTGGGATCATATTCAGGGTTTGCCGTTTTTCGCTCCTTTTTTCGGAGCGCAAAATTGCGTCCGCATCTGGGGACCGAAACAGGGGGATGTGGACCTGGAGACTATTTTGCGGCAGCAGATGCATCCGGTGGTCTTCCCGGTGCCTTTGGATGAGCTGGCTGCGACGCTGACTGTGCGCCACGTGGAGGTGGAGGGTTTCGAGGTGAACGGGTTTGTGGTGCGGGCGGCGCGGTTGCGCCATCCGGGGCACACTTTGGCATACCGGCTGACTCCCGTAGGGGGAGGGCCGAGTATGGCGTACGTCACAGACAACGAGCTGGGTCCCGGAGGAGATTATGGCGAGCCGCCAAATTGGCGGCAGGCTTTCGAGCGCTTTCTCGAGGGAGTGGACGTGTTGATTCACGACGCGATGTTCACCGCCGAGGAGTTGGAGCGGCACCGCGGGTGGGGGCATTCCAGCTACCAGGAGGCGGTGGAACTCGCTGCTAGTGTCGGGGTGAAACGCTTGGTGCTGTTTCACCACCGGCCCGAACGGGACGACGAGGCTCTGGACCGGATGGTGGCGGCGGCGTCTGACGCGGCCTCGGGCCATCCGGATCTGGAAGTCGTCGCGGGAACGGAAGGATTGGAACTTACCCTCTGACGGAGGAAGGCTATATGTGGTGGCGTGCAGCTTTTAGCTTAGTTCTGACCGGCAGCGTCGCCGCGGCGGCGGCACCGGTATCGGCCCAGGATACCAGACCGGGGATCGCGATCCTCGCCTTCGAGAACGGCGGATCCTACGGGCAGGACAAGGAAGTCTTCGATGCGCTTCAGGTGGGCCTCCAGCAGATGCTCATCACCGAGCTGTCGGCCAATCCCCAGCTCCGTATCGTGGAGCGAGGCCGGCTCAAACAGCTTTTGGAAGAGCAGGACCTCGCGGCGGCCGGTCGGGTGGATGCCAACACCGCAGCCCGGATCGGAAGGTTGGTGGGAGCGCGGTATGTGGTTCTGGGAGGGTTTATCGACTTTTACGGCGATTTCCGCATCGATGCGCGGATCGTAAACGTGGAGACCGGCGAAATCGTCCGGGTGGAGAAGGTGAGCGACCGCCGGGATCGGCTTTACACTCTGGTGGTGAACTTGGCAAACCAGCTTACGCGGGGACTCAACCTGCCGCCCCTGCCGCGGGAAGCGATGGAGCAGCGTCAGTCCCGCGAGGTGCCCACCGAGGCGCTAACGCTGTACTCGCGGGCGCTGTTTTATGCCGATCGGGGCGATACCCGGCGGGCGGAGGAATTGTTTGCTCGTGCCATCGAGGTGTTCCCCGATTATACGGAAGCAAAGGAAGCCTTGCGGCAGATCCGTCAGGGGTAATAGTGTAGGCGCGTGCTTGCGCCTATAGCCGGTCTAGGTCTGGAAGTGACGCGCCGGGTGTCCGAGTTGGGCGCCCTGGCGCGTTTCGTTTGGGAAGCGTTGGCCTCTGCTCGATCGCTCACCCGTGCGGGGCGACGGGTGGCGTTCAGGGTCTTCGCCAACCAGCTCTGGTTCACCGCCCTGCAGGCGGTGCCGCTGATCATAGCTTTGTCGGGTATCTTGAGTTTTCTGGTCATCTCCCAAGCGGTGCGGGAGCTGGGCCGGCTAGGCGCCACGGAGCTGATCGGCACGCTGATGGTGGTCGCCATAGTTCGGGAGTTGGGCCCGCTGCTTACCGCGCTCAGCGTCGCGGGGCGGTCGGGTACGGCGATCGCGGCGGAGCTCGCCACCAATCGCGTGATGGGCGAGGTGGACGCCCTCGAGGGCATGGGGATCGACCCTCAACATTACCTGGTGCTGCCGCGACTGGGGGCCGCCATAGTATCCGTATCCAGCCTGATCGTGCTCTTTGACTTGGTGGCAATTTTCTCGGGATTGGTGGCTGCGGTGGCGAACGGGATGAGCACTGCGCGGTATTTCGACATCGTACTGCGATCGCTTTCCTTTGGGGACGCCGGCTTGAGCGCGCTGAAGGGTTTGGTTTTCGGAGCGATCATAGGTACAGTCCCTTGCTTTCACGGACTCAGGGTGAGGCGCGCGGCCACCGAGGTGCCTATAGCCTCCAGCCGGGCGGTGGTAGTGAGCATCCTGTTCATCTTTTTGGGCTCGGCGGCCTTTGTGGCGGTACGCTGATGGACGGCCATCCTTTGGTCTTCGAAGCTGTAACTCTAAACCACGGACTCACGCTCGACCTTCAGGTGCCGGCGCACTGCGCAGTCAGCATAGTGGGCGCGGAAGACAGCGGGGTGGGCTGTCTGGGGCGGTACGCCCTAGGCCTGGAACGGCCGGCCTCGGGCAAAGTACTGGTGCTAGGAGAGGAGATCGGTACCATGGCCCGGCGCCACGCGCTCGCCTTCCGCCGGAGGGTGGGCTACCTTCCCGCGGGTGACGGGTTGTTGCAGAATCTGTCGCTCTATGACAACATAGCTCTACCGCTTCGATTCGGCACCTCGCTCAGCGAGCGGGAAATAGCGGGACGGATGCGGATCATGGTGACGATGGTCGGGATTGGTGGGGTAGCGCAGCATAGACCCGCGGCAGTCAACGAAGAGCAGCGACGCCGGGCGGCCCTGGCCCGGGCCCTCGCTCTGAATCCGTCGCTGGTCATTCTGGAGCAACCCTTCGACGGCCTGACGGTTGCAGCGGCAGCCGAGCTTTTGGAACTGGCGCGGGGCGGAGAAACAGCCGAGGGATCCATGCGGACGGTGTTCATAGTGGGGCAGCATCTTCCCGAGATCCTGCGTCGCCGAATCGAGTTCTGTTATCGGCTCGGCCGCAGTGGTTTAGAGCGGGAGAACTGAGCGACTCGAATGCGGGACTACAAAACGCGCGATCTTCTGACCGGGCTGTTCGTGATCGTCACCGCCGGCGTGGCTCTCGGTGCTTTGGTGATCACCAGCGGCCTGCTGGAAACACGACAAGAGCTTTACCTTCGCGCCAGCACCGCCCAGGACCTCACCACCGACACGCGGGTCCTGTTGCAGGGACTGGAAGTCGGCCGGGTGAGTCAGATCAGCGCGTCGCTGGATTCGTCGACCGGCGCCCTCACCTTCATAGCCAGATTATCCCTGATCGAGCGCTTCCCTGACGGAGCGCCCGTGGTGATACCGGTCGGAACCAAGGCAGTGATCGAGCAGACCAACCCCATCGCTCCGGCCGTAGTGCAGTTGATTCCACCCCAGGGCGCGGGAGCTCGGGCGTTTCTTCAGCCCGGAGACACCATAGCCTCGGAGCGAAGAACCGGCGCGGTCGACGAGCTGGCTGCTCTAGCGAGCGAACTGGGAGACGAGCTCCGCAAGACGCTGGAGGAAGCGCGCACCACTATGGTACGAACTGCCAGGGCAACCGGTGAGGCCGAGCGGCTGTTGGCCGCAGCCACTCCCCGGCTAACGGACGCCCTCGAGAAGCTGACCGCCAATTTGGAGCGCACCGACGCAATCTTGGCGGAGGTGGGACCTAGAATCGGGCCCATACAGGACAGTTTAATTGCGGTCCTGAGCGAGACCCGGCGGGTGCTCCAAACCGTCGAGCGGCTGGCCGCGGACGCCAACACCCTGGTGGCGGACAACGATGTCACGATCCGCGATACCGTCAGACGCCTTCACCGCTCCGCAGTGCTGCTCGAGCACTTCGCCACCCAGGTTAGCCGCCGCCCGACACGTCTTCTGACCGGCGTGCGCCCTCCGCCTCCGGACACCACGGAGGAGAGACCGTGAAGTTCACCCTGCTCCATCCGGCCAGCTTCGATCTCGAACCGATCGCCGCCGCGCTGCGATCGGAACCGATCACCGTGCGCGCCATAAGAGATAGCAGAGAACTGGTCGTTTCCGGCGGCGATCGCACCGTCTTCGTCTTGGACCCTCCCAGCCGCCCTAGCTTTCCGGAAGCTACCCTGCGTTCCTTCGTGGATTCCGGAGGCGCCATCGTGGCTCTGGGCGCCCCGGGAGAAACCGACGTTCCAGAGGAACTCTCGCCTGACCTGATCTCGGCCTACGTACCCCAGCCATACGGCACCCGGCACCTGCTTTTGGCCCTGCGCGCCGCGTACCGGCACACCGCGGCCCGCGCGGAAGCTATGCGGGCGCGCCAGGAGGCAGCCAGCCGCACTAAAGAGCTCGAGGAGCTCACCCGGATCGGCATGGCTCTGGCTACGGAGCGGGATTACAACACCCTTTTAGACCTGATCTTGACCCAAGCACGCCAGATCACGGGATCGGACGCGGGGAGCCTGTACGTGGTCGAGACCCTGGAAGACGAAAGCAAGCGCCTCCGGTTCAAGCTGTCCCAAAATTACTCCCGACCCGAGATACCGCTGGTGGAGTTCACCATCCCGATCGACCACAGCAGCATCGCGGGATACGTAGCCGCCACCGGAGAGCCACTGGTCATAGACGACGCCTACTTCATACCGCCCGATGTGGAATACAGCTTCAACCGTTCGGTGGACGAGAAGTACGGCTACCGGACGAAGTCGATCATGACGATACCGATGAAGGATCACAAGGACCAGGTTATCGGCGTACTGCAGCTGATCAACCGCAAGCGCGATTTCCACGCGCGGCTCGAGACCCCAGAAGACATCGAAGCGCAGGTCATTCCTTACACGAGAAGAAACGTGGAACTGGTCTCGGCTCTGGCGGGGCAGGCTGCGGTGTCGATCGAGAACAGCCAGCTGTACGAGAGCATCGAGCGGCTTTTCGAAGGTTTCGTCAGGGCTTCGGTGACCGCCATCGAGCAGCGAGATCCCACCACCTTCGGCCACTCCGGGCGGGTGGCCGCCATGACCGTGGGCCTGGCCGAAGTGGTGGATCGCACCTCTACCGGTCCTTATCGCGACGTGAAGTTTTCGCGAGAAGACATCCGGCAGATCCGCTACGCGGGACTACTGCACGATTTCGGAAAAGTAGGAGTGAGGGAGCAGGTTCTGGTAAAGGCCAAAAAGCTGTACCCGCCCGATCTCGCGCTGATCAAACAGCGGTACGCGTTCATCTATCGCACTATAGAGAAGGAGTTTCACCGGCAGCGGGCGGACTATCTGGAGCGGCACGGGGAGCGCGGTTACCGGGAGTTTCTGGAACAGCTGCGCAGGGAACAGGAAAAACAGCTGAAGGAACTGGACGACTTCATGCAGCTCGTCATCCAGTCGAACGAGCCCACGGTACTGCCGGAGGGCAGCTTCGAGGAGCTGCTGCGCTATGCGGAACGGTATTACCAGGATCTGGAAGGAAAAGACCAGCCCTACCTAACCGACGACGAGTTGCGGTTCCTCACGATCCGCAAGGGGAGTCTGGACGAGAGCGAGCGGCTGGAAATCGAAAGCCATGTGACCCATACGTACCGCTTCCTGATGCAGATTCCTTGGACCAAGGAACTGCGCAACATACCGGAGATAGCCTACGGCCATCACGAGAAGCTGGACGGGAGCGGCTACCCGAGAAAGGTGAAGGGCGATCAGATACCGGTGCAGACCAGGATGATGACCATATCGGACATCTTCGACGCCCTCACCGCTTCCGACCGGCCCTACAAGCGTGCCGTCCCGGTACCGCGCGCCTTGGACATCATGGCCGAAGAAGTGAAAGCCGGGATGCTCGACCCTCACCTTTTCGAGTTGTTCGTGGAGGCTAAAGTTTTCGAGCGGGCAGCCGAAGAGGCCTGAGGGCGAAGAATATCAAAAGGGCTGTCCCGGCAAGGGATGCCCTACCCACCCAGTCCCCCAGGCGGGTGTAGAGCGGTACGGTATCGCTGGTCACCAGTTCTCCGGTTATCAGCGTCCGGTCTCCCAATCGCGTCCGGTGATGCTGGCGGCCCAAGGGATCGACGAACTCCGAAATTCCGGTGTTCGCCGCTCGAACTATACCGACCCGATTCTCGATCGCCCGCATCACCAGATGGGCCGCGTGCTGGTACGGAGCGCTGGTCTTACCGAACCAGGCGTCATTGGTGATGTTCACCAGAAAATCCGCGCCCAGCATGCGGTAACGGCGAGAGAGGTTCTCGAAGGCCGATTCGTAACAAATCAAGATCCCGAACCGATCGGTGCTTAGTCGGTAAACCTCCCCCGGCTCCCCTGAGCTGGCTCCCCCGAACCAACGCAATCGCTCGAACCACTGCGGATCGACGAACGGTACCCGCTCCACGATGGGCACGAGATAGTTCTTATGATAGGGCGGCCAAAGCGCCGCGCCGGAAGAATCGAACACGAAGGCTGCATTGAAATACTCGTATCCCCGCCGGTAGCGGGGCGAGGGAACCACATCCAGGGCGCCCACGACCAGACCCACCTGCTTCCTCCGGGCGTGCTCGGAGATACTTCTAACCCATTCCGGCCGCCACTCCAGCACCTGCGGTACGGCAGCCTCGGGCCAGACCACCAGCTTCACTCCGGGGCCCGCCGCGCTGTCCGAAAGTGCGAGGAGACTGGCCACCACACTGTCGGGATCCCGCTCCCACTTCGCTTCTATGGCCGGCTGAATCGCAGCGAGCTTCCCCACGGTCCTGAGCTCGATCTGACCTGCGCGCAGCAGCCCATAACCCCAAGCCAGAGCGGCTCCCGCGACCACCGAACCCCCCAGGCGGAGCGCTTTCTTGCCCTCGCCGCGCGCCTTCCAAGCGAGGGCCAGCGCCGCGTTCGCCAGCACCAACAAAAAGGTCACCCCCCGAGCACCCACCACGTCCGCTATCTGAACCAGAGCGGGAAAGCCGGTGAGCGAGGTCCCCAGCCCGAGCCAAGGGAACCGAATGTCACCTTGATGGCCGATCATCCATTCCACTGCGGTCCAAACAAACGGCAGCACCACCAGCAAGGACATTCCCGTGCGCCTTCGGATCCAGCCCGCGGCTCCAAACAGCAAAGCCCCCCACATCCCCAACACCAAAACGCTCGCCGCGTATCCTAAAGCGGAGAGGCTGGTAAAGTGCCACAGCGCTACCACCATCCAGTAGAGAACCAAGGCATTGCCCACCACGCCGAACCAGAAACCCTGTACCAGGTGACGCCTCAACGGCCTGGGATCGCTCTCTCCCGCCGCAAGCAACCACACCACCGGTACCAGGCAGATAAAGGAAGGGATCAACAAATGGAACGGCGGATAGGCCAAAACCAGGAGCAAGCCGCCGGAGCCGACCAGTAACCAATCTTTCCGCGGCAGCGCCAGAGCTCTCACAATGCTATGTCGCGGCCCTCTTGAGCGGACCGATAGAGCGCCTCCATAACGCGGTGCAACACCACCTGATCCAGGAGGTCGGACCGCTCCACCCTTCCCCGCACCATCGCGGCAAAATGGGCCCACTCGGCACGATACGAGGTGGTGAACGCATCCTCTCTACTGGCAGCCCCGCTGGGAGTCACATTGGTGGGAACGCCGCGGATCTCCCGGAAGATCCTCAACGGGTGGATCTTGGCCGACCCCAGCCGGCCGGTAATCTCGAACCAGAACCGCTCCTGCTCACCCACGTAGCGCCTGGAGACGTCCGCTATTATGGAGAGGTCCCCCTCGCACACTATCAGAGCACAGCCCGCTTCCTCCACTTCGGAATCGCCGCCGTCCCGATCCAAATGCGCGCTCACGCGCTTCGGCTTGGGACAACCGGTCAGCCACAAGGCCAAATCCACCAGAGAAAGCCCGAGATCCAGCAGCGCACCTCCCCCAGCCCGCTCCCTGCGCTGCCTCCAGGTGCTCCCCTCACCCGAAGGACGAAAGGCATACCAGCCGCAGCGAACCCCGGTTATCGCACCCAGCTCCCCGGTGCGAAGATAGGTTCTCAGCGCCTGCACATCGCTTCGAAACCGGTGGTTCATACCCACCATCACCACCCGGCCCGCCTTGTCACGCGCGGAAATAATCGATTCCACCCCGGCAGCCGACAAAGCCAGGGGGCGCTCGCAAAGAACATGTTTACCCGCAGAGAGCGCGGTTCTGACGTGAATTTCGTGGAGATGATTGGGTGTGCAAACCGCTACGACTTCCGGATCGGCGTCCTCCAGGAGGTCCTCTATGTCCTCGTACACCCGAGGGACCCCGAATCGAGCCGCCACCGCCCGTGCTTTCACTACGTCGTTGTCGCAAATCCCCACGACCCGCACTTCCGGCATCCGAGACAGAACTGGAAGGTGCGCCACCTGCACTATCGCCCCGGCACCCACCAGGCCCACCGTGAGCTCGCCGTTCATCTACCGGGCACTCCCAATCGAAACATCAAACCTCCCCGCGCCGATGCCGTGCGCAGTTCGCTGGTGAGAACTCCCCTGAGATCCAACGTGACTTGAAGCCTCGGCAACACGTCCACCGCCGCCCCCAGCGAGAGGTTTATGCCCGCCTGGATCGTATCCAGAGCGTCCTCTACGAACGTCCCCTCAATGGCCCTCCCGTCCCCGTCCCGGATGTGCGCTCCCAGCCCAACACCCAAATACGTGGTAAGCCGGTCGGCGCGAAAAAGATATTGGAGATCCAGGTCGGCGGTGACCGTGGTCCAAGTGATCTCCCCCACGTCTATGGTGAAATCGCCGGTGGGGTCGTTCACCACGCCCCGCAGGCGGGTCTCGAACTTCTCGATTTCGTCCGGTTCAAAGGCGGCCCGGAAATACCCGGCGCCCAACAGCACCCGAACGTTGGGCGCGATGAAACCGTAATCCACCCGCACCGCGCCGGAAAGCTCGGTGACCAGACGATCGGAACCCTGGGGCCCGATCTCCAAGCCGACGCCGGAAAGCCTGAGTCCCTCGTAGCTGAACTGCTCTAGGATCCCCTGTCCCCCAGCCGACTTCGGTGCCGAGACCAGACCTGCCAGCGCGACGGCGAGCGGCCAAAAAGCCCCAAGACAGCGTTTCCTCAAATTGCACTCGCGCACGTCAATACCAGCGCTCCAGTTTGGCCCCCGGATAGTAATGGGCCAGAATCTCCCGGTAACTCTGCCCTGCCCTGGCTCTACCCACAGCTCCCCACTGGCACATTCCCACGCCGTGCCCCGATCCCGCACCGGCCGCTATCACCTTGACAACTCGATCTCCCGAACGCTGAACTTCGAACTGCACCGCCGAACTCAGCAAACCGGAACCGTCGGGCGAGAGCAGTACCGAGCGCAGGTCCGGCCCGAAAACCGGAATCTCCCCCCGCCCGACCGCGATGCGCAACTCGGTCACCCGCCCCGAAGGACCGGTGCGGACCACTCTCAAATCCCGAATCCGGTCCACTAACTCGCTCTCTATCCCCAGCACTTCGGGAACCGTGCGCCGCAATATACGTATCAGGTCGTCACCGTCCCACTCCACGCGCCAGCGGAATCGGGGCGAAATGTCGCAATAGTATCCTGCACCCTTCCGGTCGGATACGGAGCGAAGATAGGGGTGATTCTCGATGGTTCGGAAAACTTCCCGCGGCACGGCCGTGGCATAGCCGCAAGTAGAGTGGAACAGTGCCAGAATCGGCTCGCCTCCGTAGGTGAGCACCTCGCCGGCGGTCGCATGCACGGCGGCGGTTCCTTCCGGAGTTTCCGCCTCCACCCCTCCGTAAGCCTGATCGGCCACCGTGGCCCTGAGGTCGAAGCCCTGGGACGCCGATCTCCCCCGATTGCGCAAAGCGTAGGTGCGCGACACTACGGCCTGAGCTCTAAGGGCCGCGGCTTCCCCAGAGGAGCGCGGGCCTAGTTCCCGGCTGACCACACCTAGGAGATAGTCTTCCAGCCTAACTCGGTTGACCGCCGTCACACCGCCGCCGCCATTCCACACCTCCACCACTCCCCGATACGGCTTCCCCTCTACCGTCACGTAACGACCGGGAGAGAGACTCACAAAAGTCAGCGACTCATACCGCCCCCCCGAGCCCCCATGGTTCAAAGCGATACCGCGCCCGTCCGGCGTCACCGTCACCGTCTGGCCGCGGGGAACGGTGAAGACCGGCGTTCCTTCGCTGACCGCGGCCACTCGGTCCTGCCCTCCGACGACCACCCGGGGGACGCCCACCACCAGGCCGACCCTGAGTTCGGGCTCCTCCGCCACCCTTCCGGGGGGCAGCGGTCTGGCGCAGGAACTGCCCAAAAGCAGCGCTAAGGCCGGCCACCCCAGTTCAGCCTTGTATCGCATCCCTCAGCGCGGCGGCGAGTTTTTCTACGGTCTCCTCGATCACCGCATCGTCATGGGCCAGCGAGACGAAGCACGCCTCGAAGGCAGACGGGGGAAGGAGCACCCCTCTCTCTCTGGCTGCGCGATGGAACTTGGCGAAGGTCCGCACGTCGGACGCCTTGGCTTGGGCAAAGTTGGAAACCGAATTCGGGCTGAAGAAGAATCCCCACATCGATCCGGCGTGCGTGACGCTCAGAGGCACGCCGAGCGACTTGGCTTCGGCCTCCAGAGCATCGGCCAGCCAGCTCGCCTTTTTCGGAAGAATTTCGAAGGCTCCCTCCGCACGGGCGGTTTTCAAGGTGGCGAGTCCCGCCGTCATCGCAAGCGGGTTGCCCGACAGGGTGCCAGCCTGATACACCGGCCCGGCGGGCGCTATCAGCTCCATCAGTTCTCTCCTGCCGCCGTAGGCCCCGACCGGGAGGCCGCCCCCGATCACCTTGCCCAGTGTCGTAAGATCGGGCATCACACCGGTCAAAGCCTGGGCCCCGCCGGAGTGCACTCTGAAACCGGTCATTACTTCGTCGAAGATCAGCAGGGCCCCGTACTCCCGAGTTATCTCCCGGAGTCCGGGAAGAAACTCCGGCAAAGGAGGTATGAGACCGGCGTTGCCGATGAAAGGCTCCACTATCACGGCGGCGATCCTCTCGCCGTAACGCTCGAACTGCTCCCGGACGCAGTCCAGATCGTTGAACCCGCACACCAAGGTCAGAGCGGCCAGTGCCGACGGCACACCCGGGCTGTCGGGAAGAGACAAGGTGGCGACACCCGAACCCGCAGCTACCAGAAAGGAGTCCGCGTGTCCGTGGTAGCACCCTTCGAACTTGAGTATCAAATCCCGCCCGGTCGCGGCCCGGGCGAGCCGGACGGCGGCCATGGTGGCTTCGGTTCCCGAGTTCACGAATCTCACCATCTCCACTGACGGGACCATCTCCACGATGAGCTCGGCTAGCTCGAGTTCGGCCTCGCAGGAGAATCCGTAGGAAGTTCCCCGCCCCAGCGCTTCTCTCAGCGCTCCGAGCACTGCAGGATGGGCGTGTCCTAAGAGAAGCGGGCCCCAGGAGAGCACGTAATCGATCAGCCGATTCCCTTCGGCGTCTATCAGGTAGGGCCCTCGGGCCTCCCGGACTATGAGAGGGCGTTCCCCAACCGCCCTGAACGCGCGCACCGGGGAGTGCACGCCGCCCGGTGCCACCCGTTTCGCGCGCTCGAAGAGCCTTTGGGTCTCGCTCACGGGACGGCTACGGCCCGGAAGTCGCCGTCCAAATTCCCTACTATCAGCGCGCGGACGAAGTCGCCGGGCCGGGCCCACCCTCCCCGTTCGACGTAGGTGATTCCGTCCACGTCGTCGGCCTGCCACGGCACCCTCCCCACGTGGGTAGCGCCTTCTTCGTCCGGTTCCGCGATCCGGTCTACCAGCACTTCGACCTCGCGGCCCGCAAAGCGCGCCAAACGGTCGGCTGCTATAACCCTCTGTACTTCGATGAGTTCTTCCTGCCGTTGGCGCTTCACTTCGTCGGGAACGTCATCCGGTTCGAGCGCGGCCCGGGTTCCCTCCTGGGGAGAATAGGTGAACACGCCCAAATGCTCGAACCCCATCTCCTCCACGAAATCGACCAGGCAGCGGAAGTCTTCCTCGGTCTCTCCCGGGAAGCCGACGATCACCGTGGTGCGTATGGCGATGTCGGGAACTGAATCGCGCAGGAGTTGCACCTTTTCGCGGATCGTTTCGCGGCGCTCAGGGCGCCGCATTCGTCTAAGCATCCGATCCGAGGCGTGCTGGATCGGCATATCTATATAAGGCACGATCCTCTTCTCGGACGCCATGAGCTCCAACAGCCTGGGCGTTATCCCGGACGAGTAAACGTACAGCAACCGGAACCAGGGCACCTTGGTTTCCCGCAGGAGAGTTTCCAAGAGATCGGGGAGTTTGGGCCCCTCGCGGCCGAAATCCCGCCCGTAATGGGCGAGGTCTTGGGCTACCAAATTGATCTCCCTGGCTCCTTGCGCCTCCAGCATCTGAGCTTCCCGCACGATTTGCTCCACCGGTTCCGAACGGTGCCTCCCCCGCATCAGGGGAATGGCGCAGAAGGCGCATCCGTGGTCGCAGCCCTCGGAGATTTTGAGGTAGCGCACGTGGGGCGACTCGCCCAGGTAGAAGCGCCGTGGATGGACAGGTCCGGGTTGCTCTTCCAGGAAGCCTTTCGAGGCCAAAGCCGGCACCAGCCGGTCTATGGCGTCGAAGCCCAAAAAGAGATCTACTTCGGGTATTTCCCGGGCGAGCT
Source organism: bacterium HR33 (assembly GCA_002923375.1). Taxonomy (GTDB): domain Bacteria; phylum Gemmatimonadota; class Gemmatimonadetes; order Gemmatimonadales; family GWC2-71-9; genus HRBIN33. Next base: position 90,533 of record BEIJ01000001.1, read on the forward strand.
CGTCGCGGTAGCGCTGCACCAGGCAGCCCACCGCTACCACCGCCTTGACGCGCCCGCTCCGTTTCAGTTCGGCGGCCTGGAGGATGGTGTCGATAGACTCTTGCTTGGCGGCGTCGATGAAACCGCAGGTGTTGATGAGAAGAACGTCCGCTTCTTCCGCGTCTTCCACCACCCGGGCGCCGCGGCTTACCAGCTCGCCCACCAAGCGCTCGGAGTCCACGGTGGCCTTGTCGCACCCCAAGGACACCACGCCGAGTTTCATCATGTCGCGCAGAGGGAAAGCAGATCCACGCCGCGGGATTCCAAAAGGCGGTCCTCTAAGACAGGAAACTTTCCAGTGCTTTCGCCCGGCTCACGTGCCTCAGGCGGCTGAGGGCCTTCTCCTTGATCTGCCGCACCCGCTCCCGGGTGATTCCCAACATGCTGCCGATCTCTTCCAATGTCATGGGCTCCTGGCCGTCCAGCCCGTAGTAAAGCCTTAGGATCTTGGCTTCACGCTCTTTCAGCGTGGAGAGGACTTCCTCAATCGACTCGCTCAGCGCCCTCTCGAAGGTTTCGTCGTCGGGACCGGGACGCTGGGTATCAGGAAGGTAGTCGAGAAGCTTGTTGTCTTCCCCGGGCGTAAGGGGAGCGTCCAGGGAAAGATGACTCTGGGATATGGACAGAGTCTTGGCGACTTCCTCCTCGGAAATGTCCAGTCCCTCGGCGATCTCTTCCACCGTGGGTTCCCGGCCCAATTCTTGTTGGAGTGCGGAGGAGCGCTTTCCTATCCGGTGCAGGGTCCCGGCGCGGTTCAAGGGAACCCGGACAATGCGGCTTTGTTCCGCCAGCGCTTGAAGGATGGCCTGCCTGATCCACCACACCGCGTAGGAAATGAACTTGATCCCTTTGGTCTCGTCGAACTTGTGCGCCGCGCGTATCAGGCCCAGGTTGCCTTCATTGATCAAGTCCGCGAGGCTCACGCCTTGGTTCTGGTACTTCTTGGCGACCGAAACCACGAAGCGCAGGTTGCTGCGGACCAGCTTGTCGAGCGACTCCTGGCATCCCTGCTTGATACGGCGCGCCAGCTCCACCTCTTCTTCTCTCGAGATCAGCGGGTATTGGCTGATCTCTCTCAGATACTGATCCAGCGAACCCTCGTCTACCGAAGATTTCCTGACCGAGCCTTGGCGCATACTGCTGCGACCTCCGCGCTGATCCTATCTAAGGAACCGGCTCGTAGATGCCGGCTTGGAAAATCGCAAGCGATCGAGGGATATATCGCTAGAGGTGAGACTGCGGCCACGGCATTCTGCCATCCCGCCCGGAACGCCACGCATCAGCGGCCTGGATAAGATCACGCCTTTTAGGTTAGTCACCTCCCGCAAGCGGCGCAACTGTAACCGACCAGCCGCGCTCCTCCGCCCACCCCCTGAGTGCCGCCAGCAGCTCGGCCCGCGAGCATTCGTGCTCCAAAGTTGCTGCCAGGCAAACGGCTCGCTCACCGCAGGCCAACTCCAGGCGCACCAGACGCCCCCGCGGCAGATCGACCAGCGTCGGAAGATCCGGGCCCTTGCCGTTGAGACCGAGGATCACGGCAATCGAGCGAAGGTGCGCCATGCACCCAAGGTAGAGCGCAGCCGCGGATGGAGCGAAAACAATTCCTTGCGAGCCGGATCCCAATTTTGCGAACCGCCTCACTCATAGGTATCGATCTGGGCTCGCTGGAGCTTGCCGGAGTAGTCGGCGTAAATCGCCTTCGTTTCGGTGTAGAAATCGTAAACCTGCCATCCTCCCTCGCGGTGGCCGTTCCCGGTCTGCTTGACCCCGCCGAAGGGAAGGTGCGCCTCCGCGCCGATAGTGGGAGCGTTTATGTAGGTGATCCCGTTCTCCAGCGCCTCCATCGCCTTGAACGCCGAGGCCAGATCTCGGGTATAGATGCTGCTGGACAACCCGTATCGCACGCCGTTGTTTACCTTGATCGCTTCCTCCAAGGAACTCACCCGTATGACGCTCAGCACCGGACCGAAGATCTCTTCCTGCTCGATCCTGGTGCCGGGCTTCACGCCGGTGAAAACCGTGGGTTTGTAGAACCATCCGTCTTTCAGAGCGGCGGACTTGGGCACGGCGCCCCCTATCTCCAGCACCGCGCCTTCCTTGCGGCCCACCTCGACGTAGTACTCCACCTTCTCCCGGGCGGCGCGGTTGATCAGGGGCCCCACGTCCGTCCCGGGCTTGAGCCCATCCCCCAATTTGAGTTTCTCCGCCGCGTCGCACACCATCTTCACGAACTTGTCGTGAATCTGCCGGTGCAGGATCAGGCGAGAAGTTGCCGTGCAGCGCTGTCCCGTGGTCCCGAAAGCTCCCCAGAGCACGCCTTCCAAAGCGAGTTCCAGATCGGCATCGGGCATCACGATCTGCGCGTTTTTGCCTCCCATCTCCAAGGAAAGGCGCTTGTGCATCCTCCCGCAGGTTTCCCCGATGATCGCCCCGGTCTCGGTGGAACCGGTGAAGGAAATGACCGGGATCGCCGGGTGCTCTACTATGGCGCGGCCTGCAGTCTCGCCCCTGCCGTGCACCAACTGGATTACCTCCGGGGGCAGGCCCGCCTCCAGCAGTATCTCCACCAGCAAGGTGGCGGTGTGCGGCACGTCCTCCGCCGGCTTGAAGATCACCGAATTGCCGCACACCAGTGCCGGAAAAATCTTCCAGGTGGGAATCGCCATCGGGAAGTTGAACGGGGTGATGATCCCGCAGACTCCGATGGGCCTCCTGTACGTCATGGCCCACTTGTTCCGCAACTCGGAGGGAACGGTTCTGCCGAACAGCCGCCTTCCCTCCGAAGCAGCGTAGTACGCGGTGTCGATCCCCTCCTGCACGTCCCCCAAAGCTTCGGTGAGCACCTTGCCCATCTCGCGGGTCATCGCCCTAGCGATCTCCTTCTTGCGCGCCACCAGCAGATCCCCCGCCTTGCGGATCACCTCTCCTCGGATCGGGGCCGGAGTCCTGGACCAGATTTCGAAGCCCCGCTGCGCCGATCTCACCGCCCGCTCCACGTCCCGGGCGTCCGAGTCCGGGAAGCGGCCGATCACTTCCGACCAGCGGGCTGGATTGCGATTCTCGAAATATTCCCCTCCCGCCGGGGCAACCCACTCTCCGCCGATAAAGTTACGGAACGTTTTCACCCTTGGCTCCTTTTGAGACCGTACTTCTCGATCTTTTTGTACAAGTTACTCCGGGGCATGGCCAGCTTCCGAGCGGTTTCGCTCACGTTCCAGCCGTTGTCGGCAAGCTTGGCCGCCAGGAACGCCTTCTCCGCCGCCTCCTTGAACTCCTCGAAAGTCGAGCAATCCAGCAGTCCGCTCCAGCGGTTCCCCGATCCGCCTTCGAGAAGAGCCGCAACGTCCGCGGCGGTCACGGTATCGCCGGAAGACAGAATCAAAAGACGTTCCACCGCGTTCCTCAACTCCCGGACGTTCCCCGGCCAGTCGCGCTCCTTGAGAGCGGCGATAGCGTCAGGAGCGAACTTCTTCGGCGCAAGACCGCCGCCCTGCACCAACTGCCTCACGAAATGGTCCACCAGGAGCGGTATGTCTTCCTTGCGATGCCTGAGCGGCGGCACGGTGAGCGGGACCACGTTTAAGCGGTAGAAAAGATCCTCCCGGAAACGCCCCGCTTCGATCTCCTCTTCCAAATCCTTGTTGGTCGCCGCCACCACCCGCACATCCACCTTGATCGGCTTGGACGCGCCGATCCTGGTGACGATTCCTTCCTGGAGCGCCCGCAGCACCTTCGCCTGCGCCGCCAGACTCATGTCGCCCACTTCGTCCAAAAACAAGGTCCCCCCGTCCGCCTGCTCGAACTTCCCGGGACGATCGGCCAAAGCGCCGGTGAAAGACCCTTTCATGTGGCCGAACAGCTCGCTCTCGATCAACTCTCCGGGGATGGCAGCGCAGTTTACCTCGACGAACGGCTGGTTCTTCCTCGGCGAAAGGGCGTGAATTGCCCGGGCCACGAGTTCCTTCCCGCTGCCGTTCTCGCCGAAGATCAGCACCCTGGCCGGCGTGGGAGCCACCTTGCGGATCCGTTCCAAAAGATCGTGGATCGCCTTGCTCGATCCTACGATCTCGTATTCGGGAGCGAGTTTCTCCTTCAGGCGCTCGTTCTCGGAACTGAGATCCAGGTGGGAGAAGGCTCGCTTGAGCACCAGAAGAATCCGCTCGGTATCCAGCGGCTTCTCCAAAAAGTCGTACGCGCCCCTGCGTGTCGCCTCCAGCGCGGTTTGGATCGTTCCGTGACCCGATATCATTACCACCTGGGCCTTGGGATCCAATTCCCGAATTCGGCTCAGGGTGTCGAGGCCGTCCAACCCCGCCATCTTTACGTCGAGAAGGACCAAATGAGGCAGGAACTCGGGATAAACGCCGAGCGCCTCCGCTCCCGAAGCCGCGGTGCGCACCTCCACCCCCTCGTACTCCAGCAGCTGGCGCAGAGCCTCGCGCACGCCCTTTTCGTCGTCCACCACCAGAACTCTGCGCCCCATCAGTGCTCCACCCTGCGGTAAAAAGTCACACCCTCGGGACGGATCTTGAGATCCCCCACCGTCCTGGGAACCGATATCAGCACCTCTCCGTCAGATCCCCCGGTCAAGCGATTGACCAGTGCCGGTATGGCGGCCCGCGGAAAGGGAAATGCTCTCACGACGAAGGAATCCGGTTCCCATGCAACGATCCCCGGGCTCTTTACCCGGGCCGAGCCGGCAAGGGTGAGAGGCTCCCGCCGGTCGAACATACCCGCCAGCGGACCCAACGAACCTTCCATCACGCTCACCAGCAGTTGCGCCCGAAAGACGAAACGATCGTCGAGCAACACCACTTCCACCGAGTCCAGAGCCTCGCGAGCCGAAGGCGCCAGTCCGTCGGTGATCAACGCCGCCATCTCGGAGGCGGTGAGAACCACGTAGCCGGGTCCGTCGGCCCGAGCCATCAGCTCCTCCTTGCGCCGCGCCGCTCTCAAAGCCTGCGGGCTGGGACGTCCGGGAGAGGCGGTGGCGGTCCCGGCAGTCTCCGACACCGGGTTCGATCGAGGCTCGCCCCGCAGCAAGGAGCGATACAGACCCGACAGTTGCGCCCGGTAATGCCAAGAGAACACGCCTCCCAAAACCAGGAGCGTAAGACACCCTACCGACGCCAGGAAGTTGCGCACACAACCGCGCATCACGGGGCCAGCGCCGCCGCATGGCGGCGCACGTATCGCGCGCCCTGGGGGGTAAGGTGACTCTCCATCAGGTCCGCCGACTCCACCACTACGTCCGCGGCGAAACTCAAACCAGCCATAACTTCCTCCAACCCCCGGAACTCCGACACCTTGGCGCCCCGAGCTACACGTCCCAAAGTCAGGTGCGGCCGGAACGGCCGCCCCTCCAACGGAAAGCCGATCTGCTCCATTTCTAGCTCCACCTGATGCTGGAGCAACTCCAAGGACGGAACCCCTTCGCACCCCACCCACAACACTCGGGGTTGTTTAACGGAGGGGAACGCTCCGAATCCGGAGAGCAGCATGCGGAAGCGCCGGGCTCCCTCGACCGCCCGGAGCAGCGCTCCCACGATCTGCGGTTCCCGAGCCGCGTCCACCTCGCCCAGAAACTTGAGCGTGAGGTGAATCGATTCCGGAGCCACCCACCGCACCGGATAGCGCTTCACCCGCAGCGGCTCCGCCGCCCTCCAAATTTCGCCTTTGACCTCGGCCGGAAGATTGATGGCCACGAACAGGCGCATACCCCTCTAGCTGCGCTCGGCTAGAAGCTCCAGCTGCGCCGACTCGCCCGCCAAGAAACTCCCCCTGCGATATCCCCTGAGATCCAGCGTCACCCTCTCGAAGCCCAGATCCAGCAGAGCCTTCCCGATAGTTCCCGCGTGCCTTCGCACCAAATCGAATTCCGACGGGGCGACCTCGATGCGGGCCTCGGATCCACGGTGGCGCACGCGCAGGTCTCCTTTGACTCCCAAACTGCGAAGGAACTCCTCCCCCCGCTCCACCTGCCGGAGCCGTTCTCCCGTCACCGAAAGCCCATACATGATCCGGCTGGATAGACAAGGCGCCGCAGGAGCGTCCCATATAGGGATCTCCAATCTCCTGGCCTCTTCCCTCACGTCTTCTTTGGTGTATCCCGCCTCGACCAGGGGGGACCGCACCTTCCACTGCTTTTGCGCTCTGAGCCCGGGCCGGTGCTCGCCGAGGTCGTCCAGATTGGTCCCGTCGGCGACGATCTCCATCCCGCGCTCCCGAGCGGTCGCGCTGAGCTTGGCCCAGAGCTCGCTTTTGCAGTAGTAACAGCGATCGGGAGAGTTCGCCACATAGTTGGGATCGCGAAGCTCGTCGGTTGTTACTTCGATCAGGTCGAGATCGAAGCGACGCGCGATCGCCAAGGCCTGTTCCCGCTGGGTTCGAGGCAGAGAGGCGCTTACCCCCATCGCAGCCACCGCCCGATCCCTGCCCAAAACCCTCCTAGCCACGACCGCCACCAGGGCCGAATCGACCCCTCCCGAATAACCCACCAGAACCGAGGGATAATTGCCTAGTACCTGCTCCAAACGGGATCGCTCGAACATGACGAATGATTAACTCCGCGACCCGCGCTAGGGAAGCTGCAAAACCGTTCCTGCACCATCCCGCCCGCTCTTGCATCTGGAGACTCGGGAAGTAGAGTTACTGGAAACCCGGCAGTGTCGAAAAAAGTTATTCTGCGAGGTTGCAACTCATGGCGCGTTCGCTCTACTGCTTAGCGGCCGCAGTCGGCCACCTGGCATTGACCGCCGCGGTTTCGGCCGCGCAACAGCCTGCGCTCACCATCGGATCGGCTACCGCTGGACCGGGCCAGACGGCCTCGGGCTTCATAGAGGTGCCGGAGGGAGTCGACCGGGGCACCCGAATCCCGATCACCATACTGCGGGGAGCCGCCCCCGGCCCGACTTTGGCTCTCATCGCCGGGACTCACGGATCCGAGGTGGCGCCGATCATCGCGCTCCAAAGGGTTCGCACCATGATCGACCCGAAGGAGCTCAAGGGCACGCTCATCTTGGTACATATCGCCAACCTGCCGTCGTTTCTAGGCCGCACCATCTATTACAGCCCCATAGACGGCAAGAACCTGAATCGAGTGTACCCAGGAAAGCGGGATGGGACGGTGTCGGAACGGATAGCGTACGCCATTACTACCCAGGTCATCGAGCGCGCGGACTATCTGGTGGACATGCACGCCGGCGACGGAAACGAGTCTCTCAGGACCTACACCTACTGGAACAAGTTGGGACTCGATCCCCGGGCCGATTCCCTGGGCCGGGATATGGCGCTGGCCTGGGGACACGATCACATAGTCATCGACACCTCGCGGCCGCGGGATCCGGCAGCCAGCGTGTACACCCAAAACACCGCCCACCTGCGGGGCAAGCCCGCCATCACTACGGAGACCGGATACCTAGGGATACCCGCAGAGGACATGATCCGCAAGAACGTGGAAGGCGTCTTTCGGCTCCTGCGCTACCTCAAGATGCTGCCCGGAGAGGTCCAGCTCGTGGAGCACCCGATCTGGATCGACCGCACCGAAGTGCTTAGGAGTTCCCACACCGGAATTTGGTATCCCATGGTAGAACGGGGGCACGCGGTGCAAGAAGGTACGCTGATCGGATACGTAACTGACTTCTTCGGGAATAAATTGGAAGAGATCAGAGCCCCCTTTGGCGGAATAGTCATGTACGTGGTGGCGACACCGGCCATGTCCTCCGGAGAACCGGTGGCCATGATCGGCCGGCCGCAACTTAAATGAACCCGCCGCTCCTTCGTCTCGGTTTGCGCCCGCTGGCGGCAGCAGCGCTGCTGGGCGCGTCGCTCTGGGAGCCCGCAGCGGCCCAGAGGGACTCCTCGGCGAGCGACACTGCTATCTCACAGGTCGAGCGCGCCCGGCCGGGAGCGGAGTTTCGCATCCCTCTGGCCAGCCTCTTGGCTCCGGGAGTGGGCCAATACATTTACGGGGCGCCGCTCATGGGTGCGACGCTGACCGGAACGGCGGCCCTGGGCGCCGGCTTGTATCTCAGTGGAGACCAAGCGGTGCTGGAACAGGACCTTCTGCCGCGACATCTCGAGGGACAGCAGTCCGTGACCGGGGCGCTCCTGGTCGCGCTGGCCGGATACTACAGCGCCTACGACGCCTTTAGCCGCGGCCTTCCCGGGCTCCAGGCCGAGGGAAAGTACTCGTTCATTTCGCGGCGAGCCCCGCTGAGCCAGGTGCTGTCCGCCCCTTTCGACCCGAGCTTCTTGAAACGCTGGACTACCTGGTTGGACTTGGCCTACACCGCCGGAATCGTCACGCTCTTGACCGCCAGCCGTACGGAGCCGGACAAGCAATACTTGCCGTTCAAGTGGCACGACGGAGCTTTTGTAGCAGCCATAGGTTACATGCCGGGAACCGGGGAGGAAGCGTTCTTCAGGGGGTGGTTGTACCCGGTACTTTATCAGCGGTTCGGGCAGAAATTCTGGCTGGCGAACTCCGTCCAGGCGGCGATCTTTGGCAGCCTCCACCTGCCTCAGGCCGGAACCTTTGCCGCAGCCATAGCGGCGTGGGCGTGGTACGAAGGCTGGCTCACTCGGCGCAACGGCTGGAATATCAGGGAGTCTGTCTTTCACCACTTTTGGTACAACGTGGCGGTGAGCCTCGCGGATTTTCTCACCGAGCAGCGGCCTCAGGTGGCGATTCAGCTACCTCCGATTCCGCTGCCGGAATGATCCGCGCGCTCAGTTCACGGGAACCCTGGAGCGCTGCACCTCGATGAGCCCTATTCCTCCTTGAGTTTCCAGAAAAAGCTCGTGGAAGACCCGGACGGTGTAGAATCCCGGATCGAGTCTTCTCATCCTGGCCCGGTAGGCGTACTTGATTTTGAGATTGGCGCAGAACACATCGCCCGCCATGCGCACCTTGAGCAGCAGAGTGTCGGCGCGCCGCTCTCCCTCGGCCCTTACCCCGTAGTTCACGCACGGCAGGAGAAAGTCTCCCTCCACGGTCACGGCTCCCTCGCCGCCGGCCACGGTCACCACGGGAGGCCCGCGCCAGGCCTCTTCGGTGCCCGGATCCTCGGTAATCTCTCTCAGGATCTCGAGGCTCACCGGCCACGGCTCGGGCCCGGCGATCTCTTCGGCGCAGGCGGCCAGCGCGGCGGCGCTAGAGGCCAGCACCAGAGCGCGGAACGCGATCATAAAACCTCCCTACTGTTGTCTGGGCGAGCTGGTGGCGCGCCGCCTCAGCTGCGCCAGGATCTCCCCTACCCGCTGTATCTCCTCTCCGTAGAGAGCCCAGTTTCCCGCGCGCTGCGCCGCGATCGCCCTGTCGTAGTGTTCGGCCGCCATGCGTATCAGATCTTCGATGCCGTCCAAGCCCTCCGCCGGCCCGCCAGCAGAGGCTGCGAGCTGAGGAGCGAACCTCGGGGACCCGGTCTCGAACAGCCGCTCCAGCGCAGCATCGAGCGTTTCCTCCATGACCACCGTGTTCTGATGGCTCACTATAACCCGCTTCAGCTCCGGTATCCTTCCTCCTTCAGCCCGCAGGTACAGCGCCTGTACGTAGATCAAGGACTCCTCTATGGGTATTACCAGCAGATTTCCCCGGATCACTTGGGATCCCCGCTGGTCCCAAAGAGAGATCTGGCGCGCTATTTCGGTATCCTGGTTGATGCGGTTTACCACCTGGGTCGGGCCGTACACCAAACTCTGGCGGGGGAAGCGGTAAACCACGAGCTGACCGTAGTGCTCGCCGTCGTTGCGGGCCACCATCCAAGCCGCCAGGTTGTCTTTCTGCCGCGGCGTGAAGGGAGCCATCAAGATGTACTCTTCCTGCCGCTCTCCCGGTAGCCGCATCACGATGTGGCGCAAAAAGGGATCGGCCGTGGAACCGGTACGGCTTACCACCGGGATCTGCCACTGATCTTCGCGGTGGTAGAACGAGGCGGGGTCCCTCATGTGGAAGGTGGTATAAAGGATCGTCTGGAGTCGAAAGAGATCGTTGGGATACCGGATATGGGCCCTGAGATCAGGCGCCATGGAGTCGAGGGGTAGGAATATCCCCGGAAAGATCTTCCGGTAAGTGCGGATCAGAGGGTCGCGTTCATCGGCCACGAAAGCCCGCACGTCGCCATCGTAGGCGTCTATCACCACCTTGACGCTGTTCCTCATGTAGTTGGTGCCGTCGGCCACGGGCTGGGAGTACGGGTAGCGGTCGCTGGTGGTGTAGGCGTCGAGGATCCATTTCAGGCGTCCCTCGTCCGTGATGACCAGATAGGGATCGGCATCCCACTTCAGGAAAGGCAGCGCTTTGGCGGCCCGCTCGTCGATGCGGCGATGGTACAAAGCCCGGCTCTCGGCAGTGATGTCCTGCGAGAGCAGGATCTTGAGCGATCCGAACCGCGCGCTCAGGACCAGCCGCCGCAGGAACGAAGAGACCGGAACGCCGCCCCTGCCGGCGTAGCGGGTGAAGGCGTTCTCGTCTCCCGCGGGGTAGTCGAACTCCGGCTGGAGCGTATTGACGAAAACGTAGTCGTTGGAAAGCTCCCCGTAGTAAATCTCCGGCCGAGTGATCTTCAGCGACACGGTGGACACCGGGGGGAGGTCCTTGATGAAAAGGACGGGCAAACCTTCTTCGGTCACCTGGTTAACCGGGCTCAGCGTCAAGCCCATGCCGTGGGTGAAGGTGAGATGCTCGTTGATGAAGGTGCGGGTGGGTAACGCTGCGGAGTTGAGCTCCCGGGGCGAAAGCAGGACTTGGCGGTACTCGCCGTCGATCCAGTAACGGTCGTCGTCCACCGAAACGAAGTCGTAGTAAGTTCGGATCGCTTGGAGCTGCCCGAAGGTCTGAAGCAGGGGATCGCGATCCCAAAGCCGCACATTTCGGATAGTGCCCGCATTGGCTCGGATATCTCGAGCGGTGAGGGTGGCTTCTCCCGCGAGATCTCTGACCACCACCTCGTCCAATCCCCAAGCTGCCCGCGTGGCGGCGATGTGGTACTCCAGCTGGCGAGCCTCCTTGGCGAGCTCGTTGGGAAGCACCACCAGCCGCTGTACCGCAGCAGCGATCACCGTCCCGGCCAGCCAGACTCCCACGTATAGCCCGAGCCCGGCACCGGAGTAAAGGAAAAGGCGGCGGCGCCAGGCGCCCGCGATCGCCAGGGCGCAGGCCACCAGAGCCGCCCCGCCCGCCAGCCGCATGGCGGGAACTTTGACCGCCAGATCGGCGAAACTAGCGCCCACCAGCGGGCCGGTGGTGGAATAGGTAAGAGACGGAAGACTCACCAAATACACCTTCACCACAGCCGCGGCGAACAGTCCGGCTACGAGCGCCGCCAAGTGTCTTTCCGCGGACGGCTCCACCGTGACGCGGCTGCGCCACACCACGATGTCACCCCGAAGCAGGTAAAGAGCAGCGACCCCCAGGAGAGCGACCAGCAGGGCGGCGGTAACGAGGCCCAGCGCCCGGGAGAGAAACGGCAAGACGAAAACGTAGTATCCCACGTCCCGCCCGAATACAGGGTCGTTCGCTCCGAAGGACGTCCGGTGCGCGAACTTCAGCACTATCAGCCATGAGTCCGAAGCGGCCACAGCAAAGAGCACGGCTAAGAGGACGGCGGCCGGGAGGGTGAGGCGCCGCAGGGTGCCGTGGAATTCGATCCTGCGGCGTCCCGCACCCAGGCGCAACAGCATCGGCTCGGGTACCAGCCCCCGCTGCGCCATGCGGAAGTTCGCGAGGAAGAAAACCAGCGCCGCTATACCGATCGAGAGGGCCAGCCCGAGCTTGGTCCCCATCGCGGTCAGGAAGACCCGCTGGAATCCTAGCGACTCGAACCAGTACCAGTCCGCCGCCAGGCGCACCAGAGCTGGGAGGGTCGCAAGGAAAAGCACCAGCCCGCCCAGCGCCAGGATGGAAAATCGCAGTCGCCTAATCGTCACCGCGGACGGCCTCGCCTGGGCTCACGGTTACAGCATGTCCGCCGCGACTATGTGCTCTCGCGGAGCACTGCCGTAGATGTCTTCTACCCACGCCCGGAACATAACCGGCCGGAACGCGCCGCGGCTAGGAACGGATTCGGTCCACGTATTTGCCGGTCTCCACGTCCACGCGCACCAGATCTCCCTGCCGGATGAACTGGGGAACGAGCACTTCCAGGCCGTTTTCCAGGATCGCCTCCTTGAACACGTTGGTGTCTTGAGTCGTGTGAAGCGGCTCCGCGGTTTGCGCCACCCGGAGGTCCACGGTCCGGGGGTACACCACCCCGACTGGTGTGTCGTCCAGAAACTCCAGCTGAAGCCGCTGGTTCGGCTGTATGAACCTGGCGAACGGGCCGAGGCTTTCCCGGTTTAGAAACACCTGCTCGAACGTCTCCGGATGCATGAACACACAGCGGTCGCCGTCATCGTACAGATACTCCATCTCCTGCCGCGACAGTTCTACTTCCTCGATCCGTTCTTCAGGGCGGAACCGGCGGTCGGTGATGCTGCCGGTCTTCAAACTCTGGAGGCGGGCGTGCATGAACCCCTTCATCTGTCCCGCACCGGCATGGAATTTGGCCTCCAGTACGCGGAACAGCTCGCCGGCCAGACGGATCGCCATGCCGGCACGCAAGTCGGTGGCAACCCTTATCATGGCATCTCCTCGCTGCTCGGCAAGTTTCAGAAGACCCTTTTTGAACCTAGCACCCGCCTCTCGCAGGCCGCAACGATGGGCGGTATCTTGGCAGTGGGGAACTCTTGGAGCAGCTCGCAAGCTGGGGTCTTACGGCTAACGGAGGTTTTGTGTTTCACATTGCGGGCGTCTTGGTACAAGCCGCGTTCCTGCCGGTCGCTTTGCTATTGGCCGCGGTCTCCTCACTGCTCGCGCCGGGGGAACTCCGGGCGTCACAGGACACTCCTCCGGACCTGATCCTCTACAACGGCAAGGTAGTGACCATGGACCCCCGCCTCGGCACGGTCGAAGCTTTGGCCATCGCCGGAGAACGGGTGGCGGCTGCCGGCAGCACCGCGGACGTCCTGCGCTTGGCGGGTCCCGAGAGCCGAACGATCGATCTCCAGGGCAGAACTGTGATTCCTGGATTGGGAGACAACCACTATCACGGGATCGGCGGAGGACGGGGCGTCGATCTCTCCCGGGTGCGTTCCCTGGACGAGCTCTTAGCCAAGATCGCGGAGCGAGCTGCGGTCACTCCGGCCGGAGAGTTGATCGTGACCAACAGCGATTGGCACGAGGGCCAGCTCAGAGAGCAGCGGCTCCCCTTGCGGGACGACCTCGACCGCGCGGCGCCGAACCATCCGGTGGTCGTGGTGCGCGGAGGACACGAATACGTGTTGAACAGCGCCGCCCTAAGGATGTGGCAGATAACGGAAAAGACCCCCGAACCTCCGGGAGGTAAGATCGGGCGCTACCCCGACGGCAGACTCAACGGGGAACTGGTGGATCGCGCCCGCGGCTTGGTGGAGCTCCCTCCACGCGAAAGCCGCACCTTGGAGGAGACCATAGCGGACCTTCGAGAGGAATACCGGAAGCTGAACCTGGTGGGAATCACCAGCATTCGATATCCCGGCGCGGCTCCCGAGCTTTATGCGGCTCTGAAAGAGATGCGCAAGCGCAACCTCTTGACGGTGCGGGTCACTGTCTTGTTCCGGCTTCCCGCATCGGTGACGCCCCCGGCGCTGGACAGCGTGCTTTCCCGGTGGGCCGTGGCTCCCGGCGAAGGAGACGAGTGGCTCAAGGTTGGCGGGATAAAACTAGGGGTTGATGGGGGGTTCGAGGGAGGCTGGATGAGGCGACCCTATAACGAGCCCTGGGGAAACGGAGGCAATTACTACGGACTGAGCACGGTGGACCCTGATCGCTACCGGGAGATTGTGCGCTCGCTGAACCTGCGCGGCTGGAGGGTAGCCACCCATGCGGTGGGAGACGCGGCGATAGATCTGGTGCTCGACGCCTACGAGTCCGCAGACGCGGTCAGCTCAATCCGAGAACGAAGGTGGTCCATCGAGCACGCGTTCGTGGTCGCGCCGGACCAACTGGACCGGATGAAGCGTTTGGGCGTGCTGCTATCGGTGCAGAACCACTTGTACGTGGCGGCGCCGAGCTTGGTCCGCTACTGGGGAGCGGAGCGCGCTGGCCGGGTCACACCCGTAAGAACGTATCTGGATGCGGGCCTGCACGTCTCCAGCGGTACCGATTCGCCGGTCATCCCCTACAACCCGTGGTGGACTATGTACCACTTCGTGACCCGCCGAACCATCAGCGCGGGAGTGATGGGTTTCGAGGAACGGGTCGGTCGCATGGAAGCCTTGAAGCTTGCCACGGTGGAGAACGCGTACTTGGCCGCGGCAGAGAAAGAGCGGGGCACGCTGGCTCCCGGCATGCTCGCCGATCTGGCGGTCCTGTCCCGGGACTTCCTGACCTGCGACGACTCGGAGATAGAGAGCATAGGTTCAGTTTTGACTATCGTTGGCGGAAAGATCGTTGCCTCGAGCAATCAAGTTCGTTAGCGCTGAGTTGGAAGGTCCGTCCGAGAGCGAGTCCCGGACCTTGGCGGGCCTACGCCAGGCTGTAGATCCGGCGCAGCCGGCGGCCCTGGCGGCACTCCGCGCCGCGGCTACGTTTTTCGACCACCAGTAAGGAGGTAACACGGAATTGGTCGATACCGATTTTCAGGAGAGGCGCCGCAAGCGGCGCACGACGCTGGAGAATGCGGCCACCAGCATAGTCCAGTTGCTGATTCAACACCCCGGGAAGGCCGGAGAGCTACTGGAGGAGGACCTGGCCAAAGGGGGCGACCCGGAAGCGGTGCTCGGGCTGCTGGATGCCGCCGAGGCGATTCTTCAAATCCGCGGGGTGGATCGATCATCTCACCTAGCCGCGTTGCGGGTGCGGATTCGGAGGACTCACCGCTGAAGCGAGGGGATCAACACCCCGTAGCGCCCCGTCCAACTCCTCCAAGAAACGGTCGATGTCGGCTTCGTTGATCTGGAGGGGCGGCTTGATCTTGAGGACGTTGTCCCCGGGCCCCTCGGTATTGACTAAGATGCCGCGCTCTTTCAATCGCTCGACTACTTTTTCCGCCAGCGCCGGATCGGGCTCCCTGGACTCCCGATCTCTCACCAGATCCACTCCTACGAACAGGCCCAAGCCGCGCACGTCACCGATCGCCTCATGGTGCTCCGCCAGGGAGCGCAATCCTTTTAGCAGGCGATCGCCCAAAACCCTCGCGCGCTCTTGGAGTCCTTCTTCTTCCATCACATCCAGCACCGCCAAGCCTACCGCGCAGGAAACCGGGTTGCCGCCGAAGGTGTTGAAGTACTCCATCCCGTTGTCGAAGGCTTCGGCGATCTCGGATCGGGTGATCACCGCCGCCAGCGGATGTCCGTTTCCGATCGGCTTGCCCAGGGTCACTATGTCCGGGATTACGCCTTGAGTTTGGAACGCCCAGGCGTGATTCCCCACCCGCCCGAATCCGACCTGAACTTCGTCGGCGATGCACACCGCGCCGGCCTCCCTCACCGCCCGATAAGCCGCTGCCAGATAGCCTTCCGGCAGTACCACCTGTCCCGCACAACCCGGCACCGATTCGCAAATGAAAGCTGCGATCCGCTCTCCCGCTCCCTGCCGGGATAGCGCCTCGCGAATCCGCGCCGCGTACTGCTCGCCCGCCTGCTTGGGATCCCGCCAGCGTCCGCGGTAAGTATCGGGAAGCTCCACCTCGTGCACCCAATCCGGGCGGCCCGCTCCACCTTTGCCCTTGTACTTATAAGGAGAGATCTCGACCAACGTGGTGGTGTTCCCGTGGTAGGCGTGATCGAGGACCATCACGTCGCGGCGTCCGGTGTACGCCCGCGCCAGGCGCAGTGCCAGCTCGTTGGCCTCGCTGCCGGAACATACCAAGTAGCAGACTTTCAAGGGCTCGGGGAACAGAGCCAGGAGGCGCTCCAAGTAATCCGCCAGCTCGTCGTACAGATACCGGGTATTGGTGTTGAGTTGGGACCACTGGCGGTGCGCCGCTTCCACCACCTTGGGGTGGCAGTGTCCCACGTGGCAGACGTTGTTGACCAGGTCCAGATACTCGCGGCCGTCGGCGCCGTACAGATACTGCATCCACCCTCTAACGATGTGCAGCGGTCTTTTGTAATGGAGTCTCAATCCGCGGCCGAAATGTTCTCGTCTCACCGCCAGCACGCGCTCGGTTGCGCTCCCCGGTGATGAACCCATGGCTTTATCCCTCCATAAGGACTTGGCCAGCCCGCTTCGGATTCGTTCCAGACCCAGCTTGTCTATGAGCCGCAAGACATCCCAGGCTCCCTTCTCGGATACGGTGAGATAGTCGTCATCCGGCCGCAGTTTGCGCTGCTTTGCCGAAATGGCGACGCTCATCAGAAGCCGGAGGGTTATGAGTTCCGGTAGAAGCTCGCGCTCCTGCGGCTCCAAACCGATGATTTCTTGATAACCTTCGAGGACCCATTTGGCCGTCCCCACCAAGTCCTCTTTTCCAATCAGCGCGTAGGCTATCGCAATGGCGGGGTCGAAGACCAGTTTGCCGGCGATCATGTCGCCGAAATCGACCACTCCCGACACGCGCCCGTTTTGCACCAGCACATTGTGGTCGTTGAAATCGTTGTGTATTGCTCCAGCTCGCAGGCCCTCGAGTCCCCCGCGGAGCGGCTCTTTGCAGGCTTCCAGCAGGCGAGCCGCCAGCGCTCGCGAGTTCGCATCGTCTATCTCCGCCAAATTCGCTGCGGCGGTCGAAAGGCCGCGGCTCAGGTCCCAGTGAAGCTCGCGATAGAGACCCGGATGGTCGAACCCCTCGAGGGCGGCGTCGAGTCGCCCGATCATCCATCCCAAACTCTTGAGCAGGGATCGGTGGTGACGTTCGACGGACGCGAGCGCGGAACCCGGGACCCATGCCAGCAGTCTCACCAGATACTCCTTACCGTCCGGCCCCCCAGTACGGGAAATCGTGTTTCCGTGCCGATCCGCGATCGGCCGCGGAACGCCCAGGGACGGATCTCGGGAGATCACCCATTTGAGAGCCGCGTCTTGCGCTTCCAAGGCGCTCGCGTTCTCCAGCGGGTTGGCGATCTTCAAAACGAAACACGGCCGCCCGCGATCGAGTACCGCGAAATTCTGGTCCCGTTCGCTGGGGAGCGGTTCCAGAGAACCGTCCATAGCGTACAGCCGGCGGAGCAGCTCTCCGGCCTCCCGAGGGGAAAACTGCGGCGCTGCACCGACCGCCGCCGGCGTGGTGGTAAAGAGTCGCCCGGATTCGCCGCTCATGATCTCGAAATTTACCCTGGCAAACTGTAACTTTGTCACTCCAACTGTTCAGCCCTGGGGAGGTCGGTGTCATGCGAACTTCTGTGGCGACCCTCGGCGTGGCTTCCGCGATTTTCTGGAACTTTGTCAGCACTCCCCTGCTTGCCCAGGAGCCGCGCGGTCCGGAAGCACGGAATCACATCTTTGTAGAGTTAGGCGGCCCCGGGCTTCTCTATTCGGTGAACTACGAGCGCCTTCTTTCCGGTGGCTGGAATGTCCGCATAGGTTGCTCGAGCGCTGATCTCTTCATTGCATATGCGTCTTGCTTCGCAGGCGGCAGCAAGCTGGTGGTGGGGCGCAGGAGCGGTCTGGAGCTCGGTGCGTTTCTGGGCCTTTTGGAGCTCCGCCGTTTTCTGTTCTTGGAAGCCGACCCACCGGCGACAGGCGCTTACGCGGGACTGATCGCCGGCTATCGCTACCTGCCTCGTATTAGAGGCTTGAGCTTCCGGATATCGGCCACTCCACTCGCGACCACCGAGGGGGTTGCCCCCTGGGGCGGGATAAGCCTGGGTTATGCCTTTTGAACCCCGGGCCTGCGGGGCCGGGTTGCACCAAGTCCGGGCGTCACGCAAGACGTTCTCTGGAGTGAGCGGCACCGGGTGAGAGCGGAAGAAACACTCCCGCAGCGCGTAGGGGGGACTGGTGCCGATGTCGCCGTAGACGACTCCCAGGGCAGCGAGCGAAAGCGCCGCCAGCCTTAGCCCGGCGGGCGCCTGGCCCGGAGATTCCCTCACCCTAGCCCTCCGATCCCTTCCTTACCGGATCCGTGCCGCGACCTGGGCCTCCTAGCCAACCTCCCAATACTTCCCGCAATTCGGGGACGTCAGGCTGCGCCTGCCGCCTCGGCCGCCTGGGCCAGCTTGCTCTTCCTCACCCCGTAGCTGAAGTAGATCACGAAGCCGATCACCATCCACAGCAGCAGCCGCTCCCAGGTCCGCCACGGCAGCGAGACCATGAGCGCCAGCGCGGAGAGCGCTCCCATCGGCGCCACGAACCACACCGCCGGCGTCTTGAAGGGTCGAGGCAGGTTGGGTTCTCGGATTCTAAGAACCAGAATACCACTGGACACGATTACGAACGCTAAGAGAGTGCCGATTGAGACCAAGCTTCCCGCTTCCCGTACGGTGAAGATGGCCGCGAAAAAGGCTACGCCGATTCCGGTAATGATGGTCGTAATCCAAGGCGTGCGGAATCTCGGGTGGATGCGGTTTACGAACTGCGGCAACAGTCCATCTCGGGACATGGTCCAAAAGATCCGAGACTGCGCCAGCAAATTTACTAGAATCACCGAGGACAACCCCGCGATCGCTCCCAGCTTGATCAGCGATGCCATCCACCCCATCCCCGCCCGGTCCGCCGCCACGGCGATGGGATCAGGCACATCGAGCTCGCGATAAGGGACCACGCCGGTCGCAATCGCCGAAACCAGGATATAGAGAACGGTACAAATCAACAGCGATCCGATGATCCCGATCGGCATGTCCTTCTGGGGGTTCTTCGACTCCTGGGCCGCCGTGGTCACCGCGTCGAACCCGATGTAGGCGAAGAAGACAATCCCCGCACCGGTCATCACCCCGGACCATCCGTACTGCCCGCGTACCCCGTTGTTCTCGGGGATGAAGGGGGTCCAGTTGGCCGCCTTGACCGCCCATATGGCCCCTGCAATGAACAGCAACACTACCCCTACTTTTACGAACACGATGGCGTTGTTGACGGTGGCCGACTCCTTGATCCCAATGACCAGGAGGGTCGTGACAACGGCAACGATCAGCACCGCGGGAAGATTGAACAGGGCGGTGGTCTGTGGCAGGCTTGCCGGGTTCACGCCGCTCGCGCGCAGGCCGTCCAACAGCGTTTGGGTCGCGACTTGCCACTGCCCGGGCGACAGCTCGATGAGCCGGCTCCCGGCAGCGGCGGAAAGCTCGGGCGGTATCCGAATACCCAAGTCCGCCAAGAACGAGACCACGTACCCCGACCACCCGATCGCCACCGTCACGGCCCCCAGGGCGTATTCCAGGATCAGGTCCCAGCCGATGACCCAGGCAAAGAACTCGCCCAGGGTGGCGTAGCCGTAGGTGTAGGCGCTCCCCGCCATCGGCACCAGGGAGGCGAACTCCGAATAGCACAGCGCTGCGAATACCGACGCGATCCCGGCCAGCACGAAGGACAGCACTACGGCCGGCCCGGCGTTCTGGGCTGCCACCGTTCCGGTGAGCACGAAGATCCCCGTACCGATGATCGCGCCGATCCCCAGCATGGTGAGGTTGAGCGCGCCGAGCGCCCGCTTGAGGCTGTGATCGGTCAGCGCTTCCGCCTGTAGGTCGGTAACACGTTTCCGGCGCAGAAGGTTCATACGGACTCCGAGGGAAAGATGGCCGCTACAGTAGCAGCATTGGCGCAACTGTCAAGCGCCTGTGCGAGCACCGCGATAAATTTAGCCGCCTTTCAAGTCTGGGATTCGCCCTGAAACCAAGATTTCAAGCGCTGCTGCCACGGAGGCTTACGATCCTATGCTGATCGCCTTGGTGCTGGGTATAAGTGCGTTTGCTCTTTTTGTCGCTGTGACCTTGGCACGTTGGGTGCTGGCCCAGGACCGCGGCACGCCGGAGATGCGCCGCATTTCCGACGCCATCCAAGAGGGAGCCGCTGCGTTCCTCAAGCGCCAGTACCGCACGATCGGGCTCTTGAGCCTGCTCCTCGGCGCGCTCATCTACGTGCTCTATGCGTTCGTCAGAGAACCCCACGCCAACGAACCCCCCGCCGCCATCCTAGCGCTCACCACCACCCTGTCGTTTCTCTTCGGGGCCCTCTGCTCGGGGACCGCCGGAGTGGTGGGGATGGTAGTCGCGGTACGGAGCAACATCCGCACCGCCAGCGCAGCCCGGACTAGCTTGAACCGGGCCCTCCAGATCTCGCTGCGCGGAGGTGCGGTGAGCGGGCTGTTCGTGGTCGCCATGAGCCTTCCCGCTCGCCGCACGCGCCTTTGGGCTGATAGCCTCCATCATCGGAATCATGATCGTTCGGATGCGGGAGCAAGAAGACCCGATGCAGGCCCTGAACCGAGGTTACTGGACCACCGCGGTGCTCGCCGGCTTGGGGTTCGTGGCCGGGACCTACTGGCTCCTAAACCCCTCGGCCGCGCCGAACGCCTGGTGGCACTTCGCTCTTTGCGGGCTCATCGGAATCGCGACCTCCATTGCCTTCGTGTACATCACCCAGTATTACACCGAGTATCGCTACCGGCCGGTCAAGTCCATCGCCGCCGCCTCGGTCACCGGACCGGCCACCAACATCATCGCCGGCTTTGCGGTCGCCCTGGAATGCACCGCCCTGCCCACGTTCACCATCGGTGCGGCCATTATCGCCTCCTACAAGCTGGGCGCCTCGAGCGGGCTGGAGCACGCCGGGCTCTTCGGCACCGCCGTAGCGACCATGGGGATGCTGGGGACGGCCGCCTACATCCTGGCGATGGACACCTTCGGTCCGATCACCGACAACGCCGGCGGGATCGTGGAGATGTCCCGGCAGCCGGAGGAGATCCGCCGGCGCACCGATCGGCTGGACGCGGTGGGGAATACCACCAAGGCCCTCACCAAGGGCTACGCCATCGGCTCGGCGGCGCTGGCGGCTTTCCTGCTGTTCTCCGCGTATCTCGACGAGGTCGCGCTGTTAGGTCATCCGCTGGCGGCAGTGGATATCGCCAAGCCGGAAGTCTTTGTGGGCGGACTCCTGGGCGCCATGTTGGTCATGTGGTTTTCGGCACTCGCCATCGGCGCGGTCACCAAGGCCGCCGTCAATGTCATCACTGAAGTGCGCCGGCAGTTCGCCGCCGATCCCGGAATCCTCCAAGGCACGTCCAAGCCGGACTACGGCCGCGCGGTGGACATAGTGACCGTAGGGGCGCTGAAAGAAATGGTGGCGCCGGGGCTTCTAGCTGTGGGGATGCCGGTGGCGGTGGGGTTGGTTTTCAAAGCTTTCGGCGTAGGGGCCGAGGCGGTGGCCGCGCTTCTCATGGTTGGGACCATCGGCGGGATTCTGATCGCCACCATGCTCAACAACGGCGGGGGCGCGTGGGACAGCGCCGAGAAGTTCATCGAGGCGGGGGAGTACGGGGGCAAGGGGTCGCCGGCGCACAAGGCGGGGGTGGTGGGCGACACGGTGGGCGATCCGTTCAAGGACACGGCCGGCCCGTCGCTTCACGTGCTGATCAAGCTCTTGAGCACCGTGACCTTGGTGCTGGCGCCTTTGTTCGTTTAAGTGCCGGCTTAAGGGCTCCGTTTGACGAACCCGCAGCGCATTCAAAAGCCACGGAGTATTCGCAGCAGCTCGCTGCCGTGAAGTGTGATGGCGGGCACGACGATGAAGTCGGTAGAGCGAATGCCTAACGCGGAGCGGTCGTAATAGACCCCTATCTCTGGGCTCACGCCGAAGTCACGGGATCCCAGCCGGATCCCGAAGAATCCCCCTGCTGTGGGGGAGTCCCGCACAGCTCCCTGGGAGAGCGGCAGCACATGCACGACTCGCACTCCTCCATAAGGCGTGGCCGAGTTTCGCTCCCGGCCTGAAGCGATGATTCCCAATTCTCCGGCGAAGTGTTGTCCCAGGTTGACGAATCCGGCACCGGCCTGGACCGCAACGGCGGGACGATGAAAGTCCCCGCGGGCACCCAGGCGCCGCTTGTAGCTTAGCATTATGCCGCTCACACTCGGCACGCGGATACCGACGTCGGCCACTCCGTTGTCCAATCCGCGCCGCACCTCCACGTCGATGCCGCTGAGCGTGTAGCTGCTGTCGTACAGCTCGATACCATTCGGTATGAAGTACCACGACGCTGCCACCTGAGTCTCCCCCGGCCGCAGAGGTTGCGCGGTGGAGCCGACGGTGTAGGGTATGCATCCGGCCAGAGTGAGCGCGGAGAGAAGTATGCCGGCCGCGTTTGCAACGGAGAAGCGAATATGCGGCCGCTGCGGGGACCGAGACCCTGTGGCCATACCCTGATCCTCGAGGGCGGCTAGCTGCTACCTCAAGTTTGGGTCTCGGGCGGGCGGCGCGTCAAGTAGCCGGGTGCCCGGTCAGCTCAGCGTCTTGCGCAATCCGCCGAACTGCCTCAGGCACGTCGATGTCCATGTCATCCCTGACGGCGAAGGCCCCCGAAGAAGCCACTCTCGCCGCCTTGATTTACGGACCACGAAGACACGAGCTCCATACCGGTCTCCTGGTCGTAAACCACTGGACAGACCTCTGTCCCAACCACCCGCTCTTCCCCTGCTTTCCGGGGTCGGCCGGAAGAAGAGCCGAGACCTTGAGCTCTCTCGGCCACTTCAGCGGCGTTGCCCCCTGGATGACCGGCGCGGAGATATCACCGTGGCCAGACTCTTGGCCATGGCGCCCGAGTTTCTGGTTCAAGCCCTGGTCAGGCTCGTAAGCCCTCAACTGACACCCGCCGTCAAGGCCTTCAGAGAAGCCCTCCTAGACCGCCTGCGCAAGCGGGGCACCCTGGTTCGGGCCAAGGTAACTTTCGCCCAAGAGGCGAAGCTTCCGGCCGAGAAGGCCAGAGAAATCGCCGAGCGCCTCAGCTACCGGTTGGTCGCCGGGGGCCTCTCTGTGTGCGGTCTTTATGCGATAACCAGATGGTTGCTGGATAAGAATGCGGTCCGGACGCGCCGTGGAGACCCGATGCACACCTACACGGGCTGCCGCGGAGACTTGAGCCCCCAGCGCGCGGGCGCCGAGTAGAAGAAGCAAGGTAGCGGTAGCGGCCGGCGCCCAGCGGCGCAAGGACAAAGACCGGATGCTCGCTTCAATCTCTTCGGGTAAGAGGCGCGAGGTACCGTGCCCCTGCGGCTACTCCGTAATATCCGATTCGGTCGCCTAGATAAAGCGGTCCTGCCACGAGCTTGCGCCGGCTCAGTTCCAGGCCAAAGGCCACTCGTTCGCTCACGCGGAAGTGAACGCCGAACCGCACCGCATAAGCTGGGTTATGGAACCTCTCGTCGTTCCGGTCCCAGGTAAGGACACCAAGGCTTGCCGCCAAGTAAGGAGAAACTCCGGCCCTCGGCCATGGAGCAAAACTCAGCCCCCCGTCCAAAGAGCGCAGCGGCACGATCCGTGCGCAAGGCCCTGCCCACCCTGGGCACGTCGTGCGCCCGCGGGCAGCGACCCACCTCCCGAACTCCGCGTAAAACGCGATCGCGCCCGTTCTCAATCCCAATTGCAAGCGTTGCATCCCGGCACCAGGATAGTCGCCACCGCCATCCGCATCGCGGCTGATGGCAGTGGCCAGCCCTAACCGGAAATCCGCGTACCAATCGAGCTTCCCTAGCAATCCGCCGGGAGATTGCGCCTGGAGGGCGTTGGAGTATAAGCAGCCGAAGAGCGTGGCGAGGCTCAGTTTAATTGCGGTACTCACCCAACCTCCACCGTCCCGCGGTACACCTGCGATTCTTCGTGCAACACCTCCACCCTATAGCTCCCGTTCGGCACGTTGAGAAAGGTTGCTCGATACACCACCCGAACTACCGCGGTGGCGCAAATAGGACCACGACGGGTTCTAATATCCAGCACCAAGACGTCACCTTTGAAGGTGCCGCGGGCGTCGTACCCATGGTTGAAGCACAGGAAGGTGTACTCCCCGGTCACCACCACGGACGCACCTTCACTTCGCACTGTGATGGTGGGCGGGCTCCGAAACCACGCCGAGAAGTCCTGCGTACCGGGAGGCGGGACCGACTCACCTGATACCCGAAATTCCATCGGCCAGTCGCCGCTGGGACCGACCACCAGCCCACAGCCAAGCATCCCGAGTGCGCCTAGGATCGCCAGACACCCTGCGCTCACCCAGCTTCCGATCAGCCTGCACCCATCATTGCAACCCCACGACCGAGGCAATGCCCCAGCACGCCCCAAGCGCACTTGGCACTCGAGCCGTGGAGGCAACGTCAGCAGCTTATTTGGGGAGGCTCGCATATGTTGACATTGACGCCCAGCTCGGTCCAGGCGGTCCGGCCCAGCGACCAGATCTGAAGCTTGAGCCAAAAGTCCGGTTCGGTCGCATCTACATACTGCTGGTAGCTGGTACCGGTCCCTGCCTCGTACCAAGTCTGCCCGTCCTGGGAGAACCACCTCTGGTACGTGTAGTCGGTACCATTATACGGAATGGCATCCCACCGATACGCTCCCGGAGTGTCGATATAGCTCGGTCCCGAGATGACGACGCTCAACGCGGGATGATTTTCGATCGCCGGCCCAATGGCCGTCACACGGGGGCCGGTATTTTTGGCCCTCGGGGCGGCGCTTCGCGGTCCGGAAGTAACGCGCAGGCACTCTCTACAGTCCTCAGATTGCACCGGGATCATCACCCGGCCCCTGGGGACCGTACCAGAAGTGCTCCCAGTGGTCGCATCCCCCCCGAGTCTCGCGCGGGTGCTTTACTCCGTGCAAGACATTGTTGTCAAACCAAAAGAAATCAATATGCGTCACCCATCCACTTCAGGGGTCCCAGCCGTCTGTGCATGCGAAACAAACAGTCTCAGCTCCTACGGTCGAGTCCTTACCACGCCATACAAGCAACAATCCGGCAGCGGCGGCACCCACAAGGAAAGTTTTACTTATGCTCATGTATGCCTCCTAGCGTTTGAGTGTAATCCGCGATATGAGAATAGCGGGCTCGCCCCCCTTCCCTTCTCCGGGATTCGCGAGAAACCCCCCTCCGAACGGCGCCCCGAGCGGACCGTCAAAACGGGAATGAGCCAACACCCGCCGGCGCTCGAGGTCCAGAACTTCGATTATCACGTCTATGCGCGGCCGCTCAGCAAGCTCCGCACAAGTCCGCTCGTGTAGCCGCGCTTCCCTGCGCCGGGGAGTCCACAAACGGGACGGTACCATCACCTGCAGCCACAACAACCCGCCAGCGTCTTCCCACAAGCCGTTCAACAAAGGCGTGAACGGCTCGTCGAAGACCCCGTCGCTGGGCCTAGATTGCGGTTCCTGAGAAGGAAACCACTCCACCCTCCGGCTAATCGAGGCAATCTTGGAGAAGTCCCTGTCGTAAACCTCTATGGTGAGCGAGTAGGGCCGAGCCACCAGCAATGTCCCGTCACGCCGCACCCACAGATGACGCCACTGGCGCCACTGCGCTCGCTGGTCGAGAGGCACCACATCTACCGAACGGACCACGTTCCCGTCGGTATCGATAAGGTGCACCGTGGGAACAGCCCCTGTCGCCCGGACCGGCGAACCCGTGGTGTTCACCGCAAGGTGCCCGTCCGGCCAAAGCGCAGCAGACATGGCGATTGCCGGAGTCATGGGAACACGGGTAGTCTTCACGACGTTGCCCTCCCGCGAGAACACCGTGTGCCTCCCGAGCACCCCATCCAGAACATGAATCGACCCATCCGGGCCCACCATTACGTTCCGGATCATCTCGTATTCGCCCGGACCTCCGCCCTGTCGGCCGATTTGCCGCACGAAGCGGCCGTCGGCGCCGAACGCTTTCAGCAGGCCGTCGCTGCGGTCCACCACGTAGAATACGCCCGCCGGGTCCCAAGCGATCGCTCCCGGACGCGGGCTCAGCTCAACGTTCTCTAGGGTGACCACGGTATCGACGACCACGGAGCAAGAAGGACACGATATCTCCGAGGCTATTACCGTCTCGCGAATTGACGGCATATTACGCTCCTCTCTGGTGCTGCACCCGAAGGCTCCGGCCGCGCAGGCGATTGCGGCGAGCGCGCTTCCGCACAGCCTGATCGCGCCAATCACCGGGAGTCTCACAGTAACGGCCATTTCGACGCCTTACGGCCACCTACCTCTGATTGCCCGGGGCATGTTACTTCGGAGCTTATGACCATATGGGCCCTAGCTGCTCTGCCGTGATCGTCCCCCATTCGACAGCCTAGCGTTGGGGCTACGAGCACAGCTCCTACCAACCCGATCACTCTTATCCCCTGTCTCCCCTCGCCATTGCCCGTCTGAACCAAGACCTTCGTGCGCCTCATAGCTTCCCCAAACAATCCCCCTCATCGAGCTCAACGAGCTGGTGACAGTCCTTAATAGAACGTTCTACCTCCCCAGGCTGTCCGGAGCAAATGTCAGCAGCCGGCTTCTCACCTCGGCGGAATCGGAAAGCCACTCGACAGTGAGGGCACGAAGGAAGGCGACGAGATCCGCCTTCTCTTGATCGGAAAACTTCCGCTCTGCTATCACGTCGTCGATATTAGGGTTCCTGATTCCACCCCGAGCGTACAACTCGACCACATCCTCCAACGTTTCCAGGCTACCGTCGTGCATGTACGGGGCCGTAAGCGCCACGCTGTTAAGGGAGGGAGTGACGAAAGCTCCCCAATCCCGGGGGCGACGAGTGACCCCATACCTACCCACGTCCTCCATACGCCCATCCTTGTACCCGACCCCAAGATTGTGAAAACGATTGTCGGTGAACACAATGACGCCCGAACCCCCAGGGTCCGGCAGCGGAACATGACAGCCTGCGCAGCCGGCCTTGGCGCTGCGGAAGAGCCGCCAACCGCTTATCTCAGACTCGGAAAGCGCCGTGGAATCTCCCCCAAGGTAAAAGCGATCGAAGCGGGACCCAGTGACCACCAGGGACCTGAGAAATTCCACTAGCGCAGATAGCACAGACTGAGCGTCCGGCAATCGCCCGTAGGCACGACGGAACCACCTCCTGTAACTAGCGTCTTGCGCAATCCGCCGAACAGCCTCAGGCAGGTCGAGGCCCATGTCACCGCTGACGGTAAAGACTCCCCGCAGCTGCTCCTCAAGGCTCTCGGCGCGCCCGTCCCAGTCGAAGCTCGAACGAAACACCGCCACGTTGATCAAGGTAGGGGTATTGCGCTTGCGAGCTCTCTCCCCGATACCGTGACTCACCGGTCGCGGCTCGGCAAAGGCGTAGCTTGGCATATGACAGGTCGCGCAGCTGATACTGGAGTCCCGGGAAAGGCGCACGTCCTCGAACAGCCGTGCCCCTAAGCGAATCCGCTCCAAAGGTGTCGCCTTGCCCTTCCCCTCGACATGGGGTGGGTTACCCGACTCGGACCGCTGCCAAGCTGGACTACCTTGACACGGCCCGAAGTAGCCTAGCAAAAAAGCGACAGCCAGTCCCAGAAAAGGAACCGCACGCCCCTTTGAAGCGTTCATCGCCACGGCCGGACCCGAAACACGATCTGATCTGACCCGCCAGCCGCGCCAACCTTCACCAACGCCGCATCCACGCGTCTAAATCGGGTAACATCCACGCCCCAACTCGTGAACGCCGCCGGAACTGTGCGGAGCTCCTCGAGTCTCCTAAGCTCGAATCGTTCAGTGGGACTCAGATCTCCGTCGAGAGCACGCGTCAACAGGTTTGCAACAGCCGACTCAGCTGCCAGCACCCATGCCGCACGGCGCGCAACGGCTTCTGGCGAGAAGATCGGGTTACCACTAGGACCCTTCCCCATGCCGAAAGAATCCACAGCCAGCCCGGCGTTCTGCGGCGCCAGAAATACCGCCGCATCGGCGGGCAACTGCATGCTCACGTTTCCAGCTCTATCCCGAACGACTAGGCCGAGAAGCAAGTTGGCCCCGCGAGGAAAGGGTCCGAGCACCGTTTCGAACAGGGCCGGCCGTCCAAAGTCGTCTTCCACAGGTGAATGAATCGCGCAATGCCAGGTTCGCCCCCCGTCCAATGAATATCGTGTGACAGCTCCGGTCCGAGAGATCCCAGAGCCAGCATCCCCAGCTAACAGCTGAACCGCCACCCTCCCGTCAGGAAGTAGGACGGCGCGGTAGTTGCTCACCATCGGCGGAACGGTGTCGTGGGAAGCACCCCTACAGGCCCCTCGTAGCTGCCCGACGGCATCTTCTTCGGAGGCACAAGCGAGCAGTGCTAATATGAGCACGACAGATATCGCACCACACCGGAACAACCGCTCCACCAACTGCCCTAGGCCGATACGTGATCCTCCACCCACCGGGGCACCTATGGTGCCCTCAGCCTGATACCTAGGGCACGGCTCTGGAACAGAAAACGCTGCCACACCGCATGTCCGAGCCAGTACTCGCCTCCATATTTTGCGCGTACCCGGGCAATCGCACCAGCCCTAAATGCGACAAAAACCGCCCTAAACGCGACAGTCCCAAGCCCACCGACCATGAATACCGCCCCGAATGCGACACAAACCCGCCCCAACGCGACAACCCCAAAAACTCCAAAGGCTGGCCAGCCTAGCCCGGCCAGTCCACTGAAACCGGCTATTTCCCCTGGCGCCCCCAAAAACCGAACCGCATATTCCCGCAAGCACCGCAACACCCTAAACGGCTATGGCCGATCGCCCTGTGCTCTGCTGCCTCCCCCAAGAAACCTTCGACCTCATAGAGCGCACCCTCGCCAAAGAAAAAATCCGAGCGGTCCACACCACCGAACGCACCCTGCTTGCCACACCCCGAGAACCCGCTCTCGCCGCCATGATTTACCAACCACGTAGAGACGACCTCCATACCGGTCTCCTGGTCGTAGAACACTGGACAAACCTCTATCCCAACCGCCCGCTGGTCCTCTGCTTTCCGGGCCCGATCGGAGGCAGAGCCGACAGCTTGAGCTCCCTCAACCACTTCAGCGGGGTGCTAGCCTGGATGACCGACGCGGAGGTATCACCTCAAGGAGCGGCGGAGATCGCCGCGGTGGTAGCCAGACTCTTGGCCATGGCGCCCGAGTTTCTGGTTCGAGCCCTGGTAAAGCTCGTAAGCCCTCAACTGACACCCGCCGTCACGGCCTTCAGAGAAGCCCTCCTGGATCGCCTGCGCACGGGCGGCACCTCAGCTCCAACGCGTTCCACGCTGGCCGCCGCATCACAGTTCCCCCTCTGGCGCATCCAGCGCGCCTGCCGCAAAGCCGGACTGCCCCCACCGGAACGGCTAGTAGAATGGCTCACGCTGATCTACGTTCTGGCCCGGGCGG
This sequence comes from bacterium HR33, assembly GCA_002923375.1. Lineage (GTDB taxonomy): Bacteria > Gemmatimonadota > Gemmatimonadetes > Gemmatimonadales > GWC2-71-9 > HRBIN33. Next base: position 119,839 of record BEIJ01000001.1, read on the forward strand.
ACTGGGAAGAAATCAGCATCGCACGAGCAGCGGCCCACAGCGAAATCTCGGATAAGTACCTGCGCGGCCTGCGCTCTCGCTTACTTCCCGGAGTGCCTCGCCTCTCGGCGCGCCAGGCCGGGGATATCCTCGTTCGGGCCATCGTGACTTTCGCCCAAGAGGCGAAGCTTCCGGCAGAGAGGGCCGGAGAGATCGCCGAGCGCCTGAGCTACCGACCCTAGGGTCACAGGTTAGCCGGCAGCGATGGAGAGGGTTTACAACCTCAGCGAGAGGAATTCGGCACATGCTCGGCGGGTCTCTCGTTTGAGCTACCAGCCTACCTGCCGCTCCGGTATACTTCCCTGCGGGCGCTAACGGGAGAACATCTGATGCACTATCGTTACGGCGACTTTCCCGAGCTTTTCTGGGACGCGAAGCCCGAGGCATCGATAGACCTCGAGCATCCCGCGGTGCTGGCCCGCATCCTCACTCGGAGCTCGCCGGAAATCTTAGTCCGTCTGGTATCCCCCGAGCGCCTGCTGGAACACCTGCCGCGGTTGCCGCTAAACGAGCATGCCCGGGCCTTCTGGGAGCGAGTAGCGCTGCATCTACAGCAACGCCCTGCCCGGCGATCACCTGCCGAATCAGCCAGTACCTCTACGGCTGAGTAGGACGGTGGCCGGTCTGCTACGCGCTAATCCTTCTGTAATCCGCGAGTTGCATCGCCGGGTTTTACGCTTGGTGGCCGATGCTCAACGCGAGTACGGAGACCTGGGGCTGAGGTTGGAGGGCGGGACGGCCCTGGCAGCCTACTATCTGCACCACCGGGAGTCGGAAGACCTGGACTTATTCGGCCGGCCCGGGATGGACGCGCGCGATTTCGCGCGCTTCGTAGAGGAGCGGGCTGCCGAGGCGGAAATCTCGGTGGTCAGAACGGGCCCCGCCACCCGCGGGTTTAGCGAGCTCGTAGTGCAAGATGCGGCTGGGAAGGGTCGGCCGCTTAGAATTCAACTGGGCATTCAATCGCCCTACACGCTGGATCCGGCTCAGGCCACGGAAGAAGGTGTGCCGGTAGCTTCGTATCGGGATCTCTGTGCCGGCAAGCTCCACGCAATTTGCGACCGCTTCGAGCCGCGCGATTTTGTGGATCTACACGCGATCTTGCACCGGCCACAGACCGGCAGTGCGCAGCCGCCTTCTGAGGGAGAGCGGCGCCGGAGAATCCGCCACCTGGTCGCCGACTTGCAAGCGATCGATCCCGGCCTTACGACGCCGCGGATCGGCGAGGCCGTGGCCCGGGGGTTGAAAGTAGATTTGGTCTCGGGATTTCCGTTGCGTCTGCTCAGCGATGTAACCGACAGCGAAGTGCGGGCTACGGTGGAGCTTTGCTGCGACGAGATCGCGGCTATGGTTGCCGAGGGGTGGGATTTAAGTCGGACTTGAGGACCCGTTCGCCGGGCTCCGGCGCGTCTCTCAGAAAAGCGGCTTCCGGCCCACGCTTCGGGGGAAAGCGGCGCAGCGCCAAAGACCAGACGCTAGTATCCACGAAAAGATTCACCGCCGAGAGCGTTGCCGCTTGTAGTCGTAATTAGGATCCCACTCGAGCTTGCCGAACAGCTCGCGCAGGTTGCGCTGCTCCCGCCGGGCGATGAATTCTTTCAGGGCCTTCGTGACCGCCGCCTTTTTGATCTTCTCGCCGCTTACCGCCAGAGCCCGCTCCAACAGATCCGGATCGAGAGCCAAATTCGTAGCCATGTGTCATCGCTCACACACTAGTACACACATAATCTACGCGCTGCCGCCAAGTTTCCGGAACCCCGCCAGCTCTCCAGCCGGTGAATCGCCGAACCTCCTACCGCACCGTCCGGTCCAAACTGCGATACTGCACCGCCTCGCTCACATGCACCGGCTCTATAAACCCACACTCGGCCAAATCGGCAATGGTCCGCGCAATCTTCAACACCCGATGATAAGCCCGAGCCGACAAACCCAACCGCTGGATCGCAGTCCTCAGCAAAGCATCCGCCGAATCGCTCACCCGACAATAACGCCGCAAATCCCGAGGCGTCATGTGAGCATTGGCAAAAACCCCGGGCCGCCCGGCAAAGCGCTCCAACTGGATCCCCCGCGCCCGGTTCACCCGCTCCCGAATCGCCTCACTGGGCTCGCCGCTTCGCTCCACCGACAACTCCCGATACGGCACCGCCGGTACCTCGATGTGAATGTCCATCCGATCCAACAGCGGCCCCGAAACCCGCGACCGATACTGCTCCACCTCCACCGGAGTACAAGTGCAGCCGTGCACCGGATCCCCCCACCAACCGCAGGGACAGGGATTCATCGCCGCAGCCAGCATGAAACGAGCGGGATAACAGAGCGAAGAGGACGCCCGTGAAATCGTGACGAACCCGTCCTCCAACGGCTGCCGCAACACCTCCAGCACGTTGCGCCGAAATTCGGGCAACTCGTCCAAAAACAACACGCCCCCGTGCGCCAAGCTCACCTCCCCCGGACGGGGAAAGGAACCGCCGCCTATGAGCCCGGCATCGCTGATCGTATGATGCGGGGAGCGAAACGGCCGCACCGTCACCAGCGAAGTCCCCGGCGGCAAGATCCCCGCCACGCTGTGAATCTTGGTGGTCTCCAACGCCTCGGCCAAAGACATCTCCGGCAATATCGTCGGCAACCGCCGCGCCAACATCGTCTTGCCCGAACCCGGAGGGCCGATCATCAAGAGATTGTGACCCCCGGCGGCCGCGATCTCGAGCGCGCGCTTCACGTGCTCCTGACCGCGCACTTCGGAAAAATCGACATCGTCCCGGACCGGCTTTCCAAAGAAAGTCCTCGGATCCACCCGAGCCTGGGGCAACGCTTTTCCCGCACCGAAAAAGGCGGCCACGTCGGCCAGGGTGGAAGCTCCCAAGACCTCGATCCCGCTCACCACCCCGGCCTCCTGAAGATTGGCCACCGGGACTATCGCTCCCTTGAGACCGGCCTCCTTGGCCGCCAGCGCGATCGGCAGCGCCCCGCGCACCGGACGCACATCGCCTTCCAGACCCAACTCGCCGACTATCACATAATCGGATAGGGAGGGAACCCCGGGCGACGCCGCGCGCCCGGCAACACCGCCGTTCAACTGGCCCGTCGCCGCCAAAATCCCCAAGGCGATCGGCAGGTCGAAAGCTGAACCGTCCTTGCGAACGTCGGCCGGCGCCAGGTTTACGGTTATCTTTTTCAAAGGAAAGGCATAATCCGAATTGGCTATAGCCGCGCACACCCGCTCGCGCCCCTCCTTCACCGCCCCCTGGGGGAGCCCCACGGTGGAAAAAGACGGCAAGCCCGCAGCGATGTCGGTCTCTACCTCCACGAGGTAGGCGTCGATCCCCAAAACCGCAGCCGAACGCACCCGGGCCAGCATGGGAACAAGTATGGGGAGCCGCGCGTGGAGAAGCGGGCGAAAAATTCTGCGGGCCGGATCTTTTCATTGCGCGCTATTGCGCGGCGCGGACGATCATTGGGTGCCCGGCGGACAAACCTGATGCACGCCCTCAAGCGCGCTCTGCACCGCGCTCGCCGGCCGCGGCTACGCGCCGCCTTCAGCGCACTCGTTCAGGAAGGAATCAGCTCGAACCGTTCCCCGGTGGCTTTCCTGTACGCCGCAAAGCCGCGCCGGTCGGTGGTGAAAACGCGATTGCAATCCAGAACGTCCGAGAGAGTGACCAGCGTAGCGTCTGCAAAGTCCATCGGTAGATCGGCATAACGGCGCATGAGCACCGCGCAGTGGCGGTAGTGCTGCAGGCCGAGAGCAAGGATCGGTATCCTTGCCCTAAGAAGGAACTCCAGAGGGAGCACCGGCGCCCCGGAGACAAGGTGAGTGGCCTCAGTGAGGACGGCCTCGGTGGTGACGCACCGTCCGATCACCTCGGGCCACACCGCGGCCACGCGGTCATGCCACTCGTCCCTCCGGTTCAGCACCGCCACCAGAGGCCCCGTGTCGAGAATCACGTCGCGGCCCGACGCCGCTACTCCCGCCAGTTGTGCTCCCGAATTCGCCGCCTCATCTCGTCGGCCTCGAGCGCCGCTCGGTCTATCTCCACCGCGCCGACCAGCGGCGCCACCCTCTCCCAAGCACCCTCTCCTTCGACCGGCTCCCGCTCTTCCGCCAAATAGCGGGACAGCGCCTCGCGAACCACCTGCGACGCGGGAACGCCCCGCGCCCGAGCTCGCCGCCTCAAAGCGCGAGCCAATTTGGCCGGCAAACGGAGGGTGATCTGGTGAGACACGCAATGCAATGTAATGCGTTGCATTCAGCCACGCTAGACTCTCACTCGCCGCCACCCAAGAACCCCCGGGAAGAGCAACCGCTCCGGGAACACCCGCTCGATGAGCCAACATATCAACGATCGTCGATAGGTGCCCACAGGGAGCCCCAAGCCAAATACCCGGACGATCGCCACAGTGAGGAACCCCCGGGCACCGGCTTCCGCTCGCCTCTGCGCGCGGAATCCAGAACCTGCTTCGGCCGCGCACCCGGCACCAGCCGCCACTACATTTCTCCGCCCGCCCGCGCTACATTAGACGCCGACTGTCGAGTAGGGCGCTCCTCGAGGAGCCCCGCCTGATTCAAACCCAAACCAGCACAGGCTGTTTAGGAAAAGATGCCGATTCCAGCTACCGGAATACGCCGCGGCATGGCGATAGTATTCGACGGCGAACCGTGCCGCGTCATAGACTTCCACCACCACACGCCCGGAAACTTGAGGGCGATGGTCCAGACCAAGCTCCGCAAACTCAAAAGCGGAATCACCGTGGAACACCGCTTCCGGGCCAGCGACCAGGTGGACTTGGCCGACCTCGAAACCCACGAGCTGCAATTCCTCTACCGCTCGGGGGACATCTACCACTTCATGAACACCGAAACCTACGAGCAACTGGTGATGGACGCCCAAACCCTGGGCGACGCCGCCCAGTGGATCACCGACGGCATGACCGTCACCGCGGAGTTCTTCGAAGGACAACCGATCGGGGTCCAGCTGCCCAGCGCCTTGGTCTTCGAAGTGGTGGAGACCGCACCCGCTCTAAAAGGGGCCACCAAGACCGCCTCCACCAAACCGGCTAAATTGGACAACGGCGTCACGGTCAACGTGCCGGAGTTCATCGAAACCGGAGACAAGATCCGGGTGAACCCCAATACGGGAGAATACCTCGACCGAGTAAAATAGCGCAGGCTTAGGGGGCCACCCGCGGGCGCAACACGCAACCGGAACGACTCGCGCCGCCTTCCCAAGGCCCGGCACCACTCCGCCGCTGCCTTTCGGAGGCGGCGAGCAGCGCGCCCCTAAGGGCGCGCTTTTTTGTAACGATCCAGAAGCCGCCTTATCTCCTCGGCAAACGCGGTGTTCCCCGCCTCCGTGGCCAGGCGCAGCGCCTGCTCGAGCTGCATTATCGCCAGAGGGATTTCGCCTTTCAAAGCCAGCGCCCCGCCCATCGCGTAATGCGATACGGCGTCCGGCTTCAAGAGCAAAGCCTCCCGGTAATGCTCGATCGCCCCATCCACATCACCCGCCGCCAGCGCCGAATCGCCCATGGCCAACTCCCGGCTGGCCAGGAAAACGATCTCGTCGGCATGGCGCTTCCAGTTCACGTGGCGCTCCAAAATCTCCGCCTCTTCCTTGCTCTTGGGCAACAACTGCAAAACCAAATCCGCCATCTCGTCGGTCGAAAACGACCCGAACGTCACGCGCTTGGGAGGATTGTTGGGATTCCGCGGATTGTCCGAGGAATTGTCGTACCGGTATCGCATCAGGAGCACCGTGCCCTTGGGAAGGCGAATCGGCTTGGCGTAGCGGTACTCGTCCTGCCAGTTGAAATCCCAGTCGTCTATCCTCAGCAACCAGCGCATCCTCCCGTCAGGGAGCCGCGCCTGGGCGTGCATCTGGCGAGCCAGGAAGTGGGCGTGGGGATAGACTCCCAGCACCTCCACATCCACCGGCAGCTCGAAGGAATCTCTCACGATGTAATTCTTTTCCCCCGCCGGTATGTCGATCAGCTTGGTTCCCATCATGATCACCACCGGATGCCGCGTCGGCGGGCGAGAGGCGAAATAAAGACCCACCAGCGGTTTTACCTCGTAGGGTTCGCTGGCCGGGCGGAAATGGAGTTGGAGCACGATGTCGGACCCGGGCCGCAAAGGCCACGCCATGTCGTCGGTTCCCGGAAGCGGCACCCTCCCCGGCGTCCACCCCACGAAAAACCCTTCGGGATTCAGCGCATTGCTGGTGATGTGCATGCCGTCGAATCCGGCTTCGGGATCCTGGGCGTCGTAGAGCCGGGACGATTCCGTAGTGTCCACCATCATCCGCCCGTGATGCACCACCTTGGGATCGCCCGGGCGAACGTGGACCGCTTTTACGTACTTGAGCTCGGTCACCGGCGCAGGGGCCACGAAGTTCCGGTAGATGTCGGGGCCGCCCGCCGGAACGGTGTAGCTGGGAAACTCGACTATGGCGTCCGGCTCGCCCAAGACCCAACCCTCCACTCCCGGAGGTGCTACCGGCTGATCGGCGGGATCGCCCCGCGGCATACCCGCTTCCACCCAGCGGCGGATCGCCGCGATCTCTTCGTCGCTCAACCGGCGTTCGCCCTGAAATTCCACGTATCCCGGCTCCGGAAGCCAAGGGGGCATGCGGCGGCTTTCGATCGCCGCCAAGACCAGCGGCGCTACCGCTTTGACTTCTTCGTAGGTGAGCAGGCTGAACGGGCCCGAACCTTCAGGGCGATGGCACGCGGCGCAATGGCGATAGAGTATCGGCGCGATATCCCGGGTGAAAACCGGAGCCTGCGAGACCCCGCCGTGCCCGCCGCGCACCGAGACCGCCGCGCGGCGAGTCCCCAGCCCCGCGCCGCAGGACCAAAGAGCGCCCGCCGCCACCAGAATCAAACCGCCCGCCAAAAACTTGCTAGCGCGACTTCTTGAGCTCCACATACGAACTCAAAGCGAAATACACCGGATCGGTCCTGGTCTGAGCGGTAGCCTGGCCCGCCAGCTTCCCGCCACGATACCACAGCCGCAACAACACTTGGTGCGGCCGGCGCATGGCGTCGGGAGTGGGAACGGTACCGGAGAACCTCCCCGTCAGGACCCCTTCCCTTTCTTCGTAACGGGCCTCGTTCAAGACCGTCTCCAACTGATCTCCCAACTCCACGTGCACATCGTCCTTGCCGCGCACCGCCAACTTGAACGGCACTTCCCCTTGGTAGGTGCGGAGCACGCCCACCCACTCGCCGCGGAGCTCCGCTGGGATTTCTCCGAGCCCAGACCCCGAATCGGTACCCCCGCGCTCCGCTTCCCGCCGCGCGACTCGGTAGCGGGGAAGAGCCGCTTCCACCACCCGCTCGAAGATCCGGGATCTCGCCTCGCCGTCCGACACGTTGAGCAGCACCACCACGCCCAACTTTTCAGCGGGATAGAGACTCAGTATGGTGGATACCCCGGGCATCCCTCCGGTGTGCCATACGCGGAGAAATCCGCGATCCTCTCCTACAAACCACCCCAGCGCGTAATTGCCGCTTCCCTGAGGCGTATGCACCTCGCGCATCGCCTCGATGGTGGAGTCCTCGAGGATGCGGCGCTGATCGGCGAGCGGCGTCTCGAGATGAAACAGCGCAAAACGGGCGAGATCGTGGGCGCTGGCATAGACCGCCGAGCCGCCGTCGTGATCAAAGTCGTAATAGGGAATCGGGCGCCGGCGCCCGTCGTAGCGCTGCGCCGCCACCCCTTCGAGCTCGGGCGCCAGATGCACGGAGCTGTGCCTCATACCCAAAGGCTCGAAGACCTCCGAACGCATGAACTCCGGGTAGGACTTGCCCGAGACGGACTCGATGATTTGATCGATTACGCCGTAGCCCAAGTTGGAGTAAACGTAAGCCGAGCCCGGAGGATAGACCAGGATACCGTACCGGCCGATCGCGTCTTCCATCTTGCGCTCGGAGTAAGGGGCGTCGCGGTAGAAGAACTCGTAGTGAAGCGGCAGGCCCGCGGTGTGGCTCAACACCCGCCGCACCGTCGCCCCGGACGCGTCTCCGGCCAGGCCGGTGAGCTTGGCCTCCCGCAGATAATCGTTGGCCGGGCGGTCCAAATCCACCGCGCCCCGCTCCGCCAGAACCATGAGCCCGGTAGCCGTGATCGGCTTGGAGATGGAGGCGAGGGAATAGGGAGTGTGTTCGGTGGACGGAACCCGGCGCTCGCGGTCGGCCCATCCAAAACCTTCTTCCCAGACGATCTTGCCGTCCTTTACCACCGCGACCGCCACCGAAGGGAGATCGCGTTCAGCCATCAGCTGCTGGATAAAAGCCCGAGCCTCGGCAAATTGCGCGGGAGCCTGGGCGCACAGGCGCGCCGGTGAAGCCCACAGGCCGAGGAGGCAAATGACGGGCAGCAACCCGCGCCGGCAACTGGTCGCTGAAAGCATCTTCCCACCTCTCAATCTAACACCCCTATCTTACGCCGGTTTCACGATAAGGCTAGTTTGGCAATCATGATCTATGCCCTCATGAGCAGCGGCGGCAAGGATTCCACGCTGGCCCTGGACCGGGCCCGGCGGGAAGGGTTAGACGTCCGCTACCTGGCCAACATCTACGAGGGCTCCACCGGAAGGGTTCGCTTCCACGGCGTCAGGGCCGAACTGATAGCCCGGCAGGCGGAGGCGCTGGGTCTGGAATGCGTCCAGCTGCACACCCACCCGCGTCCTTTCGAACCGGTTTTCCTCGATCTTCTGCAACAGCTCAAAGCCAGAGGGTGCAGCGGGATAGTGTTCGGAAACATCCACCTGTCCGACGTCCGGGCCTGGTACGAAGAGCGCGTGACAGCGGCCGGATTGCGGCACGTGGAGCCCCTGTGGGGAGAGCCGGCTATGGAGCTCGCCTACGAAGTCGTGGAACGCGGCTACCGGGCGATCGTGGTGAGCGTGGACCTCAAGCAGCCCGCCGCCGGATTCCTGGGGCGCGAGCTGGACGCCGACCTCCTCACCGAGATCGCGATTACCGACGGACTGGACCCCTGCGGCGAACGGGGCGAATATCATACCTTTGTATATGACGGCCCTCAGTTCTCGCAGCCTGTGGTGGTGGAACCGGGTGCGACGGTCGAGTTCGAGGGGCACCGGTTCCTGGACCTCGTGCCGCCACGCCACTAGCACCGCCGTAGAGCTGCCTGAAAAAGCCAAAGGATTGCGATGAGAAATTCCAGTTTTGCTTTGCTGGCCTTTCTGGCCCGAGGAATGTTGTTGCCCGGCACGGAACTTGTTGCACAACATGCCGTGCAACTGCGAAACGGCGACCGCATCACCGGCCGGGTGCGGGAAGTATCCGGCTCCAACTGGGTGATCCGCTATCGTGGGGCCGATATCTCCGTTCCCTCGGACCAGGTCAGCTGGTTCGCGACCTCGGAGCCGGTGGGCGTGCGACTCAAGGACGGAACGGTGGATGCCTTCACCGTCTCCCGCACGGAGGGCGACTCTCTGCTGTTGGTCTCGCCCTCCGGGGCCACCCGGCGTGTTACGCCGTCGGACATCGCCGCCATAGGACCCGCCACCGACCTCGAGCGCCTGCGCAACCTGGCGCGGGTGGGGCTTTTTTCCCCGATCCTCGACTTCTGGCGGGCAAGCGGCGCCGTCGGCTTCTCCAACAAGAGCGGAAACAGCCGGGCCCGTGGATTGGCGCTGAGCCTGGATCTGGAGCGTAAAACACCCAAAGACCGGATCACCGTATCGCTCGGATTGAACCGGGAATCCAGCCAGCCGCCCGGAGGGAGCTTCCAAACCACGGTGGAGAAATATTACGCCGCCGCGCGCACCGACATTTATCTGGGACCGGCTTTCTTCCTATTCGGCCAAACGCGCCAGGAGAAAGACCGCTTTCAGGACATCGATCTTCGCTCCACCTACGGTGCGGGGCTGGGATTGCAGCTGCTTTCCACGGCGGTTACCGATCTGAATCTGTCGGCTTCGCTGGGCTTGCGCCGGGAGGCTTACGTCTCGGGCGGGAGCGACGCCACCAGCGTCGCCTCGGCGGGATACGCTTTGGCCCAGGCCTTGGGGCCGGCGCGCTTCAGCTGGCGCGCGGAATGGACGCCGAGCTTGCAGGATTTGGGAGACTACCGGCTGCGCTCCGAGGCCAGCGTGACCACCACCATCTACGCGGGCCTGGGGCTGAGAGTGGGGGTGATCAATGAAGTCAACAACCGTCCACGCCCGGGAGTGAAGCGCCACGACATGTTGCTCAGCACCACCGTCACCTACTCCATAGGAAGATAGGACGATGCGCGAGCCGCGCCTGATCGTAGTGAGCAACCGGCTGCCCTTCACGCTGAAACGCGGCCCCAAGGGGATCGAGCGCCGTCCCTCGGCGGGCGGGTTGGTAGCCGCCCTGGAACCGGTGCTCAGCAGGGTGGGCGGAGTCTGGATCGGCTGGCCGGGGATCGAGCTCCGCACCGGCGAACGGCTGCGACGCAAAGGGGACGCCTACCGGATCAAGGGTGTAGCGCTAAATCGGAAAGAGGTCAGGAGATACTATCACGGCTTTTCCAACAACGCCCTCTGGCCCGTGTTCCACTCCTTTCCTACCCGTAGCATGTTCGAACGCCACGACTGGGACGCTTACGAGCGGATCAACGCCCGCTTTGCCAGAGCGGCGGCTCAGGAAGTAAAGGGGAACGATATCGTTTGGATTCACGACTACCATCTCCTCAGGGCGCCGCGCCAGCTGCGCAAACTCGCTCCCAAGGCGCGGATCGGATTTTTCCTCCACATACCGTTCCCGCCGTTCGACATCTACCGCATACTTCCCCACGACCAGGAACTGCTGCGGGGGATGCTGGGAGCCGATCTGGTGGGTTTCCACGTGCGGGGATATATGGACAACTTCCTCGACTGCGTGCAGCGGCTGCCCGGCACCACGGTGGACCGCGACAGGGGGATCGTGCGCCACGAACAGGGCATCACCACGGTGGCGGTCTTTCCCCTAGGGATCGACTTCGCTTACTACGAAAAGCTCGCCTCCGAAGCGCCCCAGACCCGCCGGGGAAACGGCAACCGCCTGATCCTGGGCGTGGACCGGATGGACTACACCAAGGGCATCCCTCAGAGAATCCTGGCCTTGGAGCGGTTGCTGGAGTTGCACCCCGAACACCGAGAAAAGATCGTCTTCCTGCAGCTCGCCGTTCCCAGCCGGGAAGAGGTCCCCGCCTATCGGGAGCTCAAGGTGACCATCGATCAGCTCATCGGAAGGGTGATCGGCCGATTCGCCACCGCCGATTGGGTTCCGGTGAGATATCTCTACCGATCGCTACCGCCGGAGCGCCTGGCCGCGCTCTACCGGGACGCCGACGTGGCTCTGGTGACGCCTCTCAGAGACGGCATGAACTTGGTGGCCAAAGAGTATGTAGCGTGCCAAGTGCGCGACCCCGGGGTCCTGATCCTTTCCCGCCTGGCGGGCGCCGCTGAGACCATGGCCGAAGCGATCCAGGTAAACCCCTACGACATAGACGCCACCGCACGGGCGCTGCACACCGCTCTGGTAATGAGCCCGGCGGAGCGGCGGCGGCGGATGGACGCCCTCAGAGCCCGGGAACGCGCCTTCGACGTCCACGTTTGGGCTCGGGAGTTTCTCTCGCACCTCAGGCGCTGCACCCAGTGATCAGGCGCTGCACCCAGTGCTGAGCGCCAAATGGCGCACCCTTGCCGCCCTGGCCACTGCGGAACTGCTGGCCATGAGCCTGTGGTTCTCCGCCACCGCGGTGGCGCCGGCTCTGGCAGCGGAGTGGCATCTCACCCAAGCGCAAACCGCTTGGCTCACCATGGCAGTACAACTGGGATTCGTTTTTGGCGCCCTCCTGAGCGCCGTTTTCAACCTGCCCGATCTGTGGGCGCCCAAGAAGGTGATGGCGGCCGGAGCGTGCACCGGAGCACTGCTCAACGCGGCCATTCCGGCGCTGGACCTTTCGTTCCAAGCTGCCGTTGCAGCGCGCTTCGCCACCGGTATGACATTGGCGGCGGTTTATCCGGTCGGAATGAAAATCCTGGCGACTTGGACCAAAGAAGACCGCGGGCTAGGGATCGGCCTGCTGGTAGGCGCACTAACCGTAGGCTCCGCGTCGCCTCATCTGGTGAGAGCCGCCGGAGGAATACACGACTGGGAAGGAGTACTTTACGCCGTCTCCGTCCTGGCGCTCCTCGGCGCCGCGATCGCTTTGCGCTACGGAGACGAAGGACCGTACCGGTCGCCCGCTCCCAAACTGCAATGGCGATACTTCAAGAACGCCCTCGCCATAAGGCCGATAAGACTCGCCAATTTCGGCTATCTGGGACACATGTGGGAGCTTTATGCGATGTGGACCTGGATGCCGGCTTTTCTGCTGGAGATCTACGGGCGATCCCCGCACCAAGCCGGCGGGAGCGGGGAAAAGACCGCAGCACTCGCAGCCTTGGCCGCCTTCGCGGTGATCGCAGCCGGAGGCCCGGCCTGCGTGCTGGCGGGAAAGCTGGCCGATCGCTGGGGCCGCACCCGTACCACGATCCTCAGCATGACAACCAGCGGCGCCTGCGCCCTCGCCATAGGATGGATGCATAGCGCTCCGGTATGGGCCGTCACAGCCCTGGCCTTGCTCTGGGGTTTCTCGATCGTGGCGGACTCCGCACAGTTCAGCACCAGCATCAGCGAACTTTCCGACCCAGCTTACATGGGCACTCAGCTCACCGCTCAGACCTCGATGGGCTTCCTTCTAACCATGGCGTCCATCCAGCTGGTACCGATAGTTAAGGACTCCTGGGGGTGGGGCGGGGCGTTTTCCATGCTGGCGATGGGACCCGCAGCCGGCACCGCAGCGATGTGGCTGCTCCAGCGCTCGCCCGAAGCTTCCAAACTTGCGGGCGGAAGGGGATGAGACTCGCTCCAAGCGCCCCCTACCGGCGGGCGTAAACCGACGTCTTACCCGATCGATCGAAGGTCAAAACGTCGTAGGGATCCTTAACCGGTCCCTCCATCCCAGGGGATCCGCGGGGCATTCCCGGCACCGCCAGACCTACCACCGCGGGGCGCTCCCTCAGCAGCCGCCGAATCAGATCCGCCGGGACGTGCCCCTCGATCACATACCCGGAGACTACGGCGGTGTGACAGGCCTCCAACCTCCGGGGCACACCCAGGGTGGCTTTGACCGAGGTGAGGTCGTTAGTGTCGTGCGTCTTTACTGTGAATCCATTCTCGCGCAGGTGCCCGACCCACGATTCGCAACAACCTCAAGTGGGACTCTTGTAAACCGTTATTTCGGGCCCCTGGCCCGCAACCAGCGCAACCCCGCCCTGCTCGCTAGCGGGCGCGCCCGCCGTCGCCATAGCCGCCGCCATCCCCAAAGCCGCCGCAACGGCCGCACCTACGCCGAGCTTTTTAGTGTTCTCCATCTCCGTTCTCGCCTTCTGTGGACTAAGGGATCGTGTTGCCGCCCGCAATTTCCACCGACGCCCGCAACTTAACCCCTGGCCGCCACCGCCGTCCAGAGCTCCGGAGCCGTTGACACTCCGTTGATAGGGGCTCTTCAGATTGGCTTCACCTTCACCAGCAGATGTGCCGGTAGTCACGGTCGCGGCGCGCCAACCGGCATGAGTGTCCCAGCGAAGCGTGAAGAGCGCCAGCCGCCGGCCGGGGACTACCGGCACCCTCTCCCCGAAAGACAGCCAGCCTCCCCGCTGGGCTTCGGCTCAGCGCATGCCGCGTTCTAGTTCGCTCAATTCCAGCAGCGATTGGGGGTCGATCGATAGCCGCCCGTACCGGGCCACCCAATGCAGATGCGGTCCGGTTACCCTTCCCGTGGCTCCCACCAAGCCGATAGCTTGGCCCGCTTCCACCGTGTCTCCCCGATTGACCAAAACCTCGCTCAGGTGGAAGTAACCGGTGGAGAGACCCGATCCGTGGTCGAGGTAAACCAATTTGCCCTGATAAAAGAAGTCTCCCACCAGGGACACCACTCCTCGCGCCGGCGCCAGCACCGGTGTTCCTTCGGGAGCGCCCAAGTCCAAACCTAGGTGCACGCTTTGAGTGGCGCCGTTGATCTCGCGCCTGGCGCCGAAAGTGCCCGTCACCCGGTAAAGACCGGGCCAGGAAAACTTTCCGCTCCAAATTCTTTGGGTCCGATGCGCGCGGTTCAAAGCCGCACGCTGCGCCGCCCGCTCTCTTTCGATCCGCGCCAGGAGGGCGGAATCCGGGGGCTCCACGTACCGGCCGGGAACTCGCACGCGTTCCACCTCCACCTCTCGCCGGGCTACGGGAATACGGACCAAGAGTTGATCCGCAGCTCCTTTCTTCTTGGCGATCTCGAGACTGGCGAATACCCGTCCGGGCGAGCCCACCGGCACGGGGATGAAGGCGCGATAAGCTCCGTCTTCGCCCCGGGTGAAGTGGAGCGGTTCTCCCGCAACCGTGCCCCTCACACCCGAGATCTCGTTGCGGGTGGTGTCCGGACCTACGGCGAGCAGAGCGATACTTCCTTCGATCGGGGTTTGCGGGACCCACGAAACCGGTACTCTATTCGGGCTTTGAACCGCAACAGAAGCGGCCAGGCTCAGCCCGGCGCCCACGGCGAACTTGGCGAGCGACATGACCGCAAGATAACTCAGCTTTATCTTGAGGCGGAGGGTAAGCGATGGTCGCATCTCTGGAACGGTTGCTCGCAGTGGCCCGAGGCGCGGAGCCCGCCGATCTGGTGCTCCGGCGGGCCCAACTGGTGAACGTCTTCTCCGGTGAGATCCATCCGGCCGAGGTGGCCATTTGCGACGGCCTGATAGCGGGCGTGGGAACGGGCTACGAAGGGCGAGAGATCGTCGATCTGGACGGCGCATTTCTCGCACCGGGATTCATAGACGCTCACGTCCACGTGGAGAGTTCCATGGTGCCGCCCCGGGAATTTGCCCGCGCCGTGTTGCCCAGGGGTGTTACCACCGCGGTCACCGACCCCCACGAGATCGCCAACGTAGCGGGCCTGGCGGGAATCCGCTTTATGCTGGATCAGGCTCGCGATCTTCCGTTCACCATGCTGGTAAACGCCTCGTCCTGTGTCCCCGCCACCGACATGGGAACGGCGGGCGCCAAGCTGGACGCGGCGGATCTTGCAGCGCTGGCCGGGGAACCCGGTGTGCTGGGCTTGGCGGAGGTGATGAACTTTCCCGGCGTGGTCTCCGGGGATCCGTCGCTGCTGGCCAAGATCGAAGCTTTCGGCGGCCGAGTTATAGATGGGCATTGTCCCGGTCTCAGGGGCAGGGAGCTCTCGGCCTACGTGGCCGCCGGCATAGGTTCGGACCACGAGTGCACCAGCGTAGAAGAGGCGCGGGAGAAGCTCAGGTTGGGGATGACCATCTACATCCGGGAGGCCACCAACGCCCGTAACTTGAGGGCGTTGCTCCCGCTGGTCAGTGCGGAAACTGAGCGGCATTTGTGTTTTTGCACCGACGACCGGCAGCCCGGAGATCTGCTGGAGGAAGGTTCGATCGATCACCTCGTACGTATGGCGATAGCGGAGGGCGTACATCCCGTAACCGCCATCAGAATGGCCACTCTGAACCCGGCGGAACACTTCCGGCTCTTCGATCGCGGGGCCGTGGCTCCTGGCAGGAGAGCGGATCTGGTGGTCTTCCGGGAACTGGAAGCTCCGCGGCCGTCTCAGGTTTACGTGGCCGGGCGGCTGGTGGCGCAGGACGGCAAACTGGCGGTCTCGTTTCCGCCGCCTGCCGCCTCGCCCGCCGAGGTACAGAACACCGTTCGGATCGACTGGTCCCGGGTCGATTTATCCATACCGGCCAAGGGGGAGAAGGTACGGGTGATCGGCGCTATACCCGACCAGCTGATCACCGAGCATCTGGTGGTGGATGCGCCGCTCCGGGACGGGCTGGTACAATCCGATCCGGAGAGGGACTTGCTCAAGATGGCGGTTATCGAGCGCCACCGCGGATCCGGCAACGTCGGTTTGGGCTTGGTAAAGGGAGTGGGACTGAAGCGCGGGGCTATTGCGGGGACCGTAGCTCACGATCATCACAACCTGGTGGTGATCGGCGCGGACGACCGCTCGATGCTTACCGCGGCCCGGGCGGTCGCTCAGGCGGGAGGCGGGCAGGCGGTGGCGGAAGGTGAGAAGGTGATCGCTCTATTGCCGCTGCCCATTGCCGGTTTGATGTCCGATCTCCCCATAGAAAAGGTCCGCGATCGGATGGCTTCTTTGATCTCGGCTGCGCGGGCGTTGGGATCGCCCTTGCATGATCCTTTCATGGCGATGAGCTTTCTTGCTCTCGAAGTGATACCCAAGCTCAAGCTGACCGACAGAGGTTTGGTGGACGTGGAGCGATTTCAGTTGGTTCCGTTATTCGTTTCCGGCTAGGGTGACAGGTGGCGGACTCAGAGCCCAAGATATTGATCAGCCGGGAGGCGATCGAGCAAAAGGTCGCCGAGTTGGCGGCGCGCATCTCCGAGGACTACAAAGAAGCCCAGCCGCTCCTCCTCGTGGGCGTGCTCAAGGGATCGTTCATCTTTTTGGCCGATCTCTCCCGGCAGCTCACCATCCCGCACACAGTGGATTTCATCGCGGTATCGAGCTACGGCAACGCCACCAAATCCACCGGCGAGGTAAGACTGCTCATGGATTTGCGCTCCACGATCGCCGGCAAGCACGTGCTGGTGGTGGAGGACATAGTGGACACGGGCTACACCCTGGAGTATTTGCTCCGCCTGCTCAGGGCGCGGCGGCCGGCATCTCTGAAAGCCTGTGCCCTGGTGAGGAAACCCGACCGCCGCAAAGTGGACGTGACCTTGGACTACGTGGGCTTCGACATTCCCGACAAGTGGGTGGTGGGTTACGGTCTCGATTGGGGGGATCGCTACCGTACCCTTCCCTATATCGGTTACGTGGAACTGGCAGAGGAGAGCTAGCGCCCCGACATCATCGAGTCACGGCGGGCTTTGAACTCGGTCCCTTCCCTCCAGTTGGGAAACCTATCCTCATTGGCCAGCCGGTAGCCCACCCGGAAGAGCAGTTGAAGATCTTCCACCGCCCCGCTCAGGTCCCAATTGGGATCGAACTCGTCGGCGGGCTTGTGGTAGCGCAATGCGGTGTATTCTTCCCGGCGCTTCAGGGACCACTCGGTGCCGTGTTCCACGTTGTCTATCCCCGCATCGGTGTAAAGGGCCGGCACTCCCACTTTGGCCAGTTCGAAGTGGTCCGAGCGATAGTAGAAGCCCTTCTCCGGTTCCGGATCGGGGCGCAGGTAGCGGTTCTGACTTCTCGCCGCCTCGGCCAGGTAGTCGTCCAGTTCCGAGTTCCCGTAGCCGATTACGGTGATGTCCCGCATCCTGCCGTCCACGTTGAGTCCGTCCAAGTTGATCGCCGCCACCGTGCGGTTCAGGGGAAAGATCGGATTCCTGGCGTAGTAAGCCGATCCCAAAAGACCCTGTTCTTCCGCGGTGACGGCCAGGAAGACCACCGACCTGCGTGGCGGCCGCGGGAGGCTGGCGAAGGCTTCGGCCAGTTCCAGCAGTCCCGCGGTACCGCTGGCGTTGTCCACTGCCCCGTTGAAGATCTGGTCTCCGCTCAAACTAGGGTCCCTTCCCAAGTGGTCCCAGTGGGCCATGTAGATCAGGTACTCGTCCGGCCGTTCCCTTCCCGGAAGCAGCGCCACCACGTTCTTTGAGCGCGAGTAGCGGATCGTGTTTCGCACCCTAACCGATGCGTGGAGGTTCAGCGGGACCGCTCGGAATCCGCGCTGAGAGGCTCTGGCCTTGAGGGAGTCGTAATCGAGTCCTGCACGCCGGAAGATGCGCCGGGCCGCGTCTTGGGTGATCCAGCCTTCGACCGCCGCTCGGGAGAGATTTCGGTCTTCGGTTACCAGACCGAAGCGGGGCCCCGACCAGCTTCCGGTAACCACCTCCCAGGGATATCCGGCGGGTTCGGTCTCGTGGACGATCAGAACGCCCGAGGCGCCCTGGCGAGCCGCTTCTTCGTACTTGTACGTCCAGCGCCCGTAGTAGGTCATGGTGCGACCTTTGAAGAGGGTGGTGTCGCCGCCGTAGAAGTCCGGATCGTTCACCAAAACGATCACTGTCTTGCCGCTAGCGTCCAGGCCTTCGTAGTCGTTCCACCCGACTTCGGGTGCCACCACACCGTAGCCGGCGAAGACCAAGGGGGAGCGGTCCAGGGAGGTTGATTCCACCACGCGGCTGGTAAAGGCCACGAAGTCGGTGCCGTACTGCAGGGTCATGGCCGGTCCCTGCCCGCCGATGAGCAGTCTCATGTTGCGATCGGCGGTAATGGACACCAAGGGTACTTCCTGGAAGAAGCTTTCCCCGTTTCCGGGCTTAAGCCCAATTCGTTCGAACTGGGAGCGGAGGAAGTTTACGGTTTTTTCTTCTCCGGCGGACGATGGCGCGCGGCCTTCGAAGGAGTCTGCCGCCAGGATTTGAATCTTGGCGGCAAGGTCTTGAGCGCTGAAAGTTGCCAGCGCCCCTGCGATTTCACCGCTCTCGCCGCGGCAGGCGAGGCCCAACGCACTCGCGGCCGCCAGCACGCGCCCTAATCGGGTCAACGATGCGGTTTCCATAGTGCCAACAACATACACGGTTTCACAGCTTCCCGGAACGGCTGAGCAGGTCCAGGGCAGCGTTCAGGACCGGCTGTACCGCCGTGCGTTCCAGGCAACTCGGGGCCCCTCTTTTGCACCATCCGGCCATACAAACCCCGTCCGGTTCGCGGCAAGTTATGACAGAATCGGAAAATCTTCCCAGCGGTCGCGCCCAGACCCAGCGGGAGGCTCCGAACAGCGCCAGGGTGGGAACGTTCTGAACCCAGGCGGCGTGCATCAGACCGCCGTCTTCCGACACCACCAGCGCGCACCTTCTTACCAGGGCGAAAGCCTCTTCCTGAGAAGTCCGCCCTACCAGGTCGATGAGTCTTTCTCCTAGTATCGCTTTCATCCGGGCGGCCTTACCGGCGATCTTCGGCAGTCCTAGTATCAGGAATTGCACTCGATGGTGCAGACAGCTTGTCAGCTCTTGAGCCAAGTGGCAGTAGTGCTCCACCGGCCAGTTCCGTCCCGGCAGTGCTCCGGCTGGGTTGAGCAGTACGAGGGCGTGGTCCTGTCTCCATCCTCCGGCCAGGAGTTTTTGAAGGCCTGCGTCCGGGTTTCGCAGCTTCAGCTCGGGTGCCTCGTTTATGGGTCCGAGTCCTGCCGCTTCTATGGTCAAGCGGGTTCGCTCCCCCGCCGGTATGGGAGAGAATCGGTCGAATTCGCTCCAAGCGACGGGAGCCAGGATCCCTCTTACGATTTGGCTGATGCGATTGCGCTGAAGATCCAGAATCACCTCGTACCTCCGCGCGAGCAGGCGGGGAAGCAGGAGCGTTACGGCAATGACCTGGCGTTTGTTATTTCGCCCGCCGCCGATTTCGAAAACCCGATCGAAGAGAACCGTGCTTTTTGGTATCTGACTCACCTCCTTGCGCGTCAAGAAATCCAGCTCCGACCCGGGAACTGACTCTCGAAGCGCGTTCAGATAAGGCAAGGTGATCAGGGTATCTCCTAAGGCCTGCAGTCTGATGGCCAAAATACGCCTCGGAGGATCGGGCCTCTGCCAGGGTTGTGACCTGATAGGGTCGCTGCTCGGGACAGACAATGGCACGCGCGCTAGGACGGCAGCGATATCAATGCACCGCACCAACCAGATCGTCGAAGAGAGACACTGTTTCCTCCGGCCTTTCCCCCGGTTCTAGGAGCCATGCTCCTGCCTGCGCCAGTGTCCGTATTCGCTGGGGTGCAGAACTCCGGTAAAGGTCGAATCCCTCTTCCACCTGACTCGCGAGTCGGGCTACAGCCTCCTCTGGGAGCAGCGGAGTAGCTCTCGGTCCACCACGCCGGAAGCCTCCAAGGATGCACAGTGCGACTTTATCGGAAAAAAAGCAGCGGCGCTCCTCCGGCACGCCAATCGCGATTTTTGTCTTCCCGCTGAACAGCCGTCCGGGCCCGCAGTTTTTAAGCTCGGGAAAGTAGACCTTCGCCGCTTCTGGGAGTTTTATCCTCCCACGGAGGCCCCAGACTCTGAGGTGCGGCCGCAGCTGCACATGTACGGACTCGTCGGCCAAGAGGAAGTACCCCCGCCGATGGGCGGCGTAAGCCAAGGTGCTCTTACCGGATCCGCTCGGCCCGGCCAGTACCACGGCCACGCCGTCACGCACCACCGCGGAGGCATGCAGAGGTTCCCGGTCGAGAGAAGCCAGCAGGGTCAATGTAAGGGGCTCCAGTACACCCTCGGCAAACACCTCGGGTTCAGACAAGATGTCAGCCGTCACGTAGGCGCACCCGTCCAACCGGAGAGCGTCGGCAACACCAACGCATGGAGAGGCAGAAATGAACAGCCGCCCCGGATCCGGCGCTCGAAAGTGCAGTGCACCCAGGTTCCGAGGAGGGACAGGGTCGTGCACTATTACCCTGACTTGCGGCCCTGCCGCGATCTCGGAAGCAGAAGCCTGCAGCTTCAGCCAGTCTGAGTAAGTGTGCCTTATCAGGGCCATCGCTCGGGCTGAATTTGAAAGGAAGGTCGTCATGATGCCCATCACCGGATAGCGGCTCACGTGTTCCATAGGGATATCGCGGTAGAGCGAGTCGCTCACGGCAGCCTCCTTGGACCCTGTCTCCCTTGGAGCGGGCACAGTAGCAGCATCGTATCTACTTTTACCTTAATCACGTGCTTCCTGCTAGCGGTATGGCAGAGTTGACCATTTCCGTCGTGATCCCCACCCGCGACCGGCCTGACAGCCTGGGCCGGTTGCTGCGTTCTCTCGAAAGCCAGAACCGACTACCCGACGAGGTGATCATCGTGGACGCGGGTCATCCCCCGCTTGGCGCCGATCGGCTCAGGCTAGAGCACCCGAAACTCGTTCTCAAGTACCTGCATACTGCTCCTTCCGTCTGTCGGCAACGCAACGCCGGGATAAGGCTGGCACAGGGCTCCCACGTGTTGCTCTGTGACGACGATTTGGAACTACCCGACAACTATATCAGCGAACTAGCCAGGTTCGCCGAAACCAACACCGGCGCCGGCTGCGTAACAGGATTCGTATGTGAACCGGACAAAGCCGGCCAGTTTTCACGTTCATTTGCAGCACCCACCGCTCGGCACCTGCTTTTCGCCTTTCTCTTCCAACTGACCGTTTGGGGCGACGTAGAGGGGGTGGGGGGGTCATGGATTACTCGGATGGCGATCACAGCCGTGAAACGCTGGTATCGCCGCCGGGGTAACACCTGGTCGTTGGCGGGATGGCCTCTGGTCACACAAGTGAGGGACTCGGTTGTTCGCACCGGCATATACGGGCTCGGCGCGGCTTTAGTGCGGCGCGACTGGCTCCTTTTGTCTCCCTATGACGAGAGTCTCGGCCCTCACGGCATCGGGGACAATTACGGCGTAGCTTTGGGTTTTCCCCAAGAATGTCCGATTCACGTTCTCCCCCATTTGAAGGTGCTACATCATAGAGACCCTCGGAATCGCCCGGGCGCGGAAGAGGTCTTCTACCTCCGGATTTTGGCTCTCGAGCACTTCATGCGCCGCGACCGGAGGTTTTCCCTGACCAACCGAGTGTTCCTTGCGTGGTCCCTGGCGGGGAGCGCCGCGATTTTCCTGGCGCGCAGGAAAACCGGCCTCCTATTGGCTGCGGTTAGAGGGCTGGGAGCCGTCTTGACCGGCAGAAATCCTCTCTCCCGCAATACAGGCGGGCACGGTTCTTAAAAAGGCCCCATGCGAGTCGCCATAATCGTGCCTGCAGGAGTAGACCGGAGCGGAGAATACCGCGTTATACCGGCAGTCATGTGGATCATAGAGCGTCTGGCACGACGCCACAGCGTCACGGTGGTCACCCTGCGCCAAGAACCGAGGCCGTCGCTCTGGCGCTCACTCGGCGCCGACATCTACAACATAGGCAGTCGGCCCAGGAGGCTACGGGCGGTGCACCTGCTGCTGAACCTGCACCTTCGACGTCCGTTCGACGTTTTTCACGCGATCTGGGCCAGGGGCTCGGGTGAGGTCGCCCTCGCCGCAGCCCGGCTGTGTCGCCGACCAGTGTTGGTGCACATCGCCGGAGGCGAGCTGGTCTGGATGCCGGAGATCGCCTTTGGGTCTCCCCGCCGGCGGGCCAGATGGCTCGCCAGATTGGTTTTGAGGCAGGCGGACCGGGTGACTGCCGCTAGCTCACCGATGATGGGATTGGCAAGAAAAGCCGGCGCCTCTCCGGTCAGGGTTACTTTGGGGGCCGATCTCACCGTGTGGCAGCCGGAGCCTCCGAGACCCCGCAACCCTGAGCGCCCTGCGCGACTGGTCCATGTCGGAAGCCTAACACCTGTAAAAGATCACGAGACACTGCTTCGAGCTGTGGCAGAACTAAAAAGGCAGGGTAGAGACGTGCGTGCCGACCTGATCGGTGAAGATGCACTGGGAGGACGCGTGCAAAGGCTGGCCCAAGAACTAGGAATTCAAGAAGCCGTGATCTTTCACGGTTTCCTGCCTCAGCGTCGCGCCGTGCCGATCGTGCGATCAGCTGACCTAATGCTGGTGACGTCTCGCTACGAGGCCGGGCCGGTCGCCTTGGTGGAGGCGGCAGCTGTCGGCGTTCCGACGGTAGGCACGGCGGTGGGCCACGTGGTCGACTTGGCTCCGCGTGCTGCTGTAGCGGTGCCGGTGGGAGACTGGAATAGATTGGCTGCCGAGATCGGATGCCTTCTCGACAACGACGACCGACGGCTCGCTCTGGCCGAGGAAGCCCAGAAGTGGGCGGTCCGAGAGAACGCCGACTGGACGTGCCAGCGCTTCGAAGAGTTGTACGAAGAGGTGGCTCGAAGACCTCCACGATGAACACCGGCAAGGAACTCACCGAAGCACGGCTTCGGCGTTGGCTCGCCACCGGAGATCTGAGCGCCCTGTGGCCAGACTGCAGCGCCGAAGAACTGCGATCGGCACATTCGGCCATATGCCGAGTGACGCGGGCCTTGCTGTGCCCTCGGGGCGAAGCGATGGAACTACGAATAGACAATCCCGGGATGGCCAGGGCATTAGGAATAGCGGCCTTCGCCTCCGGCATGGGGCCGCTGTTGGGCTGGTGGGCGGTTCGGGGACGGCTTCGGGTGACACCGCCTTTTGCACAGGTCTTGGCCGAGCACCTGGAACACGGCCGCAGGCGCGCGGCTCTTCTCCGAGGCCAGTTGAAAAGGGTCCTGCCTGCGCTGGAAGAAGCGGGCGTGAGGGCGATTGTACTCAAAGGCCTCCACACCGGCAGCGTGTACTTTCCTGAGCCCGGAACTCGCCCAGCGGCGGACATCGACGTGCTGGTGGAACCAAACCAGTACGCCGCGGCCGCCAAAGTTCTGGAACGAATCGGTTTCACGGAGAGCAGAAAAACCGCTTTTGGCCGGCGGTCCGAGTGGAGCTGGGCAGGCAGCCAGCAAGCTGTGGCGTCTTTGGAGCTGGAAACGGCAGAGAATCCTTGGCATCTGGACCTCCACACCGCGCTGGAGAGATGGTACTTCCGCGGGCTCAAGGTTGGACTGGGGAGCGATGCGTTCGCGGCGACGTCGCCCTTCGTCATGGAGGGGATAGCGGCCAGGGGGTTGGCGCAGCCCTATCTCGCTACGTTTCTCGCACTCCATACCAGCTACGAGCTCGTGCGAATGCGTTTGATCAGGCTGGTCGAACTGTTGTGGGTCATACTGGAGGACCGGGCCAAGGGGACCCTCAAATGGCGGGACCTCCGGTCACTCGTAGAAGAGAGGCAGCTCGAGCGATTCGTTTACCCCGCCCTGGCGCTGTGCGAAAGCCTGCTGCCGGGCAGTATCGACCCCGAGATATTGCACCTCGCCGAGCGTGCAGCAACGCCGCGGCTGCGGCGTGTTACGCGCCAGGTGGAAGAAGAAAACTTCGCACCGTTGATGCGGCGATCTCTGGATGACAAGCTCATGTGGGCGCGCGGAACCGGCCAATGCTTGTTAAACTTGTCAGAGTGGATACTCCCCAGCGACGAAGGGGAGCCGCTCGATCTCCTGCGGCTCTACTGGAGGCGAGTCAGGATGTTCGTGCGGGGTAAGGCTACGGTCAAAGCGGTGCCCTGACTCCAGCGGGAACCGGGACATGCGGGGACCCGGTTTTAGGAACAGGGAGTGCCGCGCGGGCTCGACAGGAAAGGAGGGCCGAGTATGGATTTGTTTCCGTCGGAACGTACATCGATTCTTTTGTCGCATCCGTATTTCCTGGCGCACGATCCCAAGCAGCTGGCGCGAATGAAGCCCTATCCCCCACTCGCTACGCTGATTGCCGCATCGGTCCTGCGCAACCTCCGCTACCCGGTTTGCTTCTTCGACGCGATGCTGTCTCCGGGAATGGAGGAGTACCATGGGGTGTTGGCAACGGTGCGCCCCTCGGTGGTGGCCATAGTAGAAGACACCTTCAATTTCCTCACCAAAATGTGCACCTTGGCCACCCGAGAGGCGGCTTTGGAGATGGTGCGGGAGGCCAAGGATTTGGGCTGCAAAGTCCTGGTCAACGGATCCGACGCCACCGACCATCCGGAGCTCTACCTAGAAGCCGGTGCCGACGCCATCATGCTCGGGGAAGTCGAAGAAACCCTGCCGGAGGCTATCCGTGCCATCACCGCGGAGGGAACCGACGGACTGCGCAGGGTACCCGGGCTGGTGCTACCGGACGGCGCGAAACAGAAAACTGCCTTCACGGCGCGCCGCCCACATATCGAGAACCTAGATCGACTCCCCTTCCCCGCCTGGGACCTGGTGGACGTCGAGCGATACCGCCAAGCGTGGACCGCGGCCCATGGGCGACTGTCTTGGAACATGGCCACCTCCAGAGGCTGCCCCTACCACTGCAACTGGTGCGCCAAGCCGATCTTCGGAACCCGCTACACGCAGCGATCCCCCGAAAACGTCGTTGCCGAGCTGGAACTGCTGCGGGCCGAGGTGGGACCAGATCACATATGGTACGCAGACGACATCTTCGGCCTGACCGAGCGCTGGATCATCGAGTTCGCCCGAAGGGTCGAAGAACGAGACCTGGTAATCCCCTTCACCATTCAATCGCGGGTTAACCTCATGAAGCCCGCCGTAGTGGAAGCGCTGGCGCGCGCCGGCGCCGAACAAGTATGGATGGGAGTGGAGTCCGGCTCGCAGAGGATTCTCGACGCCATGGACAAGGGCAGCAAGGTACAGCAGGCCCGGGAAGCCACCCGGCTGCTCAAAGCGCACGGAATACGCACCGGATGGTTTGTTCAGCTGGGCTACCTGGGTGAGGAGTGGACAGACATCCTCCTCACCAGAGACCTGATCAGGGAGGAACGGCCCGACGAAATCGGGGTGTCAGTCTCCTACCCCTTGCCGGGTACGGTCTTCTACGATCGCGTGAAGGCCCACCTGGGGAACAAGAGCAACTGGAAGGACAGCGGAGAGCTGGCCATGCTCTTCAGGGGCACGTACCAAACAGAATTCTACCGGCGGGTGCGCGATCTGCTGCACCGGGAGGTGGATGAAGGTAAAATCTCAGACCAGGACTGGTTGGAGTTGGAACGGCTAGAGTCCCGGTTGCGCAATCAGAGCTTTTCGAGTTCGAGCAAGTAGTGGTCGGCAAGCCAGGCAAAGGGAGGAACGGCTTCTATCCGGCGCTCGAGCCGATCCAAGGCCCGCAACAGCCGCGGAGCGCGGCGTGCAACACCCTCGGCGTAAGGAGGGGGCAGTAAAAATCCGATGCCGGCAACCCGGGTCGGCCGGAAGTAGGGACTAAACGCTTTTTTCACCGCGCCGATGGTGGGATAGTAGATCGGGATGCCACGCCACACGGCACCGGTGGTCTTGACCCGGCGAAACGCCTTACTCGGGCGGGTGCAATACCATATCCACTCCCAAGGAACCAACCGACCCATCAGGCACAAAACCACCGGCGCCCGGGTTCTCAGTACTGAAGCCAACCCCTCCGCTACGGCCCCGAGGTCGGCCACACAGTTCAGGCCACCGAAATTGGACAGAGCGCCGTCGAAAGGCGGATTGTAAGACTCGAGTAGATCCAGCGCCCGCCGAGAAGAGAAATCCGCAAGATTCAAGTACGCGGTCCTAACGGCCCCGTTCAACCGCCGCTCCCGCGCCTTCCCCGCTGCCTGTTCGAGCATGGCTTCCGAGGCGTCGGTCGCGATAACGCAAACGCCTTTTGACGCCAGATATAAGGCATCTTCTCCCGTGCCGCAGTTGAGCTCCAATATGCGCGAGCCTCGATAGAACAGCGCGTCGAGCCGCCTCCACACCGCCCGGCGATAGATCCGGCCCAGCGTAGTATTAGTGAAGGTCTCGTCGTATACCGCTGCGATCCCGTCGAACGGCGAGCCGGCAGTCATGCCTCCACTTCCTGCGCCAGGCTCATCAGAGTCGCCCGGTGCCGATCCGCCTCTTCCGCTTTCAGCCTCGACTGCTCGGGATCAGCGGACTCGAGCCGGGCCGCCTCGACCGCCGCCCTGAGCCAGCGGTCCGCCGCCTGGTAGTAGGCTCTGGAGTGGCGCCCCCGAATCCTGTAGTCCCGGTCGGTGGCCTCCTCCCACGCCTTGGGAAGTACCACCCGGTCGGCCACAGCATCGAAGTACGGCGTGTTCTTGATGGGATAGGCCACGGTAGTGAGAAACTCGTCCGGCATCGCCGTTTTCACGTGCTCGATCGTAGCCTCGATATCTTCCAGCGTTTCTCCTTCATAGCCCCACATGAGGAACATCCCCACCTTTATACCGTGCCGCCGGGCAGCCTGGCACGCCCAGCGAACCTGCTCCACCGTGACATCCCGCTCCATAGCGTCCAAAATCCGCTGGCTCCCACTTTCTGAGCCGATCCAGATCCTCCAGCATCCCATCTCCGCCAGCGTCGCGAACACTTCCTCTTTCATCAGGCGATCAGCCCGGGAGATCGTCTCGAAGGGCACCTTCAGGCCGCGGCGCTTGAGCTCGTCGGCGTATTGGAACAGCCAGCGATGATGAATGGTGAACACATCGTCTGCATACCACACCTGTTCCGGGGCGTAAGTCTCCAAGATGTGCTCGAGCTCATCGGCTACGTCCTTCACACTGCGGCGCCGGTGGGTGAATCCGAAAACCGCGTGCGAACACCAGCGGCATCTATAGGGGCACCCCCGTGCGGTGATCAGGTTAACACTGCCCATCCCATGGTGCGCCCGCCAGTGACGCACGTAGCGGTGGGTGTCCACCATGGCACGGTCCGGCCACGGCAGGCTGTCCAGATTCCTTATCTGGGGCCGGGGCGGATTAGCCACAACCTTGCCGCTTTCGTCCTTGAACACCACGCCCAGAACGCCCTCCAGCCTCTTCGGACCGCGGGCCGACAAAGCCGGCAGGAGCTCTGCCATAGTCTCCTCCCCCTCTCCGATCACCACCACGTCGGCGCCGCGCGCCAAATACTCGGACGGATAGTTCGCCGACTCCGGCCCGCCAAGCACCACGGTCCACCCGCATTCCTTGGCGTAGCGGACTATATCCAAAACCCGCCGGCGCGTCATCAGGACGGTATAGATACCGAGCACCCCGCCTCCCGCTTCAAGACGCCGACAGAGATCTTCGAAGGTCGCGAAGGTGGTGTCGAAGACCTCCACGCCAACTCCTGAACGCCGTAGATAAGCCGCGATGTAAAGCAAGCCCAAGGTGGGGTAAGGGCGGTTGATCTTCTTCTCTTTCTCGTCCTCCGCCAGGAAGTAGGCGTGGGTCAGCAGGACGTCGCTCATCACCGATCCCACCGCGGCGCAATCCGATAAACCGTCATTATTTCATTGCCGAAGTCGCGCCCCGACACAGGACGAACCTCCAGCCCGGCACCGATCAGCGCATCGAAAAAAGCCTCCTCGTCACCGTCGGACGAGAACACCACCAGAGCGTATCCCCCGGGATTCAGGACCTCGGAAAGCCCTGCGGCAAAGCGGGAGAAGATGCCGGGAGCGCGCCACGAATACTCCTCGTCCCTCGAGGCCTCTCCCTGGTAGAAGGGTGGATTGAATGTAATCAGGTCGAACCGCTCACCGCGGACTGGGTCGAAGAGATCGCCCACTCTAACCTCTATTCTGTCCTCCAGCCGATTCAAAATTGCATTCAGTCGGGCACATCGCGCAGCCTGGGAACTGATGTCCACGGCGACTACACGCCACCCGGCACGCGCGCTGATCAAAGCCCCTATCCCAGTCCCCGTTCCCAAATCTAAAGCCCGGCGCTCAGCCGTCCCCTCCAGCCGGGCGACTTCTCGCCGTATCGCTTCCGCGAGGACCAGGCCACTTCTGAACACCGCAGGGCTGTGCACGCCGGGAAGCACTACGATGGGAAAGCCTGCCACCTCTTCCAGGTGCACCCGCGCCAGACGCCTCTTCAACCAAGGGCGCCAGATGGACCACCCAGCACGAACTACCCAGCGAAGCAGGCGGCGAGGAGCAGAGGGACGCCAGGGCCGGAGCAGAGCTGCGGAGCCCACCGGCGCTCCCGACTTTGGACTCTCCGCCGCGAGTTGCCGCAACTCAGTCACCAACCTCGAGCGGCGAAGGGTGCGCGGGGACCACACCCATTACCCCCCGCGCCGGAACCGCCCTCGCCCGCTCCCGCAGCCGGCCCGCCACCAGGCGCCAGCTCAATAAACCGACCAACAACAAACCGTACGCCACCGCCCAATCCTCCTCCATCTTCCCCTTCCACAAGTAGTGCAACACCCCGCCCGCCGCAGCGAAGTAAACCAAACGGTGCAGCGCCCGCCATCGCCTCGCTCCCAAACGCTTCACCATCCGGTCCGCAGAAGTCGCCGCCAAAGGCACCAGCATCAAAAACGCCGTAAACCCCACCGTTATGTACGGCCGCTCCAATACATCCTCCGCCACCAAGCGCGGAGAAAAACCTACCCCCGCAAAAACCGTCTGATCCACCCAGTAAACGCCGAAATGAAGCAGGGCGTAAAAGAAACCGTACAAACCCAACATCCGGCGCAGATGCACCAGAGCGGGCAGTCCCAGAAACACCTTCAGCGGCGTAACACACAGCGCCAAAAGCACGAACGTCAGAGCCGTAAAACCGGTCCAATGGGTGATCTTCTCTATCGGATTGGCTCCGAGATCGCCCGCCAACGCACCCCGCACCAGCCAAGCCAGAGGCCACAGCGCCAGAACGAAGACGGCGGGTTTCACCACCCGCCGCACCCACCAACCCTGAGTCCTAACCACCACGGCGATTCAGAAGTACTTCCTCAAATCCATGCCGGCGTACAGATGAGCTACCTGATCGGCATAACCGTTCAGAAACAGAGTAGGACGCTTGAAAAGCTCGCCGATCCGGCGCTCCCGCTTCTGGCTCCACCGGGGATGATCCACATCAGGATTGACGTTGGCATAGAAACCGTACTCGTGCGGAGCCACCAGGTTCCAAGTGGTCCGAGGCTGCTCCCGCACCAGCCGGATCCTCACGATCGACTTGATACTCTTGAAGCCGTACTTCCAGGGCACCACCAGCCGGAGGGGAGCACCGTTCTGATTGGGCAACACCTTGCCGTAGAGCCCCGCAGCCAGAATGGTCAAGGGATGCATCGCCTCGTCCAACCGCAAACCTTCGACATATGGCCACGGCAATACCGCACGCCGCTGGCCCGGCATCTGCTCCGGATCGTACAAGGTGGTGAACTCCACAAAACGGGCGTGCGAGGTGGGCTCCACCCGCTCGAGCAGCGAAGCCAGCGGGAAACCCTCCCACGGAATCACCATCGACCACGCCTCGACACAGCGCAGCCGATAAACCCGCTCCTCCAGCGGAAACAACTTCAGCAACTCGTCTATGTCGTAAACCCGCGGCCGATGAACCTCCCCCGTCACCTCCACCGTCCAGGGCCGGGGCCTCAAGGTATGGGCGTACTTTGCCGGATCACCTTTACCGGTCCCGAACTCGTAGAAGTTGTTATAGGTGGTGATCTCTTCGTAAGTATTGAGCTTGTCCTCCAAAGCGCCCTGCTGCCCACCTCCGTCGCGCCGACCGCCGGCCGCCGCGGCAACCAAACGATTCACCACCGGAGCCCCCAGCGCCAGCGCACCCGCACCGGCCGCCGCACGTATGAACGCCCGGCGATTCCAGTACACCTTCTCGTCGGTAATCTCGGAGGACGGTATGTCAGGCTTTCGTCTTATCAGCATCGCTCTACCCTCAGCGCTACCCCGGTCCCCGCAGTCCGCCGGAGCCGGCAGCCATCCGGCCTATGCCAACAATACCCCAATCTAGCCCGGTAGCTCCAGCTTGACGACCGTCCCCTTGCCCAGCTCGCTTTCCACCTCGATCGTCCCGCCCCACGAACGCACCAGCCTGCGGCAGATCGCAAGCCCCAAGCCGGTCCCACTGGTCGTAGTCGAAAACTGAGGCTCGAAAATGCGAGGCAAATCCTCGGGCGCGATCCCGCAGCCGTCGTCCCTCACCCGCAAGCAAGCTCCGCCGCCCGCACGCTGCTCGATCTCCACTACAATCTCGCCGGCGCCGGCGTTGCGCGAGTTTTCCACCAGATTGAGCACCACTTCCTTCAGCTCGTCCCGGCGCGTCACCGCGAACACACTCCCCGGCGCCGACACCCGAACCCTCGCACCGCCGAGAGCGTACAACTGCACCGCCTCGCGGACTATTTCCACGATGTCTTGCCGCTCCAAGGGTCCCGCCTCCGCCGGCGGAGCGCCAAAGCGCGAAAATGCGCGGGCTATCGCATCGAGCCTCTCGATCTCCGCCAGGATCTGCCCCGCGGTTTTCTCCAACGTGGCTCCGAAATCGCGCCTTCGATCCCGATACGCGCGCTCCAAGTGCTGGACGCCCAGCCTGATCGGAGTGAGCGGGTTCTTGATCTCATGGGCTATCTGCCGCGCGAGCTCGCCCCATGCGAGCACCCTGACCGCATGGGTGAGCTCGGTAGTGTCGTCCAAGGCGACCACACAACCGGAGCGATCCCCCAAACTCGCCACCAGCGCGCGAATCCTGCGCTCGCCGACAACCAACTCATGAGCCTCCGGCTCCTCCTTGCCGCGGCGCAAGAACTCGGCTACCCGCCACCAGAGCTCGCGCCACCGCGGCCCCGTACGGTCGCTAATCGAAGCACCTTCGGGTAACACCACGCCCAACAACTCCTCCGCCCGAGGATTGGCCAAGGTCACCCTCATATCCGCATCCAAGGCCACCACTCCGGTGGCCACACTGCGCAACACCGCCGCGGTCCTCTGGCGCGCCGCCTCCAGCGCGGCCTGACCGGCGCGCACATCCTCCGCCATCCGCTCCAAACCCTCCACCACCGGCACGAATTCCACAGGAACCTCCGGGCCCAAAACCGGCATCGATACCCCACGCCCTATCGCTTCCGCCGCACCGCGCAGCGCATGAACCGGACGCGCCAGCCACCGGGCCGCAAGCCCCGCAAGCCAAACAGCCAAACCCAAACCCGCCGCCGTCGCCAAAACCAACGAGTAAGCCAAATCCTCCAGCTCCCTCACCAGCTCCACATCGTCCACCAAGCGCGGCGCCGCCATAACCGCAGCCCCACCTGCTGCCATCCCCAGCTTGCGATAACCCACCAGCGTACGCCGTCCGGCAATCGCACTCCGCTCCGCCGCCTCGAGCTCGTCTTCCAAGAACAGACTCCGATAAACCGGAAACGGCATGAAAAGATCCAACAAACCCAGTTGCTCCAACACGGGCACACTCGATCCGGCCAACAACCCCCCACGGTACAGCACCAAGTCGGCGCCGTGACGAAGAGCCAGCTCTCCCAGCTGTGCGGGCGCTCTAGGATCCAGCGCGTGCAGATTGCCCCACGCCGCAGCGGCATCCCTCAGCGTCTGCCGCGCCAACAGGCGCGCCGAACGCTCGGCCTCCGACTCCAGCCGCGCCGCACTCCAGACCGCAAAACCCACCGTGGGAATCACGAAAAACGCCGCCAGCGCCACGGTGAGCCTCGCCCTATAAGAACGCGGCCGTCCGATGCGACCGAACATCGCCTTCAGATCCGCACTCCTCGCCAGTAACTCGCCGCACAACCACAACAAAGCAACGAGCAAGACATCCAGCAGACCCGCCAAGGTACCCCGAACCAAGAGTTGCACCGGATTCCCCAGCCCCACACGCATGTGCAGATGGCGAGAACCGCCCGGCAGCTCCAGCACGCGGTCCCCCCGTACCTCCCACCCATACCGCCTCCAGCGCCCAATCTCCTCACCGGCTTCTCCCGCGAACGGCTCGCCAATGGCGAACTCATAGGGCTGAGCTGACACCTGCTCGCCTCTCAAGAAGCGAGCCAACCGCACCGCCGGAACGGCCCGGCTCAAAGGCCCCAAACCCACCGTCACCACGGAACCGTCCGGATAAGGCACCGAAAGCACGTAGTGAACCCCGGGAACGCGATTGACCGCGTCTACCGAAAATTGCTCTTCATCCCGCGCTGCTCGAGCTATGGCGGCCAGCAGCGGCGCCGGAAGATCGAGCTCCGCCAGTTCGAGCCTCGCCTCGGGCTCGCCCGAAGCGCTCCAAGTCACCAACACCGCCGGATAACCGTCTCGCGCCAGTTGAGTTCTCTGCCACGCGCGATACAGCGCGGCCGCACTGCGGGGTACCGGTTGCTCCCCCAACGACGCAGCGAAATGTTCCAAAAGACCCGCTGCCACCGGATCCGGTGCGGTACCTAAACGCTCGGCGTCGCGACTGGCCAACATCAGCCGCCCTTCCACCGCAGCCGACCAGGTAAACAGCGCCGCGGCCACCCCGGAAACCCACGCCGCCACCACGGCAAGCCGCAGCCTTGTACCCGATCCGACAACCAGCACGAAAGCGGGAACCCAGAGCGCCAGATACCACAGCGGCCACGGGCGACCCGGCCGCCATAACAAAAGCCCCACAATCGCGAGCGCGGAGGCCCAGAAAATCGCCGCCAGAGCACCCTTGCCGGACGCCTGATTCCGAGCAGAGCCGGCCAGGGCCGCGGCGACAAAAAGCAGCGCGGCCGTAGGGATCGCAACCGCGGTCTGCCAGGCCACCCAGAGCCCAACCGACACTCCTCCGGCCGGAGGGGTGATCCCTCTCACCAGCGCCGCAAGCCAAAACACCGCAACGGCAGCAATCGACCAACCGGCTAGCCTAAACAACGTTCCGAGACGGAGCCCGAAATCCCACAAGCCAACAGCGAACACCACAGCGAGCGCTCCGCTGGCTAGCAGCGCTCCGGCCGAGCTCCCGAACGGCCCCAACGCCTCCCAGTAGTACCAGGCGGGAGAGAACGCCGCCTCCAAACCGATCGCCTCGCCCGCGCGGGTGAATAGCAACAGGAGGCCGAGACCGGCAACTGCTGCGTAGCGAACGGGACGCGTCGCGGTAGCCGCCAAGAGGCCAAGAAGCACCACCGTCCAAAGAGACACCCACCCGGAGCCCGACTCCAGCAAGCTCATCTTGCGCTGGCCCTGAGTTGGGGGCACAACCCGCACGCTGAAGAGCGTATCCGGGGCTATCCCTGCGGGGCGGCACGAGGGTATGCAATAGTCGAACACATCGGTGGACGCCGCCGCTCCTCCTCCAGGAGGCAGAAACTCCAAACCCACCCCGGTAGCGCGCACGAAGCGAGCCGCAAGGCTGCCGTCCCGATCGGGAACCGCGCTGTCGGCGGCAAGCAATACTTCTCCTACGGCTATCCGCCCCTCGGACTGGCGCCGCGCGCGGAGTACCGCATAGAATGGGGTGATGGCGGCGAAGAGTTCCCGGGTTCTGAGGTCCGGCGATATCCTGTGCCGGCCCGCCCAGCTAAGCGGCTCTCCCCGGAGATCGAAGACGGCCACACCATGCTCCGGCTGGTCGTCCCGGAGCAACCGTTCAAGCTTCCTGAAGGATGCGGGAGATCCGTCGCTCGCCTCGAGGACCGCGCGCTCGGCCAAAGAACGGGCCAAGGCCACGGCGCCGCTCAGCTGGCGATCCAATTCGACGCGGGCTTGCTCGATCAGCTCTTCACGGACCGCAAGCCAGTCGGACTCGACCTTGCGCACGCCGGCAGCTGTAGTCAGGGCCACCCAACCGGCTGCGGCAGCCACCGCCAGAGAGGGGATCGCCCTCCAAGTGCGCCTGCGGGCCGTCCATAGTCCGGCCCAGACCGAAAGGGCCAGACCGGCTGCCGCGAGCCAGACCGAGGGTCGCCCCAGCCAGAACCCCAAGATCAGGGCAGCGACAACCAGAGGTGTGTCCCAGTGAGCCAGCCTGCCGTTTCTCAACGCTCGCCCCTTTCGATCAAGTATCTACGACCCGACGAGGTACGCCTCCACCTCTCCAGGGATCCTCGTCTGATCGTACCTGTCGGCACTACCGAGCACCACGGACCGCACCTGCCGCTGGGCTGCGACACCATCATAGTGGAGCGTTTAGCCGACGACCTTTCGGCCGAGTTCCAGGTACTCCGCGCACCTACTATAGAGTACGGCGTCAACGCCGCAACACCGGAGCACTACCCCGGCAGTGCGGGAGTCCGCCGCAAGACATTGCACCGGCTGCTCAACGATCTGGTGGGAGCCTGGGAAGCGAGCGGCGTGGAGGAGTTCATCATCCTTACCGCCCACGGACAGGATCCCCACCAGGAGGCGCTGAGCACGCTGAGGACGCGCAAGGCTCGGGTCCGCACGGTGGACGTCTTTTCTATTTACCCCGAAGGGGACGAACCGATGGAGGTTCCGGTACACGGGGGAGCACTCGATACGTCGCTCCTGATGTACCTTCAAGGCGATCTGGTCGCACTGGAGCGCGCGCAGGACTACCTTCCGTCGAGGCGGATAGCCAGGCGGTATTTCAGCGGCCGGCGGGGTGCGATTCCCAAAGATAGCCCCGGCTCTCTGGGACGCCCCAGCCAGGCGACCGCCGAGAGAGGAAGGCAATTGTACCGCTTCATTTACGGCAAGATTGCAGCGGCACTCTTCTCCAGCTGAAGGGGACTGCAGGAGGATGAAGCCGGCGATGGTGGCGAAGACAGGCGGAGGAGCCAGCAGCGGCGCGGTCGCTGCGGCGGTGTTGGCGATCGCCTGGGGTATGATTGCCGGAGGGAGTTACGGAAGCCGTAACGAGCCGCAGGTGTTGGACTCGGGACGGTTTACCATTTTGAGAGGGGGCGAGATCATCGGCTCGGAGGAATTCAGCTTGCGCCGGGGCCGGGCTTCGGGAGGAGAGGGCTTTACCTTGGCGACCACCGCCAGCTACCCGCCCCGGGGAGGGGGAATTGCACTTTCTCCCGTGGTCGAACTGGGTCCCGACTCGCTGCCGGTTTTGGTGCAGTTCGACGTTTTCGGCGACGGGCAGCGCCGTATCTACGCGCGGTTTGGCCAGAGGCGGCTTACCCTCCGGATCGTGAGACCGGGAGGGGAGGCGGCGCGGGAGTACCCTTCGTCGGGCCGGAACTGGGTGGCTGACGACTCGGTCTTCGGTCTCTACGCTCTACCGCCGAAGCGGGCTCCGGGACCGGTCCAGCTGTTCAATCCTCGCACCGAGCGGAGGGTGGCCGGCCGCCTAACCGACCGGGGAACCGGCCGCGTGCTGGTGGGCGGCGTAGCGCACACTCTCCAACATCTGGTGTTGGAAACCGAAAACGGTCTCCGTCATCTGTGGTTCGACAGCTCGGGCAGGCTTATGAAAGTGGAGATACCGGCCGCCGGTCTTACGGCGGAGCGGGTAGAGGGAGTCCGCTGATCCTGCAAAATTACCATTTCGATCGCCAAAGATTCGGTGGTGCATTCAAGCGATTTCTCCTATACGTTCTTCGTCTGGTAGCCCGCCCCGCGGGGAATAGGGGCAATGCGGTGAAACTGTGAAACCGCGGTTTTCGTACTGTGGAACGGCGGTTCCACCCAACCCGAGTAGAAGGAAGCCTATGAGTTACACCAGAACCATTGCGTCGCTTGTTCTGCTCTCGCTTTCGTTTTTTAGGGCCGAGGCTCAACGCGGTCCTTTGCCGAGCGTCCCCCAGTCGCTGAGCCTGGAGGACGCCATTGAACTGGCCCGCCAATACAGTCCGGTTTACCGGCAGGCGTTGAATGACCGCGGTCCCGCCGCTTGGGGGGTGCGGAACGCTTTCGCATCTACGTTTCTGCCGAGTCTCAACGCCAGCGGCGGTCTGGCGTATACCGGCTCTGGGTCCCAGACTTTCTTGGCGGAGGAGTTCGTGCAACCCTCCTCCACCATCGGCTCGAGTTATTCGTTCGGTTTGTCTTGGCAACTCTCGGGTGAGACCCTTTCGCAGCCCGGATTGGCGCGGGCCCAGCTTGCCGCCACGGACGCCACCATTGCGGGAGCGCTGATGGAGCTGCGCGCTGCGGTGGTGGCACAGTATCTCACCGCGCTCCAGGCGGTGGCCCGAGTGGAGCTAGCCGAGCTTCAGTTGAGGCGCGCCGAAGAGCTGCTGCGCCTGGCCCGGGCCAGGCAGGAGGTGGGGCAGACCACGATCTTGGATGTGCGCCAAGCCGAGGTTGCCAGGGGAAGCGCAGAGGTGGCGCTGTTGCAGGCGAGGCAGGCGGTGACGGTGGAGAAGTTGCGTTTGTTCCAACAGATGGGGGTAACGGCTCCGGAGGATCCGGCGATGGTGACCCTGTCGGACACCTTCCCCGTGATCGAGCCGCGCTGGACGTTGAGCGAACTCATGGCGCTGGCCGAGGAGAACAACCCCAACTTAAGAGCTCTGAGGGCCCAGGAGTCGGCGGCGCGCTGGGGGGAGCGGGCGGCCAAGTCGTCCTGGCTGCCTACCCTTTCCT
Source organism: bacterium HR33 (assembly GCA_002923375.1). Classification (GTDB taxonomy): domain Bacteria; phylum Gemmatimonadota; class Gemmatimonadetes; order Gemmatimonadales; family GWC2-71-9; genus HRBIN33. The sequence goes on from BEIJ01000001.1 coordinate 156,682, forward strand.
TCTCCGCAGGCTGGGCCGGTTTCACCCAGCAGTTTACCGACGCTACTTTCCTAGTGACCCGGGCGAGGCAGGATCTCGAGGCGCAGCGGGAGCAGTGCGAGTTCATAAACGACAACTGGCTGAACCCGGGCAGGCCGCGGGCTCCGTGCGAGGTAATCTTTGCCTTTACCCCGGAACAAGAAGCCGAAATCCGAGCCCGCAACGAGGTCTTTCCTTTCCGCTTCACCCGCCAGCCCTTCTCCGCCCGGCTGTCGATTCAGCTTCCCTTGTTCACCCAGTTCCGGCGGCCTCTGGAAATCTCTCGGGCCTCCGCCGCGGCGGACGACGCCCGGGAGAACTTGCGAGCCCGGGAGTTGGCGGTGAGGACCGAGGTAAGCCAAGGCTACTACGCGGTGCTCACCGCCTACCGTACGATTGAGATCCGCGAAGCCAATCGGGAAGCGGCTCAGGAGGGGTTGCGCCTGGCCACCGAACGTTACCGCGTAGGGTCGGGGACGTTTTTCGAGCTTTTGGACGCCCAGGTGACGGCCCAGCAGGCGGAGGCCGACTACATTACGGCAGTTTACGATTATCATCGAGCGCTGGCCTCCCTTGAGGCCGCGGTGGGCAGACCTTTGCGTTGAGGCGAGGAGCGAGATGTCCGGAAGAAAGAAGCTGGCAATAGGAGGAGGGATAGCGCTGGTTTTCGTAGCCGCCGTGGGACTGAGCACGGCGGCGCGAAGAGATCGGGGCGTGGAGGTTAGGCTCGAGGAGGTCAAGCGCAGGTTCCTGGTGGCGACCGTCACCGCCAGCGGGCAGATCGCCCCCCAGCGGGCGGTGGATATCAGCGCCGATATCACAGGCAGAATCGTCCAGATCCCGGTCAAGGAAGGGGATTGGGTTAAGAAGGGCGATCTTCTCGTGAGGATCGACCCTTCACAGTACGAGGCAGCGGTGGCGCGGGCACAAGCTCAGCTGTCTTCTGCAGAAGCCTCGGCCTTACAGGCCCGGGCCAACCGGGATCAGGCAAAGCGGGCTTTGGATCGAGCGCTCGCCCTCAGGCAAACCGATCCCAATCTGGTGTCCGACGAGCAGTTGGAGCAGGCCCAAACATCTTACGAAGTGGCTCAGGCGCTGGCCGTGTCGGCGGAGCACCAGGTCGAGCAGGCGCGGGCGGCGCTCAGGGAGGCTCGGGACCAACTGGCCAAAACCGTTCTGCGCTCGCCCATAGACGGACAGGTGACCCGGGTTGCCGTGGAGGAAGGAGAAGTAGCGGTTCCCAGCACTTTCTCCCGGGAAACCGGTCTGCTGATGACCGTGAGCGATCTCTCGGTAATCCAGGTCAAGGTGCAGGTGGACGAGACCGACGTCGTGCGGATCCATCTGGGCGACTCCGCGGAAGTCACCATAGATGCTTTCCCGGACACCACTTTTTCCGGCAGGGTGACCAAGATCGCCCAAAGTGCCGTACGGTCGGCGGCGAGCCCGGCGGGACAGACGGCCACAGATCGTGCAGTTGACTACGACGTGGAAATAACCCTGGACAATCCGCCGCCGGACATCCGGCCCGATCTTTCGGCGACGGCCAAGATCATAACGGCTATCCGGGACAGTGCCTTGAGCATTCCCATCATCGCCCTCACGGTAAGAGAGCACAACCCGATCTCCACCGAGAACGCTCCTCGGGATACCATCCGCGTCCGGCGGGAGACAGAAGGCGTTTTCGTAGTTCGGGGAGGCATCGCCACCTTCCAGCCGGTCAGGGTGGGGATAGCGGGAGAAGAGTACTTCGAGGTTTTGAGCGGCCTTTCGGAGGGGGACACCATCGTGGCCGGGCCGTATCAGACGGTTCGCGATCTCAAGGACAGCACCCGGGTCAAGCCGATGCGCTCCGTGCAGCAAGCTTCCGGAACTGTGCGGCAGTAGGCCGGCAGAGACCGCATAGGGCGATCGGGCGTCATGGCGTTCTTCGAGGCTGTGCGGCTCGCTCTTCAGATGATCTGGGCGCAGAAGATGAAGAGCGCCTTTGCCCTGATCGGCGTGTTCATTGGAGTGACGTTCCTCATCGCCGTGGTCTCGGTGGTGGAAGGGATGAACCGCTACATGACCGAGCGCTTCGCCGGCACGGTGCTGGGGATCAACACTTTCAGGCTGCGGAGATTCCCCGACTTCGAGGTAGGGAACGTCACTGCGGAGACGTGGCGCAGTTGGATCCGGCGGCCGTGGATCACCTACGAAGACGCCGAGGCGGTGGTGGCCGGGATTACGGTCCCTGTCCTCACTGCTTGGGAGTCCGAAGGCAGCGCCGATGTGGAGCATCGGGGCAGGCGAATTACCGGGGTCAGAATCATAGGTGCCACGGAGAGATACTTCGACATCAAGAGCTATGTGATCGAGCAGGGGCGGGCCTTCAGCGCTCAGGAAGCCCGTACCGGGCAGCCGGTGGCCGTGCTCGGGAGGGAGCTCGCCGACAGTCTCTTTCCGGGACTCGATCCCATCGGGCGCGAGATAAGGATCAGAGACTTTCCCTACCGTGTCATAGGGGTGGTGGAACGGCAGGGTAATCTTTTCGGTTTTTCCCTGGACAAGTTCGTAGTTGCGCCGGCGCTCTCTCCGGTGAAGCGGTTCGTCGCGCCGCCGGGCACGATCGACGCCCTGGTGGTCAAGGCCTCGTCGCAGGCGGAGATGCGGGAGGCGATGATGCAGGCCGAGGCCATCATGAGGAGCCGCAGGGGACTTAGGCCCACGGAGGAAAACAACTTCACGTTGGAGGGGGCCGAAGCGGTACTGGAGTTTTGGGAGCGGATCAATCGGATCTTGCTGGCGGCTTTGCCGGGGCTGGTGAGCATCTCCCTAGTGGTGGGCGGGATCGTGATAATGAACATCATGCTGATGAGCGTGGCGGAGCGTACCCGGGAGATAGGAATTCGCAAGTCTCTGGGAGCCCGGCGGCGGGACATCATGCGGCAGTTTCTGGTGGAGTCTTCCACTCTCGCCACCATCGGCGCTGCGCTCGGCGTGGGTGCTGGCCTGGCGGGTGCGGCGGCGGTGGCGGCGGCCACTCCTCTACCCGCGAGCGTGGCTCCCTGGTCCATAGCGGTGGGCGTATTACTGGGGGCGGGCGTGGGAGTGGCCGCAGGGGTCTATCCTGCGAGCCGCGCTTCCAAGCTAGACCCGGTAGAAGCGATTCGGCACGAGACATGACCGCCTTGTTCGAAGGTGTGGGCATAGCCTTGGCGTCGCTTCGCGCCAGCAAGGGCAGGGCGGCCCTGACCATTTTGGGCGTAGCGATCGGCGTAATGGTGGTCATGGTGATCGCCGCCATGATCACCGGTATAAATCGTGGCGTCACCTCCATGCTGGAACAGTTAGGACCGCGGACGTTTTTCGTTTTTCGCGATTTTCAGGCCGGAATCCAGGTGGATGAACCGGGTCGCTGGCGCCGGAGGCCGCCGCTCACGGAGGAGGAAGCCGAGCGCTTGGCCGAGCTTCCCTCGGTGCAGTTCGTGGCTTGGGGAGGGAGCGTCGGCCGGGATGTCGAGTTTGGGAGTAATCGGTTGAGTTCGGTGCCGATTGTGGGACGCACCGCCAACTGGCTCAGGGTCGGCGGCGGGGATGTCCTTCCGGGACGTTCCTTCACCGAATTGGAGTTCAGGGCCAATAGCCGGGTGGCCGTCATTACCGATCGCATGGCGGAAGAGCTTTTCGGGCGCATGGATCCGATCGGCCGGACCATCAAAATCGCGGGGGTACCCTTCGAAGTGATCGGGGTTTACAACCCTCCGCCGCAACTCTTCGGGGAGGAAAACCGGCCGCAAGCGATCGTCCCTTACGGCACTCTGCGCAAGTATCTCAATTACAGCGGCAACTGGTTGGAGATCTTGGTCTCTCCCTCTCCCGAGGTGAGCGTCCTGGAAGCGGTGGACGATGTGACCGCGGCCCTCAGGACCAGCCGCGGCCTGAGGCCGGGGGAAGAGAACAACTTTGCGGTGATCACCCAGGACAAGATGCTGGAGACTTGGGATCAGACTACGGGCATGTTTTTCCTGGTGATGATCGTGCTTTCGAGCGTGGGTCTGATGGTAGGGGGTGTGGGGGTGGTCGCCATGATGATGATCTCGGTGACCGAGCGGACCCGCGAGATCGGTGTGCGGAAGGCGTTAGGGGCGCGGCGCCGGGAGATCTTGTGGCAATTCTTGGTAGAGGCGGCGACGCTCACCCTGGTTGGCGGAGCGCTGGGCATGGTCTTGGGCGGGAGCATCGCCGCGGCGGTGGCCAAACTCACGCCCATTCCGGCAGCGGTTCCCCTGTGGTCGGTAGCGCTGGCTCTGGGAGCGTCGATCTTGACAGGCATCGCCTTCGGCTTGCTTCCCGCCGCCAGGGCCGCCAGGCTTGACCCGGTAGAAGCCCTGCGATACGAGTAATCGCCTTACATTTGTAGCATGCCCTTCGGTGAGGCCTTGCGTCTTGCGTTAAGGCAAATCGCGGCGCACAAGCTCAGATCCTTTTTCACCCTGCTCGGCATCATCGTTTCGGTGGCTTTCCTGGTGGCCGTGGTGGCGGTGATCCAAGGGATGAACGCTTACGTGCGCGAGAACCTGGCCGGGGCGATCGTGGGGCGCAACGCCTTTCAAATCCGGCGCGAGCCGATCACGGTGGGTTTCATAGACGATGAAGAGTGGCGCGAGCTTCAGCGCCGGCCGCTGATCACCGAGGAAGATCTTCGCTACATCGAGCGCGCCATTCCCGACGCCGAAGCGATCGCTCTTCAGTCCGGCTGGCCCACGCCCATGGCGGACGTCGTCTGGCGGAATCGGACGGTGGGGGATGCCTTCGTTTTCGGAGTGACCCCGCCTTTCCAAGTAGTGCAGGATTACCAGATCGCAGTAGGCGAGCCTTTGACCGCTGTGGATGTGAGAGAGCGCCGCCCCGTTGCGGTTTTAGGCTACGACGTGGCCAGCAAGCTGTTCGACGATTTGGCCATGGCCCCGGGACAGAAGGTTCGAGTGCGCGGCCGCCAGCTGGTGGTAAAGGGCGTGGTAGCCAAGAAGGGAACCGTTCTGGGCCAGTCCTGGGACGGATTTGTCATGCTTCCCATCACGGTTTTCGAGATGATGTACGGCAGGCGTCAGACCACCGTGATCTCGGTGAAGATGCCGGAGGCTGACCTGGTTCCGGACGCCATGGCCCGGGCGGAAGAGGCGATGCGCATAGCACACCGCTTGCGCCCGGGAGAGCCGAACGATTTCACCGTAGACACCGCCGAAGGACTGATAACGTTCTGGCGGGATCTCACGCGGGTGCTGTTCACCGTAGTTCCGGCGGTGGTGGCCATAGGTGTGGTGGTGGGCGGGATAGTGATCATGAACATCATGCTGATGAGCGTGCACGAGCGGACCCACGAGATCGGGATCAGAAAGTCTCTGGGAGCCAGGAGTAGCGACATTCTGCGGCAGTTTTTGGCCGAGTCGGTAGTGCTGGCAACCGCGGGCGGTCTCCTGGGGTTGGTGCTCGGCGCCGCCTTCGCCGTGGCGGTGGACTCGGTGTCGCCACTTCCGGCAAGGGTGACATGGTGGTCGGCGGCGATCGCCCTGCTGCTGGGAGCTTCGGTGGGTCTGATCTTCGGCGTGTACCCGGCCAGGCGCGCTGCGCGCATGGATCCGATTGCGGCGCTGAGGTACGAGCAGTGACCTGGATCGATAGCATCATCGAAGGGAGTTCCATGGCCTTGGGGGCGATCCGGGCCAACAAGCTCCGCTCCGCGCTCACCATTCTAGGTGTGGTGATCGGTGTGGCCACGGTAATGGCCATGGCCTCGATCGTGACCGGCTTGAGACAGCAGATAGTGAACACCCTGGAAGTGGTAGGCCCCACCACTTTCCGCATCGTGCGTTTCTTTTCCCAGACACCGCTCAATCCGGACGCCTTGCCCCGGGAGGTGCGGATTCGGCCGGTGCTCAAGCCGGAAGAGGCGGAGGCGATCGCCGCGCTCCCGCAGATTGCTTACTCCGCCATTTGGACCCAGGTATTCGAGCGCCTGGAGCACGGTCCGGTGCGGACCCAACTGGTGAGCGTCTTCGGGGCGGACGAGCGGTTCATGGAGATCTTGGGCGGAACGCTGATCGCGGGCCGAAGCTTCACTATCGCCGAGGCGCGTTCGGGTGCTCCGGTAGTGATCTTGGAGCGCAGGGCGGTGGACAAGCTCTTCGGCGCGATGTCGCCCTTGGGGCAGGCGGTGCGCGTCGGCGGCAGGCCGCTGCGAGTGATCGGGGTGTACGCCAAGGCGGAGAACATCTTCGAGCCGCCCGGTCCCGAGATCGCCGCGATCGTGCCGTTCGAGACCGCGCGGCGCTCGTTCCGTTACGACGAGACCAACGCGCTCATTATTCTGGTAAAACCGCGGCCAGGGATCAGCGTCCACGAGGCGATGGATGCCGCCACGGTGCAGTTGCGCCGGATGCGGGGCTTGCGGCCCGGGGAGCCCAACACCTTCGACATGATAACCTCGGATCAGATCTTGAGCATTTTCGATCGCCTGACCGGGGCGTTCTTTCTGGTGATGATCGTCTTATCCAGCGTGGCATTGATGGTGGGTGGAATCGGGGTCATGGCGATAATGATGGTGTCGGTTACTTCTCGGACCCGGGAGATCGGGGTGCGCAAGGCGATGGGCGCTACGCGGAGGGATGTGTTGTGGCAGTTTTTGGTGGAGGCGGCGAGTCTTACCGGTATCGGCGGTGCGCTTGGGATTCTGCTGGGTCTGGCTGCCGGGGAGGGTCTCAAGCGCTTGTTGGGTTTCGAGGCCGGGGTGCCTTGGTGGAGTGCGGCGCTGGCCACTGCGGTTTCGGTTGGGATCGGCCTGGCGTTCGGGCTGCTGCCCGCCAACCGTGCGGCGAAGTTGGATCCGGTGGAGGCGTTGCGGTACGAGTAGGAGGTGCCGACTACGCCGGGAGTTGACACGCGCGGAGGGCGCCTGCAAGATGGAACGATGAGAACAGCTTCCACGCGTGTAGTTCGCAGCGCCTTAGCCATAATCCTAGGGTTGGCTTTCATTTCGCTGCTGGTGGAAGCGCTGGAGTTCGGCCTCGTGACCCTGGTCAACGGCTCCCCAACTACCGATTCGGAGACGTACTACGGGATCCGCAACCGGTCATGGTTTCTGGTGACCAAGCTGGTTTACAACACTATCGCTGCCGCCGCGGCGGGATTCGCCGCGGCCCTGATCGCTGGGTACGCACACCTGAGACACGGCGTGGCACTCGCCCTGATCCAGACACTGGCGTTCGGCTGGGCACTGACTCAGGAAGAAATGCGCCGCTGGACCCCCGATTGGGTTTGGGTCGCCCTGATAGTGCTGACGTTCGCGGGTATAGTACTGGGTGCCCGCCGCGCGGCCGCGCGCGCGGCGGGACCCTGAAACCGGACCGGCGAGCTGGCACAGCCCGCTGGCCGCTCACTCTACGGTAACCTGCACCCTCAAGCTCCTGCCCATCTCCAAAGGTGCGACCTCGTAGCGCTTGTAGCGGGAAAGAAACTTCACATACGAGCGGTTGAAAACGTTGTGCAGCACGGCATCCACCCGCACCATGGCTCCGGATAGGGGTAAGACTATCCCCGAAGCAGCGTTGGCCACGACGTAACCGTCGGTGGCGACATCGAATGGAGCCAGGCGATTCTGCCTCGCTGCACCTTCCAGCCCGACCTTGAAATAGGGCAGCGCTGCGCCCGAAACCGACGGCCGGAGCTCCGCCTCCAATGCACCCGAAAGAGGGGGAATATCGGGTAACGGCTCGCCGGCCGACCGGTTCTGGGCCCAGACGTAGTCCGCGTGCCCTTCCAAGGTCAGCCAAGATACGGGCCGCAAAGCAGCCGCTGCCTCGAAACCCGCCAGAAGGTCATCGCCAGCGCCTCGTACCCTCGTGCTCCCCGTTGACGAACAACTCGAAAGCGCTGGGCACCCGGTATCCCCTCCCTGCGCTCAAAACCAGCGATACGTCCTCCGCAATCCGGTGCGAAAGGCCGGCATTGCCGGTCAGCGAAGTCCAACTGCGAGTCGTGGCCGGAACCCCCAACTCCGGATCGGCATCCACTTCCAAGTGGCGGTAGTCCAGACGCACTCCCAATCCCATCGTGGTGCGTCCGATCGACGCCTGCTCGAAAGCGAAGATCCCGGCGCCGCGCGAGAAGGAACTGGGTACCAGAGCCTCTTCTCCGAACCGCGAGACGTCGGTTCCCAAAACCGCGATGCCCAAGGTGCCGTCCCAACGGCCGAGGCGCGGATGATGAGCGTGCAACTCTCCGGTGTAGGTCTCCGAGATCAACCCTACGGCCACTTCCCCCAGCTCCACCGCCTCCCGCGCTTCGAACTCCCGGCGGTGATTCCGCTGATAACCCGCCTGCACATCGAATCGCCACTCTCCGCCTCGCCCCTCGAACGCTAGCCTCAAGCGGTCGTCCTGTATTTTTTGCAGCGGCGTCGCCAGCGGATCCTCAGCCGGATCCTCGTGAATCTCCACCTCCTCCCGCCTGTGGGCGTAGTCCAGACGGAGCAGGCCGGCGGTACCGTGATAACCCACGGACGCCGAACCGTTCAGAACGCCGTATCCGCTATTGAACACGCGGCCTCGGGGCGTGCGGACGTCTGCGGCTTTGCGACCCACGAGACCCAACCTCCAGCCGATCCGACCACTAGCCCCTTCGAGCCCCAGCGAGCCCTCGGGCTGATCATTTCCGGTTGTCCAACCCGCCGACCATCGCGAACGGACAAAACCTGAACGACCGATTGCATCAGGAAGCTCCGGGGAAACGATGTTGATCGCGCCACCCAGTGCGTCGGAACCGTATAGGACGCTCGCGGGACCGCGCACGAGTTCGATCCGCTCGGCATGGGCGAACTCGGCATTCGAACCGTGCTCGTCTCCCCACTGCTGGGTTTCCAAGCGCTGGCCATCCGCCAATACCAGCACCTGGTTGGATTTCAGCCCCCGCACCACCGGCTTGCCGATACCCATCCCGGTGGACCAGTTGTGAACCCCGGGTATGCGCTCTAGCGCCGCAGCGAGCGTGGCCGAGCCGCTCAAGCTCAAAGGGTCGCATCAACCGAGCTTACGGGCTGCGGTGCATCCAGGTAAGCCGTGGCCAGAGGCGTGGCCGAGACCTGAACCGCCGGGAGCTGTACGACTGACGGCTCCAGCACCACATCCAAAACCGCATTGTCCGCCAACTGCACCCGGCGCGTAGTTGGGTGAAAACCGATCCGTTGGACCGCTACGGTATACTCCCTACGTGCCAGATCGGTTATTTGAAACCGGCCTTCAGCATCCGTGAAGGCGAAGCGCCCCGCCTCGCCCACCGTGACCCGCGCCCGCTCGATCGGATCTCCGCCGGCATCCAACACCCTGCCGCTGAGTGTCGCGCCCCCCTGCTGCAGAGCTGCCAGAGAGGGCGGAGAGACAATCGCCGCCAGCAGACCCCAAACGCCAATGCTCCAATTGGACCGCACATAGATATCCCTTCGGTTTTCATCGAAGTTCTAGCCGCGAGCTGAACCGTTCGCCGCGGAGCGAGCTATTAAAAGGCCGAAGAACCCGGAAAAAAACCGGAAAGCCGGTTAAACCGAGGGAGAAACCGGCGGACTGGGCGTTTGGGGGTGGCGAGTAAAGCCAAAGACCTCGTGGTAAAGTCGGATCGGTTACATGGAGACAACCACTTTTCAGACTCCGGATCGGACAGGCGCTGGGGCGGCCTGATGCTCGCCGCGAAGAGCAGACTGGTACAGTGATGCCCTGGGCCCGGCCGTGTCAGCTAGGCAGGTGGTCCTGCTTTATGGGCGCGGTGGCGGTGAGCCGTTCGAACGCCGCGTGGCGTATAGACTCCGCTGCCGTCGCCACGAGGTGCGATAACGCTGCGAGCACCGCTAGTAGACGAGGCATGGCACGCGTTATAACGGGGCGCCGAAGTGTGGCGCAAGCAGCGGTTTTCGACCGCGCCTGAGAAGCGATAAATTCCAGCACATACCCTGTACCGCACACCGGCCGGTTCTCGGGGTCCCCACTACGACGGAGCGCTTACCTGCGGTGAGCCCTGTCTGCAGGGGGACCGAGGGAACGCTAGCTCGGCAGCTAGCAGAGCCCTGGTGCCATCCGGAAGCAGAGGCTGAGCTATGCCCGACGATTCTCCAGTGCGGCTGCCCGTTGAGAAGCCAGGTCCCATCGGAAGGGCTGGGCGAATTCTTTTCGGAATGCTGCTGGGCGTGTACGCAATCTATTTTCTTGGTGGATGGGTAGCGACAATCAGAGGAGCCGGAGTGTCCTGGTCCCAAGCCGCCTACACTGGAGTAGTGCAGAAAGGAAACCTGGCCTTCTGGGCCATGACGCTTTTGAGCATATACTGGTTTCCTTTAGGCAGTAGGCGGGTTCGGTTAGCCGGGGGAGCTATCGCGATCGCAGCGGCTGTAGGCCTCGACTACGTGCTGGCAGGCGATTGGTGGGGTCTGCCTTTGGCTGCCGCCGCGTCCGCAATGATAGCAATCACCTTCTGTTACTCCGGAGCATTCTTGCACCTTGTGGCCGGCATCACGGCAAATCCCGGTTGAGAGCGGACCGCTTTCAAGAACTGGCTCCGGGTGAGCCAGCCAGATTATGGACCCAAGATCGAACCGTGCGTTCTGTGGGATCCCGTAGACCGGCTTGAAAAGCGCCTGCGACAGCGACTCCACGGGTAGCGAGGTGTAGCGGCGCCGAGCCGGTTCTCGGTGGCAAGCAGCCCGCCGCCGTTCCCGCTGGCAAATTGAGACCGCTGAGCGCTGCCCTTGGCACCGGTCAGTGCGCGAAACCGACAATCACTTTGGTAAATTGACACCTATGCGCGATGCGGTAGATCTCCTGGCCATCGCCGCCCACCCCGACGATGCCGAACTCACCTGCGGCGGGACCCTCGCCAAGGCGGCGCGGCAGGGATACCGCACCGGCATCCTGGATCTGACCCAAGGAGAAATGGGGACCCGGGGCAACCCCGAAACCAGGCAGCGCGAAGCCCAAGAGGCAGCCCGAGTCTTGGGCGTAGCCCGGCGGCTGAACGCCGGCCTCCCCGACGCCCGACTCAGCAATGACGCAAACAGCCGCCGCGTGCTGGTAGAATTCATCCGCCAGCTGCGCCCGCGGGTGGTTATCCTCCCCTTCCCCGTGGGACGGCACCCCGACCACCGCATCGCCTCCGAGTTGGGACGGGACGCCTGCTACCTAGCGGGACTAGCTCGCTACCCCGCAGCCGGAGAACCCCATCGCCCAGCCAAGATCCTTTACGCCCTGGCATACCGGGAAGACCCGATTAAGCCGACTTTCGTAGTGGACATCTCGGAAGAATTCGAACTGAAGCTCCGGGCTATACGCTGCTACGCCTCGCAGTTCGACGGCGTGAAGGCGGCCGGTGAAATATTCCCCACCGGGCAGGAGCTCTACGACCTGATCCGCATCCAAAACGCGCACTACGGGAGCCTGATCCGAACCCGATACGGGGAACCGTTCATGACCTACGAGACGGTCCGCGTCGATGACGTTGTGAAATTGGACGTGCAATCGATGTAGCCCGCCCGCGGCATTCCCTATAATCGCCGCTCTGCATACCTTCCATTCCATGACCGGGAACGCCGTCTATCTCGACAACGCGGCCACCACGCCCCTTCGCCCGGAGGTGCTCCAGGCCATGGAGCCCTATCTGGGAGGGGGTCTGTTCGGCAATCCGAGTTCACCGCACCGCTTCGGCCGAGAGAGCCGGGCGGGACTGAACCGGGCCCGCATCACGATCGCCGAAGCGCTGGGAGCCGAACCGAAGGACGTGGTGTTCTGCTCGGGCGGGACCGAAGCCGACAATTTGGCCGTACTGGGCGCGGCCCTGGCGGCTCGAGCCCGGGGTGATCCCTTCCGGGTGGCGGTGAGCGCGGTGGAGCACAAGGCCGTCCTCGCCGCAGCCCATACGGTGGAGGAGTTGGGCGGCGAGTGCGTGGTCCTGCCGGTCGATCGCGAGGGACGGCTGGAGTTGGAGGCTCTGGATGAGGCACTCTCCCGGGGTGTGGCTGTGGTGAGCGTCATGTGGGTGAACAACGAAACCGGAGTGATTCAGGACGTGCCCGCTATCGCGGCTCGTTGCCGGGAAGCGGGAGTGCCGTTCCACACCGATGCGGTTCAAGCCGTGGGAAAGGTGTCCTGCTCCGCGGCGATTGCCGGGTGCACTCTGCTCACGGTGTCGGCTCACAAGATCGGGGGACCCAAGGGAGTGGGCGCGCTGATAGTGCGCGACCGCAGTGCGATCGCGCCGCTGATCCGAGGCGGAGGACAGCAGGGAGGCCTTCGCCCCGGAACGGAAAACGTGGCTGGGATCGCGGGGCTGGCGGAAGCGGTAAGACTGGCGGTGGCGGAAGTGGAGGAGTTCCGGCACACCGTGGGTAGGCTGCGGGACTTGCTCGAGCAGCGGGTGCTGGAAGCGATACCGGACGCCACCGTCAACGGTGCCGGAGCGCCCCGGGCTCCGCACGTGAGCAACATCTCGATCCCGGGCACCGACAGCGAGGCGATGCTCATGCATCTGGACCTGGCGGGGGTCGCCTGTTCCTCCGGATCCGCGTGCACCACGGGTTCGGTGGAGCCGTCCCATGTGCTGAAGGCCATGGGGGTGCCCTACGAGCGGGCGATCGCGGCGCTGAGGTTTTCTCTGGGACGCCAGAACACGGAAGCCGACGTGGACTTCCTGCTATCGCGGCTTCCCGGGATCGTCGGGAAGGTGCGCAGTCTGGCGGGGGTATTGGGACGATGAGCGCGAAGCGCAGCAGAGTGCTGGTAGCGATGTCGGGAGGCGTGGATTCCTCCGTCGCGGCCGCTCTTTTGGTGGAGCAGGGCTACGACGTGATCGGAGCCACCATGAAGCTTTTCTGTTACGGCGACGCCGTGCCCGACCGCCCCTGCTGCTCGCTAGACTCCATCCAGGATGCCGCCTCCGTGGCGACCCGGCTGGGAATACCCCATTACGTGCTGAATCTGGAGAGCCGGTTTCGTCGGGACGTGATCGACAACTTCGTAAGCGAATACGTGCGGGGGCGAACTCCGATTCCTTGCGTGCGGTGTAACTCCTTCACCAAGTTCCGCGACCTCCTGCACCACGCCGAATCGCTGGAGTGCGACTATATAGCCACCGGACACTACGTCATCGTCCGGGACGGCGCCCTCTGGCGCGGGCGGGACCGAAACAAGGATCAGAGCTACTTTCTCTGGGGAATAGACCGCTCCGTAGTTAGGCGGATGCTGGCGCCGGTCGGGGAGCTCACCAAGGAGGAAACCCGGGCCGCGGCCCGGCGCTTCGGCTTGATCACGGCCGACAAGAAGGAGTCGGTGGAAATCTGCTTCGTCCCCGACGGCGACTACGTCTCGGTGCTCACCCGCCACCTGGGAGAGGACAATCCGGCCCTGACGCCCGGCCCGGTGGTCACCACCAGCGGCGAGGTTATCGGCCAGCACCGAGGATACGCCCGCTACACCGTGGGCCAGCGCCGGGGGCTGCCCGGAGGTTTCAGCCGGCCGCTCTACGTGGTCGCCATAGATCCCCAGCAGCGGGCCGTGGTGGTGGGCACCGAAGAAGAACTCTACGGTGACCGGGTAACCCTGGAGGAGCTCAACTGGCTGAGCGAGCCCCTCGAGCCCGGGGACTACTGCGAAGTGCAGGTCCGCTACCGGGCGCGGGCGGTACCGGCGCGCGTGAGCGCAGTCTCGTACGACCGCATAAGTCTCGAGCTCCTGGAGCCCGCACGGGCCATAACACCCGGACAGTCGGGCGTGCTCTATAGCGAAGACCGCCTGTTGGGCGGGGGAATCATAACCAACTAGGGTGCAACCCAGCTCGGCCGTCCTCGGCGCCGGCTTCCTGCTCTTTCTACTCTTGATCGGTTTCCTGGTGGCGTCCGCGCTGGCTCCGCGGGAAGTGGCGGTCTTCGATCCCTCGCCCCCAGGACAGCGACAAGCCGGCACACTCCGCGAGCCGCGGACCGACACGGTCACGGTGGACGCCCGAGACGCCCGCGCCTGGCGGTTTTTCGATCTGGACCGGGGAATGGTCTTGGAGAGCCCGGATACGGCGGGATGGGACCTCGCCTTCCGCCGGTTTCACATTATTGCGGCAGCCGGCATCCTCGACCTCGAGACCACCGATTTCGAATCCTCCGGGGCGCTGCCCGCGGCGGGCTATCAGCCCAATGTGTACCGGTCCGACACCCTCAATCCGGCGATAGCGCGCTGGTACAGCTACAGCATGCTGACTCACCTGCTGAAATCCAAAGAGCGGGTGTACGCGGTACCGACCAGCGACGGCCGCTATGCCAAGCTCCAAATCCTGAGTTACTACTGCACCGGGGTCAGAGCCGGTTGCCTCACTTTTCGTTACCGCTATCCCGTACCGGCGGAGAGCTCGCCTTCTACCGCGCCGGAGGCGATACCTCGGCAAAGCGCCACCGGGAGCGGTAGTCGCGCGTCAGGCGTTCGCCGGTAAGTCTCGCCCGGACCATTTCCACCGGCATCCTGCCGCCGCGTAAAATCGCATCGTGGAACTGGCGGTTGGTCATCTTCCCGCTCTCCACCAGCTCCCGGTGCAGCGCGCGGAATTGCAGGCCTCCCAGCATGTAGGCCGCCTGGTACAACGGAGGATAGGTACCGTTGAAGGAGCGCCGCACTTCAGCCGCGGCGTTGGCCCGCTCGTGACCCACGCGTTGCACCAAGAACTCGATCGCCTCTTCCGGCGTCATGGTGCCCAAGTGCACGCTGAGGGAGAAGATGATCCTGGCCGCGCGGTGCGAGCGCCAAAAGAGCATCCCGATCTTTTCTTCGGGCGTCCTGGGAAATCCCAAGTCCCATAACAGCATCTCCCAGTAGAGCGCCCATCCTTCGCCCCAGAAGGGAGTGGAAAAAGCCTGCCGGTGGGAATTGTACCGGGAAGTCATGAAGCCCTGGAGGTGATGCCCGGGGATGAGCTCGTGGTGCACGGTGGCCCGGGAGAAGTACGGATTGTTTCCCCTCATGCTCATCAGCTTCTCCTCATGGGTCATACCGTCCGTGGGATAGGAGATCCGGATGACCTCGCCGCCGAGGAAGAACGGGGAGACCCGCTGCCTTTCGGGCGACATCATCTCCATGCGCCAGATCTCCTTGGCCAAAGGGGGAACGGTCACCAAGTCGCGGCGCTCCACGAACTCCTCGGCCTCCCGAGCGAGATCCCGAACGAGATCAGGCTGTTTTCCGGGCTCCACATACGACTGCTTTACCTTCTCCAGCGCAGCGCGCCAGTCGTCCCCGAATCCCATTTCCCTGGCAGCCTTCTTAAACTCGGCTTCGCACCAGGCGAATTCCTGCTCCGCAATCGCCACCAGCTCCTCGAGGGAGTAGGGTATCATCTCGTGGGACAGATCGGCCCTGATCCCCTCAGCTCCTATAGGATCGGCAATGATCGGCTCCTCTTGTCCCGGCCTGAAACCCAGCACCTCCTCGCGGAGCGCCTTCAGGTAGTCGGCCAGGGCTTGGTCGGCGCGTTTGTATGGATCCGCCGCCCACCAGGAGTACATCGGGTCGTAGCCGGAGTAGAAGCCGTTCCAGCGTTCCAGAATGCGGCGCAAGTTCTCCACCATCCCGAGGGTCCGAAAGGCAACTATCCTACGACTGGACCCGTCGGTACGGCCGACGGCCCTCAACTGCTGCCTGGCACCCTCTACGTCCTTGGCTAACGCCGCCAGCGTGGCGGCAGCTTTCGGCGGGTCCATC
Source organism: bacterium HR33 (assembly GCA_002923375.1). Classification (GTDB taxonomy): domain Bacteria; phylum Gemmatimonadota; class Gemmatimonadetes; order Gemmatimonadales; family GWC2-71-9; genus HRBIN33. Next base: position 172,455 of record BEIJ01000001.1, read on the forward strand.
GACTCCATCCGTCGCCAAGACTCTACCAGATCCATAACGACCGGAGCGAAAGGAGCCAGCGGCAACATTTCCTCGTACTGCCTTTCCTCGCGGGACAGAAGTTCTAGCTGATAACGCACTTCGTTGGCGAGCAGGATGTAATCGACCTTGCCCTCCTGGCTCAGGCGATCGAAGTCCATACGATTCAGCCGGTTCTGCCAGTCCCGGTAAAACCGCCGCATTCGCTCCCGGCGCGCCGGAGAGTACTCCACCTCGTAGCGCCTGAGCAAAGCCGCCCGATCCTGGGTGTACAGAGTAACCGTATCCCTGAGTTCGCTGGGTGCCGCCAGCTGGCTCTGACTGCCACGGTTCCCTGCCGGGTGAAGGACAAAGGGAAGAATCGCCGCACCGCAGAAGACCGAGAGAAGAACGTGTCGACTCATCATGCCGCTATAACCTCTCATAAAAAGCCACTTGACCCTAGGTGACCGCGTATCTACACTAACCCAAGTATGCAGAAGCGCCAGATTCTCGTCGCCTGCTGCTGTTGTCACATGACCGCGTGTTGTCCGAGCGGTCGCGGGCGGCGAGCGTCTGGAACGGCTAGTATGACCTGAGACATAGGGCACAGTCTACACCAGCCCGCAGCCGGCCGCGATCCGCAGGAGATCGCGGCCGTTTTTTTATTGCTTCGCTAGCACGGAGGGAGTATGCCAGGCAAAGAAAGTCCGGCCATAGCAGTCTATTACGAGCACGATCACTGGTTCCGCCCCTTGTTCGCGGAATTGGAGCGCCGCGGCCTGCCCTACACCCGGTTGCACGCCAGGGAGCACAACTACTCCCTAGACGAGCCCGTTGAATACTCGCTCCTGTTCAACCGCATGAGCCCGTCCGCGTACTTGAGAGGTCAGACCGGAGCCATTTTCTACACTTTACACTTCCTGGACCACATGGAGCGGAGGGGTGTCCGAGTGGTCAACGGAAGCCGCGCCTACCGCATCGAGATCTCGAAAGCGGCGCAGCTCTCCCTGCTCCGCCATCTGGGGCATCCCGTTCCCCGCACCCGCGTGATTCACGACCCCTGCCACGCGCCGGCTGCGGCTTCCGAGATCGGCTTTCCCTTGGTGGTCAAGCCCAATGTGGGCGGCAGCGGAGCGGGAATCAGGCGATTCGATCGCCCCGAAGATCTGGCGGAAGCGGCGTTCACCGACGCTCTCGAGGTCGGCCCCGATCGTACCGCTTTGGTCCAAGAGCTGATACCGGCCGAAGGGGGCGCGATTACCCGGGTCGAGGTCCTGGGCGGGAAGTTTCTCTACGCCATTCGGATCTACCCGCCGGGAGATGTGTTCAACCTCTGCCCGGCTGATGTGTGCCGCACCACGGACGGCGCTGAGCTGATCAGGGAGGCCTGCCCCGCCGACGCTCCCGATCACGGTCTCGTGGTGGAAGCGTGCCGGCCTCCGCAGGAGGTCATCGCTGCCGTGGAACGGATCATGGGCGCCGCCGGCATCGAGGTCGGAGGGGTGGAATACATAACCGACGCCCGGGACGGAACCATTTACTTCTACGACATCAACGCCCTTTCCAACTTCGTGGCGGACGCTCCGCGAGTCGTGGGGTTCGACCCGGTGGCCAGGCTGGTGGATTATCTCGAACAGGAGGCGGGCCGATGAGATTCGGATATTGGCTTCCGGTCTTCGGCGGATGGCTGAGGAACGTGGAAGACGAGGGCATGGAGGCTACCTGGCGGTACGCCAGCCGCCTCGCCCGCCGCAGCGAGGAGATCGGGTTCGACCTCACCCTCATCGCCGAGCTGAATTTGAACGACATCAAAGGCCCCGAGGCGCCTTCCTTGGACGCTTGGACCACCGCCGCCGCTCTGGCCGCGGTCACCTACCGGCTCGAGCTGATGGTGGCAGTGCGCCCGACCTTTCACCCGCCCGCCGTCCTCGCCAAACAGGCGGCGAACATCGACCACATCAGCAACGGCCGGCTGGCGCTGAACGTGGTCTCGGCCTGGTGGGCGGACGAAGCGAAACAGTACGGGGTCGCCTTCGATCAGCACGACGAACGCTACGCCCGGACCGCCGAGTGGCTGACCGTGGTGGACGGAATGTGGTCCCAGCCCTGCTTCTCCTTCACCGGCAAGTTCTACTCGGTACGTGAGGCCAAGCTCGCCCCCAAGCCGCTGCGGCGCCCGCGACCTACGATCTACGCCGGAGGAGAGTCGGAAGCCGCCAAGCAGCTCATCGCCCGCATGTGTGACGCTTACGTAATGCACGGCGATCCTCCGGACCGGATCGCCGCCAAGATTGCCGACATGGATCGCCGTCGCACGGCGTCGGGGAGACCCCGCCTTCGCTACGGTGTGGCTGCGTTCGTGATCTGCCGACCGACCGAAGCCGAAGTTCGCCGCGAGCTGTCCCGGATCACCGACGTCAGGCAAAGTGCCAGAGGATACGCCAATTATCAGGACTGGATCGCCAACACGCAGCTGGAGCAAAGGGTGAGTCTGGAGGACTACTCGGTATCCAACCGCGGGCTGCGGTCGGGCCTATTGGGCTCCCCGGAACAGATCGCCGAACGGATCCTGGAATTCGAGCGGGCCGGCGTGGATCTCCTCCTGTTGCAGTTCAGCCCCCAGCTGGAAGAGATGGAACGGTTTGCCGAGGAGGTGATTCCGCTGGTAAGGGGCGCAGTGCCCGCTGCGTTGTAGCTCAGTAGATCGGCCAGGTTCCTGGAGCGACCAGCTCAATGGAATGGCCGTCCGGGTCGCGGAAATAAATGCTGCGCCCACCCCGAGGCCATGTAACCTCGCTTTCTATTTTCACTCCGGCCATCTCCAGCCGATCTCGCCACCGGTCCAGGTCGCCCTCCCTTACTGCGAACGCGATGTGCTGCTGGCCCGAGCCGTCGTGAGGCGGAATCCACCCGCCCGGCGCCCGAGCTCCCCTGAGAGATGCTCCACGCTGGAAGAGCAACAGCACGCTGTTGTCCCCCACGTTCAGGGAAAAGCCCCGGTCGTAGCGATCGATTTCCTTAAAACCGAGGACGTCGCAGTAGAACGACTTTGCCCGTTCGGGATCCTCCACGTAAAGCACGACTTCCAAGATCTTCTCTATGGGAGCCATCCCCCGCCTCCAAGTCAGAGCCTACACCGCCGCGGCGCCGCTATCGGAGCCCTAGTTCCTGGCGCAGCAGCAGCTCCATTTGCCTGCCGTCGCTGTCCTCCGGCGCGAACTCGAGGCCGCGCCGCACCGCGTCGAGCGCGGCCCTGAGGTCGCCCGCCGCCACATACGCCCGCGCCAGATTGAAGTGCGCCAGGGGCAGTCCGGGATCCACCGCGAGAGCGCGGCGATACTGCGTTATCGCCTCCGGGATCTGGCCCTGCCTCAAATACATGTTGCCCAGATTGAAGTGGGCCAGCGGTTCTTCGGAGTTTATCTCCAGAGCCCTGCGATAGGCCTCGATCGCTCCCGCCGCGTCACCCATCCCCTGGAGCGCGATCCCCAGATTTACCAGCACTAACGGTTGCCGCGGGTCGGCTTGGAGGCTGAGCCGGTAATTCGCCACCGCACCCTCCAGATCTCCCGCGTTCGCCAGAGCCAGACCCAGGTTGTGTAGTACGGCGGGATCACCCGGAGCGATCTCCAGAGCCTTCCGGTAAACCGCCGCCGCCTGCCGCGCTTCGCCCCGCTCCCTGTAACTGTCAGCCACGAACGCCAGAGCCACCTTCCAGCGGTCCCTAAGTAGCCATTCCTCATCGCCTGCATCCTCCAGCGCTTCTCTCAGCAACCGCCGCACCGACCGCCGTTCCCCCGCCGCCAGGTGCAAGGCCGCCAGAGCCAGAGCCCTGACATCCAGGTCCCCCACCCTCGCCATACTCCGCAGCCTTTCCAGCAGCCGGCCATCCAATTCGTCCGTGTCCGGCGCAAGGCGCTGCAAAAGCTCTCCCAGCGCCATCGCCAATGCCCCGCTGTGACGGGACCCGGGGTCGAGAACATCCAGCAGCCTTTCCCAATCGGCTCCGGAGTCCAGCAGCGCCGCAACCCCGGCGGGCAGCGGTTTCAGCTCTCCCCAGAGCGTATCGATCGCAAGCGCCACCGCCTCCCGCGACCACTCCCGGTGGCACTGAACGCAAGCCCCCTCGATTCCCAGCCGAGCGTCGAGAGAGGGTCGAGGAATGGATATGGTGTGGTCCGATCGCGCGTACCGGATCCGGTTACCCAATTGGGGCTGTTGCAGGTAGGGCATGTGGCAGCTCACGCACCTGCTCCCGGGAGATCCGGGAGCATGCTTGGTGTGCTCCGCCACCCGGTCGCTCTTGCTGGCATGACAATCGAGACATTGCCCGTCGTCGAAGCGGCTGGGCAGTGAGTTGCCCCAGATATCGCGGTACCCCTGGCCGTGCGGTTCGTGACAATCGGTGCAGGTCATCGATCCGTTGAGATAGCAGTCGCTGAAGCGGTGACCCTCCTGATAGGCGAAAGTTTTCACCCGCCCGTCGGGAAAAAGCGGATTGTCGCCCACCAAAGCGAGGCCGAGAGAATAGTGCTCCTTGAGGGGCGCGCCTGTCCGATAGCCCTCTCTCAGGACGTCCTTCACGGCATGGCAGCTGAAACACACTTCGAGAGAGCGATCCTTATCCAAAATGCCGAGTGACCGCACTCCTATATCGGCGTTGGTTCCGGCGGTACCGGCGCGGGCCAACTCCACATGCCTGCGGGCCGGACCGTGGCAAGACTCGCAGTCGATGGTGAAACTCCGGATCTCTGTGGAGTAGCGCCGGGAAGCGGGATCTAGTTCTAGATCGATTCCGGAACCGTGACATTCCTGGCAGTTGGAAAAGCGCGCCTCGGTCCCCAAAACTCGCCGCGGGGGCCAGTCGGAACAGGCGGCGATGGAAAGTTGGGGAGTGATGGGCACCCATCCGCTGTCGGCCCGCCCCACGGTGTTGCAGAACCAAACCCCTTGGTGCCTACTGAAATCGAACGGAAGAAACCGGTAGGTGCCGTCAATCCACCGAGTGACGAATCCTTGAGTCCCGCCGCCCACCATATGTCCCCGCCCGATCACGCCGGCGACCGTAAAGACGACCTCACGCCCGCCCTCCTGAACGACCCGAAACGCATACTCTCCGCGCGGGGTCACAAAGGGAGTCACGACCGCATCTCGAAATCGGATGGGACTCCCGTCGAAGCGGGCAATTACGGTTTCACGATTGGGCGGCCCTCCGGCGCGCCCGTGGGTCGATCGCCGCCATGCATCGTACTGAACAGCGTGACAATCGCGGCAAGCATCAGCTCCGGCATAGTCGCCGGCCGCTATCTGCGGAGCCGACGGTCGCCCTCGCGGAGGCGGAAGCTCTATCGGCTCGAGGCGATATAGCAACAGCAATGCGCCGACCCCGCCCGCCAAAACCGCGATCCCCAACATGAGCCACAGCCACCGGGACCGGCGGTTGGCGGTAGCTCGACTCCCAGGACTGCGGGCGGAGCCAGAGGGCGCAGCCATCACCGCCCGTCCCGAGACCACGCCGGCCCCCGGCAACGGCAGAGCTCTCTCAGGTACCGCACCAATGACCAAATCTCCTCTCTGGTGAGGGTCGAGCCGAAGGCCGGCATTCGGTGACTCCGATTGAGGATATACCCGCCGCCGTAGACACCGTCGAACAGGGTATCGTCGGGTCTGGTGGACATGTATGCGCTGTCGGCGTGTACCGTGGGCCTAACCGGAAGATACCGGGCGTTGGGCCCGTCTCCTCCTCCCGAAGCTCCGTGGCAGGGCGCACAGAAACGAATGTAAAGTTCCCTTCCCCCGCTGGGTCTGGAGGGAGGCGACGCCGCCGTTACCGGGTCTTTCACTTCGCCACCGGCTCCGCGTCGTTCCGCCAGATAGCGAGCAATGAGGTCCCTCCAGGAATCGGGCATCGGCGTTTTCGGCATTATGGTGCCCGGGAGTGTGGTCTGGGGATCGTAGATCATGCGGCGGATGAATTCGGGAGAGCGCCGGTCCGCAACCGCCGAGAGATCGGGACCTATGACTCCGCCTTCGCCGTCTAGCCGGTGGCAACCGAGACAGGGAAGCCTTTCCCTCAACAGATATTCCGCCTTGGTACGCTGGAACGGGGAGAGCATCTGCTGGGCGGCGGGGGTTTGGCCCCCACCGTACGCCATCGCCGCCAGCGAGAGAGCCACCAGGAGGAGCGCCGCACCGGTTGCCTTGGGATCGATCATGCGCGAAAGTTGAAAGCCTGGCCGCGATCGTCAAGCGACACTTGACAGGACGGGAGCGCTTGGACTCTTTCCCTTGACTCCTTTCGAGGTGAACTCATGGCTCGCATTTCCGCAGAACTGACATCGGGAACGGCGGTCAGTCTATCCAACGGGCGGCATTCCTGGAGCGCGGACGAACCGCCTCAAGCGGGGGGGTCCGACACCGGCCCAACGCCCTACGAAATCCTGTTGGGCGCCCTGGCTGCCTGCACCTGCATCACCTTGGCACTCTACTGTCGCCACAAAGGGATCGATCTCAGGAGGGTCACCGCTTCCTACGAGTATGACCGTATCCATGCCGAAGACTGCGACGACTGCGACCAAAAGGAGGGAGGGTTCATAGACCGAATTACCAGCAGAGTCAAGATAGAGGGTACTTTCACCGAGGCTCAGCGCCAGCGGCTCGCGCAGATCGTTTCCCGGTGCCCGGTTCACAAGACCCTAGAGGCCGGCGTCAGGATCGCCGATCAGGTAGAATTCGGGTGAACCGAAAATCCGGGACTCAACGGGGAAGCTGATCGAGAAATTCCCTGACCACTTCCGGCACGGTACGCCGGGCCACGTCCACTTGGTAGTTGAGCCGCCTCATGGTAGCTTCGTCAAGTTTGCCTCCCAGTTGGCGCAGCGCTTCTCGAGCCGCGGGATAGCGCTCCAGCACCGCGGCGCGGATTACCGGGGCGGCCTCATAGGGCGGGAAGTAGTTCCGGTCGTCTTCCAGGGCAAAAAGATTCAGAGCCTCGATTTGCCCGTCGGTCGAGTTGCCGGAGATGATATCCGCTATCCCCTCCGCCAGAGCCCGATAGGTGAGCCCCAGGTCCATGGTGGAAGGCGCGCGGGCGAACTTGAGCCCGTAAGTTTCCACCAGCCCCCTGTAGCCGTCGGCCCGCTCCATGAATTCGTAGCCGAAGACCGGACGCCAACTCGGCGCGTAGCGAACAGCATCGGATATGGTTCTGATTCCCAGACGCTCGGCGTCTTTGCGGCGGATGAGGATCGCAAAGGTGTTCTCGAAGCCCAAGGGTTCGGTCCAGATCAGATCCCATCTGGCTCGGTAGATAGAATCCACCGCCTGCCGCACTCGGGCGGCGTCCCGCTCGGGAGGAAGTTCCAGAATAGCGGCGTAGGCCGTCCCGGTGTACTCCACATAGACGTCGAGCTGACCCGCCACGATCGCCCGGTGGCACACCAGAGTGCCTCCCAGGTTCAGTTTCCTTACCACCGGAATCCCGTAACGCTCGAGTTGCTGCGCCACGAGCTCGCCCAAGATTACCGACTCGGTAAAGTTCTTGGAGCCCACGATAACCGCGTCGCTCCGGCCGCATCCGGCGGCGACCAACAGGCCCAGCAACCAAGCCGCGGGAACCCGCAAGCTCAACGCCTCCAATCCAAGCTGCGCTCCAAAAGATGCAGGCCGCCGTCGGCGAGCAATGCCAGCAGCGCCGCGGGCACGGCACCCGCCAAGATCACCGCGTGGTTTACCATCGCCACCCCGCGAAAGATGAACTCTCCCAGCCCTCCGCCCCCTATCGCCGCCGCTATAGTAGCGATCCCTACCGCCAGTACCGCCGCAATCCTGATACCCGCCAGGATCACCGGAGCCGCAAGCCTCAGCTCCACCATGAACAGCAACTGAGCATCGGTCATCCCCATTCCCTTCGCCGCTTCTCTGATGCTCGCGTCCACCGAGCTGATCCCGGTGTAGGTGTTCCGGATGATGGGAAGCAGGCCGTACAGCACCAGCGCCACGATGGCGGTCCTCGCCCCGATACCGCCGATAAACGGCAGGGGTATCAAAAACCCGAAGAGCGCCAGACTGGGAATGGTCTGCACCACGTTGGCGAATCCCAATACCGGACCGCGCATGGCCGGCTTCCTAGTGAGAACGATCCCCAAAGGGATCCCGATGGCGATCGCCAAGCTCAGGGAGGCAAAGACCAGCCAGAGGTGCTCCAGGGTACGGGCGGCCACCTCGCCCTGATTGCGTGCCAGGTATTCGAAAAAGCTCATGCCAGATCCCTCAGCGCTGCCACTCGAGAATCGCCGCTGGCGAGAAACTCGTCCACCGTACCCAGGAAGTGCAAGCGCCCCGCATCCAGCAGCGCGATCCGAGAGGCCAGGAAAACGGCCTCCTTTACGTCGTGAGTCACGAACACCACCGTCTTGCCGAGCCGGCGGCTGAGCGACTTGAACTCCTGTTGCAGCTCGCTCCGAGTAAGAGGATCCAGGGCGCCGAAAGGTTCGTCGCACAGGAGAATAGGAGGATCCGCCGCAAGGGCTCGGGCGACCCCCACCCGCTGGCGCTGGCCTCCGGAAAGCTCGGCGGGCATCCGGTCCTCGAACTCCCCAGGAGGAAGGCCCACCAGCTCCAGCAGCTCCCTAACCCGCTCCCGGACCCGAGGCTTGGGCCACCCCTCCAGGCGCGGGACCAAACCCACATTGCGCCCCACGCTCATGTGGGGAAAGAGACCGATCTCTTGGATCATGTAGCCTATACTCCGGCGCAGCCGCACCAAATCCCATTGCTTGGTGCTCACCCCTTCCACCGCCACCTCGCCGGCCGTGGGAAGAAGCAACCCGTTAATGAGCCGCAACGCCGTGGTCTTGCCCGATCCGCTCTTGCCCAAGAGTACCAAGGTTTCGCCCCGGTTCACCTCCAAGCTCACGGGACCAAGGATCTCCCGGCCGTCGATGCCATAGCAGGCATCCTTGAACTCTATTACCGCTTCTTTCACCGGCTTGTCCCGACACCTTGACCCAGGGAGTCCTTCATTTGATCCTTCATGAGGCAACGATGTACCAATTCCTGTCCCGCTTCTTCGTAAGCGGATTGGGCCTCCTGGTGGCCGACGCTCTGCTGCCGGACATCCGGTTCGATGGCGCGCTCTCCTTGTGGACGGCGGCGCTTCTGCTGGGCATCGTCAATGCCGTGGTGCGGCCAATCGTGATACTGGTAACCCTGCCCCTGACGGTACTCACTCTGGGAGTTTTCCTGCTGGTGGTGAACGGTGCGATGCTCCTTCTGGTCGCCTGGATCATGCCCGGGTTCCACGTGGAAGGCCTGGGCTCCGCCATAGTAGCCTGGATCATCGTGGCGCTCACCGCCCTGGCGGCCAACGCCCTCATAGGCGACTCCCGAGTCCACATTGGAACGGTAAAGCGCTAGCTCACTCCCCGTACCAGCTGTCGAGGCGCGGCCGATCCAGATCCGGCGGCCTGCGCGGCAGATCGAACCAAACCCGGTCCAGCCGCTTCTTCAATTCCTCCGGAAGCTCCATGCCGGAAGCCTTCAGATTGTCCGCCAGCTGCTCCGGGCGGCTGGCCCCGACAATCGCGCTGGAAACATCAGGATTGCTCAGCACCCACGCCACCGCTGCGGTGACCAGGGACAAGCCGTATCGGCTGGCCTCATCCTTCAACACCCAGGCTTCTTGCAAGTACCGCTCGTCCCAGTAGCGCTGGCGGTACACCTCGCCGATTTCGGGCAAGGTAAACCGCGTACCCTCAGCGGGCGCAGATCCCGGACGGTGTTTTCCCGAAAGCACGCCCCCCGCCAGAGGATTGTACACCATGACGCCCAATCCGAAACGGCGTGCCAGGGGGAAAAGCGACTCCTCCGCCTCCCGTTGAAGCAGGTTATAGCGGGGCTGTAGCCCGTCGAAACCCTTCACTCCCGATCGCGCCGCCGCCACCAAGGCCTCGGCTACCTCGTGGGACCTGACGTTGGAAATCGCCGCGTAAAGCACCTTTCCCTGCTCTCTCAAACGCTCCAGCGTGTCGAGAGTCTCCTCGATGGGCACGGTGGGATCCCACCCGTGGCAGAGGTAAAGGTCTATCCGGTCGGTGCGAAGTCGCCGGAGCGAGGCTTCGCAGGCGCGCATCAAGTGGATTCTGGAGTTCCCGCGGTCGAAGGGCAGGGGGCCGGTAGGGAAGTACGCCTTGGTCGCAAGAATCAGTTCCTCGCGATTGCGCCGCTCCGCCATCCAGCGCCCCACCAGCTCCTCGCTCCTACCCACCGTCTCAAGGCGCATCGGAACGGGATAGACGTCCGCGGTGTCCAGGAAGCGGATACCGCCTTCGTAAGCCGCATCCAGTATGGCGATCGAGGTTGGCTCATCCGCCTGACCGGCCAGCGTCATGGTGCCGAGGCACAGCTCGGTCACCTTGAGCCCGCTGCGGCCGAACGATCGCCACCTCATCAGCTGCCCACTACCACCGCCACCACTTCTCGTTCGCGAGCGCGATTGTCCAGATTGATCACCACCACCTGCTGCCAGGTTCCCAGTGCCGGACGGCCGTCGATCACGGGAATCGCCAAACTGGTCTTGAGCAGGGCCGAGCGAATGTGAGAAAACCCGTTCCCGTCCCCGTAAGCCAAATTGTGGCGGTAGTCGGCATCCACCGGAGCGATCCGGTCCAGGGCGCGCCTGAGGTCCTCCAGAGCGCCCCGCTCGTACTCGATGGTGGTAATCGCCCCGGTGGAGCCGGTAAGCTGCACCACCACAATTCCGGTCTGCACCCCCGACTCGCGCACCAGCCCCGCGACGTCGGGTGTGATGTCCCTATGCCCAAACTCGGCGTCGAGCCGGTACTTCCACCGGGCTCGCACCGGAGCCTTGAAGCTCACATCCCGCGTCGAGGCCGTGTCCGACATCACCTCCAAGGCGCCGGCGTCACGGAGTGGCGGCGGTGGCCTTCCCCTTCACGTATTTGTCGTACCACTCGATCATCCGCGCTACCACGTCCATGACCGATTCCCGGGCGGCGTAACCGTGAGACTCGAAAGGCAGCTGCACGTACTCCACCGTCGCCCCATGACCTTTGAGGGCGTGGTAGAACCTTTCCGACTGTATCGGAAAGGTGCCCGAATTGTTGTCGTTCATCCCGTGAATCAATAGGATCGGCTCGTTGACCTTGTCGGCGTACGAAAAAGGCGACATCCGCATATACACGTCCCGTGCCTCCCAGAAAGTCCTCCGCTCGTTCTGGAAGCCGAACGGCGTAAGGGTCCGATTATAAGCGCCGCTCCGGGCTACGCCCGCTTTGAACAGATCGGAATGAGCCAGCAGATTTGCCGTGGTAAAGGCTCCGTAGCTGTGGCCTCCGACGCCGAAGTTCCCGTCCGCTACACCCATGCTCAACAGGTGATCCACCGCCGCCTTGGCACCAGCTACGGTCTGTTCCACGTAAGTGTTGTTGGCGGTATCGCCGCCTATCACGGGCAAAGTGGGGTTGTCCAGTACCGCATAACCCTGCGTGAGCAGGAACAGGTGGGAGGCGCCGCTGGGAAGCACAAAACGGTTGGGATTGCCCACTACCTGGCTCGCCGCGTCGGCAGAGGCGAACTCCCGGGGATAGACCCAGAAGATGACCGGGACCTTCTGGCCCTCCTTGTAGTCGGTAGGATAGTACAGCGTCCCCGAAAGCTGAACGCCGTCCGCCCGCCGGTAAGTGACCAGTTCCCGCCTCACCGAGGAAAGTTCCGGGGCGGGATTCTCCAGACGGGTGATCTGGGTTTCCCGTCTCGATCTGAGATCGCGCAGGAAGTAGTTGGGCGGATCGGCGCGAGTTTCCCTGCGGGTAAGTATGGTTCGGGCAGCATCGTCCAGAACCTGGGTTACCACCTCGTACGCATTCGCACTCGACTGCCACAGGCGCTCCGTCCTGCCGTTTTGAAGGTTCATTCGATCCAGGAACGGGCGTTCTCCTTGCGGGGAAGCTCCGTCGCCTTCCAGGTAGATCCAGCGACCGTCCGGCGACTGCCTGAGCACGGCGAAACCCGCCGCGTCCCGCTTCAGCACCGGCTGGCCCGGATCACTGTACCGATCCTCCGCCGAACGATCCCAGACCAATTGGGGAGCGCGGCCGGGCTCGTCGAGATCCAGCTTCCAGGTACGGGTGTGCCTGGTCCGCCGATCGGTTTCCGTAACCATCACCAGCCCGTCCCGCCCAAAGTAGGTACCTCCGCCGCCGAATCCGCCGCTGAAACGGTATTCCAAACGGATGAGTTCGACCGGCTGGGAGAAAGGCGCATCCGCCAGCATCACGCGATCGCGCTCCTTGGCCGGGCGGCGGTTGTCACCGCCGTCCAGCGCTTCGACGTACATCAGCGTAGCGGGACGTCCGGGCACCCAGCGCACCGATCGGGGACCGGTGCGGACCCCGTCAACCGGAGAAGTCTCACCCGATGGGAGCGACGCCAGCGTCGCCACTTTCTCGCCGGCGAGGGACCACACCTCTATTTCCTGCGGAAAATCGGACACGGGCACCATGTAGGAGAACGGTTTCACAACCCGCGTCACCAGAATCATGTTGCCGTCGGGCGAGGGATCGCTGTCCAAAAAGATGGCGGGACGTCCGATCGGGCGTTGTTGCCCGGTGTTCACATCCACCAGCGCCAGTTGCGCGGTGGCGTAGTACTCGAAAAGCTGCTCATCGTAGGGCGATTCCAGCAAATCCTGGTACGTCCGGACCGGGGCAGCACGCCCTTGGTTGCGCTGGACGATGGGCCCGATCGGCACTCGAGGAGCCTGCGGCGCGGGGCCGCGGCCGGCCGGCACCAACCGGCACAGCATTTCTCTGGAGTTCGGCATCCAGGTGCAGGTGTTGCCCGTGGTCCCGTTCAGGATGGGGGGCGTCACCGAGCGGCCGGTCCCGGATGCTACGTCCAGTACCCACAGCGCGATCCCCTGCTCGCCCGTGGCGTCGAACGCTATCGAACGGCCGTCCGGAGACCAGGATGCCGAACTCAGCCGCACTCCGGCGGGAAGCTCCACACTCACCTCCCTGCCGGTAGCCACGTCTCTCAGGGTGAGCGCTATGTACCCGCCGAAGGTCGTGTACGGACCGTTGGTTTGGGGATTGATCCGCAGCCCCGCAAGCCGGAGCAGCGGCTGAGCCAGATCCGCGATGGTGGGCATACCGCGGGACTGGGCCAGAAGCAAGATTCTGCCGTCTGGCGAGGGGATAACCGCCGGCAGGCGAGGCGCATCAAGAATGCGCTGTACGATCTCCGGCGGCTTCTTGTAGGGCTCCTGCGCCGCCGCGGCGCTAGAGAGCAGAACGCCAAAGGCGATGAAGAGGCTCAAAAACCGCTTCATAAAGACGTCTCCGAGACCAGGAATCAAGGGCCAATGTATCGCGGAGGAAGGGCGGACAGAAGGGCCGCTTCCGGCGCGCCCTTCCCCGCCCCCACCCCGCGGAGCTAGCTATACTGCAATACGCATTGCCCTTTGGAATCGATGCACGAGTTCCCGATCCTCCGTGACTTGGTGATCCTGGTGGCCGTGGCCATACCGGTGGTCGTGGCGGCCCAGCGCTTCCGCATACCCACCGTGGTCGGCTTCCTCCTCACCGGGATCGCCATCGGGCCTCACGGCCTGCGCCTAATAGGCCGGCCAGACTCGGTTGCCGGGCTGGCGGAAGTAGGCGTGATCCTGTTGCTATTTACCATCGGGCTGGAACTCTCCCTGAGCAGGATCATCCGCTTGGGCCGGACCGTGGTCCAAGGAGGAGGGCTCCAGGTGGCGGGCACGATACTCGCCGTGGTGATCCTCGCCGCCGTTTTCGGGATTTCTCTCTCTATCGGGATCCTTTACGGCGCGCTGGTAGCGCTTTCTTCCACGGCTATAGTCCTCAAGATCTATACCGACCGAGGGGAACTGGACACGCCGCACGGAAGGGTGGTGGTGGCGATCCTGCTCTTTCAGGATCTGTGCGTGGTTCCCTTGATGCTGCTGGTGCCGCTTTTGGCGGGAGCCACGCTGGGTATCGGATCGGCGCTGAGGGACGTGGGGGTGGGCCTGGTGGTGGTGGGAGCCCTGGTGCTGGGGGGCAGGGTGCTGGTGCCCAGGGTGTTGGAACGAATAGCCACTATCCGCAACCGGGAGATCTTCACGTTGTGCATCATGTTCTTCGGCCTGGGGGCGGCCTTCGTAACGTCGTCCTTCGGGCTTTCCCTGGCGATCGGGGCGTTCATCGCCGGTCTGGTAATCTCCGAATCCGAGTACGGGATGCAGGCGCTCTCGGACGTCTTGCCGTTCAGGGATACCTTCAGCGGAATCTTTTTCATATCCGTGGGCATGCTTCTGGACATCGGGTGGTTGCTGGAAGACCCGCTCCGCCTTTTGGCGGCAGCGCTGGGGATCGTGCTGCTCAAAGCCGCCATAGCCACCGCCGCCACGCGGTCTCTGGGCCGGTCGCTGGAGGTCAGCGTGATGACCGGCCTCGCACTGGCCCAAGTAGGAGAGTTCTCGTTCGTGCTGGCGGGGGTAGCGGTTCCTCTGGGACTCCTGGGGCCCGAGACCTATCAAACGTTCCTCGGCGCCTCGGTCGTCTCCATGCTGGCCGCCCCGTTTTTGATCTCCGCCGCTGGGCCGGTCGCGGACTTTGTCTGCCGCGTCGCGCGAAGGCCCGCCATGGAGATCCTGCCGCACGAGGCTCAGGAAATAGCAGAGCTCAACGATCACGTGATCATCGTGGGCTACGGCCTCAACGGAAGAAACTTGGCCCGAGTGCTCAAAGCTGCGGGGATCCCCTACGTTATCCTGGAGCAAAACGGCCAGACCGTGCGGCGCGCGCGGCTGGAGCGAGAACCGATTTTCTTCGGAGACGGAACGCGCCCCGATGTGCTGGAGCGGGTAGGAATCGAACGGGCCCGGGTGGTGGTGTTCGCCATCTCCGCCCCGGCATCGGAGCGCCGCGGTGTGGCGGTAGCCCGCAAACTCAACCCCAATGTGCGGATCGTGGTCCGCACCCGCTACGTGGCCTCGATACCGGAGCTGGAGCGAGCAGGCGCGGACGAAGTGGTGCCCGAGGAGTTCGAAACCTCGGTGGAGATCTTCGCCCGAGTACTCCGGATCTACGGGGTCCCGTCCAACGTGATCCAGCGCGAGATCGACGCCGTTCGTAGCGAACACTACGGCGTGCTCAGGGGAATCAGCCTCGGCGACCTCCGCCTAGACGCCCTCAAACATCTGGGCATCCACGGCGCCCTGGACACGGTAGAGGTGGAGGAAGGTGCTCCCGCCGTGGGGGAAAATCCGTGGAGCCTGGAGCTCCGCCGCGAAACCGGAGCCACCGTAATAGCGGTGATTCGCGACGGGAAAGCCCTCTATCAGCCCGACCCCGAGTTCCGGTTCCGAGTGGGCGACACGGTGGTGCTCGTAGGTAGCCGCGAAGCCCTCGAAAAAGGCTCCCTGCTCTTTAGAGCCAAGAGCGACAACGTGGCTTGAGCGACCTGGTTCAGGGAGAAAGCCGTTCCACCACCCAACCGTCACCCTGGCGGCGATAAACCAAGCGGTCGTGCATTCGGTTTGCCCTTCCCTGCCAAAACTCGATCCGCTCCGGAGCTACCAAATATCCGCCCCAGTAAGGCGGCAGCGGTATCTCTTTTCCCCGGTACTCGAGCTCCAGCGCCGCGAGCCTGCCATCCAGCTCCTCCCGGCTAGAGACCACCGAGCTTTGACGCGAAGCCCAAGCTCCCAGCTGGTGGCCCCGGGGGCGGGTCTTGAAATACGCCTCCGACTCCTCCCGAGACACCTTGCTCACCGATCCCTCGATGCACACCTGCCGCCGCAATTGAGGCCAGTTGAAGACCAAAGCTGCGCGAGGATTTTCCTCCAGCTGCTTGCCCTTGCGACTCTCGTAGTTGGTGTAGAAGACGAAGCCCCGCCGATCCACGCTTTTCAAGAGCACCGTTCGCGCCGAAGGACGGCCTTCTCGATCGGCCGTAGCCAATATCATGGCGGTGGGCTCCGGTATCCCGGCAGCCTGCACTTCGGCGAACCAAAGCTGAAACTGCTTTATCGGGTCCGGATCGAGATCCTCTTCGTTCAGTCCCGCCTCTGCGGCAGATTCGGGAACCGGTCTGCTCATACCGCCGCAGAATAGCCGGCAGTCCGCTCCATGACAAGCCGAGCACCCGGGTCGGGTATCACGCGAGCTCAACCGAGACGTTAGATTTTGGGGTTACGAAAAGGCTATGAGTTCGAGCTGGTCGATTCCCAAACGCAGAGGCGCACTCCGGGCGCCGGCCGCAGCACTGGCCGCTTTTCTGGCGGCCTGCGGTAGCGAGCCCTCCGACACAGTGGACTTCGATGCGGCGGGTCTGTATCAGTCCGTAGCCCCGGTCGTCATCAGTGTGGAGGGCAGTCCCGCTACCCAAACCTTGGGTGTGCTCGGGCAGAAAATCTCGATCGACTCCGCCGCGCCCGCCTATAGTATAGACGAACCGTCGGGTTCCAGTGCTCCCGCGGGACTCTTCCCGCAGGAGGTCCTAGGCAAAACGTTCGAGTACGACCCGGCGTCCCGCCGGTACCGGTTGAGTGACCGCCCGGTCGTACCCGAACTGGAAAACAAAGGAGTCCGCTTCCTCCTCTACCAGGTGGATCCGGCTCTCCGCGACGTGGTCAGCCCGCTTAGAGAAACTGGCTTTGCCGACCTTACCGACGAGTCCAGTACTTCCTCCAAGACCCTCGGCGTGAAAGCCGTGATCGATGCCCAGACTCTGCTGGACTACGACGCCGGGGCCACGACTACCAGCGCCTCCTTCACCCTGTCCGCCGGGGGTTTTGTTTCAGACGGATCCACGGTGATAGATTTCGAAATCACGCAAACTTTTTCCCAGGCGGGAATCGAGACCCGGTATCTGGTAGCTGCACCGGAAAAAGATGTTAGCCTGGAATTCCAGGGTTCTATCTCCCTGGGAGGGCAGACCAGCGTTAAGCTGACGGTCTTGCACGGCGGGAACACTACGGTAATCGAGGCGTCGGGCACCCAAGGGTCAATTACCGGAACCATTACGCACAACGGAACTCGGGTGATCAACATAGCGGGAACCTCGGACAACCCGGTCTTCACTTCTCCTTCGGGAGCCTCGGTGCGGGCCGATCAGGCCGAAGCCTTGAGACGCCTCTTCGGCACCGTGGATCAGCTCCTTTCCTCGTTCGACGATTTGCTGGTGCCCGCCTACGGACTGTTGAACGTTCCCGTATAAAGATGCCGAAACGTTCGGCGCTCTGGGCACTCGCCGCCATACTGGCGGCCGGCTGCGGGCGAGCCGGTCCTTCGAGGCAGCCGATCTATATAGAAGGCCGGCCGGTTCTCTCCCTGGGCGACACCGCCATCGCCTATACCAAGGTGGGGGTGAGCGGAGTGCTGATCCTCCACCGCAAAACCGGCGCAATCGACACCCTGGGGGCGGGTACGCTGCACGGTCCGTTCAACGTGGAATTCGACGGGATCCGCTGGTACGTGTCCGACATACAAGAAGGCCGGCCGTCGATCGTGATCTTCCGTGCTGACGGATCGCTGGAGGGGAGGATAGACCTATCGCAGCTTTCCGCTACGCCCCATCAATTCGCTCTGCTTCCCGACGGCAGGATCGTGCTCGAGGTACCCGGAGGAGAGCTGGTAGCCCTCGCGGGGGACAGCGTCTCGACCTTCGCCCGATTTCGCCCGGGTCCCAAATCCGGGCTCCTGAAGGGGGCCCGGGGCGGCGTGCTGCACGCGCTCCCGGACCGGCACGTGACACTCTACAACCAGTTCGGCAACATACGCTGGCGGATCGAGTGGCCCTGGCGGGAAACCGCCTACATAACGGCTATTTCGGTGGACTCCAACGGCAGAATCCACCTCATAGCCGGCGTGCCCAGCGAGGGAACGTTCATCGTATACACCCTCGCGGCGGAGAACGGGGAAGTGGTGCGCTGGTCCATTCCCGGACCCTACGCCAGCTTCACGGTGGATCACTTCGGAGAGATTCGCCCCGACACCACGCTTCCGGGTTGAAACTAGTGTTTCAATCCCAAAGAATCGGCGAACTGACGGAACAGCCTCTCCTGCTCCGGCGTAAGCCGCTCGGGCAAATTAACCGCAATCTCAACATACTGATCGCCCCGGCGCCCGTTCTTTTCTATCCCTTGACCCGGAATGCGGAACTTCTTCCCCGGAGAAGTGCCGGGCGGAATCTTTAGGACCACCTTCTTGCCGTCCAGCGTGCGCACCCTCACCTTGGTCCCCAACAGCGCCTGCGCCAAATTGAGCGGCACGGTGCAGTAAACGTCCAAACCGTCGCGGCGGAAAAACCGATCCGGCTCCACCCGAAAAGTGATCAGCACATCCCCCGGCGGACCACCAGAGGGGTGCCTCTGCCCCTGACCCCGCAATCGAACCGTCTGGCCGTCTTCGGTACCTGGGGGAACCGTAACTACCACCCGCTTGCCGATCCGCACCTCGCCCTGGCCCATACACCGGGCGCAGGGCTGAGCCACGTGACGACCCCTGCCCCGACACGCGGGGCAGGGCCGGCTTACACTGAAGCCGCCGTGACCGAACGTCACAGTACCACGGCCGCCGCACTCCGCGCACGCCGCAACCCGCGTGCCCGGAGCCGCTCCCGAACCGCCGCATGCGGGACAGGTTTCATTCACCGGGATCTCCACCGTGACCTTCCCGCCCCGCGCGGCAGTGGCGAACGAGACGGGAACCGTGACCTCGATGGGCTCCACGGCGGCGCGGCGGCTCCGGCCGAAAATAGAGGAGAAAAGATCACCCAACCCGCCAAAACCGCCAAAACCTAGATCCCCAAAATCGAACCCCTCGAAACGGGTCGAACCCGCTCCCGTACCGGCGAACGCACCGTAGCGCCTCATCATATCGTATTGCTTGCGCTTCTCGGCGTCGCTCAAGACCGAATAGGCCTCGGACACCTCCTTGAACTTCTCCGCCGCCGAAGGATCGTTGGGGTTCGCGTCGGGATGATACCGCTTGGCCAGCTTGCGGTACGCTTTCTTGATCTCCTCCGCACTGGCCTCGGGACTCACCCCCAGAACCTCGTAGTAATCCTTCACTGCAGGCATCGCTTAAGACTCACCCCCGCCGTCGGGAGACGGCTCCCCGGACCATACATACACGCTGACTCGGGCCGGCCGCAACAACACCCCGCCAAAGCGATATCCCGGTTGCAACACCTCGGCAACCACATGATCCTGCTCGGCGCTGCTCGCTTGCGCCGTACCCACCGCCTCGTGAACGTTGGGATCGAACGCCTCCCCGCTCGCACCCACCCGCTCCAAACCGGCGCTCTCGAGGGCACGAACCAACTTGCGCTCAACTAACCCTACCCCCTCCAGGATGTCCTTGACAGACACGCCGGCCGGATCCAACCCTACCACTCTGCCGAGATCGTCAAGAACGTCCAACAACGCCGCCACGACCGCCGCCTGTGCCCGAGTCCAGGTCTCGGCGCGCTCCCGCTGCATGCGCTTGCGGAAGTTGTCGAACTCGGCAGCCAGTCTCAGATGCCGGTCCCGCAAATCCTCCAGCTCGGCAGTCAGGCGCTCGACCGCTTGCTCCGGGGGTTCCACCAGACC
This sequence comes from bacterium HR33, assembly GCA_002923375.1. Classification (GTDB taxonomy): domain Bacteria; phylum Gemmatimonadota; class Gemmatimonadetes; order Gemmatimonadales; family GWC2-71-9; genus HRBIN33. Next base: position 192,079 of record BEIJ01000001.1, read on the forward strand.
ACCAGGGGCGGCAGGCTCCGAAGCAGCAGCTTCCCCGCTAACCGGCTGGGATACCTCCCCTGCTTCAGCAGGCACTTCCCCTACAGGCTGCCTTTCCGAGACCTTCTCTTTGTACGCACCCTCAGTTTCCTCCTCCTTTGAGCCGGCAGCCTGAGCGGCAGTCTCGGACTCCGCCAAACTGTCAGTTTGCTCCTGTTCCAATTCTGGTGCGGCCGGAGATTGTCGTCTGCGCTTGCCCATTGGTACCCTTCTGTGCGTGTTGCCAGGCGTCAGATCCGAACAGCCCTAGCTCTGGCAAGGAATGTACCCAAAGGACCAGTCGAAATGGCAGATGGCCGTCAGCTTTGACCTAGGAGCATTTTCCTGAGAAGGTTGAGCGCCGCCTGTGCGCTGCGGCGCCGTATGTCATCCCGCTCCCCAGTGAGGCTAAGCTTGGCGGTTCGTTCGGCACCGTCAAGGCACGCGGCGAGCCACACTGTGCCGACCGGTTTTTCAGGGGTCCCGCCGCCCGGACCGGCTATCCCGGTGATAGCGAGGCTCGCCCCTGCTCCGAAGCGCCTCGCTGCGCCCCGGGCCATCGCCAAGGCCACCGGCTCGCTTACCGCTCCGTGGGCTACCAGCAGTTGTCTCGGTACATCCAGATCTCGGATCTTGGCCTCGTCGGAGTAGGCGACCACGCCGCCCAAAAACACAGCGGACGAGCCCGGGATCGCGGTGATGCGCTCTCCCAGCAGGCCCCCGGTACAGGACTCCGCGACAGCGAGTTTGCAAGATCTCCCTTTTAGCAGAGAGAGGACCACCCCGGCAAGATCCTCGCCCTCTTCCCCGTAAAAATGAATACCAAGCCTGGGTCGCAGCAGATCCGCCGCGCGCTGAAGGACGCTTTCGGCTTCTTCCGGCGGAAGGTTCCAAGCTGTAAGCCTCAGATCCACACCTTCGATGCCGGGCAGGTATGCCAGCGTTACCGGTGCCAGCTCCGGTTCCAGGTCCCCTATGCGATCGGCCAACGCGGCTTCGGGAATTCCCGTGGTCCTCAGAGTGCGGGATCGGATAACGGTTAGCCCGGTTTGGAACGGTGACAACTTCTCTTTGAGTCGCGGAAGTAGCTCGTGCTCTAGCAAGCCCTGCATCTCCCTGGGGACTCCGGGTAGGAGGACCGCTGTTCCGGGTTCGCCTTCCAGCCACAGTCCAGGGGCGGTGCCCCATCGGTTGGGCAGGACCACGGCGCCTTCCGGTATTTCGGCCTGGCTTCGATTGGCTTCGGGCATCGGCTTGCGACCCAGTTTGGCAAAGCGTTCTTCCAGCTCGGCCAAGTACGCCCGGTCCAGCCTCAGCGGGCGGCGGAAGATTTCCGCCACGACCCGCTTGGTAACGTCATCCCGCGTCGGGCCCAGTCCGCCGGTGGTAATCACGAAACCGGTGCGGCTCAGGGCGCTGCGGACCGCTTCCTCGATGTCTTCCGCCCGGTCTGCAACCGTGGTTCTCCTTACGACGCGCGCCCCGACCGAGGCCAGGGCGCGCGCGAGGTGTGCTGCGTTGGTGTCGATCGTAAAGCCGAGCAAGAGCTCGGTCCCTATGGTTATGATCTCAAGGTCCATCTCCCGAAGCCGATTGAGGTGCGCTTCTGAAAACGCTGCGGTAACGGTACAGGTAAACCAGCATGGAGTACACCGTGAGCAGCACGGCGATCGCCAGGGTTACGGCGACCACGCCGCCGTGGAACTGTTCCCAGTATTCCCCCAACCATCCCCGCTGCCATCCGAATGCAGTTCGCATGTCTTTCCAAGCGAACCAGCCTATGGTGGCTCCTATGAAGATGTCTTGCACTATGGTTTTCAACTTACCCGCTCCGGCGGCGGCGATTACGACGCCCCGGCGCTTTGCCAAGTATCTGAGCAGGGTAACCAGAAACTCCCGCCCCACCAGCACCAGCGCCACCCACAGGGGCAGGCTTCCCCACCACGGGATCCCGTATTCCAGGACTCGCTCCCGTGTTATCCAGTAGATCGGAACCAGGGTGGCTAGAAGCAGGAGCTTGTCGGCCAAGGGATCCAGCATCTTACCCAGGTCGGTGATTTGCCGCCGCTCCCGGGCCAGCCGGCCGTCGTACACGTCGCTGACGGCGGCTGCGATAAAGACCACGAAAGCCACCAGTTTGGGGAAGTATCCCTCGATGAAGGGAAGGAGCGCGATGACCGGCGAGAGTATGATTCGCGCCAGAGTCAGAGTGTTGGGTAGAGTCCAGACCGCGGCTTGGGACATTCAGCTTAGGGTTTTGAGCACCAGTTTCGCCACGGCCTTCAACGTCTCGAAGACGCCCTCGCCGGTTATGGCCACAGATTCGAAGTACGGGGCTCTTTCGATCCAGACGCCGTTTTGCTGAAAGACCAAAAGCTCACCGGGGTGCCAAGGGTCGGGAACTTCCTTCTGTTTCGCCGGGTCTTCCACCGGCCAGCCCGGATTCAGCGCGGCCTGCAGCTCGGAAATAGGGGCGGCGTTCGGCAGATCCCGCTTATTGTATTGTATGACGAACGGAATCTTGGTGATGTCGTACCCGTACTGGCCCAAATTGTCGTACAGGTTTTGCATCGACTCGATGTTCGCTTCCATGCGTTCGATTTGGCTGTCCGCCACGAACACCACTCCGTCCACCCCTTTGAGAATCAGCTTTCGCGAGGCGTTGTAGTACACCTGCCCGGGGACGGTATAAAGGTGGAACCGGGTCTTGAAACCCCGGATGGTGCCCAGGTCCACCGGCAAAAAGTCGAAGAACAGAGTGCGCTCGGTTTCGGTGGCCAGGGACACCATTTTGCCGCGCTGATCGGGGGAAACCTTGGAGTAGATGTACTCCAGATTGGTTGTTTTGCCGCCCAGGCCGGGGCCGTAATAGACCAGCTTGCAGTTGATTTCGCGGGACGCGTAGTTGATCATCGACATGATCCATCTACCCCCGCTCAGCTTTCGAACAATTTGTCAATTTCGTCCTCCGCCCCCGCCAAAATCCCTTTCTGGTCGGCACTGGGAGCACCCCGGTTGAACATCTCTTCGAACACTTTGGCCAGATCGCTCACCGCCTGCTTCACCCGCAGCCGCACCAAACCTACCGTAGTTCGCTGGTCGAACAGGACGACCAGAATCACCTTCCGCGCCACGTCCGCCAGGTACATCGACTCCTTCTCCCCCTGGTGGAACAGGGACGCGAATTCCGGCTCTCCGATCATCTTGGCCAGCTGGTCGTTCGCGCTGAAGTCCGCAGCTGTGAGCGACGCAAACGCGGTAGGGTCGAACGAAAGTTGCTCTCCCGCGTTCGCCAAAAGCTGTCCCGCCCGATCCACCAGAAGAGCGCACCGGGCATTGGATTCCTTGAGCAGCGTGTTCATGTGCTCCAGGATCCGCTTGTAGTCCTGCTCTCCCAAAGACCACGTGCCGGCTCTTGTCTCCGTCATGGCTCCTCGCTAGCCGAGTGCCGCTTCCATCCGCTTCAGTATAGCGCTGGCTCTGCGCCGAAGCATCGGGTGGCTCTCCCACTCCACATAATCGCGCAGCAGTCGCACGGTTTCCACGCTGGGGCGCCCGCTCAGATAGCCCAGGGCCGACAGGCGGCGCAGAGGACGATCGCTGAAGAGATCCTGCCGGTACCGGTCCATCGTGTACTGGGCCAGTAACAGCCCCAAAAGGCTGCCGATCCCAAAGCCCAGGAGGGCGGCCTTGGCTTTAGGTCCCATCAGCCGGTCATCTCTCTACGAGCGGCCAAAGCTCGGGCGATCGTAACCGAGTCGGCGTACTCCAAGTCTCCTCCCACCGGCAAACCGAGAGCGATCCGGCTGATCCGAACGCCGTAGCGTTCCAAAAGACCCCGCACATAAGTCGCCGTAACCTCGCCCTCCATGGAGGGATCGGTGGCCAAGATCACCTCCCGCACTACCGATCCGTTCGCCACCCGGGCAACCAAGGAATCGAGGCGCAGCTGCTCGGGACCGACTCCGTCCAGAGGAGACAGATGTCCACCTAGTACGTGGTACAGGCCGCGGTACTCTCCGGTTTTTTCTATCGCCGCAATATCCGCGGCGTCCTCCACCACGCACAGCATCGAACGGTCACGCCTGGTGTCGGCACAGATGAGGCAGGGATCGGTATCGCTCCAGTTACCGCACACCGAGCACGCCTTCACTTGCTCGGCCAAGTTCAGCAAGGCTTTCGCCAGGCGCTCGATGACAGCGCGCGGCTGCTTCAGCAGGAAATACGTCAGCCGCGCCGCGGTCTTCCGCCCGATCCCCGGCAGGCGCGCCAGCTCGGCGACCGCCTCTTCTATCGCCGACACGACTCTCAGAACGGCAGCTGGAAAGGAAGCGGCAGCCCGCCTGCGAGCTTGCGCAACTCCTCGCGATAAAGCTCTTCCGCTCGCCGCTGAGCGTCCGCCACCGCTGCAGCCACCAAATCCTCCAGCAGCTCGACGTCCCCTTCAGCCACCACCGACGGATCGATCTTCACCCGCCGGATTCGCCCCCGGCCGTCGGCCGTCACCTCCACAATCCCGCCCCCCGCCGAACCCGTGACGGTACGCTGCGAGAGCTCCGTCTGTATCTGGCTCAGCCTGCCTTGTACCTGCTGGCTGAGCTGCAAAAGTTGGGAAAAATCAGGCATCAGTCCACTGATCCCGATCAAAGGTTCAAAGTATAGTCCGCCCTCGCCCCATGCAAGCGAGGGTAACACGCCGTCATTCCAACAGTTCCAGATCCAGCTCCTCCACCGCTGCGTCGAGAGCCGGATCCCGCGCCCGGTAAGCCAGCAGTCGCTCCTCCCGCTCTCCCCGAGTGTCAAGCCGCTTGGGCTCCGACAACCCCCGCTCCTTCCGTGCAGCGCGAACCACAACAGCCAGCCTGCGACCCACGAGCTCCGCTATGGCATCGGCCAGAATCCTCCGCGCCTGGTCGGAGTCCGCCACGCCCGCTTCCGACTCGCCCACCTCCACGACCACCCGCTCTCCCGAGACCTCGGCAACCGCCGCGTTCTTCAGAGCATCCCTGAGAATTCTGCTCTTCCGACCCACCGCCTCCAGCACCAACTCCCACCCTTCCTCGAGCCGCTCGGGATCCAGTCTCACTCGGCTCCCGGACTCGGAAGCCGAAGGCGCCGAGGCAGCGGCGCGGAGAGTATCGGGATTGCCGGCCCGGCCAGCTCTCTCCCCCGTGGCGGGCTTTCCCTCCCGCAGCAGCTGCAAAACCTCCCGGAGTTCCACGGTGCGGTCCAAGAGCGTCCAGTGGAGAAGCAGCGTCTCCACGTGAAGCCGCGCGTTGGCGCTCCGTCGGACCGCACCTTCCGCATCGCCCAGCAGCTTGAGCATCCGCAAAAGATCCCCGGGTTGAAAATTCTGCACATGGCGATCCACCGCCGCCCGCAGCGTATCGGTCAGAGCTTCCGGCTGGCCTCCCAGCGATCGCACCATGAGCGCCCGCAGTAGGTCACCCAAGCCACCCACGAACTCCGCCAGGTCCGCCCCGCCTTCCACCAGACGCGCTACCATCGGGAAGACCTCGGCACTCCGCCGCTCTGCCACCAGGTCCAGCACTTCGGCGTAGATCTCGTCGTCTATCAAGCCCAACGCCTCCCGCACGCGCGCAGCGGTCACCGGACCCTCGCCGAAAGCCACCGCCTGGTCCAACAACGAAAGAGCGTCCCGAAGCGCACCGCCGGCGATGCGCGCTATGAGGAGCACGGCATCCTCCTCGATCTCGATTCCTTCTCTCCCGGCCACGAACTTGAGCCGCTCCGCGATCGCCTGGGGACCGATGCGGCGAAAATCGAACCTTTGCATCCGGCTGAGTACCGGCGCTGCAGTGTTGGCGATGCGCTGGGGATCGGTGGTGGCGAAAACGAAAACCACGCGCGGAGGCGGCTCCTCCAAAATCTTGAGGAGCGCGTTCCACGCCTCCCGGGTCAGCATATGGGCTTCGTCCACTATGTAAACCTTGGACCGGCTGGGGGCGCTGGCCGCGTACATCGCCCTCTCGCGCAGTTCCCGGGCATCGTCCACTCCCCGATTGCTCGCGGCGTCAATCTCCACCACATCCAGGTTCGCCGCCCCGGACCATATCCGAAGGCAAGAATCGCACTCGGCGCAAGGTTCGCCGCTCGAAACCCCCGCACCGCTCGTGCGCCTCTCGCAGTTGAGCGCCATGGCAAGGATCCGCGCCGCCGTGGTCTTACCCACGCCGCGAGGACCCGCCAGCAAATAGGCATGCGCCACGCGATTGCGGGCCAGAGCCCCGGCGAGCCCCGCCGCCACATGATCCTGGCCTATGAGCTCGGCAAAACGCTTGGGACGGTACTTGCGGGCCAGTGCCTGGTAAGTCATCTAGCTCATGCGCAGCCCAAGTAGTCGGAAAGTGCCCCAGGCACCCCGAAGCGACGCCGGCTCTCGCTTAGCGCTGCTACCTTCACGGTCCTGACGCGGTTCGCGCGCAGGCGACCTCCGGACCTGGGGCACAGGTAAACTAGCCAACAATGACGCCCGAGACAATTCACGCCACCGCTGCGAGGAACAACTGCTGGGCCGCGTAACGCCGGTATAGACTGTCGGGCCGCCGCATCAGATCTTCGTGCCGTCCCTGTTCCACGATCCTCCCCCGATCCACGACCACCACCCGGTCCGCGTTCTGAACCGTCGTCAGCCGGTGCGCGATCACGATCGCCGTCCTCCCCGCCAGCAAAGCCCGCAGCGCCTCTCTGATCAACGCTTCCGATTCCGGGTCAAGAGCCGAAGTCGGCTCGTCCAGAATGACGACAGGCGCGTCTTTCAGGATCGCCCTGGCTATGGCCAACCTCTGTCGCTCCCCTCCGGACAGCCGGGCTCCCCGCTCCCCTAATTCGGTCTCGTAGCCGCGCGGCAGGCGCTGTATGAACTCGTGGGCTTGAGCCAGGCGCGCAGCGCGCTCGATTTCTTCCCAACCCGCCTCCGGCCGTCCCAACCGCAAGTTGTCCAATACCGTGCCGCTGAGAAGGATCGGTTCCTGCGCAACGATGGCGATATTCTGGCGCAACGATCTCAGGGTAAAATCCCGAACGTCGATCCCGTCCACCAACACCCGCCCGCCCTGAACGTCGTAGAAGCGGACCACCAGCTTGGCTATAGTGGACTTCCCGGCTCCGCTCGGCCCCACCAGCGCCACCGTTTCCCCGGGCGCTATTCTGAGATTCAAATCTTGGACCACCGGACGCTCCGGATCGTAGCCGAAAGTCACAGAATCGAAGACCACCTCACCGCGGGCGCGGGCCAAAACCGCGGCTCCCGGACGGTCATCCACCTCCGGATAGGTGTCGAATACCTCGAAAATGCGGTCCATGGCCGCCAAGCTGTTGGTCAAGATCAAGTTGAGCTCCGTCAGGCGCTGAACCGGCTGATACAACAGTCCCAGCGTCGCGTAAAACGCCATCAGAGTTCCAACGCTCAGCCTTCCTGCCCAGACCTCGGTAGCTCCGAACCAGAGTACCAATATGGGACCGATGGCGGTCAGAAACCCGGTGGCGCCCAGTGCCAGAGATTGGAGGCGCACGTTGGACAAGACCGTGTTCAAGAACCGCTCGCTCCGGAGCCGGAAGTCACGCACCTCCGCCTCCTCCCGGGTAAAAGCCTGAATGGTAGAGATCGCCGCAAAGTTCTCGTGCACTTCTCCGGAAAGCTCCTGCAGCTGATCGTGAATCGCCCGGCTCTTCTCGCGGATTCGGCGGTTGAGAGTTGCGCTCACCCATGCGTAAAACGGAAACACTGCAAGGGCGGCCAGCGCCAGTTTCCAGTGCCACAACAGCAGCACTCCCACGATAGCGGAGACCGCTGCCAGATCCATCACCGTGTTTACAAAGGCGGCCCCGACGAAATTCTGCGCCGAGGCTATATCGGTCGTCATCCGGGCCACCACTTCCCCCACTTTCTGCCGATCGAAGAACGAGAGACTCATACGCTGGAGATGCTGGTACAGCCGGAGCCGGAGGTCGAAAATCAGCCGGTGCCCCGCCAGGCCCGCCAGATAGGAACGCCAGTAGCTGGCTACGGCGTACACCCCGTACAGCCCCACCAGCCCTGCCATCAGCATGTGAAGCTCCACCCGCGACCGCCTCTGCGACAGCAGAAAATCGTCCACCAGAAGCTTCAGGGTCCAAGGAAGAACCAGCGGTATGAGATAGCGGACCACCCCGCAAAGAGCCGCCAGGGCAACGAGATGGCGGTAGGGTCGCAAAAATCCGAGAAAACGAATCAGACTGCTGCGCCGGTATCTTCCGGCCATCTACTTCCTCCTCCAGGTCTCCGGCAGAAAGAGAACCAATAGAGTGTAGAACTCCAGTCTGCCGAGGAGCATCAAAGCGACCAAGACCAATTGCGAGGCCCAATTCAAGTCTCCGTAGTGGGCACTGGGACCCACCGCTCCCAGTCCGGGACCGATGCTGGACATCGCTGACAGGGCAGCGGAGGTAGCGGTCACCAGATCGCTTCCCAGGGCGGCCAGCAGAATGGTTCCGATACCGTGAGTGGCCACATACAGGCCGAGGAAGGCCGTCACGTTCAGCACCACGTCGCCTCTAATCGGCCTGCTGCCCAAGCGAGGCACGAATATGGCCCGGGGGTGCAGTACCTTGCGTATCTCTCCGAACGCATGCTGCGCCACCACCACCGCGCGAACCACTTTGAATCCCCCGCCGGTGGATCCTCCCATCGCCCCTACGAACATCAGTCCCAGCAACGTTACCTGGCACACGGACGGCCAAGCTGCAAAGTCGGCCGTGGCAAAACCGGTGGAGGTCAAAACCGCCACCACGTTGAATGCCGCCTGGCGGAGAAGCTCGAAATCAAAGCTTCCCCGGGAGGCCCAAAGCGCCGCCAGCGCTATCCCAATCGCCCCGGCCGCTATACCCACGTACCAACGCCACTCGGCATCCCTCACCCAGGCTCCGAACCGTCCGGTGAGCACGGCGTAATGGAGCGTGAAGTTGGTCCCCGCAACCAACATGAAGAAAACGGTCACCCACTGAATCGCCGGCGAGAAGTAGCCCAGCGACTGCGTGCGCGTCGAGAATCCTCCAGTCGCCATCACGCTCATAGCGTGGTTCACGGCGTCGAACAGAGACATGCCCAAGATCAAATAGACCAGCAACGCTAGAAGGGTAAGCAGCGCATAGACACCCCACAGCAGCCTCGCGGTGGCAGCTATGCGGGGAGCGAGCCGGTCGGTTTTGATACCCGGGGCCTCCGCGCTGAAGAGCTGCGCTCCACCCATTCCCAGGAACGGAAGAATCGCCACGCCCAACACTATGATCCCCATTCCACCCAGCCAGTGAGTAACGCTGCGCCACAGCAGCACGCTCCGCGGGAGATCCTCCATGCGGGGGAACACCGTGGCTCCGGTGGTGGTGAACCCGGCTACCGACTCGAAGAGTGCCTCCACCGGACTGGATAGCACGCCGGTCGTAAGAAAGGGAACGCTCCCGGCCACCACCACGGCCAGCCAACCCACCCCTACCACCACCAGCGCCTCCCGCGGATTGAGTTCGACCTTCCGGGGCGTAGCGAACCAAAGGACCGAACCCGCCCCCGCCACCGACAAGAACGCGGCAAGCCAAGTCCACAACTGTCCCTCCGCAGCTCCGATAACCGTGGAGGGCAGCATGGCTGCCCCTACCCACACCAGGAGGGCTCCCACCAAATGGAGAACCTCGGCAAGGTTCACTGCAGGATGAGGCTACCCGTTGAAAAGCTTCACCACGGAGCCCACGGCTTCCGGCAGGGCGAAAACGATCGCTGTATCCCCGGCCCTCAGGACGTCGGCGCCCCGAGGAATGATCACCTGCTCCCCGCGCACAATGGCGGCAACCAGGCAGCCCTCGGGGAACCGAATTTCTGCCAGCGGACGCCCCGCCACCGGGCTCCCGGGGTCCACTACGAAGCCGATAGCTTCGGCGTCGATGTCCTTGAGAGTCGCCACCCTGGTAACGGCACCCCGCCTCACGTAGCGTAGAATCGCCGCCGCCGCGGACAGCCTCGGGCTGACTGCGGTATCCAACCCAATTCTCCGGGCTAGAGGAACGTATTCCACCCGGTTCAAGAGCGTAATTACCTGCTTGGCGCCGGCCTGCTTGGCCAGAAGCGCCGAGAGAATGTTGATCTCGTCTCGCTCCGTCAGCGCCACGAAGGCGTCCATGCCTCCCACTCCCTCCAACTCCAAGAGCTCTACATCGGTGGCGTCCGCGTTGAGCACCAGGGCTCGGTCCAACTTTTCGGCTAGATCCTGAGCCCGCTCGCGGTCCTTGACTATCAAAATCGCCTGCACATTGTGCTGCCGAAGGAGCTGCGCCAGATAGAACGCCTCGTGGCTCCCGCCCGCGATCATCACCCGGTGGACCTCGGAATGCTCGTAGCCGCACAACTCCAGCACCCGGGGAATCGCCGCTGTCGCCGCCACCACGTAAACGTGATCTCCCGCCCTTATCTCCGAGTTACCCGTGGGAACTACCGTCTTGCCCCCCCGCTCGATGGCTACCGTCAGAATGGGCCTCCCTTGCTCCGCTGCACCGATCTCGGCCAGTTTCCGCCCGGCGATCGGAGCCTTCTCGGTTACCACCAAGCCCACCAGCTGAACCGCTCCCCCGGCAAACACGGCGATGTCCGTGGCGGCGGTCGATTGCAGCAGCCGGAAAGTTTCCAGCGCCAGCTCGCGTTCCGGATTGATCATGACATCCACGCCGAACAACTCCGGCTGGAGGCGGCCACCGTCGGTATAGAAATCGGGGTTGGAAATTCTCGCGATCCGCGTCAAGTTGCGCCGGGCCCTGGCAGTCATGCAGCAGACCAGGTTGACCTCATCCAAGTTGGTCACCGCAGCCAGCAGCTCCGCCTCCTTGATCCCCGCCCTCTCCAGCACCGCCGGGCTCGAACCGCTCCCCTCCACCACCGCCACGTCCAAGCGGCTCTGGATGTAGTCGAGCCGTTCGGGATTCACGTCCACCACCACCACATCGTGCTGCTCTGCCGACAGGCGCTGAGCCACCTGGTAGCCGACCTCCCCCGCTCCGACCACTATGACCCGCATCTACCGCTCCGCCTACACAACCCTCTCATACCAACACGGCCCGCTGCTGCCGCTGCCGCTTCATGAGATCGTAAGTCTCCGCCACTTCCCCTCCTATCAAAAAGGCGCAGGCGGTGTAATAAACCCAGGCTACCAGGAGCACCACAGCCACCGCATTACTCCCGGATAGCAAGCGGTCGAAGGTGGCGAATCGCACCAGATAAAACCCGTAGAGAGCCTTGGCGATCTCGAACGCCACCGCCGCCACTACGGCACCCACCAACGCCATATCCCAGCTTACCCGGCGCGAAGGCGCCAACGTGTAAACCAGAAAGAAAAGCACCACCATCGCCCCCAAAGCTCCCAGCTGGGCGACCAATCGACCCAGCCAAGGGTACGCCCCGAGCTGAACCGTAGCCAGAGCGTTCAACAGCAGTAGCACGAGACTGGCAAGAACCAGCGTCAGATCTATCCCCTTGCCCACCAACCATGGACGCGATTCTTCGGTATCGAACACTTCGTTGAGCGCCGCTCGGGCGCTACTGTAAAACCGGGTCGAAAACCAGACAAAGAGGGGCAAACCGACCAGCGAGAGCGTCTCCCGGCCCTCAGCCAGCCGCACCAAAAACCGCTCCGTCGCGACACGGAGTTGGGGGCTTCCCCGGGGCAAGGCGAAATCCAAGACGTTCTGCATCCCGCTCACCGGATCGGAAGCCGAATAGGCGAGATGCCCCAGGATCGCCAAGACCAACATGGTGAAGGGAATGACCGCCACCAGGGCATCGAAAGCCAAAGCGCTAGCCAGAAAGAAAACATTGTCTTCGTACGCCGAGATGTACACCCGGCGCGCGAAGCCAAGAGGGGAAAATGCCCATCCCCGTCTCTGGTGCGGCGCCTTCGGTATCCCTCTCCCCGGCTCAGTCGTCCGCCGTCTCCTCCTCACCCCTCTTGCCGCCCCGCCTACCCGCGCGGGCTTCTTCCAGCCGCCGCTCCAACTCCTCCCGAGCCGACTGCACGGCTGCCTTGCCCGCATCGACCGCGTCGGCTGCAGCCGCCCGCCGCTCCTCTATCGAACGGCGGACGCTCTCGAGCCCCTGCTCTACCCGGGCCTTGCCCCGCTCGAACCCCTCACCCACTACCTCTTTCAGATCCTCCGCCTTCTCTCCCACCGTTCTCCACAGCTCCCGGCCACGCGCCCGAAGCAACCGGCGCGTCTCTTCACCCGAACGCGGTGCCAGAAGCAGTGCTACCCCGGCCCCCAAAAGCAGACCCAAAAAGAAGGGACCCAACCCCGAACCGGAGCGCTCCACTACCACAACCGGCTGACCCTCGTGTTCCTGTGCCATATGGACTCACCCCCAAGAGACTTTACTCCCCCGCTTCGGCGTCGTCCGGCGCCGCCACCGCGGCCGGGCCCGGCACTGAGCGCCGCAACAGGGGCGGAACCACGTACTTTTCCACCAACTCGCCCGTTCCATTCACGCGCAATTGATCGAACAGAAATCCGAATCGCGCCTCTAGATCGCGCGATATTGCCTCCCGCACCGGCTCGGGCAGGTTCCACAACTTGGCTTTGAACGGCCCGAGCGCCTTCTTGCGCGACTTGTAAAGAAACTGCTCCTCCGTATCCGAAGCCTTGCGCTCTCCCGCGCAGTGCTCCAGCACCCAGCTGCGAATCTCTTGCTTCAGTTCCGCCGGCAGCGCCGGATGATCCAGCACCAGGTTTTGAAAGTTGGTAGCCAAATGGATCTCGCACGCGCCGTATTCGGGGAACTTTCCAAAAGCGTCCTCCGGCAGCGTGGATGCACCGTGTTGCACCGCACCGGCCAAACCGTAGCGCTCCGTCGCCTCCCGGGACAAGGCCCTGAGCGCATCCAAATCCAGCCTTACTTCGGCAATCGATCCGTCGGGCAACACCACTCCCCCATGCGACGTCCCGGTCTGCACCGAAATCTTGCTCAGTCCCGCATAGTCTCCCAGCGAGGCTAAAGTCCGGCGGTAACCGTCCATGAACGCCCGCAGTTCCTCCACCGTACTGTTCTTGCCACCCACTTCACCGATCTCGCCTCCCAGAGAAACTGTAACGCCGTCGGGCTCCCGCTCCCGCACGTAAACCGTAAGCTCCGCCGTCCGGGTGTAATTGACCCGCTGCTGCTCGTCCAAAGTGGGCAGAGAGATATCCACCAGCGTCGAAGCATCGATGTCCAGGTTGAAAAAACCCGCCGCCAGGGCTTCGTCGATCAGCGCCTCGATCGCCTGCACCTCCGCTTCCGGACGGGACCTGTATTTCGAAGGATTGAGCTGAAAGTGATCGCCCTGTATGAAAACCGGACCGGCAAAACCCTCCCTCAGGGCCGCCGCCAGCACCACGCTGGCGTACTCCGCGGGCCGCTGATCGGTGTAGGCGATCTCGCTGCGCGCTATTTCGCATATGAACGCCCCAGCTTCTCTGGCTTTGAGCGCTCGAAAGAGGGCCCGGGCCATGTCGTAAGTCAAAAGGCGCAAGTTCACCGCCGGCACCGTGAAGCCCCCGCACTCGCCTCGCCCCCGCGCCATGTACAGCTCATGGATCGACGCCGGCCTGCAGCCCATCTCCTGCGCCAGCTCCCATATCAGCCAGCGGGCCGCATCGCGCTCTTCTTGCTCCCCGAATACCGCCAGGCGTACCAGCCGATCCATCGCCACGCCGCGCAGCACAGCCGGATTCGCCACGGCCACGGCCTCGCCGTCGTAGCGCACGCCCCCGGAAAACAGTGCCAGAACCTTCCGAATAGCGTTCTCCATACAACCTCTCCGATCCACCGCCCCGATCCGTTACGAAGCTCAATTCTAGCCGGGGCGGTTCCCAACGTCAAAACAACACGGTCAAACCGTCGTATGCCGGCTCCACACCCGCGGGCAAGCGAGAGGCAAGCTCCGCATGGGCGAACTTGTGCGTGAGGTGCGTCAACAAAGTCCGTTTGGCTCCCACCGCCCGGGCAACCTCAACCGCCTCCGGGATCGAAAGGTGCGCGGGATGGGGATGCTCGAACAGGGCGTTTAGCACCAAGACCTCCACGCCGCGCAAACGCTCCACCACGGCGGAAGGGACGCGTTTTACGTCGGTCAGGTAGGCCAGCCGGCCGATCCGATACCCGAACACCTTGGAACGCCCGTGGTCGAGCTCCAGCGGCAAGACTGACATCCCTGATATTTTCACTTCCACTCCGCTGGCCAGAGGTATGAGCTCGAGTTGCGGGCGCGGAGTTGCGGGATCGTAAACCTCGGATGCGTCAAAGATGTAGCCGAACCTCGAGGCCACGCTTCGAAGCATCTCTTCCGGCCCGTAAACCGGGAGCTTCCCCTGCTTCACCGAGATCGCCCTGAGATCGTCGATTCCGTGCAGGTGGTCTGCGTGCTCGTGAGTGTAAAGCACCGCGTCGAGCGATCCGATACCCGCCGACAACAGCTGCAACCTCAACTCCGGAGGTGTGTCGATCAGCAACCGGCCGCCCTCGTCTCCCTCGACCACCGCCGCCACCCGGCTGCGGCGATCCCGGGGATCCGAGGACCGGCACACCCGGCACTCGCAGCCTATCTGCGGCACGCCAAAAGAGGTTCCCGAACCCAAAACGATCAAACGCACCGCCGTTCTCCAACTCCCAACTATACCACTTCCACTTTGAGCAGGTTGGTGGTACCCGGCACCTCGAAAGGTACGCCCGCAGTCACCACGATCCGGTCTCCCGGCCGCACATAACCCTTGCCCACCAGAAGCTCCCGGGCTTCCGCGAGCATCGCCTCGTAACTCGGGACCCGGTGAGCCTGCTCCGGTATCACACCCCAAACCATGGACAGCTGCCTGCAAGTGCCCGCCTCGGTCGACAACCCCAAGATCGGAACGCTAGGCCTGAAGGCGGCGATCTTCCGGGCCGTGAACCCGCTTTTGGTAAAGCACACTATCAACGGGACGTGCAGCATCTCGGCGGCGGCACAGGTCGCCAAAGCAATCGCGTCCTCCACCGAAGGATGGTCCACTGCGGTGCGATCGCTCCGCCGCCTCCGGGAACCGGAGTCCTCCAAAGTGGCGCGCTCGATTTCCCCGATGATACGGACCATGGCTCTAACCGAAAGCTCGGGGTACGCGCCCACCGCCGTCTCCGCCGACAACATCACCGCGTCGGTCCCGTCGAGAATAGCATTGGCCACGTCCGAAGCTTCCGCGCGCGTAGGACGGGGATGTTGCACCATGGACTCGAGCATTTGAGTAGCCGTAATCACGGGACAGCCCTTGCGGTTGGCGAGCCGAATAATCCGCTTCTGCGCCAGAGGCACCTGCTCGAAGGGTAGCTCCACGCCCAGGTCACCCCGCGCCACCATCAAGCAGTCGGTCGCCGAGACGATCCGCTCCAGGTCGGCCAAGGCCGCCGCCTTCTCGATCTTGGCCACCAGGCGCACCGACTGGGGAACCAGGGTGCGCACCTCTCCGATGTCCTCGGCCCGGCGCACAAAGGAGATACCGATATAATCCGCCCCGTGTTCGACTGCCAGGGCTATGTCCTCCCGATCCTTGTCGGTCACCGCCGGTGCGCTCACCTGCACTCCCGGCAGATTGATCCCCTTGTGGCTGCGAAGAGTACCTCCGTGGCGCACTACACCGTAAACCCGGTTCCCGGTAACTCGGGACACCTCTACGGTCATCAGGCCGTCGTCCAGCAAGATCCTGGTCCCCGGCTTCACATCCCGGGCCAGCGCCTCGTACGTGGTGGGAATCTCTTCCCCTTGGGCTTCCGCTTCCGGCGCCAGTACCACCTCGGCTCCCTCTTCCAGCAGCCTGGGCTCGGACAGTTCACCCACCCGGATCCGAGGACCCTGCAGATCCACCAGCAAAGCCACGTGCCTCCCCAGTCTCTCCCGAACCGAGCGCACCAACTCCATCCACCGGGCCCGCAACTGGGGAGTGCCGTGAGACGAGTTTATCCGAACCACGTCCACGCCGGCGTGTATGAGGTCCTCGAGCACTCTTTCCGACGCGCTCGCCGGTCCCATAGTGGCCACAATTTTCGTCCGCCTGAATCGGGAATCGGTGCCTCGCTGAGGTTCCTTCATCTCTTGCTCGAAATCGCCGCCACCGCCCTGGCAAGCTCGGGCAGGGCCGCTCCGGCGGTGTCGTTCCACCACAAATCGGCCCTGGGGGAGAAGGGAGTAGGAGAAGGGTTGATGTCGATCAGCCTGGCTCCCTGCCGCAGCGCCACCCAAGGCAGCTCTGCCGCAGGGTACACCAGCCCGGATGTCCCTACCACCAGAAAAAGGTCGCACTCCTGGGCGGCGCGCCACGCCCGATCCAACGCCTCCGCCGGCAGCGGCTCCCCAAACCATACGACGCCCGGCCTTATGGGACTGCTGCAGCGGTGGCAGCGCGGCGGTTCCACCTCGCCCTGGGAATCGGCAGCAAGCCCCTCCAACAGCTCGGCATCATAAGGATGCCCGGCCGCGGCACAGCGGAAGCGCTCCAGAGAACCGTGCAGTTCTACTACCTCTTCGCTACCTGCGCGGCGATGCAGGCCGTCCACGTTCTGAGTGATTATCACGAATCGAGGAACCGCTTGGCCTAGCTCCGCTAGGGCATAGTAACCCGAATGAGGCTTCGCTGCCCGGGCGACCTTCCACCGCCACAGATACCAGCCGAACACTCGGGCGGGGTGTCGCTCGAAAGCTTCCGGCGTAGCCAGCTCGGCCGGATCGTAGCGAGCCCACAAACCGGTTTGAGCGTCCCGGAAGGTGGGAACTCCCGATTCTTGGGACATTCCCGATCCGGTCAGAACCGCCACACTCCGGGCGCCCTCGAACAGTCGGGCTGCATCGTCCGCCAGTGATCTCATAATCCGGAGCACAAGGTAGAAAATTGCGCCGCGCGGCTCAGGAGTCCGCAGCGGCGGGGGCCGGGTACTTCTGTTCTACGTACCTTTCCAACAGCTCCAGGAACTCCTCTACCAGCCGATCCCCCTTGAGCGTTACCGCCAGCCTGCCGTCGATATAGACCGGCGCTTTGGGCTCCTCGAACGTGCCCGGGAGCGAGATCCCGATATCTGCGTGCTTCGACTCTCCGGGCCCGTTGACCACGCACCCCATCACCGCGACTTTGAGTTCCTCCACACCCGGGTGGCGCTTGCGCCACTCCGGCATCCGGCGTTCAATGTGGCGCTGGATCTCTTCGGCCATCTCCTGGAAGAAAGTACTGGTAGTACGGCCGCAGCCGGGACAGGCGCTCACCTGGGGGGCGAAGCTCCGCAGTCCCAGCGACTGGAGGATTTGCTGGCATACCCTGACCTCTTCCGCTCGATCGCCGCCCGGAGCCGGGGTGAGAGACACTCTGATGGTATCGCCGATACCCTCCTGGAGCAGCACCGAAAGGGCGGCGGTGCTGGCCACGATTCCCTTGGTTCCCATCCCGGCCTCCGTAAGACCCAGATGCAGGGGGTAGTCGCACAAGCGAGCCAGCCTGCGGTAAACCGCTATCAGATCCTGCACCGCGGAGACCTTGGCTGAGAGAATGATCTTGTCGTGGGCCAGACCGACCTCTTCGGCCAGCCGCGCGGAGCGCAGAGCGCTTTCCACCATCGCCTCCAGGGTGACTTCCTTGGCGTCCAGCGGCTCCGGCCGCTTGGCATTCTCGTCCATGAGTTCCGTTAGAAGCTGCCGGTCCAGGGATCCCCAGTTCACCCCGATTCTCACCGGCTTGTCGTTGGCGATGGCTACCTCTACGATCGCCCGGAAGTTCTCGTCCCTCCGCTTCCCGCCGACGTTGCCGGGATTGATCCGGTATTTGGCCAGGGCCCGCGCGCACTCCGGGTACTTGGTCAGCAGCAGATGTCCGTTGTAATGAAAGTCGCCCACGATCGGTACCGTAATGCCCTGCGCCTCGAGCCGCTCCACTATCCGGGGAACAGCCCGGGCCGCCTCGTCGTTGTTGACCGTGACCCTAACGATCTCGCTCCCCGCGGCGTGCAGGCGGGCAATCTGCGCCACCGTAGCCTCCACGTCGGCCGTGTCGGTGTTGGTCATGGACTGCACCACGATCGGGTGGTCGGATCCCACCGGGACCGACCCTACGCGTACCGTGACCGTTTTGCGGCGCTGAATCGGGAACCTCACGAGTACCAATATATACTTGCCGGCCTCCCAGTGCCGGCCGGCCGCGCTAGATTAAGGTCCATGGCGACTCTCACTACGACCATCGGTCCTATAGTGCGACTTCAAGTGCAGCGCTCCCCTCTCAAGCTGGGCGAAGGGGCAGAGAAGCGTTACCACACGGGCCCGATCACCGCAGTCGAAAGACTGATCCTCACCCGGGACGGCGCCGTGGGGCTCTCGGGAGATTCGGAAATCCTGGACGTTCACCACCGCACCCACCCGGCCGGGAAGAACGACGACGGGAAACACGGTGTCTCTCTGGGATTCACCTCTCACTACCGGGAGATGCAGCGGCGTTTCGGCGGCCACGTCACTCTGGGTTGCGCGGGGGAGAATCTGATAGTGGAGGCCGAAAGTCGCATCGACCCTGAGACCGCAGCGCGCGGGTTCGCACTGCTCGACCGCGCGGGACGTCCCAAGGGTTATTTGAAAGACGTCTCGATCACCCATCCGTGCCGGCCGTTCGCCCGCTTTGCCCACGGCGGCGCTGAGATTTCGCCCGAGCAACTAAAGGAAGCCTTGGCCTTTCTGGACGGAGGCACCCGAGGCTTTTACTGCACCTTCTATGCCGATGCGGAGCCGGTGGTCGTAGAACCGGGAGACATCTTGGCACTTCTCGAGGGCTGACCGAAGAGGCGGTTTCGCAGCTTGGGGCTCAGCAGGGGTGCTCCCAATCCACCGGGAACGTACCGTGGCAGCTGTCGCAAGTAAGCTGGGCGGCGTCGGGAGGATCGATAGGCGAGCGCTCCGCGCAGGCGGGACAAACCGCGTAAGTGAGGCCCAAGTTGGCCTCCGAAGCCCGCCGTGCTCCCCGCTGGGCCTCCTCCCACTTGACCACGCTCCATTTGGTAGGCGGCGAGTCGCTAAACTCGAGCATGCTCCGGGGAACGGGCACGTTGGTCTTCCGGACGTAGAGAATAACCAGAGAGGGAGAGTTGTCGTTTACAACTTGGTACCACGCCCCGCGGCGCAATCCGTGGGCGCCGGATCGCTTGGGGCGCGCCCACTTGCTAGGCTTGGGGGGCGGAGCGGAAGAGCGATCGCTTCCGCTATCCGCACTCCGAATAGCCGCACACATGGCACTTCACGCAGCCCTCGGCGAACTCGAGTTGAGAGCCGCAGTCGGGACAGGCGCCGATAAACAGTTCGTCCCGCACTCCCCCGACCTGGTACGCGTGCCCCTCCGGTCCCGAGACCACCCGCTGGGCGGTTTCCCTGGGCGGCTCGGCCGGTTGCTCCAACAGGTCTTGTTGGATCCCCTGTTTTTCCTGCAGCCACTTCTCTATGGCGATACCGATGGCGTCCGGGACCGACATCACCTTGTTGGGGCCCAGACCCACTACCCGATCGGAGGAGATTCCCCGCAACTGCTTGTGGATCTCCTGAATCGGGATGCCCGATCTAAGGGCCAAGGAGATCAGCCGCCCGATAGCTTCCACGTCCGCCATGAGCGCCCCCCCGGCCTTGCCCAGGCTCATGAAAACCTCGAAGGGTTGGCCCTTGTCGTCTTCGGTAATGGTCACGTAGAGAGTACCTAGGGGCGTCTCCAGGCGCCGGGTGGTGCCGCGGAGCAGCTCCGGCCGGGAACGCTTGACCCGCCGCTGGAGATTTTCCGCCTCCAGCTCGTGCAGCTGCTTCTTGGTGCGCTGAAGTTCCGCCTCGAGTTCTGCATTCTGCGCCTTGAGCTCGGCTATCTCCCTTCTCAGTTGCGCTACCTCGGACGGCTCTTTCGCGCCCGCACTCTCCTTCACCTTCAGCGCGGTCTTCCCGGTGGAGAGAACCTGCTGCTCCCTGCTGTTGTCCCGATAGACGGTCACTCCCTTGCACCCGAGCTCGTACGCCAGCTCATAGATCTTGCGCACGTCGTCTTCGGTGGCGCTCTCGGGGAAGTTGCAGGTCTTGCTGATAGCGCTGTCGACGAACTCCTGGAAGGCGGCCTGCATCCGGATGTGCCACTCCGGCGACACGTCGTGGGCCGTCACGAAAATCCGCTGCCAGCGTTCGGGCACTTCGTCGAAGTGGATATGACCAGCCTCGGCGATCTTTCGCATCAGCTCGTCGGAGTACCAGCCCTCGCGCTTGGCTATGGCCACGAAGTCTTCATTCACCTCGGGCATCAAAACCCCTGCCTGATTGCGCATGAAGGCCACGGCGAACAGCGGCTCGATTCCGGAAGAACAACCCGCAATGATGGATATCGTACCCGTGGGCGCCACCGTCGTGAGATTGCAGTTGCGCAGCCGCCGCATGGGACGAATCCGGTTCCCCTCGGGATCCCGGGCGCAGGTCTCGTCCGGTCCCCATATGCTCCGCTCCCACTCGGGGAAGACGCCCCGCTCCTCGGCAAGCCGCTCGCTCTCGACCTTCGCCTCCTCGTCCACGAACCGCATCAGCTCCCGCGCCAAACTGACCGCTTCCTCGGAATTGTAAGGAATACCCATGCGCACCAGCAGGTCGGCCCAACCCATGATCCCCAACCCGATTCTGCGGATCCGGTGCGCCAAGTCGTGGATCTCGGGCAGCGGGTACTTATTGGCATCTATCACATTGTCCAAGAAGTGAGTGCAGAGGTGCACCACCCTTCTCAGATCGTCCCATTGGATCCGCCCGTTACGGACAAAGGCCCCTACGTTGATCGAGCCCAAGTTGCAAACGTCGTAAGGCAGCAGCGGCTGCTCCCCGCAGGGGTTGGTGGCCTCGTAGCTCCCCAGATGGGGCACCGGGTTGTACCGGTTGGCTCGATCGATAAAGAACACCCCCGGCTCGCCGGTCTTCCAAGCCCCGTGAACGATGCGAGCGAATACCTCCCGGGCGTCCAGCTTGCCCACCACCTCGCCGGTGCGCGGATGTATCAACTCGTACTCCGTACCTTCCTTGACCGCCTGCATGAAGCGGTCGGTAATCGCCACGGAGATGTTGAAGTTGGTAATCTTGGTGATGTCATCCTTGCAGCTTATGAACTCCAAGATGTCGGGATGGTCCACCCGCAAGATCCCCATGTTCGCGCCCCGGCGGGTGCCTCCCTGCTTCACCACGTCGGTGGAGGCGTCGTAGAGGGTCATGAAGGACACCGGGCCCGAGGCTACTCCCATAGTGGAACGAACCACGTCGTTCTTGGGACGCAGCCGGGAGAAGGAAAATCCCGTCCCCCCGCCCGACTGGTGCACCAGGGCCATGGCACGCAGCGTGTCGTAGATGCCGTTCTTGCCGTTCGAGAGACAATCCTCTATGGGCAGCACGAAACAGGCCGACAGCTGGCCCAGTGGCCGCCCGGCATTCATCAGGGTCGGGCTGTTGGGCATCCAGACCCTAGTGGCCATTAACTCATAGAACGTTTCGGCCAGCGCCTCCACCGCACTCGGACTCGCCCCGTAGCGCGCGTCCGGCTCGGCTATGGTGCGGGCTACGCGCCAGAAGAGGTCCTCCGGGGTCTCCACCGGGTTGCCCTTCTCGTCTTTGACCAAATACCGCCGGGCCAGCACCGTGAGCGCATTGGGGCTCAACTCAAGGGGCCGCAGCCTGCTCGAACGGTTCGAGTCGGACATGGACATCAGATCCACCCGTCTAGCTTATGGTGTCAAGTTACCGATCTGTTAAAAGTTAATGCGCCGCGGGCTCAAGTGGGCGGCCGAAGCGCGGGGAAACAAAGTAGGAACGACCAGGGATCCGGGCAAGACTGGCAAAACTTCCTGGAGAGCAGCCCGGATTCGGATTTGCACATCACAAATTTGCCGAGGAGCGGCCAGCCTCAGGGATTGCGCCGCGGTACGAAGCGCATCTGCACCCACCCTTCCACCGGCTGCCCGTTCTTCTGGGCGGGATTGTAGAGCAAGGTCAGGGCAAAGCCCCGGGCGTACCGCGTAAAGACGGGATTGTCCGAGGGCTCCGCCACTTCCACCCTAAGGGCCCGCCCCTCGGCGGATACCAGCACCCACAGGATGGCGGGGGACGGCATGCCCTGAATCCGGTCGTCGATCGGCACCAAGGGAGCCGCGAGGGCCCTCGGGGGAGCGTCGTAGCAGGCACCGTCCCGGTTGTAGTTCGGACCCGGCGCCGAACAGTAATCCTCCACTTCCCGCCGCGCCGGTTCCCGGGCAGGCTCGGGCTGAGCTCTCCTCATCCGCACCACCAGCGTGGTATCCGCCCCCCGAGCCACCGCCACCGTGGCGCTGAACTGCTCGTAACCCGGCGCGTTGACTACCACCCGCTTCGACCCCGGCTCTAAAATCAGCGTATCGCGATCCACCTCCTGCCCGTCTATAGTCACCTTCGCCCGAGCCGGCAGTCCCTGCAAGATCAATCTGCCCGTAGGCGGCAGCGGCTGGGCCGGCTGCTCCAAAGTCACGCTGGCGGAAGCGGTGTCCGCTGCAACCGCAACGCTGTCCGAAACAGCCTCAGTATCGCGCGGCACCGGAAGCGGCTCCTCGCCGGTAACCGGAGGCTCAACAGTGCCCAGCCTCTGCCCGATCGCAGGAGGCCACTCCCCTCCCAACTCCACGAAGTAGTAGTACGCCCCGCCACCCCCTCCACCCAGCAGCAGTAGCAGAAATAACCCCACCAGGAGACCGCCGCGTTTCTTCTTTTCCGTGGCGGGCCTGGGACCGGCCTTGGGAATCGGGGTGGTGGGTGTGCTGGGCCGGCCCATACTCGCCCCCGTGGGAATCACCGCGGTCGGCGCCGATTGCAACGCGATCGTAGCCTCTTGGGCAACGCTCGTGAACGGACGCCCCTCGAGCGCCGCCAACAGCTCCTCGGCCGTCTGATAGCGGTCCTCCGGAGCCTTGGCCGTCATCCTCCTGATGATCCCGAAAAGCCGCACCTCGTCGGCAGTCTTGAGTTCCGGTTCGGGCAGCGGCTCGGTTATGTGTTTGTATCCGATCGAAAAGGCGTCTTCACCGTCGAACGGCACGGCACCCACTAGACACTGATAAGCCACGATGCCCAGAGAGTAGATGTCGCTGCGGCCGTCGAGAGGCTGGGCTCGCACCTGTTCCGGACTCATGTAGTGCGGCGTTCCGATCACCATGCCGGTCCCGGTAAGCCGGGTACCCGTTCCCGCTTTGGCGATGCCAAAGTCGGTCACCACCGCCCGGCCACTCTCATCGAACATGATGTTGTCCGGCTTGATGTCCCGGTGCACCACACCGTTCTGGTGAGCATAGCCCAAAGCCGAAGCAGTGTCGATAAGAAGTTTGCGGATCTCGACCGGAGGAAGCCTGCCCCGCTTTTGCAGTACGTCAGACAGGGACGCACCGCGCAAGAACTTCATGACAAAGTAAATCACCCGGCCCGACCGCCCGACCCGGTAAATCGGGATAATGTTAGGGTGCTCCAGCTTCGCTGCGGTCCGGGCCTCTCGCTGAAAGCGCTCTACGAACTCGGCGTCAAAGGCCAGAGAAAAGGGAAGGACCTTTATTGCGACCTCGCGGTCGAGATGTTTGTCCCGGCCGTGAAACACGATCGCCATCCCGCCGCGGCCCAGCTCGCCTATGATCTCGTACTCATCCTTGAGCGCTTCCCGGACTACGTCCTCCTCGGTGCGCTCTCCCGACTGCCCGGTTTTAGCGGCAAGGGGGGTCACCGAAGAGAGATCTAGGCCGCAAGAAGGGCAAAACTTGCTGCCGTCCGCTACCTTGGTTCCGCAGCGCGAGCAAAACATGGCTTCTGGGCGAACTTACGGTCCACCTCTTACAGGGTCAAGCAGCAGCGCCGCACAAAATTGGTGATCCGGATCACCCTGCGTTGCAGCCCGAAAGCCGGTTTTCAGAAAGAAGAACCGAACGTCAGATACCACCGGACCTCTCCCGGGGCGCTCCCCAGGCCGGCACTCAACGGAGTTGCCGCACCCACACGCATCCTAACCGGAACGTCGTAGGTTACAGCGAGATCCAAAACCAACTCCCCGCCGAGGCTCTTCAACGCGAAGGGCCGCATAGGCTCGCCGGACCGCCATCCTCCACCCGCGTCCCCGAACAAAGTGACGGAGAGCCGATCGAGCCCCAGCGGGAGCTCCCAGATCCCCTCCGCCACAAGGGCGACCGGCACGCGGAGCTCTACCGTGCCGGCAAAGACGCGGGTGAAGCCACCGCCCACGGGGTACCCTCTCAGCGGAAAAGACCTGCGCCCCGTACCTATCAGATACCCGGGGAAAAGCTCGAAGCGGTCTCCCGACGTCCCGCCCAGCTCGAAGCTCCGCGGCAGCGGCCCGCGGATCGCTCCACCGGCAACCCTAGCCGCCAATACCCAGTGGGCAAATCCCGGCAAAGGCAGCGCCAAATAGCCGGCCGCCGCACCGCGCAGCTCTTCGAACCAGCGCCGCATAGAGGGATCCAACAGCGGCGGCAGCTCGTAAAGCCGCCGGTAAACCGCCGAAACCGCAACCCCGTTTTCGGGCGATATGGCCAAAGCCGGACGCTTCGCGTGGAAGACGCCGAACCCCAGACTGCCGCCCGCAAGGCGAGTCACCGGATGGCGCAAGCGCAAGCTGACACCGCTCGAATCGACCGTGAAAAAGTCCTCTTCGAACTCCGGACCAGCCCTGGCAGACAGCGACGTCCTCCACCGCCTGAAGGAAAAGAGCGCCGATAGTTGCAGATCCCGTTCCCTCAATCCCAGCACCACTGGCAGGGTGTCGCTGCCGCCGTCGCGGCTCACTACCGCCCTGGTGCGCACCTCCTCCCAGGTCTGCGACCCGGAGGCCAACACCGCGATCGACTTCCAGCGCTGATGGGTGACGTCCATCCGGCCTTCCGCGCGTCCCTCTTTCCCTGGGGCCAGCGCAAAGTGCAACCCGTAAGAAGTACGCCCTATGGCGTCCGCGCCGCTGGTCAAAAATCCGGCGAACTTTCCCGCCAAGCCGGCATCGTGCCAGGTGGGAATCCAGTAGTGAGGCCGCAGCGAAGGCCAGGGCGAGTAGCCCCCCCGGGTCACCGCCACGCTTTCGAGAACCGCCGCAGGCGGCGCCGGAAATTGCAGGACCGCCGCGGCTGCCTCCTTTTCGGCAACCGGCTGCTCCACCAGTGCGAAACCGTCGTCCAGCATCACCGAGAAGTAAAGCATCCCGTCGGGAGCTATGGCAGGATCCCGCGCGCCGGTGGGCTCGTCGGTGAGCTGCAACAGCATCCCGTCCCGCACCCGGTAGGCAAATATCTGAGGGAGCCCCGAGCGTTCCGAAGTGAACACGACCAGCCCGCCGTCCGGCGACCACGCCGGATCGTCGTCCAAAGCGGGATCGCGGGTCACCTCTACCGCTTGCCCGGGATCGCTCTTGCGCCACAGCACGAGGTCCCACCTGCCCTCCAAGTGCCTGGCCCCGGCCATCCACTCCCCGTCCGGAGATGCCGCCACATATCCCCACGCGCCGGCTGCGGGAGCGGGCAGCGGGCCGATCGAGGCGCCGGCTCCCTCGCTTACCGCAACCAGCCGCGCAGATCCGGCCCCCAGATCCACCGCTCCGACTCCCGAACCTGGATACGCGAAAGGACGCGCAAGGCGCTCCGATCCGGAAACCGTTTCGAACGAACCCCCGGGTATCCAGCGATACAGCCGGCTCCTTATCTCCACCGGAGAAGTAAAATCGAGCTGCGAGATCCACAGAGCCGAATCCTGCCAAGCCAGATCCGCGGCCCCGTTGATCCGCCTCGCCCACCTCACCTTTCCGCTACCGCGTTCTAGAACCCTCACTTGCGGATCCTGCTTGCCATCCGCATGCACGTACGCCAGATAGCGGCCGCCGGGGGAAACCCGGGGTCTCGGCAGCGTGCGCAGGCCCCTGGCTACGATTCTTCGATCGGTTCGCGGCGACGCGGAGGCAAGCTGTACTACGCTGTCTCGCCACTGCCGGTGCAGTTCGCCCCACGCTTCTTTGACCGCCAGACCGCCGGCACCGCGCAGAGGGCCCGAAATACTGAAAGGCCAAAGCCGCTTCGCAGTGCGCTCCACGAATCCGGCCGGTACGCTGTCGCCCCGCTCTCGAGCTTGGAGCTGAAAGAAATAGGATCCCCACGCGTAAGGTCTGAAACCGGCAGGCCACTTGGGGCTCAGAAGGGTGGCATCGTTGGCGTCGGGCCAATCCTTCATTGCCGCTGCGGCCAAGAGCTGGCCGTGCAAGCCGCCTTTCAGTCTCCCGCCCCCGGTAAGGCGGGACTCGTAGTACGTAGCTAGTCCTTCCGAAACCCAGGAAGGCCGGTACGCGTTCGGAAAAAAGGCCGGCCACCTACCGAAGATGTACTGAGGCAGCTGCCACACTCCCAGCGACCGGTCGAGGTGAAAGGCATGAGTGAGCTCATGCACCAGCACCACCCTCAGCCAGTTGTCGTAATTGCCCAGCACCGGATTCCCGGCGGGAGGCGTGAGATACAGCGTGATGCGGTTGGACGGGAAGAAAGAGGTGAAAGCGTTGGAAACATCCAGATTGCCCGCCAAGACAAGGTCTATTTTGCCTCGCGGCTGCGCCAGCTCACTGGCCAGCAGGGCATAGGCACGTTCGGCTTCCACCGCAGCCTCGAGCGCCATGGCGCTGTCTTGCGATTTGGCGTGAATCCTGAAGTGCCGAGTGTGCCACGTCTTCCAGTCGCCGGACGGATCGGTCTGCGCGGGTAGGGACTTCCCCGACACCGCCTGCAGGAAGCACAGCCCGGCGACGGACACCGCACGTAGCGAGCGAGCCGAACGGTTCAATCCTTAGCCTGACTCCGCCTTCTTAGAAACGCCTTGAGTCCCTCTACGATCCCCTCGGCGTATCGCCGCTGGCCCTCGGGGCTGGCCAAGACCGCCTCCTGCTCCGGGATCATCAAGAACAGCCCCTCGACCAAGACCGCCGGCATCCAGGTCGGGCGAGCCAGAGCGAGATCCCCCCGGCCAACGCCCAGGTCGCGAAAACCGAACCGCTTGACCAATTCCCGGTTGATGGCTCTCGCAAGCTCTATCGCTCGGGGATGAAAGTAGTAAACGCTGGTGCCGTTATTGACGAAGGGGTTTACCCCGTCGGGTAGAGCGTTGGCATGGATGGAAACCAACAGCTCGGCGTTTTCCCGCTCTGCGGTCGTGGTGCGAGCATCCAGGCTCACGGGTGCGTCAGAATCTCTCAAGAGGATAACCTCTGCCCGCTCCCCCAGTAGGAGATCGCGGGCAATTCTGGCCACGGCCAGAGTCACGTCGGGCTCCCTTACACCCGTGGGTCCGGTGGCGCCGAGGGGAGGATGGCCCGGATCGAGAGCGATTCTGCGTCCCGCCAAGGGGCGGCGCCGGTCGATCTCGGGCGGCCGCCGGATTTCCAACAGCAGCTGGTTGTCAATCCAGCGGGCCCGGTAGCCCCACACCGGCTCGCCCAGCTCGACGGTTATGTCCAGCTCCTCCGCCGTACGCTGAGAGAATCGCACCAACTCGATCAGCGAGTCGGCCTCGCCATAATGAATCCAGTCCATGTCGCCCTGGACTCCGTAAAGCGTCACGATCAGGCGGCGTTCTTCTTCTTCCACCCTGAACGGGACGCGAGTGCTCACCGGGATCCGCAGTGTGGCTGAAGCGGGCGACCGCAAAACCCGCAGCGATCCCACCCGTCCGGCCGGGGGCGGCGTGCCCTCTGGCAGAGGCCTCACCCCGCCCGCATCGACCCACGCGACGCTGGTGGAAGAAAGCTGCAACCTAACCTGATCGTTCCACCGGCCGCTCACCGACGCCAGAGTTCCGGTGGGAAAGAACCAATGATA
The DNA here is from genome assembly GCA_002923375.1 of bacterium HR33. Taxonomy (GTDB): domain Bacteria; phylum Gemmatimonadota; class Gemmatimonadetes; order Gemmatimonadales; family GWC2-71-9; genus HRBIN33. Next base: position 220,019 of record BEIJ01000001.1, read on the forward strand.
GGTCCCGTACGGCAGAGGCCGGCCGGGGAGTATGCTGTCGGTGGTTCCCGTGCGTGCAGGGTCGTCGTCGATCACCGCTACCAGAGGTCGATCCCGATCCAGTATCCCCACTCTCAAGGGCCAGCGAGCCCGAACCGTGTCGGCGCCCAGGATCGCTTCGACTTTGAACCAAGACGAATCCCCGTTCTCCGGTCTGGGGGCAGGGCTAAATAGGTTGCCGGGATCTGGACCGAACGGCCCGTTCCAGCGGAGCACGTAGCGCGCTCCCCGATCTTGACCTGCCGCTAACAGGGGTTCGGTGGCAAAGGCCTCTTCTCCCCACGGGGGGGAATCGCGCGCCGCGCCGATGGGAATCATGCTTACGGTGTCTCCCGCCGCGGTGATGAGTCTCAGTTTCGCATCTCTCGAAGCGGTTACCGAGAGCCACGACGGTTCACCCGGGAGGATCCACCGATCACCCCGGGGCCAAAGAGAGCTGGTGTCGATCCAGACGGCGGACGAAGGAGGCCGGAACCGCGGAGCCAGCGGCACTTCAAGGACCGCTCGGACCGTGTCGCTCCCCGCGGCGGCGAGCAGCTCGAACCGTGCGGAGGTATCGTCGGGCAAAGGCAGCCACGCAATCCAGCCGCCGGTGGGATGAACTTGCACGGGCCGCCCGTTGACCCAGAGAGCGGCGTCACCTCTTCCCACCGAGCCGAAGATGAACGCCGAGTCGCGACTTTCGATCCTGACCCCCGAGTCCGCGCGGATCAACCAAGCGTTGCCGTCCCATACCGGTGGGCCGGAGCGCGGGTACACCACCCGGATGGTAAGAGGGCCTCGGGCAAGCGAGGGCTCGATGGGGGAGAATGTCCGCACTGGGCTTCCGCATCCCAGGCCCGCAACCAGAGCCAGAACGGCCGGTCCGATATTACGCGCTTGCCTCACGGGGGCGGAACCTACACAATTGAAAGAAGCTCCGTCAATTTGCGTTGTGGTTGACCCCTTTTCCGGCGCGGCGTAGATTGGCTCGCCCAGGCAGGACAAAGATCACGTGGAAGGAGCCGCGTAGAGACCGGTGTCAAACTGCCCCAACTGTCGCTCTCCAGTTGCCGCGGGTTTTCCTTTTTGCGCTCATTGCGGTCATCGCCTGCCGGTGCCCCCAGGAAGCGCGGTATGCCGCGCCTGCGGGGCTGCCGCGCAACCCGACGCCAGTTTCTGCGCCGCTTGCGGGCGGTCGCTTACGCGGGGCAGCTCAGGGCGCTCCGCGCTTCTAGCGGGCGTCACAGTGGTGTTGATCGACGAGAGTGGAGAGGAACTCCAGCGTTTCGGACTGGCGGGCGAGGAAACCACTATTGGCCGGGAGGATGCGGATATCTGCTTCCCCGACGATCTCTACCTGAGCCCGCTTCATGCGCAGATAGGGCTGGATGACGGCGAGCTGGTGGTGCGCGACTTGGGAAGCAGAAACGGCACTTGGTTCTTTCTCACCGAGCCGTACCGGCTGGTGGACGGAGATCTGCTTCTGATCGGGTCTCAGATTTTTCGATTCCGGAGGCTGGGATACCCTGGTCCCCGGCCACCCGAACGGGACGCCACCCGGCGGCTAGGGAGTCTGGTCCCCAGCGCGGACATCGCTTCGCTCACCCAGTTGCGAGCGGACGGGAGCGGGCGCGACGTAATCCACCTTTCGCCGGGGAGACATATTACAATAGGTAGGGACCAGGGCGACTGGATTTTTCCCTATGATCCGTCCATGAGCGCGATGCACGCGCAGGTCCGTTCGGAAGACGCCGACTTTGTGCTGCTGGATGCCGGCAGCCGCAACGGAGTGGCCGTAGCCGTGAGAGGAGAGATGCCTCTGAAAAATGGTTCCAGGCTGCTGGTCGGCTGCAAAATGCTGAGGGTGGATATCGCGTGAAAGTCTGCACCACCTGCGGGGCCGAGTGGCCTGACGAGACCAGGTTCTGTCCCAACGACGGCTCGACGCTGCGATCCACCGGGGCGTCGGACCTGATCGGCAGCATCGTCGCGGAGCGATATCACATTCTAAAGAAGCTCGGCGAAGGCGGGATGGGAGCGGTGTACCTGGGCGAGCACGTCAAGATGGGACGCAAGAGCGCCATCAAGGTCATGTCTCAGTCCATGGCCAACGATCCCGACGCCATCGCCCGCTTCAACCGGGAGGCGGCCAACGCCGCCAGGATCAATCACCCCAACGTTTGCGCCATCTACGATTTCGGAGAAACCAAAGACGGCCTGATCTACCTGGCGATGGAGTACATCGAGGGAGAGGCCCTTACCGATCTGATAGACCGGGAAGGGGCACTTCCTCCGCGCCGGGCCGCCAACATATTGCGCCAGGTGGGCGACGCGCTCCAGGCGGCGCACGATTTGGGGATCGTGCACCGCGATCTCAAGCCCGACAACATCATGATCACCCGAGGCCGGGATGGCTCCGACCTGGTAAAGGTGGTGGACTTCGGGATCGCCAAAGCGATGGGGGGCGAGGAAGGACAAAAGGTCACCAAGACCGGGCTGGTGGTGGGCACGCCGGAGTACATGAGCCCCGAGCAGTTGGCGGGCGACAAGCTGGACGGGCGCAGTGACCTTTACTCCCTGGCGCTGGTGTTCTACCGGATGCTCACCGGCACACTTCCCTTCCAGGCCGACACCGCCCAGGAGGTGATGATCAAGCGGCTGACGGACGATCCCATGCCGCTGAATCAGGCGCTGCCCGGCGCCAACTTCCCACCGCGCCTCCAGGAAGTGATGGACCGCGCCTTGCAGCGCATGCCGCAGGACCGCTACGCCACCGTGGCCGAGTTCGTGCGGGACGCGCTAGAGGCCGTCTCCCAAATGGCGGCGGCTCCGGCAGGTGTGGACCCGGAAGGAGCCACTCAACTAATCTCGAGCATAGAGACCGCAGCTACTCGGCAGCTTCCCAAGACTCGGGTCGCCGGAGGTCGCGCCGTAACGCCCGATACCGCGGCTCCCCAGCCGGCGGTGGCGGTCGAGGCCGCACCCCGCACCAGGAGGGGAAAGCAAACCGCGATCATAGCCGCTTCCGCCGCGCTCATCGCCTTGGGCGGCGGTGCTGCGGCGCTGCTCCTTTCCAACCGCAACGCAGCAACCGAACCGGCGGGAGAGACCCAGCCGGCAGCCGCGGTGACGCAAGACACAGCTTCAACGGCGGGGCAAGGCGCAGCTTCTGCCGGAGGAGTTAAAAGGGAGGGCACAGAGGCTGCAAGCCGTACCACCACAACGGCTACTGCTACCCAGGCGCCCTCCGGTGGCGCACCCGCTACGGGGACTCCGCCTGGGAGAACAGGAACACCAGAGCCGGGCATCGTGGTCAATGCAGCCACGGCATCGGACTGGCTAATGGCCAAGTTTGACCTCCTGGCCGGAGGTTCTGTGGCCCATCTGGTCCCGGGAATAATTGACACCGCGATGGCGTACTTCAACCTGCCAGACATCTCGATTGAGGATAAGGCGTTCGCCGCCTATGTGATCGCCAACGCGTACGCCGAAATCGCTGACCGACAGGAAACTTTGCGGTGGGCACGGGAAGCGCTTCGGCTTCAACCGAACAAGGAGTCATATCAGGCTCTGGTGCAAGCTTTCGAACGAGGTCGCCCGTGAACTCTAGCCACAAAACCGTTCAAAAGGGCATCCGAGTCTCGGTGTTCGGCAAGACCGACAGGGGGAGAAACCGGGAGCACAACGAGGACGCTTTCCTGGTAGCCGATCTCACCGCCAGGAACGCCTCGCTTCAACCGGAAGTACGCGAGCACGAACTCGGTCCCAAGGGTACTCTCCTGGTGGTGGCGGACGGGATGGGCGGTGCAGCCGCGGGGGAGATAGCTAGCGAGATGGCGACCCAGACGATCTACGAGCACATGATTACCAAATGGTACGCGGACCAGGAGAACACGCCGCAGCAGTTCGCCTACCGCCTCAAGGAAGCGGTGGAACTAGCCAACCAGCGGATCCACGCGTACGCCAAGGAGCATCCCGAGGTTCGCGGCATGGGAACCACCACCACCGCGGTCGGGATCTTGGGCGATCATCTCTATCTCACCCAGGTGGGCGATTCCCGGGCCTATCTGGTGCGCCGCGGCCAGGCGGTCCAACTTACCAAAGACCAATCCCTGATGCAGCGCCTGGTCGATGCCGGGGAGCTTACCGAAGAAGAGGCCGAGCGCAGCGAGCGGCGGAACATAATCCTCCAAGCCCTGGGACCGGACCCCCGCGTGCGGGTGGATCTCACCCATCAGGAGGCCCGGCGCGAGGACTTGATCGTGCTTTGCTCCGACGGACTCTCGGGCCAGGTCCGCAAAGAGGAGATCGCCGAGATCGCTACGGCAAACCGTGAAGACCTGGCCGCCGCCTGCTCCAAGCTGATCGATTTGGCCAACGAGCGCGGCGGGCCGGACAACATCACCGTGATAATAGCCCGGCTGTGGGGCGAAGGGCTCAAGGAAGTCACCGGAGACGAGACCGTAGGGCACGAGGTATATCCCCTCCTCGACACCGAGTCCACCACCGAGCCGGTGCCGGTCTACAAGGGGAACCCGCCCCAGCGCAAAGGAACCAGGGGATGGCTGAAGTCCGTAATCGGAGGCAAGCGCCGCGGGGGGAAGGAAAGCAAAACGGGCTAGGAGATGAAAGCACAGCTTACCGTGTTGAGCGGCGCCAGCTCGGGCGCGGTCTTCGTCTTTTCCAAGCCCGAGGTAGCCGTAGGGCGGCACCCTTCCTCGGACCTCCAATTCCACCCCACCCGAGAACTTGGCGTCTCCGCCCGCCACGCAGTCATATTCAAAAAAGGGGAGCGATGGTTCATTCGCGACGTGGGGAGCCGAAACGGCACCCTGGTGAACGGGCACCGCATAACCCAGGACACCCCCCTCGACGACACAGACCAAATAAAGTTCGGCGCTGACGGCCCTCTTTGCGAGTTCCGCCTGGTACCGGATTCCACGCCCGACGCCGCTCCCCGGCCGCTGGCGCAAGAGGAGGAAATCCGCACTACAGTCGGGGGAGACAAGCCGGCCAGGCCCACCGCGGCGGGGCGGCTGAGTACTACCGAACGAGTACGCATCGAGGTCAAGAAACAAACCCGGCGCCACCGCACCTTCATTACAGTCCTCCTAGGCGCTCTCCTCCTGGCCATCGGCGCTTTCATTTTCGAAAGCCGCCGCCAGGAAAGGCTCCGCCAGATGGAGGTGGCGGCGCTGCAGGCCAGAATCGACAGCGTCCTCAGTGCAGCGGACATGGCGATAGCGTCCCTACAGGGACAGCTCACCGGTCTGGCCGAAGCCTTGCGGCGGTCCCAGTCCGAAGTGGAAAGGCTGCGAGCCGAGCTGCAAGCGGCGCAGCAAGCCGGAAACACCCAGCGGGTAGCGTCCCTGAGGCGGCAGCTGGACAGCGCCGCCCTCACCCTGAGCTACCAGCATGCCGCCGCGCAGGTCGATTACGCCGAGCTGTTCGAAGCGCACCAGGACGCCGTGGCGATCATTTACGTGGAATTCGCGCCGGGCGAGGTCTTCACCGGGACCGCCTTCGCGGTCCGGGAAGACGGCGTGCTGATAACCAACCGGCACGTGGTGCGCGGCGCCGACGGGACCCGCACCCCGCGGCGCATCGGGATCCAATTTGCCGACTCGGACCAGAACTTTCCCGCCCGACTTCTGGGGGTGTCACCCGATGCCGATCTCGCCGCCGTCAAGGTTGACATCCGGGGAGGCGTTCCCACCATAGGACCGCTGGCCACCGAGGTACCGCCTACACGCCCCGGCGAGCCGGTCGCAATCATCGGCTTTCCTCTGGGGATCGAATTGCCCATGAGCCGGAGCGGCGCGCGGTTCGTAGCCCGAACCACCCTCACCCCAGGCACGGTAAGCAAGGTGCTGGAGGATCGCATCCAAATCGACGGCTACGGCGCGGAAGGGGCCAGCGGAAGCCCGGTGATCGACCGCCAGGGCAGAGTGGTCGGGGTACTCTTCGGCGGACAGCCGGGAACGGAAGGGCGCATCGTCTTTGCGGTACCGGCAGCTTTCGCGGCGAGGCTTTTGAACTCCCTCAATTGAACCAAAGCGCAACGAACCGCGGCGCTAGCGGTCTTTCCAAAGACCGGGCGTCCCGCGCCGCCGGCTAGTTGCTTTAAGCTGGCGTGATACGGCCCAGTACGCGCGGGCCGCGGGCGCCGGTAGCTCGGGGAACGTTCCCCGGGCGACCGTGCAAGGTAAGCCACCCCAGAAAGGCGAACGCGGCAGCCTCCTTGGCGTCCCCGTCAAAGAAGACGTCCTCGAAACGAACGACTTCCCACTGGGCTAAACGCTGGGCGAGCCTTTCCATCAGCCAGCGGTTCTTGGCGCCTCCTCCGGACACCAGAAGCTCGCTTCGCTCTCCGCGGGGCAGCCACCGTTCGATCTGATCCGCTACCGATCTGGCGGTAAGCTCCACGGCTGTGGCCACCATGTCTTCCGGCGCGGCGTCCGGCAGGCGCTCACTCACCTCCGCGATCAACCGCTCCGCAAAGGCGGTCCCGAACCTCTCTCTACCCGTGCTCTTGGGCGGAGGAAGTCCAAAGAAGGGATCGCTCAACAGAACCCTCACCGCTTCCTCCACCGCCCGGCCCGAAGCGGCCAGCACCCCGCCCACATCGTACTCCAAGTCCGGCACCAACTTCCGCACTACGCAGTCGATCACGGCCATGCCGGGCCCGGTATCGAAAGCGATCGTGCCATCCACATCCCCCAACCTCGGCACCCAGGTTACGTTTGCCATTCCTCCCAAGTTGAGCAGCGCCCTGCCTTTTTGCGGATGGCCGAACAGACAGGCGTCCGCGATAGGCACCAGTGGGGCACCCTGCCCGCCCGCCGCCACGTCCCGGCTGCGGAAATCGCTGACCACCGTCACGCCGAAACGCTCGGCCAGCACCGCGGGATTTCCCAGCTGGAGGCTGGCTTTTCCCGGCTCGTGCCAGAAGGTGTGCCCGTGACACGCAATGAACTTCAAATCCTTGGCCTTCGCGCCCGCTTCGGCGAGCACTCGTTCCACCGCGTCAGCGAACCTCTCGCCCAACCAGACGTCGACAGTGGCCAGCTCCCGGGGCGTACCCCGCTCTATGGCATCCAGCAGCCGGACCCGCTCCGAAGCCGCGTAGGCCAGGAAAACAAAAGCCACCAAAGAAAGCTCGCCCGACTCCTCGATCCGGACCAGTGCGGCGTCCACTCCGTCCGCAGAAGTGCCGGACATGAGCCCCACGGCCAATACGCTCATCGGGGAGGATCGCCCACCACGCGCCTCACCAAGCCGCCGCTCGCTTCCAGCAGGCGCACAGCCTCTTCCCGATCCACACCCCGGCGCACCATGACGATCGCCACCTTGACGCTACCTCCCGCGGCTTCGATGGCTGCCCGAGCCTCCTTCCGCCCCACCCCGCAGGTCTCCATCACTATGCGCTCTCCGCGATCCCTGAGCTTCTCGCTCCACGCCATCAAGTCCACCATCAGGTTGCCGTAACACTTACCCAACCTGATCATCGCCCCGGTGCTGATCGTGTTGAGCACCAACTTCGTCGCGGTACCCGCCTTCAGCCGGGTGGATCCAGTAAGGACTTCCGGTCCGGTGGGAAGAAAGATCACCACTCGGCATTTTGCGGCGAGGTCCGCCGGAGGATCGGAACAAGTGAGCAAGACCGTTTTGGCACCCCGGGACCGGGCGCGTTCGAGCGCGGCGCGGACGTACGGCGTGGTTCCGCTGGCCGCGATCCCCACCACCACATCTTTTTCCGACACTGCGTGTTCGTCCATGGCCCGCGCGCCCGCCTCCGTGTCGTCCTCGGCCCCTTCCTGACTGCGGAACATAGCCGCTGGACCTCCGGCGATGATCCCCACCACCATCTCCGGAGGAGTGCCGAAGGTGGGAGGACACTCCGCCGCATCCAGCACCCCCAGCCGCCCGCTGGTTCCTGCCCCCACATATATGAGCCGCCCGCCGGACCGAAACGACTCCACGACCAAATCGATGGTCGCGGCGATCTCGGCACGGCGACTGTGCACCACGCCCGGAACCAAACGATCTTCGGAGTTCATCAAGTCTACAATCTCGAGCGACGATGCCACGTCGATCGCCACGCTCCGAGGATTGCGCTGCTCGGTGAGCCTGGGGTCGAAGAATTCGGGAGTTGACATTGGCGCCGATTGAAAGGATCCTAAATCTTCCATCGAAAACCGAACCGGTCAACGAGGATCAAGCAAATGAATCGCCCGGCATATCTTCTGAGTTCGAGCGCCGTAGGAGCGATCCTAGGAGCGGCCCTTTGCGCCAGCCCCGCCTTCTCCCAGGGACAACTGCCATCCGGCTTCCCTGCCGGCTGGCCGCTGCTAGAGAGAACCGTAGCCGAAACCGCAACCTCGGGGATGGTGGTTTCCGGCAGCCCCATCGCCAGCGCGGTAGGGGCCGAGATATTGAAGCGGGGAGGCAACGCGGTGGACGCCGCCGTGGCGGTCGGCTTTGCCCTCGCCGTGGTCCACCCCGAAGCCGGCAACCTGGGAGGTGGAGGATACATGGTGATCCGGCTGGCCGACGGAACGGTGAGCACCCTCGATTACCGGGAGACCGCACCCGGTCGGGCGAGCCGGAACATGTATTTGGACGAGCAAGGTCGGGTCACCGACCGCAGCGTCATCGGACACCTGGCAGCCGGCGTTCCCGGAAGCGTGGCGGGAATGTTCGAAGCGCACCGGAGGTACGGCTCGCTGCCCTGGCGCGATCTGGTACAGCCGGCCGTGCGCTTGGCAAAAGAGGGTTTCGTAATCGACGAGTTTCGCAGTCGCTCGATCGCGTCGTCGGCCCGCAAGCTGGCGCAGTTTCCGGCCTCTCGCTCGCAGTTCCTGCCCAATGGCGAAGCCCCGAAGCCGGGTACGCTCTTCCAGCAGCCGGACTTGGCTGCGACTCTGCAGGCCATAGCGGACAGCGGTGCGCCGGTCTTCTACCGGGGATACATAGCTGACCTCATAGTTGCGGAAATGGAGCGAGGCGGCGGGATCATCTCCAAAGAGGACCTCGCCGGCTACCGGCCCATCTGGCGCGATCCCGTGGTCATCCGGTATCGGGGGCACACGATTTATTCCATGCCGCCCTCCAGCTCCGGCGGTGTAACCCTTGCGGAAATCCTGAACATTCTCGAAGGCTACGATCCCCTGCCTCCCTTCGGTGCCGCCGAGTCGGTGCATCTCAAGGCGGAAGCGATGCGCCGCGCGTTCATCGACCGCAACCGGTACCTGGGAGATCCCGCTTTCGTAAGCATGCCGCTGGATCGGTTGCTCTCCAAAGAGTACGCAGCCACCCTCAGAAGCGAAATCGATCCCCAGAAAGCATCCAAGACGCCCGCGTTTGTATCCTCCGGGAGCGAAGGGACCAACACTACCCACTACTCGATAGTGGATTCCCGGGGCAACGCGGTCAGCGTAACTACTACGATAAACTCCAGCTACGGCAGCGGCGTCACGGTGACCGGAGCCGGTTTCCTGCTCAACAACGAGATGGACGACTTTGCCGCCGCTCCCGGAAGGCCGAACCAGTACGGCTTGGTTCAGGGAGAAGCCAACGCCATAGCGCCGGGAAAGCGAATGCTGTCCGCCATGACGCCCTCGATCGTGCTCGATCCTCAGGGCCGGCTCAGGATGGTACTCGGCACCCCCGGCGGGCCGACCATAATTACCAGCGTGGCGCAAGTCATCTTGAACGTGATCGACCACGGTATGACCCTCGCAGAGGCGGTCGCGGCCCCGCGAATTCATCACCAAGCCTGGCCGGACCAGATTTTCTACGAGAGAGGCGGCCTGTCGGACGCAGTGGTGGAGACGCTCCGCTCCTGGGGACACACGGTGGAGGAAAGATCCGGCTACAGTGGCGATATCGCCGCCATCGAATGGCGCGGCGGACGGTGGATCGGCGTGGCCGATCCCCGCAGGGGAGGCGGGGCGGCGGGCTACTGAAACCCGCCGCCGCTCGCCGAACTCTTAAGAACCCGCTTCCCGCACGAAGGGGGCGGTAAGGACCAGCTTCACTAGCGCCCCGGCGGGCAAGATGATGTCGATGTCCCGTGTCGCGGCCGCTATTCCCGCACCCGCGGCGGCTCCCGCCGCGGCTCCGATGACCGCTCCTTTGGTGTTGCGGCCTATGATCCGTCCGGCCACACCGCCCACCACCGCTCCGGCACCGACCTTGGCCGCATCTCCGGCGGTAATTCCCCTCCCCTTCATGTAAGTGCCCAGATCCTCCACCCGGGCGGAAACCGGGTAGGTCCTACCGCCAAACTCGACCCGATCGAAGGCCAACACGATTCTACCCTCGCCGCCCGGAGATTCGGCCGGGGCGATGTCGGTGATGGTGCCGATGAATATCGCACCTTCGGGAATCACCTCCCGGCCTCGGGAATCCTTGAGAGCGGCGGGAAGAACCGCTCGGACTTCGTCACCCTTCTTGTTGTGCCGCGAGGTCAGAGTGTCCGCTGCCCACAGCTCGATCACCGTCCCTTCGGCCAAGGACAGCGGAGCCGGCTGAGTCCGTGGAGCAGCCTCCGGTTGGCGTTGCGGCGGCGCCGTCTGACCCGTAGTCCTGGGAACCGCCGGTTGCTGCGCCCGCGGAGGCTCCGGCCGCTGCGGCTGGGCCGCCGGGATGTCACCCATTGGGGCGATGGATTCGGCGGGTGCCAAGCTCAAATCTCGCTCCTCGCCGCCCGAGGCCTGGTTCCTCTCGCCTCCGCAAGCGGCAAGAAGCGCCACCCCTGCCAGAGCTGACAGTGTCAATCGATCGATCTTCATGCTGCGGTTCCTGCCTTTCTGCCGGTGAGGCCCGTACGTTCGGGAAGCCGAAGAAAGCTATCCAACGTCGCTTCCCCGAGTTACATAGGTTAGCCTGAATTTTACCCGGCGCAAGCCAGCGGCAGCCAAACCCGACTACAGGCGAGATCGCAGGAATTCCGGGGTGAGGCCTTGGAGCCACCCTGCAAGCCAGGAGAAGTATCCCGTAACTAGGAGCAGGCCAACTCCCACCAGAACCGCACCGGCCACCTTTTCGGTCAGCGGTATGAACCTCCGGAATCGCCTGAACCACTGGATAAACCGTTCTACGGCCAGCGCAGCGAGGAGAAACGGAATCGCAAGACCCAATGAATAAGCCAGCAAAAGAACGATCCCTTGACCCAAGTCTGCGGTGGTACTGGTGTAGAGGAGAATCGAGCCCAGAATCGGACCTATACAAGGAGTCCAGCCGGCTCCGAAGGCTAGTCCTACCAGCACACTACCCAGGTAGCCCAACGGCTTGTCCTGAATCTGGATGCGCCGCTCCCGGGCCAAAAAACCCCAGCGGAAAACGCCCAGTAGATAGAGCCCAAAGAAGATGATCAGCAGGCCCCCGATCCGTTCCAGCCATACCTGATTGTAGTTGAGCAGCCGGCCGATTCCGGTGGCCGTGGCTCCCAGAGCTACGAAAATCAAAGTGAAACCGCTGATGAACAGCAGCGCGTGCGTAAAGGCCAGCCAGCGCCTTTCGCCGAGTTCATCCAGGGAGAGCCCGGTTATGAAAGAGATGTAGCTGGGTATCAGGGGCAGAACGCAGGGCGATAGAAAGCTCAGCGTTCCGGCCACGAAGGCGACGGCGATTCCTACGGAAGCGGTCTCGGTCATGCGCTTCCTACAACGCTCGGATCGGGCCTAGCGTTCCCGGCAGGCGGCATAGAACCCCACGAGCTTGTAGACTAGCTTGGCTGCCAGAAAATCCGGATGAGGTTGCCCGGGTATCGGGGCCAGCTCCACGACATCGCAGCCCACCACTCGCCGTTCGCGGAACACCCGTTCCAGAAGCGCGAGGGTGGGCTGCCAGGTGCCGCCTCCGGGCTCGGGCGTCCCGGTAGCGGGCATTACCGAAGGATCGAAAAAGTCCACGTCGATGGTGATGTAGACTTCTGGGCCGAGGGATTGGATCACCCGGTCGATCCAATCCGGTTCGGACAGCTGGTGTCCGAAGACCGCCGGTATCTTTTCGCGCCTCATCAGGTCCCGCTCTTCGGCGGTCAGGGAGCGGATCCCCGCGGGTACTAGCCTCGCTTCCCGGTGGACCCGATACATGACGCAGGCGTGGGAGTAGGGAGTGCCTTCGTATTCGGCCCGCAGATCGGCGTGCGCGTCCAGCTGGAGCACCGAGAGGCTCCGGGGCTTCATGCGGGCGGCGTGCGCCAGGATGGGTGGTGCGGAGATACTGTGCTCGCCCCCCAGCATGATGACGAACTTGCCGTCGTCCAGCAGGATTTCCACCACCCGGCGCAGTTCTTCCAGCGCGGCCGCGGGACCTCCTGCGGGCAACAGAAGCTCGGGAAGGGTATGGATCCCGACTTTGTAGGGCTCGGTATCTAGCTCGTGGTCGTACAGTTCCACGAAGCGTGAGGCGTGGAGCAGAGCCCGCGGCCCGTAGCGGGTTCCGCCACCCCAGGATACGGTGGCCTCGTACGGCACCGGCAGGATCACCACCCGGGCCGACTCGAAGGAACTCTCTTCCGGCGGCAAGCCCAGGAAGTTGTCCGGGGGCCCCCAGGAAAACTCCGCCAGCCGTCGGTCCGACGTCGGGTCGGGGCTGCCCCGGTCGCGGAATTCGTTCACCCGCAGAATACCAAGGCGCTCACCACCGTGACCCAGCGACCGTCGTCCTGTGCCTCGGCGGTGCAACTAATGTGCATGGTTTTGACGATCTCGCCGGACAGGAGCCACTGCTCCTTGCGCTGGTCCCACGCCTGCTCCGGATCGAACGGCACTCCCAAAACCGTGGCCAGCATGCTGGCCGCCAGGTCCTCGGCATAGTCGCCTGCAGATTGCTGCCGCTGGCCGAAGGCGTGATGCTCGGAAATGTAGCCGTGGTGGTTGGGGTCGGCCGGAATTGCAAGCCCGATCGCCGCCGCCGCCAGGCGGGACGGCTCATTGGTGGACGCCTCGGCTACCACCGCGAAAACCACCTGGCCCGGCTGGAGCATCTTCACTCCCTGCTCCCAGTGTACCAGTTGGCAGTGGGGCGGGAAGATCGAACTCACCCGCACCAAGTTGTACTGTGCAATCCGCGCATCCCTCAGCGCCAACTCGAAGCTGGTAAGCTTCTCCCGATGGCGACCTACACCTTTCGTCAGAAAGGCCTTGGTGGGCATGAACAACTTCGGGTCTATCACCTCTCCGTCACCCTCGCTTCCTAAAGTGTTTCCGGTCTCAAAGTAACTGCATCCCGGGTCTGACATTCGCGGCAAAAGCCGTAGATCTCCAGGCGGTGATGGTGGTGTCGGAAGCCGTGCTCTTCGGCAATCAGGGCCTTCATCCTCTCCAGCCGCTCGCTGGAGAACTCCACCACCTTCCCGCATGAAAGACATATCAAATGCTCGTGATGGCTCTGTGACGCAAGGGGCTCGTAGCGCTTGAACCCCTCGCCAAAGTCGTGCTCTTGAACCAGTCCGGCGGTGGTGAGCAGCGTCAGAGTACGGTACACGGTGGCCTTTCCGATCCTCAGCCCCCGCTGCCGCAAGCTCCGTTCGATATCACCCACGGACACGTGGCCGTCCGCAAAGAAAACCGCCTCGGCAACCGCCTCCCGCTGCTGGGTGATCGGCAAATTGTGGTCCCGAAGATAGCGGCGGAACAGTTCCAAGAGCGCGTGGGGATCAACCTTGGGCGGCGGGCTGGTCATCCTCGGCTCCGTACCACAGGGCAACGGATATTTCCACCGGGGGCTCTAGCTCCCCGGAACGCTCTCTCACCCCTCGCACAATCTCTTCTACCACCTCGGCCGGACCCTCTCCCACCTCCTCCAGAGTGACCTTGCTTTGCCCTCGCTCCCTACCACGCAACACCAGCATGTATCTGGCGGTGTAAACGCGAACGCGGCCTCCCTCTCCCCGGCGCGCCAAAACCGCCGTGCCCCACTCGCGATCTTCCTGCCTCAACGGGGAGAAGAGCCAAACCCGCTCCAGCTCCGCCGGAGGAATTGCCTCCCCCACAACGGCAGCAACCCGCATCCAGCCGGGAGCTAGACCCGCTGGACTACGCTCGCCGACCGGTGAGCCTGCTCCCACCGCTCCACATAGAACCGCAACACGTGCATGAAATCCTGCGCGTTGGTCACCACCCCGTACGCCTGATGCGTGCCGCGGTCCCGAAGCTTGTTCACCACGAACTCTTCCTGGTCCACACAGATCGTGGGCAGCGGACGCAGCCGATCGCCCCCTTCGTCGACAAAGGCCGGCAACATATTGCCTACCGCGATGGCGTGCAAGGCGGTGGCGATGAACACCGCAAAAGTCGCCCGGGCGGTATGCTCCCGCATGGCGTCCTGCGCATCCAGAACGTTCGGTATCACCCCGGGAAGAGGACCGTCGTCCCGAATGGAACCCGCCAGCACGTAAGGAACACCGCAGGTTACCAGGGCATACATTATCCCTTCCCGGATCAACCCCGACTGCACCGCCTTCTCGATCGACCCGAGGCGCCTTATGGCGTTGATCGCCCTCAAATGCAGCCCGTGCCCATGCTCGGCCAACTCGCCGCTCTCGGTAATCCCTAAAGACGTACCGAACATAGCGGCTTCCAGATCGTGCACCGCGATGGCGTTCCCTCCGAGGAAGGCACTAACATAGCCATGCTCTATGAACCAGATAAAGTCCTCCCGAACCCGGGCGTGAACCAGTGCCGGACCGGCCACCCAGATGATATATCCACCCCGCTCCTTTTCCTCAGCCAAGAGCTCCGCCAGGTGCTGGTAATCCACCGGCCGCTCGCGGCTCACGGGAGTGCCCATGAAACGGAACTCGTTGGCGCTGCGACCGCCGGTCAGAAAACCCTCGGTGTGGACGTAGATCCCCTCGCTCCCGTCCTCCGCTTCCCCCATCGCCACCAGATCGCCCTTCTTCAGCCGCCGGGGCTCCAGCGTAACCAGCTCCCCGCCGGGCTCGAGCACTATGGCGCAGTCCATGCGCAGCGCACGCGGTCTGAGCCACCGTCCCCGCACTTTCACATAGGTGGGAAGATTGGTGGTGGCAAAGAACCCCTCGGGCAGTATCCCGTCCTCCGGCGCCGGCTCGAAGCGGGCGTCGGGCGCGCCGCTCAAAGGCGGCGCATCGAAGGCCGGAGGGCGATACTCGTAGCGCATCATGAGGCATCAATATGGTAGCGAGATGGCGGCCCCGCCCGCTAGAGCAACGATACCGGGTCGCGGTCGAAGATCACTCGGACCGGACCGCCCCGCCGCGAAGCATACGGCGCCCGCCGGGCAGCATATCCCACAACCCGCCCCAGCCACTCCCGGTCGGCAGAGCGTAACAACAAATGCCAGCGCCACCGCTGCTTTATCCGGGCCAGCGGCGCGGGCGCGGGACCCACAACCTCCCCCTGGCCGGGTGCCCGCACCGCTATCAGTCTCCGAAACCAGCCTGCAAGCTCTACCGCCGCCTCCCCCACCCGGCGCTCGTCCAGCCCACTCACCACGACGTTCGCCAAAGCCACATGGGGTGGATACGGGGGCGTGCGGCGGACTTCCAGTTCCCGTTGAGCAAAAGCTTCGAAATCGTGCGCCGCCACGGCCTCGATCGCATAGTGATGAGGATGGCGCGTTTGGATCAACACCTCGCCCCCCTTGGGACCCCGCCCCGCTCGGCCCGCCACTTGGGCCACGAGCTGGAAGGTCCGCTCCGCAGCGCGGAAATCCGGAAGATGAAGGGACGTGTCCGCATCAATTACACCCACCAGCGTTACGTTCGGAAAATCGAGCCCTTTGGCGATCATCTGTGTGCCGAAAAGAAGATCCACTTCACCCCTGGCCACCCGCTCCAGGATTCTCCCGTGAGACCACTTGCCGGTGGTGGTATCCGCATCCATCCGTGCCAGCCGCGCGCCGGAAAAACGCTCGGCGAGCCAGCGCTCCAGCGCCTGGGTACCCACACCTCTGGTCCGCTGCGTTTCGCCGCCGCAAATCCGGCACCGCTCGGGCAGCGCCTCCTGATGACCGCAGTAGTGACACTTGAGCGCTGCCGGCGTCCGGTGCACCGTAAGGGCGATGCTGCAAGAGGGACACTGCGCCACATCTCCGCACTTCAAACATTGAAGAAAATTGGCAAAGCCCCGGCGGTTGAGCAGAAGGATGACTTGCTCGCCGCTCCTCAAACGCTCTTCCACCGAGCGGTCCAACTCCAAAGACCAGGGCACCCCACCCGACCCAACGGCCAACGGAGCGATGCGCAGGTCCACGATCTTGACCTGGGGCAGGCCCGGAGCTTGCACCCTCTGCGGGAGGCGAACCAGCGTGATCTTGTCGCGCACGGCCCAGACCTCCAGCGAGGGGGTAGCGCTGCCCAATATTACCCGCGCCCCCGCCAGCCGGGCCCGCCTGAGCGCCACGTCCCGCGCGTGATATCGGGGCGCTTCCCCGTTCTTGTAGCTCGGATCATGCTCCTCATCCACCACCAAAGCCCCGAGCTTCGCCACGGGAGCAAAAACCGCCGAGCGGGCTCCCACCACGACCTTTCTTCTTCCCGACGCCACGGCGTACCATGCGTCCACTCTTTCCGCTTCAGACAACCCACTGTGGAGCACGGCCACGGTGTCGCCGAACACGCCTCGCACCCGGGCCACGGTTTGAGCCGTGAGGGCGATCTCGGGTACCAGCACAATCGCACCGCGGCCCTCCTCCAGTTCCCGGCGCAGCGCTTCCAGATAAACTAAGGTCTTACCGCTCCCCGTAACGCCAAAAAGAAGCGCGGCTCCCCCAGGCGGCATGCCGATCAGCTTGGCCAGCGCCTCCCGCTGCTGCGCAGTGGGCTCGGGGGGCGCCGCCTCGGGAACGCCGGCAAACGGATCCCGCACTACCCGGCGCTCCCCGTACACCGCCACCCCGCGCCGCACCAGACCTCTGACCAGAGCAGAGGAAAAACCCAACTGCCTCACCAGATGCGACACGGTCGCCTCCCCGCCCAGCGCATCTATGGTCTCGTAAAGCTCTCTCTGCCTGAGCGCGCGGCCAAAGACCTGCTCCCGTTCGAGCAGGGATGGGAGATAGCGGATGAGGCGCACCGTTTTCTCGGTTTTGGGGGCGATCCCCAAGCGAGCCGGTGATACCTCGAGACTCAGCGCCCCCGCCTGCTCGGCGCGCCTGAGAAGGTCCCAGACCGGACGGTCGAGTTCACGGCTCAGCCTCGCCGCAGTTGCCCGCCCGCCCATACGGCGCAGAGCCGAGAGCAGCTCTCCGGCCGAACCGGACAGCGCCGGCGCTCCTTCAACCAGGTGCGCCACCAACCGCGAGCGGCCCCAAAGTCCCGAGGGAAGCATCGCCCGCAGTACCAAACCGATAGGTGTCACGTAGTAGCCGGCCATCCACTCCGCCAGCTGCATCAGATCCCCGGGCACTACCGGCTCGGGATCGGGAAATAGCAACAGCGGCCGCAGCGATTCCCCTTCATCAGCACGGTCCAGGCGCATCACCACGCCCACCATTTCGCCCGTGCGTACCGGTACGAGGACTCGCATACCAGGCGCCGCGCGGTCGGACAGATCCTCGGGCAGCAGATAGCGATACAGGCGATCGCTGGGAAGCGGCAGCGCGACTTCGCAGACTGCAGCTCCTACTCGTGGGGCCAACGCGTACCTTTCAGAATCGACAGGCTCAGTACCCTACGGCGGGCCAGGCGTGCGAGGGTGAAAACCGGCCGGCTGAGCGCCGCCCGCACCGCGGACCAACCGCCGGCTCGCCACGCGCGAATCACCACCCAAGGCCACTGCTGGGAGATCCACGATCCATCCAAAGCTGCATCCTCGGCCACAAGCTCCACCAGACCGGCCTCCCTGAAAAATTGTTTCCACTCCACCAGCAGGAACGGATTGATCCCCAGCGCGCCCAAACGCTCCGCCTCCAAAGGGGACGGACGGCTCAACCAGGTGGGAACGATACCGGCCACCACTCCGTAGCCCCGCACTACACGGGCGGCCTCTTGGACGACTTTCATAGCGTCCGCGCCTGGGAGGTAGAGCATGTGGAGCACTACCAAATCGAAGGCCTGGTTCTCGTGGGGGAGATCCTCCGGATTCCCCACCTGAAGCGTGACCTGAGCCGTCAGGCCCAGCTCTCGGACCGCGGCATCCGCCCGCTCGATGGCTACCGGGTCGGGATCGATTCCGTGTACTCGCGCGTTCAACCGGTTGGCCCACCACAACACCGCCCGGCCCGATCCGCAGCCAATCCACAGGACGTCCTGTTCCGGCCTGGCATCCACTAGCTGCAGAATGCGGCGGTGGATCCCTTCGTCCACTTCGTGCCAGGGCTGAAGCGCCATCAGAAGATTGGCCCTATGAGCCTTGGCCGGCATCGCGGGGCTCCGTTCTCAGTCGATCAGCGCTTGGAGATGCGCGGCGGCCGCCAAGCGAATCCTGGAAGGTACATATCCACCTTCCAGCACCGAAGCGATGGGGACTCCAAAACCCCGCCACCGCCGGACCCAAGTGGCATAGTCTTCAGGTTCGAGGGTGAATCCTGCCAGCGGATCCCCGGCCAGCGCGTCAAAGCCGGCCGATATCAGTATCAGATCCGGCGTCCACCCGTCCAGCGCCCGATCCACCGCCTCCGCCAAGTCGGCCACGTACCTTTCCCTGGGAAGGCCCGGCGGGCGGGGCACGTTGAAGACGTTGCCCACACCGCGCTCCTCCGCCCGACCGGTTCCGGGATACAGCGGCCACTGGTGGAGCGACACGTAGCGGATCCTGGGATCCGACTCCACCAGATCCTGGGTGCCGTTTCCGTGATGGACGTCCCAGTCGATTATTAGAACCCGGCTGGCTCCGAACTCCTCCAGGGCGGCCAGCGCCGCGACCACCACATTGTTGATCAGGCAGAATCCCATGGCCCGGTCGCGAGTGGCGTGGTGGCCCGGAGGCCGTACCGCGGCGAACGCCGGGCCGTTTTCCAGAGCCAATCTGGCGGCCTCCAGAGCGGCCCCGGCGGCGTAGATCGCCGCTTCCCAGCTTTTCTCGCTCATTACCGTATCGGGATCCAGACGGCCGCCGCCGCGCGATGCGGTTCGCCGCAAAAAGGCCAGGTAATCGGCAGAGTGGACGCGCAACAGGGCGGTCTCGGCTGCGGCGGGAGCTTCTCGCCAAACCAGACGGTCTCCAAAAGAGACCGAGCGCAGCTCATCGAGGATCGCCCTCACCCGGGCCGGCGTTTCGGGATGACCCGGCCCCGTGTCGTGCTCCAGCGAGGACGGATGCCATACCAAGTACGCGCATCGCGGTCCCTGCATTGTCACCGGCACTCGGAGTGTTCCGTTACCTCTGTCCTTCCTTGAGAGCGATACGCATCCGATCGACCTCTTTGCGCGCAGCCCGGCGCGCCGCTTCCAGTTCGCCCAAATGGGCGAGGTAGCGGCGCCACACCACGACTACTCCTACCGCACCGAGGAAGAAAACCGCGCCCCACACCACGAGACCTGCTCTCCCGCTCCACCATCCCGCGAGCACCAGGAGTACAGCGTCGAGCAGCAAGAAACCTACGGCTGCCACCAGGCCGGCCCTGACGTTGCTGCGCCCCCGGTTGGGATTCACGATACCGGGCGCCGCCTGGCCGGGAGCACGATAAAGGGAGCGCCGGGCTTGGCGCCGAGATCCGCTAACGTCTGCCCTTCGTCGACCACCAGCCCACCGCGGAACTTCACCTGGTACTGGTCGGCTCTCGGTTCGCGACCTGTAGCCTTGATCAGGGCCTGACGCTTGAGCTCGGCCACGGTGCAATCAGGGGGAAGCCAGAGCTCTACGGTGTCCCAGACATCGGTAACCCAGACCCGCACGTTGATCCCGGTTTCCACGGCCGTCATGCAGCGCTCTCCCTCGCCGGAGGCAGAGTGGAGAAGAATCGATCGATCGCCTGATCGTAGAACAGCGACGAAGCTCGCACCCGCGTGCCGCCCTCGCCGGGAAACACCGCGATGGCCAACTCCTCTCCTCCCTGGCCTCTGAAGGTGGCGAAATTGGGACCTTCTTTTTCCACGAACGCCGCGTGGTGAGGAATCCGCTCTGCGAAAAACTTCTTGGCCCGTTCCAACACCTCCGCACCTTCGAGCGACGTCACAGTCTCATGAATCATGAATCCCCCGCTCAGTACCGTTGCATATAGTGCAGGTTAAAGCTTCCGTCCAGTGCCTTGCTCTTCCG
Organism: bacterium HR33; assembly: GCA_002923375.1. Lineage (GTDB taxonomy): Bacteria > Gemmatimonadota > Gemmatimonadetes > Gemmatimonadales > GWC2-71-9 > HRBIN33. The sequence goes on from BEIJ01000001.1 coordinate 240,235, forward strand.
ACAGCAGCTCCTTCAATCTCGCTTCCACTTTGGAGTTCGGCACCACCTCGGCTCCCCTCAGGCGCGCCGCCCGCAACAGCTCCCCCTCCACGTGCGGGCCGAAGGCCAGCACCGCAACGCCGGATCCCGCCAGCTCCGCTACCAGCTCGAGGCTGGACTTCCCCGCCAGCTCCACCACCGCGATCGCGGCGGGCCCAGAGGGCGATACCGTCCACCCGGCTGCGCGCGCGATCGCCTCCAGCTTTGCCCGGAAGAAAAGATCCCGGGCAACGATCCTTACCCTCCGTTCACTCAATCGGCTCGGCCCGCCCCGTAAATCTCTCGGGACCCGAAGAACGCCGCCACAGGCTGGCTATGGAAGCCGGCCTTCGCAGCACCACGATCGCGTCTCCCGCCGGCGGAGGCTCCAGACCTTCCAAGCAAAGGTAAATCGGCAACCTGCCTTCGGGTACGCGAACCCGGTAGCGGCGTCCGTGCCACTGTATGGCGACTTCTGCAGGCAGCTTGGAGTGCTCGCAATCCCAGAATATATCTTCCTCCACCCGGTACACACCGGGAGCTATCCGTTCCCCGCCGAGGTAGAACTCGGGATCGAAGGGCTGGCCCTCGAGGCGCCGGAAGTTTTCTTCCACCGCGCGATCGTAACGCTCCAAAAAATCGCTGTTGGCGCGCCACTCCAGGTGATGCTTGAGCTCGTGGGTGAGCGTCTCCCAGGCTTCTTCCCGCCAATCGAAATCCGGCCGCTCGCGGGCGAGGGCGGCAAACGACCCGTAGTAGAGCACCACCTTCGAAGGCACCGGATCCGCACCTAGGTCCAGGGGAATGCACTCGCCCAAGGTGTAAACCCCGGCGATCACGGGATGCGGTACCGCCTTGCGGCTCACCTCGATATCGACTATGCCCTCCAGGTATTCTTCCGGCACCTGGCTGGCGAGCCGCTCCACCATCGCCCGAAAGTCGCGAAACCGCACCTCGAGCCTGGACGGCTCAGCCCGCAGCCCCGGCAGCGGGAGCCGCGTTGAGTTTTCCCACCAGCTTCCGATTGATCAAGATCAGGCCCGCCAGCGCCACTCCCCACTGCACCAGTATAGTACCCACGTTCTCCACGGCCAGGGGATCCAACCACCCCGCGGGGTCCCAGTTTCTGGCCTGGACCAGCCACCAGACCAGAAGGATCAGAGCTTCCAGAGGAACGATCACGCCCACCACCAGGTCCCACCAGCGCCCAACGCGAATATCTGAGTCCGCGTGATTGATCTGTTCCTCGCGGAAGCGTTTGACGCCCCAACCGATGACCGCCACCGCAAAGAAAAATCCCGACAACATGAGTCCCACACCCCAGACCCAATCCTGGTTGTGCAACACGTTCAGAGAAACCGCCGAAGGCAGGCCCAAGACAAAGCCCACGGCACCCACCCATTTGATCGCCTGTGCTCTCTTCAGACCGGCGTCCACCAGTACTCGAGTAGCCAGCTCGATCATGGAGATCAAGGAGGTAAAGGCGGCAAAGGTCAAGGCCAGGAAAAAGAGCAGCATGAACAAGCCTCCCAGGGGCACCCGGGCGAAAAGCTGGGGCATCCAAATGAACGTGAGGCCCTCGTTACCCGCGCTGAAGATAGTCCCCTGGATCAGGTCCGCTGTCAAAGGCTCTCCGCGGCCTAGCGCCTCGGCCAGCGCGGGATATGCGGCCAAGGCACCGGGATCGGCGGCCAGGCTGCTCACCAGCTCCGGGACCACGGCGAAAACCGTGCACAGCACCATGACCCCGGCGGCCAGGGATACACAGTTATTGGCCGTGGGAATGATAAACGCATTGAGGGCGGTGTCCTCCCGTTCCCTCAGATACGCCGCATAGCACAGGATCAGTCCCCATCCCGCCCCCGTATCCCAGGCGTTTTGGGTCAGGGCCTGGATCCAGAGATTGGCGTTCGCCAGCTGGTCCCAGTCCACGGTGAACAGGTAGCGCAGCCCGCCCTCCGCGCCCGGAAGGGTGACTGCGCGCAGCGCCAAGAGTAAAACCAGCAGGATCAATGTGGGCATCAAAATCTTGGCCACTCTCTCGATGGCGCGAACCCCCTTGGCCACCACGTACACGCCGAGCGCCATGGCGATTCCGTGGGTCAAGACCGGCCACCAAGACGAGGCGTATTCGTTCCAGAAGGCGCCGGGCTCGGTGCGGGGAATTTCCCTCAACAGTGACGCCCACACGTAGCGGATGGTCCAGCCCGCTACCACGGAGTAGTAGAACATGATCGCTACGGCGACGAATGCGACCCAGGCGCCCATCCAAGCCCAGCGGGGGCCCAGGAGCCGCACGAAGGCCACCACCGGGCCGGCCCGTGTCATGCGGCCGGTCCCGAACTCGACCAGAAACAGCGGGATCGACCACAGCACCAAAAACACGATCCAGGCTACCAGGAATTCGCCTCCGCCGTTCTGGGCGGCGATTCGGGGAAACCGCCAAATGTTCCCCGTTCCCACCGCCATGCCCAGCATGGCCAGAAGCATCAGCCAGCGCGAAGAAAACCGCTCCACGGTTTGCGCCACGGATCCTCCCGGTGTACGGGTTCAGGAAAGCAGCGTTTCCAAACGCTCCACTACCGGATCGAACGATAGATTCTGGCCGGTTACCGACAAGAGCAGTTGGTCGGCGGGTAGGGCCTGGCCGCGGCGCATGAGCCCCACGATAAATTCCGCCGCCTCGGGATTGCGGTACCAGTCTTCGTCGTATTGCTCCACCAGCAGCCGCGAGAGGGTCGCTTGGAATTGCCAGGCTCTGAGGTAGCGCGCCGCGTAGAAAGCAGGATCGACATCGACCAGATAGTCCTCGGTAAAGTACCGGAACAGCGTGGCTTCGGTTAGAAGATCCGCGTAGCGGCGGGGAAGATCACTTCCCTCCTTGCGGTGAAGCGACAACTCGTAGATCAGCTTCGCGCAGTATCGCCGCACCCCGTAGAGGTCGTAGACTCCGAGTTCGAAGCTCAGATTCTCGATCTCGCGCTTGCCCAGGCCGACATAGCGCGACAACCAGCCCCTATCGCCGACCATATGGTCGAAGAGCATGGCGAATCCCTCGGTCACCGAGGCGTCGCCCAGCCACCGCGCCTCGAACGACTCATCGGGATCCACGGACGCGAAATGGAGCGCATGCCCCAACTCGTGCCAGAAGGTCCAGTAGTCTTGATATCCGCCTCGGGGGCGCAGCACCAGATAGACTTCGTCCGGCACCCGGGCCGCTACGCAGAAAGCCCGCGGCTGCTTTCCGGGACGTTCTTCGGTGTCGATGCGTATCCTGCCGTCTCGGGTAAGGTCCAACCCTAGATCCGAGAGCTGCTGTTCTGCCGCCTCCAGCAATCCGCCGCCCGGAAAAGCCGAGTCGTAGTCCCGCGCCCGGAAGATCCACAGCGCGTCCGCCCTTTCCAGGCGGGAGATGGGTACCCCCACCCGCTTTCGCGCTACCTGCTCCAAAACCTCGGCGTAGAGATCCGCGGTTCGTTCCAAGAACCTTTCTCCCTCTTCCGCCAGGCGCTCCAGATCGATCCCCGAAAGCTGTGAGATGGCTGCCGGGTAATCCGAGAGGCCGAGGGCCGCGTACGCTTCGTATTCCCTCTGAAACCGCTCGCCGCGAATAGGGTTGAGCCCGGCGGCCACTGTGGTGGCGCGGTTGCGGTCCAGCGCCAGGCGAAACTCCCGGTTGTGGGAGTTGGCCAGCTCGGAGGGTATCGACAGGTACGGTACCTGGCGCTCCCCTGCGCGGACCACGGTTTCTCGCTCCCAGGCCAGCTGCTTTTCCTCCAGCGGTGCCGCTGCTTGCGCCGCCCGCAAACCCGCCACCCACTCGTAAAGTGCCAGCGACCCGCTGGACCGGGCCAGCTCTACAGCTTCTTCGCTGGCCAGCGCGCCGTAACGCCGGTATATGGCCTGGAACTCGGGCTCGGCCTTGAGCCCTGCCCCGGTGAGGTAGTGCTCGCGACCCAGCTCCTGATGGAGCGCCTCACCTTGGCGTACGAGATCGTCCAGGTCCATTCATGATGCCAGCCGTTCCTCCAGATATCGCGCCACCTGGTCCAAGTGCACTCGCTCCTGGGCGAGGGTATCGCGATCCCGGACGGTTACGGTCTGGTCCTGCGTCGTCTGTCCGTCAACGGTAATGCCGAAGGGCGTCCCCGCTTCGTCCTGCCGGCGGTAGCGCCGCCCGATGGATCCGCCGTCGTCGTAAAACACCGGCATCTTGCGCCGCAGGTCGTCGTAGAGACGGCGCGCAATTTCGGGCATCCCGTCCTTGTTCACCAGGGGAAATACTCCCGCCTTTATCGGCGCGAGAGCCGGATGGAGTCTGAGAACCACTCGTTTCTCGCCCGCCACCTCTTCCTCGTGATAGGCGTCCACCAGCACCACCAGCATCAGCCGGTCGATACCCAAAGATGTCTCGATAACGTACGGGATGAACCTTTCCTTGGTCACACCGTCCACGTATTCCAGCTTCTTGCCCGAGTATTGCTGGTGCCGGCTCAAGTCGTAATCGGTCCGGTTATGAATTCCTTCGAATTCCTGCCACCCGAAGGGAAACTCGTACTGAATGTCGAAGGCCCGCTTGGCGTAGTGAGCCAATTCCTCAGGAGAGTGCTCGTGAAAGCGCAGCTTGTTCCGGGAAATGCCCAGGGTCACATGCCAGTTCATCCGCTCCTCGCGCCAGTATTCGAACCACTTTTCGTCTTCACCCGGCCGCACAAAAAACTGCATTTCCGCCTGCTCGAATTCCCTGGTTCTAAAAATGAAGTTCCCCGGGGTAATTTCATTGCGAAAGGCTTTGCCTATCTGGGCGATCCCGAAAGGAATCTTCTGCCGGGAAGACTGCATGACGTTCAAGTAATTGACGTAGATCCCCTGGGCGGTCTCGGGCCGCAGGTAAACGATCGCCGCCTCGTCTTCCACCGGGCCGATGAAGGTCTTGAACATCAGGTTGAACATGCGCGGCGCCGTGAGCGATCCCCGGTTCCCGCACACCGGACACTGGGCGTCCGGCTCCCCCGGCTTTCCTTTGATCCGCTCGTCGTCGGCCCGGAATCGGTTCTTGCAGATTTTGCAGTCAACCAGAGGATCGGTAAACCCGGCCACGTGGCCCGAGGCTTCCCAGACCCGAGGGTGCATTAGTATGGCGGCATCCAGTCCCTCGATGTCCTCCCGCTCCTGCACCATGGCCCGCCACCACAGCTTCTTGAGGTTGTTCTTGAGCTCCACGCCCAAAGGACCGTAGTCCCAGACCGAGCCCAGCCCCCCGTAGATCTCGGAGGACTGGAACACGAAGCCCCGGCGTTTGGCCAGGGAAACCAGCTTGTCCATAACGGACACTGCTTGCGCCATGGAGCGGAGGGCAAGATAGATCCCCCGAGGCCGGGCGACAAGCTAACCGGCCGTAGCCCGCGAAGTTGCACCCTCCCCGGCCGAAGCCTTACCCGGTCCAGCGGAAGGGCTAATACTCGGCGGGAGGCTTATATTAGAGGCGATGGCGATAGGCCAAAAGCGTTTCGGGGAGAAGCTCCTGGAAGCCGGGCTGCTGACGGCCGAAGATCTGGAGGCGGCTCTGGCGGTGCAACGGGCCACCGGCGAACCCTTGGGCGAGGTCATACTCAAGCAAAAACGGGTGCTGGAGGAGGACGTTATGCGCCTTCTCTGCGAGGAGGCGGGAATCGAGTTCCGCTCCCTCAAGGGGGTGATCCCGGACCCGGCTGCGGTAGCTCAGCTTCCGGCAGAACTCGCCCGTGAAAAGGCCGCGGTTCCCTTGGGTTTGGAGAAAAACCGGCTCACGGTCGCCATGGCTAATCCTTTGGATCTAAAAGCGGTGATGGCGCTGGAGCGGGCGACCGGGCGGCTGGTGCATGTACAGGGAGCGCCGCGGAAAGAAATAGAGCAGCTCTTGGACAGTGTTTACGGACCGGCGCTGAGAAAAGACCAGGCGCCCCAACTAATCGAGGACTCCGGTCCCAGGGCGCCGCCGGAGGCGATCACGGCGGTGGAAGGGACGGCCCGCGCCTCCCAGATCACCGATGAACTGATCCGCCGCGGCGTAGCCATGGGCGCAACCGACATCCACCTGGAGCCGCTGGAGGGGGGTCTTAGAGTTCGCTACCGAGTGGACGGCGTTCTCAGAGAAGGTGGCTTCTTCGCCCGCAATCTCCAACCGGCAATCCTTACGAGAATCAAAGTCATGGCGGGCCTGGACATAGCCGAGAGCCGGCAGCCCCAGGACGGACGCCTCAGGGTTCGGTACGATCAAAGAGAGATCGATATTCGTATATCCACCTTCCCCACTCTTTACGGCGAAGACATCGTGCTGCGGTTGCTGGATCGCAGCCAGGTCAAACTCGACCTTTCCGCGCTGGGTATGGATCCCCAGGACATCGAGGCGTTCCGGCATGCTCTCAACCGCCCCGAGGGGTTGATCTTGATTACCGGTCCCACGGGAGCCGGAAAGACCACGACTCTGTACGCAGCCCTGACTACGCTCAATACCGTCACCCGGGCCATCGTCACGCTGGAGGATCCCATCGAGTACGAGCTTCCCGGCATACGCCAGTCGCAGATCAACCCTAGGGCCGGCCTGACCTTCGCCACCGGATTGAGGGCTCTGCTGAGGCACGATCCGGACGTGATTCTGGTGGGCGAGATGCGGGATCGCGACACGGTGGAGATAGGGTTGAGCGCTGCGCTGACGGGTCACCTGGTGCTGACCACGCTGCACACCAACTCGGCCGCGGCGGCGATCCCGCGCCTGTTGGACATGGGCGCCGAGCCGTTCGTTTTGGCTTCGGCGGTGCGGCTCATCGTGGCGCAGCGCCTAGTGAGGGTGCTCTGCGCCGAGTGCAAGAGACCCGTGCAAGTCCCGGATGCGGTGCGGCAACGCTACCAGCTGGGGACCGGTACCGTGTATCAGCCCGCTGGCTGTCCCGCTTGCCAGAGCACCGGTTACCGCGGCCGCACGGGAATTTTCGAGTTGATAGCCGACTCTCCCGCCCTTGCCGAGTGCATCTATCAGCACGCTTCCGCGGAAGAGATTCAGAGGCGCTGCGGCGGGCGAACGCTTTTTGAGCACGGGCTTCAGAAGGTGCGCCAGGGAATCACCTCGCTGGAAGAGGTGTTGAGCAAAGTCTCGGAGTAACGCTTGCCGCACCATTACAGCTACCAGGCGTTGACTCAGAGCGGGTCCCTGACCCGGGGCGTGATGCAGGCCGAGAGCGAAGAAGAGCTGGCGGCTCGCCTCAGGGAACAGGGTCAGTACCTGGTGCGGGCCCGCAAGACCCGCCGGGCCAAGGTCTATTCCGACGGCCCTATCAGCGATCAGGATCTAACCCACGTGGTCGAGTACCTAGCAACCTCGCTGGAGGCCGGGATCCCTTTGCTCCAGGTCTTGACCGATTTGGAGAACCGCCTGCCTCGCAGGCGCATCCGCAAGATCGTGGCCGAGATTCGAACGGCGCTGCTGCACGGAGAAGGCCTCTCGGACGCCATGGCGCACTACCCGAAGGCTTTTTCCAAATTGGTGGTAAGCACGGTGAAAGCGGGAGAGACAACCGGTAGGCTGGATTTTGCTTTGCGCCAATTGCTGGCCTATCTGGACTGGGTTCAGGAGATCCGGGTCTTGATCAGGCAGGCCACCACATACCCTGCCATCGTGGTCACGGGGCTGATAGTGCTCCTGGTGACCCTGATGACGGTGCTGTTTCCCAAGATCCTGCCGGTTCTCGAATCGTTCCAAGTGACCCTGCCCTTGCCTACCAGGATGACGATCGGAGCTGCGCGGTTTCTGGAGCGGCACTGGGCGGCGCTGGTGGCCGGTTTGGTAGGGCTGGGAGCCTTGTTTTGGGTGGCCGCGCGTACTACCCCGGGAAGAAAGCTCATCGACTCCGCGCTGCTCCGGCTTCCGGTGATCGGCCCCGTGGTCCTCGACATCAACATGGCGCGGCTGGTGACGTATCTCTCTCTCTGCTACGCCACCGGCGTGGGGGTCCTGGGTGGTCTGAGGCTGATAGAAGAGATGATCGGGAACAGCGTTTTGGCGAGAGCGGTGACAAGAGCCCGGGTTGCAATAGAAAGAGGAGCCTCGATCGCCCAGGCCTTCGTGGAACAGAACGTCTTTCCCACGATCGTGACCCGCAGCCTGGCGCTGGGCGAATCCACCGGCCGCTTGGACGAGGCGCTGCAGCGGGTGAAGCTCTATTACGATAGAGAGCTTCCGGCTAGGGTGAGGCGTCTGCTTTCGCTGCTCAATCCCGCGCTGGTGGTGATCCTGGGAGCGGTGATTCTGATCGTTGGCCTGGCAATCATCCTCCCCATCATGAACATCTATCAGTCCCTGGGACGCTGAAAGTGGAGCGTGCGGACATGCTGTGGTGGCTGCCCTCGCACGGCCGACACGGATTCGCCGCCGCGCTTACGCCGCACGGCATCGACGTCGTAGAACACGCGTCGCGAGCTGGGAAACTGAGCGTCGAGCGCCATGCCCGAAGCGGAGAAGCGCTGGCCGGCATCCCGGAAGCTGCGGAGCGACTGGCAGACTTGGTGGAGTCCCTCGGCGGCCGCGGGCGGCGCCTCAACCTGGTGTTGAGCGGTTTCGAGTCCCGGTATCATGTCCTGGAACTCCCCGCCGCCGAGAGAAAACTCCTTGCGCCGGTGGTAGAGCGCGAGCTTAAGCGCCTGGAGCCCAACATAGTGCAACCGGTAGTGGGATTCAGTTTCGAGTCCCCATCATGGAAGCAGCCCAAGACCGTACCTCCCGGCGTGCTCGCGGCGGTAATCCCCCAAGGGACCTTGGAAATATTGGCGAGTACTTTGGAGCGGCGAGGCATCGGGCTGCAGCACGTAACCGTGATCCCCCAGGCGATGCAACGGCTTTACGAAGTCTTTTGTCCCGCCGAGGACCCGGCGGTGCTGCTGCTGGTAACACCGGAACTCACCGTTATTGCAGCTTTCGTGGAGGGCCGGGTACGTCTCTGCTGGGAGTCGAACGTGAGGACGGCTCCGGGCGCCGCCATAGACCAGGATGTGCTGGCGGGACGCCTGGCCGCGGCGAGGCACTTTGTGCAGCAGATCTCGCGGGGCCGGGTACCGGCCAAGGTTTTTCTGTCGGCCGAGCCGGAGGAACGCGGTCTGCTGGAAGATCTAACCCGGCGGACCGTACCGGTAACTTGCGAGCCTCTGGGACCGGCGCAAGCGGCGCCGGGCGCACTCTTGGCGCTGGGTGCTTCGCTGGACGCAGCTGCCGCTGACCGGCTCGACCTGCTCCCGAGTTTCCTAAAGCCCTCGGTGTCATCCGAGCCGCGATTGAGGGTCATGGTAGCTGGCGCCTGTGCCCTCGCCGTAGGAGTTGCCGGATGGAGTGCCTGGGCGGGACTGTCCAGGGCAGCAGGCTCGTCGCCGGACGCGGACGACCTTACGGCCGCAGCCGCCCTGGAAGCGCGGCTCGAGGCGTTAGAGCCGATCCTGTTGGAGCGCCGGGCCCATGCCGCCCGGGTTGCCTTGTTGCGCGAACTTTGGGATCGGCGGGCGCTGCCGCCGGCGCTTTTGGAAGCCATAGCCCTTGCTACACCGCCGCAGGTGCAGCTCGACACGATCGCCATTGAGCGGCTCGAAAGGGGCTGGCAGGCGAGGGTGAGCGGGCGGGGATCCGGCACGCACGCAGCTGCTGCGATGGGTGCGGTGGACCAGATGTTTCGCGAGCTGTCGAGACGCCTTCCCGAGGCTACGGCGGTTCTTACCCATCTCTCGGACGCGGGTGGGGACCGGCCGGGAGAAACCTCTGTGCGCTTCGCGATCGCCCTAGACCTGAACGCTAGTGCGCCGGGGCGCCAGGAAGGCCGAGCGGTTTCCGGAGGAGGCAATCGGCGGTGAACCAGCGCATTCAGGAGTTGCTTCTCTCATTCCGCCGGGTCGCGGTGAGATACCGATCCTGGTTGCTGCTTGGTGCAGTGACGGTAACAGTGGTGGCTCTCGCCAGCGCCATACGCTTGGACAGTCTGCGGCGGGCTGCGGTGCAGGCAAGCCGCGAGGCTGAGCTGGCCCGGCAGATGCAAGCCGCCAAGGCTTGGCTAGCGAGTTTCGAGTCTCCCACGCCCGCCGAGTCTGCCGCCTGGAGGTGGAGCGCGGGAGAGGTTGCCACTCTTTCGGAATCAAACCCCGATAGGCTCGTAGCCGCGAGGCTGGTAGCGGAACGGGCTCAGGGTGCAGGGATTCGGACGGTGAGGGTGTACTTCCTGTCCCCGGATACCTTGGAGGAGCCCCTCCCGCCGGTCGGCGAAGAAACGGGCGTATCGCTGGCGGACTGGGTGTTGCTGGTGGAAACCGAGGCGGGGCTGCCGGAGCTCGCCCGGTTTCTGGAGAACCTGCCTCCGGGGCTTGCCCTCTGGCGGCTGGAGGTTATAAGAGAGGGTGTCCGGGGTCGAGCCACATTGAGGCTCCTGCGGTACACGCTGGCCGCCGAGGTTGCCGCGGAAGGAGAGCCGCCGTCGAAAGAGGGATCGAGATGAGACGGCGAGTTTGGTGGTTTCTGCTCCCGTTTGGGGTCGCGGCCTGTGCGGGTCCTAGGCGCGCGCCTGAAGCCGTAGCACCCTCTCGGGAACCGGCGCTGCCGCCGCTGGGAGCCGAAGTACTCACAGTGCCGGAAACGGCTCCGGCAGTTGCAGGGCCAGCAAACTTGGTGACGCTACAAGCGGTGGACGCCGACGTGCGGTCTCTCCTGGTGGCGCTGGCCCAGGTGGCGGGAGTGAATCTCATAATTTCATCCGAGGTCAGGGGCCGCCTGAGTCTGGCTTTGGATCGGGTGCCGGCGGAGGAGGCCCTCACTGCGCTGATGGAGGCGGCCGGGCTTTCGGCGTCCGGGGTGTTACGCTCCCCCTGGGAGGCCACGGTGTTCCTTCAGCCTCCCGTATGGCTCGATACGCTGAGCGCGGAGGCGATCGCTCGGCGCTTCGGCGTAAGTGCCAAGCTCGCCGAATGGATAGTCGAGCAACGGGCCCGCTAGGCTAGTTACGCCAAGCTACCGCGCCGGCGAAATGAGGTAGATCAGAGTATCGGCTTTAGCACGCACTCGCCCATCGGTAGTCGAGGTATCGCCGTCTATGAGCTCGCTTACCTCGCGGGTCCGCTCTATCGGTATACCTTTCACTCTGGTCCTTACGAAAACGGCCGAACCCCAGGTCAAGGTATCCAGCTGAGGCAAGAACACCCCGCCGAACGCGGTGAGGAGCGTATCGCCGGGCAGTGCCCCGCGCTCGAGATAGGGTCCCGACCACCGGTTGAGCAATCCGCTGGGGTAGGTGTTCCCGAACGCGTCGGTCTCGGACGAGGTGGGTTTGACCACCAGGTGGGTAAGCTTCCCCGGCCAGCGCCCTACGTTGAGGCGGAAGGTCTTGGATGCATCCTCCACCGCCCTGATGTCCTGGACCAGGCGTTGTAGCTCCCCCTCTCCCGACTGCCCGATGACGAAAGGCAGGATCGCGGCGACCAAGGCTGCGAGAATGCCCAAGACCACCAGCAGTTCCACCAGGGTGAACCCCGAGCCGGTTCGGCTTCGGGCAAAGCGCTTGGAAGTTTCGCCGGACATGGTTGTCTCCGTTGACCGAGGGCTCCCCCGAAATACATTGCAATTATGCACCGCTCCACAGCCGGAGAACAAGGCTTCACCCTAGCCGAGCTTCTGGTAGTGCTTGCCGTGATAGTGATTCTCGCGGCGGTGATCGTGCCACATGCGGTACGCTCGGCCGACAAGGCTCGGATAGAGACGGCGGCGACGGCGCTCCAGAATATCTCCGACGCCATCAAGGCTTTTGGAGACGACGTGCGAGAGCTGCCGGGCGATTTACGGCACCTCGTGGAACCTCTCTCCGGAGGGCAGCGGGATTGCAACGGCCAACCTTACAGCGGGGGGGAGCGCAATCGGTGGGACGGACCCTATCTGGACCGGCTGGTACCGGCCACGGGGCTTCCGGTCGCCATAGGTACGGCCCTGTTGCCCATCGTCCCTGACACTTCCACCAACAACGCCCGGATTCAGGTGGCGAACGTGCTGGAGGAGGATGCGATCGCGCTGAACGAGTTGGTGGACGGTGATGGCGATCGCAGTTCGGGCACGGTGCGCTGGACTCTGCCCGATGCTCGCGGAATGGTGACGCTGTACTACCAGACTCCGCACCGGTGTTAGCCGCAAACTCGGCATCGGTGCGGCTTCGGGGAGGTGTTCGCGGTCTCTCTCTTGCTCGCGGGCTGGCTCTTGCGGAGTTGCTGGTGGTCTTGGCCGTTTTGGCGATCCTGGCCGCGGTCATTGTGCCGTCGGTGGTGCGGCGGGTTAGTGGCGGGGCGGCCGCTGGATTGGCGGGTGATCTCAAGGGTCTGAGCGACGGTATTGCAGCCTTCCGGCAGGACTTGCGGCGCTACCCGCTGGAACTCTTTCATCTCTCCACTCCGCCGGGAGCTACCGACAGGGATGCTTGCGGGCAGCTCTTTCCCGATCCCGCGCGCTGGAGAGGCCCTTATGTCAACCGCGTGATTTCCAGAAGCGGCATTCAGACCCGAGCGGGGGTAATAGTTGACACTCTGCGGCGGGTGCCGGCCACTTTGGCTCTGGGCCAGGTGGCGACTCTGTTCATAGATGTGCGGGAGGTGGACAGCGTCGTAGCCGCCGAGGTGGAGCGGGCGTTCGACGGCGAGCCTTTGAACTACGGCGCGGGGACTGTCCGATGGACGGTGGGAATAGAGCCAGGACGCGGGACTTTATCGCTGGGCATCCCGATACGGGGCTGCTAAGCTAACAGCCCTCGTCGCTCTAGACCGAACGGCGGCACGCGAACTACACCGGTCTTGATCCGGGGCCTCACTACTTCGGTATCGGCACTGCCAGATAGTAGACGGTATCAACCGCACCAAAGAGTCCGTGCCGGAGCCTGCCCCGTTTCCTAGGATTGGTTTCACCCGCACCGTCTATCAACTCGTTAACTTGAAAGAACTCCAAGGAGTCCATTCCTACTAGTCTGAGGGTTACAAATACCGTCAAGTCATTGTTAACGGCCGTGGCGCAAGCGCTACCGGCGGCGATGGCTACGCTGTCAGCGGTCGCGTTTGCGTCGAAGCACACCAACCCGTTGAGGACGGACGCGTCAAAGGCTGTCCCAAGCGCAGCCGCCGTGGGCGCGGTACCGTTGGGGATAGCCGCCTCCAAGTAGGGACCTTGCCACCGCTGCCGATCTGCAGGCGTATAGTTCTGGCCAAACAGTCGCTTATCGCTACCGTCAGTGGCAATACGGTTCACCAAGTCCTCAATGTCGTCCGGAAATTGCCGCACGTTGGTTTTGAACAGCGAGATGCCATCCCGTATACCCGTCAGATCGCTAGCTACCCGGGGCACATCCGCCGCATCCGACTGCTGGCTCACCACCGGAATCACCACAGCCAGAAGAACCGAGAGAATCAGCAGCACCACCAGCAGCTCCACCAGGGTAAAGCCGCGGGCAGATTTCCTAGAGCGCATCCGGGAAACTCTCATTGGGCCCATGCGAGACCTCCATTCCCTCCCGTCCGGCCCGAGCCGGAACAAGTTGTCTATCCCCAACAGCGGACTCCATATAAAATGCCCGTCGGCCACCCGTCCGTGACCCGCCTCACCCCCGGCGTTGCGACAATCCCGACCCGACCGCCCGCCGCCTTACAGGGCGAGCATTGCGCGCCCTAAGCTAAAACTTTATAATGGGTTGTGTCAATAGACCTATGAATCCACTTAAGGGCCGTCTCAACCTCGAGCCCGAACTATGGGTGGCGGCACTGGCCCTCGGCACCATTGCCGCGGTCGGAGGCCGGTGGCTCTCGACAGCCACCGCCACTCCGCTTGAACAGCCGATCAGCAGCCTGGCCAGGTTCCGATCCCTGACGCCCTATTTTGTTGCCGCAGAAGAAGTTATGCCGGCCCGGCCGCGCCTCGCCACAGCTGCCTGGTCAAACCCCTTCGACAGCCCCAGGTACACCGTGGCACGGTCTCCTGAAACGCCAGCTCCGGCTCAAGTCACGGCCATTTTGATAAGTCAAGACCGGCGCCTGGCGATCATCGGAGACCGCATCGTGACCGTAGGTGACCTGCTGCCCGGGGCCGGACGAGTGGAGGCGATCGAGGCCGGACAAGTGGTCGTAAGCCGCAACGGGCGGCGGGAGGTCCTGAGACTCCTGCCGCAGACCCAAAGCCGATGAAGCTCCAAGCGCCGGTCCGCTACGGGGTCTTGGTACCCCTCACAGCGCTGATGAGCGCCTGCCGGACGGCTACCCCAGGGCAGCCCTCGACCACGATAATGGTGGACCCCGCACCCCAGACCCAAGAAGCTGCGGCGGACACCACAGGCCAACTTCCCGGCCTGCCGGTGACCCAGCTTGCCGAGCCCTCGCGTACGGGCGGGCCCTTGATAAGCCTGGAAGCTGTGGACCAGGACCTCGCCACTGTGGTCCGCGCCCTCGCCCAGACGGCGGGATACGGCTTCCAGATCTCCCCCGAGGTGAAAGGCCGGGTCACCGCCCGCTTCAAGAACGCCACTCTGACCGAAGCCCTGGATGCCGTCGTAGTCGGAAACGGCTTTAGCTACGCCATCCAGGGACAGATCATCCAAGTAGGACCGGCCCGCTTCCCTAGCAGAATTTTTTCGCTGGACTACATAGCCCTGTCCCGTTTCGGCACGGGCAGTACGGTGATACAAAGACGGTTGGGCCTCACCGGCGGGGTAACCGGACCCGGAGGTCTGGTCCCGCCCACTGCCGCCCAGCCCGGAGTGACCGGCCTGCCGGGAGCGGCCTTCGGAGGAGCGGACGTAATCCAGAGCGTAGAAGTGGCTGACCTGTGGGAGGATATTCGCGTCTCGCTCGAAGGTTTGATCTTCGACACCTTAGCTCCTCCGACCGCTGCGCCGGCAGCCGGAGCCTTCGGCGGGCTTCGGGGCCCCGGGGCCCACTCGCGGGTGGCAGCGGACGGCCGGCGCCTGATCATCAACCCGATGGCAGGCACGATCCTGGTAACCGCTCCGGCAAGCAAGCTCGCCGAGGTCGAGACTTTCCTCAAAGCCTTCGAGAGCTCGATCCAGCGGCAAGTAGCCATCGAAGCCAAGTTCGTGGAAGTCCTTCTGGACCGGGATTCGCGCTTCGGGATCAACTGGGACGCGGTGGTAAGCCGAGGGTCCGTGGAGCTGATCGGGAAGGGACAAAACCCGCCGGCAGCGGCGGGCCTTTCCACAGTCGAACTTACCCTGCGGGCGGACAAGATCGAAACCGTGCTCCAGGCATTGGAGCAACAGGGCGAGGTCCGAGTGCTTTCCAGCCCTAGGGTCTCGACCCTCAACAACCAGCGAGCGGTGATAAACGTGGGCACCGACGAGGTGTTTTTCACGATCACCCGCCAGCCGGTTATCGGGCCGACGGGAGCCACCATCGGGTTTACCACCCAGGTTCAGCCCCAGCAGATCGCGGTGGGGATACTGCTGGACGTCCTGCCCCAGATCGGCCCCAATAACACCATTACCATGAACGTGAGACCGGTGGTAACCGACGTCATTCGAGTCGAGGAGGTGAGCCTCGAAGACGGGACCCAGGTGCGGGCGCCGGTGATCGATCGGCGCGAGACGGACACGGTGGTGAGAGTCCGTGCCGGCGAAACCATCGCCATCGGCGGTCTCATGCGAACCCGCCACGAAGTGCGCACCACCGGAATACCGATCCTCAAAGACATCCCGCTGCTGGGGGCGCTGTTCCGATCCCGCCAGGAACGGGAGGAACAGCGGGAACTGGTGATCTTTCTTACGCCCAGCATAGTGGCGGGACAGGCGGCTTCTGGAAGCTAGGACCGCGCCGGTGTACGAGACCTTCTACGGGTTGCGCGAAAAGCCGTTCACGTTGACCCCCAACCCGAAGTACGTCTTTTACTCGGAAAAGTACCACGCCGCGTTAGAACAACTCCTCTACGGGATCGACCAGCGCGAAGGATTCCTGCTGCTCACCGGACCCGTGGGGACCGGCAAGACCACTCTGTGCCGGGAGCTGCTCGAACGGCTGCGTTCGGACAGATACCGCACCGCCCTCATCTTCAACCCCTTCCTCGACCCCGAGGAGATGCTCCAGACACTGCTAGACGAGTTCCGCTACCCCTATCCCCCGGGGCTGTCGAGAAAGGGCCTGCTCGACCGCCTGAACCGGTACCTCTTGGAGCAACTGGCCGGGAACTGCACTTGCGTGGCGATATTCGACGAAGCCCAGCACCACTCCGCAGAGTTCCTGGAACAGATCCGGGTACTTTCCAATCTGGAAACCGACCGGGAGAAGCTGATCCAAATACTTTTAGTAGGACAGCCGGAACTGAAAGAGCGCATTCAGCAACCTTCCCTTGCGCAGCTGGATCAACGGGTTTCGGTCCGCTGCGCTCTGGAGCCGCTGAGCCTGGAGGAAACCGAACGCTACCTCTACCACCGCCTGAACGTAGCCGGCGCCCAGGGAAGGATCACCTTTACCTCCCGGGCGCTCAGAGACCTCTACGAAGCCTCCCAGGGCATCCCGCGGCTCATCAACCTGTTGGCGGATAGGACGCTGCTCGCGGGATACGTGAGGCAAACCACGAAGCTGACTCACCGGGAGGTGGCCCAGGCGATAAGCGCGCTCAGAGGAGAGCTGGGCAACGGGAAGAGAGCGTCACCCAAGCGCCGTAAGGCCCGACCCCTCACGATAGCCCTGCTGGTGATAGCCATCCTGGAAGCGGTGGGCGCTGGACTATACTGGCTCCTGGGAGGGCTCCTTTGAGCCTCATTGCCGAAGCCCTCCGCACCGCTCAAAAAGAGCGCGAGAGCCGGGAAGGCCAATCGAGCCGCCGGGCCCAGACAGTCCTCCGCCCGGGTTCCACCGGGTGGGGCGCACCCCTGGAACGGCTGCAAAGGAGGAGAGAGCCGGGATTGACCCTGGCTCTAGCGGGCGCCGCAGTCGCCACCTTAGCCCTGGGAGCAGTAGCCGCTAATTCGATGAACGGCTCGGACGCGCCCGATCCCCCGCCTACGCCGGCGGCCATAGCCTCCAAGGCGGCGGCGACCCCCCCGCAGAGAGACCTTGCGGCTCTATCTGGGGAAACGCCAGCCGAAGAACGCAGCACTGCGACCCCGGATAAGAGTGAAGCAGCTTCGGAACTAACCGGGACCCCGGGCCCGGCCCAAACGGCACTGGATCGGAGGTCCGCAGAGAGCACACCGCCCGCGGCGGCACCACGGACCCGCTCGACCCGGCGATCGGGGCTCCGAGTCGAGCTGGGTGCGGCGGCCGGGGAAGACGAGTCGCAAGCACTGTTCGAGCAGGGTGTAGCAGCTCAGCGCTCCGGCAGGCACGCCGAGGCCGCGGGGCTCTACGAGCGAGCACTCGCTCGCAATCCCGACGACCCTCGAGTGCTCAACAATCTGGGCACGGCATTGCGAGCTCTGGGCCAGCTCAGTCGCGCCCGGGATGCCTTTAGACAGGCAATCACGTTGGACCCGAGATACGCGGCTGCATGGAGCAACCTAGGACTGGTGCTGGACGCCTTGGGAGAGCGACAGGAAGCGGCCGCCGCCTACCAGACCGCCTTGCGTCTCGATCCGGGCAATCCCTCCGCCAGCGTAAACCTGGCCATCCAATACCACGACGCAGGACTTTGGGATGAGGCACAGAGATTGCTAGAGGGCGCTCTCCTCCGGGATCCCCTTATGCCCGAAGCACACTATGAGCTGGGCAGACTCAGCGAGACCCGAGGTGAGATCGAAAAAGCGCGACTCCATTACAGGCGATTTCTCGACCTCGGCGCCGGGCGCTTTCCGGAGATTGCAGCCCGAGTGCAAGCACGGCTCGAACGACTCGGCCGCTAACATCTAGAGCACGCGAACAGAAGCACCTCTCCCTCTCGGAAGGCTCGAATGGTTGCGTTGCAGAACCCCTACTTGGGCACTGCCAGGAACTTTAACGTGTCTCCCATCACCCAACGAGCCATCCCTGCACCCGCGGCGGTATCGCCGTCTATCACCTGGTCCACTTGATAGAAATTGGCCAGCGAGATCCCGGCGACTCTGACGGTCAGGTAGGTGACACCGTTTTCCGCCGTAACCGTAGCGAAGTCGTCCAGTATAGCGCCGCCAAAGCCGGTTCTCAGACTTCCCCCGTCGGTTATCGCTCGGTCGAGATAAGGACCGGCCCAGCGGGCGCGCAGGCGAGCCGGATAGGCAACACCGTCGATCGTGGAGTCGGTGAGCGTAGGGGCTGCGGTCAAATCCTCGAGGTCGCCGGGAAGTCGCTCTACATCCGCCGCAAAGGCTTCGATCGCCCGCTTGATCGAGCGGAGATCGGTGGCCAGTTGGGAAACGTCGGCCTTGCCAACCTGATTTATTACTGCCGGAACCAATACCGCGGCGAGAGCCGCCAGGATGACTAGAACGACCAGGATCTCCGGCAGGGTAAGACCGCGGGCGCTCCGCCGGCAGAGCGCGCTGCGAGATACGGGCTCACCCGTGATCATGGTGAGCTCAACCCCCGGCTTACCGCCGCCGCAGCGCGCCGCCTCAATTCCTGGCCGTCCCACCTGCCACCTCCGGATTCTACCACCACGCCTTCCGGCACGAACTCAGCCCGGGGCGCCAGCAGCGCCATCGGAACACCGGCACACCGAGCGCGGCCAATCACCTCGCCGGTAAGCTTACCGTACAAAGAAGTGCGATCGAACGCCCCTTCTGCAACCAGCACCATCGCGGCACCTTTAAGCCGCTCGTCAAACCGGGCCAAATCCAACACCCACCGAGCTCCCGGCTGAAGCTCGCCCGAACCGAAAAACAATATCCCGAATCCCAGGCCACCCGCCGCCCCCGCCCCCGGTCGCTCCGCCAGCTCCCGCGCCCCCCGGTCCGCCAAAAGAGCCACCAAGCGCTCGAGACCCTTCATGAGGCGCACCGTATCCTCGGCAGAGGCGCCCTTCTGGGAAGCATAGACCGCAGCACCCTCGGCACCCAGCAGCGGGTTCAGAACGTCCACCAGACCGGTAAGGGAGACCGGCGGCTTCTCTCCACCGTCTATCGCCTCGAGCTCGGCCAGAGAATCGCCGCAGTCCGGCAACACCTCCCCCGAAACACCCCGGGGCACCCACCCGAACGCCCTCGCCATCCCCAACCCTCCGTCCATCGTGGCGCTGCCGCCCAAGCCGATGAGCACCCGCCGCGCGCCCAAGCGGGAAAGCTCCAGCACCAGCTCGCCCACACCCCGGGTGGTGGTGCGACGGGGATTCCGCCGGCCGGGAGGTACCAAGGAGAGCCCGCACACCAGGCGCGACTCCACGACCGCCTCATCCTCCGACAGCCAGCCCGCCACCGCCTCTACCGGGTCGCCCAAGGGCCCCGAGACCGCGTGACGCGTCGTTTTAACGAGCCGCGGCGCCACGGCCTCCAGCAACCCGTCTCCCCCGTCGCTCCCCAATATCACGTCCGGCCGCGCCCCCGCGTCTTCCACTCCGGCGGCGATCGCAGAAGCCACTTCTGCGGCGGAGAGGGTTTCTTTGAAGGCCTGTGCCACCACCAGCACGCGCTCGGTTGCCAAATGCGCCCTCTCTACCAATGCAGCGCCTTAAGAATGCGCGAGCGTTTGAACGTCGATCCGGTCCACGAGCGCCCTAAGTGCTCTACCAGTGCGAGCGCTTCAGGAATCCAAAAGCCCTTTGGAATCCAAACCTGATAGCGGTCTCAGCCTATTATCTGGCTTCTCCGCGAGCCCACGCTTACGTATCTGATAGGTACCTGCACCAGGTCCTGAATCCGATCCAGATAGGCCCGTGCCTGGGGAGGCAAATCCGCCAGGCGGCGGGCGTCGCCCGTAGGGCGGCACCAGCCGTCGAGCTCCTCGTAAACCGGCTCCGCCGAATCCAGCAGCGCCGAATCCGCCGGCATATCTTCGACGATCTCGTCACCGATTC
The DNA here is from genome assembly GCA_002923375.1 of bacterium HR33. Classification (GTDB taxonomy): domain Bacteria; phylum Gemmatimonadota; class Gemmatimonadetes; order Gemmatimonadales; family GWC2-71-9; genus HRBIN33. The sequence continues at coordinate 260,213 of BEIJ01000001.1, forward strand.
TATAGGCGACGCAAACCGGTATCCGCTCGATCGTGTCCAGAACGTCGAGCTTGGTCACCGCCAGGTCGGTAAGGCCGTTGACCCTGGCGGCGTAGCGGACCACCACCGCGTCGAACCAGCCGCAGCGCCGGGGCCTGCCGGTAGTGGCTCCGTACTCTTCACCCAGCTCTCTGAGCCGCGCCGCCTCTTGGGGATCCGCCTCGGTGGGAAGCGGGCCGTTTCCCACTCTCGTGGTGTAAGCCTTGACCACGCCGAGTACCGCGTCGATCGCCGTAGGACCGATCCCGGCACCGACGGCCGCCCCTCCCGCAGTGGTGTTCGATGAAGTGACGAAGGGATAGGTGCCGTGATCCACGTCGAGGAGCGCACCTTGAGCACCTTCGAGCAGGACCTTTTTCCCTTCCCGCAAAGCGTCGTAGGTGATCCTGCTGGTGTCGGCCGCCATGGGCATGAGGCGCGGTGCCAGCCGGCGCAACAGATCGCAATGCTCCTCTACCGAAGCCCGAAGGGAAGAGCCCATCAGGCTCAGCAGGCGATTGGCCCGCTCCACCCTCTCGCCGATCCGCTCCAGGGTCCGGGACAAGTCCCGCAAATCCGCCACCCGGATGCCCCTCCTGCCGTATTTGTCCTCGTACGCCGGCCCGATACCCCTGCCGGTGGTACCGATCCTCTGCTCCCGCTCCGCCGCCTGATCGAGCAGCTTGTGATAGGGAAGGACCAGATGGGCCCTCAGGGAAACGATCAGCCTGCCGGCCACCGTGACGCCGCGTCTTTCCAAGTCGTCCATTTCCGAGAGCAGGGTCTCGGGATCCAGGACCACGCCGTTGCCTATCACACAGCGCGTCCCGGGATGGAGAATCCCCGAAGGGATCTGATGGAGGATGAACTCCTCGTCTCCCTTGACCACCGTGTGGCCCGCGTTGGCTCCGCCCTGATAGCGGACCACCAGATCGGCACCCTCGGCCAGGACATCTACGATCTTGCCCTTGCCCTCATCCCCCCACTGGGCCCCCACCACCACGACGCAGTGCCTCTTAGGACCGAACAATACCAGCCTCCCGGATCTCGAACGCACGACAAAAAACCCCGGGGGTCACCCGCAACCCCGGGGCATCCTCTGAAACAAATTATTTCCGGCGCTACCGGAGGTCAAATAGCTGAACCCGCCCGCCGCATTCCGCACCGGGCAGCAAATACCGCTACCGCCCTCCGCCGGCGCTCGAGACCGCCCCGCGCCGCGCCATACCCGCTGCCGGCAGCAGCCCCGCAGCAGCCAAAAGCTCCGCTATTCGGGAACGCTCTTTTTCCCCCAGCTCTGACAGGGGCGCCCTTACCGGACCGCCTATCAGCCCCACTAAGTCCATCGCCGCCTTGATCCCGGGAATACCGAGTCGGTCCACGATCTCCCGGCTCAAAGGAGCCAAAACTTCCTGGGCCGCTCCCGCCTTGCTTTTGTCACCGGCTTCGAAGGCCTCACCGATCGAGACTGCAAGCGAGGTTGCAAAGCACGCCACCGCCAGGATCCCTCCCGCAGCTCCCAGTTCCAGCCCGGCGTAGTATCGAGACCCCGAACCGATGAACCACGCCCACGCAGGGGCAGCATCCCGATAGGCGGCGAAGAGTTTGAGATCACCGGAGGAGTCCTTAGCGCCGACAATGTTCTCGTGATCCGCCAGCGCCGCGATCAACGACTCCGAGAAGGTGATCCCCGTGTACTTGGGTATGTTGTACAGGAGCACGGGAACGGGAGAGGAATCCGCTATCCGGCGGAAGTGCGCCACCAGGTCGTTTTGGGCCAGCACGGGCGCGTAGTAGGAAGGTGCGCGCACCAGAACCGCGTCGGCACCGGCCTCCGCCGCCGCACGGCACGCCGCTATGGTTCCCCGCGTCGATTCCCTTCCAGCGCCAGCTAAGAGCCAGCGCTCGTCCGGCACCACGTCCCGCATCCAGCCTACGATTTGTTCGAACTCCCGCTCGCTCAACAGCGCGGCCTCTCCCGTGCTGCCGGCCGCCACCAACCCCGCTGCACCGGCCTCCAACAGAGCCCGGGCGTTCTGCCGCAAGGCTACAGGAGCCACGTCTCCGCTTTCCGCATCGAACGGCGTAGTGATGGGAACCAGCACTCCCTTGAGAACCCGCTTCATTGTCCTAGAATGCCCTCCATTCCGTCGGTTAATCCTTCCGGCCGATCGTCGCTCGATTCCCGGCTCGGTTCCGCAGCCGCGACCTCCGCGGTGGAAGCTACCCTCGAACGCCTCCTCAAAGTACGCAGTTTTAGCTCGAAGTCGGCAGGATTGCTGGCGGCAGCGCGCGCCACCTCGAAGCTGACCGCACCGCTTTCCACCAAGTCCATCAAATGCTGATCGAAGGATTGCATTCCGTACTGGTCGCGGCCCTCTTCTATGTAATCCCGGATCTCCGCAACCCGCGCGCGGTCGCGAATGAGATCTCTTATGGTGGAAGTCGCTATCATGATCTCCAGCGCCGCTACCCTCCCGCGGCCGTCCGCCCGGGGCAACAATCGCTGTGAAATGACTGCGTGGAGCGTATCCGCCAGCCGCATTCTTGCAATCTCCTGCTCCTCCGGAGGAAACATGGACACCATCCGGGCGACGGTGGTGGTAGCATCCGGAGTATGAAGGGTCGAGATCAGCAGATGCCCCGTTTCCGCCGCCTTCATCGCGGTATCGATAGTTTCGGCGTCCCTCAGCTCCCCGATGAGAATCACGTCCGGATCCTGGCGGAGCGCCGCCCGCAGCCCCGTGGCGAAACTGTCCGTATCCACCCCGATCTCCCGCTGCGTCACCGAAGAATTGATGTCCCGGTGCAAAAACTCGATCGGGTTTTCCAAGGTCACTATATGCTTGTTGAAGGTCGCATTTATATGGTTCACCATCGCCGCCATGGTGGAACTCTTCCCTGACCCCGTCACCCCGGTCACCAAGATCATCCCCCGCTCCGCCTCGGCGATCTTCTTCAACACCTCGGGCAGACCCAGCTTCTCGATCGTCGGCACCTCGAAGGGGATCACCCGCATCACGATCATAAAAGAGGATCGCTGCCGCAGGATGTTCACCCTGAAGCGCCCTATTCCCGGGGCGCCCCAGGAGCAGTCGTAATCGCGGAGGCGGTCGATGTTCTTGCGGTCCTCCTCCGAAGGGATCAGCTTCAAAGCGATCGCCTTGGTCTGCTCCGGGGTCATGCGCTGCCGGGTAAGCGGCTGGAGCTTGCCGTCTATCCGAGCCCGGATCACGTCGCCCGCTTTGATGTGAAGGTCCGAAGCGCCCCGCTCAACCGCCGCCTTGATGATGTTTTCCATGGTTCAGTACCCGGCTTTCAAATCCACTAGATTGAGCAGCCGCGCCCCTCTGCGATAACGGCGAATATTCTCCACCAGCAGCGCCGTCTGGCGATCCCAAAAACGGTCCGACACGGCGCTGATGTGGGGGCTTACCACCACCCGAGGATGGTTCCAGAAGGGGTGCCCTTCGGGCAGTGGCTCCTCGGCGAAGACATCCAGCACACATCCCGCCACATGTCCACTTGCAAGGTGCTCAAGAAGCGCCCGTTCGTCCAGTAGCGGGCCTCGCGCCACGTTGATCACAAAAGCCCCTCGCGGCAGCGCCGACAGCACCGAGGCCCCCACCAGCCCTCTGGTCTCCGAGGTCTCCGGCGCCGCGATCACCAGGACGTCGCTCATCCGGGCCAGCTTCTCAACAGACCGCGGACCGCCTACCCAGAGCACGCCCTTGGGACGCCTCTTCCCGGGATGCCGGCGCACGGCGCGCACCTCCATCCCCAACGCCGCAGCCCGACGTGCTATCTCGGACCCGATTCCGCCGAGACCCACTATACCCATTCTGGCGCCGGCAAGCTCCCTAACCGGCAAGGAACGGTCGGTCACAGCATCCTTGAGCCAACGCCGCTCCCGCTGTCCCGCCGCCGCCCACAAAAGGCCCCGGAAACACATCCCCACAGCGGCGATCACCCATTCCGCTATAGGTTCGGCATGAATTCCCCGGGAATTGGTAAGCTTGGCTCCGGTTGCCAAGAAAGCCGGAGTAAGGGCGCTGCCCACACCCGCCGCAGCGCTGTGGGCCCACCGCAGCGTCCCTGCCGCAGCCCGAGCCACACCTTCCGGCACCCCGTACCCGATATAGATCTCCGCTCCCCGGGCCGCCTCCACCGCTTCCAGGGAACCCGGACCCCCGTCACCGTCGCTCACCGCGGGCGAGCTCACCACCACCACTTCGAACTCGCGGCCCAGCGCTTTTCTTATGGCGGCGATGGTGGCAGGCGGCGCCCGCCACACCGGGCGCTGGGCATTGAGATCCACAACGGCCCGCCTCACTCTTCTTCCACCGAAAGCGTGTAGGCCCCCGAAGTGCGGAGCAGTGAAAGCCTGGCATCGTCGTGCAGCCGCCGCGGCCCCCGCACCGACACATGCACTACCATCCGGTCACCCCTGGCACCGGTGCGTATCTCCTGGACTTCCAACCCGCTTTGCCTAAGGACCCTCTCCACTTCCTCCACCATGCGAGGATCGGGATCGGTCTCCACGTGCAGCCGCGCAACTACCGCCTGCCTCTGGAGGTATTCTTCGAGCGAGCCCAACAGTCTCAGCACCAGAAGCACGAGCAAGGTGGTGCCGGACGCCTCCAGGATCGCTCCCGCACCCACGGCGGTGCCGATCGCCGCAACCAGCCATATGGTGGCCGCGCTGGTAAGTCCGGTTATCGAGCCCCGGGAATGAAGTATGGTCCCGGCGCCCAAGAACCCGACTCCGGTCACGATCTGCGCCGCAATCCGCGCCGGATCCCCGCTGGGTCCGGCCAAGGTTACCGATAGGCGGGTAAAAAGAGCCGCCCCCAGGCAGATGAGGATGTTGGTCCTCAGACCGGCGGCCTTACCTCTAAGCTCTCGCTCGAGGCCGATCGCGCCGCCCAGGAGCACTGCGAGAAGAAAATATCCGAGAAGATCGAGCTCGAGAGCTTCGACCAGATGATCGGCCCATTGGGGCATCTACCGCGTGAACTCCTCGGCTCTAATGGGTTGCAACAGCCCCAAGCGCTCTCGTACCTCCTGCATCGTTTCCCGCGCGACCTCTCGGGCCTTTGCCGCCCCAACTGCCAAAATCTCCCGCACCTCGTGAATTTTGCCTCGAAGCTCGGCAGCCCGCTCGCGCATCGGCGCCAGCTCCCTTGCCATGTTGTCCGCCAACACTTTCTTGCAATCCAGGCAACCCCAGCCGGCGGTTCGGCATTGGCGAGCTACGTGCTCCTGAGTCTCGGGATCGGAGAAATAGCGATGGAGAGTATATATGTTGCACACCTCCGGGTTCCCGGGATCGTTCCGGGTAACCCGCGCAGGGTCGGTCTTGGCCGGCCTCAGCCGCTGCCAAATGCTCTCCGGTTCCTCCAGTACCCCGATGGTGTTGCCCATGCTCTTGGACATCTTGGATTCGCCGTCCAGCCCCAAAATCCGGCGAGCTTGGCCCACCAGCGCCTGAGGCTCGGGGAAGAAACCCGCGCCGTAGCGGGCGTTGAACTTGCGGGCGATCTCGCGCATCAGTTCTATGTGCTGGACCTGATCCTCGCCCACCGGCACCAAGGTCGCCTTGTAGAGCAGCACGTCGGCGGCTTGGAGAACGGGATAGTTCATCAGACCGGCGAGGACACTTTCCTGTCGCTGCGCCTTCTCTTTAAATTGGGTCATCCGTTCGAGCTCGCCCACCGGAGTTACCGTGGTCAAGACCCAGCTCAACTCGGTATGCTCCGGTACGTGGGACTGCACGAACAATACCGCCCGCTCGGGATCGATCCCGGCCGCCAAGAGCCCGATCGCCATGTCCAGCGTCTGAGACTCCATAGCGGCGACCTTGTATTCTTGAGTGATGGCGTGATAGTCCACGATGCAGAAAAAACACTCGTGTTCCCGCTGCAGCTCGACCCAGCGCCGGACCGCACCGAGGTAGTTGCCGATGTGCAGCTCGCCCGAGGGCTGAATCCCGGAAAAGACTCGCGCCATGGGCTGCAAGCTAGAGACGCCCCGGAGGTGTGGCAAGATGCGTGACTACCAGGAGTTGGTCGAGACGGCAAGAAAGGCGGCGCTGGTTGCCGCGGAATACATACGCGGAGCCGATCGCAAGTCCGCCGGGGAGTGGGGCCTCAAAGGACGCCGCGACTTCGTAACGGAGGTGGATCTCCGTTCCGAGGAGCTGATCCGGCAAAGCCTCTCGGCGGCGTACCCGGAGTCGTCCTTTATGGGCGAAGAACTCTCCCCCGGACCAACCCGGCCCGAGGGGCTGCTTTGGATCGTGGACCCGCTGGACGGTACCACCAACTTCCTCCACGGTTACCCGTGGTACGCGGTGAGCATAGCGGCGCTCTTAGACGGGGACCTGGTGGCGGGCGTAGTGGTAAACGTGGCATACGGTACGGTGTACCAGGCCACCAAAGGCGGAGGAGCGTGGCATGACGGTCGGCGGCTAGCGGTCTCCCAGCTCGCGGATCCCGACCGGGCGTTGATCGGCACCGGTTTTCCCTTTAGAGATCTCTCCCAACTGGGACTCTACCTGCGGCAGTTCGCAGCGGTCAGTCGCGCCGCCGGAGCCATGAGGCGGGCGGGATCGGCGGCCCTGGATTTGGTGGACGTCGCCTTGGGTCGCTTCGACGCCTTCTGGGAACTCAGCCTGGCTCCCTGGGACATCGCTGCCGGAACCCTGATCGTAAGGGAAGCGGGCGGGTGCGTGACCGATCTTCAAGGCGCCGATCCCGTCCTGCGGCACGGCTCGGTAGTGGCCGGCAACCCGGCGATGCACGCATGGCTACTGGCACTTCTGAGGGAGGAATAAATGAATCGAATCGTCGAATGCGTTCCCAACTTCAGCGAGGGTCGCAATCCGGAGGTGATCGCCGCTCTCAAAGAAAGCATCCTTTCGGTACCGGGCGTTAAACTCTTGGACGTTCAGTCCGACGCCTCTCATCACCGCTCGGTCTTCACTTTCATCGGTTCTCCCGAGGCCGTAAGCGAAGCCGCCTTCCGGGCGATCCGTACCGCGGCCGAAAGGATAGACTTGAATCGCCACCAAGGAGAACACCCCCGTATGGGGGCGGCGGACGTGGTGCCCTTCGTCCCGGTGAGCGGAGTAAGCATGGAAGATTGCATAGAGCTAGCCAAGAAGTTGGGCGAACGCGTGGGCCGGGAGCTGGAGATTCCCGTTTATCTGTACGCCCGGGCGGCCACCAGGCCCGAGAGAGAAAGCCTGCCCAAGATCCGCAAGGGCGGCTTCGAAGCACTGCGCGAGCAAATCGGCCGCGATCCGGAGAAGGACCCCGATTTCGGGCCGAAGCGAATTCATCCAACCGCCGGCTGCACCGCGATCGGGGCGCGGCCGTTCTTGGTCGCGTACAACATCTACCTGGACTCGAGCGATGTGGCGGCCGCCGACGCCATCGCAAAGGAGATCCGCACCTCTTCCGGAGGCCTTCCCGCCCTGCAGGCCAAAGGATTCGAAGTGGACGGCAAGGCTCAGGTTTCGATGAACCTGTTGGACATAGACGTCACATCGCCCAGCAAGGTTTTCTCCGTGGTTAGCGAAAAGGCGGCGGCTCGAGGGATCGGAGTGCTGAAAAGCGAGATAGTGGGACTCATTCCGGAGCGGGCCATATGGCGGGCTGCGAGTGACGCCCTGAAGTTGGACGAGCCGGTTGAGCCTCACCTTCTGGAGGCCCGAATCCGGGAAGCGATGGGGCCGGCTCTGGACAGTTGGATAGACGAGCTGGCCAGTGCCGCTCCCACGCCCGGAGGGGGCAGCGCGGCGGCTCTTGCCGGAGCGCTGGCGGCAGCACTGGTGGCGATGGTGAGCCGGATTACGGCGTCGCGGAAGTCGTACGCCGCCGTTGCGTCCGAGTTCGCCCACATCGCCGAGGAGGCCGACTCGCTGCGGCTGAAACTCAGAGAGCTGGTGGACCGTGACGCTCGCGCCTACGAGTCGGTGATGGCCGCGTATCGGCTGCCCAAAGATACCGAAGAACAGAAGCGGCGCCGCCTGGAGGAGATCGACCGGGCGCTTCTCGAAGCGGCCGAGGTTCCCCTGGAAACCGCCCGGGCCGCCGCCGCGGTATTGCGCCTGGCGCGGCGTTGCGCTGAAGCGGGATACCGCAGCGCGGCTGCGGACAGCGGAGTAGCCGCGCTGCTGGCGGAAGCCGCCGTAAGAGGAGCGGTTTACAACGTGGAGGTCAACGTGCGCAGTCTTTCGGATCCGGCCAAAGGGGAGCCCTTGTCCAGAGAAGCGAGGGAACTCGATATCGGCGGGATGAAAGAAGCCTCCGCCGCCGCGAAGGCGGTCGGGAACGAAATCCTCAAGCCGGTGTCGTAGCGGGAGCCACGGTAAGCAGCCGCGGGCCGTCCGGCTCGATCACCACCGTATGTTCGAAGTGCGCGGACCACGACCCGTCCGCCGTGACCACCGTCCACCGATCATCCAGGGTGCGGATTTCCGGGCGGCCCATGTTGATCATCGGCTCTATCGCCAACGTCATCCCCCGTACCAGCCTGGGGCCGCGCTTGGGCTTGCCGTAGTTGGGAACTTGGGGTTCCTCGTGGAAGCTGCTTCCGATCCCGTGGCCCACCAGCTCCCGCACCACGCTGAATCCGGCACGCTCCGCCACCTTCTGGATCGCGTGACCGATATCCCCTACGTGGTTTCCCACCACCGCGGCGCGAATCCCCGCGGCCAGAGCCCGTTGCGTCACTTCCAGCAGGCGTTGCACCTCCTCCCTCACTTCACCGATCGGAACGGTTATGGCGGCATCAGCGTGCAGGCCGTCGAGGCAGACTCCGCAGTCCACGCTCAGGATGTCCCCCTCTTCCAGCACCCTGCTGTGCGAGGGGATGCCGTGCACGATCTCGTGATTGATGGAAGTGCACAGCGACCTGGGGAAATCGTAGAGACCCTTGAAGGAGGGCCGGGCGCCGGGGTGGCTGCGGATAAAATCTTCCGCCAGCTCGTCCAGCTCTCCGGTGCTCACTCCCGGTTTGGCGTGAGCCGCCACCAGGGCCAGCGTGTCGGCCACTATGCGGCCCGCCGCCGCCATGGTTTCGATCTCCCGGGGGGACTTGATGGTGATCACAATCCCAGCGCCTCTTCGATGCGCTCCGCTATTTCCTCCACCGTGCCCACGGCGTCTATCTCGGTCAATATCCCGCGCCCGCGATAGTAATCTACCAGCGGGGCGGTCTGCTCGCGGTACACCGCCACCCGCCGGCGAAACGCCTCCGGAGTGTCGTCGCTGCGGTCTTCTTCTTTGGCCCTTCCCATGATTCTGCGCAACAGCTCATCCTCGGGCACGTTGAAAAGAAGAACCCGATCCACCCGCTCGCCTCTGGCCTCGAGCAACTGGTCCACCTTTTCCGCTTGGGCCACGGTTCTGGGAAAACCGTCCATCACCACCCCACCCTGCGCCTCCGGCCGCGACAGCACATCCTCGAGCAGCCCCAGGATGATTTCGTCCGGCACCAGCTCGCCCCGGTCCATGAAACCCTTGGCCTTCAACCCCAGTTCACTCCCCCGCTTTACCGCATCCCGCAAGAGATCCCCGGTGGCCACCCGCAGGAGCCCGGTCCGCTGGGATAGAATAGCTCCTTGGGTCCCTTTTCCGGAACCGGGAGGGCCCAGCAAGATCAGGTTCATCGGACTCGCGCGAAAGTGTAACCGGCTGTGGCTAGGACCGCTCCCGGGCCGCTCACATGTACCGCCTGCGGCCGCGGAACTTCAGGCGCCCCTGCTTCATGAAATCGTCGTAGTGGCGCAGGTGGAGGTGTTGCTGAATCTGAATCACCGTGTCCAGGGCAACGCCCACTACAATCAGGAGCGCGGTACCGCCAAAGGAGAAGGGAACGTTGAACCACTCGTAGATGAAAAACGGAAGCAGCGCGATCAGCGTGAGAAAGATCGACCCCGGCAGGGTAACCCGGCTCAGGACATCGTCGATGTAATCCGCGGTCGCCGCCCCCGGTTTGACGCCCGGTATGAAACCACCCTGCTTTTTTAAGTTCTCCGCCAAGTCCACCGGGTTGAAAATGATCGAGGTGTAAAAGTAGGTGAAGAAGATGATCAAGATCGCGTAAGTGACGTAGTACGGCGTAGTCTGCGGCGCAAAGGTGTCAGCCAAGGACCGCAGCCACGGCGTATTGCTGAAGGTGGCCAGCGTGCCGGGAACTATGATGATCGACTGGGCAAAGATGATGGGCATTACCCCAGCGGTGTTGATCCTTATGGGTATGAAAGTCTTCTGCCCTTCCCTGATCCTTCCCCGCCCCATCACCTTCCTCGGTATCTGTATGGGGATGCGCCGCGCGGCCACCGTTATCGCGATGACCCCGGCCACCACCCCGACCATCACCGCCAATAACACAACCACGCCCAAGGGACTCAGCACCCTGGTTCTCACGAACTCGATGGTCTGCATCGTGCCGGGAAGCATGCCTTCCATGATGGAAAAGAAGATCAGCAGGCTCATCCCGTTTCCCACGCCGCGCTCGGTGATCCGCTCTCCCAGCCACATCACAAAGACCGCTCCGGTAGTGAGCGTCAATACCGTGGTGAGCCGGAATCCCCAGCCGGGATTCACCACCGCCCCCTGGAGCGACTCGGTGAAGATGGCAAACCCGTAAGCCTGGAATATCGAAAGCGCTACCGTCAGATATCGGGTCCACTGAGTGATCTTCTTGCGGCCCTCTTCTTCCTTTTGGAGCTTGTCGATGTAGGGAAAGACCGCGCCGGCCAGCTGGAACATGATCGAGGCGGAGATGTAGGGCATGATCCCCAAGGCCAGTACCGTGGCCCGCGACAACCCGCCCCCAACGAACATGTCGTAAACCCCGAACAGCGTCCCCGCCGCCTGGTTCCGCACGAAATCGGTGAGCACCTGGACGTTCACCCCCGGCGTGGCGATGTGGGCGCCGGCCCGGTAAATCGCCAGCACCAGCAGGGTGAAAAGAATCTTCTCCTTTAGCTCCGGTACGCTGAAAAGGTTGGGGATCCGAGGGGCCGCCATGGTTTATTCTTCCAACTGCCCGCCGGCTTTGACAATCTTTTCCTTGGCGCTTGCCGAGTAGAGACAACCCCGCACCCGGTAAGGCCGGTCCGCCTCACCGGTGCCCAGAAGTTTGACCGGCCGATCGAGGGACCCTACCAACCCGGCGTCGTAGAGCGTCTGCGGAGTGACTTCTTCTGCCGGCAACTTGGCCAAATCCTTCAGGTTCACCACCTGGGCGCGGACCTTGAAAGGATTGGTAAAACCCCGCTTGGGAACTCTCCGCACCAGCGGCATTTGCCCGCCCTCGAAGCCGGGCCGCACGTTGCCGCTCTTTCGGGCCCTCTGGCCTTTGGTTCCGCGTCCCGCTGTCTTGCCCAGTCCCGATCCCGGACCGCGACCCTTGCGCTTCCGGGCCGGGGTCGAGCCCCGAGGAGGTCTCAGGTTGCTGAGGCTGACCGATTCCGTGTTAGCCATCAATCCTCCACCGCCTCTACCTTGACCAGGTGCTCCACCTTCTTGATCATCCCGCGAATAGACGGGTTGTCGGGAACCACCACGCTGTCTTGGTGGTGTTTCAGTCCCAAGGCCCGCAGAGTGCGCCTGAAAGTTGCAGCGTGCCCGATACCCGAGCGGACCTGCGTTACCCGCAGCCTTCCACCGGCACCGCCGCGCGGCATCTCCTCGGCCGCCTCCGCTCCCCCAACCGCCGTGCCGCCGCCGGGCGCGCCCTTCTTCCGCCCTGTTGCCGTCTTACGACCCGCTGACGCGTCGGCCTTTTTAGGCATACACCCGCTCCTGTCGCGGCCGGTAGCCGATCTCGCTTACATCAACCCCCCGCTCCTGGGCCACCTGCTCCACTGTAACCAGCCGCCTGAGACCGTCCATCGTAGCCCAGACCATGTTGAGCGGATTGGCCGAACCCAGAGACTTGGTCAATACATCGGTGATCCCGGCGCACTCCAGCACCGCCCGCACCGGCCCCCCGGCTATGATACCGGTACCCGAAGCGGCCGGTTTCAGGAGCACTTTGCCGGCGCCGTGCTTGCCCACAATCTCGTGAGGTATGGTGGTTCCTTCCCTAGGCACTTCCACCATGCTGCGCCGGGCAGCTTCTACCGCCTTGCGAACCGCTTCGGAAACCTCGTGCGCTTTCCCGGTAGCCACTCCCACGCGACCGTTCCCGTCTCCCACGGCCACCAGCGCCGAAAAGGAAAATCGGCGCCCGCCCTTTACCACCTTGGCCACGCGGTTGATCGAGATCACATGCTCGATCAGCTCGCTTTCCCGATCCCGCCTGTCTTTGCGAATCTCTGCCGGTTGCGTCATGTCAGAACTCCAAGCCGCCTTCCCGGGCGCCCTCGGCCAATGCCCGCACTCGCCCGTGATATCGATACCCAGCCCGATCGAACACCACCCGCTTGATCCCCAAAGCCTTGGCCGATTCGGCGAGGAGCTTGCCTACGGCGTACGCCGCTCCAACCTTGCCGGGCTTTTCCCGAACCAAGTTTTTGGAAAGATCGCTCGCCGAAACCAGGGTACGTCCCCGCTCGTCGTCCACCAGCTGGGCGTAGATGTGCTTCAGCGAGCGGAAGACCACCAGGCGAGGCCGTTCCGCCGTGCCGGAAATCTTCTTGCGAATCCTCAGATGGCGGCGATAGCGCCGCTCCTCCCGCGTCCGGGGACGGTGTATCGCCCTCATGCCTTGGCTCCCGTCTTGCCAGCCTTCCTCCGCACCCGCTCGCCTTGGTAGCGGATCCCCTTGCCCTTGAACGGCTCCGGCGGCCGTATCTTCCGGATCTCGGAGGCCACCTTGCCCACCAGCGCTTTGTCGATCCCCTCCACCCGGATCACCGTCGAGCCTTCCACCGAAAGCTTGATCCCCGGCGGCGCCTGATAAGTGACCGGATGGGAAAATCCCACACTCACACGTACCGCGTTCTGCTGCAGCTCCGCCTTGTAGCCCACCCCGTGAATCTCCAGTACGCGCTGATATCCCTGAGTGACCCCTTCGAGCATGTTCCGCAGCAGCGCCCAGGTGGTACCGTGGAGCGCCTTGTGGCGCGGCTCGTCGGAGGGACGGGTCACCGTCACCGCGTTCCCGTCAACCGAGACCTTTATATCGGGATGGATAGCCTGCGTCAGCTCTCCCTTAGGACCCTTCACGGTCACGGAACCCTCTCCCACCTGCACCGTGACGCCGGCGGGTATCGGAAGCGGCCGTTTCGCTATCCGCGACATGGCGTCCCTCCCTACCAGATCAGGGCCAAGAGCTCGCCGCCCACCCGCTGCCGGCGAGCTTCACGGTCCGACATCACCCCGCGGGGAGTGGAAAGGATCGCCATCCCCAACCCGTTCTTCACCCGGGGAATCTCCCGCACCCCGACGTACCGCCTCAAGCCCGGTCGCGAGACCCGCCTCAACTCGCGGATCACCGGCCTCTCGCCGTGATACTTGAGATACACCCGCAAAAGTCCGTGCCGGCCGTCGTCCAGGATCTTGTAGTCCTGGATGTAGTGGTGGTCCCGCAGCAGCCGCGCGATCTCGGCTTTGAGCTTGGAGACGGGCATGTCCACCCGCCGCTGACCCGCGTGGCACGCGTTGCGGATCCGCGTCAGCATGTCCGCAATAGGATCGGTCATCGTCATAACTTCACCAACTCGCCTTCCTTACGCCCGGTATTTCGCCGCGCAAAGCGAGCTCTCGGAAACAAATGCGGCACATACCGAACTTGCGCAGAAAAGCCCGCGCGCGGCCGCACCGGTTGCACCGGTTGTACCGCCTCACTCCGTACTTGGGCGGGCGCTTGGCCTTCTCGATCAACGCTTTACGAGCCATGGCAACCTCAGCCTACCACCACCGGCGCGACACCCCGGAACGGCATTCCCAGTTCTCTGAGAAGCGCCAGCGCCAGGTCGTCGCGACCCGCGGTGGTAACGATCGTTATATCCATCCCGTGGATCTTCTCCACCTTGTCGTAATCGATCTCGGGGAAAATCATCTGCTCCTTTATACCCAAGGAGTAGTTCCCCCGGCCGTCGAAAGATTTGGTGGAGAAGCCCCGGAAGTCCCTTATCCTGGGCACCGCGATGTTGATGAAGCGATCCAAAAACTCCCACATCCTCCACCCCCTGAGCGTCACCGTGGCCCCGATCGGCATCCCGGCCCTCAGGGAAAAGTTGGCGATCGCCTTCTTGGCCCGCGTCACCACCGGCCGCTGGCCGGTAATGGCGGCCAGCTCTTCTACCACTGCATCCAAAAGCTTCGGCACCCTGGGCGCTTCTCCCACGCCTACGTTGAGAACGATCTTCACCAGCCGCGGCACCTGATGGGGGTTGGTGAAGCCGAATTCTTTCATCAGCTTGGGTCTCACCACCTGCTCGTAGTGCACCAGCAGCCGCGGCCGCGGTGCCGGAACCTCGGGCAGAGCCTCGGCAGCCTGCTTCTTCTCTTTGCTCTCCACCGCTTTGGCCTTGGCCATACCTCAGCGACTCCTGGGAATAGGCTGCCCCGATTTCACGCTGATCCTCTCCACCGTACCGTCGGCATCCTTCTTCCGGCGCACCCGAGTGGGCTCCCCGGTCTTAGGATCCAGCAACATCACGTTCGAGACGTGAATCGGCGCCGGAAACTGGATAATACCGCCCTCGGTTGTAGGCGTGGCTTTCCGGTGCCGCTTCACCAGGTTGACCCCTTCCACCACAACCCGGCCCTTCTTGGGCAGGACCTTGAGAACCTTTCCCTCCTTGCCCTTGAAATCGCCCGAAATCACGCGCACCGTGTCCCCTTTGGTTATGTGCAGCCGCTGCCGCACCGGCTTCGGCTGCGTCTTCTTCCTCCGGCTCTTGCGGTATACCAGCGGCTTCACCTAGATCACCTCCGGAGCCAGAGACACGATCTTCATGAACTTTTTCTCCCTCAGTTCCCTGCCCACGGGCCCGAAGATTCGCGTCGCCCTAGGCTCGCCGGCATCGTTGATCAACACCGCAGCGTTGTCGTCGAACCGGATGTAGCTGCCATCCTTGCGCCGCGTCTCCTTGGCCGTCCTCACCACCACCGCCTTTGCAACGTCCCCCTTCTTGACTATTCCCGTAGGCAGGGCGTCTTTGATGGTTACCACCACCACGTCGCCCAAACCCGCATAGCGGCGGCGACTCCCTCCCAAAACCCGAATCACCAGCGCCTTCCGGGCGCCGGAATTGTCCGCAATTTTGAGGATCGACTCCTGCTGGACCACCGGTCCTCCCTTACCTCGCCCGCTCCAATATCTCTACCACGCGCCAGCGCTTGGTGCGAGACAGCGGCCTGGTCTCCATGATTCGCACCACATCGCCCACCTTCGCCCCGTGCTCGTCGTGAGCCTTGACCCGCTTGGTGCGCGTCACCCGCTTCTCGTACAGCGGATGGGCGAACTGGCGGGTCAGCTGAACCACTACCGTCTTGGTCATCTTGTCGCTCACCACGACGCCGATCCGGACCTTGCGCCTTCCCCTTCGGGCGGCTGTCTCCTGAGCGCTCTGGATTTCCTCGGTCATAGCTTCACTCCTCGCTCCCGCAACACCGTCAGCAGCCGCGCGATGTTGCGCCTTATCATCCGGAACTGCATCGGGTTCTCTATCGCCTCCGTAGCCGAGCGGAAGCGAAGCCGGAACAAGGCCTCCCTCAGCCTGGACAACTCCGCCTTCAGCTCCTCGGTGTCCAGTTCCCGGAGCTGGCTGCCCCGCAACGGCTTGGTTTCGGCATCCTTGAGCGCCACCGCTAGGTCTCCTCTCGGCGCACGAATTTGGTCCTCACCGGGAGCTTGGCCGCCGCCAGCCGCAAGGCGCGGCGCGCCAGCTCCTCGGACACACCCTCAACCTCGAACATCACCCGCCCCGGCTTCACCACCGCCACCCAACCCTCCGGATTCCCCTTGCCCTTCCCCATCCGGGTCTCCGCCGGCTTCTTGGTGATCGGCTTGTCCGGAAAGATCCGAATCCAGATCTTCCCGCCCCGCTTCATCTCCCGAGTCAAGGCCACCCGGGCAGCCTCGATTTGCCGGTTGCTCACCCAGCCGGGATCCAGTGACATCAGGCCGTAGTGCCCAAAAGCCACCGTGTTACCCCGCGTGGCGAACCCCTTGGTCCGCCCCTTCATCATCTTGCGATACTTGACCCGCTTCGGCGCCAGCATCGGTCACGCTCCCGTACTGTAGGTGCGGCCCCGGCGATCTTCGACCACCTCGCCCTTGCAGATCCACACCTTCACCCCGATCGTACCGTAAGTGGTCTTGGCGGTAGCCTGGGCGTAATCGACATCCGCCCGCAGCGTGTGCAGCGGAACGCGGCCCTCGTGATAACCTTCGGTGCGCGCAATCTCCGCGCCTCCCAAGCGCCCGGAGCACTTGATCTTGATCCCCTGGGCGCCCATCCGCATCGCCCCCTGCACCGCCCGCTTCATGGCGCGCCTAAAGGAAACCCGCTGGGTGAGCTGATGCGCCACACTCTCGGCCACCAGCTTGGCGTCCAGCTCGGGCCGCTTGATCTCCTCGACGTTGATACCGACTTCTTTGCCGGTAAGTTGCGCCAGCTCGTCGCGCAGCTTGTCCACCTCCGCACCCCGCTTCCCGATGACCACCCCCGGACGCGCGGTGAAGATCGTGACCGTCACCTTCCCCGGCTTGCGCTCTATATGAATGTCCGACACCGCCGCGTGCGCCAACCGAGTGTAGAGATAGCGGCGCACCAGCTCGTCCTCCTGCAACAACTGGGCGAAATCCCGGCGGGCATACCACCGCGACCGCCAGGGCTTGATGATGCCCAACCGGAAGCCGTAGGGATGCGTCTTCTGACCCACTAGTCCTCCTCCCTCAGGGCCACTCTGATCTCCACCGTGCTGGTCCGCTTGCGAATCGGCGTCGCCCGGCCCAAAGCCGCCGCCTGGTAGCGCCGCAGCGTGGGACCCTCGTTCACCACCGCATAACTCACGTACGCCCGGTCCACGTCGAACGCCCGGTTCTCCTTCAAGGCATCCTGCTCGGCGTTGGCCACCGCGGACCGCAAAACCTTCTCGATCTGCTTGGCCGCCCGCTTCTTGGAAAACTTGAGCAGCGCGTACGCCTCGTTCACGCTCTTGCCGCGAATTTGGTCGATCACCAAACGCATCTTTCGCGGCGACTGCCGCACGCCCCGCTGAATCGCCCGCGGCGCCATATCAGCGCTTACCCTCCAACGCCTCGGTCTTCTTGTCCGCCGCCACCTTCGCCGTGTGACCCCGGAACAGGCGCGTCGGCGCGAACTCGCCGAGCTTATGCCCCACCATGTTCTCGGTGATGTAAACCGGGATGAACTTGTTCCCGTTGTGCACCGCTATGGTGTGCCCCACGAACTCCGGCGTAATGGTAGAGGACCGAGACCACGTCTTGATCACCCGCTTCTCGTTCTGCGCGTTGAGCGCGCGGATCTTCTTGAGCAGCGACTCCTCTACGTAAGGACCCTTCTTCAAACTCCTGGCCATCGTCCCTCCTCCAAGTCCGTCACTGCGTAGCCTTCCCGCGCTTGCGGCCGCGCACTATCAGCCGGCTGCTAGGCTTCTTGGGATCCCGGGTCTTCCGGCCCTCCGGCTTGCCCCAGGGAGAGCACGCCGGGCGCCCCCCGGAACTCTTCCCCTCTCCCCCGCCGAGAGGATGGTCCACCGGATTCATAGCCACACCCCGCACGTGAGGCCGGCGCCCTAGCCACCGGCTCCGGCCCGCTTTGCCGATTCTGATCAGCTCGTGCTCGGCGTTGCCCACCTCGCCCACCGTAGCCAGACACTCGGCCCGCACCATCCGCACCTCGCCGCTTCTAAGCTTCAAGGTGACGTACTCGCCCTCTTTGGCCACCACCTGCGCACTGGTCCCCGCCGAGCGACACAACTGGGCACCCTTGCCCCGCTTGAGCTCAATGCAATGCACCGGAGTCCCCAGGGGGATCTCCCCCAAGGGTAAAGCGTTGCCCGTGCGAACATCGCTCCCCGGACCGGACACGATCACATCACCCACCTTGAGATCCTTAGGATGGATGATGTAACGCTTCTCGCCGTCCGCGTAGGTCACCAGGGCGATCCGGGCGGTCCGATTCGGATCGTACTCTATGCTCGTCACCCGCCCCGGAATGTGAAATTTGTCCCGCTTGAAATCGATCCGGCGGTAACGGCGCTTGTGCCCCCCGCCACGCTGCCGGACCGTGATATGGCCCCGGTTGTTCCTGCCTCCGCTCTTCTTCAGCGGCTCGAGGAGCGAACGCTCCGGCTCCCGGCGCGTCAACTCGGCGAAGTCCGCCACCGAACGCAGCCGGGTTCCCGGACTCGTGGGCCGCAGCTGTCTTACGCCCATAACTCAGCCCCCTCAACCCTCATAGATACCCGGAATCTCGTCACCCTCTTTGAGGCGGACATAAGCCTTCTTCCACCGGGGCCTGCGCCCCACCGTCCTCCCCAGAGTCCGCCGCTTGGCCCGCTGAACGCTGGTCCGCACTCCCACTACGGTCACGTCGAACAGCCGCTCTATCGCCTCGCGGATCTCCCGCTTGCTCGCCCGGGGATCCACCGCGAAGGTGTACTCGCGATACTGCGCGTACCGCGCCGAAGACTTCTCGGTGACCACGGGCCGAATGATCGCTTGATAGAGATCAGGCATCCTTGCTCTTCTTCCTCGCGGTAGTCTTCTTCTTCCGGGCCGCACCGGCGGCCTTGGCCTTCTCGGTCACCTTCTTGGACGCGGCCTTGCTTCGACCTCGCCCGCTCTTACCCTCGGGTGCCGCTGCCGCCTCCCCTTCCTCCGCAGGCCGCTCCACCGCCCGGCCATCCAGCGCGGTTTCCTCAACCAGCACCGCCTGCGCCCGCAATATCTCGTAAGCCGAAGCCTCGCCATAAGGCATCACCGTCACCCACGGCAAATTCCTCGCCGAGAGGTACACTTCGGGACGGTAACCCGCCGTAAGAATCAGCACCTTGGCTTCGGCCAACCCCATTTTGTTCAAGAACTCCGCCAAGACTCTGGTCCTTGGGCGCTCGAACTTCAGAGGCTCGATTACGTACAGCCGCTGCTCTTTGGCTCTCGCATTGAGAGCCGAGCGCCGGGCCAACTGCTTCACCTTGCGCGGCAACTCGGTCCGATAGGAACGAGGCATGGGACCGAAAACCGTACCTCCACCCCTCCAGTGAGGCGCCCGGATCGATCCCTGCCTGGCCCGGCCCGTACCCTTTTGGCGCCACGGCTTTTGATTGCCTCCCGAAACCAGCCCGCGAGTCTTGGTGGCGTGGGTACCCTGCCGCTGATTGTTGAGGTACGCCCTCACCGCCTGGTGGAGGACCGCCCGGTTGACCACCCCGTCGAACTCCGCAGGGAGTATGAACGTGCCCCTGCGCTCGGCCGCAGCGCTAAAGTGCGGTACCTCAAGCATACCGGCTCCGCGCTCCCTGGCGCCTGATCGCAACGATCCCTTTCATAGGACCCGGAACCGCACCCCGCACAAAAAGCAGATTGCGTTCGGTATCCACCCTGACCACCCGCAACCCGACCTCGGTATGGCGGGCAGCGCCCATGTGCCCCGGAAGGCGCTTCCCCTTGATCACCCGGGAAGGATCGGTACCGGGACCTATGCTACCCGGCTTGCGGTGCCGGGTGTTGCCATGCGTGGCAGGCCCTCCTCCAAACCCGTGGCGCTTCACCACGCCCTGGAATCCCCGTCCCTTGGTTGTTCCCGTGATCTTCACCCGGTCGCCAGGTTGAAAGATCGCCACTGTCACCATGTCCCCCGGTTTGGGGAGAGCGTCGCCCTCGCCCGAGAGAGGGAACTCCCTCAACACTGCCGGAACAACCTCCAAGCCGGCGCGCTTGGCGTGACCCACCTGCGCCTTGGTCGCGCGCTTGGGCTTGAGCGCCCCGAACCCCAGCTGTACCGACCGCTTCACTCCTTCCCCGGTACTGGCCGGCACATCGGTGCGCACCTGCACCACCGGGCAGGGACCCGCCTCGATCACCGTCACCGGTATGACCCTCCCGTCGGGCTCGAAGATCCTGGTCATACCGAGCTTTCTGCCCAGTAACGCGTCGATCATCCCACCTTTATCTCCACGTCGACTCCAGCCGGAAGGTCCAGCTTGGTCAACGCGTCTATGGTTTGCGCCCGCGACTCGGTGATCTCGATCAGCCGCTTGTGAATCTTGAGCTCGAACTGCTCCCGGCTCTTCTTGTCCACGTGCGGGCTGCGCAACACCGTCCACCGCTGAATCTTGGTGGGCAGAGGGATAGGACCGGACACCTTGGCGCCGCTCTTCTCCACGGTGCGCACGATGTCCGCCGCCGCCTGGTCCAGGACGGCATGATCGAACGCCTTGAGCCTAATCCTTATGTGCTCGGCCACCTTGACCCCCTGCCCTCAGCTATAAGTCACTGCAATATCTTGGTCACCACTCCCGCACCTACGGTTCTGCCGCCCTCGCGGATGGCGAACCGGAGACCTTCCTCCATCGCGATGGGAGTGATGAGCTCGATGATCATCTTGGTATTGTCACCGGGCATCACCATCTCCACGCCCTCAGGTAGATCGACCGTCCCGGTAACGTCCGTAGTCCGGAAGTAGAACTGCGGCCGATAGCCCCTGAAGAACGGAGTGTGCCGGCCGCCCTCTTCCTTGGTGAGCACGTAAACCTCGCTCTCGAACTTGGTGTGAGGCGTTACCGAGCCGGGCTTGGCGATCACCATCCCGCGCTCCACCTCGTCCTTTTCCACGCCGCGCAGGAGCAACCCCACGTTGTCGCCAGCGACACCCTCGTCCAAAAGCTTGCGGAACATCTCCACACCGGTGACCACGGTCTTCCGCTGCGCGCCGAAGCCCACCAGCTCCACTTCGTCACCCACCTTGACCTTTCCGCGCTCGATCCTCCCGGTGGCCACCGTTCCGCGGCCGGTAATGGAGAAGACGTCCTCCACCGGCATCAAGAACGGCTTGTCCACATCGCGCTCCGGCACCGGTATGTAGGTGTCGAGGGCGTCCAGCAGCTCCCAGATCTTCTGCTTCGCTTCGGGATCGTCCTGAAGCGCCTTCATGGCCGAACCCCTGATCACCGGAACCTGATCGCCCGGGAAGTCGTACTGCGACAAGAGCTCCCGCACTTCCAGTTCGACCAAGTCCAGCAGTTCGGGATCGTCCACCAGATCGCACTTGTTCAGGAAGACTACGATGTAAGGAACGTTTACCTGGCGGGCCAGAAGGATGTGCTCCCGGGTCTGCGGCATCGGGCCGTCCACCGCGCTGACCACCAGGATGGCGCCGTCCATCTGGGCCGCGCCGGTGATCATGTTCTTCACGTAGTCGGCGTGACCCGGACAGTCCACGTGGGCGTAGTGGCGCTTCTCGGTGCTGTACTCCACGTGCGCCGTGGCTATGGTGAGAATCTTGGTCTCGTCCCGCCGGCCCGCTGACGCCGAGGCCTTCGCCACCTCGTCGTAGGTCACGAAGGTGGCCAGACCCTTCTCCGCCGCGACCTTGGTTATGGCCGAGGTGAGAGTGGTCTTGCCGTGATCGACGTGGCCGATCGTGCCCACGTTTACGTGGGGCTTGGTCCGCTCAAACTTTGGCTTCGCCATGGTCCGACATCCCCTTTCATCCTCTGACTTTGCTCACGATTGCTTCTGCCTGCTGCTTAGGTACTTCAGCATAGTGGGAAAACTGCATGGTGTATACCGCCCGACCCTGCGTCAGCGACCGCAGGACCGTTGAATAGCCGAACATCTCCGCCAGCGGGACACTGGCCTCCACCGCCTGCGCCTCCCCCCGCTGGATCATGCCGCCGATCTTGCCCCGCCGGCTGTTGAGATCCCCGATGACCTCGCCAAGATACTCGCTCGGCACCACCACTTCCACGTTCATGATCGGCTCCAACAGCACCGGCTTGGCGCGGCTCGCCGCCTCCTTGAAGGCGATCGACCCGGCGATCTTGAAGGCCATCTCGCTGGAATCCACTTCGTGATAACTCCCGTCCACCAGCTCCACCTTCACATCCACCACGGGATAACCGGCCAGCACCCCGTTCTCCATCGCCTCCTTGATCCCCTGCTCCACCGCACCGATGTACTCCCGGGGCACTACGCCACCCACGATCTTGTCCTCGAAGATGAAACCCTGACCCGGCTCGGTCGGCTCCAGATTGATCACCACATGACCATACTGGCCCCGGCCTCCCGTCTGGCGGATGAACTTGCCCTCCACTCCCTGCACCCGCTCCCGCACGGTCTCCCGATAGGCCACCTGGGGCCGACCCACGTTGGCCTCCACCTTGAACTCGCGGCGCATCCGATCCACCAGGATCTCCAAATGCAACTCCCCCATCCCCGAAATGATGGTCTGTCCCGTCTCCGGATCGCTGCGCACGTGGAAGGTGGGATCTTCTTCGGCCAGCTTCTGGAGAGCCTGACTCAAGCGATCCTGATCGGCCTTGGTCTTGGGCTCTATGGCCACCGAGATGACCGGCTCGGGGAACCTCATCGACTCCAGGATGATCGGATGATCCTCGTCGCACAGAGTGTCCCCGGTCTTGGTCTCCTTCAAACCTATGGCCGCGGCAATGTCCCCCGCCCGAACCTCCGAAATCTCCTCCCGCTTGTTGGCATGCATCTGAAGCAGCCGGCCAATGCGCTCCTTCCGATTGCGCGTCGAGTTGTAAACGTACGAACCAGAATTCAAAACGCCGGAGTACACGCGGAAAAAGGTCAGTTTGCCCACATAAGGATCGGTCGCGATCTTGAAGGCCAGAGCGCTGAACGGCTCGTCGTCGGAAGCGCGGCGTTCCACGAACGTCTCATCATGATGCGGTAGATGACCCCTCACCGCCGGAACATCCAGGGGACTGGGCAGGTAATCCACGATACCGTCGAGCAGGCGCTGAACGCCCTTGTTCCTGAACGCCGCGCCGCAGAACACCGGCACCATAGCCCCGGCGATCGTAGCCTTGCGAATCGCCCGCCTCAGCTCGTCCTCGCTCAGCTCGTGACCTTCCAGATACTTGTGCAACAGCTCCTCGTCATGCTCCACCGCCGCCTCCACGAGTTGGTGCCGGAGCTCGGCTATCTTTTCCCGGAAGGCATCCGGGATCGGCCCCTCCACCCAGTTCACTCCCAAAGAGGCCTCGTCGTAAACCACCTCCACCTGGCGCACTATGTCGATCAACCCGGTAAACAGCTCACCGCTGCCGAGGGGGTACTGTACCGGATACGCCTTGGCCCCGAGACGCTCCCGCACCATCTGCAAGCAGCGATCGAAGTCGGCCCCCACCCGATCCATCTTGTTGACAAAGATGATGCGGGGAACCCGATACCGATCCGCCTGCCTCCAAACCGTTTCGGTCTGCGGCTCCACCCCTCCCACCGCGTCCAGGAGCGTCACCGCACCGTCCAAAACCCGGAGCGAACGCTCCACCTCTACGGTGAAGTCCACGTGCCCCGGCGTATCTATGATGTTGATCTGATAAACCTCGCCGAAACGCTTCCACTGGCAGAACGTCGCCGCCGAAGTGATCGTGATACCGCGCTCCTGTTCCTGCTCCATCCAGTCCATGGTGGCGGTACCCTCGTCCACCTCGCCCAGCTTGTACGTCCTGCCGGTATAGTAAAGGATCCGCTCGGTAGTAGTGGTCTTACCGGCATCGATGTGCGCCATGATGCCGATGTTGCGAATCCGCTCCAGTGGCGTAGTTCTAGGCATAACCTTCATCAGTTTCCCGCAATTCTCATGTAAGTGTTCGACACTCCACAACCCCTCTTTCCGGGCAGCCAAAAAGCGGGGCGACCGTCATCCATAACGGACAGGTCTCGCTCCGCGCCCGGCCGGGCTCTCCGCCCCGTCGCCGCGAGATCCCCGGTCTTACCGGAGTCCCGTGATTTTCAACCCCGCCGCCGGCGCCCCTCCGTCAGTCCCCCACGCACCTCACCCTATACGCCGCTCCTTACCACCGGTAGTGGGCGAACGCCCGGTTCGCCTCCGCCATCCGGTGAGTCTCTTCCTTCTTCTTGACCGCGTTGCCCTCACCCTTGGAGGCCAAAATCAACTCCGCGGCCAGACGCTCGGCCATCGTCTTCTCGTTCCGCTGCCGAGCAAAGTCCCTAATCCATCGCATCGCCAAAGCGGTCCGGCGCTCCGGACGTACCTCCACCGGAACCTGGTACGTCGCACCACCCACCCGGCGGCTCTTCACCTCCAGGACCGGCTTGACGTTATTCAGGGCCTGCTTGAAAACGTTCACGCCCGGCTGGCCGGTCCGCTCCTCTATGATGTCCATCGCTTGGTAGAAGATCCTCTCCGCCAGCGACTTCTTGCCCCGCATCATGATCGTATTTATGAACTTCGTCACCGTCTGGCTGTCATAACGCGGGTCCGGCGGAACGGGACGCCGCACCGCCTTCTGCCTGCGACTCATTTCGGCCTCTTGGCGCCGTACTTGGAGCGCCCCTGCTTTCGGTCAGCTACACCCGCAGCGTCCAAAGTGCCCCGGATAATGTGATACCGCACCCCGGGCAAATCCTTCACCCTGCCTCCCCGGATGAGCACGATACTGTGCTCCTGCAAGTTATGCCCCTCCCCGGGGATGTAACTGGTCACCTCCAACCCGTTGGTCAGCCGAACCCGCGCCACCTTCCGGAGCGCCGAGTTCGGTTTCTTGGGGGTGGTAGTGTAAACCCGGGTGCACACGCCGCGCTTCTGGGGATTGCCCTTCAGAGCCGGGGCCTTCTCCTTCTTTTCGACGCGCTTGCGTCCGAGGCGAACTAGTTGGTTTATAGTAGGCATCCGCTCTACTTAAATCCGAAACTCCTAACTTAAATCCGAAACTCGATATAGTTTCCTGTAAACCGGTGGCCGGAGAGCTGCGCTTATCCGGTACAGACTTTTGAAGGTAGATAGCCCATAGCTCTAGGTCAAGTCTCGCTACCAGCCAGCGGAGAAGCAAATGCACAGGAACCCAGGCAAAACTCCGACCCTCATCGCCCTAGCTCAGATACTCGGCTTCCTGGCTCCCGCGGCCGGCCCCGCGGTCGCCCAGAACCCCCTGGAAGCGGTGCGGCGTTACCGCGACGCCAACCAGGGCGCAATCATCGCCGAACTCAGAGACCTCCTCTCCGTCCCCAACGTAGCCGGAGACCTGCCGAACATCCGGCGGAACGCGGAGCTGCTGGCGTCCATGTTAAGAAAAAGGGGTGCCACCGCCCGAATCATAGAGACCGGGGGAGAGCCCTTGGTCTACGGGGAGATAGGAGAACCGGGCAGGCCTACCATCCTGTTCTATTGCCACTACGACGGACAGCCGGTGGAACCCGCCAACTGGGACCAGGAGAATCCTTGGGTGCCGGTCTTGAGGACTGCGAGCATAGAGGCGGGCGGCCGCATCGTGCAGGGCTGGCCGGGGCCTGCCGACCGAGTCGATCCGGAATGGAGAGTCTACGCCCGCTCGGCGAGCGACGACAAGGCTCCCATCGTGGCGCTGCTCAGCATCCTGGACGCCTGGCGCGCGGCTGGGATCACGCTCCCCAACCGCCTCAAGTTTCTCTTCGAGGGCGACGAGGAAGCGGGCTCCCGCCACTTGGCCGCCGCTGCCCGGCAGCACCGGGAGCTTCTCTCAGCCGATCTGGCCGTGATGGCCGACGGCCCCATCCATCCTTCGGGCAGGCCGTCGGCGTTCTTTGGTCTCCGTGGTCTGGTGACCGTGGACCTGACGGTTTACGGTCCCATCAGACCGCTCCACTCGGGACACTACGGTAACTGGGCCCCGAATCCCGCCATGCGGCTGGCCCAGCTTTTGGCCTCCATGAAGAACGCCGACGGAGAGGTGCTCGTGGACGGCTGGGAGGACGACGTGATCCCTCTGGGCCCCGCGGAGTTGAGAGCATTGGAGAGGTTCCCCCATGACGACGAGGTCCAGCGGCTGCAATTCCAGCTCGGGTCCGTGGATGGAAAGGGTCGGACCCGGCATGAGCTCATCGCGCGTCCGTCCTTGAACATCCGCGGTCTTCAAAGTTTGTTCGTGGGACCCGGGGCTCGCACTCTGATCCCCTCGGTGGCGGTGGCTTCGCTCGATTTGCGCCTGGTGGCGGGCAACACGCCGCAACGCCAAGTGGAAAAGTTGGTGCGCCACATCGAGGCTCAAGGTTACACCGTGGTCCGGGAGGATCCGGACTCTGCCATGCGGGTGAACACTCCGCGTCTGGTGAAGGTGGAGGCCGGTGCGGGGTACCCGGCGGGGCGTACCCCCTTAGACCACCCCGCGGCGGTGGCCGTAGTGCGCGCCTTGGAGGGCGCCGGGCTGGGTGAGCCGGTGGTGGTACCCACCATGGGCGGGAGTGGGCCGGCGTATGTCTTTACCGACATCTTGGGGCAGCCTTTTGTGATCGTGCCTATCGTCAATCACGACAACAATCAGCATGCCGAAAACGAGAACCTGCGGGTGGGGAATCTGTTTCGGGGGATGGAGATTTTGGCGGCGGTGGCCAGCGCGCCGCTCAGGCCCCGCTAGGCAGCGGGGTCCGCTTTCGGGGTCGCGCCTGATGGTTCGGCTCCAAAAGGAAAGCTCGCCGACCGAGGCGACCCTGGCCGGCGAGCTTTCCGCTTGAAGGCGGGCGCCGCGGCTATTCCGCCTCCACCTCCGCCGAGGCCGGCGCCGATATGAAGGGCCCCGGCACCGCAGCAGCTTCTTCCGCCGGAGCGGGAGGAGGCTGGAACCCCTCGGGCGGCTGAATCTCGATCTCCGAGTACCGGTAGATACCGGTCCCCGCCGGGATCAAGTGCCCTATGATGATGTTCTCCTTTAGACCGAGGAGATCGTCCCGCGCACCCCGAATCGCGGCGTCGGTGAGCACCCGCGTGGTCTCCTGGAACGACGCCGCCGAGATGAACGACTGGGTGGTAAGGGACGCCTTGGTGATCCCCAGGAGCAAAGGCTCCGAGGTCGCCGGCTTCCCGCCCTTCTTCTTCACCCGCTCGTTCTTCTCCCGGAAGACGTGCTTGTCCACGCTCTCCCCTTCGAGGAAATCGGTGTCCCCAGGATCCACCACCCGCACCTTCTGGAGCATCTGGCGCACGATCACCGCGATGTGCTTGTCGTTGATCTTCACGCCCTGAAGCCGGTACACCTCCTGGATCTCGTTCATCAGATATTCCTGCACCGCCCGCGGGCCCTTGATCCGCAGGATGTCGTGGGGGTTCACCGGCCCTTCGGTCAGGCGATCGCCGGCCCGCACCTTGTCGCCGTCGTGCACCCGGAGGTGCTTGCTCGCCGGGACCTCGTAGAGCTGGGGCTCGCCCTGCTCGGGATGGACCCAGATCTCCCGCTTGCCGCGTTTGATCTCGCCGAACTTCACCACGCCGTCGATTTCCGAGATAGTGGCCGGGTCCTTGGGGCGCCGGGCCTCGAACAGCTCCGCCACCCGCGGCAGGCCTCCGGTGATGTCCCGGGTCTTGTAGGCCTCGCGGGAGATCTTGGCCAACACCTGACCCGCATAGACCTCGTCCCCGTCGTCCACCGTGAGGTGCGCACCCTCCGGTATCACGTAGTCGCGGACCTTCCTCTCTTTGTCACCCTTCTTCTGGATGATCTCGATGTGCGGGTGCAGCTTCTTCTCCCGGTCCTCGATGATCACCCGCTGCCGGAGACCGGTGAGTTCGTCCAGCTCCTCGCGGACCGTTTCGTCCTCCACGATGTCCACGAACCGCACCGTGCCCGCCACATCCGTGATGATCGGGGTGGTGTAGGGATCCCAGGTAAACAGCAGATCGTCCCGCTTGACCTCCTGGCCGTCTTCCACCGCCAGGGTTGCGCCCAGGGGTACGTTGAAGCGCGAGCGGACCTGGCCGTTGTGATCCTTGAGGATCAGCTCCCCGTCGTAGGCCGTAACCACCTTCGACCCGTCCGGCACCACCACCCATCGGAGGCGCTCCCCGTACTCGATCTTGCCCTCCAGTTTGGTCTTCCGGGCGGTGGCCTCCGCAATGCGCGCGGCGGTTCCCCCGATGTGGAAGGTCCGCAGGGTGAGCTGCGTGCCCGGCTCGCCGATCGACTGGGCGGCCAGGATTCCTACGGCCTCGCCCAGATCCACCATCTCCATGGTTGCCAGGTTGCGGCCGTAGCACATGCGGCAGATCCCCCGCCGCGCCTCGCAGGTGAGCACCGAGCGAATCTTCACGCTCTCGATCCCGGCGTCTTCAATGGCGGCCGCCGTGTCCTCGTCGATCAGCTGGCCCGCCGCCACCAAGAGCTTGGGCTCCCCGTGCTCGTCCCGCTCGTGGGGATCGTACACGTCGTCCGCCGCCACGTTGCCCACGATCCGCTCCCTCAAAGGCTCGATAATGTCCTCGCCCTCCTTGAGCGCCGACATCTCGATGTACTGGATCGTGCCGCAGTCTTCCTCGGTGATGGTCACATCCTGGGCCACGTCCACCAGACGGCGCGTCAGATAGCCGGCATCCGCCGTCTTGAGCGCCGTATCCGCCAGACCCTTCCGCGCGCCGTGGGTCGAAATGAAGTACTCCAGCACCGAAAGGCCTTCGCGGAAGTTGGACTTGATCGGACTCTCTATTACCTCGCCGATTCCTCCCGTCAGCTTCTTTTGCGGCTTGGCCATGAGACCCCGCATCCCCGCAAGCTGGCGGATCTGATCCCGGCTTCCCCGGCTTCCGGAATCGAACATCATGAACACCGGGTTGAACCCGCCCTGGGAACGGGCCAGTCCCTTCACCATAGCGTCCGCAATGTCATTGTTGGCGTGAGTCCAAGCGTCGATCACCTTGTTGTAGCGCTCTCCAAAGGTGATCTGGCCGGTGGCATAGGCCCGCTGGAACCGCTCGATCCGAGCGGTGGCCTCCGCAATGATCTCCGACTTCTCCGGCGGTATCTCCAAGTCCTCGACCCCGATGGAGATGCCACCGATGGTCGCGTTGTTGAAGCCGAAATCCTTGAGGCGGTCCAGGAACGCCACGGTCTCCGCCAGGCCCGCCAGCCGGTAGGAGTCGAACACCAGCTCCGACAACTGCGGCTTCTTCATCACCTCGTTCTGGAATCCCCGGGCCGCCAGCACCGCCCTCGGCAAGATGCTGTTGAACAGCACCCGGCCAACCGTGGTAGCGATCCAGCCCGCTTTCTGATGCTCCGCCTCCGGCGGCGGCTGGTACCAGAAGTGAATCGGATCCTGCCGGCGAAGCAGACCCAGCGCCACCTTGCTCTCAACCTCCGCCAGCGAAGCGATCCAGGGCGCGCTCCCGATCCGCTCGGCAAAGTCCGCCGGCTCCTTGGTCAGGAAGTAGCAGCCCAGTACCATGTCCTGGCTGGGCTCCGCCACCGGGCGTCCGTCGGAAGGCTTCAAAATGTTGTTGCTGGAAATCATCAGCACCCGAGCTTCGATCTGCGCCTCGAAGGAAAGCGGCACGTGGACCGCCATCTGATCCCCGTCGAAGTCCGCGTTGAAGGCGGCGCAAACCAAGGGGTGAATCCGGATCGCCTTACCCTCCACCAGCACCGGCTCGAACGCCTGGATACCCAGCCGGTGAAGCGTGGGAGCCCGGTTCAACAACACTGGGTGATCCTGAATGATCTCTTCCAGGATCTCGTAAACCTGCGGCCCCTCGCGCTCCACTATCTTCTTGGCCCGCTTGACCGTCTCGGCCAGACCCTTCTGCACCAGCTTGTGAATGATGAAGGGCTTGAACAACTCCACCGCCATGGTCTTGGGAAGACCGCACTGGTGGAGCCTCAGCTCCGGGCCCACCACGATCACCGAACGGCCCGAGTAGTCCACCCGCTTGCCCAACAGGTTCTGGCGGAACCGCCCCTGCTTGCCCTTCAACATGTCGGAGAGGGACTTGAGCGGCCGCTTTCCCCTGCCCCGGATCGCCTTGGAGCGGCGGCCGTTGTCGAACAGGGCGTCCACCGCCTCCTGGAGCATCCGCTTCTCGTTGCGGAGGATCACCTCCGGCGCCCGGTGCTGGATGAGCTTCTGCAACCGGTTGTTCCGGTTGATCACCCGCCGGTAGAGATCGTTGAGATCGCTGGTGGCGAACCGGCCGCCGTCGAGCGGTACCAGCGGCCGCAGATCCGGCGGCAAGACCGGAATCACGTCCATGATCATCCACGCCGGATTGTTCCTCTGGTCCCCCGCATCGCCGGAATTCCGGAAAGCGTCCACGATCTTCAGCCGCTTGAGCATCTGCTTCTTGCGGTGCTGGCTGGTCTCCGTGGCGATCGCCTTGCGCAAATCTTCGGCCAGCTTGTCTATGTCCAGCCGGTTCAACAGCTCCCGGATCGCCGGAGCGCCGATGTCCGCCTTGAACGCCGTATCGCCTTCGGCCTTGGCCTTGGCCTTGAGCTCGAGATAACGCTCCTCGTCTATCAGCTCCTTGGGCTGCACGTCCTGCTTGCCCGGGTCGATGACGATGTAGCTGGTGTAGTAGATCACCCGCTCCAAATCGCGGAGCGTGAGATCCAGGAGATTGCCCATGGGGCTGGGCAAGGTTTTGAACATCCAAATGTGCGCCACCGGGACGGCAAGCTCGATGTGCCCCATCCTCTCGCGGCGCACCTTGGAAAGGGTCACTTCCACGCCACAGCGGTCGCACACCACGCCGCGATAACGGATCCGCTTGTACTTCCCGCAGTGGCACTCCCAGTCCTTTACCGGACCGAAGATCCGCTCGCAGAACAGACCGTCCCGCTCCGGTTTGAAGGAGCGATAGTTGATCGTCTCGGGTTTGGTGACCTCGCCCCAGGACCACCAGTACCGCTGTCCCTGAAGCTCCAACCGCTCCCTCTCCTTGGGATCCTTGGGACCGCGGATCTCCTCGGGACTGGCGATCCGGATGCGAATGTAGTCGAAGCTCGAGCCCTTGGGCTCCCGTGCGCTGCGGAAATCGATCATCTCTCGCTCACTCCTCCCCTTCCTCGCTGGTACCCAGCGTAACCTTGAGTCCCAGTGCCTGAAGCTCCTTGACCAGCACGTTGAAGGACTCCGGTATGCCGGGGTCGGGAAGGTTCTGACCCTTGACTATCGCTTCGTAAACCCTGCTCCGCCCGTTCACATCGTCGGACTTCACGGTGAGCATCTCCTGAAGCGTATGGGCCGCGCCGTACGCCTCCAAGGCCCACACCTCCATCTCCCCGAAACGCTGCCCGCCGAACTGGGCCTTCCCAGCCAGCGGCTGCTGCGTAACCAGGGAGTAGGGACCGATGGATCGGGCGTGAATCTTGTCGTCCACCAAGTGGGCTAGCTTCATCATGTAGATGCTGCCCACCGTAACATCCGATGCGAACCACTCTCCGGTACGGCCGTCGCGCAAGCGGCACTTACCCGTAGGCGTAAGGCCGGCCAGCTTCAAAAGCTCGCGGGCCGCAGCCTCCACGTCGGCCTCGCTCTTGGGGCCAAGGAGAGCCGCCAATGCCGCAAGGCCCCGGCGCTCCAGCAACTCGGCCGCGCCGAGGTCGAGCAGCTTCTCGATCTCCCGGAGACCGGCTTTCAGAGCAGCCTGTTCGGACTTGCTCAGAGCCTCTTCGCTTCGCAGCCGGCTCAGGTGGTAGTCCCTCTCCTCCTTGAGCTCGCGTTTGGCGCGGTCGGCCAGCTCCCGGGCCGCCTTCTCCAGGAAGGACCGCACCGCGTGGAACAGATCCCGGGTCTCCTGCGATACCGCGCGGCTGCCCAAGGAGTCGATCTTCAGGCTGGCGATATCCGGCCGCCCTCCGTTCTCCGAAGGCAGCCGCTTGAGGTCGGCCAACACCTGCCGCAAAGTCTCCGCGGAGGGCGAGGGAGCCTGAGCCTTCAGGTTCAAAGCCTGCCCCGCCCACACCAGCCCGGCCACTCTCAGAAGAACCGCGATTTCCTCTTCGTCCGCGCCTTGGAAAACCGGTGTCTTCGCCTGGAATCCCAAGATGCGCGCCGCCCATCCGAGATGGGTCTCCAAGATCTGACCCACGTTCATGCGGCTGGGAACTCCCAGCGGGTTGAGCACGATGTCCACCGGTGTCCCGTCGGGCAAGAACGGCATGTCTTCCTCGGGAACGATCCGAGCCACCACACCCTTGTTTCCGTGGCGGCCGGCCATCTTGTCACCCACCGAAATCTTCCGCTTCTCGGCCAAATAGACCTTCACCAGCTGGATTACGCCCGGAGGCAACTCGTCCGGCTGGAGAATCTTGTCGATTTGGTCTTCCGCCTTCTCTTCGATTTTGGCCCGCTCCCGGTTGGCCGCCTCGATCGCCGCCCGGATCCGGTCGTTAGCCGCTTTGTTCACCACCCGGAAGGTCTTGAGATCCACCTCCGACCACTTCACGTCCGACAATACTTCCTTGGTGAGCTTGGTCCCCGGGGGCAAATACTCCTCCACCGTTCCCGCGCGAAGCATCACCGCCACTTCCTGCCCGGCCGCGAGCTCGCTCAGCTCCTCAAACAAGACCGCACTGATGCGGGCTTTCTCCTCGGCTTCCACCCGCCGCACCTCGCCGATCCTCTCGCCCCGGTCCTTCTCCACCACGGGATCTTCGATGCGGGAGAAGATCTTCACGTCTATCACCACACCCTCCATCCCCGGCGGAACCCGCAGGGAGGAGTCCTTGACGTCCTTAGCCTTCTCGCCGAAGATCGCAGTGAGGAGTTTTTCCTCGGGCGAAAGCTCGGTCTCTCCCTTGGGGGTGATCTTGCCCACCAAAATGTCGCCCGACCGCACATGGGCCCCGATGCGGACGATTCCCCTCTCGTCCAAATCCACCAGGGCATCTTCCGAAACGTTGGGAACCTCGCGGGTGATCTCTTCCTGACCCCGCTTGGTATCCCGCACGTGGAGCTCCAGCTCCTGGATGTGGATCGAGCTGTAAACGTCGTCCTTTACCAAACGCTCGGAGATGACGATGGCGTCCTCGAAGTTGTAGCCGTACCACGGCATGAACGCGACCAGCACGTTGGCCCCGAGGGCCAGCTCTCCGTGATCGGTAGCCGCCCCGTCGGCTATGATCTGCCCGGCCTCCACCCAGTCCCCCACCCTGACCAAGGGACGCTGGTTCACCGCCGTGTCCTGGTTGGTTCGCCAGAACTTCTTGAGACGGTAACGATCGTGCTGGAGGAGCCTCGCCAGAGGCACCTCCCCCCGGTCGGCGGCTCCGGTTCCCGTGTCGATCACGATCTCGTCGGCAGTGACCTTGCTTACCCTGCCCGAGCGCCGCGCCACCACCACCGCCCCGGAGTCCCGCGCGACCTTCTCTTCCAAACCGGTGCCGACCAAAGGCGCCTGGGGGAAGAGAAGCGGCACGGCCTGCCGCTGCATGTTGGAGCCCATCAGCGCCCGGTTGGCGTCGTCGTGCTCCAGGAAGGGAATCAGGGCGGCCGCTATGGAGACCAACTGCTCCGGCGCCACGTCCATGAAGTCGATCCGAGACGGGGGGAGCAGCGGATAATCGTCCCGTTTGCGGCAGAGGACCAGATCGTTGATGAAGCGGCCCTCCTCGTCGGTGGGGGCGTTGGCCTGAGCCACCGCGTACTCCTCTTCTTCCGAGGCGGAGAGCCACTTGATCTCATCGGTAACCCGGCCGTCCCGGACTACCCGGTACGGGGTCTCGATGAAGCCGAGCTCGTTGACCCGAGCGTAGGTGGAGAGGCTGGTAATCAGCCCGATGTTGGGACCCTCCGGCGTCTCGATGGGGCACATGCGCCCGTACTGCGAGTAGTGCACGTCCCGCACCTCGAAGCCGGCTCGCTCCCGGGTCAGACCTCCCGGGCCCAGCGCGCTCAACCGGCGCTTGTGCGTCAGCTCGGCCAGGGGATTGGTCTGGTCCATGAACTGCGACAACTGGGAGCTGCCGAAGAACGCCTGAATCACGGCGCTCACCGTCCGGGCGTTCACCAGATCGTCCAAAGTGATCGCTTCCGGATCGCTGTAGATGCTCATCCGCTCCTTGATCAGTCGCGCCATCCGCGACAGACCCACCGAGAACTGGTTGGCGATGAGCTCGCCGACGGTTCTCACCCGGCGGTTGCCCAGATGGTCGATGTCGTCGGTGTAGCCTCTTCCCTCCGACAGCTCCAGCAGGTAGCGAATGATCGCCACGAAGTCCTCTTCGGTGAGGACCGTATGGGTGAGCGGAACGTTGACCTTGAGCCGCTGGTTGATCTTGTAGCGGCCGACCAAACCCAAGTCGTAACGCTTGGGATTGAAGAACAGGCGGTGCAGAGCCGCCCGGGCGGTCTCCAGGTTGGGAGCCTCTCCCGGCCGCAGCAGCGAGTAGATCTGCTCCAAGGCGTCGGCTTCCGACATGGTGGGGTCCTTGGCCAAGGTGTTCTTGATGAGCTGAGACTCCGCCCGGGCCGACGTGACCAAAACGTCCACCTTGGTGACGCCCAAATCCAAGAGTTTCTTCTTGAGCTTATCGTTGAGCTCCTTGCCCGCCTCGGCCACCACCTCTCCGGTTTCGGGATGCGGCACGTCAAAGGCCAGAACGTAGGGTTCCTCCCGATCCCGCATCGCCACCGGGCGCTCCTCTTCCCGGAGGTCTATGGTGGTGTATCGGGCAAAAACTTTGATCCGCTTGATCCCGGCTCTGAGTAGGCGGTGGTAGCGATCCTGGGTCAGCTCTTCGCCCTCCCGGATCAGCGGCTCGCCCTCCGGCTCCTCCGGATTGGGAACGGTCTCCGCCGCCAGGGCGGTGTGTACTTCGCGCCGCATTATGCGCTCGTCCAGCTCCTGGGTGAGATCCAGGGTCCGGGTGGCGTAGAAAAGCCGCAGGATGTCGCTGTTGCTGCCGTAACCGAAAGCTCGCAGCAGCGCGGTGGCCGGGAACTTCTTCTTCTTGTCGATGTGAACGTAGATCACGTCGTGGATGTCCACCGTAAACTCCACCCACGACCCCCGGAACGGTATGATCCTGGCGCTGTACAGCCTCTGGCCGTTGGGGTGCACCGTCTCTTCAAAGACCACGCCCGGCGAGCGGTGGAGTTGCGAGACCACCACCCGCTCCGCTCCGTTGATCACGAACGTCCCCAGCGGAGTGAGGACCGGCAGCTCGCCCAAATACACTTCCTTTTCGATGATATTTTTGGGCCGCCGGCCGCCGCTTTCCAGAGTCTCGAACACCACCAAGCGGAGCGTGGCCTTCAGAGGAGCCGAGTAGGTCATGTCCCGCTCGATGCACTCCTCCACGCTGTACTTGGGCTCCCCCAGCGAGAACTTCACGAACTCCAACGAGTAGTTCCCGTTGACGTCCGTGATGGGGAACACCTCCCGGAAGACCCTCTCCAGACTGATATCGCTGCGCCCGTCTCCTTCGGGAGCCAGAAGCGCATTGAACGAACGCGTCTGGACCTCCAGGAGATGCGGCATCGGCATCACCGTGGGCAGCTTCCGGAACGAAATAATCGGCATCTTGCTCATCTGCTCGCCTCACTCCGACAGAAACAGCTCCGCCCTCCCGGCGGCAAAAACCGACCGCCGGGCCCGGTCGGAGCCCGCCAGTAAAGAGCCTCTTTGGAACGAACCAGAGTACGAACCGCCATTAACCGCCGTGGTTGAAGTGAACCCGTAACCCCCGACCTTTTCCGGCACCAGGCCGGAAACCGCCCCGGGCCTACTTCAACTCGACGGTCGCGCCCTGCTCTTCCAGTTTCTTCTTGATCGCCTCGGCCTCTTGCTTGCTAATGCCTTCCTTGACCGTACCCGGCGCATTGTCCACCAGGTCCTTGGCCTCCTTCAGGCCCAAAGAGGTCACCTCCCGCACCGCCTTGATGACCTGGATCTTCTTGGCACCGGGATCCTTGAGTATCACGGTCCACTCGGTCTTCTCCTCGGCCGCCGGCGCCGCCGCCTCCCCACCCGGCGCCGCAGCGGCAGCCACCGCCACCGGGGCCGTCACCGTGACCTTGAAACGCTCCTTGAACGCCTCGACCAACTCCGCCAGCTCGAAAACCGACAGATTCCCGATAGCGTCCAAAATCTCTTCCTTACTCAACGTCTTAGTAGCCATTCTGGTTCTCTCCCAACTGGTTTACTCAGCGCCGCTCTTTTGCCGGTGGAGCGCTTCCAGCGCAGCCACCATCTGGTAGAACAAACCGTTCACTGCATGAACGAACCCAGAAAGCGGAGCCTCCAAAGCCCCGGCAACCTGGGACAACAACCCTTCCCGGGGAGGTAGCGCCGCCAGACGCTGAACCTCCGGCGCGCTTATCACCCGGCCCTCCACCAACCCCAGCTTCACCTGCGGCCGTTCGAATTCCTTTTGGAATTCCGCCAGAATCTTGGCCGCCGCCACCGGGTCCGACTCCGCAAATACGAAAGCGGTGGGACCGGCCAAAGCCTCCTTCAGCCCGTCGATCGCCACCCGCTCCAAAGCCCGTACGGCCAGGGTGTTCTTCACCACCACATACTCCGCACCGGCCTTGCGGAACCGCCTCCTCAGGTCGGTCATATTCTTCACCTTGAGGCCCGTGAAATCCGTGAGATAGACGGCATGGGCCTTGGCCAGCCGATCGCTCAGCCGGTCCACCATCTCGCTTTTCTTGGAACGATTGGCAACCCGCGTCATCGGTACACCGCCGGATCTATCTTTACCCCCGGCCCCATAGTACTGGACAACGTCACCGACCGTATGTAGGTCCCCTTCGCCGCCGCCGGCTTGGCCCTCACGACGGCATCCATGAAAGCCGCCAGGTTATCCAACAGTTGCTCCTTGGTAAACGACACCTTCCCTATGGGAGCGTGCACGTTGCCGGTCTTGTCCACCCGGAATTCTATCTTTCCAGCCTTCACTTCCTTTACCGCCCGGGCCACATCCATGGTGACCGTGCCGGACTTCGGGTTGGGCATCAAACCCCGGGGACCCAAAATCCGCCCCAGCGGACCTACCTGACCCATCATGTCCGGAGTGGCGATCACCGCGTCACATTCCAGCCACCCATCCTTGATCTTTTGGATGTACTCCGGACCCACAAAGTCCGCCCCCGCCGCTTCCGCCTCCCTGGCCTTCTCCCCCTGAGCCAGCACCAAGACCCTCACCTTCTTTCCCGTGCCGTGGGGAAGAACCACCGTACCCCGAACTACCTGATCGGCATGCCTGGGATCGACGCCCAGCTTTACCGCCACCTCCACGGTCTCGTCGAACTTGGCGAAGGCCGCCTTCTTCACCGCCTCCACCGCCTCTTCCGGACGGTACGGCGCAGGCCGCGCCACCGCTTGTGCGGCAGCCCGGTATTTCTTCCCTACCGCGGGCATCAGTCCACCACCTCGATTCCCATAGACCGCGCCGTACCCGCCACTATGGCCATCGCCCCCTCCAGATCGTTGGCATTGAGATCCGGCATCTTGATCTCAGCGATCTTGCGCAACTGCTCCCGGGTGACCCTACCCACCTTCTGGCGATTGGGCATGGGAGAACCCTTTTCGATACCCGCCTCTTTGCGAAGCAGCACCGCCGCCGGAGGCGTCTTGGTGATGAAACTGAACGTCCGGTCGGCGTAAATGGTCACCTCTACGGGAATGATCATCCCCGCCTGAGACTGAGTCTTGGCGTTGAACTGCTTGCAAAACTCCATGATGTTGACCCCGTGAGGGCCCAGGGCCGTACCCACCGGAGGCGCCGGTGTGGCCTGGCCCGCCGGGATCTGGATTTTCACGAACGCCGCAACTTTCTTTTTGGGCGCCGCCATCAACCTCTCTCCTCGAACGTTGTTCTACCAACCCGCCCGCTCACAAACCGCCGATCTCGCCGACCCGCCAAAACGAAACCGCCCTCAATGGGCTCGGAGCTGCAAATAATCCAACTCCACCGTCGTCGGCCGGCCGAAGAGACTCACACTCACCCGCACTTTGCCCTTGTCCGGCAGCACTTCCTGCACCGTACCGCTGAAATCGGTAAACGGCCCCTCGGTAATCTCCACCACCTGGCCCACCATGAGGGGGATCTCTTCCTTCTCCTCTTCCTCGCTGGGCACCTCGATCCCCAACAGCCGGTTCACCTCCTCCTGGCGCAAAGGCTGAGGCGTCCAACCCTGACCCACGAACTTGATCACCCCTTGGATACCGCTGATGATGGCCGCCGTCTCCTGATTCATGACCATCTCCACCAGTACATACCCGGGGTACTTCTTCCTCTCAACCGTGACCTTCTTCCCGTTCTTGATCTCGGTGACGGTCTCCGTCGGCACCATCACCTGCCGGATAGGGCGCTCCTCGGGCGGCCGCGGATCCGACTGGATCTTCCGCTCGATCAACGACCGGACCTTGTTCTCGTGACCGGCCGTCGTCTGAATTGCGTACCAGCGGTACTCCATAGCAGCCCCGATCAAGCGAACAAACGCCCCAAGAAGTCGACCAGGATCAAGGAGAACAGCAAGTCCATCAGCCCGATAATGATCCCGATGATGATCACGAAAATTATGATCACCACCGTGGACTTCTTGAGTTCGTCCCATCCCGGCCAAGTGACCTTCTTTATCTCGGCCCGCACCTCCCCCAGGAAGCGGGCCAAACGCACCGCCGAATCCGCCACCCGCTGCCGCCAGCGAATCAGCGCTCCGGCACCCACAGCCCCCACCGCCGCCCCGAGAACCAGCCCGACGTCCATCCGGTTACTTGCTCTCCTTGTGCGGCGTGTGCTTGCCGCAACGAGGACAGAACTTCCGCCGCTCCAGGCGCTCCGGATGCTTCCGCCGGTTCTTGGTGGTAAAGTAGTTCCGGCTCTTACACTCGGAACATTCCATTATGATGTTCTCTCGGGGCATCACTCCGCCTTTCCAAACCGCTGTCCCAAAGCTCGCGACCGGGATTGAACCGGTGACCTCGTCCTTACCAAGGACGCGCTCTACCCACTGAGCTACGCGAGCGTGGCTAACCCCCCACCGGCAATCACCCCGCCTCTCGGCCAGCAGAGCGGGCGACGGGACTCGAACCCGCGACCCTCAGCTTGGAAGGCTGATGCTCTACCAACTGAGCTACACCCGCATGGTGGGGGAAGGATTCGAACCTTCGTAGGCTAACGCCGGCAGATTTACAGTCTGCTCCCTTTGACCACTCGGGCACCCCACCAGTGCCGGTCATGCCGCCGCTCAACAGACCACCCCGCCTTGACGCGCGGGGTGGCCGTCAACCGGCAGCCGACGGGTCTCGTCGCCTGCCTCTCGTCCTGAGCTGACGAAGGGACTCGAACCCTTAACCTGCTGATTACAAATCAGCTGCTCTACCAATTGAGCTACGTCAGCTAGCAAAATAGCGTTCCGACGCGAGCCTTCTATCTTAGCAGCCCGGAGACCGAGGGTCAACCACCCCGCCACCCTACTGCACCGCCCCCCTCGTCCCCGCACCCCGCTGCACCCGCCAGCGGGTACCATCGGGCGTGTCCTCCAGCTCCACCCCCCGAGCTCTGAGTTCATCCCGAATCGCATCCGCCCGGCCGTAATCCCTCACCCGCCGCGCCGCCTGCCGCTCCGCCACCTTGGCCTCCACCCAGGCCCTGAACTCCTGGTCTATCTCCGGCTCCCCGGGAAGAAGATCCAGGACGTCCATCGCCTCCCGGAACGCTGCCAGCGCCACCCAGGCGTCCTCCGGACCCCACGCGCCCCGATCCAGCTCCCGATTGCCTTCCCGCACCAGACCGAACAGCGCCGCCACCGCCTGGGGTGCGTTGAGATCGTCGTCCAGCGCCTCCTTGAACTGCCGCCTGAACTCCCCTACCGCTTCGGGAACCCGTGCGGCCACAACTCCGGTAGCGGGCCCTTCCTTTCCCGCCGCCTCCCCGGCAACCTCCGAAAGCCGCTCGTGAAACTCTCCCAAGCGGCGCACCCCCTCGGAAGCGGCTTCCAGCGCCTGGTCGTTGTAGTCCAGCGGCTGCCGGTAATGGGTGGAAAAGACCAGCAGCCTGAAGGCCGCCGGGTCCACGCCCTCTTCCTTTAAATCTCTCACCGTCAAAATGTTCCCGTACCGCTTGGACATCTTGGTGCCGCGGATGTTCAAAAACTCCCCGTGCAGCCAGAAGCGGGCGAAGGGCTCGCCCGTAGCTGCCTCCGACTGGGCGATCTCGTCCTCGTGGTGGGGAAAGATGTTGTCCACCCCCCCGCAGTGAATGTCCAGGGTTTTCACCCCGAAGCGGGCGATCTCCGAGAGGGCCATCGCTGAGCATTCGATGTGCCATCCCGGTCGGCCGCGACCGAAAGGCGCATCCCACGCCGCCCCCACCTGCTCGTCCAGGGGGGAGGCGGCCTTCCACAAAGCAAAATCCCGGGGATCGTCTTTGTCGTACTCGTCGGATGACACTCTGGCTCCCACCTTGAGCTCTCTCTTGTCGAGCTGCGAAAGGCGGCCGTACGCGGGAAACTTGGCGATCGAGAAATAGACCGAACCGTCCTCCCCGATATAGGCGTAACCCTTTTCCAACAGGGTAGTGATCAGCTCGACCATCGCCGCAATGGAGGTGGTCGCCCGGGGATATACATGCGCCGGCCTGATCCTCAAAAAATCGCGATCCTCGAAGAAAGCCCTCACAAAAGGCTCGGTGTGCTCGCTCAGCGACTTGCCCCCCTCGGCTGCGGCTTTGATGGTGCGGTCGTCCACATCCGTGAGGTTCATTATATGGAATACGCGGTAGCCGCTGGCCTCGAGATGCCGCCGCAAGAGGTCCTCGAACAAAAAGCTGCGGAA
Source organism: bacterium HR33 (assembly GCA_002923375.1). Classification (GTDB taxonomy): domain Bacteria; phylum Gemmatimonadota; class Gemmatimonadetes; order Gemmatimonadales; family GWC2-71-9; genus HRBIN33. Next base: position 300,912 of record BEIJ01000001.1, read on the forward strand.
GTTCCCGATATGGGCGTAGTTCCACACCGTGGGGCCGCAGGTGTACATAGTAACCCGCGGAGGAGCAAGCGGCTGGAACGTCTCGATCCGCCGGGTGAGCGTGTTGTAAAGTCTGAGACTCATGCCCAAAGAGTCACGCCGGCGCGGTGCCCGACTCCGCTTCCCTGCGGGACAGAAGCTGGATCAGCGCCTCGCTGTCGCCCAGATGCAAAGTCCGCTGCGGGAAGGGGATCTCGATTCCCTCCGCGTCGAAGCGCTTTTTGATCCTTCGCCTCAGTTCCCGCCCCACGTTCCACTGCGCTCCCGGCCGGGTGGTGGCCACCAGCCGGATATTCACCGAGCTGTCAGCCAGCGCTTCCACCCCCCAGACAGCAGGCTCTTCCACAAGCTGGCTCTTCCACTGTGGATCCGACCAAAATTCCCGCGCCACATCCCGCATAACTCCGATCACGTGATCCACATCCTCCTTATATGCCACCCCCACGTCCAGCACCGTGCGGGACCAGCCCCGGGTGCGGTTGCTCACCATGTTGATGCTCCCGTTGGGGATCACGTGGAGCACGCCCTTGAGATCGCGCAGCATCACCACCCGCATCGTCATCTTCTCCACCGCACCCGCCACCCCGTTGATCTCCACTACGTCACCCACCCCGAACTGATTCTCCAACAGAATGAAAAAGCCGTTGATTACATCTTTTACCAGACTCTGCGCCCCGAAAGAAATGGCGAGACCTACCACGCCCACACCGGCCAAAAGCGGCCCGATGGCAATAAAGAGATTGAGTATCGTAAGGCCCGCAGCGATGCTTATCGCCACAGCGCCCACGCTGTTCAGAAGCTGGGCCAGCGTTTTGGCCCGCTGCTCTCGCTCCGACAGGGTGGTGGGATCGTCATCTTCCACCGCCTTTTCGATGCGCCTGGTAAGTAGCTTCAAAAGCCGGTAACCCAGGTAGGAGAGAGCAACGATGCCCGCTACTTGGACCGCACGCACCACAGCGACATTGAGGTCGATACTCAATGCCTCGAGAATGCGGTCGAGAGTTTCCCTCAGTTGAACCAGCACCGGCACGTACGCTCCCCGGGGTGACGTGATCAGCGAACCTGTGTGGTCGAAACCTAGAAACCCCGGTTTAGAGGGTCAACTCAACCCCCTCCGCGCGGCTCCCGTAAAAGGGGCTGGGCAAGTCCGGCCTTTCGCTCCGACTCGGCGGCAATACCGTACCTAACTAGCTGGGCGTTTCTCCCCACTCGCAGCTCCCGCTGCTGCACCGGCCATGACGAAACCCGGTCCCTAGCCCCGCTTAGGGACGTCCCAGAACTTGCTGCCCCAGTTCGAGCGCCTCCTGGAAAAGCTCGCCCCAGCCCCGCTCAAGGACGTCCCAGAACCAGAGGGATGACGATGGGGCTGAGCCACCAGGTGATGGCAGTCGCGACGGCAAGCACGCCGAGCGGCAGGGTGAGCTGCCAGGCTGAGAATCCCCGCCCCTCGAGTTCCCGCAGCCCCAACGACCACAGGGCCACCGACCACAGGGACACCAGATTCACCTTCTGGCTGAGCGAGCCTATCCACTCAGGCGGCGAGCCGCCCAGCCAGAGCAGATCCGGCCCGGTGGAAAACTGCCGGGGGAGGTTGATTGCGTCCGCCACCCCGCCCGTCCCGGAGGAAACCCAGTAAGTGATCGCCACCTCCCCCAGCCGCTGCAACAGCACCGGAGCCAGACCGATAAACGCGACGGCCCAAAGTGCGGGACGCCGGTTCTGGGAAAGCGCGAGAACCGGCTCGGCCGCCCCCGCCAGCAGCACCGCGGCCAGCACCACAGTGGGAGGCAGTAGAAGCCGATCCGCCAGGATGAACCGCCTCAGGCCCTCGGCCATGATCTCGCTTTTCAGGTCCAAAAACGGATCTCCCACGGGGACCAGCACTCGTTCCAGGATCTCGAACTGCCGCGGCAGGCAGAGGGCCGATACCGCCGCCGCAAGGGCAGCGATCCAAATTAGGGTAGCTGCGGGTGCGGGTTCCTGTAGGGTCTTTTTGACCGATCCCGAGGGATCCACCAGCACGGACCACACCCTCACACCGGCACCGGCCCACGCTTTCATGTTGCGCTCTCCTCTTCCTCTTGGGCTGCCGCGTGGAGCAAGACGTCTTCCAGGGCTCGGTAGCGCACCCGGGAAGCACCCACCGCGATCCGTTCCGCCCGGCACGCGGCTAGCACCGATTCCGGACTCATCTCGCCCTTTAACGGAACCGCCACACCGTCGCCGGTGCGCGTAGCGCCGGGGAACCGGGCGAGGAGCCAGGATATTCTGCCCAGCGAGCTGCCGTTCAGCGAAAGCTCCACCACCCGTTCCTTGAGCAGTGCACCCATCGCCAGGTCGGCGAGAATCCTGCCGCGCCACAGCACCAGCGCCCGGGTGGCAATCTTCTCCATGGTCGCCAAGTCGTGCGAGGCTATCACCACCAGCCGTCCCGAGGCTGCGAGCCTGGCGATCGCGTCCCGCAGCCTGCGGGACTCCAGGGGATCCACGCCGCTCAGGGTCTCGTCCAAGAGCAGGACCTTCTCTCCGGTGATCGCGGCCGCCGCCAGCGCCAAGCGCTGGGCCATGCCCCGCGAGTATTCGCCGATTCGCCGGCCCGCGAAGTTCTCCAGATTGCCGAGCCCGATGGCTTCCCTCACCATGTCCAGCCGGCTGGCGGGGCCCGCGGCTCGGTGGCTCGCCAAGTAGGTCAGCCACTCCACCCCGGTAAGTTCCCTGGGGGCCATGGGAGGGTCGGGCGCGTATCCTGCGAGCCTGCGCGCTTGCCGCGATCCGGCTGGATGACCTCCGATGTAGGCTTCCCCGGCGGCGATCGGGAGGTCGCCGGCCAAGAGCCGAAACAGGGTGGTTTTCCCCGCTCCGTTGGGTCCCACCACGCCTATGATCTCGCCGGGCTCGGCTTCAAAGGTGACGTCCGCCAGAGCGGTGCGCCGGCGCGATCCTTTGCCATAGATCGCCGTCAGGGCTAAGCAACGCATCAAAGCCATCGGTTCTCCTCCGAGGGTCGCTCGACCCTATAGAACCGTTCCGCGCTCCAGGCCGCACCCACAAACCCGAGAGCGGTCCAGAAGAACAGCACCGCTGCGTCTTCCGGCGTCCCTTGAACGAACCAGCGATTTGCCCGCCACGGAAACGGCAGCACGTTCCACAGCAGCACCAGCGGGCCTTGGAGTGCCGGCACGCTGGCGGTAAGGGATTGAATTCCCGAGGGAGGGGTCTGACCGATCCACGCCGCAAAGAATCCCAAGGCGGCCGCCGCGGAGGCGCCGGTTGCCGGCGTCAGAGCGGCAACGCAGGCGATCACGCAAGCGGTGTAAAGTGCCGCCGTGGCGATCGCCATGAGTATGACCGGCGCACTAGCCCGCGGAGCGATCAACACTACTATGGGCACCAGAACCAGCGGATAAACCACGATTCCGGCACCCAGTATCCTGCCCGCCGGTGCGATCCACCATCTCGCAGCGGCCATTCGCAGTGCGGTGAGGGCGCCGCCGGGGGCCAGCAACCGGGATCCTGCAACGGCCGCCACCATACCGGCCATGAGGAGGATCACCCCCTGTGCGCCGCCCACTCTGCCCCCGGCGGGAGCGCTAGATGCGATGGCCACGGTCATCAACAGCAGCAGCGTAGCGGCGAGTCTCACAGCCCGGTGCCGGCTCACCAGCTGCACCGCCAGGACGATTTCCGCTTTGAGCCTGAGCAGCATCACGCCACTCCTCCCTCGATCGCGGGCGGGGGGAGAGGTCTCCCCCCGCCGCCACCGCCTGATCGGCCGGTGGGTTGAAGTTCAGAACCTAAAGCTTGCACTCCGCTCCAGCGCTAGCTGAAGAGTTCGAACACCTTGCATATTCCCCATCCGATCATGTAGCACCAACCCCGAATAGCCACCATGTCCTTGTCGGTGGCCGGGAATCGAGCGTCGCAGTCCGTAATGGTTTCGCCCAAGCATCCCTTGAGCTGAGCGTCGGCGGGCTGGGGATTCCCCAAGGCGCCGAGCGCTCCCACCAGCATTATTCCAAAAAGCAGCTTTCTCATATGGTTTGCCTCCTCCGTGCCCGGCACGGTGTAAGAGGCCGACCAGGCAGCGGTCCCCGTCAAGGGACGGGGCGAAACTAAAACGCGGGCGAACCTGGAGCGTCATCATTTTGTTGCAGGCCGGTCCATTGCTTTGCGAACCCGCCTGCGGCCAGTGGGCAGCGGTTGCCGTCACTTTCGGTTGGATAAACCGCATCCGCTCGATGAGACCCCGGCAATTCAATACGTACCCCGCGAACGCCCGGTTTCCAGATCTGCCCATAGGAAGCCGTCGCGGTCCGGCTAGTACCAGGGGCAAATGAACGGGCGCAGGAGCAGGCAAGTAAACTTTTGGAATCCGATCGCCTCGTCGCACTGGGGGCAACCGCTGTCCCAGAAGCTTCCGGACTGGATCGGGTCCTGAACCAAGGTGAGCGCTCCTATCACGCCTAGGAGCCAGAGCAAGCGCTGCATCTTCGCCTCCTTGTGGTCGGTGTCTGCGAACAGGGCTGCGCGGGCGCAGCCCCACAAACGGAGGCGAACTTACGGAGCCAGCCGGCAGCTCCGGCATCATTTCAATGCGGGCCGGATCAGTTCATCGCGATCTTCGCGCCGGTCCAGGGAAAATCTTAGAGCGCCGGTCCCCGGGTTCGCGCACGGCAGGTTGTGGCAGCCGGCTCCAGATCGGGGCAGCCTCGGGTGAGCCCGCCTTTCGCGCGGTTGGCCACCGATCGGATGTTAGCTTGGACGCCGAGGGAAGGTTTGCGTCCGGCGCCGGGAGGGAGTACCCCATGTTCTTGACAGTCTGGTCTGACCATCGGAGAATCGTGCCTAACTACATCCAAACGCGAGGCTGTTCCCAATGCAGCATGACGCTCGACCTGTCGTTCCCGTACGCGCCATGAAGCTCGTGCACTCGGCGCTCACTTTGGCTCTGGTGATCACCACCTCGGCCCTGGTTGTGGCCAGGTACCTCACCGGAGCACTGGACGCTGCCTATCCGCCGGCAATCGGGCATGCCATTGGCGCTGCGGGCGCCGTGCTCGCTTTCATCGCTCTTGGCGTAATCCGCCGCCGCATTCCGGAGCGGGGGCGACACCAAGACGCGGACTCGTACTGGAACCAAGGCAGCACTCAAAGGCTGGCGCTGGTTGCCTGGTCTCTGGCCGAGGGTGGAGGCATGCTGTCGGCAATAGGTTACTTCCTCACGGGATCGAATGCGGCGTTTACGGCTCTGCTCTTCTCGCTGGTAGCGCTGTTGTGGCTGAGACCAGCGCGGCTAGAGGGCGAAGCCTAAGCCGCCCGGAGCCCCGGCCCTCGTCAGGCAGCTTGGCGGAACCCTATGACGTCTGGACGTTATGACGTCGTAACGCTACTGCACCCCAAAGTGCGCCGGCAGATGCGTTGAGAATCGGGCACCTGTACAATTGCCCCCAAATTAGGCCATAGGCCACTTGAACGAACCGTAGCGATATCTCCTGGCGAAACGTTGGTGCTGAGCAGTGGCGCCCTCAGCCTAGCGCCTCTTCCGTTCGTGCTCGATACCGCCGTGGTTAGTGGAGAGCGCGTCAACAGCTATTTAGAACTAGTGGGGTTCAATCAACGCCGCGCTTTGGGATTCGGCGACCACATCACGCGCGAGGAGTTTGAACAGTACTTCCCAGGTAGAGTGGTGGATGTGCTTCGACGGATGCCGACGGTACGCGTGCGTCCAAACCCGAACTTCGGCGGACTACTGCCCTTCGGCGGAAGAGATCTCCGCGAATGGGTCGTCGAGTCGGCGCGCGCAGCTAGGCCCGGATGCCCGATGGTGGTCTTCCTTGACGGCGCCCGCGTAGGAGACATGGAAACGCTCGATATCGAGATGCTGATCGCCACCAACCAGCTGGAAGCCGTCGAGGCTTACGGCGGGGCTGCGCAAATACCCCCAATTTTCAACGTCACCGGCGCAGAGTGCGGCGTGCTCGCGCTGTGGACGCGACGCTGATTTCAGTCGAAGGTGTAACAGCCAACATATACGTTGCCTTGGATCTTTTACTCCGGCATGCTTGAAGCGCCACCCCTTGTTGGACTGTCCATAGCTGATTCGCCAGTCCTGGAACGCGTGGCAACCATAGCCTCTCAGTGCGGCTCGCAGATCGTTGAAATACCCCAGTCGCTCCTCGATCCGGCTGGATGCATGGGGATCGTTTACGACTTGGCGCCATGGGACGAACAGGCACTCCAACGTTTGATCGCACTTCGGCGAACCCGGCCAGCGGTACCCGCATTTCTTTACATCCCGTCGAGTCACGCCCGGGGGCAAACGATCCAGACCGCAGCCGGCCTGCCCGGAGTGCGCCTAGAGTTTCAAAGCGCATCAACCCCAGAAACTCCGAAATTAGTTCCAGAACGCTGGAGCGCCTTTGTCTCCGCTCTCGACTGCCTCCTCCCAAGCGTATCCTTCTATGGATCGAGCTGCTCTACTTGATAGAGGTGGCTCTACTGAACCGGTGCACCCTCAAACAGGCGATGAGCACCTTGGGAGGAGCCCCCAAGCGGGTAGCACGGTTGCACGCAGAGCTCGTACCGGCGGTACCCCTTCTAGACGCGGCCATCGGCGACATGGTGCCCGCCGTTCTACGTACGTTCGCCCAAGAATACCACATCCCCGGAGAATCCGTCGCGCAGGCGCTTGAGCTCAGCGCCTAGCCCGGAAGACGATCGTTCCGCAAGTGGCTTGCTCGGTCCAGAACTGCATCGCATGCACACGCCTCGCCGGATCCGCGAATGGCGAAATTTCCAACAGAAGGTCGCGTTTTTGAGTTGCGCACCAACGCCCTGTAGGCAAGTGTCGGAAAAGCGCCCGAACTGCGATCCCGTGACGGAAACCCTCCACCTCGGAGACTAACCATAACTACATAGGCAAGGATGGAAAAAGCAGCTAGAAGACGAGGCGGATGTCCGATTCTGACACCATACCGCCGCGGCGAAGCTGAAGCGCACCACCGCCTACCTCCACCCCAAGCCCTGTAGCCCGCCGAGCGAGCCACAGGGGGATATCACATATTGCGCGACCCGCTCAACCCTCCACCCTCACCGCCTTCCGCTCCCCGCTGGTCCCCACCAACACGGCAGAAGTGATCCGATCGCCCGGAGCCTCGCCGTAAACCTGCCCGATCAAGATATGCCGCACCACCACGATCACACTCGCCAGCAACGGCACCGCTATGACAAGACCCAATACACCCATCAGCGACGCCATGATCAGCAAAGACATTATGGTCAGAACCGGAGGCAGGCGAATCCGCTCCTCGAAAATCAAAGGAGCCACCACATTGGCCTCCACCAAATGCACCGCCACGCCCAACAGCGCCACCGCCAAAGCGTGCACCCAGCCGGAACTGGCCAGCACGAACAGCGCAGGCAACAGGGTCGAAACGATGGTGCCGAAAAACGGGACTATCGCCACCACCCCGGTGAACACCCCGAACGCCAAGGCATAGGGAACCCGCAAGATCGTCAACCCGATCGCGGTAAGCGCCGCCAGCACGAACATGGCCAACAACTGGGCCCAAATCCAAGCCCGCAAAGTGTTCCCCAAATCCGCTAAGATTGCCCGGGCGATGTGTCGCGCCTTGGGAGGAACCACCGCGATCAAACCCTCGCTGTACTGCTTGGGATCCCGAGCCAGATAAAGACCCATGGCCACCACACTCACCAGCTCCACCGCCACACGGCCACCCGCGGTGAGATACGGCAACAACGATCCGCGCACGAAATTGGCCGCATCGTTGATCAATCCCTCGATAAAACCACCCCGCTCCGAGCTCAACAACGCCCGGTCCAACACCGGATAGGATTCCGCCAACCGCGCCAGCAACCGCTCGAGCCTGCGGGCATGCTCGGGAAGCGAACCGACCAGCTCCTGAGTCTGCTGTACCACCGGGGGAAGGATCAACGCACCCACACCCACCGCCGCCAGCAACGTCCCCACAACCGAAAGGCCCAGCGCCACCGGGCGCGGAAGGCCGGTGTAACGAGCCAACTTGCCCGTCACCGCCGACAAATAAACCGCCAAAAGGGCGGCTATGAACAGAAGAAAAAGAATCTCGGCAATCTCGCCGAGAAAGAGAATAAGAAAAGCCAGCGCAAAAAGGACAACCAGCGTGGCCGCTAACCGGCGGCCGGCTGCGTCCTCCATCAGCGTTCCCTGCGCTCCTCTTCCTCGTCCACCAACTCGGCCTCGGCTACCCCCTCCCCTCCCCTACCGGTGGAAAGCTGCCGCGGCTCGCCCTGCTCCCCCGCCGGCAACAGCCCCATCTTCTTCTTGAGCTCCAGCAACTGCTGATCCGCACTTCCCTTGTACTCCAACGCCTCGAACTGCTTGGCCAAGGTGTCGCCGGTGAGCTCCCCGGCCAGCTCCGCCGCCGCCAAAGCCTGCCGCTCCATATCCTCGATCTTCTCCGCCATCCGCTCGAACGCCTCGAAAGCGCTCTTGTCGGACATGGAAGAGATGGTCTGCTGAATCCTTCCCTGCGCCTCCGCCCGCCGGGCCCTCGCTATCAAAATGTTCTTGCGGCGCTTCGCCTCCTCGATCTTCTCGTTCAAAGCCCGCAGCTGATCCTTCAAGACCTCGGTGTCCGCTTTGTGCTTGAGCCAGGTCTCGTGCAGGCTCTGCGCATGCTGCAAATGCTCGTTGTAGCGCATCAGCGCCTGCTTGGCCAAATCGTCCCGGCCCTCCTGCACCGCCAGCATCGCCCGCCGCTCCCACTCCTCGGCCTGCTTGCGCTCGCGTTCCACCTGCGCCTGGAGCTTCTTCTCGTCCGCGATCGCAGCCGCCACATCCTGCTTGGTCTTGGCCAGCTGGGTGCGCATATCCATGATCAGCTGCTCCAGCATCTTCTGCGGATCCTCCGCCCGGCCGATCAGAGCGTTCACCCACGACCGGATCACCGTGGACAAGCGCTGAAAGATGCCCATAGCTCGTCAGACCTCCCCTGAAATCGCTGCCTCTAACACCGCCACCTACGCGACACCCGCAATAGCTTCACTCCCGCCCGGGAAGCGCATCGCTCCGGCGAACCGCGGTGAGAGCCCGCTCCGCAAAGTCTAGCCGCTCCTGAAGCTCCACCACTTCTTCGCGCAGCGCCTCCAGCTCGCCACTTACCCGCGACTCGAACTCCTCCAGCCGGCGCTCCAAACCGGACGGCGTCTTTCCGGCGGAGCGCAGCCAGTCCACCAGCGCCCTGCCAATGGGCGTAGCGGAAAGAATGGCCACCCCGATACCGAAAAAGATCCACTCCATACAGCCGGCTCCCTTCCTCTTCCCCTTAACCTAATCCCGAGGCGCCACCCCGCCCAGTCACCTCGCACCCCCGCCTTTCACCTCCCGCCCTCCCCCGTTCCCTCACCACCCGGCACCAACCTGCCGGCATCCCGCTGCCGCGTAAGCAGGCGCTCGGCAAAATCCATCCGCTCTTCCAGCTCCGCCACAGCCCGGCGAATCGAGTCCAGGTCCTCCAATATCGCCTGCTGCGTCTCCTCCAGCCGGCGCACCGCTTCCTCCGAGCCGGTAGCGCCGTAACGGATCCGATCCGCGATCGCCCGCCCCACCGGAGAGATCGCCAGCAAAAAGGCGGAACCGCCGCCGAAAATGAAAACGATGGCCAGTACGCCCTCCAAACTAACCCTCCCCTCCCAACCTGGGCCGATCCCTCTGCTGAGCCAGCAACCGTTCGGCAAAATCCATGCGTTCCTCCAATTCCTGGACCCGACTTGCCAACTCCTCCAGCACTTCCATCCGATTGCGCAGCTCGACCACCTCGCGCCACAAGACATCGCCTTCGGCCGCCGACCGACCGCCAACCGCGCGGCCGGCGATCCGATCGGCCAAAGCCTTTCCCAAGGGGCCGCGCAGGATGAACACCGCCGCAATGGAAAAGAAAAAAGCTATGGGAATCAACACCTCGAACGGTTGCATCTAGCTTCCCCTTGACCTCTCTCCCGCCTCGCAGCGCACCGGCGCCATAACGTCGAGCCTCTTCTACGATTCAGCTCCGACCCACCCTACGCTCTTCCCCGCGAAAAGTGTCACGCCGAACACCGATCGGCCAGCATTAAAAAGACCGCAACCGCCGCTTCCCGGCGCCATCCGGCCCCGCCCCGCGGGTCAATCGGCCAGGACCCGCCGCAGAAATCTCCCGGTGTGGGACCGCTCGCAGCGCGCCACATCCTCCGGAGTACCCGCTGCCACCACCTCGCCGCCCCGCTCCCCACCCTCGGGCCCGAGATCGATAATCCAATCCGCGGTCTTGACCACCTCCAGATTGTGCTCGATCACCACCACGGTGTTTCCCTTGTCCACCAGACGATGCAGCACGTTGAGCAACAGCCTCACATCTTCGAAATGGAGCCCGGTCGTGGGCTCGTCCAGAATGTAAAGCGTTCTCCCCGTGTCCCTCTTGGCCAGCTCGGCGGCGAGCTTAACCCGCTGGGCTTCCCCCCCGGAAAGCGTGGTGGCGCTCTGACCCAGATGGATGTAACCCAGCCCTACGTCGTTCAAAAGCTCCAAGCGATTTCGGATCCGCGGCTGGTGCTGGAAGAACTCCAAAGCCTCCGCCACCGTCATCTCCAACACGTCGGCTATCGACTTCCCCCGATAGCGCACCTCCAGGGTCTCCCGATTGTACCGCCGCCCCTTGCACACCTCGCAGGGGACGTAAACGTCGGGTAGAAAATGCATCTCGATCTTGACCAGACCGTCTCCCTGGCAGGACTCGCAGCGGCCGCCTTTGACGTTGAACGAAAACCGCCCGGGCCCGTACCCCCGGATCTTGGACTCGGCAAGCTGGGCGTAGAGCTCCCGAATGGGAGTGAAAAGACCCGTGTAAGTAGCCGGATTGGAGCGCGGAGTCCGACCGATGGGACTCTGGTCTATAGCCAGCACCTTGTCCAAGTGCTCCAAGCCCTCGATCCGATCGTGCTCGCCGGGAACCACCTTCGCCCGGTAGAAGTGCCGCGCCAGGGCGAGATACAAGATGTCGCTCACCAGGGTCGATTTCCCCGAACCGGAAACCCCGGTTACCGCCACAAAGACCCCCAAGGGAATCTCCACGGTGAGATTGCGCAGATTGTGCTGCCGCGCACCGATCACCCGGAGCTTGCGGTTAGGATCGATCCAGCGCCTCGCCGCCGGCACCGGGATGCGAAGCTCCCGGCGCAGATACCTCGCGGTAAGGGACTCGGGATGGGCCAGTACCGCCTCCAGCGGCCCCTGAGCCACCACTTCGCCGCCGTGCCTCCCGGCTCGAGGACCTAAGTCGATAACGTAGTCCGCCGCCCGGATCGTGTCCTCGTCGTGTTCCACCACCACCACCGTGTTTCCGAGATCCCTCAGGCCCTTGAGTGTAGCCAAAAGTCGCGCGTTGTCCCGGGGATGGAGTCCAACCGAAGGCTCGTCCAGTACGTAGAGCACACCCACCAAGCGGCTGCCGATCTGGGTTGCCAGGCGGATGCGCTGCGCCTCGCCGCCGGAAAGGGACTCCGCCGAGCGCCCCAAAGTCAAATACTCGAGCCCTACATCGCAAAGGAACTGAAGCCGGTCCGTTATTTCCTTTAGTATGGGCCCGGCGATTTCGGGATCCACGCCCCCTTTACCGTCACTCCTTACCGGGATCGACCGGAAAAACTCCAGCGCCCGGTTCACCGGCATCTCCACCACCTCCCCGATGCTCTTTCCCGCAACCAGCACGCTCAGACTCTCCGGCTTCAAGCGCTTGCCCCCGCAACTCTCGCACGGGAGCTCCACCATGTATTCCTCCAGCTCCAGCCGCACCGCGTCCGAGCTGGTCTCGTTGTAGCGCCGCTCCACGTTCGCCAAGATCCCCTCCCAGCGCGTCTCGTAACGCCCGCCGCCGGAACCATAAGAGAAGGTGAAAGTCCGGTCGGGGACTCCGTAGAGCAAAGCTTTCCGCACCTTCTCGGGCAGCGATCCCCAGGGGGCATAGGGGTCGAAACCCAGCTCGCGCGCCAGGGTGGGTATCACTACCTGTTTCAGATATCCCCGGGGCTCCCCCCAGGGGAGGACCACTCCCTCCATGATGGAGATCCTGGGGTCGCCGAGCACCAGATCGGGGCTCACTACCCGGCGGGTTCCCAAACCGGAGCAGGCGGGACAGGCGCCGTAAGGAGAGTTGAACGAAAATTGCCGCGGCTCCAACTCCACCAAGGAGTACTCGCAGCGGGGACAGGCAAAGCGCTCCGAAAACAGCGCCGAAATCGGCTCCCCGGCACCCCCCTTGGGGTGCCGAACCACCTCCACGATCCCGTCGGCTGCCCTGAGCGCGGTTTCGATGGAATCGGTCAGCCGCTTGCGGTCCTCGGCGTCCACCACCAGGCGATCCACCACCACGGCGATGTCGTGATTCATCCTCCGGTTGAGCTTGGGCGGATCGGACAGATCGTACACTTCGCCGTCCACCCGCACCCGGATGAATCCCTGCCTGCGCGCCGCCTCGAAGAGATCTTTGAACTCTCCTTTCCTGCCCCTCACCAGGGGAGCCAGGATCTCGATTCGCGTACCCTTGGGCCAGCCGAGCACGGTGTCGGCTATCTGGGACGCGCTCTGGCGTTCGATGGCGGAACCGTCGTTGGGGCAATGGGGAACTCCCACCCGGGCCCACAGCAAGCGCATGTAGTCGTACACTTCCGTCACCGTGCCGACGGTGGAACGGGGGTTGTGCCCCGCGGTCTTCTGCTCGATCGATATCGCCGGGGAGAGACCCTCGATCGCGTCCACGTCCGGCTTTTCCATCAGCCCCAGGAACTGCCGGGCGTAGGCGGAGAGCGATTCCACGTAGCGGCGCTGCCCTTCGGCGTAGATAGTGTCGAAGGCGAGAGATGATTTCCCCGACCCGGAAAGCCCGGTAATGACCGTAAGGCGGTTGCGCGGTATCTCGACCGTGATGTTCTTGAGGTTGTGGACCCGGGCGCCGCGGACTACCAGCTGATCGTAAGGCATAGCCTTGTAACGTAGGGAAACGCAGCAAGCACGGTCAACCCGCGGGCTTCTTCTTGCCTTCGCGCCCGCCGCGCCCTAGTTTGACCGTTCCCGCGCCGGCCCGGGGTACGGGCCGGATTACGTTGCCCGGCGGGCGGCGTTGTTAGAGATCGAGCGAGCAGTTCCGGGAACCTATGGCTTACGACTCGGCAGCCGATTGCGTAATCGCCCTCACCACACTGGGCAGCCTGGAGGAGGCCAGGGCTCTGGTGCGCCGACTGGTGGATTCCCGGGTTGTAGCCTGCGGCACGGTCTTGGCAGGCGCGGTATCCATCTACCGCTGGGAGGGCAAGGTTACCGAGTCGTCCGAGGCCGTGGTGCTCCTCAAGACCCAGAGGGAACGCTGGGAAGATCTACTGGAGGCGGTCAAGCGAGATCACCCCTACGAGGTTCCCGAGCTCCTCCAGATCCCGGTGCAGGCCGGGCTGGACCGCTATTTGGAGTGGGTTAGGGCCGAAACCGCGACAACCGAAGGGAGAAGGACATGAATTTGTGGCGCAGAGGACGGACCCGGCGCAGATTGCCCGCCAGGGACTTGGCAGCAGTGGCACAGCGAGCGGCTTCGGGCGATGCTGGCCAAGCTACCGGCCGCCTGCCCTTCGAGTTGGTGTCGGTGGAGAGCGCCTCGCCGGAACCGGAGGTGGCAGTATCTCCGCAGCAAGGGACCGAAGCTGTGGAGTCGCCGGTTGCCGCCGCGCCCGGCGAAGGAACCGGAGATACCCAAGCAGCCGCTGCCGGCCCTGCTGAAGAAGTGGCGGCGGCCGAAGAGGAGTTTCTCTACCGGGCGGCGAGAGAAGCCACCCGGGACGGCGACCTGGCGCGGGCGGTCGAGCTCTACCGGGATCTCCTGGCGCGGGATCCCCGGCATATCAAGGCCCGGAACAACCTGGCCCTGCTGCTCGACCGAGCCGGCGACCGCGACGCGGCACTGGAGGAGTTGAACCGCTGCCTGGGGCAGGATCCGAACAACACCCAGGTTCGGGTCAACCGTGGCGCGGTCCTGGCCTCTGTGGGCCGCTACCAGGAAGCCGAGCGGGATCTGCGCGCTGTGGTAGCGGCGGATCCCACCAACGCGGAAGCCCATTTCAATTTGGGCCTGGTGATCTCTCGCAAGGGCGTCTGGGCGGAGGCGGTGCCCCATCTGCGCCGCGCGGTGGAGCTCGATCCCGGCCGGGCGCAAGCCTATTATTATCTGGGCGAAGCGTTGAACCACGTGGACGACTTAGAGGGAGCGCTGCAGGCCTATCAGCGGGCCGTAGAACTGAGTCCCGACAATCCGCGGGCTTTCTACGGGCTCGGTATAGTGCTCGACCGGCTGAATCGCCCGGAAGAGGCGGCGCAAATGTACCGGCGCTCCCGCGAACTTGCCGGCCGGTGATCAGCGTGGTGGTGGACGACATCGCGTTCGTCGAGGCGGACGCGGTGGTTCGTCCGGCCACAGATAGGCTGGAACCCACTTCTTCCGCCCTTAGACACTTGGAACAGATCGGCGGGCCTTCGTTCTGGCAGCAGCTCGAAGTGCGTCAAGAGCTGGCCGTGGGAGCGGCGGTGGTCACCGGAGCCGGAGAGCTGCCCGCCGAGTTCGTAATCCACGCCGTCATACGGAGTGTAACCGAACCGGTGTCGGAGCTAACCGTGCGCCGGGCCCTGACCAGCGCCCTCCAGCGCGCGGTTGACTGGCAATTGGCGCGAGTGGCCATCCCTCCTTTGGGAACGGGAGCGGGTAATTTGAGCTTGGAAGACGCCGCCGCGGTAATGGTGGACGTCATCTCCCGGCACACTGCGGTATCCCAGTACCCCGCTGAAGTGTATATCGTAGTGGACAGCGAAGAGGACAAACGGGTTTTCGACGCACTGCTTCGCCGCCTCCCGCAATGAACCGAAGATCGGTGGCCGTTTCCGTATTGACCGTCTGGGCCGGAGCGATAGGCTGGTTGCTCTATCGCCAGTACGGTCCCCGCAGGACGGCGCTGCTTGCGGAGGCGGCTCTGAGTCTTCCGCCCGGCGCCACCTACTACGCCCTCTCCTTGGGCGGCCAGCAGATCGGCTTCGCCTCCAACACCGTGGATACGCTGGCCGACACGATACGCGTGACCGACATCATGGTCTTGGACATACCGGCGCTGGGGCAAGTGCGGCGCACCGAGGCGAGGACCGACGCCGTGCTGAGCCGGGCTTTGGAGCTGAGAGAATTCCGCGCGCTGCTCCGCGGGGACTTGGGCGATTTTGCAGCGCGGGGAACCGTTTCCGGCGATTCGCTACTGTCGGTGGAACTCGAAAGTCAGGGAACGGTTCAGACGGTAAGAGTGAGACTCGAGAGACCGATCGTGCTCTCCGCTCTCCTTCCCCTCCAGATCGCTTTCGGGGAGCGGCCCCGGCCGGGGAGAACCTACACTCTGCGCCTCTTCGACCCGCTCCTTTTGGAAGAACGAGACGTGTCGATCAGGGTCACGGGCGATTCTACCTTTTTCATTCCCGACAGCGCGCGGTTCGACAGCACCGAGCAGCGCTGGGTGGCGGCGCGCTGGGACACGGTACCGGCCATCAGAGTCAGCCAGGAGATGGCGGGCGTAGAGCTGGAGGCCTGGATCGACTACGAGGGGAGGATCGTGAAGGCGATCTCCCCCGTGGGGTTCGTCATGGAGCGCTCCGCGTTCGAGCTGGTGCACGAGAACTTCCGCCGCCGGGGTACTCCCGCCCTGGCCTTTGCCGGCACCGACGTGATCCGCCAAACGGCCATCGCATCCAACGTGCGGCTTTCACCCTCGGGACTCCGCGAGCTGAAGGTGCGCCTCAAAGGAGTGGACCTTACCGGATTCGATTTGGAAGGAGAGCGCCAACGGCTTTCGGGGGACACTTTGATCGTGACGGTGGAGGACCCGGCGCGCCTGCGAGCAGGCTACCGGCTTCCCTATGACAACCCGACATTCGCCAGGGAAACCTCTCCCGAACCGCTGATTCAGAGTAACGATCCGAGGATTCAAGCCCAGGCGCGGCTCATAGTGGGAAGGGCGAGAGACCCCCGGCGGGTGGCGGAATTGCTGAACGACTGGGTCTATCGCAATCTTGAAAAGGAGATCACGGTGAGCGTTCCCAGCGCGATACAGGTACTGGAGGCGCGCCGAGGGGACTGCAACGAGCACACCGTGCTTTATGTGGCGCTGGCCCGCGCCTTGGGGCTGCCCGCCCGCACTGCTGCTGGCTTGGTCTATGTGGACGGCCGCTTTTATTACCACGCTTGGCCAGAGGTGTATCTGGACGGGTGGGTGGCGGTGGATCCCACTTTCGGCCAGTTCCCCGCCGATGCAGCCCACCTGCGGTTCGTGGTGGGAGGGCTGGCGCGGCAAGTTGAATTGGTGCGGCTCATCGGCCGCATAGAGCTGGAGGTACTGAACTGAGATGACCGAAACTACCCGGCAGGGGGAAGCAAGGGAGCGGACCGACCGCACTCCGATGATCCTCCTCAAGGGTCTGACCAAGACTTACGGCAATTTTGTGGCGGTGGACCACATCGACCTGGAGGTTCCCCGGGGTCAACTGTTCGGCTTCTTGGGACCCAACGGCGCGGGGAAGACCACCACACTTCGCATGATAGCCGGCATTCTGCGCCCCACCGCGGGGAGAATCTGGCTGGGAGGCGACGATCTTTTGGCCGATCCGATGAACGCCAAGAAGCGGCTCGGCTTCATACCGGATCGCCCGTTCGTCTATGAAAAGCTCACCGGCGCGGAATTCTTGAGATTCGTGGCAGGGCTGTACGGCCAGGACGGCAAGGAAGTGGAGCGCAGGATCGACGAGCTTTTGGATCTCTTCGAGCTCAGCGCGTGGAAGGACGAGCTGGTGGAATCCTACAGCCACGGAATGCGCCAGAAACTGATCATCTCCAGCGCGCTGATCCACCGCCCCGAGTGCATCGTAGTGGACGAGCCGATGGTGGGGCTCGATCCCCGGGCCGCCCGGCTTCTAAAAGACATCTTCCGGCACTTCGTGGAGCGCGGCGGTACGGTGCTGATGAGCACCCACACTTTGGAGATAGCCGAAGCGATGTGCGACCGCATCGCCATTATCCAGGAAGGCAAGATCGTCGCCTGCGGCACAATGCAGGAACTCCGCGAACAGACCGCCGCGGGGGACATATCCCTGGAAGATCTGTTCCTGAAGCTCACCGGAGGACTGGCCGCCCGGGAGCTGGCCAAAATCTTGGAAGGCTGATGGCGCTCAGGCTGATCCTCTTCCCCAAATGGAGAACCTTCCTCACGCGCCTGCGCCAGGAGCGTGGCGGAGGAGGGGGAAAGATCATAGTCGTAGCGGCGGTGGGATTGGTCTTTTGGTCTGCGGTCTTCGGCGTGCTTTACCGGGTACTGAGATACTTCCGGGGGGTGGAGGACATCGGCCCGCTCCTCGCCGCCAAGCTACTGGGACTGGTGCTGGTATCGTTCATCGCAATCCTCCTGCTCTCCAACGTGATCACCGCTCTGTCTTCTTTCTTCCTCGCAAAGGACCTCGACCTTCTGGTTTCATCGCCGGTCGACTGGCTGGATCTCTACCTGGCTAAGCTCGGCGAGACCCTGGTGCATAGCTCGTGGATGGTGGCGCTGATGGCGGTACCGGTATTCAGCGCCTACGGCGTGATCTACGACGGAGGCTGGCTATTTGCACCCTACGCCGCTTTCGTATTCCTGCCGCTCCTGGTAATCCCCGCGGTTGCCGGGAGCGCCGTCACCCTGGTGCTGGTCAACATCTTCCCCGCACGCCGCACCCGAGATCTGCTCTCGGTCATCGCCATCGCCGCGGCAGGCGGGGTGATCCTTCTCTTCCGCCTGATCCGCCCCGAAAGGCTCGCCCGGCCTGAAGGGTTTACCAATCTGTTGGACTTCATCACGCTCCTCCGCACCCCAACCTCGCCTTACCTCCCCAGCGAGTGGGCCACCAACAGCATCATGGGAATGCTGGTGGGACCGTTCGATCCCCTGCCCCTGCTGCTGTTGTGGAGCACGGCGGGAGGCTTCGTGGTCCTGGGAGCATGGTTGCACCAGCGCCTCTACCCCACGGGCTTCACCCGAGCCCAAGAGGCCTCCGAGCGCTTCGCCAGGGGATGGATCTGGCAGGTGCTCCTCGACCCGATCCTCCGCCGGTTTCCCGTAGCCAAGCGGGAGTTCGTGATCAAGGACGTCAAGCTTTTCTTCCGGGACACCACCCAATGGAGCCAGCTCATACTGCTGGGCGTCCTGGTGGTGATTTACCTGTTCAACATACGGGCCCTGCCTCTGTTCACCGGCGAGCGGGTACCGTTCTTCCTGGTGACCCTGGTCTCGTTCTTGAACCTGGGGTTGGCGGGATTCGTTCTGGCCTCGATCGCGGCGCGATTCATATTCCCCGCCATATCCCTGGAAGGACGCCAGATGTGGCTTCTGCGCTCCAGCCCGCTGGACCTGAAAGCCCTCCTGTGGTCCAAATACTGGACCGGCACCGTACCGCTGTTGATCCTGGCTCTGGTGATCACCGTATTTACCAACGTTCTGCTTCGAGCCTCGGGATTCATGATGGCCGTGGGAATCGGCACGATCGTGTTGCTGACTCTCGCCATCAGCGCCATGGCCTTGGGATTCGGAGCCCTATACCCCCAATTCGAGACCGAGAACGCCGCCCAAATCCCCACTTCTTTCGGCGGCCTGGTGTTCATGATGACCACCATCGCGCTGCTGGCCGCGGTGATCGTGATCGAAGCGGTTCCGGTTTATACCTACTTGCGGAACACCTACAACGGGCTGCCGGTGAGAATAACCCCCGCCATGGTGGCCGCTTTCGGAGCGGTAATAGCCCTTTGCGCAGCTGCTACGATCCTGCCCCTCAAGGTGGGGTTGAGGAAGATGGAGAGTTTCGAGTTCTAAGACCGCGACTCAGGCCACCCGCTCCCTTACAAGCAGCCTCCCGCAGCTCGAGCAAAAGACCGGAGCCGCCTCGGGACGCGGCCCGCAGGCCGGGCAGGCCACCTCCCCGCGGGCGGCGGAAGGCCGCTCCAAACCCTGCCCTGCCTCTTCGGCCTCGATCGCAGCCAGCGCCTCCCGCTCGTACTTGGCCTTGAGCCTCAGGTAATCTTCCTCGGCAAGCTTGCCCGTAGCGCGATCGAACTCTATCTCCCGCAGGGCTACCAGAGCCCTCAGCTTGGGAGATTCACTTTCCAGGGGATCTTCCTCGTTGCCGGAGTCTTGAGCGGAAAGTGCGGCTCGGTCCAACCGCGGCCGGAAGAGGGGCTCCAACACCAGCGCCACCGCGGCTACCGCCAACAACAGACCGCCCAGTAGCTCTACCACCCCCTACAGCTCCAACTTCTCCAACTCGGCGGCCAGTTTGCGGGCCCGCTCGGGATCGAGCTGCTCCGATGCCGGCTCCGAAACCTCGTGCGGCCCCCCGGCCACCGGGGCACCCTGTATACCCACCCGGCGCTTGAGATACCAGGCCAGCAATGTGCCGGCCGCCAAGATCACTGCGCCCGGTACCAAATAAGCAGCCCAATTGAATCCGCGCTTGGGAGGAGCCATGAGAACCGCCTCCCCGTAGCGCTGGACGAACGCTGCAAGAATCTCCTCAGCCCCCTTCCCCTCCTCTACCAAAGAGATCACCTCGCGATGCATGGCGGGAGAGACTTCACAGGTAAAATCGGTGGTCCTGCAGGTGTAAACGCTCAGGTTGCAGCCGCAGGTGCACCTGATCTTTTCCTCGACTCCTACTATTAAAGGATCGTTCTCGTAGTCCGTGACCCGGGCTCTGGGCTTGCCGGCAACCCGCGGATCCGAAAGCCGGCCTACGGCGGTATCCTGCGCGGGGGTCTGCGCGTCAGCACCGCCCACGCTAGCAAGAGATCCCGCAAGCCCAATCGCTCCGGCTAGGAATCCGCGGCGCGAGAGGCGATCCTCAATCGGCATCGACTCCCCTCCCGGCCAAGCTTACCTGGTAGCCCGGCAGCGCCCTTCGCAACGAGGCTCTGGTCGGCCCGCCGCCGGGCCACATCACCACCAGCCCGCCCACCACCAGGACGAATCCTCCGAACCACACCCACCACACCAGCGGATTGATGGTGAATCGATATACCGCCTCCTCGGTCCCTTCCACCGAACCGGCGTACACGATGTAGATGTCCTCCCGCAGCGTGCTGCGAATACCCGCCTCGGTGGAGGGCTCGAACGAGGGCCTCCTGAGGGCCGCCGGACAAGGCTCCACCGGTAAGGTGCAGGTGAAGTGCTGGCGCTTCTCGCTGGTCATCACCCCTATCCGCTTGCCGTCCCTTGCCACCTCCACGCTAGCTGCCGTTACCCAGCGGTTCATGGCGTCGTACTGCGAGACGCCCAAGTGGGTGAAGGTGTACACGTGCCCGTACGGCGATCTCAGGGTGGCCTGCTCTCCCGGCCTCAGGGAAGCCTCCATCTCGGTCTTGAAGGCCATCCCCGAGAAGGCCACGAAATAGATGACGATTGCCAAATGGACGATGTATCCCCCGTAGCGGCGCCGGTTGCGGGCCACCAGCCGGGCGAAGGCTAAAGCATATCCCTCCCCGTGAAGCCGGTGGCGGGCTGCTATCCCGCGGGCGAATTCCTGAACGATCGTTCCCACTACGAAAGCCGCGAGCGACAGCGCGACACCGGCGTAAAAATCGCCGAAACGCATCGCTAACAAGAGCACCGCGGTAATCGCGCCGGCAGCCACCGGCGCGGCGAACTGGCGTTTGAGATTCTGGGGGCTGGCCTTTCGCCAAGCGATCAGCGGGCCCACTCCCGTTAGCGCCAAAAGCGCCAGACCGATCGGTATGTTTACCTGATTGAAAAACGGCGGCCCCACGGTGACCTTGGTCCCCTGAATCCACTCGGAAAGAATCGGAAACAGCGTGCCCCAAAGCACCGAGAAGGCCATCCCTACCAATAGCAGGTTGTTGAAGTAAAAGCTCGCTTCTCTAGACAGAGCGCTCTCGAGCTGAGCCTCGGACCTAAGATCCGGCAACCGGGTCCACAAAAGCCATCCGAAAGCCGCGATCGTCAGAACCAAGAAGGCCAGGAAGTAGTAGCCGACGCTCGACTGGGTAAAAGAGTGTACGCTGGAAATGATTCCGCTGCGGGTAATGAAGGTGCCGAATATCGACAGTACGAAGCTCAGACCGATCAGCGTCACGTTCCACTTCTTGAGCATCCCCCGCTTTTCCTGGATCATGACCGAGTGGAGGAAGGCGGTCATGGTGAGCCACGGGAGAAAGCTCGCGTTCTCCACCGGGTCCCAGGCCCAGTAGCCTCCCCAGCCCAGTTCCACGTAAGCCCACCACATCCCCAGGGTGATCCCTATCGATAGGAAGGTCCAGGACAGGAGAGTCCAGCGCCTTATGGCGTGGAGCCATCCCGTGTCCAAGCGCCTGGAGACCAGCGCCGCTACCGCGAAGGCGAAGGGTATGGTGATGCTGATGTAGCCCAAGTACAGCATAGGAGGATGCATCACCATGCCGGGGTTCTGGAGCTGGGGGTTGAGGCCGTTGCCGTCGGGCGGGGTGAAGGGCAGCCTTTCGAAGGGGTTAGCGGCGATGGCGGTTACCGTCACGAAAAACAGTGTCACCGCCGAGGTTACTCCGGCCACGTAGGGCATGAGATGCTCGTAGCGCCGCGGGGTGAGCCACTGCGCGGCGGCGGCGAAGATGCTCAGTACGAAGGCCCAAAAGAGCAGACTGCCTGCTTGGCCTCCGTAGAACGCCGAGATGGTGTAGACCGTGGGAAGGTCCCGGCTGGTGTAGCTGGCAACGTAGGCCACGTTGAAGTCGTGCCTGAGCAGCGCCACCAGAAGCGCCAAGGCCGCTGCGGTTAGCAGGGCGCAGAGAGCGTAGGTGGCCCGCTTGGCGCTTTGAATCAGCTCCGGCCGGCGGTGGATTCCTCCCAGGAAACCGACCACCGTGCCCCAGGCAGCCACCAGCAGGGCAAGCCAGAGGGCTATTTGACCCAGGGTGGTCACCGGACTACCGGTCCGTCAGGCCTTGGGGACCGACTCGTAGCGCGATCCGCACTTGGCCAGCAGGGTGGTCGCGTGGAACGTGCCGTCGGGCGCCAGCCGGCCTTCCACCACCACGTCCACGTCATCGGTGAAGGTGTCGGGAGCGAGACCGCGATACACTACCGGAAACGTATGCTTGCCGTCGGTGACCTCGAAGGTGATGGTCTGGGTGGCTACGTCCCGCCGGATGCTGCCGTGGACCACGCGGGCACCTAACTTGACACCGACGTTGCGAAACGAGGGATCGGCCGCTACCCGATCCGCCAGCTCCGTGGGAGTGAGGAAATACACCCCCGTTTCCTTGACCCCCGTGGCCATGAGATAGCCGACTGCGCCGGCTACCAGGACAGCCGAAACCAGAAATTTGACTCGAGCCTGTGCCATACGCCTCCAAATATAGTCGCGCGTTTGCCAGTCGCTACTTCGTTAACTCTAGCTCCGCCCCCGCTTTCTTCCGCCCCCTTTTTGCTCGCTGCGCCCTAGCCGCACTTCTATTTCTACCCGGGGCCCGTGACTTGGTACCCGTCGGGAGCCTATGGGCGGCGCCGCCAAAGTCTACGGCAGCAATCTCGATTCCGGCCTAAAATCGGTTGCAAGAAAGCTTAATGACTCATTCCTCCAACAGCGCGCGAATCGAATCGGCGTTCGGCCGTTCCGCCACGCCGCGGTCGGTAACCAGCGCTGTTACCAGCTCCGCCGGAGTAACGTCGAAAGCCGGGTTGTAAACTTCCACCCCTGCAGCATTGGCTATCTCGCCTGCCGGGCGGCGCTCAATCGGTATGTCGTCTCCCGAACGCGCCTGCAAGTCGATGGAGCTCCGCGGCGCAGCTACATAAAACGGGATGTCATGGGCCCGCGCCAGAACCGCGAGCGCGTAAGTGCCGATCTTGTTCGCCACATCGCCGTTAGCCGCCACCCGATCGGCTCCCACTATCACCAAATCGATCTCCCCCGCAGCCATCAACGCCGCGGCAGCGGAGTCCACTATGACCCTGCCGGGAATCCCGGCGCGTACCAGCTCGAACGCCGTAAGTCTAGCACCCTGACCCAAAGGGCGAGTCTCGGTTACCACTACGTCTATCCCCTTGCCCGCACGGTGGGCGGTGTATATCACACCGAAGGCCGTTCCTATACCGCCGGTGGCCAGAAAACCGGTGTTGCAGTGCGTAAGCACGGTAGCCCCTGGGGGGACCAAACCCTCTCCGGCGCGCCCTATGGCTTCACACATGGCCGCATCCTCGTCCCAGATCCGCTGTCCCTCCTCGCGCAGGGCGTCGACCATCTCCGCCCCCCTCTTGCCTTCTCCCCAGGCGCGCTCGAACGCCGCGCGCATCCGGGAGAGCGCCCAGCCCAAATTCACCGCGGTAGGCCGAGTGCTTTGTAACTTCGCGACAGCGGCCGCCAACCATTCGCGATCCAACGAGCCGCCCCTCTGCAACACCCCTTTGGCGGCCGCCGCCAGGCCCATCGCCGCCGCAATCCCAATGAGAGGAGCGCCCCGCACTCTGAGACTACCAATCGCTTCCGCCAGCGCCTCGACGGAGTCGATCTCCAGGTAGCGCGTCTCGCCCGGGAGGCGCGTCTGGTCCAGGAGGCGCAGGTTTCCCTGCTCGCTCCAAGCCACGGCGTAGGTGTGCACCGGCATGCTTGGAAGCTATAGCCAGGCGCTCACCCTGGCAGCAACCGCGCCCTGGCGTTCCGGCTCCCCCTGCCGCGCCGGAGCATGTGGGATCCGGGGCCACACATTGCCGGGAGGTCACATCGGTGGCAAAATCAAGCGAGATCACCCGGAGGCTACTATGGAGAGGCGCACTTTTCTCAGGGCC
Source organism: bacterium HR33 (assembly GCA_002923375.1). Classification (GTDB taxonomy): domain Bacteria; phylum Gemmatimonadota; class Gemmatimonadetes; order Gemmatimonadales; family GWC2-71-9; genus HRBIN33. The sequence goes on from BEIJ01000001.1 coordinate 324,855, forward strand.
GGACTGGGCGGAGTTGCGGCTGCAGGGCTGACGGCTCCTTTGGCTTCCGGTCTGCTCCTGGCAGACCGCGGCTCAACTCGCTGGCGGATCGCGGCCGAACCCATCCGCCTGAGCTCTAACGAAAACCCCCTCGGCCTTTCCGATGCTGCGCGGGAAGCGGTGATTGCGAGCCTGGGGGAGGCCAACCGCTATCCGGGACCCTACCGCCAAGCGGTGATAGATGCCCTCGCCGCCAAGCACGAGGTGCGGCCGGAGCAAATCGTCCTAGGCGCCGGTTCGACCGAAATACTTCAGATGGCGGTCCAGGCCAGGGGGCCCAACGCCACGGTAATCGTGGCGGATCCTACTTTCGAAGACGTGCCCCGCTACGCCGAGAGGATCGGAATCAGGGTCGAAAAGGTGCCGCTCCGAGCTGACTACTCCCACGATCTAGAGCGAATGCGGGAAGTAGCTGCGCGCTCTTCGGGACCGGTACTGGTCTATATCTGCAATCCCAACAATCCCACCGGTACCGTCACGCCGAGCTCCGAGATCGACGCTTGGATCGAGGAAGCCCCGGAGTCGATTCAGTTCGTAGTGGACGAGGCCTATTACGAGTACGCCGCGGATCCGCGTTACCGGTCGGCCCAACGGTGGGTTTACACCAAGCCCAACGTGCTGGTGGTGCGGACCTTTTCCAAGATCTACGCTATGGCCGGAATGAGGTTGGGATATGCTGTAGCCCATAGCGGTACGGCGGAGCACTTGGCGCGATGGGCGGCGGCGAACAACGCCAACACCTTGGCGCTGATCGCGGCCCGCGCTTCGCTGGGCGACAGGGAATTCGAACGCAAGAGCCTGGAGGTAAACCGCCGGGGGCGCGAGATCCTGACCAAATGCCTGGACGAGCTCGGACTGGAGCATCTTCCCAGCCATACCAACTTCGTGATGCACCGGATAAACGGCGATCTCCCGACCTACAACCGGCGCATGGAAGAACACGGTATCCTGGTGGGCCGCCCGTTTCCTCCCATGGTTACGCACAGCCGGGTCTCCATCGGGTTGCCCGAGGAGATGGAGCGGTTCGCCGAAACGCTGAGGATGTTCAGGAAGCGGGGCTGGGTTTGAGGTCGGCTGAGAGTCCGGCGGGTCGGTGCCCGGCGCCTCGGCCTGCGGCTCAGGATCGGGGGACTGCTGGATCAGCGCGACGCGGCCTCGCCTATCCAGTCCTCCAAGATGCCGCGGTAATATTCGATCCCCAGGGTCTGGGGGACGTCGTCGTGCCGCGCGCCCTTTACCAATATCAGCCTTTTGGGTTGCGGAGCGTTCTCCCACACCACGCGCCCGTTGTCGCGGAAGCGCACCAGATCGTCTTCGGAACCGTGCAGCAGCAGAAGAGGCGTGCGAATCCGTTTGACCCGCTCGGCGTTGTCGAACCTCCCTTGGGTGAGCCAGCCTGCGGGAAGCAATAGGTTCACGCTTCCCTGGGCCAGCGAAGCGGCGGATGCGAAGGGCGATTCGGCCACCAGAAACAGGGGATCGCGGCGGTCGGCCGCCAGATAGATAGCCACCACCGCGCCCAGAGAATAGCCGTAGTAACCCACCGAATCGGGAATGACCTCGGGCCGCGACAACAGGTAGTTCAGCGCCGCTTCACCGTCCGCCAAAAGTCCGGTCTCGCTCGCGGATTTGCCTTCCGACCGCCCAAAGCCGCGGTAGTCGAAAATGAAAAGGTTGACGCCCAGCTCGTGGAGCCACATGACCCGGTCCCAGTATTGGTCGATGTTGTGTTTGTTGCCGTGACAGTAAAGCAGTGTGATCCCGGGTCTCGCACCGTTAGAGCGCACCCAAATCCCGTGCAGGGTGAAGCCGCCGCTTTGGAAGGTTACCTCCTCGATCAGGCTGTCCGGGATCGTGTTGCCCGGCAGACGATAGGAATCCAGCCGTTCGGGGTTGAACAGAAAGGCGTCCAGGGTGCACCCGGACCCGAAGATCGCCATACCCGCAAGAGCGGCAAGGCCCCCGCGCATACCGGCCGCCCTCGTCGCCCGCCGCATGGTCAGAACCTTCTGGTGAGGGCGATCAGGGGTGCCAGGGCTCCCCGGCCCCAAGGATGGAGATAACTCACCGCCACCTGGTCGCTGCGGATATTCACGCCGTGCCACTTGACCTCGGTGAGGAGGGCGTAGCGCTCACCCAAAGACCAGCGGTATCCGGCAAAGGGCGACCACATGAAGGACTCCGGAGTGGGGTCGTACTCGGGCCTGGGCAACGGTCCGGCCAGATGAGTGCCCGCGTACAGCAGGCCGGAACTTATCCGCCACGCGGCCGAAGTCGAAAAGACCGGGTAGGCGATCAACCGCTCGTCCACTTGACTCCTGAGAGAGGCGAAGGCTAAAAGTCGGGCTTCGAGCCCAACGGTGGGAGCGAGCCCCCCGCCCTGCCGGGGAAACCAGCTCAGTGCGGCGTCGAAACCCGCTATACCATAAGCCAGAGCCAGAAGATGCGCATTGCCGCTCAGGGTAATGTCCGGGGCGAGCCCGTAGTCCGCCCCGGCGGTGAGGTAGGGAATGGGCACTCTGGTGCCGAAGGCCGCAACTACCGGCCCTCCCGCGCTCACGTGCGGCGAGAGCTTACCTACCGGAATGGGCTCGAGCCCGGTGTGAGCCGCGCAGCCGTACAGGACCAGCCCGAAGCACCAAGCGTGTCGTCTCGGGATCGCCGCCACCGGCCGCATTGAAACCCACCCCTCTAGCGCGGTACCGGGTAGAGCGTGAAGTCCTTCCTTATCAAGCCGCCCTCGCAGTCGGAATCGGAACGGCGATCGTAAATGGAAGCGTATCCCTCCGCCTCGACCGTGATGGCTATTCCTTCACAAGAAGGCTGCTCCGCCCTGAGAGTGCGCTGCACCGCGTACTGCCCTGCGGAATTGGTACGAATCTGCGATTGGCCCCCGCCCAGCGCCGCCGGCCACTCTACGGTTATCAGGGCGCCGGCTACCGGCTCTTGTAAGCCGAGGGTGCGTACCAGACCCTGTACCCTGATGGTAACCTCCGGCGGCTGCCTGCAAGCGGCCAGACCGAAGCTCAGAGAAACAAAGAGGACTAGTAGTCGTAATATCATGGCGGGAAAGTTCATCAGCCTGGCGTCTTTGCGCCAGCTCCGGGGTGCTGTCGCGGTCCCACTCGGCTAATTTGACAGTCCGGTGCCACCATGCTAGCGCGCTCGATCGCACTGGTCTCACTTGCCGCCGCCGCTTTCGCCGCTCGAATCTCCGCCCAGCAGGAGCGCACCATCCGGGGCCTGCTCTTGGACCGCCGCGATTCTCTGCCGGTAGCCGGGGCAAGGGTGGAAGTCCTCGGCCTCGCGGTCGCGGTCATGAGCGACCCCGGCGGCAGGTTCGTTTTGCGAGGTTTGCCGCGGCGGAGTTTGGAGCTGCGTTTTTCCGCTGCCGGATTCGTTCCCGAAACCCTGGCGCTCTCTGAAAACCGAGACAGTATCACCGTCTTCTTGAACCGCATGCCGTTCGAGCTTGCGCCGGTGGAAGTAAGAGGCGAAGTCTCCCGAGCCCGGCGGAGGTTCGAGGAAATAGCCCAGCCCAGCACGGTAAGCCTGGAGGCGGACGAGCTGCGCCGCACGCCTTCCGTGCTGGAGCCTGACGTGGTCCGCGTGGTCCAGCTGCTTCCGGGGACCGTAGCCCGCAACGACTACAGCATCGGCTACAACGTGCGCGGAGGCGAGAGCGATCAAAACCTGGTCCTGTTGGATGGTGTTCCCATTTTCAATCCCTCCCACCTGGGCGGACTGTTCAGCACCTTCGACCCGGACGCGGTACAGAGCACCGATTTTCTGACCGGCGGTTTCCCCGCGGTTTACAGCGGCCGATTGTCGAGCGTGCTGGACATATCCTTAAGATCGGGCCGCAGGGATCGGATCCACGGGAGCGGGCAGATCTCTCTCCTCTCGAGCAAACTCCTGCTGGAAGGCCCGCTGCCCCGGGGGGCGAGCTTTTTGGTCGGAGCGCGGCGCACTTATCTGGACGCTGTGGTGGACGCTTTCAGCGATGAGAGGCTGCCCTACTACTTCGCCGACGCCATCGGGCGGGTGGACCTGCCCATCGGATCCGCAAGCCGGCTAGCCGTTTCGGGGTACTGGGGCCGTGACGCCCTCGATCTGAGACTGGTGGAACCTACCGAATCCCGCGATGCGCTGGATCTGGCCTTCAACTGGGGAAACCGGCTTCTAGGTGCTGAGTGGCAAACCGGACTGGGAGACTGGCGCATGCAGGCACAAGGGGCCGTGAGCCAGTTCGGGAGCACTTTGGGGCTCCTTCCCGATCTGGCCCGCTTCCACAACCAGGTCCTCCTACAGGCCGCCCGCCTTACGGCGGAGCCTCCCGCAAGCAGCGCTCAGCGGCTGACGGTGGGATTGAGTGTGGAGCGCTATCGGATCACCTACGATCTCGAAAGCCCGACCTTGGGCACCGTGTTCCTGAACGCGCGGTTCGATCCCACGGTCTGGGCTGCGTTCACCGACTACCAGTGGACTCCAACGCCGCGACTTTTCTTGCGCCCCGGCCTGCGCTTGGAACATGTACCGGATGCCCGGTTCACCGGACTTGCTCCCAGGGTCGCCTTCAAGGGGTTTTTAAGCCCAAGCCTGGCGGTTACGGGATCGGCCGGGCGCTACTACCAGCCGCTTCATTCGATCCGGGACCAGGAACTCCCCGTCACGATCTACGAGTTCTGGGTGGGAGCCGATCCCTGGATCCCGGTAGGAAGGGCCGATCACCTGGTTCTAGGAGTGGAGGCTTGGAGAGGATCGGAATTTCAGCTCACCGTAGAGGGGTACGGGAAGTGGTACTACAACCTTCAGACGCAGAACCAGGCGAACGACCCCAGGGTTCGGGGGGACGAATTCATAACGACTACAGGCAACGCTTGGGGTCTGGACGTCCTGTTGCGCCGGCACCTGGGCAAGGTCCGAGGGTGGATAGCCTACAGTTACACCCGGGCGGAAAGAAACGCCGGGGGGATTAAGTATCCCCCGGGGCACGATCGCAGGCATACGCTGAATCTGGTACTCCAGGCTCCCGGGCCGCTAGGCAGCGAACTGGGAGTGCGATGGGGTTACGGCTCGCCGCTCCCCTACACTCCTTTCCTGGGTCAGTGGGAGAGGCTGCGGTACAACCCGACGGACCATGCTTTCGAGGACCCTGAGGAGCAGCCCATAGCCGGCCCCATCAACAGCGCGCGCTTTCCCCACTACTCCAGGCTGGACGTAGGGTTCAGGTGGCGTTTCAAAAGATGGGGTGCGAGCTGGGAGCCTTTCTTTCAGATCGCCAACCTGTACAACCGCCGCAACGTTTTTCTCTATTTCTTCGATTACGGGATCGCTCCGCCCACTCGGACGGGTGTATCCCAGTTGCCGTTTCTTCCCGCTTTCGGTCTGGAGGTGCGATTCTAGTGGCTGCGCTCCGGTGCGTTCGCTGGCTAGGGGCGGGAGCGGCTTGGGTTTTGGCCGGATGCGAGCTGACCGAGGTGACGGTGGCCCCGGGAGAACCGGTAGTGGTGGTGCATTCCGTGATCAACCGAAGCCGTAGCGATCAGTTCGTCGTGGTCGAATACTCTCTGACCGGCAGCGCCGAGACTCCCGCCCGCAGCCCCTCGGTGCCACCGGGAAGCCCCCGCCTTCCCATTCGGGGAGCTCTGGTAACGATCCAGCAACTGGAAGGGAGTCCTTGCGCCGGGAGGGTGGACACGCTGCTGGAATCGTCCGATCCGGATTCGGCTCCCGGGGTCTACTCCGGTTCTGTCTGCGCGATGGTTCCGGGCTCGGCGCTCCGCCTCAGAGTGGTCACTCCCGCGGGAGAGGAAGTAACCGGCACTACCCGCATACCCGAAGTCGTCTCGCGGGAAGTCCGCGTGCAGGATCGCTTAGCGCGGTTCGCGCTGGACACTTTGGATCTGAACCGGGATCGGGACACAATCTTCGTGTCCGTAACGGCTAATCGCAGCCGGGTGGTTCACGTGGAGGCCCGGCAGATATCCCATACGTCTCCGCACGATCCGGACCTCTTTCTTTTCACCGACACGACCCGATTGCGAATCGCCGGGAGATTGTACAACCCGTTCCAAGAGGAGGCAGTCTTCCTCGCCGGCCGCTATTACGCCTTCACGGTGGCCGTAGGAGACACCAATTATTACGACTATCTCCGATCGCGTTCCGATCCCTTCACGGGCAGAGGGTATATCAACCGGCTTAAAGGCGGCATAGGCGTGTTCGGCGCGGTGGATGTGGCGAGTTATGTGTTGCGGGTGGTGGCCGATTGGAAAGACCAGAGGGAAGGGGTTTATCGGATCACTGGCAACGTGGCCGGTAGCGAAGTCGACCTCGAAGCGGAGCTTTATTTGAACGACCGCCGAACCGGGGTCGCGTCGGCGTTTTTGCGAGGCCAATGGATCGACGGCTTTCTCGACGCCAGCGCTTCGGGCACGATGGGCGGGCCCGGAGACAACCCCAACCAGCTGAACTTGGGGTTGGTGACCCGATCTCCCTCCGGCGGCCCGAGCACGCTCTTCCAATTCCATGGGGTGCGAAGCGACGACGGTTCGCCTTTTCCCGTCGAGTTGCGGGTCTTGTCCGAGTCGGGGAGCGAGTTCCGGGCGGAGCTGACCATGGTCCAGCTCAGGTTTCCGGCCGGGCAGCCTTGATGGCGGTTCACCCCGAGGTTAGCGTTGATCCGATGCGCGCTACAAGGCTCGGCCTATTTCAGCGCTTTCCATCCAGGCCGGCGGCCAGAATACCTCTGTGGATTGTCTCCGTTCTCATGGCGGTGATGGGCACCGCCGCTCCGGTCGCTCAAGGCCAGACGATCCGCGGCGAAGTGATCGATGAGTCAGCCGGCTTCTCGGTAACGCGAGCCTTTGTCTCTCTGCTCGACGAGCGGGGAGTCGAACTTGTCCGCTCCTTAACCGACGACCGAGGCCAATTCGTCCTGCATGCACCGGGTCCGGGTGTCTACCGCCTCCGCTCCAAGCGAATCGGATTTCGCGAAACCGTGTCCGACAGTTTCCACCTAACGGAGGGCCAGACCCGCCACCTTCGCTTGATGGTCGAATCGCTGCCCGTTCCATTGCCCAGCGTGGTGGTCGAAGGGGAGCCCCGATGCGGAGTGGCCGGTGAGAGAGGCTCCATGGCCGCGCGACTCTGGGAGGAAATTCGCGAAGCGCTGGCAGCGGTCACGTGGACGGCGGGCCGGCAACTTTACCGCTACAGTGTGATTAGATACCAGCGCGATCTGGCCCCTATAGGGCGCAGGGTCATTGCGGAGCGCACGTCCTCATGGTCGGGCTACTCGGTAACGCCGTTCCGGAGCGCCCCCGCAGAGGACCTGGCACGCCACGGCTATGTGGTTGCCAGCCCTGACAGCGTCACCTACTTCGCTCCCGACGCCGCTGTGCTCGTGAGCCAACCGTTCGTCGCCACCCACTGCTTCAGCGTCACCACAAGCTCGCCAAAAGGCGAGGAAGAGGTGGGTCTCAGGTTTTGGCCGGCTCCCGGACGGACCCAGGTAGAAGTGGAAGGAATCCTGTGGGTCGACCGGCAAAGCCTCGAGCTCCGCAGACTCGAGTACCTCTACACCAATCTGCCAGCGGACCTGCCGGAGGGATATTTGGGCGGCCAGGTCGAGTTTCTGCGCCTTCCTTCGGGAGCGTGGATCGTCCACCGGTGGAACATTCTGATGCCACAGCTCGAACGGGTGGTGTTCCTGCTCAGCACCAGAGAGCCGGAGACCCGGCTGCGCGGGTACCGCGAGTCCGGCGGCAGAGTCCTGGAGGTAACGACCAGTGGCGGAGATGTCGTATTTGCCGCCCAGCATGCCGTAGTGGAGGGCGTGGTTTTCGATAGCGCCCGCGGGGAACCGCTGGAAAAAGCGCAAGTCTTCGTCGTTGGCACGCCTTACTCCACTGCGACCGACGCAGCCGGTTACTTCTTTCTCTCTGTTCCCCTATCGGGCACCTACGATCTTGCGTTCCGGCATCCCCGGTTGGATTCCGTGGGTGCGAGGGAGACGGAGGTGACGGTCTCCGTTTCTCTCACGTCCGGCGAGCGTGTGAGGCAACTCCTGGCGCTCCCCGCCGAGGAAACGCTCCTGATGAAGCACTGCGGCGATACGCCGGTTGACTCCATCAGCCGCGTGGTACTGGGGGTAGTGCGCGACGCCAGCAGAGGACAGCCCATCCACGGGGCTCGGGTGGTTGCGGCGTGGCAGGACATTCGAGCCCCCATGAGGCGGGTGGAAGTGAGAGAGCGCCGTGCGCACGCGGTTTCCGACCGCAGCGGGTTCTACTCCCTATGCGGTGTCCCACTGACCCGCCTGATCACATTGTCGGCGCAGACCGATGAAGCTTGGAGCCGCACGGTCACGCTGAGTTTTCGCGAAGACGGACTGTTCATCGGCGACGGTCCCTTCCGGACTTTTCACGGTAGAATCTGGAAGCAGGATTTCGAGCTCGAGCGCAGCATAAGCGGCCTTGCTGTTATCTCAGCCCTGATCCGCGACGACGCCACCAAAAAGCCGCTTCCGGGTGCCCGGGTCAGTCTGCTGGGGCTGGATGCCTCCGGAGTATCGGACAGCACCGGGAGGGTGCAGGTGGGCGAAGTACCAGCAGGGCTATACACCCTGGTCGTGAGCCGGGAGGGGTACGAGTCCCTGGAGTACTCGCTCGAGGTAAATTGGAACGATACCCTCGATATTGCCGCGGGAGTGCTGGACCTGCGACCGCTGCCCCGGGAGATGCCGCGGCCCCCTGAACTAGAACACGTCCAGATCGCGCCCTACCGCCACCGCACCGTCGTAGCCGGCTTGGCGGATCTCCTCGAGCAGACCCGCCGGCGTTTGGCCCCACAACAGCAGATGAGTGAGCACTAAAAGCTTGGGCTGTGCACGTCGCGCCAGCGCCGCCAGCTCGACCGCTGAGGTGTGAGCCGCGGCGTGGTAGCGCTGCCACTCGGGCTCCCGCCGCCGGAACGCTTCAGCCGAGTAGACCTCGTGAACCAGGATGTCACACCCCCTGCACGCTTGGACCACCGACTCGCTGGGCCGCGCATCGCCCGAGACAACAATAGAGCGGTCCTTTGTGTCGAATCGATACCCGAACGCCAGCGGCCAGTCCTCGTGCTCAACCAGGAACGCCGTGACCTCGACCTTCTCGTCCCGATACACCAGACCCGGCGATATCTCGCGCACCACGGCACGCCAGCCGGTCTGGTTTTGCGGCTGAAGCCCCTCGATCCTGCGGCGAACGTCCTCCCGGTACGCCAGCTCGATATGCCGCATCATCTCAGCCGTACCTTCGGGCCCGAAGACCTCGAGCGGATCGGCGCGCTCCAACACCCACGGCGTGAGCAAGAGATCGGGCAGCCCCACGGTGTGATCGCTGTGCAGGTGCGTCAGGAAAACCCGGTTGAGCCGCTTGACGTCCAGACCGGCCGCAGCCGCACGGCGCACCACACCCGGACCGGCATCCACCAGGTAGACGCTCGAGTCCACTACCACCGCAAGCGCGGGACCGGAACGATCAGGATCCGCATTCGGAGTACCCGTGCCCAACAGAATGAGCCGGGTCTGTTGCGCGGGTAGGGACAAGAGCTGGACGGCAGAGTTCTGGTGCCAGTACGCATAGACAAGCCGAGGCGCGGCGCTGCCGGCTGGCCAAAGGAATAAGCCCAAGATAAGCCACGACACAGGACTTCCTCACCCAAGCAAGGTGCAGAAAACGGTAGGTGACGCCGCGAAGCATGAACCGGCAGAGGTCACGGTGTCAAGCACCGTACCCCGCCGCGGCGGGCGCTTGCGGCGGGCACGATCGGGCAGCGCAACCTGCTGATTTTCAAGCACTTGCGGAGTTGACCGGGGGCCCTCTCCTGAGTATCTTTTAGGGTGTCTCTGGGAACCGAACCGAGCCGGCCCGCGGGGTGCTTAAAGGCGCTTCGGGGCCGTTTTTGTGGACTGTTTGACAACCTGGTGTGCGGCTGACCGGGCTTGCGGTCAGGGGATTCCGGAACCTGGCCGGGCTCGAGCTCGAGATCCCCGCCGAGGGTGTGGTGGTAGTGGGAGGCAACGGGCAGGGCAAGACCAACCTGCTCGAGGCGATCTACTACCTGATGCTCTTCCGATCCCTGCGCGGGGCGAAGGATCGCGAGCTGGTGCAGTTCGGCGAGCCTGGATTCTGGGTACGCGGGACTGCCGCGGACGAAACTTCGCGGAACATTCAAGTGGGAGTTCGCTACGAGCTTTCTACCGCACGCAAGGTCGTCTTCCTTGACGGCGCGGAAGTTAGAAAGCTGGGCGACGCGGTGGGGCAGATACTGGCGGTGCCGTTCGGACCCGCGGATTCGGAGATCGTATCCGGCACTCCCGGTATCCGGCGGCGCTTCCTGGATGTGGTTCTTTCGGTCAGCCGGCCGGGGTATCTGGTCCGGCTGCTGGAGTTCCGGCACGCTCTCCGGCAGCGCAACGCCGCGCTGCGGCGGGGCAGAGCCCAAGAGGCGCGGGTTTTCGATCGGCCACTGGCCGAAGCGGCGGCGTTCGTGGCTGGATCGCGGCGCGCCTGGGTGGAGGAGTGGAGGGAACGTTTCGGCGAGCTTTGCGCCGCCATGGGGGAGCCGGCGGCCGCGGATTTGCGCTATGCGTCTCAGGTGGAGGACTCGGGGAGTGCGGAAGCTTGGTGGGAACGTTTCGAGCACAGCGCCGAACGGGACTTGAGGAGTGGGACGACGACGGTGGGTCCTCACCGGGACGATTTGAAGATCGGTTTAGGAGGCAGGGATATCAGGTTTTACGGCTCGGCCGGGCAGCGACGCACGGCGGCGATAGCCCTGAGGGTGCTGGAAGCGGAGACGTTGACCCGCTATCGGGGCACGGCTCCGGTGGGGTTGTACGACGATGTTTTTGCCGAGCTCGACGAAGACCGCCAGGGACGGCTTTTGGAGCTGCTCCGGGTGAGTCTTCCGGGCCAGGCTATAGTGGTGGCACCGCGCGACGCCGAGGTGCCGGCCAAGTTGTTCGACCGTCCGCGGTGGCAGATTCGGGGAGGGCAGATTGTCCGATAAGCCGATTCAGCGGGTGGGAGACGCGCTGGAGCGCTATCTGGAGAAAAGCGGTCTCACGGACCGCCTGGCGCAGGCCAGCGTCATCGAGGAGTGGCCGCGGCTGGTGGGAGAGCGAATCGCCAGAGTCTGCCAGCCCGAGTCGGTGAGCCAGGACGGCACTCTGTTCGTGAAGGTGAGCAGCGGTGCTTGGATGCAGGAGTTGCAGTTGATGACGCCCGAGATCCTCGAGCGCCTGCGCGCCGAGGGGAAGAAGATCAACCGGATCATGTGGCGGGCGGCGTGATCCTTTGGTTGGAAGCTCGACAGCTCGACAGGTGACTATGACCGCTCCACAGAGAGACAAGCAGCAGCAATACGGCGCCGACTCCATTCAGGTCTTGAAGGGCCTGGAGGCGGTGCGCCGGCGTCCGGGGATGTACATCGGCTCCACCGGGCAGCGGGGCCTGCATCACCTCATCTACGAGGTGGTGGACAACTCGGTGGACGAGGCGATGGCGGGCTACTGCGATCGGATCGAGGTGACCATTCATCGCGATCGCTCGGTAACGGTGGTGGACAACGGGCGGGGCATTCCGGTGGACATCCACAAGACCGAGAAGAAGCCCGGCGTGGAGGTGGCGATGACCATGCTCCATGCCGGCGGCAAGTTCGACCGTACGAGCTACAAAGTGTCCGGCGGGCTCCACGGGGTGGGCGTCTCGGTGGTGAACGCTTTGTCCGAGCGGCTGGACGTCTGGGTCTGGCGCGACGGCAAGGAGCATCACATGGCTTTCGAGCGGGGCCAAACGGTGGAGCCGCTGAAAGTCACCGGGAAAGTAGGCAAGAAGACCGGGACCAAGGTCAAGTTCAAGCCGGATCCCCAAATCTTCAAGCAGATCGAGTACGATTACGACACGGTGGCGGGGCGGCTGAGGGAGCTCGCCTTCTTGAATCCCGGCCTCACGCTCACCATCACCGACGAGCGCGGTTCTAGACCGAAGAGCGAAACTTTCTGCTACAAGAAGGGCGTGGCCGAGTTCGTGGAGTTCCTCCGCGGCAACCGCCGCCCCCTGCATCCCAAGCCGATACAGTTCTCCACCACCAAGGACGACGTGGAGATAGACGTAGCGATTCAGTACGACGAGGGGTACGCCGAAAACACCTTCTCCTTCGTGAACAATATCAACACTCACGAAGGCGGGACCCACCTCACCGGCTTCAAAGCGGCCCTCACGCGGGTGATCAACGAGGTGGCCAAAGAAAAGGGGATGCTCAAGAAGGAAGATTTCACCCTTACCGGCGACGACGTGCGCGAGGGCCTCACCTCGGTGATTCATTGCAAGCTGCGGGAGCCTCAGTTCGAGGGCCAGACCAAGACCAAGCTGGGTAACTCCGAGGTGGAGGGGATCGTCAAGACGGTCGTCTACGAAAACCTACGGAACTATCTGTTGGAGAATCCCGGTGTAGCGCGGGCGATCATCGAGAAGGCGATCAGCGCCGCTCGGGCCCGGGAGGCGGCGCGCAAGGCCCGGGAGCTGGTGCGCAAGAAGAGCGCCCTGGAGGCCGGGGTTCTTCCCGGGAAACTGGCGGATTGCTCGCTTACCGATCCGGCTCTCTGCGAGCTGTACTTGGTGGAGGGAGACAGCGCCGGAGGCTCCGCCAAACAGGGTCGGGACCGGCAGTTCCAGGCCATTCTGCCGCTGCGCGGCAAGATTCTCAATGTGCAGAAGGCCCGGGTGGACAAGGTGCTGTCCAACGAGGAGATACGGACGATCATCACTGCTATCGGGACGGGGGTGGGCGAGGACGACTTCAGGTTGGAGGACGCCCGCTACCACAAGATCATCATCATGACCGACGCCGACGTGGACGGGGCGCACATCCGCACCCTGCTCCTCACCTTCTTCTACAACCAGATGAGGCAACTGATCGAGGCGGGCTACGTTTACATAGCTCAGCCTCCCCTGTACCGCATAGCGCGGGGGAAAGAGGAGTACTACGCCTACGACGACGCGGAGCGGGACGAATACATCAAGCGGCTCTCCAACGGCCAGGGGAAGGGAAACATCGTGGTGCAGCGCTACAAGGGTCTGGGCGAAATGAATCCCGAACAACTGTGGCGGACCACGATGGATCCCGCCACCCGCACGCTGCTGAAGGTGGAAATGGAGGACGCGGTGGAAGCGGCCCGGCTGTTCGAGATCCTGATGGGAGACGAGGTGGAGCCGCGGCGCGCCTTCATCGAGTCCAACGCCCGGTTCGTGCGCAACTTGGACATTTAGCGCAACGCCGGCCCGCCCTTGCGGGTCCCGGTGTCCAGCCTAATAATCTTGGAACCATGGACCCTGCAATCTGGCGGAAATTCTACGACCCCGGCGTACCCGCCCACGTGGAGTTCGAGGATGTCACCATCCCCGGGTGGCTGGACCGTTCGGCCGCCCGCTATGCGGATCGCACCGCGCTGATCTTCGGCAACTCCAAGATCAGCTACCGGAGGCTAAAGGACCAAGTGGACCGCCTGGCCACGGCCCTGGCGCGCCTCGGCGTCGGCCGGGAAACGCGGGTTGCCACTATGATGCCCAACCTCCCCCAGACCGTGATCGGCTACTACGCCATCCAGAAACTGGGAGCGGTGGCGACCCCGACCAACCCCCTGTACACTCCGCGGGAAATAGAACATCAGTGGAACGACGCCGAGTGCTCGGTGGCCATAGTGGCGGATTTCATCTTCCAGCAGAAGCTCGCGCCCATAAGAGACCGATTGCCGGTCAAGAACTACATCATAGCCTCGATCCCCGAGTACCTGTCTTTTCCCCTCAATCTGCTGGCTCCGTTGAAGCTCAAAAAGCAGAACCCGCCCCTCATGGCGCGCATAGCACCGCAGGAGGGCATTCACTTCTTCAAACGGCTGGTGAAGGAAACCCCGGCCAGCCCGCCGGAGATACAGATCGGCATGGACGATCTTTCCACCCTGCTCTACACCGGCGGCACCACGGGCCTGTCCAAAGGAGCGATGCTCACCCATCGGAATCTTTCCTACAACGTCCAGCAGATCCGCGCCTGGTTCGCCCAGGCTGACGAAGGTCACGAGGTGCTCCTGGGAGCTCTTCCTTTCTTTCACTCCTACGGCCTCACCGTGGTGATGAACCTGGGCATCCGCCTGGGGGCAGCGATAGTCCTGATCCCCAACCCCAGAGATACCGCCCAGGTGATAAACAGCATAGTCAAACACCGGGTCACGATCTTCGCCGCGGTACCCACCATGTTCCAGGCGATAACCCAGTATCCCGGGATCGAGCGGATGGATCTCAGCTCTATCAAGCTCTGCAACTCGGGCGCAGCACCGCTGCCCGTGGAGGTACTACAGCGTTTCGAAGAACTCACGGGATCCAAGATCTCCGAAGGGTTTGGCCTGACCGAGACCAGCCCCGTGACCCACTGCAACCCGCTCTACGGGGTGCGAAAGGTGGGAAGCATAGGAATTCCCTTGCCCGATACGGAACAAAAGATCGTGGATCTGGAAGAAGGGACCCGAGAGCTTCCACCGAACACCGAAGGGGAGCTCGTCATCCGCGGCCCCCAAGTAATGAAGGGATACTGGAAGAAACCGGAAGAAACCGCCCAGATGATCCGGAACGGTTGGCTCTACACCGGCGATTTGGCCAGAGTGGACGAGGACGGGTACTGCTACATAGTGGGCCGCAAGAAGGACATGATCATCTGCAGCGGCTACAACGTCTATCCCGACGAGATCGACCGGGTCCTCATGGCCCATCCGGCAGTGCTAGAAGCGGCCACGATCGGGATACCCGATCCCAAGCGCGGCGAGACGGTGAAATCCTTTGTGGTTCTGAAACCGGGTTACAACGCCACCGAGGGGGAGCTCAAGGCGCACTGCCGCGAACATCTGGCCGCCTACAAGGTGCCGGAGTTCATCGAGTTCCGCACCGAACTTCCCAAGAGCACGATCCTCAAGATCCTACGGCGCGAACTCCGAGAGCAGGAATTGGCCAAGCGCGCCTCATGAGGCAGCCGGCCGACCTGGAAGCCGCCGTGAAACACCTCAACGCGGCGCTGGTCAAATGCACCCTGTGCCCCCGCCTCGTCGCCCACAGAGAACAGGTGGCGAGAGAAAAGAAGCGCGCCTACCGGGACTGGGAATATTGGGGAAAGCCGGTGCCCGGATTTGGGGATCCCCGAGGACGGCTGCTGATAGTGGGCTTGGCGCCCGCCGCCCACGGGGCCAATCGGACGGGGCGCATGTTCACCGGCGACTCGAGCGGAGATTGGCTCTACGAGGCGCTCTATCGCTACGGCTTCGCCAATCAGCCGCACTCCCGCAGACGCGACGACGGACTGAAGCTCCGGGATTGCTACATAACCGCCGCCGCCCGGTGCGCCCCACCCGGCAACAGGCCTACCGCGGAGGAGCTGGCCAATTGCCGCCGGTACCTGCAAGCGGAAAGGCAGCTGCTGCCCAACGTGAAAGTGGTGCTGGTGCTGGGACGTATCGCCCACGACGCCTGGCTCAAAGCCGCCAACTTGGCACGGCCGACCTTCGGGCACGGGCGCCACTACCGGATGCCGGACGGCAGCATCCTGCTTTGCTCCTATCATCCCAGCCGCCAGAACACCAACACCGGCAGGCTGACGAGGAGGATGTGGTATGGCGTGTTCGAAAAAGCTCGCAAGCTTCTGGACGATTAACCTGAGCGCGGCCCTGGGCGCAGCCGTGCCGGCGATTTGTCTAGCCCAGGTTGCGATCCATCCCTTGATCACTTCCCCGGGTTCTTGGGAACGCTTTGCCATCCGGGTGGCCAACCGGTGGGAAACCGCGATCACCGGAGTGAGCGTCAGAGTTCCCGACGCAGTGACCATCCTGGGCGTGGAGCCGCTTCCGGGTTGGACCTTCACGGTCCAGGAAGGCAGCGAGACCAGCCCCGCATCGATCACTTGGCAGGGCGGCGCCGTTGCGCGCGGGGAATTTCTCGAATTCTCTTTCCTCGGGCGCGTAGCGGGAGACGCCCGCAGGACCGATCTGGTATTTCCGGTAACCCTTGTCCAATCCGACGGGCGAGCTCTGGAGTGGAGCAGTCCTCCGGGCCAGGAACGACCGGCGCCAAGGGTGAGGATCGTCGGCACTACTCAGCTGTCGCCCTGGGGTGCCCTGGCGCTGGCGGGAGCGGCCTTCGTGACCGCGGTGCTGGCGCTGATCTTGGTCCTGAGCCGCCGCAGAGCAGCGGTTTAGGACTCTTTTTTGCGGAGTACGGAATCGGCGGGAGCCAGCTGGTTCATGCGCCAGCTGTCGATCCGGTACACGATGTCGCCGCCCGCTTTCTTAGCCCACCAGTTGTAGCCCAGAGAATCGAACAGCAACTCTAGGAGGGGACCGCTCTTGCCTACCAGGACGACCTTTCTATCCGGGCGGTCGAAATCCACCGAATCTTCTTGGGCCGCCGTGGGAAAGCCGCCGGCTCTGAGATTCCGGTACTCGTCCAGCATGCGGCGCACTTCCGCGGTGTCTGCTGCAGCTCCACCCTGAAGCTCCCATCCCTCGCCGCTCCTCCGGAGGGTATAGCGGCGGCCGCGCCGTTCCACCCTGATTTCCTGGACGCTGTCCGGCTCGATTTCGGCGATACGTTTGTCTCGCCACTCGTCCACATAGCGCTCCACCACGTTGGCCAAGTCGCCCCGCAGCAGGTATACCTCGTCGGCTCCGGCATTCCTCACGTAAGCTCCCTGGTAGCCAGGACCGCGGTTACCCACCACCAACTCCGCCAATACCCGGTCACCTTTTACAAAACGGACCCGCTTGCCCGATGCGGAATCGATCCCCATGCGGGAATGAGAGGCTCGGTTGGTGGCGGCCAGCTCCGCTACGCTAGATTCCGACAGCGCCTTGAACAGGCTTTCCACTGCATCGGGGGCGGCCGGACGCCCGTTCACGGTCCACTCGGTGGCCGATTGCTTCGCCAAAACGATCGTGTCGGAGCTCCGGTATATTGCCACGGTGTCCACGTCTTCCCGGTTCAGCGCCGGCAGGGCGAAGTCGCCTCCCAACTCGTCCCCCGACCCGGAAAGCACCTCGGTCAAGCCCCACAGCACCAAGGCCACCGCGAGGGCAGCCGCTATCCTTTTAAGTTGCCGGGCGGTCATTGTTCGACTCCTCCCGCTACACTCTTCAAAGGCCGGTAGGGCTGAGACTGGAGTCTGCGGCGCCGCAGCCACTGGGCAGCACCGGCCAACACCAAAAGGACCGGGACGCCGGCCACGTTGGCGTACTTGACCGATTCCCGCACAAAGGTGCTTTCAAAAACCAGCGGCGGCGGCGTGCGGCTCTTGGCGCGGATCGCTATGAGCGATTCGTCTTCGGCCAGCCAGTCAATGGCATTGAGGACGAACGCCAGGTTTTCCGGTGCGTTCTGTACGTTGCGATCCGCCACTATGTCCGAGTTTCCGATTACCACCACCCGCCCCCGGGGTCGCTGGCCGGAAGCTCCGGAATCTTCTTCCCCGTCCGCGGCCAGCGGATTCACCATCACCGCCAGCAGTCTGGGGGCCAAGCTGTCGGTCTCGAACTGCTGCCGGGGCTCGAGGAATACTTCCGAGGTCTTCACTCCGGAAGCGCGAGAGGAGACCAACAAGGGCGTGACGGTACCCGGGCGGGCCTTGCTGGTATCGACGCTGCTGGTCCACGGCAGGAACACGCCGTCTATTTCCTCGTTAATCACCGATGCTTGGGTGCTGAGCGCTCGAACCCAGAAGGGATAAGCCATGAGCAAGCGCCCGAACTGAACCGGGACGGCCACCCGCTCGTTGGACGCCAGGTCGTAAACCATGTCCGACCTGATGGAGACGCCGTAAGGTTCTAGAACCTTGTTCCAAGTCACGTCCCGCGGCGTGGCAAAGAACGAACGATCCGGGATGTCCATACCGCTGGCCATGATCAGGGCGTTGCCCCCGTCAGCCAGGTATTTCCTGAAATGCTCCACCTGGGCGTCGCTCAGCGAGAAGGGCATCCCGGCGATGACTACCAGGGAGATATCGGACGGCGGTTCCGAGTCGGTGCTGAAGCTCAGAGTGCGAACGTCGTAATTCTCCTCTAGCTGTTCCCGCAAAGCGTCGAACGTGCGCCCCACGGTGGGATTGGTCCCGAAGGTTGCCAGCCCCAGCTTGGGACGGTCGGTCACGGTGAGCGAGCGGATCAAAGAGGAGAGGCGGTACTCCAGATCCTCGGTCCGCTGCACGAAAGGAATGGTTTTGCTCTGGCCGGCGTACTGGACGGCTATACCGAGATACCCTTCCTTGACCCGCAGCTCGGACTGACCCATCACGTTGAATTGCACCGACGGAATCCCCAGGTTGCGCGCGTCCTGGAGGGCGGTGCTGTCGGAGGAGGGATCCAGGGTCACCAGCCGCACCTTTCCCCTGCCGGCAGCGCGGTAATCGCCCAGCATGTCGCGCAGGTCCCGCTGGAGGAGGGCGATCTCCGGCGGGAGCTCCTTGGATACGAAAAGCTTTATGGTGAGAATGTCGGGAAGATTACCCAGAAGTTGCTTGGTGGCTCGCGACAGGGTGTAAGCTTTTCCCGGCGTAAGATCCAGCCGCCCCCCTATGTGCTGGCCGAAGAGGTTGACCACCACCAGAGTAGCCACGATCAGGCTCACGCCCAGCCGCAGCCGGCCCCAAGTTTCGCCTTTCCGGGTCAGCTTCCGCCGCATGAGAACCAAATACGCCAGCGAGAGGAAGATGGCGGCCAGGGTGGCGAAGTAGACCGCATCCCTGAGATCGATGACGCCGCGGGCGATATTGGCGAAGTGCGACAGCACGCCCAGTTGCGCCGCGATCGTGCCCAGCAAAGGCGGAAGTCCCACCAACAGCGGGTCCAGCCCTACCAGGATCAGCAGGAACGTCACGCCGGCGGCGACTATGAACGCAGTTATCTGGTTGGGACTGAGGCTCGAGGCCCACAACCCGACTCCCGCCAACCCCGCACCGAGGAGCGCTCCTCCTACGTACTGTGCTACGATGATTCCGACTTGGAGATCCGCACCGAGGGACAACCCGATCGGAATGGGGAGGGTCAGAGCCAGGGCGATCCAGATGAAGAGCACCTGGCCCAGATATTTACCCAAAAGCAGCTCCAGCTCGGTTATGGGCTGCGCCAGCAACACCTCCAGCGTCCCCTGCCGGGTCTCCTCCGCGATGGCCCTCATCGTGACGGCGGGTACGAAGAACAGAAACATCCACGGCAGAAGATCGAACATCGGCCGCAGCGTGGCGGCGCGCAGCATGTACGCCTGGCGGAAAAACAGGAAGTCGCTTACCGCTATGAAGACGACCAGCAGGATGTAACCCGTGGGGTGGTCGAACATCCCCTTCAGTTCCCGCCGGGCCAGAATGGCTATGGTCTTGAGGTTCATCCCTGCTCCCCCGCTGCCTCTGCGGTGAGTTGCCGGAACAAAGCCTCCAGATTGCCTCTTTCCTGATGGAGCTCGTAGAGCGTCCAGCCGCACTCCTTGGCCAGCTCGAAGATCTTGGGCCTGAGATCTTCGTCGGTGTTGGCCGTAACGGTCACCGCCACCCTGTCTCCCTGAGCCGAGCGCCGGGTGACTCCGCCTACTCCCTCCAAGCGGCCCAACCGCTCGGCCACATCGGTCCCCGCCGCCTCCACCTGTATCTCCACCGAACCCTCGGCGCGGGTCACCAGTTCGTCCACCGTTCCGTCCGCTACGATGCGCCCCCGGTGAATGATCAAGAGCCTGGAGCAGGTCTGCTGCACCTCGGGAAGGACGTGGGTCGAGAGGATCACCGTGCGGTCCTTCCCCAGGGCGCTTATCAGCCGCCGGATTTCCACCCGCTGGTTGGGATCCAGACCCTCGGTGGGCTCGTCCAGGATCAGAAGATCGGGGCGGTGAAGAATAGCCTGTGCCAGCCCCACCCTTTGGCGAAAACCCTTGGAGAGCTGGTTGATGGGGCGGTAGAAAACGCTCTCGATGGAGGTCGCGGCCACCGCCTCGTCTATAGCGTCGTCCTGTTCCTTCCCCTCGAGCTCCCTCAGCGCCGCCGCGAACCTCAGGTATTCGGCCACCAGCATATCCCCGTAGAGGGGATTGTTCTCCGCCAGGTAACCGATCCTGCGCTTGGCCTCTCTCGCCGCCGCGCTCAAGGGAACTCCGTCGAAGAGGATCTCCCCCGAGTCGGGCTCGATGTACTGGGTGATCATTCGCATGGTGGTGGACTTGCCGGCGCCGTTGGGCCCGAGGAATCCCACCACCTGGCCCCGATCCACCGAAAAAGAGATCTCGTCTACGGCTTTCACGCCGTTGAACGCTTTGGTGACAGAATTCAGGGTAAGGAGTGACATGGCCGGAAGCTAGCCTCGGAACGGCGAGATTCTAACAACCGCCGCCCCCCCGATTCAAGGGGAGGCAGGGCGCTACGGAGAGCGCCGCAGGATCGAGTAAACCGACACCAAATCGGCGCGAAGCGCGACCACGCGGCCGCCTTCCCGCTCGAACCGAAGCCGCAGGTTCCCCCGCTCGAAGGTGTCCCGGCCCAGGTACGACAGCGGAGCCGGCTGTCCGTCCCCGACCCGAGCCGCCAGTCCTCCGGTCGCGCTGTCGGCCAAAATCTCGATCACCAACTCCCGCCCCCGCCCTACCCCGCGGTAGCGTCCCGCATAGTCCGCCGCCGAACCGCTGAAGGGAATTCCTCTAGTCGGCTCCGGACCGAAAATCGCTTCGGCGATCGCGCGGCTGATTTGGCCGGGCGCCACCGGGCCGGCGGTGTTGATCAGTACGGCCACGGTGAGCGTGTCGTCGGGGAAGTACTTGAGATCGCTCAGAAATCCGTTGATTCCACCGCCGTGGTGAATCACGCGGCGCCCGAGCATGGAGTCCACCACCAGACCCTTGGCGTAGCGCAGCCGAGTACCGTCGTTGAGGGTGCCAGGGGTGATCAACTCCCGGTAAGAATCCGGAGCCAAGATCTTACCTCCGTGAAGAGCCTTGTTCCAAGCAACCAGATCCCGGGCCGTAGAACAGAGAGAACCGGCCGCATAGGGCCAGGTGTGATCCAAATAAGCAGCCCTCATCAGTCCCAAGGGTCCCATGTCGTACCCGTGGGCCCGCCGCTTGATCACCGCCCGCTCGCTGCAGTATCGCGAGTCTTGCATACCCGCGGGCCCGAACAGATGCCTTCTCACGTACTCCTCGTACGGGAGACCGCTGGCCCTCTCTATCACGAGACCGAGGAGGAAGTACCCGGAGTTGCTGTACACCATCGCCTCGCCCGGCGGGAAGTCCAGGGGCTTGGAACCGATCAAGGCCAGCAGAGTGTCCCGGGGGAGCTTGCGCATCGAAAGCTCGGCGAACTCAGGGAATTCGGTGTAGCCGGGAATTCCCGAAGTATGATCCAGAAGGCGCCGGAGGGTTATGCGATAGCCCCGCGCGGGGAAGTCAGGCAGGTACTTGGTGATGTCGTCGTCCAGGCTGAGCTTGCCTTCTTCCGCCAACTTCAAAATGGCCGCGGCGGTGAACTGCTTGGTAATCGAGCCGATTTCGTAAATGGCCCGCTCCGGAGTGGGAACGTCGAACTCCAGATCGGCGTAACCGTACCCCTTGAGCACCACCGTGTCGCTGCCCCATACGACCGCGACCGACATACCCGCCGCCTTTCCGCCTTTCAGAGCGTCCGCGACGATCGAGTCGACCGCCGCTGCGATTCGCTTTGAATCACGGCGCCGCGCGTCGTCCTGCGCCCGGAGCGGGAAGTGGAGAGCCGAGCAAACCAGGATCGCTACCAGGGCCAGGGCGCCCCGGCTGGTTCCCGCGGATCGGGGATAGAGCGATTGCGGGGAAGTTGGAATGGTCGAGCGCCTCATCGCCGGTAGCTCCGGGAGAAATCGTCAATCAGACGCAACAAATCGTCATTCAGATATCTACCCGTTTATCTATTTTATCCATAGGTTGCTACCCGAATAACCCCGTCCCCCGGGTGCCGCAAGGCTCGGAACCTAGCGCCCGGGTTGCCCGATGCACAACCGAGGTCCCGCTGCCACCAGATCGCCCGCCCCCAATGCACAGGAGATTTCCGGCGCCCCGATGGCATAGGATCTCGGGCCCCCGATGCACGGGGTATCTCGCGCCTTCGAGTTGACCCGGGTACTTGCGCGGGCAGCGTCCGACTGTACTTTACGGTATAAAGTGCTTTGTCACCGATTAGCTCCCGAGGGAGACCGTGAGCACACCACTTAGCGAGCAGCAGGACTACGCCAAAGAAACGCTGGCCTACATACGCCAGACCATGGAATCGGCTTCTACCTTCACCGCGGTATCGGGGTGGGGGCTGATCGCGGTGGCGGCCGTGGGGCTGGCGGCGGCCTGGCTGGCATGGCGTAGCGGGGACGGTACCAACCTTGGCATCTGGCTTCCGGCCGCCGTGGTTTCGGTGGCGGTGGCCGGGACCTCCACCACGCTCAAGGCCCGAAAACTCGACGTCCCCCTTTGGTCCGGAGCGTTACGGAAGATCGTCTGGGGAATGGCACCTCCTTTGGCCACCGGGGCTTTGCTCACCTACGCTTTGAGCGCCGAAGGCGCGCAGCACCTTTTGCCCGGCACCTGGCTCGCGCTTTACGGCGCGGGGGTGAGCATGGGAGGAGTCTTTTCGGTAAGAGCGCTCAGGTGGTTAGGGGTGAGTCTGGTATTGCTGGGAGGCTTGGGGCTTCTGGCCCCGCAGTTGGGGTTGTGGTTGCTGGCAATCGGTTTCGGAGGACTGCATCTCGCCTTCGGTGCGTACATCGTCCGGCGTCACGGCGGCTAGCTCCTTGGCGGAGGAGCTCGACCGGCTGATCCACGAGCGGATCCGCCTGGGGATAGTGTCCGCCCTGGCGGCCAACGAGTCGCTTACCTTCGGGGAGCTCAAGGACATTCTGAAAACGACCGACGGCAACTTGAGCGTGCACGCCCGCAAACTGGAGGAGGCGGGGTACATAAGGGTCACCAAGGCTTTCGAGGACCGGAAGCCTAAAACCGAGTATCGGCTCACGCCCAAAGGGAGGAGAGCGTTGGAGGTGTATTTGGATCAGATGGCCGAGATACTGAACGCGGCGCGGGACGCGCTGGAGCGCACATGAACGGAGAACCGAGCGGTAACGGGCGTCCCGGTTTGCACGTGGGCATCATCATGGACGGCAACGGGCGCTGGGCCCGGCGGCGGGGACTGCCCCGCTGGCGAGGACATTTGGCGGGCGTGGACAGCGTGCGGGACGTGGTACGAGCGTCTCCGGAGCTGGGGATCGGCACTCTGACTCTCTACGCCTTTTCGTCCGATAACTGGAAGCGGCCGCGGGGAGAGATCGGCCGGCTGTTCTGGCTGTTGCGCGAATACTGCAGGAGGGAACAGGACGAGCTCAAAGCCAACGGCGCGCGGGTGGTGGCCATCGGCCGACGGGACAGAATACCCAAGTCCGCCCTTGCCGCCCTGGAGGAGGCCGAGGCCCATACCCGCGACGGCACGACCCTGCTGCTGAGGCTGGCCATAGACTACAGCGCCCGCTGGTCGATCGCCCAAGCCGCTCGCACCCTCGCCCTCAAAGTCAGAGCGGGGGAGCTCGAACCGGAGGCGATCAGTGCCGAGATGCTGCACCAGGAACTCACCGGAGGGCTGCCGGATCCCGATCTTCTGATACGCACCGCCGGGGAGCAGCGGCTGTCGGACTTTCTGTTATGGGAGTCGGCCTATGCCGAGCTGTACTTCACTCCGGTTCTCTGGCCGGATTTCAGGCGGGAGCACTTGGAAGCTGCCATAGCGGAGTTCCGGCGGCGCGAGCGCCGTTTTGGCGGTCTCGCGCCGAAGCCGCGGCCCGAACCCGCAGCGGAGCTTGTGGCTGCGGCAGCGGCGGAGCTGAGGCTGGGTTAGAGATCTCCGGCTACCACCGGGTTGCGCAGCACACCCACACCGGGTATTTCCACTTCGACCACGTCTCCCGCAACCAGCGGTCCAACCCCCGAGGGCGTGCCGGTGAGGACAATATCCCCCGGCTCCAGAGTCATGATGCGGGAGATGTAGGACAGCAGCGCCGGTATGGGGAAAGCCATCTCGCCGGAACGTCCCCTTTGGCGGACTTCTCCGTTGACCCGGCATATGATTTCCAATTGATCTAGCGGCGGCAGCTCCCGGAGAGGCACCACCCGGGGGCCCAAGGGGCAGAAGGTGTCGAAGCCCTTGGCTCTGGTCCACTGCCCGTCCTTGCGCTGCAGGTCCCGGGCGGTGACGTCGTTGGCGCAGGCGAGGCCGGCGATTCCTTCTACCGCCTCGGTTTCGCTCACCCGTTTCATTCGCTTCCCCACAACCACGGCGATCTCGCCCTCGTGCTCCACCCGCTCCGATGCTCGCGGCAAGACTATGGCGTCGCCGTCTCCGATCAGAGCCGACGGTGGTTTCAGGAAGAGCAGCGGCTCCGGCGGGAGCGTATTGCCCAGTTCTCTGGCGTGCTCGGCGTAGTTGCGCCCCACGCACACGATTTTGCTCGGCGGGTTCACTGTTCGAGTCGCCTGCGGAGGATCGGTTCCAGAACCTTCCAGACGTTTTCGGCCATGATTCGGTGCCCTTGGGCTGTTGGGTGGATGCCGTCGGACTGGTTGAGTTGCGGGACCCCTGCCACCCCCTCCAGCAAGAACGGTATCAGCGCGGCGCGGTTGGCGCGGGCGAGCTCGGGGTATATGTCCCGGAATCGCCTGGTGTATTCGGCTCCCAGATTGGGCGGAGCTTGCATCCCGGCGATCACGATATCTGCGTTGGGATGTGCGGCTTTGGTCCGATCGATGATCGCCTGCAGGCGGTGTCGGGTGGAATCCAGATTCTGTCCCCGCAGGGCATCGTTGGCGCCGAGTTCCAGTACCAGGACCGCTACCGGCTGCTGGAGCAACCAGTCTATCCGAGCCAGCCCTCCGGCGGTGGTCTCTCCGCTCACTCCGGCGTTGACCACGCGATACGGCCAGCCCAAGGAGTCGATCTTCTGTTGGATCAGGGCGGGATAGGCTTCCTCCACGCTGAGGCCCAGGCCTGCGGTGAGGCTGGTGCCGAGAAAGAGTACCACTGAAGAGCCATCTCGGGAGACCAAAGTATCGGCCGATCGGTCGGCCTGGCCACCCGGCTCGCGCACTTGATCGGTACAGGCCGCAGCAAGGACCGCAGCCAAGCCGTAGATAGCAAGGTAGCCTGTTCTCCGAACCGGCATGAGGGCAAACTAAGAAGAAGGTCCATTTGGGCAAAGAGGTGGAGCGACTATTTTGTTGCCAGCGATACGATCACAGTCATGATCATAGTGGCGCGGGATTTGGAACAGACCTATCTGAGCGGGGGCCGGCCGCTTACCGTCCTCAAGGACATAAACCTGGAGATCGAGCCTCAGGGCTTCGTGGCCATCGTGGGCCCGTCGGGCAGCGGGAAGACTACGCTCCTCGGCTTGCTGGCGGGACTGGACCGGCCCAGCAAGGGATCGGTAATCCTGGACGGCCAGAACCTCAACCTGCTGAACGAAGACGAGCGGGCCCGCTTCCGGGCGGCCCGAGTAGGGTTCGTATTCCAAACTTTCCAACTGATACCTACGCTCACGGCCTTGGAAAACGTCCTGGTGCCCATAGAGCTCAAGCGCTCCCTGGGAGACGGCGCGCCCCGGGGCGAAGCGGCGGAGGCCAAAGCGCTGGAGCTTTTGGAGCGCGTCGGGCTGGCGGAGCGGGCCCATCACTACCCTTCCCAACTTTCCGGCGGCGAACAGCAGAGAGTTTCCCTCGCCCGGGCTTTTGCCAACGATCCCAAGATTCTGTTCGCCGACGAGCCTACCGGAAATTTGGATGCCGACACCGGTAAAGGGATCATCGACCTTCTGGTTCGATTGAACGAAGAGATGCAGACCACACTGGTCTTGGTGACCCACGACCCCGAGCTTGCCGCCCGGGCGCGCCGCATCGTCCGGCTCGCCGGCGGGCGAATCGTGTCCGACTCCCACACTCGACCGTGAACAGCTTCACTTTTTCAATGGCCCGGCGGGAGGGCCGAGCGAGCCGCCGCCGCCTGGCCCTGTACATGGGATCGGTCACCATCGGCGTGGCCGCGCTGGTAGCGATCAATTCCTTCCGCCGTAACGTGTCCTCCGCTATCGCCGCGGAGGCCCGCAACGTACTCGGCGCCGACCTGGAACTGTCCAGCCGCCAGCCCTTCGACTCTACGATCCGGGCCATCTTGGACTCTCTGGAAGCTTCGGGCATCCCGGTCTCGTACGTCACCAGCTTCGCCTCGATGGTCCTGGCCGAGCCCAGCGGCGTATCCCGGCTAACCGAGGTCCGGGCCGTAACCGCGGGCTACCCCTACTACGGAGCGATCGAGACCGATCCGCCTAACTACTGGAACCGGCTGGTGCTGTCCCGGCAAGCTCTGGTAGATCCCGCGCTGCTGGTTCAGCTCGATGCCGCGGTGGGCGACACTCTAAGGATCGGTGAGGCTCGGTTTCCCGTAGCCGGCCAGGTAACCCGCACCCCCGGAGAAATCGCCCTCCGCACCGCCATCGGACCGCGGGTTTTTATCCCCGCAGCGTATCTGGAGGAAACCCGGCTCCTACAGTTCGGCAGCCTGGCCCGGTACCTGGCCTACATCAAGATGGATGAAGCCGAGGTACAGCGGTTTCTAAACCGATATCACCAGCTCTTGCGGCAACATCGGGTCGGATACGACACGGTCCGGGAACGGGAAGACGAGCTCACCGATGGGTTGGATACTCTGGCGCGGTTCCTCGGCCTGGTAGGACTGGTGGCGCTACTCCTCGGCGGAATGGGTGTGGCCAGCGCGGTCAACGTCTTTGCCCGGGAGAAGCTTCCCACGGCGGCGGTACTCCGCTGTCTGGGAGCGACCCAGAAAGAGGTCTTCGCCATCTACCTACTGCAGGCAGGAGTTCTGGCGCTGCTGGGTTCGGCAGCCGGAGTCGCCTTGGGCATTGCAGTGCAGTCCCGCCTGCCGGGCCTCCTGTCCGATTTCCTGCCGGTGAAAGTGGCGGCGTCGGTGGATTGGGAGTCGGCAGCAGCGGGACTTGGGGTGGGAGTCTGGGTGGCGGTGGTCTTTGCTCTGCTTCCCCTGTTGGGCATCCGGAACGTGCCGCCGCTGGCCGCTCTCCGCCGGGAGTACGAAGACACCGAGGGGAAGCAGGACCCGCTGCGCTACGCCGCGTACGCTTCCCTGGCGGCCAGCGTGATCTTGCTGAGCGTTTGGCAAGCCCCCTGGACCGCTGCGGGGTTCTCCTTTGCCGCAGGGATAGTGGTTACGACCGCGGTGCTGGCAGGCATTGCTCGAGGTCTGATGATCGCCACGCGCCGCTTTTTCCCCCGGAAAGCCAGTTACGTGCTCCGCCAGGGAATCGCCAACCTTTTCAGGCCCCACAACCAGACCACGGCTGTTTCCCTGGCGGTGGGATTCGGTGTCTTCCTCCTGGCCACCCTCTACGTAGTACAGCGCAACCTGCTGGACCAACTGCGGTTCGACACGCGGGAAGACCGGCCCAATCTCGTGATGTTCGACATCCAGCAGGACCAGCTGGAGAGTATCACGCAGATGCTGCGAGAGCGAGGCTTTCCGGTTTCCCAAACGGTGCCGATCGTTCCGGCTCGCATAGCGGCCATCAACGGACGATCGGTGACGGTCCTGCTCTCGGACACTGCAGCCTGGCGGCCCAGCCGCTGGGCGCTAAGGCGGGAATACCGCAACACCTATCGCGACACGCTGGTGGAGTCGGAAACGCTGGTGGAGGGATCCTGGTGGGAGTCCAACTCGGCACAGGCTGGTTCCCTGCCCCGCATATCCCTGGAGACCGACGTGGCCGAAGAACTCGGCGTGTCCGTAGGCGACCGCATTACCTGGGACGTGCAGGGTGTCCTCCTCGAGACGGAGGTGGCCAACCTCAGGCGAGTCAATTGGGCCAGGTTCGAACCCAACTTCTTCGTAGTCTTCGAGCGCCGGGCGCTAGAGCGGGCGCCCCAGAGTTTTGTCATACTGACCCGAGTTGACGATCCCCAGCGGCGGGCGGAGTTGCAACGCGACTTGGTGATCCGGCACTCCAACGTGGCGGCGCTAGACCTCACTCTAGTTCAGCAGACGCTGGACACGGTACTGGGTAGCGTGGCGCTGGCTATCAGGTTCATGGCCTTGTTCAGCATAATCGCCGGATTACTGGTTCTGACCGGTGCGATCGCCACCTCGCGCTTCCAGCGCATGAAAGAGAGCGTGCTGCTCAAAACCCTGGGAGCCGACCGCAGGAGAATAGGAAGCATCGTTCTCACCGAATACGGAGTGCTCGGCACGGTCGCTTCCCTGAGCGGGATCCTGCTGGCCTCGATTGCAGGATGGCTGCTCGCCGAGTTTCTCTTCGAGATACCGTTCTCGCTTCCGGTGGTGGAACTCTTTGGACTGGGAGTCTTCGCGGCGCTGGCAACTACGGCGGTGGGATTGGCCAACAGTTACCACGTCTTTCGGGCGCCACCCCTCGCCGTGATTCGAGAGTTGGGCGATTAGGGAATGACCGCTACGATCCTGAGTGGGCCTCCGCTCCCCCCTTCAATTTTCATGGGGAGCGCCACAACGTAGGCCCCGACCTCGGGAAGCTCATCCAGCCGGGCCACGTTCTCGAACGCGGGAATGTTGGCTTCGAAAAGGATCCGATGGGAATCGAAGGTGGACGACTGGCCATAGTCGATGCTGGGAGTGTCTATCCCTACGGCGTCGATGCGCCGTTGGGTGACCAGCCATCGGGCGGCGGCGGAGTCCAGGCCGGGAAAATGCAGCAACGGTACCGCCGCTTCTCCGGTCAGAGCCGTTCCCAAGTAGCGCTCCCGATCCGGCCACCGGCTGCCCCATCCGGTCCGGAACAGCACGATCGCGCCTTGCGGGATCCGCCCGTGCGCCGCCTCGAACGCTTCCAAATCCTCCACGGCTATGAGATAGTCCCGGTCTTGTGACGCTTTCGCCGATACGTCGATCACCACCGCAGGACCGATCAGCTGGCGAAGGGGTATCTGGTCGGCGGTGTGTCTCCCCTGGGCAAAGTGAATCGGAGCATCCAGGTGGGTTCCGCCGTGTTCCGCCGCGCTGATGTTGTTGGCGGCGTAGTAGTACCCCGCCGGAGTGACACCGTCGGCCACCTTCTCGAGCTGAAAACTGCGAGAGGTCGGCCAGTAAATCGTTTGCGCGTTGAAAGCGTAGGTGAGATCGACCCACCGCGCCTGGTCGCTGAAGATCCGCTCCACCACCCGCTGCTCCGGAGCGCACCCCCATATTCCGAACAACAGGAGCAGCCCCACAGGCGCGATCGCTTCCCTGCCGGCGAGCGCTGGGCGCACCCCCGCAACCGCGGGTTTCTTTCCCACGCCGGTCCATCCGCAGCCGATACACCACCTCGACTCCAGTCTGAGCCACCGAAGCAGTCGGGGCGTGACTATTGGCTCGGTATGCTCTCCGCACCGGGGACACAGGCGCCGGGGAGGCAGGAGGAGCCAGACGGCGAGGGTAACCAGCGCGACCCGCAAGAGTACGGTCGCCGCGAGAAATCCCACTATCAAGTACGACGCGTCCACCGATTTTCAAGCTGCCCCGCGTCCCGGAGCGGGTCAAGGGGGGTGCGGCTCCGGCCGGCTTCCGTACCCTTGCCCCGGCCCGCCCCTGGCGGCTCCGGGCTTGCCTGGCGCATTTTCCCCGGGAGAAGCTTCAGAACCCGCAAACCCACAAAGGAGGAGGCCATATGATCGCCTTTAGGTCCAGGGTCATACTGGGCGCCGTGCTGCTTTGGGCTTGGCCGATGGCCCTGCCGGCACAGAGCTCGGCCCGGAACTCCGACCGGCTGACGTTGGACCTGTACCTCGAATGGGAACAGGTCTCCGATCCGCAGATCTCGCCGGACGGATCGCAGATCGTCTTCACCCGCCGCTGGGTGGACAAGATCAACGACCGCTGGGAGTCCTCCATATGGATCATGAACGCCGACGGCTCGCGCCAGCGCAAGCTGATCGACGGCTCCTCGCCGCGATGGTCCCCGGACGGCACCAGAATAGCGTTTCTGGCCCGAGGAGAGCCACGGGGGACTCAAATATTCGTCAGATGGATGGACGCAGAGGGAGCGGTAACCCAGATAACCCGGGTGGATCATTCACCCAGCGGGATCGCCTGGTCGCCCGACGGCAAGAGCATTGCGTTCACCATGCTGGTGGAAAGGGAGCCGGAGCGGTGGAACATACGCCTCCCCGCCCGACCCGAAGGGGCGCGCTGGGTCGCCGAGCCCAAGATCGTAACCTGGCTGGACTACAGGCAGGACCGGCAGGGCTACACCGACGAAGGGTACCGCCACATCTTCGTGGTGCCCGCAACGGGCGGTACACCCCGGCAGCTCACCGACGGAAACTGGAACCACAGCAACCCGGAGTGGACCCCCGACGGTACCCACATCCTCTTTTCGTCGCTGCGCACCGAGGATGCAGAGTACGCCTGGCGGGAATCGGAGATCTACGCGGTCAACGTAGCCACCCGGGAGGTCCGCCAGCTGACCAACCGCAGGGGACCGGATGGAAATCCCAAGGTTTCTCCCGACGGCAAACTGGTGGCTTACACCGGTTACGACTGGACCGACGATACCTACATAACGAACAAGCTGTATGTGATGAACATCGACGGGTCCAATCCGCGGCAACTGGCCGCCGACCTGGACCGCTCGCCGGAAGATCTCACGTGGGCTCCGGACAACAGCGGCGTCTATTTCACGGCCGACGACCGAGGGACGTCCAACTTGTACTTCGCACCCCTTAACGGTCCAGTCCGCAAAGTGACCGAGGGCACCCACATTTTCAACCTGTCCAGTGTGAGCAGCCGCGGCCTCGCCGTGGGCACACTCACCAGCTATCACCAGCCGGGCGACGTGGTGACCCTGGACCTCAGACGGCCCCAGCGGTTCAATCAGCTGACCGAAGTCAACGCCGACGTCCTGGAGGGCCGCAAGCTGGGCGAGGTGGAAGAGATCTGGTACGAGTCGGTGGACGGCTACAAGATCCAGGGTTGGATCGTGAAGCCGCCCGATTTCGATCCCGCCAAGAAGTATCCGCTGATGCTGTCCATCCACGGCGGCCCTCACGCCATGTACGGAGTGGGGTTCAACTTCGGCTGGCAGGAGCACGCGGCGAACGGCTACGTGGTACTGTACACCAACCCCCGGGGCAGTTCCGGCTACGGCAGCGCCTTCGGCAACGCCATCAAGAACGCGTATCCCAGCAAGGATTTCGACGATCTCATGATAGGCGTGGACACGGTCATCCGCCGCGGCTACATAGACGAGCGCAACCTGTTCGTTTACGGCTGCTCGGGCGGGGGTGTGTTGACCGCGTGGATCGTAGGTCACACCGACCGTTTCGCCGCAGCGTCCTCCAACTGTCCGGTTACCAACTGGCTGTCTTTCGTGGGAACGACGGACAGCCCCAACTGGTATCGCAACTTTGCCAAGCTGCCGTGGGAAGACCCTTCGGAGCACCTCCGCCGCTCACCCTTGATGTACGTGGGCAACGTAAAAACCCCGACCATGCTCATGACGGGCGAACAGGATCTCAGAACTCCGATATCGCAGACCGAAGAGTTCTACCAGGCGCTGAAGCTGCTCAAGGTGCCCACCGCCATGATCCGGTTCAAAGAAGAATGGCACGGCACCTCCAGCAGGCCGTCCAACTTCATGCGCACCCAGCTCTACCTCCGCAGTTGGTTCGAGCGCTACATGACCAAGGACGAGCGTCCCAGGGTGAGCGAAACTCCGGGCCGCTAACCGCCGCCCGATCCCGAAGCGCGGGCCCCCGGGGGCCCGCGCTTCACCTTTGGCGCCCCAACCCCTAACGTTAAAGGCAGGATGGAGGAGGTTCCCAAGAAGCTCATAGTGGTAGGCGACCGGGTGCTGATAGCACCCGAAGAGGGGGAAGAGCGCACCGCAGTTGGACTCTACCTTCCTCCCACGGCCATAGACCATCAGGCAGTGCAGGGAGGCCGGATCATAGCCACCGGGCCCGGCACTCCGCTGTCGGAACCCGCCGCCCTGGACGACGAACCCTGGAAGCTCACCAGCCACGAAACCCGCTACATACCGATGCAGGCTCGGGTGGGAGACTACGCGCTGTTCTTCCGCAAAGCGGCGGTGGAGATCACCTTCGAAGGCAAGCGCTACCTGGTGGTTCCCCAAGCCGCCATCCTGGTCCTGGTGCGCAACGAAGACATCTTGGACGAGCTGTGAGCGGGAAAACCGTCGTCTTTCTCTGTGTCGCCAACTCGTCCCGCAGTCAGATGGCCGAGGGCTTGGCTCGCGCCAAGGGACCGGCAGGGTGGCGCTTCTTCTCCGCCGGGTCCAAACCTGCCGGGGTACATCCTTTGGCTGTAAAAGCGATGAGCGAGATCGGCATCGATATCGGCGCGCAGCGATCTAAAGGTCTGGACCAAGTACCGATTCGAGAGGCGGACGTGATCGTGACTCTCTGCGCCGAGGAGGTCTGCCCGGTAGTGCCGGGACCGGTCAGCCGCGTTCACTGGCCGATCCCGGACCCGGCGGCGGTGGAAGGAACCGAAGAAGCGCGCCTGGCGGCGTTTAGGGCGGCGCGCGACGAGATCGCCCGCAGGCTGGAAACTCTGTGGCGCGGCGGGGCCGGTTGAAACAGCCGGCCGAAACTTCAGGACAAGACCTCCACTCCCGCGGCGGTGACCCGGTGAGAAACCAAGGGTAGCACGTCACCCGGCGGTTCGTCCGCCAGCTCGATCGCACGGCTCAACGCCTGAGCACCCACCGCCAGTCCGCCGTCGCTTGCGGCATAGACCGAGGCCACCGGTTGGCCTCGCTCCACCTTGTCCCCCGGCTTGACCGCGATGACAAAACCCACGGCGGGATCGATCCGATCCTCCATCGTTCTGCGACCCCCGCCCATCGCCACTATCGCCCGCCCTATGGTCCGCGGCTCCACCCGAACCACGTATCCTTCCCGCGGCGCGCTGTACACCGAAACTGCCGCAGCCTGGGGCAGGATCTCGGGCCGATCCACCACCGCCGGATTCCCCCCCTGAGCGGCCACCACGCTGCGAAACTTCTCCGCCGCCCTGCCGGACTGGAGCGCATCCGCCAGAGCGGCTCTAGCGTCGGCGGGATTGGACGCAACACCCCCCAGCAGCAACATCTCCACGCCCAACGCGTAGGTCACCTCCATCAGATCCTCGGGTCCCTCGCCTCTGAGGGCCGCGATCGCTTCCTCGGTTTCCAGAGCTACTCCGCAAGCCCTCCCCAGAGGCCGATCCATGGCCGTGAGCAGAGCTACCGTGGGACAGCCGTGAGCCTGACCCAGGTCGATCATAGTGCGGGCCAAACGGAGCTCGTCTTCCAACTCGGGGAGGAAAGCACCCGATCCCCGCTTGACGTCGAGCACCAGCCCGTGAATCCCTTCGGCCAGCTTCTTGGACATTATGCTCGCCGCGATCAGGGGAATCGACTCCACCGTCGCGGTGGCATCGCGCAAGGCGTAAAGCTTGCGATCGGCCGGGGCGATCGCCTCGCTCTGCCCGATCATGGCGCACCCGATGGATTCGATCTGCCGCACGGTTTCCTCGGGTGAAAGCGCCGTGCGAAACCCCGGAATCGCTTCCAGCTTGTCCAGCGTTCCGCCGGTGTGGCCTAGACCGCGACCGGATATCATCGGTACGGCCACTCCGCAGCTCGCCACCAGGGGAGCGAGCACTAGCGATACCTTGTCGCCCACTCCCCCGGTAGAATGTTTGTCCACGCAGCGCACCGGCAGGTGATCGAAGCGCAGCCTAACGCCGGAATCCAGCATGGCGCCGGCCAGCGCCGCGGTCTCCTCGGCGGACATCCCGTTCAGATAAACGGCCATGAGAAGAGCCGCCATTTGATAGTCCGGCACTCGCCCGCCGGTGTACGCGGCGATGAGATCGCGCCACTCTTGCGGCTCCAAGCTGCCGCCGTCCCGCTTGCGCTCGATCAGTGGTCCCACCCACATTACGTTCTCGCTCCCATGAATAGAGCAATCCTGCACTTACTGTTTTATCCTTCGATCGCCGCCGGCGCCATAGGCGCCGCCGTCCCGGAGGCCTATGCCCAACAGAACAAGCGGGAAGAGATCGAGCACCACATAGCCATGGGCGACAGCCTCAGCGCCAGGCTTCAACCGCAAGGCGCGCTGCTCCACTACGAAATGGCTCTGGCCCTTGACGAAACCTTCTACCCCGCCCTGTGGAAAGCCGCCGGCGCCTGGATAGACATAGCCAAGCAGATTCCCGACGACCAGAGCAGGCTTCGCGACAGCCTCTACCTGGTGGCGCGAGATTACGCGGAAAAAGCGATCCGAGCGGATTCCACCGGCGCAGACGGCTATTTCATGCTCGCCCAGGCCCTAGGCCGCCTGGCGCGGACCCGCAGCGGCAAAGAGCGGGTGCGCTTTGGCCGCATGGTGTACGACGCAGCAGCCCGCGCCCTGGCGCTGAACCCGGACCACGACGGCGCTCACCATGTCTTGGGAGCCTGGCACGCCGAAGCCAAAAGGCTGTCCGGCTTCACCCGACTTTTCGCCCAGCTGTTCCTGGGAGCGGATTTTCTGAGCCGGGCTAGCTGGGATTCGGCCAGCTTTCACCTGGAGCGCGCCGTAGCCCTCCGGCCCGACTACATCTTCCACCGCCTGGAGCTGGCGCAAATCTACCTAGACCAGGGGCGCCGGGAGGAAGCGCGAGCGCAACTCGAGCGCATCTTGCAGCTGCCCGTGGGAGACGTGCTGGACCCCCAGCACAAAGCGGAGGCGGAACGGCTGCTGCGCCGGATCGCCCGCTAAGTCACCCTTCGCAGTTTGCGCCTCAGCGCCCGCTGGCGCCGGCGCAGCTCCCGCCGGGCTTGGCTCTTCAGGTCGTCGAGCTCATCGCCCACGCGCTCCCGTGCTTCCTGGAACTTCCTCCGCAACCTGCGCCTGGTAACCCGTCCCGACGCGGGAGCAACCAGCAAAGCCACTCCTGCCCCGATAAGAGCTCCCAGCACCAGCCCGGTGAAAAAGCCCACCACTCCGAAGGAAGAGCCCGGCTCGATTTCCTCACCGACCAGTTCCTCGCCGTTTTCTTCCAAATCTTCCTCTTCCAGCAGTTCTTCTTCGCGTTCGCGATCGTTCATCTTTCCTCCGGGCAGCAGAGATACCGCGGATTTTCTTTCATCAGAGCTTCGATCTCCTCCGGGGTCCGCGGCGCCCCGGCCGAAAGCAGCTCGTACCCGGTATCGGTGACCAGCACATCGTCTTCGATCCTGATACCGAGGCCCTCGTCTGGAAGGTAAACTCCCGGCTCGACAGTTAGAACCATCCCCGGCGCCAGGGGGGTGCGGTAGTCTCCCACATCGTGGACGTTCATGCCGAGCCAGTGGCCAAGGCCGTGGATGAAAAACTCCGCGCAGTTGGCCGGGGCGCAGAGATCGCCCGAGTGTTCCCGCAGATAGCGGCGGGCGATTCGGTCCAATTCCGCCATGGTGACTCCCGGGCGCACGGCGTCCAGCGCCGCCTGCTGGGCGCCGAGAACTAGCAAATACAGCGCCCGCTGTCTGGGACTGAAGGTGCCGTTCACCGGGAAGGTGCGGGTCACGTCCGCGGTGTACTGGCCGTACTCGGCGCCTATATCTACCAGCACCAGGTCGCCGTCCTGCATCTGCCTCAGGTTCTTGTCGTAGTGCAGAATGGTGGTGTTGGACCCGCTCCCCACGATCGAAGGAAAACCGACTCGAGTGGCACCCATGTATCGGAACGTGAATTCCACGATCGCCTCCAGCTGGTATTCCCACATCCCGGGACGGACTGCCCGCATTGCCGCTTTCTGGGCTTCAGCGGTAATCGCGATGGCTTTTCGCAGCCGCTCGATCTCGTCCGCGTCTTTGATGAGGCGAAGACTATCGAGAACCGGTGTGATGTCCCGAAGCCCGGACGCGGTCTCTCGGAGCACCGCCGGGAACCGCCGCGCGGCCGCCGGAGGGGGAAGTGTGGTGTAAACCGGCCCCCCGGTTCGACGGAGTAGCACGCCCAGGATCGAGTCCAGAGCCGTAGTCGGGTGCACCTCGGCGATCCCGCTCAGCACGGAAGCTTCGGGTCCGGGTCCCAGCTTGGGACCGGTCCAGCGCTCTTCCGCCGGATCCCGAGGCGGGAGGAACAGCATCACCGACTCGAAAGGCGGATTTTTTGCCATGACCAGCCAGGCATCTGGGCTATCTAGACCGGCGAGATAAAAGAAGTAATCGTCCTGGCGGAACTCGATCCCCCGGAGCCATTGCGCCTCGAAATCCGCGGTGGAAGCAGCGGGAATCACGATCACCCCCCGATCCACGCGGGCCAGCAGGCGGCTCCGCCTGGCGGCGGGGAAGGGCGCTTGGGAACGGGCGGTTTCCGATACGGCAACAGGCTCGTGGAAACGAGTCGAGGGCAATTGCACCGCCCGAGGCTCGAACCAGAGGATCTGCAACGAGGAAATTAAGAACAGCAGTCTTCCCATTGTGGCATACCGCGCGGTGTGGAGTTGCCCGGATTGTAGCGCGGGGAGAGCCGGAAGTCGAGCGGGCTGCGGCTCCTTGACGCCGCTGTCCCCGCGGGGCGAAACTAAACACCCTATGACCCAACCGACTGAATCGCCCGCGGACGTAGAGCAGCTCCAGGCGCGGATTCGCGAGCTGGAGCAGGAACGCAAGCACCTACTGGCCATAATCGAGATTTTGGAAGAGATCTCGGGCACGTTGCATTTCGTGGACATCCTGCAGGGTATCGCCCGCAAACTGGGTGAGACCTTCGGTTTGGATCGCTGCTCGATCTTTCTGGCCGAGCGGGGAGGCAAGACCGCGCGGCTGGTAGCCTCTTACGAGGATCCCAGCATCCGCAACTACGTGGTGGACTTGGATCGCTATCCCGAACTGAAGCGGGCCTTGGAATCCGGGGAAACCGTCTTCATACCGGACGCGGAAACGGATCCCACTTTCAAGAGCATCAGAGGCCAGCTTGCCACCAGGAGGGTGAAGAGCATCACGGTAGTTCCGATCAACTGGCGTGGTGCCGCGATCGGCGCGATCTTCCTTAGAACCTTCCGCGACGGCCCGCCTTTCTCCGACGCCGATCTGAGATTCACCCAGGTAGTGAGCAGTCTCACCGCCAAAGCCCTGCGCAACGCGTATCGCTACGAACAGCTGCGCAGCAGGAAAACGACGGACGAGGACAGCCGGCGAGCGGAGCTGGAGCGGGTAGCTCTGTTGGGTTTCCTCAAGCGCCTGCTGGACGCCTTCAGCGCCCGGCAGGGGGCCTGGGCGGAAGGTCTCCTGCCCAAGACGTCGGGCGAGGAACTGGATCGGCTGGTGGAGATCGCCATGACCGTCATAGAAGAGGAGGGGAAGGGTCACTGACCGGCAAGGCGCCCGCCGAGCGCGCTGAGGAACTGCGGCGGATACTGAACCGCGCATCTTACGCCTACTACGTGCTCGACGCGCCGGAAATGTCGGACGCCGAGTACGACCGGCTGTTTCGCGAGTTGCAGGAACTCGAGGCGGCCTATCCCGAACTTCGCACGCCTGATTCTCCCACCCATCGAATCGGAGCCGAACCTGCCGAGGCCTTCGCCAAGCACCGCCATCGGGTGCCGATGCTGTCGCTGGCCAACGCCTTCAACGAGCAGGAGCTGGAGGAGTGGGAAGCCCGCAACGCGCGGCTGGTACCCGAGGTGCGCCGTTCGGGGTACACGATCGAGGTCAAGATCGACGGCGCCGCGGTGAGCCTCACTTACGAAAACGGGATCTTTACCGTGGGAGCGACTAGGGGCAACGGGATCGAGGGGGAAAACGTGACGGCGAACCTCAGGACCGTGGTCGATCTGCCGTTGGCGCTTCAGGGCGAGGGATGGCCTCCTTTCATGGAAGTAAGGGGCGAGGTGTATCTGCCCAAGTCCCGCTTCGCCAAGCTGAACCAGGAGCGTGTCGCCCGCGGCGAGCCGCCCTTCGCCAACCCCAGAAACGCCGCCGCCGGATCGCTCAGGCAGCTGGACCCCAAGATCACCCGGAGCAGAGGACTCAGGATCTTTTGCTTCCACGTCGAAGCCCCGGGCCAAAAACTTCCCTTCAGCACGCAATACGAGTTGCTCCAAACTCTCAAGACCTGGGGCCTGCCGGTGGAACCTCACTTCCGGCGCGTTCCCGACCTCGCCGCCGCACACAAAGTCATTTCCCAAATGGAACCCCTTCTCGAGAAGCTGGACTACGAGGCGGACGGGGTAGTGGTGAAGGTCGACGATCTCTCCTTGCATTCGGAACTCGGTGTCGTAGGAGGTCGCGAGCCTCGCTGGGCGATCGCCCGCAAGTTCGCACCGGAGGTGGCCGTGACCCGATTGCTGGACATCAAGATCAACGTAGGCCGCACCGGAGCTCTCAATCCCTACGCCGTGCTGGAGCCGGTGGAGGTGACCGGAGTGACTGTCTCCCAAGCCACGCTCCACAACTTCGACCTGATCGCCGCCAAGGACATCCGAATCGGAGATTGGGTGGAGGTAACCCGGGCCGGGGAGGTCATACCCCAAGTGCTGGGGCCGGTGCGCGAGAGAAGAACCGGCCAGGAGCGACCTTTTGTTCCCCCCACACGATGTCCCGAGTGCGGGTCACCGGTCGAGCGGCCAGCCGACGAGGTCATGGTCTATTGCCCCAACGTGTCGTGCCCCGGGCGAGTCTTCGAGTCGATCGTCCACTTTGCCTCCGGCGACGCCATGGACATAAGAGGCCTCGGCGCGCAGCGGGTGGCTCAGCTGCTCGAGAACGGGCTGATCCGGGATGTGGCGGACCTTTACGAACTGAAGGTGGAAGACCTGAAGAAATTGGAGGGCTTTGCCGAAAAATCAGCCAGGCAGCTGGTGGACGCCATCGCCGCCAGCAAGAACCGGCCTCTCTCCACCCTGCTCTTCGCCCTGGGGATCAGACACGTGGGAAGCACCGTGGCGAAACTGTTAGCCCGGAGATTCGGTTCGCTGCAACGGCTGATGGAAGCCGGCGAGGAGGAAATTGCCGCGGTAGAAGGGGTGGGTCCGGTCATCGCCCAGGCGGTGGCGGCGTTTTTCCGAGACGAAAAGAATCGAGCTCTGATCCGGCGCCTCGAAGCCCACGGCCTGAACTTTACCGAGCCCGTCGCTGCGGCAGGTCCGCTCACGGGACAGACCTACGTGATCACCGGTACCCTACCCACGCTGTCGCGGGCCGAGGCTACGGAACTGATCGAGGCCGCCGGAGGACGGGTTGCGTCGTCGGTTTCGTCCAAGACCACGGCGCTGGTGGCCGGAGAGAATCCCGGTTCCAAGCTGGAGCGGGCCAAACAACTGGGCGTAGAAATCATCGACGAAGCCGAACTCTTGCGCCGCGTCGGGCGCGGGTCCTAACTTGGTGCAACTTCACAGGCCCACCCCGCCCATGCCGGTAGAGCTAGACGGAAACGCGATTGCCTTAGGCCGAGGCGCGCTCCGCGCCCTGCGCGATGTGCTCTTGCGCGATCTGGGCGAAGCAGCCCCCCAGAGGCTGCAGGAAGCCGGTCAAGCCGGGGGCGCCGATCTCTACGCCTGTTTCCAGCGATGGTTGTCGGCCAATGCCGGGGTGGACGATCCGGGAGAGATAGACGCCAGCGCTCTGCCCGGAGTCCTGAGCGACTTTTTCGAGGCTCTAGGCTGGGGACCGGTGGCCATCCAGACCTTGGGACGCGGCGTGCTGGCGCTGGATTCGGAGCAGTGGGCCGAAGCCGAGCCGGAAGCAGGAGCCCCGTATCCCGCCTGCTTCTTGTCGACCGGGGTGCTCACCGATTTCATCGGCAGGTTGGCCAACCGGCCGGTTTCCGTACTGGAAGTAGAGTGCCGCAGCGCGAGCCACTCCCGGTGCCGCTTTTTGGTAGCGGCGCCGGAAACCGTGGAGACTATTTACCAGGCGATCAGCGAGGGTAAGGACTACCGCTCGGTGCTTTCGAGCGCAGCTCCTTGAGTTTTGCCGCGTACTCCGGCCGCATAACGAATTCGCCGCCTATCAGCACCTCCCGATCCCACGGCAGGATTATGAAGCTCTCGGTTTCCATGGCGTAGAAGTCGGGCTGGTAAGGACCGGTCTTGATGGAGACGGCGGTTCTCACATCTGCGGGCCCTATCCGCCGCACGGCGGCCAAAGCCAGCTTCAGCGTCTCGCCGGTATCGCAGGTCTCGTCCACTATCAAGACCCGCCTCCCCCGAACGCTGGGAGGCGGCGCGGTCACCAGGGTAGGCCTCACCCCTTCCCGCAGTCGGGTAACCGCCATGGAAGCGAAGTCCCGCTGCAGTATGGAAGCGACCACCGCACCGGGGATCACGCCCGCCTTGGCTATCCCCAAGACCAGTTCAGGGTCGAAAGACCCGGCAATCTTGAAGGCGAGCGCTCGGCACAACTCGCCGAAGAGCGGCCAGTCGACCTCCAGAACGTCTCTACTGGGGGGAGCGGGAGTTTGGCGTCGCATAGTCACCCCGCCATAGTAGCGCGCGGTGCACCCCAAGACAACCGGCCGAGGGATCGCCTGCTCGTTGCTTTAAATGCGGGGCGGCTGTATCTTCGGCGCAGCTATGGGGTTCTGGAGCCGCCTGTTCGGCCGGGGCCGTTCCAACGAGCTCAAGCCGCAACGGCTCGACTACCTGAACGAAGCCCTGGCGCTAGAACGTCAGGGCGATTACGAAGCCGCCCTTACGTCCTATCGCCTCGCCTTGAGGGATCACCCCCGGGATCTTAGGGTACTCCAGAACATGGCCATTGCTTTCACCAAGACCAACCGGCATGACGAAGCGATCCGCTACTACCGCCGGGCGCTGGAGATCGACGGTACTCTGGCGGGCGCCCACTACGGACTCGCATTCCTATTGCTCAGGCGGGGCGACCGCGAAGGGGCGATCCGCCACCTGAGAGCCTTCCTGGAAAGACCGCCCAAGGGACCAGATGCCTCTAGGTGGATAGAGCACGCCAAGGCTTCGCTGGCGCAGCTCACTTCAGAAGAATCCTCGTGAGCCGGCGGCCCAAGGGCCTCGGACTGCTGTCAGCCGCAGCGGTTTTTTGGGCGTGCGGCTCGCTTCTCGGAGATCCAGACCGTATCATCGCTTTGGAAGTCCCGGGAGGCACCAACCGCTCGCTCAACGTAGGCGACACGCTCGTGCTGGCCGCCCGGGCGATCACCGCTCGAGGAGAGCGATTGAACTCGGTCTCGGTCGAGTGGGCGGTAATCGACACCGCGGTCACCGCCTTCAGCCTTGACCCCGCCTCCGGAACGGTGGTGGGACTGCAACCCGGAAGCGGGAGGGTTCAGGGAAGCTACCGGGAGCTGAAGACCGATCCAATCACGATCACCGTCCTTGCGTCGCGTTAGCTCTGAACCCGTGCCAGCTCCGCGCAGCCTCAACCACCTGTTCTTCGAAGCGGTAGACCGCTTCAGCACCAAGCGGGCCGCCCTCCGCTACAAGGCCCGCGGCGCGTGGCAGGATATAAGTCACCAGGAGCTCGCCCGCCGGGTCCAGCACACCGCCATCGGATTCCGAGAGCTGGGAGCTTCCCCCGGCGACCGGATCGCCATCGTATCCCACAACCGCCCCGAGTGGGCGATTTCCGATTACGGCGCCCTCACGGGCCGTTTCGTAACCGTCCCGGTTTACCCCACCCTACCGGCGGGGCAGGTGGCTCATATCCTGCGGGACAGCGGCGCGGTTATAGCGGTGGTCGAAGATCTCGAGCAGTACGAAAAGATCAAAGCACACAAAGAATCGCTGCCGGAGCTTCGGGCAATCGTGATACTCGATCCGACCGATGGCCTCCGCGAGGCGATGGCCTTTTCACACCTAATGCGGCAAGGTGCAGCCGCAGAGAGCAAGCATCCGAACTACAAGGCGGAAGCGCTGGAAATTGGACCCGACGACCTAGCCAGCATCATCTACACATCCGGAACCACGGGAAAACCCAAAGGCGTCATGCTCACCCATGGAAACTTTTGCAGCAACATCCACGCAGCCCTGGAGGTGCTCCCGATCGGTCCTTCGGACTCCTGCCTTTCGTTTCTCCCGCTCTCCCACGCCTTCGAGCGAATGGCCGGTCACTTCGCCATGCTGCACGCGGGAGCGACGATCAACTACGCGGAAAGTTTCGACACCGTGGCCGCCGACCTTCTGGAAGTCCGCCCCACGATCGTCCTGGCCGTGCCCCGGGTTTACGAGAAGATCTACGCCAGGGCGCTCGCCGCTGCCGATCAAGGAGGAGCCTTTCGCCGCAGGATTTTCTTCTGGAGCCGGAGGATCGGCCGCGCCTGGGCGGAGCACCGGCTTTCGGGGAAACCGGTTCCGCTCACCCTCAAGCTCCAGTACGCGGCGGCCGATCGCCTGGTCTTCGCCAAGCTTCGAAGCCGAACAGGAGGGCGCATACGCTACTTCGTTTCCGGCGGCGCTCCCCTTTCTCCCGAAGTCGCCTGGTTTTTCTTCGCCGCCAAACTGCCGGTCCTCGAAGGTTACGGCCTCACCGAGACCTCTCCCGTGGTGTCGGTAAACCCCCTCGAGGCCCCCAAGATCGGCACCGTGGGCAAACCTCTACCGGGAGTAGAGGTCAGAATTGCGGAGGACGGCGAGATTCTGGTACGGGGGCCCAACGTCATGAAGGGTTACTACAACCGGCCGGAAGCCAGCGCGGAAGCGATTGACCAGGATGGCTTCTTCCACACCGGCGACATCGGAGAATTGGATTCCGATGGATACCTCAAGATCACGGACCGCAAGAAGGATCTGATCGTCACTGCCGGCGGCAAAAACATAGCTCCCCAGCCGATCGAAAACCTGGCGCGCTCCAGCAAGTTCGTATTGAACGCGGTGATGGTGGGCGATCGCCGGCCTTACCCTATCCTTCTGGTGGTGCCCGACATGGAAGAAGTGAAGCGCTGGGCGGCGGAGCGCAAACTCCCCGAGATGGACACCGCAGCTCTGCTCCAGCACCCGGACGTGGTGGCCAAGATCGAACGGGAGGTGATGCTTCAGCTCCGAGACGTCGCTCGCTTCGAGATGCCCAAAAAGATCGCTCTCCTGGAACGGGACTTTAGCATCGAGGATGGCGAACTTACCCCCACACTCAAAGTGAAACGGCGGGTTATCGAGGAGAAATACCGCGATCTCATAGAACGGACCTACGCCGAGTAACCCCGCCTAGCGGCCGCTCGCCACCGAAGCCGTCTTTTCCCCGACCCACATTCCCGTGCCCTTGGCAAGCTCCCCAAGACCTGCAACTTGGCAGCTCTCTCGCCCCAACACCACGACGCGCAACCCCCGCAACAGGATCCTGGCAGCCTCGCCGACCCAGAACTCGGTCGCCAGATCCGGACCGATCACCACGCCTCGGGCCATGGAAGATCTCAAGGGCACCATCCGGTCGCACACCAGCAGGCTCAAGATCGGAGAAGCGGACACGCCGGCCGTTGGGTTTATCCCGATGAAATGGACCCCGGGGAGCCACTCTGCGAGATTCTCCGCGAGACTCGCCGCAGCACCGACCAAGACCACGTAACCGCCCGGGCCTCCGAGACCCAAGAGCGCCGCTACCGCCTCCGCCTCCGGCAGATCAGGGCTGCCGCCGGACTCCGGAGCCCTCTGAGGCGCCGAGCCGAACTCCGCCACCCCGTCCCGGATCGGGAACTCTGTGCGACAAACCGGACACCCGATCACACCCCGCAATATCATTCGCCCCGCCATCTCTTCCGGAGCCACCACGCAGAAACTTTCCTCGTGCGGCTCCGGACAGCGGAGCATCTCGGCTACCTCGATGAACACGATACCACCCGTACCGGATTCACGCCGCAGACCCTCTAAACCGGCTGCACCGCTCGACCCACCGCAACATTACCTCGGCGGCAAGTTCGATATCCTCGGTTCTGGAGTCCTCTTCCGGCGAATGACTCACGCCGTCCAAGCTGGGTATGAAGAACATCGCAGACGGACATACCAGCGCAGCATGCTGAGCGTCGTGACCGGCCATGGAAGACAGGTGGAGACCCTCCACACCCAGTTCGTCGAGAATCCCCTCCAGCAACCGTAGCAAGCTCCGATCCGTGGAGGTCGGCTCTATGTCCACCAGCCGGTTTAGCGT
Source organism: bacterium HR33 (assembly GCA_002923375.1). Classification (GTDB taxonomy): domain Bacteria; phylum Gemmatimonadota; class Gemmatimonadetes; order Gemmatimonadales; family GWC2-71-9; genus HRBIN33. The sequence goes on from BEIJ01000001.1 coordinate 369,142, forward strand.
GAGGGGCGGCATGCGGGTCTGAGGTGTAGGCGGCTCGAGCATCGCGGCTGTCCTGCGCAGTTCGTCCTCGATGGCGTCCAGGGTCCTTGAGTCCGGCGCCCGAATCTCTACTACGGCCGAGGCGAGCCCCGGCACTATGTTCGCCACGCCCGGCTCCACCGCGATCTTGCCACAGGTGATCACCGCGTCGCCACGGCCTTGCACCAGCCTGGGGAGTTTCCCCACCAGCGTAGCAACCGGAACGAGGGCGTCCAACCTCCGATGCATCTCCGTCGTCCCGGCGTGGTTCGCAGCCCCCACGGCCCGAACTTCCAATCTCCGAATCCCCACGATACCCGTCACCATCCCGATCCGGAATCCCCCGTCGAGCAGGCGCCGGCCCTGTTCGATATGGCACTCCAGATATGCGACAGCATTTACCGGACGCCGATAACGGAGACAGCCTTCCGGATCCGGCACCACCTGGCGGAGAAAAACACCCTCTTCGTCCCGGGCTTCCAAGTCCTCCTCAGTGCAGCGCCCCGCGAAGACTTTGGAACCGAAAAGACCCCTCCCAAACCTTGCCCCTTCCTCGTCCCGGAAGATCACCAAGCCTACCGAGGTCCGGTTACCCGAAACGCGCTCCAGTTTTTGCAGCACCTCGGCTCCCACAGCCACGCCCAACGCGCCATCGAGCCAGCCCCCTTCCTTCACCGTATCCAGATGGCTTCCTACGAGGATCACCGGTTCGCCGGACGCGGCCTCCGGGGGCAAGATGAACGTGTTGCCTGCTGCGTCCTGCAGGCGCGCCAAGCCGCTGCCGGAGAATCGATCCCATATGCGGTCGTGAGCCTCGTCCTCTAAGTGCGTGTAGGCCAGCCGGGTGCAGCCCCGACCCGGGGTAGCCGTCAGCTCCCGCAGTTCGTAGAGAATGTCCAGCGCCAGGCTCAAAATCGCCGCCGTCCTACTCCAGCCATGACCCCCCGTGCACCAGACGCAGGAACTCGTCCCGCGTCTTGGCGTCGTCGCGGAACACCCCGCGCATCGCGCTGGTGACCGCTTTGGAGTTTTGTTTCTCCACTCCCCGCATCATCATGCAGAGATGATACGCCTCGATTACCACACCCACGCCCAGCGGGTTCACCACGGACATCAAAGCGTCGGCAATCTCGTCGGTCAAGCGCTCCTGGATCTGAAGCCGGCGAGCGAAGACGTCCACCAACCGGGGTATCTTGGAAAGACCGACGATCTTCCCGTTGGGAAGATAAGCCACGTGCGCCTTGCCGAAGAAAGGAAGCAGATGGTGTTCGCACAGAGAGTAGATCTCTATATCCCGCACCAGAACCATGTTCTCGTGCTTCTCCTCGAACACCGCGCCGCCGACCACCTCATCGACCGATTCCGTATATCCCCGGGTCAGGGTTCGCAGTGTTTGCTCCACCCGCTCCGGAGTCCTGCGAAGCCCCGGGCGGCGGGGATCCTCGCCCAGAATCTCCAATATCTCGCGCACCAACGGCGCGATTGGCCGCGCGCCCGCGGGCACTACTTCGACGGAAGCGGATTTCGTCTTCGATCCACTCATACTCCCTGCCGATCGAGTGAAAGGTTGCGGTTCGTTACGGCTTACGAAAGTTAACCTACAGCGGCAAAAAAACACCGCCGGCACACCAAGTGGGCCGGCGGGTGCAGTCCGCGAAGCGAGAGGATTATTGAAGCCCGATCACGTAGGTTCCGCGCTCTCGCAACATCCTCTGCCGTCCCACCCACGTGGGCATGACATCCGATGCCGCAACCGAGCGCGCTGTCGAGCTTGTTGGCTCAATAATGGGCTCATCGCTCCACGAACCGCGCCAATATAGGACGCTGGCATCCGGAGCGTCAAGCAACCGGGCCCCGCCACTTGGCGCCGACGGATCAAATGCTGTATCATGTCCCGACCCTTTCCCAACCGATACCATGGTAGAAACTATCGCCGCATGGAATTCCTGGCTCAACAATCTGGTTTGGGGAGCCCCCATGCTGATCCTCTTGGTGGGCACCGGCTTGCTGCTCACCGTGCTCACCGGTGCCGTACAGTTTCGCCGGCTGGGCACGGCACTCCGCGAAGTCCTCGGCAAGCTCACGCGCCACGGAGGAGGCGTGGGAAACGTCACGCCCTTCCAGGCGGTGGCAACGGCCCTAGCCTCGACTGTCGGCGTGGGAAACATCGCCGGCGTGGCAACCGCCCTCTTCCTCGGCGGCCCGGGAGCCCTGTTCTGGCTCTGGATCTCCGGACTTTTGGGAATGTGCACCAAGTTCTCCGAAATCGTGGTGGCCCTGCACTACCGGGAGCCCGACGCCACCGGGACTATGCGGGGCGGCGCGATGTACACCCTCAAGAAGGGACTGGGACTCCCTTGGCTCGGAGCGATCTTCGCGTTTCTCACCGCCGCCGCAGCCTTCGGCATCGGCAACATGGTACAGGCCAACTCCGTGGCCGACAGCCTGAGAGCCAGCTTCGGCGCCTCTCCGGCGATAGTCGGCGCCGTGCTGGTGGTGGTAACCGGAGCCGTAATCCTCGGCGGCATCCGCCGCATAGCCGAGGTCACCCAATTTTTGGTCCCGTTCATGGCTCTATTCTATCTTGGGGGTGGAATCCTGATCATTCTCACCAGGATCGGCGAAATACCTTCGGCTCTCCGCTTGGTATTCGAGGGCGCGTTCAGCGGGACTGCGGCGACCGGAGGATTCGCGGGCAGCACCGTCATGATGGCGCTCCGCTACGGAGTGGCACGCGGCCTGTTCTCCAACGAAGCAGGCTTGGGTAGCGCACCCATAGTCCACGCGACAGCGGACACCGACCATCCGGTGCGTCAGGGGTTGTACGGTATTTTCGAAGTGTTCGTCGACACCATCTTGATCTGCACCACGACCGGGTTGGTGATCCTGGTAACCGGTGCGTGGGACGACGGCCAGACCGGCGCAGCTCTGGCCGCCCAAGCCTTTCAAATCGGGCTTCCGGGCACCTGGGGACACCTGATCGTAACCACTGGATTGGTGCTGTTCGCTTTCTCGACCATCATCGGCTGGAGCTATTACGGCGAGACCGGAATCGTGTACTTGCTCGGAGCCAAAGCCGCCCTGCCGTACCGCATCGTTTGGTTGGTTTTCATCTACCTCGGAGCAGTGGGATCTTTACATGTCGTCTGGGACATAGCCGATACCCTCAACGGGCTCATGGCGATCCCCAACCTGATTTCGGTGCTGGGATCTATACCTCTGCTCCTGCGACTTCAGCGCGAGTTTTTCGCCCGGCAACCGTCATGAACCGCTGGCTCGCAGGTGGGTTCGCACTGCTCCTGTTATGGGTATGGATCGCGTTCATCGCGGCCTGGCCCTCGGGGTGGGCCCACCTCCCTCTAGCGGCCGGAGTGGTCCTCATCGCCGTAGGGATCGTCCGATCGGATCCAGGGAACGATGCGGAACGCTAAGTTGGATTGGGATTTTCGACACCGGGCGTTAGTTTGTTTATTAGTCTACTAGGGGGAGGAACGTTCAAAGATGCAAGTCAGCAGCTATGGATACGGCAAGCAGCTCAAGGGCGTGACCCTGGACGAAGCGAAATCCCGCGTCTCGGAAGCGCTCGCCAAAGAGGGTTTCGGCATCCTTACCGAGATAGACGTGAAGGCCACGCTGAAAAAGAAACTGGATGTGGAGTTCAGACCCTACGTGATCCTGGGAGCCTGTAACCCCGCGCTGGCTCACCGGGCACTGGGAGCCGAACCGCAGATCGGGCTGCTCTTGCCCTGCAACGTAGTAATCCAGCAAGAAGGCGACGGGGTTACAGTGTCGATCGCCGACCCTAGGGCAATGTTCAGCCTGGTCAGAAACCCGGAACTGGAACCGGTGGTTCAAGAAGCGGACCAGCGGCTCCGCAGAGTACTGGAAGCCCTCAGCTAAGAGCGAGTCCCTAAATTTCCCAGTTGGAGAACAACACGGCTTCCCCTTGGGGCTCAGGCTCGCCGTAGCCCGCCAGGTACATCCTGAGATCGGTCCACCGCACCCGATACCCGCGCCCGATCAGGCGCCTGTAGGCGTCTCCGTAGGCCGTCTGGCAGCGGACCGCCACTCTGCGCAGCTGTAACCGACTCGCGGCACTTTCCAACGCCACCATCAGCCGGTCGAAAGATTCCCGGGAATCTGCGAACAACTTCAGTACCCTGAGCTCCTCGGCAGAACGCGCCTCCGCCAGCGGCACCGAGTGGTACAGAGCAAAAGCCGCCACCTGGCTCCCCCGCGTGACGATCACGGTATCGCCCAGATTCAAGTCCTGAGTGAGGATCAGCTCCCGGCTGAAGTCGTACCCCGGCGCCAGCGACTGGAGAGCCTCTCGGCAACCATCGATCAGCAATCGGCGCTCCGAAGGAGTGGCCTCAGCCAGCCGCCGGAAACGCACTCCCACCGACCGCGCAGTTATCTCGCCGGTCATCGTCACGGTGAGCTTACCCGGCACAAACCCCACGCGACTGTAAAAGCCGATGTTGTCCACAGTGCGGGGCATCGTCTCCAAGCCCAGAGTTCGAACACCGCGCTGCTTCAACCAATCGATCGCGGCCATAACGATCTCCCGGCCCAGCCCCAAACCCTGCCGGTCCGGCCGCACCGCCAGCGGCCCCATCCATCCTTCGGCACCGGAGCAATGAGCGATATTGAATGCCACGATCTCGTTCCGCTCGTCGCGCCACAGCATGGCACCCTCCCCCGCATCTCTCAACGCGTAGCGCCATACCGCCTGGTTCAGATGCGGAACCCGCACCCCCACCAAACCGTCCCGCCGGTAACGGTCGGTGAAGGCTTCCGAGAACAGCCGGTTCAGCGGCCCGATGTCCCGCTCGTCGATCCGGAACGGACCCTGAACCGCTTGGTCAGGCTGCCACATTTCCATGCGGCGCAAATTCCCGCTCTTCGCTCACCACCGCCGTGCCCCTGCCGGGATCGAAGCTCACCCTTAGTATCCGGTCCAAACCCTCCCGCACGGACTCCACATGGGTGATGAGAATCACCTGAGGAAATCGATCAGCGAGCCCGCGCAGCAAACTCAAGACCTGGTCTTGACGCCTCTCATCTAAACTGCCAAAGACTTCATCCAGCACAAGCAGAGACAGAGGCTGCCCCGCCCGCTCTGCCACCATCTGACTGATAGCCAAGCGGAGAACCAAGTTGGCGATATCCTCCTCTCCCCCGGAGAGCACGGGTTTAGCCCGGCCGTCTTCAACTATCAAAATGTTGTAGTCCTCGTCCAGCTCCAACTCGGTGTAGCGGCCCTCGGTCAGATCGGCCAAAAAACTGGACGCCAGCTCCGAAAGCTCCGGACGCATCTGAGCGTTGAGCGCCGTCCTGACTTCGTGGAAACCGCGGTCCAACTCCTCGTGCAGGGCCAGCTCCGCATCCAGCTCTTTCAGACGCGCCAGCCGCTCCTGCCGATCCTCGATCCGCCTTTCCACGTTGCGCAGCGATTCTTCCGCCACTTTCCTGTCACCCTCAGCCCGCGCCGCTGCCAGCTCCGCTTGGCGGACCCGAGCCGCCACGGCTTCGTACCGGCTCCTGGCCTCAGCAAAACGCTCTTCGCTGTAACCCGCATCTTGGATCGCTCGCACCAACTCCGCCAGCCGCGACTCGCGCTCCGACAGCCGCCGCTCCGCCGCCTCCGCCTCCGCCACCAGACGATCCGCGCTCTCGGCCCGCACCCTGAGACGCTCCGCCGCCGAAACCGCAGGCTCCAACTCCCGCAACCGCGCACGAACCGCCTGATGCCGTTCCACATCGTACGTCTCCGGCAACCTCCCGATCTCCCGATCCAACTCCGCCGCCCTAGATTCCAGCTCCCGGCACTCGGCTTCCAACTCTTTCAACTCTCGAACCCGCTCCCTGGCTCGCGTCACTTCCTCCAGAGCTTTCTCCACTTCCCGCTGAGCCCGCTCCCGCCGGCGCTCCGCCTCCCGCAACTCCGCCGGAGGATCGGCCAACTGTTGCACCCGCTGCCGGAAGAACTTGCCGTTCAGCTCGATCTCCTCCAGCTGGCGCTCCAGCGTCTCCAGAACCGCCTGATACTCCTCCCCCAACGGCCTGAGGCACGTGGGACACTTGCCCGCAGGCCCGGCGGCCAAAATGCTTTCCCGGTGCGCCGACACTTCCCGATACTGATCCCGCAGCGCCTGGCGCTTGGTCTCCGCATCTTGCCGATCCCGCACCCAGGCGGTACGCAACTGTTCCTCCTCCGCCTGCGACTTCTCGAGCGCAGCTTGCGATTCCGCAAGCACCCTGCCGGCCCTCTCCAGAAATGCCTCCGCGCCCGCCATCTCACCTAGACGCTCCTTGAGCCGCGAGAGCTGATGCTCGATCTCGCGGCGCTGGCCGGCCAAAGCACGCCGCTGCCCCGCCGCCCTGGCTTCGCGCTCCAAGCGCTCCTCCTCCTGCTTGAGTGCGGCGACCTCCGACAACACAGTCTCCAACTCCTTCAGCTTGGCCTGCGCGGCCAAAGCATCGGCCAACTCCCGATCGATCCGCTCGCACTCCCGGCGCGCCTCCTGAACATGCTGCTCGGCCACCTTGCGCTCGCCCTCCAGCGCCAGGACCGACTCCCTCAAAGCCACCATCCGTTCCCAACCCGGCTTCTCGGACTCCAAAGCGGCCTCCGCCTGCGCCAGTTCCCGCTGCGCCGACTCGTACCGCTCCCGAGCCTCCTCCACCCGCTTCACCGCGTCTGTTCGCTCCCGCTCCAGCTCCTCCTGCGACGGCAACCCTCTCTCCAAACCCTCCCGCTCCGAGCGGAGCTGCGCTTTGCGGCTCCGCACAACCTCCTGCGCCGCACGCAGCTTCTCGTAACCCAAGATCTTGGAAAGGAACCTGCCCCGGTCGGTGGGACCCAGATTGGCCATTACGGTGAGCTCTTTCTGGCCCGTGAAATAGGTACTGAAGAACTCCTCCCGGCTCATCCCAAACAGGCGTTGAAGCTTGGCCGTCACTTCCTGCTGGGAATCGGCCAGCGGCGAAGGCGAGCCGTCCTGGTAGAGTTCAGCCTGGTAGAGCCCCCGGACCACGCGGTAATGGTGCGCCCCCAGCGAAAATTCCACCTCCACCCTAACCTGCGACCGCGGAGGCGCCTGGATCCGCCGGATAGAATCCCGAGTGCCCCGCGCCGCAGGATTCCCGTAAAAAGCCCAAGCGATCGCCTCCAGCAAAGTCGTCTTGCCCGAGCCGTTGGGACCGATAATCCCCGTGATGCCCGGGCCGAGAACGATCTCGGTGTCCGCGTGCTGGCGAAAGTTCACCAGTTTCAGGCGGTGGATCTGCATCGTCCGGCTCTCAGTCGCTACCCACTTCCACCGCCTCCCGCTCCACTTCCGCCAAGTACTCAGCGGCCAGCTCCAGAAACCGGCGCCGATCCATGCCGGGCGGCAACACCCGTTTCCTCAAAAAATCAGCGACAATCTCCTCCAACCTCGCACTCCGCCCCGGCGCCCCCACCCCCACTTCCCGCCGCGGGGGAGGCCGGCGCACGTCCAGATGGTAGTGCAGCGCCGCGGACTTGTACTCCCTGATCATGGCATGGTCCAACTCCCTCGCCACCAAACGAGGCACATTGTAAACCACCTGCCTTACCACCTGCCCCGCTATGCCCCCGGGAACCCGTTCCACACGCTGCCGAATCAATAGGCTGATCTCTTCAGCCTCTCGGCCCTTTCCGTCGATCGGCTCCAGATCTATCAGCCTCCGAGCGAGAGGCACCGGCCGGAACTCGACTCTCACCGCATCCTCCAAAGCCACTAGCAGCCACCCCTTGCCCGCCCGCCCCTCCTTCGCCTCGTCCCTCAGCTCGCCCCAAGGATTGGGACTGACGTACTCCAACGAGCCCGAGTACCAAGCATTGGGCGCTACCCGGTGGGCCACGTGGTAGTGCCCCAGCGCCACGTAAGTCCACCGATCCAAATGCAGATCCTTTGGCTCGAGCACCACGCCGCCGTACTCCAAGGACGAGCGATCTCCGGGTAGCACCCCGGCTATCTCGCCGTGAGCCACCAGAATTTGGCGCCCCGACCCGCCCGCGGGAACCAACTCGGGACGAACGCCTCCCGCCAGAGCGGCGTGGGGAACCAGCGCAACCGAGGCGTCCAGCCGCTCCAAAGACACCCAGCGGATCTCCCTGGTAGCCACCACCACCCCGGAGATCTCCTCGAACAGCTTCAGTATGGAACCGGCCTCGACCGAGCGCGGCGTGTCGTGATTTCCGGCTATTATTAGTACCGGACAATCGGGCAGCGCGGCGCGCAGGCGAGAGAGCTGCACGAAAGCTTCCAGGATAGCGCCGTTCGGAGGCCGAACCGAATGGAACAGGTCGCCGGCAATGACTATCAGGTCGGGCCGGCAGGCAACGACATCTTGCAGCGCCCGCCGGAACGCCAATGCTACGTCGGCTTCGCGCTGATTGATACCTTCCGGAGTCTGGCGGTGAAACTGGCGGAATCCGAGATGGAGATCGGCCAAATGGGCAAGCTTCATTGCAGGCGCGCGCCCCGCCGGACGCTTCCACTCCGCACGATCAGGGACGAAGCTGCAAGCGCCGAAGAACCGTCCACGTGAGCTCCGCCTCCCGCAATCCCTCCCGGCCCATCCCCCTCAAGTTCCCGCGCAGCCTGATCTGCTCCGAGCCGGAAACAAACGCCTGCCATCCGGTGGACCAGACCAAAATCCCCGAGGACGCTCCGGCCACCGCTATTTCGGCGCTGTCGCCGGCGTCGACCGCCGGCAGGGTCACCGGCCCCAAATGACGTTGCACCGTAAAGTAAAGCAACGTGTCGGTAAGGCGCGCCACTGCGCTGTCCAGCACAACATTCACGCTGCCTTCCACCGGCCCGTTGATCGTTAGTTCGAAAAGCGCATTGAGCGCCGCCGGAACGCGGTAGCTAGTCCGATAGTTCCAACTACCGCCCCGAGCTACCGGCTCCGCAGGAAACTCCACACCCAGCCACTCCGGAACGGCGGAGAGCGCCTCCCAAGGGGGAGCGCTCATCCAACGATAGCGATTGTCGAGCTCGACCCGGAAAGGCAGCCGCATGCTGTCGGCAATAGCACTCTCACTCCAAGACTGTCCCAACAGGCGCGCCCGAGTGCGCAAAGAATCCACCGTCACTTCCACCACACTCCGCTCGGCGTTCGCCGAAACCACTCTCCGGATCACTCCCGCCAGGCGGTACATCTGGCCCACTATGCTGTCGGGAGCTAAAACCCCACCGGTCTTGTCCCTCAGAACCACGGTCCCCTCTGCTTGCAGCACGGTGCGGGTCATGCCGCCCGGACGAGGGGTATACCGGAGCAACCAGCCCTGCTGACTCTCGAGCGCCCGGGGATACGCCCAGCAGGCCAAAAGCAGCGCGCCGACCAGATAACTTCTCCAGCCCGACTCCATGAGCCCTCCAAGAGAAAGTTCCGATATCATTCCGCTACTTTGACCCCTACCAGCAGACCGTCGCGGACCGGGAGCACGGTTGCCAGCAATCTAGGATCGGTCGCCGCCATGCGGTTAAAGGCCCTAACCCCTTCGATGTCGGGTCTGGTGTCCGTAAGATCCACCACGCGCCCGTTGAAGAAGGCATTGTCGCAGAGCAACAAGCCGCCGAGCCTCAACAGATCCAGCGACGCGCGGTAATAGTCCACCAGGGGCTCCTTGTCAGCGTCCAGAAAAATGGCGTCGAAGCCGGGTTCCAGAAACGGCAAAATGTCCAAAGCCCTTCCCTCCAATACTTCGACCCGGTCCGACACGCCGGCCTTTTCAAAGGAGCGACGGGCCATCCGCGCAAATTCCGGATTGATCTCTATGGTGGTGAGCTTGCCACCCGCCCCTAAAGCGCGAGCGATCCATACGCCGCTGTAACCTCCCAGAGTCCCCACTTCCAGCACCCGCCGGGCTCCCGCGGCGCGCAGCAAAACCTGCAGCACCCTCCCTTCTTCCGCCGAGATGGCGATGTCGGGCAGTCCCGCGTCGCGATGCTCCCGCCGGATCTCGGCCAGCACCGCATCTTCCGCCGCAAACAGCTCCACAACGTAAGCCTGAAGCTCTTCCGACCGGTTCACGGCTCCGCCCGATAGACCCAGCGCCCGCCGACCATGGTGCGCACCACCCTTACCTCCTTGATCCTCGAAGGCTGAATCTCGAAGAGGTTCTCCGACAGCACCGCGAGATCGGCTACAAAACCCGGCAAAAGCCGGCCCTTCCAGCTTTCCTCGTAGGCCGCCCAAGCCGCATCCTTGGTGTAGGCTTCCAGCGCCTCCTGCACCGTAAGCCGCTCCTCCGGGAACCATCCCCCTGCGGGCTCTCCTTCCAGTGTCTGCCGGGTGACCGCGGCGTAGATCCCCAAAATGGGATCGGCGGGATACCAAGAGGCATTGGTCCCGGGCCAGTCGGAACCGAAAACCAAAAGCGCCCCGCCTCGCTTCAACGATCTGAAGGCATAGGCCCATCGAGCCCGCTCGCCGATCCGTTCTTCCATCCACCGCATGTCGTCGATGGCATGGTAGGGTTGAACCTCGGCAACGATCCCCAGCGACCCGAACCTGGCAAAGTCGTCCGGCTCTACCACCTGTGCATGGATTACGCGAAACCTGCGCTGCCTGCGGGGAGCGGGGCGCTCCTCGATGAGCTGCTCAAAGAAATCCAACAAGGTGTCCACCGCGAGGTCCCCGATCGCATGTACTTGGGGGGTCAAACCCGCCGAGTCCGCCAGGCGAAGCAGTCGCTCCATATTCCCCGGCGGCTCCATCATTGCACGCCATTGGCCCCTGCTCTCCGGGCGGTGCCGGTAGGGCTCTCTGAACCGTGCCGTGGAGTTGCCCATGATCCCATCCACGAAACCCTTCAGGCCGCAGATCCTGAGCCACGAATCGCCGAAGCCGGTCTCGATCCCCAAAGCGGCAAGCTGCTCCACTCGGTCCAAAGTGGGCCGGGCGCAGACTCGCACCGACAGCGAATCCCGTTCCTTGAGGTACTGAAAGAGGCGCATCGCCTCCGCCGGCGTGTTGTCATGAATGGTAGTAACGCCGTGGCGCGCCAAGTCCGCCAGCGCCAATCTCGCTTCGGCCAGCCGCTGCTCGAACGAGGGCCGGGGTATGGCGGCCCGTACTCGCTCGAGTTCCACGCCGCTCACCTGACCGGAGTGAGACGAAGGATCGATCCCGGCCGCCCGAAGAGCCGCCGCGCTCGCCAGATAAATCGACCGATCCCATCGGTTGAGCAGCGCCGGACGGTCCCCCACCAGCGAATCCAAAAGCCTGCGCGAGGGTACCCAAGAAGAACCCAAGGCGTATGCACCCCAGTCCCCGCCCACCATCCAGGACCCATCAGGCAGACGGGCATGAGCCTCCCCCACCTTGCGCCTGAACCCGTCATCGTCCGCTACGTCCAAAAGGTTGACTCCCAAGAGGAGCTCACCCGCGCGGTTGAAGTGGGTGTGGGTGTCGATAAACCCGGGCACCACCATCCGGCCCTGAAGGTCTTCCACTACCGCCCCGCCGCCGGCCGCACGCAGAACCTCTTGGCGAGAGCCCGCGGCTACTATCCACTCCCCGCGTATCGCAACCGCTTCCACCCACGGGACCGTAGCAGCCGCGGTCCAGAAGCGGGCATTGACCAGCACCAGAGTCCGCTGCTGAGATTCGACCTGGGGCGCCCCAGCTTGCAAAGCGCAAACCGCGACCGCAGCAAGGATCGAGATCACGGCGCCGATTCCCCCGGTTGCAAAAGCGGGGGCACGTCCAGCAGCCAGAACCCTGCGATCTGACCCGCTTCGTCAACTTCCAAGAGGAGATTGTCGGCCAACTGCACCACTGTCACACTGCGCTTGGGACCCACCATCAGGTGTATTACAGACTGATCCTCGCTCTTTTCGGCCGCCAGCGACGTTTCCAGCTCCACGGCGGCGATGCCGGGCTGGGAGGGCCGCGATGGAACGCTCAACTTCCCCGTCGAGCTAGCCCGCGGAGGTCTCAATTCCGGTACCACCGTGGTTTTGGGCCAGACCGCAATCTCCAAGCCTGTGAGTACTCCCCGATTCACGTCCAGCACCACGTAGGCTCCGTCGGTCCCGGCGATCTCCACCGAGCCGGTCAGGCCGCCGCCCTCACCGGCACCGCTGAAGTGACCGGACAAAATTTCGGTCTCGGGATCCCATTTGAAGGCGATGGCCGGCAAAGCTCCGCTCAGCGGCTGCACTCGCGCGGAAAGCTCCTTGCCGCCTACCGCTCTTGCCGACGGTTTTTTGGAGCGTGCCACCGGTTCTCCCCAGCGACCTATGAAGCGGCGTGCGCCGCCTCGAGTTTACGGGCGAAGCGCGCCAGACGCTCCAGCGCGCGATTGAGATCTTTTTCCGACGCCGCAAAGGAAAGCCGCACCCATCTCGGATCCCCGAACGCGTCCCCCGGCACGAGCGCGACTCCCTCGCTCGCCATCAGCTGCTGGCAAAAGTCGGAGGCGCTCGAAATACCGCCGTCGAAATACTGATCTACCCGGAAGAAGAAGTAGAACGCACCCAGCGGCTCTACGAACTCCACACCCGGCAGATGCTGGCGGAAGTAAGCCACCACCAAATCGCGGCGCCGGCGGAACGCTTCCACCATCGCCGCCACCTCGGCTTCCACCCGGTCGTCCCCGAAAGCGGCAGCGGCGGCCCACTGGGCCGGCTGAGAGGCGCCGCTCGTTATGTGAGTTTGCAGAGCGGCCATCGCCTGCGCTATCGGGCGCGGCGCCAGAGCCACGCCTATGCGCCAGCCCGTCATGGCGTACGCTTTGCTGGCACCGTAGATCACCACCACCCGCTGCAAAAGCTCGTCGGGAAGATCCAGCACCGAGGGAGCCGGGCCGGAACCGTAGTGAATCCTGCGGTATATCTCGTCGGAGATCAGCCACATCCCCCGACTGCCGGTCCATTCGGCCAGAGCTTTCAGTTCGGAACGGGAATAGACCGCTCCCGTAGGATTGACTGGCGAGCAGAGGATGACTCCCCTGGTCCGGCTGTCTGCGTGGCGCTCCAGAGTATCCACGTCCACCTTCAGGCTCCACTCTATGTCCCCCGGCACCAGAACCGGCTCGGCTCGAGCCAAGTGAACTATTTGCGGGTACGACACCCAGGCCGGAGAAGGAATGAGTACCCGGTCTCCGGGACCGAAAAGGGTCATGCACGCGTTGTAGATCGATTGCTTGGCTCCCGTGGAGATTACCACATTGTCTGCGTTTACCGGCCGGCCTCCGGAGAGCAACGAAAGATGATGGGCCACCGCGGCCCTGAGTTCCAGAATGCCGGCCGTGGGGGGATAGTGGGTCTTGCCCTGCTGGATCGCCCGGATCCCCGCCTCCGCCACAAGCTTGGGAGTGTCGAAATCCGGCTCTCCGGCCGAAAGATCGATGATGTCTTCCCCGGCAGCGCGGCGCCGCTGAGCCTCCTGGTTTATAGACACCGTCTCCGAGGGCTTCAGATACTGCAGGTTTTTCGACAGTGGGAACTCTTCGGCGCTCATCGTCTCAAGGCTCCAGGTTGAACGCGTAGGTCGTGACGAACTCGAGGAACCGGGAAACCGCCAAAATGTCGGGTCCCACATAACGGATGCTGTGGGCGTCCACCCGCTCCACAATCGGCAGGTACGCCAACACCTCGGCAGGGCGGTAGTGCTTGAATCTTAACTCCAGAGCGACAGGAGCGGGGAGGACCAAGGGCTTGAACCGCTCCAGCTGCCGCAACGCCACAGCCACCTTCTCTCCGATCAACCGGCGCGCCGCCTCGGGGGTCAGCGTCTCCGCGGAATGAAAACTCAAGGCCCGTTTCACCACCGCGGCCTCCACATCGCCCAGCAGAGCCTTGAGCTCGGATACGGCCACGTCGTCTCCCGATACCATCACCACCGGCACCCCGAAGTAGCCCGCAATCGCCGCGTTGATCCCTCCCTCGGGCATCGACCTCCCGTTCAAGCGGACGTCTTGTAATCGGGCGCTAGATATGGTGTGAGCCCTGACACCCCGGGGATTCACCGCCGAAGCGTGGTAACCGATGAAAATGGCGGCGTGAAAGGTGCTGTCGATACCCTGCATCATCATCAAAGGCCGCGGCCACGAGCGCACCACCACCACGTCCTCGGGCAGCTCCTCGATCAAGAGGTTCTCCCCGTTCCCGTGAGAATCGCTCACCACTATCTGGGTAGCCCCCGCCGATTTAGCCGCTGCGATCGCCGCATTGACTTCCGCCGTCATGAAACGGCGGTACCGCTCGTACTCGAACCCGCCGGGCCCCAGCTGATCGGGAGTCACCGTCCCCACAACCCCTTCCATGTCGGCGGAGATATAGACCTTAAGAGCCCTGGCACTCCGGCCTTCTTGAGCCCCAAGAGGTGCAACCGCCGCACAGAGCAGAAACGCCAACCAGCCAATCCTGGACATCAACGCCCCCTGATCGCTCCATAGCGCCTGAGAATCGCTACCGTGGTATCGAGAGGCAACGCCTCCACCGTTCCCCGATATCCTTTCACAGTCGTCGCAAGAAAAAGTGAATTGTAAATCGCCTCTTCGGTCGCCTCGATCACCGCCTGAAAGAGAGGACTCATCTGCTCGTTCCCCAATAGCCCCGCGGCTGAAAGTTCCGATACCCTCACGGTACTAAAAGCGATCACGTAATCCCCGGACCCGTTGCTCATAGAACTCCCGGTCCGGGCCAGCCCCGCCAGCGCCCTCCGCGCCAACCTCTCCAAATTGCGGTGATCCAGGGGAGCGTCGGTGGCCACGACTATCATTATCGAGCCATCCGGGTTGGTTTCTTCGGGCGACCGGGCGGCACCGCTCAAGTAGTAACTGCCCAGCTCCATACCCACCGGGGCTCCGTTGATGGTCAGCACGCCTCCGTAGTTCGACTGCACCAATACCCCCACAGTCCACCCGCCCAAACTCTCCGGCAGCCTCCGGCTGGAAGTACCGATACCCCCCTTCCATCCGAAGGCTCGCGTTCCCCTGCCCGCCCCCACGCTCCCCTGCTCGACGGGACCGCTCCCGGCAGCCCGCAGAGCCCGAAGCACGTCGCCCTCGCTCACCGGCCTCAGCCTTATGTGATTCAGAAAACCGTCGTTGGTCTCCCCTACCACCACATTGACGGACCTCACCTCTTCGTTACCGGGCAAAGACAGCAGGTATCCGACCAGCGCGTCGGCCGCCCGGTGCACGCAAAGCGTGCAGGTGAGCACGATGGGGGACTCTAGCTCGCCCAGCTCCTGTACCTGGGTGAAGCCTACCAGCTTTCCGAATCCGTTGCCCACCACGATGGCCGCCGGAACTTTTTCTCTGAAGATGTTTCCCCCGTGCGGCAGAATCGCCGTAACTCCGGTATTGATCGAATCCCCCGCGACTATGGTGACCTGCCCGACCAAAACCCCATCCACATCGGTAATCGCGTTGTTCGGTCCGGGAGGCAGGACCCCGACTACCACACCCAGATCCCGGGCGCTCTTCCGCTCCCCGCCTTGGGACGCAGAAACCGGCGTCGCCAAGGCAAGCGCAACCGATACGGCCAGCAGACCCAGCACCATGGCACCGAATTTAGCCCATCTGCCAGGGCGGCGCACCGCAGTGGCGCAACCGGGTGCAGTTGAATCCGCAACTGGTAACCGCTACCATCATCGTAGCTGAGGAACCCTACTGCGGCTCTTTCACAACCGAGGTCGTGGTGCACTGGAGGTTCGAGCCTGTATTCGACGCCGCCCATCGGGCGGCCCTGGAGACCGGTAAGAGCTTGGTCTATGTCTGCCCCCCGGCGGCGTGGGCCATCGCCCCCCTTTTAAACCGGCTCAAGCCGGCCGCCTCGGGCACTGTGCTCCTGGCGGTAGTCCCGGAACGGGAACTGGCGATCTCCGTAGCCCAGGCTATCGAGCGAGTTCCGGAGCTCGCTCCGGCCCACCCGTGCACCGGCTTGGCACGCACCGAACGCCTGTTACGAGATAATTCCCTGCGCAGTCTGGCGGCAACCGTTCCCGATGCCATGGAGCTGGTCGGGCGAGCCGCTCTGAAGTTGGAAACCATATCCTATGTGCTGATAGGCTGGCCCGAGAGCATGAGGCTCTTGGGTCAGCTCGAGCAGCTCGACCTCTTGCTGGCCGAAGCAGCTCGGGCGCAACGGCTGGTGCTCACCTCCAGGGAGTCGGCGGCGGCGGACTTTCTAGAGCGGCATGCCCACCGCGCTCCGGTGGTGCAGGCTGCTCCGCTGCCGGCGGAATCGCTGGGATCGGTGTGGTACGGAATCGCGCCCTTGGAACAGCGGCCCCATGCGCTCCGCACCGCCCTCGATCTGGTGAACCCGATACATCCCTTGGTGCTGGATCCGAACCGCGCACCGGAGCACCCGGAGCCGGTACCTCCTCCAGGTTCCGCCGAAGCCGTGCCTCACGATTGGGCAGTGGTTCTCGACTTACCTTCCGCCGACTTGCTGGCATGGCTCAAATCTCAAGCCAAAGATGTGGCCATACTCCTTTCGGCCGGCCAAGTGGAATATCTGCAGCTCATAGCATCGCCCCTCAAACCGCTCAAGCTGAGCTCCGCCCCGGACCGGGCTCGAGATCTGCTTTTTACCTTGAGGCAGCGGGTACGGGATCGACTGGAGGAGGGCCCGCTTTGGGCCGAGCTCTTTACCCTGGAAGCACTGTTTGACGAGTACGACCCGGCGCTGGTGGCGGCCGCGGCGCTCTCGTTGAGCGCACGCCCGCCCCGGCGAGATGAAACCGTGTCAGCGTGGGTGAGATTGAGGGTCAACGTAGGCCGCAGAGACCGCATAAAAGTTTCCGACTTGGTGGGGGCATTGCTCAACGGAGTTCGGCTCCCCAAGGACGACGTGGGGCGGGTGGAGCTGCACGATGGGTTCGCCCTCATAGACGTGCGGGCACCCGTGGCCGAACACGCCCTCCGGGAACTCAACGGGATGACTCTGCGGGGCAAGAAAGTATCGGCGGTTGTGGATCCCCGCTGAGCCTAGCGCCTGCGATTGAGAGCGTCTTTGAGAGCCTGTCCTGCCCTAAACAGAGGGGCCAAAGCGGCTTTTATGGGAATCGGCGCCCCGGTTCTGGGATCGCGCCCTATTCGAGCCGGTCGTTTCCTGGCCAGGAAGGTGCCGAATCCAGTGATCTGCACCCTTCCGCCCCGCCTCAGCTCCGAGGCGATCAAACCGTTAGCCCCGAAAAGCAACTCTACCACCCGGGCGGCCTTCGCTTTGGGTAGGTCAGCCCGGTTGGCCAGTGTCTCGATCAGTTCGGACTTGTTCACCTGCCCACCCCTCTGAAACCGCCCGCAATATCGCTATCCTCGCCGTAACCGCAACTCCCCACAGCTTGACGCTTGCATCTGCTTTCGATTCCCGATAACCTGAGCGCTAACCGGTAAGCTGCGGGCCATGTACCAGAAGAGCCAGGGCGGTTGGATCGAAGTCATTGCGGGAGTGATGTTCAGCGGCAAGAGCGAGGAGCTGATTCGCCGCGTGCGCCGGGCGGTCATCGCCAAGAAAAAGGTGCAGGTGTTCAAGTCGCATCTGGACGACCGCTACGGAGTATACTCGGTGACAACCCACGACGGCCTGGCGGTGGAAGCGCAGCCGGTGAGCAGCTCCGTCGAGATTGCAGAAAAAGTGAGACCCGACACCACGGTGGTGGCGATCGACGAAGCCCAGTTTCTGGACCACGGGATCGTAGCGGTGGCCACCGCCCTGGCGGAACGGGGAGTGCGGGTGATTCTGGCGGGCACCGACACCGATTTCCGGGGCGAGCCCTTCGGCCCGATGCCCCAGTTGCTGGCCGTAGCCGAGCGGGTGGACAAATTGCACGCGATTTGCGTGCGCTGCGGCGATCCGGCGTGCAGAAATCAGCGACTCATAGACGGCAAGCCCGCCCCTTACGACTCGCCGACCATCATGGTGGGGGGCAGTGAGAGCTACGAGGCCCGCTGCCGCCGATGTCACGAGGTCCCGCGGCCGGATGCAGCCCAGACCAGCCTGCTCTGATTCGCGCCCTAGGGCGCCACGGGCCCGCTCCCGGACATGCTGAACGTCGCCCTAACGGGCAACATAGCTTCGGGCAAGAGCACGGTACTCGGCTGGTTCTCGCAGTGGGGCGCCACGGTGATCGACGCCGACCGATTGGTCCGAGAATCACAGCGCCCCGGCTCGCCGGTCTGGGAAGAGATCCGAAAGCGTTTTGGCGACGCCGTAATCCTGCCCGACGGCGAGCTCGATCGGGCCGCGCTGAGGAGGCTCATATTCCGGGACGACCGCGCCCGAGAGGATCTCAACGCGATCGTACATCCGGCCGTCAGAGAGCGGCGCCGGGCTTTGGCGGCGGAAGCCGAAGCCCGGGGTGATTTAGTACTGGTGAGCGACATCCCCCTGTTGTTCGAGACCGGGGATCCCGCAGCGTTCGACCTGATCGTCCTAGTCGACGCTCCCGCCGAACTGAGAAAGCAGAGACTGGTGTCGCTCCGGGGCATCGACCCCCAGGAAGCCGATCGCATGCTGGCGGCACAATTGCCGTCCGAAGCCAAGCGGCCTCGCAGCCACGTAGTCCTAGACAACGGGGGATCCCTAGACCAACTCAGAGGCGCGGCGTGGGAAGCTTGGCGCGAAATCCGCAAACGCGCGGCACGAAAAGCGCTGGGAGGCTTCGGGAAGCTGCTGGTGGTGACCTCCAGTCTGGGCGACACAGCCTGTCATTTCGCGGGAACGTTAGCCCGGTACCGGGACGCGGGCATAGAGATCTGTCTGGCCAGGGTTCCGCCCGAGTCCGAACCCGGGGCGGCGGCCAGCGAGTTTTTCCGCGAACTCGGGATCGAGCGCGAGATACCGATCTCCAGCCCGGACTCCCTGCGGCAGCTGTTGGAGAATTTCAACCCCGCGGTGGTGCTGGGCTTCGACCCCTCCTCAACGGACCGCCGGCGCGCCGCTGCCGGCCGCACCGCCCGGGAGGCGTGGTACGCCGCCGGAAGACCCGGACGGCTGTTTTATGCCCTCGAAGAGCGGGGAAAGGAAGCGGCGGCCCGATTGGATGTAAGGCCCTGGCGGGATCTCAAAAGCAGGGTCCTCGAAGCATCCCGAGACCCGGAGTGCGCCGGGCGGGGGTCCGGAGAGAATTCCGGAGCTTGGGAGTGTTACCTGGCGGAGGGGGAGCTTTACGGGGAGCTTAAGGATCTTTTTGGGGGCCCATGAAGAGGCTGCTTGACACCTCGCGCCGGTACGCATAACCTTCGCCGCGACGATCACCCATCTAACTACTCGATAGTCCAATGTCCAAGATTCCGGAAGATTTGCACTACACCGAAGAGCACGAATACGTGAAGCAGACCGACGATCCCGGAGTGGTACAGATCGGGATCACCGACTACGCGCAGAGCGAGCTGGGCGACGTGGTCTATGTCGATCTGCCGGAGGTGGGCGAGAAATTCGCCCGTATGGATGTTTTCGGCACGATCGAGGCGGTCAAAGCCGTATCCGAGCTCTTCTGCCCGGTGGCGGGAGAGGTGGTGGAAGTCAACGAAGCGCTGGAGGGGGATCCTAGCTTGGTCAACAAGGACCCCTACGGGGAGGGGTGGATGATCCGGCTCAGGATCCGCAATCCGGCCGAGCTCGACCAGCTGCTGACCGCCGCCGATTACGCCCAGCACATCGGCGAGTAGGGGCGGACGGTTCTGCCATCCGCCGTGAGAGCCTGAGCCATGAGTACCGCCCCGACCGCCGCTAATCCGGCCTCTGCGGCCACTCCCCTCGAACACCCCGACCGGTTCGTCAGCCGGCACATCGGCCCGCGTCCCGAACATATAGAGGAAATGCTCGGGACCCTGGGCTACGACTCCCTGGACGCTCTGGTCGACGCCCTGGTGCCCGAGCAGATAAGACTGGGGAGGCAGCTGGAGCTCCCCGCGCCGCGCACCGAAGCCGAGGTTCTCAAAGCCCTCAGGGAGCTGGCATCTCAGAACCAGGTTTACAAGTCCTATATCGGAATGGGCTATTACGGGTGTTACACCCCGGCGGTGATCAAGCGCAACGTGCTGGAAAACCCGGGCTGGTACACGGCTTATACCCCTTACCAGCCGGAGATCGCCCAGGGCCGCTTGGAAGCGCTGCTGAACTTCCAGACCATGGTGTCGGATCTCACCGGGCTGGAGATCGCCAACGCTTCTTTGTTGGACGAGGCCACCGCCGCCGCCGAGGCTATGGCGATGACCTTATCGGTGGTAGAGCACGGGGAACACCCGGTGTACCTGGTGGACGCAGGGTGCCATCCCCAGAACATCGCCGTGGTGAGGACCAGAGCGGAGGCCCGGGGGGTGGAGGTGGTAGTGGCGGATCCGGATGATTTCGGATTCGGGCCCGGGGTGATTGGAGCGCTGGTACAGTATCCCTCGACCGACGGGCGGATTCGCGACTTCCGAAAACTCTGCGAGCAGGCCAGCGCTGCAGGCGCGCTGGTCACGATGGCCACCGACCTTTTGGCGCTCACTTTGCTCACCCCTCCCGGTGAACTGGGAGCGCACATAGCGGTGGGCAACTCCCAGCGCTTCGGGGTGCCCTTGGGATACGGCGGCCCACACGCGGCGTTTTTCGCCACGCGCGAACAGTACAAACGTCACGTTCCGGGAAGGATTATCGGAGTATCCCGGGACAGTTCGGGCAGGCCGGCCTTGCGGATGGCCCTTCAGACCCGAGAACAGCACATCCGCAGGGAGAAGGCCACCAGCAACGTCTGCACCGCCCAGGTGCTCCTCGCCGTGATGGCGGGCCTGTACGCCGTTTACCACGGTCCGGAACGCCTCAAAGCGATCGCACGGCGAGTGCACCGCCTGGCGGTCACGCTCGCTGAAGCGCTGCGGCGCCTGGACTACCGGATCGTACACCGGGACTTCTTCGACACCCTTTGCGTCGAGGCCGAGCCGGAGCGTATCGAGCGGGTGTTCAGAACCGCCCTGGAGCATCGCATCAACCTCAGGCGCATATCCGACTCCCGTATAGGAATCTCCCTCGACGAGACGACCTCGCCGGAAGACGTGGACGAGCTGGTGGAAGTCTTCAACCTGGGACGCCCGGCGGGGATCGGCGTTCGGGAATTGGAACCCCAACTCCCGGATGCCCTGCCCGCGGAGCTCGTCCGGCGGAGCGATTTCCTCCGTCACCCGGTCTTCAACCGCTACCACTCGGAGACCGAAATGCTCCGTTACCTAAAGCGGCTGGAAGATCGGGATCTGTCCCTCACCTCGGCCATGATCCCGCTGGGTTCGTGCACCATGAAGCTCAACGCGGCGGTCGAGATGGAGGCGATCACCTGGCCCGAGTTCGCCGACATACATCCTTTCGCTCCGCGAGAGCAGGCCAAGGGTTATCAGAAGCTCTTTGCCGACTTGGAAGCCTGGCTCTGCGAGATCACGGGCTTTGCCAAGATCTCGCTCCAGCCCAACGCCGGCTCCCAGGGGGAGCTGGCCGGCCTTCTCGTAATACGCGCTTACCACAAGTCGAGGGGAGAAGGACACCGAACTACCTGTTTAATCCCCCAATCCGCACACGGCACCAATCCCGCCAGCGCGGTGATGGCCGGTATGCGCGTAGTAGTGGTACGCACCGACAGCAAGGGAAACGTGGACCTCGAAGACCTGGAGGCCAAAGCCCGCGAGCACGCGGATACGCTCGGTGCCGTCATGGTCACCTATCCCTCCACTCACGGGGTGTTCGAGGACGGAATCCGCGAACTGTGCGACATCGTCCACCGCTACGGCGGGCAGGTGTACATGGACGGCGCCAACATGAACGCCCAAGTCGGTCTCTGCCGTCCGGCGGACATGGGGGCTGACGTCTGCCACCTGAACCTCCACAAAACCTTCTGCATCCCCCACGGCGGAGGGGGACCAGGGATGGGACCGATCGGCGTCGCCGCACACCTGGCCCCGTTCCTTCCGGATCACCCGGTGGTCCCGCTGGGAATCGAGCGCCCCTGCGGCACCATCTCGGCCGCGCCCTGGGGCAGCCCGTCGATTCTCCCTATCTCCTGGGCCTACATAGCCCTCATGGGAGCCGAGGGGCTCACTCAGGCCACCAAGGTGGCGATCCTCAACGCCAACTACGTCGCCCGCCGCCTCGCGGGACATTATCGGCTCCTCTACAGCGGCCGCGAGGGGCTGATCGCCCACGAGTGCATCCTGGACACGAGGCCCTTCAAGCAGTCGGCCGGAATAGAGGTGGAAGACATCGCCAAGCGGCTGATCGATTACGGCTTCCATCCGCCGACCATCTCTTTCCCGGTCGCCGGCACTATGATGGTGGAGCCTACCGAGAGCGAGTCCAAAGAGGAACTCGACCGCTTCTGCGACGCGATGATCGCGATCCGCGAAGAGATCCGGGAAATCGAAGAAGGCAGGGCAGATCGGGAGAACAACCTGCTCACCAATGCCCCCCACACGCTGGCCGCGGTGATCGCCGACGATTGGAACCGGCCTTACAGCCGGGAGAGAGCAGCTTTCCCCACGCCTTCGGTGCGGGAACACAAGGTCTGGCCTCCGGTCGGACGGGTAGACGCAGCTTACGGAGACCGCAACTTGGTCTGCGTCTGTCCACCGATCGAAGCCTATGCCTGAGGATCCCGGACCGGCCCCGATTGGAAAGCTTGAGTGGCGCGTGCTGGTCGAGCCGCAAGGACGGCCGGGAGCGGAAAACATGGCCCTCGATCAGCAACTCTTGGAAGAGGTGGAGAGCCGCGGCGATGGAGTCGCCTATCTCCGGCTCTATCGCTGGTCACCCGCCTGCCTTTCTTTAGGGCGCAACGAGCGAGCCTCGGCCCGTTACGACCGGCACCGCATAGAAAAACTGAGACTCCCGGTAGTCCGCCGGCCCACCGGCGGGCGGGCGGTGTGGCACGATCGAGAAGTGACCTATGCGGTGGCGGCACCTCTAGCCGCGTTCGGCTCGCTCGGCGAAAGCTACCGCGCCATACATTTCCGCCTGCTATGCGCCTTGAGGCGGCTCGGGGTTCCGGCAACCTTGTCCTCAGGTCCCCCCCGCGGCGCCAGACTCGACATCGGTCCCTGCTTCAGCGCCGCCGTAGGGGGCGAGATCGTGGTGAACGGAAACAAGCTCGTGGGATCGGCGCAGGTGCGAGCAAGACGCGCCTTCCTGCAACACGGTTCCATTCTCTTGGAGGGCGACCAGAGCGTTGTACTATCCGTAACCCGCGCCTTCCAGTCAGCCGTCAACACCACCGGCTTGGCACAAACTCTCGGCAGAAACGTCGCTTTCGAGGAAGTGATGGAGGCGGTGCTGGAGACGTGGGCCCGTCCCGGAGAGGAGATCGAAACGATGGATTCGCCGCGGGTCGATCCCGGAGCGCTGGCCTTCTTCTCGGACCCCGCCTGGACCTGGCGCCGCTGACGGGAAAGTCCATATTGGGGGCATGTTGCGAAGAGCGAGAGCTACCCTCGGGCTCCTCCTCGGACCGCTCATAGCTGCCGGATGCGCCGAATCCAACGGCTGCGAAGGTGACTGGTGCGGCACCGCCGTGATCGTCGGCGCCGATGCAGACGTGCTGTTCCCGCCCACCATGCAGGGCGATGTGGCCAACGCGATCGTGGACCTGGTATTCTTGAAGCTCGCCGACATAGGAGCGGACCTCAACACGCTCGGCGACGCGGGGTTCGAACCCCGTCTGGCGCGCTCCTGGACCTTCGAGGACTCGGTCACCATTCGGTTCCAGCTCGATCCCCGGGCGCGCTGGCACGACGGGCGCCCGGTCACCGCCTCGGACGTGGAATTCACCTTCGAGATCTACCGGGACACCTTGGTCAACTCCCCCCAGCGACCGATGCTGGATCGCATTGCCGCGGTGACCGCCGCCGATTCGCTCTCGGTGGTCTTTCGCTTCGACCGCTTCTACCCTGAACAGTTCTTCGACGCGGTTCACCACATGAGGATCCTGCCGCGCCACTGGCTGGATACCATCCCCAGACGCGAACTCGCTGCCCACCCCTTCACCAGAAACCCCGTGGGGAACGGACCGTACCGCCTGGTACGCTGGAACCGGGGAGAATCGATCGAACTTGCGGGCGATTCCACGTTTTTCCTCGGGCGGCCCGGGCTGCGCCGAATCATCTGGCAGGTGGTTGCCGACCCGGGCGTGGGGATCACCCGGCTGGTGGCCGGCGAGGCCGATGTGCTCAACTTCATCGGTACCCCGGAGAACTTGGCTCGAGTGCGCCAGGCTCCTCACCTGCGCACGGTGAGCTATAGGTCCAACCAATACGCTTACATCGGCTTCAACTTCCGCAACCCCGCACGCCAGCGGGAACCGCACCCCATCTTTGCCGAGCGCGACCTGCGCAGAGCGCTTTCCATGGCGGTAGACCGGGCCGCTGTGGTCGATGCCGTATTGGGCGAGCTCGGCACCGTCCTCGAGGGTCCAATCACATCCTTCATGTGGATTTGGAGCGACACACTCAAAGCCCTCCCGTTCGACTCCGCCAGAGCGCGCCGGACCCTGGAGCAACTGGGCTGGATCGACCGTGACGGGGACGGCGTGAGAGAACGGGGAGGCTTAAAGCTCGCCTTCGAGCTGCTGGTTCCTACTACCAGTCAGCTGAGGCGCCGGGCGGCCGTAATCGTTCAGGAACAGCTGCGCCGGGTGGGCGCGGCCATGAGTATCAACGAACTGGACTGGAGCACCTTTCTGAGCCGCGCCGCAGCGGGCCAGTTCGACGCCATCTTCGGAGCTTGGGCCCTGGATCCTTCACCCCGCCAGCTGCGGCAATACTGGGGAAGCCCGGGGATCGGCGGGTTCAACTATCAAAAGTACCGCAGCCCAGAGTTCGATCGCCTGGTGGAACGCGCCTCGGCCACCGGCGATCGGGCACAGGCCCTCGAACTGTGGCACCGCGCGATCGGAGTGATCACCCAGGACGCTCCAGCCATCTGGATCTACGCGCCGCGCCCCGTGGCCGCGGTACATCGCCGCTTCGAAAACGTGACCATCCGCTCCGACCAGTGGGCCGCCACCCTGTGGACCTGGCGGGTCAGCCCCGACAACTTACTCCCCCGCGACAGGATCGCCGTGCACTAGTGTGATCGCCTTCGTCACGCGCCGCCTCGCCCAGGCGCTGCTGATCGCCCTCGGCGTGGTGACCCTGACCTTCATACTGCTGCACGCCGCACCCGGCGATCCTTTTGCGGCCGCCGCGGAGTCGCCCTACCTCTCGCCCCAGGCGATCGAACAGGCCCGCAGGAACTACGGCCTAGATCGACCTCTCTGGGTGCAGTACCTGCGTTACGTCGGCAACTTGGCCCGCGGCGACATGGGAGTCTCTTTCAGCCTCCACCGCCCGGTGAGCGAAGCCCTGCTCGATGCTCTGCCGAACACCCTCCTCCTCGCCGCGGCCGCGCTCATCTTGGACTTCGGGCTGGGTATAACCGTGGGCACGCTTCAAGGCATGCGGGCGGGAACGAGGCTCGACCGGACGCTTTCCATCGTGACCCTGGCCCTGTTTTCCACTCCGGTATTCTGGCTCGGCCTCATGCTGCTTTTGGTGTTCTCGCAAACGCTAGGGTTGTTCCCCGTAGGGGGAGTTACCGACCCTGTGCTCTATCCCTCTCTGTCGCCCCTCGGCAAGCTGCTCGACCGCCTGTGGCATCTGTGCCTCCCCGCCTGGACCCTCGGCCTGGTGGGAGCGGCGGGCACCGCCCGCTATCAGCGGGCCGCGATACTGGAAGTCGTCCGCCAAGACTTCATCCGAGCCGCCCGCGCCCGAGGGCTCTCCGAACGGGCGGTGGCAATGCGGCACGCCCTGAGAAATGCCCTGCTGCCCACCATAACCCTGTTCGGGCTCACCTTCCCGGTTCTTCTGTCCGGAGCGGTGCTGGTGGAAACCGTTTTTTCCTGGCCGGGCATGGGTAAGCTCACCGTGGATGCGGTGCTCCGCCGCGACTACCCGCTGGTCCTGGGCGCTACGGTGCTGGCCGCGCTGATGGTGGTGCTGGGCAATCTGCTGGCGGATCTCGCGTACCGAGTAGCAGATCCGCGCACGCGAGAGGAAAGGTGAACCGCCTGAGAGCCCTTTTGATCGCCGGCTCCGGCGCTTTGATCTGGATTCGCTGGCAGAGAATCTGGGACTTGTTGCAGGCCGGAGACTTCTCCGACCGTATGGCCGCGCTGGCGGCCTTGGCTGCACCTCTGGTTTTTGCCTTGGGCCGCTTGCCGGACCGCTGGAAAAGAGCCCGGCTCGACGCCAGCGCTTGGGTGGTTCTGGCGATCTTGGCTGCGGCCCTTCTTGCACCGGTACTCGCCCCGTACGACCCCACCGCGCAGTTGGATCTGGCCAACCGCCGCCTGTTGCCCCCTTCGCCGGCGCATCCATTAGGCACCGATCTTTTCAGCCGCGACCTCTTGAGCCGCCTCCTCTATGGCGCAAGACTGTCCCTTTGGATCGCCTGCTTCTCCGTTGCGATTGCAGTGGTGGTAGGTACCGGAGTCGGCTTGGCGGCGGGTTATCTCGGGGGAACCGCAGACGCCCTGATAATGAGATTGGTGGATACCGCCCTCGCCATCCCGCGCATTTTCCTCTTGCTGGTAGTACTGACGCTTTGGGAGCAGGGTGGAATTATGACCATGGTTTTGGTCCTGGGTCTTACGAGCTGGTTCGGCACCAGCCGCCTGGTGCGAGCGGAGGTGCTGAGCCTGAAGCAACGCGACTTTGTGACCGCCGCCCGGGCGCTGGGAATCGCACCGATTGCGATTCTTTTGAAACACATCCTGCCCAATGCGCTCGCTCCGGTCATAGTCACCGCCACGTTGGGCGTCGGCCAGATCGTCCTCACCGAGGCGGCCTTGTCGTACCTGGGGGTGGGAGTTCCGCCGCCCCACCCCTCGTGGGGAAGCATGATCGCGGACGCCCAACCGTTCCTCCCCACCCACCCGTGGATGGCGATAGTACCGGGCTTGGCTTTGGCCGGAACGGTGGTCGCCTTCAGCTTTTTCGGCGAGTCGCTGCAAGCCAAACTCGATCCCCGGAGGCGATGAACCCGCTGCTCAGCGTCAGAGAACTTACCGTGGGGTTCGAAACGCCCAAGGGCCCGGTGCGAGTGGTGGACGGGGTGAGCCTGGAGCTGGCCGAAGGAGAAACACTGGGACTGGTGGGAGAGTCGGGATCCGGAAAGAGTACGCTGGCGCTTTCCTTGGGGCGACTGCTGGACGAACCGCCCGCTTTCATCGATCCGGGCAGTCGCATCGAGTACGCTGGAGTGAATCTCCTGGCACTCGATCCCGAGCGGCTCAGAACCTACCGGGGCAAGGCGATCGCTTGGATCTTTCAAGACCCCGCATCCAGTCTGGATCCGGTGATCAAGGTCGGTCACCAGATCGCCGAAGCGGTTTGCGCCCATAGCGACGTCGGAAGGAAGGCGGCTTGGAATCGAGCGGTCGAGCTGCTCGCGCTCGTGGGACTGAACGATCCCCGAGATGCGGCACACTGTTATCCCCATCAGCTCAGCGGGGGAATGCGGCAGCGAGTGGCGATCGCCGCGGCCTTGGCCGGCGAGCCGAAGCTCCTAGTAGCAGACGAGCCCACCACCGCCCTGGACGTCACCCTTCAGGCCCAAATACTGGCCCTCCTCGGCGATCTCAGGGAGCGGCTGGGAATGGCCCTGCTGCTGATCACCCACGACCTGGGAGTAGTGGCCGATATAGCGGATCGAGTTGCGGTAATGTATGCCGGACGGCTGGTGGAAGAGGGCGGAAAAGAGCAGGTATTGAAGCAGCCGGCCCATCCGTACACCGAAGCGCTGCTCCGAGCCACACCCAGACTACATCGAACGGGACCAAGACTCCCTGCCATCCCCGGCGCAGCACCCGATCCCACCAGTTGGCCGTCCGGGTGCCGGTTTCATCCGCGCTGCCGTTACGCTTGGGACCGGTGCAGCAGCGAAGAGCCCTCGCAGTTAAGCGGGGAAACCGGGCGATGGGTGAGGTGCTGGCTGGCTACCGAGCCACAGCGGCGGCGAGGATGACCGAGCTGGTAAGAGCCGAGTCGCTGGTGAAACACTTCCCCTCGGGTGGCTGGCTGTTGGGGCGCAGGCCACCGGTTAGAGCCTTGAACGGCGTCACGCTCTCCGTCCTGCGAGGCGAGACACTGGCGCTCGTGGGAGAAAGCGGCAGCGGCAAGACGACCTTGGCGCGCTGCCTTTTGCGTTTGACCGCTCCCACGGCGGGCCGGGTGGTTTTCGACGGGATCGACCTTTTCTCCCTTCCGGAGCCGGAGATCAGGAAGCTCAGGCGCAGGATGCAACTGGTTTTCCAGGACCCCGCTGCGGCGCTAAATCCGAGAATGACGGCTGGCGCGGCGATTCGCGAACCTCTTGAAGCACATGGTATCTCCCGCGGCAGCGAAGCGAAGGCTCGCGTCTCGGCGCTGCTGGCGGAGGTGGGCTTGCCGCCGGGCTTGGCCGAAAGGTTTCCCCATGAGCTCTCTGGCGGCCAGCGGCAGCGGGTAGTGATAGCCCGTGCTCTCTCATTGGAGCCCGAATTCCTAGTGCTAGACGAGCCGGTTTCTAACCTCGACGTCTCGGTGGCGGCGCAGATACTCAACCTGCTCGCCGATCTCCAGGAAAAACGCGGGCTTACGTACCTGCTTATCGCCCACGACCTTTCCGTGGTGCGCCACATGGCCTCGCGAGTGGCGGTCCTCTACGCCGGGCGAATAGTGGAAATCGGCCCTTGCGACGAGCTGTACGAACGGCCTCTGCACCCCTATACCGAGGCGCTCTTGTCGGCGGTTCCCTCCCCCGACCCCCTGCAGAGCAAACGCCGCGTGATCCTAGGTGGAGAGCCTCCCAGCCCCCGCAGGATCCCGGCCGGCTGTCCTTTTTACGGTCGATGCCACCACACCCGGAGAGACGATCGGTGCGCCGGGGAACTCCCGGTTCTGCGGGAAGTCGGCTCCGCACACTGGTCCGCCTGCCATTACGCAGAAACGCTGGGCGCCCGGCGCTGAGGACGGACTGCGCATATTTTGCTTGCTACGTGCAGCACAACGGCGTATTTTGGCCTTGCACCAGCTTCACGCAGGTTGAAAAATTGCGGTTGCAGACTACTCACCAGGAGAGACCATGACAGATCCCCTCGCGGTCTTACGGGCTGAGAGAGAAAGGCTCACTGCCGAACTCAAAAAAATCGAACGGGCCATTCGAGCCTTGGGCGGAGGAAGGAGGGGTCGGCCTCCGGGTAAGCGAGGCCGCGGCCGCCGGCGTAAAGGCACCCGAAGGACCAGACGAGCGGCCAATCAGGGTTGATTTAGGGAAATTTTCGCAACACTCTGACACCACCCTAACGGTCTAGCGCCGGGAAGCATTTCCGATGACGCCGCTTGCCGCCGTGGTATTGGTATATCCTCTCCTACTGGTGGGAGCGAGCCTCTGGCGCTCCCGCGCGGTAAAAAGCCACGAGGATTTCATGGTTGCGGGCCGATCCGTGCCGGTAGCCCTCCTCGTGGCAACCTTGGTCTGCACCTGGATCGGATCCGGCTCCCTTTTCGGAGGAGCCGGCCTGGCCTACCGCTCGGGACTGGCGGAACTGTGGTTCTCTTTTGGCGGCTGGGTGGGGTTGCTGGTGGCCTTCTTCATAGCGGGGCGGGTGCGCCGGATAGCCCAATACACCGTCCCCGACCTCTTGGAACAGCGCTACAACGCCACCGCCCGGGTCTTGGGCACGGTCGCCATCATCTTGGCGTACGTCACCATCGCATCTTACCAATTCCGCGGCGGCGGCTGGATTCTGACGATAGTGACCGACGGAGCCATCTCACCCACCGCGGGAATGCTCATAACCGCAGCCACGATCGTAACCTTCACCGCTCTGGCGGGAATGGTGTCCATAGTCACCGTCGACATATTCAACGGGGCCATCATCACCCTGGCCGTGCTCACCGCCCTGCCTTACATGGTCTTCCAACTCGGAGGGGTGTCCGAAATCGCAAGCCGGATCCCCCAAGGACACCTGAGCCCGCTGGGGGAACACAACCTGCTCTGGGCCGTAGGTGTGGCAATGCCCACCTTTCTCCTGATCCTGGGGGAGAGCGGGATGTATCAGAAGTTCTTTTCGGCCAAGAACGAGCGTGCGGCACGCCAGGCCGTGGTAGGGATGGTGGTCGGCATCATCGTAATCGAGACCTCCCTCGCCCTGCTGGCCATAACCGGGCGCGCCGCCTTCCCCGACCTCGCCGAACAGAGCAACATCGTCGGCCGGGCGGCGTCGGAAACCGTGATCCTGCACCTAGCCAGGCACGCCCTGCCCGCCGCCGGAGGAGCGCTCCTGCTGGCCGCCGCCGTGGCGATCGTCCTCACCACGGGAAACACCTTCCTACTGGTCCCCTCGACCAACGTAAGCCGGGACATCTACCAGCGATTTATCAATCCCTCCGCCACCGAACGCCAGAAGCTCAGCGTGCAGCGGAGCTTCATCGTGCTCTTCGGAGCCCTGGGTCTGGTACTCCTCACACAGTTCCAGACGGTTCTGTCCATGGCTCTGTACGCCTACTCCCTGGTCGGAGCAAGTCTCACACCCGCACTGCTCGCAGCCTTCCTCTGGAAAAGGGTGACACCCGAAGGAGGGGTCGCCTGCATCGCCGGAGGACTGGCGAGTATCGTGGGGATCAGCGTGCTGGACCGCTTGGGCGTGGACTTTACCCTGCGACTCGCAGGGTCGGAATTCGACTTCGCCAGCAGCGACTATATCGTGATCCCCGCGGTGATCGTCTCGGTAACCCTGCTGGTGACGGTAAGCCTGGTTACACCGCCCTCGCCGGAGGAGAAATGGCGGCCCTTCTACCAGGAAGCGCCTGAAACCTAGTCAGGAACCGAACAGGTCGTTCTGCTCGGGAACCGCAGGCAGATTGCTTCTTACCGCCTCGCGCAGGCGGCGGACCCACGCTTCCACGTCAAAACGCGCTTCGGTCAGCAACACCCGGCGCAGCACGTCTGGTATCTCCTCCAGCGCATCCACCAGGTCGCTCAGGATCTCACGGGCCTCTTGGATTTTGAACTGTTCGTCGCTGGCGATCGCCATGTCCTCGAGAATGGCTCGCTCGCTGCGGGATGCGATGATGGGATGGTCCAGCGTCGCGGTGTACACCTCGGTTCTCCGCCCCGGGCCGCGGTCGTCCTCGATCGGCATCAGGCCCACGATCGCGTCGGACCGCCAGTACTTCCCGTAGCCCAAATGGATCATCCGGTCCGGCTTGATCTCCATCGCCACGCTCAACGCCCCATGCGGCGCTTGAGGGCCTCCAGCTGTTCCTGAGCCAGCGCCTCCCGGGCGGCGCGTTCCATGCGGTACCTCAAGAGTTCTTCGTCCTCGCTTGCCGCATCGCCCCCCGCCCCAGCCCGCTGCTCCGCCCGGCCGAGCTCCTCGACCATCTCCGACAACTCCCGCTGGAGGAGAGTGAGCTCCTCGCGCTGCACCCTCAGCTTCCTCTCGAGCAGCGCCACCCTCTCCGAGTGCTTGGCCGCGAAGCGCCGCGCCACCTCCACCGTCTCCCGATCGCCTATCCCTTCAGCCAGGCGACCCCGCCGCTCGGCGGCCAAAAGCTGCTCCCGCTCCGCAGCAAGAGCCGCCTCGGTAGAGCCCACCTCCTGCTCCAACCTCCGAACGGCCGCCCGAGCCTCGAGCACCGCGCTCCGCATTTGCGACAGCGCGGCTCCGAGCTCGCCCTCAGAAGCTGCGCCCAGAGCCGCCCCCTACTTCAACTCTTCTTGGCCGTCTTGGCGTAAAAGCTGGTAAACAGCTGCGAGACCTTGGTGGATTTGCACTTGGGACAGGACGGCCGCCTGCGCCCGTGCTCGGAAATCGATTCCACCCGGGAAAACTTCTTCCCGCACTTCTCGCACCGGTACTCGTAAGTCGGCATGTCACCAACCCTCACTGACTTGACCCTGTGCCAAAAAACGATACCCCGAGCAACAAAACAGGTCAAGCTACCGCTAGGCAGAACCGGCCCACTCAGGCTATGTTTAAAGCGATATGAACCGACACCGTCAAAAGCCCCTGGGCATTGCGCTCCTCGGTTGCGCGAGTCTCTTGATCGCCTGCGAGAGCAACCCGGAAAACAGCCCCGCGTGCGGCATCGCCAGCATAGCCGCCGCCTCGATCGTCCTGCAGTCGATGCAGGACTTGAACAAGTTGGTTACCGATCCTCCGGTCGAGGTCCCCAACCCGCTGCCGGCCCGGGTGGTGGGCTACGGTACCTCGAGCGCCCTGGTGGCCACCGGGCCCGAAGGTCTGATCCTGGGATACCAGGGCGAAGGATTCCCCAGAGTCCCAGGGTTCGGGCTGCTTCTGGTGGACGACTCCACGGAAGCGGTACGAGGCGTGCTCGTCTACGAGCCCGAAGGACCTCCCAACTACCCCAAACTAGGCACCATTTCCGGCAGCGAGTCGACCCTGCCGCTTTACGGCGTGCGGGTGCACTGGCCCTCGGTTAACACACCGCGCTGCCCTCTATTCGCCCCGCTCAAGACCGACGCGCAGCCTAATTGATAGTCCTCCGAGAGGGAAAGCGCATCTCGTCTCTGACCTGCCGCATCAGGCGGTCAGGGTTGGAGAAGTTTCTGAAGAAAACGTCATCGGAAAGACGATTCAGGGCCACGCGGAGAGCCTCGAAGGAATCGGCCGCCCTGGAGTAAATCGGCGCCAAGTTCCACTCCCGCGCCAAGACGTGATCGGCCGCCAGGCGGAAACCGCGGGCACCCATCTCGTCGTAATAGCTGAAATCCGGCCCCCCGC
Organism: bacterium HR33; assembly: GCA_002923375.1. GTDB lineage: Bacteria > Gemmatimonadota > Gemmatimonadetes > Gemmatimonadales > GWC2-71-9 > HRBIN33. The sequence continues at coordinate 401,956 of BEIJ01000001.1, forward strand.
GGCGCACCATGCGGGCCGTGACATAGTCGGGAAAGACTCCCGCCAGCCACAGACTGAAGTTCCCCAAATGGGCTCGAAGCAGAAAACCTCTCTTGCCGGAGACCACCTCCAGGTCCGCCACGATGTCCGCTATGTAGTAATAGGTGGCGTCGTCGGCCGGGGCGATCCGGTAAGCCCTATCCCTCACCGCGAATTCCAAAAGCAAAGCCCCCAGGTAATCGCTGAGTTCGGCGTCATCCACCCCTATGGCGCGAAGCGCGTCGCGCACCGCGACGTAGAAAAACAGCGGAGCCGAGGGCGACACCAGACCAGACGCCCGCTTCATCAGATCGAACAGTCCCGGTTGATCGAGCAGATAATCCCGCCCCCGTTCCGCCGCCATGAATGCGTACTTGCGCCGGAGGCCCTCGTCCCCCTGCGCCAAAAGCTCGACCACGAAAGAGAGATCCGCAGCAGTCAAGCGCTCCCTGAGGTTCGCAAGGATCATAGTCGCTTTAGACCTCCGATGATTCTTACACCGTTCCGAACCCCGCCGATCCCGCTGCGCCCCTAGTGAATTCCAAAATAAGCGTAGTGAGCCCAAAAATAAGCGACTTCCTGGGTAAGTTGCCAAACGTTCCGCTGTTATCCAGCGGGCAAAGTGAGTGCCGCCGAAGGGCGGGCTTTACTCCCAGGTGACGGCGCGCACAGATTGCATCGGTTGCGAAGGCTTATGAATGTGATGCTAGTAGATTCCGGGTTCGCCATGCGCGGCGGCCAGCTTCAGGTCAAGCGGCTGGCTTCAGGCCTGGTTTCGTTGGGCTACCGGGTCTTCCTTCTGGCTCCGGAGGGTAGCTGGCTTGCCCGCCGCTCGCCGCCCGGCGCTAGCTTGGTGCCGTGGAGCAGCCGCTCGGATCTGGACTTGAGGGCCGCCCTAAGCTTGGCCATCGCAGCCAAGCGGCGAGGCGTACCGTTGGTCCACGCCCACGACGCTCGCAGCCACGCCGCGGCCAGATGGGCCCAGCTGTTGGGGTGGCGCGGAACGCTGGTCGTTACCCGGAGGTCCTGCCGCACTCCCCGCGGCGGGCTCAAATACCGGCGGGGCGTGGCTCGCTACATTGCGATTTCCCGGGCGGTCGAGCAGTCGCTGCGCAGAGCCGGCGTGCCACGAGACCGGATCGATCTGGTCCCCAGCGGAGTACGCTCAAACCTGCCGCGAGCGGGCGCAGCCGCGAGGAAGATTCTGAGGACGCTGGCGGGGGCGACTCAGGCGGAACTGACGATCGTCGCGGCAGGGGCCCTCACTGCAGAGAAGCGGTTCGATGTCTTGACCGAGGCTGCCGCGATAGCCGGGCGGTGGGGCCTCAAGGCCAGGTGGATCGTCTTCGGCGACGGGCCTCTGCGGCCCGATTTGGAAGAGCGGGCGCGGGCGGCTGGGGCACCGGTACGTTTTGCGGGATTCTTCGAGAGCGCACCGAGCCTCCTCCAGGCAGCCGACCTGATGGTCCACCCCTCGGAGAGCGAGGGTCTAGGCACGGCGGTCTTGGAGGCTATGGCGGCCGGAGTCCCGGTGGTAGCCAGCCGGACGGGAGAGCTCCAAAGACTGGTGCCGCGAGCCGGAGGGCTCACGGTAGCGCCCGGCCGCCCCGCCGAGTTGGCCGAAGCGGTGATCGCACTGCTCTCGGATTCGAACCGGCTCAGCCGGGCAAGACGAGACGGGCCTCGAGTGGCGCGCAGGTTCTCGGTGGAGCGCATGGTTCGAGGAACCGTTCGAACCTATAAAAAGGCCCTAGAGATGGCGAAGGAACGCGCTTGATCTACGTTTGCGTGCGGGCTCACAATCACGGCTCCACGGTGGGACTCTTGCTGTGGAAGGTCCGCCAGGTGTTCGCCTCTTTTCCCCGCGAGTACCATCTGCTGGTGGCGGACGACGGTTCCACCGACGACACGGCCGAGGTGCTGGAGCTCTACCAGCGGGTATTGCCCCTTACGGTGCTGACCAACCAGCGGCCGCTGGGATATGCAGCCTGTGTTTCCCAGCTGCTGGCTCGCGCCCTGGAGCTTACCGACCGCCCCCGGCGCGACTGTGCGGTGACGCTGCTCCCCGACTTTACCGTGGCCCCGGAAGTGCTTCCGGAGCTGATACGGCGCATCGAATCGGGAGCGGATTTGGTGGTGGGAGAAAGCCCTAACGGTCCCGCCCCGCTGCTGTGGCGGTTGGTGAAGCGATACCAGGGATGGCTGCTGCGGCCCGGGCTGAATGTTCCCGGGGTCAGGGACTTTCTCTCCGGGTGCTACGCGCTCCGCCTGGCTATCTTGCGGCAGTGGAAAAAGGAACGATCGATGGTGCTGGAAACCTCCGGATGGTCGGCGAACGCCGAGCTCGTGGCGCGGGCCGCGGCTCACGCGCGACAAATAGTAGCTCTCACCTTGCCGCCGGGAAGAAAACGCAAGCGACCGCCCGCCATGGCAAGCTTGGCAGTGGCTATGGACCTGTACCGCGCCGGACGCCGCCTGCGGATCCCCGCGCCCAACGCCGCAGTGAGCAGAGCGTCATGAATCCGCTGCTCCGTACGGCCTTTCTGGGGGCAGCCTGGGCAGCTTCCGCCGGGGTCTTCGAACTCGGCGCTCAAAGTGCATCCGCGGCCGGCCCCCTCAGCCGGCTCTTCCCCGTAGGAGAGACCCTGGTATACGACGCCCGTTTCGGGTTCATCAACGTAGGAACCGCGGCGATGCAGGTCAGCGGAGTGGACACGATTCGCGGCGCACCCACCCTCCACGTGACCTTCGTTCTCCAGGGCGGAACTTTCTTCTACCGGCTCAACGATCGCATGGATTCCTGGTTCGGATTGTACGATTTCGCCTCGCGGCGTTTCGTGCAGGACTTCGACGAGGGCGGCCGCCAGCGCTACGTCGCCTACGAGATCTATCCCGACTCGGGATATTACCGCCTCGCCGGAGCGGACACGGCCATTCCCACGGTCGCGCAGCCGCTGGACGATGCGGCTTTCTTTTACTTTGCCAGAACCGTGCCCTTTGAACCCGGGCGCCGCTTCGAATTCGACCGCTACTTCCGGCCGGACCGAAATCCGGTGGTACTCGAGGTGATCGGCAGAGACACCATAGATGTACCAGCGGGGCGCTTTCCCACGGTGGTGATCAAGCCCACTATAAAAGGCCGCGGAATACTGGCCGAAGCGGCAGATCCCAGAATGTGGCTCTCGGACGACGAACGCCGCATAATGGTGCAGCTGAAGACCCGCTTCCCGTTCGGAACCATCACATTGCGGCTCACGAAAGTGGAACAGCGACGAACTTCGCCTCCGGAGCCCGAGCCATGAACCGGCTGGCGGCACACGGCGTGCCCCTTCTGGGATTCGTCTTTGGGGCCTGCGCCTCGGGCGGCGGGGCGGTGCCCGCCGTTCCGGCACCGGTGCTGGAGCACGAGCAGGTGCGTGCCGTGGTTCAGGAGGCCCTGCAGGCCGACGCCGCGTCGCGCTCTGCAGACACCCTGTACGCCATCGGGGCCTCCGTAGTGGCCGACGGCTTGCCGCGCACCGCTCCCCCGCGCTTCGCGGGAATTCGCACAGGAGGAAGCGTGATGGTGAGCAACATAGCCCTGGAGATCACTCCGTTTTTGGCCTGGGCTACCGCCGAGTACCGGTGGCTTACGCCGGAGGGAAGTCTCGGCGCTTTGGGACGGGCGACTTTCGTGCTGGAGCGCCTAGGTGGCCAGTGGCGAATCAAGCACGTTCACTCCAGCGCGATTCAGCCGGAATAGTCAGGCCGCGGTACGGCGCCCGCTGATGACCTCCTTGACGCGGCGCGCGGTCTCGGGGCTGACAGCCTTTAAGATCAGATAGATTACAAACCCTATGGCCGCAAGCCACAGCAGGGTCATGAACAGCGAGATCGCAAACCCCAAAAGACCAAAGAGCAATTTCAAAGCGACGTAAGCGATGACCGCCAGCACCGCAAAGCCCAAAAGTGTGCGCAGCATGAGCTTCTCCCGTGATGAGGTACCTCTATCACTACGAACCTACTGCGGGATAAGTTTCTTAACAACCGCTCGATGAGCGCCAATCCCGATCTGATAATCGTCGGCGCGGGGGCGATAGGAACCGCCTGCGCCCGGGCTTTGGCCAGCCGCGGCGTCTCGGTGCTGCTGGTCGAGGCGGGACCCAAGCCGGGAGCAGCCACCCCGGCATCGGCCGGGATGCTGGCTCCCCTGGTCGAGACCAACAGAGACGACCCGATGCTCGCTCTTTGCGTGCGGGCCCGCGATCTGTATCGCGAACTCGCACCGGCACTAAGGGACGAAACCGGCATCGACATCGGCCTATGGACCTCGGGCATCCTCACAGTCGCGTTTAGCGAAGAAGAGCTGGAACAGTTAAAAGAGGAAGTCGCCTGGCAGAGACAGCAGGGCTACCACGCCGAGTGGCTTACCCCCGAAGAGATCAAGGAAAGACACCCGGGGATTTATCCGGCGATTCTGGGCGGAGTGCTTGCCGCCGAGGACGGAGCTCTGGACCCCCTGGCGCTGAACGAAGCGATGTTGAGAAGCGCCATGGCGCGCGGGGCCAATCTGCTCCAAGGGGAACGGGTGGACGAGCTGGTAATCCGAGACGGCCGGCTTACTGCAGTACGCACCGCTACCCGCACGATTTCCGCAGGAGCGGCGGTGATCGCCGCGGGCTGCTGGTCCGGCAGGATCAGCGGGCTTCCTAGACCGCTTTCGGTCGAACCGGTAAGAGGCCAACTGGTTGCCTTGGATTGGCCGGCCGGAGAGCCACCCGGAATAGTTTACGCGGGACAGGGCTACCTGCTTAAACGCGGCAACGAGGCGATCGCCGGAACCACGGTGGAACACGTAGGCTTCGATCCGGGAGTCACCGAAGCCGGAATCGCATCGATCCTGGCCACGGCCCGAAAAGTTTTCCCCGCCCTGGCTGGCAAACCGGTCCTGCGGCAGTGGGCCGGATTGAGACCCGGCACCCCCGACGGCAGGCCGATGGTAGGTCGGGATCCCGAGATTCCTAACCTGTGGTACGCCACCGGACACGGCCGCCACGGGATCCTGCTCGCCGCCCTAACCGGCGAGATTATCGCCAACCTCTTTGCCGGTGAAAAGCAGGAATACGATCTCAGCCCCCTAGACCCCAGCCGCTTCTGGAGCCAATAGCATCAACCGGATGGTTGAACCAGGTCGGAGGGCTCCTGGTACAGCGACGCTCGGGGGACTATGTTTCGCTCCGCCATGGAATTGGTACAGCTAACAGTCAGAGGCCGGCCGGTCGAGGGCCGGGACCCGGCACGCAAGCCAAAGTGGCTCAAGGTACGCGCGCCAGGCGGTCCGGTATATACCGAAGTCAAAAAGCTCATGCGGGAACTCGCCCTCCATACCGTGTGCGAGGAAGCGCATTGTCCCAACGTCGGCGAGTGTTGGGAACACCGGGCGGCGACTTTCATGGTGTTGGGGGACGTGTGTACCAGAAACTGCGCTTACTGCGCGGTGGCCCACGGCACTCCCGCCCCCTACGATCCCGAAGAACCGGTACGCCTGGCTGAGGCGGTAGCCCGCCTCGGCCTCAAGCACGTGGTAATCACCAGCGTAGATCGCGACGATCTGCCCAACGGCGGGGCCGAGATCTTCGCCGGCTGCGTATACGAGATACGCAAGCGGCTTCCCGATACCTCCGTCGAACTTCTGATCCCCGACTTCAAAGGATCGGCCGAGGCGTTGAGGATTGTGGTGGAAGCGCAGCCCGACATCCTGAACCACAACCTGGAGACGGTAAGACGCCTCTATCCCATGGTGCGGCCCGGAGGCAGGTACGACCGAGCCTTGAGCCTACTGGCCCGGGCCAAGGAGATGGCTCCCGACTTGATAACCAAGTCGGGGATCATTTGCGGCATGGGAGAAGAGTGGGACGAGTTGATCGTGGCGATGGAGGACCTGCGTTCTTGCGGGGTGGAAATCCTCACGCTGGGGCAGTATCTGCGACCCTCGGCGGCACACCTGGCGGTGGCCCGTTACTACCATCCCGACGAGTTCGCCCAGCTCAAAGAGATCGGGCTCGGCCTCGGCTTCAGGCATGTCGAGGCCGGCCCCCTGGTGCGGTCTTCCTACCACGCCTGGGAGCAGGCCCAGCGCGTTTCTCAGCCAAGCTGAAGTGGAGTGTACGATGGCCCAACCTGCTACCGTTACCGAGCTGAATCCCGAGCAGCGGCCGTTTTACCACGAGCTGCTCCGCCAAATGCTTCTCATTCGGGTATTCGAGGAGCGGGCGGGAGAGGCTTATGCTCAAGGTAAGATCGGAGGTTTTTGTCACCTCTACATCGGCCAGGAAGCGGTTGCCGTAGGAGCGATCGCCGCTCTGAGACCGGACGATTACATCTTTGCCAGCTACCGGGAGCACGCCCATGCATTGGCCCGGGGTACCAGCGCCCGGGCGGTGATGGCCGAGCTGTTCGGCAAGGTCACCGGGTGTTCGCGGGGCAAGGGCGGATCGATGCATCTGTTCGACGTGGAACGGGGCTTCATGGGCGGACACGCCATAGTAGGTTCTCACATACCGCTGGCGGCGGGAGCTGCTTTCGCCTGCAAGTACCTGGGGACGGACCGAATTAGTGTTTGCTTTTTCGGAGAGGCGGCGGCTAATATCGGCGCCTTCCACGAGACACTGAACATGGCCGCCTTGTGGAAATTGCCTGCGGTGTTCATTTGCGAGAACAATCGCTACGGAATGGGTACCGCGCTGGAGCGGGCGGCGGCGGTGTACGACATCGCCCAGCGGGCCTGTGCCTACGACATGGCTTCGGAGGTAGTGGACGGGATGGATGTCTTGGCGGTCTACGAAGCTACCCGGCGAGCGGCGCAGCGAGCCCGGGAAGAGAGCCGGCCCACGCTGATCGAAGCGAGGACTTACCGCTATATGGGACACTCCATGGCGGATCCGATTCACGGGCACTATCGGACCAAGGAGGAGTTGGAGGAACAAAAGAAGCGGGATCCGATCCAGGGACTGAAGCGGCGGTTGGTGGAGGAAGGGCTCTTGGACGACGAGGAGTACGCCGAGATGGAGCGCCGTGTCAACCAGGAAGTGGAAGACGCGTTGCGGTTCGCCGACGAAAGTCCGGATCCCGACTTGAGCGAGCTGTACACCGACGTTTACAAGGAATAGCGCCATGCCGGTACTGACCTATCGGGATGCTCTGAATCAGGCTCTGCGAGAGGAGATGCAGCGGGACCCGAACGTCTTTTTGATGGGCGAGGAGGTAGGTGTCTATCAGGGCGCCTACAAAGTGAGTCGCGGCTTGTTGCAAGAGTTCGGCGAGCACAGGGTGGTCGATACCCCCATAGCCGAGCTGGGCTTCGCCGGAATCGGCGTGGGCGCTGCGATGGCCGGACTGAGACCGGTCATAGAATTCATGACTTGGAACTTTGCCCTCCTGGCCATCGACGAAGTGGTCAACTCCGCGGCGAAGATGCTTTACATGTCGGGGGGCCAGATCCCCATACCGATAGTCTTCCGGGGACCGGGAGGTGCCGCTCTGCAGCTCGCGGCCCAGCACTCCCAAGCCTTCGAAGCCTGGTACGCTCACGTGCCGGGGCTCAAGGTGGTCGCCCCATCTACACCCTATGACGCCAAGGGCCTGCTGAAAAGCGCCATCCGGGACGACAACCCCGTGGTTTTCCTGGAAGGCGAAATGCTCTACAACGTGCGGGGGGAGGTGCCGGAGGAAGAATATCTCATCCCCCTTGGTGTAGCGGATATCAAGCGGCCGGGTGATGACGTGACCGTCATTTGCCACTCCAAGACCGTGGCCGTGGCGCTCAAGGCGGCCGAAGAACTCGCCGGGGAGGGAATTTCCGCCGAAGTGATCGATCTGCGCACCATCCGCCCCCTGGACACCGACACCATATTGAAGAGCGTGATGAAAACCAACCGTTGCGTGATCGTGGAGGAAGGATGGCCCTTTTGCGGCGTGGGGGCCCAGGTCGCTTACGAGATCCAGCGGGGGGCGTTCGACTATCTGGATGCGCCGATAGAGCGGGTAACCGGAGCGGACGTTCCGATGCCTTACAACAAGCATTTGGAGCGAGCCGCCAAGCCCGCGGTCTCGCAGGTCATTGAAGCGGCCAAGCGCGCCGCCTACGCCGACTGACCATGGCCACCAAAGTTCTGATGGAAGCCCTCTCGCCCACCATGGAGGAAGGCAGGGTGGTGGAGTGGCTGAAAGCGGAGGGCGAGACCGTCAAAGCGGGCGACGTGCTCGCCGAAGTGGAGACCGACAAGGCGGTAATGGAGCTTCAAGCCCGCGCCGACGGAGTGCTCCGCAAAATTCTGGCGCCGGCGGGGTCCACCGTTCCCGTGGGCGATCTGGTTGCGGTAATCGCCGGACCCGACGAGGATATATCGGCTCTTCTCGAACAACGCCGCCCTGCAACCCGGTCCCAAGAGCCCGCGGCACGGACCCAACCTCGGGCGCCCGAGACGAAAGTCACGCCGGCACCGGCTCCGCCCGCCGCCGTAACGGGTGGCCAGCCGGAAAGGGCGGACCGGATAAAGGCATCCCCCTTGGCGCGCCGCCTGGCGCGCGAGCGAGGATTGGATCTGGCGCTGATTTCGGGATCGGGTCCCGGCGGCCGAATCGTAAAGCGCGACCTGGAGCGGATAGAAGCAGCACGCCCGGCGATACCGGCCGCTATCCCGGCGGCCGCCTACCGGGACGTTCCCCTTACCCAGATGCGAAAGACCATCGCGCGCCGACTAGTGGAGTCGCTGGGGCCGGTCCCTCACTTCTTCCTGACGGTGGAAGTGGACATGGAAAGAGCGTGGGATGCGAGGGAGGCGCTCAACGCTCTGGGAGAGGAACCCCGGATCTCGATCAACGACATTATCCTGAAGGTGGTGGCAACTGCCTTGACCCGGCACCCAGAATGCAACGCCTGGTGGCAGGGAGACCACATTCGCTACTTCAACGAGGTCCATTTGGGCATGGCGGTGGCGATCGAGGACGGGCTCATAACACCGGTGCTGCGAAATGCGGAGCGCAAGTCGTTGCGGGAGATCGCTCTGGAAGCGCGGGATCTGGCGGAAAGGGCTCGAGCGCGCAAACTCAAACCCGAAGAGTACACCGGAAGCACCTTCTCGGTGTCCAACTTGGGAATGTTGGGTATCGACGAGTTCACCGCGGTGATCAATCCGCCGGAGGCGGGGATCATCGCGGTGGGGGCCGTTACCCAGCAACCGGTGGTTCACAACGGGTCGGTAACCGTGCGGCGCCGGATGCGGCTCACCATGAGCTGCGATCACCGGGTAATCGATGGAGCAACCGGAGCGAGATTCCTCCAGACCGTCAAGCGGATGCTGGAGAACCCTCTAGCGTTGGTGTGGTAGGCGGTCGGACAGGCTAGAACCTTCACTCGAATCCAAGACACTGCGATGAACGAGAAGCAATTCGACGTAATCATCTTAGGAGGAGGACCCGCGGGATACGTCTGCGCGATCCGCTCGGCCCAGCTGGGAATGCGCACCGCGGTGGTGGAGCGGAACAAGTTGGGCGGCGTTTGCGTGAACGTGGGCTGCATCCCGAGCAAGGCGCTTTTGCACAGCGCCTGGGTGGCGAACTTGATTCGCCACGACGCCAAAGAGCTGGGAATAGAAGTGGGAGACGTCAAGCTGGACTTCGGCGCCGCCATGCGCCGATCTCGAGCCGTAAGCGAGCAGAACTCCAAGGGCGTGGAGTTTCTGATGAAAAAGCACAAGGTCACGGTATTGCGGGGACAGGGCAAGTTGGCCGGCGGGCTCCAGGTGGAAGTGGACGGCCAGAAGTACGCGGCGGCCAAGGGCGTGGTGCTGGCTACCGGGACCCGGGTCAAAGGCCTCCCTCAGGCGGGCTTGGAGATCGACGGAAAGTCGGTCATTTCCTCGGACGAAGCTTTGTTTTTGGAAAAGGCGCCGGAGAGTATCGCGATAGTGGGCGCCGGTGCGGTGGGAATGGAGTTCGCCGACATCTTCAACGCCTTCGGCTCCAAGGTCACCATCATCGAGATCTTGCCCCGCGTCCTGCCCAACGAGGACGCCGAAAGCTCGGCCGCCATAGCCAAGGTTTACAAGCGCAGAAAGATCGACATCCTCACCGGAGCCAAGGTCAAGGGCGCCAAGGTGGGTTCCGGAGCGGTAACGCTGGAGGTGGAGGTGGAAGGCAAGGTGCAGAAGCTCCAGGCGGAGAAGGTGCTGATGGCGGCGGGCCGGGCGCTCAACGTGGACGGCATCGGCTTGGAACAGGCTGGAGTCAAGCTGGACGAACGAGGCTTTGTGAAAGTCGACCGCGACCTGCGCACCACCGCCGAGGGGATTTACTGTATCGGAGACATTGCCGGACCGCCGATGCTGGCCCACAAGGGCAGCCGCGAAGGGGTGTACGTGGCGGAGTTGCTGGCGGGCAAAAAGCCCCATCCCATCAGGTACGACAACATACCCAGCGTGACCTACTGCCATCCCGAGGTGGCCAGTATCGGGCTGACCGAAGAGCAGTGCAAGGAAAAGGGACTGGACTACGTCGTGGGGAGGTTCCCGTTTTCCGCCAACGGCCGCGCCCGAGCGGCGAACGAGACCGACGGCTTCGTGAAGATCATCCGGGATCGCAAGTACGGGGAGATTCTGGGAGCGCACATCGTAGCCTCCCATGCCAGCGAGTTGATCCATGAACTCGCAGTGGCGAGGGAGAACGAATACACGGTGGAAGAGATAGAGCTGGCGGTGCACGCTCACCCCACGCTTTCGGAAGCGGTGGCCGAAGCGGCGCTGGATTCTTTGGGTAGAGTGATGCATGTCTGAGGCGGCCCCATCGAACCCGGTATCGCTGGTCCTGGGAAGCGCCGCCGCCGGAGCATCGTTCGGCGCCGCGGCTACCACAGCGGGAGTAACCCTGTTCAGAACGCTTCAGAGCGAGACCGGCCCCCTCAGCGGCGACGGGGGGTTTTTGATGCTGACCGCCGGTCTCCTGGCGGGAATAGGATGCGCTTTTACCACCGCCTGGTTGCTGGCTAAAAGGGTACCGGACCTGTGGCGCCGGGGTGCCGTGGGCTTCATCGCCGTCTTCGGATCTTTGCTCCTCTCCGGAGCGGCGGCGCCGGCCGACGCTCTGGGCGGCACGGGGGGACTGGTAGGCTATCTACTCGCCCTGTTGGCGGCGGGGGTTTGGTCTCTCACTCGGGCGCGCCGCGCGGCGGGGGAGCCGTGAGCCAGGACTTGGAAGTGGTTGGACTGGGCCGCATCCCCTACACCGAGGCCCTGGAACTGCAGCGGCGCCTGGCCAAGGAAAGAATCGAAAAGCGCCGCAAGAACGACCTCCTGCTCCTGGTGGAGCATCCTCCGGTGGTCACCCTGGGACGCGGGTTTCGCCCCGAACACCTGAGTACTCCGCAAGCCCTGCTCCAAGCCAGGGGGATCGAGGTTCACGAAATCGAGCGGGGAGGAGACGTAACCTTTCACGGACCGGGCCAGCTGGTGGGATATCCGATTTTCGACCTGACCGAGCACCGCACGGACCTCCACTGGTTTCTGCGGCAACTGGAACAGGCTCTGATCGTGGCTCTGGAGGAGTTCGGCATCGAGGCCGGTCGCCGGGAAGGTTACACCGGCGTATGGGTACTGGATCGCAAGATCGCGAGCATCGGGATCCACGTCAGGCAATGGGTGACGTGGCACGGCTTCGCCCTCAATGTGACGACCGACCTCTCTTACTTCGATCTGATAGTGCCCTGCGGAATCCCCGGTGTGAGAATGACCAGCATTCAAAAGGAGCTCGAAGAGAAAGCGCCCCGGGATCTCTGGGCCCGCACCTTGGAGAGCGTGGTACTGGGGTTCGCCCAGGTATTCGGACAGCGCCCTCAGATGGTTCCTTTGGAGGAAGTGGCCGAAGCGATCACCTAGAGCGGTGCAGCTCTGTTCCCATTAGCTCGAAAAAGCGTCCAAATACTCGGATCCCCTTCCAGAACTGATTCAGGTTGATCTTCTCGTTGGGGGCATGCAGCCGGTCGTCGGGCAGGCCGATACCGGCAAGAATTACCGGGGCCCGGCGCTTGCCCAGCGCCGGAACAATGGGAATCGAGCCACCGGAGCGAGTGAAAACCACTCCGCGTCCCTCGACCTCACGGAAAGCCCGGTCGATCAGCTCGAACGGCTTGGCGCTGGTGTCCACCAGCACGGGATCCGCACCGTGGACGAACCGTACGGTGACGGTGGCATACTTGGGCGCCAGCCGTTTCACCGCCGCCGCAAGCTGCCGTTGGACCGTACGGTAGCGCTGGTTGGGCACCAGGCGCAAACTCACCTTGGCCGTAGCCACTGCGGGAATAACGGTCTTGGCCCCCTCCGCCGTAAACCCTCCCGCTATGCCGTGAATCTCGAACGTCGGGAGCGCCCAGGTGCGCTCCAGCGGACTGTACCCTTTGAGCCCGGTCAGCGCTTTGGCACCCACCTCCTCGCGCAGGTACTTGCGCTCGTTGAAGGGCAGTTTCTTCCAGCCTTCCAGTTCCTTTTTTGAAGGGCGCTTCACAGCCTGATACAGACCGGGGATATTGATCCGCCCGTCGGGTGACTTGAGCCGGGCCAACAAGTGCACCAGTGTCTCATGAGCATTGGGGGCCACTCCTCCGTAAAGCCCCGAGTGAAGGTCGCTCTTCAGCGTTCTCACCTCGATCTCCGCGTAACACAGACCCCTGAGACCAGTCTCCACCGAGGGCCAACCGGGAGCGAAGTAGGGCATGTCGGACACCAGGACGGCGTCGGCCTCTACCCGGTGCGGCTCCCGCTCGAGCAGATCGAACAGCACCATACTCCCCGATTCTTCCTGGCCTTCGATCAAAAACCGGACGTTGACCGGAGGCTCACCGTTGCTGCTCACCGCCTCGAACGCCTTGACGATGGCGAAGACTTGGCCTTTGTCGTCGGTAGCGCCCCGGGCCACCAAGTCGCCGTTTCGCTCCGTCGGTTCGAAGGGAGGACTTTCCCACAGCTCCAAAGGATCGGGCGGCTGCACGTCGTAGTGGCCGTACACCAGCACCGTGGGTCTTCCGTCCCTCTTAGGCCCCTCGGCCCACACCACGGGGTGGGTGTCGCTACCCAAGAGTTCGATCTGCCGGCAGCCCAGGGCGGCGAGATGATCGGCCACCCATTGAGCGGCCTTTCTGCAGTCTGCGGCATGGGCCGGCGTGGTGGAGATGGAAGGTATCCTGAGGAAGCTCTTTAGTTCCTCCAGGATTCGCTCGCGATTCCGGTCTATGAAGTCGGTCAAGGTGTCCATGGCCCCGTAATATAGACCCCGAGTACCGGAGTGCCAGCGCCCGCCCCTTGCCAACCGCTGCGAGCAGTGGAGATTCTCCACCACCCCGAGCAAGGAGAAGACGCAGATGTCCGGCCAGCAGCGCACCACCATGAGCGCCGGTGCAATCACCAAGTCGCAGTTCGATCTAGCGGCGGATCTGCTGGAGCTCGAACCCTACATGCGGCGGCTGTTGAGGATGCCGTTCCGGTCGGTCGCCGTGGAAGTTCCGGTCCGCATGGACGACGGCAGTATCGAGATTTTCCGGGGATACCGGGTCCAGCACAACGGAGCCCGGGGTCCGTGCAAAGGGGGAATCCGCTTCCATCCCGAAGCCGACGAGGAAGAGGTTTTGGGGTTGGCGACTACCATGACCTGGAAAACGGCGCTGGTGGACATTCCTTTCGGTGGCGCCAAGGGCGGGGTCCAAGTCGATCCTCGAAAGTTGTCCCGGCGGGAACTAGAGGGCGTCACCCGGAGCTTCACGCGCAGGATCTCCATCGTCTTGGGGCCTTACCGGGACATTCCGGCGCCGGATATGGGAACCAACGCCCAAGTCATGGCCTGGTTGTTGGACGAATACTCCGCCCGGGCGGGCTACACTCCGGCGGTAGTCACTGGAAAACCGGTCTCTCTGGGAGGTTCCTTGGGGCGAGAGGAGGCGACCGGGCGGGGGTGCGTGTACTGCATGCAGGAATATTCCGAAGACTTCGGCCTTCCCATCAAGGACAGTCGCGTGGTGATTCAGGGCTTCGGCAATGTGGGGGCCCACGTGGCGCTGTTTTTGCACGAACTGGGAGCCAAGGTGGTGGCCGCCACCGACGTGGACGGAGGATTGCTGAACGAAAACGGCCTCGACGTTCCCGAGCTGTTCGCGCACGCCTATCGGGAGCGCAAGCCGGTAGCCGAATTCCGCGGCGGCCAGACGATCACCAACGAGGAGCTGTGGAAGATTCCCTGCGACTGGCTGGTACCGGCGGCTCTGGGTGGAGTGATCAACCGGGAGACCAACGCCCGGATCATAGACTGTAAAGTTGTGGTAGAGGCGGCCAACAGCCCTACTACGCCCTCGGCGGACCGGATCCTGGAGGAGAGGGGGATTACCGTACTGCCGGACTTTTTGGTGAACGCCGGAGGGGTGGTGGTGAGCTACTTCGAGTGGGTGCAGAACCTCCAGCAGCACCCGTGGTCGCTGGAAAGGGTGAACTCGGAGTTGCGGGAAAAAATGAGGCGGGCCTACCGGCAGGTGCGAGATCTGGTCAAGGAGCGGAACATAGCGTGGCGAACCGCCGCCTACATGATCGCACTGAGCAGAGTTGCGGAGGCGGAGCGCCTGCGGGGTAACTGAGGGCGGCCAGCGCTTCGAACGGATCGCCGTCGTTGGGGGCGGGCGCCGACCGGACGATGAGGGCTATCGCAGATCTCAGATCGCCTTCCGCCGAGCTCAGAACCCGGTCGAAGAGATCGAGTCCCGTGCGGTAAACCAGAGCCGCCACGAGCCGGGCGTTGTTGAACGGGCCTCGAGCCAGGCGGGAAGGGTCGTACACCTCGAACCCGCCGGCGAGTTCTTCCGCAAGGCATCGTTTGGCAGTGTGCAAAATTCGCCGTTTAAGCCCCAAGATCGAGTCCGCAGGAGCCGTCAGAGCGTAGATCACTTCCAGGGTATCGGCGAGGGCTCGAAAGAACTCTCCCAGCTTCTTCTCGTCGCGCCATATCGCCCCGGCGCGGGCAGCCAGAGCGGAGTCGCCCTTAAGTCCGAAAAATCTCTCGGCACCGCGATACCCGACGAACGAGGCGAAGCTTTCGTTGAACGCCACTCTGCCCTTGACGAAAAGGGTATTGTGGGCGATCTCGTGCAGGACCGTGGCGACCAATTGCACCGGGTCTGCGGATAGCGCCGTCGACAGCAGGGGATCCGGAAACCAGCCGAGAGTGGAAAAAGCCGGTGCGGGGCGGAGGTAGGTGTCGAAACCGCGCTGCTCCAATCGGCGAGCTTCATGGCGGGCCGCGGCCAGATCGAAGAAACCCTTGTACGGGAATGCACCTACCACGGGGAAGCGCCACAAGTATTCCTCTAGTTTATCCCCAGGACTCGCCGATAGTACCAGCAGCAGGGTGTCGCGTCCCACGTCGCTAAAGTGAGTGTAGGTCTGGCCTGCAGCGAGGCCCAGCTCCCGCACCGCGAACTCTCTCGCTTCCCGCACCAGTCGCAGCTGTTCCTTGCGCGCAGCGGGCACCTCCGGGTCCGCAATCAGCTCGTCGATCGGCCTTCGGCGAAGTAAGATCCGTCCTTCTTCGTAAGCCGCCCGGACCAAAAATCGGAGATCGTCGCTAGCGGCGAACATGAAAGTTAGGGCCAGGACGGCGGCGCCCGCGGCTGCTGCCAGTATCTGCCCTCTTACCCTCATTGGTCTATTTTGGGGCTCCGACCCTGGCCCTCATAGGGCCAAGCGGAGTCCCGCGCGATGGGCTTTAGAGCCCAAACCGTCTCGCTCCGCGTAAGCGTAGTCTAGACTGATCTTGCCCAGCGCCAGAGTGCCTCCCAAGGTCACTGCCGGATCGCCGATCGCCTTAGATCGAGAGCGCCAAGCGGCTCTGCCGAGGATACCCAGGCCCCGCAACACCACACCCGCTTCCCCTCCCAAAACGATTCTGCTGGGCATTCCCTCTCGCCACTGAACTTCCGCCACCGACATGAGACGGAAGGTCTCTTGCGGATCTACATAGTTCATGGTGAAACCCAGCCGGCTCAACCGGGGCAACCTGAGCCCGCTTTCAGGACGCCAGTTGTCATCGATGTTTTGTATAGCGAACCCGATGGCCATGATATCGAAAAACGCGACCGCCAGGCCCAGATCTCCGCTCAACGCCTCCTCGCGCCCGGACGGTGAGGAGGTTCGCACGTAGCGGGCCGATCCGCCGAAGGCGATCAACCCGAAACGGTAGATGAGCGATCCTACGGCCTCCAGTTCGTAAGGCTGAGTGGCGGGCGAAGGCAGCAGTTTGGTAGAATCGAAGCCCAGGTATTTGACGCCCAGCCCCAGGTCGAACTGCCGCAATCTTGCAGCCGCCGCGGCTGTCACCGCAGCCCCTGCTCCCGCAACCCGCCGGTAAGTGGTCTCCAGAGCTACGTTGCTCACAGTGGCTAGACCCGCGGGGTTGCCGAATAAACTTCCTGCATCCCCCATCAGCGCGGCGCCGACTCCTCCCAAAGCATCGCTCCGGGCGGACCCTGCAAGGCCGATCACCGACGGTGCCGCAGCGGAGCTTTGCTGCGCGCCTCCCGGCGCCGCCCCCAAAGCGGCCGCCAAAAAGAGGAAAACGAAAAGCGGGCCCCAGCGGCTACTTGACACGGATTATGTTCAGCCTCGCGGGAACTCCGGTGAGAGGAGCGCCGAGACCGTCGGTAAACTGAAGGGCAAAACCTTTCTGGCTAGGCAGCTGGATCACCCTGACATACTCGCCCGAACCGGCGCGGAGCACGCCGCTTACTTGGAACTGCCCGCCGAAGAACGAATCGGGCACCAGGGGGAAAGGCCTCGGAAAGTTCGTGGGCGATTGAGTGTGAAGACTGCGATAGACACTCCTAAACGACCACTTTCGGTACTTGAGCCTGGGTTGAGGGGAAAACCCTGGGAGATCCGACACCCAGTTGGCCAGGAACCACTGTGCCAGCAGGCGCTCGATAGGCTCCCCCGTAGCGCGCTCCACGTTCGCCACGCCGGTCAAGCTTGTCTCCGACAGCCGCCGCACTACTTCGTCGCCGAACTGGTCCACTATCCACCGCAGAAACAGCCAGGCCGCGCCCCTCTCCTCCAAAGTCCCCTGTCCGGCCTTGGGAAAGACGAACCGCGCGCCGGGATCCTGAAGATACTTGTAAGCATTGAACAGGTTCCCGATCACGAAGTCGGAAAACTTCCGCTGGTCTCCCAGCGCCAGAAAGTGAAATCCGCCCAGCTCCTCCGCCAAGTGCGACATTGCCTCGTTCAACCAGAGCTCCTCGGCGCTTCGCCCTCCCCGGAGCATCACGTGCTGGTAAAAACTGATCATGTGCTGGAATTCGTGAATGAAAGTCACCGGTACGAACCGCTTGACGCTCGACACCCTGTGCTGGCAGGTGACCGTGCCTGCAGAGTCGGGCACAATCGCATAAAAGACTTCCGCCTTATTGGACCGCTCGTCCTTGGCGAAGGCGGGGTCGATGTCTATGGAGAAGAAGAATCCGGTCACGAAAGCCTGAGAACACTGTTCCTTGGGAGTCAGGCGGTTCACCACCGGCGTAAACAGGATGAAAACCACGCCGTTGCGGTCCACGTCCGACTCCGCACCGAAGGCTCGAGTGGCGACGCCGTAGAGCTCTTGGTCGAAGAGGGCGCCCAGTTGCCTGAAATCTTCGGAGGTGAATCCCCCAGGCGGAGCCTCCACGTCCTGATATATGACCGCCCGCTCACCTACATAGTGGACCTCTGCAAGCACGGTGCTGAAGTCCTCGGACTTGTTGCAGTCGAGCTTGTTGCACACCCGGAACGTTCTCCTGCTCCCGATCCCGGGCGGCGAAGCAGCCGGAGCGGCGCTGGGCTCGAACGCCGGTCTCGGCAGGCCAGCCATTTCCGCCTCTCTCTGGCGGAGAGCGTCGTGGAAAACTACCGCAAAGGGCAACTCTTGACCCTCTATGCCAAGCTTAGTGGTCACAGTTGCCACCGAATCTCCGCGCAACCGGTAAGTGGTGGAGTCTCCCGCCTTGCCGCTTACTGCTTGGGGCGTGATCAGGTACTCCACCGTGTCCAACCCCGCCGGCGGAAAAACCGCGCACCCTGCTACGCTCGCCGGTACAAGACTGGCATAATCTCCCACCGCCAACCTTACCGGCGCGGTGCTGGCCTGGTAGTTCCCGGAAAGTTCGTTACTCGAAGCCGACCTTATCTCGACCCTCACCTTCACGGCCCCGGGTACGAGGCACGGCGGAGCGACAACCGAAATACTGGTACCTCCACTGGAACCGACGATGCGGGCCGGATGGCCGCCGATGAATGCCTGGGCTTCAGGGCCGAGATTGGAACCCGACAACCGAATGGTGTCTCCGCCCCGGAAGTCTGCCGGCGTCATTGCCGAAAGCACAGGGGGCTCGGTAGCGGTGAGACTAAACGAAACCCGGCGATCTTCTCTGGCCTTCAGAGCCGCCCGCACTCCGTAGGAACCCGCAGTGGGGCCCAAGCGGACCATCACCTCCGCCCTCCCGTCGCCGTCGCTCAGGGTCACACTGTCGGAAAGTACGGCGCCGGTACCCGAGCTGACGGACCAGCGCACTTCGGCCCGCGGAACCGGCGACCCGTCCGCCGCTTTGACCACTACCGCTAGGGGCGCCGGGAGGAATCCGCCCGCAGGAGTGCTCTGCCCGTCGGTCGACCCCACCTTTTCGAGCGTTTCGGCCGTGGGTAGTTCGTCGCCCCCGCAGGCAGCCGACAGTAGCCACAACGCCAGCCACCCCGATGTCGGAAACCTTCCAAAGATCGTACGGGATACGGTCATACGGAAACTCCGCTCTTTGCAAGCAGTCTTTCTTCCGGCTGAGGCTCTCTTTCCGCCTCCACTTCTCCGGCGCGGCTCAATCCCCAGCGGAGCAGTACCGGTCCGATAAGCTCGTGCACCGCGATCATCGCCACTGCCAGGGTCTCCAGGGCAGCACCCCAGGCGGGAAAGACCGACCGAGTCATGAGAGCCAAGCCTAGCGCGACTCCCGCTTGGGATATGAGGCCGCACCACCCGTAGCGGGCCACAACCGGTTCTTCCTTGGCCCCCCAGCGCGCCGCCGCCAGAACACCCACAGCCCTGAGGCCGATGAGCAACGCCGCCCATAGCCACATTTCCCGGAGCGCTTCGATATGCACGCCGGCACCCCCCAGAGCGAAGAATACCGCATAGACCGGAAGGCTGCTCTGCTCTATCGCCCGGACAAATCGCTCGCCGCGCACGGGAGCGATGTTCTCCACGAAAAAGCCCGCCGTCAAAGTGAGGAGCATGGCTTCGAGTTGTAACATGTGTGCCAGTTCGACGGCCAAGAACGCGGTGCCCAGGGTGAATAGCACCATTTCCCGTTCTACGTACTTGAGGTATTGGGAAGCGAGCCAGCCCAGGGCCCATCCCGCCATGATGGAGAAAGCTATGCGCCGGCCCACGGCGAGCACGAACTCCAGGTCCAGCCCCGCGTCGCTCACCAGCGCCCGGCCGAGGCTGAGCGCCACGGCGAAGGCGACGATCACGGTTACGTCTTTCGCCACTACCACGGTGAGCACCGCCCTCGCCAGCGGCCCGCGCGCTCCGGTCTCCGAGATCACGGCCAGGGCCACCGCGGGTGAGCCGGCTGCGGCGATGACGCCCAGCAACAGGGAAATAGCCACTACATCGGTTAGGGGCCGGCCGGCGGTGAGGGGAAACCAGGGGCTCGTCAGGATGGCGCCGAAGATGACGATCGCCATGGGAAAGGCGATCGCAGCGCCTCCGAACTTGAGCAGCAAGGACCGGTAGCGTTTGAGTTCGGGGAGGCGGATTTCTCCCCCCGCGGCCAGCGCTATGAGGGCTACGGCGATTTCGCCCACCAACCTCAGCTGATCGATGTCGTGAGATGTAACGAAGTGCAGGCCCGCCGGTCCCGCCAGAACCCCCACTAGCAGGTAGCCGGTTATCTTGGGCAAACTCAGC
The DNA here is from genome assembly GCA_002923375.1 of bacterium HR33. GTDB lineage: Bacteria > Gemmatimonadota > Gemmatimonadetes > Gemmatimonadales > GWC2-71-9 > HRBIN33. Next base: position 421,972 of record BEIJ01000001.1, read on the forward strand.
CGGCGTACTAGAAGCCCACCCAAATAAGCGGCCAGCAGCAGGAAGCCCAAGGCCAAGGTCGCCGCCGCCTGGGGCGAGGCACCGGCGGCGAGACCTTTGAACAGCCACATCATAAGGCCCAGAGCCAGCAGACTGGTCGCTCGGAGCATGGCGGAACTTACGGGAGGGCGGGGTTTTTTGACAACGTTTCGGGGGTCTAATACCTTAACCCCGATGGGTCATCTTTGGGCTGTAGGATAGATGGGTTTCGTTCACCTGCACACCCATTCCGAGTACTCCCTTCTCGACGGCGCCAACCGCATACCCGATCTGGTGGCCCGGGTGAAGGAGCTGGGAATGGATACGCTTGCCGTAACGGATCACGGCAACCTGTTCGCCAGCTGCACTTTCTATCACCAAGCCAAAGCTGCCGGGATACGCCCGATACTGGGCTTCGAGGCTTATCTGGCGTTCGGATCCCGGCATGCGAGAGAGCGCCCTCCGGGGGCGCCCGCCAACTATTCCCACTTGCTCTTGCTGGCACGAGACCGAACCGGATACCGAAACCTGGTCAAGTTGTCCTCCATCGGTTTTCGCGAGGGGTACTACCGGAGGCCCCGGATCGACAAAGAAGTTCTCTGGGAGTACCGCAAGGGGATCGTTTGCCTCGCCGCCTGCCTGTCGGGAGAGATAGCTATCTGGCTCAGGGCGGGAAACTATGAGGCCGCCAAAAGTTCGGCCGAATGGTTTGCCCGCACCTTCGGCCCGGACGGTTTCTGGCTGGAGGTTCAGCAGCACGGGATCCCGGACGAAGCGGTAGTAGCCCGGGGGATGTTCCAACTCGCCGAAGAGTTGGGCCTTCCCGTAGTGCTGACCAACGACGCCCATTATCTGAGGCGGGAAGACGCCGAAGCCCACGATGTCCTATTGGCGATCGGGACCGGGAAAGAGTTGGACGACCCGAATCGGTTCCGATTCATCGGCCAGGAAAGCTACGTGAAATCGGAAGCTGAGATGGCCGAATTGTTTCCGGATCGACCGGAGCTGCTGGAGAACACCTGTCGCGTAGCCGATTTGTGCGAGTTCGATTTCGAAAAACGCTACTTCCTGCCGCAGTTCCCCCGCCCCGAGGGGTACCGCTCGGACGACGAGCTTCTTATCGAGCTCGCCCGGCAGGGAGCGGAGCACCGGTATGGGTCGCCGCTGCCCCCGAAGGTGAAGGAGCGCCTAGAGTACGAACTCGACGTCATCACCAAGACCGGTTACGCGGGATATTTCTTGATAGTACACGATTTCATCCGGGCCGCTAAAGAGCGAGGCATTCCCGTAGGACCGGGCCGCGGTTCGGTTGCGGGGTCGCTGGTGGCCTACTCCTTGGGCATCACTAACGTAGATCCTCTGCGCTTCGATCTCCTCTTCGAGCGCTTCCTCAATCCCGAGCGGGTTTCCATGCCGGACATAGACGTGGACTTTTGTTTCGAGCGCCGCGGCGAGGTGATCGAATACGTTCGGGAGCGCTACGGCCGGGACAGCGTGGGCCAGATTATCACTTTCGGGACGCTCAAGGCTCGGGCCGCGGTGCGGGACGTAGCTCGCGTCCTCCGACTTCCCGTGGCGGATGCCGATCGCATAGCCAAACTCATTCCCTCGGGATCGGCCTTCGGCCTCAGCTTGAGCGAAGCCGCCGAGAAGGTGCCGGAGCTGGCAGCCCTCAGGAGTTCGGATCCCACCGTGGCTCGGCTTATCGACTTGAGCCGGCGGATCGAGGGTATGGCGCGCCACGCGTCGGTGCACGCGGCCGGAATAGTGATCGCTCCCGGTCCCCTCGACGAGTACGTCCCGGTGTGCACTCCTCCCCAAAAGCCGGGGTCTGCGGAGGCCGCAGACGAAGGGCTGATCACCCAATACGACATGCTGGCCCTGGAGCAGGTCGGCATGCTCAAGATGGATTTCCTCGGCTTGAAGACGCTCACCGTGATTCACGACGCGGTGAAGATGATCGAGGAGCGCCACGGGATCGCCGTCGACCTCGATTCGCTGGATCTCGACGATCCGAAAGTTTACGAGATGCTGCGCTCCGGCAGGACCGCCGGCGTGTTTCAGTTCGAATCTCCCTTGGGAACCGACATGCTGCGCCAGCTGCGGTGCGACCGTTTCGACGATCTGGTGGCCACCAACGCCCTGGTGCGTCCCGGTCCCTTGGACTCCGGCATGCACCAGGTTTACGTCAGGCGGAAGCGGGGAGAGGAGGCGGTCACTTATCCGCTTCCGGAGCTCAAGGAGATTCTGGAGCCGACCTACGGCGTGATCCTGTACCAGGAACAGGTCATGCGGATCGCCAACGTTCTGGCGGGGTTCACCCTGGCCGAAGCGGACCTGCTGCGCAAGGCGGTAGGCAAAAAGGACCAGGAGCTGATTAAGCGGGAGCTGGGACGATTCATAGATCGGGCGGTGGAGCGGGGCTACAAGCGGTCCGTGATAGAAGAGATCGCGGCACAGATAGCAACCTTTGGGCGCTACGGGTTCAACAAATCTCACAGCGTAGCCTACAGTATTCTTTCTTTCCAGACGGCCTGGCTGAAAGCCCACTATCCGGCGGAGTTCATGGCGGCCCTTTTGTCGTCGGAAATCGGCGACAGTGAAAAAGTCGTGGCGTACATCGCCGAGGCCAGAGAGCTGGGGATCAAAGTCTTGCCGCCCTCGGTGGACGAGTCGGGCTGGAAGTTTACGGTGACCGGGGACCGGGAAATCCGTTTTGGTCTGGGAGCGATACGCAATGTTGGGCGAGGAGCCATCGAGTCGATCATGGAAGCTCGGAGCAAAGGAGGGCCGTTCCGCTCGTTGAAGGATTTCTGCGAGAGGATCGATCTTAGGGTTTGCAACAAGCGGGTGATCGAGTCGCTGATCGCGGCCGGAGCGCTGGATCATCTGGGAGCTCACCGCGCTCAGCTGATGGCAGCGCTGGACCGCGTCTTGGGCGCGGCTCAGCTTCGCAGAGCGGAGATCGAAGCCGGCCAGGTCACCTTGTTCGAGGACTTGCCGGCAGCCAGGGAGGGAGACGACTCCGATACCCTGCCGGAGGTGCCACCCTGGCCGGAGGCCGAGCGGCTGGCCCGGGAACGCGAGGTGCTGGGCTTTTTCATCTCGGGACATCCTTTGGAACGGTTCCGCGAAGAGGTTGCCCTCTTCGGTTCGCGCACCACCGCCACACTGGGAACCTGGAGCGAGCACCGGGTCACGGCGGCGGTGATCGTAACGGCGGTGCAGAGGAGGATCAGCCGCAAGACCGGAGCGGAGTACGCGAGACTCACCATCGAAGACTTCCACGGGATGGCCGAAGCGATCGTTTTTCCCGAGGCCTGGGCTCGTCTCTCCCACATCATAGTTCCGGACGCTGCGCTCCTTTTGACCGGGAGCTACAGCCAGCGAGACCGTGGCGAGGACCGTGTTCCCTTCGTGGTGGAGGACGCCCAGCCTCTCGAGCAGCTCAAGAGCAGCGGCGCGGTGGGTCTGGCTCTGTGCTGGAGGGCGGACGCACCTCCGGAGCCCGCCGCCGCCCGGGCTGCGGCCGCTCTCTGTGCCTCTCACCCCGGACCCGCGCCGGTGTTCGTGGAATGGAGCGACGGGAACGGAACCACCGCCAAGTTGAAAGCCCGCCGGCTTACCGTAGCGCTCGAAGACGAACTTATTGACGAGCTAAAGCGGATCCTGGGCCCCGACCGGGTGCGCTTGGTGCGCGCCCGCTGAGAGCCGGGACCGGGACAGGAACGGAGCACTACCGTGGCAGCAGCACCGATAGTCCATCTGGATTTCGAGAAACCCCTGGAGGAGTTGCAGCGGCAGATAGACCGCCTGCGCCAATTGGCCAGCGAGCGGCAGCTGGATGTGGAGCGAGAGATCGCGCCGCTGGAACGCAAGCTGGCCGAGTTGAAACGCGAGATCTACGCCAACCTCACTCCGATGCAGCGGGTACTAGTAGCTCGCCACCCCCGCAGGCCTTACACTCTGGATTACATAGACCGCGCCTTCAGCGACTTCGTGGAACTGAAAGGGGATCGGCTTTACCGGGACGACCCCGCGATCGTAGGAGGCTGGGCGCGGCTGGACGGCAGGCCGGTTATGGTCATAGGCCACCAGAAAGGACGCGACACCAAGGAGAACCTGCGGCGCAACTTCGGGATGCCGCACCCCGAGGGGTACCGCAAGGCCCTCAGGCTCATGCACCTGGCCGAGCGTTTCCGGGCACCGGTAATTACATTGATCGATACACCGGGAGCTTACCCCGGATTGGGGGCGGAGGAAAGAGGCCAAGCCGAGGCGATCGCCCGGAACCTGGAGCACATGGCCGCACTCCGGACGCCCATCGTGGCGGCCGTGATCGGCGAAGGGGGTTCGGGCGGAGCGTTGGCTCTCGGGCTGGCCGACCGGGTACTGATGATGGAGAATGCGATCTACTCGGTCATTTCCCCCGAAGGGTGTGCGGCGATTCTCTGGAAGGACGCCGGCCAGAAAGAGCGGGCGGCCGAGGCGCTGAAGCTCACGGCCCGCGATCTGTACTCTCTCGGAGTGGTAGACGAGATCGTGCGGGAGCCTTTGGGTGGTGCGCACTCCGACCCGGAAGGAGCGGCCCGAGCCCTGGGCGAAGCGCTCAAAGGGGCGCTCAAGAGCCTGGAGGGCATAGCTCCCGAGGAGCTGATCAAGCTGAGGGCAGAGAAGTACTTGAGGATGGGCAGGTACATAGAGAGTTGAATTGCCTGAACTGGTAGAAGTCCGGTTCAAAGGTAACCGGAAAGAGTTTTATACCTGGGAAGACTCCGCAGCTCTGGCGGTCGGCGATCCGGTGATCGTCGAGGCGGAGCGGGGAGTGGACCTGGGAACCGTCTCCGCGGTAGGCGAGCTGGCGCTTCGCAAATGCGGGGTGGGGTGCAACGGGTGCGCCCTGGCCGCACCCAAGGAACCCAAGGGCAAGATCGTGCGCAGCGCGTCGTCGGAAGAAGCCCGCCTGAGCAGGGAGTTGCGCAAGGCGGAGGAGGACGTACGCCGCAAGGTTATGGAACGGGTCCAGGCGCACGGCTTGCCGATGAAGGTTTCCGATGCCGAATGGCAGTGGGACCGGAAGAAACTGACCATTTACTTCACCGCGGACCAGCGGGTTGACTTTCGAGCCCTGGTCCGGGACCTGGCTGCCCTCTTCCGTACCCGTATAGAACTTAGGCAGATCGGAGCCCGAGACGAAGCCAAGCGGTTGGACGGAGTGGGGCGTTGCGGGCGCCAGTACTGCTGCTCCTCCTGGCTGCCCGAACTCAAACCGGTAAGTCTCTCCTTGGCCAAGGACCAAAACCTCTCGCTCAACCCCTCGCAGATCTCGGGAGGTTGCGGGCGGCTCCTCTGCTGCCTGCGATACGAGCACGATTTCTACGTAGCCAGCCGAAAACGCTTTCCCAAGGAGGGCAAGAATCTGCGCACTTCCCGGGGTACGGAGAAGGTCCAAGCGGTAGACATCTTCCGCGAGCGCGTACTGTTGCGCTCCGAAGACGGCACCGTCCGCTCGGTGTCCCTGGCCGAGCTCGAGCAGGAGATGGCAGCCGCGGAAACAGCAGCACAAGTGCAATCCGCAGCTACCTTGCCTCCCCAAGGGGAAATCTCACAGCCGGAGGCCTCGCCTCCGCCCCAGGCCGCGTCTGCTACGGCCGATTCCGCCGGCGAACCGAAGCGGAGGAGGCGGCGTCATAAGCGGCGCAGGAGAAAGGGCCGCAATCGCCCGGAGTCCGGCTCGCAATGAGCGAGAAATTCTACATCACGACCGCTATCGATTACCCCAACGGCGAGCCCCACATCGGGCACGCCTTCGAGAAGATCGGCGCTGACTGCATAGCGCGCTACCGCCGCCTTCGAGGCCAGAGAGTGCATTTCGTCATGGGGATGGACGAGAACAGCCAGAACGTGGTGGACCTGGCGGCGAAGGCCAATCTGTCACCCCAAGAGTGGATCGACCTTTTGGCCGACCGCTTCCGGGCGGCGTGGAAGAAACTGTCCATCAGCTACGACGACTTCATTCGCACCACGGAGGAACGTCACCGCCGCGCGGTTATCGAGCTTCTCCGCCGAATCGAAAAGCGAGGCTACATATACCGGGGGACTTACCGCGGGTACTACTGCACCGGATGCGAAGCTTTCAAGCTGGAGAAAGATCTCGCGGAAGGCCGCTGCCCGCTGCATCCCACGCTGGAAATAAGATGGGTGGAGGAACCCAACTATTTCTTCAAACTTTCGGCCTTCGCAGAACCCCTACTGGAGATCTACCGCAACGACCCGAACTACGTTAGGCCCGAGTCCAAGCTCAATGAAATCCGCAACGTGGTGGAAGGCGGACTGCAAGATCAGTCGATCAGCCGGGCACGGCTCTCCTGGGGCATCCCCTGGCCCGGAGACGACCAGCAGCGGGTGTACGTTTGGTTCGATGCCTTGATCAACTATCTCTCGGCAACGGGCTTCCCCGAACCGGGATTCGAAGAGTTGTGGCCTGCAGACCTGCACATCATCGGCCCGGACATCCTCCGCTTCCATGCCGCCATATGGCCCGCCATGTTGATGGCCGCCGAACTACCGGTGCCCAAAGGGATCTGGTCCCACGGCTGGGTCAACTTTTCGGGACGCCGGTTTTCCAAAACTGCAGGGGTGAAAGTCGAATTGAACCAGGCGATCGAACGCCACGGTCCAGATGCGTTCCGCTATTTCCTCTTGAGAGAGGTACCCTGGGACGGAAGTGGAGACTTTACCTGGGAGCGATTCGACGCCCGCTATGAAGCCGACCTCGCTAACGGCTACGGAAACTTGACCAGCAGAGTGGTGGCCATGACGGCCCGATACTGCGCCGCCACGGTACCGGATACAACCGAACCCACGGCACTGGATAACTTTGCCCTGGAAGTTATCCAGAACTACCGCAAGGCCATGGATGAGCACCTGCTGCACCAAGGCGCCCAAGAGGTCTGGCGCCTGGTGGACCGAGCCAACGCGTTCGTAGAAGAGAGCGCACCCTGGAACCTGGCAAAAAGCGGCAGCACCGGGGAGCTTCGCCGAGCCCTCTCGGCACTGGCTAGAGCGGTGGCGAGAATCACCCTGATGGCAAGCCCCTTTATGCCCAACAAGACCAAAGAAGCATGGCTCGCACTGGGCCTGCCGGACGACCCAGGCCGCGCAAACTGGGAAATGATCCTCAAGCCCCCGGTGGGAGGAAAAAGCGTTACCAGAGGGTCACCGCTCTTTCCCAAGGCCAACGCTCAGCGCGTAACCGCTTGATAGAGAACAACTTACAGGCCACTCCCCGGCGGTGGTTGACAGCCTGCCGGTTCGAAACCTAAGTTTGCGCTCCCCTGCTGGTTGGCTGGCGCCTTCGAGGCCGCCCTCTCGGGCCAGCCGGTAGCGGAAATTCGGACTGAAAAAGTGGGAGGGCGACCATGTCCCAGCGGCAATGGACAATTGTCTGGGTACCGCACGACTCGGGGGCGTCGGCCAGCATAACGCTCACCAAGCGCGGTCTACAGCTGCTCCTGAGTACGGCGGCGGTCGTGGCTTTGTCCACCGTGACCTTGGTCTCGATCGCCATCTCCAAAGCAGTCGATATCTCGCGCCTCGAGCGCTTGGAGAGAATAAATCAGATACTGGCTCAGGATTTGGTACGAGTGCGGGCGCAACTGGACGCCGTGAACGACACGGTGGAGGCGATCATGGAGCGGGACCGCCAGGTGCGGGTGCTTGCAGGCCTGCCTCCTACCGATCCGGAAGTTCAGTTGGCCGGAATAGGGGGACCTCCGGGCGAACTCAGCGAGCGGGAGCGCCTGTTGAGGGAAGACGCGCTAGGAAGAGAAGCTCTGCGGGTGGAGCTCGACCTCGACAACCTGGTGCGGCGAGCCAATCTGCTGGCCCAGTCTTTCCAGCAGGCGGCTGAGAGTCTTGCGGCCCACCAAGACCGGCTGCTGCGCACTCCCTCCATCTGGCCTACCCGCGGGTGGTTGTCGAGCACCTTTGCCAATGCACGAATGCATCCCATCTTTCACCAGGCACGCCCCCACGAGGGCATAGACATTTCCGCCCCCATGGGAACGCCCATTATAGCTCCGGCCGCCGGACTAGTAATCGATGTCGGCAGGGAGCCGGGATACGGGCTTCAGGTCCGAATCGATCACGGATACGGAGTGATCACGCGCTACGCCCACTGTTCTAAGGTCCTGGTACGGGTGGGCCAGCGGGTCAGGCGCGGCGACACGATCGCCCTGGTGGGGAACAGCGGAATATCCACCGCTCCGCACCTCCACTACGAGGTGGAAGTCAACGGGCGGACCCAAGACCCTCGGTGGTTTATCTTCCCCGAAACGATAGTCTACTGAAGAGAACTCCTCGGCATCTCTCATAGGCGCACAGTGTCAAACCCAAGAGCAGCCCGGGCCTTCCTAGCCGCTCTCGCGGCGCTCTGCCTGGGGAGCGCAGCTTCGGCGTGCCGCCGCGAGATGGAGCTCACCATCCGCGCCAGAGACCAAGAGGGCAATCCGCTGCACGGCCTGGAGATCAGCCTGCTGCCGGTCGATGCTGACCGTATTCTGGATTCTCTCGAGGCTGTCGCTCCCGTTCCCCGACCCCGCTTTCCGGAGCTGGAGTCCGAGATGGCCAACTATCGCCGCCGCGAGAGGCCGCAATTTGCCGAGCAGGATCGGGCTTGGCGCGCCACGCGCGATAGCCTCGCGGCGCTGTCGGATTCGCTTCGCCGCATGAACCGGGCCGCCCCAGCTTACCGGGAAGCCTACGCCCGGCTGCGCGCGCTCTATTCCCGGTTGAACCGCCTGACGGCGGAACGGGATCGGGCAATACAGGCGGCGATCGGCGATGACCGGGAACTGGCACGGCGCGCTGCCCGAGCAGCCGACTCACTGCGGCGCTGGGAACGCATCGCTTTCGCAGACTACCCGGAGGTGCTCACCGCCGCGGTCCTCGCGAGCGGACGGGAACCCCGCCAGGTAGCGACCGATTCATCAGGAGAGGCCAGGGTGGCGGTGGAGCCGGGTCGCTGGTGGCTTTACGCCCGCTTGGCCGACCCGGAGAATCCGTTCCAAGAGTTCTATTGGAGCGTGACCGTGAATACCAACCGCTGGGTCCCCAGCGTGGCCGTGCTCAATTACCAAAACGCCCAGCGGCGGTGGCGTCACTGACCGCGCACTTGCGCATCGGCCGCCTGACTGAGACCTTCAGAGCATGCCGGTAACCTGGAATCGCGCTACTATCGCCGGAGCCGCGGCGATCGTTCTCCTCGGCGGACTCGCCGCGGTAGCGGTGGTCCGTGGAAACGGCCAGTCGCGGACGGCAGCCGGTTCCGGTCCGGCCTTGGAGGCCCAGGACCCCGAACTGCTGCTTCCCCAGCGCACCAAAGGCAGCCCCGACGCTCCCATCACGATCTACGAGATCAGCGACTTTCAATGCCCTTACTGCCGGCAGTTTTGGGAGGAGACCCTTCCTATCTTGGAGCAGGAGTACATAGCCACGGGTAAGGCGCGGCTCATATTCGTCAACTTCCCGATCTTCCAGAGCCACCCCAACGCCCCGGCGGCCCATGAGTTCGCCATGTGCGCCGCACATCAAGATCGCTTCTGGCCGGTTCACGATCTGCTGTACAAGCACCAAGCGGCCTGGGCCAGGATGGAAGATCCCGCGCCCTTCTTTTCCCTGCTGGCCGACTCCGCCAATCTTTCCAGAGAGCGCTTGTCAGAGTGTCTCACTGCGGGTCGGGCCAGGATGCTGGTGAGGGCCGAGTACGAAGCTGCCTGGCGAGGCGGGGTCACCAGTACGCCGTCCTTCGTGATCCAAGGAGCGCTTCTAGTGGGCGCCGCGCCGATAGAGCAGTGGCGGCCGATCTTGGACTCTATTTACGCCGAGCGCACCGGACGCTGACCGACGGGCTTTACACCACACTCACCAGAACCACGTTACTGCTGGGGCGCAGTCTCCCTCTGCGCCGATCAGGCAAGCTGTCCCGTGCGGTCCTAGGAAGACTGCAGGCCGCCGATAGGTGGATCGCCTGGGTCCGGGAGAGACGGGAAGGCACTCTCATCTGGGTGCATGCGGCGTCCGTGGGCGAGACCCTTGCCGCCGTGCCGGTGGTAGCACGCATGCAGGCGGCCGAACCGGAGCTTTGTTTCATACTGAGCTATTCTTCCCCTTCCGCCGCCGAGTGGGTTGTACCGAAGCTCTTCGAGAAGGCCGACTACCTCCCGCCGGACGATCCTAAGATCTTGAACCGCATCTTCTCGGCACTCAGACCTGCGGCGATTCTCTTTTCCCGCGGGGACTTGTGGCCCAACCTCGTAAAGGTTTCAAGCCTGCACGAGATCCCGGCGATTGTAGTCGGTGGGTCGGTATCACCGGAAAGCTTGCGACTCCGACAGCCGGCTAAAAGCTGGCTGCGGAGAGTCTATTCTAGGCTCGACTTCGTGAGCGCCGTTAGCCGACCCGACGCGAGCCGGTTCATGGAACTGGGCGTTCGACCTGGCAGAATAGCCGTCACCGGCGATCCGAGACACGACTATACAATCGAACGCCCGGTTCGATTGGATCAGGTACGGCCCTTTGTACAATGGGCTGCCGGAGATCCGGTAATTGTGGCGGGAAGCACCGACGCAACCGATGAGCAGCTGGTGCTTAAAGCGTTCTCTCTGGTTTCGGAGCGCAGACCCGGGCTCAAACTCGTACTGGTACCCCACGAGCCGCGCAGAGCCCGAGAGATATCGCCAGCCCTTTCCGCTTCGGCGCTTTGGACCGGCGAACCCGCAATCCCCGCCGGTGCCCGCATTGTAGTGGTGGGTAAGCTCGGGCTGCTGGCCGATCTTTATCTCATAGCCGCAGTAGCCCACGTGGGAGGCGGCTTCAAGCGGAGCGGAGTGCACTCCGTGGTCGAGCCGGCTGCATTCGGAATTCCGGTTACCTTTGGACCGAACTACGGCAATTCCCCGGACGCCGAGGCCATGCTGCAGGCAGGAGGTGCCGTTAGCGTCCCACGGCCCGGTTCCGCTGCCGAACTTGCTACACGCTGGCTGGCGTGGCTGGAACAGCCCGCCGCGGCGGTGGATGCAGGAAGGCGCAATCGGAAAGTGCTGAAACAAGGATCCGCGGATATCAGCGCCCGAGCGGTTCTCGAGATCATCCGCTCCCGGGCACTACACACCCTTCAAAGGTGACGGAGCGAGGGACTACCAGGCCGCCGGTGAGCCCGGTGATGAGGAGGTCGGTGAATCGCGAACGCACCCTGATCCTGAGCTGCGTGATTTCGTCGGTCCCGGTAACCTGGGATGCCAGTACCTGCTCCAGGGACGGCTGGCTCGCCGGTATCAATCCCCAGAGGAGATACACCGCTTTTTGCGAGCGCTGAAAAGGAGTGGGGCAACCCTGCTGGTCCGGAGTCTGCGCCAGCCTCACATTGGTGCCGAGGTTACGCGCATCGAACACCACGGCACATCCGGAAAGCCATATAGCACTGGCCAGCAGGAGCAACCGGCGCCAGAGCCTCATCCGCCCTGCCCTCCCAACCTGAAGTTCCCGTACACCCCCACTCCCAGGGTAAAACGCGTCCCCCCGAACAACACGGCTCCCTGGAGCCTTCGCTCTCCCCGCCTGCTGACGTCGGCCGCCAGGTGTAGTCCCGCAGGCCCTACCAGATCGACCGCCATGCCCGCGGACGCTCCCATCCCGTACTGATTGAGCAAAGCTCTCGCGAATTTCACCCGCGAAGCCTGGACTCTCGCCGCGACCCAGGGCCGCAGCTTGCGATCGCCCACGGCGAACTCGCCCAACCCTAGGCTTAGAACCACCGGCACGCTGAGATAGGTGGCGGCCTGAGCAGCAGTTCCTGACTCCAAGTATCCGATTCCGGTTTCCAAAGTTAGCGCTCCTCTTTCACCCAGCGGGCTCCATAACCTCACTGCACCACTTCCTCCTAACTGCAGGTGCGATCCTGTGCCCGCGCTCCGAAATCCCGCCGCCCCTCCCACGCCGAATCGGCCGATACGGTAATACCCCCTCAGCCCCACGTGGTGGGCCAGCGCTTCCGCGCTTTTGAAATCGCGCCCGTATTCCGCCCCGATCGTCAATCCCGGCAACCAGGCCGAGAAGCTGTAAGTGGGAACGCTCTGGAGCTGCCCTTCCAACGGCGTCGCCCCGAGCAGCCAGAAACCCGCAATGGTGCTCAGCACCACCTTGAGCGGGCTGTGAAAATGCCCGGGCACTACTGCGCTAGCGTCCACTGCTTCTCCATCCGCTGGGCCGCTATGCGACCGTGTGCCCGGGCTGGGGGAACACGACCTCGGCCCGCAACCGAAAGATCGTTCAGATCACGGGCACCATCGGTATGCCCGGGATCGTAAATGTATAGTGCAGCCCAACTCCAAAAATCAAAGTTTCGGTCTTGCCAAGGTTGATCGTACCCGAGGTCTTCCGGCTCAGCCGGGACCAGTCAGCGGCGAGGTGAAGACCCAACCCCATCGGCATCCCCAGGTTGACGCCCGCAGACGCGCCGATCCCAGCCTGTGTGGCACTGCTGCCGGTGAACGAGACCCGCCTCAACTGCACCCGGGGCGCAGCCCAAGCCTCGAACGACACTGCGGGGCTCGGCGGCTTGACTCCCACCGCCAGTCCCAGAGGAACGTCGATGAACTTCACCGCGGTGGCGCCCGAACCCTGCTGCAAATACGCTGCTCCCGCCTGGAGACTCACACCAACCGGCAAAAGCGGGGGGCTGAATATCTTGACCGCCGCCTGACCCGATAATTGGACCTCCTTGTCCAGCCCAGAAACGTCGGGGTTGAAGATCCCGGCGCCCACTCCCACGCTGAACATCGGCAATCCCAATATGGCCCGGGCACCCACGTTATTGGGCTTGGCGCTGGCTTCCACATCGTCCAACTGGGTCTGGAGCGTGGTCCCGAAATCCACCGCCACGGTCAACCCGTTGGGACCCTTGGGAGAGAAATAGACCGGGTTGGCAAACAGCTGCGCCGCCAGAGTACCTGCTCCCAAAAAGAGCATCATGACAGCCGCTGCCAATGCGCTGGTAAGGCTTTTCATATGTATTTACCCCCGTAAAATGTTTGCGACCTCACCGCAGCCATACGGCGGAGACCGAGAGGCCGTCGAACGCGTCCCCAAAGCCGAGACTTACCCTCAGATCGAAGGCCTGGCTCAGCCGAAAGTCTCCGCCGATGCCGAGACTGAACTCCAGCTCGGTATCTCTTTGTCCCGCGACCCCACGGTTCCATATGACCAGCGTAGGCTGGGCGTACGGGACTATGCTTACGTCCGAGTTTTCCACGTTGAGCCGCCGGCCCAAGGAGAGCCCCACGGGGAAGAAGAACTGGCTGGCCCCGTCGATCGCCAGCCCACCGCCAAAGATCAGGGCCCCGTCCAGGGGGAAACTCACGCTGTGAGTTATGACCCGATACCGGGCCTCCACGCCCGCCAGAAAGGCCTCTTCGGCGGGTGCGTCGCGGAAGAGGATTCCGCCCCTGAGGCCCACATCGAACTCTCGCGATGCAAAGCGGTACATACCCTCCAGAGCGGGCCCCTGGTCATAGTCCGGGAAGCTCAGGCTTCCTCCAAACTCGAACCGATTGAAAGCCCGGTACGGCGCGTTGAAGGAGGGCTGCCCCGTGGCTTGGCCCGCCGCCTCCGCCAGGGGAATGAGCGCCACCAGGCCCAACATCCAAGCTGCATTAGCTGTCCGCATTCGTTACCTCCGTCGCGTATTCCGCGACCACTCGAACGGTGTCTTGCCTCACCTGAAGAAAGCCGCCTTTCACTTTGAACTCTTGAGTTCCCTCTTGGCGGCGGACCAGAAGTCTGCCCTCTCCCAAAAGCGTCATGAACGGGGCGTGTCGCGGCAGAATGCCCACTTCTCCATCGTACGCCGGGGCCACGACCGCTGTCGCTTCCCCTTCGAAGACCGGCCGCTCGGGGCTCAGGATGACCACCTTCACGCCGCAGCCGCCTCGAGTTTCTTGGCTTGCTCGATCGCCTCCTCGATCCCGCCCACCATGTAGAAGGCCTGTTCCGGCAGGTGATCGAACTCGCCCGAGACCACCCGGGTAAAGCTTTCGATGGTATCTTCCAGTTTGACATAGCGGCCCGGCCGGCCGGTGAAAGCTTCCGCCACGTGGAACGGCTGTGACAAGAAGCGCTGCACTCTTCGGGCCCGGGCGACCAGGAGCTTGTCCTCTTCGGAGAGCTCGTCCATTCCCAAGATGGCGATGATGTCCTGGAGGTCCTTGTAGCGCTGGAGGATCCGCTGCGTCTCCACCGCTGCATGGTAGTGCTTTTCGCCGATGTACTGGGGGTCCATGATCCGGCTGGAGGAGGCCAGAGGATCCACCGCAGGATAGATACCGATCTCGGTAAGCGCCCGGGAAAGCACCACGGTGGCGTCGAGATGAGTAAACGCGGTGGCGGGAGCGGGATCGGTTATGTCGTCCGCCGGCACGTAAATTGCCTGCACCGAGGTAATCGATCCTCTCTTGGTGGAGGTGATCCGCTCCTGGAGATCCCCCATTTCCGTGGCGAGAGTGGGCTGGTACCCCACCGCCGAAGGCATCCGCCCGAGCAGCGCCGAGACTTCGGAACCGGCCTGGGTGAAGCGGAAGATGTTGTCGATGAAGACCAACACGTCCTGTCCCTCCCGGTCCCGGAAATATTCGGCCACGGTCAGGCCTGTGAGTCCTACCCTGAGCCGCGCGCCGGGCGGCTCGTTCATCTGGCCGTAGATCAACGCGCAGGAGGGCAACACACCGCTTTCTTTCATTTCCAAATAGAGGTCGTTGCCTTCCCGGGTTCGCTCTCCCACCCCGCAGAAGACCGACACGCCGCCGTGCCCCTTCTGCACGTTGTGGATCAGCTCCATGATGATGACGGTCTTCCCCACCCCGGCGCCGCCGAATAGGCCGATTTTACCCCCTTTGACGAAGGGAGCCAGGAGGTCGATCACTTTGATCCCGGTTTCGAAAACCTCGGTTTTGGGTTCCAAGTCCACGAACTCGGGCGGAGGGCGGTGTATGGGCCACCGCTCCACGTCCGGAGGAATCGGCGGGCCCTCGTCCACCGGCTCCCCTATCACGTTGAGAATGCGCCCCAATGCGGCTTTGCCCACGGGAACGGTTATGGGACCCCCGGTGTCCACCACCGGCATCCCGCGTACCACCCCGTCCGTGCTGCTCATCGCCACGGCCCGCACCTGGTTGCGCCCGATATGCTGCTGCACCTCCGCCACCAGGTGCACCGGGGGGCGGCCGTTTCCCGGATCATCTATCCGAAGCGCCGTGTACAGCTCCGGCAAGTTCTCGGGATCGAACTCCACATCTATGACAGGTCCGATGACCTGCACCACTTTGCCTATATTTTGCTTCTTACCCTTCTCCATAGCCTTTTCCTCGCTGGATTTCAACCCTTCAGAGCCTCGGCGCCGCCCACAATTTCCGCGATCTCCTGGGTGATCTGAGCCTGCCTGGCGCGATTGTAGGTGCGCCTCAGCATCTCGATCATTTCACCGGCGCTGTCAGTGGCGTTCTTCATCGCCGTGCGCCGCGCTCCGTGCTCCGCAGCAGCGGTTTCCACCAGAGCCCGGAACATGGCGTTCTGTACGTACAAGGGAAGCACCGCCTCCACGATCGCCTCCGCCGAAGGCCGCAAAATATAGTTCCCGCGGCCGCCACCCTTCCCGGAGCCCGCAGCGGAAACCGGCGTCACCGGCAAAATCCGCATCACCGTGGGAGGGGTGGAGAGCGGGCTGTTGAATTTCGCGAACACCACCTCCACAGCGTCGATCTCTCCGGAAGCGAACCGCTCCATCAGCGGCGCCATCACCTCGGCGGCGTGACGGGGCGTGGGTTTGTCACCTATGTCCTGCCTTTGACTGGCCAAGCGATGCCCGATGTAGCGGAAATATCCGATACCCTTCCTTCCGATCCCGTGCAACTCCACCTCCGTACCCTGGCGGTTCAGTTCCTCCATCCGCTGCTTGGCCAAGCGAATGAGGTTCCCGTTGAAGGCACCGCAGAGCCCGCGATTGGAGGTTATCAGCACCAAAGCCACGCGCCCCACCCTGTCACCCACTTGTCGCAACAGCGGAAAGCGTTCGGCGAGGTCGGGACTGTAAAGCTCGCCTATTATCTCGCTCAGCGCCGCCGCATAGGGCCGCGCAGCGATCACCCGGTCGGTGGCGCGCTTCAGCTTGGAAGTGGCCACCATCTCCATCGTCTTGGTGATCTGGCGCGTGTTCTCCACCGAGCGAATCCGCCGGCGGAGTTCTCTCGGCTTTGGCACCTAGCGCTCCAACGCCTTGAATTCCTCGATAGCGGCTCTGAGCTTGGCGACCAGCTCATCGCTCAGAGCCTTCTCGGTACGAATCGCCCGGAGAATTTCGGGATGCCTGGCGTCCATGAACTCGTGAAAATCAGCCTCCCACTGCCGGATCTTCTCCACCGGCACGTCGTCCAGATAGCCATTGGTCACCACGAAGATGATGGCAATCTGCTTCTCCACCGGCATCGGCTGGTACTGGGGCTGCTTCAGTACCTCCACTACCCGTGCGCCCCGAGCCAGCTGCCGCTGCGTCGCCTGATCCAACTCCGACGCAAACTGGGCGAACGCCTCCAGCTCGCGGTATTGCGCCAAGTCCAGGCGCAACCGCCCCGCCACCTGCTTCATAGCTTTGATCTGCGCGTTGCCACCCACCCGCGAAACCGAAATTCCCGGGTTGATCGCCGGACGCACATTGGCATAGAACAAGTCAGTCTCCAAAAAGATCTGCCCGTCGGTGATCGAGATCACGTTGGTGGGAATATACGCCGATACGTCTCCCGCCTGAGTCTCGATCACCGGCAGAGCGGTGAGGGAACCACCGCCCTCGGAATCCGCCAACTTCGCGGCGCGCTCCAGAAGGCGGGAGTGGAGATAAAACACGTCGCCGGGATAGGCCTCCCGCCCCGGCGGCCGCCGGAGCACCAGCGAGAGCTGCCGGTAGGCCTGCGCCTGTTTGGTGAGATCGTCATAGACGCACAGCGTGTGGCGCTTCTCCTCGTACATGAAATACTCCGCCATGGCGCACCCGGCGTAGGGAGCGATGTACTGCAACGGAGCGGGATCCGCCGCACTCGCCACCACCACGATAGTGTAGTCCATGGCACCGTACTGCTTGAGCTTCTCCACCACCGAAGCCACCGTGGATTGCTTCTGGCCGATCGCCACGTACACGCAGATCACATCCTCGCCCTTCTGATTGATAATGGTGTCGATGGCAATGGCCGTCTTGCCGGTACCGCGGTCACCGATGATCAGCTCCCGCTGGCCTCTCCCGATCGGTATCATCGAGTCGATCGCCTTGATACCGGTCTGCAGCGGCTCCTTCACCGGCTGGCGCTTGACGATACCCGGAGCCGGCGACTCCACCTTCCGGCTCTTGTGAGCCTTGATCGGACCCAAGCCGTCCAGCGGTTCCCCCAAGGGATTGACCACCCTGCCGATCAAGGCCGGCCCCACCGGCACCTCCAAGACCCTCCCCGTTCTCCTGACCTCGTCCCCTTCTCTCAGCTTCAAATAGTCACCCAGGATGACCGCACCGAGGTTATCCTCCTCCAAGTTCAGGGCCAGTCCCACGATCGTCTCCCCGGTAAGCGAGGAGGTAAATTCCAGCATCTCCCCCGCCATCGCCGCCGCCAACCCGTAAACCCGCGCCGTACCGTCCTTTACCTCCAACACCGTGCCTACGTCCTGGATATCGATTGCAGCGAGGTCCGCCGCCTCTATCTCTCTCAGGAGGACGTCCTTCAGCTCACCCGGTCGTAAGATCGATTCAGTTGCCATGGTACCCTACTTGTCGAATTCCAGTGGGAAAAATACCAGAATTGCCAGAGTCCTTGTGAAAAAAGTCACAAATAGCCGGTGCTACAATCTAAGTAATGATCGCCCTCATGGTCAGGGGTCCGCCTGACCCTATCCGGACCCCTCAGCCCCTCCAGCCGCGGCTGCGAGTCCTCCCTTTGAGGAAGCGGGCTAACACACCCTGGGGGCCCAGGCGCGGCAGCTCGGGCGGCGCGATTCCGCAGATCCGCCGGACGCATGCGGCGAAGTGCGACGCCGAAGAGTAACCCAATACTTCAGACACGGCAGCCACCGTGTAGCCGGGATTGGCCAAAAGATCGGCTGCACAAAGCACTTTGGCCAGATCGATTACTCGCTTGAGGTTAGGGGCTCCGCCGGCTCCGAATTCGCGGGAGAGGTACTCCCTTGATACGGAAAACGTCCGAGCTAATGCGCCGGTGGTGAGTCTGGCATCCGGCCGCCACAACACCTCGGCCCAAGCCCGCAGCTGGAGCGGCTCGGTAAGGCGCAACAGCCGCGGTGCGTCGGCCAGAGCGGCCGCTCGTTGCGCGGTCAGCCCCCTGGCAGCCACCAGCTCCGCCGCCGCCGCCTCGTCCACCCCCTCCACCAGAAAATCGCGAAAGCCCCGTTCGCCGCAGGCGGATAGTAGCGCTCCGTCCACCGGGCGGAACGGGAACGAGAGAAAAACCGGGATCCTGGGATACAGCCGCCGGAACTCCAGCAACCCGTCCAGCCCGTAGCGATCGAGTTCCAGTACCACGGCGTCTACCACCTCCCCGCCAAGCACCCGATCCAGATGTTCCCGCGACCGGCAGGCTTTGAGCCTCAGTTTCTTATCCCTGAGCCCCCTGCGCAGTGCGGAACCAAGGGACCGACTGCGATGCAGCAGCGCTACGACCGGCATCCTATCCGGCGGAGGCCGTCAGGACCTGCACCTTCTCCCGGGCCCGGTCCAAGACGGCTCTGGCGTTGTCGAAAGTGAGAGTGGCGGAGGCTGCTTCCCCCGGCAACCAGCGGCACTCTCTAATACCCTCTTCTCGTTCCGGCACCGCCTCTCCCTGCGGCGATTCGAAGAGGTAGAGATAGCAACGCTTGTGTACCCGCGTTCTACCGGAGCGGAAGGACCAAGAAATAGATCCCAGGTCGCCGTGCATGATCAGGTTATCCAGACCGGTTTCCTCTTTGATCTCGCGGCGCGCGGAGGCAACGGGGTCCTCACCCTCCTCCACGTGCCCCTTGGGAAACCCCCAGTTCCCGTGGGAGTCGAAGATCAACAGATACCGCGGGCCGTCGGGGAAGCGGCGGAACACCACTCCGCCGGCGCTGACTTCTCTTTTGGGAGAGGTCATAGCGCCGGCGGATCAGAACACGGAGAACTTGAAGTACTTGCGCGGGTTGGCCTGAATGTCGGCCAAAAGGCGCCGCAACTCCGCCACCGCAAGCCTGGTCTCCACGTACAGCATCGAGTCTCCTACCAGAAGTCCCAAGGTGCCGCTTCGGTCCCTGAGCCTGGTCGCCACCGAGTCGGCACCCTCGATGATCCTGAGGAGGCTGGCCTGGTTTTCCCTGGCGGCGCTCAGCAGGGCGCGAAAGTCCGCCGCGGCTCGCGCCATGTTCTCCGCAGCCGCCTGGGTGTGGTTGAGGATGGTCAGAAGCTGTCCCTGGTTGGTCGCGGAATCCACCCTGGCCAGAGAGTTGGAAAGACTCCGCGCCGCATCGGCCAACACATCCGATCCCTGGCGGAGGTTCACCCCGACCTCCCCCAGGATCTCCGTCTGCTGCTGGGTAAACTGGGTGAGCCTCTCGGACACCCGGCCGAAATCCCGAATCGCCTCCTGTAACTCCAGCACCGCCTGGGAATCGAAGACGGTTTGTATGCGAGAAGACACGCTGGCGATGTCGGTGGCGATGCGCCCCGCTTGAGCGGTGAGCTGCCCGATGTCGGGAAGCGTGGCGCCGGGCCAGCGGTCTCCTCCCTCCCGCATCGCTTCTTCCAAGTCGCGCTGCACTATGGGATCGTCCACCGGCTGCTCCAGATTGATGATCCCAGCCTGCCACTCACCGAACAGCGAAGCCGAAGCCGCGATAATGGCCGGTTTGGGCGGGAGCGACACTCCTTCGTAAATCTGAAGCTCGGCTTCCACCCAGTTGCGCGGCGCCAAGCGAATCGCCCTAACGCGGCCCACACGGACGCCCCGCAACACCACCGGATCCCCCACTCCCAAACCGCCCACCGTCCGGAAGCGAGCCACGTACACCTCGCCCCCCTTGCCCAACTGCGACTCGGATAGCCACAGCGCTCCTCCCACTATCGCCACCAGCGCAGCCAGCACCGTGGCACCCACCAGGATGTCGTCGCGCCGTCTCATCAACGAACCCCTCCGGCGGCCTGTTCGACATCAGCCAGGGCCTCGGGTCGGCCTTCAATGAACTGCCTCACCACCGGATCGTGGCTGTTCCTGATACTTTCCACGCTTCCCACCTGTCTAATCCTGCCCTGGTACAAGAGGGCGATCCGGTCAGCCACCGTATAGGCGCTCCGCAGATCATGAGTTACCACTAAACCCGTCACGTTCAGTTTTTCCCGCGCGCGCACTATCAAGCGATCGATCACCGCCGACGTGACCGGATCCAGGCCCGTAGTCGGTTCGTCGTAGAGAATGTAGCGCGGTCTCAGCGCTATCGCCCGAGCGATCCCCACCCGCTTGCGCATCCCCCCTGAAAGCTCCGCCGGATAGCGGTCTTCCACGTCCTCCAGATCTACCAGCTCCAGCGCTTCCTTTATGCGCTCGTCGATCTCGGCCCGCGACAATCCCCGCCGCTTGAGACCCAGTTCCAAGTTCTCCCGCACCGTCATGGAATCGAGCAGTGCTGCAAACTGGAAAACAAACCCTATCTTGGCGCGCAGGCGGGTCAATCCCTCCCGGTCAAGCTGGTGTACCACTTCTCCATCCACGATCACCTCACCGGCATCGGGCTCTAGCAGCCCCACCACGTGTTTCAAAGCCACGCTCTTTCCGCTTCCGGAGTAGCCCAAAATGACCACCGTCTCCCCGTCCTGAACGCTCAGGGAAAAGCCTCTGAGGACCTGCCTGTCGCCAAAGCTCTTGTAAACCTCCTTGAACTCGATCACGAGCCTCCTATCCCGCTGCCGCTTGGAGGAGCAGGTTTAGAGCAGGACCACCGCCCAGAAGGCGTCCAGCACCAGGATCGCCATGGCCGAGGCTACCACCGCTTCGGTGGTGGCTCTTCCCACTCCGGCCGCGCCACCCCGCACGCTCAAACCCTTGAAACAGCCTATGAGGGCGATGACCACGCCAAAGGAAAAGCTCTTCACTAAACCGAACCAGATGTCCTTGAACTGGTAGAAAAGCTTGAGCCCGCGGACGAACTCCACGGTGGAGAGATCCAGCAGGCTTATGGCTGTAAGCCAGCCGGAGATTATCCCCACCAGGATGGCCAGTGAGACGACGATGGGGAACATGATCGCCGCCGCCAGCACTCTCGGGACCACCAGATACGAGAGCGGGTCGTAGGCCAGTGTCTCCAGAGCGTCGATCTGTTCGGTCACGCGCATGGTGCCGAGTTCGGCGGCAATATTGGCGCCCACCCGGCCGGCCAGAGCCAGGCCGGTCAGAACCGGTCCTAATTCCAGCATCACCGTTTTGCCCACCAGGGTACCCACGAAGTACAGAGGCACGGCTCCGGTGAAGGTGTACGAGGCTTGGAGGGAAAGCACTATCCCGGTGAAGATCGCTATGAACAGCGCTATGGGCACGGAATCGACACCGATGCGTCGCATTTGGGCGACCGTCAGGCCGGCCCAGGTGGGGACGTCTCGGACGCTCCGTGCGGTATCCGTGAGAAAGTGGCCGGTGCGGCCCGCCGCGGCCAGCCAGTTTCCTACTTTCAAGCTCAGGGTTCGGTACACGGGGCGAAGTTAAGTTGCAAGGCAGGTAGCGGCTAGGGCGTCGGTCACGCCCGGGCCGTTACCTCCCTTGCAAATGACGTGGCTTGCCGGGGCCTACTGGAGGCGACTCGAACTTAAGCCGCGAAGCTTGCCAGGGCGCGGCCTACTTCTCCTTCTCTCAACCGCTTGAGAGCCCGGTCCCTGAGCTGGCGGACCCGCTCGCGAGTCACACCCAGCATGCTCCCGATCTCCTCCAGGGTGTGCTCCCGCCCCCCGTCCAGCCCGAAGTAGAGCCTCAACACCTTGGCGTCCCGAGGAGGCAGAGTCTTCAAAGCCTCCTCCACCTCGTCGCTGAGGAACCGCTCCATGGTCTTTTCTTCAGTATCGGGCAGATCCTCGGCGATGAAGCGTTCGATCAGCGCTCGGTCGCCGTCGGGATCCAGCGGGGCGTCCAGCCTGACCTCTCCCGTGTTGAGGGCGGCCAAGGACTGGACCACCTCGAGGGACAACCCCGTGGCGGCGGAGAGCTCTTCGGGGGTGGGCTCCCGCCTCAGCTCCTGGCGGAGTGCCTCCGCGGTCCGCACGATACGGGAAAGATCCGCTGTACGGTTGAGGGGTACGCGCACCGTGCGCCCCTGGCGGGCCAGAGCCGCGAGGATCGCCTGGCGGATCCACCAGACGGCGTAGGAGATGAACTTTACCCCCTGATCCGGGTCGAACTTCCTAGCCGCCGTGAGCAGCCCCACATTGCCCTCCCCGATCAAATCGCTCAAGGGAAGACCCCGGTTCTGATACTTCTTGGCCACGGAGATCACGAAGCGCAGGTTGCGCTTGGCGAGCTCCTGCATCGCCTCCTGGTCACCGGCCCTCACCCGGCGGGCAAGGGCGATCTCCTCCTGCGGGGTGAGCAGCGGGGTCTTGCTCACCTCGTAGAGGTACTGGTCCAGGAGATCCCGGTCTTCCTCGTTTAGCGCGATCGCCGGAGCCGGGCGGCGCCGGCGGCGTTTACGCTCTCGAGAACGAGCCATCTCACTCCCTTTTATAGAGTTAGCGCGTCCTACCCCGGCGGGGTGGGCGCGACGTTTAGCAGTCATTCTCCTTGCCTCCGCACCTTGTTACCCCCGAGACCCTGCTAGGTTCATCCACGCTTGACAGAGCGGGGAGCCCTAGGCTAGGTTGACATGTTTCCTACGGAAAGCTTTGAAAACCGCACAAATATAACGGGGGCGTAGCTCAGTTGGGAGAGCGCGTGAATGGCATTCACGAGGTCAGGGGTTCGATTCCCCTCGCCTCCACTGACCGGCCCCGGGCCGGCGAGCCGGAGAATCGGCTCGGCGGGATTCGCACCCGTCACTGGTTCTTCGGCTGATTTCCCTGTAACTTTAAGGGTTGCCGGCGGGCGCGTAGGCTCGCGGCGCAATTACCGTGCGGGAATAGCTCAGTTGGTAGAGCACAACCTTGCCAAGGTTGGGGTCGCGGGTTCGAGTCCCGTTTCCCGCTTCGGCGCGGGGTGGAGCAGTCTGGTAGCTCGCCGGGCTCATAACCCGGAGGTCGTGGGTTCAAATCCCACCCCCGCTATCTCGGCCCTGAGGCCGAAGTTGGAGATAGGGTTGGACGCCTAGTGGCGGCTGGCGGCGCGGGCTTGCGGACGTAGGGCCCTGCTGCCGTCCCGCCGCTGGGCGTCAACTGTCTCGATCGCGGGCGGTTAGCTCAGTTGGTTAGAGCGCCACGTTGACATCGTGGAGGTCACTAGTTCGAGTCTAGTACCGCCCATTGCGCCCATAGCTCAATTGGATAGAGCGTCTGGCTACGGACCAGAAGGCTGGGGGTTCGAGTCCTCCTGGGCGCATCGGGGCGTGGCGCAGTCCGGTTAGCGCGCCTGGTTCGGGACCAGGAGGTCGGTGGTTCAAATCCACTCGCCCCGACTCGGTAGCGCCGGGAGAGGGTAGTTGGCGAGCCAAGGGCTCTTGTTTGGCGCAGTACTCGCGGCTCGCAATGAGCCGGATTGATCACTGTGGTTGGAGCTCGCGCGCCAGTAGCTCAGTTGGATAGAGCGTCGGCCTCCGGAGCCGAAGGTCCCGCGTTCGAGTCGCGGCTGGCGCATGGTTTTCAGGGGAGGTACCGCGCGGCTTCATCCGAGCAGCGGAGCTGTACCGCTTAGTGAGGCAACTGCTTAGCCCGGTGCAGTTGCAGCAGAAGGCTCCGCGCCTCCTCGGCCCTCTTCCTGTGGGCCTCGCGTTCTTCCGCGATCCGCTCTAGCATCCTCCGTTTGAAGGCGTCTCTCATCTCGCGCCGCGCCTGGAGTTCCAGGTCGGGGGGTCTAGGCGCTGCAGAATCAATCTCCGCTGCAACAGCGGGTTGCAGGCCCTGTTTGGCCGCAAGCGGACTGGCGCTGAGGGCAGCCGCTATCGGCGGGGATGATAGAGGCGGCGGCTCGCTCGGCTCGGCGGTGAGCGGGCTGGAAACATCCACCTGCGCTGACGATACGCTGTCCGCATTGGCGAGCCCGCTTCCGAACTGCCCGCCAGCTCCGCTGGCGCTTCCCCACCAGTTCTGGGTGGCGTCGAAAGGTGCCGAGCTGTTGACCGCATAGCGCCCGTTACCCACGCCGCCGCTGTTGAACTTGCCCAGCGTGAAGCTGCGGGGCCCGCTGGTTCCTACGTTCAGTATACCGTCCAGAGCGTTACCGGCGATGTTGTTCCTGCGGCCGGTCACGGAGCCCTGCACATAGTAGAGCTGAATCCCGGCGTAGCCGGTGCCGGAGACAGCGTTGCTGTCCACCAGCACGGTGGCGGTGTCGGTGACGGTTACGTCGATTCCTATGTAACCGCCCACCACCCGGTTCCCGATTATCCGCGGGCGCCACCTGCCGTCCGGCCTGATACCTACGTGATAGGAGGCGGTGCTGGCTGGAACCACGCTGTCCCGAATGAAGGTGACGTCTGCCAGAGGCGACGAAGGACTGTTGTAGGCATACAGACCCCAGTCGCAATCCTTGACCACATTGTCCTCGAACCGTGCGGGCCCATAATCGTGCCGGAGCCCGAACGCGGTGTAGCTCTGTTGCACGCTGCAGCTGACGCGATTCCGCGCGATCCACGCCTCGACGAAGGGCCGGTTGCTGAACCCGGGCGAAGCGGAGAGAGCATAATCCCTTATCCGGGTAAAGGTGTTATCCCGCACCACCACGCTGTCACCGCTTAGCCGCAGAGCGTAGGCGACCGAGTCTATGCTGTTGCCGGCCAGCACTATGGGACCAGCCGAGTCACCGGTGTCTCCAACGTCTACGGCGCTGTAGAGACGGGAGAAGAGCGAGTTGGTGATCCAGACTTCCGGACCCTGGTCCCAAGCAAAAGCCTGGATTGCGTATCCCCGGTCCCAATCGCACACCTGGCACGCGGTGAAACTGCTGTTGTCCACCACCAGTTTCCGGCCCCGAAAGTCGATGGCCTCGTTTTGCAGGTTGACGAACCGCGAATTGGTTATGCTGGCCACGTTTACTTGCAGCCAGTTGTACTGGTAAATGATGGTATCTGCCGGATTTTCCACCCAGATCGAGTCGATCGCAGCCGAGTCGAGATCGCTGGCGTATAGCCAGTTGGCGTTGGCTCGGACGCGGATGGAATCTGCAAGCATGACGAGCTTGGTCCCGGCTAACGCCGCGGCGCTCCGGGAGACTCCGCTCGCCGGAGGTGGCGACTCTCCTCCGAACGAGCGTCCAGAGCCGTAGACGGTTATGGCGTCACCGTTAGTGGCCAATATGTAGTTGTGATCCGTGGCGACGGCCCCTGCTCCATTTATGGAGATGGCCGCGCCGCCGTTTTCCACCAAGCGGTTGTAGGAGAACCGTGCCGAGGGCGGTGCATCGAGCTCGTCCTCGTAGAGATAGACACCTGAGTAGCGATTGAAGCTAACTTCGCTCCTTTCAAGCTCGAAGCGGAAAACATCCTCCCCGTGAATCCCGTACGAGCCCCAGTTTACCACCCTGGTGTCGCTGATACGAACCAAGTTGGCGAGCTCGCCGATTAAGATCCCGTACCGGCTATTGCTACGCGTGCTGTCGCCGAGGACTTCGCTCCTTGAGACCGAGAGGGTGTCTATTCCCCAGACGTATATGCCATGGCCGAACGTGGTGATCGGCTCTTCAATGCGCACGTTGTCCACCACCAGCGTACGGAGGCCGCCGGCATAAAGTCCGGTGTAGAATCCGCGCAGTACGAGGTTGCGCACTTCCGCATGACGTCCGCCCTCGAAGTCGAATGCCGTGAAGAAATCCTGTTCCCTAGCCCGCAGTACCGGGCGGGTCCCGTCCGCCAAGGTGTCCCCGATTACCACCACGCCCGCCAACAAATAGTCACCAGAGGGACATTCGCCAAAGCATTTGAAATCCTCGTAGTCGTGCACCCCGGGCGCCACTCTGATGGTGTCCCCTTCCCGCACGTGGGGGAAGGCGAACTGCGGCGTTGCGAAAGGCCACTTAGAGGTCCCCATCTGAACCGATGCTCGTTTAGCCTTGGCGGCGTCTACGAACCAAGTACCGCGCCGCGCCCGGCTGATCACGGTCGCCCGCACCCTGACTCCGGGCGCCACCGCTGCCGTAGCCACCGTAGTACCCGGTTCTCGTGCAATTACCATCCCGTCGGCGCTCACCACCGCTACCCGGGGGTCGGCGATTTCCCATTGCAGGTTGTTGAGTGCAGTGAGCCCCCCTGCGGCATCCCGCCCGAAGACTTTCGGCTCCACCCCCTGCCCTACCACCAAGTCCAAGGTGTCCGGAACTACAGCCAGGCTGGGAACGGCACCGGAAGTGCAGATCCCGCCTGCCACCAGCAGCACTCGCTGGCCCGGTATGTCTATCCCCACGGCGTAGGACAGGATGATCAACGCGTCGCGGGTGTTCACCTTGGCGTCGCCGTCCACGTCGCCCAGTGCCAGGTCGAACAGAGTATCCACCGGGAGGCCTACTACCGAGGTCAGCACCGCCAGGGCGTCGCGGCTGTTGGAACGCCCGTCGCGATCCAGATCGCCCCATCTACCCAGCGCGGGGCAGAAGGCTCCCGGGACCGTTCTCACCACCTTAGTGGCGAGGAGATCGGTGAGCGTCCCGGCGGCAGAGAGTTCCGTGACCGAAACTACGATCGTGTCCGCGCCGTTGGAGTCGGGTACCAGGATCAGATCCAAGAGATTGAAAACGCCGTCCCGGCCTGCGGGAGACACCGCCGAAGCCCACAGTACGCCGTAGGAAAACGCGCTGTCGGTTCTCACCACGGGCTCGGCGAAGCTACCTGAACGCCACCCGTTAAAGGAAAAGATGTTGGGATTCCAGGAAACCCGGATGGTGTAGCTTCCCAGCTTCTCGCCCCCCGCTAGCCTCATATCGGCGAAGACGGGGACCAAGAGCTTTTCCAGCAGCGGGGCGCTCAACTCCCCGCCTACGCCCACGGTCACCGTATCCTGGGCTCGCAAAGTCGCCGCACCCAGCGCACCAACTGTCAGGCCTAGTGTAAGGATCCGCTTCATGGGTTCACCTTCACCTTGGCCGAATCGCTGCGCCAGCCGCTAACCGTGGCGATCACGAAAACGCCGGAAGTGGTATCCACTGCGGTGGCGAGACCGGTGAGCGAGTCGATCGCCACCTTGGCCGGGTTGCGGGAAAGCCAGCGGACCGGAGCGTTGCTGGTGGATCCGTCGTTGTTCCTGACCGTAGCCGTGAACTGCTGCTGGTTCTGTCCCGACAAGAAGAGGTCCACGCTGTCGGGAGAGACGGTGACGGTGTCCACGTAGATCGCGCCGGTGCGGCGGAACGTTATACGTTCGCCCGAAGCGCTGCTGGTGCCGCGCACGATTCTCAGATGCCGGCCATCTGTGGAGCGCCTCAAAAAGAAGTCGTAGGGGAATCGCCGCTGCGACAAAAACGCCGGTCCGGCCCGCGAGGCACCGGGGGAATGCGAGCTGCCCACCAGCCTGCTTATGTAGTCCCGCACCCCGTCGGAGACCGCAACCTGGCGAACCCGAGACAAACTCCCGCTCGTATAGTAGAGCGTATCCCCGCTCGCCGACCATACCACATCTGTCGGCGATTCTCCTGCGGCCACCACTTCTCGCAGCCCGGTTCCGTCCACGCCCACGATCCAGACCGAGTTGGAGCAGCAGACCGAGTAGCCCACAAAGGCTATGAGGGTGCCGTCCGGCCTCCAGGAGACCCGCTGCTGGGCCACGGTCACAGTGGTTGTAACCCGCTTGGGATTGGAGCCGTCGGCGTTCATGATCCAAACCGAGGTGGGAGAGGATCTAGCGGACACAAAGGCGATCATGCTGCCGTCGGGAGACCAGTCGGCACCGCCGTCCCATGCTGCATCACGCGTGAGAGTGTCCACGCTCGTCCCGGCGCTGTCGGCGCTGATCACCTCGTACCAGTATGCCGATGTGTACGCGGTGTAGAGAATCCGAGTCCGGTCGGGCGACCACACCGCGCCGAGGCTAGCCACCGGCTCGGGAGAAAAGAGGAAGCTCACCGGAACACTGTCCCCCTCGGCTACGCCGTACAGAGTGCTTCCTCTGAGGAAGAGCATGTCATCCGGCGCCGGGGCCAGCGGGCCGCAGCGCGCCGGTATCGCTTTCCCCACCCTCCCGGTGGGCTCGCCGAGCCCGATGCCGGCACTGAGCACGAACAGGGCGTCGCGGCTGGTGACCCGCGTGTCCAGATCGACGTCCCCGGGTGCCAGGTCGAACGAAGGTCCGCTCACGGGGAGTCCCACGGCGGCGGTAATGATCACCAGGGCATCCCGGGAGTTGACCTTCAAATCCACCGCCACGTCACCCCAAATGCGATCAGCCTGGCACATGTCCAACACGTCGAACCGGGAGTTGGGCAAAAGGCTGGCTCCGGCCAAGTCCGTCAGAGAATTCGCTCGGAGCGACACCAAGGACCCCGGACCTACCGAAGGATTAGCTTCGAATGTGAGCCTCGCCACCGGCACTGTGGAGGCGCTCGAACCCGTGCCGCTTGCCGAAAGGGTGATCTGGTCCGCTACGGACGTATCCACTGACGGCTGGGGGAGGCCGTAACCTCCGGGGACGGTATCCGCCGCAACCAGGCGGAAGCGGTTCCGATCGATGAAGAGTGTTATGGAATACTCCTTCAACCCGGCCCCGCCCGTCGAGACCTGAAGGTCGATCTGGGCGGTCCTGCCCGCCACCACCGCAAACACCGTGTCTCCGATGGGCAGTTTGAAGCTGACCGTCTGCGCCCGCGCGACCGACGCCACAAAGACGAGACCCAGCAAGCTCGAGCGCGCGATCACGGAATCCTCTCCCTCATCTGCACAGCCCTCTCGGCCGCTCGGGCAGCTTCCATTTGTTCATACCGCAGCCGCCGAAGCTCGAGTCTCCGCTGCCGCTCGGAATCCCGCTCGGCCCGGATCCGTTCCCGTTCCTCCAGCCTTTGCTTCCGTTCGGCGAGTCGCTGTTGCAACCTCTCGGCCTGGACCCTTTGCGCCGTAATGAGCTCCTCAGGCGTGCCCGGCGGATAAGGCAGTAGGACCGGCTCCGGGAACGAGGATTCCAGCGCGGGACGGCGCGGCTGGTAGGCGGACCCGGGAGCGGAGCGAACGGGCTGGCCCGAGCTAGACTCCCGCATCCCGGTTGCCGCCGCGGCCGCAGTCACGACCCGCGCCGGCGGCAGAGCTGCGATCATGGGCGGTGCCGGGCTCAGCGTGCCTATCGGAGCGGTGCTCCAAGGATCCCAGTCTACGTAGTTGGAAACGCTGTCGCCGGTGGAGGTGCCCGTGGTATCGCCGTAGAAGCCGCTCGGCCCGTTGGGATCGTTCCACCAGTTGTTCTCGGCGTTTATGATGATCTGGGAGTTTGTGTTGTTGACCGCGTATCTCCGGCTGCGGCTGAAATTGTTCTCGTTTACCAGCGCTCCGGGGACACTACCAAACTGGCTCAGCAGAACCGCGTCGAGCCCTACGCTGTCGATGGCGTTCTTTCGGATGTTGGCCCGGCTGTAGCCGTTCACCCAAATGCCGATACTGTCGGACCGCCTCACCGTGTTGCTGTCCACCAGCACGGTCACTGTGTCGCCAAAATCCCGGTCCAGGACGATGCCGCTGGCCCGACTGTCGCTGATCCGGTTGCGCAGTATCTGTGCCAGGGCGTTCGAGCCCACCGAGTACTCCAGCACAATGGCAGCCGATCGGCTGGATAGACAACAGCCGGCAGGATCGAGCCCGGAGAAAACGTTGTCTCTGATCCACAACGAATCTACGTACTGTCCGAGGACGCCGGCTTCGATGCTCCCGGTGACGGTGTTGCTATCGACCTCCGCACGGGGAGCGCTGGGCGAAGACGAGAAATAACCTACCGCGATCGACCCGTACCGAGCCTTTCCACTCACGGTGTTGCCCACGACCTTCGCCCAATCTTTGGGACCCTCAGACTGAATCCCTACACGCCCGGTATCAGGCAGGGCTATGCTGTTGTTGCGGATCTCTATCAGGGTCCCGCGCGGCAAAGCCGTAGCCCCGTTCGCTGTGTAGATGCCAGCATAACAGCCACTGACCGAGTTGTCTCGGATCAGCATCCTGGCGTCATATCCCTGAATCGCCCACGCATTCCGAGCCCCGAAGCCGTCACAAATTACAGTATTACGGAGAACCTCGGCTTGTAGCGTGTCGTTGACGTCGAAGTCTATGCCGGAGTAGCGCGGGCGATCGATTCGGTTGTCCGCAACGACCACACTCCCATAATCCAACTCTATGGCGTAGTCCCAGTCGGCCAAGATCGAGTTGCTCACCTCGTTGTAGCCCATCCCATCGCCTTCCACGCCCAGATACCCAGTGGGACCTCCGGTCAGGCTGGAATTGCGGATGATGAGGCTGTCGCTGGAACTGCAGCCATAAGCCTGGATCCCGGAGTATTCCACGGCGCTGATCTGGACGGAGTCGACGTCGAGAGAGAAGCAGTCGTGCTCTACAGCTTCGTAATTCGATTCGAAGACGCTGTTGGTGATTACGGCCCGAACGTTGTTGTCATAGACGGCGGTCCCTTCTTGTCGTCTAAAGGCCGAGTTCTTTACGACCAGCGAGTCAGTCGGGTTGCACCCGTAGAGGTAGATGCCGTACCCACCACGCTCGAAGGTCACGTTATCCACCTTCACGGAGTAGCAGTCCACTTCTATCCCGTAGTCGTAGTCTCGCAGGACCGAGTTTCTCAAATCCACCCAGGCGTAGTCGAGATACATCGCCTCGTAAAAGTTGACCAGCGTAACACTGTCACCATCCACCGATAGATCTCCGTAGCCCTCGATCCCGGTCCCGCAGCGGGTGCAGAACACAGAATCCACGCCGCGAAACTCCACCTTGCGGAGCAACAGGTGCATGGAGTCGGGGCCGGCATCCAGGTCGAGCGCCGTCCCTTCCACTTGCAAGAATTTCGAGTTGCGGACCGCCACGTCGCCGCCGCTTTGTATGGTCGAGTATCCGTCGTTCACTACGACGGTGCTAGAATCGACCGTGAGGCTGTCGAACCCGTAGAGATTGAGCCAGTTGCCGTACCGGGTGTCGATGCTGTCCCCCACGAAGCGGACTACGGTCGTGTCGCGCAGGCCGTAGAGGTTGATCCCGTCATAACCCCCGCCGACAAACACGTTGCGGCTGAAAGCCGCTAGCCTCACCTCGTCCAGGTAGAGGTGGCCGAAGTTGTTCTGGAAGAACCGATTGCCGCTGAAAACCGCCGCCATGGCAGGAGCGCCGAGGCAGTCCGGGCAGGAAAAGATACCGTAACCGTAGTTGTTCCGTATTATCGACCCGCGCACGAACAAACTGTCTACCGTGTTCAAGCGAATTCCGTCACCCCCGTAGTCGGAGATAACGCTAGAATCCACGCTTACCACCCGGGCTCGATTCACCGACAGGGCGTTGCCTGCAAAGGAAAGCGTGGGTGACACGAAGAACCCGGATTTCTGTATCAGAACCACACCGGCCGTATCGACCATGATCGAAGCGAAAAACGAGGACGCCGGATGGCGGAACCGGGCTTCCCGCACCAAGAGGGTATCGACTCGGGCGGCATAAACCGCGGCCCGCGCGGTGTCGACTTGCAGCCGATGGAGCTCAACCCGGCCCCGAGTCGAAATCCAGAAAGCAGTCGTATCTCCCCCGGGCGATGCGATCACCGGCCGCGGCCGCCCTCCCGAAGTGTCTCCCATGATCACGGCGGGGCGGTAAACTACGATGAGCTCCTGGTAACGTCCCGACCGCACCATGATGGTGTCGTTCGGATCGGCGTAGTTCAACGCCTCTTGAATCGTGGCAAAGGGAAGCTCCGGTGCCCCTATACGGTTAGCACTGGCTTCCGCTATCGCAAATGCATCGACCCAGTGAGTCTGCCGATCCAGGACCGTCACCGCAGCGCTCGCACTGGTCCCGCTTTGCCGCACAGCGGTGACCGTAGCGGTCCCCGGAGCCATCGCCGTAATCCGCCCGTCGGGAGCGACGGTCACGATCGTTTCGTCACTGCTCCGCCAGAAGACATCGGTCACCGCCATTCCAGCACCCGTGGAATCCGAGGCCACCGCCACCAAAGAAGCCTGCTGCCCCACATCCATCGTGAGCGTCCCGGGAAGCACCGCCAGGATCGGCCGCTTGGGAGCGGCGCAGGGGCCCGGAGCGATGCGCATGATACGGAAAACGCTTACATCCAGCCCCACGGCGTTCGAGAGCATGATGAGCGCGTCCCGGGCACCGGTAAGGCCGTCGCCGTCTACGTCTCCCAGGGCCGGGTTGCCCACAATGGCAAGGCCCACCGAGTAGGATAGAGCGAGCAGAGCATCGCGGCTGTTGGAACCGTTGTCGCCGTCTATGTCGCCGAATCGCCCCGCCGCCGGGCAGTAGGCTCGATCGCTCCACACTGCATCTGGCAGCAGATCGGC
This sequence comes from bacterium HR33, assembly GCA_002923375.1. Classification (GTDB taxonomy): domain Bacteria; phylum Gemmatimonadota; class Gemmatimonadetes; order Gemmatimonadales; family GWC2-71-9; genus HRBIN33. The sequence continues at coordinate 454,701 of BEIJ01000001.1, forward strand.
AAACGACCCGGCGGCGTAGAGTTCGCTCACCTGCAGCCGGAAGGTGTCGTTGCTCGCACTAAGGGGAACGAACCGCGCCACGCCCAGGACCACCTTGCCCCCTACGCCGCCGGGATTGACACCGGCCAACTTGGCCACCCCTGCGACCAGGGAATCTTCGTTGGCGGTGATTTCCCCGAAGTTCCCGTTCTTCCGGCCCACGAACCTCAGCACGGCGGGATTCCACCTAAGCGTCAGAGCGAAGCTCCCTAGGCGTTCTGCTCTCCCGGTGAGATCGACTTCTATAGGAACGTCGAAGGGCACACCCAGAAGCGAAGACGTTTCACCGCCTATCCTGACCGGAATGTTCTGGGCGCCCGCCCAGGACGGGCCGGAGGCCAAGACCAAGGCGAACCCGAAGGCGAGGCGGAGCGATCTCATTGTCTGTACTCCCGCCTCAAGGGCGACTTGAACCGCGGCCGCGCCGGTTCAGCGCTCGAGCCGATTAGCGGCGCGCCCCGGCCCGCAAGCTCGCCACCGCCGCTCCGAAGGGCGGCCGGCTCGAGCGTACTCTCTCCTAACGGCGCGCTGCCGGCGATCTCGCCTGGCGCAAGCGGCAATAGCGGGCCGGGCGCAGTCGCCGCTGCATGCGCAATGACCGGTTCGCCGCTGCCCATACCGGCACCGCTGGACGTAAGTAGAGCCGGTATCCCGGCCGGAGCTGCGGTGAGCAGAGTATCCGAGAATGGAATGAAGCTCACGTTGGTCGATACACTGTCGCCGCTGGAGGAGGTGTCGCACCCCGTAAGACAGGTCGGCCCGAGGGGATCGCCCCACCAACTGTTGGTTGCGTCCAAGGCCGACGCGCCGAAGTTCGCCACGCCGAACTGATTGCCCTCGAAGTTGTTGGCCTGGAACACTGACCCGCCCGCGGTGCTCGAGTCAACCAAGCCGTAGGGAGCATTGCGGAGAATCGAGTTTAGGGTGCCGCTCACGGGAGTTTCCAACACGACACCTGAGGCGGTGTTGTCCGCGACCAAGTTGGTGTCGATCTTCACACCCGCCGCTTGACCTTTAATACGAATGCCGGGCACCTTGTTCTGAGTTACGACGTTGCGGCTGATGATGCCGGAAGCGAATACGCTATCGATCAAGACAGCCGCATTGGCAGACGCGGCAGTGTCAAGAGCAGTAACCGTGTTGCCCCGCAATAGCAGTGTATCAACCTGACGGACCCAAATCCCGGTACCCGAGCCGCCCTGCACCGTGTTAGAGTCGATCACTACCAAGGGGTTCCTGTATGTCGACGTACCTCGCACAAACAGGCCCGCCTCTCCGCCATAGCGGCCTCCGGTGACAGTGTTCCCTACGACGCGCACCGAGTATCCCCCCGACTGTACCTCGTAGCCTACGAAGGGCGGAGTCACAGCCGTACCCCGCGAAAAACTGTTACCGCGCACCGTCAGGTCGAACGAAGCTCCGGCCGAAAGGAGAGTGTTGAACGAGGACCCTCCGTAATAACACCCCTGCACCTGGTTCTGCACAATCGCTCCGGTGCCTGCGTGGTACCCTATTCCCCCAGCATCGTTAGTATCGGCGCAAACAACGGTATTCCCCTCGATCAAAGCAAAGGCCCTCTGCACCAACAGCACCGCACCGGAGCCGAAGGCGTTGGTGACAACGTTCCCGAGTACCTGAACGCTGTCGGCCAGAAGCAAGTTGGCTGCTGTTCCCACGACCGAATCGAGCGTGTTTTGCGCGAATATCACTCTATTGGCAAGCTCCACCCATGCCTGGGTCGTAGGTGCTCCAAATCGGGACCCTTTGAACGAGTTCCTGCGTATCTCCACCCTTCCCGTCAGCGAATCGCTCCCGCGCACCCTAATTGCCTCGTACGTTCCCCTGAAGCTGTTGCTGTCCACCACCACCGTATCTCCGGCAGCACCCAGTTGGATCCTCAACGCGTCGGCACGGTTGTCGCTAAATACACTTCCCCGAACGGTCACAGAATCGATTCTGGCCACGTCCAGAGCGCCGTATGAAGTAGCACCGCCCGCCAGTGACTGCCCGACATAGCTTGCCGTCACCGTGTCGCCATACAGCGAAAGCTTGTTTCCATTCCAGACCAGTATCCCCCCAGCGTGACTTGCAGCCACCACGGACGAATCGATTCGGACCGATGGAGTCCGGTAGACCTCGATGGCCGCAGCTCCCGCGCATCCGGGACACCCTCTCTGCGCGCTGTCCGCAGCCGCCCGAACGATCTCCAGATCCAAGACCGAGTCGGCGTAGATCGCCTCGTGCGCACCACCACGGAGGCGCACATCCCTCACCTTGAGCCACTGGGTCTGGTGAGATCCGTCATGATGCTGCCAGATCCCCCAACCCCAGGCCTGGATGCTGTCGTTCTCTAACAAGACACTATCGGCATGCACATGGACCGCCGTGAACGGACCGCGGATGACCGAGTTCCTCACCGCTACATAACCAGAGTGATGATAAGCTGTGTCACCCGTCGTCACCGGATCCCTGGAACAGACGCCGATCCCGAAACCGGCGTGCTCGAAGCGCGAGTTGTTCACTTGCGCCACCAGAACGGTGGAGTCGAGTTCTAGGCCGCAGGCGTAGCCGCTCTGATCCACCACCTGCAGCGCCACGGAATCGAGAAACACGGCACCCGCGCCGAGAGTGAACCCACTCCAGTAAGATTCCTGTATCTGCAGCCTGCTGATTCTCGCCTCACCACCCAGCTCCCCGAAAACCACTTGACCAACGCGAGACCCGCTCATGCCCAGTATCTCGAGCAGATGAAAACCGGTTCCTGGGTCGACCACCGGGCCCAAGATGTCCTCTACGACCGCGTTACTGACCCGCAGGCTGTCACCCCGGATCGCAATACCCGCGCCACCGATACGCCGCAGGATCACACTGTCCGCCCGAATTGAAATCCCGCTGTCCAGCGCCACACCGGCACCCCCAGCACCACCCTCCGAGCCACCAGAACCCACTTCGCTCAGGACCGCACGTTTCAGCAACACCTGCCTCCCATTGATCGCGAACACACCGGCGACCATGGCCGAGTCCGACGCCCCCGATCCGGCAACCGCCGACACTCTGACCGAGTCCAGGACAACCGAATCCGCGCGCGCGAATATCCCTACGCCGTGCAGCGCGTAACCGGCGCCGGCCAGCAGCGGAATCGAGACCGGGTCCACCCCGGTCACCCTGGCCCGCTGCACCGAAACCACACCCCCGCCCGTGCTGTCTATCCAAATACCGGCACCCAGGGCTCCGGCTACGCCCACATCGCTGAGTGCCGTGATCCTCGATCCGTACACCCTCAAACCCGGACCTTTCAGCGACTCGAACCGCACGCTACTCAACTCCACCGAGTCCGCTCTGATCCTCAACCCGGCCAGCGAGCTCGCGATCCGCAGCCGCCGGATTACCTGCTTTCCGGGACGGGCAATGTCACCTGCAATCCCGGCGGGCACCGAGATCGTAGGCAAACCGGCTGCGCCAGAGTCACCCAAGAAGACCAGCTGCTTGCTAGTGCTGATCGGCTCGTTGTAGGTGGCAACACCGATCGCTATGGTATCGCCGTCCGCAGCGCGATCGAGAGCCTGCTTTATGGTACTGAACGGGTAAAGGTCGCTCCCGATCTCGCTCGGCTGCCCCGCCGCAATCACCGGATTGACCACCCAGCGGTGCCGCTCTCCCACCGTGACCGTCAGCGTGTCGGTTATCCCCGGCGCTACGGCCGCGGTTACCACCGCCGATCCCTGAGCCAGCGCGGTGATCGCACCCGAGGCGCCGACCTTCACCACGGCGGTGTCGCTGGAGGACCATCCCAAGTTGAGTCCCGCCAGCAGATTGCCGTTCGCATCGCGCACCTCGGCGCTGGCCGTGAAAAGGTCCCCTTGCGCGAGAGCTATGGGCCGCGGCCGAATCGACAAGGATGCGGGGGGCGATCCCTGGCAGGCTGCGACCACAAACCGACCCACACGGAAAGCCGAGACATCCAACCCCACGACCTTGCTCAAGATTACCAGCGCGTCGCGGGGGTCCACCTTCGAATCGGCGTCCACGTCGCCGCGGGAGATCTCGGTGCCGGTGGGAAGGGCCAGCCCAACGGCATACATCAAAACGATCTGAGCGTCCAAGGCCTGGACCGTACCGCTGCCGTCAACGTCTCCGTAAACGGGGCCGCCGCAGAATACCCCGCTGGTAAGCACCAAATTGGGCAATAGATCGGTAAAAGTTTCGGCCGCCACCAGCTCTTGGAACGCGAGATCAAAAGTGTCCGCCGCCCCAGTGCTGAGCACCTCCAGTGTCACTCCGCCGAGATTCACTATCCCGGTGGCGCCGGTGGCGGCCGCGGCGCTGAACTTTACCACACCCTGAGCCGCGGAGTCGGTGTTGAACACCGGAGACCCGAAGGCCCCGCCCGCAGTGGCCACGAAGCGGAGCAGCGCCGGGTTCCATCTGAAGGACAGCCGGTACGCACCGAGCTTAACTCCGGGAGCGGCGGTCATATCCACCGCGATCGGCACGGTCACGCTCTCGCCCACCGCGGCGGTAATCTCGGTCGTCGTCGGTCCAGCGACGACCGTGATCTGACCGGCTGCCGGGCTCGCTAGAAGCCCGGCCCCCACCAGCGAGCCCAAAAGCCTAGCCGCGAATCCGCGCAACGATCGCCTCGCTCCCGCCTAGTCTCGCCGTCTCTGCCCGATCAGTTGGCGCTGGGCCGCAGGAAGACCCGGTTGGGGACCTCCAGCTCCTGATAGAGATCGGTCAGCGTCAACGCCGCCGAAAGCTCCTCCATGGTGAGCTTCAGGACGTCCATATACCCGGTCTTCTTCACTTCGAAGACGGCGCTGAAGAGGGTGAGGTCGTTGAAGCCGGTGGCCGACGCTCCGGCGAACCTGATCTCTCCGGCCGTAGCCCCGTTGGGATTGCTCACCCGGAGGCCGTCGTCGATTTTGACCTCCCGCTTGAAGGCCAGAACTCCGGGATCGAACGCCAGGCGTCCGGTGTAGCTTCCCAACTTGGCGTTGGTCTCGGTGCCCAGTTGCACCCTGACGAAAACCTGAATCTCGTCCCCCGGCTTGGCCTCCGTATTGGAGACCTGCACGAAAGCCTGGACCCCTCGTGCGGGCGGCGGGGGACTTTCGGGAAGCCGGGACTTCAGCGGGTCGTCCTCGCAGGCCGCGAGGCTCACGACCAAGGCCAGCAGAACAAAGATACGGGCCGATCTCATGAGACCTACCTCCTATTGGCGAACCGTGACATGACCGCTGGTCACGGTTACACGATTTAGCCCCAACAAATTGGTAAACGTGGGCGGAGCTCCGGACATTTCTTCTATAGTCAAAGCCATGGTGCTCGAGCCAGCAGCGGCGGCCCGGAACCGCACCCGTGCCACCACCACACTCCCGCCGGGACTGGCTTCCTGCTGCGGGTCGGCGGCGGCAAAGTCCAACCGCCCGGCCGCCACACTGTCGGTGTTGACCGTGGGCGCCACGTACGTCCCGTTTTGCACGTCGATGAACGCCAGCGCCGAAGGGTTCCAGCGCAGAATCGCATCGTAACTTCCCAGCTTCTCGTCAGGAGTGTACCTCAAATCCACGGTTACGCTCACCACCACCGTGTCGCCCACCCGCGCCACGCCGAAACCGCGGCCGGTGGACGTCCCCACGCTCGAGGCGGTGTAAGCCACGGCGTGCGTGGGAGCGACTACCGTGACCAACGCGGAATCGCTGAACCCGGAACCCGAAGCGACGATTACGGCAGTACCGGCGGTTACGCCGGTCACCAGCCCGGTGGTGCTGACGGTAGCCGCCGCCGTCGTGCGAGAGGTCCACGTGACGGTAGTGCCGGGAAGGGGGTTCCCCGAGGCGTCCACCACCTGAGCGTTGAACCGGAGCGTGTCGCCCACACCCACATTGGCGTACCCCGGATTGAGCCGTATGGCCGCCGGTACTGCACCGAGGAACAGCCGCGCGGTATCGGCCACCACCGATCCGCTAGTCAAGCCCGGCGCCTGAACGTAAAGCCTCACCTGACCGGTGGCCCCGGAGACCGGCGTAGCCACCCCGGTGAACTTGCCCAACTTGACCTTTGCGGTATCCGCCGGGTTCACCAGGAAAAACGTGAACTGCGGCTGGGGTACCAGTGGGACACCAGCCGTGTCGAACGCTACGGCGCGGTAGGTAAACGGGGTCGTGCCGGTGACCGAAGTGTCTTTGGGTGCTATCGCCACCCGCGCCGCCCGCGGGCCCACATAAGGCAGCGGAATCGTATCGGTAGAAATCGTGGTACCGGCGGAAGATGAAGTAACCTGAATATCACGCTGGCCGCTGAAGAGGACCGTGCCGTCGGCGCTTCGCACCGCCGTGAGGATCAGCCTGAAGGTCTGCGGCGAGCGTACCAGGGCCAAGGTCAACCTGGCCTGGGCCTCTCCGGTTTCCGGGTCGATGCTCACCGTGGTGTCCTTGGCGGTAATGGTAAAAGCTCCGGCGCTGTCCGCCCGCAGTACTCTGATCCTCAACTGGTCGGCGCTCGCCAGAGCCGCAGCGTAACTCTCACCGCTCTCGAACGCCGCGACTATGCTCAACCGCACGCTCAGTTCCGGCGGCGCGAACCAGTCGGCACAACCCGCAACCGCCAGGAACGAAACCGCCATCCACCACCTCCTCACGGTCGCAACTCCACCACCGCTCCGAAGCGGTAGCCGGCGAGCCCGGTCTCGCTCGCTCCCTGAACTACGCTCCCCATCACCCCGCTTCCCTGAAGCACCAAAGAGAAAGCCGAACTCAGATCCTGCCTAAGTTCGGCACCCACGCGCCAGGACTCGCCCGCCCTCCTCAGAGTCGTATTTGCAGTGTCCTGGGCCAAAGCGGAGCTTCGGTACTCGAAGCGCGGTGCCAGGGTGGTTCGATCGGTCAGGCGCAAAGCCAAAGAGCCGCCAAAGGCGAAGAGATTGCCGCGCGGCAAGATGGCGGCTCCAGCCGCCGTAGGCTCGATCTGAGGATCGCTACGAAAGACGTCAAAGGCATAGAGCGTGAGCGAGGCGTTCCCCCCCAGGCCCTGGTTCAGCGCCAAATAGCCTATGAAGCGGTTACCGACGCCGTGCAGCGTTCGCTGGTTGATCCGATCCTTTTGGCGGGACGCGAAGACCCCGGCAACGCGCAGATAGGTCGTGCGGGCTAGCGGCCCTTCGAGGCCGGCACGGAGGCGTAACTCCCCTCCCGGTTGCAAGGTAGTATCCGGGCGATCAGCGATCGGCTGGTAGGACATGGAGTAGCGATATGTGGCACCCAACCCCAGAGCCCACCGCCCTAAGGGAACCGCCCCCACAAAGCCGCCTCCCAGGTTACCGCCGCTTCCCAAGTTGGCTGCCGAGAACCCTATTATGTCGCTGGAGAGCGCGCCCAAGATCGCCAGCTGATCCAACGCAACGGTCTTCCTGCCGCTGGGGATCTCTCCGGTTGCGACCACGATGAGGCGAGCGGGAAGCAAGTGGTAGCCCAGTCTGATTTCGGTATCCACGGGCCCGGAGAGCTGCTGGTCGCCGAGCTGGGATGGATCTCGCGTCTTTAGATCGGTGCGCACGTATCCGCCCGATATGGTGAGGTCCACCGCCTGCCCCAAGCGGGCGTTGATTACGACCGGTACACTGAGTTCGGAAATGCTGCGGATCACGAGCAGGCTGTCAAAGCTGTAGTTCTCGAAGAGCACCGCAGTCCTCACGCTCGTCTGAGCGAGCAGGCCCGCAGCCCCTGCTGCCGAGACCGAGATCAGCGATACCAGAGCCCTGATCATGGCAGCCGGAAGAGGATACGAATAATGCCGGTCACCGTGTTAGTCGTACCCTGGTTGCTGGTCGTGGGCGGCGGGTCGCTGCTCGGAGCACCGACCACCACCGGGGGCGGTGGTGCCTGCTGTTGTTGTTGCGTCGCGGTCTGGACCGTGGACTCAGCCTGAGTCCCTGCGACATCCGCGGTGGAACTGGCCACCGCGGAGGCAGCGGGCTCGGAGGGCGTAGTAGGTGGAGGAGGCGGTTGCGCCGCCACCGTGGTCACCTGCCCCGGCCCAGCCTGCTGGACCACGGTCGCGGTGGCTGCCGTCTGGTACTGCTGCCGCGCTTGCTGGAAGCCGGGGTCTGCCTGCACGGCCTGACTGTAAAACTGTGCGGCAGCCTGGTAGTCGCCCAAATCTTCGGCCACCAAACCGCGAGAGTATGCCAAAAACGCGGCGAGATTCTGGGTGCCGTTTTCCAGGATCAGCCGGCGCTCCGCTTCGGAAAGGAAGTAACCCAAGCGCCCGGCCAGTTGGATTACGAGATCCTTCTCCAGGCGCAGCAGGTCTCTGAATCTGCCGCTCACCGCTTCGGGCCCCACCACCTCCCCCGTAGGAAGTACCACGTTCGCCTCCAGGCGGACTTCTCCTTCGGGAGGTATGGCGGCCAATCCCTGAACTAAGCGCCCGGCTTGAATCAGCCGCCCGACCCGAGCGGCTGTAGCGGGATCGACGCGCCCCGCTTCGGAAAGCTGGAGCTCTTGGAGCAGAGCGTTGAGCTGAATCCGCTCCACCAGCCGAAATCGTCGAATGAGGGCGAGATCGGACATGATGATCTGGGCCAAGCCGCGACTCAACGCGCCGTACTCCGCCGTGTCACCGGCAATCGCCAGCGGAAGGACCGCTATGGTATTGGGATCGCCCGGCTGCTGCGCCAGTTGGGCCTCGTTTTGGAGCGCCAAGCGGGCGAGCTGGGTGGAGTAAGCCCGAAAGGCCATCATCTCCCGCGCCCGCACCGCCGCCGAGCCGCGGGCTTCAGGAAAAGCGGTAAGATAGGAGCGATATTCGGAGAGAGCCTGCTCGTAATTGCCCGCCCTTTCCAAACACTGGCCGATCACCAAAACCGCCACGGCGTCCTGGGGAACCAGGGTCCTTGCCCGCCGCGCTTCCGCTACGGCCTGCTCGCAGCGATCCGCGGCGAACAAGGCGGCAGCGTATCGGGCTCTAAGAGTGCCGTTCTCAGGATTTCGAGCCAAGGCGGCCTCGATCTCCGGAATCTCAGCCGGTGAAACCTCGGCTACTCTGCGGCCCGCGCAGGCAACCCCCGTGCAAATCACACCGGCCAGAAGGCCGGTTAAGGACAGGCGCTGTACGATCTTTGACGGCAATGTCATCGCGGAAGTTGGCAAGCTGTCTCCACGGCACGCATGGTAGTGGCCACGACTCCCGGAGAGCCCGGAACGGCTAACTTGGCTCCCGGCACCCCGAGCGTCAAGTAGCCGGCCATATCTCTGCCTCGGTATCTCGGCCTTGGCCTGAGACAACTATGGTTTCGGGAATTGTCGCTCGCAGTGCTCTAGGTCACAGGCGAGCCCGGAGTCTCGTCACTTCAGCTCGGCGGTGCTTTGGAGGATATCGCGCATGCGACGCGCCAGCTGCTCGATCTGCTTCAAGGAGCCCAGGGTTTCCTCGTCGAACGCTTCCGGATTCATCAAGAGCAGTTGCACTTCGGCCATGAGGGCGGAGAGGGGATTGGACAAATCGTGCCGCAGCCGGCGGACAGGATCGTCGGTACCTTGGCTCATTCCAGAAGAGAGCGGTACAGGTCGCGCAGGTGGTGATCCCTGAGATCTCTCACCGACTCCCAGAGATCGTTTTCCGTAGCTCCGCAGAGAATATCGCCGGTGGCGAGGGTTGCTTCTGAGCTGGGCGCGTTGAACAGGATCCTTCCGCGCCAGATGCCGTCCTCGGTACGGCGCACCTCGACTTTAACGGCGATGAGCTCGTTGGCAAAACGGATTGGGGGCAGATCGTGAACCGTTGGCTCGGTAGGCGATGTCAAGCCGTATCGGGCAGGATTCCCTGGCATCCTCTGGCTCCGCTGGTTTGGCCAAATATAACGTACTTTGGGACTTAGGCAATAGTGAGCGCCCACTCCTGTGTAACGTTGCAGCAGAAATGTCCTAGTCTGGTTGCAGCAGAAATGTCCTCTTTCGGGGTCTTTTCGCCATCTTGGTGGCAGCCCGATTCTCGGAGAGAGCAACCGTGAGGCTGGAGCCGGAGAAATCGCCTGGGCGTAGCTCCCCGCGATTCAGACGTAAAACGGCACCGGTGTGAACGTCGCCACGAACAGCGCAACGGTAAGCCATCCCACCGGGTGCCTGCTCCAAGGAATCGGGCGATTCCGATCCAGCACCGACGGATGGGCCAGCCGGCCCCGCCCTATCAAGAGCGTAAAACCGGCCCACACCCACCAGCCCCAGAAACTGAAGCCCAAGGCCAGCAAGCCGAACCAGACGAGCCATCCTATCCAGCGCTGCGCGCCACCCAGCAACCCGTACAACACGTGACCCCCGTCCAGCTGGCCGAGGGGGAGCAGGTTGAGCATCGTCACGAAGAGTCCCAGCCAGCCCGCCAGAGCCAGGGGATGGAGCAGTACCGTTCCGTCTCCCACCAGAAGCCGGCGGGCCGCCCACATCACAAGGGAGTCGCCCAAATACAGGGCGTTGCCCTGTACCACTATCAACTGAGGCGAAAGATCGCCGATCGAGTCCACCGGCTGCGACAATCTGAGACCCGCCGCCAGTATCACGAGACTGACCAAAAATCCCGCCCAGGGACCCGCCGCACCCACATCCAAAAGCTGCCGCCGGTCCAAAACCGGACTCCGCAGGCGTATGAATGCCCCGAATGTTCCCACGAAGTTCAAGTTGGGAGGAGCGGGCAGAAAATACGGAGGAGAGACCCCGATTCCGTACCATTTGGCGGTGAAATAGTGTCCCAGCTCGTGGGCCAGCAGGATCCCCATGAGGCCCAGGGCGAAGTTGAGCCCCGGCAGCAGGGTTCTGACCCACCGCTCCAGCGAGGCGGCGACCTGCTCCGGCTCCAACCCGCTCAAGCGTGGCGTGAGTTCCCCCTGACCCCCCGCCAGGAGTGCGCCGCCCATCCACACGGTGAGGAAGGTTACCAGAAAGAGCCCCAGGTGCAGCCACCAGCGCTCTTTCACCGGCCGATCCAAGGACCGCACCAGCACCAGGCGCCGGCCGCTCTCGCTGTTCTCCCAGTAATGGATTCCCGGCCAGCGGCGCAGCGCCTCCTTGAGCTCCTGGGACGGCGCCCGGTGCTGAGGCTGTACCACCGCGTCCACGATCTCGCGGTCGCGCACGATGGTGGTCCGCCAGAAAACGAAAAAGCGGTCTAGAGGCTGCACCTTCCCTCTTGACGGCCGGCGTACGGGGCCGTAGACTTTAGGCTGTCACTCCGAGACGAAACTTCCAGGTCGATTCTCCGATATAGGTTAAAGGTTCGGCAACTTAAACCCCAGCTGGGTGGTTTCCTCATCGAGCACCTCGATCGTGTTCTCCCGGAAAATCATACCATGGAGCCAAAGGTTGTGGACATCGCAGAGTTGAAGCGCAAATCCGTGGCCGAGCTGCACGCTATGGCCGAGCAGCTCAACATCGGCAACTACTCCGGCCTGCGCAAGCAGGACCTCATCTTCCGAATCGAGCAGTCTCTGCTGGATTCCGATACGGTCCTTAGAGCGGAGGGGGTCCTGGAGATCCTCCCCGAAGGCTACGGCTTTCTGCGCAGCCAGGACTGGAACTACCTCTACGGGCCGGACGACATCTACGTAAGCCCCAGCCAGATCAAGCGGTTCGATCTGAGAACCGGAGACACCATCCTGGGGCAGGTGCGGCCACCCAAGGAGGGGGAGCGATACCTCGCCCTGCTCAAGGTCGAGAAAGTCAACTTCGACGACCCGGAAAAGGCCAAGCATCGTATCGCTTTCGACAACCTGCGCCCGCGCTACCCCGAGCGGCGGATCCGCCTGGAGCGCAGCGACGGGGACCTCTCTATGCGGGTGATGGATCTGCTCACTCCTATCGGCTTCGGCCAGCGCGGCCTGATCGTGTCGCCCCCCAAAGCGGGCAAGACCATCCTCCTGCAAAAGATCGCCAATTCGATCACCGAGAACCACCCCGAGGCCACCCTGATCGTGCTCCTCATAGACGAACGCCCCGAGGAGGTCACCGACATGGAGGAGAACGTGAAGGCCGAGGTGATCTCCTCCACCTTCGACGAGCCGGCAGATCGCCACGTGCAGGTGGCGGAGATGGTGCTCGAAAAAGCCAAACGATTGGTCGAGCACGGGCGGGACGTGGTCATTCTCCTGGACTCCATCACCCGGCTGGCCCGGGCCCACAACACGGTGGTCCCCCACTCGGGTAAGATCCTATCCGGCGGCGTCGACGCCAACGCGCTGCAAAAACCCAAGCGGTTCTTCGGAGCGGCTCGAAACATAGAAGGAGGCGGATCCCTGACCATCATCGCCACCGCTCTGATTGAGACCGGAAGCCGCATGGACGAGGTGATTTTCGAAGAGTTCAAAGGAACCGGCAACATGGAAATCGTTCTCGACCGCCGGATAGCGGACCGCCGTATTTGGCCCGCCATAGACGTGAACCGCAGCGGCACCCGGAAGGAAGAACTCCTGCTCGAGAAGGACGAGCTCAACAAGGTCTATCTCCTGCGCAACTTCCTGGCGGACATGCCGCCGGTGGAAGCGATCGAGTTCCTGCTGGAGCGGCTCAAACGAACCAAGAACAACAAGGAATTCTTCGCCACCATGCAACAGGGATGATCGCCCGGCAGGGTCGATCTCCAACCCCTCCCGGCGACCCCTCGAACCGCCTTCCGGAAACGGCTGCGCTGCCGGAACAGGGACGGCTGCTGGCTATAGACCCCGGAGAAAAACGCATCGGGCTCGCCGTATCCGATCCCGCCCAAACCGTGGCCCAACCGCTGGCTACCCTCACCCGGCGAGCTGGCCGGCGCTTCCCGCTGCGCCGCCTGCGCGAACACATAGAAGCCCAGGAAGTCGTGGGAGTAGTGATCGGACTGCCGCTCGATCCGAGCGGCGAGGAAGGCCAAAAGGCAAGAGCGGCGCGCGAGATCGGCGAGGAGATAAGACGCCACACCGGCTTGGCGGTCGCTTACCTGGACGAGCGGATGACCACGGCTCAGGCTCTGAAAGTGGCCCGCGCGATCGAAGCCAAGCCGCGGCGGCACCCGGAACGGGTCGACCGGATGGCCGCAGCCATCTTGCTGCAAAACTTTTTGGACAGCAGGCGATCGCAACGCCTATGATCGCTCTCGAAAGACCACTTCTGCGGCAAGCTCTACCGGCCGCCGCGCTCCTCTTGGGCGGGTGCAACGCCCCACCGCAAGATACGATCCGGATAACCATTCCCCGGGGAATGACGGTCAAAGCCGTAGCGGAGACCCTGGAAACCCGAGGCGTAATCCGATCGGCAGAACTGCTCCGCTTCTACAGCCGCACCCTGGGCCGACAGCGGGAAATCCGAGCGGGAACCTACGACTTTCCCTACCCCATAAGCACGCGGCGCGCCTTGGAAATCCTGCTATACGGGCGGGAAGCCGAAGTGCGTTTTGCCGTGCCGGAAGGGCTGATGCTCTCCGAGCTGGCTCAACTGGTGGAAGAACGGCTGGGTATTGCTCGAGACAGCTTCCTTGCCGCGGCGTCGGATCCGGTTACACTGGCGGAGTTCGGCATTCCGGGCCGCACCGCCGAAGGATACCTATATCCCAGTACGTACTTCCTCCCGCTCGAGACCGACGCCCGAGAAGTGGTGCGCCGCATGCTCTCCGAGTTCCAAGCTCGCTGGCGGCCGGAATGGGACGAGCGGCTCAAGGCGCTCGGGCTCGACCGCCACCAGGCGGTAATCTTGGCCTCGATCATAGAAGGAGAAGTGCGCTATCCCCCAGACCGGCCTTGGGTTTCGTCGGTTTACCACAACCGGCTGCGCCGCGGGATGCGGCTCCAGGCGGACCCCACAGTGATCTACGCCTTGGGGCGCAGGCGGAGGCTCTTCGAAAAAGACTACCAGTTCCCCTCGCCCTACAACACGTACTTGATAGACGGCCTCCCTCCAGGGCCTATCGGGCAGCCGTCCGCCGCCAGCATCGAAGCGGCACTGAATCCGGCTAAGAGCGACTTCCTGTACTTGGTGGCCCGGAGCGACGGAAAGCACATCTTCTCCCGCACCCTGCGGGAGCACCTGGAAGCAGTGGCGGCGGTAAGACGGGAAGCGCAACAGAGCGGTTCGGGAAGGGAATGATTTTCTCAGCCGGAGCGGCGCCGTTCCAGCTCGCGATCTACCGCCTCCCTGATCCGGCGCGCCGCACCCTCGACGTCCGAGGCCGCGAAGACGGCCCTGATCACCGCAACACCGTCCGCCCCGGCGCGAACGACCTCGGCCGCGTTGGATGGGTCGATCCCCCCGATGGCAACCAGCGGCGTGCCGGCGGGAGCCCACCGCGCCACCCGGCGGAAGCCTTCGATCCCTATGGGCTCACCGGCATCCGGCTTGGTAGAGGTCCGAAACACCGACCCGATGCTCCAGTAGTCCGCCGGTGCGCCGCCCATGAGGCGCACCTCGTCCTCGCTTCCCACCGAAATCCCGATGCGGAACCCCTCAGGCGCAAAACTCCGCACCGCCGCGGGCGGAAGGTCCTCCACACCGAGATGCACTCCGGAAGCCCCGGCAGCCAGGGCCACGTCCGCGCGATCGTTCACGTACACCGGTATGGTGAGCTCCTCCACTAGGCGCCGCGCCATTTGGAAGATCTCCCCGGTGGAAGCATGTTTCATGCGCAGCTGTACCATGGTGGCGCCGCCGCGCTGAGCGCGGCGAGCGGCATCGACCAGATCCCGCCCGCCCAAGACGGCGGGATCGGCGATGGCGATCAAACGCACGTCAACCGACACGAGGTGAAGTAATGCCGGTACGCGGTATTCGCGGTGCCACCACCGCCCAAGACAACACCCGGGAAGCGATACTGAGCGCCACCGAAGAACTCCTCCAGGCGATCGTGGCCGCCAACCAGTTGGCGCTGGAGGACATAGCCAGCGTCTTGTTCACCGTGACCTCCGATCTCGACGCCGAATACCCTGCCCGCGCGGCCCGGGAACTGGGGTGGCACGACATTGCCCTGCTCGGAGCCACCGAAATGAACGTACCCGGCGGCGTGCCGCGCTGCATCAGGGTACTGCTTCACGTAAACACCGACAAGCCCGCTTCCCAAATGAAGCACATTTACCTGCGGGGCGCCCGGGCGCTCAGGCCGGACCGATGACCTATACGGTAACGGTGAGCAAGAAGGGAGCCCTGCGATGGGAACGGGGCCACCCCTGGATCTACCGCTCCGACGTCGGCCCGGCTCGCAGCCCGGCGGGGATAGTGGACGTGCAAGACGGCCGGGGGCGGTTTTTGGGGCGAGCGCTTTACAGTCCCGCGTCTGAGATTCGTCTGAGACTCCTCACCCGGGAAGCGGAGCCCATCGACCGGGGGTTCTGGGAACGCCGCCTGGAGCGCGCCGCTGCACTGCGGGCGGGATTGGAAGCTCAGGCTTCAGCTTACCGTTTGGTGCACGCCGAAGCCGACAGCCTGCCGTCGCTCATCGTCGATCGTTACGGAGAATATCTGGTGGTGCAGTTGCTTTCCGCCGGCCTTGAGGCGGTACGGGAGCAAGTGCTGGAGGCGATCTGCAACGTTTTCCAGCCCCGGGGCGTGCTCCTGAGAAACGACGCCCCGGTTCGCCGCCTAGAGCGGCTGCCTCTGGAGGTGGTCGAGGCGTTCGGATCGGTTCCGGAAATCATCGAGGTGCGGGAAGGCAACGTCGGATATTTGGTCGCTCCGCGGACGGGACAGAAAACGGGAGCCTTCCTCGACCAGCGAGAAAATCGGGAGCTTGCCGGCACCCTTGCCCGGGGCCGGGCGCTCGACCTCTTCACCTACCAGGGTCTCTTCGCGCTGTACCTCGCCCGCAACGCCCAAGAGGTCACGGCTGTGGACTCCAGCGGACCGGCGCTGGAGCTGGCAAAGGAGAACGCCCGCCTGAACGGGATAGATCGGATTGAATGGGTGGAGGCCGACGTCTTCGATTTCCTGCCGCGACTCGAGCGCGAGGGAAGGAGGTTCGACTGCATCGTAGTGGATCCTCCGCCTTTTGCGCGGCAGAAGACCGCCCTCCGCCGCGCGCTGGCCGGCTACAAGGAAATAAACCTGCGGGCGATGCGGCTTTTGACGGAAGGAGGCGTGTTGCTGACCTTTTCCTGCTCCTTTCACGTTGGGAAGCCCGAGTTTCTTTCCATGCTCGGCGCCGCGGCCGCGGACAGCGGGCGGCGGATCGCCCTGGAGCGGCTTTTGGGCCAGCCGCGAGATCACCCGGAGATGCTCACCATTCCCGAGACCGGATATCTCAAGGGGGCCGTGCTCCGGGCCTTAGACTAAGGGGCGCCGGAAGGGCGCATTCATTATCTTGAAAGGCGAGGCCGCACCTCATGCACCGCGCTCGCACTATCGAGATCCAGCGGGTACTGCTGGGGCTCCTGGTCGCCAATCTGGCGGTGGTGGCAGCCAAGTTCGTCATCGGCCTGGCCAGCGGTTCGCTGGCGGTGCTGGGTGACGCAGTGCACTCCTCGGTAGATGCTATGAACAACGTTCTGGGGCTGGCGGTGATTTGGGTAGCCGCCCGCGCTCCGGACGAGGAGCACCCTTACGGCCACACCAAGTTCGAGACTCTGGGAGCCTTGGCCATCGTGGCTTTTCTCTCGATAAGCGGTTTCGAGCTGGTCAAAGGAGCGGTGAGTCGCCTCAGGGGCGGCGCCGAGCCTCTGGATATCTCTCCCCTGCAACTGGCGGTCCTGGTGGGCACCTTGGGAGTCAACAGCGTGGTGGCTTGGTACGAAACCAAGCGCGGCCGGGAGCTGGACAGTGACCTGTTGCTGGCGGATGCGGCCCATACCCGGGCCGACGTCTTCGTAACACTGGGAGTATTGTCCGGCGTGATTTTGGCTCGAGCGGGGTTGCCCGCGGCCGACCCCTTGGTCGCTCTGGCCGTTGCCGGAGTGATCTTGTGGCTCGCTTGGAGGATCGTGGCCCGCTCGGTTCCGGTGCTGGTGGACCAGCACGTGCTTCCCGCCAGCATGATCAAAGAGGTGGCGGAGTCGGTGGAAGGCGTGCACCGGGCTTACGACATAAGGTCACGGGGCTCGCCGGGACGCAGTTTTGCCGAACTCACCATAGCGGTGGACGGAGGAGCCACCGTCAGCTCCGCCCACGAGATAGCCGACATGGTGGAGCACCGCTTGAGAAGCGAGCTCAAGCTTACCGAAATAGTGGTGCACGTCGAGCCGTGCTGACCCATCCCCAACCGGCCGACCGCCGCCCCCGGCAGAGCCAGTCGCTGAGGCAAGAATACGAGGAGTTCATCCTCCAGCGGATCGAGGAGTTCAAAGAACAGCTCTCTCGGGCCGAGCTTTTGGCCATTGCGGACGAAGCGGTAAGGGAGTTGGAGATGGGAGCGGACGATCAGCTGGTCCTGACCGAGGTGCTGATTCTGGAGCACGTGGACCGGCTCATCATGCGCCGCCTGCGGCTTCCCACCTATCGCCGCTGGCGCCAGCGCCATCTCCGGTTGCGGAAAGCGCAAAGGGAGCTCACCTACTGGGGGCTGGAAGCCGGTACCCCTTTGGAACAACTGGTGGCGAGACTGGAGGAACATGACGTCACGCTGGTCATCGGCGCCTCCCTGGCGCCGGCCGCGTTTTACGTAGCCGCCCACGACCTGCGCGTGCTGCTCATCGATCCTTCCCTCCCCGCAGTGGAAGCCGCGGAGGCCCGTGCGGCCACGGAAGCGATCGCCTCCCGGTTCGAAGCGCTGGTGGTGAGCTTCGAGCACTGGTTTCCGGACGTTACGCCGTCCCTGGTACTTCTCGATCCCGCACTGCTGGCGCGCCTCGACTCCAACCTCCGGGGAACGCTGATAGAAACCGTTCGCAGCCGGACCACAGCCGGGGGAGTGCATCTGGTGTGGTCGTCGGAGGCCAGAGAGGGCGTGACACCGCTCGCGCCCGAGGCCCTGCAGGCCTACTACGACGGCTGGTCGATCGAGCGGCCGCGAAGGATGCGGAGAATGCGGTGGTTCCTGGCGGTCAAGCCGTGAAACCGCCGCTTGCAAGCGCGAGCCCGCCGGGCCAACTTTAGGCTCGTATGCCTACCGTAACTGTCAACGGCAAAAGAGTGAACGCGCCCGAGGGTGCGACCATTCTGGAAGCGGCCCGGCTGGCCGGCATCGAGATTCCCACCCTCTGCTGGTATCCCAAGCTTCCGGTGGTGGGGAACTGCCGCATCTGCGTCGTTTCGGTGGAGGGGCAACCCAAACTACTTCCCGCCTGCGCCACCAAGGTGTCGGACGGGATGACCATCGCCACCGAGTCCGAGGAAGCGGTGGAGGCCCGCCGGGAAGTATTGCGGCTGCTCTTGGAGCGCTACCCGGCAGATCATTTGAGAAACGGCGGGAGAGCGCAGCCGCGAAACGAGTTCGAACGTTACGTGGTGCAGTACGGAGTGGAACCCACTCCGGTGGCCGAACGGGACCTTTCCCTCAGGGAGGGAGACGAGCGGCCCGGCGACCCCATGATCCGCCACGACATGAGCCTGTGCATCCTGTGTACCCGGTGCGTGCGGGCTTGCGAAGACATTCAAGTGGTGGGTGTGCTGGACGTGGCCTACCGGGGAGAGCACGCGCAAATCATCGTGGGCAACGATGGCGATCCCGACAAGGCGGCCTGCACCTGGTGCGGCGAGTGCGTGCGGGTCTGCCCCACAGGGGCGATCTTCGAGGTGCTGCCTCGGGAACGTTTTGGGGAGCATCCGGTACGCTCCGATCGGGTAGTGCGTTCGGTTTGCCCTTACTGCGGCGTGGGTTGCCAGGTCGATCTTCACGTCCGGGACAACGAAGTGGTCCGGGTGACCTCTCCGGACATTCTGCTGGACACGCCCAACCAGGGCTCTACCTGCGTCAAGGGACGGTTCGGTTACGACTTCGTGCAGCATAGGGATCGCCTCACCAGGCCCTTGATCAGGAAAGGATGGGTCAAGCGGGAAGGCCGCTGGGTGTGGGAAGGACCCACCGGCGAGCTCAGGCGAAGCGGTCCCTGGCGCACGATCGCGGGAGAAGGAGTGGAACTAAAACCGCCGGCACCCCCTCGGGCTACGGGCAAGCGGCTCCGCGACCTCCCGTTGTTGGAGCGGGTAACCCAGGACATCCGGGACCGCGCCGCCACTCCCGCCGAGTGGTACGAACCTTTCCGGGAAGCGACCTGGGAGGAAGCGCTGGATCTGGTAGCCTCGGAACTCGCCCGCATCCACCGCGAGCGCGGTCCGGGAGCCATGGCGGTTTTCCAGAGCGCCAAGTGCAGCAACGAAGAGAACTATCTGTTGCAGCGGTTGTTCAGAGCCCGCTTCGGCACCAACAACGTGGACCACTGCACCCGCCTGTGTCACTCGACCAGCGTGTCGGCCATGCAGGCGGCTCTCAACACGGCTGCGGCCTCCGGCTCCATGCGGGAGATCGAGGAAGCCTGCGACGTGATCTTCATAGCGGGCGCCAACACTACCGAGACCCATCCGGTCTTCGGAGCCGCCATCAAGCGAGCTCACAAGCGGGGCGCGTTCCTCATTGTGGCGGATCCCAGGAAGATCGAACTCGCCCGGCGGGCGGACATCCACCTCCAGATGCAGCCCGGCACCGATGTGGCTTTGTTCAACGCCATGCTCAACCACATCCTGGCCTGCGGGCTGGAGAACCAGGAGTTCATAGCCAAGAGGACCAAGAACTTCGAGGCGGTGCGCCGGGCGGTGCAACCCTATACTCCCGAGCGAGCGGAGGCGATCACCGGAGTGCCCGCCGCACTGATCCGCGAGGCGGCCGAGCGCTACGCCCGCGGTCCCAACACCACCACGTTGTGGGCGATGGGCCTCACCCAGCACCTCACCGGGCATGACATGGTCACAGCGCTGCTCAATTTGATTCTGGCGACGGGGATGATCGGGCGCTGGGGAGCGGCGATGATGCCGGTGAGGGGACAGAACAACGTTCAGGGAGCCTCCGACATGGGAGCGATCCCCTTCGTCTATCCCGATTACCAGCCGGTGAGCGATCCCAAGATCCGCGAGAAGTTCGCCCGGGTATGGGGAGTGGATCCCGAGAGCATGTCCCTCGAGCCGGGCCTCAAGGTGACCGAAATGGCCCGGGAAGATTCTCCCATAAGAGCGCTTTACATCATGGGAGAGAATCCCATCATCTCCGACCCGGATATTGCGCACGCGGAAGCTTGGTTCGCCACGCTGGAATTCTTGGCGGTGCAGGATCTGTTCCTGACGGAGACGGCGCGTTACGCCGACGTGGTGCTGCCGGGGGCTTCTTTTGCGGAGAAAACTGGCACTTACGTCAATACGGAGCGGCGGATTCAGATCGCCCATAAAGCGATCGAGCCTCCCGGCGAAGCCCGCGCCGACTGGGAGATCATCGTGGATCTCTCCAACCGGCTGGGCCTACCGACGCCGTTCAAGTCGCCGGAAGAGGTGATGGAGGAAATTCGAAAAGTGGCTCCGGCGTGGGCCGGTGTGACCTACCGGCGGCTCGAGGGAGCGGGGCTGCAATATCCCGTCCCGACCGAAGACCATCCGGGAACGCCGTTCCTGTTCGCCGACCGCTTTCCCACCGAGGACGGCAAGGCGACGTTCCACCCGGTGGAATACAGCGATCCCGCGGAACTGCCGGACGAGGAGTATCCGTTTGTAATGAACACCGGCCGGCAGCTCTACCACTGGCATACCGGCACCATGACCCGCCGCTCCCGCGGCTTGGACGCGCGGGAGCCCCTCGCGGTGGTGGAGATCCATCCCGAGGACGCCGAAGAGCTGGGAGTCACCGAGGGAGATCCCGTAAGGATTACCTCGCGCAGAGGCACCATAGTGACTTCGGTGAGGATCTCGGATCGGGTAGCGAGAAGGCAGGTTTTTGTCCCCTTCCACTTCCGGGAGGCGGCGGCCAACCTTCTCACCAGCCCGGTCCTGGAACCCCACGCCAAGATGGCCGAGCTCAAGGTCTGCGCGGTGCGGATCGAAAAAGTGCCGGTGGAAGCGGCGGTTTAGAGAGGTTCGGCTGCCGGATTCAAGGCGCTAGACAACATGGACCTTGGGATAGCAGGCAAAGCCGCCCTGGTCTGCGGCTCCTCGAGCGGATTGGGGCGCGCCATAGCCGACAAGCTGGCGGAGGAGGGGTGTCGCGTCGCCATCAACGGCCGCGACGAGGAGCGCTTGAACCACGCCCTGTGTCTCCTCCGGGAACGGCACTCGGTGGAGATCGAGGCCTTCAGAGCCGATGTAAGCGTACCCGAAGAGGCCGAGTCGCTGGTACACGAGGTTAACCGGCGATTTGGGACGCTTGATATTTTGATCTGCAATGCGGGCGGCCCGCCGGCGGGACCGTTTGCGGAACTGGAAAAAGACGCCTGGCAGCGGGCTTTGGAGCTGAATCTGCTGTCCACCGTTCATCTGTGCCGCACCGCCGTGCCGATCATGCGGGAGCGCCGCTGGGGCCGGATCGTCTGCCTCACCAGCATTGCGGCCAAACAGCCGATTCCCGGACTGATTCTTTCGACCACCGCCAGGGCCGGAGTGCTGGGATTTGCCAAAGCGCTGGCTGACGAAGTCGCCCAGTACGGGATTACGGTCAATTGCGTGTGTCCGGGTTACATGGAGACCGACCGGCTGACCGACGTCATAGAGCACCGGGCCGCTGCCAGCCGCCGCAGCGCTCAGGAGGTGGCGGCCGATCTGCTGGCCGGCGTGCCGGTAGGGCGAATCGGGCGGCCCGAGGAGCTGGCCGCCGCGGTGGCATTTTTGGCCTCCAAGCCGGCGGCCTACATAACCGGGGTGGCGCTGGCGGTCGACGGAGGATACTTGAGGGCGGTGGGCTAGGAGACCGTAACGGTGCGCGCCATTCGCAAGTCTCGACCCGCACCCGGACTGGAACTCTGCGAAGTTCCCGAACCCAGAGCGGGAAGCGGGGAAGTGCTCATCCGGGTTCGTTACGCCGGAGTTTGCGGCACCGACCTCCACATCGCCGACTGGGATCAATGGGCTCAAGGAAGGATCCGGCCGCCGGTGGTCCTGGGGCACGAGTTCGCCGGAGAAATAGTGGAGGTGGGAGCGGACGTGGCGGCGGAGTTCAGGGTAGGAGAGCTGGTGACCGCCGAGGGACACATCGTGTGCGGCCACTGCCGGCAGTGCCGGATGGGGGACGCGCATATCTGCCAAAACACCAGAATCATAGGAGTCGATCGGGACGGAGCCTTTGCCGACCTGGTGGCGGTCCCCGCCGGCAATGTGGTGGCTCTTAATGGAATTCCGGCTACCACCGGGGCGATCATGGATCCTTTAGGCAACGCGTTCCATGCGGTGCTGGCGGGCAACGCGGTGAGCGGAGCCACGGTTCTGGTGTTGGGATGCGGGCCGATCGGCTGCTTTGCCGTAGGAGTGGCCAAGGCGGCCGGGGCCGCTTCGATCATAGCGTCGGACATCAACCCCCGGCGGCTCGAGCTGGCGCGGACTATGGGAGCCCATCATGTCCTGGATGCGAGATCGGAGGACGTGCCGCGGCGAGTTGCCGAACTTACTCGGGGAGAGGGAGCGGATTTGGTGCTCGAGATGTCGGGCAGCGCCGAAGCCGTGAAGCAAGCGTTCGGCGCGGTGCGACTGGGAGGGAGAGTACATCTGCTGGGCCTGCCCAAGGGAGAAGTGGCTTTGGAACTATCCAGTAACCTGATTTTCAAAGGTGTGACCGTGTACGGGGTGATCGGGAGGCGAATGTTCGAAACCTGGCACCAAATGCAAAGTTTTCTCTCCAGCGGCCTGCTCGACCCCACCCCCGTTATCACTCACAGATTTCCCCTCGAAGCTATAGACGATGCACTCCACGCCATCAGATCAGGTGAAGCTGGCAAAGTCATCTTGGAGATCGGGAGTTAGGGAATGAAAGCATCGGTAGAGCAGAGATTAGCAGCCGAACTCGAACAATTTCGCAAAGACGGAGTTTACAAGCGCCTCAACTACCTGGACTCGCCCCAGGGTCCCAGAGTGAAAATGGAAGGGCGGGGCGAGGTAATCATTCTGTCCAGCAACAACTACCTGGGACTGAGCTCCGTGCCCGAGGTAATAGCCGCCGGAAAGGCGGCCCTGGACCGCTTCGGCGCGGGAACGGCCAGCGTCCGGTTCATCTGCGGAACCTTCACCATCCACCGGGAACTGGAACAGGCTCTCGCCGAGCTGGTGGGAACCGAGGCTTCCCTGACCTACGTCTCCTGCTGGAACGCCAACGAAGGGCTCTGCCCCACCATACTCGGCCCCGAGGATGTAGTAATCTCCGACGAGCTGAACCACGCTTCGATTATCGACTCGATCCGCCTGGCCAAAGGGATCGTCAAGTGCCAATCCGCCGTATACCGGCACTCGGACATGAAGGATCTGGAAGAAAAGCTCAAGGCGGCACGCTCCGCCCGCACCCGGCTGATCTTCACCGATGGCGTCTTCTCCATGGAAGGAGACATAGCGAAGCTCCCCGATATACTGGAACTAGCCGAACGCTACGACGCCATCGTAGCGGTGGACGACTCCCACGGCACGGGAGTCCTCGGCGCCACGGGGCGAGGAACCGCCGAGCACTACGGACTGCTGGGCAAGGTGGACATTATCACTTCGACCTTGGGCAAGGCCCTGGGAGGGGCGGCGGGCGGATTCACCGCGTCTTCCGCGGCCTTGATCGATTATCTGGTCCAGCGATCGCGACCCCAGCTGTTTTCCAACGCCCTGCCCTGCACCGTGGCGGCCAGCGCCCTGGAGTCGGTGAGATACCTGAGGAAACACCCCGAGCTGGTAGCCCGACTTCACGAGAACGCCCGCTACTTCCGCGAACAACTGACCGCCCGGGGATTCAAACCCCTCCCCGGAGATACGCCCATTATTCCGGTGATCTTGGGCGAGACCGCCAAGGCGATCCGGATGAGCGAAATGCTGTTGGATGAAGGAGTCTTCGTTACCGGGTTCGGCTACCCGGTGGTGCCCCAGGGCCAGGCCCGGGTGCGCTGCCAGATCTCGGCAGCGCATACCAGAGACGACCTGGACCAAGCGCTGGCGGCGTTCGTGAAGGTGGGCAAGAAGCTGGGCCTCATATAAGAGATGGGCAAGAAGCTGGGCGTCTAAAAGATGGGCAGGAAGCTGGGTGTCATATAACTGGGTGTCATATAAAAAGCATATAAAGCCGGATACTAACCCCGGCGCCCGGTCCAAAGTCGGCGCCCGGTCCCCCGGGCCAAAGTCGGCCGCACCGATCATCAACACGCCACTGTCGAGACATGAGAAAAGCGAGTGGGCGCTCGCTCTCTCAGACTTAAAGTTGTTTCGCAACCCGTGCGCTTAACCCGCAACCCTGCAACGAGCTAGGGGTCTCGCTTTTTTCCCGCCAAGACCGTATTTTGGGGACCCCCGGATAGGACCGGGAACGGAGAAGATCCTGCACGGGAGGTAGCTGATGAATCGAACGTTCTTGGGCCTGGCCTTAGCCGCCCTGATCAGCACGCCCCTTGCCGCCCAACAGGAGGCTTGGCGTCACAAGTGGTACTGGGGGGTGCAGGCCGGCGTCTTCCAGTACAAGACCCCGATACGGGCGGCGTGGCAGCGCGCCCCCAGCGTGGGCGGCCACTGGCTGATAACCGCCAGCAGGTCCGCTCTGTATCTCGCCTATGACGAGATCCTGTTCGATCGGCCATACGACGGAAAATTCCAAGCCGACACCTCGTTGATCATCGATCCCACGGCCGCGGGAGGGGTAAGGCCGATCGAGTTTACTCGCGGCAGGCGGATCCAGGCCCACATCTACATAATTCCCACCGACAGCAGGATTCAACCCTACCTTGGCGGCGGGTTCGCCATCCAGCAGCTGCCGGACGCGACTCCGCTGCTGGGTACCGATACTCTGACGGCGAACCAGGTCGAGGGCCTGCTCAAAGTGGTCGACCAGACCTCCACCCGCGCCTCCCCGGTCTTTACCGGCGGCTTGCAGTTCAGATTTGGCAGACTAGCGGTTTACGGGCACTATCAATTCATGCCGGAGGGGCGGAACTTTCTGCTCACCGGCTCCCAGCACGCCTTCCAGGGAGGGCTGAGGTACGCGCTGACCTCCGCCCGCGAGGAGGTGACTACCGGCCGCTGATCTCAACCCGCCGGCCGGGAAAGATAGAGCGACCCTTCGAGACTGAAGCGCAAGGGCCAGTCCGCCGCGCGGCTCACCCCCACGCGCCCGCCTACCTTCACTCGCCGGACCGGGCCGTCTCCCGGAAGAATCCGGAGCGGTTCCCGGTCCAACGGCAGCCCGTTGAGGCCCCCGTCTATACCCAAAGCCTGACACAAGCGCCCGGGTCCGGAGCACAGGAGCCTAGTGTCTTGGGTCTTGCGCCGCCGGCGCATTTGGTCGATCCCCCAAACGGGTTCCAGCGCCCGAATCAGTACCGCTGCCGGATAGCCCTCCCGCTCGGTTACCGCGTTGAAGCACCAGTGCATCCCGTAGATGAAATAAACGTAAGCTGTCCCGGGAGGACCGAATAAGGCGGCGTTGCGGGTAGTCCGGCGGTTACCGTAGCCGTGATCCGCGGGATCGTGAGGGCCCACATAAGCCTCCACTTCCACTATCCTTCCTCCCGTCACCGACCCACCCGCGGACGAGACCAAAAAACATCCCAGGAGCTCGCGCGCTACCAGCTCCGTGTCTCGGGCGTAGAAGCTCGCCGGCAGAGGGGCCACCTCCATCCAACTGCGGCCCTCAGGATCAATCCTTGGACTCTTCCGCAGCTCGCCCTAGTACCGCTTTCTGTATTGCCGAGGTGACGCGTTTGAGCAGCCCGCCGCCCTCCTCCGGCTCCCGGGTCCGGCCCGGAGTTTCGGAGAAGCCGGCAGAATCCGGACTTGCTGCGGCAGCGGCCGCAGTGGGGCCGGGCTCCGTCTCACTCCCGATTCGACTCTGGCTCCCGTCGCTGCGGTCCGATTCCGAAGACCGGTCCGATTCGGAAGAAGCCGCCTGCGGCGCCGGCGAACTCAGCACCGGGCGATGATAACCCCGGCTCCCCACCCGCATCCTCAACGAGCGCACCGGGCGCCGCGGTTGCTCCACCGCCGGAGCGGAAGCGGCGCCGGATGGAAAGGCTGCGGGCTCGGCCTCCTTTTGCTCGGCTTTGGACTCGCCCGCAGCGGATCTCGATCCTCCAGACTCGCCCGCGGCGGATCTCGATCCCCGCCGCAGCCTGGGATTGCGGCGCGCCTTCTGCCCGCCCTTGGTCTCCTGAGGCGTCGGGGAGGCGTCGGCTTCGCTCTGCCTGGCTTTGGACCGGGAGCGCGAGGTACGAGTTCCGCGCCGGGTGCCTTCGCGGCCGGCGCTGCGCTTTCTGGCGGAGGTTCGTGGAGCCCCTTCTTCCTCGCCCGCGTGCGATTCCGGACCCGCCGCACCCTCCTCTTCCCCCCCGGCACGATCCTCCGCGCCTTGCTCCTCGGAGCGCGGCGTCTCCGCCAGTCGCAGCAGATAAACGTCTCCGCTCTTTACCAGCTCTATCAGATTGGCATCGTGCGCCTGTCGCAACAGCCGATGGAAGCGGGAGCGCTCGAATATCGGATCGCTCGCGGCTCCGGAACGCTCCATCATAAGCTCTCGAACCTGGTCCGCGTCCGTGGCTTCTTCTCCCACGGCGCCGAGTTCGACCAACGCCTCTTTGAGCAGCTCGAAGGCCTGGGCCAGAGTGAGCCGTTGAGAGACGCGCTCACGCGCCCGGGGGCGCCGCGACTCGGGAACCGCCCGCTGATTCTGCTCCCGCAACTGCTCCTCTAAGGCCGGAGGCACGTTGGCATTGGGGCCGAGGTCGACCTGATATTGCCCGTTCTCCATCTTGGTCAGTTTCAACAGCCCCCTCTGCCCCGCCTCGAGAATGAACTTGCTGAACCGGCTGAATCCCAGCTCTTTCTCGTCGAAGGAGGGATCCAGCTCTTGCATCACCTGTTTCAGCCGATCGGAGCGCATCACGTCGCCCCGGGTCTTCATGGTGGTGACCGCCTCGATCACCAGCTCCCAGGGATCGCGCCGCGGCTGCACTTCATCGGTCTCGCGACTGAGGCCGGTGAGCTCCGAGTAGCTGTAGTACTCGTCGCAGTTCTGGATCAAAAGATCGCTGGATGACTCCCTGAGCCCCACCCCTATGACGTACTTGCCGTACTCTTTCAGTTTGAGTACCAAGCTCGAGAAATCGCTGTCGCCCGAAAGCAGTATGAAAGTCCCGATCTCGGGGCGGGTGAAGACCAGCTCCAGGGCATCGATGGCCAGCCTGATGTCGGTGGCGTTTTTCTTGTTCGATCCGAATGCCGGCGCAAAGATCAGGTCGATGGAAGCTTCCGACAGCGGCACGATATACTGCGGGTAGCGGCGCCAGTCGGCATAGGCCCGCTGCACCGATACCTTACCTTTGATTATGTCGGAGTTCAAAAGGCGCCGGAGCTGGTTCTGGAGATCCGATCGGATCCCCAAAGTGACGTTGTCGAAATCGATCAACAAAGCCGCGTTGGGGGCGTGAGCCGGGGGCTCGCCGTGGGCGGCACGCGGCAGCCGCTGAGGTGTGGATTCCTTCACTTTTTCCGTTCCGTTCCGCCGCACCGGCGGGCGCCCGCCCTCCCCTCCTCCCGGCTCGGGAGGGAAGCGGTCGAGCCACCGCCGCCTGCGGCGCATCTGTAAATCGAGCCCGATCGACCCGGCCCGGCTGCCGCGAGCGGCCGGCCGGCCGCCGGAGCAATTGGACCAATTCGCTCCCTGCCCCGCGGCCGACCCCCTCGCGGCCCGGGACCGAGTGACCCGGGCAACCATCCCGCCCGCGGGCCCGCTGACTCTACCCAGGCCCAACCCTGAAACTCGCCGGGACGGGCTCCGCGCGGGAGACCCACTGCAAACTGCCAGGCTATAAGTTAACGCCCCTCAACCCGTTACACAACGCGCGGATGAGCACAGAGAAGGACCATCTATGGCTCCAGCCTAAACCTCGGGGGTGTACCAATCGGGGCAAACCCGAAAAAGGGCGCGGTCAGCTAGCGGAAGAAAGCACTGATTCCAACGAGTGTAGGAAGGGGTTGACCACCGTGACCACGCCGTCAACCGCCAGACCGTCCTCAAAATCCTCGCTCAGCAAATACGCGCAGCGTGAACGCACCGCGGCTGCCACGATCAGCGCATCCCAAAAAGAAAAACCGTACCGGTCCTGAAGCTGCCATGCATCCTCCACCAGCCAGATGTCGGGAACCACCGGTTCCCATGCCGCCAGCGCCCGCACATCGGACCGCGCAGCCGCCCGGTCGAGCCCCGGTTGGAGCTTTTGGGTAACCGTTACGTAATACTCCTGGATCACCTGCGTGCTCAACCTCCCAGCTCGCTGGCGCCAAAGCTGCTCGATCCACTGCATGGCGCGCGGCTGCTTTTCCGGCTCGGATGCATCACGCGCATAAACCAAAACGTTGGTGTCAACAAAGACCCTGACGTTCATGCAGCTCGTCACGAGCGGGGTACTTTCCTCCCTGCTTTAGGGGACGCGACGACCTGGAAAGAAAATCCCGCATCGCAATCTCGTAGCTTCGGTCCGCAGCCATCTGCTGCCGGATTAAGGAGGCGAGGAGCTCCGATACGCTCAGGTCGCGACGGGCCGCCTCGATCCGAGCCCAGCGCGCGGTCTCTTCGTCCAAGGTAATCGTAACGTTTCGCTTACGTGCTTTCATGTACGTGCTTTCATGTAACACTAATATCGTGCAACACGATATTAGTGTCAACGCGTCCACTCCAACACCAGTCCAAAGCCAGGCCGTTTTCACTCTCCCAACACCTTGATAATCAAGCGCTTGCGGCGCTGGCCGTCCCACTCGCCGTAAAAGATCCGCTGCCAGGGCCCTAAATCGAGCTTACCGCCGGTAATCGGAACTATGACCTCGTGGCCGACGGTGAGGCTCCTGAGGTGCGCTGCGGCGTTGTCCTCTCCGGTCTCGTTGTGCCGGTAACGGGACGGATCCCAAGGAGCGATCGTCTCCTCCAGCCACTTCAGAATGTCGCTCCACAGACCGGGCTCGTGATCGTTGACGAAGACCGAAGCGGTAATGTGCATGGCGGATACCAGCGCGAAGCCTTCCTTGACTCCGCTCTTCTGCACCTGCTCCTCGACTTGGTCGGTGATGTCGATGATTTCCTGCCGCTTCTTGGTGTTGAACCAGAGGTAATGGGTATGGGATTTCATAGCCGGAAGAAAGCGCCGCCCCCAGCTTCCCGCAAGCTCTGCGACGAAACTAGTGAGCGGCGCTCCTAGCCTGGTAGCTCTTCAGCTCGGCCAGCGCCGCCGAACCGTAGAACATCCGAATGTACTTCGCCTGTACCGGGGTGAGCTTGCGCACCGCCCAGCTGAGATAAACGAAATGCGGCTCCTGTGGCATCCTCAGCGGCACCATGCCGCACTCCTCCGGCAGGCGATTCCCCTTCCGGGTATTGCAGGTGGAGCAGGCGGTGATCACGTTGGTCCAGTCGTTGGTTCCGCCCAGCGACAGCGGGACCAGGTGATCCCGAGTCAGGCACTCGCGGAACTTGAGTTCGCTCTGGTGCCTCCCGCAGAACTGGCAGCGGTAACCGTCCCGAGCAAACAGGAACGTGTTGGTGACCTGGCGCCGGAACCTGCGAGGTACGTGGACGAAACGGATCAGTCGAATCACCGCCGGACGGGGCACCACCAGGCGCATGCTGCGAACCGGGGCGTCTCCGTCGGTCTCGACGATCTCCGCCTTGCCGTCGATGACCAGCCGTAGAGCCCGCCTAAGCGGAACCATGGTGAGCGGCTCGAACGACGCGTTCAGCGTCAAACAGCTCACGGTAACCTCGACCGTCCCCGTGACAAATAAGCCCGCCACGCTCCACTGAACGGGCGGGCGTGATGGACAGCGAATACTAAATAGTACTGCGACCTTAGGGCAATGGGGGAGAAGGCGCCGCGAGCTCGTGCTGCAAGCTTTCGAGCTGAGCTTCCACAGCAGCCCGAGACGAGCCCCCGGCCGTAGCCCGGCGCTCGACCGAGTCCTCGAAAGAACCCAAGCGGCCCAATATTTGGGGCATTAGCGGATGGATAGCCGCCGCCCTATCCTGCGGCACCGCAACCAGATCCACGCCTCGTTCCTCCGCCTCGCGCACCAAAAGCCCCACCAGGCGATGGGCCTCCCTGAAAGGAACGCCGCGGCGCACCAGCTCGTCCGCGAGATCGGTGGCCAGCATCGCCCGATCGAGAGCTGCACTCATCCGCTCCGGTACCGGGACCATGGTCTCCACCGCCCCGCGCACGGCGGGAAGCGTGACCAGCAGCGTGTCCACCGCGTCGAACAAAAAGGCCTTGTCTTCTTGCAGATCCTTGCTGTAGCCCGCCGGCAGGCCCTTGAGCGCCGAGAGCAGACCTACCAGATCGCCCAGGGTGCGTGCCGCCTTGGCCCGGGCCAGCTCCAAGACGTCGGGATTGCGCTTCTGCGGCATGAGACTCGAACCGGTGCTGAACTCGTCCGCCAGCCGGATAAAGCCGAACTCGGCGGTGCTGTAAGTCATCAGCTCCCCTGCGAGGCGGGAAACGTGCGTGGTCGCGAGCGCTACGACGAACAAAAGCTCGGCTACAAAGTCCCGATTGCCCGTTGCGTCCAACGCGTTGGGAGAAATGCTCTTGAACCCTAGGGTCTCCTTGAGCAGCACCCGGTCCACCTCGATCCCCGAGCCGGCCAGGGCGCCGGAGCCCAGGGGGAGTTCGGCTATCCGCCGCGCGCATTCGGCCAGGCGCTTTCGATCCCGGACCAAGGGCCAGGCGTGGGCGGCGAGAACGAAGCCCCACCTCACCGGCTGCGCCCGCTGCCCGTGAGTGTAGCCGGGAAGCAGCCAGTCGATCCCCTCGCGGGCGCGTTTCAGCAGGGCGAGACCCAAGAGCTTCAGTTCCTGATCGATCGCCGCCGCCGCATCCAGGGCCCAGAGCCGCAAGTCGGTGGCCACCTGATCGTTGCGGGAGCGCCCGGTGTGGAGCTTTCCCGCAAGCTCGCCCACCTCCTCGTACAGCAGTCTCTCCACCAGGGTGTGCACGTCTTCGTCGGCAGCACCCTCGCCCGCTCCCTCTGCAAGCCGCGCCGCCACCCGGTCCAATCCGCCGATCAACCGGTTTTCTTCGTCCGAGCTTAAGATTCCCGCTTTGGCAAGGGCTCGCACCCAAGCCTTGCTGGCCCGAATGTCGTAGGGCCACAGGCGGTAGTCCACCGGGAGGCTGCGGTTTAGCGCGTCGAACGACGCGGCGGGTTGGGAGCGGAACCGCCCGCCCCACATGAAGTGGGACGGTTGCTCCCGGGGATCTCGCGGTCCCGGGGGTTCAGGAGCCATCAGCGGGAGCGGTGTTCTATTGCGGCTTGGGCCTTGGTCTGAGCCTCGATCTTGATGGGCAGGCCGAAGAGGCGGATGAACCCGGCCGCGTCCGCCTGGCGGTACACCTGGTCCGCATCGAAGGTGGCGTAGTCCTCGCTGTAGAGCGAGAAGGGACTTTCCCTGCTCAGGACGGTCACGCTCCCTTTGAACAGCCGCACCCGCACCGAGCCGGTAACCCGGGTCTGGGTGACTTCTACCAGTGCGTCCAGTGCCTCCCGCTCGGTGCTCCACCACCGGCCCTCGTAAACCAGATCGGCGTAGCGGGGAGCGAGCTGGTCTTTGAGATTCAGTGTCCGGCGATCCAGCACCAGTTGCTCCAGTTCGCGGTGAGCCACCCGCAGCACGGTTCCCGCCGGCGTCTCGTAAACCCCGCGGGACTTCATCCCCACCAGGCGGTCCTCCACCACATCCGCGCGCCCTACTCCGTGTTCGCCCGCCAGGGCGTTGAGTCGGGTCACGAGCTCCACCGGTCCCAAGGGGACGTTGTCCAGAGAGACCGGGGTGCCCTGTTCGAAGCCGATTACGACTTCTTCTGGAGTGTCCGGAGCGTCGGCGGGGTTTCGGGTGAGGAGGAAAAGATCGTCCGGCGGGGGAACGGCCGGGTCTTCCAGGATTCCGCCCTCGTGGGAGCAGTGCCACAAATTCCGGTCCCGGCTGTAGGGCTTCTCGGCGGTGGCGGCCACCGGAATCCCTTTTTCCTCGAGGTAGGCTATGAGGTCTGCTCGCCCGCGGAACGACCATTCCCGCCACGGGGCGATCACCTCCAGGTCCGGAGCCAGGGCGGCGTAGGTGAGTTCGAAGCGGACCTGGTCGTTCCCCTTACCCGTGCAGCCGTGGGCCAGGGCGGTGGCGCCCGCTTCCCGGGCTACCGCCACCTGGCCCTCGGCGATGGCGGGGCGGGCCATGGCGGTTCCCAGAAGGTAGTTCCTGGCATAGACCGCCCCCGCTTTTAGGGTGGGGAAGACGAAGCCCGTTATGAAGCGCTCTTTGAGGTCTTCCACCACGCACCCGATAGCACCCGAGCGCACTGCTTTTTCCTCCAGGCCTCGCAGTTCGCCTTCGCCCTGTCCCACATCGGCGGCGTAGCAGAGGACTTGGGCGTCATAGTGTTCTTTCAGCCAGGGTACGATCGCCGAAGTATCCAGCCCGCCCGAGTAGGCCAGCACCACCAGTCGGCTCATCTATTTGCACTCCCCCGTTTGCGTGAATATGCAAGGCAATGTATAAACATACACACCCTGGCGATCTCCCTCAAGGGGCTGGCCTCTCTTGTCCCTGGCTCTCCAGCCCGGCGATGCGGTGCGTCCAGGCGGCGGGTGGCGCGGTCAGCGGAATATCGCCCGCGGGCGCCGGGCAACGTCAGGGAAAGCTTCGATGAGTCTGGTGTCGAAGGTAGCCAGCGGCAGGCGTTCCCGGGCGGCCAATTCCACAAACAGGGTGTCGCAAACCGGGAGGTTTTTATCTATCGAGCGGGCCAGTGCCCGGTGCCAGAGGGTTCTGATCGAGACGGAGCGCACGTGGAGGCGTGCCGCGAAATGGAGGCGGCGATGTCCTTCTTCGGAAGAGAGCACCCCGTTTCTTA
Organism: bacterium HR33; assembly: GCA_002923375.1. Lineage (GTDB taxonomy): Bacteria > Gemmatimonadota > Gemmatimonadetes > Gemmatimonadales > GWC2-71-9 > HRBIN33. Next base: position 487,711 of record BEIJ01000001.1, read on the forward strand.
CGGCCATCCACACGACGTTCGCCAATTCGGCCGCCCAAATCGCGGGGGCCTGAACCTCTCTTACGGTTTGCCAGAATCGCCGAGTTTCCCTGACGAAAGGCTCGGTACCCAGCAGGTAATAGGCGATGACGTTGGTGTCTGCGACGGCGTTCACTTCCGCCCCGCGGCGATCCAGCTGTCGATTTCGGTTGCGGATGGCCGTCGGGTCTGGCGCTCCCAGCCCGATTCTATTTCTTCCAGCAGGGCTCGCCGCTCTCCCAGGTATTCGGCCAGCAGGAGCCGGATCTCCTGTTCCATGGATCGGCCGCTCTTGCGGGCCAGGGCCTTGAGCGATCTTACGAGCTTGGGCGGAACGTTTCTGATAGTGAGCGTGGCCACGGGGTGCTCCTGGCGTCTGCTAGCACAATGCTAGCGTCACCCGTGCCTTGGGGCAAGGTCCCGGCATCTCACAGGACCGGGACGGCACTATCGGCTGGTGTAAGTCAGCCAAGCCCCGCCAGGGACTTGAGGCGGGCCAGAATTTGCTTTTGGGCCTTTTCGCTTTGGGCTACGATGAGGATGGTGTTGTCTCCGGCGATGGTGCCCAGCATACCGGGCCAGTTTTCGGCGTCCAGGGCTTCGGCCACCGCGCTAGCGCTTCCCGAAGGTGTCTTGGCCACCAGAAGGTTGCCCACTCCTTGTACCGAGAGCAGTAGGGTCGGCAGCAGTTGGCTTAAGGGGGGCCGGACGGTGGAGCCTTCGGGCTGAACTGCGTAGTAGGATCCTCCCTCGGGGTCGGCCACCTTGGCCAGCCTGAGCTCCCGGATGTCGCGGGACAGCGTGGCTTGGGTGACGCTGAACCCTTCGGCCTCCAAGAGCTCGCGCAGTTGTTCTTGGCTTTGAACCCGGTTTTCCCGCACCAGGCGCAGTATGGCGGCCTGTCTTTGGGTTTTCATCGCGCTAAGCACCTCCAGGCGGTCGGAGACCGGCCGGACACACTTTTTAGCACGGGCGCGGCGGCTGAGTGGAGTCCCTGTTGGCTGTGGGAAGATCGACAGCAGAACGGAATTCCGCAACATCGGCTAGCGGGTCTCGCGACCGGCCAGCATCTTATCTGTCCGTCAAATTCCCACTTATTCGCAGGGGGTTGCCATTGACCGATGCTGGTTGGAACACTGGGAACACTGGCTGTCAAAACGTCTACTCCGGACAGCCCTATCGTCCTGAGGCCGGCAGGTTCCGTTGACGCGCTAGTCTTAGAGCTCGCTGTCAACACGTGTGACGTTGCTGTCTTAGCGGGAGAAGCTTACGGGCCGGCAGGCGAGACGGCCGTTGCGGCAGTTTGCTCGCTCCGTCCGGTTGCCGCCCTGTGGGTGGAGGAGAAATCGGGCGCGTGGTGCGCGGCGGCGTCGGGCAAGTACGGTCCTGTTCTAGGGACCAGGGTCTCAGGCCCGGCCGGCTCTCAGCTTGAGAGCGCACGCCTTCTCTGGCTTGGTGCCTGGGCCAAATGGATTTCCGATGCCGTCCAGGCCCTGAATGGCGATGGCCTGCTGCCGACCTCGACGACGGCGTACCCTGGAACCACGCTGAACGACTGGCAAACTAACCTGAGGGTCAACGACCACAACCACATAGATATCACGTGGAGACGTGACGGGATTTTTGCCATGGCGCGTCGGATGGTAGAGAGACTCGGGATGCTGAGAAACGAGTTCTTCGGAGACGGCGGGGGCGGAGGCACGGGTGGCGGAGGAGGCGACGGGTGCGTCGGGTGGTTCCTGAGCAGCCGTCCTGGCTTGAAAAACGGGGCGGTGAGCAAGATCAACCCGATATCGGGAGTGACTGTAGAGGGCAGGGTTCGGAAGCGGTGAAGGTTCTTGACCGAACCGGACGGCAGTTGGCAAGAAAGGGACTCTTGTGGCCCTCTCTGAGTTCGGCGGGCACGAGTGCGGGCAAGCAGGTGTTCGTCCCCATATACAACGCAGCTTGGAGCTTCTATGAACCTTGAGCATCCGCGGACCAGGCTCGATTTGAGAACCTGGAGGTGTCACTTCTCTTCCTGCGGGAGCCGCTACCGAGCGACGAGCTTCCTTCAGGCGGCGCTCCTTGCAGGCGCAATACTCACAACTCGCACTTGGCCGTCCCCTTCCCGCTACTGCCGCAGCTCAAAACTGGCCATCCATCCTCCTGCCGGGGCTCGATTCGGCCGCCTCTGCACAACTTCAAGCCGTGGTCAACTCACAGCGCCAGGTCCGCATCTGGACCACCCGAGGAGAGCTGTTCCTGGGCAACGAACCGAATCTAGACGCCACAGGACTGAGCTTCAGATGGCGGGCACAGTTGAGAGACACGATACCCCTGCAAACGATCCTGGCCATTGAGAAACGGACCTATCGCAAGTTAGAGGCGAGCCTAGCAGGGGCGGCCATTGGGGGATTCGCCGCCTTTGCAGTCATCCTAGCTTACGACGTGGCCGTTGTGCTGTCCGGTGTCGCACAGCTGCCTGCTTTGAACAGCTCTCAGGACAGACCTATCGTGGACCCGTTCGCCGCAGCATTCGTGGGTGCGGGACTCGGCGCGGTGGTAGGAACGGTCATAGAATCGCGCACCGTGCGCTGGAAACTTATCTACTCGGCGCCGTGACCTATCCCTGAACGGACCCGCGAACTACACGTCCAGCCACAAAGGTGGCAACGATCTGCTCAGAACCCGCCTCGATCACCGGGGAAGCGACACGATCTTCCGCTCCGGCCGCATCGCCTCCAATACGCACCACGCTAAGATCGGCCCACTTCCCCGCCTTCAAGCAACCGGTATCGGAATCGAGTCCCACAGGTACCACGGCACGTAGCATACCCTTGGATATCCCGGGACGCCGCCTCGTGGAAGACCCGCCACTTGACAGCCTGGGTTCCGGTAGCGCATTCTGGCAATGTAGAGTTCTCCCCTACATACCCGTGCTCCGGTTGCCTCTGCCCGGTGCGGCGAGCCGCCAATCCGGAGCGACCGGCTCGCCGAGTGATCTGACGAGTCGCTTTCGCGCGGCTTGGACGTTTTCGAGCGCCACGCCCGCACCTAGGAGATCTCCAGGCACGATATGCCGGCCCCAGGGACCAGTAACCCGGCGAGCCCCGGGCCCGCCAGACTTTCACCGCCCGACCGCGAGCACAAGTCCCGCACGGCAAACGCGCTCGGTTACACCAAACGGCGACTTCACCGGTTTCGTTGTATTGAACGGGAGGGTCCAATGTTGCGCGCTTCCAGCTGCGAACCTCGTGACTTAGCCAACCCCATTTTTGGGGTGAGGTTAGCCTGTCTGGTTTCCACCCTGGCGGCGCTCGCTTGCGGCCCCAGCGAACCAGAGGTCCTAACAGGTCCGCCCACGACTCTTTACATATCCCCCGGGGGTGACGATCAAAATGACGGGCGCAGTCCACAGACCCCGCTGAAAAGGCTCGAACGCGCGATCCAGCTCGCCCGGGGAGGGGACACCATCGTCGTCCTGCAAGGGACCTACTCCGAATCGTTCGAAAACCAGGATATCGGATCCGAGAGCAGCGTGATGATCATCCGCGGCCAGGATGCTGAAACTCGGCCTGTCTTCGATGGCCAAAATCAAATGCTCTTTATGTGGCGCTGCACGGGGTGCAAGAACCTCCTCATCGAAAACCTCGAGATACGCAATTACAGGGCCAATGGGATCCTTTTCTCGCGGAGCCAGGACATCACGATCAGGAACCTCAGATTCGTAAACGTGGCGCGTGTGAGCGATCCGGATGGCTACGTAGAAGGTGGTTCTTCCGCCATCGCAGCGCTCGACGAAGCAATCCGGATAACCATCGAGAACAACAAGATCGAGGATTCGGGTTTTCGCGATCTGAACACGGACGACGCTGGGATGCTGATCAACTGCTGGCGGTGCAAGGACAGCGCCATCCGGAAGAATACGGTACGCAACTACGAGGGCGTCGGAATCCTGGTCGAGGAATCATGCCGGGTGACAGCGACGGACAACCGCGTCGAGGCTGGACGCAATCGAATGGTCGACTGGTGGACCAGCGCGCTGTGGGTCGACGGAGGAAGAGACATCACCGTGAGTAACAACGCTTTCCAGGACAATGAGGGTCCCGGCATTCAGGCCAGCGACACGGAGGTGGTTTATCCGGAAGGCCTGTCCAAAGGCTTCAAATTCATCGGGAATACGAGCACTCGGAACAAATACGGTATCTATATCTGGAACTACGGGCAGTGCCCGGCCCCGACCGACGCGGTCTACTTGGAGAACAATACATTCTCCGGCAACTCCGACAAGGACATCTACTGTGTAGAATGGGAATGCGGAGTGGGCCAGCCCTGCGTAGATGCCACCGGCCCGAACGTGAACTGCGGTTGACACCCTGCTCTCCGCGCGGCGTTGCTTCTTCGACCGGCGGACGGCCGACGAAATCTGCGGCGGAGTACCGGCCCCTTGCCTAGACGGGGAGGCCGTGTACCCGGCGGCCTCCCACAAAAGTCGCGACGATCTGCTCGGGAGCCGCCTCGATCACCGCGGAAGCGGCACGATCTTCCGATCCGGCCGCATCGCCCCCAATACGCACCACGCAAAGATCAGCCCACTTCCCCGACTCCAAAGAACCGATCTCGGAATCGAGCCCTAGAACCCGCGCGCCGCCCAGCGTGAGCATCCGGATCAAGACCCCGGGCCTCAAACCCGCGAGTCTGGCCGCCTGCCTAGCCTCGGCCAAAAGATCGAGCGAAGGTACACTCGCCAAAGAGTCGGTCCCCAAAGCCACCGGAATCCCCGCTTCCAGGTAGCGCCCGATCGGCGCAGCACCATGGCCGTGAGCCGCATTGGAGCGGGGACAAACCACCACCGAACAACCCGAGCGCGCGAGTATTTCGATATCGCCGTAGTCGGTCTGAACCGCATGAATCGCCAAAAACCCCGGGTGCAAAACGCCGAGTTGCCACAACCACTCGACCGGCGACCTGGCAGGCTGAGGAGCCGGAATTCCCCGCAACCTCCGGGACTCGGCAAAAGGCCCCCGGTTGGCCACGAGAAGATCCACCTCGGCCCGCGACTCCGCAACGTGCGAGGAGACCCTCAAGGCCCGCCCCCGGGCATAATCCACCGCCGCGCGGAAGAGCTCGGGACTCACAGTGTAGGGCGCGTGAGGCGACACACCCAAACGCACGCCCCCGCTCAGCCGAGACCAATGCTCCGTAACGAAGCGGTCCAACTCTTCCATTGCGGCTCGGGCCTGGTCCGGATGCGGGGCGATCACCTCCTGGTAATAAATCCCCCGCCCTCCCAAACGCAGAAGCACTTCCAGCACCGCACCGCTGGTCCCGGTATCGGCCACAGTCGTCACTCCGTGGCGCCAGCTCTCCTTAAGACCCCGCTCCGCCGCGGCCAGAAAATCTTGGTAGCTGAGACTTTCCTTGAAACTCCGGATCTTCAAAAGCCAGGCGTAGAAATCGCTTTCCGCTATGGGAGCCGCAATACCGCTCAGTTCCAAATGGGTGTGCGCGTTGACCAGACCGGGAAGAATCACCGATCCGGGAAAGTGGAAGCTCTCGGCGCCGCGGGACGCAGGGACATCCCGCTCGGGCCCCACAGCCGCTATCCTTCCCTCCCGGTTTACCAGCACTGCACCGTCTCTTACAGGCGGGCTGGCCACGGGCCAGACCAGCGGGGCAGAAAGGCGCAACCCTTTCAGCGGTCGTATCGGACCGAAATACCGCGGCGCAATGGTAGATGAACCGGGCAGAACTCTCCGGGCTCGGTTCCGGGTATGAACCACTCCCAGTAGCGCGCGTCCCGGGGGCAGAACTCGGTCGCCAGGAAACCGGTGGTGGCGTCGATCTCCCGAGTGATCAGCCCATCGGGACGGCGCCAGGGCGGAGGCGGCGGCCGGCGCTCGTAGACTTCCTTCATGAACGCCGTCCACGCGGGAGCGGCAAGTCTCCCGCCTGCGGCGTTGGCCTTGATCTTCTTGGGCTCGTCGAAGCCGATCCAAACTCCGGCCACCAGTTCGGGAGTGAACCCTATGAACCACACGTCGGTTCCGTCGTTGGTGGTCCCCGTCTTCCCCGCTGCGGGAAGAGTGAATCCGGCACCCCGGACCGCCTGATATGCGGTCCCCCGGTCCACCACGTCCTGCAACATGCTGGTGAGAATCCAGATATGTTCTTCGTCCATCACGCGCTCGGTTCTAGGCTGCGGCTCCCATACGATGTTCCCCTTGGCATCCTCGACGCGCAGAATCCCAATCGGCGCCGCCTTTACCCCCAGCGTGGCGAAGGGAGTGAAGGCCGCGGTCATCTCCAGCGGGATCACCGAGGCGGATCCTATGTGGAGCGAGGGATAGGGGGGCAGCGGGGTCGAGATCCCGAAGCGCAGCGCCTCGCCGATCACCGCCTGCTCGCCTATCTCGAGGCCTAAGCGGATCGCCACCAAATTGCGGGAGAGATAAAGGCCGCGCCGCAGGGTCATGGGTCCGCGAAAATCGCCCTCGTAGTTTTGCGGTTCCCAGGGAAGCGAATCTCCCGGAAGCATGAGGCTGATAGGGGCGTCGTCCACCATGTAGCTCGCGGGCTTGCCGGCCCGGATGGCGGCGGCGTAGACGAAGGGTTTGAAGGTCGAACCTGCCTGTCTGCGCGCCTGGGTCGCACGGTTGAACTCCGAATCGCCGAAATCGCGCCCTCCTACCATGGCGAGAACGTGCCCGGTGCGGGCGTCCAAAGCCACCAGTGCGCCCTGGAGGTAGGGCGTGATGGTATGCGAGCGGCGCGCGGTCTCGCTGTTCTGCAGGCTTTCCAGATAATCGTCGTAGGTGGGATGGCGGAACGGCCCGTACGCCCCGCTTTCGATCGCCTCGAGCTGCTCTTCCAAAGCCCGTTCGGCGGCGATCTGCATCTCCAGGTCCAGGGTGGTGTAGATCCGGTATCCTTCCTCGTAGAGATCCCGCCCGAAGCGATCGTAAAGCTGCTGCCGGATCCATTCCACGAAATAGGGAGCCACCTCGCCGAAATCCGGCCGGGAGCTCAGGATCAGCGGATAGTTGGACCAGCGCGCCGCTTCTTCCTCGGTCAAGTACCCCGCATCCCGCATCAGGCTGATCACCAGATTGCGGCGGCGGATCGCCCGAGCCGGGTACTTGCGCGGGTCGTAGCGCCCGGGAAGGTTGGCTATGGCAGCAAGGAGCGCCGCTTCGGCCACGTTGAGTTCTCGCGCCGATTTGCCGAAATAACCCTGGGCCGCCGCTTCCACTCCGTAGAGATTGGGCGAACCCAAATAAATCTGATTCAGATACAGTTCCAGGATTTTGTCCTTGGGGTAAGTGCGTTCGAGCTCCAGCGCCACCTTGATCTCCCGGATCTTGCGCCGCAGGATCTTTTCGAATCCGATTCGATCCTGCCAGACGTTGCGGGCGAGCTGCATGGTGATGGTGGAGAATCCCTGGGCCCATCCCAGAGCGAGGATGTTGGCCTTGATGGCGCCGAAGACCCGCCAGAAATCGATCCCGTGGTGCTGGTAGAAGCGCTTGTCCTCCACCGCCAGGAACGCCGCTCTCACCTCGGGGGCGATCTCGTCTATGGTTAGAACCGTACGGCGCTGCACGCCGAGTTCGGTTATCAGCCTGCCGTCGGCGGCGTATACCTTGGCCGCCTGCTGGGGGCGGTACTCTTCCAGGACGCTGATCGAGGGACAGGCGGCGCCGGCACAGGCCCGGGTCCAGGAGCCGTAAGCCAAGCCGAACCCGAAGCTGCCGCACAGCAGGATACCGAAACCGGCGCGCCGCTTCAGGGCTCGCCCCCGGCTCCCGTTGAACCATCCCATAATGGACATCCGGAGGGAAACCTAGCGGACACCGCAGCCGCTTGCCAAGCGGCGGTACCGATCCTTTAGCTTTACAGCCGTGCGCGATCTCTTAGCCGAACTCACCTGGCGCGGGTTGGTTCACGGCACAACGCCGGGTCTCGCAGCCCGCCTGGACAAGGGTCCAATCACCGGGTATGTGGGTTTCGACCCCACGGCTCCCAGTCTACAGGTGGGCAATTTGGTTCCCATCATGCTGCTGGCTCACCTCCAGCGGGCCGGGGGCAAGCCGATCGTAGTACTGGGTGGGGGAACCGGTCTGATCGGCGATCCCAGCGGCAAGCGGGAGGAGCGCCCGCTCCTCGATCCGCGACAGGTGGAGGAGAACGCCTACCGCCAGAGGGCCCAGCTCGAAAAATTCCTGGATTTTTCTGCCGGCCCCTCCCAGGCCGAAGTCTTGAACAATGCCGACTGGTTGGCGCGGCTCGACCTGGTGGGATTCCTCCGGGACGTGGGCAAGCATTTCACCGTTTCGTACATGCTCCAGAAGGAATCCGTGAAGGCCCGCCTGGAGAGCGGCATTTCCTTCACCGAGTTCAGCTACATGTTGTTGCAGGCGTACGATTTTCTGCACCTGTATAGGACTCGCCGGTGCGAACTCCAGATGGGGGGATCGGACCAGTGGGGGAATATCACGGCGGGGATCGAGTTGATACGGCGTCTCGAAGGAGGCGAAGCGCACGGTCTCTCGGCGCCATTGCTCACTACGGCTTCCGGTGCCAAGTTCGGCAAGACCGAGGCGGGGAACGTCTGGCTCGATCCTCAGCTCACCTCGCCGTACCAGTTTTACCAATTCTGGATCAACGCGGACGATCGGGACGTGGAGCGGTACCTCAAGGCTTTCACTTATTTGTCCCGGGAAGAGATCCGGGCCCTGATGGCGGAACACAAAAAGCGTCCTGAGGAGCGGGTGCCGCAGAGGACCCTGGCCCGGGAGCTGACGGCTCGGGTGCACGGAGGGGAAGCGGCGGAGCGGGTGGAGCAGGCTTCCCGGGTGGTCTTTGGCGATCTCGAGCCGCGCACCGCTTCGGCGCAGGTCTGGCGGACTCTGGCGGCGGAGTTGCCGAGCGCTCCGCTTCCGGCTACGGTGGGGCCGGAGACTCCAGTGGTGGAGCTGGTGACCAGCACCGGAGTGATCAAGTCGAAGAGCGAGGCTAGGCGGCTGATTCAGCAGGGTGGTCTTTATGTGAACGGCGAGCGGGTGAGCGGTGTCGAATCCACCGCGGGGCAGCCCCTCGATGGCGGTTTCTACTGGATCCGTAGCGGGAAGAAAAATCAGTTCCTTTTGGTACCGCCTCGCTCAGAACGCTAGGAGCTCCATTCCACTTCATCCCCAATCACCTGCTGTTCTAGGACGGAAGCGCTGGCGCACCCGGCGGCCAGCAAAAGCGGCGTACGGAGACTCTATGCGGAGCTAGCGGCGCCGATCCGCCAGGCGTTCTTAGAGGGAGAGCTGGAACCGCCTCGGTGGCTGGAACGGCTCACCGCGAGTTCGCAGCGGCGCGCTTCCAGGCCGGGCCATAGAGCACGCGGCCGGGACGCGCCTCGGTGATCCGCCCGTTTTCGAAGACCACCTGACCGTTCACCAACACCAGCGAGAAACCTTCGGCATACTGGTGCGGCCGCTCGAACGTCGCCGCATCCCGCACCCGCTCGGGATCGAAGACCGCAATATCCGCCTTCATCCCCGGACGCAAGACCCCGCGATCGACCAAACCCAAACGCTGCGCCGGAAAAGAAGTCATCTTCCGCACCGCCTCCTCCAGCCGCAACACCCCGCGGTCCCTGACGTAATGCCCCAGCACCCGGGCGAAGGTCCCGTAACTGCGCGGATGAGGATGCCCCTCACCGAAGATCACAATGCCGCCGTCGGAAGCCACCATAGTGGCGGGATGCCTGAGAATCCGCACCAAATCTTCCTCGCTTATGGCGTGAAAGATCCCCTGGCAACCACCCTGCTCCGTTATCCAGATCGCCGCCTCCGCACCTCCCTCCGGCGTGGGCTCCCATCCCCTGGCCCGGGCCACGTCCGCCAGAGTCTTTCCCGCCAGCGCCGAATCCCACTCGCAACGCGCTATGACCACGTTCTTGGGATCGCCCCCGCCCCGCTCCAGCTTTATGATCTCCGCACTTTCACGCTTGATCCGCTCGCGGGTCTGGCGATCACTCAACCGGCTGAGAAGCCGCTCCCTCCCACCTTCCTGCGCCCAGGAGGGGAGCAGAGCGGAAGTGATGCTGGTACTCGAGGCGGTGTAGGGATACTGATCGATCGTGACGTCCACTCCCCGAGCCCGGGCTTCGTCCACCAACCTCAACGTCTCCACACTCCGCCCCCAGTAACCCGGCCCCACGATCTTGTGATGGGTGATTTGGGCGGGCAAGCCTCCCTCTTCTCCGATTCTTATCGTCTCCAACACGCTCTCCACCACGCCCGCAGCCTCGTCCCGCATGTGGGAGATGTAGATCCCGCCGAACCGCCCGGCCACGCGGGCCAGCTCGATCACCTCCTCGGTAGGGGTGAAGGCGCCGGGAACGTAGAACAGCCCGGAGGAAAGACCGAACGCGCCGTCCAGCATCCCCTGCTCCACCAGAGCACGCATGCGGTCGAGCTCCTCCGGCGTGGGCCTGCGGTTCACCTCGCCGATTACCGCCTCGCGCACCGAGCCCTGGCCGATAAAGCTTCCGATGTTCACCGACTTGGGAAGCGAGTCCAACCGGGCGAGGAAGGGACCCAAAGGTACCGGGGATCCGCCGTCAGGTCCCTCGATCAGCGTGGTGACGCCCTGGCGCACGTAGTTGTCCGCGGTGGGAAGCTGGAAGATGGCCCGCCGCGCATGGGTGTGAATGTCGATGAACCCCGGGGCTACGACCTGGCCCCGCACATCTATCACCCGGCGCGCGGCGTCGGTGATGGAGGGAGCGATCCGGGCGATCACCTCTCCCCGGATAGCCAGGTCGGCGCGATACCAGGGACTCCCGGTCCCATCCACTATCCTCGCATTCTTGAGCACGATGTCGTAGGGCGGCTCACCCTGGGCCGCAAAGGCCGGGGCCGCTCCCAGCGCGGAAAACACGAAGCCAACTGCGGTGCGCCAGATAGTCCTCTTCAGCGCGGCTGACACGGCTCAAGCCCCCCTTCCCATGCCGATCATTGCAAATCCCGCCTGAACCAGCGCCCCCACGGCCAGCAGCACAGCAGCCACACCCATACCCAACGCTCGGGAAGTCTTGTGGGTGACCGAAACGCCGAGACCGGTGAGCACCAGCGCCCAGATGGAAAACGGATTGACCGCGCTCAACAGCGCGCCCAAAGCGCCCGATCTTTCGCTCAGCAAGAGGTCCAAGCCGAAGCTCGCCCTGAGATCGCTCATGGAGGTCACGCTCTCCGGCCCGCCGCCTAGGATCAGCACGACCAAGCCGGCCAGTTGAGCTACGATAGCGGTGATTCCGACATAAGTCACTACGCTCAACAGCTGCTTGAAGTTGGCGCCGGCCGCCAGCACGCTCACCAGGATCCACAGCACTGCGGCGGAAAGCACCAGGAACAACGCCAACCCGATAGGCGCGGAGAAGACGCCCAGTACCAGAAATACCGAGGGATCGGGGCCCGGCCCGCCGGCGGTGCTCATTACCGACCGCATCGCCGCGCGATTGTAGGGGATCATCAAGAAGCCGATAACGATCTGAAGCGCGGCGAGTCCGAGAAACGGCGCCCAGAAGCGCGGCTTTTCGCGCACCCGCTCGAAGACGGCAATGGGATCGTAGATGACATTGACCAGGTCCAGCAGCGCTCGCATGAGAATCTCCTTGGATTCGGCCCGTCGGGTTCGGCCCTTACGCCATAAGATGCGCCGATTGCACCTAAGACGCGAGAGCCTCCCTGATCTTCGCTGCCATCAGGTCCAATTCGGCGCGGCTCGCTTCCCGAGGATATCCCCTGGGAAATCACAATCCAAACGAATCGCTTTCGTGCCGGGGCAGGATGTGAAGGTGCAAACTGGATAGAGGTCCAGAAACGCCACCACCTCTTCGTCTCCGTACACCATACTGGCCGGAGCTTCCCCCGCCACTACGGCGCAGAAGATGCAACCCGAACTCACCCTTGAGCCAAGATTCCCGCCACCTTCTCCATCTCCTCGGGGATGTTGTAGAAGTGGGGCGAGAGCCTGATGGTACCTTCGCGCATCACACAGTCCACCTGGGATTTCTTCAGGCGGTGATAGGTCTCGGCCAAATTATCCGCCGCCACGCACACTATAGCGGATTGATGAACCGCGTCGGTCGGAGAGGCAAGCCGAAGCTTTCCCTCCGCTGCAAGACGGTAGAGCGGCTCGCGCAGCTCCTTCAACCACGCCGCAATGCGTTCTATGCCCAGCTCCAGCAGGAGGTTCAAACTCTCGGTCATCCCCGCGAAGTCTTGCACCGCCATGGTCCCCACCTCGAAGCGGCGCGCATCCCGCCTGAGGGTCGTATCGTACCGGGTGAGGGCGGTGAAATCCTCGGTGCCCTCGAAGGCCATCCAACCCACCACCACCGGCTCGAGCATAGGGATCAGCTCCCGGCGTACGTAGAGGAAACCGGATCCCCAGGGGGAAAGCAACCACTTCTGGCCGCCGCAGGCCAAGATGTCCACCGGTGTCCGGGACACGTCCAGCGGTACTTGCCCCAGGCCCTGGATCGCATCCACTACCAAGTACGTCCCGTTGGCCCGGCAAGCAGTGCTCAGCCGGGCGAGATCTACCCGGTAGCCGGATGCGAACTGCACCAGCGAGACCGCCAGAACGCGAACGCTCGGATCTTCGAGTTTCTCGAGCAGATATTCCTCGTTGGGCCATCCTTCCGGAGTGGTAGGCGCCAATTCGACCTCGATGCCGCGCTCCTTGAGCCTGAGCCACGGATAAACGTTGGCGGGAAATTCCCGGTCCGAGATCAGAATGCGCTCCCCCGGTTCCACCGGCAGCGCCCCGGCCGCAAGATTGAGGCCGAAACTGGTGTTGGGCGCCAGCGCTATTTCGTCCACTTCCGCGTTGATAAGCCGGGCAGCGGCGCTGCGGGCGGCCGAGAGGATCGAACGGAGTTCGCGCTCGCCTAACAGATAGGGAGCAGTCCGCCTGGCATTGAGGTCGTCCATCACCCGCCGGGTCCGCTCCGGCAGAGGACCCACCCCGGCATTGTTGAGATAGATGCGTTCGGCGGTCCAGGGAAACTCGGCGCGCCGCAAGGCCCGGAAAGCCTCGCGAATCCTTTCGGCCTCCGGAGCTCCGGGGCCAGCCGCCGTCACCGCGGAATCGATCACGATCCGGTTAAGCTAGCCGCCAGGCACCCGGAACCGGGAGCCCGCCGCACCACCTGTTCCAAACGGCCCAGTTCCCGGCACACCCTCTCCCAAGAAAACTCACGCGCGGCCCTAACACGCCCCGCAGTTCCCAGCCGAACCCGCAGTTGCCGGTCGGACAAAAGTCGCCTGAGAACCACGGCCAGTCGGTCGGCCGCTTTAGGCTCGAGCAAACAACCGGTCTCTCCATCCGCTACTGCGTCGGCCACGCCTCCGCCGGCACCGGCCACTACCGGCACGCCGCACGCCGCCGCCTCCAAAAACGAAAGTCCGAAACCTTCAGCCTCCAGACCGGTCTCTCGCGACATCCCGACGTACACCTCGGCCGAATTGTACAAAGCTGCGAGATCAGCTTCCGGCACCCGCCCCAGCCAGCGCACCCGCGCTCCCACTGCCAAATCCAAAGCCAGTTGCTTAAGCTCGCCCGCAGCGGCGCCCTCGCCGGCCACCACATAGGTGACGTCCATGTCCTCGAGCTCCCTCAGCGCGCGCAACACCGTATCGATCCCTTTGTGCCGCTCCAACCTCGCCACGGTGAGCAGTACCCCCCGCTGTGGAATTTTGTAACGAAGCCTCACCGCACCGGTATCGAGACCCGGCCGAAAACGATCTACGTCCACTCCCGGCCTTATCGTCTCAACTCGAGGACCGCTCCCGCAGAGCTGCAAATCTTCGAGCAGCGCCCGAGCGCGGTTCGCGGACCACCTGCTCGGCACCACCATCGCCGAAGCGCCGCCGAGTATCCACCCCAGAAGGCGTCGCTTGAGGAGAGAACTCGAAGCCTGCCGGCGAGCGCTCAAGAGGTCTCGCCCGTAACCCGCGACGACGTACGGCGTTCCTCTGCGGCTCTTCAAGACCCGCGCCACGTACCCCGCCGGTTTCAGGTTTGCGCAATAGAGCAGGTCGAACCGTTCCCGTCGCTCGCGCTCCATGACATGGCGGGTCCACCGAGCGACTCCGGGGAGGGAGCGCGCCGCCCGCACCCCGATATCCAGTCGCTGGACTCTAGCGGGATCGACTTCAGTGGAACGGTCTTTGGCTCCCGCAAAAGGCCCCGCCTCTACCGGGGTGGAGACGATCCAATGCTGGCGCCGCGCCGCAAGCTCGGCGCACAATCGGGCTATGCCGCCGCCCAGGGGCGGAAAGTCGGAGGTGAGAAGCAGCGTGCGGTTTCCATCCATGTGCTAGCCCACGAGCTGGAGGCGATGGAGCGCCGCGTAGCGCCCTCCCGCCGTCAGCAGCTCGGCGTGCCTGCCCGACTCCACGATCTTGCCGTCCTCCAGCACGACGATGCGATCCGCCTGCGCCACGGTGGAGAGCCGGTGCGCGACCACCAGCACGGTTCGCTGCGCCATCAGCCGGCGAATCGCCTCCTGCACCAGATAATCCGATTCGCTGTCCAGCTCCGAGGTGGCTTCGTCCAGAATGAGAATAGGAGGATCCCTGAGGAGCGCTCGGGCGATGGCGATCCGCTGCCGCTCGCCACCGGACAACAAAGAGCCCCGCTCTCCCACCACCGTGTCGTAACCCCGGGGCAGCTTCTCGATGAACTCGTGGGCGTTGGCGGCCCGGGCCGCCGCGTCGATCTCAGCCATACCGGCATCGGCCCGCTCGCCGTAGGCGATGTTGTTCCTCACCGTATCGTTGAAAAGCACGGTACGCTGGCTCACGATCCCCAGATGCCGCCTCAACGAGCGGCGGTCGTAGCGGTCTATGGGAACCCCGTCTATGAGCACTCTCCCTCTGCGGGGCTCGACGAATCTCGGCAAGAGATCCAGCAGGGTCGATTTTCCGGACCCCGATGGTCCCACTATGGCTACGATCTCGCCCCGCGAGACGGTGAGGCTGACATCGCGCAACACCCAACGCTCCGGATGGTATGCCACCCAAACCCTGTCAAAAACGATCTCCCTCTTGAACCCCGGGAACGTGGCGGCGGAAGGGGGATCCACGTCGTCGGGCTTGAGGTCCAAAATCTCGAAGACCCGCCCCGCCGCACCCGCCGCCTGACTGGCGAGGGCGGGAAAATGGGCCAGGGACTTTACCGGCGGCAGCAGCCTCAAGGTGACGCCCAGGAAGGCGATCAGAGCTTCGGGTCTTAGGGCACCGCCTCCCAGAGAGAACCACCAGCCCGCCACCACGATCGCCAGCACCACGGCGGCGCCTACAGTCTCGCTCAGCGGATGAGACAGCGCAGCCAGCCGTTCAGCCCGGACCAGTCCCTTGGCGTGGCGGCCGGCAGCCTCGGCGAACCGGCGGTGAGCCTGCTCTTCGGCACCGTACGCTTTGACCACCTTCGCCCCTTCCAAGTGTTCGCTCATCAATGCGCCCAGCTCGCCTCTCTGCTCGAACGCCTTGACGAACCGAGAACGAGCCCCAGCCACTATTGGACGCAACCCCCATGCCAGAGCGGGGACCAGTACCAGAGCGATCAGAGTCAACCGCCAAGAGAGCGCCAAAAGGATTGCCAGATACACCAAGACCACAGCGCCGTTCTGGATCAACGACCACAGACCCTGGCCCACCAATATCTTCGCATGCTCCACATCGGAAACCGCACGGCTCACCAGGTCTCCCGCTTTTTCCCGCTGCGAAAAAGAGACGCCCAGGCGCTGGATGTGCCGGTGCAACTGAACCCGAAGATCCCGGGCTACGTTCTCCTGAATCCTGACCCGCAGGTACCCCGCCAGATAAATCGCGCCGTTTTTGAGAGCCACTGCAGCCAGGATCAAGATCACCACATTGCGCAGCGCCGTTTCAGCATCGCCCTGGGAGATGAACTTCCCCACCACGAGATCCAGCACTCGATCGACCGCAGTGGGCGACTCGACGGCGCCCGCCGAACCGAAGAGTAGCCGGAGGAAGGGTATGAGCAGGGTAAAGCTGAACCCGTCCAGGATCGAAGCGATCGCCGTTGCGGCAATCCCGGCAAAGAAAAGCCAGGCGTAGGGACGAACGTAGCCCAGCAGGCGGTGCATGGCTCGCCTACCGGGCGGCCCGCGGGGTGAGCAGCGCTACCGGTACGATCATCTCTTCGGGCGCCACCCCTCCATGCAAAAACGCTCCCCGGTAGCGGCCCTGATACTCTCTCAGCTTGGTGGGATAGACGAAGAAGTGATCCCCGGTGGCCATCAGCAAGCGCACTCCCAGTCTCATGGGAGGTAAACCCCAAGCCGGCAGATCGTCCACCAGCACCGCCGTCTCCGGCTGCTCGGCGCGCAGATCGGCGCCGAACTTGTAGCGCAGGTTCGCCGTAGCGTCCCGCTTGGCGAACACCGTCGCAGGCGTGTTGCAGTGAATCGACCCGTGATCGGTGGTGAGCAAGACCGGTACCCGCCGCCGCTCCGCCTCCCGCAGCGCTGCGCGGAGCGCCGAATCTCGAAACCAGGTCTGGGTCAAAGCCCTAAGCGCCGCCGCGTCCCGCGCCACCTCGTAGAGAATGGCGTGCTCCCCGCGGCTGTGAGTCAGCTGATCGATGAAGTTGAACACCAAAGCGGTAACTCCCCCCTGCGCCAGGTAACCGGGAAGCCGCTTCAGCAGATCCTCCCCCTCCGCCACCGAAGTAACCTTTTCGTAGCGAACCGGCATCTTCGATCCCAGCAGCGCAGAAATCTGGAGCCGGAAAAGTTCTCCCTCGTTGGCGTTCAGGCTCTCGTCGTCCCGCTCGCCCCACCAGTCCGGATGGCGCCGCTGAATCTCCCGGGGGAAGAGCCCGCTGAAGATCGCGTTACGAGCGTAAGGAGTGGCCGAAGGGAGAATGCTGTAGTGGTAAGACACCTCCACGTCGAAGAGTTCCGCGATTTCAGGCTTGAGGGACTCCCATTGATCCAGCCGCAGGCAATCCACCAGCACGAACAGCACCGAGGGATGCGCCTTCAGAAGCGGCAACAAGAAACGGGGAACCACGTCCACCGAAAGCGGCGGACGATCGCCGCTCTTGCCCGATACCCAGAGGGGATAATTAGCCTTCACGAACTCCGCGAAGTCAGCATGGAGGCTTCGCTGCAAGGTGAACAAAGCGTCCCTCAGCCCGGGCTGCTCGCTTTGACTCAGCCTCACCTCCCACTGCGCCAACTCGGCCACCAGTTCGATCCACTCGCGCCACCCGAGATCGGCACCCCTCTTTGCCTCCAGTTCCCGAAACCGCACCACGAAATCCCGAGCTACCCGCTGCTCCCTTATCCGGTCCCCTTCCAGCAACCTCACCACCACGCTCAGCACCTGGCGCGGGTTGACCGGCTTGACCAGATAATCGTCCAGCTGGACCCCGATCGCCTCCCGCATCGTCTCCGCCCCTTCGCTCTTGGTAACCATCACCACCGGAACCGTCGGGTCGATTGCGCGAATCTCGCTCACCAGCTCCAGCCCCCGCCGCCCGGGTAGCTGTTCGTCCAGAAGGACCAGGCCGTAAGGCTGGCGCTGCAGCAAAGCCAAAGCGTCGTCGCCGTGGGCGGCCTGCTCCACGGAATAACCGTGCTCCTCCAAGAACATCACGTGAGCACCCAGCGACTCGATCTCGTCATCCACCCAGAGAATGGTTTTCGGACGAACCATACGAAACAAGTTACCCCCGACCCTGGCGGCTCTCAACGAGCGGGTTGCATATTCCACCACCCATGACTGCCCCGCGGATACTGATCGTGCGGTTCAGCTCTTTGGGCGACGTCATACTGACCACTCCGCTTCTGAGCGCCATAGCGGAGCGGCACCCGAAGGCCACCGTGACCTTCGTGACCCGGGATACCTACGCTCCCCTGCTGGATACCAACCCGTGCGTGACCGAAGTAATCGGTTGGCCGCGGCGCGAGCCGATCCCGGCACTGGCCGGTCTGCTTCGGGAGCGCAAGTTCGACGTGGGACTCGACCTGCAACGCTCCCTGCGTTCTTGGCGCCTGCGCCGCGCTGTTCGGGCCCGGTGGTTCGCCTACCCCAAAGGCCGCCTGGCCCGCTGGAGTCGAGTCTGGCTGGGCTATAACCCGCGGAATGCCCGGAGCGTGGTAGATCGTTACTTCGCCGCTGCCCGCGCCTTGGGTGTCTCCCGCGACGGCCGGGCGCCGGCGGTGTATCCCACCGACCAGGACAGGAAAGCGGCGGCCGAACTGGCGCCCGAGGGATGCGTGGTCCTCGCTCCCGGCGCCAGCCGGCCTAGCAAGCGCTGGCCGGCGGCGTACTGGCGCGCCCTGGCCGATCGCCTCCTCGACCGAGGACATACCGTAGTGGCGGTGGGCTCGGCGGGAGAGCGGACCTTGCTGTCGGGGGGCGGGATCGTCGAAGCGTACGGCCTGCCCTTGCGAACTGCGGCCGCCGTGTTAGAGCGGGCCCGGGTGGTGGTCTGCAACGACTCCGGAGCCTTGCACCTTGCCGCCGCGGTGAAGCGGCCGGTAGTGGCGCTTTTCGGACCCACGGCGGCGGCGGAGTTCTTGCCTCCCAACGCAGCAGTCTTGGTCCTGGAACGCTTTCCCCCTTGCAGGCCGTGCTCCTCTTTCGGAAGCTCCCACTGTCCCTTGGGCCACCATCGTTGCATGATTGAGATATCGCCCGAGGAAGTGGACGCTGCCCTGGAGGTGTTCGGGTGAGCGGACAACTATCGGCTGCCGAGGAGGAACTGATAGAACATCTGGCCGCCAGCGCTCGCGGGCCGCGCCAAAACGGGCTCTTTGCCGTGTGGCTGTTCCTGCGCGCTTGCGATGGAGCGCTCCCTCCCGATCCCTTGAAGCCGCGAACCCATCGCAAGCGGGTGGAGGCTCTGGAACGGAGGTTGAGCAGCCTCGCGCTTCCTCCGCCTTTGAAGCGCGCCTTTGCTCTGGCTCTAAGGGAGCTGGCCGAAGGAACGCCCTCGGCGGCGGTGGTGGCGCTCAAACACCTGGCCGCGCCGGCGCGGGAGACGCTGGGGCCCAAGATCGGAGAAGCGCTGGAACGCGCGGCGACACGAGCGCGGGGAGCGACAGCGTGAGCGGAAGAGCGGGAGGACCGAGGCGTTCGCTTACCGACATTATCCGGCAGGTGGATACTCAGCCCCGGGGGACGATACCGCCCGACACCGTCCCTACCGGGTTTCCCTCGCTGGACCGGCTGCTGGGAGGCGGGCTGAGGCGTCGCGATCTGGCCGTACTGGGGGGCGATGTCCGCTCAGGCAAGTCGGCTTTGGCGCTGGCGATTGCGCTGCGGGCATCCCGCACCGGACAGACCGTGGTGTTTTTCTCGGGCGAGATGGATGAAGATCGCCTAATGGAGCGGGCGCTGGCGATCGAGGCGCGGGCCAAGGTGGACGACATCAGGCAGGCGACACTCTCCGACGAAGCCCGAGCGGCTCTGGGAGCCGCAGCGGTACGCATAAGGGATCTTCCGCTGCACTTCTATACTCTCACCGGGCAGCAGTTCGACTCCAGCCTCGAGGCGGCGTGGCAGCACGACCCCGCGCTTCTGATAGTGGACTATCTACAGCTCCTTCCCGCTCCGGTGAGCCGGCCTACGCAAGACGAGGACAGTGCCGCGGCATTGCGGGCGCTCAAGGCCCTCGCGCTGGAGCGCAAGATAGCCTGCCTTACGGTCGCTCAGCTTCCCCAGCACGTAGCTACTCGCCCCGACCCCCGCCCCACGCTGGACGATTTCGGCACTTTGGGAGCGGTGAAGCAACACGCCGACGTGGTGCTCGCGATTTACCGCGAGGAGATGTACCGGCCCGGAGGCGGGGTGGAGGGAGCCACCGAACTGATCGTGGCCAAGAACCGCAACGGCCCAACGGGCTTCGTGGACCTGTACTTCTACCAGCAGTGGCTGCGTTTCGAGGACATGCTCGATCCGCTGTAGCCTCGCATCGCCTTGAAGTCCCCAGGCGGCCGGTATCGGCCGTGGCTTCTATGCGCCGGGGGCTTAGGGTAGCGCCTATATCGAGCGCTTATATAAAGCCCCGGAGCGCTTATATTGTGTAGGACGCGGGAGGTGCCAATGGCTGGCCATAGCAAATGGAAGCAGATCAAGCACCGCAAGGCGGCCGCCGACGCCAAACGCGGGCAACTTTTCAGCAAGCTGATCAAGGAAATCACCATAGCCGCCCGGCAGGGAGGCGGTGATCCGGCGGGGAATCCCAGGCTCAGGACCGCGATCGAAGCGGCCAAGGCCGCCAACATGCCATCGGAGAACATCGAGCGCGCTATAAAAAAAGGTACCGGCGAGCTCGAAGGGGTGAACTACGAGGAGGCGGTGTACGAGGGCTACGGTCCGGGTGGTGCGGCGATCATGATCCAGGTCACCACCGACAATCTGAACCGTACCGTCGCCGAGCTGCGCCACCTCTTTTCTCGCTACGGGGGCAACTTGGGCGCTCCCAACTCGGTGGCATGGCTCTTCGAGAAGAAGGGGCAGATCTATCTGGACGCCGACCGGTACGACGAGGACGCCGCTTTGGAGGCGGCCTTGGAGGCGGGTGCCGAAGACCTGGTGCGGGACGGCGATCAGTTCGTAATAACCACCGATCCGTCCGCCCTCCACAGCGTGCTGGACGCCCTGCGCGCCCGGGGGATCGAGGCGCGCCAGGCGGAGATAGCGATGAAGCCTAAGAGCAGCGTCACCGTCCAGGGTGCGGACGCCGAGCGCTTGCTCAAGCTGATGGACGCGTTGGAAGAGCATGACGATGTTTCCAACGTGTTCAGCAACTTCGATATCGACGCGGACACTTTGGCGGCGGTCAGCGGGTGAGCATCCGGGTTCTGGGGATCGACCCGGGCACGGCGGTTACCGGATACGGAGTGGTGGAATCGGCGGACGGGTTTCCGGGCCGGCTGGTCGAGTGCGGGGTGATTCGAACCGATACCCGGCAGCGCTTGTGGCAGCGGCTGGAGACACTTTACGAAGGAATAGAAGAACTCATAGCCCGCCATCGGCCGGACGCCCTGGTGATCGAAACCCCGTTTTATGCCAAGAACGTGAGGACCACGGTGGTGCTGGGACAGGCCCGGGGGGTGATTCTTCTGGCGGCCGCGAGGGCGGGACTGGACATAGTCGAATTTCCGCCCGCGGTCGTGAAGAAGAGCATCGTGGGTCGCGGAGGGGCGACCAAGCCGCAGGTGGGCTACATGGTACAGCAGTTGCTGCGGTTGCGCCGCCCGCCCACCCCTTCGGACGCAGCCGACGGCGTGGCGGTCGCCCTGACTTACATGTTGAGACGCCACCGCCTGCGGGCTTGAGGCCCGAGGTCCCGATGGCAGGGGTCGAGGCAAGAACCAAGTGATCAGCGCCGTCCGGGGAAAGATCGTCTCGCGCACCGGGGACCGGGTGGTGCTGGCCACCGCGGGCGGTGTGAGCTACGAGATCGCGGTTCCCCTCGGCGTTCTGGAGCGACTGCCGGAAGACGGAGCCACAGTGGAGTTGGCGACGGTTTTGGTGGTGCGGGAGGACGGCTGGGCTCTTTACGGTTTCGACCGGGAACTCGAGCGAGCGGTGTTCCAGCGGCTCCTCGGCGCGAGCGGGGTGGGTCCCAGACATGCCATGGCCCTGGTCTCGACCTTGGGAGGGGAGCGGGTGGTCCGGGCTTTGCGGGAGGGGGACTTGGCCACCCTCTGCACCGTTCCGGGAATTGGCAAGAAGACCGCCGAACGAATGGTGGTGGAGCTGAAGGACCGGGTGCGGGATCTTTCGGAAGGCGAAGGAGAGCCCGCCCGGCCCGCCTCCGCCGAGCAGGCGGTGCAGGCTCTGGTGGGCTTGGGATACGGGGCGGCGGAAGCCGACCGCGTGGTGCGGGCCGTGGTGAACCGGGAAGGTCCCGCCGAAGCGGTGGAGCTGATTCGCCGGGCCTTGCAACATTTGAGCGGAGCATGATCTGACGGGATATGGTCAAGACTGCGGAATGGATCTGTCCCAGCTGCGGAGCGACCAATAGGAAGCTGGTGCGGAGCGACGAGCGCCGGACCGAGGATCGCTGCGTGAGTTGTCATCGCAAACACATCATTGAAGAGGACACGCGGCCCGTGCGATGGCGCGTGGCCGCCGCGCTCAAGTGAGCCGCACCCAGATCACCACCCCCGAAGCCCTCCCCGAAGAGCTTTCGGCCGAAGCGTCGCTCAGGCCTTCGCGGCTGGAGGAGTTCATTGGGCAGGAAAAGGTCAAAGAAAGCCTCCAGATCGCCATCGACGCCGCCAAGCAGCGGGGAGAGCCCCTGGACCATCTGCTGTTCTTCGGGCCGCCGGGTCTGGGCAAGACCACCCTGGCGATACTGGTCGCCCGGGAGTTAGGCGTGAACATCCGGACGACCAGCGGCCCGGTGCTGGAAAAGCCGGGTGACCTGGTGGGACTGCTCACCACTCTCAAACCGAAAGACGTCCTGTTCATAGACGAGATTCACCGCCTGCGACCTGCGCTGGAAGAGTTCTTGTATCCCGCGATGGAAGACTACCGGGTGGACGTCAGGATCTCCGAGGGACCGAACGCGCAGACCATTCCCATGCGTCTCGAGCCTTTCACTCTTATAGGCGCTTCCACCCGCTACGGGATGCTTACCCCGCCGATGCGGGCGCGGTTCGGGTTGATCGAGAGACTGGGATACTATCCTCCGTCCGATTTGGAGAAGATCGTCAATCGCTCCGCCAGGATATTGGGGGTGGAGATCGAGCCGGAAGGTGCCCGGGAGATAGCGCGGCGCAGTCGCGGCACTCCCCGGGTTGCCAATCGCCTGTTGAGAAGGGTGCGGGATTACGCTCAGGTGCGGGCGGACGGGGTGATCACCGCACGGGTCGCCGTGGAGGCTCTTTCCCGGCTCAACGTGGACGAGTACGGACTCGACGACATGGACGCCCGCATTCTCAGGGTCATAATCGAAAAGTTCGACGGCGGCCCCGTGGGGCTGAACACCATAGCGGCGGCCGTGGGCGAAGATCCGGGGACCCTGGAAGAAGTTTACGAGCCGTATCTCCTCCAGCAGGGGTTCTTGGATCGCACGCCCCGGGGGCGGGCTGCCACTCCGGCGGCGTACAAGCATTTCGGTTATACCCGATCCGGAACGTCGCAGGAATCGCTGTTCGACGGCCTGTGACCATGGGGGAGAGCGATCGCCGGTATCCGGTATCCGCCTTCGACTACCCGCTTCCCGAAGATCTCATAGCGCAGCATCCGCTCCCGGACCGCAGCGCCAGCCGCCTGCTGGTGTTGCACAAGAGCGACGGCCGGATCGAGCACCGATCCTTCCGGGATTTCCCTTCTCTGATAGAGCCGGGAGACGTGGTGGTGGTGAACGCGAGCCGCGTGATCCCGGCGCGCCTCAAGGGGACGCGGGAAAACGGCAGAGAAGCGGAGATCCTGTTGGTTCATCCGGAACCCGACGGCAGTTGGCTCGCCATGGTGCACCCGGGTGGCAAGCTCAAGCCCGGCCGGAAGGTACGCTTCGGCCGGGACGCGGTGGCGGAGGTGGTGGAGGTGCTGGGCGGCGGGATGCGCCGGATAAAGTTCTGCGGGGCGATCGACGTGCGGGCGCTGATGGAGCGGTATGGTTCGGTCCCGCTCCCGCCCTACATTCGCAGGCCTCCGGAGGAAGCAGACCGTGAGCGATACCAGACGATCTTCGCCAGAGTGGAGGGGAGCGTGGCGGCTCCCACCGCGGGCCTTCACTTTACGCCCGAGACCGTCTCCGCCATCGAGGACCGAGGCGGGAAGATCGTCGAGATTGTGCTCCACATAGGGCCGGGAACCTTCAAGCCGGTGGAGGTGGACGACCCTTCGCGGCACGTGATGCACGCCGAGTGGTACGAGATTCCGGAGGCTGCGGCGGAGGAGATCAACCGTGCCAAGATCGAGGGATCGCGGATCTGGGCGATCGGGACGACGGCGGTGAGAACTCTGGAGACGGCTGCGGTAGAGGACAATCCGGCGGTGGGCGATCGGCGCGCGGCCGGCGTAAGAAGCGGCAGTGGTTGGACCGATCTTTTCATCTATCCGCCCTACGAGTTCAAGGTAGTGGACGCCTTGCTCACCAACTTTCACCTCCCGCGTTCCACGCTGCTGATGCTGGTAGCTGCTTTTGGCGGTTATGAGCGGACCATGGCGGCCTACCGCGAGGCGGTGGCTTTGCGCTATCGCATGTACAGCTACGGCGACGCCATGGCGATCCTCTGACGTCGTTCCGGGTGCGCCGTGTTCGAGTTCATCGTCGAAGGGGTAAACGGAGAGGCCCGGGCGGGCAGGTTGAAACTTCCCCACGGCACGGTGCGCACCCCGTGCTTCATGCCGGTGGGGACCCAGGGGACAGTGCGCGCGCTTTCGCCCTTCGACCTCAAAGCTGCCGGAGCCGAGATGGTTCTGGCCAACACGTACCATCTTCACGTTCGCCCCGGGGAGGAGACTATAGCGGCGTTGGGGGGGTTGCATCGTTTCATGGCATGGGATCGCCCCCTGCTTACCGACTCGGGAGGATTCCAGGTTTTCTCCTTGGAAGTTTTGCGCCGGGTGGACGAGGAGGGTGTCGAGTTCAGGTCTCCGGTTGACGGGCAGGTGAGAAGACTGACACCGGAGCTGGCGGTCGAGATTCAATGGACCTTGGGATCGGACATCGCCATGGTGCTGGACCACGTAGTACCCGGCACCGCGAGTCGGTCCGAGGCGGAAGACGCATGGGAGCGAACCCGGCGATGGACCGAACGGGCTGTGCGACGCCACCTGGAGCTGGCTGGCCGGTCGCCCGGCCGCCAGACTTTGTGGCCCATCGTTCAGGGGGCAACCTATCCGGATCTCCGGCGCGCGGCGGTAGCCCAGATTTTGGATGTGGCCGATTGGAACGGCATCGCGGTGGGCGGGCTGGCAGTGGGCGAGCCCAAAGAAGCGATGTACCAAGTGCTCGAAGGGATGCTGCCGTCCCTCCCGGCGCAGCTACCGCGTTATCTTATGGGCGTGGGATTTCCCGAGGATCTGTTGCGTTCGATCGCCCTCGGGATGGATTTGTTCGATTGCGTGGCCCCGACCAGGAACGGCCGCAACGGCAGTGCGTTCACACCCGAGGGGCCGCTCAACATACGCAACGCCGCGTTCCGGCGGGACTCGCGTCCCTTGGACGAGACCTGCGACTGCGAGACTTGCCGGACTTACAGCCGCGGCTATCTACGCCACCTGTTTATGGCTGAGGAGCTTTTGGGTTTGAGACTGCTTTCGTTGCACAACGTTCGATTCCTTATCCGGCTGGCGGAAACGGCGCGGGACCGCATTTTGGCGGGCACCTTCGATACTTGGCACCGTGATTGGCTGGCGCGCTACGAGGGAAAATGAAAATCGCGCTTTCGCTTTTGCTGTTCGCTCCCGCGGAACCCGGTGCGGGAAGGGGATTGGTCATCTTTCTCTTTCAGATGGCCGCGATTCTGGCCATCTTCTATTTCCTCCTGATCCGCCCCAAGGTGCAGCAGGAGAAGAGACATCGGGAGCGGCTGCAGCAACTGAAGCGCGGGGACGAGATCGTCACCGTCGGAGGAATCGTAGGAGAAGTGGTTCATATTCGGGACGATCGGATCACGGTGCGCAGCGGCGAGACCCGGCTGGTGGTGCAGCGGGACCGCATCGCGGAGATCCGCTCCCCCAAGGGGGAGGCTGAGGAGGCCAAGAGTTGAGCGTACGTCCGATTCACCTCCTGGGCTCTCCGGTGCTGCGGGAGCGGGCGGTCGAGGTCGAGGAGATCGACGACGAAGTCCGCGCCTTGGTGGAAGATCTGTTCGACACCATGAAAGCCGATCGGGGAATCGGTTTGGCGGCGAACCAGATCGGCATAGCGCGCCGGGTGGCCGTGGTGGATACCGGAGACGAACCCCCGATCGTGCTCATCAACCCCGTGATCGTAGAGCACGAAGGAAGCGTAGTCGAAGAGGAAGGCTGTCTTTCCATCCCGGATATTTTCGCCCCGGTTAAGCGGGCCCGGCGAGTGGTGGTGGAGACTACCGATTTGGAGGGCAACCGCACCACGGTGGAGGCGGTGGATCTGAGAGCCCGGGCGGTGCAGCACGAGATCGATCACCTCGACGGTATTTTGTTCATCGACCGCGTGGGACCGATGAAGCGGCAGCTCTTGCTGGCCAAATGGAGGAGGCTGAGAAAAGGAGAGAAGGGGTACCTCAAGGAAGTCTCACCCCAGACCGCCGAAACCAGAGGCGAAACCGGGCGCTCCGGCTACTGAGATGCGTATCGTCTTTTTCGGCACTCCGGAGTTCGCAATACCTTCCCTGCGGGCTCTGGTGGGCGAGGGTTTCGACGTGGCGGCGGTGGTCACCCAGCCCGACCGCCCCAAAGGCCGTTCCCGCTCCAGGCTCGAGCCTCCTCCGGTAAAATCTGCAGCCCTGGCTGAAGGGATTCCGGTCTTCCAACCCGAGCAACCCAACTCGCCCGAATTCTTGGAACAGTTGGCCCCCCTCAAACCGGACTTGGGAGTGGTGGTAGCCTACGGGCATATCTTGCGCAAGGAACTTTTGGAGCTGCCGCACCTGGGGATGATAAACGTCCACGCCTCTCTATTGCCGAAGCTGAGAGGCGCCGCGCCGATCCAGCACGCCATCATCGAAGGGTACCGCGAAACCGGGGTTTCCGTCATGCAAATGGATGAAGGGATGGACACCGGTCCGGTACTGCTCAGAGTGCCCACGCCGATCGGCCCGGACGAGACCGGTGGCGAGCTGGCCGGCCGCCTGGCCGAGCTGGGAGCGCTGGCTTTGATCGAGGCGCTGACGCTGTTGGCCGGGGGAGCGGCGCACCCGGAGCCTCAGGACCACAGGGAGGCTACCTACGCGCCCAAGATCACCAGGGAGCTAGCGCGGATTCGCTGGGACGATGACCCCGAGCGCATAGCGCGGCTGGTCCGGGCTCTGGACCCGGAACCGGGCGCCTGGACTCGGCTCAAGCTGCGGGAAGTAAAACTCTTCGTCCCGCAGGTGCTCGATTGGTGGGACGAACAGCAGCGTTCCCTTCCCGGCACGGTGCTGGCCACCGATCCCGGGTTGGTAGTGGCCACCGACTCGGCGGCGGTGCGCTTCATGGAGTGCCAGCCCGCCGGCAAAAGCCGCATGGCAACCGTGGCCTGGGCTAGGGGGAGAGGCATAAAGGTAGGCGACCGTTTCGAGTGATCCTCCCCAGGCTGCACCTCATCACCGACGATCGCATCGCCCTCCGGGACGACTTTATCGAGACGGCTGCAACGGTGGCGCGCTCGGGTGCCTTGGCCTTGCACCTCCGGGCATCGGAGCTCGGCGGCCGCCGGCTGCTCGCACTGGCTCGCCAACTCCGAGACGCTCTGAAAGACACCCGCACTCTGCTGTTCATCAACGACAGGGTCGACCTCGCGCTCGCAGTCGGGGCCCACGGGGTGCACCTTCCGGAGCGCGGGATGCCCCTAGACGCAGCGCGCTCTCTATTGAGCGCCGGAACTTTCCTGGGCCGTTCGGCACACAGCGCAGAGGACGCCCGCGCCGCGTTCGCTCAAGGAGCCGACTATGTGTTCTTGGGGCCGATCTTCGAAACCGCCTCTCACCCCGGGAGATCGCCTCTAGGGTTAGAAGCCATTCGGGGATCGCTTCCGGGGCGGGTGATCGCCATAGGAGGCATCACTCCGGAGAGGGCGGCGCAGTGCATCCGAGCGGGGGCATACGGTGTAGCAGTCATTCGGGCGGTGTGGGAGGCTGAGGATCCGGGTGCGGCAGCAGAAGCGATCCTGTTATCTTTAGAATCGGTGGAAGACGATGATTAAAGTCACCGTGAACGGAGAGCCTCGCACCTTGGAGCGCGAGACGTCCCTACTGGGGCTCCTTCAAGTTCTGGAGCTGGATCCCCGCATGGTGGTGGTGGAGCACAATCGCACCATAGTGCGGAGGCCGGCTTTGGCGGAAACGGTGGTTCGAGACGGGGATCAGGTGGAACTGGTGCACTTTGTGGGTGGAGGTTGAGCGTGGCGGAAACGACGACACTGGACGCATCCGTACTGGACGAGCCCCTGACCATAGGGGGGCGCACCTTTCGCTCCAGGCTAATGGTGGGGACCGGCAAGTATCGGGACCACGAGACGATGGTCCGCGCCATCGAGGCTTCGGGGGCGGAGATCGTAACGGTGGCGGTGAGGCGGGTAAACTTGGACCGCCGCGACGAGCGGGGAATTTTACATTACCTGGATCCCAACCGATACTTTCTCCTGGCGAACACCGCCGGCTGTTACACCGCCGAAGACGCGGTCCGCTACGCCCGGCTGGCGCGGGAGGCGGGATTCAACGAATTCATCAAGCTGGAAGTCATAGGCGACGAGGAGACTTTGCTGCCGGATGTGGAAGGGCTCCTCGAAGCCGCCCGGACTTTGGTGCGGGAAGGCTTCCAGGTTCTGGCTTACACTAACGACGACTTGGTCACCGCCCTCAAGCTCGAGGACGCGGGTTGCGCTGCGGTGATGCCCCTCGCTTCCCCCATCGGCTCGGGGCTCGGCCTGCTCAATCCGTACACCGTTCGCAACATCAAGCGCCGGCTCAAAGTCCCGGTGATCGTGGATGCCGGAGTCGGCACAGCGTCGGACGCCTGTATCACTATGGAGCAGGGCGTCGACGGGATCCTGATGAACACCGCCTTGGCGGAAGCATCCGATCCGGTGAAGATGGCCCGCGCCATGAAGCTCGCCGTCGAGGCTGGACGGCTGGCCTATCTCGCCGGCCGCATGCCGCGGCGAGAGGTGGCGGTACCGTCGAGCCCCACCACCGGCCTTTTGGGCTGAGCTCGAGGGTGCCGGCCGAAGGCTGGGCCGCCCGGGAAGCCGCGTTCGAGATCTTGCGTGCCACCAGTCTGGGCGCGCTGTTCGAAGCCGCCAGAGACCGCGCCGTCAGGGGGCTCCAAGAACCCGACCGCAGGCTGGCCCACGAAATAGCCGCCGGAGTTCTGCGGCACCGGCGAGAGCTGGATCGAAAACTGCAGCGCATCTTGGAGCGAGGCTGGCGGCGGACCACGCCGGAGGTACGGGAACTGTTGAGAATCGGCGCCTACCAGATCTTGCGCTTGAGCCGGGTCCCTCCCTACGCAGCGGTCTCCACCACCGTAGAGGTCGCCAAGCGGCGCACGGGGAACAAGAGCGCCGCTTTCGTCAACGCGGTGCTGAGACGCTTGCTGCACGACGAGCAAGCGGCTTCAGTGGACCAAGGATCTGCACCGGTGCCGGTAGCCCTCGCGGCCCGCTACTCCCATCCCGACTGGCTGGTAAAACGCTGGACCGAGCGTTTTGGAAGCGAAGCGACCGAGCGCCTGCTCCGCCACAACAATCAGCCGCCACCGCTGGTAATCCAACCCCTGAACTGGACCCGCGATCAGTTGGAGGAGGCCCTCAGTCGGCGTGGCATCGCGTGGGCGGAGGCAAAGGGAGGCTACGGTCTGGTGGTCAAGGGGGTCAAGCCGCGGGAGATACCGGGGTACGAGGAAGGAGCGTTCCTGGTACAGGGCCCCGCCCAAGCCCGATTCGTCCGCGAAGCCGCGATACCGGCGGGTTGGTCGGTTTGGGACGCCTGCGCCGCACCCGGCGGCAAGGCGGCGTTGCTGAGCCTAGCCCATCGGGTCTTGGCTTCGGACTCAAAGCGGCGCAGGCTGAGGCGGATGATGGAAACTTTTCAGCGGGCGCGCTCGAGGGCTGTGGTCTTCATAGCGGACGCGAGGATGCCTCCTTTGCGCGAGCAGAGCATCGATGCCGTATGGCTGGATGTACCGTGCTCGGCTACCGGCACACTGGCCAGACATCCCGACGCGCGGTGGCGGTTGTCTTTGCGGAGGATCGTACGCCTTGCGGAGCTCCAGGGGGAACTGCTCGACGGAGCTGCCCCGGTAGTGAGACCCGGGGGCCTGCTGGTTTACAGCACCTGCTCCCTGGAGCCCGAGGAGAACGAGGATCGGGTGAACCAGTTTTTGGCCGCCCATCCCGATTTCCGCCGGGACCGGGGGGATCTGTTTTTGTTCCCGCCGGACACCGAAAGCGACGGCGGATATCTGGCAATACTGCGGCGGGACTAAATGCGGGTCAGAAGACATCTGCCCCGGGGACGCGACTGGGCGGCGGTGTGGCGCGGTATTTTCGACCGGCTGGCCCGCAGGCGGTTTTGGGTGATTGCCGCTTCACTCGGGGGCGCGTTTCTCGCGGGCTACCTGGTGGCGGCGGTATTCTTGTTTCCGGCGCCGATCTTCGCCGCCAGCAAGGCGGTGCCCCGGGTCCTGGGTTTACCCCTGGAACGGGCCAGAGCGGTGTTGGAGGAAGCGCAACTGAAGCCGTCCGATCCGATTCCGGTCCGGCATCCTACCGCTCCGCCCCAGACCGTGGTCTGGCAGGACCCCCCGCCGGGTGTCACGGTACCCGAAGGTACCACGGTGGAGCTCTCAGTGAGTGTAGGGCCGCAGCGGATTCCGGTCCCCGACGTAGCGGGCTACGAGGCCAAGGTGGCGCAGCTTTTGGTGGAGGCAGCGGGACTTCAAGTGGGACGGGTAGACTCCGTCCAGACCGCGGCAGCTCGGGGAGTGATAGTGAGCACGCGGCCTCCGCCGGGGACTCCCATAGTGCCCGGCGGTAGAGTCACGCTGCTAGTGAGCGTAGGGGCGCCCACGATTCAAGTCCCCAACGTGATCGGTTTGACGTTGAGCGAGGCACGGGCCAGCTTGGAACAGGCGGGTTTGACCTTGGGTACCTATTTTAGCCGCGGCGGCAGTACCGCCCGTCCCGGGACGGTCATCGACCAAAGGCCGGCAGCGGGGACTCTCGCAGCACCAGGGACCGCGGTGCACGTCATTCTGGCGCGGGGCGGCTGATCGATACCATGAACCATCCGATTCGCATCGCACCGAGCATACTCTCGGCTGATCTCGGGAGGCTGGCGGAACAGGTAGCGCAAGTCGAGGCGGGGGGAGCGGACTGGTTGCACGTGGATGTGATGGACGGGCGGTTTGTTCCCAACCTCACGTTCGGAGTTCCGATGATCGAGGCGCTCCGCCGGCTCACGCGGCTACCGCTGGACGTACACCTGATGGTAGTCGAGCCGGAACGCTACATCCGGGTCTTCGCCGAGGCGGGAGCCAGCATTTTCACCTTCCATCCCGAGGCGACGACCCACGTCCACCGGCACCTCGAGGAGGTGAAAGATCACGGGATGAAGGCCGGATTGGCTTTGAACCCTTCGAGCCCGTTGGCTCTAGTGGAGGAGGTGGTGGATGAACTGGATCTGTTGCTGGTAATGACCGTAGATCCGGGCTTCGCCGGCCAGCAGTACATCCCCGCCATGACCGGCAAGATCAGGCGCGCTCGCAGGTTGCTGGATGCCCGCGAGAGCGCCGCGGCTCTCGAGGTGGACGGCGGGATATCCCGGGAGACGATCCGGGCGGCGTGGGAGGCGGGAGCGGACACGTTCGTGGCCGGGTCCGCAGTTTTTTCCGCTCCCGACCCGGGGGAAGAAGTGCGGCAATTGCGCCGCTTGTGTCTGGTAGAGGTTTAGGGGCGAGAGGTGATGACGCAACGCGCGCAGTGGCTTGCCGTAGGGGCGGTGGTGGGTCTTCTAGCCCTGCTTTTGGCTGCCGCCGTGACTTTTACCGGCGAGGTGCGCGCCGTGGGGGTGGGAAGCGAGGCCCCCGATTTCGAGGCGGTGAACTTGAAGAGCGGGGAGCTGGAAAGTTGGTCGCGGTATAGGGGGGAAGTGGTCTTGCTCAATATTTGGGCGACTTGGTGTCTACCCTGCGAGCAGGAGATGCCTTCCATGGAGCGACTGTACCGCGAACTCGGACCGGAGGGGCTGAGGATCATAGCGGTGAGCGTGGACGTAGGACCGGGCGAGCCGGTCCTCGAGTGGACCCGCGAGCGCGACCTTACGTTCGAGATATGGCACGATCCCAAAGGGCGCATTCAGAGGATCTACCAAACCACCGGAGTGCCGGAGAGTTTCGTCATCGACCGTCACGGCGTGATCGTCAAGAAGGTGATCGGAGCTGCGGAGTGGGATCATCCCGCGCAGAAGGCTTTGTTCCGGAGACTTCTGGAGGAACCTGCTGAAAGTGGAGGACGATGAAGCGCAATCTCCGGGAGCTGGTACTGGGAAACTGGCCGATAAAGCTTACCGCCCTGGTTTTGGCGGCGGTCCTTTGGGCCGCCGTGGCGGCGGAAGAACCCACTACGCAGCTGGTGCCGGTCTCGCTGGTGGTCCAGCCCCCGGAGGGCCGCGCCCTTACCACGCCCCTGCCGCCGGTCAAGGCCCTATACGCCGGCTCTGCGCGGGAGCTGATCAAGCTCTACGGATCTCCGCCTACGATCGTAAAGACGATCCCCGACACGGTAATGGATTCCGAGTATCTCCTCGAGCTGCGGCCCGAGGACTTGATGGTGGACGGGAGGGTGGACGCACAGGTGCAGGATATCCAGCCGCGTGCCATCCGGGTTAGACTGGACGATGTGGCGCGCAGGACGGTGCCGGTAGTGGCGCGGGTGCGCATCGTCCCTG
Organism: bacterium HR33; assembly: GCA_002923375.1. Classification (GTDB taxonomy): domain Bacteria; phylum Gemmatimonadota; class Gemmatimonadetes; order Gemmatimonadales; family GWC2-71-9; genus HRBIN33. The sequence continues at coordinate 520,352 of BEIJ01000001.1, forward strand.
ATTCGGGATACATGGTAACCAGCGGCGTCGCGGTCGTGCCGTCTAGCGTCACGGTCCGCGGGCCCGAGGTTCACGTACGGCGCATCGAGGAGATCAAGACCCTTCCGGTGGAAATCGTGGGAGCTACCGGCCCCATACGCCGCTCGGTCCAGCTCGATACGGCGGGGTTCGGCACGGTTCAAGTCTTTCCGGCCAGCGTGGAAATAGCGGCTGACGTCGAGGCGGTCTCCGAGCGCGTGCTGCTGGACGTACCCGTGAGCTTGAGAGGAACGGGGGCGGGGTGGGTGAGCGAGCCCGCCCGGGTGATCGTCACCCTGCGGGGTCCGGCCTCGCGAGTAGCGCAGGTCCCCCGAGACAGCGTGACGGTGGTGGCTCTGGTAGAAGCGCCCCGTGCGGGCATCAAAGTTCCGTTACAGGTGATCGCTTCCGGCGGCATAACGGGCACCGCCGTCCCGGACTCGGTGGAGCTCAGGAGGAGGACTCGTGACTGACGTCCTTTTGGGAATCGAGACCTCCTGCGACGAGACCTCGGCGGCGGTCCTGGTGCGCCAGAATGGGCGGCCCAAGCTCGCCAGTCTCGTGATCCTCTCGCAGGATGTACACCGGGTGTTCGGAGGGGTAGTTCCCGAGCTGGCGAGCCGGGCCCACGTCGCGGCTTTGGATCCGGTGGTGCGGCGAGCTTTGCTCGAGGCTCAAGTGGAACTGCCCGATGTGGATGCCGTAGCCGTGACCGCCGGACCGGGGCTGGCCGGGTCTCTGCTTGTGGGAGTGTGCTACGCCAAGGCGCTGGCCCTAGCGGGAGGCAAGAAGCTGATCGGCGTGCACCATCTCGAAGGGCACGTCTTCGCCCCATCGCTGGAAGATCCGGAGCTCGAACCCCCGTTCGTGGCGCTGGTCGTCTCGGGCGGCCACACGGTGCTGCTCGATGTACCGCAGTGGGGGAGATATTTGCTTTTGGGAGAGACCCGGGACGATGCGGCCGGCGAAGCCTTCGACAAGGTGGCTTCCCTCTTGGGCCTTCCTTTCCCCGGGGGACCGGCGATAGAAAAGCTGGCCAGGGAGGGAGCGGACCGGTTCGACTTTCCGAGACCGCTTTTGGAAGAAGGGTTCGACTTTTCGTTCAGCGGCCTAAAGACCGCCGTGTTGTACACCCTCCGGGAATTGGAAGACCCTGAAGCTCACCGCGCCGATATCGCCCGCTCTTTTCAGCAGGCGGTGATCGACGTGCTGGTGAGCAAGACGCTGAAGGCCTTGGAGCACACCGGGTACTCTACCGTGGTGCTGGGCGGAGGAGTGGCTTGCAACCGAACGCTGCGGGAGGCCATGCAGTCGGCCCTGGAGCGCCGGGGGGGTGGCAAGCTGGCGGTGGCCACGCCCAGGCTCAATACCGACAACGCCGCCATGATCGCCCGGGCGGGATGGTTCAGGCTGGAACGGGGCGAGCTGAGCGATCGTTATCTGGATGCCGATCCCACTCTGCCCTGGCCCGGACTGGAGCGGGCCGCGGTCGAAGGAAGGCAGGGACGGGTAGCTGCGGCGGCAACCTGGAGCAGGCGATGACCGTATATCCTCTCATCTTCAAGGTCGGGCCGCTTAGCGTCACCGGGTACGGGATCATGATGGTGGTGGCGTTTCTAGTAGCGGGTTGGGTGATGCAGCAGGAACTCAAGCGGCGCGGTATGGGAACCGACTACGCGGCGGAGGTAGTGGTGTGGGCCGTCATCGGCGGCATCATCGGGGGAAAGATCTGGTACGCCGCTTTGTATCGAGATCTCGGCAGCCTGTTTTCCCGCGGGGGGTTGGTCTGGTATGGAGGCTTCATCGGAGGTGTTCTGGCGGTGGCGTTCAACAGCTACCGCCGGCGCGTACCGTTGCGCTTTACCATGGAGCTTACCGCTCCGGCTCTGGCCGTGGGATACGCGATAGGCCGGGTAGGGTGTTTTTTGGTTCAAGATGATTACGGCCTTCCTACTTCGTTGCCCTGGGCGATGAAGTTTCCTCAGGGGTGGCCTCCATCCACCGTAGAACACCTGAGGACCTTGGGAGCGGATCTTCCCCTCGACCTGCCTCCGGGAGAAGTAATCGCGGTTCATCCCACGCAACTTTACGAGACCGCCGCTATGCTAGCGGCCTTCTGGCTCCTGTGGCGGTTGAGGCGACACCGACACGCCGCGGGATGGCTCTTTGGGGTTTACCTGGCGTTGGCCGGTCTGGAAAGATTCCTAGTCGAGTTTCTCCGAGCCAAGGATGATCGGTTTTTCGGCGACTTCACTCTGGCGCAGTCTGTAGCCGTATGCCTGGTCGCCATTGGGTCCTTCGTTTTGTGGCGCTGCTGGGACCGGGGGGAAACAACCACAGGGGCACTGCGGTAGCGCCCCTGTGGTTTTCTCCACCGACAACGAAGCGATCAGTTGGCCGTGCGGGCCTGGCAGTCGCTAGTTTCCTCGAACGCCGAGTTGTTCCCCTCCTCGAAGGGGATCGGCAGGCTCAGGTCGGTTCCGTAGACTCCCCCCTTGAAATATGGACCCCTGGGGTACACCGTGTCGGTCGGGCGGCCGTACTGCCGCACCAACCGCCGCATATCGCCCAACCGGTGCGCAGTGGCAAAGAGCCAAAAAGCCCGCTCTTTGAACAGCAAGTCGACCCGTGCAGTCGGCGTTCCCGGATCGGCAAGCGGGCCCAGCCCGGTCACTGTACTCCGTAGCGCGTTGAGCGTGGTGAGCCACCGCGGGTCATTCAACCTCAAGTAGTTTTCCGCCTCGATCAACCGCGCTTCCACGCCATCGGCCAAGGGAGTGGGCGAGTTTCGGGCAGGATATTTCAACTGATCGAACAGTGGAGATGACTGATCGAAACCGATCCCTGTAGGTCCACTCCGCCGGCTCCAAGGTATCCTGGGATCGGCCTGGGCGGGGTCGGTCCCCGGACCCACAGCGCCGTCGCGAACCCTGAAGTACAAACCGTTGATCCCCTCGTTGTTGGCCAGCGACCAGCGCCGCTGCACGAACTGAAGCTGGTGCAACGAATTCTCCTGCCGTGCGCTGGTTATGGAGTGGTTGATCCGGTAAATGAACGAAGTGGGTACCGCGGAGACCGTCGCCGCTGCACCGGCGAAGTCGCCCTTGTTCAACTGCGCTCGGGCTTTGCCCACGCGGGCCAGATTCAGCTGGGTGGCAGAGCCGGCCCGCCCCGCGTACACCAGGGCGGAGTCGAAGTGGGCGATGGCGATGTCCAGCGACTGAATCGTCGTCTGCGGTCCGCCGTATTGGAGTTCGCCCCCTTCGACTTTGGAGTAGGGCATCCCGGAGCAGTAATTTTCCGCAAAAAAGATATAGGTGAATCCCGCCAGAGAGTGCATCTCCGCCGTCCGGGCCGCGTCTGTGGCACCCATCGGTTGGGGAGCGTTCGCTTTGATGAAATCTGCCGCGTTTTCCAGTGCGCGGCGCGCCCGATGGACGTTGCGGAAAACCCCGAGGAGGGTTCCGTTGACCCGGTTGCTGTTACGGCGATCGAACTCTTGCCTGGTGGGGAACGTACCAGAGTGGAAGAATTCGTCGGACATCAGCCCCACGGTGGAGACCATCGCGTCACCGGTACCCGAGTTATACGCCACGGCGAAGTCCCCCAGAGCACCGTTGTAGACCGTGGGTATCGCCTGGGGACCGGAAAGGTTCTCCGGCAACACGATATCCGGATCCCGAACCTCGAGCACCTCGTCCGGATTGCAGCCGGTGGCCGTCAAAGCCAAGGCCGCGACTAGAATGCCAAGTATCTTGCTCTGCATGATCGTGGCCCTCGCGCTCAGAAGTTCAGGTTGAGCCGCGCGATCCAGTAGCGGATAGGCGGCTGGGTCAAGAATTCCTGGGCAGTGAAGTTACCCTGATTGAGGGATGCCTCCGGGTCGAGATCCGGCCAGTCCGTTATGGTGAGGAGGTTCCGGCCGGTCAGGGTGAGACTCGCCCGCGAGACACCCAACAACCTGGCAAGGTTGTCGGGCCAGAAGAACGTCAAGGACACCTCCCGCAGCTTCCAGAAAGACGCATCCCGCACGTAGCCAGCCCGCGTGATCTGGGCCAGGGCCATCACTGCAGCGGCCTGGTCATACAGGTCCGCACCCGGCACGTAGGCCGATTCGCAGGTCTGGATCTGGGAGCAGCGGAACCACATCGTCCCGGCGTCTCTTACGTGCCCGCCCTTGTGGTCCATCAAACCTTGGATCCGGACCCGATCGAACAGCGTAACCGCGCTAGAAATGGTAAGCTCTCGCTTCGGTAGCGGCGCGCCCAGGAACTCTGCCGTATCGCCCACTGTAATTTCCCCAATCGCAATCACACCGTCCTGGTTGGCGTCGTTCACCGCCTTGATGGGCCGCTGCCAGAAGCCGCCTAGGGGATATCCCTCCACGTGCCGCTGTATGCCGAAGGAGATCGGATCGATCCCTTCGCCGAGTTCCAGGAGCTTGTTCTCCAGTGTGGAACCGGTCAGGGTTACCTCCCATTGTAGCAGTCTGGTGTCCAGCAGGCGCGCGCTAAAGACGCCTTCCCAACCCCGGTTCTCCACCGAGCCAAGGTTCTCGAACCTAGCAGCGGCGCTACCCAGCGAGGGAGCCAGCACTCGCGACACCAGAGCATCCCGGGAGGTTTTCTTGAAGTAGGTCACCTGCACACCGACGCGCCCGTCGAACAAGTCCACATCTCCCCCTGCCTCTATTTCCCGGGCGCGCTCCGGCTTGAGGCGAGTGTTACCGATCCCTCCCACCGTCACCCCCACCACATCTGCCCCGGTGGCATCGCTCACTCCCACCGGATTGAAGAACGCTACGGCATCGGTCGTGCCCGGCTGCAGCCCGGTCTCGCCCCAGGCACCTCTGACCCTCAAGGAGGCGAGGAAACCGATCTCGGGAAAGAACGGCTCTTCGGTGATGACCCAGGACGCGCTGAACTTGGGATAAACTATGGCCTCGAGGTCTCGACCGAAGGAGCTAGCGTCGTCCCGCCGCACACCTAGCGTCAGGAAAAGCCGCTCGTTGAAATTAAGCTGCTCTTCCACAAACGCACCTAACGTAATTCGCTCGGCCGTGGACTCCGTGGCCCTCGTGGTAGCCGCAGCACCCACCGACTTCGCCCCTGCAGGCAACCCGTTGCCGGTGGCACCGTTGAAAGTGAACAGATCGCGGAAGTACTGCACTCCCACCGAGCTGCGAACCTGGAGGAAACTGGACAAGCGATGGTTCGCCGTCACTCCGAAGTCGGCGGTGTATTGGTAGATCTGCGCCCGATTGGCCGTCTTATCCCCCGCCAAAAGCGTAGTGCTAGCTGGCACTTCGCCCGTTGGGAAGAATTGATCGTCTAATCGGCTGGTAAGGTCGAGCCCGGCAATCCCCCGCACCGTAAGCCAGGAGATCGGTTGCCAGTTCGCGTTCAAGCTCCCAGTAAACCGATCTACCTTTTGCCGGGTATTGATGGCGAAAACTTCCTCGGGCAGGCGGAAGCCCCAGCCTCGGTTCACGTTCCTAGACCAGGTGCCAAAGAACGCACTGGGGAGAATCCCCAGCGAGTTGTTGTCGTTCTGCACGATCTGCAAATTGCTCGTCGTAAAACCTGCCTGGGCTGATAGCTCCGCGGTGGACAACGCTTGAGTCCGGAGGTTGGACCTCAAGCTCACTCTCTCCAGACTATTGGGCCGGATCTGGCTCGGTGGCAACTCGCCGCGCACCGCCTTGAGCGAGTCTTCCACGCGCTTGGGCAGCCGGTAAGTACCCACCTCTTTTTCGTACTCCCCGGAGAGATAGTAGCTCAACAGATCGGTGCCGCCTGAGATATTGGCGCCGTATTGGCTCCGGTACCCAGTCGAAATCGGACTCTCCTCCGGATCCTCCAGCGGGTTGTACTTGAGAATGCTGTCCTGAACGCACTGACCGTTTCCTACCCGAACCAAGGTGCAGTTGTTAGTGAACGCATTCGATGGCAGCAAGCGGCCGAACGCCCGATAGTTCGTGGGGTACTCGTTAGGATCGGTCAAAACGCCCCCCTCCACATAAACGTTCCAGCGAGATCTGCCCGGCCGTCCCCGCTTGGTGGTGATCCGGATGACCCCGTTAGCGGCCTCCGTGCCGTAAAGCGTAGCCGCCGAAGGACCTTTTATGATCTCAATAGACTCGATATCCTCCGGATTCAGATCATCCAGCCGGGAAGGAGCCTGCCCACCGGTAAACACCGACACCGAAGATACGCCCTGCTCTACCCGGATCCCGTCTACATAGACCAAAGGCTCATTGGAGAGCGAAAGACTGTTGGCCCCTCGGATCCGGATCCGCGTTCCGCTGCCTACCTGGCCACTGGATCGCTGGACCACGACCCCAGGCGTCCTGGCGGTAAGGAGGTCGGAAAGATTGGTGATCGGAGCCTCCTCCACCACCTGCGCTGCCTGGATCTTGCCGACTACGTTCCCCAGCTCCCGTTGCCTCTGTTCCCCGGTTGCTGTCACTACTACCTCGTCCAGCGAAACCACCGCCGCCGGGATGTCGAAATCCACAGTCAGCTGAGCTCCAGACGGGACATTAAGCACCTGCACCTGGGCCTGGTAGCCGATCCGCGCCGCGCGAATCTGCACCCTTCCGGGAAGCACATTGCGCAACGTGTAGCGACCTTCGGCGTCGGTTGTCGCCTGAATGTTGGTCCCAACTACAGTGACCACTGCATCTGGGATCGGGCGGCCGGAGTTTTGATCCAGCACTCGACCGCTGATCGTCGCCTGCTGAGCCAGCGCCGGAGCGGCAAAACCGAGCCCCGCGACCGCCAGGCCCATGGCGAACCAAGTCCGCACTTTCGCTAAACTCATCTTCTGCCTCGCGTTACTTAAGGTTGGAAGCCTTTCACCACACCATCCACCCAGCCCCCACTGCACGACCCAAAAGCGCTATCCGCAATGACTCACCTCCTTCCGATGAAAAACGTGGAACGCCGGTCGGTTGCCGGCCGAAGCACGCCAGCCACTTCTCACCAGCCGGCAACCAGAGTGCATACTAAACCATTAAGCCGCATGAACATACGAGGGATATCGAACCTCCAAACACCTCAGTTTTCCGCCCGCTCCCGATTTTGTCAAGAGGCTTTAACCCGCCGGGGCTCGATCCAGAACACCCACCCCAGCGCCACGCCCAGCGCCGCCAACATAGCCGCCTGAAAGGCAAACGTCTGCAAGGTGGGGAAAATTCCCAGCGCCGGTACCGCCGGTATCCAGCTGAGAGGGGTGGCCGGCAAATATCCGGCCTCTTGCAGTTCGGCTATCCCCTGCCCGACGAAGCTGAAGGCCATCAAATACAAAAGGGCGCTGGTGGTTGCAAAAAATGGCCTGAGGGGGATGCGCCTGCCATACCTCTGCATCACGAAATAGACTCCGGCGAGGATCGCTCCGCCGACGGCGATTCCGGCAAAGATGGCTACTGCGCTGGCCCGCCCCGCCTCCGAGCTAGCAAAAAGGGCGGCATAAAACAAAACCGTTTCGAAACCTTCTCTGTAAACGGCCAGGAAAGCCACCGCCGCAAGCGCCAGCGCCCGCCTCGAGCTCAACGCCTCCCCCATTTTGGAGGCCACGAACGCCTGCCATTTGCGAAGCTCGATCTTGGAAACCAACCAGTACGAAACCCAGAAAAGCACCACCGCGGCGGCCAGCATGGTGACACCCTCCAACGCTTCCCGAGAAGCGGCGGATCGGGCAAACCACAAGGCGTAAGCACCCGCCGTCAGGAGGCTCGCTCCCACCGCGGCCAAAACTCCGTAGCCGATTTCTCGCTTGCGCTCCTCGGCACCGGCACGCACCAAGTACGCCACCAGAGCGCCGATTATCAGGATCGCCTCCAATCCCTCGCGCAGGATGATCACCAGAGACTGGCCGAACAACAAAGGCAGTGATTCTTGTCCGGCAAGGACACCTGCGGCCCGATCCAAGGCTGTATCCACTCCTGCGGCGGCCCGATCCAAGGCACCGGGATCCAAACGACCGGCTCCGAGAACCGCTCTGAGATCGGCGAAGGCACGTTCCACAGCGGCCGCGGCCGAGGCGCTCCGCGCCCTTACACGGGCCTCGATTCCCTCGAAAACCAGATAGGCATCGAGAGCCGTCCTTTCGGCGGAGGCTGCGTCGCCCTCTCTTGCCTGGTCCACCGCCGCCGCAACCTTGGCGCGAGCGGCTTCTATCACCCTCCTTGCGGCGAGCCTGGCGTCGGCGCCCAAGAACTCCGCAGCGCCGGCAGTTCTCGCATATGCCACCGCGGCCCTGAGCAGCGAATCCGGCAACTCCCCTCCCAGCTGCGAGCGGAGCCAAGCGGCCAAGGAGTCGTCGGACATAGCGGCGGTTTGCGCAAAACCGGAAAGCGAGACCAGACAGTCCGGACACCGCTCCCGGAGCAGCGCCTCGCCGGCAGCGCGCTCCCGATCGCTAAAACGGAAATTGGAAGCGTAAAGCGCCAGCGCCCAGCGTTCTTCTTCCGAAAGCAATTGCGAAAACCCGGGCATTGCCGTTCCGGCAACGCCCACGTTGATCTTGCGGAAAAAGTCCAGCGGACTGGCGTCGCGCAGCGCGGGGTCTGTAAAGTCGGCCGGAGGAGGCTCCAGACCCGACGCCAGCGGGCCCCGCCCGTCCCCCAAAGGACCGTGGCAGCTGCTGCACTGCTCCCGGTACCGCTGCTCCGCCAGGGACAGTACCGGAGCTTCTCGAGGCAGAGGGTCCAAAGCCAGCCCCAAGGCTCGAGCCAGCTCTTCTCTAAGGCCCTGTGCCAGCGCTCGCAGCTCCTCCGCCGGGCGGCGCGCGGCTACACCGGCGATGATCTTTTCCAGCCCGGCCCGCACTGCCGGCCCGACTTCCGCCGGCAATTCCCCAGCCAACTCCACAGCCTCCGTTAGGAAGAGTTCGGCCTCCTCGAGCTCGGCTGGGCTCACCACTCGGCCACCTACCACGCCCAAGGCGTACTCGTCAATAGCGATGGCGGTAATATCGGCAAGTCTCCGGGCGCGCTCGCCGGTCCCCGATTGCGCCATAGCGGGACCGGGAACGGGCGGTAGGATTAGGATGAGGAGCAAGCAAATGAGAATCATTCTCAAGCGGCAGGATTTTACCGCCCCGACACTCCACACGCAACCCCCCACATGCCACTCAGCCTATAGCAAGATCACTACGGCGACCGCGTGCGTATGCGAATGAGAAAGAGAAATCAACGCGCGCGATACGCCCATGCGCCGCGCCCGTTCCTGAGCTCTTCCTTTGAACAGCAGTGCGGGGCGGCCTTCGGGCGAGCGCAATACCTCGAACTCCTGCCAGCCGATGTATCCCCCGTTCTCCGAAGGAAAAAGAGCTTTGAAGGCTGCTTCCTTGGCCGCAACCCGCGCGGCCACATGGCGGGCCGGCTCGCCTCGACTCAGGCAGTAGCGGCGCTCTCCTTCGGTAAGCAAGCGCCGCAGCAGCTTCTCCCCGCCACGCTCCAGCATCCGCTGCACGCGAGCAATGTCCACCAAGTCTATGCCCACTCCCAGAGGGGTCAGCGGGCCAGCGGAAGCCGAATCCATAGATCTCGCAACCAGTCGGGAAAGGGGAGATAGCCTCCCAGCACCAGGCCCACCCACACGGCCAGCCCGAGCCCAACCGAGCCGGCTAGCACCACCGGCCAAAGGGGCCTGCGCCACTGAGCCACGAACTCGGCCGCCTGGTCGAGGCGCCGCGCCTCCGCTTCAACTTCTTGTTCCAGCGCCAACCACGCCGCTTCCAGCTTGCGGGCGGCGGCCTTCAACGTCTCCTGCCAGTCTTCCAGCAACCGGCGCTGGGCTGGGGTCGCCATGGCTGCCTCCCGAGCCAGCTCCGCCATCCGGTCCAAGACGGGCACCAACACCGCTCCCGCGGAGGCGAGCCGCGCTTTGAGGACCCGCTTTTCCGCTTCGCCGGGCAGGAACCTTTTCAGCAACCGGCGCGGCATCTTGGCAGCGGCCGCCCGCATTTCGATCTCTGCGCGAATCTTGTCCAGCATCAGCGTGCTGACGCCTTCCACCGCCCGGTCCCAGGCCGAAAGCCACGCCTCCCTTCCCACCGCCTCGAAGACCGGCCAGCGCTCGTCCCGCCCTGCAAGTTGCCGAGCCTCCCCGGCCAGCTCCATTATTCGGGTGGCCAGATCGATTCGAATTTCGTCCAATGCCAGACCGCCCGGCTGCTGGTTACCCGTGCCGGTGACCAGCTTGCCGAGATGCGGGCCCAGCTCCGGAACCCGGATCGGCAAAAGCAGCTTCGACCCGTTCATGCGTAAATCGCAGAGAGAACCGGCTCCGGGTCGGCAAACGATTCGAACGCGGCGAAGGCTCCCGCCTCCAAAAGCTCCCTCACGGTGAACGACCCCGTGGCCACCCCGATCGCGCGGGCGTCGAGTTGTCGCCCGCAGGTCATGTCGGCGGGGGTGTCGCCCACGATGACCAAATCTCGGCCTCTTACCGGCCTTCCCATGAGAGGAACGGCCCGCTCTACCGCGATGGCCGGCAGCCGCCAGCGCTCCGCCGCGTCGGACCCGAAAGCTCCAACCCTAAAGCGCCCGGGATCCAAGCCCGCGGCTCTGAGCTTCAGCTCCGCACCGGCGGCGAGATTCCCGGTCAACAGTCCAACCAGCGCATCCCCCCGCTCTTCCAGCCGGCGGAGCAGCTCTTCCACTCCGGCGTACAACTTGGTTCTTCCCCGGGAGCGCTCCAGTTCCGCGGCGAGAAGCTCTACGTATCGCCTGCAAACCAACTCGTGCCGCTCCCGATGTGACGCGTCCGGATGGCCGGCCGCAGTGAGAAGTTCTTCGATTATCTGCGGGTCGGTCTTCCCGTCGAACCGATAGCCTTCGATGGGGCCGGTAGTGCCCATCTCTTCGAGCAGCGCCCGGCGAATCGCCCTCCGGCCCGCGCCGTCGGTCCAAAGCAGGGTACCGTCGATATCGAAAAGAACCAGTTTCCTCACTAGCACTCCGTTTGCTCCGCAACCCCGGGCGCAGATCCGAATCGGTCTGCAAGACCCGGGATCTCCGGCGTCCCTTTGGCCGTCGTAACTGCACGTTCTATGGCCATGGCGACGGCCTGCTGCGCCAAAAGTTCCACCGCCATGGAATCTTTCACTTCCACCGCTCCACAGGAAACGGCAAACACGACATCGCCGTCCACCGCCGTTCCCACCGGAGTGATTCTCCAGCTAAGGGCGTCGGCCGCCATCTTCGCCACCTGGTAAAGCCCCAACCGGTCGATCCGCGCATTGGTACCCACCACAACCAGCGTGGTATTGGCCCCGGGACGGCTAAACGAACCCGCCGGCTTCCCCCCGAGCGCCAGGTATCTCGCAGCATCCACCCAACCTTCGTCTCCCCGGGCTCCGGCCAAGATCCGGCCGTCCGCGCCGCGCACGTCTCCGAAGGCGTTCACCACCGCCAGGGCTCCTACTATAAGATCTCCGGCTGCGACCGACCAAGTTCCCACACCGCCCTTCATCGCCGATTTCGCTCCCAGCACTTTGCCCACCGTGGCGCCGGTACCCGCTCCCACCGACCCCTCCTCGAAGTCCCGCCCCGCCCGCTCGCACGCCAGGTAACCGTGCTCCGCCTCCGGCCAGCGATCGGGCAAGCCCAGCGGGGCAAGGTCGAAGATAACCGCCGCCGGCACTATGGGGACTACGCCCACCCCAACGGGAAATCCGCGCCCTCGTTCGGCCAACCAGCGCATCACCCCGTCCGCCGCCCCCAAACCGAAAGCCGAGCCGCCGGTGAGCAATATGGCGTTGACCGCAGGCACCAAGTGGTGAGGCGACAAAGCGTCCAGCTCCCGGGTGCCCGTGGCCCTTCCGCGCACGTAGGCAGAAGCTCTCATCCCATCGGCGGGAGCCAAAACGACCGTACAACCGGTCGCCGCTTCCGCGTCGGTATAGTGCCCTACCAGCAACCCTTCTACATCGGTCAGCGCCGGGCTCCGGCCCACAGAATTCAGCTCTCCGCCCCCGCCGAAGATCCGCTGCTCTTTTCAGAACATGCCTTGCACAGAGTCACCCCGCGCATCGAGCAGATCAAGCAAATGAACGTACCGCACTCGGCGCAAGGATACCCCTCCGAGGCCCGCTCCTCGTTGCCGCAGGCCCGGCAGATCATAGAATCGACTTCTTTTGGCACCGTTACCCCCTTGGCTCGCCCAAGATTAGCCCAAGTTGCGCCCTCACGGCACCACCACCTTTATGGCACCCGGCACGACCTCGGCCTCCAGAGGCGTGGTGCCCCAAGGTTCCCCGTCCAACTGCACCGGGCGTTCCGGCTCGGTTTGCACCACCACCCGTTTGCCGCGGGCGTAGCGCACCGAACCCGCGGCATCCGGAACACCGCTAGCCATCTTCCACAGAACCCCCGCCGTGCTGACCAGGCCGGTAGCGCGCAGGACCACCACGTCGAGCAGGCCGTCGTCCATGGAGATGTTGTTCCCCAACCTCAAAAAGGGAGGAACGATCTCGCCGCAGTTGGCGATCATAACCGTTGCAGCTTCCGCCTCCAGCGTCTCCCCGTCAACCGTGATCCGGTGGGGAACGCAGACTATGTGGGAAAGCTTCTGCCAGAACCGCGCAATGTAAGCTCCCATCCCCCAGCGCCGCTTGTCCGCCCCCGAAGTTGCCGCCATCAATTCGGCATCGAAACCTGCACCGCAGTTGACGGCGAAATAGTGGAGGCCGTCGGAGCGCTCCACCTTCCCCAAATCGATAGTCCTGGTCTTCCCTCGCAGCAAAAGCTCTGCCGCCTTTCTCGGATTCCTCGGTATGCGCAGATTGCCCGCCAGCAAGTTGCCGGTTCCCCCGGGAATCAGCCCCAGCGGAACCGCCTCCCCTACCATACCGCGCACCGCCTGCATGGCGGTTCCGTCTCCCCCGTAAACGGCTATGATATCGACCCCGGTCTCCAAGCCCCGCCGGGCCAGGCTCGCCGCCTCTCCCGGACCGGCAGTTTCGGCAACTTCGACCTTCAACCCGCCCCTGGCGAGAACCCGACAGATCTCGTCGGCCACCTTCCGCTCGGTTCTCGCAGCCGCAAAGTTGGCGATCAAAAGGACTCGGGCCATCAGTAGGTGCGTTCCCAGAAGAGATCCAGGCCCAGCTGATAGCGAATCTGATCCGCGCTCCCCAAGGCGGTGCAGGGACCGACCGCGTCCCGGCTCAGGGCCAGCAGAAAGTGGCGGCTCAAACGCCCCTCGGCGCTGAAACCGAGACCCACCGGTATGTCGGAGGCTTGAGGACAGATCCGCGGGCTGAGGGTGAGAAACGTGGGAATCCCGAAGAGACTCCGCTGTATTCCGACGGCCACCTCCGTACCCGAAATCCCTGCCACACCCACTTCGCTGGGGCGAATCTGAAAGTAATCCAGGGGAAGGCCGAGGTTGGTGATTGCCTGCTCGAACTGCCCCGAGATCGCACCCGCGATGCGGGAAAGCGCCGTGTTGATCAACTCGGCATTGCGCCCGCCCTGGCCTCCTTGGGCCAGCGCCTGAAAGCTGGAGGTGCCGAAGATCAGATACGACATGATCTCGGCCTCGGATATGGGCGGATGGATATCGCTGCTGAACGACAGCCTGGGCGAGTAAAGAGTGCCTCCTATGTGCACCGTGATGTTGATGTTCTCTCGCGGCCGCCTCACCACGTGTCTCGCCTCTATGTCCAGTGCTGCATCCAAGTCCGGAGTGCCGAAGTATTGCAGCTGCCCCCGGGTCACCGTGAATTCCCGGGTGACGAAAGTGGTAAGGGGCAGCCTGTAGGTACCGCGGGGCGTTTCCAGTGTCCCGTCCAAACGGTAGCGATCCCGGATCTTGTTGATGGTGAGCCTCCCGGTAAGTTGCACGTTCGCCTCGGAAGAGCGCATCCATACGTCGGAACCCATTTCCAGTACCAGGGAATCGATCCTCAGGCTATCCAAGAAGCGGATTTCGAACTCCGCCCCCAAGCGCTGCTGCCGGATCAGCGAGGTGTCGATCATGTCCGCATAACGGGGGTCTTCGAGATTGATCACCTCTTTGGTGATCAGATCCGTGAAGTACAAGATTCCCCGATTGACCGTCCCCCTGCCCGTAAGCCTCGCTCCCAAGACCGGCCCCTCGAGCCGGAAGTTTCCCGAGGCGGTAAAGCTCAGAAAATCGCGAATATCCACCGTGCGGAAGTTGCTCCCACTCAGCCGGAGATTCAGTATCGGGCGGGTCAGCTCCTCCAGCCTAACGTGGCCAGCGATAACCGCGAAGCCTTCGCCGCTCCGAAGCGAGAGAGTGTCGATCCGGATAGTGTCGCCGTTGAGCAGCAGGCGCCCGTCCAGCGCTTCGTAACGCACCCCCAGTGCCGGGAGTGTCACCGCCCCGTCGCTTACCGTAATGGTCCCGGTGAGCTCCGGGCGGGTCCAGCTGCCGGCGATCCCGAAATCGGCGAAGAGGCGCCCTCCGGTATTCCGGGTGTAGGGAACCATCGCCTCCAAAAACGAGAGATCCACCCCCTGGGCGGTTACCCTCACCGACAAGGCACCGGGAAGCTTGCGCTCGGCCACATCCCGCAACGCCAAGTCCAAGGGAAGTTCCAGCGTGATCTGCAGTATCCTCTGGCCCGAACGCCACAGGCCGAAAGCACCCGTCAGGCGGCGGTTAGCATACTCCACGGTCCCGTCCAAATACCGGGCGCTGAAACCGCGGAACATCAGATCGCTCAGAGCGATCGAACCGGTAATCCGCGGTTCCGCAGCGGTCCCCTCCAGCTCGAGCGTACCGCTTACCTCTCCGGCTATCTCCTGGGGATCGTACTGCAAAAGCGCCCAGGCGTCAGCCAGTGGTACACTCTCCACCCGGGCCTCTAGGCTTGCCCGGCCGCGGCGCGGGATACTTCCATCCAGCTCCACCCTGGCTCTCCCGCTGGCGCTGGCCAATTTCACCGCCTCGAGTCCGATCGCACTGTCGCCCACGATTACTCGGGCTCCCCGCTCCAAAAACCAGACTTCGCTCGGGAGCAACACGGCCAGCGAATCTATCGGCACCCAGGCCCTGTCGCCCTCCGTCCACCATCTGCCCCCAGCTATGGCCGAGACCTCCGATCCTATCCGACTCCGCGCAAACCAACCGAGGGAATCGCGCCTGCCTGCCAGCTTCAGTTCCACCAGCGAAAAGCGACGCCCGTTCCAGCCCAGCGAATCGGCCTCGAAGTCCAGCACAACGATTCCCTTTTCCTCGCTGTGCCAGCGCATCCCGGCCCGCGCCCGGTTGAGATTCAGTGCACCCCAGCTGACCCCTCCCAGCAAAAGCTCCGCATCTATCGAAAAGCGCCGCACAGATCCGGCGATGGTGGCTCGAAGTTCAGCCGCACCGGCCGGCAAGCTATCCGGGGACGGCCCCTCGGCACCGACCAGCCACCTTCCCAATGATTCCAGAGTCGCCAGGGAGTCGGTCCGAGCGGCCAACAACAGGTTGCCGGCTTCCGCCGACCCCAGACCCAGCGTTCCTGCCGCAGAGACCGCCAAGGCGGGCGCCCAGATTGCCAGGGAATCGACCCTAAGAACGCTGTCGGTGATCTCCAGCAATCCCCGCGCAGAATCGACTAGAGTACCGGCAAGGCGGGAGGTGTCCAATACCAACAGCATCCGCGCGCTCGGCGGCAGCAGAGAATCCACCAGCGCCCGGCCGGTTATGGTACCGTAGAGCGAGCTTTGGGGAAGTGAGCTGTCGAGGGAACGGAGGTCCAGCCGCTCGAAGTTCAGCTCGAGTTGGTGCGCTCCCCAAGGGGGCGCCAGCGCTATCAGAGAACCGCGAGCTCGGAGCCGGCCCGCAGGACCCTCCAAGTCCGCCTCCAGCGCCAGAGAGTCCAAATAGCCTGCGAGCTTGAGGTCTCCGGCAAACGCCCCGTCCAAGGTCAGCCAGGGATAGCTGCTCCTCAGCCCGCTCAGCGATAGCGAGTCCGCCGCCCAGTCGGCCCAAACACCCACCGTGTCGCTCCGGGTATCGACCCGGAGCACACCCCGCACCGTACTCGGAGGATGCGGTGCGTCTCGCTGTCTCAGCGTTCCGCTGAATTGAAAATCGCGCCAGGGACCGTCCAGAGTACCGGCCGCCTCGAGCGTTCCCGCAAGCCCCAGCGGAGCCAGCCGCCCTACGGTGCCCAGATCCAGCACTGCATGTCGCAAGGCGAAGCTTTGAAAGACGAAGTCCTCCGAGGTACCGAGGGAAACGATCCCTCCGCCTCTCAAGCGCGATTCCGGCCAACCCGGTACCAGCGAATCGCGGAAGCTCAAGTCCAGATCCACCGCAAGCCGCTCCTGCGGCCCGGACATTCGCAGTCTTCCACTCAAGCGCCCGGCCAGAGGCAGAGTGTCGAACATGGCGCGGAGGTACTCGAGGCTGAAGTCCGAAAAGGCGAGTTCGGTGTCCCGCATACCCCACCGCTCCCCGGGACCTATGACCAACCCCAGTGTACCTTCCAGGCGTTCTCCCCGCCGCCGGCTTACCAGTGCCAGCCCGTCCAGGCGGACTTCGAGCAGTTCCGAGCTGGGCGAACGCACCCGGGCCTCGACCCTTCCGCTCAAGCCTTCCGGTAACCAGGGAACGAGCCATCTGAGATCGGCGGGAGAGAAACGCGAACTGGCAGCGTCGAGGTGGTAGAGCCACGGTCCTTCGGGCCAGCTAATCGATCCTGTGACCCGGCCCTCGCTGTGGGGCAAGACCAACCGGTCAAGAGCGAGCGTCAGGGAATCGCCCCAGAAGTCCACCACCCCCTCGAGATCCCTGACCTCCACGGCCGGTTCCGAGATCGCCGCCGCCAAATCGGCTACCTCGAACCGGATCGAGCGTTCTCGAGGCAAGGGCGACGAAAGCCGAACGTACGGCAGTCTGGCGGTGAGGTTGTCTATGACAACCTGGCTTTCTTCTCCGCTGGCCGCAGTACGGATGGTAATGCGCCCGTTGGCAATCCGAACGTCCCGAAAAGCGATCAGCGGCGATGGGCCTTCGCTTCCGCGTCCCTCGCCCAACCGGAGGACCCGTTCCAGGTTCAGCCTGCCGGTAGAATCTTCGACCAGCTGCACCTCGGGATCCTCTAGACTCAACTGGCCGAGCACGATTCTGCCCGACAATAGATCGAGCAGCCGGTAACGTACCTCGAGCAGCGGGAACCGGGCCAACAGTTGGCCTTCGGGATCGCGAACGGTAAAGTCTCGCACCGCCAGTCCGCCGGTAAACGATCCCCCTACCCAACCCACGGTCACGCTTCCGTCTATGGAGCCCTTGATGGCATCCAGCGCCCAGCGCACCACTATTTCCCTGCCGCTTGAAGTACGCAGGGCGGCGCCCGTGACTCCCATCACGGTAGCTCCGAGCAAGACGGCGGCCGTGCCGATGCGGCGTGTCAGCGCCCCGCGCATATCAGAAGGGCTGCCCCACCGCCAGGTGGATTCGCAAGCGGTCCCAAAATCCCAGCTTCACCACATCCCCCGGCCGCGGGTACTGGTCGTAGACCAGTTTCAGTTGCTGCCCTTCCGGCCGGTACAGCCTGCCCGCGGGAGGGCCGTAGGGGTTGTAGGCCAGGTCGAGCCGGACCGGCCCCAGCGGCGTGGCGATCCGCACTCCGGCGCCGGGAGTCACTCTGAGGTCGCGCAGGGCCAGGATCCGCTCGCCGCGCGCTTCGTCCCGCTCCACTACCTGCCCCGCGTCCACGAAAACGGCGCCGCCAACACGCCCCGAGAACAGAGGAAGCGGAAAGCGCAGCTCCGCATTGGCGAAGAACAGTTGGTTACCGCCGGTGGGGGCCGTGAGGGTGTCGAAACCGCTAACCGTGATTTCCTGCCCGGTTTGGGGATCGCGCACTGTAGCGGTCCGCTCTCGAGTAGTATCTACCACGTACACTACCGGTCCCAGCAGGTTCTGAGAAAACCCGCGAACGCTGTTCGGGCCCCCGCCGTAGAAACGCTCGGCGGGGGGTACGATTCGGGCCTCCTGTCCCCCGACCACCACTTTGGGCGATACAATCGTTCCAGCGCGCACCCGCCATGCGAATACGGTGCGCCTCGCAAGGGAGTGATAGGAGGAGAACTCCACGCTTCCTTTGGTGAACTGGATCAGTTCGTCGGAACCGATCGTGCGGGAGGCGTAACGCAACTGAGCCGAGAGGACGTTGCCGCGGGTCGGTTCCAACACCGAGTTGGAGCGGTCGCGAACCAATGTAGCGCTCAAGGTTGACTGCAATCGTCTTTCGGCGAAGAGCAGAGTGTCCTCCACCGCGCAGACCAGTAGAAAAGCGCAGAATATCGCCGGTTCCGCCAGGGTCCGGCCGTAAGAAAGGGAGTAGGACAGGGTGACGGGGATCTCCCAGCGCGTCTCCCTGGTGACCGAGAAAGTGCCCCCCACCGCCTCTCTCACGAACGCCTGCACCTCGCTGTGGCGCTCGGCGGAGAGGGAGAGAACCGCACGCATCCTCCGGGAAAAGAAATACGGCTCCCTGACGCTGGCGGTCACGTTGTAGTTGAGATTCAGGCGCTCGGTCCCTTCGTCTCGTTTTAGAGCGCCGCACAACGGCGTGTCTTGCAGGTCCGCCTCGAAGGGGCTTCCCACCCCAATCTTGGAAGCGCGGGCGCTCACATCCAGCACCCTGCCTCCTCCCAGCAAATCGTGGGCGGTCCAGGCCCCCAGGACCCGGAAGCAGTCCACCGTCCCGTAGCCCGCGCCCAGTCGCAAGCGGTGCAGAGCACCTTCGGCCACCTGCACTCTCACCGTGACAGTGGTGTCCCTGGGTCCGGCAGGAAGGGAGTCCACCAGCGTTACGTTGGCATAGTTGAACAGCCCCAGGCGGTAAAGGTCACGCTGGGTCTCGTACAGAGCCGATTGGCGGTACAGCGCACCGGCCCTGAGGGGAATCATCCGCCTCACCACGTCTTCGCCTATCTGCCGGGTTCCTTCCACCACGACCCGCTCGATCACCGCTCGAGGCCCGGGTTCCACGTCAAAGGCGAGGTCCGCCACCAGGCTGTCCTCGTTCACGTCGTAGCGGCGGAACACCTCGACGAAAGGATACCCGCGGTTGCGCAGCGCGTTGCGAATGGTGTCGGCCGCGGCTTCGAACCGGAAGCGATTGAAAGGATCCCCCACCGCTATGGGGAGATCGCGAATCAGATCGCGGGCGGGAACGATACCTTCGGTCCCGGTCACCTCCAGGGAGCGCACCCGTACCGGAGGTCCCTCGCTAATCAGGAACTTCACCGATACCGCTCCGCCGCTGCGCCGGACGATGGTGTCCACGTGCACTCGGGGATATCCGCTCTGGCGGTACAGGAGGATCACCCGGAGAACGTCCCGCCGGAATTCCGTCTCGTCGAAATAGCGCTTCTCGCCGATCCCCAGCCATCGGGTCGCCCAATGGCGAGCCATGAACGACGACTGCGAGGTGGCGATAGAAATCCGGAGGGAGAGATCGTCGATAGCCCGATTGCCCTCGAAGGACACCTCCCTGACCACCGGCCGCTCTTCCTCGCGGAACTGCGCGCCTAGGGAGCTCGGCCCCCAAACCAGGATCCCCAGCGCGACCAGCGCGCTACTTGCGATCCAGCGCAGCGAAAAACTCCTCCTCCGAGGTGCACTTAACTCGAGGGCGACCCTGATCCCCACCGCAAGCGGTTTCCAACTGATCGATTTTCCGCCAATCCTCGTAGCTCACGAACCGCGGCTGCCGCTCCGCCACCAGCCGCGCAGCCTGCTCTATTGAAGGATGATCGGGCGTCAAAACCCTACCGCGCGACAGATCCTCCAGCATCCGCTCCACCGTCTCCCCCGCATCCGGCTTGTTGGTGCCGATCACTCCCGTGGCCCCCCGCTTGATCCACCCCGCCACGTACAGCCCTAAAAGCGGCGCCCCGCTTTCGGGATCGATCACCCTACCCCCGTCATTGGGCACCACTCCCGCCTTGGCATCGAAGGGAAGCCCCTCGATCGGCACACCGCGGTATCCCACCGACCGGAAGACCAACCCCACCGCCAACTCCTCGTACACCCCCGTCGGCTCGGCCTTGAGTCCGCCGCGGCCGTCCGGTGACAGCCGATTCCGCACCAGGCGGAGAGCTTTGACCCGCCCCTCCTGGTCGCCCACGATCTCCACCGGGGAAACCAGGAACCGAAGAGTGAGCAGGCGCGGCTTGCCGCCCGGCGTTCTCTGCGCGAATTCCTGCAGGATCTCCAACTTGCGCTTCAAGGTACGGTCGTCGCTCCGCTCCAGCTCCGAGCGGCTCAAAGGATCGAGCTCCAGCTCTTCGGGCAACACCCTGACGTCGGCTCCGGGAAGCTCTCCCAGCTCCCGCACCTCCGGGTTGGTGAACGCCGCCTGCAAGGGGCCGCGGCGGCCCAGCATGTAAACTTCGCGCACCCGGCTACGCGCCAGCGCCTCCAGCGCATAGTCGGCGATGTCCGTCCGGCGCAGCTCTTCGGGGGTCCGGCACAGGATTCGCGCCACATCCACCGCAACGTTACCCACACCCACCACCGCCACCCGTTCCACCGAAAGATCGAAACTCCGGTCGCGATACTCGGGATGCCCGTTATACCAGGCTACAAACTCGGTGGCGGCGTGACTGCCCTTCAGGTCCTCGCCCGGGATTCCCATCCGGCGATCAGCCTGCGCCCCGGTCGCAAAGCAGATCATGTGATAGTGGCGCTTGAGATCGTCCAGCGTGAGGTGCCGCCCCACGTCCACATTGCCGTAAAACCGGAACGCCGGCTTGGCCGCCACCTTCTCGAAGGTGCGGCTCACCCGCTTGATTTCCTCGTGATCGGGCGCCACACCATAGCGGACCAATCCGAAGGGGGCCGGCAGTCGCTCGTACATGTCCACCGACACCACCGGCTCGCTGCGAGATAGCAGGTGATGGGCCACGAAAAAGCCGGCCGGACCCGAGCCCACCACCGCGACCCGCAAGGGCAATTCAGCACTTCCCGGTCCAGACATTCAGCCTGTGCCTCTCGCTGGAGTTTCCACGTACCTCTGGTGCAACTATGAGGTAAATTAGACACCGAACCTCGAGGGTGGCGCCCGTGAAGATCTATACCCGTACCGGTGACCAAGGCCAAACCTCGCTGCTCGGCGGCGGCAGAGTTTCCAAAGACGACCTCAGAGTCGCAGCCTACGGCGATATCGACGAACTCAACGCCGCCCTGGGAGCAGCCATGGCCTTGGAGCCCGCGGCCTTCGAGCGCGACCTGTTGGAATCTATTCAAAAGGACCTGTTTACGATCGGGGGGAGGCTGGCAAGCCCGGATCCCACCCGCGTGCCCAAGACGGCGGCCAAGACCGAACTGAAGCCCGAGCGGATCAAAGCGCTAGAGGAAGCGATCGACCGGGCAGACGCCGAGCTCACACCCTTAAGCGCGTTCATCCTTCCGGGCGGAACACCCAAGGCGGCGATGTTTCACCTGGCCCGGACGATCTGCCGCCGGGCGGAACGTAGTGTGGTGGCGTTGCACCGCCAAACGCCCGTCCCCGAGACGATTCTGGCCTACCTCAACCGTTTGGGAGACCTGTTGTTCACCTTGGCCCGGGTACTAAACAGCCGCTCCGGCGTGGCGGATCGGACCTGGTAGGTGGCGCACTATACCTTCTACCAGCTCGATGTCTTCACCCGCAAGCCGCTGTGCGGGAACCCTCTCGCCGTGTTTCCCTACGCGGACGGATTAGACAGCGGGACGATGCAGGCACTGGCACGGGAGATGAACCTTTCCGAAACGACCTTCGTTACCCCGTCCCTCAACGCCACCCGCAAGATACGGTTTTTCACTCCGACCGCTGAGATACCGCTCGCCGGCCATCCCACAATCGGGACCTGGTGGCTCCTCGCCGAGCTGGGCCAGGTGGCGGTCCCTAGAGACGGGAGCCTCGAAGTGACTCAGGAAACCGGCCGAGGGGTGCTTCCGGTGAGACTCGAGGCTTCGGGAGGTGCGTTGAGGCGGGTGATCATGAGCCAGCCACTTCCCGAATGGGGTCCGGCGGTCGAGCGGGTGGAGCCCTTGGCCCGGGCGCTGGGCTGCCCCGCGGCGGCGCTGGTGAACCGGCCCCCGCCCCAGGTGGTGTGTACCGCTTTGCCCCAGCTGATGGTGCAATTGGAAAACGAGGCGATCCTGGGCGAGCTTCCCAGCGGAGGGGCCGGGAGCGAACTTGCAGCTTTGCTGCGCAGCTACGGTACCGACTGCGTGATGTGCTTCTGCGCGGATCGCGGGAGAGACGAAACCCCCGAGCCGAAAACCGTAGTCAAAGCGCGCATGTTCGCTCCCGGCTTGGGGGTTCCCGAGGACCCGGCAACCGGGAGTGCCGCCGGAGCGCTGGGGTGTTATCTGGTCCGCCACGGTCTGGCGACACCTAAGGACGGAAAGGCTGCCATCTTGGTGCTCCAGGGACGCGAAATAGGCCGCCCGTCCGAAATCGAAGTTGAAATCGGACTCGCGCCCAACGGTGAGATCGACTCGGTGCTTGTGGGGGGAGCCGCCGTGACTGTCATACGAGGAGAGGTACGCCTATAGACCGTGCGAAAGTAGAGGTGGCGCTCGGCGAGGGCTCCTACCAGGTTCTGATCGGACCGGGTCTGTTGCAGGAAATACCCGAGCTACTGCTGCGCTACGCCCCCGCCAGCCGCTACGCAGTGATCAGTGATTCCATAGTAGCGCCGCTTTACGGACAACGCGTGGCTGCTGCTCTGGAAAAATACGCGCCCGCCGTGCTGGTCACTTTCCCGTCCGGTGAATGGAACAAGACCCGGGAGACCTGGGCCGATCTAACCGACCGCTTGCTCCAAGCCGGCCTGGGACGCGACGGGGCCGTAGTAGCTGTTGGAGGAGGAGTGGTGGGCGATCTCGCCGGATTCACCGCCGCGACCTACATGCGCGGGATTCCCTACGTGCAGGTGCCCACCACCCTTCTCGCCATGCTGGACAGCTCGGTCGGGGGAAAGACCGGAGTGGATACGCCCCGGGCCAAGAACGCAGTGGGAGCCTTTCACCAGCCCAGATTGGTGGTGGCCGACACGACTACCCTGAAATCCCTGCCCGAGGCCCAGCTCGCGGCCGGGATGGCCGAAGCGATCAAACACGGGGCTATCGCCGACGCCCGGTATTTCGAACACATCCTTCAATGGCGGGATGAGGTTTTCGCCAAAGACCCGCAGGTGCTCGCCGAAATCGTTCGCCGCAGCGTGGAGATCAAAAGCGCCATAGTCGCTTCCGACGAGCGCGAGGCGGGACCCAGATCGGCGCTCAATTTCGGCCACACCATTGCGCATGCCCTGGAAACCGCGATGGGCTACGAACTGCTCCACGGCGAGGCGGTAGCTATCGGTATGGCTGTGGAGGCGGGGTTGGGCGAACAGATGGGTATCTCGCTCCCCGGTACCCGCTCTGCGATACTGGAGGCCCTGCGGAGTTATCGCCTGCCGCATGACATCCCTCCCGGCACCGATCTGAACCGCCTCATCGAGACGATGAACCGAGACAAGAAAGCTCGCAGCAACACTGTCAGGTTTGCACTCCTAGAGAGGATCGGAGCCGTAGCCAGAGATCCGGACGGGAGCTGGACGATAGCAGTTGACCATGGGCTTTTGCTGAGCGCACTGGAGCGCGGCAGTTAACCACAAATCCCTCAACATCTTGTCAACTTTATCAACATTCCCACATTTAGGTAACTCCTGATTTGGCAATGACTTATCTGCCAAGGGTTGCACCCTGGACCAGCACTGTTTTTGGGATACAAGTGGACAAATTCCACAACGCCTTGGCTGTTCACAATTTGTGATGTGGAAAACTTTTGGTTGCTTGACGGAATGGGATTCAAGTCCTATATTCGGCCCGCTTTTGATCGGTCATTTTGGCGGGTGAGCGACCCGCACCTTCCGTTAGCCGACGTAGGGACCTCAACTCTTCGAGGGGCGTGTATGACGCAACTCCGTCGTGCCAAGGCATCGAAGGCGTTTTTCAAGGTTCCACCGTCCAGTGCATTCGATCAGTACTTGCAGGACATTCAAAAGCTTCCCTTGATTCAGGATCCGGCCGAAGAGCGGCGGTTGGCGCGTCGCGCCCGGCGGGGCGACGCCAAGGCGGCGGAACGGTTGGTGACCGCCAACCTGCGATTTGTGATCTCGTACGTCAAAAAGTATCAGGGTCACGGCCTCGATTTGGCGGAGCTAGTTGCCATAGGAAACGAGGGCTTGCTGAAGGCGGTCAAGAAGTTCGATCCGGACCAAGGGGTAAAGTTCATCTCTTACGCCGTGTGGTGGGTGCGCCAGGCGGTGTTGAAGGCGCTCGCCGAGCAGACGCGGAGCGTGCGGATCCCGCTCAATCAGAACAGCCAGCTGATCCGCATGTCGCGCACCGAGACGTATCTGTCCCAGGAACTGGGCCGGGAGCCCACCGACCAAGAAATAGCCCGGGCGCTGCACGATACGGTGGAGAACGTGCGCAATGCCCGCCGAATGACCGCCGCCGAGGTATCTCTCGACGCCCCGATCGACCGTACCGACAAAGACGCAGCCACTATCGGGGAGCGGTTCGCCGGCCAGGACGGAGCGGAGATCGAGGAGCGTACCGACAACAAGCTGATGCGGGAATTCATCGATCGGGTCTTCAAGAAGTATTTGACGCCCCGGGAGCGGAAGATTCTCTACCTCTATTACGGGCTGGAGGAAGGTTCCGAGGGGATGACCCTGGAGAAGATCGGCGCCTTGATGGGAGTGACCCGGGAACGCATCCGGCAGATCCGCGAGCGGGCATTTCAGAAGTTGCGCGAGAGTCCCGACGGTAAGGCTCTTCAGGGTTTCTGGGCCGCGGCATAGCGGTTCGGTCGCTTCACAGCAGAGCGCGACGGCCGCCTGGGTCGTCGCGCTTTTGCTTTAGTCCGGGAGCCGAGGGGCCGCTCTGCCATGTCCTGCGTGCGGTTTGCGCCCGTGCCTCAAACGCGCCCACTTTGCCTCTTCTGGTATATTTGTCTGCGATGGTTGGCGGCCTGAGAGAACCATGAACGTTCCCGAGCAGGCTCTGGGAGCGATCGAAGGCGTGGTAGGCCGGCGCTGGATCAGGCGGGCCCCGGCGGAGTTGGAGACCTATGCTACCGACGGCCTCCCAACCCGGCACTCCCGGCCCTGTGCCGTAGTACTTCCCGGCAGCCGACAAGAGTTGGTCTCCGTGGTGCGCATCCTGGCTCACTACGGAATTCCTTTCGTGGCTAGGGGAGCGGGCACCGGGCTTTCCGGGGGCGCCGTGGGAGATCGGGACAGCGTGGTCATCGGCCTTACCCGCCTCAACCGTATACTGCTCATCGATCCCCGCAATCGGCGGGCAGTAGTAGAGCCCGGGGTGGTCAACGTGCGTCTCTCGGAAGCAGCCCGTCCCTACGGCCTCTACTACGCGCCGGATCCATCCAGCCAGACGGCATGCACTATCGGCGGGAACGTGGCGGAAAACGCCGGCGGCCCGCACTGCCTGAAATACGGAGTCACCTCCAGCCACGTGCTGGAGTTGGAGATAATCCTCCCCGATGGCAGCCTGGTGAATCTCGGTTCGCCGGGCGGCGAGCCCTGGGGTCCGGACCTCGTGGGACTGTTCGTGGGCAGCGAAGGGATGTTCGGAATCGCCACTAGGATCGCGGTGCGGTTGCTACCCCTGCCCAAAGCGGTGCGGACGCTCTTGGCCGACTTTCCTTCCCTCAAGACCGCTGGCGAAGCGGTCTCCGCTATCATAGCCTCCGGGATCGTTCCTGCAGCTTTGGAGATGATGGACCAGAACTGCGTCCGCGTGGTCGAAGAGTCGATCTATGCCGCCGGCTACCCGGTTGACGCCGCTGCGGTACTGATAGTGGAGCTCGACGGCAACAGCCAAGAGGCGGTGGCTGCAGAGGCCGCGGAAGTGGAGCGTTTGCTCAAAGACAGCGGTGCGGGAACGGTTCGGATGGCGGCGGACGAGCGGGAACGGGAGCGCCTCTGGCAGGGACGCAAAAAGGCTTTCGGCGCACTAGGCCGCATCAGCCCCGATCTGGTGGTACAAGATGCAGTGGTACCGCGAACCGCCCTGCCGGAGGTGCTGGAGAAAATCTCCTCCATAGCCGCGGCCTACGGCCTCAAAGTCAGCAACGTGTTCCACGCCGGCGACGGCAATCTGCATCCCAACCTGAACTTCGACCGCCGGGAGCCCGACCAGCTCAGCCGCGTGGAGCGCTGCTCCGCCGAGATTATGGAACTGTGCATCAAGGCAGGCGGCTCGATAACCGGAGAGCACGGCGTGGGAACCGATAAGCTGAGATACATGCCGCTGATCTTCGACGGCGACACTCTGGCGGCGATGCGAGCAGTGCGCCGGGTATTCGATCCGCAAGAGCGGGCCAACCGCGGGAAGGTGGTACCGGTGCACGCTTGCAGGGAATGGAGCGGGGTGACCGCATGATCAAGATCCCGACCCGCTGGCGTACCACCTTCCGCGAGCAGCTGGCCGACGCCAAGCACCGCCTCAGCATCGCGGAAAAGCGCTTAAAAGAAGGCGACGGCAGCCGCGCTCTTCAGGCCGCTTACCCCGCCGTAGTGGCGGCCGCGACCGTGAGGGTATGGCTCAGCGAGCCACCCTGGCACCGGCCACTTCCCGCAGAGGAGATGCAGCGCCGCATCCGGGAGGCTTTCCCCTCCCGGTTCGGCGCCTTGGCTGCGCTGGATCTGCGCGACGCCCTCACCAGCCCGTGGACCGTCGAAGCGGCCGAGCCCTATGTGGGCGAAGCCCGCAGCTTCGTGGAAGCCACAGAAGCGGAGCTCGAACGATGGCTGGCACAGGAGTCAACTTGATCCGCAAGCTGCGCGCCCTCCTGGGGACAGGCGCCACGGTAGATACCGACCCCAACGGTATGCCCCGGGTGTTTCCCCGAACCGAAGAAGGCGTCGCCGCGGTGCTAGCAACGGCCAGCTCGGAAGGATGGCGGGTGAGGGTGGAGGGATCAGCACACTGGATTCCGGCCGACGCTCCCGCCGACCTGGCGATCTC
Source organism: bacterium HR33 (assembly GCA_002923375.1). GTDB lineage: Bacteria > Gemmatimonadota > Gemmatimonadetes > Gemmatimonadales > GWC2-71-9 > HRBIN33. Next base: position 547,387 of record BEIJ01000001.1, read on the forward strand.
CACCCGCTCCCTAGCCGGCGTAGTCAACCTGGACCCGCCGGACTTGGTAGCCACCGTCCAGGCAGGAATTTTGTGGGACGAGCTCAGGCAAAAACTGGCAGATCACGGTGTCTGGGTCGCCCAGGATCCACCCGGCGCGCACCGCACTCTGGGATCGATCGTGGCCACCGCCTCTTCCGGCCCTCTGCGCACCGGCTTCGGAAACCTGCGCGAGCACGTCCTCGGCCTGACCTTGGTAACGGGCGAGGGACGGATAATCCGCCCCGGGGGGCGGGTGGTCAAAAATGTCGCCGGCTTCGACCTGGTCAAACTGGCAACCGGAAGTTTCGGAGCCTTCGGGATCATCACCTCGCTCAACCTGCGCCTGCGTGCCGTTCCCCAAGCAGACCTCACACTGGCGGTTCGCGGCAACCGGGACGCATTGACTCGAGAGGCGCTGGCCCTAATGGAACAGGGAGCCACACCGGCAGCGATGGAACTGCTGGGCGAAGAACTCAGCCTAGGGGACGGATGGATCCTGGCCATTCGCCTTATCGGCTCTTGGGCCGCGGTGGATGCCGATCGGCAGAGCATAGCGGCGGTTCTGACTCTTCCGACTTCGGAACTCAAGGGAGATCCGGCCCGCCAGTTTTGGCGTCTATGGCTCGAACGCCAGGCTCAATCTCCGATCACCTTGAGACTGGGCACCCTGCCCTCGGCGATGGACGAGGCTCTGGATCTGTTGGCCCACCACTTGGAGGGAGGAACCGTAGCAGCCAGCATCCCGGCAGGGAGCATCCGCTGGAGCGGTACCGCTCCGGCGGACCGGATTCGCGTGCTGCGCCACGCCGCCGCACAGCGAGAAATGCCGGTCACCGTAGAACGGGCCCCCTGGGATCTGCGCCACACACTGGGGCATTTCGGAGCGTACCGCGAGGGAGTCGGCAGAATCACCAAAGCTTTGAGGCGCACCTTCGACCCCGCCGGCGTCTTGGTCGTCCCGCTGGACGACGATCGCTAGAAGCAGGATCGTGACGCCCAACCCCTTTTCCGGACTTCACGCCTGCGTCCACTGCGGCTTCTGCCTTCAGAGCTGCCCCACGTTTTTGGTGACCGGCGACGAAAGCGACAGCCCCAGGGGAAGGATCGTTCTGCTCGGCGCGCTGGAGAGAGGCGAACTGCAAGAAACCGACCCGGATTTGATCCTCCATCTGGACCGATGTCTCGGGTGTCGCGCCTGCGAGCCGGTTTGCCCTTCGGGTGTAAGCTACGCTCCGGCTCTGGAAGAAAGCCGGCGCCGCTTCGCGACGGTGCGGCCCATCCCCTGGCCGGTGCGGTTGCTGCTGGCGATCGTGGGAGAGCCGGTCTTGCGGATCCCCTTTTTCACCGTGGCGCGCTGGATTCGCCCGCTGGCGTCGCTGGTGCGCGGAAGCTCCGCACCGGCCATGATGTTCGGCATGCTGGCGGCTACCAGGGCCAAAGGGGTTGGTAACGGGCGCCGTTGGCGCAGCCGCCGGGGGCCCGCGGGGGAGGCTCGAGCGCAGAGGCCCTCTATGGTGGCGCTGTTCCGCGGCTGCGTTATGGACGGGCTCTTCGGCCACGTGCATCGGGCTACGCGACGTACTCTGGAGGTCAACGGCTATCGAGTCGTGGAGGTATCGGGTCAGGACTGCTGCGGCGCCTTGCACGCTCACGCGGGACTACACGACGAGGCGGTGCGCCTGGCCAGAGCCAATGTCTCGGCGTTTGCCAAACACAGCGGGCTCTGGCTAGCGGTCAACAGCGCCGGTTGCGGCGCTCAGATTAGGGAATATGACAGGTTGCTGGCCGATGATTCTCTCGAAGAGACCGCCCGGCGGCTGGCCGCAAGAACTTGCGACGTGACCGAACTGCTGGCTGTGGCGGGTCCGGTGCAAGGCGCGAGGATGGAGCTGAAGGTAGCCTACGATCCGCCCTGCCACCTGCTGCACGCGCAGCGCGTGTCGGAAGCTCCGCTCAAAGTGCTCCAGGCCATACCCGGCCTGGAGATCGTACCTCACGAAGAGGCGGCCCTATGCTGCGGCAGCGCAGGGAGCTACTCTTTATCGCAGAGGGAACTTTCCCTCGCCATTCTGGAACGCAAAGTGGAAGCTCTCGCCAAGAGCGGAGCCCAGGTGGTGGCGACCGGGAATCCGGGGTGTATCATGCAAATAGGTGCGGGACTGCGGGCTCGCGGACTGGATCTGCCCGTGGTCCATCCGGTGGAACTTCTGGATCGATCCTACGCTTTGGCGGGCTACTACAGTTAAGGAAGACCGATGAGCTCACCGGCAACTCTCGAGCCTTTCATTCTGGAACCGGGCGCCCTCAGCGTGGACGAGGTGATGGCGTTTTTCAGCGACGCTTTGTGGCTGCGCGCCGATGTTGCAGTGGTGGAGTTGAGCGGGTCCGGCGCGATCGCCTGTCTTCAGGGATTGCTCACCAACGATGTGGAGCGCCCCGGCGAGGGAAGTTTCGTCTACGGCGCGGTGCTCACGCCCAAGGGGATGATTCGCTGTGACATGTGGGTAGTGCGCGAGGCCAACGCGGCGTTGCTTTTCCCGCCGCCTCAGGGGTTGGGCGTTCTGCTGGAGGTGCTCTCCAAATCGGTCCCGCCGCGACTGGCGGCGGTGCGCGATCGCACCGCCGAGATCGAGGTACACCGCCTGCTGGGACCCCAGGCGCTGAAGGTAGCCCGGGATGCAGGATTCGCCGTACCGGAACCGGGACGCTGGACCACCATGCTCCTGGCGGGGACGACGGTTACCGTCGCCCGGCCGGCGCAGCTGGCTCCTTTCGTTCTCCAAATCCACGGTCCTCCGGCAGCCTCACCGGAAATCGAAGAGAGACTCGAAGCCCAAAACGTGGTGCGCGGGGGGCCCAATGCAATGGAGCTGGCCCGCATCATCACCGGCTGGCCGCGGCTCGGAGCGGAGATCGATGACAAGACTCTCCCGCAGGAAGTCCGCTTCGACGAGATCGACGGCGTTTCCTACACCAAGGGATGCTACGTGGGGCAGGAAACTGTAGCGCGGCTTCACTTCCGCGGCCATACCAATCGCTCCCTGTGCGGCCTGTGGTGGACCAAGAAACCGTACCTGGGCAACGCCGCGGTCATCCAGGACGGCAGAGAGCGGGGCTGGGTTACCAGCATGGTGTGGATCGAGCCCGGCAGCCGGTGGGTGGGCCTCGCCAAGATCCGACGGGAAACCGACCGCGAGCGACCCGTGATCGCCGCCATGGGCGAGGCCAAAATCGTAGGCCTGCCCATCCGGTTCATAGCCTAGTCCGTTTAGGCCAATGGCGCATCACATCGACCGGAGGCGATTTGTATCCCTCCTTTCGGCCGCGGGAGCGGGGCTAGCCTTCCGCACCGATCAGACGGGCGCCGCCCGAATAGAGGCGGAAACCACCGTGTTCTGGAGTCAACCCGACGGCAGAGACACCTTGGTCCGGTTTTTTATTTCGGACATCGACGCTCCGGCGGCCCGGCTCCGGGTCTTCGATTCGGCGGGAAGGTTCATCGGAACTGCGGGGGCCATCAGAATAGCCGAGGCGCGGCTTTACGGAGAGTTATGGCTCCCCCTCTCCGGACCTCTGACGATTACCACCGAGCTCGCCATTCCGGGCGAGCGCCCGATCCGAAGCACCCACTCATTGAGGCCCAAGCCGAAGTGGAGCATCTACTGGCTCACGGTGCTTTCGGCAGAAGATCTCGAGCAGCGATTGGCACCGCTCCCCTTGTTCCGCCGGAGCGTGGAACTGGCGCTGCTCAAAAGAAGGCGCGCGGCGGTGAACCCGGTGCCGGCCGACCCGCAAGAGCTTCAGCTTTTGGATCACCTGGACTTTTTGCACTCTCTAAAGCCCGCTACCAGGGCAGCTTCGGAACTGGGTCTGGAACTGAGCCGGGTGGCGGTGGCCCGGCGGTTCCAGGACATGCCTGCGGCACTCGCTCTCTTGCTGAGAGACGCCGGCGTGGGATTCGCCGTAGCCACCGAAGAGCTGGAGCCTGCGGCGTACTGGCTAGAAGGTCCGGGCGAGGCACGAGTTCTGGTGGTGCCTGGTCTCGGATTTTCCGGTACCGCGGGGCTCGATTTCTCCCGCGGCGGCGACGCGATGAAATCCGCAGTCGAGCGCTGGCTGGCGGCGCTGGCTGCCGCACATCCTTCTCCGGAACCCATGGCCCTGGTGGTCGATTGCGCGCTTCAAGACGACTCCGATGCCAGCTATCGCAACGTGGAAGCATGGAACCGGCTCTACGCCTATCCCCGGATAGTGGTGGGCGAGGCCGACGAGTTCTTCCGCCGGCGTACGCTCCGAGCCGCTCCTATAAGTGCCGGGCACAACGGAGCTCGGGGTGCGGTCGATCCTCCGCCGGTGTTGCAAGTCTCCTCCGCAGCCGCCGCCCGGGACGAAGCGCGGCAGCGCAGAACAGCGGGATTGATTGCCGCCTTTGCTCAGGCGCTGGGCTCTTCGCCGGAGCAGCTCGGCGGCAAGCCGATCTTTCCGCTCCCCGGGTGGCTGGTGTTCAATCCCTCCCCGTTCACCAGAAGCGACTTGGTAGAGGTGGGTTCAGGTCTTTTCCGGCTCGTCACCGATGTTCCCGGCACAGGGTACGTGTATGTCGCCGATCTCAGCGGCGACCGGCCGGTATCCTGGAGGGCCGAGGGCCCGGCTGGCAGCGATGACCTGGTGTTGGAAAACGAGCGCTTTCGGGTGCGACTGAGCCCCGAGACGGGTGGTATCGAGTCGGTTTTGGATCGTTTCTCGGGTTACGAGTGGGTGGACTCATCGGGCGAGTTGAACGGTGTTCCCGCGGCGCGTCTGGAGGAGGCGGTGCGGCATGAGCTCGACGGTTTGGCGTCGCGGATTTCGCTCCGGCGTTGGGCCCCGGGTCGCGGCACGGTGGAAACCGCTGTCACCTTATATCGCGATCGGAACTGGATCGAGGTGGAGAATCGTGCCGAGGCGGTGGGCGATCAGGCGGTGCCCTACCGGTTCGATTTCGCCCTGATGAGTCCCGAGCTTTTGTGGGAGACGCCGCTCGGCATTGCGCGGGGGGCCGGTGTTGAGCGGGTTGCGGCGCTGCGCTGGATCCGCCTCCGGGGCACCGAAGGACGAGCGTACGTGAGCGCCATAGATGCGCCTTTAGTGTCGGTGAGCGAAGATCGCCATCTGACGTTCTGGGGCCCGCGAGGTCGGGCGAGGTTCCGCTTGGCGCTGGCGGGCGCGGCGGAGTTCGCCCGAGAGGACGAAGCGTGGCGCTTCGGATGGAGCATCGAGCCATTTGTGGCGATCCCCGTGGCGGGAGGCGGCGAACTCCCATTGCCCCGGTGGGGAAGCTTGTTTGCGTTGCGGGAGCCGGGAGTGGCGATCTTGGGAGTCGAGCCCGCAGCCCCGGGAGAAGCGGTGGTGTATCTCCAGGAACTCCTGGGTGTGGCCCGACGGCTGGCACTGGGACCGGGTGTTTTGACTTTCGAGTCGGCGACGCTTTTGGACCTGTCCGGGAAAACTCAGGACTCGGCGGAGGCGGATCCGACAGGCGGGGTGACGGTTCCCCTTGCGCCCCGCGGTGTGGCGGCGGTACGGCTCGAGGGCGTCGCTCCGGCCCGCACTTGAACCGATCAGTCGCTAGAGGGTATATCTCGCATCATGAAACACAAACCGAGAACACTAGGCGAGCTCAAGCAGACTCACTGGGCCGATCCCAGCGTGCACCTCAGATCCGTAAAGGACGAGATGCGCGCCAATCTCATCCGCATGCTGGAGGAAGGCCGGGAAGTCTTCCCCGGGATCATCGGATTCGAAGACACGGTGATCCCTCAGGTGATCAACGCCATCTTGGCCCGCCACAACTTCATACTCCTGGGTCTCAGGGGACAGGCAAAGAGTCGAATTTTGCGGGCGCTGGTCAATTTGCTGGACGAGGAGATTCCCATTCTCGCCGGCAGCGAGATCAACGACAATCCCTTCCGCCCGATTTCCAAGTACGGGCGGCAGCTGGTGGAGGAATGCGGCGACGCGGCACCGATAGCGTGGATCACCCGGGAGCAGAGGTATGTGGAAAAGCTGGCCACTCCCGACGTCACCATAGCCGATATCATAGGGGATGTGGACCCGATAAAGGCGGCGCGGGGCGGTCACGTTCTGTCCGACGAGCTGACCATCCACTACGGGCTGCTTCCCCGGAGCAACCGGGGGATATTCGCCATCAACGAGTTGCCGGATCTTGCGGGCAAGATACAGGTGGGGCTGTTCAACATCATGCAGGAAGGGGATGTTCAGATCAAAGGCTATCCGGTACGCTTGCCGCTGGACGTCATGCTGGTCTTTTCCGCGAACCCGGAAGACTACACTGCCCGGGGCAAGATCATCACTCCCCTCAAGGACCGCATCGGCGCCGAGATCACGACGCACTATCCGCCTACGGTGGAACACGGCGTGGCGATCACCCGGCAGGAGGCTTGGACCGATCGGGGCGGTTTGCCGGTGGAGATTCCCGATTTTATCCGGCAACTGGTGGAGGAGATCGCCTTCGCCGCCCGCCAGGACAAGCGGATCGACCGTCGTTCCGGCGTTAGCCAGAGGCTGCCCATCAGTGTTCTGGAGACTGTAGTGTCCAACGCGGAGCAGCGGGCCATAGTGAACCGCGAGAAAAAGGCCGTGCCGAGGGTGTCGGACGTGTATGCCGCCCTTCCCTCGATCACCGGCAAGATAGAGCTGGAGTACGAGGGTGAGCTTCAGGGGGCCGGGGCGATCGCCAAGGAACTCATTCGCCGGGCTGCGGGCAAGACCTTTGAAGACCGCGCAGGGGGAGCCGACTGCGACACCATCGTACACTGGTTCGACGAGGGGGGCGCCCTCAAGGTGTCCGACAACGAAAGATCCGACGTGTGCCTTCGGGGATTCTCTACCGTGCCCGGTCTTCTGGAACTGGTCGAGCGCACCGGACTAGCCGGGAGGAAAGACCCGGCCCATCTGGTGTCGGCCTGCGAGCTGGTCCTCGAGGGTCTGGTGGCGCAAAAACGAATTTCCCGGACCGAAGAGCTGGGCTATACCAGAGTTCGGCCCGAGAAGCCGCCCTTTGGCAAAGGGGGGCCGGGCATGGGACCGAACCTCTTCGCGTGACTTCCCGGAGTTAGCGCGGTGCCCACCATTACCATCTCCCGGCAGTATGCGTCGGGCGGATCGGAAATCGCGGCGCTGGTAGCCCGGCGTCTGGGCTGGGAGCTTATCGACAATGAATTCATAGACCGGGTAGCCGAGCTGGCCGGCCTCTCGCGCGAAGAAGTGGAGCGGCGCGAGGAGCGCGTCCCGAGTTTCGTAGAGCGGCTGGCCCGGGCGATGGCCGGGTCGGCTCCGGAGTTGTTCGTGGCCTCGGGCGAAGCGGCGATAGTCGCTCCCCCGAGCGAAGAGGAGATCGTCCGCATTACCGAGGCGGTGATCAACGAGGCGGTACAGCACGAGCGCGTAGTGCTGGTGGGCCGTGGAGCTCAGGCCTACTTGGCGCAGCGGAGCGGGACTTTGCACGTTTACGTGGTGGCGCCCCGGGAAGTGAGGATCCAGCGGGCCATGGAGCGGCTGAAGATCGACCGCAAAGAAGCCGAACGCACCGTGGATCAGATCGACGAGGGCCGCAGGCGTTACGTGAGAACCCACTATCGCCGGCAGTGGGACGATCCCTCCAACTACCATCTGGTGTTGAACACCGGATCGCTGACCTACGATCGCTGTGCCGAGCTGATAGTCGAGGCTGCCCGGCTCGAGGGCTGGCTCTGAAATAGCAGATTATGTCAACTGCCGGATCCGCGAACCGGCTGCAGCAGCGATCAAAAGGCACACGGCACCGCCCAACATCAGGGTGGCGGGAGCGCCGATGTGGTCGGCCAAAAATCCTGCCTGGAAGGCTCCGATAGGTCCCATCCCTACGAAGGCGAAGGTGTAAACCGACACCACCCGGCCGCGAAGGTGATCGGGGGCGAGAGTCTGCAACAAGGTGTTGGTGGTCGCGGTGTTGACGATCATCGCGAAACCGGTGAGCGCCAGCAGGACCAGCGAAAGGGGCAGCGAGCGCGATAGCGCAAACGTCCCGACGACCACGCCGAAGGAGAGCGAAGCCCAACGCAAGAGCTTGCCCTTGGGAAGCTTGCGGGCAGATGCGGCGAGCAGGAGCGCGCCGGCTAGGGCTCCAACTCCCACCGCCGAGCTCATCCAACCGAACGCTTCGGCGCCGCGCCCCAGGACGTCCCGCGCCATGACCGGCATCAATACCAAGAAAGGAAAGCCAAATATGCTCAGTGCCATTAGGTTGATTACCAAAGCCGCTATTCGCGGTTCGCCCGTGACAAACCGGATCCCCTCGAGCATGTGGCCCCAGGTGGACTGCGCCCGAGAAGCGGTTCTGGCGGGCGGTAGATCCAGCGACCAGAGGGCTGCCAGCACCGCCAGGAACGACAGGCCATTGATTACGAAGCAGGCCAGCACGCCGAAGCGCCCGATCAGCAAACCGGCCACGGCGGGTCCTATTATCCGGGTGAGATTGAAGGCCGAAGAGTTGAGGGCGATGGCGCTCATAAGGTCTTCTTTGCCCACCATCTCCACGAAAAAAGATTGCCGCGCCGGAACATCGAAGGCGTTGGCTATGCCCAGAAGCAGCGCGATGGCGATGATGTGACCGACGGTAACCACTCCGGCAAAGACCAGGCCTGCCAGGGCGAAAGCCAGAAGCATGGCTGCGGTCTGGGTGGCGACGATGACCTTCAGCTTGGGCACCCGATCCACCACCGTTCCCGCATAAAGCGATACCAGGAGCACCGGAAGCGAGCCCAACGCCGCAACCAGGCCCACGTAGAACGGAGAGTCGGTCAGCACCAGCACCAGCCAGGCTTGCGCCGTATTGCCGATCCAGGTGCCGACCAGGGAAACCAACTGTCCGGCAAAGAAGATCCGAAAGTTGCGATGGGCCAAAGCGCCCCATGCAGCGGGCCTCTGCTTGAGACGGGTGCTCTCTAGCTGCGGAGCGGGAGGGCGAGACGAGATATCGAGAACCGGAGAAGGCGGGTCCGAGTCGGGAAGCTGGCTCACCATTGCACCAATGATCTATCCATGACAAGGTAGAAACAAGTCCGCTTTCGGAGGGATGAATGAGACGAGCGGTGTTCGCTTGGGTAGTCGCCCTCGCTGCGCTGGGCTGCGACCGGGACGGCGTACAGCTGAGGTTCGTAATCCAAACGCCCTATGAGCGTTACCGAGCGCGGCTCCGAGAGTTGAAGTTGGACCTCACCCCGGGCATGGCCGGGAGACTTCCCTTCGCGCCTTTCCCGCAGCGACCGGCGCTCCGCTGGAACGACTGGAAAGGAGCACCGCCTTCCAAGTGCTCGCGGGAACGGGCCGCTGGGTCGATCATTCGAACCTCGCCGCAGTCGCAGCGCTGTCCGAGGTCGATTGACCGGCGGGCATTGCGCAAAAGGCCGGCGGTGGCCAACCTTAGACGTAACCCTGGAACGCGGGCGCCATGAGGTACACCACTTACTCCAAGTATCTGCCCGAGCTGCTCGACGCGATCAACCTTCAGGAGTTGCTGGACCAGCTCAGCGACTTCCTGCTCCAGTCGGGCTTTGCGGGCGGGCCTTTCTACCACCCCTATTGGGGAGAATTCGGAGAGCAGGAGGGAGAACGATCCCTCGACGCCCTAAAACAGGCGATCCTCGAGGCTCTGATGCAGTCCGGCAAGCTGAACCGGGAAATGCTCCAAGTGCTCAGGGGAGAGTCCACCGGAGATGCCGAGCGTGACGCCCAGATCCAGCAACAAATCGCCGACTTGTTGGACGAGATCATCCGCAGGCTGATAGAGGAGGGCTACCTCAGGCTCGAAGAAGCGCCCCGCATGCCGCAGGGCCACCAACCGATGTTCGGCCCCGGCTCGCAAACCCACTCGGCTGCTCAACAGGTGCAGTTCAATCTCACGGAAAAGGGGATCGATTTCCTCGGCTACCGCGCGTTGCGGCATCTACTGGGCAGTATCGGCAAGTCGAGCTTCGGCAGCCACGAGACCCCTCACTTGGCCACCAGCGTGGAGGCGGAGGCGGCCTCCAAACCGTACGAGTTCGGCGACGTACTGAATCTGGATGTGCCCGAGACGTTAAAGAACGCGCTGCTCAGAGCAGGTGCGGAAGGGACCATAGGAAAGACGATAGACATCGATTATCCCGACTTGATGGTCCATCAATCCGAATATCGTTCCAGTGCCGCCACCGTGCTCATGCTCGACTGCTCCCATTCCATGATTCTCTACGGAGAGGATCGATTCACGCCCGCCAAAAAGGTCGCCCTAGCCCTCACCCACCTGATACGCACCCAGTTCCCCGGGGACGTGTTGAAGGTGGTTCTCTTTCACGATTCCGCCGAGGAAATCCCCCTGGCACGGCTCGCCCACGCCCAGGTCGGACCCTACCACACCAACACGGCGGAGGGCCTGAAGCTGGCGCGGCGGCTGCTTTTGGCTCAGAAGAAGGACATGCGCCAGATAATCATGATAACCGACGGCAAACCTTCTGCCCTGACACTTCCCGACGGAAGGATCTACGTGAACTCCATGGGGCTGGACCCGCGAATTCTGAGGGAGACTTATCGGGAAGTCGCGATCTGCCGCCGGAGCGGAATCATGATCAACACCTTCATGCTCGCCAGAGAGAGGGCGCTGGTAGAGTTCGTCAAGAAGGTCTGCGAGATTTCCAAGGGCAAGGCTTACTTCACGACCACCATGACCCTGGGCCAGTACATTCTCATGGATTTCCTGAAACGAAAGACGCGAAGGGTTTCCTGACAGCGGGCGGAGCGCCGGCCCCTATCCCGCTCTTCCCAAGTACGCCCGGAGCGCAGGAGCCAGTCTCCGCCGTATGAGAGCCCGCTCCACTGCCAGCCGCGAAAGTCCGTCCAGCGATCCCAGCATCCTCACCTCTCCCCCAATGCGCGCCGCCAGCGGCACCCCGTCACGATAAAGCACCCGATTTCCCCCTAAAGCCGGCACGCGATCGCCCGGGGTTACGATCCCTACGAGGTTCAAAGGATCAGCTGCACTCACCGCCACGAGTATCCCGGTGCACTCCGCGCGGCGCACCCGGCGCAACTCGGAAACCGCTTCCGGCAGCGCGAACTGTTCGCCCGACATCCCCGCCACGAACCTTCCACCGCGAATCTCCCCGCGAGCCTCCAGGCGGCGGTAAACCGCCAGCAGCTCCCTCCAGGGTGGAGCCAAACTTTCCCTAATCAGCAATCTCCGGAAGACCACCCCGTAGCGGCGCAACAGCACCCGGGCGCAAAACTCCACCGCGGCAAGATAGCGATCCCCTGCCGCTTCTGTCCGCTCGACGCAAGACCATCGCCCCGCCGACTCCACCCCGTAGGGAATCGCTCTCCGGCGCCCACCGGCGCCCGCCCTCAAGGGTTTCCTGCGATCCGAGGGCACCAGCAGAGCACGAAGGCCGGCAAAGCTGTCGGCCGTGACCAAACCGTGGATCACCAGCTCGCCCAAAGCGGATTCCACCTGCGTGGGCAGAAGACCGGCGCGGCTTACCAGCTCACCGAAGAAACAGGCTCCCCGCTCCTCGAGGACCTCCAATACCCGCACCGCGTAGGCCGAAAGAGATTCCGGGCGCGCAGTACCCCGCGCCAAGACCAGCCAGTCCTCGAGATGCTCCCTCGAGACCAGAGCGATGGGAGTCGAGCGCACCGGACCGGTTAGAGTTGCGCCGTTGCGGCTCGCGGGCGGCAGCAGCCTGAGCCAGGCTATGCGACCTGTGAGGCAAAGCGAGTCCAGCAGTTCGCACTCGTAATCTTCCACCCGGGCATTGAGAACGTCGGGCTCCCAAGCCTGCGCCGCCAGCTCGAAACCCTCGAGCTGGCCTATAACCGCGGCAAGGCCCTCCACGCCCCCAGCCCGCCGCTCCGCATCGACCCGCTGCCAGGACACCAGGAATCTCACGAAATCGGCCGCGCTCACCGGCTCAATCTCCGCCCGAAGCCGGTCCAGCGTGTAACGGTGGATGCGGGCCAAGAGGCGCCGATGGCACCACTCCACAGACTCCGGGCCATCGCCGCCGGACCCGCTCCCCGGGCTGAAGCGCCCCCGCAACACCGTCCCCTCAGCCTCCAGCGCCAAAAGAGCAACCTCGGCATGCGGAGGATCTATCCCGAAGGAATCGGCTAGCTCCCGGGATTCCACGGGACCCGCTATCTCCATACGGCCCCGGAAGAGTTCTTTCAAAGCTTCTTCCCTGGAACCCGTGAAGACCTTCGTAGCCGGCGGCCGCAAGCGCGGCGGCCAGAGGCGAGCATCGGGGTGGACCGCCAAGAGCTCGCCCAGCCGTTCCGCCGCAATCCAGATCTTGCGCTCTTCCCGACCGGATCCGACGGTGGCCACGCCCGCCCTACCTTCGGCCGCAAGCTCTTCCAGCCACACACGCCACGAATTGCCGGCTTCCCCGCCCCATTCCAGCGCTTCCCGTTCGGTCAAGAATCCCGAAGTAAGCAGGGCATCGTGCAGTTCGTCGGCGTTGGCCGCTTCCGGGCGCGCCTCCGCTCGCGCCCGCGCTATGGCTTCGGGATCCAGCGCCCCGAGATCCGAGGCGGCGGACGGCTCCAGGGCGCGGCGGGTATAAACCGCGTGAGCGCGGCGCTCCTCCAGAGGGGCGTCGTCCAAGAAAGCGTAGGGACGCGCGTTCAGGATCTCGTGGGCCAAAGGAGATGGCTCCGGCAGGTCCCGCGCTTCGCAGGCGATCTCGCCTTCTTCTACTCCCTCGAGAAGCGAAACCAGCCCGTCCAAGTCCATCGCCTCGCGGAGCGAGTCCTCCAGGGTTTGCCGGACCAGCGGATGGTCCGGTATCTCCCGATCGCCCGCGATGTTTTCCAGACAGGCGGCGGCGTCGGGGAACACCGCCGCCAGCAGATCTTCGGCCTCCATCCGCTGAATCTGGGGCGGCGTCTTCTTTCCTCCACGCTGCCGGGGGAGCGCCAAAGACACCGTTGCGTTCCAGCGCCACCGGGTTTGGAACACCGGAGCGTCTATCAGTGCCTGTACCAGAACGTCCCGGACGGTACCGCTCCGCAGGTAGCGGAACACGTCGATCAACGGAAACGAGTGTTGGGGACCCAGCGAAAGAAGCAACGCGTCTTCGGTTGCGGCGGCCTGCAGTTCGAAATTGAACTGGCGGCAAAACCGTTTTCTGAGGGCCAGACCCCAGGCGCGGTTTACCCGAGAGCCGTAGGGCGAATGGATTACGAGCTGCATCCCTCCGGCCTCGTCGAAGAAGCGCTCGGCGATCAGGCGGCCCTTGGTGGGGAGTGCGCCCAGCAGGCGCCGGGCTTCGAAGAGGTAGGCCACGACCTGTTCCGCAGCCTCAGGTTCCAGATTCACCTCCCCCTGCAACCAGGCCGTTGCGCGCTGCGGCTCACCGTGAAAAGACTCGAGTTCGCTCCTCAGGCGGGAGACTTCGTCCGACAGCTCGTCGCTGCGGCCCGGAGCCTCGCCCAACCAAAACGGCACGCTGGGAGGTTCTCCCTGGGCGTCGGCCACCCGTACCACCCCGTTTTCCACTTTGAGGATACGCCATGAGGTGTTGCCTAGCTGGAACACATCCCCGGGAAGGCTTTCGATGGCGAAATCCTCGTTCACCGTGCCCAAGAACAGCCCTTCCGGATCCAAAACGACTCGGTAATCGGCGGTATCGGGAATGGTTCCCCCGCAGGTAATTGCGGTGAGCCGGGATCCCCGGCGCCCTCGCAGGCGCCGGTTCACCGCGTCGTGGTGCACCAGGGCTCCCCGCCGCCCTCTCCGAGTCGTGAAACCGGTGGCCAGCATTTCCACCACTTCGTCGAACTCCCTCCGCTCCAGGGAGCGATAGGGATACGCGCGGCGGAATAAATCGAACAGACCGTCTTCGGACCAGTCCTCGCAAGCCGCCTCCGCTACGATCTGTTGGGCCAACACGTCGAGTGGCTTTTCGAAAATTCTCACCCGGTCCAGGCGGCCCGCCCGCACTCCGCGCAGCAGAGCAATGCACTCGACCAGATCGTCCCGGGACAGGGGGAAAATCCGGCCCTTGGGCGTGCCCTTGACCGTGTGTCCTGAGCGTCCCACTCGCTGCAGAAAGGTCGATATCCTGCGCGGCGAACCCAGCTGGCAGACCAAGTCCACCGCCCCGATATCGATACCCAGCTCCAGAGAAGCGGTGGCCACGAGCGCCCTGAGTTTTCCCTCTCTCAGGCGCCTCTCCGCGTCCAGCCTCATCTCCTTGGAGAGGCTCCCGTGGTGCGAGGTAACCGCCTGTTCTCCCAGCCGGTCGCTGAGATGCCGGGCCACCCGCTCGGCCATTCGGCGAGTGTTCACGAACACCAGAGTGGTTCCGTGTTCTGCTATGAGCTGCGCCAGGCGATCGTAAACCTCCTCCCAGACTTCGGCGGACATCACCGCTTCGAGGGGACTGCGGGGAAGCTCGATCTTCAGATCCAGTTCCCGGCGGTGCCCTCGGTTTACCACGGCGCAGTCTCCCCGCTGTCCGACCAGAAAGCGGGATACTTCCTCCACCGGATTCACCGTGGCCGAGAGGCCGATCCGCTGAAGGGGTTGCCCCGCCACGTGCTCCAGGCGTTCCAGGGAAAGGGCCAGATGGGCCCCGCGCTTGGACTCCACGACGGCGTGAATCTCGTCTACGATCACGGTGCGGACGGTCCGCAGCATCTCCCGGCTCCGGGCGGCGGTGAGCAGTAGGTAGAGAGACTCGGGCGTGGTCACCAAAATGTGCGGAGGCTTCCTGAGCATGGCACTCCGCTCCGAGGCCGGAGTGTCCCCGGTCCGTACTGCGGCTGTGATCTTGGGCGCACGCCAACCGGCTTCTTCCGCTTTCTTTCTGATGCCCTTGCGCGGCTCGGCGAGATTGAAATGGATGTCGGCGCTCAGGGCCTTTAGCGGAGAGACGTAAAGGACTCGGGTTTCATCTAGAAGCTGGCCGTCCAGACCCTCCCGCAACAACCGGTCCAGAGAGATCAGGAAGGCAGCCAAAGTCTTGCCGGAGCCCGTGGGAGCGACGATAAGAGTGTGGCGGCCGGTACGAATCGCCTCCCACCCATCCAGCTGCACCGGCGTGGGATTCCCGAAGCGCTCTTGAAACCAGCGGGCTACCGCGGGATGGAAGTCACGCATGTCTCAAATATGGGGAGCAACCCCCTTGGGGGAAGGTCCTTCATACCGCCCTCCGTGCCAAGTGGATGGCGATTCCACCCTCGAGCTTTCGGCGCACCTCGCAATACTCGAAGCCGTGCTCGCGTAGCAGCGAGGCAAATTGAGCTGCGGTGACGAAAAGCTCCAAAGAGCTCGCAATGTACGCATAGCATGCCGGATTCCTATGCCAGCACCAGCCATAGATGCTTCCCGCGGCTTTCAGGTAAGCGAGGAACAGAGTCCTCCATATCGACGCCTCCGGCAGATAGAAATCCAAACTGGCGAGCCAGCCGCCGGCCTTCAGGATGCGGGCCGATTCCCGCACCGCCACTCGCGGGTCGGGAGCGTTGCGAAAGGCATAGCCCGCCAGCACCGCATCGGCGGCGCCGTCCGGCAGGGGCAGAGAGGTCATATCCGCCACCGCCAATACCGCGCTCGAATCTCGCCGCCGGGCGTGGTGCAGCATGCCGGCGGAAAGATCGGTTCCGAGGATACGAACATCCGCCCGCACCGATCTGAGGGCCCTGCCCAGATCCCCGGTGCCGCATGCCAGATCTATCACGGTGGCGCCGGAAGGGATTCGGGAGGCAAGTGCTGCGGCGAGCTCGCGCTTCCAAGCGCCATCCATGCCGTAGGAAAACCAACGGGTGAAGCGGTCATAGGCCGGCGCCACCCGGTCGAAAAGCGCGCGCACGTAACGCCGCTTCCTCTCGGGATCCTGCAAGAGGGATGTGAGGTCAGCGCTCTTCGTCTCGAGAAGGACCATAGACGCCCGGTACTCTGAGCCCCGCTTGCCGCATCAGGACGGTCATCTGACCCCGGTGATGAATCTCGTGATACAACATGATCGCCAGGGTCAGACCGCGCGGCCATTGCTGGTCGTAAACCCGGTCCAGGACCGCCAGCGTCTCGTCGCTCCACCGGCTTTCGACCGCTTCGGCCAAAGCTTTGGCCGCGTCAACGTAACAGGAGTGAATCTCGGCAGCCCGCAACGGCTGGGGATCCTGTTTGCTGGGCGCCCGGTACTCCAAGCCGGTATGCCTCATGATTTCGCGCTGAGACACCACAATGTGCCAAGCCAGTTCGCCGAGACTGCGGTAACCGTCGGCTATCCTTTGGTACAGCGAGCGATCGGTCAGCTCGGCCATCAGCCGTGCGGTAGCTGCACTCTCCCGGCGCCAAGTGTCCAGGAAACTTTGAATCGTAGTAAACATGTTTACCAGGAGGCCTCCCCAGGGCGAAAGATTGTCGAACTCGACTTAAGAGACGCGGTTCTCTATCTTCAGCTTTAGGCAAAAGCAACCAGGCACCGAAGTGTTCGAGAACATATTCGAGACGGTCAACTCCGGGTTTGCGCAGGCGCTCTATGAAGACTACCTGCGCGACCCGAATTCGGTACCCGCAGCTTGGCGGGAGCTTTTCGAGAACGGGCTCAAGGGGATGGCGCCGGTGGAGGTCCCCCGGCAAGCCGCCGAGACTCCGGCCAAGGCGGGAGGTCCTCGAGTCCCTTACGGTTCCCTCGAGCCGATCCGGGGATCGGCGCTACGATTGCTCGAGAACATGCAGGCCTCCCTTGCGGTTCCCACAGCCACCTCCTACCGGGAAGTGGACGTGACCCGCTTGTGGAACGCTAGAGCCGAGCTCAATCGCAGGCTCGAGAGCAAAGGGATCAAGCTTTCGTTCACTCACCTCATAGGCTGGGCAATCGTCAAGGCGGCTCAGCGGCTGCCGGTAATGACCCACGCGGTAGTGGAAGAGGACGGGCAATATTGGCGCTGGGATCCCCAGAGCGTGAATCTGGGCATAGCGGTGGATCTGGAGGGCAAGGACGGCCGGCGCCGGCTGATGGTACCCGTATTGAAGCAGGCCCAGGAGGCGGATTTTGCCGGCTTTTACCGGGAGTACGAGCGGCTGATCGCGGGGGCCCGGGAGGGAACGCTGCCGCCGGATGCTTATTTCGGGGCCACTATCACCCTCACCAATCCCGGGACCATAGGCACCTCCGCTTCGGTCCCGCGGCTGATGAAGGGCCAGGGTTCGATCATAGCTACCGGGGCCATTCGCGAAGTGGCCGGGGTGCGGGTGATGACGGTTTCCAGCACCTATGATCACCGGATCATTCAAGGTGCCGAGTCCGGGATGTTCCTGAGAGAGTTGGACCGGATGCTACAGGGAGAGGATGGGTTCTACGAGGAGGTAGCCGCTTCCCTGGGGGCGGGGCAGCTCTCTTTAACACCGCAGGTGGTGGCCGCGCCGCTCGCCTCCAGGACGGCGGCTGCACCGGTCTCGGAAGAGATGCTGTTCCACGTGGCGGCGGCGATGTCGGTGGTCAAGCATCATCGAACTCACGGCTACCTGGCGGCCAGGCTGGATCCTCTGGGTACGGAACCTATTGGGGACCCGGCGCTAGATCCCGCGAGCGTGGGTCTTACTCCCGAGATCATGGCCAGAATTCCGGCGGCGGTGTTGCGGGTTTACGTAGAGGGCGAGACGATGGCGGACATCCTGCCGCGCCTCAGGGAGGTTTATTGCGGCACCATCGCCTACGAGATAGAGCATATCGCAAGCCACGAGCAGCGCGTGTGGTTGCGGGAGGTGATCGAGAGAGGTCGCCACCGCACCCCGTTGAGCAACGACGAAAAACGGGCGCTGTTGGAGCTTTTGACTCGGGTGGAGGGTTTGGAGCAGTTCCTTCACAGGAGCTACCTGGGCCAGAAGCGCTTCGGAATCGAGGGCCTGGACATGCTGGTTCCCATGCTGCGCAAGGCGATCGATCTGGCGGCGGAGCAGGGAGCCAAGGACGTGGACATGGGTATGGCCCACCGCGGCAGGCTCAACGTCTTGGCGCACATTCTGGGAATACCCTACAAGACGATCATCAAGGAGTTCGAAGGAGGGATCGACGTAGACACGCTCCTCACATCGGGTCGAACCGGGGATGTGAAGTATCATCACGGGGCCACGGGTGAGTACACCACCTCGAGCGGCAAGGTGGTGGAAGTGAGCCTCATGCCCAATCCCAGCCATCTCGAGGCGGTGGATCCGGTGGTGGAAGGGGCGGCTCGGGCGGAGCAGACCGACCGCTCCGGCCCTCAGGCGAAGCACGACCCCAGCTCGGTGCTCCCGATTCTGATTCACGGCGATGCGGCCTTTGCCGCCCAGGGAGTGGTGGCGGAGACTTTCAACCTGGCCCGGCTGCCGGGGTACAGCACCGGAGGAACTCTGCACATCATCGCCAACAACCAGATCGGATTTACCACCACGCCTTCCGAAGCGCGCTCCACGGACTTCGCCAGCGACTTGGCCAAGGGTTTCGACGTGCCGATCATTCACGTCAATGCCGACGACCCCGAAGCCTGCATCGCGGCGGTACGGCTGGCGATGATGTACCGGCAAAAGTTCGCCGGAGACGTGGTGATCAACCTGGTGGGCTACCGCCGTCACGGGCACAACGAGGCGGACGAGCCCCGCTACACTCAACCCGCGATGTACCGGATAATCGACCGGCTTCCCACCGTCCGCGAGCGATACGCCCGTTCCCTGATCGGGGAGGGGGTGGTGACCGAAGAAGAGGTGGTCGCGATGCGGGAACGGGTGGAGCGAGAATTGAACGAGATCCGCGAGGCAGTAAAGGGCGAACCCCCGGTGGAAGCCCGCGTATCCGAGGGCGCTCTCCTGCGGCAGTCTGGTCAATTTGCGGCGGAGCACGAGCCGGAGACGAGGGTGGGCGCGGATCTGTTGCGCGAGCTCAACGAAGAGCTGCTCCGGGTGCCGGACGGATTTAAGGTGAATCCCAAACTTCGCCGGCAGCTAGAGCGGCGGCGTGAAGCGGTGGCTAACGGAGGGAGGCTGGATTGGGCCCACGCAGAGGCGCTGGCCTTTGCGTCGCTCTTGGTGGAGGGGATACCCCTGCGGCTTTCCGGCCAGGACAGCGTGAGGGGCACCTTCAGCCAGCGACACCTGACCCTGTTCGACGCCGAGACCGGTGAGCCTTACACTCCCATTCAGCACCTATCCAAGGCGCGGGCGCCTTTCGAGCTCTACAACTCTCCGCTGTCGGAATACGCGGTTTTGGGATTCGAGTACGGCTACAGTGTGGAGGCTCCGGAGGCCTTGGTGATGTGGGAGGCGCAGTTCGGCGATTTCGCCAACGGGGCCGAAGTGATAATCGACCAGTTCGTGATCGCCGGACTCTCCAAATGGGGGCAGACCTCCCGGCTCACCCTGCTGCTGCCTCACGGCTACGAGGGCCAGGGACCGGAGCACTCCAGCGCGAGGCTGGAGCGTTACCTGGCTCTGGGGGCGGAGAACAACATTCGGGTGGCCAACTGCTCCACTCCGGCCCAGTACTTCCATCTCCTGCGGCGGCAGGCCAAGCACCAAGAGCTGAGACCTCTCGTGTTGATGACCCCGAAGAGCCTGATTCGCCTACCCGAGGCGAGCTCCACCATGGAAGAACTGGCAACCGGCCGGTTCGAGTACGTTTTGGACGATCCCACCCTGCCGGCCGGACGGGAAGCGGTCCGCAAGCTCGTGCTCTGCTCCGGGAAGGTTTATTACGACGCCATTACCTCGCCGCTCCGGAAAACCGCCGCGCATGTGGCCCTCGGCAGAGTGGAATTGTTGTACCCCTTCCCCTACGACGCCGTTCGCCGGTTGATAGAGTCGTATCCCAACCTGGAGCGGATCGTGTGGCTCCAGGAAGAGCCCCGCAACATGGGAGCCAGAAAGTTCGTGGTTCCCAAGATCGCAGAAGTAACGGACCTGCCCATAGATCACGTCTCCCGGCCCGAGCGCGCCAGCCCTGCAGAGGGCTATCCAGCGGTGCACCAGCGTGAACAGGAGAGGCTGGTAGCGGAGGCGCTCGGGTAAACGTTATCGAATGCTGGAGGCGCTCCGGTACACTGTCTTTGCGGTTTTCGTAGCAGCCGCGGCACTCGCGTTCGGCGCTCGGGCGGTGCAGACGCGGCGGATATCGCCCTTCAGTCGTTGGGCGCGCATAATCCGGGGAGTGAGCGATCCTGTTCTGCAGCCCATAGAAAGATGGCAACTGAGGAGCGGAGGCAACCCTCAGAACGCACCGTGGTGGCTTTTGGGATTCGCCCTGGTAGGCGGCATTCTGATCATTACGCTGGCAGAGTGGATCGCCACCATGTTCGGGCGGGTTGGAGAAGCAGTTTCGGGCGGGGTGCGCAGCACCATTCGGTTGCTGGTCTACTACGCGGGCCAGCTGGTGATACTGGCGCTGATCGTCAGAGTGGTAGGATCGTGGTTCGGCGTAGGCCGGTACAACCGGTGGATGCGTCCCGCGTACTACCTCACCGACTGGATAGTCGGACCGCTCAGGCGGGTGATTCCACCGATCGGGTGGATAGACATAACACCGATCGTAGCTTGGCTGCTCATCCAATTCCTGTTGCTGCCCGTGCTCCTTGGACTGCTGTGAAAGCCACGCTTGAGGTCTATGTCCAGCCTCGAAGCAGCACCACCGGAATAGTCGGCTGGCGCGGTGACGCCTTGAAGATTCGGGTGGCGGCTCCACCTGCCGAAGGAGCAGCCAATGCGGAATTAGTGCGCTTTTTGGGGGAAGCTTTGGGCCTCCCCCGCTCCGCGGTAAAGATCGTCAAAGGTGCTGCCGCACGGCGCAAACGGGTGGTGCTGTCGGGTATCGATACCAAGGAGGCTTTGGCGAAGTTAGACCTCCTGGTGAGCCATGCTTCGAAGGGCGGCAAGCTCCGGAGCCGGGGGCCGGCGGAAAGGGCGGGACCTTAGCGCCTCGGGATCCGAGCCGCTCGAGGGTGGCAATCTCGGTCCGGGCTGACTCTTTGGCGCTCATATCGGAGGCCGACTCGGCTGACGCCGCTAGGATCATGGAGGCTATGCTTAAGGAAGTCCTGTTGGCTGAGCGCTTTCCGGAAATCGCCTTTGTCTCCCGAGAGGTAAGGCGGGACAAGGAGGGCTTTGAAGTAATCGGCGATTTCACGCTGGTTGGCGTCACCCGGCCCATCAGCGTGCGAGCCAAGCTCCAGGCGACGCCTTCCGCGCTCAGCGCCACCACACACTTCAGCCTCCGGCAATCCGATTTTGGGATCAAGCCTTACGGTACCGCTCTGGGAACCGTAAAAGTCAGCGACCGGATCGATTTCGAGATAGAGCTGATCGGGGCAGCACGCAGCGCCCAGTAGCCGGAACATACGGGTGGGACGACCCCCTTCCATCCGGGCTACGATAAGGTAGATTGGATGGGACAATTGAATCCGTGGTGATTTGCGGCATATTGCAGCCACGTTAAACAAGTCGCTAAAAAGCCAACGCCCCGGCGCTTTTAGCGGCGGGGATTTTAGTTCCGGGGCGCGGGAAAGAACCGGTCGGTGCCATTTACCAGCGTCAAAGACCAGCTCGCAGAAATCTTGAGCAGAAGGATCATGGTGCTAGATGGGGCTATGGGCACCATGATCCAGCGTTTCAAGCTGAACGAAGCTGACTTTCGGGGAGAGCGGTTTCGGGATCACCCGAGACCGCTCAAGGGCGACAACGACCTCTTGTCACTCACCCGGCCGGACGTGATTGCCTCCATTCACCGCGCTTACTTCGAAGCCGGCGCCGACTTTGCCGAAACCAATACTTTCAACAGCAACCGCATTTCCCAGGCCGACTACGGCCTGGAGCACTTGGTTTACGAGCTCAATCTGGCGGCGGCGCGGTTGGCCCGGGATGCGGCGGACGAGTTTACCGCCAAAACCCCCGATCGGCCGCGATTCGTGATCGGCATATTGGGCCCCACCAACCGGACCGCGTCCATATCACCCGATGTGAACGATCCGGGATACCGGAACGTGACCTTTGACGATTTGGTGACCGCTTACCGCGAGCAGGTGGAGGGGTTGCTCGACGGCGGGGTGGATCTCCTGATGGTGGAAACGGTCTTCGATACCTTGAACTGCAAGGCCGCCCTCTTCGCCATCCAGGAGACCCTGGAGCGGCGGGGAGCGGACATCCCGATCATGGTTTCAGGGACCATAACGGACGCCAGCGGCCGCACGCTCTCGGGCCAGACCGTGGAGGCTTTCTGGAACTCGATCTCGCACGCCGAGCTGTTCAGTGTGGGCCTCAACTGCGCCCTGGGCGCCCGGGACCTGCAGCCTCACGTCGAAGAGCTTTCGCGCATAGCCGGCGTTTTCCTGAGTTGCCATCCCAACGCCGGATTGCCCAACGCCTTCGGGGAATACGAGCAGTCGCCCGAGGAGATGGCGGCTTTGTTGCGAGGGTTCGCCGAGCGCGGCTGGCTCAACATCGTGGGCGGCTGCTGCGGCACCACGCCGGAGCACATCCGTGCGATCGCAGGGGCGGTAGAGGGACTCAAGCCCCGCGCGATTCCGGAGATAGAGCCTTACACTCGCCTCAGCGGTCTGGAACCCCTGACGATTCGGCCGGAGACCGGCTTCATCAACGTAGGGGAGCGCACCAACGTCACGGGATCGGCCCGTTTCGCGCGTTTGATCCGGGAGGGGAACTACGAAGCAGCCCTGGAGATTGCCCGGGAGCAGGTCCAAAACGGCGCCCAGATGCTGGACGTGAACATGGACGAGGGCCTGCTGGACTCCAAGGCGGCGATGGTCCGGTTCCTCAACCTGATAGCCTCGGAGCCGGATATCGCCCGGGTACCGATTGTGATCGACTCCTCCAAGTGGGAGGTGATCGAGGCCGGGCTCAAGTGCCTCCAGGGAAAGGGTGTGGTCAACTCCATCAGCCTGAAAGACGGCGTGGGACCCTTCGTAGAAAAGGCCAAGCGCATCAGGCGCTACGGCGCCGCCGTGATAGTGATGGCCTTCGACGAACGCGGGCAGGCGGACACCTACGAGCGCAAGGTGGAGATTCTGACCGAGGCATACCGCATACTCACCGAGGAAGTCGGTTTCCCTCCCCAAGACGTCATCTTGGATCCCAACATCTTCGCAGTAGCCACGGGGATCGAAGAGCACAACGAGTACGCGCTGGCATACTTCAAAGCCTGCCGGGCGCTCAAAGAACGGCTTCCTCGGGCGCTGATAAGCGGCGGTGTGAGTAACGTTTCCTTCGCCTTCCGGGGGAACAACGCGGTGCGGGAGGCGATGCATGCCGTTTTCCTCTATCACGGCATCCGGGCGGGGATGGATATGGGGATAGTGAATGCCGGCGCCCTACCCGTGTACGACGACATCCCGGAGGAGCTGCGCGTCGCTATCGAGGATGTCCTCTTCAACCGCCGGCCGGACGCCACCGAGCGACTCACGGAGCTGGCGCGCAAGGTTGAAGGTCCGTCCGCCAGGGCGGCGAAGGATCAGGCTTGGCGCTCCCTCCCGGTGGAGCAGCGCTTGGTCCACGCGCTGGTCGAGGGCATAGCGGACTACATCGACCAGGATGTGGAGGAGGCCCGGCGCAGCCGGAAGCGCGCCATCGAGGTGATCGAAGGTCCCTTGATGGAGGGGATGAACGTGGTCGGGGATCTCTTCGGATCCGGCCGGATGTTCCTACCCCAGGTAGTGAAGAGTGCTCGGGTGATGAAAAAAGCTGTGGCGTATTTGGTGCCCCACATCGAGCGCGAGCGCCAAGAGAGCGGATACGTTGCGGAGAACGAACGAGACTCCAAGGGCACGATAGTTTTGGCCACGGTGAAGGGAGATGTGCACGACATAGGTAAAAACATCGTGGCCGTGGTGCTGCGCTGCAACAATTACCGGGTGATCGACTTGGGCGTGATGGTACCGGCAGCGACGATCTTGGAAACGGCAAAGAAGGAGGGCGCCGATGCCGTCGGCCTGAGCGGGTTGATAACGCCGTCCCTGGACGAGATGGTGCATGTCGCCGAGGCGATGGAGCGGGAAGGGTTCGAGATTCCGCTTTTGATCGGCGGCGCGACCACGTCCAAGATCCACACCGCAGTCAGAATCGCGCCCGCGTACAGCGGTCCCACGGTGCACGTACTCGACGCCTCCCGTTGCGTGGCGGTAGTGAGCAGCTTGTTCAGCCCCGAGCGCAGGGATGACTTCGTCCGGGAGGTGAGGCGGGAATACCTGAAGATCCGGGAGCGCCACGGGGAGCGGGCCGAGGAAAAGCGGATCTTGCCACTGGCGGAAGCTAGGAAAAGAAAATTCTCCGCCGGTTGGGACGGCTATCGGCCACCCAAACCGGCGGTCCTGGGAACGACGGTGTTCCAGGATTACCCCCTGGATGAGCTGGCGGGTTACGTAGATTGGACTCCGTTCTTCCGCGCCTGGGAACTGAAAGGGACCTTCCCCCGGATCCTGGAGGACGACACAGTGGGAGCGCAGGCCCGGAAGCTCTTCGACGACGCCCAGCAGTTGCTCCGCCGGATCGTCGAAGAACGGAGGTTCCGGGCGCGGGGCGTGGTGGGCCTGTTTCCGGCTAACACGGTGAACCACGACGACATCGAGATTTACGCCGACGAGACCAGAAGCACGGTCCTGGCCGTGGTACACGGGCTGAGGCAACAGTCCGAGAAACCGGAAGGGAGGCCGAACCTTTGCCTTGCCGACTTTATAGCTCCCAAGGAGTCGGGGATCGAAGACTATTTCGGCGCTTTCGCGGTTACCGTAGGACCCGAAGTCGAAGAGCTGGCTCGCGAGTTCGAGCTGGAGCACGACGACTACAACAGCATCATGACTAAAGCCCTGGGAGACCGGCTGGCGGAGGCCTTCGCGGAACGGCTCCACCAGATCGTCCGCACTAGACTGTGGGGTTACGCACCGGACGAATCCTTGAGCAACGATGACCTGATAAGGGAAAAGTACCGCGGTATCCGGCCCGCGCCGGGATACCCGGCCTGCCCCGACCATTCCGAAAAACGGACTCTGTTCGCCCTCCTAGACGCCGAGAACACTGCCGGCATTAGACTGACGGAAAGCTGCGCCATGTGGCCCCCCTGCTCGGTGAGCGGATGGTATCTGTCCCACCCCGAGGCTTTCTACTTCGGGATCGGGAAGATCGGGCGGGATCAGGTGGAGGACTACGCCCGCCGCAAAGGAGTGCCGGTGGAGGAAGTGGAACGCTGGCTGGCACCGAACCTGGCCTACGCCCCGGGGGACTGACGTGGCTCCGACACTGCGGGACTTCTTGGCCGACGGCAAAGTCCATCTCTTCGATGGAGCCATGGGGACGATGCTCTACTCGAAAGGGGTGTTCGTAAACGTGTGTTACGACGAGCTGAACCTGAAACAGCCCCGACTGGTTCAGAGCATCCACGAGGAGTACGTCCGCGCGGGGGCGGAGCTTCTGGAAACCAACACCTTCGGGGCCAATCCGGTGAAACTGGCAGGTTACGGTCTGGCGGATCTCACCGAAGAAATCAACCGGAAAGCCGCAGAAATCGCCCGCAAAGCCGCCAACGGGAAAGCAGCGGTGGTCGGCGCCATCGGACCGCTGGGAATCAGGATCGAACCGTTCGGCCCTACCTCCAGAGAGGAGGCGCGGGAGTTTTTTCAACGGCAGGTTAAAGGACTTCTGGAAGGCGGCGTAAGCGGTTTTGTACTGGAGACCTTTGCCGACCTGGAAGAGCTGCGCCAGGCTTTGGAAGCGGTGCGCAGCCTGTGCGATCTCCCGGTGATAGCCCAGGTGACGGTGAACGAAGAAGGGAGAACCGCCTACGGGACCGACGTGGAGGCCGTGGCCGCCCGCCTCCACGAGTGGGGAGCGGAGGTCATCGGCTGCAACTGCTCAGTAGGGCCGGCATACATGCTGGATGCGGTGGAACGGATGGCAAAGGTGACCGATCGGCCGCTGTCTGCTCAGCCCAACGCGGGACTTCCCCGAAGCGTAGGTGACCGCAAGATCTACCTTTCAAGCCCCGAATACATGGCGAGCTACGCACGGCGTCTGGTGGAAGCCGGGGCTCATTTCGTGGGCGGGTGTTGCGGAACCACCCCGGAGCACATCCGCAAAATGAGAGCGGCGCTGGCGCAAATCGAGCGGGGAAAGAGCTTTCCCGTACCCTACGTCTCCCCTCCCGTTTCAGCCGATGGCCGCGAGGCGGTGCCTTTGGCCAACAGGTCGAAGTTGGGAGAGAAGTTGGCTTCCGGCAGCTTCATCACCACGGTGGAACTGCTACCCCCCAAGGGATGGGTGCCGGACAGGCTCATAGAACAGGCGCGCATCCTGCGGAGTGCCGGGATAGACGCGGTGAGCTTGCTCGAAGGGCCGCGAGCGTTGAGCCGTATGGGAGCGATCCCCGCAGCGATAATCGTTCAGCGACAGGCGGGAGTAGAGGCGATCGTTCACTACACCTGCCGCGACCGCACCATGCTGGGAATGCTGAGCGACCTACTGGGGGCCGCCGCTGCAGGAATCCGCAACCTCTTGCTGGTGACCGGTGACCCCCCTCGGGCAGAAACCGCCCCCTCGCAAACCGGGATTTTCGACATCGACAGCATCGGACTGACCAACCTGGTCTTCCGCCTAAACCGCGGACTCGATCCCGGAGGGAACTCCATCGGCGAGCCCACCCGCTACGTGATCGGCGTGGCGGTAAACCCTTGGGCCGCCGACCTGGACCACGAACTCAGGCGATTCTACTGGAAGGTGGATGCGGGAGCCGAGTTCGCGGTCACTCAACCGGTCTTCGAGCCGGAGCGACTGGAAGAGTTTCTCAAGCGAACCGAGGAATTCAGGATCCCGGTTTTGGCCGGCATTTGGCCCCTGCTCTCGCTACGGAACGCCGAGTTCTTGGCGCACGAGGTTCCCGGAATCCACGTTCCCGAACCGATCATCGACCGCATGCGGCGCGCCCAGGAGCGAGGAGCGGAGTTCGCCCGGGCGGAAGGAGTGGCAATCGCCCGGGAGATGGTGGAACAAGTGCGCGGCCTGGTGAACGGGATCCAGATCAGCACCCCGTTGGGAAGAGTGGACTCCGCCTTGCAGGTGCTGGGGGCAGAACCGACCGGCTAACCCAGGACTTCCATCAAACGGCGGTACCGCTGCTCCGGCTTGCGGAAACCCAAGTTGCTCACGTACACCTTGTCCACCCCCACCTCCCGCAGCGCCCGTATGCTTCGGGCACAAATTTCCTCGGCGCTCAAACCGGACTCGAACTCGGCGGTAATCTCCGCAGCCGGCACCGGAAAAAACGGCTGAAGCCGCCGCAGGGTCTCCGGATTCGCACTCCGATAGAGAAAGACCCCGAACACTCCGGGTATGGCCACTCCCCTGCGGCGCGCTTCGCCCAGAAACGCCTCAACCGCCCTGATGCTGTGGTGAGAGACGATCTGGGTCAGGTAAAATTCGGCGGTAAAATGCTCGGCCAGCAGAAAATCCACCTGGCGAACCGGATCGCGATGGGGGTTCACCCAGCCCCCCAGGCTCAGACTGGGCACCCGCTCGCGGATCAGTTGGCGCAACATATAGGCATACTCCACGCAGCGGGGAGGCCCAACGCTGCGATCGCCGCCTAGGACCGTGAGCGCCTGGAAACCAAAGGAAGCCGCCCGAGCCGCATAGACCAAGCAGTAATCCAGCGCGTGCTTGCACGTGAGGAAAGGCACCACCTTCGCCGGATCGACCTCTTCCGCAAGGTTGGTAGTGAGGTGCTGAAGATTCTCCTCCTCGGCCTCGCCTACCGCGTTGTCGGTCAGGAAAATTACCGTATCCTGCGAGGCGAGCCGCCGGATCGAGTGGTACATATCGATCCAGACGTCCATCCCTTCAGTTTGCGAAAGCCCGGCCTTAGGCGGCCTGAGCTCCACCGCCACCAGCGGCCGGTCGCTTTTCATTCTTTCGAGGACCGCGGCGCTGGTTTTAGCAGACTGCTCTCCCATAGTAGCACCCGTAATCTATGCTCTCGAACTAAGCCGCGCTCTTGACCTAAGCCGCGCCGCTGCGGAAGCTTTGCAGTCGTAGATTCGAGGCCGGCTGCCCTGGATTCGAAGCCAGCAGCCCTGCAGCAGCTTTCACTCCTGCACGCCGATGCGCGATGAGAACGGTCTTGCGGCGGCGGCAAGCTGCAGGCCCTCTTGAAGATAGCCGGCATGGCATGCTGCTTGAGGCGGGTACCAATAGAGCAAAGACTGGGAGTCCATAACGTGCAATCCAACGGCCGGCGCGGCTACACCGTCATCGAGGCCCTGATCATGGTTGTAGTGCTGGGGATTTTGCTGGGGATAGCGTACCAGCGGATGAGCCCGGCGCTGGAGCATGCGAAGGTGAATCGGGCAGCATCCGTCCTGGCGGCGGATTTGCAGTATGCCAGAATGGTTGCAGTTCGCAGCCGGAGGCCGGTAGCCGTTATCGCCATGAGCTCGGTGAAGGGATATATCATAAGGCAGCGGGACAGCGCGGTGGTGTATCGCGAGCGGTTCTTGGGTCCCGGCACGGAATTTGGACTGGACCTGTTCAGTTCTTCGCCGGGCTCCTCGGTGGATATCTTCCCCAACTCGGTGGCGGCGGTCACTACTACGTTCACCTTGGGTCTGGGTGGGTATCAGAGACAGGTCAAGATTTCCCGGGCCGGGCAGGTGAGGGTCATCCGTGGACCTTGATCGCGCAAGCTCGGAAGCGGGCGTGACTTTGGTGGAAGTCATCGTGGCGCTGGGGATTCTCTCGGTGGTCCTGATAGCGCTGGCCGGGCTGATGTTCGACGTAAGCCTGGGAACGCGCCGCTCGGCGGCTCTGTCGTACCGCAGCGCTGCCGCCCAGATGGCTCAGGCGTGGATCGCCGCGCTACCCTGGGACAGTTTATCGAGCGCGGTGGGATGCACGTCCGATAGCACCGGGCAGTTGGTCTACAGCCGCTGCGTGACGGTCGAGGATCTGAGCAGCGATCAAAAGCGGGTGACGATAGTGATCACCCCGACCGGGGCCCTCACCGCCCCGCCGGACACGATCGTGGTAGATCGCGCCAAGCCCCTTCCGCTGTCGCCTTTTCTGCCGTGAACCGCCGGGGGTTTACTCTAGTGGAACTGCTCATGGCCATGCTGGTCATGGCGATCCTAGGGACCGCCTTGGCGCGGCTGATTATCAGCAACTCTCGCTTCGTGAGCCAGCAGGATGCCTTGCTCGAAGCACGGGAGGCGGCCCGGGCGGCCATGCATAGCATGAGTTCGGAACTGCGGATGGTGGGCGACGGCGGGCTGCTGGCAGCGTCGGCGGAAAGCGTAACCGTGAGAGTCCCGATCGCCTTCGGGATGACTTGCCGGACGAGCGGCGGAGCCGTGGTGGCCTCCATGCTGCCCGTGGACTCCGCTACTTATGCGGCGGCGGCTCCAGCGGGTTTGGCCTGGCGCGATGCCGGCGGTTCCTACACCGTGATAACCCGCTCGATAACCGTTTCGCCCTCAACCAACACCGCGGCCTGTTCGGCGGACAGCATTCGGGTGGTGCCCGGAGGCTGGTTAGTGGAAATATCGGGGATTCCAGGCGGCCAGAGACCGCCCTCGGGAAGCATCTTCTATCTTTTCGAGATTGTAACCTATAGCTTCAGGCCTTCTGCGGAGCTGCCCGGGAGAATAGGCCTGTGGCGGAAGACCGGTTCCACCCCGTACGAAGAGTTAGTTGCTCCCTTCGACAGCAGCGCGCGGTTCGCTTTCCTGCTGGGCGCCAATCTAAATCCCACGGAAACGGTTCCCCCGGATCTCGACAGCGTGCGAGGTTTGGAGTTGAGATTGGTGGGAGCCAGCGACTATCCGCCTCAAGGAAGTTCTACACCCAGCCGGTTCGATCTCCGGACCCGGGTGGCGTTCATGAACAAGAGGATGTAGGGATGCCCAACCTAAGAGGCAATTCCGGGATCGCACTGCCGGTAACGATCTTTGTCATAAGCCTGCTTACCATCATGCTGGCGGCGTCTTTCGTACGGGTGGACGCCGAGCGAACGATCGCGGTGAGCGGCGGGGAATCGGTCACCGCGATCGCTCTGGCGCAAAGCGGACTTCACAATTACATCGCCTCCCGAACCTCCCGGCCCCCGGACGGCGACTCGGTGCGCTTCAATCTCACCGGGGGATACGCCGACGTGGTCGCCCACATCGTCCAGCGCCCCGCCGACACCCTCCAAAACCAGGTTTACATCGTCCGGTCCACCGGGTACGTCATAGTGCCCGAGCGGGGCGCCGTACACCAAGGCGCCAGGACCGTAGCCCAATTCGCCGTCTGGCAAACCGGCGTTATCCGCCGAATAGCAGCCTTTGTCGCGGCCAACCGGGTAAGGACCCAAAGCGGCGGGAGGATCGACATAGACGGGCGTGATTTCTGCGGCCCGGGAAGCATCGGCTCGGTGAGAGCCCGAAATGGGTCGCGCTTCGACGACGGGACGTACCGGCCGTCCCCGCCCGTAATTCGAGGCAGCGGCGACCAGGTAGCCGACACGACCGGCATCGACTGGAACTACATCGTGAACGGGGGTTTTGTCGCCGATTACTATTCACTGTCCGGCTCCGGCTTTTGGAAGAGCTATCTGATCAGGGGAGACGCCACGCTCAACAGCGGCACGGTGGGGACCGGCATACTGATCGTAACGGGCGATCTCACCACCACGGGAAACCGGGGCCGGGCCGAATGGTATGGAATCGTCCTGGTGGGTGGCAAGATCGACTTCAACGCCCGCAGGACCCGCTTCCGGGGATTGGTGTACTCCGGGCTCAACGAGCTGCTGGGCGGGCCGGCGCCTCCGGATGGCACCATAGGAGGAGGCGGTGGGGGAAACCGCTACGAGATAGAATATTGGTCCTGCTACGTGGACAACAGCCTGGCGTCTCTCACCGGCTTTGTGGCCATACCCAACGCCTGGGTGGAAAACTGGGCATCCTATTGAGCAGGAGTCCAGCGATTGCTATCCCGCCGCCAGAGGCAGTCGGGTTGTTCCAAGCGTCAGCTCGCGACCGGAATCGGTTGAAAGGTGGACGGGCTGGAGCGCGCCATAAGACAGGTGGAAACCGACCGCCGTAGCGGTGCGAGTCAGATAGCCCGCTCGGTGGCTCGAATCCTGGCCGAAGCCCGCAGCCGAAATTTTTCGGACGCGGAGCTGGAAGATCTCCGACTTCGCTTGGCTCGCTCCCATCCCACCATGGCGGCGGTCTGGAACGCGGCCCATGCCGCAGACCCGGAGCGCTTCCTGCACCTGCTCCAGGCACGGCAACAGCGTGCGGTGAGGCACGCGCGGCAGCTCCTGCGCGGAGCTCGCCTGGTGATTACCCTGTCCTACTCTTCCAGCGTGATCGAGACTCTGGCCGGCCTCAAGGCCGGGGTGATCGTGGGCCAGAGCCTGCCGGGAGGCGAAGGGAAACGTACGGCAGCGGTCTTAAAGAGGAGCGGGATCGACGCCCGGGCAGCTCCGGACGCGACCCTGCACAGCTGGATACCCGCAGCCGATGCCGTACTCCTGGGAGCCGACGCGATAACCCGCAGGGGAGCGGTAAACAAGATCGGATCGAGATCACTGGCACTGGTCGCAAGAGTCGAGCGCTGCCCCTGTTATGTGGTAGCCGACAGCAGCAAGTTTCCCCTCGCTCCAAAACCCTTTCCTCCCCCTCTACTAGGCCCCGGCGCTCGGTTCGAGTACGTGGAACTCTCGCTCTTGACCCGAGTCATAACCGAGGCCGGCGCCCTGACTCCCCGGGTCATCGAACGGCTGGTGCGCGCCGGCTGAAGCTCTATTACCATACAGTGCATGAGTCCACGGCAGATCGCGCCACGAAGGCCACGAGCCTTCTGGCTGTGGGTGCTGTATTTGGCGTGCTCACCGGCGCTGCTCGCACAGGAACCGGTCCATAGGATAGCCGCAGACTTGCGATACCTCGCCGCCGACGAGCGCGAAGGACGCGGTTTAGGTTCCCCGGGCATCGATTCCGCAGCCGCGTACATTGCCGCCCAGATGAGCCGGGCGGGACTGATCCCCGGCGGAACCGAAGGGTACTTCCAAGAATTCACCGTCGATTCCACCGCTCCGGCCGTGGCCCACGCCGGGCTCACAGCTCGCCGGGGAAAGAACGTCATCGGCATTCTCCCGGGCCGGGGGCCCCTCGCCGGACAAGCGGTCGTGGTGGGCGCACACTACGACCACCTCGGCCGCGGCGGATTCGGAAGCCTCGAGCCCGAGAGCACCGGAGTGGTGCACAACGGAGCGGACGACAACGCTTCCGGAACCGCGGCGCTTTTGGAAGTGGCAAGAAAGCTCGCCGCCTCGCCCCGAGGTTCTCGCCGAACGGTCGTCTTCATAGCCTTCTCGGGCGAGGAACTCGGCCTGCTGGGATCCGCGCACTACGTGCGCCACCCGGTCGTCCCCATCGAATCCACCTACGCCATGATCAACTTCGACATGGTAGGGCGATTGACCAACCGCCGCGTGACGGTGTTCGGCACCGAGACGGCAAAGGAGTTTAGCGAGATCCTGGATTCCGTGGCGCATCTGACAGGACTGGAGGTGGTAGGTTCGGGTGACGGTTTTGGCAGGAGCGATCAGTCTTCGTTCTTTGCGGTGAATATCCCGGTTCTTCACTTCTTCACGGGAGTACACCAGGACTACCATCGTACCACCGACGACATAGAAAAGATCAACGTCGAAGGGATCTCCCGGATCGCCGAAATGGGCGCTATGGTGGTCGGAGCCTTGGCTGCCCGGCAGGAGCCCCTTACCTTCGTGCCCGGAGAGCCGCCACCGCCGGTGAGCGGCGGCGGGTACGGGGCGTACCTGGGCACGGTCCCCGACATGACCGAGTCTCCGGACGGGGTGCGGTTGAGCGGGGTGCGGTCCGGCAGTCCGGCGGAGCAAGCCGGACTGCGTCCCGGGGACATTTTGGTAGGCCTGGGCGATTATCGGATAGCCAACCTTTACGATATGACGAATGCGTTGAGGGCGTATCAGCCGGGCGACACCGTGTCCCTCAAGGTGCTTCGCGACGGCAAGCCCGTGGAACTGAAAGCGGTGCTGGGTCGCCGTGGCGGTTGAAGCGGTCCTGAAACCGGAGCCCATCGTGCGAGCCCTCCGGGCCGCGTTCGCTCGGGAGGCGACGCGACAAGAGCTGCTGGCACTGGCGGCGAAGTCGATCCGCCAGGCGGGACCTCCTTACACCTCGGTCTATCTATACATGCTTCACGGCGACGAGCTGGTCCTGGAGGCGTACGATGGCCGCGACACACCACACACGAGGATACCCGTGGGCAAAGGTCTCTGCGGCCAGGCGGTGGCCGAGGGTAAGGACATCAACGCTCCGGACGTGAGCGCAGCGCCGGGCTATTTGGCGTGCAACTTGGAGACCAAGTCGGAACTCGTGGTTCTTATCAGGCGAGGAGACGAAATCTTGGGACAGATCGACATCGACAGCGACGTCCCTGCAGGCTTTTCCGAGGCGGAACACCGCGCGGTAAAGCAGGTAGCGGACGCGCTGGCGGTGTTGCTGTAGTTTCCGCTTGCAACCCATCACCGAATACCTCGAGGTAAACGGCGTCAACCTCTTCA
Organism: bacterium HR33; assembly: GCA_002923375.1. Lineage (GTDB taxonomy): Bacteria > Gemmatimonadota > Gemmatimonadetes > Gemmatimonadales > GWC2-71-9 > HRBIN33. Next base: position 581,040 of record BEIJ01000001.1, read on the forward strand.
CCCGAACGATAGGGGAGGGACCCGACGTGGTGGTGCTCCACGGCGGCCCGGGAGCGCATCACGATTACCTACTTCCCTATTTCGACCATTTGGCCTCCGGTCGCAGACTGCGGTACTACGACCAGCGCGGCGGCGGGCGATCGCCGATCGGTCGCCACGTCCCGGCAGGCTGGCGGGAACACGTGGCCGACTTGCGCGGGCTGCTGGAAGAATGGGACATAGCGCGAGCAACGTTGCTGGGGTTCTCCTGGGGAGGCCTTTTGGCCTTGCTGTTCGCCATCTCGCATCCGGACCGAGTCGGTCGCCTAGCGCTGGTATCTCCTGCGGCACCCACGGCGGAAGGAAGAAAAGAATTCGAGCGGCGCTTCAGCGAGCGAGCGTCCGATCCGGCGATCCTCTCAGCCAGAGACGAACTCGCCAGATCGGGATTGAGGGAGCGCGACCCTGAAGCGTACGCCCGCCGTCTGTTCGAGCTCGCCGTGGCCCCTTACTTCCGAGACCCTGCTCGGACTCGCCTGCTCACTCCGTTCAGAGTGACGGGCCGCATTCAGCAGGCCGTTTGGGATAGCTTGGGAGCGTATGATTTAAGGCACCAGATCGGACACATTCGAGTCCCGGCGATCGTTCTCCACGGGCGCCACGACCCCATGCCCCTGGCCGGCTCCCAGGAGATCGCCCGGCTCCTCGGAGCTCCGCTCGTCATTTTCGAGCAATCCGGCCACGTGCCTTACGTGGAAGAACCCGAGCGTTTCACCGCGGTACTGGACCAGTTTCTCCCGCGACGGTCATGAGCCGCCTCCATCCTTTCCAGTACGTGTTCGGCGAGCTGGCCCCCCAGCGGTTCGAAGATCTGCGGGAAGCGGCGAAGCGCGCCAATTACGATCTCGACAGCCGGGTCAAGTTTCAGCGCTTCCAACCGGTGCTGGACTTGCTCTCCGAGCTAGTACCCTCCGAGGCGCTGGAGCTAACCGGTGCCGTGATGGAACAGTACGCCACACTTTTGTACGTGGCATACAGGTATTGGTCAGCCGGGCTCCACACTTTCCAGCTGAGCCGCGACCAGGTGCGCGACCTACTGGAGATCGAAGCGGCGGACCGGCCGCCCGTGGTACCTCACGGCGCTTGCTACCTCCAGCTTCCCGAGCGCTTGTTCTGGGCCAGGATAGACGCCGAGTCCCCCTACGAGCCCATGGACGGAGTGTTCGCCACAACCGGCCAGGAGAGTGGCGAGGTTACCGTGCTAGCGGTCCTGGGCCTGAGACCCGACCGCGGCGGCTTCAGCCAGTTAGCCCTGAGCGTGGCGCTTGCCGACTGGGAGCGCGCAGGCGAGACCGTCCGGCGCCCGCTGTTCGCTCCGGTGATGGAAGGGGGAGAGCTGGCCGGAGTGTACTCCGTGGTATCCGAGGGCGAACTGCTGTATCTGACCCATCTCGCTTTGAGCGCGGTGAGGCAGTAGGTTCCGAGTAATGGTCGACAAACAGCAAGTGGCGAGGGTGCTCGAGGACATCGCCTCGTTCATGGAGCTGAAGGGAGAGAATCCCTTCAGGGTGCGGGCCTACCGCTCGGCCGCACGTGCCATAGCCACCTTCCCCGGAGATCTGGCGGAGGCTTTGGCCACCGGAGAACTGGCCGAGACCAAAGGGATCGGGCCGGCCACGTTGGAAATAATAGCGGAGGTGCTGAACACCGGTCGCAGCCGGATGCTGGAGGATCTCCGGGACGAGATCCCTCCGGGCTTGGTAGAAATGCTCCAGATCTCGGGGCTGGGTGTGGCCAAGGTGAGGCAGATCTACGAGACCCTTCACATCGACACCTTGGCCGAGCTGGAAGAAGCGGCGCGGGACGGGAGATTGGAGAAACTGCCGCGATTCGGTAAGAAGACGGCGGAGAACATTCTCAAGGGGATCGCCTTCTTGCGCCAATCGAGCGCCTATCGCTTGCTCCATCATGCCAGGAGCGAGGCGCAGGCATTGGCGGAAGTACTGCGGACGCTTCCCGGAGTGACGGAGGTTTACGTAGTCGGGAGTGTGCGGCGCTGGCGGGAAGTCATTAGGGACTTGGATTTCGTACTGGTGATGAAGGGACCCCCGGGACCGGTGGTGGAGACCTTGGGTGCGGCCTCCGGCGTTCGGGAGTTCGTGAGTTCCACCGAGCGGGCCATAACGCTTCGCTTTGCCAGCGGTACGGTAGCGGACGTGTATCTGAGCTCGCCGGAGCGGTTGGGTTATGACCTGGTACGAGCCACCGGAAGCGAGGAACACTGGTCTCAGCTCGCGGCCCGAGCGCGTTCCATGGGCTTGGTCTTTGAAGAAAGCGGCCCGAGGAGAGAAGCAGAGCTCTTGTCGATAACCCGGGAGGAGGACCTCTATCGCTTGCTGGACTTGCCCTGGATCGCACCGGAGTTGAGAGAGGGGCGGGGGGAGATCGAAGCAGCCGCTTCGGGTACCCTGCCCTGTCTGCTGGAACCGGGAGACGTGCGAGGTTTTCTGCACTGCCACACCGTCTATTCCGACGGGAGCAGCACGATACGGGAATGGGCCGAGGCGGCTCGCAAGGCAGGGTACAGTTACTTGGGGATAACCGATCACGGCACGGCGGCGGCGTACGCCGGCGGGCTGCGCGCGGAAGATATCGCGCGCCAGCATGCGGAAATAGACGAAGTCAATCGGGAATGCCGCGACTTCAAGGTCCTCAAGGGAGTCGAGGCCGACATCCTCGGCGACGGCTCGCTGGACTACAATGACGAGATATTGGGATCCTTCGACTTCGTCATCGCCTCGGTGCACAGCCGCCTGGGGATGGATGCCGGCCAAATGACCCGGCGAATACTCAAGGCGATGGACAATCCTCACATGGCGATCCTGGGCCACCCCACAGGGCGGCTGCTGCTGTCGCGCGATCCCTATCCCATGGATTTGGAAGCGATCTTCGAGAAAGCCGCAGAGCGAGGCATCGCGGTGGAGATCAACGCCGACCCGCAGAGACTGGATTTGGACTGGCGGCTGGTACGCGACGCCGTAGGCCGCGGCGTCACCATATCCCTCGGAGCCGACGCCCACGGCGTGAACGGAATCGCCAACATGGAGCTGGGCGTGGCGATGGCCCGCAAGGGCTGGCTGGGGAAGGAACAGGTGTTGAACACTCGCCACCTCGAAGGTTTCCTGGAGCACGTTGCCCGCCGCCGGGCTCGGAGATGAGGACCAAGAAGGCATTCCCGCCCGCCTCCGAAAGAATCAAGCCGATCATCGCGCGGCTGTGGCAGCGATACCCCGGCGCCCGTTGTGCTTTGAACCACAGCAATGCCCTCGAACTACTGGTGGCCACGATCCTGAGCGCGCAATGCACCGACGAGCGGGTGAACCAGGTCACCAAGTCCCTGTTTCGCAAGTACCGCACCGCCGAGGACTACGCCAACGCGGACCCTGAACGGTTCGAACAGGAGATCCGCTCCACCGGGTTCTTCCGCAACAAGACCAAATCGATTCTGGCGATGGCGCGCGCCTTGGTGGAGCGCCATGGAGGCCGAGTGCCTGAAACCATGGAGGAACTGGTAAAGCTGCCGGGCGTGGGCAGGAAGACCGCCAACGTGGTTCTGGGCACCGCCTTCGGGAAGAACGAAGGGGTCGTGGTGGACACTCATGTCCGGCGGATCGCCCGGCGATTGGGGCTCACGCGGCACAGCGATCCGGACAAGATCGAACAGGACCTCATGGGTCTGGTTCCTCGAAGGCAGTGGACCCGGTTTTCCCACACCTTGATTCACCACGGAAGACAGATCTGCCAGGCCCGCAAGCCCAAGTGCGAGATCTGTCCGGTGAACGATCTCTGTCCCTCGGCGGGCAAAGCGGGTTGACGGTGGGTTCCCGGCTAGCTTCGGAGCGCTCGCCGTATCTTCGCTCCGCCGCGCACCAGCCGGTGGATTGGTACCCCTGGTGCGAGGAAGCCTTCGAGCGCGCCCGGGCCGAAGGTAAGCCGATCCTCCTCGACATCGGAGCCTCCTGGTGCCATTGGTGCCACGTCATGGACTCGGAGTCGTACGAAGATCCGGCTATTGCGGAGCTGCTCAACCGCGACTGGATCTGTATCAAGGTGGACCGCGACGAGCGGCCCGACGTGGATGCACGCTACCAGCGTGCGGTGCAGGTCCTGACCGGCCAAGGCGGCTGGCCCCTTACCGCCTTTCTCACACCCAGCGGCGAAGTTTTCTACGGAGGCACCTACTTTCCGCCGGACGGGAAGTACGGCAGGCCCGGCTTTGCGTCGGTACTCCGCGAGCTAGCCCGGCTGTACCGGCAGGATCCGGGACGGGTGTCGGCCCAGGCTTCGGAGATTCGCCGCCGGCTGGAAGAGCTGAGCCAGGAGGTGCGAGCCGGACCGATCGATCCGTCGGTGCTGGAGCAGGCCGTGGAAAGGATGGCGCGGGTTTTCGACTTTCGATACGGCGGCTTCGGCACTCAGCCCAAGTTTCCGCACCCGGCGGCCTGCGACTTTCTGTTGGCCCGCTGGTTCGATACCCGAGAAGTATGGCTGCGGGAAATGGTGGACCGCACTCTCTTGGGAATGGCCAGAGGAGGGATCCACGACCACGTGGGTGGGGGCTTTCACCGCTACTCCGTGGATGCCCGCTGGATAGTCCCCCACTTCGAAAAGATGTCTTACGACAACTCCGAGCTGCTGCGGGCCTACGTGCACGCCGACTCTTCCGCGGAACAGGCCGATGAGGATCAAGTGCGACTGGTTCGGGAAAGCGCCGCCGATGGACTTTCCTATAGGCACGTAATAGAAGGAATCGTCAGGTGGGTGACGGAGGTCCTGGCTCAGCAGGAAGGGGGCTACGGCGCTTCCCAGGACGCCGACGCGGGTCCGGGCGACGACGGCGACTACTTCACTTGGACGCCCGAAGAGGTGCGGGCTGCGGTCACCGAAGAGGAGTATCAGGCGCTGTGCCGCCGCTACGACATCGACGAGGCGGGGGAAATGAGTCACAACCCGCGCAAGAACGTCTTGTGGATCAAGCAGTCGATCCGCGAGATAGCCGCAGCGCTGCGTTGTCCCCCCGAGCGAGTGGCCGAGCTTTTGGTGTCCGGACGTGCCAAGCTCAAGGCCGCCCGGGATCGCCGCCCCGCGCCGGCCGTCGACCGGTCTCTGTATACCGGGTGGAACGCCATGCTCGCTTCCGCAATGCTGGAGTCGGCAGCTCATCTGGATCGGCCGGAGCTGGAGAATCACGCCCTTGCAACTTTGGAGAGAATTTTTAAGGAAGCAGCACCGGATCCGCTGCAAGGCGCCGCTCATGCTCCGGGAAGCACGCTCAAGGGAATACTGGAGGACCAAGTCCAGCTGGCGGCTGCCTCTCTGGACGCCTACGAAGCGACCGGAAGTCGAAAATGGCTTGCCCGAACCGCCGAACTCATGACCTTTGTGTGGACGGAGTGCCGGGCGGGTGAGGGTCTGCTCCTCGATGTAGCCCAGGGCTACCGCCGGATCGGCCTCCTGGATCAGCCTTTGAGACCGCTGGAGGACGCACCTACGCCCTCCGGCAACGGCGTGGCGGCCCTGGTCATGTTGCGCCTCGCATTCCACGATCGCTCGGCTCCCTGGCGAGAGCGGGCGGAGGAATTGCTGCGGGCTGCCTCCGGGGCGCTGGGGACTCTCTCCTTGTACGCCGCTACCATGCTGAGGGCGGCAGACTGGTACTTGAACCCCGCAACTTACGTAGTGATCGTGGGCGATCCGGATGAGCCCGGAAGAGACGCGCTCTTGCGGGCGGCCAGGCGTACCTACCGGCCGCGCAAGGTGATCGTGCCTCTCGAGCCGAAGGACCCGGCGGACCAACTACCCCAACCCCTCCAAGCGATGTTGAGCGGCCAGACGCCCCGAGCTTACCTGTGCTGCGGGGTGCAGTGCGCGGCTCCCACCTCGGATCCCTCGGAGTTGGCCTTGGCCCTAGCTACGTTTAGGCCATGAAATTGGATTTTGCAGTCGTGTGCGACTATGCTCTGATCGATCAGTACGGCAAGCTTTCCGTCCTGGGAATCTTTCAGCACATTTGGGTGGCCAAGTTTCCGGCGGTTCACCCGCGCCTTCACTTGGTACTGAGACTGAAGGGCAAGCGCACCGAAGTCGGCGAGCACCGGGTGACCATAACTCTGCGCGACAGCGACGGTGTAGAAGTCCTGTCGGGGAACGGAACCGTCACGCTCGCGGAGCCCCCTGCAGGGGTGACCGAGGTCGAGGCGGGCGCCGTGTTGGTTTTCGACGTTCCCTTCCCCCATCCCGGCCGATACGCCTTCGAGATCACTGTGGACGATGAGGTCCACGCGTCGGTTCCGCTGACCGTGGCGCAGTCTCCCCACTTGCCCTTGCCCCAGGGATCGGATCCGGCATGACGCGCGGCACGGCGCTAACCGAAGCGGGGCTCGGTCTCGGGTGAGCGCATATGAACATAAAGACGCCTGAAGGATACGGTCCACCAGAGATGCACGGTGAAAGGAAGGCAGTGATGAATCGCGAAGAAGCTCTGGCACTGATGCACGAATTCACTCAGTCCGAGGCGCTGCGCAAGCACATGTACGCGGTGGAGGCCGCAATGCGGGCCTACGCTCGCAAGTTCGGAGAAGACGAAGAAACTTGGGGCATTGTGGGTCTCCTTCACGATTTCGACTACGAGCGCTTCCCCAACCCGGACCACTCGCCCACCGAGGGACACCCGAGCTATGGCGTCCGCCTGCTCCGCGAGCGGGGTTTTCCCGAGGAGCTGTGCCGCGCCATACTGGGTCACGCGTCTTACACCGGGGTGCCCCGCGACACACTTCTGGCCAAAACCCTCTTCGCCGTGGACGAGCTTTGCGGGTTCTTGGTCGCTTGCGCACTGGTGCGGCCCTCCAAAAGCCTCGCTGACCTCGAGGTCCGCAGCGTCAAGAAAAAGCTCAAAGACAAGGCCTTCGCCCGCGGAGTCAACCGCGACGAGGTGTACCGGGGCGCAGAGGAGCTGGGAATACCGCTGGACGAGCACATTCAGTTTGTCATCGAGGCCTTGCGTCCCGTGGAGTCGTCCCTGGGGCTGGGTAATCCTTGACCGAGATCGCCGAAGCTCAGGCCTTTCGCCCCGGCACGGGGACAGATCTGGGAAGGGCCCTAGACCGGGCATGTGGCGGGAGAGCGATCCCCGGGAACCGGGTATCTCACCTGGTCGACGGGCCTCTCACTTTCGAGGCGATGTTGCGCCTCATCGGCGAGGCACGACACTACGTACACTTCGAAAACTACATCATTAGAGATGATCGCACCGGCAAGCGCTTCGCCGCGGAACTCAAAGAAGCCGCGCGCCGGGGCGTGCAGGTACGCGTACTGTACGACGCGCTGGGGTGTCGCAGCACTTCCCGGCGGTTCTGGGACGATCTGCGGCGGGCAGGTATCGAGGTGCACCCGTTCAACCCGGTCAACCCGTTGCACCCGATCGCTTCCCTGAGAAGAAACCACCGGAAGTACGTCGGCGCCGACGGCTACCGCGCGATCGTGGGAGGACTATGCATAGGTGACGAGTGGTCGGGTGATCCCGCGCGCGGCCGAATGCCCTGGAGGGACACGGCGGTGGAGGTGTGCGGGCCCGCTGCCCGCGCTATCGACTTAACCTTTCAAAAGCTATGGCGTAAGTCAGGAGGGGAAACCGCAACGGTTTTACAGGCTTCCCCGCCGGCTCAATGCGGCGAGGCGGTAGTAAGGGTGGTCGAAGGTGTGCCTGGGAGGCTCAAAGTCTATCGCGCCGTAGAGCTTCTGGTGGCCAGCGCCTCGCACCGGCTTTGGATCACCGACGCATACTTGGTGGCCCCCGCCCCGCTATTCGCCGGCCTATTGGCGGCGGCGCGGGACGGTGTGGATGTGCGCCTGCTGCTCCCCGGCCGCACCGATATCCCGGCGGTAAGAGCGTTCACCCGAGTGGGATACCGGGAGCTTCTGGAGGCAGGTGTTAGGATTTGGGAGTGGCGCGGACCGATGCTCCATGCCAAGACTGCGGTGGTGGACGACGTCTGGTTCAAGGTTGGATCGAGCAACCTGAACCTGCCGAGCTTCTTGAGCAATTACGAGTTGGACCTCTTGCTGGAAGACCCAAAGCTCGCTGCGGAGGCGGCCTTTCAGTTCCGCAGGGACCTGGCCTTCGCCACCGAGATAGTCTTGCGACCGAGGCGGGTTTTTGCTCCTCTCGCGGAGCGCTTGCCCCCGGCGGTGGTGGCGGGCGGCGCTCCGCCGGAGATCCCCGCCCACCGCCCGTGGGCTCGGGAGTTATCCCAGCGAGCGGTCCTCACCCTGAGGCAGGTGGCGGGAGGGGCTCGGCGCTCCATCGCCGGGGCGCTGTTGTTCGTCTCGGCCGGCGTGGGAGCGCTCTTTCTCGCAGCGCCCCGTTTTATGGGATACCTGGTGGCGTTCGCGCTTTTGTGGATCGGTGTGGGAGCGGCTCGGCAGTTTGCCGCGCGCCGGCACCAAGGCGATGAGTGAGGAAGTTCAACGGGGTTTGCGCCTGGCGCGTATGGCAGATGTGCGGGACGCGGAGCTGGCCGCCCTGGCTCAGGCGGGCGACCGTGAGGCGTTCGGCGAGCTGGTGGCGCGTTACGCCCCGCAAGCCCGGCGGGTAGCCCGTGCGATTTTGGGCAACGCGGCCGATGCGGACGATGCCGCACAGGATGGTTTTTTGGCGGCGCTTAAACACTTGGGGCGCTACGATCCTACCAGGCCGTTCGGGCCTTGGTTGATGCGGATCGTGGCCAACGCGGCGCGGGATCGCTGGAGGAGGCGCAAGGTGCGCTCGGCCGAGGCCATATCGCCCACTTTGCCGGCGGGCCAGCCGGGGCCGGACCGCACCGCGGAGAGCCGGCTGTTCGACGAGGCACTGCGGTCCGCATTGGACCGGCTGCCCGAACAGCAAAGACTGGCGGTAGTGCTGTTCGACGTGGAAGGGTACACTCACCGGGAGATAGCGCGGATTTTGGATATACCAGAGGGCACGGTTCGATCCCATGTTTTTCACGCGCGCCGGGCGCTCAGGAAAGCGCTGGCCGGGTGGCGAGAGTCTAGGGAGGATACTGTATGACGCCCACTTCTCCGTTTGACCACCGACCGGACCCCGAGCTGGGCGAAGCTCTGCGCCGGATTCTGGATGCCGGGGATCACGCCGAGTTCACCCGGAAAGTGGTGGCGGCGGCCGAGCCGCTTTGGGGAATTCGGACGGGAGCCGAAAACTGGTGGGACGTGCTCTCCGCCTGGGCCCGGCCAGCCGTGGCCGCCGCGCTGGCACTGGCGGCCGCCGCGACTGTGTGGTTGGTCGCTGCATCTGGAGGGAGCGAGCCAGAAGTTACGCTGGAGGATGCTCTAAGGCCGGCGGATGAAACCGATCTGCCGGCGGTGCTCGTAGTGGGACCAAGCCCGCCGGATCTGGATCTGATCCTGGCGGCGTCGCTGGAGAGCCGGTGACGGTGGTCGGGCGCTCCAAAGTTTGGGCCGCGGCGGTAGTCATTGCCGCCTTCGTTGCGGGAATCGCGGTAGGTGGTGCAGCGACTGCCGCTTTGGGGGATCGAGACCGAGACCGCGACAGGGAGCGCAGCCCTCGGCTCAGTTATATCGATCGGCTGGACCGGGAACTTCAGTTTACCCCGGAGCAGCGCGATTCCGTGGTCGCGATCCTGCGGCGCCACGATGCGACCACCAAGGAGATTTGGCGCGAGTCGCGCCAGCGGTTCGAAGAGGTCAGAACCCAACTGCGTGCCGACATCATGAAAGTTTTGAACGACGAACAGCGCGAGCGCTATCAGGCTTTTATCGCTCGGTCGGACAGTCTAAGAGCCGCTCGAGAGAGGCGGGAACGGGGAGAACGACGTGACTAGGAAAGCGTTGAACTGGGCGATCGCCCTGGCAGTTCTTTCGACTGCGGCGGACCTGCGCGCCCAGGTATTAACGGTTACCCTGGAAGAGGCGATAGAACTTGCCCTTCGGGCGCAGCCGAATGTGGTCCGGGCGCGCGGAGATCTGGACGTAGCCCGCGCGACCCAGCGCGAGGCGCTGGGCAACTGGTTCCCCACCCTCTCGGCGAACTCGGGGTGGAGTACCAACTCCGCGACCCGGTTCGACCCCAATACTCAGCGAACCGTGACCGCGGCTTCCACCTCGTATTCAGCGGGCCTCAGCGCCTCGCTCGAGCTGTTCGACGGTTTTAGACGCCCGGCTTTGAACCGCGCCGCCAGCGCGGGCGCCGAAAGTGCCGAAGCTGCGTTGGTCAATCAGGAGTTTCAGGTCATCCTCCAGACCAAGCAGGCATTCTTCAACGCCCTTTCGGCGGCCGAGCTGGTGCGGGTCTCGGAGACCCGCATCGAGCGTGCCGCCCAGCAGCTCAAGATCGCAAAGGACAAGCTCGCAGCCGGCAGCGCAACCCGTTCCGATACCTTGCGCGCGATGGTGGAGTTGGGCAACGCCCAACTTCAGCTGCTGAACGCGCAGGCTCAGCTGGCGACGGCGGAGGCCAATTTGGGCAGAATGGTGGGAGTGGACGGTCCGGTGCGCCCGGTAGCCGACTCCACTCTCTTCCGCCTAGGGGAGCTGGACACGGCGGCGTTGCGCGAGGAAGCGCGGCGCAACTCGCCCGCGGTACGGCTGGCCGAAGCCCAGGCCAGAGCGGCGGCAGCTCAAGTGGTGGTATCCAGGGCGCAGTACTTTCCGTCGATCACGGCGTCGTATTCGCAGTCCTTTGCGGGCAACAGCTTGGACGCCATGAACAACACCTGGTCTGCCCGGGTGAGCCTGTCGTGGCCGTTATTTAACGGCTTCTCCCGCGAGCTCAACCTTTCCCGCAGCGTTGCGGCCCGCGAGGCGGCCGAAGTTCAGGCGGCCGATGCTCGGCGTCAGGTGGACGCCCAGCTGACGCAGTATCTGGCGGCACTCAACGCCGCGCAACAGCAACTCGTAATAGCTGAAGCGAGCCGGGCTGCGGCGGAAGAAGACTTGAGAGTCCAGCAGGAGCGCTATCGCCTGGGAGCGGCCACGATCCTGGACGTTTTGACCTCCCAGGTGAATTTGGACCAGGCGGAGGTGGATCTGGTCCAGGCTCGGTTGAATTTGTTACTTGCCAAGGCGCAGCTTGAAGCGTTGATCGGAAGGGAGTTATGAGTCACCCCGCCCAACATATGGAGTTCAAAACCGGCGACACTCCGCTGCCGGACATCGTGATACTGACCCACAAACTGACCCGGGACTACCAGGTCGGCTCGGAGGTGGTCCACGCTCTGCGGGGCGTGGATTTGCAAATCCGGCGCAACGAGTTCGTAGCCGTGATGGGCCCCTCGGGTTCGGGAAAATCCACGCTCATGAACTTGCTGGGCTGCCTGGACACTCCCACTTCGGGGGAGTACTGGCTCAACGGGCAGAAGGTGAGCGAGCTCGATGACGACGAGCTGGCCAGGATAAGGAACAAGGAGATCGGTTTCGTGTTCCAGACGTTCAATCTGCTTCCTCGAGCCACGGCGCTCCATAACGTGGAGTTGCCTCTGATCTACGCGGGGGTACCTGCGAAAAAGCGCCGCGAGATGGCGGCTGCCGCTTTGGAGCGGGTGGGCTTGGCGGACCGCATGCATCACAAGCCCAACGAGCTCTCCGGAGGCCAGAGACAAAGGGTGGCGATCGCCCGCGCCCTGGTCAACAACCCCAGCATCCTGCTGGCGGACGAGCCCACCGGCAATCTGGACAGCCAGACCAGCGCCGAAATCATGGAGGTCTTCGAGGAACTTCACCGCCAGGGACAAACTATCGTTCTGATAACGCACGAGCGCGACATTGCGGCCCACGCCAAGCGGCAGATCCACCTGCTGGACGGGCGCATCGAGCGGGACGTGCTTACGGAGAAGGTGGCATGAAGCAGATAGCGAGATTGCTCACCGGCGGGCTGGCTTTGATTCTGGCAGCCTGCTCGAAGGAACCGCCCCCGCCGGTCTATCAGGCGGTGCCGGTGACGGTGCGCGACATAGTGGTATCGGCGTCCGCGGCGGGGGTGGTGGAACCGGTTACCACCGTGGAGGTCAAGTCCAAAGCCTCGGGAGAGATCATAGATGTTCGGGTGGAGACCGGCGACGTCGTCCGGGCGGGCCAACTGTTGGTCAAGGTGGATCCCAGGGTTCCGGCCAACGCCCTTAGGCAGGCGGAGGCGGACTTGGAGGTGGCCAAAGCCCAGTTGGCCAACGCCCAGTCGCAGCTGCGCCGGGCAGAGGAGTTGTTCAAAACCCAATCGATCACGGAGCAGGAGTACGAAGCCGCCCGGCTCCAGGCCGCCAACGCGAACGCCCAGCTGGTGCGAGCGGAGCGAGCGCTGGAGGACGCCCGGATCGCTTTCGAGGACACCGACGTCAGGGCACCCACCGACGGGGTCATCATCAGCAAAGCGGTGGAAGTGGGAACGGTTATAGCCTCCGCCATCAGTCAGGTGACCGGCGGCACCACGCTTCTGACTATGGCCAACCTGGACACGGTCCAGGTCCGGGCGCTGGTGGACGAGACCGATATAGGCAAAATCCAGCCGGGAATGGACGTCACCATCACGGTGGACGCCTTCCCTAACCGGCCCTTCCGGGGAAGCGTGCTGAAGATCGAGCCCCAGGCGGTAACCCAGCAGAACGTCACCATGTTCCCGGTGCTGGTGAGGATCCCGAATCCGGGTCATCTGCTCAAGCCGGGTATGAACGCAGAAGTGGAAGTGCACGTGGGTTCGCGTCAGGGAGTCCTGGCGATACCGAACGCTGCCCTCCGCACCCAGAGAGACGTGGGATCGGCGGCTCTGGTTTTGGGTTTGGATCCCGAGGCGGTACAGTCCCAGATCGCTGAAGCTCGGCGCCAGCGCCAGCAGCTAGCCGACGGATCCTCGACGTCGCCGACCGCGAGCACTAACGGGAGTGGATCTTCCGGCGGCGAGAGAATCGTCTTACCTGACGGCAGAGAGGTACCCTTACCTCCAGGCATAACGGCGGCCCAGGTTCGACCGGTCTTCGAAAAGATGAGAAGCGGTGGTTTTCAAGCCCTGAGCAGCGAGGAACGAGCACTGCTGCAGCGGCTCAGGGGCACGGGCGGGCCCGGCGGATTCGGCCGCGGCGGCCAAGGCGGGCGATTCGCCCGGGGGCAACCCGGGGGAGCCAGCGGATCGGACTTCCTCTTTGGGGGGGAGTACATAGTGTTCGTGTTGCGCCAGGGCAAGCCCGCTCCGGTGTTGGTCCGCACCGGACTTACCGATCTGGATTACTCGGAAGTGGTGGAGGGTCTCAGCGAATCTGACACGGTGTTGCTGCTTCCCAGCGCCAGCCTGGTGGCCCAACAGCAGGAGTTCAACGAGAGAATGCAACAGATCCGGGGCAACGCGATTCCGGGAATCGGCGGCGGCGGACCCCAGGTCAGGATAAGATAGACCGGTGACACAGCAATGCTGATAGGCGAGATAATTAGGGTAGCTCTCGGAGCGATCCGGGCCAACAAGCTCCGCTCCTTCCTCACCGCGCTGGGAATAGTCATCGGTGTGGCGGCGGTGATAACCATGGTGGCCTTGGGGACCGGAGCCCAGAAGGCGGTGCAGGACCGAATAGCCGCCCTGGGAACCAATCTTCTCAACATCTACCCCGGCCAATCGTTCATGCGCGGTGTCGCCAGCATGGACCGGGTGAGCCTGACAGTGGACGACGCCATGGCGCTCCGGCGGGACGCCCGGCTTTTGAGCCACGTGGTGCCGGAGATAAGCCGAAATCTTCAAGTCAAGTACGGCAACCAGAACATCAACGTGAGCGTGGTGGGCACCACGCCCAACTACGTCGAGGTTAACAAGTACGAGATCGTAGCGGGCCGCATGTTCACCCAAGGAGACGGAGATGCCCGCCGCCGTTATGCCGTTCTGGGGTTCGCAGTGCCCGCCTCCCTCGGAGTCAACCGCATGGCGATCGTGGGGCAGCAGATCTCCATCGCAGGAGTGCCGTTCGAGGTAATCGGCGTGCTGAGCGAGAAGGGGGCCCAAGGAGGTTGGAACAATCCCGACGAGCAGATTCTGATACCTCTGGAGACGGCCCAATACCGGGTATTCGGAACCGACCGGCTGCGCTCGATCACGGTCCAAGTGGCGCGACCCGAGTCGGTAGCGGTGGCCATGCTGGAGATCGAGCGCATTCTGCGCCGGGAACACCAGATCCGTCCCGGCGGCGACAACGATTTTCAGATCAGGAACCGGGCGGAGTTCCTAGCCACGTTCGAGGAAACCACTCGTACTTTTACGTTCCTCCTTGCCGGTATCGCGGCGGTGAGTCTGGTAGTGGGCGGGATCGGTATCATGAACATCATGCTGGTCTCGGTCACCGAAAGGACGCGCGAGATCGGCGTGCGCAAGGCACTGGGAGCTACTCGCCGGAACATTCTCCTACAGTTCCTGGTGGAGGCTCTGGTGCTTTGCCTCTTGGGAGGAGTCATCGGGATCTTGACCGGTGCCGCGGCGTCGGTGGCACTGGCCAAGCTGGCCAATTGGAACACGGTGGTTTCCCCCGCCGCGGTCATGCTGGCGGTCTTGTTCAGCGCCGGCGTGGGGCTGTTTTTCGGCATCTGGCCGGCACGGCGGGCGGCGATGCTGGACCCGATCGAGGCGCTGCGCTACGAGTAGCTGAAACGGTACCCGGCGTTGCGCAAGAGCGCCTCGCCTGCTATCAACCAGTGTGTCCGTCTTAGCAGCCGTAAGGGTACCGGCTTCCACCTCCAACCTCGGCGCAGGCTTCGATTGCATGGGCCTCGCCATCGACCTTTGGCTGGAAGCCCGGTTGGTCGAGGGCGAAGGCCCAACTATCTATCGCGGGACCTTGGAGCACCTGGATCCCGCGCGCGATCTTTTCACCGCAACCTTCGTGGCTGAAAGCCCGCCGGGCGGCACCCACCTGGAGGTGGAATCCCGAATACCTGTAGGGAAAGGGTTGGGATCCTCCGCCGCCGCGATAGTTGCGGCTTTGGCCCTGGCCGATCTTGCCCGCGGGCTGGAACTGCGGCAGGATACGATTTTCGACCGGGCGAGCAGGATCGAAGGCCATCCCGACAACGCCGGACCGGCGGTTTACGGCGGACTGTTTCTAGCCAGCAGCCATCGAACTCAGTTGAAGCTGAACTCCGAGGTGGGCATAGCGCTAGCGATTCCGGAGGCGTCGATTGACACCCGCCAGGCTCGAGCGCTTTTGCCCGAGCAGATATCCCGCGAAGCGGCGATAGGGCAAGCCGCTTGCGCGGCGGCACTGGTGTTGGGACTTACCGGGGGCGAGCCCGAACTGATCGCCTTCGGGATGGAGGACCACATCGCGGTGCCGTGCCGAAGGAAGCTCATAATAGGCTACGATGCGGCGGTTCGAGCCGGGCTCGAGGCGGGAGCTTGGGGAGTTACTATCTCCGGAGCGGGATCGGCCCTGCTGGCCTTCGCTCCCAAAGCGGCAGCCGCCGAGGTAGCCGGCGCCATGGCCCAGGCCCTCACCCGCGCGGGGAATCCCGCTCGCGATCTCGCCCCGGAACCTAGCGACCGGGGACTTACGATACTTTAGTGTCGAAGCTCAGTCGGCCCGCGCATTGCGTTTCAACAGGGCTAGCCAGCGCAGCCGCGCCTCTATCTGCCGCACGTGGTGGCGGCAGTGCACGTAGTGAAAGCGCACCCATTCGGGGAGATTGAGATCGCCCAGATACGGATGGCGGACAAAGATCCTGAGCTGCCGCTCCGGAGGCCAGGTTTCCACGAACGTCTCCAGTTTCGCCACACCTATTCTGAACTGGGCGATCGTGGCCTCCGGGTCGGGACGCTCTTCGGGGATGGTGCCCGCCGGCGGCTCGCGGCGGCTAGGGAGCCTTCCCAACCCCAGCACTAGATGGCGGGCCACCGCCTGGGCGGGAGTGGAACGGCGGACCATCAAGTCTTTATTCGCCCGCCGTTCGAACGCCGCAGCCACCGAATCCACGCCGATTGCCAGATGGCGGACAATCTGGGCCAAGCTCCACTTCCCGGGAACAGTGCGGTGCCAGTCCTCCCCGCTGACCTCCTTGAGAGGTCCCAGTACCATCGGCTCCAGAGCCGCCAGTTGTCGTCGGACTTTCATTTACCCGCCAGAGCTAGACACTCTATTTCGACTCGGGCCCCAAATGCCAGCCCGCTTCCGGCCACGGTAGAGCGCGCCGGAGGGTCTACGGGGAAGTAGGTGCGATAGACTTCGTTCATGGCGGCGTAGTCCGCCATGTCGGCCAGAAAAACCGTGCACTTGAACACGCGGTCCATGGAACTTCCGATCTGCTCCAACGTGCGCTTGATGTTCTCCAGCGTTTGCCGTGTCTCCGCCCTAATCCCTCCGGGCACCAGCTGCCCGGTTTCCGGCAAGGTACCGATCTGACCCGAAAGATACAGCACATCGCCTACCCGTACCGCCGTGGAAAACGGGAGGCCCGGCGGAGTACCGGGAAGCTGGATCACCTGCTTCTGCTGTCCCGCCGATACGGACGGGAGCAGCACCACGGCCAGTGCTGTCCAGAAAGCGCGCATCTTTCCTCCTACTCAGTCGCAGCGGTCTATTCTACTGGTGACGGCCACCTTCCACGCACCTCCCGTCTTTATGAACACGCGTTCCGACCAACCTGAGCTCGAGTCTCCGCGCTCCACGACGGTGTAAGGATAAGCGCCGTACACCACACCCGGAGCCAGCCATACCAGCACGGGCTCTCCCGCTATCAAGGTATCCGGCCATTCGTTGCTGGCGCGCCGCGCTTCGGCAAAGGGCAAGAATCCTCTCCGCAACGAATCGCCGCCGGCAATTACCAGCTCCGGAGAATCGAGATAATGTGCCAGATACCCCTCCGCGTCCCGCCGGTGGATGGCGGCGATGTTGCTCCGAAAAGCCTGTTCCGCTTCCTCCAAGTCTCTCCGGCGGATCTCTTCCATGTCCGGAGCGCCGCAGGCGGCAATAACCAGCACCCCGAGCAAAACCGAGCTTGCCCGCATTATCTCCTCCTTGGAATTGTCCAGCGTCGTTGAACCGTCAGCGCCCGGGACTGCTCCACGGCGGGGACGCGCTCCAGCCGTCCAAAACTTCGATTTGGGCGACACTGGGCCCCCTTTCCCGCTGCAGCCGTGCTGCCACCTCTTCCACCCGGCGCATCACCCGCAACACGTTGAGACCCGCCACCTTCTTTACATCCTCCGCGCTCCAGCCGCGGCGCAGCAACTCGGCGAGCAGAGCCGGAAACGTAGAGACGTCCTCCAAGCCGATCGGCGTCTCGTCTATCCCGTCCAAGTCCGAACCTATGCCCACGTGATCCACGCCAGCGACGTTGCGTATGTGCTCTATATGATCGGCGACCACGCTCAGAGGAGGTCGCGGCATGGAGTTCTTCTCGTTCCACGCGCGCAGCGAGTCCTGCAACGCCGGTCCTTCGACGCCGCGGGCTCTGAGGCTGCGCTGGTATTCCTGGGCTCGCTGGGAATGCTCATAGGCGGGAAGGTATATGAAGGTCGGAACGTAGTTGACCATCACCACTCCGCCGTTCTGCGCCACGGCGCGCAGTATGTCGTCCGGCACATTGCGCGGGTGGGGAGTGAAGTGCCGGGACGAGGAATGGGAGAAGATCACCGGAGCCTCGGTAACCCGCAGCGCATCCCACATGGTGGAGTCCGAAGCGTGAGACAGATCCACCAGCATCCCCAGCCGGTTCATTTCCCGGACCACTTCCTCCCCGAACCGGGTAAGGCCTCCGTGCTGCATGGAGTCCGTGGCGGCGTCGGCCCAGTCGGTGTTGCGCGAGTGCGTGAGAGTCATGTAGCGCACCCCGAGAGCGTAGAAAGCGCGCAGCAACCCCAAGGAGTTCTCGATCATGTGCCCGCCCTCGAGCCCGATCAGGGAAGCGATCTTCCCCGCCCGGTGAATCCTCACTACGTCGTCCGCCGTGCGGGCGAGCTCGAAAGTCTCGGGATACTTGGCCACCAGCCGGTGCACCAAGTCCACCTGCTCCATTCCCACGCGCGCCGCTCCGCGCCCGGCAAACGAACTCGGCGAGTAGGCGGACCAAAACTGGCCTCCCACCATCCCGGCCTTGAGTCTGGGGATATCGGTCATCAAGCGAGGCTGCGGCCGAGCGATGTTCGCCGAGTCGAGACTCAAGGCGAATCCGGTACGAACCGCCCAGGGTAGATCGTTGTGGCCGTCTATCAGCGGCACCTCCCGGAGAATGCGCCGCGCCTGCTCCAAGTAAGGATCGGCTTGCTGGGCCGCCAAGAGAGCCCCGGGCAGGCCGAGGGAGAAGACAACCGGCAAAAGGACCTTTCGCAGCTTCTGGATCATCTTCGATTCCGCTCTGGCTCGGGTTCAGGTGAGTAGCCGGCGCAGCTCAGCACCGGCAGCGACGGATACTTCGGAAACCGAGAATCTTCCTCGGACCTCCGGCACAACCAGAACGACGATCCCCGCTTGTTTTTCACTCGGCGGCTGTAAGTACAGTCCGTGCACAGGCCCACCGTCAAAGGGGAGTCGGTCATCCGACCGTTAAGCTGGCGTTACGGCGCCCGCCTGGCAAGATTAATAAGTGAGACAGCGTTCCAGAAAGAGGCGACTCATGGCGACGATAACCTGCTCTCGCTGCAAGCAGCCGGGCGAGCAGCTCAAGGCTCCCCCTCTTCCGGGCGATCTGGGGGCCAGAATCTACGACTCCATCTGCCAGAACTGCTGGCGCGAGTGGCTCCGCCAGCAGACGGCAGTGATCAATCACTACGGTTTGAACCTGCTCGATCCTAAAGCCAAGCAGTTTCTCACCCAGCAAACCGAGGTGTTTCTCTTTGGCACGGCGAGCTGAACCACCCGGACACGCCCATATCTCCCTGGAGGTGAACGGGGAACCGGTGGAGGTTTCTTTTCCGCCCCACAAGACCCTCCTGGAGGTGTTGCGCGAGGACCTGGGACTCACCGGGACCAAACACGGCTGTGAGCTCGGCGAGTGCGGTACCTGTACCGTACTGCTCGACGGCCAGCCGGTTCTCTCCTGCCTGGTCTTAGGCGTGGCTGCGGCAGGTAGAAAGGTAAAAACCGTGGAGGGAATGGCCCGGGGGCCGGAGCTCCATCCGCTGCAACGCGCCTTCGCCGACCTGGGCGCCGCCCAGTGCGGTTACTGCACTCCGGGCATTCTGCTAGCGGCCGAAGCTCTCCTGGAGCGCAACCCCCGGCCCACGCGGCAGGATATAAAGGAGGCCCTAGCCGGCAATCTCTGCCGGTGCACCGGCTATATCAAGATCTACGAGGCGGTCGAGCTGGCCGCGGCCTGGATGCGCGGAGAGGACGCCGCCCCGCCTGAGGAATCCATCTATGGACGGCGATAGGGCGGTTCAGGTTTCCACCGAGGTACGCCAAGCGGTCGCCGCGGATCACCCGGGGCGGGAAAAACGCGTCGTGGGCCGCGCGCACCGCAAGGTGGACGCGGTAGCGAAGGTCACGGGGCAAACTAGGTTTGCGGACGATCTTTTCTTGCCCCGCATGCTCTTCGCCAAACTCCTGCGGAGCCCGCACCCCCACGCTCGCATAGTGAAGATCGATACGCGCAAGGCGCTGGAGCTCGAAGGGGTCAAGGCGGTGCTGACGGGCGAGGATCTGCCCATACCGTTCGGGATTCTCCCGGTGAGCCAGGACGAGCACGCACTGGCGCTAGACAAGGTAAGGTTCGTGGGTGATCCGGTTGCCGCCGTGGCGGCGGTGAGCGAAGAAATTGCGACCCAGGCCTTGGATCTCATCGAGGTCGAGTACGAGCCCCTCGAACCGATCGCCTCGCCGGAAGAAGCGATCGCCAAACCGGAACCCCGGATTCACGATTACGGAGACCGCGGCAACTTTCACAAACTGATTCACCTCGAGTTCGGTAACGTCGAGCAGGGGTTCGCGGAGGCGGATTTGGTGGTGGAAGACTGCTACTTCTACCAGGGCAGCACCCATCTCCCCATGGAGCAGCATGCCGCCGTCGCGGAATGGTCGCCCCAGGGGAAGCTCACGCTGTGGAGTTCCACCCAAACGCCGCACTATGTGCACCGCGCCCTGTCCAAAGTTCTCCAGCTTCCGCCGTCCAGGATCCGTGTGATCGCCTGTCCCAACGGAGGGGGTTTTGGAGGCAAGAGCGATCCTTTCAGCCATGAGATAGTGGCCGCCAAGCTTGCCATGGTAACCGGACGGCCGGTAAAGATTACCCTCACCCGGGAGGAAGTCTTCTACTGCCATCGAGGCCGCCATCCCACCTTGATGTGGGTCAAGGCCGGCGTGAAGCGGGACGGCTCGGTCACGGCGCTCCACTTCAAGAGCCTGTTGGACGGAGGAGCCTACGGATCGTACGGGGTGGCGAGCACTTACTATACCGGGGCGCTTCAAACCGTCACCTACCAGGTACCGCGCTACAAGTTTCAGGGAGCGCGGGTCTTTACCAACAAACCGCCCTGCGGGCCCAAGCGGGGGCACGGCACGCCCCAGCCGCGCTACGCTCTGGAAATTCATCTCGACAAGATCGCCGAGCGGCTGGGCATGGACCCCGCGGAGCTGAGGTTGCGGCACTTGGTGCCGCCGCATTCCCTGACCGCCAATTATCTCCGGGTAGGTTCGATGGGACTCGGCGAGTGCATCCGCAAGGTGGTGGAGGGATCCGGCTGGCGGGAGAAGTTTCGCAAGCTTCCCTATGGGCGCGGCGTGGGCCTCGCCTGCTCCAGTTACATCTGCGGAGCCGGACTGCCGATTTACTGGAACAACCTGCCCCAGTCCGGCGTTCAGCTCAAGCTGGACCGCGGGGGCGGTGTCACGGTGTATTGCGGATCCACCGAGATCGGCCAGGGATCGGATTCGATCCTGGCCTACGTGACGGCCGAGGTTCTGGGGATCGACCCGTTCGACATCGCGGTAGTCACTGCAGACACCGATCTCACTCCGGTAGACTTGGGAAGTTACTCCAGCCGGGTCACCCTGATGACCGGGAACGCCGCCATTCAAGCCGCCCATAAGGCTCGCGACCTTTTGGCGAGTGCGGTGGCCCAGAAGCTGGACGTGCCGCCCTCGCGCCTGGAGTTCGCCGGTGGCCGGGTGTTCGACGTGCAGGATCCGGAGCGCGGCGTTGCCTTCGCCGAGGCGGTGCAGCTAGCCGAAGCGGCCTTCGGCACGATCTGTACGGTCGGATCGTACACTCCTCCTCCGGCGGCGGGCCGCTATCGGGGCGCCGGGGTGGGCCCGTCGCCCGCTTACTCCTACAGCGCGGCCGTGGCGGAGGTGGAAGTCGATCCGGAGACCGGAATAGTGCGCGTACCGACGATCTGGATCGCCCACGACGTGGGCCAGTGCATCAACCCGGTAACCGTAATAGGGCAGATCGAGGGTAGTGTATACATGGGTTTGGGGGAGGCGCTGATGGAGGAAATGGTCTACCGGGCCAACCGGAACTTGGTGCACAAGATTCCCAGCATGCTGGAGTATAAGAGCCCCACCACGCTGGAGATGTGCGACGTTGTGACCTATTTGGTGGAAGATCCGGATCCCAGCGGGCCTTTCGGTGCCAAGGAGGTAGGTCAAGGTCCCTTGCTTCCCGTCCCGCCGGCGATCGCCAACGCGGTATACGACGCGGTGGGTGTGAGGATCGACGAGATTCCGATAACCCCGGAGAAGGTCCTGAAGGCGCTGAAGGCGAAAGCCAAAGGAGACGCCGGGCGCTTCGGCCCGATCAGCTTCCCCGAGATACCTTGGCCCGATCCTATTCGGGTTCCTCCTCCTTGGGAGGGGGGTGACGGTACCGCGGTAGGGGACAAGGGGCGGGGTGCCGGCGGCATGCGGGAACGCCGAACTCGAGCCGGCGATTACGCCGGTGGCGAGGCGAGGGGATAAGGGGTGCTGCGGCTTCCTTCATTCCGATATTTGGAACCTCGGACCCTCAAGGAAGCCCTGCGGTGGAAGTCCGAGTCGGGACCGGAGTCCATGTACGTAGCCGGCGGGACCGATCTCTACCCCAACATGAAGCGGCGGCATCAGGAGCCCAAGGTGGTCATTTCCCTCGCCAGGATACGGGCTCTTCGCCCCAAGGGTCGGTCCAGGAAAGCGGCTTCCGGTTTGACGCTCGCTCCGATGATGACGCTCACCGAGCTGGTGGAAAGCGAGGGGATCCGGGAAAGTTATCCGGTGCTCGCTCGGGCGGCGGAGCTGATCAGCACGCCCATTCTCCGCAACATGGGCACGCTCGGAGGTAACCTCTGTCTGGATACTCGCTGCAACTATTACAACCAGAGCTACGAGTGGCGGAAGGCCATCAACTTCTGCCTCAAGAAAGACGGCGCTATTTGCTGGGTCGCCCCGTCGAGTCCCCGCTGCTGGGCGGTGAATTCTTCGGATCTGGCTCCGGTGATGGTCGCTATCGGCGCCGACTTCCTGCTGGTGGGGCCGGAGGGAGAGCGCACCGTAGCAGCGGCTGACTTTTACCAGAACGACGGTATCGATTATTTGAGCAAGCATCCCGGCGAGATCCTGGCGGAGATCAGAGTGCCGCCGCGGGACGGTTGGGAGGCGACCTATTGGAAGCTGCGGCGCCGCGGGTCGTTCGATTTTCCGGTGCTGGGCGTCGCGGCGTGGGTTCGCTGGGAGGAGCAGAAGGTGGCCGAAGCCCGGATCGTGCTGGGCGCAGTCGCCAGCCAACCGCAGCCGGTACCCGAAGCCGCGGCCGCGATTATAGGATCGCGGCTGGACGACGAAGCGATCGAGGAAGCGGCGCTGGCTGCGTTTCGGCCGTCGAAGCCGATGGACAATACCGACTTCGGCCTGGCCTGGCGCAAGGAGATGACGCGGCAATTTGTCCGCGGAGCGCTGAAGGAGCTTCGTTCCAAATTGGTCGAGTGAAGGAGGATCGATGCGGCAACTTCTGGTTTTGGCTTTGAGCGCGATATCGGTACTGCCCCTGGGTGCTCAGACCATCCAGTCGCCGGAGCAATATTTTGGCCATCGGATCGGTGCCGACCGAAAACTGGTAGATTGGGACGGGATCGTAGCGTACTTGGATCTGGTAGCGCGGTCCTCCGATCGGGTCAATCTCAGGGAGGTTGGCAAGACCACCCAAGGCAGGCCTTTCCTGCTGCTGGAGATCTCCAGCGAACGTAACCTCGCGGACCTCGACCGCTACAAGGCGCTTCAACGGAGGCTCTACTTCCAGGATCATCTCCCCGGCCAGCATCCGGATTCGGTCCACACCGCAGAGCAGCGGCGCGAGCTGTTCGAAGAACACAAAGCCGTGGTGCTGATCACTTGCACGATCCATTCAACCGAAGTGGGCGCGGCACAGATGACCCTGGAGTTGGTTCATGACTTGGCGACCAGCAGCGATCCCAAGGTGTTGAAGATCCTGGACAACGTGATCTTTCTTCTGGTGCCGAGCCTCAATCCGGACGGGCAGGACATGGTGGTGGAGTGGTACAATCGGTATGTCGGTACCGAATACGAAGCCGGAGCTATGCCCTGGCTCTACCATCATTACGTGGGGCACGACAACAATCGCGACATGTACATGCTGACCCAGCAGGAAACTCGTCTCATAGCGGAGGTGCTCTATCGGGACTGGTTTCCATCCATCTGGCTGGACGAGCATCAGATGGGCCCCACCGGCCCGCGGATATTTACCATGCCGGCCACCGATCCGATCAATCCCAACGTCCATCCGCTGATCTATCGCCTGAACGGTTTTTACGGGCAAGCTCAGGCGGCGGCGCTGGAGGCGGCGGGGAAGATCGGGATTATCTACGACTACACCTACACCAACTTCTGGCCGGGTGCTATGGCGTGGACCGGCTGGTGGCACAACCAGGTGGGGATGTTGACCGAGGTGGCGAGCGTGCGGATCGCCACTCCCACGTTCCAGCGCTACGCGCGGCTGGGAGAAACTCCCGCGGGGCCGTCTCCGGGTTTCCAGCAGTTGAGCCAGCAGCGGGCTACCGACACTCTCCCGCCGCCCCGAGATACCCAATTTAGAACCACCTACCCGCGGCCGTGGCTGGGCGGATGGTGGCGTCTGAGGGACATTGTGGACTACGAACTCATCGCCACCATGGCGTTGCTGGAAGCCGCAGCCAGCACGCGACGCGAGCTGATCGAGAACATCTACGAGATCAATCGCACCACGATCCTTCAATTCCTGGGGGGCGAGGGCGGAACAGCGGTCACCAACGGCGATCTCCAGCAGAGCCGCCGCTCGCGCGACGGATCCGAGGGTGGCTACGGGCCGCTCCCGTCTGCGATGGAAAGAGAAAGACCCGGTACCGGACGGGTGATGTCCGGCTTCGCCGGGATCGCCGGAACGCCCTATGCGGTGCTGGTCGATCCCGAGGGCGAGAATCCGGTCGATGCAGCCAAGATGTTGCGGCTTTTGGAGCAGAACGGAGTGATCGTGGAGCGAGCAACCGAGCCCTTCGAAGCCGGAGGGCGGCAGCGCCGGGCGGGAACCTACGTGATCCGGCTGGCCCAGGTCTTCGGCCCGTACGCCAAGGAGATGCTGGAGCGGCAGACCTATCCCGAAGTGCGGCCCTCTCCGGAGTCGCCTCCAAGGCCTCCTTATGACGTCACCGCCTGGAGCCTGGACCTTTTGATGGGAGTGGAGACCGAGTTCGTCGACCGTCCCTTCGACGCCGCTCTGGAAGTGGTACGAGGCGTTCCCTTGCCGGCGGGCCGGGTAGTGGGGTCGGGCAATACTTATCTCGTAGACGGCAGGTACAACGACGGGTTTGCGGTGGTCAATCAGTTGTGGAACGCGGCCAGCAGAGTGAGGCGGGCGCAAGTGTCCTTTACCGCAGGAGCGGACCGCCATCGTTTTGCCACCGGCACCTGGGTGGTGGAAGGGGTGGGCCGGCGCAGAATGGAGGAGCTAGCCGCCCGCTACGGACTGGTGGTTTACGCTGTGAGCTCGGCTCCTCAAGTGAGCCTGGTGGAGGTGAGGCGGCCGAGGATCGCCCTGTATCAGCCTTGGGGATCGAACATGGACGAAGGGTGGACCCGATGGGTGCTGGAGCAGTTCGGTTTCGAGTACACGACTTTGCACCCTCAGGACATCCGGGCGGCCGATCCGGAAGCCTCCGGTGAGCTGGAGATCCCGGCGGAGGAGAGAGCGCTGTGGCCTCCGCACGTGGCGGCAAGGGCGCCGGCGCAGGTGGTGAGGCGGCCGTTGAGAGAGCGTTTCGATGTCATCATCTTCGCGGATCAGAGCGCGAACAGCATCCTCCGGGGTAGCGACGCACCGAGTGTCCCGCCGCTCTACCGCGGCGGGATAGGGGAAGGAGGACTGGAAGCTCTGCGGCGTTTCGTGGCCGAAGGGGGAGCTATTGTGGCGCTGGGGGAGGCTTCCGAGCTCTTCATCCGGCACTGGCCGATACCCGTAAAGAACGCGGCCGAGGGTCTGGACGACGAGGAGCTGTTGATACCGGGCTCGATAGTCCGGCTGGAAGCCGATCCCCGCCATCCTCTCACCTGGGGAATGCCTGAAGAGACCCATGGATTCTTCATAAGAAATCCGTTCTTCTCCCTTACCGAGCGGCTCCCCAGCCAGCGGGTTAGCGTTCCGTTGCGCTATCCCAACTCCGACATCCGGGCTTCGGGTTGGGTGAGAGGAGAGGAGCACCTGGCCGGTCGCGGGGCGGCGGTGGAGGTGGAGTTCGAGGGGGGAGGTCGCCTGAGTCTGCTGGGTATCAGAGTGCAGCACCGGGCGCAGACCCACGCGACTTTCAAGGTCTTGTTCAACGCGCTGGTGAGATAGACACCCGGTTTGTCGGTGCAACCGGCCCTCCGGCGGACGCTCAGCACCGTCGAGTACTTCACCTTCGGGTTCGGCACCATGATCGGTGTCGGCTGGCTGGTGGTGATCGACGACTGGCTGGGCCGCGGAGGGCCGGCGGGCGCCATGCTGGGGTTCCTGATCGGAGGAATCCTGTTGCTGCCCGTGGCTCTGACCTACGGCAGGCTGGTGCGGGAGATCCCCGATGCCGGCGCGGAGGTCGCCTATGCCGAACGCGTTTTTCCCCGCTTTTGGAGTTTCGCGGCGGGGTGGGTAATGGTGCTGGCGTACGCTATCGTATGTCCCTGGGAAGCGGTTGCCATAGGAAATCTCCTGGCACGGGCATTTCCGGGCATCGATAAGTTCCCTCTTTACGAGATATCCGGGCGCACCATATACGCCACCCGCTTGGTTGCGGGCTTGCTTCTCACCGGTTGCATCGCGTGGGTAAACTATCGGGGCATAAGGCCCAGCGGTCTGTTTCAGGACGTTACCACTTTCGGCCTGATCCTGGCCTTTGCGATCTTCACGGCGTTGGGCTTCGGGCGCGGCGACGCGTCCAATTGGGAACCCCTCTTTGCGCGGCCCGGTGGACTGGGGGCTGTGGTGTCGGTCGTTTTGGTGCTCCAAATCGTGCCCTATTTCATGACCGGTTTCGAATCGATCGCCAAAGCTTCCGAGGAGGCCAAACCGGGTTTCGATCCCAGGAATTTCGCCCGGGCGATCGCAGCAGCGATTGTGGCCGGAGGAGCTTTTTACTTCCTCGTCGTAGCGGTGGTTTCCTACGTTTATCCCTGGCGTGAAATAGTGGCCGAGGGCATTGGGACCGAGCTCGCTTTCGAGCGCGCTTTCGGTTCCCGGGCCATAGCGCAGCTCATTCTCCTCGGCGCGATTCTTTCTTTGTTCAAGGTGTTCAACGGTAACTTCGTAGCCGCCACCCGGCTGGCTTTCGCCCTGGGAAGGCGGGGCTTGGTCCATACTTCGCTGGGCAGGTTGGATCGGCGGACGGGGACTCCGGCGGTTGCAATCTCCTTGCTCGCCGCGGTCACCGCGGCGGGAGCGTTTCTGGGAGATGCGC
Organism: bacterium HR33; assembly: GCA_002923375.1. Taxonomy (GTDB): domain Bacteria; phylum Gemmatimonadota; class Gemmatimonadetes; order Gemmatimonadales; family GWC2-71-9; genus HRBIN33. The sequence goes on from BEIJ01000001.1 coordinate 607,939, forward strand.
TGCTGGTACCGTTTTCTGAGGTCGGGGCGCTGGCTTCCGGAGTAGGGTGGTTTTCGGCCTGCACCGCATTTTTGTTGTTGGGAGGAAAGGCGCAACCTGTTCGACACAGAGTACTTGCCGTCTCAGGCGCTGCGGTTGCCGCCGGGATCGTGCTCATGAAAATCGTGCCGGTGGTACCCGGCAGCTTCGGTGTGCCGGAGTGGGCTGCCTTCGCCGGATGGTGTGTTCTGGGGTTGACCTTCTGGCTGGCCAGACCGAAGAGGTCCGGCACTGGCGTCGGGGTGGCCAGCGAGGTACCCTCATAAAGAGCATGCCCGTCAGCGAAAGCTTCCGTACTTACGTCTTGGAGCAGCTCGATCGTGCCATACCGCACGTTCGGGCGAAAGACATGTTCGGGGGTGTGGGACTTTACTTTACCGATATCTTCTTCGGAATCATCTTCGACGATGCCCTCTACCTCAAGGTGAACGATTTTACCCGCCCGCATTTCGAAGCTTACGGCATGGGGCCCTTCAAGCCTTACGGCGAAGAAGGTTCGTCGCTTCAGTTCTACCGCGTGCCCGAGGAAATTCTAGAAAACCCCGAAGCTCTCAGAGATTGGGCCCGAGAGGCTCTGGCGGTGGCTTTGGAGAAGAAGGCTATGCGGATCGCCGCCGAGAAGAAGCGACGGCGGCGGACCGGCCGCTGAATTCCCTTCCGTGCCGTTCACCTTCCAGGACCATTTTTCCGGCACGGCGCCGGAGTATGCCCGCTACCGGCCGGGCTACCCTGAAGCGCTTTTCGATTTTCTGGCCCGAGTTTGTCCCGAGCGCGGTTTGGCTTGGGACTGTGCTACCGGCAACGGGCAGGCGGCGGTTTCTCTGGCCCGCCGTTTCAGAGCCGTGATCGCAACCGACGCCAGCCGAAAGCAGCTGGCCAACGCTTTTCGCCGTCCGAATGTTTTTTACTGGGTGGCGTCGGAGGCCGACAGCGGGATCCCTGCAGGCTCGGTGGATCTGGTAACGGCAGCCCAGGCTCTGCACTGGTTCGACCGCGAGGCCTTCTATCGAGAAGTTCGCAGGGTAAGCAAGCCGTGCGGGGTGATAGCCGTCTGGTGTTACCGCCGGTTCAGCGTGAGTCCAGAGATCGATCGCCTAGTGAACCGCTTCAACACCGAGCTAGTGGGCCCCTATTGGCCCTACGACCGGCAGGTCGTCGATTCCGGGTATCGCAGTTTGGATTTTCCTTTCGATGAGCTGCGAGTGCCCGAGTTCGCGATCCAGCAGTCCTGGACTCTGGCCGAGCTGGGCAAGTATATAGAGACCTGGTCCTCGGTAAAGCGCTTCCGAGAACTGCGCGGACAGAACCCGGTTCCGGGATTGCTGGAACAACTGCGCGAGGTCTGGGGCGATCCCGAAGAGCGCAGAATCGTACGGTGGCCTCTGGCAGTGAGGGCGGGTTACGTTTTCGGCAAGGCTGGCGAATAGCCCTGGCGACGATCCCGCGAAGGAGCAAAAAGTGGGCGTAAAAAAGACGAACCGAACCGTGTGGGCTGTCCGGATAGCGGCTCTCTCGGTCTTTTGGGGCGGGGATCCGGTCTTGGGGCAGGATCTCCGGGATTCCGGGATCCTGCGCATGTTCACCTCGGGAAGCGAGATTGGCCGGGAGCGTTTCGTGCGTACCGGCGAGTATTTGGAGACGGAAACGATCATACCGGTGCTCGCGGTCAAGGTGCGCACCAGGGCAACGTACCGATCCGGCAGGCTGGCCGCTTATCGGGCGGAGGTTTTTCGGCTGCCCCATGACAGCCTGCTACAGACTTATTCGGCGCTCGTGGAGAACGACTCCGTCAAGATCACTCACCGAGCGGGCGGCGGCGAGAGGCGATGGTCGGTAGCCGCAAGGGTAGATGCGGTTGCGGCATCTCAGAGCCTGGCTGCATTTGGTGATCTGGTGCATAGGGCTCTGGGGCGGGATACCGCGTTCAGCTTGTGGTCCGCGGAGCGCAACGCCGCCCTAGAGGTGAGAGTGCGCCACTTCGGCGACAGCGTAGTGCTGGTTACCGACCTACTGGACATTACCGTCCGTTTGGGGCCTACGGGGAGATTTCAGAGCTTCGAGATCCCGGCGCAGCGGTTGAAGGCAGAGCGGGCCGAGACGATGAACCTTCCACCCCTGGCGGGCCTGGAGCCTCCCCGAGCCGACTACTCGGCTCCTCCCGGTGCGCCGTATTATGCCGAAGAAGTACGCATACCGGTAAGAACTTCCAAAGGTGAGTCCTTTGAGCTGGCGGGCACGCTCACCGTTCCCAAGACCGGAGCGCCTCCCTACCCCGCGGTGATTCTGATAACCGGATCGGGTGCGCAGGATCGGGACGAGAATCTTTGGCCTCTGGTGCCCGAGTACCGGCCCTTTCGGGATATAGCGGACCGTCTGAGCCGGGAAGGTTTCGCGGTAGTGCGCTGCGACGATCGCGGTTTTCCGCCGTCGGGTGGCTCTCGCGACTCGGCCACGATGGAGGACTTTGCGGAGGACGTGATAGCGCAACTCGCGTGGCTGCGCTCGCGCCCGGAGATCGACGGTGCGCGGGTAGCGCTTATTGGTCACAGCGAGGGTGGCGTCGTGGGTCCCATGGTGGCGGTGCGGGATTCGGCTGTGGCAGCGGTGGTGATCATGGCGGGTTCGGCGAAACCCGGGATAGAAGTGTTGCGGGACCAACTTATCTGGCCGATCGAGTCGGCGCAGGGTTTGCCGGAAGAGCGCAAGCGGGAGCTGAAAGCCAAGGCTTTAGAGCAGCTCTCGAGCGACACCGCCGGGTTGTCTCCTTGGATGAGGCATTTCAGGTATTACGATCCGCTGGTGGCGGCCAGGAGGCTTAGGCAGCCGGTTTTGATCTTGCACGGGGCATTGGACCGCCAGGTGAGCGTAGGGCAGGCCGACACGCTGGCGCGGGCGATCAGGGAGGGAGGCAATAGGGACGTCACGGTACGGATTTTCCCCAGGCTCAATCACCTTTTTCTCGTGTCGCCTTCGGACGGTTCACCCGCCGAGTATGCCACCATTCGAGATACCGCAGTGGCGGGCGAGGTCTTGGAAGTGTTGTCCCGCTGGTTGAGGGAGCGATTGGGAGCGCAGCGGCCCGACTGACCTTGCTTCCGAATAAAGCCCGAAAATAGCCCGGTCCTGGCCGGGGGCTAATTTCTTGAAGACCCTCTTGCGCGCCCGGTTGTGGAGTCTATACTTGAGTATACTTTTGTATACAATGGCCGCCGATTAGTTGAATACACGTTTGGCTCTGGTTTTTATTCGCTGACGCCTTCCCGGCACTGCGCGGAGGTAGTTATGGCGGGTTACCTGTTGGAGCTACGACCGAGCGGTTGGAGACCGATGAGCAAGACGGCGCTCTTTGCAGCCTGGGCGTCGATTCTTTTAGGGCTTTGCTCGCTGCCGGTTCCCGTGATCGCACAGCAGGTCACCTCCGGAACGGTGGTAGATGCTGTAACCCGGCGTCCCTTGGACAATGCTTTCCTTACGATCGAGGGCACCGGGGTGCGAACCACTACCGACCTGCAGGGTCGCTTTCGTTTCACCGCGCCTCCGGGAACGGTGCGGGTTTTGGTCACGCGGCTGGGTTACCGCCCCGTCACCTTAACCGTGCAGTCGGGTGCCACAGAGGTCGTGGTCGCCTTGCAGCAGGCTGCGGTTTCGCTGGACGAGGTGGTGGTAACTGGGACTCCCGGAGCGCAACAAGCGCGAGCCTTGGGCAATGCGGTGGACAAACTCGAAGTAGCGTCGGTGGCCGAAATCGCACCGGCTGCGGATTTGAGCGAGCTGTTGAGCGGCCAGGTCCCCGGGGTACGCATCATGCGCGTGGGAGGTGAGGTTGGCTCGGGCGGCAACACCCGGATCCGCGGGGTCAGAAGTTTGAGTCTTCCTGCCACCCCTTTGGTTTACGTGGACGGGGTCCGGGTCAACAATGCCGACAACGAACCCGGGGTTGGCTTCCGGGCCGTCAACCGACCGTCGAGGATCAACGACCTGAACCCCGAGGAGATCGAGAGCATAGAGGTCATAAAGGGTCCCGCAGCGGCCACATTATACGGTACCGAGGCGTCCAATGGCGTTATCCAGATCATCACCAAGAAGGGCCGCCAGGGACGGCCTACTGTCAACCTCAGGGTCCGCCAGGGTGCGGCCTGGCTTCCCGATCCCTTCAATCTTTTCCCGCCCACGTATTACAAGAACAAGGCGGGTGAGATTGTGGAGTTCAACGTGCTGAAGACGGACTGCGAGGAGTATGGCAACTGCAATTGGTTCGTGACGGGCCATTTGCAGTCCTACGGCGCGGAGATGCGCGGCGGCTCCGAATCGGTCCAGTACTATTTCTCAGCCGACTGGGACCGGGACGAAGGAGCGGTCCCTTACAACTGGAAGCACCGGCTCAGCGGGCGCGCGAATCTTACGTACGTGCCCAACCAGGCGCTTACTATAGACTTTTCCCTGGGCGGCATCCGGAGCAAAGCTCAGGCGGCGTCCACACAACAACCGGTGACCACCGCCATCATTTGGTCGTGCCCCTCGCCGGGCTGCGAGAAAGGTAGTGGCACGCCGAACGCCATCGACGGTCCGTTCCGGGGATACATCGCTTACCTGCCCGAGATTTACGAAGAAGACGTGGAAGGCTTTGAGGACGTAGACCGGACGATTTTCAGCCTGTCGGCCAGACACGAGCCGTTCGCTTGGCTCAACCAGCGTTTGACCGTGGGCGGCGATTATGGACTCACCAAAACCTCTCAGCTCTTCAGAGCCACCGGGAGGATAGGGAACATTTTCCCCAACGGACGGCGGGACGTGTGGCACGTGCGCAACACGTTCGTGAACGTGGACTACGGCGCTACGGCTACGGTGAGGCCGATAGGCCACCTCAGCCTCGCCACGTCCGCCGGAGTGCAGTTCTACCGCAAGGCCCAGGAGATCGTCAGCGGCCGGGCCGATGTCTTCCCAGTGAAAGCCTTGGAAACCCTGAGTTCCGGTGCTTTGCGGATCTCGGACGAAGATTTCGTGGAGAACAAAACCTTTGGCGCTTACGTGCAGGAACAGCTCTCCTGGAAAGATCGGATTTTCCTCACCGGGGCGCTCCGGGGAGACGACAACAGCGCCTTCGGCAGACAGTTCGACTTCGTAATGTACCCCAAGCTCAGCGCTTCTTGGGTGGTGACCGACGAGCCGTTCTTGAGCGACAACCCGCTCATAAGCACTCTCAAGCTCAGGGCCGCCTGGGGTAAGGCCGGCCAGCAGCCGGACGTCTTCGCGGCCTTGCGCACCTACGAACCTTCGGTGGGTCCGGGAGGAGCTCCCACCCTCACGCCCGGTACCATCGGCAACGACAGCCTGAAGCCGGAGGTAGGACGGGAGCTGGAAGTGGGTTTCGATGCCGGACTGTTGAACGAGAGAATCGGCCTGGAATTCACCTACTTCGACCAGCGCACCGAGGACGCCATCGTCTCGGTTCCGGCCCTCCCGTCCCTGGGCTTCCCGGGTAGCCAATTCCGGAACCTGGGCGTGGTCAGCAACAAAGGCTTCGAGGTCAATCTTAGAGCACGAGTACTGCGGTCAGCGAATATCGATTTGGACATCAACCTTGCCCTCTCTACCAACTCCAATAAGGTGGTCGACCTTGGTGGGCTGGACCCCCTGGTTCAGGACGCAACCTCTGGACAGTATCACGTACCGGAATTCCCCCTCGCCGGAATTTTTTTCAAGCGAGTGGTTGCCGCAGACACCGTCACTCAGGCGGGACGTCGCGTCGCCACCAACGTGATGTGCGAGGGGGGTGAGGTCGTTCCGGGAACCAATTTCTCTCGGGGCGGTGGGGCCCCCGTCCCCTGTGCCCAGGCGCCCTTCGTGTACTGGGGCCAGCCGGTCCCCACGCGCGAGGGTAGTGTAAGCGCAACGCTCACCCTGTTTCAAAATCTCCAGTTGTTCGGCTTGGTGGACTATGTGGATGGTCACAAGCTGATCAGTGGCGACCTGGCCGCGGTACACCGCTTCTTTTTGAATTCCAAGGCCATCCTCGAGCGCAAGGACCCGATCCTGTTGGGCTACGAGGCCCTGGGCGGTCTCGGCCTGTGGCAGCCGGGGATCATCGATGGCGGTTTCGCCAAGCTGCGGACGGTGACCCTGAGTTACACCCTTCCCTCAACGTGGGCCCAGAAGATCCGAGCGTCCAGAGCTTCGCTCATCGCGTCCTTCGAGAATCTCGCCACCTTGTGGGTGGCCCAGAGGGAGAGCTTCGGGCACCGCCAAATGGATCCCGAGGTACGCTGGTCCGTAGGAGGCACCACCCAGGGCCTCTCCGCCTACAACCAAGAGGGGTTTCCCCAATTGAAGCGGTTTACGGTGAGCGCGCGGGTAACCTTTTGAGCGGTCATCGTGGGCGAAAGGAGCGGCAAGATGAGCTTTCCTAAGAATGCGACCGTAGCCAACAGGTGCCGAGTTTCGGGCTGCATAGCGATCCTTGCAGCAGGGCTCGCTGCCGGATGCGACCTGAGCGGAATCCTCGACGTGGACTTGCCGGGACGGGTGGCGGAAGAAGCTCTGGAGGACCCCGACCTCGCCAAGGTCTTGGTAAACGGGGTCATCGCCGATGCCGAGTGCGCCTGGAACACCTACTCGGCGGCAGCCTCCCATCATTCCGACGAATGGATCCCCGCCTCCGGCAACCTCAACATGAGGAACTGGGGACAGCGCAAGATTCGAGCGGACGACTTCAACCTGGGCCAGGGAACCTGCGATAACAACTACGGCGTGTATCTCCCCCTTCACACCGCCCGTTTCCAGGCAAAGGACGTTTTCGAGCGGCTGAACCGATTCGATCCGGCCAAGGTCCCGGACAAGGTCAAACTGCAAGCGACCGTGCGCGCCTACGGAGCGTTTGCAATTCTGGCCATCGGTGAAGGCTTCTGCGAGGCCACCATCGACGGCGGCCCGCTGATGACTCCAGCCCAAGTCCTCGCCGAGGCCGAAAAGTGGTTCACCGAGGCGATCGACCTAGCCTCGCAGGCGGGCGATGCCGACATTCTCAATATGGCCAGGGTGGGCCGGGCCCGGGTTCGAGTGGACCTCAAGAAATGGTCCGAAGTGATACCCGACGCTTCGGCGGTGCCGCCGGGCTACGTGAAGAACGCCACCCGGGACACCAATCGCCAGCGGCGATGGAACTATCTATTTGAGTACCTGGTCTCAACCGCCGGAGGGTTCAACCGGCACGGTTCGGTCGCGAACCACTTCCGCAACCTCACGGTTGACGCCAACGGAGAACACACCCAGGGCTCGGGCACTCCGGACCCCCGCGTAAGAGTATTCACCAACAACCAACTGGCCTTCGATTTCTCCACCATCCACTGGACTACGGACAAGTACAAGTCGCGCTCCGATCCCCTGCCCATGGCGACTTACAAAGAAGCCCAACTCTACCTTGCAGAGGCTTACGCCCAGCTGGGCCAGCTTTCCAACGCGGTCGCCATAATCAATGCTTTGCACGCCGCCGCCGGGCTACCTCCCTGGGCGGCTGGCGCCACCGCAACCAAAGAGCAAGTCATAGCCCATGTGATCGACGAGCGCGCTCGAGAACTGTTCGTCGAGGGCGGCCACCGCCTGAACGACATGCTGCGATACCGGGGTACCCAGTTCAACATCCCCTTCCTGGGAGAGCCGGGCTCCATTCACCCCAACGGCGTGGACCAGACGGGGGACACTTACGGTGACACGACCTGCTTCCCGCTGCCTGCGGTAGAACGCTCCGGTAATCCCAACGTTCCGTGACGGCGCGAACCGGGATAGCTTCTCCAACCGCGGTCCTCGACGGGCCGCGGTTGGGTTTCGCTTCGGAATGAACTAGAGCGAGGGACGGATATTATGAGACGCAACCTGCTTTGTGCCGCCGTGGGAGTTGCGGCGGGCCTGGCATTCGCCGGAAGGACTCACTCGCAGGAAACCCCTTCGGACACGCTGCTCACAGTGAACCACTATCTGAACTGGGAACGGGTGGCCGATCCCCAGATCTCGCCCGACGGCTCCAGCATCGTTTACACTCGAAGCTACGTGAACCAGATGGAGGACCGCTGGGAGTCCGAGCTCTGGGTAATGAACGCCGACGGCTCCAAGCCCCGGTTTCTGGCCAAGGGCTCGAGCCCGCGCTGGTCGCCGGACGGCACCAGGATCGCTTACCTGGCCCAAGGGGAACCCAAAGGCACCCAGATATTCGTGCGATGGATGGACGCCGAAGGTGCAACTACCCAAATCACCCGAGTGAGCGAAACCCCCTCGGGCCTGCGATGGTCCCCGGACGGCCGCTGGATCGCCTTCGCCATGCTGGTGCCCGAAAAGCAGACCTGGTCGATCAGCATGCCGGCACCGCCCGAAGGAGCCAAGTGGACCGAGCCCCCGCGGATGATCACTACCATCCATTATCGGCTCGACCGCCAAGGCTTCCACAAACAGGGGAGCACCCATGTCTTCGTAGTCCCGGCTGAGGGAGGAACCCCGCGCCAGGTCACCCGGGGAGCGTGGACCGTGGGGGCCCGCTTCTCCGGCATTCCCTTCGGCGTCCGGATAGACTGGACCCCCGACGGGAAAACCATTTTGGTGGACGGAATCCAGGGTGAAGGAGGGCTGGACCGCTACGGCGAGTCTTACATCTACGCGGTGGACGTAGCCTCGGGCGAAGCGCGACAGCTGATAAGCGAGAAGGGATGGTGGCGCAACCCGATAGTCTCTCCCGACGGTCAAAGGGTGGTATTCAGCGGCTATCCCTACACCACTCAGAGCTACCGGGCCGAAGATCTCTATGTGGTAGGGACCGACGGGCAGGGAATGACCAAGATCTCGGGTAACCTGGATCGCGATCCCGAGGACGTGTTCTGGTCTCCGGACGGGCGCGCGGTCTATTTCACCGCGGGCGACCGCGGATCCCGCAACCTCTACCGCACCGATCTCTCGGGGAGAGTCCAGCAAGTGACGAGCGGCATCCACATGCTCTCCTTCTCTTCCCTGGCCAAGAACGGCGTGGGAGTAGGCATCCGAACCGCCTTCCACGAACCCGAAGACGTGGTGCGAATCGATCTCGCCCGCGGAGCGACGATCACCAAACTGACGGCCGTCAACGACGACATCCTCGCTAACAAAAAGCTCGGCGCGGTGGAGGAGATCTGGTACGCCTCCACCGACAACACCCGGGTCCAGGGCTGGATCGTAAAACCGCCCTCGTTCGATCCCACCAAAAAGTATCCCTTGATCCTAGAAATCCACGGCGGGCCCCACGCCATGTACAACGTGGGATTCAGCTACAGCTTCCAGAACTTCGCGGCCAACGGGTACGTGGTGCTGTACACCAATCCCCGGGGCAGCACCGGTTACGGCACCGCCTTCGGAAACGCCATCGACAACGGGTATCCGGGAGTGGATTACTACGACCTCATGGCCGGAGTGGATTCGCTGGTCAAAAGAGGCTACATTGATACCGACCGGATGTACGTGGGCGGCTGCAGCGGTGGAGGAGTGCTGTCCAGCTGGACCATAGGCCACACCGATCGCTTCGCAGCCGCCGCGGTACGCTGCCCGGTCACCAACTGGATAAGCTTTGCAGGCACCACCGACGTGGTGCAGTGGGCCTACCATCGCTTCCGGGGATATTTCTGGGAAAATCCCTCCAAGTGGCTGGAGCACTCCCCGCTGATGCACGTGGGGAAGGTGAGCACTCCCACCCTCCTGATGACGGGCGAACTGGACTTGCGCACCCCCATAGCGCAGACCGAAGAGTACTATGCGGCTTTGAAGATCCGGGGCGTAGAGGCGGTAATGCTCCGCTTCAACGACGAGTACCACGGAACCGGATCCAAGCCGTCCAACTTCATGCGGACCCAGCTTTACATGATGGACTGGTTCCGCCGGCACAGCAAAAAGGCGGCCGCCTCGTCTCGCTGACGGGGCGGGCCGCCCCCACCCCGAGGCGCCCGATTCCCTCGACTCGGGCTTCGCCGCCGCGCCGGTCCCCGGGCGGGACGGTAAGGAAAACTTATTTCACGCGGTTGAACACGATGTCGGAAACCGCTGGCTCCAAGGGAACGGCTACGCGGTCGATCTCACCCTTTTTGTCCATCAAGAAAGTCACCAAACCGCTCAAGGGGACGAGGTTCAGCGGGTCGTCTATCTCGAACACGTCGTAATGGTAATGCTTGAGGGGCGCTTGGAAGTCGTCCAGTACCAAGAGCAGACTCTGCCCTTCCGCTCTAACCGCCAGCTTGCCGTAGCCGGGGTGCTCGTATTCTCCCACATAGCTTTCCAAGGGGTGGCTTGGCCGGGTGCCGGGCTTGCGTTGGGCTTCCCGCTCCTTGCGTTGCTGCTCCCGCCGCTCTCTCGCCTGGCGCTCTTGCTCCTTGACCCGGGCCACCCAGTCGATAGGGTCCAGTCCGAGCAACAGGTCGAAGACCCTGCGGGTCACGATGTTGGGCACTGGGTTGTTGCCCGACTGGTTGGTGAGCACCATGACTCCAATCCGCTCTTTGGGCATCCAGGACATCTGGGAGATGAAGCCGTCTATCCCGCCGCCGTGCTGGACCAGCTTGCGTCCCCGATACGCGGTGACGCTCAACCCCAATCCGTAGGTGGCCATGCCCAACTCGTCGGGCCAAATCTCCTGGCTCCCTACCAGCATTTGCGGGGTCTGCATCTCCCGGGCGTTCTGCTTGGAGAGAAGCTGGCGCCCGCCGTAGGCTCCGGAGTCGATGTGGAACTGGATGTAGTGAAGCATTTCTTCCACGCTGGAATTGATCGATCCCGCGGGCCCCACTGCGTCGATGTTGCGATAGGGCACCCTGACCAGCCCGCACTGCGCGCTGTTTTGGGGATAACCGCTGCTCGCGGCGCGGCTTTCGGGACACTCCCGCCACACGTAGGCTACCGCCGCATCGTCGGACTCGGGGTCTAGGTTCCTTACCGAGGTGTTGGAGCGCCTCATCTCCAGGGGAACGAAGATGCGCTCTCGGATTAGATCGTCCCAGCTGCGGCCGGTTATCCGCTCCACCAAGTAGCCCGCGGTCAGGAACATCAAGTTCTGGTACTGCCAGCGGCTGCGGAACGAAGCCGACGGCTCCAGGAATTGGAGGCGGCGGTAGAGCTCCTCGCGGCCGAAGCTGCGGCCGTACCACAGGGCGTCGTGCCGGGGAAGTCCCGAGCGGTGGGTGACCAGATCTCGGGGAGTCATCTCCTGAGTGGCGAACGGGTCTTTAAGCTGGAAGTCGGGCAGATAAGTGCGGACCGGTCTGTCCCAGGAGAGTTTCCCCGAATCGACCAGCATCCCCATTAGAACCACGGTGAAAGACTTACTGTTGGAGCCGATAGCCATGAGGGTGCGGGGCGTGACCGGCAAGCGCTGCTCCACGTCCCGGAAGCCGTAGCCTTTGACGAGCACTGTGTTACCGTCCCGGATCACACCCAGAGCGAGGCCGGGCACGTGCCATTCTTTCATCACCTCTTCTACGAATTGATCGAGACCGCGAAGATCGGCAGGCGTGCTCCGGTTCTGGGCCACGGCCAAGGGCGCAAAGAGCACCAGGAGCACAGCGCACAGGGCAGCATAGCGACGCATCGATACCTCCTCGGGGCGAATGCAAGGTAGAAGACAATGTATACATCTAAGTATGCGATTTCTCAGACTCCGGCGCCAGGGGCCATCAGGCTGCACGGCTTGACAACTCGAGGAAGGGTCGATAGTGTTCTCGCACTAGTTGAAACTGAGTCTCAATTGCAACTATCCAAGTGTGTTAACCACAACCGCTACCCTGCTGGCCCTTTTAGCCCCCGCTGAAGCTCCCGGGCAGCTGCCCCAGCATGCCACGATTCAGCGTGAAACCTGGGTCATGGGAACCAGCTTGGTCATTACCGCCCAAAGCGCCGAACCCGAGATCGCCCTGCGGGCCATCAGCGCGGCTTTCGACACCGTTCGATATTTCGACCACCTGCTCAGCACCTGGCGCCAGGACACCGAGCTCGCTCAGCTCAACCACGCCCCGGTCGGCAGCAACGCCAAACTTTCCCCCGCTCTGGCCGCCCTGCTAGACGAAGCCAGCCGCTTCAAAGAGATCACCCGGGGTACGTTCGATCCAGCCATCGGGCCTTTGGTGGACGCGTACGATTTGAGAGGAGTGGGCCGTACGCCCGATCCCGCATCGCTCAGGACCGCCCTCGCGGCCAGCGGCCTGGAGCAATTCGAGCTGGACGCCGCTAACGCGCGGGCCAAAAGACTACACCCGTCCGCCTGGATCGATTCCGGCGGCTTCGGCAAGGGAGCTGCTTTGAGAGCTGCGGCCCACGCGCTGCGCAGCCGCGGGATCAGCCAAGCCAGCCTGAACTTCGGCGGCCAGGTGCTGGTGTTAGGTAACCCCCCGGAACTGAACTTGGTAGCCGTGGCCCACCCGGCTAAGCGAGACCGCGCCGTTGCCGCACTCCGCTTAGCTGACGCTTCGGTTGCAACCAGCGGGCAGTCGGAACGCCCGGGACATATCCTGGACCCCAGAACGGGACAAAAGGTAGTCCCCTGGGGCAGCGTCTCGGTGGCAGCCCGAGACCCGCTGGCCGCCGACATCCTCGCCACCGCCCTGTTCGTGATGGGACCGGAAGAAGCCTGCCGGTGGGCCGCATCCCAGCACGAAATAGCCGTGCTACTCCTGATCGAGACCGGCGCAACGATCGAAGCCCGGTGGAACCGGCCGATGAACGATCTGCTGCTGTACCTCGACAGTCATGATGTTTCCCAAACCAGTAACGCTTCACCGAGGAGAGTTTCCTGTGATGCTCAATAGATCCCAGCTCTCTTGGTCCTTGTTGGCTTTGTCCTTGAACTTTGGATACGCCTCAGCCCAAGAACCTCAGGGGCAGGACACCACGGAGCTCGCCCGCCTGAGGGCCCAAATCGAGGCGATAACCCGGGAACTCGAGGAGCTCCGGCTAGGACGGGAAGTGGTGGCCCGGGCGGACAGCTCGATCTTGGGCTTTGGACCCGCCGCCTCCAAGGTCTACCGCGGCCAGGAAGGCGTCTCCCTGGGAGGCTACGGCGAGGTCCTGTACGAAAACTTCTCCGCCTCCCGCCAGGACGGGCAGCTGTCTGGTAGAACAGACCAGCTGGACGCTCTGCGCGCCATCGTATATGTGGGCTACAAGTTCAACGACCGGCTCATCTTCAACTCCGAGATCGAGTTCGAACACGCCCACACCGGCCAGGGCGGCGTGGTGGAAATGGAATTTGCCTACGTCGACTATAGGATCTCTCCCCAATTCGGACTGCGCGCGGGACTGCTTCTGTTGCCCTTGGGGATCTTAAACGAGCAGCACGAACCGCCCACCTTCTTCGGTGCCAGGCGCACCGATGTGGAAACGGCGATCATACCGTCCACCTGGAGGGAAAACGGCATCGGCGTGTTCGGCTCGCTGGGAGATCTTTCGTATCGCGCCTACTTGGTAAACGGATTCGACGCTGTGGGCGGCGGAAGCTCGCGCGCCGGAGGGTTCAGCGCCTCGGGCCTCAGAGGCGGAAGACAATCGGGTGCCAGGGCGATCGCGGAAGACTTCGCGCTCGCGTTGAGAGCCGATTACACCGGCGTTCTGGGACTCACCCTCGGCGCCGGGACCTACTACGGCGAAGCGGGACAGGGCCGCACCCTGCCCGCGGGCTTCGGCAGCGGAACACTCGACGCCCCCACCTATATTTGGGAACTCCACGCCCTCTACCAGGCCCGCGGTCTGGATCTCAGAGCGCTGTACGTCAGGGCGGGTGTAGGAGACGTGGCCGCTCTGAACGCCGCGCGAGGACTCACCGGGAGCGCCTCGATCGGCGAGCGCCTAGAGGGGTGGTATCTGCAGGCCGGCTACGATATTCTTCGCGGAACCCGCAGCGCCCACCAGCTGGCACCCTTTGTCCGGTACGAGAAGCTGAACACCCAGGCCAGAGTGCCGGCCGGCTTTACGGCGGACCCGGCCAACGACCAGCGAATTGTCACCCTGGGACTTTCGTGGAAGCCGATCTTTCAGGTGGCGCTCAAGGCAGATTACCAGATACGGCGCAACCAGGCCCGGACCGCCGTCAACCAGTTCAATGCGGCGATCTCATATTTGTTCTAGTAGAACGATCTTCAAGACCATGGCTTTGGCGGTGGCCCTGGGGACGACTTCGACACTCCAAGCCGCCCAGCAGCGGCTGACCCAGGAACAAGCCCTGCGCCTGGCGTTCCCGGAACCGGCCCGGATCGAGAGGATGACCGCCTTCCTGAGCCAGGCGGACTTGGAGCGAGCGCGGGAAATCGCCGGGCCGGGCGTCGAAATCCGCTCCAGCGTGATTACCTACTACCTCGGCCGCCGGGGTGGCGAAATCCTCGGCGCCGCCTACTTCGATCGCCACCGGGTCCGCACTCTGGACGAAGTTCTGATGATAGTGGTGGGGCCGGACGATCGCATAAAACACATCGAAGTCCTGCGGTTCGCCGAGCCCCCGGAGTACCGGCCTCCCGAAGGATGGCTGCGCCAGCTTCAGGACCGGGCTCTGGACGACGAGTTGTCCCTCAAAGGCGCGATCGTGAACCTCACCGGCGCCACGCTCACCTCCCAAGCGGTAGTTCAAGCCGCCCGCCGCGTGCTCGCCCTGCACCGCGTCATCGCCCCCTTCGCAAGATGACCAAATTCGAGCGCTGGAGTGTCTGGAGCACGTCCGGTGCCACCATCGTATCGGGGGCCGTTTACCTGTGGATGAAATATTTCATGACCTCCGCCGACCCCTACGCGGTGATCAACCATCCGCTCCAGCCGCTGGTACTCAAAATCCACATTTTGGTTTCTCCCCTGCTGGTATTCGCTCTCGGCCTGATCGCCCTGAAGCACGTAGCGGAGCATCTGCGACGGAAAGTGAGAGCGGGAAGGAGGAGCGGCCTCTTGCTGGCAGGCTCGGCTGTTCCCATGGTGGTGAGCGGCTATCTGATTCAGGTGCTCACCGACCAGACTTGGCTTAAGATCGCCGCCCTCACACACATCGTGACCGGAACTCTTTTCGCCCTCGGCGCCGCCGCGCACTGGGCGGCGGTATTGCGGCGCAAAAACGGCTCGAACGGTAGGGCCCTCAATCGCCCACCGGGCGACCGTAACCGCCTCCCCCAGGAGTACGCACGGAAATAATCGTGTTCGACCTGACCCAGACGCTGGCCTTGGAGGGAAGCACCCGCTCGGTTCCGTCGGACTCGATGAGCACCGTCTCACCCGGAAGCCCCGGCTCTCCTCCGGCGAGTCCGTAAGGAGCCCTGGCTCTCCGATCGCTCAAAATCGTCACCTCCGCGGGACACAGAAGCTCGATCTCTCTGACTATCCCATCTCCACCCCGGTATCGTCCCTTCCCGCCAGATCCCCTGCGAACCGCGTAGCGACGTACCCTCACAGGGTAGTCGTGCTCCAGAGCCTCCACCGGAGTGTTCAAGCTGTTGGTCATGTGGGTGTGGGTGGCGTCCAAGCCGTCGGCACCGGGTCGGGCACCCATTCCTCCCGCGATGGTTTCGTAGTAGGCGAAGGGCCGGCCGGTCCCCGGGTCGATACCTCCTAATGTCAGGTTGTTCATGGTCCCGCTGCTGGCGGCGGGAACCCGCTCGGGTATCGCCTGCGCCAGAGCGCCCAGTACGGCATCCACGATCCTCTGGGAAGTTTCCACGTTCCCTCCCGCCACCGGTGCGGGAGGCCGCGCGTTCACCAGCGTTCCTTCGGGCGCTATCACGGTCAGCGGGCGAACGGTGCCGTGATTGGCGGGGACTTCGAACGGGACTATCAGCCTGAAACAGTACATCACGGCGGAGAGAGTGATGGCGTAGATCGCGTTCACGCTCCCCTCCGCCTGCGGTGCGGTTCCGGTGAAGTCCACCGTAGCTCGGTCTCGCTCCACGGTGATCGTCACCGATATCGGCAAGGGCCCGTTTCCCAGACCGTCGTCGTCCAGGTAGTCGGTGAAGCGGTAAACCCCGTCCGGAATCGCCGCGATCGCCTCTCGGGTCATGCGCTCGGCGTAGTCCTGCAGATGCTGCATGTAGTCCTCGACCAGCCGGCGGCCGTACTTCTCCGCTAGGGAGGCGAGCCGTTTCGCCCCGGTGCGATTGCTGGCGATCTGTGCGGTGAGATCTCCCTCGCGCTCGACGGGGGTCCTCACATTTGCCAGGATCAGGGCCATCACGTCCTCCACCACCCTGCCCTTGCGCACCAGCTTGAGGGGCGGAATTCGGATCCCCTCCTGATAGATCGACCGCGCCAGAGGCATGGATCCGGGTGTCATCCCTCCTACGTCGGAGTGGTGCGCCCGATTGGCTACGTAGAAGAACGGTTTATCGTCGCCCTCGAGATAGACCGGTTGGACCAAGGTTATATCCGGCAGATGGGTACCCCCGCAGAACGGGTCGTTTAGCACTACCATGTCGCCCGGCTCCATCGCCACATGCCGGATCGCGGCTTCCACGGAGAGGGGCATGGAGCCTAGGTGCACCGGCATGTGCTCTCCTTGGGCCACCAACCGCCCCCGGCCGTCGAACACGGCGCAAGAGTAATCCCGCCGCTCCTTTATGTTGGGAGAAAAAGCAGTGCGCCTGAGCGCAACCCCCATCTCTTCCGCTACCGAGTAAAAGAGGTTGCGGAAAACTTCCAGAGTCACCGGGTCGAATTTCTTGCGAGACACGGTCTAGCTGGGCTCGAGCAAAAGGTCACCCCATTGGTTCATGGAGCAGTAAAAGTCCGGAGGGACGACGGTCGTGGTGCTGTACTCCACTACCAGGGCCGGGCCCCTGAAGCGGTGGCCCGGATCCAGCAAAGTGCGATCGATAAGCTTGCCGCGCACCTTGCGGCCAGAGAACACCATCGGGATCTCGTCCAGGACCGCGGCCGACAGCTTCGTTCCGCGCCGCTCCTTGGGACGGAACTTCGGCTTTTCCGTCCGTCCTACGGCCTGAAGTCTAGCGTTTACCACCTCGGTAGCGCGACGGGGATCGGCGTAGCCGTAGCGCAGCCGGTGAAGGCGATGAAAAGCAGCTTCGAAATCCGACCGGTAAGGCACCGTGAGTTCGAACCCCTGTCCTACATACCGCAAGTCCAAGCTTCGCTCTAGGGCTATTTGATGCCTTTCGAAACCCTCCTCCTCAAGCTCCGCAACCGCCCTTTCTTCCAATCTCCGAAACGCCTCGTCTAAGGTTCCGGGCTTCAGAGCTGCGGTAGGCACCAACAAGGTTTGCGAATAGTCTCTCCGGACGTCGGCCAAAAGCATCCCCAGAGCGGAAAGGGTGCCTGCCCCTTCCGGGACCAGCACCTTCTCGAACCCCAGAGAGCGGGCCAAATCCGCCGCGTGCATCGCTCCCGCCCCGCCGAAGCAGACCAGTACGAAGTCTCTAGGATCGTAACCCCGCTCCAAAGAAATCACCCGAATGGCACGCTCCATCGTGGCGTTGGCTACCCGCACTATTCCCTCGGCCGCGTCGATTGGCGACAGACCTATGGCGGCCGCCAGCCCCGTTACCGCCTCCAGCGCGCGATCCGGATAGAGGGGTGCCGCACCGCCTAAGAAGTGCGCGGCCGAAATCCGGCCCAGGAGCAGATTGGCGTCGGTCACGGTGGGCTCGGTGCCGCCCAAGCCGTAGCAAGCCGGCCCGGGATCCGCACCCGCGCTGTGCGGGCCGACTCGAAGCGCTCCCCCCGGATCCCGGTAGGCGATCGACCCTCCCCCCGCGCCCACGGTGTGAATGTCGATCACCGGGAGCCGTACCGGTAGACCTCCGATCTCTCCCTCGGTGGTGCGGCCCAGCATTCCCGGACAGAGACAAACATCGGTGCTGGTACCGCCCATGTCGAAGGTGACGATCTGATCGTAACCGGCGCGCCTTCCCAAATGGAAACCTCCCACCGCGCCGCCAGCCGGACCCGAGAGAATAGTTTGTACTGCGTGGCGGCGCGCCGCTTCGATCGACAGACTGCCGCCGTTGGACTGCATGATCCTCACTTTGGTCTCCCTACCCAGCTTCTCCGCCAAGTCACCCAAATAGCCGCTCACCACCGGGCCCACGTAGGCATTGATGGCAGTGGTGGAAAACCGCTCGTATTCCCGAAACTCCCCCACCACCTCATGGGAGGCCGTCACAAAAAGCCCGTCAATTGCCCCCAGTGCCTCTTGCAGAGCTCGCTCGTGCTCGCCATTGGCGTACGAATGAAGCAGGCATATGGCAACGGACTCCGCCCGCGCCTGTTCTACTCGCTCCGCGACGCGTCGAATCTCCGCCGGGTTCAGAGGAAGCAAAATCTCGCCTCTAGGTCCCAGCCGCTCCTTGACCGGGAACCGCAAGTCGGCCGGAATAACGGACGCCGGCTTGCTGGCGTAGAGATCGTAAATTCCGCGTCGCGCCTGGCGTCCGATCTCCAGTACATCCTCAAAGCCTTGGGTAACGAGCAGTGCAGCCCGGGCCCCCTTGCGCTCCAGCAACGCATTGGTGGCCACGGTGGAACCGTGGACGATCACTGCACCGGAAGCCAGGCCGAGCTGTTTCAGGCCCTTGAGTATCGCCTCCGCGGGATTGCGAGGGGAGGAGCGCTCCTTGTGAATCTTCAAACCCTCGGGGCCGAGCACCACGAAATCGGTAAAGGTCCCTCCCGTGTCGATGCCGACTAGCTTGAGAGAGCGGTTCACTTGCGGGAGGCGTTGGGGTCTTCTCCGTAAGCCCATCTCTCTATCTCTCCATGGATCCGGCTTACAGTGGCCGCCGACGGCGGCGCAGTGACGCGGGAGACGAACAAAGTAACCACGAAATTGACCGCCAACGACCAGACTCCTCCGTGCAGCCCCAAGGGATGGGGCAGCACTACCAGTGTGACGTATAGCGCTGCAAGACCGCTCAGTATTCCGGCCAGGACTCCGCTTCGAGATAGCAGGCTCCTAGTAGGAAAGCACACTCCTATGACCGCCGGCATCAATTGCAGCGCGCCGGCACCCGACAGCGCCACCAGGATGACCAGCAACTCTCCTTTGGCCAGCGCCAGGACGTAGCCCACCACCAGGAGCAGCAGGACGATGATTCTACCGGTGAGGATATAGTGAGCCTGAGAGGCTCCGCGCCTTAGGTACCGCTGATAAACGTCGCGGGTGAGGACGGTCATGTTGGCGTGGAGGATCGAGTCCAGCGTGGACATGGCTGCCGCCGTCGCACCGGCCAAGACCAGCCCGGTGAGCCAAGCAGGGGCATGGGCGAACAAAAGCTCGGGGAAGACGCGGTCGGGAGTCTCCAAGCCGGGCATAGCGATCGAGCCACCCAGACCTACCAAGGCGGCGGGGATGTATATGGTCATCAGGTATATGGGGGTGGTTGCGCCGAGCCAGCGCAGGGTGCGATCGGATACGGCGGTGTAGAAGCGGATCATCATGTGAGGCTGAAAGACGATTCCGAAAGAGAAGACGATGGTCATGCCGAACCACATCCCGGGAGTGAAGAAACCGTGCGGTCCCGGCAGAGTCAGCAGGTCGGGCCGCTGGCTTGCCACCTCGCGCCACAGTTCGCCGAACCCTCCGAACAGGCGGTTTGCGATAAACAGCCCACCCACCCAGAGCGCGAGGTACATCCATATGCCCTGGAGCACGTCGGTCCAATACACCGCCCGGATACCGCCCGCCATGAGGTAAGCCGCTACCACACTCAGCAAGATCAGCACGCCGAGCTGGTACGATATCCTACCCCCCGATGCAACCTCCATGATGTAACCCAAACCCTGCGCTTGGACCTGGATGTAGAAGACGGTAAAGAGGACCGAGACCAAAGCCGTGACCACTCTCACCGCTTCGCTCTCGTAGAAGTCGGCCAGCAGATCCGCCGGGGTCAGATACCCAAATTTTTTTCCCAAAACCCAGATCCGCGGCCCCAGCACATAGGTGAGAGCACCCACCATGACGGTCCAAGTGCCGGCGTCCCAGAATCCGATTCCGTGCGTGTAGAAAAATCCGCTGGAACCCAGAAAGGCGAAAGCCGAGTGATAGGTTGCCACCACGGTGAGATACAGCACGATGAATCCGGCCTTCCGGCCGTAAAGCAGGAAATCTTCCACGTCCACCGCCACAAGTCGGTTGGCCCACGCTCCCAGCCCGATGGTGACCAACAGGTAAAGGGCGATGATGCTGGTGGCGATGATCCAGGTATCCACCTAGAGTCCCCGCTTCGCCGCCCAGATCAAGACGCCGATCATGGCGCAGTAAACCACCAGCAGATACACATAAAGAAAGGGCATCTCCAAAACCCGCGGCTCGATTCGATTGGCGATGAGATATACCGCAGGAGGCTCGGCCAGAGCCAAGAGGGCTATGAAGCTTGTTGCCGCCACCTTTCCCGCACGGGAGCGCGGCCAAAGGTGAGATCTGTAGCGAGGATAAGACTGGGTCGCCCCGGGCACGGTACTGTCCCTCCCGTTTAAAAAGCGCCAGGAAGAGAGCACGAAAAACGCCGGACGTCAACTCGCCGATGCGCCGGGTACTCGGCAGGCGACCTCGAGGCGCGCACTGGGGTCACTGGGCCCGGCTCGAAAGCGCCCTCGCCAGAGGATAGATTGGGTGGTGGTCAAAGCGCCGGTTCAGAGGCAAGGAGGTTCCATGCAGCGAAGCGAGCGGGCTAGGGCTTGGACTGTACTGGCTCTGTTGGTTACAGCAGGATTGGCGGGTATCTCCGAGGTCCGAGCCCAACAGCAGCCGCAGGTTTACGACATAGTGATCGCCAACGGGAGGGTTATCGATCCGGAATCCGGACTAGATGCGGTCCGGCACGTCGGAATCGTGGAAAACAAAATCCGCGCGGTAAGCGAAACGCCGCTCCGCGGCCGTCTGGTTTTGGACGCCACAGGAATGGTCGTAGCACCCGGTTTCATCGACCTCCACGCCCACGGGCAGACGCCGGAGAATTATCGGGTCCAAGCTCTCGACGGCGTCACCACCGCCCTGGAGCTAGAGGTGGGTACCGAAGACGTGGACCGCTGGTACGCCGAGCGGGGGGGGAAGGCGCTCATCAACTATGGGGTAAGCGTGGGGCACATCCGGGTCCGGATGCAGGTGATGGGCGACTCCGGGGCGATGTTGCCCAGCGGGCCGGGAGCAAGTCGGGTGGCGAGCCCCGAAGAGATCGAGCGGATGAAGGAACTCCTCGAACGCGGGCTCAAGCGGGGAGCGGTGGCGGTTGGGTTCGGGGTGACCTACACTCCGGCGGCCACTCGCTGGGAAATCCTGGAGATGTTCAGAGTGGCCGCCAAATACGGGGCTTCCGCCCACATCCACGTTCGCGGGGGGGCCGACTCGCTCATCGGGTTCGAAGAAGCGATCGCCGCGGGAGCTATCACCGGAACTCCGGTCCATATCGTGCACATCAACAGCGTAAGCACCTCGGCCACGCCCAAAACCCTTCAAATCGTAGCCGAAGCTCGGGCGCGAAAGCTGGACATCACCGCCGAAGCCTACCCCTACACTGCGGGTATGACCGAAATCCAGTCCGCCCTGTTCGACGGATGGGAGAATCAACCGGACGAGTGGTTCGGGCGACTGCAATGGGTGGAAACTGGCGAACGACTCACTCGGGAGAGTTTCCGCCGTTATCGCAGCCGGGGCGGCATGGTCATACTCCACAATAACACCGAGGACATGGTGAAGCTGGCAATCGCCAGCCCGCTCACCATGATCGCGAGCGACGGCCATCTGGAAAACGGTAAGGGTCATCCCCGCACCGCCGGCACCTACTCGCGAGTGTTGGGACGTTATGTGAGGGAACAAAAGGCGCTTTCCCTCACGGAGGCCTTGCGCAAGATGTCCTACATGCCCGCCAAGCGGCTCGAGTTTCGGGTCCCGGCAATGAGAGACAAGGGAAGGATCCGGCCCAATGCGGACGCCGACATCGTGGTGTTCGATCCGAACACGATCATAGATCGGGCCACGTACCAGAACCCGGCACTGCCTTCGGCGGGAATGAAATACGTGCTGGTAAACGGAGTCCCCGTAGTCAGGGAAGGGCGTTTGGACGAAAGCCAGCTTCAGGGAAGGCCGGTGCGCGCATTGATCTCGGAACCCTGACGAACAGGCCGCGATTTTAGCTAGTAGGCGGAGATTTTACCTAGAGGCGTGCTTCGCCCGAAGAGAGCATCGGCGCTCGCAAAAAAAGGACCGCCGCGTGCTGGAACAGGGGGTAGCGGATCCCTGCCTCGCTCCCTCGCAGCGAGCACGCTACCGGGCGGTAACGCGCCAGCACGCTGCGGTTTTTTCTACGGCCTTTTTCCTTTACCCGACCCCGCTATCACCCGACCCCTATTGTCCGGCCCCGCCACATCTGCCCGGGTTTGTCATCCTTATGGAGCACCCTGTCAACGCCTGGCACGGGGCGGGGGCCTGCGCTCGGGCGGCAAACTGGGCTCGGGTTTGAAGCGCCCGACCGACCTCAGCGCCCGCTCCCGGCATCTCTTGCACCAGAACCGCCCGTCGTGAAAGAACCTTCCCTCCTCCTTGCACCTTCGGCTCAAGCCGTCCACCATAACCCAGCCGCTGCAACGGCGCTGTACCATAGGCCCCCTTTGCGTTGCGAGCGGAATTCCCGCTCCGGGTCTCTCCATAGTACTAGACGGACAAGCCTCCAAATTTTCCCGCCATCGCACTCCGGTTGCTGTCTCCGCTGAACCGGACCCCAGGCATTTGGACGAACCCACCGTGCGATCCCGCGCCGGCGGCCGCCCTACCGAGCCCCGGAGGTCTCCCGGTAAGCTCCCCATTAATTAGACGGACAAAGCCGCCCATTTTCCGGAGCCCCACCGCAAAAGCGCCGGTTGTCGGCTCCGGCCCTCTGGCGCTCGCCGGGAAAATCGAGCATCTTCGGCTGGCCGAGTCCCTCGTGATCCGCCGGCCTTAGAGACCATAGAGCAGCATCCGGAGCAGCCGGCACGGCTGCCGGGAGGTGCGTCTGGACGCCAGGGAGGTTTTTTTAACTCACCTTCCCTTTATCGAACGGGTGATCGAGTCCACCTGCCGCCGCCACCTGCTCAAAGGAGACGAGGCGGATGAGTTTCGCTCCTTGGTCCACGAAAAGCTGATCGAAGACAACTACGCCGTGCTCCGCAAGTTTCGGGGAACCAGCAGCTTGGAGACCTACCTAACCGCCGTGATCAAGCGCCGGTTCCTGGACTATCGAGATCAAAAGTGGGGTAGATGGAGACCCTCGGCCCAAGCCCGAAAGCTCGGCCCGGTAGCCGTAGAGCTGGAGACTCTCATATCCCGGGACGGCCTGCCCCTAGACCAGGCAGTCGAGTTGGTGCTCCACAGCTCCGGGAGCAAGGCGTCGCGGAGAGAACTCAACGATATAGCCCAAAAACTCCCTAGGCACCCCCCGCGCCGTCAGAGTCCGGAGTCCGAGCTTCTTCAAATAGAAAACCCCGACGGAGCGGACCGGCAGTTGCTGGAAGAGGAGCGAGGCGACGCGATCGCCCAAGCCTGGAAGGTGCTGCAGGAGGCGATGGGTTCGCTGCCCGAGGAAGACCGGCTCGTCATAAGAATGCATGTTATGGACGGCTTCACGATCGCCGATATCGCTCGCTCATTGGGACTGAGCCAGAAGCCCTTGTACGACCGGGTCCGGCGCAGCCTGGAACAGCTTAGAGCTGCCCTGGAGAGGGCGGGGTTGGACCGTGATGAGATCGTGGCTCTGTTGGCGTGAGCGGAAAATCCCGGTGTGCGTCCGTCTAACTATTTAGAGGGAGCCCGGCACAGGCGTGGAGGGAACCGGCGCTAGGGGGCCCGGGGCCAAAGGGTTTGGCGCTAACTAAGGAGGTAATTTTAGATGTCTCAGGACCGGCTGGACTTGGAGGAGCTGGCGGCCTTTGTTGACGGGCGCCTTGAGGGAGAGGCTCGTGCCCGGGTGATAAGGTTGCTGGCCAGCTCGGAAGAGGCGTACGAGGTTTTCGCCGAGACCCTGCGCTTTCAGGCTGAAGAGAGGGCGCGCGGGGCCAGGGTAGTCCGGTTTCCTCGCTGGCGGCGTGCCGTACTGGTGCCTCTTGCCGCAGCTGCAGCTCTGGCGCTGTTACTGGTGCAAGACCGATGGCTTGGCACGCCACAGCCGGAGGCTTTGTCGGGCGCCCGGCTTGTGAGACAGCTGGATCTATCGCCGGCTGCGGTAGCGACGCTGGGAGCCGAGTGGGACCGACATCCTTGGTCGGTCACCCGCGGCGGGGCGGCCCGGCTGGACGAATCGGAGCTCGCCTTCCGCCTGGGCATGCGGAGCGCCGACTTGGCCGCCGCGCTCCGGATGACCGACTATACGGGGGCAGAGCGTTTGGCGGCAGAGATCGTGGAACTGCTCGAGGGAGTGGAACTCTCCCAGCCGGTAACCTCCCGGTATGTGGATTTGCGGGCCAAGCTGGAGCAGGGAGAGTCTTTGCAGTCGCTCCTCGAGGCGGCGGAGCGGTCGGAACAATCCCTTTCCCGCCTGCTCGACTCGCCTCAGTTCGACTTAGGTCGCTGGTGCGCCGCGGCGTCGCTGGCCGTGAGACTCAGGAACCAAGACCTCTTCCGCTCTCCTGGCAGCAGAGCTTTCTTAGAGGGCGTCGACCGGTTAGGGCTCGAGGCATCGGATTTGGAGGCTTTGCGGCGGATCGCCGCATTGACCAGCGGCGTCATAGGCGAAGCCGAGTACCGGGAGTTGCAGGCGCTCCTCGAAGCCATCATCCAGCGCAACGCCGGCTGACCCTGTAACTCCGCATCGATCGAGCGGTGCGGAACGCTAGCGAATCGTATTCGGCGGCCGGATTGGGAGGCCGCGTCCGATTGGCGCTGCTTTCAACGCTGGGGCTGGCCGCTCTAGCGGTTGCGGGCGTTTGGGGGCTCGGCGTTCGCCGGTCCGATTCTCACAACCTGGCGATCGAACGGCTGGTCCGGGCGGCAGGGCGGTATCGTCCTCTGGCTGCCCGGCTCACCGGCGGGATGCGCTACGCCCCTTGCCGCGTACGGCACCGAGCCAATGAGCCGTTGATCGAAGGATTGGTCTGCCTCGGCGCATCCCCTCCTCTCGAAGAGCTCGAGCGGCTGGCAGCAGACCTCAGAGATGTCCCCACCGGGGACCACGCCCGAGCTCTGTTCCACCTTTTGTGGCCGCGGCTGGAAGGGAGCGTCGAGCGAGCAGTGGAGGCGCTCCGCCGCGCTTCCCAAACATTCCCGCAGAGAGCCGATATCTACAGCGACTTGTCGGCGGCGCTCCTCGCCCGAGCGGAGATCGCCCAAGACCCGCAGGCTCTGATCGAGGCTCACCGCGTGGCCGAGCGCGCAATCGAGCTCGACAGTTCACTGGCGGAGGCTTGGTTCAATCGGGCGCTGGCGCTCGAGTGGCTGCATCTGCCGCGAGACGCTCTAGAGGCTTGGAGCGCGTATCTGGCGGTGGATCCGCGTTCCGAATGGGCTTCCGAGGCGCGTTTGAGATCGGGGCGCTTGATCGCTCGGCTCAACCGGGCGGCGGACGCTGACGGAACTTTGGAGCTTGCGGTTAAAAGCGGCACGCCGGTCGCGCTGCTGGACGCGGTTGCCGGATCGCCCTGGCGCGCTTCGGTTCTGGCCGAAGAGGCGCTGTTTTCCTGGGCGAGGAACTACCTTGCTGGCTCCCTTAGTCCGGCGGACAGTGCCATTGCTCTGGCCCGAGATCTTTCCCGCGCGCTGGAGCTGGTAAGCGGAGACTCCCTGCTTTCCGAAACGGCGGCTCGCATTCAGCACGCCTTGGACCGCGGCGATCGATCCTCGGCGGAGTTAACCGCTCGGGGACTGGTCGCGCTCCAGGAAGGACTCCAGAAGCGCCGCGAACTCGAACTCGCCGAAGCTACCCGGCTGTTGGAGCGAGCCGAGGAGTACTTAACACTCGCGGACAGCCCCATGAGGTACTGGGCCAAGTACGGCTCGGTGAGGGTGTGGACCGATCGCCACGATCCCGCCGGTTACCGGAGGGCGCTGGCTCTGGCGCGGGAAATTCGCCGGAACGCGCCCCGCAGCTACCACCTGGTGCGCGGCTACGCGGCTCGAAGCGAAGGGTTGATTCATCACCGGACGGCGCGCTACGAAGAGGCGATGGAAGCTTACCAGCGGGCCATAGCCGAAGGATCGCGAACCGGCGACCCCGAGCTTTCGGTGAGGGTCAGATCTTGGCTTGCGGAACTGGAATCCGCGCTGCGCGGTCCCGAGGCGGCGTGGAACGACCTCTACGCCGCACTCAAGCTCGCGCCCCGGTTTGCCGGTCAGCCTTTCAGCAGGAGTTACGTGTTCGAGCTCGCGGCCCGTGCAAGTAGGCCCTGGAACCCGGCGCTTGCTTTTAGGTTTCAGAGCGAGGCGATCGGTGCGGCTCTTCAAAGCGGCGATCCGAGGCTGGCGGGAGACGTGCTGGTGACGCGAGCCCGCCTCGCTGCCGAACTGGGCGACACGGCCCGCGCGAGAGCCGATTTGGAGGAAGCGTTTAGACAGGCCGCAGCAATTCCCAACGACACCGTCAAGGCCCTCCTCGCCGCCGACATCGATCTGGCCAGAGGACTGGCACAGCTGCGTCACGATCCCGAGAACGCAATTTCGTCCTTGGCCCGGGCCGTGGGCGCGTACCGGCGCAATCGATACCGCCTGGGCTTGGCGCAGGCATACCTGTATCTGGCCAGCGCCTACGCCGCCTCCAACCGAATCGACTCCGCAGAGGCGATGTTCGAGCTCGCCATGGCGGAAACCGAAGGGCAGCGATCCGGTCTGACGTCCTACCAGGACAGGATTCACTTCCTCGATTATGCGCGCCCGGTGTTCGATCGGATAGCCAGCTTTTACATCGACCGCGGCAACCCGGAGCGGGCTTGGGAATTCCTGGAAAGAGCCAGGGCGCGGGTTCTCTTGGAACAGATCGGCACCCGCAGCGGAAGCATAGCGGAACCCGCCGGCATCACCGCGGTAAGGCGCCACCTAGCCCCCGAGGAGGCGCTGATTAGCTACGCCTCTTTCGACCAGGAAGTCGTGATCTGGGTTATAGAGCCGGACCGTGCCAAATCGGTCCGAGTCCCCATCGGCCGGACCGAACTACAGCGACTGGTGCTGGAGCTGGAAAGAACCGCCCCTAGCCCGGCGAGGGCCGGGGAGGCGCTGGAGCTCTCGACCCGACTGTACCGGGTCCTGGTGCAACCCGCAGCTCATCTCCTTCCACCGGCAAAGAGGCTTTTGTTCGTACCGGACGGCGACATTCACCGGGTTCCCTTTGCAGCACTGCGAGAGCCCGATCGCGGCAGGTACCTCGTAGAAGACTATCAGATCGCCGTCCTTCCGAGCGGAGCATTCTTGGTCGCTGCGCGATCGCGAACCTCCGGCAAGCAGGCTCGGCCAACCGGAGTCCTAGCGGTGGGGAATCCGCTTTTCGACCGCCAAACATACCGGCTTCCTTATCTGCCGGCTGCCGAACGGGAAGCTCGCCAAGTAGCCGCTGCATTCCCGCGTTCCGCGCTGTTGATAGGAAAGGAGGCCACCGAAGAGAAGTTCATAGAAGAAGCCCGCAAGTTCGACATCGTGCATTTCGCCGGCCACGCCGTAGTCAAGCCGGAAGCTCCTTCTCTGTCACACCTGCTCTTTGCCCCCGGGCCGGGAGACGGAGCGCTCTATGCTCGGGAACTTGCAGACCTGAACTTCGAGGGTGTACAGCTAGCGGTGCTCTCCGGCTGCCACACCGCAGCCGGTAGGGTCTCCAGCACCGAAGGGCCTTCGAGCCTGGCCAGAGCTTTCTTTGCGGCGGGAGTGCCGGCAGTGATTGCCAGCCTCTGGGCGGTGGAAGACGAGTCCACCAGCCGTTTCTTCGATGCCTATCACCAAAAGGTCGCGGCCGGAGAAAACCCGCTTGCGGCTCTCCGGGAAACCCAACTGGAATGGATCGCGCCGGGAACCCCGGCCCGAGGGCTTTCTACTTGGGCAGCCTTTCAATTCTTTGGAGTGAACCCTTAATAGCAAGGAGGGCCCTAACATGCCGGCAAGAAGAGCGAAGAGCCCGCGTACCGGTGGCAGCCGCGGGCCAGCTGGTGCCGCCAAAGCGGCGGCGAAAAAGGTGCGCCTCGTCTTTCGCGGACTCATCTGGTACCACTTCGAAAAGCCGAGAACCGCCAAGGATTCCGGCTGGGTATCGGGCAGCTCTCGAGGCACTCTCACCGCGTACCTGATAAACGACGCCGACTGCCACCACGCCGACCACTATCACGTGCCGCGCCTGGCGTGTATCGGGCGGGAAGCAACCACCGGCGCCGAGGTCCTGGGACGGCCTCACATCATAGCCGGGCAAAGGCTGGTAATCGGGGGCATAGGAAGCGGGGGCGTAGCGCCGGACGCCAGCTTCCACGAACACGTTCCCTGGATGCGCGAGGTGTACTACGGCAGCAATTGGGCGTCGCAGCCTGCTCCCGTGGAACGCAACTGGAATCTGGTGGCGGCGGAGGTGGTGGTACCGGCAGGAAGGATCTGGACCCGCACCCTCGCCACTTGGACCCCGGATATCCGGGGGTCCAATCCCGGACCCGAGCGGCCGGTCAGGTACGGGTTCTTTTGGAATCCCCAGTGGACTCCCAGGTCACTGGCAAACGAGTGCATCGTGGAGGCGGACCTGGAAGGAGACGCTCTGGAGCTGGAAGCACTTTCGACTCAACTGTACTCGGAAGGCGTACCCCGAAAGCTCGCCCCCCTTACGGATTCCGCCGTGCTGCGGCACGAAGTGGAGCCCGACACAGTGGACCTTTTGATCACCAATCTGCCGGCCTACCGGGCTCGGCGCACACCCTGGGCGGTGCACTACGCTGTTCTGTTCGAGGCGGCGGGGTTTCCGGGCGCACCCTACGGTCCGGAGTTCAGCCGTCTAGAGCAGCGTGCGCGAGCCCTGGATCGCGAGTCCTGGGAGCGGGACGCCCACATGCTGGAACTGATCCGCAGGCGCCGGAGCCCCGCACGACCTGCGCCTTGGGGCTACCCCTTTCCTCACCTGGTGGGTGACAGCGGTGCCCTACTGCCGGACACTCCCTGGCTCCACAATCCTACGGGCTCGGCGTGCGGCGGCGGGGATGAATAATCCGACCGCTCTCAGCACCCTGCGCCCAAGCTCGCCGGGAACGGCCACGATCGCCCGAGCCGCATGGCACCTGGAGCAGATCGCGGCGCCACAGGCCTGGGAGCTCAGCCGGGGACGCGGCGTAGTGATAGCGATCATCGATCAGGCGATCGATACGCGGCATCCCGAATTCCGAGATCGCGTGGTTTCGAGCTACCATGTGGGCACCGCAGCGCACCGAGCGCCCCCTCGAGCGAGGCGGCTTCACGGCACCCAGTGTGCCGGAGTGGCCCTGGCGGGCGGGTTAACCGCCACCGGAGTGGCACCGGAGGCGTCTCTCATGGCGATAGCTGTGCCGTCCCTGGGCGGCTGTCCGGACGAGCGGGCGATCGCGCGCGCCATCCGATGGGCCGCCGAAGAAGGCGCCGACATCATCTGTTGCCCCTTTGGACCTCCGGCCAGCGCGCATCCCCTAACAACCGCGGCTGAACCACCCGGCGCAGCTCGGAGAATAGGCGCAGCTCCGGGAATAAAAGAGGCCATAGACCTAGCTGCAACAGAGGGGCGCGGCGGCAGAGGATGCGTGGTGGTTTTTTCGGCGGGTAACGAAGGCGGGCCCGCGAACCCTTGGGCCTCCCGCGCCGGTGTCCTGGCTGTGGGTGCCTGCAACGCCCGGGGCGGGTTTTGCCGGTACAGCAACCGCGGGCCGGGGGTGTGGTGCGCCCTACCTAGCGGCGATCCCGATCTGGCGGGCGAACCGGACAGCCTGGTGTTGACTACAGCTCCTCTGGGGTCGTTTCTCGAAGGCGACGCGATCTATTCGCTGACTGTGGGATACACCTCTCTGGCTGCAGCTGCTGCTGCAGGGCTTTGCGCGGTGATCTTGAGCGCCAATCCCGAGCTCCGCGCGGACCAGGTTGAGGCGGTTCTTCGGGGATCGCTCGAGGAACCGGTCTTTCCGCCCCGCGAGCGGTTCAGTTGGGGCCGTCCCAACGCCCGGCGGGCGGTGGAGTTGGCTCTCTCGCTGGTGGCCGGCTAGCGGAAAAACGGAATTCCGGGCTGTGGGTCCGTCTAATCATATAGGGGGTGGTCAGGGTGAGTTTGGGGATCGGGCGTGATTCAGGGCGCCCCGGAGGTCACCATGACAGGCCACAGGAGGCGGAGGGAGAGGGCAGTGCCCGGCGGGGCCGGGGCCGGAAGCAACGGCCAGCGCAGTCGCTTTGGGCGACCTGCAAAAGAGGGAGCGCCGGCTGGTTCGCGCACTGGAGAGTTTCAACTCGGGCCGCGGCGAATAGCGGTCCTACCCCCGGTGGATCTTTCCGACTGCCCGGCGATCGACGGCCTCAGTCTCAAAATCGCCCACTGCATTTTGGAAGGCCTGCGTGCGGCCGGACAAGCCTCAGTCTTGGGATGGGTGGACCAGGGGTCTCAGCCTAACGATGTAACCGTCGGGTACCTCTGCCGCAGCCTGGGTGCGGAAATGCTGGTACTGGGTCAGGCGCGCTGGCTAGCCCAACGGGTCGGGATCACGCTGGAGCTGAGGGACGGCTCAAGCGGTGAAAAGATCTGGTCTGGCTCTTATGAGTGCGATCCGCAATTGGCCGGCCAAGGGTTCGCCGCGATGTGCGGTGAGATTGCAGCTCGGGCGGCGCTGGCGGCCGCGGCACGCGGCCGGCGGTGATCGGGGGGGGGAATCTTGCTCCGGCGGCTTGCGGGTCTGGAGGAAGCGATCTCCCAGCGCTACACGCTGTTGCGGGTGGTTGGGCAGGGTGCCTCGTCGATAGTCTATCTCGCCTACGACTTGGAGCTGAGCCGCCGGGTAGCTCTCAAGGTGCTGCGGCCGGAGCGCAGCACCGATACCGGAGCCGAGCGGTTTTTGCAGGAGATCCGCACCGCAGCGCGCCTGGTGCACCCCAACATCCTTGAGGTTTACGACGCCGGTGTGGCCGGCGGCTTCCTCTACTATGTCACGCGCTTCGTCTCTGGGCCCTCGTTGCGGGTCAGGCTCAATCGACTCGGCACCCTCGGGGTTCGCGAAGCGGTGCGAATCGCGGCGGACGTGGGAAGGGGACTGAGCTACGCCCACCACCACGGAGTCATCCACCGGGATGTCAAGCCGGAAAATATTCTTCTGGACGGTGCGGGAGCGTTGCTGGCCGACTTTGGCACTGCTTTGTCGCTGCGGGAGCCCGCGCTGCCCCGCCGGAACACAACGACTCCGGGCCTTTTTGTTTCCGGGACTCCGGAGTACATGAGCCCCGAGCAGATAGCAGGTTTCGCGGTCGATCCCAGAACCGATATGTACAGCCTGGCGTGCGTACTCTACGAAGCTCTTGCCGGCAGGCCTCCTTTCGGCGGTCACGATGCCCGCTGTGTTCTCGCTTCCCATTTCCTGAGACGGCCGCACCCGCTCCGAGCGTTCCGCCCCGAGGTTCCGGAGGAGATTTGCACAGCCCTCCACCGGGCGCTTTCCAGGGATCCGGACGAGCGCTTCTGTACCATGGACCAGTTCCTGCTGGCACTAGGCTAGGTCTGTCCGGCCGGTTGCCGGGCGTTATTCCTTTGCAACAATTGGAACCCCTGGTGCGTAGCGGACAGTGGTTTTGTGCAGTATCCTTCCCGCGATCCGTCTTTGGCACTCAGGGAGGCTTTCCGATGCGCTACTCCAAGATGAATCTGCGTCTCCGGCGGTTGGGGGGCGGGCTCGTGGCTCTGCTTGCCGCCATGGGTTCCCAGGCTGCGGCTCAGGATCCCCACACGCCCGGAGCCCCGCGTCACTTCGCCATAAGAGATGCTAGGATCGTGATAGCGCCGGGGCGAGTGGTGGAGCGGGGAACCATAGTACTGCGCGACGGATTGGTCGCCGCGGTGGGACCGAATGTCGCGATTCCCCAAGGAGCATGGGTCATAGACGGCTCGGGGCTTACGGTGTACCCCGGCCTGGTTGACGCCCTGTCGACTCTGGGGATACCGCAAGCTTTGCGCCTTCCCCAGGATGGGCGCCCGCAATTCGGACCGGGAGGACCGGGCGGTGGGCAGCAGGGTCCGTACTCCTGGGGGCCTGAGGACCGGCCCGCTACGTTCACCTGGCTCAACGCTGCGGACACTTTGGATCCGGCGGACGAACGCATCCGCCGCTGGCGGGAGGCCGGGTTCACCTCCGCCGTGGTAGTGGCGGAGCGCGGCTTCTTCCCGGGTCAGGCAGCATGGGTGAACCTGGCGGGGGAGCGGCGCAACGACATGGTGGTGCAGACTCCGGTGGCCCTTCGGGTGAATCTGCAGGGCGGGCCGGGCCACAGGGGTTATCCCAACTCTTTGATGGGCGCGATCGCGTACGTAAAGCAACTGTTCTTCGACGCTCGCCACTATGACCAGGCGTGGTCGATATATCAGAGTTCCCCAGCCGGCCTTCAGCGGCCGGAGTACGATCGGACTCTGGAGCCGTTGCGGGATGCTTTGCGCAACCGCCGGCCGGTGCTCTTGCCGGGGAATCTGGCCAAAGAGGTTCATCGTGCGCTGGCCATTGCTGACGAGACGGGCGCGACGCCGGTGATTTACGGCCTGCAGGAGGCTTACCGGGTGGCTCCGGTGGTAGCCCGCCGGAACGTCCCCGTCTTGGTCAACGTGGACTGGCCGGCTCCGGAGCGGGATGCCGATCCGGAAGCCGACGTGCCTCTTTCTACGCTGCGTTTTCGCGATCGGGCTCCCACCGCACCGGCGGAGTTGGAGAAGGCGGGCGCTCGGTTTGCTTTTTACTCGGGTCGTATAGATCAGCCGCAGACCATGCTGGACAACGTGAGAAAGGCTGTGGCTTTGGGTCTCTCCAAAGACGCGGCGCTCCGCGCCCTTACGCTGGCTCCGGCGGAGATTTTCGGGGTGGCGGATCGGTTGGGAACTTTGGAGCCGGGCAAGATCGCCAACCTGGTGGTTACCGAGGGTGACCTTTTCGAGCGCAACAGCCGGGTTCGGTACGTCTTCGTTGACGGGGAGAAGTTCGAGCCTGCGCCTCAGGTTGCCGAGGGTGAGGGAAGCCAGCGGGGTCAGGGGCGCGGCGCTCGAGGCGCGGCGGCGGACACGGCGCAGCAGGCCCAGGCGGTGGCGCCTCCGGTCCCCATTACCGTGGATCGAGGGCCGATCACCAGCTCTAGAGTGACCCTGATTCGCAACGCCACCATAATGACGGTGGCCAACGGCACCATCCAAAACGGATCGATTTTGATCCGGGACGGCAAGATCGCCGCGGTGGGCCAGAACGTGACGGCGCCGGCCGACGCGACGGTTATAGATGCCACCGGCAAGTACGTCATTCCGGGGATCATCGACGCCCATTCCCACATCGCCACCGATGCGGTGAACGAGGGGAGTGTGAACGTCTCCGCGATGGTAGGGATCCGGGACGTATTGGATCCCGACGACATCTCTATTTACCGGGCTGCGGCTGGTGGGGTGACCACGGCCAACATCTTGCACGGCAGTGCCAATCCGATCGGCGGGAAGAACGCGGTGATCAAGATGCGCTGGGGTGCCGATGCTCAGGGTCTTTTGTTCGACGGCGCGCCTCCGGGGATCAAGTTCGCTTTGGGTGAAAATCCCAAGCGCGACCGGGATCCGGACCGCTATCCGGCGACGCGGATGGGTGTAATGGACGTAATCCGG
Source organism: bacterium HR33 (assembly GCA_002923375.1). Taxonomy (GTDB): domain Bacteria; phylum Gemmatimonadota; class Gemmatimonadetes; order Gemmatimonadales; family GWC2-71-9; genus HRBIN33. The sequence goes on from BEIJ01000001.1 coordinate 641,715, forward strand.
CAGGCGTTCATCGAGGCCCGGGAATATCAGCGCCGCTGGAGGGAGTACGAGGAGCAGAACCGGCAGCGGCGTCGCGGGCAGCCACCGCTCATACCTCCGAGGCGAGACTTGAAGCTGGAGGCTCTGGTGGAGGTGCTGGAGGGCAAGCGGCTGGTGCACGCCCACTCCTACCGTGCCGACGAGATCTTGCAGCTCATCCGGCTGGCTGAGGAGTTCGGCTTCAAGATCGCCACCTTCCAGCACGTGCTGGAGGGCTACAAGGTGGCCGACGAGATCGCGGCTCACGGTGCGGGAGCTTCGACTTTCTCCGACTGGTGGGCCTACAAAGTGGAAGCCTATGATGCGATCCCATACAACGCCGCTCTCATGACCGAGCGCGGCGTGGTGGTATCGATCAATTCCGACAGCGGCGAGGAGATGCGGCATCTCAATCAGGAGGCGGCCAAGGCGATCAAGTGGGGCGGGCTGTCGGAGACCGAGGCTTTGAAGCTGGTGACTCTGAACCCGGCCAAACAGCTCGGCATCGACGATCGTGTGGGGTCGATCGAGGTCGGCAAAGACGCCGATCTGGTGATCTACAGCGGCCATCCACTGAGCGTGTATGCCGTGGTGGAGAAGACCTTGATAGACGGCCAGGTCTATTTTGACCGGCAGGTGGACTTGGAGCGGCGCAAGGCGCTGGAAGAAGAGAAGAAAGCGCTGTTGGAGAAAGAGCGCAGCTCGGGAGAGAGGCCTCGAGTCACCACGGACATTGCGGGCAATCCGCGGGAGGAGTTGCGATGAGGGCGATTGGCTGGATCATTACGGCCGCTTTTGGCCTGTTGCCGCTGGCGGGCGGGCTGGACGCTCAACAGCAAGGGCGGGATCTCGCAATTCGAGGCGGTAGAATTCACACCCTTGCCGGGCCTGCGATCGAGAACGGCACGGTGTTGATCCGCAACGGCCGGATCGCCGAGGTAGGCACCAACGTGACCGTTCCGGCGGGAATACCGGTTATCGATGCCACGGGTCTCGAAGTCTATCCCGGTTTGTTCGACGCGATGACTCGGCTGGGGTTGACCGAGATCGGCCAGGTGGACGTGACCAACGATTTTAACGAGCTAGGCGAGTTCAATCCTCATCTTTCGGCGGCGACGGCGATCCATCCGGCGAGCGAGCACATTCCGGTGGCCCGGGCCAACGGGATCACTCATGCGGTGTCGGCTCCCCAGGCGCGGCCGGCGGGGATCGGGGGTCAGGCCACAGTGATCAACTTGGATGGCTGGACTATCGAGGAGATGATGGTCGAGCCGTCGGTGGGGATCGTGCTCAACTGGCCCAGTTTGCGGACCGGGGGTTTCGGTTTCTTCGGGCAGCAGCAGGGTGCGCGGACTTTCCGTGAGGCCCGGGAGCGTTACGAGCGCAACGTGAGGAGGCTGGAGGAGTGGCTCGAAGAGGCGCGCCGTTACGACGCGGCGGTCCAGGCGGGGCAGGCCGTTCCCCGGGATCTCAAGCTCGAGGCGCTGGCAAAGGTCACGCGCAGGGAGCTTCCTTTCTTGGTTGGTGCCGACGAGGAGCGGGATATCCGCAACGCGGTCGAGTTCATGGAAAAGCACAATGTGCGGATGATCCTGGTGGGCGGCCGTGAGGCTTGGAAGGTGAGGGAGCTGTTGGCCGAGAAGCAGATTCCGGTCATTGCGGGTCCGACCCAGACTTTGCCCACCGGCCAGGACGAAGGGTATGACGAGATGTACGCTGCTCCCGGGCTTTTGTATCAGGCCGGAGTGAAGTTCGCCTTTGGGACGTTCAATTCTTCCGATTCCCGGACCCTGCCCTACGAGGCCGGGAGTGCGGTTTCTTTCGGGCTCCCGCGGGAGCAGGCCCTGCGGGCAATTACCGTCAACGGTGCCGAGATCTTGGGGTTGGGGGACCGGTTGGGGACGATCGAGCCGGGCAAGATCGCCAACTTGATCGTGACCGATGGCGATCCGTTGGAGATTCGCACTCAGGTAAAGCACGTGATCATAGCGGGGCGGGACGTGGGGACGGACAATCGGCACTTGGAGCTTTATCTCAAGTACCGGGCGCGGCCCAAGCCGCAGCCGAAACGCTGAAAACAGGCGGCTGATTGGATCGGCCCAGGCCGGCCGGCCTGGGCCGCACCGCTAATTCCGGACGACCGCCAGCGCTTACGACAGAGACTCGTCGGGCTGCCGGTACTCGGCGATGGCGCTGTCGCCGGGGAACACCCCCAATGCTACCCCCGTGAGACCCTAACCGTTTCCCCACGCATCACCGGCCGGACATCCGCCGCCCGGCCGGCGGATCAGTTGACATATCAACTATCGATCAGTATTTTATTGTCCTGGCAAGGAGGTGGTGTGCTTCCCGGCGAGATCCAGCAGCGGCGGCCGTTTCGGTCGCGAGCAGAGGAGGCGCTCTTGGCCCTGCTGCGCACCACCGACCGGGTCCGGAGTGCGCTCGGTCGGGTGATCGAGTCCTACGGCATAACGCCGCAGCAATACAACGTGCTTCGGATACTCAGGGGTGCCGAGCCCGAGGGGCTCCGCACCCTAGCCATCACCGAACGCCTGATCGAGCGCGCTCCGGGGATCACCCGGATGATCGACCGGCTCGAAGCGAAGGGGCTGGTGGGCAGGGAGCGACGCGGCGAAGACCGGCGGTGCGTCCACGTCAGAATCACCGCCAAGGGACTCAAGCTCCTCGAGGCTTTGGACGATCCGGTGGATCGCGCCGACCGGGAAGCGTTTTCCTGCCTCAGCCGGCAGGAGCTCGCCACCTTGATCAGCCTGTTGGATCGAGTAAGACACCATAATGAAACGCTCGAACAATCCAGACGGAGGAGGTGACGAACTGTGTGGAGCAGATTGGTGAGCACGAGCAATGATCGTACGGTCGCCGTGCTGCGCATCGCCTTGGGCTTTGTGATGTTGCCTCACGCCCTGCAGAAGACTCTAGGTCTCTTCGGGGGCGCCGGAGTAGGGGGCACGCTGCAGTTCTTCAACCAGATGCTGGGGATACCTACCGTCCTCGGCTTGCTCGTCATTCTCGCCGAAACGTTCGGCAGCCTGGGACTGCTGCTCGGGTTCCTGGGACGGGCAGCGGCGGCATCGATCGCCGCCATCATGCTGGGGGCGATATATCTGGTTCACTGGAACGTCGGTTTCTTCATGAATTGGACCGGAACCCAAGCTGGCGAAGGATTCGAGTACCACATCCTCGCCCTCGCCATAGCGCTCGCGGTCATGGTAAAGGGAAGCGGTGCTTGGTCGATCGACCTGCGGCTGGCGCCGGCCCGCGAGACCACGGAGGAGCCCAAGGCACAACGGGTCGCCGCCACCCAGAAGGCGGCGTGACAGCACGGCAGCAGCGATTGAAAAGGGCCGCCTGAGGACCGGCGGCCCTGTATTTTCCAACAGCCCGGGTTCGACTTCAGGAGAGAGCCCATGACGTCGTTTCGCCCCATCGATCCCCGAGTGGACATCGGCCATGTGCACCTCAAGGTCTCGGATCTGGAACGCTCTTTGGCGTTTTACTGTGGAGTCCTGGGATTCGAGCTCACCACTCGTTACGGGCCGGATGCAGCTTTCATCAGCGCCGGCGGCTACCACCACCACATCGGGCTGAACACTTGGGAGAGCCGGGGAGGGTCCAGACCCCCTCCCGGGACTACCGGGCTCTACCACGTGGCCATCCGGTATCCCGACAGGCGAAGCCTGGCCGATGCCCTGCTGCGCCTGCAAGAGGCCGGCATCCCGCTCCTGGGAGCCGCCGACCACGGGGTGAGCGAGGCCCTTTACCTGGAAGATCCCGACGGCAACGGCCTTGAACTCTACTGCGACCGGCCCCGGGATCAGTGGCCTCGCGCAGCCGATGGGAGCCTAGTCATGTACACCCGGCCGCTGGATCTGAACTCGCTCCTAGCGGAACTCGAGCGCTAGCGGCTCCACTTGTCGATGTAGCTACATGAAGCTACATTCAGGCTCATGAAGACGGTCGGGGTGCGCGAGTTGAAGAATCGGTTGAGCGAATACCTGCGACAGGTGCGTTCCGGCGAGAGCGTCCTGGTGACCGACCGAGGCGAAGTGGTTGCGGAGCTCGGCCCTCCCGGGCGGGGAGGCATCGATGCGGCCGTGCCCGCCGGGCTGGCGGCCCTGGCCAGACGCGGCTTGGTGACATTGGCTGCTCCCGGCGATGCGAAGCTGTACCCTCCCTTACCCCGCCGCCGGCGCCGGCGGTATCGCGCAGCCCAACTCCTGGATGAGGAACGCGGCGATCGGTGACGCTATACGCGGAATCCAGCGCCGTTCTGGCGTGGCTTCTCGACGAAGCCGGCGGCGCAGCCGTCCGGGAACGCCTCGGGAAAGCGGAAATCGTCGTCGCATCGGATCTGACGCTGATCGAGTGCGACCGAGTGTTGATTCGGGCCGCGGTTCGGGGAGAACTGAGCGAGGCGGACGCCGCAGAGCGGAGAGCGCACCTCGCCGCCGCAGCAGCGCACTGGTACGTGCTGCGAATCAGCGGCGAGATCGTGGACCGAGCGCGCCAGCCGTTTCCCGGCGAGCCGATCCGGACTCTCGACGCGATCCACCTGGCTTGCGCCCTGGTGGCGCGCTCGGCGCTGCCGGGCCTGGCGCTACTCAGTCTTGACGACCGGATCCGGACTGCGGGGCGAAAGCTCGGCCTGCCCCTTCAGCCGGAGTAGGGACAGCACAGTGCCGATGCGCTGCAGGAGTCTAAACCGCTACCCGCTCACGCCGGGTGCACCGCAACAGTCTCCGATCGTCGGGCTGTCCTCGTGCAGCTCGCGAGTTAGCCCCAGGTACCAGGAGCGGCCGAGCTACGGGCTACTCTGGCTCCACCAGGAGCCGTCGTCGAAGAAATGGTAGTCCAACGCCGGCCCAGCTGTGTCCCGCGGCTGTAGCGGAGCATCATCGCATCCCGACAGGAAGACGAGCTGGGCCAGCACGAGCCCCGCTGGCCCGATCTTGAACTGGGCTCGCGCAGCTCGCCATGTTCTCATCGCACCCCCCGGCTGGCTGTAACCGAGGCGCGCACCCAGAAGGCCTATATCTTTAAAGCTCCGCGCGAACTGGACCGGAGAGCAATGCATGAGCCCGTCTAGGCCGACCGATTGCCCAGTCGGGATCGGCCACTTACAGTCGGGGGTGTTTCAGCCCGGAGCTCCCGCTGGACCCCAACTCGCTGCTAGCCGAACTGGAGAGTTAGCAACCCCGTGAGCCGCGGCTTCGATCGCTCCATCGTCGAAGGGCCCATAGCGCGAGCCGTCTGGAAGCTCGCCTGGCCCACCATGCTCCAAAACGTGATCGGCGGCCTCCAAGGAATAGTGGATCACGTCATGGTGGGCCACTTCGTGGGATACGAAGGCAACGCGGCCATCGGAGTGTCATGGCAGATCTTTCTGGTCGTGATCGTCTTCGTCACCTCGGTATTCACCGGCATGGGCGTCATGGTGGCGCGCTTCGCCGGAGCCAACCAACCGGAGAAGGTAAACCGCACCGTCTATCAGGCGTTCCTGGTGGCCGTGGCCATCTCCCTAGGCATCATGGCACCACTCGGCTGGATCCTCTCTCCTTCGCTCCTCGGCCTGGTAAACGCCGCCCCCGAGGTGAGAGCCGAAGCCCTGCCCTACCTCCGCATCATGTTCGGCTTGAGCTTCGGCATGATCGCCTTCTTCATGATCGGCGGCGCCCTGAGAGCAGCCGGAGACGCCCGCACCCCTCTCAAACTCTCCCTCGTCATGACCGTACTGAACATGATCCTCAATGCGATCCTGATACCGGGACTCGGCCCCGCACCACGCCTGGGCACCGCGGGAGCGGCTCTGGGTACGGTGATCGCCGGCGCCATCATGAGCCTGATCGCCGTCCGCCAGATGTTCGCCGGCAAGTGGGTCATAGCCGTGGGACGCGGAATGAGCTGGAAACCGGACTGGACCGTGATTCGATCCCTCTTCCGCCTCGGCCTTCCCACCGGCTATCAGGGCGTGGCGATGAACGTGGCGGGAGTGCTGCTGCTGCGTTTCATAGGATCGCTCGAACAGAGCGCCGAAGCACAAGCTGCATATGCCGTAGGGTACACCGAGCTCTTCTCCCTCATCACTTGGACTTCAGTCGGGCTCATGGGGGCCACCGCCGCGGTGGCGGGACAAAACCTGGGAGCCGGAAAGCCGGAAAGAACGGTGAAAGCAGTTAAGACCGCATCCCGCATCGGGCTGGGGGTAGCCGCCTTCGTGGGCGTCCTCTTTCTCGCAATACCGCGCCACTTGCTAGGTCTCTTTGGGATGGACGAGCCCGCGGTGGCGAACATAGGCGTTCAACTCTTGGCGTTCTTGAGCGTCTCGGGAATGTTCGTAACCGTGGCGCTCACTTACACCGGCGGGCTGCAAGGAACCGGCGACACCAAGAGCCCTCTGTACATCTCGCTGGTCTCGCAGATAGCCGTGCCGCTGGGACTGCTGGCGGCGCTAGACACCGTCCGGGGATTGAATCCAGCCGACATCTGGTTCGCCATTCTCCTCGGCCATATGACCCGATCCTTTCTGAGCGTGGCCCGGTTCCGGCAAGAGAAGTGGCGCCAGATTCAAATCGACATCGAGCCCGCCCGAACCTGAAGGCGGCCCTCAGATCAGGCTAGTCACCCACAATGTTACAAAAGATCCATAAAAGAAGGCCGTACCCACCAGCGCTATGCGGCGCCACAGAGGAGGGCGAATCTCCTCGGGAAGCAGCCTGGTGTTGACGTAGAGCAGGTGCAGTGAGGCGATCACGAACACGATACCGGCCATGTTGGCCCCCAGCTGGAGCAGCACGATAGGCTGGGTGAGCCTCAGGGCTATGACGCCCCAGACTACAACGGCCGCCAGCACCCCGTAATAAACCGCGCGCACATCGATCCCTTCTCTAGCTCGCACCCGCCGGCTTCCCGTCCAAATGATGTCGGTGACGACCCTGGTGGTGCCGTCCAGGATGTCGAGCTGAGTCTTGAACAGGATCCAAGCGCCGAGGAAGGCGATCCCCACCGCCAGCAGCCGGCCCGAGTGTTCGCCCACCGCTTGGGCCAAAGCCGCCGCGATCCCCAAGCCTCTGATATCGGTCCCTGCCGGAAGGAAACTCACGTATAGCAGCGCCGGCAAAGCCATGCCGAGGAGCGCTCCGGTGAAATAAACACCCCACTGGTCCGCTCTCACGATGCGCCACCAGCCGCGCCAGCGCTCCAGCGCTTGCGGCGTCATAGCGAGCCGAAACCCTGTGTGGGCCAGTGTAACCCGCCGCCCTCCTACCGCCGCCGGTATATAACCGGCGTGCTGCGCCATACCGTATCCCTTGTCTCGGGCCCAGTTGGAAAGAGTGAGATTGATGACCCCGCCCGCTCCCGAGTAAGCGGCAAAGGCGCCGATCAGAAAGAAATCGGCTCCCTCGGGAAGGAAGACGAAGCTTTGGCTCTCGAGATCAAATCCGGCAAGCCCGGCGAGCGCCGCAAGCCAGGTCCCGGGAGCCACCAGCAGCAAAGCCAGGAGCAAAAAGCCTCCCAGGATGACTATGACCAAAACCCAGTTCAAGATCTCCAGAGTTCGCTCGATTCTCCGGCCCAAGAGCAGAATTCCCACGCAAGCCAGGAACGTGGCCACGCCGATCGCGTAAACCGCCGAAGAGTCTTCGGCACCGGCGAGCTCGCCGGATGCGAGAAAGTAGATCGCTCCCGCCGCGGCACCGGCCCAGCCGGGCCAACCCACTTGGAGGAAGTAAAGCAGCGCGTAGCTCCAGGCCCAGAAGGTGGAGTTGGGACGGGTGCGCATGAAACCGGTGAAAATCGGTTCGCCGGTGGCCATGGTGTAGCGCATGAGCTCGGTGTTGAAGACGGTCTGCAAAAAGGCGGCTACCGTGGTTACCCACAACAGTGCAAGCCCGTACTTGACGAACGCCGCAGGCCCCAGCAGAAACTCGCCGCTTCCGATCGAGGCGCCGAGTACTATGACGCCGGGACCCACGGTGCCGATCCAGGCCAGTCCCCTGGGTGCGGGAGGCACCGGCAACTCGGCGCCCTTCCACGGGTCGAGTCCGGATCGGGTTTCAGGCGCGGTCACGGCGAGCCCGCGAGCGGCGCGTTACAATCTGATTCTGAGCCCAATGCCGACTACGGGGTACAGCTTGAACCACTCGATGTCCGATTGAACCTGATCGGCCTCGCGCTGCACTTCCTGGTCGAACCTGGCCTTGGCGGCGCCGGTGAGCGGGGTGGTGGCCGTGTAACTCAGTTTGGGCGAGCCCTGGAAAACCACTCCCGCGTCGAGCACGAATCCCACCCGGCCGCGGGTGGTGATACCCAGGCCCAGTGTGGGACTCACCTTGCGAAAATCGACGGAAGCCGAAATCGATGCCACGTCGCTAGCGGCGTAGGTCGTATCACCGATTCTGACCGCCCCCGCCGGACTGGCGGACATGGATAGCCGGTTGCCGTTTAGCATGAGGCCACCGGAGAGCCGGACAGGGCCGGCGAGGAAAACGTCACCTTCCAGTTCGCCGCTCAGCCACCGGAGGTCCACGGAATAGTCTATGTCCGAGTACGTACCCTCCGTAGACAAGCTCAGGTAGTTGAGGGTGGCTTTGAACTCGAGCCGCGGGGAAGCGCCGACTGAAAGTTGGGGGCCGACACCCAGGCTGGAGAGCCTCAGTCCAGCACTGGTTTGCGCCGAGAGGTTGGGGGCGATCATCAAAAGCAGCGTCAATGCCGCAAGCCGAGTCGATGTGGTCACCGTAAAGCTCCCGGTAAGAGTGAACCACCAATTTATCCCTTCCCGGCGTTTCAGCCACTGGCGGGGCGTGCAGTGGAGGGGTATTATCAACCCGAGCGTCGAACCTGCGGAGGTAGACGATGCACCGTGCTTTGGTTTGGGCAGCGGGGAGTCTGCTCCTCGGTTCCTTGTCGGGCGCCGCGGCCGCCCAGCAACCGGCCCAGCAGCAGACTTCTCCTCCTCCCTTGGAGATCGGCGCGGTGGCGCCGGATTTTGCACTACCGGGAGCTACCCGCTACGGCGTGCTGAAGGAGCCGATCCGGCTGAGCGACTTCAAGGGAAAAACGGTCGTACTGGCCTTTTTCTTCAGGGCCAGGACCCGCGGCTGAACGATCCAGATGCATGCGTACCGTGATCAGTACGCACAGCTCTTCAACAACGGCCGCGGGGTGGTGCTGATAGCCATCAGTGCGGACCCGGTGGACACCCTGGCGGCGTGGGCTCGGGACGACGAGTTCCCCTTTCTGATGGCGAGCGACGCCGATCTGTCGGTAGGCAAGATGTACGGCGCGCTGGCTCCCCGGCCGGGGCTCACTAATCGGAACCTCTTCGTAGTGGGACCGGACGGCAGGATAGCGTATCGCCAGATCCCGTTCCGGGAGATCGACCCTACGGCTTACACGGAGTTGGGCGAGGCGATCGCCAAGATCCAGTCCGCCGGGAACCAGCAGAACTGAAGTTCACTTCAGGGCGCTTTTTACCGCCGCCTCGATGTCCTGGTCCTCGCCGCTTCCGGTGTAGGTGACCTTCCCGGAAGCGTCGAGGGCCACTATGTAGGAGGTGGTGGGTGCCTTGAAGGCACGAACCGCCCTTCCTTGAGTATCCCACAGCACCACGAAAGGCATCGGGTGCCGTTCCAGATGCCGCTTTATCGAAGCCTTGCTCTGGTTCACCGCCACCGCGATGACCAGGAATTCCACCTGATCGCCGTAGCGGTGGTGCGCCTGCTCCAGTTTGGGGAACAGCGCCGCGCAGAGCGGGCACCAGGTGGCCCAAAACTCGATCAGGACGGGCTTTCGGCCCACGTACTGGGCTAGGTTCACGGGATTACCGTCTAGGTCTTCGATCTCCACCGCCTCGGGAGTAGAGCCGATCGGTAGCCCTATGTCCTGAGCCGCCGCGCCCTGCAGGGCCACCGAGCAGGAAGCGATCAAAGAGAGTGCCAAGCGTCTCATATCGGCCACCATCCTAGTACCTGAGCTGCTTGAAGGAAGTAATACCCCGCCATCGCCAGTATGAGAATCCCCGCTCCTTTCTTCACCCACGCCATCCACGGCCCCGCCCGCGGGAGCAAAGTAGCGGTTCCGGAGAAAATGCCGACCACCACCAGGAGCGCGGTCATCCCCAGGGAGAAAACAAAGAGGTAAATGAAACCCCACACTGCGCTTTGCGTGGCCGCCACCCAAGTGAGGACCACCGCAAAAGCCGGCGCGCCACACGGCGCCGCTACGATCCCGGAAGTGGCACCCAGCAGGAACACGGCCGGATAGGAACCGCCCCCCAAGCCGGAGGCCCACTGGACCGCTCGCCTAGGTGCCGATATGGGGATGACATCGAGCATCGCCAACCCGAACACCAAAAGCAGGGCTGCGGTTCCCAAGCGCGCCCAAGGGCTCGACGCCACGGTGCCGAAGAGCGTACCGGTAAGGCCCGCCAAAAGGCCCATCAGGGCGTAGAACATCGCCAGCCCGGTGACATAGGTGAAGGTGAGGGTTACGGTCCTGCGGCGCGCCGCCCTGCCGTCTGTGGCACCGGTCCGGGCGGTACCCCCTATCAGACCGGCGGTGATTGGGATCATGGGATAGATGCACGGCGTGAGGCTTGTCAATACCCCCGCGCCGAAGAGCGTCCCCAGAGCCACGAGGGGCCGGTCTTGCAACAGCTGGGCCAAACCGTTATCGAACATGACCGGAATATAAAAGTCGGTACCCAAAGGCCAGGCTGTGGAACCTTACCTATGGCTCGACCCACCCATCCCAAGCACATGTCCCCCGCTGAGTTTCGCGAGGCCGGAGCTGCCGTGCTGGATTGGATCTGCCGGTATTGGGAATCGATCGAATCCTATCCGGTAGTTTCCCAAGTCGAGCCCGGGGAGATTCGCGATCGGCTCCCTCCCCGGCCGCCGGAAAAAGGAGAATCTTTCCCCGACATCATGCGGGATGTAGAGCGCATCATCCTCCCCGGAATCACCCACTGGCAGTCGCCCAACTTTTTCGGCTACTTCCCCGCCAACGCATCCGGGCCCGCAGTCTTAGGCGACCTGCTCTCTTCCGGCCTTGGGGTCCAAGGAATGCTCTGGTCCACCAGTCCCGCCTGTACCGAGCTGGAGACCCACGTCTTGGACTGGCTGGTGGACTTGCTCCATCTGCCGGACAAGTTCCGATCCAGCGGCGCCGGAGGCGGCGTGATACAGGACACGGCTTCTAGCGCCACGCTCTGCGCCATGCTGGCGGCCAGGGAGCGAACCACCGGCTTCGCCACCAACCGGCAAGGAACCGGCCGCGGTCTCACGGCCTACGCTTCCAGCCAGGCCCACTCGTCCGTCGAGAAGGCTGCGGGGATCGCGGGGATTGGGCGAGAGAATCTGCGGCTCGTCGCCGTCGATGACAACTACGCGATGCTGCCGGACGCTCTGGAGCGGGCAGTTGCGGAGGATCTGCGGCGCGGCAGGACCCCGTTTTTTGTAGTTGCCACGGTGGGGACCACTTCTTCCACCGCGGTAGATCCTCTGCGGCGAATCGGCGAGGTCTGCCTCCGCTACGGCCTGTGGCTCCACGTGGACGCCGCCCATGCGGGCAGCGCCGCGGTCTGTCCCGAGTTCCGCTGGATCCATGACGGCCTGGAACTGGCCGACAGTTACTGCGTGAACCCCCACAAATGGCTGCTCACCAACTTCGACTGCGACTGCTTTTACGTGGCCGATCGCGAGACTCTGGTTCGGACACTCTCCGTCCTTCCCGAGTATTTGCGGAACCCGGCAACCGATTCCGGCCGAGTTATCGACTACCGGGACTGGCAGATACCGCTGGGCCGGAGGTTTCGGGCTTTGAAACTGTGGTTCGTAATCCGCTACTACGGCGCGGAAGGCTTGAGGGAGCACATCCGCCACTGCGTCGCTCTAGCGCAGGATTTCGCCCGCCGGATCGAGAAGGACGGAGATTTCGCGCTGGCCGCGCCGGTTCCGTTGAACTTGGTATGCTTTTACCACCGGGCGGGCAACGATATCACGCGCCTGATTCTGGAGCGGGTCAACAGCACGGGCAAAGCCTTTCTTACCCACACCACGCTGCACGACAAATTCGTGATCCGCCTGGCGGTAGGCAGTCCCTGGACCCGCGCCGAGCACATCGAAAGAGTTTGGCACCTTACCAAGGAGGCAGCCGGCGATGTGCGTTCGGCTGCCGGACCCGACAGAGGAGGAGATGGCGACACCAGTATCTCTTAAAGCGAAACCTTCGGCACCGCGTGACCGGCAAGCCGGCGTGCGGAGGCGGGTACGTGAACCGGCGCATTTGGTGGCCCATGGTCACCTGAGGGTCGACCCCTACTACTGGCTCAGGGAGCGGGACAACCCGCAGGTGCTGGCGTACCTTCGCGCCGAAAACGCTTACGCTGACGCAATCATGGCCCACACTCGCCCGCTCCAGGAACGACTTTTTCAGGAACTGAAGGAACGGATCAAGCAGACCGACCAAACGGTGCCTTACAGGCTGAAGGATTACTTCTACTACACCAAGTTCGAGGAAGGGCGCGATTATCCGATATACTGCCGTAGAAGGACCACCCCGGAAGCTCACGAAGAAATCATGCTGGACGTGAACCAGATGGCCAAGGGACAGGCGTACTTTGCGGTGGCGGGCCGCGAGGTGAGTTCCGAGCAGGATCTCCTAGCCTTTGGGGTGGACACCGTCGGCCGGAGGATCTACACGATCCGAATAAAGCACCTTCCCAGCGGCGAACTGCTACCCGACGAGATCCGCGGAGCCAGCGGCAACCTGGTCTGGGCTAACGACAATCGTACCCTGTTCTATACCAAGCTGGACCCGGTAACGCTGCGTTCGTTTCAGGTCTTCAGGCATGTCGTGGGGCAAGACCCTGCTCGCGACGAGTTGGTGTACCAGGAGGAAGACGAGACCTATTCGGTCTGGGTGAGCAAGACCAAGTCCCGGGATTTCATCCTGATCGCCTCGGTACACACCGACAGCACCGAGTATCGGTACATCCCCGCGGCGGACCCTGAGCGCCCGCCGGTCGTGATCGAGGCCCGCAAAGAGGGACACGAGTACGAAGTGGACCATTACGGAGGCCACTTTTATTTGAGGACCAACGACAACGCGCTCAACTTCAGGCTGGTGCGTACGCCCGTAGAACGGCCCGGGAGGGATAACTGGGAAGAGATCGTACCCCACCGGCCGGAAACCTTTCTAGAGGAGTTCGAGCTGTTCCGCAATCACCTCGTGCTGGAAGAACGGCGGAACGGATTGACGCGGCTTCGTGTGATTCCCTGGTCCCGAGAGGGTGAACACGAAATCGAGTTCGACGAGCCGGTTTACGTGGCGGCTCTCTCGGACAACTACGAGATCGACACCGACGTGGTGAGATACGTCTACTCCTCACTAACCACTCCGAACTCGGTTTACGACTACGACATGTCGGCGCGCCGCCACATTCTTTTGAAGCGCGACGAAGTGCTCGGCGGATTCGACCCGGCCAACTACCGGTCAGAGCGCATTTACGTGACCGCCGCGGACGGCGCCCGCATTCCGGTTTCTCTGGTCTACCGGACGGATCGCCGATCGCCCGGCGGCAATCCGTTGCTGCTCTACGGTTACGGGGCATACGGGATAAGCGTAGATCCGGGATTCAACCCCGCTCTGGTGAGTCTGCTAGACCGCGGCTTCGCCTACGCCGTGGCTCACGTACGCGGCGGCCAGGAGTTGGGGAGACCTTGGTACGAGGGTGGGAAACTGTTCAACAAGAAAAACACCTTCACCGATTTCATCGCGGTGGCTGAATACCTCCTGGAAAGAGGGTACGCCCGGCGCGGAGGGCTCTTCGCCAAGGGAGGAAGCGCCGGAGGCCTGCTGGTAGGCGCGGTGGTGAACCTGCGGCCGGATCTCTTCGCGGGAGCCATAGCCGAGGTGCCCTTCGTGGACGTGGTTACGACCATGCTGGACGAGAGTATCCCCCTTACAACCAGCGAGTACGACGAGTGGGGGGATCCCCGGGTAGAGGAGTACTACCGGTACATCCTTTCCTATTCTCCCTACGACAACGTGGAACCGAAGGAGTATCCACATCTTTTGGTAACCGCAGGCATCCACGACTCCCAAGTCCAGTATTGGGAGCCGGCCAAGTGGGTAGCCAAGTTGAGGGGAACCAAGACCGACAACCGGCGCCTGCTGCTCAAGACGAACATGGAAGCCGGCCACCACGGCGCTTCCGGACGTTACCGGCGGTACTGGGAGCTTGCCTTTCAGTACGCCTTCCTTCTCGACCTAGCCGGTATCGACCGGTGACGCTAGAGCTGTCGATGCGCGAGCGGATTTACGCGGTGGTGCGCCGCATCCCCAGAGGAAGAGTGGCCACGTACGGCCAGATTGCCCGGCTCGCCGGGATCGACGGGCACGCGCGGCAGGTGGGCTACGCCCTACATTCCCTCCCCGCCGAAAGCGACGTCCCGTGGCACCGAGTAATCAATGCTCGAGGCAGGATCAGCTTGCCGAAGGGATCTCACAGCTATCTCCTACAGCGCAGTCTCTTGGAAGAAGAGGGAGTGGAGTTCGACGCCCAGGGGATGGTGGATCTTTCGAGGTTCGGGTGGCGGTGAGAGCGGCCAGGGCGGCGGTATCGCTTTTCGTGACCCTCGTCCCGCAGGGGGCGCAGGCCCAGGAAAACCTGCTGGCCGAGGCGCAGATCGAAGTCGCAGTGGGGGCAAGCGAGGCTCGGGTTTCGGCCCGGTATCGAATCTTGGGTCCGAGCGATACGCTGGTTCTTCACGCTCCCCGCTTTCCCCGATCACATCTGCTGCTGGAGGAGGTGGCCTGGCCAATCTATTCGGTGGACACCCTTGCAGGTCTGCTTCGCTTGACCGCCGTACGGCAAACTGCTGGCGGCACAGCCGGGCTCGGCATTGACTACCGGATAGAGGGTGACATTTCCCGCATTCCGATCTTTGTGCCCGAGGCTCCCACCTCCCCCCCTCGCAGCCGGGTAACGATCACGATTGCGGGGCTTTCGGGCCGTAGCATTCCCCGAGACCGATTTCCCAGACTTCAGCTCTACTCTCCCGGAACTTTACGGGCGAACCCTGATCACCTGCCCAGTTTCGTGGCCCTCTTAGACTCGGGGGCAGCGGCGGTTCCCCGAATAGCGGAGTGGTCCGTATTGGCAGTTGCACTGGCCGGCACGCTTCTCTGGCTGGCCCGCCTCCGCAAGTGGCGGGTCCGTTGACGCACCCGAGGCAATTGCCGTGGGCGTGACGTTTTTGGTCGTCGCGGGTATTTACTTCGCCGCGATCCTAGCGATCTCGGCGTGGAGCGCCTTGCGCACCAAAACCGAAGAGGATTTCATAGCCGCCGGCCGAACGATCGGCCCTCTGGTGGGAGGCGCGGTCTTGACCGCGACCCAGATTAGCGCGGGGACGTTCGTGGGAACCGTGGGGCGGCACTATTTGGCCGGCGTGTCCTGGTGGTACGTCTGGTTCGGAGTGTGGGCCGGTTGGCTGGTGTCGGCCTTTTGGGTAGCGCCCAAGCTGAGAAGGTTCGGAGCGCTGACGGTACCGGACTACGTCTCCGCTCGCTTCGGCAGCCGAGCCGCCGGAGCGCTGGCGGGAGCGCTGATCGTCGTATCGTACACCATCTACCTCGTCGCCCAGTATCAGGCGGCGGGAGAGATAGCGCTCACGGTTTTCGGCATCGAGCCGCTCACCGCCATGATCCTCCTCATGGCGAGCGTGGTGATCTACACTCTACCAGGCGGGGTCCGAGGGAGTTCGTACATAGAATTTCTCCAGACTTTGATCATGGTAGCAGCCCTGTTGGCGGCGGTACCGGTGCTCCTGCACTACACCGGAGGACCCGGGCCGGCCGTTCGGTTTCTTGAGTCTCTGGATCCGCGCCTTACCGGCTGGTACTACGGCCCCAAGGAGTTGCTGGCCTTTGGCATATCCTTTGGGTTTTCGATCGCGGCGGCACCGTACGAGCTAACGCGGTTTTACTCCATGAGGGACGAACGCACGGTGCGCCGGGCGATTTATGTGGCGATCGGGTTCCAGGTGGTGATCGGCCTCTCGGTGCTGGCCATAGGCATGCTCACCCGGGTTCTCTTTCCCAACTTGAGCTCAGTGGACCTGGCAAGTTCGGTCATGGCGTTCGAGGTTTTGCCCTCCATTGTCGGCGCGCTGCTTTTGGTGGCTATGCTGAGCGCCATAATGTCCACCGTCAATTCGATACTGCTGGTGGTGGGAGCCGGCGTGGCGCACGATCTTTACGGGAAGTTTTTGCAGCCTTCGGCCTCTCAGGGCCATCTGGTACTGGTCAACCGAATCAGCATGGTGATTCTCGCGCTGATCCCGGTGTATTTTGCGCTCCAGAAGTACGGCGACGTCCAGGCAATCGTGGTGGAGCAGGCCAAGTTCATCGCCAGTTTCTTTTTCGTGCCGGTGGTGATCGGGCTGAATTGGCGGCGCGGCACGGCGGCCGGCGCTATCGCCGCGATGCTGGGAGGCTTTTTGGCCTGTGGAATATGGGAATTCACCGGACAGCGGAGTTTCGCCTCCCACGGAATAGACGCGGTGGAAGTCGGCGTAGCGGTAAGTTTGCTGCTCTTTGTCGCGGTATCGCGTTTCACCCGGCCAGTGCCGGCGGAACAGCTTGCTGTCTTTTTCGGACCTCCCGAGTCGAGGAGCTGAAATGATCCCGCGATCGAGTACGGCTCTGGCAATCGGGCTGCTGGCTGCAATGGTCCGCGCCGACCAAGTCGGCGCGCAGCAGGCCCGCGCGGAACCTTTGCCTCTGGCCGACAGTCTGGCCACCTGGTACGCGCTGGGGATAAACGCTCACCATCTCTGCGCCGGGCTTTGGGTGGTAGGCCGCGATAACCGGAGGTCGCCGGAGGCCGTCATAGCGGAAGACATAGCGCGCTTCCCGCAGTTCCGCTGGGAAAAGGATTTCAGCTACCGCGTGGACGAGATCCGCCGCATCGCCACCGTGATCGACCCCAGAGTGGGAGAGCGCAGCGCCAAATACAATGGCGATCAGGGCTGCACCATCCTGCCGGCGGGGGCGCGAGACGTCTACTTCGAGCCGCGGGCGGTGAAACCCGATCTTCCCGATCCGGCGGAACAGGATTGGCCCATGGGCGATCGGAACGCCACCGAACCCGTGCAGGGAGTGGACTACCGGGCGCTGGAGGAGGTTTTGGATTGGGCGTTCGACGACAGCCGGCATGCGCGCCCCCAGAACACGCGCGGGATCGCGGTGGTGTACCGGGGCAAGATCGTAGCCGAGCGCTACGCTCCGGGTTGGGGGCCGTACACGCCCCAAATCAGTTGGTCGATGGGAAAGAGCATCGCCGCGACACTGATCGGAGTACTGGTGCAAGACGGCCTCCTTTCGCTGGAGCAGCCGGCTCCCGTACCCGAGTGGCAGGGGCTTCGCGATCCCCGCCGCGAGATCCGGATCCGAGACCTGCTGCGGATGTCCAGCGGCCTGGACTTCGACAACTTCGGGCTCGATCCGGAAAACTCCTACAACGCCGCGAACGAGCATTTCAGGATCTATTTCGATGCGCTGGACGTGGCGGCACACGCAATCCACCAGCCGCTTCGCTACCGGCCGGGCTCGCTATGGCGATACCGCAACTCGGATCCGCTCACCCTCATGTACGTGGCGCGGCGAGCGCTGGAGGCCAAGGGAGAGGACGTTCTCGCTTTCCCCCAGCGCCGGCTTTTCGACCGCATCGGGGCGCGCAGCTTCGTACTCGAAACGGACGCCTGGGGGAACTTCATCATCACGGGCTACGACTACGGCGGCACCCGGGACTGGGCTCGATTCGGCCTGCTCTACTTGTGGGACGGTGTTTGGCTGGGAGATCGCATCTTGCCCGAGGGCTGGAGAGAATTCGTGACCACCCCCGCTCCGGGCGACCCTTCCCGCGGCTACGGTGGCCTTTTTTGGTTGAACGCCGGCGGCGCCATGGAGCGGCTCCCCCGGGATGCCTTCTGGGCCGCAGGCTACATGGGACAGCGTACGCTCGTCATCCCGTCCAGAGATCTGGTGGTCGTCAGACAGGGCCCCAGCAGCGGCGGAGACGGTGCGTATTTCCAAGAGCTAGTGGCCAGAATTCTGAACGCGATCGGGGGCGGCACCGGCTCCCGGTAGGAATTGATTGCCGCTCAAGCTCCCAGGCGTGTGATCCAGGGTGGCACCATCCGCAAGCGGCCTTTTGAAACCGGCGGCACGGGTGGCAGGAGACCGGTTCGCGCAAAGTGCACCCGGCCACAGGGCCGGAGCGACTGAAAGTCGATCCTCCCACCGTGCTCCCGCTCGTACAAACCCTTGGACAAGTGGATAATGCCCTCCGCCCAGAAAAGAGCTAACTCCGCGGCCTGACCCTTGGTTATCTCCGATTCGCCAGGCTCCGGAACATCGGCGAGCGCGAAATGCCCTTCTCGGTGAGCTTGAGAGCGATATCCCTGGTAACTAGGGCGGAAACATCTGGAACCAACTTTGTCAATAGATACCGGCTACGCCAACAGGACCCGGGCCCGCCGCTACCCGGAGCGCCGAAGAACCAGGGGAATTCTCAATGTACGGTTCCCTTGGAGGGACTGGGGGCCGGGCTCGCCGCTATCCAAAGAGCGCGAAGGGAGCCAGCCGTCGCACCCTCACGATGGCCCGCCCCAGCAAGCGCGGCATCCGTTTTGTCCGAGATTCGACTTTCCCGCCGAATACCCGGAGCCTCGGAAGGGACGACGGCCACCGCCCCACTACCGGAAACCCCGCACCGCAGCTTGGATGCAGCTGTAGAGCCGCGCTAAATTTGGAAACGGCCACAGGGATCCTAGTCATGCCCAATTCCGGTCAGCGAGCGTGGGGAGGCGTATTCCCGCTGGGTTCGGAGCCCGGCTCCGATCTGTCGGGAGTCACCACTCCGGAACAGCGGCTCGCCATGATGTGGGAGCTTGCGCTCGAGGCGTGGGAGCTGGCCGGCCACGCGCTTCCCACGTACGACCGGGCGTCGATCCCGGTTCGGGTGAGGCCGCTCTACCCGCCCGCAGACCGACTGCGGGGTTGAACGAGGACTTCAGGGATTTCCTCGATTTGGCTGACCTGGAGGCTCTGGGCGAAGACCCAAACTCTCACTGACTCCCACCTTCGGCGCGCAGCAGGGAGAGTGCTCCCCGCCCGGCGCCACGCCGGCTCACCAACCACGGCAACACCGCCGTGGCAGCCGCTAAGATCCAAAGGGCGATAGCCAAAGGACTGGAAAACAACACACCCCAGTCTCCTCCGCTGAGCGCCAGCGCGCGCCGCACATTTTTTTCCATGAGGGGGCCGAGAACCAAACCCAGAATCAGCGGCGCCAGGGGAAAACCGGCGCGCCGCATCAGGTAACCCACCACCCCGAACCCCGTCATGAGCCAAAGATCCAACACGCTCTGATTCACCGCGTAAACCGCCACGAAACTCAGAGCGGCAACCCCGGGAAAGAGCGCCCAGCGGGGAAGCTCCAGCACGCGCACGAAGACACCCACCAGAGGAAGATTCAACACCAGCAACATCGCGTTGCCGAGGTACATCGAAGCCGCAAGCCCCCAGAACACTTCCGGCCTCTGCTCCAAAAGCAAGGGTCCAGGTGTGACGTTCATCCCCAATAGCGCGCCCAGCAGTACCGCTGTCGTGCCGCTGCCCGGAATTCCCAGAGTCAGCAGCGGAATCATAGCCCCCGTGGCAGCCGCGTTGTTGGCCGCCTCGGGCGCCGCCACACCTCGCATGTCCCCGCTGCCGAAGGTTCCGCGGCGATCCACCAGCCGCTGCTCCGTAGCGTAAGCCATAAAGCTGGCGACCGTACCGCCCGCTCCCGGCAACACCCCGACCAAGAACCCCACTACGCTCCCCCGAACCATGGTCCACGCCGCCGCCACTGCCTCGCGCACCCTAGCCATCACGCTCCCGATCGCCGCCGCGGCAAGCCTGCCCGCTTCACCACCCTCCAGCACCCGGAAGACCTCGCTTACGGCGAAGAGACCGATTGTCACTACCACGAAATCCATTCCGTCCAAAAGCTTCATCTCGCCAAAAGTGAAGCGCGCCAGACCGCTGTTGGGGTCGAACCCCACCGTAGCCAAGAGAAGGCCCAACGAAGTCGCCACCAGCGCCTTGGCGCGGTTGGCCCCGGCAAGCCCGGCCAGCGCGGCAAAGGCAAAGACCATGAGGGCAAAGTACTCCGCGGGACCGAAGCGAATCGCCCATTTGGCGAGCAAAGGCGCAAACAGCACCAGGCCGAAGATCGAAAGCGTTCCGCCCACGAACGACGCAATGGCCGAAACCGCAAGCGCCGAGGCCGCCCTCCCCGACTGGGTCATGGCATAGCCGTCCAGCGCGGTCGTAACGGCGGAGGCAGTGCCGGGAACGTTCAGCAGGATGGTGCTTATGGAGTTCCCGTACTGGGATCCGTAATAGATCCCCGCCAGCATGATCAGCGCCGATTCCGGGGGCAGGCGGAGCGCAAAAGCAATAGGGATCAAGACCGCGATGGCGTTAATCGGCCCGATCCCCGGCAGCATCCCGACGGTGGTCCCCACCAGCACCCCTACGAACGCGAGGATCACATTGAGCGGCTGGAGCGCCACCGCGAAGCCCGAGGCCAGATGCTGGATGGCTTCCATCTCTCAGCCGAAAATCATCCCCGCCGGAAGCGGCAGGCCCAAAACCAGCGCGAACAAGATCCACAAACCGGCAGCGGTCAGCGCACCGGAGGCCAGACTGGCCTTCACACCTCCGCCGAACAGACGGGCCAAGAACGCCACCTCCAAAGCGGTAGATAGGAAAAACCCCAAGGGCGCCACGGACAAGGCGTAAATGACGAAGCTCGCGACCGCCGCGGCGATCCGCCCCGCCGCTGCACGCTCTGGAAATTCCGAGCGCCGGTCCGGCCGGAGAACCACAAAGAGCGACCCCGCCGCCAAAAGAGTCGCGGCCAGGAGCGGGAACCCTTTGGGACCCAAAGGATCTATGAGGAACGCGACGCTGAATTTCCGAGCTTGCAGCGCCGCTCCCGCGGCCACAGCAAAAAACGCCACGCCCAGAACACGGTCGAGAGAGGCGAGCTTCACCGAATCAACCCCAGCTCTAAAGAGATGCCCCGCAGGGTCTCCACCTCGGCTCTCACGAACCTCTCGAAATCGGATCCTAAGAGAGCGAACGGCTCGATACCATATCGATTGCGCGCTTCGCGCCAGGGCTCGCTCTGCACGACCCGCCGCATCAAGTCGACCCAGCGCCGGTACGCGGAGTCGGATATGCCTCGGGGAACGTAGAAGCCCCGCCAGGTAATCCAGGACAAATCGTACCCCTGTTCCTTAGCTGTGGGAAATCCGGCCAGCTTTCCGCCCAATCGCTCCGGAGCGAGCACCGCCACCACCGCCACGTTGCCGGCTTCTAGCTGCGCTTCGATCTCAGATGCCTCCCCGGAAAAGACTTGAATGAACCCACCGAGCAGCGCCGTCAGGGCTTCCCCGCCGCCGTCGAAAGGAACGTAGCGGATCGATCTCGGGTCGATGCCCGCACGATCCGCCAAGAGCAGGACTTTCATGTGATCCTGTCCTCCCACGGCGCTTCCCCCTCCAACCACGATGCGACCCGGGTTCGAACGCCAGGCCGACACCAGATCGTCGAGACTTCGCCAGGGTGCGCCGGCAGCCACCGCAAGCACGCCATATTCCGCGCCCACGGCTGCGAGCCAGCGCACATCGCCCGCTTCGAGATCGCCGTACTGGCCTTGCGCCAGACGGAGCGTGGTGGCGGGGCTCGCTGCAACTATCAAGGACGAGTCCCGGTTGCGCACCGAGACGGTGTGAGCGAAGGCCATTCCGCCTCCGGCCCCGGGAAGGTTGGTGACCCGCAACGTGGCGGGCAACAGGCGCAGCTCCCCCGCTGCCTGGGCGATGAGCCGGCAGGTAAGGTCCCATCCCCCGCCCGGGTTGGCGGGAGCGATGCACTCGAAGCTCCGCTGCCGGCGGGCCTGACAGCCCGCAAGCGCGACCGCTAAGAAGAGCAACAACCAGCCTCGATACCAGAGGTTCACGCGCCGGAAGTTAACGGTGGTCTGGATCTCGGATCAGACCCGCTGCAGGTGAGTGGGACGGGGACCCGAGGCGTACTTGAGCCCGAATCCCAAAGCCCGA
This sequence comes from bacterium HR33, assembly GCA_002923375.1. Lineage (GTDB taxonomy): Bacteria > Gemmatimonadota > Gemmatimonadetes > Gemmatimonadales > GWC2-71-9 > HRBIN33. The sequence continues at coordinate 663,941 of BEIJ01000001.1, forward strand.
TCCAGCCCGATATGTGCAGCCCAAATGAGTCCCAGCGCCATCCCCACCCTGATTTCCAGGACAAAACCCGCGGCCCACAGAGCGGCGGGCAAGACATAGGTGTGGACCGAATTGTAGAACACGGCTCCGAGCCGCGCCCCCGCGAGATACGCCACAAGCGAAAGGTCGGGGAAAAAGAAAAGGAGAGCGAACCAGAGCCAGCCGAACGCCAGCTCGCGATAGAGCAAAAGGGCGAGCAGGAAAGCCGCCAATCCTTCGAGACGCAGCAAGAGCCCCGGGCCCCGGAGCCCTAGGTTCCAAGTCCCCAAGTCCAATAACCTCCCGGAGCTCAAGATAGCGGCCGGAGCGCCCTCAGGCTTCCGCCAGCTTCAGTCCGGCTCCGCCGCCGGCTTTGACCCGATACATCGCTCGGTCCGCGGCGTGAAGCACTTCGCCCGCATCGGCGTACTGGCCCTCCGCCAGCGCCACGCCGATACTCGCCGTGGTCTTGAGTTCGTATCCTCCGACTTCCCAGGGAGAGGAAAGGGTTTCCTGGATCCGGCGCACTACCTTGCGCACATCGGCCGCATCGCTCACCCCGTCAAGCAAGACGGTGAATTCGTCTCCGCCCAGCCGCGCTACCACGTCGCCCGGGCGAACCGAACTTTCCAGCCTGCGGCCTACGACCACCAAGCACTGATCGCCGATCAGGTGGCCGTAAGTATCGTTGATCCGCTTGAAGTCGTCCAAATCCACGAACACCAAGGCGAAGCGATACCCGGGATTTTTCCGGGACCGCTCGACCGCGCGGCCCAAGACCGTCAGGAAGTAGGCCCGGTTGGCGAGCCCGGTAAGCGGGTCCCGGGTCACCTGCTCCAACAACTCCAGCTCCGCCGCCTTCCGGTCGGTGATGTCGGTCTGCACTCCGGCGATCCGGTACGCCTTACCGGTGGAGTCCCGAGCGGCTAGGCCGCGGCACAACATCCAGCGATACTCCCCGCTGCGGTGCCGCAGGCGGTACTCCACTTCCAGGCGCGCCGTGCGCCCTTCCAGGTGCGCCGCCACCAAAGCCTTCAGGTGCGGGAGATCGTCGGAATGCACCCGGCTCAACCATTCCTCCGGACTGTCGCCGATCTCTTCAGCCCCGTAACCCAGCATCTCCTTCCAGCGGGGAGAGTAGTAAACCGTGTTCCGTACCAGATCCCAATCCCACAATCCATCATTCGCTCCCCGCGCAGCCAGAGACAAGCGCTCCACCCGGGTGGCCAAAACAGCCTCGGCCTGCTTGCGCTCGGTTATGTCCCGGTAGTTCACCACGACGGCGCCGATCCCCGGATGGTCCAAGCGATTCACCGCTACCGCCTCGATCACCCTCCAGGAGCCGTCGCGATGGCGAGCCCGAAACTCCACCCGCACCGTCCGGTCCGGGTGGCGAAGGCACTCTTGCAGCGCGCGGCGCGCCGCTTCCGCGTCGTCCGGATGAATCACCGAGAACGCAGGCCGGTTTATTAACTCTTCCGAGGGGTAACCCAAAACCGTCTCGCTGGCGCGGCTGATGTACTTCACCACCCCCTCGGCATCCACCAGCGCCGCGGCATCCAGGGCGTGCTCTACGATGGCGCGGTATCGAGACTCGGTAAGCCCCAACTCCTCCCGCGCCCGCGCCAGCTCCTTGCGCGAGTTGCGGACCTGCAGAGCCCGAAGCACCCCCAAAGCTACCGAGACCGGGGAATCCGCAGGCACGCAATCTGCAGCTCCGCCTTTCAAGCATTCCAGGGCCAACCGGTCGGACCACTCCCGGGCTACGACCACCAAAGGCGCCTCTGCCTCTAATCCTCCCATGAGATCCAGCACTTGCAGCGCGTCAAGCTCGGAACCCGGATGCCGAGCCAGCACCATGTCCGGCCAGCGTTCCGAGAGCGCGGCTTCCAGTTCGCCGCGATCGTTCACCCGGCGCCATACCGGTTCCACACCGGCCCGCCGCAGCACCTCTTCAACAGCAGGGAGATCGACCGGGTCGGGGGAACAGATCAAAACCCGCAAAGCGTCCAAAGATTACCTCGCTGGCCAGAACCCGCGGCACAGGCGCCAAGTATAAGACTACCGGAAAGCTAATCCTGCCACACCGGGCAGGAGAGCTGCGTAGGTGCGGGGACACAAGGGGAAGGTGAGCCGGCTCACAATCCTCCGCTAGGGCGAGCCGGACGGGCTGCTTCGGTTTCGGCGGGCGGCTAACCGGCCAGCTGCTCCAAGTCCCGGGCCGCCGCTTCCAGGATCTCTACCACTCGGCGCTTTCGCGCCTCGTCGGCTCCCAATTTCCAGGCAGTGCGGTACGCCTGGGTCACCACCCTGCCCACCGACCGGCTGATCTCCGGCATGGGATCGCCCACTAAGCGATCGATCATCTCGGCGATCCGATCGAAGATCCCCTCTACGGTGGACTTGTGCTCTTCCAAGAAGCGGAGGCCCGCCTCGGTGATATGATAGACTTTCTTCCCCTCGACCTCCTCGCTCCTCACTAGCCCTTCGTCTTCCAGCCACTGCAGCGTGGGATAGACCGTCCCGGGCGAGGGCTTGTAGCAGCCGTGGGTATGCTCCTCGAGGGCCTTCATCACCTCGTAGCCGTGCATCGGCTTTTCCTTGAGAAGCTTCAAGATGACGTATTTCATGTCACCGGCTTCGAACCATTGGCGCCGGCGGCGAGGACCTCCTGCACTCCACCACCACTCCCAAGGGCCGAATCCGAATCCAAACGCGGCTCGATGCATGGCACCTCCTCAAGATACGTCGCAAGATATATTGAGACATATCTTAAGATATATCTCGATACGACGCAAGTGCCGGAAGGTGCCGCAAACCGGACCGGGTAGCCGCCCCGATCTCAACGACCGCCGCGGCCTACTGCCGTCTGACCTAGAACGAGCAGAGCGACGTACAACACCAGGAGCGCCAGGAAGATCGCCCAAAAGAGCCGCTCGGGAGTGACCGACCGCGCCCAACGCTCGAGCGCAGTGCGCGACCGCCGAAGCGCCGGTTCAGCCAGGCGCGGCAGATGGGAAAGCGGCCGCCAGAGCTGAGCGGAATGCCACGTAGAGGTTAAAGAGACCCCGAACATCGAGCGACCTCCAAAGAGCGGCCCTGCTCAACGATGCCGGTGCGCCTCCGGCCCGTCAAGGGGCGCCGCTTGTCAACGCGCGCTCTCTCTACCGCCCGCAGCGCAGAGTTCTTAGTTTCGCGCGACTCCCAAAGCGAAGGAACGGTGATGAGTAAGCCTGCTTTGCTTCCTCCGATCGGATTGCTGGCCTTGCTTCTGGCAGCGCTGCCCTCTCCCGGATACGCCCAACAGGGAGCGCCGTTCGATTTCTACGCCAGAGGGCCGTATCGCCCGGCGGTGCCCCGCCCAGACAGCCTCTTGGGATACGAGGCCGGAGCGCGGCACACCCAGTACCACTCCCAACAAGCGGTCCTCGACGCCATGATCGCCGCATCCCCCGATCGGGTAAGAACCGAGCGGATCGGGCGGACCGAAGAAGGCCGCGAGATGCGGGTGCTGATCATCTCCGCTCCGGAAAACCTGGCGCGCTTGGAAGAGATCCGGCGGGACCTCGCCAGGCTGAGAGACCCCAGAAGTACCTCTCCGCAGGAGGCGGCGGCGATCGCTTCCCGCACGCCGGCGGTGGCGTTTCTTTCGTACTCGATCCACGGCAACGAACCTGCGGGCTTCGAAGCGGTGATGTGGGTGGCCTACCAGCTCCTGGCTTCCGAAGAGCCCGCCACGCTGGAAATCCTGAGGAACGTGATCACGATCCTCAATCCTTCGGCCAATCCCGACGGGCACGAGCGGTTTGCCGTCTGGTACAACTCCCTGTTTCTGGGCACCGACGAACCCTATGCCTACGAAAACACCGAACCGTGGGACGTCTGGGGACGTTTCGGCCATTACCGGTTCGACATGAACCGCGACCTGATCGCCCAATCCCAAGCTCCTACCAGGGCGATGCTCGGCGCCCTGATTCGGTGGCATCCCCAGGTAGTGGTGGACCACCACAGCACCGTGCAGCCGTTCTTCTTTGCGCCACCCGCTCTGCCCATCAATCCCAACCTCCCACCTCACGCGGTCAAATGGCTGGAAACTTTCGGGCAGGGTAACGCCCGCGCCTTCGATCGCCACGGGTGGCAGTACTACGTCCGAGATGTGTTCGATCTCTTCTACCCCGGTTACTGGGATGCAGGGCCCTCCCTCCACGGCGCCACGGGGATGACCTACGAAACCGATGGCGGACCGGAACTCAAGATCCGGCAGGACGACGGCACGGTGATCACTTTCCGGGACGGAATCGCCCACCATTTCGTAGCTTCGCTGGCAACCCTGGAGACCGCCGCAGCGAACCGCGAAGCCAGACTGCGGGATTTCTACGACTTTCACCGGACCGCCATCGAGGAGGGAAGAAACGCTACGATGAAGCGTGTCGTAGTCCTTCCCGGCAACGACCAAACCAACGCAGCGCGCCTGGCGGTCTTGCTGCTGAGACACGGAGTGGAAGTGACGCGGCTAAGCCAGCCCTATACCGCGCCGCGCGCCCACTCCTATATGCAACCCGGATCCCAGCCGGCACGCCGGACCTTTCCCGCCGGGGCGCTGGTGATCGATCTCTCCCAACCGGAAGGCCGCATAGCCAAAGCGCTCCTCGAGCCGCGAACTGCGGTGGACAGCGTTTTTGCTAAAAGGCAACTGGAAAAGTTCGAGCGCAACCGGCGCCGGGGAGAGAGCGCGCAGAAAGAAGGTTACGACTTTTACGACGTCACGGCTTGGTCCCTGCCCTACACTCTGGGGCTAGAGGCGTACTGGACCGAAGACCTGACTCCCATCTCCGGAGAGCGGCTGAGCCTTCCCTCGGACGGCGACCCGGTCCGGCAGCTTGCACCGCAAGGCGGCGTCTCGGAGCGCGCCCGCTCGGCTTATCTGTTCAAGAACGACCGGCAGGCCGCGGCGGAACTGGCCTTGGCCCTCCTGCAAGAGGGGTTCGTCCTGAGCGTCGCTACCGAGCCTCTCCGGGCCGACGGACGCGACTATCCCCGGGGTACCTTCATCGCCCGTATCGCCCGCAACAGCGAGCGGCTTCACGATCGCATAGCCGAACTCGCCCAGCGCACCGGCGTGCCGGTAGACGCCGTCCAGTCGGCGTTCCCCGATTCCGGCAGGGTGGGCATAGGGTCCGAGAGCGTGAGGCCGGTCTTTCGCCCCCGCATCCTGGTGGCGGCTGGCGAGGGGATAAGCCAAACCAGTTACGGCGCGCTGTGGTACTTCCTGGAACAGGAGCTCCGCTATCCCTTCGTGGCGGTAGCCCTTTCGTCCATCGGGCGCATGCACACCATGAGCGACTACAACGTGCTCATCATTCCTCACGGCAACACCGCGCAGATGAAGCGGGAGCTGGGCGACGGCGGCACCGAGCGGCTCAAACGCTGGGTGGAGGATGGGGGCGTGGTTATAGGGTACGGCGGCGGCGCTATGCTGTTAGGGAAGCCGGGTATTGCCCTCAGCACCGTAGCACCTCTGGGCTTCGAAGAGGATACCGCGAGAGCACGCCAGGCTCCCCGGGACACGGTTCCCAGCGGAGCCCAGTATCAGCCCCCGCTGGCCTCTCCGACGTCGGCCCGCAAGGACCTGCCGGAGGAGATCCCGGGCTCCATCTTCCGCGCCACGCTGGATCTCTCCCACTGGCTCACCCTGGGATACGGGCAGCGGGAGCTGGCCGTGATGATGGACGGCGACCGGATGCTCCAGCGTTCGGAAAAGGGAGACAACCCGGTGGTTTTTGTGGGAGATTCCCTCTTGCTTTCGGGATGGGCTTGGCCGGACAACACGGAAAGACTGTTGAAGGAGACGGTTTGGGCGGCGACCGAGCGCCGCGGCCGGGGCCACGCCGTGCTGTTCGCTTCCGATCCGCTCTTCCGGGCGTTCTGGAGAGGTCCGGCGCGGCTGCTTACCAACGCAATACTGTTCGGGACCGGAAGGTAAGACGCCACCGGCGTCTTGGAATGAGCGGCGCCGCAGCCCGACAGCAACGCTTCCTCGCCCAGCGGGATCGCCCCCGGTCTGGGAATCAGCGGTACCAGTACCAGGCCCCCCGATCCCGCTCCGGCAGCGTCACGGTGAGCGTCTGGCGGCGCCGCTGTCGCATTATCTCGATACGGATCGTTTCCCCGGGGCCGTAAGAGCGCAGGATTCTCAAAGCGTGGGAAGGGCTCGAAGGCTTGCGCCCGTCGATACTCAAGATCACATCCCCGCTCTGCAGCTGGATCTCGGAATCCCGCGGAGCCCTCACCACCAGCAGTCCTTCGGAGGTGCCGAAGTACTGCCCCAACTCGGGATTGAGGGTCACCAGCTCCATGTCGTACCAGCGATCGCCGAAGGTGAATACGATCCCGCGCTCCACTTCTCTGGCGCGCTCGGCTGCCTCCCTGGCCTGCTCCGTAAGTTCCCGGCTCCGGGCAACGATTCCCTGTAGCTCTCCGCCGGGAACTTCGACGCGGAAAAGCGCCGGGGACTCCAGGCGTCGAGCTACGATGGTAGCGCGGCGCAGCTGGTTGCCCCGCCGGTACTCCACTTCCACCGTGTCGCCGTCTTCCAGCTCGCGGGCAAAATGAATGAGTTTGATCCCCGGCTCGGACTCGTATTCCCCCGCCGCGGGATAACGGCCCGCCAGTTTCTCGCCGTTGAACGAGACGATGATGTCTCCCGCCCTCAAGCCCGCCTGATCCGCCGGCCCTCCCGGGGTCACACCGCTGATTTCGGCTCCGATCGAGTCCACCGCGGGGTTCTTCCGGGTGTTAACCGTGATGCCCAAATAGGCTCGGCCGAAAGGTGCGAGCACCGCCACCCCCGGCGCCCTCAGCTCGGTAACCGTAAGGCGAGACGCGCGGCGGAGGCTGTCCAACCTGCGCTGAAGCTGGCGCATCTCGTTTCGCAGTTCCTCTAACTGCCGTTCGAGCTCCCGGCGCTCCGGTTCCGGTTGTTCCTGCCGTTGCTGCGCCGGAAGCGCCACCGCCCCACCCGCCAACAGAGCTACGGCAAAAAGCCAGCCAAGCCAACCGATTCCCATCGTTTTACGACTCATAAGCACCCGCCTCTAAAATCCTCAAAGGAATTCACAAACCCACATAAGCGGCCCGGGTTGCATGCACCCTCACCAGTGCGTCCAGCAATCGCACCCGCTCGGCCCACAGCTCCCGCACTATCGAAGGATCCACCCGGCCCGCCTGGGCTTCCGCGAGCTGGGCGTCGAGCAGGGCGATCTGGTCCTCCAAGTCCGCTATGGCACCCGCCGCGCGCCCGCTGAGCACCCGGCTCGTGGGATCGAAGGAGCGCAGCGCTTCTTCTAGCATCTGCGACTGGGTAACCAGTTCTTCCAAGGTCACCTGGTCCAAGGCCTCGCCCTCTGTAGCAGGCGCCGCGAAGCGAAGTGCCAGGAAAATCGCCACCGAGGCCGCCGCCGCCAGCGAAAACCAGCCCAGGAACTTCCGCCGCCGGCGCTCCGCAACGAGAGCCTCCTTCACGGCGGGCCAGCGATCCCGCGGCGGGCTGAAAGAAGGCAACGCCTTCAGGGCCGCGATCCGCTGGTGCAGCAGCTCGTACTCCTCGCGGCACTCGGCACACGTTTCCAGATGACGTCTCGCAGCCGCGCTCCCTTGGCCGTCGCGGATCGCCAGCAGATCTTCCATCGAACAGTGAATTCCGCTCACCGTTACCTCCTCAGCCAGCGGCGCAATCGCGCGTGCGCCCGCGCCAACTGCGACTTGGAAAAACTCACCGTCATCCCCATAAGCTCCGCAATATCCTCGTGGGTGTAACCCTCCACATCGTGCAGCCAAACCACGATCCGGCTGCGCTCCGGCAGCCGCGCCAGGGCGGTTTCGAGATCCATCTGGAGCGCCACGTCCGGTTCTCGGGGGTTCGTAAGCTCAGGACCATCCTCCAGGGAGTCCGCCTCCCGGTAGCGGTCGCTGCGCAGCCGCATCAGCGCCTTGCTCGCCGCCACCCGCTTGATCCACGCCGTAAGGCTCGCCTGCTCCGCGCCCCGGAACCGCCCGATGCTCCGGCAAACCTCCAGAAAGGTCTCCTGGAGGACATCCTCCGCATCCTCCTCGGTCCGGCACAACCGCCGGGCCAGCGTGTACACCAGGCCCTCGTAGGCACGGTACAGCTGCTCGAGCGCTTCGAGATCGCCCGTTTTAGCTCTCTGTATGGCGAGCTGATCCAGCGCTGCGAGCATAGCCCCTGCCATGTCCGTAAGTATAGATGCCGGTCCCGCCTCGCGGGTCGCGCCGGGTATATTTGCCACCATGGGACCGCTGGAGACCCATCAAGAAGCTCCTACCGCCGCCTGGCGCCGGCACCTCCAAGAGGAGACCGACGCCGCTTTCCTTTACCGGACCTTCGCCGAGCTGGATCCCGACCAGCGGCACCGGGAGTTGTTCCGCCGGATGGCGGACGTCGAAGAGCGCCACGCCGGTGTGTGGCGCAGGCTTCTTGCGGAGCACGGGATCGAGGTCGCGGCGGCCGGACCCAGCCTGCGAGCTCGGCTGTTGGCCTGGGCTGCCCGCCGCTTCGGCGCCCGGTCGATCATGCCGATCGCCCTGAGAGAAGAAGGCAAGGCGGTAAGAGGGTACCTGGCGCTCCACCGCGCCACCCCTCCCGGGAGCGCCAAAGAAGCGGCCCTGGAGCTCGCGCGAGAAGAGGCGAGCCACGCGCAGTACTTAGGCGACCTCGAGGGCATGGAAGGCGAACCGTGGCACCGCACCGCATCGGGCGGGTTTTTGAGAAATGTGGTGTACGGATTCAATGACGGGCTTACCGCCAACTTCGGGCTGGTTGCGGGCGTCATCGGAGCTTCGGTACCCGCCCACATCGTCCTGGTTTCGGGAGTTGCGGGCATGATAGCCGACGCTCTGTCTATGGGAGCGTCGGGCTACCTGGCCGCCAAGAGCGAGCGCGAGGTGTACGCCCACGAGATCGCCATGGAAAAGGAAGAAATCCGCCTGATGCCGGATATCGAGGAGGAGGAGCTGGCGATCCTCTACGAGGCGAAGGGCATATCCCCGGAGCGGGCTCGGAGCATGGCCAAGGAGGTGATGAGCGACCCGGCCCGGGCGCTGGAGGAGAAGGTGCGCGAGGAGCTGGGCATCGGCGAGGCCCACGCCACGCCCCTCAGAGAGGGATGGGTGACCGGCTTGGCCACGGCGGTCGGCGCCTTCATACCGGTTGCACCTTTCTTGTTTCTCGACGGCGCCGCCGCGATCTGGACCTCGTTCACCGTGTCCATGATCTCTCACTTCGGAGTCGGCGCGGCGAGGAGCGTGTTCACCGGGCGGGGGTTGATAAAAAGCGGTCTAGACATGTTCGCCGTGGGGCTGGGAGTCGCCGTGGTCGGATACCTGATAGGAGACGTGGCGGCCCGCTGGCTCACCGCCGGCTGAGCCCCGCGGACAAGTTTCACGCTCAGGTCACCAAGTTCACCAGCCGGTCTTCCACAAAAATCGCCTTGCGGACTTTCCTCCCCTTTACGAAGCGCTGTACCGCCTCGTCCTGAAGAGCCCGCTGTACCGCCTGCTCCTCGGTAATTCCCCTCGCCACCTGCATCCGGCTCCGCACCTTTCCGTTGACCTGGATCACCAACTCGATCTGCTCTTCCTCCGCCAGCTTCTCGTCCCACTTCGGCCACGAAGCTTCGAACACACTCCGGTCGTGACCCAGGATCTCCCAGCACTCCTCGGCAAAATGGGGAGCGAAGGGCGAGAGCATGACGATCAGCGGTTCGACCATCGAGGCCGCTGTCACGCCGGTCTCCCTCAAGGTGTTGACGTACTCCATCAACGCGGCGATGGCGGTGTTGTAGCGAAGCTCTTCCAGATCGCCCGTGACTTTCCTGATAGTCTGGTGCAGCTTCCGCATCGCCGCACGGTCGATCTCTCCCTCGTCCCGCCGGGCGTTTTTGACCAAAACCCAGACCTTGTCAAGGAACCGCCGGATGCCCGCTATTCCTTCGTCCCTGAAGTCGCCGCCCTCCTGATAAGGGCCGAGGAACATGAGGTACATGCGGAAGGTGTCGGCCCCCCACTTGGCTATGTACTCGTCAGGCACCACCACATTGCCGCGGGACTTTGACATCTTGGCCCCGTCCTTCACGATCGTCCCGTGGGCCCGGAAGCGCTTGTACGGCTCCTCGAAGGGAAGGTAGCCCAGATCGTGAAGGGCCATGGTGATAAACCGCGAGTACATGAGGTGCAGCGTGGCATGCTCGTTGCCGCCTATGTAAGTGTCTACCGGCAGCCACTTTCGGGTGAGCTCGGGATCGAAAGGACGGTCGTCGAACTCGGTGGAAGGATAGCGCAAAAAGTACCACGCCGAGTCCAGGAAAGTGTCGGAGACATCGGTCTCGCGCCGCGCTAGCTGGCCGCACTGAGGGCACGGCACCCGGTACCACTCCTCGTGCCGCGCTAGGGGCGAGATTCCGCTCTCGTCGGGCCGGAAGTCTTCGATGTAAGGAAGCTCTACCGGAAGATCCTGCTCCGGCACCGGGACCGTACCGCAATGATCGCAATAAATGATGGGAATCGGCGGCCCCCAGTATCGCTGCCGCGAGATGCACCAGTCGTGGAGCCGGTACTGGACCTGGAACGAACCCAGTCCCCGCTCGCTCAGCCACTGGGTGATGGCTCGGGCCGCTTCCCGGCAGGGCATGCCGTCGAAAGCACCGCTGTTTACCAGCACCCCGTCCCAGTCGGTAAAGGGCAGTTCTCCCTCTCCCCCCGAGGCCGGCACCACGACCCGGCGGATCTCCAGCCCGAACTTCCGGGCGAACTCGAAGTCCCGCTCGTCGTGCGCCGGAACGCCCATGATGGCCCCGCTTCCATACTCCATCAGCACGTAGTCCGCGATCCAGATCGGGACTTCCTCGCCGGTGGCCGGATTGGCGGCGTAGGCGCCGGTAAAGACTCCGGTCTTTTCCTTGGACCCCACTCTCCGGGAGACCAAATCCATGCGCGAGACTCGATCCCGGTACTGGTCAACGGCGCTCCGCTGAGCCGGCGCCGTGAGGCGGTCAACCAGCGGATGCTCGGGCGCCAGCACCAGGTAGGTGGCTCCGAACACGGTGTCGGGCCGAGTGGTGTAAACCCTGATCTCCTCTCCCGAGGATGTCCGGAACACCAACTCGGCACCTTCCGAGCGGCCGATCCAATTGATCTGAAGCAGCCGGGTCGATTCCGACCAATCGATCCAAGAAAGGTTGTCCAGCAGGCGCTGGGCGTACTTGGTTATGGTGAAAAACCACTGCTCCAGATAACGCTGGACCACGCGGGTTCCCGGATGCCGCTCGCAGTTGCCGTCGATCACCTGCTCGTTGGCCAGCACCGTCTTGCACTCGGGACACCAGTTGACCGGCGCCTTGCGGCGGACCGCCAGACCCGCTTTGTAAAGTTGTAGGAAAACCCACTGAGTCCACTTGTAGTAGCGGGGATCTATGGTCTGAAGTTCGTGGCTCCAGTCCACCATCAGTCCCACGCGTTTGAGCTGCTTGCGGAAGTTGTCGATGTTGGCCGGTATCAGCCGCGCCGGATGCTGGTTGATCTTGAGAGCGTAGTTCTCCGAGTGGATCCCGAAGGCGTCGAAACCCAGAGGCTCGAAGACGTCGAAACCCTGGAGCCGCCGGAACCGGCCGTGGATGTCGCTTCCTACGAAGGCGAAGACGTTCCCCACGTGCAGCCCCTCGGCCGAGGGGTAGGGGAACATCATGAGGTTGTAGTAGGGCCTTTCGGCGGCCCTCAGGTCCACCCGATTGGTGCCGCGCTCCTCCCAAAGCCGCTGCCATTTGGACTCCACAGCGGCGGGATCGTAGGCGGAGACACCGTCCCTGGTATCGTTCATGGCGAATTAATCTAGCGGCGCCCGCAAGCCGTGCTGTAGGGGGCCCGGGGAGTCAGGCACTCTCCTCGTCCAACACCGCAAACCGCACGTCGATAACGTTGGGAAGTTCCCTCAGCCGGTCCAGTACCTCCGCAGGCGGAGGGTGGTCCACCGCGATCGCCGCCAGGGCTTCTTCTCCCCGCTTAGTCCGGCGGGAAAGGTGGTACGCCCCTATGTTGATCTCCGCTTCGCCCAACACGGTTCCCACGCGGCCTATGACTCCCGGCACATCCCGGTTGCGAAGCACTATCACATAACCCTCGGGCGACAGGTCCACGGCGAATCCGTTGATCCTGATAATCCTCCCCTGCTCGCCGGCCAACGCTCCGGTGACCACGGTTCGGTCGCCCCGATCGGTGGTGAGTGTAACGGTCACCGTGGTTTCGAACCCGGGTTCCGGCGCTCCCACCCGCCGCGACACCGCTATCCCGCGGCCTTCGGCCAAGACCGCCGCGTTCACCAGGCTTACCGGGCCCACCCCCATCGCCCGCAGCACCCCCTCCAGGGCCGCGAGCATGACTACCCGAGGCGCGCCGTCGTCGGCACCCCCGTAGCCCACCTCGATCGCCTCCACTCTCCCCGGTGTCAAAGCCGCCGCCAGCCTGCCCATCCGCCGCGAAAGTTCCAGAAGCGGTGCCAGCCGGGTGATCACTACGCCCGAAATACCCGGCACATTGACCGCCGAACTCAGATCCCCGTGGAGCAGCGCCTCTCTCACCGCCCGGCAGATCTCGATCCCCACCCGCTCTTGGGCTTCGACGGTCGAGCCCGCAAGATGCGGAGTGAGGATTACCCGCTCCGCCTTTCTCAGGGGCGAATCGGGGGGCAAAGGTTCCGTCTCGAATACATCCAGCGCCGCGCCCGCCAGCTTTCCCTTTTCCAGAGCTTCGAGAAGCGCCTGCTCATCCACCAGTCCTCCCCGCGCCGCGTTGATCAAAACCGCGGTGGGCTTCATCAAAGCCAGCCGCTTGGCGTCCAGGAGGTTTCGCGTCTCGGGAGTAAGCGGCAGGTGCAGGGTCACCACATCGGCGCGCTGCAACAGTTCTTCCAGCGATACCAACTCGGCGCCGAGCTCGCGCGCCCGAGCCTCGGTGATATGAGGATCGTGCGCCAGCAGCCGCATTCCGAAACCCCGCGCCAAAGTTGCCACGTGGGCTCCGATTCTACCCAGACCCACGATCCCCAGCGTTTTACCCCGGAGCTCGATGCCCTGAAATCGCTGCCGGTCCCACTCCCCGCACCGCATGCTCCGATCGGCCCAGGGAATCCGCCTCACCAAGGCGAGCAGCAGGCCTATGGCATGCTCGGCTGCGCTCACCGTGTTTCCCGCAGGCGCATTGAGCACCGCGATCCCCCGCCAAGTCGCAGCCTCCACGTCGATGTTGTCCACTCCGATGCCGGCCCGCGCTACCACCTTGAGCTCGGGGGCCGCCTCCAGCAGCTCCCTGGTGACTCTGGTCTCGGAGCGCACCACCAGTGCGTGAGCATCCCGCAGCGCGCCCGGAAGATCCCGCTTGTTGCGGAATACCTCCACCACCTCGATCTCAGGTTCCTGCTTCAGCAGCTGGATCCCCGCCTGGTCGATCCGATCGGCCAGCACGACCTTGTGCTTCACCGCAACACCTCCTCCAGTTCGGATAGCAGCTCGCAGACCCGCTCCGGTGTGTGATCGCCCATGTGCCCTATGCGAATGGTGCTCTGCTTCAGGGGCCCGTAACCGGATCCTATGGTCCAGCCCCTATCCCTGAGCGCTTGGGAGATCGCCCTCCCGTTCATCCCGTCGGGAACCCTGAGACAAGACACGGTCCACGAGCGCCGGCCGGCGCGCGGGAGATAGGACAAGCCCTTTTCGCCTCCCGGACCTTCGATCCACCGTTCCACCGCCTGGCGCATCGCCTCGTGACGCCGCCACCGCGCCTCGACACCGCCCTCCGCTTCGATCCGCTGCAGTTGCACCTCCAGCGCATAGAACAGCGAGATCGCGGGGGTGTTCGTGGGCTGGGCCTCGGAAAACGCTTTGAAAAAGGTGACCAGGTCCAGGTAAGCCCCGCGCTCAGGAATGGTTTTGGCCCGTTCCAAGAGCTTCTCCGAGGCCACGCCCAATGCCAGACCGGGAGGCAACGCCAGCGCCTTCTGCGACCCGGTGAAAACGAAATCCAGACCCCACGCGTCGGTTTCCACCGGCGAGCCGGCAAGAGAAGTCACCGCATCGACCAAGATCACCACGTGGTCGAATTCGCGCGCTACTTCGGCCAGCTCTTTGAGAGGTGCAAGCGCGCCGGTGGAGGTTTCCGAGTGGACCAGGGTTACCGCGTCCACGTCGGAGCGGCGCAGGGCGTCGCGCAGCATGTCCGGTTCTATGGTCTGGCCGTAGGGGACGTTCAGGCGAACCACGTCCCGGCCGCAGGCTTCTGCGATCGCCGCGAACCGCTCGCCGAAAGCACCGCTCACCAGGGAGAGCACCCGCTGGCGGATCCCGCTCCGCACCGCCATCTCCATGAACCCGGTAGCCGAACAAGTACCCACCAGCACCTGGCGCTCAGTTCTAAAGAGCCGCTTGAGAGGCCCGGCTATCCGCTCCAACAATTCCTGCATTTCCCGGCCCCGGTGGGGTATCATCGGCCGGGCAAGAGCGCTCAAAACCTCGGGATGTACCTCGGTAGGCCCTGGAAGGAAGAAGCGCCCGAAATCAGGCGCGCTCATCGTCCGCACCTCCCTTTATCCTTGACGACTCCGCTAGCAATTAAGTTCCCGCTTACCAGCCGCTGCGCTCGTACCGGGCGGCGTTCACCGCCGGAATTCTGAACCGAGCTTTAACGATCAGCGCTCCGGCCAAAGTTCGCCGCCGGGCGAGCGAAAGCTATGCAAGAAAGCTTCCCGATGCCACGTTGATGATGTGCACCGCGATCTCGTCGCAGCAGTGCTGCCGGGGACAGCGGTTGCAGTCGAACCAAACCTTCTGGGGAAAGCGCGCCTTGTCGGCCAAGGTGAACCCCACCCGATAGAAGAAGTCGGGACGGCGGGTCAAAGCGAAGACCTCCCCGATGCCGAGTTCCCCGGCGATTCGCAGCAACCGCTCCACGATCATTCTTCCTACACCCTGGCCCTGGTAAGCCGCGTCGACCGCCAGCGCTATGATTTCGGCCAGATCCGGCGAGTAGGGTTTGAGTGCTCCGGTCCCGACCACCCGGTCCCCGTCGGCGGCCACCACGTAGCGCTCGATTTCGCGGGCGAGGTCTGCCGCCGTGCGCGGCAACAGATCTCCTCTCGCCACAAACGGCTCCATCACCCGGAGCATTTGGGGAATGTCCGCCTGCCGGGCGCGCCGGACGGTGATCACCGCGCGGCTGGGAACAGGAAGGCTCACAAGCAGCTCTCCAGGATCTCCAAGCCGCGGGAGAGTTCCTCGTAACCGATCACCAGCGGCGGGAGCAGGCGGATCACGTTGGGGCCCGCGCTGATCACCAAAAGGCCGCGCGCCAGCGCCCGTTCGATCACGCTCTGCACCGGTTCGCGGAGTTCGATACCCCAGATGAGTCCCCGGCCCCGCACCTCTAGCACTTTCTCGTGCCGTGCGGCCAGCGCCCGGAGCCGGGTACCCAGCCATTCACCCTTGGCGCGAACCGAGGCCAAGAAATCGGGTTCCGAGATCACGCGCCACTGGGCCAATGCCACGCTGGCGACGAACGGCCCGCCGCCGAACGTAGTGGCGTGGTCCCCCGGCTGTATGGCAGACGCGATCCGCTCGTTCAGCAGCACCGCACCCATAGGGAGACCCGCCCCAAGTGCCTTGGCCAGGGTCACCATGTCCGGCACCACATCCACCTGTTCATACGCGAAGAGGGTCCCGGTACGCCCCATCCCGCACTGCACTTCGTCAAAGATCAGCGCCGCCTCGGCTTCGTCGCACAGCTCCCTCAGATCCTTGAGCAACTCGCCGGGCAGAACCTTGATTCCCCCCTCCCCCTGGATCGGTTCGGCTATCACGGCGGCGGTGCGCTCTTTGGTGATCGCCCGCTCTAGTTCTGCCGCATTATCGGGATCCACGATCCTGATCCCCGGCACCAAAGGGGTGAACGGTTCCCGGTACTGCGGCCGGTCGGTGGCCGAAAGCGCGGCAAAGGTTCGCCCGTGGAACGAACCCTTGAGCGCCACTATCTCCCGTTTGTCCGGCGAGCCCGAAGCCCGGCGGGCGAACTTGAACGCCGCTTCGTTGGCCTCCGCTCCGGAGTTGCAGAAAAAGACCCGAGAAGCAAAGGATCGCTCCACCAGAGCTTGGGCTAGCTCCTCTCCCGGAAGGGTGCGATAGAAGTTGGAGGTGTGGAGTACGCCGGCCGATGCGGCTGTTTCGATAGCGCGCCGCAGCACCGGATGATTGTAGCCCAAAGCGTTGACCGATATCCCGGAAGTGAAGTCCAGATAGCGGGTCCCGTCTTCGGCCACCAATTCGCAGCCTTCCCCCCTCACCACCACCACGGGAAACCGCCGGTAGACCGGTAGCAGCGCTTGGGCTTCCGGGGCTACCGCGGTATTCACGCGGCAGCCTCTCCCAGTACCACCGTCCCTCGCTCGGGCTCGTACAGCACCGCCAGGTCGCCGATCCGCACGCGCCGGCAGCCCGACGCCAGGGCGGCCGACAGTTTGGCCACCATACCCCCTCGAACCACGCCGCAGCTCACCAGCTCCCTGAACTCTTCCGCGCCCAGAGTTCCAATCGCTTTGCCGTCGCGCAGGACGCCGGGAACGTCGGAAACGAAGATCAGCTCCTCCGCTTCCAGCGCCCGGGCCACCGCCGCGGCCGCCTCATCGGCATTCACGTTGACCGGGAGGCCATCGGGACCGGTGGAGGAAGGAGCCAAAACCGGTGTAAAACCGGCTTCGATGAGACGCAGCAACGACTCGCGATCGGCCCGCACCACCCTGCCCACTCTGCCCAGTTTGTCGGGATCCACCAACTCCACCTCGAAGCATCCGTCGCCCCCCGCCAGGCCCACCGCTTCGATGCCGTGCTGCTTGAGGGCGCGCAGCAGCTTGGCCCGGATCGGGCCGCAGAGCACCATCTGAGCTAGCTCAGCTACTTCCAAGGT
The DNA here is from genome assembly GCA_002923375.1 of bacterium HR33. Taxonomy (GTDB): domain Bacteria; phylum Gemmatimonadota; class Gemmatimonadetes; order Gemmatimonadales; family GWC2-71-9; genus HRBIN33. The sequence continues at coordinate 680,975 of BEIJ01000001.1, forward strand.
GGTCACCCGCACCCCGTCACGCATCTCCACCGGGATTCCCAGCCGTCGCTGCCACTGGGAGATCTTCCTTCCGCCGCCGTGGACTATGACCGCGGGTAGTACGGCTTTCACCGCAGCGGCGAAGCGTTCCAGCCAGACAGGGTCTTCCAGCTCTCCTCCGCCGATCTTGATCACGCGAATGCCGGACGCCGGATTTCTCAACACCGCAGTCCCTCGGTCTCTTCCAGGCCCAGCATCAGGTTCATGTTCTGCACCGCCTGGCCCGCGGCTCCCTTGACCAGGTTGTCGATCGCCGAGATCACGGTGAGCATGGGCCGGGCCACATGCTTCACCGGCGCCACTCCCAAGGCGGCGAGGTTGCGATAAACCACGTCCTTGAGGCTGGGTATTCCGTTCCGCACGACCCGGATGAACGGCTCCCCGCGGTAGGTCTCCAAGAGCAGCTCTTCGGCGGCGCTCCGATCCAGGACCTGTTTGAGGGGAAGGTGGAGCGTGGCCAGGATCCCGCGCTTGACTGGCAGCAGATGGGGGGTAAAGACCAAATCCACTTCGCCGGCGAAGGGTTTCAAATGTTCGGTGATCTCGGGCAGATGCCGGTGTTCGTTGCCCACGCTATAAGCGCGGAAGTCTTCGGCGACCTCGGCAAAGAGGAGTTCCCGTTTGGGGCTCCGGCCGGCTCCCGAGACGCCGGAGGCGGCGTCGATCACCACAGGGCGCGAGGTGTCGAGCAGCCCCGCCTTGGCAAAAGGAAGCAGAGCGAGCAGCGCAGCCGTGGGGTAGCAACCCGGATTGGCCACGATCGCCGCCTCGGGGACCCGAGGCCGGAAGACCTCGGTGAGCCCGTACACCGCGGCCGGCGAGAGTCGCAGATCCGCCGACAGATCCACCGCCCGGGCGCCGGCGCGGCGGGCTTCTTCCACCGCGGGACGGGAGACGCCGTGGGGAAGGCAGCTGAGGACCAGTTCCACATCTCCCAGGTGTTTCTGGGCCTCTTCCAAAGGGAGCGCCCTGTGGCCGTTGATCTCCCGCTCGCTCTGCGAGCTGGTGAACTCGATGGTGACGTTCGGGTGCCGGGCCAAGATTTCCAACAGCTCGCGGCCCACGTAGCCCGAGGCGCCGAGGACCGCTACTGAATTCTTATGCATAGGCGCGAAATATTATACAGGCCCCTCGGATCCTGCAAGGGGCGGGGACAGGCCGGGGGGAGTGGCCCGCCCTGCAGCGCGGTGTCGGCCCTCGAACCCCGTTGACTTTCGAACCGGACGCCGGTAAATCCCGGCACTTGGCAAAAGCTCAAGGAGTCGGCTATGTCCTCGCCCAGTATCACCAGACGCGATTTCGTGGAAGCCGCATCCGGACTGGCGGCGGGTGCGGTCCTTGGAGTGACGGCGCGGCCTTCCTTCAGCGCCCCGGCGATCGTGATCCGCCCCCAGGGACGGAATGCGGCCGTGGCCTCGGCCAACGGATTGCGTGCGGTGCAGCGCGCCGCGGAGCTTTTGGAGCAGGGAGTGGACACTCTGGACGCCGCGATCGAGGGAGTCAAGATCCAGGAACTCGACCCGGAAGACACTTCGGTGGGCTACGGCGGTCTTCCCAACGAGGAAGGCGTGGTCCAGTTGGACGCTTCCTGCATGCACGGCCCGTCCAAGCGTGCCGGGGCGGTGGCGGCGCTCGAAGGAATCAAAACCCCCAGCGTGGTGGCCAAGTACGTGCTGCTCTACACCGACCACATCCTTTTGGTGGGCGAGGGAGCCAAGAGGTTCGCCCTCTCCTTCGGATTCAAGGAAGAAAACCTGCTCACCGACAAGGCCCGGGAAATCTGGCTCCGCTGGCGGGCCAACCGGAGCGCGGATGACGATTGGCTGGAGCTCCCCGAAGGGGAAAACCCGATCCCCCGGCCCACGGGAACGATCAACTGTAACGTGGTGAACGCCAAAGGGGAGGTCTCATCGGTGACCTCCACCAGCGGCCTCGCCTGGAAGATCCCCGGGCGGGTAGGTGACTCTCCCATCATCGGAGCGGGCCAGTACACCGACAACGAGATCGGCGCGGCGGGCTCGACCGGAAGGGGCGAAGCCAACATCAAGGTATGCGGAGCCTTCCTCACGGTGGAGTTCATGCGCCGGGGAATGAAACCCACCGACGCCGCTTTGGAGACCCTGAAGCGCGTGGTAGCCACCACGGAACCGCGCCTGTTGGACGAGCAGGGACGGCCCCTGTTCAACTTGAACTTCTACGCCATCAACAAACGAGGCGAGTTCGGGGCAGCCTCCTTGTATCCCTCCCGCTACGCCGCTTTCGACGGCAAAGAGGCCCGGCACTACGACACCGCCTATCTCTTCGAACCGCGGCAGCGGAGAAGGTGAAAGCGGAGCAGTGAGAAAGGCGGCCTTCCCGTTGCTGCTGGCGGCGCTCTGTGCAGCGCCGCTCTGTTACGCGGCGGCACAGCAGGCCGAGCCCGGCCTTCCGCGCTATACTTGGCTGGACGTTGCGTACCCCAAACTTTTCTACACTCTACAAGACGGGCTCACGGCGGGAGCGTACTTTGCTGTGATCTCGCCTTTGGGATTCAGAGATTACGACCTTCCGCCGGCCTACCGTGCGGCTTTTTCGATTTCCGGCCAGCTCTCCACTTCCGGAAGCCGCGAGTTGGTCCTGGAAAGCAGATTGCCTCAACTGTTCCCAGGCTGGCGCCTGGTGGGGAGCTTCAGCGTCCGGCGCCGGGCCCGGGAAAACTATTTCGGAATCGGGAACGACGCCGGCTATGACTCCCGCAACGTGACTGCGGGCCAGGAGCACTACTACCGGTCCTTACAGGTGCGCTGGACAGCGCGCACCGAAGTCCAGCGGCGGGTGGCGGGCGGTTTGAGGCTACTCGCCGGGTTCCATGCCGAGCGCTGGCGGGTGGATACTCTCTCGGGCCCCAGCCAGTTGCGGATCGACGCTATGGCCGGTGCCGACCCCGCGATCGGCCGCTGGGTAAGCGACGTGAGCGTCAGAGCCGGAGCGGTCTTCGACACCAGAGATAGCGAGACCGCACCCCATCGAGGGGTTTTGCTCGAGTTCATTCATGCCAAAGCCACCAGCGCTTTGGGAAGCGACTTGGACTACACGCGCACCACGGCTAGCGCCGCGGGCTACGTCCCGATTGGGGAGCTACTGGTGGTGGCCGCCAGGGTGGTGGGCCAAAGGATGGGCGGGTCTCCGGTTCTGGGGAGTTACTATTTGGTGGAGGCCAGCGATCGCCCCTACGAAGGAGTCGGAGGGCCGGCCTCGCATCGGGCGCTGTTCGAGCACAGACTGTTAGGCCGCCACAAGCTTTTTGCCAACTTGGACGTGCGCTACGACCTTTACGCTGTGCCGACCTTGGCGCGGCTTACCTTGGTAGGATTTTTGGATGCGGGGCGGGTTTTCGAAGGCGAAGAGTTTCGCCTCACCACCGAGGGGATGAAGGTGGGAGGAGGCGGCGGTGTTTTCTTTCAATTCGGCAGGGCGGGGATTCTGGGGAGCACCCTAGGCTACGGCCCCGACGGCTTCACCCTCCAGGCCCACACGCGCTGGACCTATTGAGAGGGGAGTTCTTCTACCGCTATACCCCTTTTTCTCAACTCTTCCAGGTAAGGCGCGCAGGGCACGGCCTCGAAGGCCGGCTTGACCCCCCTGGCTGCGATCCTTCCGTCCAGGAGCATCTGCCCCACAATGGAAAGGGAATAACCGGTGGTCCGCATCATCGCACTTATGCCGCGGGAGGTATCGTAGCGGTCGATCAGCTGATAACCGATGGTCGTGTCCTTCCCGTTGAGCGTCCCCTCCACCACCACCCGCAGGGCGACCAGATCATGCGCCTGCGGCCGCCTCAGCTTGGGCGAGGCTGCTGCGATGAAAAGATCCCGGGGAACGACCGGAACTCCTTTGACCTCTACGGGTTCGGTGTCCAGCAGCCCCAAGTCGCGGATGGCGCGCATGATTTCCGCGTGGCCGGGATAGCGCAGGGTCTTGTATTCCATCGTCTCCACTCTCCCCGCGTAGCGCCAGGGCATGGTGGAAATCCCGCCCCCGGTGTGAAAGGCCTCGAGCTCCCCCAGGGGCGGGGGGAAAACCACGCGCTCCAGTTCTGATAGGGCCTCCACCTGAACCGGCTGGCCGCCGCGCAATACCCAGGAGGGAGTGGTGTAGTAGTCCAGGGTGCCCTCCAGGGAATAGACGATGGTGTATTTGAGCGGGGGCTCCGGATTTTGAGGGAGCCCTCCTACCATGAGCTTGGCGCTGCGAGCCCGGTCCAAACGTTCGATTGCGTCCGCTGCCAGCACGTTGACCAAACCGGGCGCCAGTCCGCAGTCGGGTATTATGGATATTCCTCTGGCGCACGCTTCGGCGTGGAGCGTTTCCTGCTGTTTAACGATCGCGGTATTGCCTCCCAGGTCGGCAAAGTGGAGGCCCAGGCTCAGGGCGGTGCGGGCGACCCGGAAGTTGAAATAGTAAGGTAAAGCGCACAGAACGGCGTCGTGCCCCCGCATGACTTCGCTCAGGTTGGTCTCGTCTGCGGCGTCCACCTTTAGCACCGCCAGCCTGCTTCCCCGATAAGGCTTCAGAAAGTCCGGCAGCCGCTCCGGGGCGGCATCTGCGATCGTCACCTTGTAAGACGTGGTGCTCAGCAGATCGAAGGCGCAGGCGGAGCCTTGGAGCCCGGATCCTAACACCAAGATGTTCATAGAATTAGGCCAATACCCTAGGGTTTAGGGAACGGGGAAAGATAGAACCAATTGAGCCCGGTGTGAATCGACCCGGCCGTCCTTACGGCCCCCTGATCTCGGAGGTACCTTTAGGACTGTAGCCTGCGCTTCTGGGGCCCACGAGTCATCTCAACCACCGCAACATCGGCGTTTTAGCTCGTGCCGCCGAGGCGCGGTGTTGGAGCATCGAGAACCAACCCTCACAAAGGAGGGCCTATGTTGCAGCAATTCAACATCGTGGTGGACTCGCTCCGCAGCTTCCTGACCCAGCTGGCGGGATACCTGCCGAGGCTCATCGGCGCGCTGGTAATCCTGCTGGTGGGGTGGATCATCGCGCGTTGGATCCGAGTCCTCGTGGCCAAGCTGCTAGCAGCCGTGCGCTTGGATCAGGCCACCAAGAAGGCCGGCATCGACGACATGCTGCGGCAGGGTGGGATCGAGCTTACCATGAGCGGGGTGATCGCAGGCCTGGTGTACTGGCTCATCGTGCTGGTGACCCTGCTCGCCGCCATTGACTCTCTGGGGCTCGCCGTAGCTTCCGACGTGCTGAACCAGGTCGTCCTTTTCCTGCCGAACGTCGTGGTGGCGGTATTGATTCTCATCTTTGGCGCGCTATTCGGCAACCTGATTCGCGGAATAGTGGCCACCTATTTGGCCGGAGCACAGATCGCGGGCGCCAAGGTCATAGCGTCGATCGCCCACTATGCGGTGCTCATCTTCGCCGTCGCGGTAGCTTTGGTCCAGCTCGGGATTGGGCGCGAACTGGTTACCTCCGCGTTCCAGATCGCCTTTGGCGCGGTGTGTCTAGCTCTGGCCCTGGCCTTCGGCTTGGGGGGCAGGGAGTGGGCGGCCAAGCTTTTGGACAAGGTCTTCGGAAAGCAATGAGCCGCTACCCAACCGCCCACTGGCGCGCGGAGGCCGGCGGCGTTATCCTTACATACGGCAAGCGTTGATGGCGCAATATCGCGCCGCTGCACCAGACGTGAGGACGGGAACCTGGGCAAACGCTCCAGGTTCCCGTTTTCGCATCGACGCTCAAATAGTTTGGCCGTCCAGCCGGACGGCAGCCCGACGCGGGGGCAACGGTCCGCGGATCAGGATGGGCGTTGGAGAGTAAGGCACGACCGCCGCACTCCCACGAACATCGGCAAACCAAAAGGGAGTACGGCACATGCGTACCACCGGCAAGGTGAAATGGTTCAACGAGAGCAAAGGCTTCGGCTTCATCACTCGCGATGACGGCCAGAAGGACTGCTTCGTTCACTACTCGGCGATCCAGGGCAACGGTTTCAAGACGTTGCGCGAGGGCGACCGCGTGGAGTTCGACGTGGTCCAGGGCCAGAAAGGCCCGGCCGCCGACAACGTGACTCTGCTGGATTCCTAAAGAGAGTCCAGAGAGCCGCCCAATCGGCGCTCACCAGAGCCGCTCCGGCCTCCGGAGCGGCTCTTTGGTTTTGCCGCACCGGACTTGACAAGACCGGCCTCGGGCTGCATTTCATAGCGGCTTTGCGAATCCTCCCGACAATGACCAGGTACACCTTTTTTACGCTCGGCACCGGTCTGTTGTGCGCGGCTTTGGTCTTGGAGAACCGATCCCCCGCACCCCCCAACGGGCCGCCTCCTCCGAGAGATGGATTCTCCCTTGCAGCGGTCAGTCTCCATCAACCTTCTCCTTCCGACACGGTTCCCGCCGAGGCGTTGAACGGTGTGATTCAGCGGCTGTGCATGCTGTGCCACAACGACCAGATGCTGACCGGCAACCTTTCTCTCGCCGGGTTCGATGTTACGCGGCCCCAAGATCGCCCGGAGATAGCCGAAAAGGTCATTCGCAAGCTGCGGGCCGGGATGATGCCTCCCCCCGGGGTGCCTCGTCCGGGAGGAGACACCATGGTCGCCCTGGTGGAAACCATCGAGCGGAACATCGACCGGTGGGCCGCCGAGAATCCCAATCCTGGGAGCCGCATGTTCCAGCGCTTGAACCGCGAGGAGTACCGAGCGGCGGTCCGGGATCTTCTGGGCCTGGAAGTGGACGTGGCTGAGTACCTGCCTCTGGACACCAAGAGCGCCAACTTCGACAACATCGCAGACGTCCAGATGCCGTCGCCCACGGTTATGGAAGGCTACCTCAGGGCGGCGGCGCAGATCAGCCGCCTGGCGGTGGGCGACTTTGCAAGCGGCCCCACGTCGGTCACGTACAAGGTTCCCCGGACCGCCTCGCAGCTTGACCGGGTGGAAGGTGCACCCCTCGGAACCCGCGGCGGGATCTCGGTGATCCACAACTTTCCCGCGGACGGATGGTACGTGTTCCGGGTGATGCTTCACTCCGCACCGGAAGGCGAGCTTTACGGGCGCACCGCACGGGACGAACAACTGGAGATCTCTATAGACGGCGCCAGGGTGGCCCTGATTGAAATCGACCGCTGGATGTCGGAGTCGGATCCCAACGGAATGACCATTGCCACCGACTCGATCCATGTGCGGGCGGGACCGCATCGGGTCACGGCGGCCTTTATCAAACGTTTCGAAGGGCCGGTGGACGACCTCATCAAACCGGTGGACCACACCTTGGCCGACACTCAGATCGGCCTGGGCTACGGGGTCACCACTCTTCCTCATTTGAGGGATCTGATGATCGTGGGACCCTATCGAGTGACCGGCGTCTCCGACACCGAAAGCCGGCGCCGGATCTTCATCTGCCGGCCCACCGCGCCCGAGGAAGAGCGTCCCTGCGCCTCGAACATCATCTCCCGGTTGGCGACGCAAGCATACCGGCGCCCGCTGGAGAACAGAGATCTCCAGGCTCTGATGAGATTCTACGATCAGGGGGCCGCGGAAGGGGGGTTCGAGGCGGGCGTGCGGTTGGCTCTTCAGGCGATTCTGGCGAGCCCCCACTTCATCTTCCGCTTGGAGCAGTTACCTCCCGACCTGAGGCAGGCGGCGGCTCGGGGGATAAACTACCCCGTCGGAGATATCGAGCTGGCATCGCGCCTGTCGTTCTTCCTCTGGGGCACCCTGCCGGACCGCGAACTCATCACCCTGGCCGGCCGCGGCGAGCTGAGCCGTCCGGAAGTTCTCGAAGCCCAGGTAAGGCGGATGCTGGCAGATCCCCGCTCGGAGGCGCTGGCCACTCGGTTTGCGGCCCAATGGTTGAGACTTCAGGACTTGGAGAAGGTCCACCCGGACGCCCTGAGCTATCCCTACTTTGACGCCACCTTGGCGGACGCAATGCGCCGGGAAACCGAGCTGTTCTTCTATCATCTGGTACGGGAAGACCGCAACGTTCTCGAGCTCCTTACGGCCGACTACACCTTTGTCAACGAACGACTGGCGCGCCACTACGACATTCCGGGCGTGAGCGGCCCGGAATTCAGAATGGTCCGCTACCCCGACGATACCAGGCGGGGGCTGCTCGGGCACGGGAGTATACTTACCCTGACCTCCCACGCCGACCGCACTTCTCCCGTTCTGCGCGGGAAATGGGTGATGGAGGTTTTACTGGGTACACCACCGCCTCCTCCCCCACCCAACGTGCCGGACCTGGAAGCCACTGAAGGGGCCAAAGAAGGAAGGTTGCTGACCACCCGGGAGAGAATGGAGCTCCACCGCTCCAACCCGGTGTGCAACGCCTGCCATCAGTTCATGGACCCCATAGGGCTGGCTCTGGACAACTTCGACGTCACGGGCAAGTGGCGGATCAAGGAAAACGGCGTCCCCTTGGACACTCGGGGCCGGCTGTACGACGGCACCCCCATTTCCAATCCCGAGGAGCTGCGCCAAGCGCTGCTCAAGCGGCCGGAACCTTTGCTTCGCAACTTCACCGCCAACCTCCTGGCCTATGCCATCGGGAGGCGGGTCGAATGGTATGACATGCCCACGGTACGGGCGATCGTGCGCCAAGCTCGAGAGCAGGGCAACCGGATGTCCGCTTTCATATTCGGCGTGATCAACAGCCAGCCGTTCAAGATGAACCGCATAGGGACGGCGGAAGAGAACGGAGGTAACTGAGATGGAGTTACTCACCGGAAGGCACATACCGCGACGCACTTTTCTGAAGGGAGCGGGAGCGATGATCAGCCTGCCGCTGCTGGACGCCATGATCCCGGTAAGGCTGATCGCCAGGGGACCGCGGCCCAAGGATCCCACCCGGCTGGTATGCATCGAGATGGTGCACGGGGCGGCCGGGAGCAACGAGCTCGGGGCCAAGCTCAATTTGTGGTCTCCCGCGGAGGTGGGCCGTGACTTCGACCTGAGCCCCACGAGCCTCAAGCCCCTCGAGCCTTTCCGGGAGTATCTCACCATCGTGAGCAACACCGACGTCGCCGAAGCGGAAGCCAAAACCCCCCAGGAGATCGGAGGAGATCACTTCCGCTCCAGCGCGGTGTTCCTGACCCAGGCGCACCCCAAGCAGACCGAGGGCTCGGACGTATACGTGGGAACGTCGATGGATCAGCTGTACGTGCAGCGTTTTGGCCAGGACACGCCGATCCCGTCCATGCAGCTTTGCATAGAAAACGTGGACCAGTCAGGAGGTTGCGCCTACGGCTACGCCTGCGTTTACACCGACACCATAAGCTGGGCTTCCCCCACCGAACCGCTTCCCATGATCCGCGATCCCCGGGCCGCTTTCGAGCAGCTGTTCGGAGCCGGCGCCACCGCGGAGGATCGCGCCATCCGCATGCGGGAAAATCGGAGCATACTCGATTGGTTCCTGGAAGAGGTGGCGGCGCTGAAACGGCAAGTGGGTCCGGGAGATCGCCAGCGCCTAGACCAGTATCTGGAGAATATCCGGGAAATCGAGCGCCGGATCCAAAGGATCGAGGCGCGCAATACCAGCGGCGAGCCCCGGGAGCTGCCCGAGGCTCCGGCCGGCGTTCCCGATTCTTTCGAGGAACACGTAAGGCTCATGTTCGATCTCCAGTATTTGGCCTTCGTGTCGGACACCACCAGAGTCTTCTCTTTCAAGATGGGACGGGACGGCTCCGGCCGGGTCTATCCCGAGAGCGGGGTCAACACGCCTTTCCATCCCGCCTCGCATCACGGCGGCCGGGAGGACCGGGTCAAGGAGTTCGCCAAGATCAATACCTATCACGTGAGCATGCTGCCCTACTTCCTGGAGAAGCTCAAGAACACCATGGAGGGCGAGCAGAACCTGCTGGACAAGAGCCTGATCATTTACGGATCGCCCATGGGGGACTCCAACCTCCACAACCACAAGCGCTGCCCCCTCTTTTTGGTGGGCCGGGCCAACGGAGCGCTCCAGGGAAACCTTCACCTCAAGGCTCCCGACGGCACGCCTATGGCCAACGTGATGCTGGCCCTGCTGCACAAGCTCGGCCTAGACGATCTCCAAAGCTTCGGCGACAGCACGGGCGACTTCTCTCTAACTGCATGAGGCAGGCGCTTTCCGGGAAGGAGCGGAGATCATGATCGACACGCCGGTCCTAAACTCGAGAGCCGCGGCGGCGGGCGCCCTCGCGGCGGCGATCCTGCTCCAAGCCGCGGCCTACGGCCCGGACTCACCGGTGGCCGACGCCGCTCAGCGCGGCGACTTGGAAACCGTCCGCGCTCTGCTCCAGGAGGGGGCGGACGTAAACGCACCGCAGAACGACGGGATGACCGCCCTCCACTGGGCGGCGTTGCAAGGGCATGTCCCCATGGTACGCCTGCTCATCTACGCCGGCGCCAACCTCGAGGCTACGACCCGATTGGGAGGCTATACTCCCCTTCACCTGGCCAGCCAAAAGGGAGCGGCCGAAGCGCTGCGAGTGCTTCTAGAAGCAGGAAGCAACGTACACGCGGTCACCACGACCGGAGCTCAGGCGATCCACTTCGCTGCCCTGGCCGGGAACCCCGATGCTCTGAAGGTGCTGCTGAGCCACGGAGCCGATCCCAACGCCAAGGAGAGCTACGCGGGTCGGACTCCTTTGATGTTCGCAGCGGCATACAATCGCGTGGCGGCAATCCAGGTTCTTCTAGCGGCGGGCGCCGACCTTTCGGCTGCTACCAGAGTGGTAGACTATGCAGCACGGGCCAAAGAAGACGACGCCCTGCGGCGGCAGCGGGAGCGCCTCATGGCCGCCCGCTATGAGGGATCGCGCCAGAGCGCGCGCGAGCGGCGCACTCCGCCGCCCCCGCAGGTACCACCCCAGCCACCGGACGAACCCGACCGCCCCACCGAGCCGCGCCCCGATTCTCAAGCCCGGCGCCCGGCGGCACCGGAACCGCTTTCCTACGAAGACTGGGTAGGCAAGCAGGGCGGAATGGCGGCGCTCCACTACGCGGCCAGAGAAGGAAGACTGGAAGCGGTACGGCTGCTCCTCGACGCCGGCGCGGATATCGATCAGGTCACACTGGGCGACCACTCCACCCCGCTTTTGGTGGCGATCATCAACGGTCACTACGACCTCGCCATGTATCTGCTGAGCCGCGGCGCCGACCCGAATATCGCCAGCGAAGACGGGGTGGCACCGCTGTTCGCTGCCATCAACTGCGAATGGTCGCTCAGAACCTGGTACCCGCAACCCACCGCCTATCAGCAGCAGAAGACAACGTACCTGGAGCTAATGGAAGCACTGCTCAAAGCCGGAGCCGACCCCAACGCGCGCCTGAAAACCCACCTCTGGTACGCCGCCTACAACGCCGGCCGCATGGGAGTGGACTACTCCGGCGCCACTGCTTTTTGGCGCGCCGCCTACGCCCTGGACGTGGCTGCCATGCGCCTCTTGGTGAAGTACGGTGCGGATCCCAACATACCGACGATCAAACCCGCGGAACGGCGGCGCCCCGGGGAAGATCCCGACTCGGCCGAGACCGATCCTTCAGGCCTTCCTCCCGTTCCCGTGGGAGGACCCGCCGTATACCCAATTCATGCGGCTTCGGGTGTGGGATACGGAACTTCGCGGGTGGGCCAGCAACACCGCTACGTCCCAGACGGTTGGCTCCCCGCCGTCAAGTACCTCGTGGAGGAACTGGGTGCCGACGTCAATGCTCGCGACCACGAGGGCTATACCCCGCTCCACAACGCTGCAGCGCGGGGAGACAACGAGATGATACTCTATCTGGTCTCCAAAGGCGCCGACGTCATGGCCGTAAGCCGGAGAGGTCAAACCACGGTGGATATGGCCAACGGCCCCCAGCAGCGGGTGCAGCCCTTCCCCGAGACGATCGCCCTGCTGGAGAGTCTCGGGGCAAAGAACAATCACCGGTGCATGTCGTGCGAATAGACTCGATAGTCGTCGCCGCCCGGCGTTACCGAGCGCCACCCCGAGCTTAACTAGATCGGGTCCTGAAATGGCGGCGTAAAATGGAAGCGGGAGCCCCGGGGCTCCCGCTGGATTTTCTCCCCTCGGCGCGCCGCACGCTAGCGCGGCGTCATGGTGAGACCGGTCACCGTAAGCTCGAGGTTGTGGCTCACCCGGATACCGTAGATACCATCGGTTGACTTCAAACGATCGGGACCGATGACCTCCGATTTGCTGAAAGAGCGGATCTCGGTCCCGTTTACCACACACGAGACCTTGTCGCCCTCCACCCTGACGCCGATCTCGTTGGTCGTCTCCCCGTCGGAACCGGCCTTGCGTATCGCCTCGTGGGGTTCCCGGTCAACCAAGTTGGTGACCTGAGCTCCGTGAAAAGTCTTCACCGAGTAGGTCCCGTTACCGTAGACGATGCAATAGAGCAGCGTTTCGGTATCCGATTCCAAGTCGTTCCCGCCGATGAAAATCCCGTAGGAGTGGGGGTGATTCATGGCCATCTTGTGTTCGTGGAAAGTGGCCTTCACCTCGTAGTTGCCCCTCGCTACGTTGGCGGGATTCCAGAAGATCGCCGCGGGTCCGATGGACATCCGCATCCCTCCCGGGACCGCAACCACCCGCGAGTCGTTTATAGTCCGCCCCTGAGCCAACGGTCTTCGGTCCACTCGGCCCTTCCAGCCGGCGATCTTTATGCCTCCGTCGCTCACGGTGCGGTCCGGATCCTGAGCCCAAAGCCCGCCGGCGAAAACCAGGGCGATGAGTGCTATAACGGCGCTTCGCATTCTGCCTCCATGGTTTGGCTACTCTCCATAGGATAGCCTAGAAAGAGCCTCCCGGCGAGGGGAGGTCGAGTCTAAAGATTTCTTGAAGGTCGTCTCACCGAGGGTTAAACCGCACCCCCTTTAATTCCCCGCACTGAATGTCAGAGCCCGGGCCCCGCGCCGCCGGCGCGGATCACGGGCTCGCCCGGATAAAAGTTTCAAAAAGGTGACAAACGCATGAGCAAGTCTTTCTTAAAACCTTCGGTCTCTACGTCTTTCGCTTGGGTTCTCTTGTTGGGGATGGTTTACGCCTGCGGCGGAGGCGAGGGCGGCGGACATCCCCCAATGACCATGGATCATCCCCCCATGGGGGAGATGGGCGCAGCCCGGCAACCCGCCGTCCAGGCGGCCCCGCCCCAAGGGGGGGACGCCTCCCTCGCGGCTCAGGGGGAGCAGCTCTTTGCCGCCAAGGGATGTATCGGCTGCCACACGATAGGCGGAGGGCGGCTCACCGGCCCCGATCTCCAGGGGGTAACCGAGCGGCGCAGCTATGACTGGATCGTTGCGATGATCACCAATCCCGACTCCATGCTGCGGGTCGATCCCGTGGCCAAGCAGCTACTGAGCGAGTACATGACGCCCATGCTCAACACCAACACCACCCGGGAGGAAGCGCGGGCGATTTACGAATACCTCAAGAGCAACCAATAAAGGAGCGTTCTCTATGATGAACTTCATGGCCAACTTCAAAAGGAACGTCGCGATAGCCGGTGCGGTCTTGCTTGCCGGCCTGGGGCTCTCGATTGTGGCCCAGTCCTGTGCGCGGCCGCGAGGCACGGACATCGGCAGCATAGCCCGGGAGCGAGGTCTTACCGACCAGGACATCGTGGCTGCTGTCAAGACCTACCAGCCCACGGGGAAGTACGACGAATATCTCATGTTCGCTTCCGGAGGCCACTCCGGCCAGGTGCTGGTGATCGGCATCCCGTCGATGCGCCTGCTCAAAGTGATCGCTGCTTTCACTCCGGAACCCTGGCAGGGTTACGCCACCGGAGCGGACGAACACAAGCGGCTGATGCAGCAGGCCCGCATGGCGGGACACGACATCACGTGGGGAGACAACCACCACCCGGCCCTCTCGGAGACGGACGGAGAGTACGACGGCCAGTTCTTGTTCATCAACGACAAGGCCAACCCCAGGATCGCGGTGATCGACCTCAGGGACTTCGAGACCAAGCAGATCGTGACCAGCCCGATTATGGGGACCAACCATGGCGGGGCGTTCGTCACTCCCAACACCGAGTACGTGATCGAGCCATCGCAGTACTCGGTCCCGCTGTGGAAGGACTACGCCGATCTCGATAGCTACGAGGAGGACTATCGCGGAGTAGTCACCTTTTGGAAATTCGACCGCCAGAGGGGAAGGATCGATCCGGCTCAATCCTTCGCCATCGAGCTTCCGCCCTACTGGCATGATCTCTCGGACGCGGGCAAGGGGCCCTCTTTCGGCTGGGCTTTCTTGAACTCTTTCAACACCGAGATGGCGACCGGCGGGATCGAGGCGGGTAATCCGCCGTTCGAGGCGGGCGCCTCGCGAAACGACATGGACTACCTTCACATCATCAACTGGCAGCGGGCCGCCGAGGTGGCCGCCCAGCCGGGCAAAACCCGCACGGTCAAGGGACAGCGGGTGATTCCCATGGACGTGGCCATCGCCGAGGGGCTGGTCTATCTGGTGCCCGAGCCCAAGAGCCCCCACGGGGCCGACGTCACTCCCGACGGGTCGCGGATCGTGGTATCGGGGAAGCTGGACCCCCACGTTACGGTCTACTCCTGGAACAAGATCAAGCAGGCGATCGATCAGAAACAGTTTGCGGGGACCGACAAGTACGGGATCCCGATACTCGATTTCGCCAGCGTGATAGACGGCCAGTTGGAGCTCGGCTTGGGTCCGCTGCACACCCAGTTCGACGACAAGGGGTTCGCTTACACTTCGCTCTTCCTGGAGACCAAGGTGGCCAAGTGGCGGCTCCAGCCCCTGGAGCTGGTGGAGAAGATCGACGTCCACTACAACGTGGGCCACATCGCCGCGGCGGAAGGCGATACCCGCTCGCCGGATGGAAAGTATCTGGTATCGCTCAACAAGTGGTCCATCGATCGATTCAACAACGTAGGACCGCTTCTCCCGCAGAATTTCCAGCTGATCGATATCGGTGGCGAGCGGATGCAGCTGCTCTACGACATGCCGATCGGTATCGGCGAACCGCATTACGCCCAGATCATCAAAGCCGACAAGCTGAAGCCCTTCGAGGTCTATCCCGAGATCGGCTGGGATCCGGGCGCCATGGCCGTTGGCCGTGACGTGGCGGTGGCGGGAAGGGAGCGGATCGAGCGGCGGGGGAACGAGGTGCACGTCTATATGACCGCGATCCGCAGTCACTTCAACCCCGAGCGGATCAAGGTACGCCAGGGAGACCGGGTAGTCATTCATATCACCAACATCGAGCGCGCCCGGGACGCGACCCACGGCTTCGGGATCGCCCAGTACAACATCAACCTGAGCCTGGAGCCGGGAGAGTCCCAGACCGTCTCCTTTGTGGCGGACAAGGCGGGGGTCTTCCCGTTCTACTGCACCGAGTTCTGCTCGGCGCTGCACCTGGAGATGACCGGCTACCTCTTGGTGGAGCCGCGCTAGACCGATGCAGGGCTGGATCGGCAGGGTAACCGCGTTCTTCCAGGGCCAGCTTTCGCCCCTGAGCCGGGTACTGATCGTGGCCGCGACGTTGTCCATATTGCCGGGGATCGTCCTTCCCACTTGGAGGATAACGCTCCACGCCCCCCAGTACCCCCAGGGGCTCACCCTGGTCATCTATCCCAACACGGTCAGCGGGGATCTTTCGGAGGTCAACCTGCTGAACCATTACATCGGGATGCAAGAGATCGTGCCGGACGAGTTTCCGGAGTTTCGCTTCATACCTTTCTTCATTCTGCGGTTCTTTGGTTTCGCCCTGCTGACGGCGTTGATCGGGCGGATGCCGATAGCGGCTCTGGGCTGGATGGACTTCGTGCTTTTCGGCACGGTGATGCTGTATACCTTCCGGCACTGGCTTTACGAGTACGGGCACAATCTCTCGCCCGACGCTCCGCTGCAGATCCAACCCTTCACCCCAGCGCTCTTGGGAACCACTCAGGTGGGACAGTTCACCGTCACCAGCATGCCGGCCCTGGGGGCGATTCTCATGGCGGTCGCCGGCCTCATCGGCCCGGCGATCGCCATCTACGAGTGGCGCCGTTACACACGGGCTCTAAGAGAACCACCCGGTACCTCCTCATCCGCTGACCCGGTATGAGCGCCCTCTGCTCTGCCCTGCTCCAGGCCGCCCAGTTGGTGGTGGGACCGGGCGGGTTCCCCGCGGTCCAGCAGGCGATCGACGCTGCGCGCCCGGGCGATACGGTGGTCGTTTCCGCGGGAACCTACGGTGGTCCGCTCCATGTATCCAAGCCGGTAGTCTTGCTCGGCCAGCCGGGGGCCGTGATCTCCGGTGGTGGCCGGGGCACGGTGCTTCTGGTGAGCGCCCCCGCGACGGTGCGCGGGCTTACCATAGTCTCTTCGGGAGAGGACCAGTCTCGGGAAGACGCGGGGATCATGGTGGTGGGAGCTGAAGGAGTCGTTTTGGAAGACAACCGGCTGGAAGATGTTTTGTTCGGTATTTATCTCAAACAGGCACCCGGGGCGGTGATCCGGAGAAATTCGATTCGGGGCAAGCCCTTGCCTCTGGCGCGGCGGGGAGACGGGATCCGGCTGTGGTACAGCGACCGGGGATTGGTGGAGGAGAACGAGGTTGCCGATTCGCGCGATTTGGTGATTTGGTTTTCGAGTCACACCCTGGTGCGCGGCAACACGGTCACCGCGAGCCGCTACGGGCTTCACTACATGTACAGCAATCACAACCGGTTCGAGGGCAATCGGTTCGTGGGGAACGAGGTGGGTGCCTTCATCATGTACTCGGGGGACATAATCTTCGAGAGAAATCTTTTTGCCGAGTCTCGTGGAGCGCTGGGTCGCGGAATCGGATTCAAGGATGCCGACAGCATCGTGGCGGTGAACAACGTGATCGTAAACAACGCGGTCGGTATCAGTTTGGACAACTCGCCCCATCTTCAGGGAGTGTTCAACCGATTCAGCGGGAATTTCATCGCGTACAACGATGTGGGTATAAGCCTGCTGCCGTCGGTAAGCCGGAATTGGTTTTACGACAACCGGCTGGTGGACAACATGGTGCCGGTGGAAGTCTCCGGCGGGGGGAGTGCTCTCGCCAATGTCTGGCAGGGAAACTATTGGAGCGAGTATGCAGGTTTCGACCGAGACGGGGACGGCCGTGGGGACACGCCCTTTGTGTGGAACCGCCTGTCCGACGATTTGATAGCCAAGCATCCAGCTTTGCGGTGGTTCACCGGGTCTTTGGCGTTCGGAGTTTTAGATCTCATCGCTCGGGCGTTTCCTCTTCTTATGCCCCAACCGGTGGTGGTGGATTCCGCGCCGCGCATCGAGTCCAAGCTTTGGGAGCTCGCCGCCGGTGTTAGGTCCGTAAGCCGATGATTCGGGCTCGCGGCTTGACCAAGCGCTACGGAGCGCAGGCGGTTTTGGATCGCGTGGATTTGGAGGTGAAATCCGGCGAGCGGGTGGCGCTTTTGGGTTTGAACGGTGCGGGCAAGACCACGCTCATCCGCTGTTTGCTGGGGCTGGTTCCCTTTGAAGGGCGGCTAGAGGTGGCGGGATTCGACGTGGCGCGCCGCGGTCGGGCGGTGAGGGAGCGGGTAGGTTACGTTCCCCAGCGGGTACCTTGGCTGGACGGGTCCCTAGCCGAAATGGTGGAGTTCTTCTCCCACCTGCGGGGGATAGATCAGAGCGCTGTGGAGGCGCAGTTGGATCGCCTCGGCTTCGACTATGCCGCTCACCGGCTCAAGGCGGTGCGGGCGCTATCGGGAGGCATGCTTCAGAAGACGTTGCTCGCTCTCGCGTTGGCGTCCCGCGCGCCGCTGTTATTGCTGGACGAGCCTACGGCCAATCTGGACCCGCCGGCCCGGCGGGATTTCCTCGCCGCATTGAAGGAGGTGGGCCGCGACGTGACCATCGTTCTCGCCTCTCACCGCCTGAGCGACGTGCGGGCTTTGGCCGATCGGATCGTGGTTCTGCACCGGGGCAAGGTGGCGTTTGACGGCGGAGTGAGCGCGCTGGAGGATTGCATGGAACGGCTCTGGGGGTTGGAGGACCTGTTGGAGTCGATACTGGCCTCCGCCGGGGAGTTGGAGCGATGAGTGGCGCGGTGGGCTTGCTGGCCGGGCGCGAGCTTGCCTCGGCGCTCAGGGCGCGGTGGTTTTGGGCTTATTCCGTGATTTTTGTGCTGGCGGGTGTGGGCTTCGTGGTGCTCGCTCCCGGCGATGCGGCCGTCTACGGTTATCGCAGTTTCGTCAAGGCCTTAGTGGGGGTGGTGCACCTGGCATTGCTGTTCGTGCCTTTGATGGCTTTGTTTCCGGCGGCAGCGGCGGTAGCGGAGGAGCGGGAAAACGGTGTTTTGGAATACTTGCTGGCGCAGCCGGTGGATGGAGGAGAGGTATATGCCGGCAAGTGGCTGGGCTTGGCCGTATCGGTTTTGAGTTCGGTCACTTTGGGCTTTCTCGTGGTGGCGGGGGCGGCTTTGTGGCGGGGCGTGCCGTGGCTGCTGGTCCTCACGCTTTATCTCTTCGTCGCCCTGTTGGCTCTGGTATTTGTTTCCCTGGGCTTATGGTTGTCTTCGGTGAGTGCGACGCGGGCTAGGGCTACCACTTTGGGCATTTCGATCTGGTTGGTTTTTGCGGCGCTAGGCACGCTGGGTTTGATGTTGGCGTTTGTGCGGTTGGGAGTGCCGGAGTGGCTGCTCGTGGGGTGGGCGCTGGTGAACCCGGTGGAGGCGTTCCGGTTGGGTGTGGTGGTAGCGGTGGACGGCGATGCCAGTCTTTTGGGCCCGGTGGGTGTGGCGCTGGTGGAGCGGCTGGGTGCTCTGGGGATCGGATTTTTGGCGGCGGCGTCGCTGGCGGGTTGGGTGGCGGCCGGCTGGTGGGCGGGCAGGTGGAGGGGTCTAAAGATGTAAGTGCGTCTTTGTGTGGGCGGCCGGCGGGGTGTTGCTACGAAGCGCTACAGGTGCTACATTTTCCGTGTTTGTGTCCCGCGCTCCGCTAAGGGGTGTTGAATCAGGATAGGTGCGTTGGCATGAAGAAGAAAAAGGCAATTACCCAGCGCGAACTCCGGAATGATTCCGCCGCGGTGTTGCGCGAGGTTCAGAGAGGCCGGACGTTTGTGGTGACCCGCAACGGCGTTCCGGTAGCCGAGTTGCGTCCGATACTCCCTCGGCAGTTTGTCCCGCGGGACGCCATAGCCGATGCTGCTGCGAGAGCCCCCAGAGTAGATGCGGCCCGCTTCCGCGCCGACCTCGACGCTGTGGTGGAGCAGGTCCCACATGGCTGAGCCGGTTCGCGGGTTGCTGGATACATCGGTCGTCATAGATCACGACGTGATCGACCCTGCGGCGCTTCCGGACGAGTCGGCCATCTCGGCGGTAACGCTGGCCGAGCTTGCTGCGGGACCGCACGCCACGGAAGACACCGAGGAGCGGGCTCGACGCCAGCACAGGCTGGAGTGGGCGGTCGGCACGTGGGACCCTCTGCCCTTTGACGCCCAGGCTGCGCGCATGTACGGTCTCGTGTTTGCCATGGTGAAGGCCTCGGGGAGACAGGCTCGCAGTCGTCTTGCCGATCTCTTGATCGCCGCCACTGCTGCCGCAAACGGGCTGCCGCTTTACACCCGGAATCCAGAGGATTTCGCCGGGTTGGAGAGGGTGGTTGACGTAAAGGCCGTCTAAGAACCCTCCGGCCGGCCGCGCTCTTAGATCACTACCGTCTCTCGGGCCGCCGCTTCTAGACGGCGGGACCGCGCGCCAAATTGGTATCGTGCTAGACCGACGCTCTGGTTCCCGTACCGCTCTTCGGGTCTATCCGTCTTGGATCGAGGCGGCGGCGGAGGTTTTGTCCAGAACCTTGTCTTCTCCGCTCCCTGCCGACCGCGTCCTCCAGCAGTTCTTCCGGGAACACCGCCGGATGGGAAAGCGGGATCGCGCTTTTGTTGCGGAGGCGGTCTTTGGCGTGCTCCGCTGGTGGAGAAGGCTGCGGCACGCGGCGGGCGAGCGGGCCGAGGATCGCAAGTTGCTGGTCCTTTTGTATCTCGAGCTCTTCGGCGACGGCGACTCCGCGCTCGATCTTCCCGTGGCCCCCGGCGAGCGCTCGGCGCTGGAAGATGCCGTGTTGCGGTTCCGGGAGCCGGCGCTGCCGCACGATCCGGTCGCCGGCATCGGGATCGTCCATAGTCTCCCGGACTGGTTGGTTGCCGCATGGCTCGAGACGTTGCCGCAGGAAGTGGTGGAGGCTCGGTGCAAGGCGTTGAAGGAACCGGCGCCCCTCGCCGTTCGGGCGAACCCTCTGAAGGCCGATCGCGACGCCGTACAGCGGCGGTTGCTCGAGGAAGGCTTTCCGAGTCGCCCCGCGTTTTACAGTCCGCTGGGTCTGGTGCTCGAGGGCAAGGGGTTCGTGTACGGTACCGGTTCGTTTCGCGAGGGGTGGTTCGAGGTACAGGACGAAGGGAGTCAATTGATCGGTTTTCTGGCCGAAGCGAAGCCCGGGCAGGTGGTGGTGGACGGATGTGCGGGCGGCGGAGGAAAGACTTTGCACTTGGCGGCCATGATGGAGGATCGGGGTGAGCTTTATGCTTTCGATGTGAGCGGGTCGCGCCTGCGGCAGCTTGCAGCTCGTGCCCGCCGGGCCGGTGTGCGAAGCGTCCGGGTACAGGTTTTGCCTCGCGGTGAATGGGCGGGCGGAAGTCGGTCCGCCTTGGATGAGCTTCGAGGCAGGGCGGACGTGGTGTTGGTGGATGCGCCTTGCAGCGGCACCGGGGTATTGCGCCGCAATCCGGAGGCTGCGTGGAAGCTCACGGGCGAGCGTATCGGCCAGCTGGTGCGGGAGCAGCAGGCGATTCTGGAGGCTTACGCTCCGCTGGTGAGGCCGGGCGGCCGGCTGGTGTATGCCACTTGTTCTTTGTTGCCGCAGGAGAACGAAGCCGTGGTGGAGCGGTTTTTGGAGTGCCATCCCGAGTTCGCGCTGCAGTCGGCGGTGGCAGTCCTGGAACGTCAGGGTATTTCGGTGCCCGGGCAGTACGACCTCTTTTTGCGCTTGGACCCGGCGGTGCACGGGACTGATGGGTTCTTCGGGGCGGTGCTCATCCGGAAGTCCGATTGAAAGGTTTCCCAGCTTCCTGTTGCGCCGGCGGACCAGAGGGGGTACAATTAAGGTTGGCTTGAGCGCAGTCATATTTCTTTTCAGGAGCAGCTAATTCCACTCTCCAAGATAGGGGATCGCCCCACCCGCAGCCGGCGACGGGTATTGGTTCTACACCAGGATCCCGAAGTTCGGGCTTCCATTGTGCGCCGGCTCGAGGATCGGGGTTACGAAGTTTTGGAAGCCTCCGCTCCCGACGAGCTCACCGCGCAAGAACTCGTGAGCCTAGACTGCACTATCATGAGCGCGGCGCTGGTGGAAGCTGTGCGGGGTCGATTCGAAAGGAACGGAGGAACCCGAGAGGCCGCTGTCAAAGTCCCCATTTTGGTTTTGCCTGCGGGGTCGGCCAAGGCTCCGCACACTGCGGAGCCGGCCCCTTCTTCCGAAGTGCGAGGATACATTCCGTGGCCCGCCGATGGCGAGTTGTTACTGGGGAGCGTGGAGTCCGCGATTGCGAGCTTCCGCAGGGAGCGGCAGTTACAGCGGTTGGTCGAGGATACTTTTTCCCGCACCGGAAGGGATTTCTTCGCCGCCGCGGTCCGTTTTCTGGGTGAAGAACTCGGCGCCGACGCCAGCATCGTTGCGGAACTGGCAGAGAATCACCCCGGACGCGCCAGGACCCTGGCATACTGGCGCGACGGCCGGCTCGAAGAAAACTTCGAATACGACTTGGCGGGCACACCCTGCGAAAACGTGGTGGGGAAGGGTTTCTGCCTCTACCCCGACGCAGTGACCCGGCTGTTTCCCGAAGATCCCCGGCTGCGCCATGAGGGCGCTGCAGCCTACATGGGCGAACCAATGTTCGGATCACGGGGCCAGCCACTAGGTTTGATAAACGCCGTATTTCGCCGTCCGCTGCATCACGGCGCAGGCGAATATGCTACGCTCTTTCGACTCCTCGCCACTCGCGCCGCAGCGGAACTGGAGCGGGAGCGCGCGGTCGAGTTTCTGGCGGAGAACGAACAGAAATTCGCGGCGCTGTTCAGAAACTCCCCCATACCCACCGTACTCGTGCGCTTGAGGGATCGGGTCTTGTTGGACGCCAACCGCGCATGGCTGGAACTTTTCGGCTTGGAGTACGGGGACGTAGTGGGAAGGAATACCGCCGATCTCCCTATTCGAGTGGACGAGGACGCGAGGCATCGGCTCGCCGAGAAGCTCGCTGCCGGCCAATCGGCGCGAAATGTCGAGCTACGGGTGTCCACGGATCGGGGCGAGCGGTGGGTGTTGAGCTCCTTCGACGTGGTCACGGTCGGGCCCGAGCCGTTAGTCATCTCGACCGTACACGACATCACCGATCTCCGCGCCGCCCAGAGAGAGCTGAGGGAGAGCGAGGAGCGTTTCCGCCGGCTGATAGAGTACGCTCCTGAAGCGGTGGTGCTGCTGGATGTGGAGAGGGGCAAGTTCGTCTTCGCCAACCGGGCGGCGGAAGAATTGTTCAAGCTTTCCGCCCAGGAGTTACTGCGGCGGGGGCCCGTGGAGCTGAGCCCCGAGGTTCAGCCGGACGGGCGGCGCTCGGAGGAAAAGGCGGCGGAGTTGATCGCCCGTGCCGTCGCCGGGGAGGCGCCGGTCTTCGAGTGGGTGCATCGGGACGGGGAGGGGAAGGATGTCTTTTGCGAAGTGCGGCTGCTGCGGCTGGATCTGGGGGGCCGCGTAATCATACGCGGCAGCCTATTGGACATATCGGAACGGAAGGTGGCTGAGGCTCGGATGCACCGGCTGAACCGGGCATACGAGGTCTTGCGACTCACCACCGACGCAATCCTGCAGGAGCCGGATGCGGCGAGATTGCTGGACGCGGTTTGCCGGACTGCGGTGGAGGTAGGCCGGTTCGCTTTGGCCTGGGTGGGGCTGGCAGACAGCGGCGGCAAGCTGTCCGTTGTCGCTCACGCCGGAGCCGATCCCGAAACCCTGAGGATACTTCGCGATCTGGTGGAGGGTCCCGCTCCCGACTGTTCTTTCACCTTCCATGCGTTGGACCGAGGTGAGCACTCAGTCTGTCTCGACATCGCTCGGGACGAGCGCGCCGCCGGGTGGAGGGCCGCCGCGCTGGAACGAGGCTACGCGAGCATGGCTTCTTTCCCCATTCGGGTGAGCGGGCGAGTGGCGGGCACTCTGAACCTCTACTCCACAGAAGCGCAGTTTTCGGACGCGGACGAGCTCCGGCTCTGGGACGAGCTGGCAGCGGATTTGGGCTTGGCTCTGGAGATTCACGAGAGGGAGCGCCGGCGCCTCGAGGCCGAGGAGGAACTGCGCCGGAACGAAGAGCGCTTCCGGCGGCTCATCGAGCACGCGCCGGACATGATCCACGTGATCGACAATCGAGGAACGCTACTCTTCCAGAGCCCTTCCGGGGAGCAGGCTTTGGGATACGCGGCCGAGGAGCGCCTGGGCAGGAACGTGTTCGAGTTGATCCACCCGGAAGATTTGGAGCGAGCGGCTTCCGCCTTGCGCGAAGCGGTGGAGCGTCCGGGAAAGGTGGTGACGGTGGAGTACCGGTTGCGCCACAAAGACGGAAGCTGGCGGATCCTGGAGTCGGTGGGACGCAGTCTCCCGGAACTGGCTCCCGGAGGGTTTATAGTAATCAACTCCCGGGATGTCACCGATAACCGGCGGCTCGAGGAGCAATTTCTCCAGGCCCAGAAGATGGAGGCCGTGGGGCGGCTGGCGGGAGGTGTGGCGCACGATTTCAACAACTTGCTCACCGTGATTCTAGGCAATGCGGAGCTTTGGGAGTCGAACAGCCAGCTGCCCGCCGAGGCGAGGGAGGCTTTCCGAGAGATCCGCGAGAGCGCGGAGCGGGCCGCGTCGTTGACCCGGCAGCTTCTGGCGTTCAGCCGCAGGCAGGTGATGCAACTGCGGGAGCTGGATCTCAACGAGGTCGTGACGGGCATGGCGCGGATGCTAAGGAGAATCATAGGGGAGGACATAGACCTCGGCCTGGAATTGGGGGCCGATCGCCTGCCGATCAGGGCCGATCCGGCGATGCTGGAGCAGGTTTTGTTGAATCTGGCGGTCAACGCCCGCGATGCCATGCCCCAAGGAGGGGCGCTTCGGATCGAGACTGCCCTGGCGGATCTCTCGGAGCCGCAAGCGGAGCTGGACGAACCACCTCAGGGCCGGTATGCCCTGCTTCGCGTGACCGATACCGGCACCGGCATTCCCCCCGAGTATTTGCCGAGGATCTTCGAGCCGTTTTTCACTACCAAGGAAGCCGGCAAGGGGACCGGTTTGGGCTTGGCCACGGTTTACGGTGTGGTGAGGCAGCACGGTGGAACGGTTCGGGTTCGAAGCCGCGTCGGCCAGGGGACCACTTTCGAGATTTTCTTGCCTCTCCGCAAGGAGTCGGTTACTGCAGCCGGTGCGGAGGAGGTTAGGCCGAGGCCTAAAGGAGGCTCGGAGACGGTGTTGCTCGTCGAGGACGATCCCGATGTCCGGTCCACGGTTCGGACCATTTTGGAACGGAGCGGGTATCGGGTGCTGGCGGCGTCGAACGCTGCGGAGGCGCAAAGTTTGTGGAAGGAGCGCGGCGCCGAGATCGATCTCGTCATTACCGATCTGGTCATGCCCGGGGGAATGAGCGGATTGCAGCTGGCTCAGAGCTTGCGGAGCGATCGGCCGGGTCTGAAGGTGCTGTACGTGAGCGGGTACAGCGCGGACTTCGCGGGCCGAAAGATCGAGCTTGGACCGGGGGAGCGATTCTTGCAGAAGCCGTTCACTTTGGATTCCCTTTTGGAGGCGGTGCGGGGCGCTTTGGATGGGTGAGTGCGATCGTCAGATCCCGCACCGAGGCGGAACAGACCCCTCGCCCTGCACCAGCCCCACAAGCTCCGCATCCGAACGCTCGAGATAAGCCCTGCAAACTTCAGGATCGCCAAACCGCGGACCAATGCGCTTATGCCGAACTCCCTATCGACAAACGCAGCCTTAAGTTGTAGTCTTGCGAGTGATGACTCACCCCCCTACACCGCCGGGCCGATTTCCCACGCCACCTCCGCCGCGAAAACGCGACGCCCAGAGCACCCGCGAAAAACTGGTTCGCGCAGCGCTGGACCTCTTTACCAGCCAGGGCTACCATGAAACCACCACGCCCCAAATCGCACGCCGCGCCGGGATCGCCGAAGGCACCATCTACCGCCACTTCAGCAGCAAGGAACAGCTGCTGAACGAGATCTACCGCGCCGCCGCCAGATTGTTCATCCAAAGCATAAAAGACACATCACCCACCGCTCCCTGCCGCGAACGCCTGGAAACGATCGCCAAAAGCTGGCGCACCATCGCCCACTACAACCCCAACGCCGCACGGCTGGTCTTCCAGAGCCAGATCAAACCGCTCCTCGACCCCAGGAGCAGAGAAACTGAAAACGAGCTCAAATCCGAGATCGAGAAAATCATCGCGGCGGGAAAAGCTTCAGGTCAGGTGAGAGTGGGATCGGCCGAAACCTGGGCCGCCGTATGGCTCCGCGTGATCGCCCTGATGCTGGAACGCACCGCCGACAAAACCTGGCCCCCGGACCAACCCGCATCCCAAAACGCCATCGACGCGGCCTGGCTGGCAATCGCCGCGAACCAGACAACTGCTAGCGCCGCTCCGACAACTCCACCACCTCCATGAGCAAGGTACCGCCGGGGTCCAACCACACCCGCACCGGACGATCCCGCAAGCGGCGCTCCACCTCCGACTGCCAGCCGCTTACCCGCACCACGAACTCCTCAGCCCCACCTCCCTCGAACTCCACCCTCACCGGCAACCGCAGAGCAAAACTCCCCCAGCGCTCCTCCTGCATCTGCCGCACGCGCAACACCAAGCTGCCGTCCCGATACGCCCACTCCGCACTCAGGCGCGGATAACCGGGTTGCAACAACCACTGCTCGAAAAACCAACCCAACGATCTCCCCGACACTTCCTCCATTACGCGCTGAAAATCCGCCGACAAGACGGAAGAGTCCCGGAACCGGCGGTAGTAGCCCCTGAGACCCGCCAAAAAGACGCTGTCGCCCAATTCGGCCCGCAACATGTGCAGCACCCACGCCGCCTTGGGATAAGTATTCGCGTTCAACAGGTCCAGCAACACCTTCTGCGCCGTATCTATGATCGGCCGATCCACCACGTCCGAGAGGAAATAAACTCTCCGATTCCGCTCCATTGCCTCCCGGAATCGAGGCACCTCGCCCACCTGCTCGAAAAACATGGGACCCAAATAACTGGCGAAACCTTCGGACAGCCACAAATGATGCCAGTCCCCCGGGGTTACCGCATCGCCGAACCACTGATGGGCGATCTCGTGCGCCACCGTCTCTTCGCTCAGCGACTGATCCCTGAAACCCGACTCGGCGTAAAAGATGGCTGTGCTGTTTTCCATACCGCCGAACCGAGTGGACGACTCCACATGCGCC
Source organism: bacterium HR33 (assembly GCA_002923375.1). Lineage (GTDB taxonomy): Bacteria > Gemmatimonadota > Gemmatimonadetes > Gemmatimonadales > GWC2-71-9 > HRBIN33. The sequence goes on from BEIJ01000001.1 coordinate 707,483, forward strand.
AGCTTCTCATAGGGAAAAGGACCGATCAGGCGGCTGTAAACCTCCAGCATCTTCCCCACCCGCCGGAACGGCCCGGTAACCGCAAAGGCGGAGTCTTCGGCGTAAACCCAAAGCGTCTGGGCGATGCCGTCGGTGGTCCCCAGCGCCGCCACGCTCAGGCTGGCGGCTCCGATCACCATGGTGTACGTCGGTATCGGCCGCGAGATCGCCCAGCGCCACCGGGTCCGCCCTCCCTCGAGCGTATCCAAGCCCACCAAAGCGCCGTTGGCGACCGCGCGCCAGCCGGACGGCACTTCCACGGAAAACTCCGCCGTGGCCTTGTCGCTGGGGTGATCCTCTCCCGGAAACCAGTGGCGCGCCCGGTTGGGCCAGTTGTCCGCAAAGACCACCCGCCGGCCGTGACGGTTACTACCCACGATCAAACCGTCCCGCGGGCGGCCGCGGTAGTAGACCGTCACCTCGGAAGTATCACCCGGCGAGCCCGCGACCGGCACCAAGAGCAGCCAGCCCCCGCCAGAACTCTTCACCAGCCGCCAGCCCTGGGCAGTTCCGCTCCGTTGAGCCGCCGGGATTTTGCCGGCGGCGCCTACGATGGAGTCGATGGCGAATACGCTGTCGAAATCCAGACGCAAAGGCCCCCCGCCCTCCACCATTACATAACGCACCGCGGCCGAAGCCCGGATCGTGCGCCCCGTGTCCGGAAGCTCCACCGCTATGCGGTAATGAAGGATCTCCTGCTCGGGCCTGAGAGAATCGTCCGCCACCGAGAGCAGTTGAGCGGTCTGAACCAATGCGAGGGTAAGGGCGAGCATCGCCCTGAAAACTGAACACTCCGCTCGATCTTGAAAAGTGCGCCGGTCGCTCTGGACACGGGCCCGGGAACCGAAGTAACGTTGTCGCGTTTTAAACCCAAACCGGAGATTGGACCGTGACCGCTCCAACCGGCATTCCTCAACGAGAATCCTGGGCCACCCGGGCAGGCTTCATCTTGGCTGCTGTGGGATCGGCCGTGGGCTTGGGCAACATGTGGCGCTTCTCCTACATAGCTTCGGAAGGAGGAGGAGCGGCCTTTGTCCTGCTGTACCTAGTGATAGTGCTCATCGTCGGCATCCCCCTCATGACCGCCGAGTTCGTGGTGGGCCGGATGTCTCAAGAATCGCCCGCCCGGGCTTTGAAGCGCCTGGGAGGAAAAGCGTGGGCTCCGCTGGGCTGGCTCTTCGTCTTCTGCGGCCTGGGGATTTTGTCCTATTACTCCGTGATCGCCGGCTGGACCATGCGCTACGCGGTGGACGCCGTGCGGAACGCCATACCGGAGGACACGGCTGCGTACTTTGCTCAAGTCTCGAGCGGCGGCGACGCGGTAATAGCCCACCTCATTTTCATGGCCATCACCGTCTACATCGTCGCCTCGGGAGTAAAGAAAGGAATCGAGCGGGCCAGCCTGATCATGATGCCGCTTCTGTTCCTGATCCTTATAGGCCTCGCCCTTTGGGCCGCGACGCTGCCCGGAGGAGGGGCGGGCTACGCCTACTACCTGAAGCCGGATCTCCGCAGACTGCTCGAGCCCGAGATCTTGGCCGACGCCGCGGGTCAAGCTTTCTTCTCGCTCAGCCTGGGCATGGGCGCGCTGATGACCTACGCCTCATACTTGAAGTCCGAAGAGAACCTGGGCCGGGAAGCGGCAACCGTGGCCTTCGCCGATACCGGGGTGGCCTTCGTAGCCGGTCTCGTGGTATTCCCGGTCATCTTCAGCTTCGGCCTCACCGATCAGGTCTCTGAAAGCACGGTCGGCGCGCTGTTCATCTCGCTCCCCAAAGGCTTCGAGCTCCTAGGCCGGCTGGGAGATTACATCGACACCGCATTCTTCGTGATGCTCTTCTTCGCCGCCCTCACCTCCGCGATATCCCTGTTGGAAGTGGTGGTGGCGGCGCTGGTGGATGTCTGGAACCTTCCCCGCCGGGCCACCGCCATAGGCGCCGGCGCCGGGATCGCCCTGTTGGGCCTCCCGTCCGCGTACGACACCGACATCCTGGGCGCTTCGGACCAGCTGGTGGGAAACTTTCTCCTGGTGGTGGGCGGGTTCTTCACCGCCCTGCTGGTGGGCTACAAGCTTCTTACCCAGGCGGACGCCGAGCTTTCCAAGGGGCTGGCGAACCAAACGCTGCGCCGCCGGTGGGCGATGCTGATCCGCTACGCCGTGCCGGTGATCCTGTTAGGCGTAATAGCGAGCGGACTCAGGCCCACCTGGCAGGCGCTGCGCACGCTCTTCGGAGTGTGACACTAGACACCCGAGGAGCACCACTCATCCACGCGGCGGGCCCACCAGATGCATGCCCGCCGCGCTACCCGACCCCGGAAGAACCCGCTGAGGATGCCGTTGACGCCGTGAACGATCGCCATTCACGGCGTCAATAGGCAAGGACGGTGAAAGCGCTGAGAAAAGCTTAAGGGCTATCAGCCGCCCAGGCGTTCCTTAAGAAAAGCCAGTATGTCCTGCCAGGCGCGATCGGCCTGCGACGGCTGGTTCCTGGTTCTCAAGAACCCGTGTCCGGTCCCCGGATAGATGGTGTGGCGGAAAGTTTTCCCCGCCTCCCGCATGGCGCGCTCCACATCCGGCAAGTTGGCGTTGATTCGCGCGTCGTTTTCGGCGTAAACGCCCAGCACCGGGGCCGATATCCGGCCGACGGTCGCCAGATCCGGGGCTGGCCCGTAGCATACCACCGCGGCTCTGAGTCGAGGATTGTTGGTGGCGTAGCGGAAGCTCTGACCGCCGCCCCAGCAGAACCCGATTACGCCGATCGCGTCGCCGCGCACCGCCTTGAGCGAACGCAGGTACTCGAACGCCCCGTCCAAATCCACCGTGATCGAATCCGGCGGAAGACCCGAGATGGCGCGCCGCGCATCCTCCTGCGCCGCCGTGCCGCCGCGCCGGGACAACAAATCCGGGGCGATCGCCACGTAACCCGCTTCGGCCAAATCTTCGGTTACCTCCCGGATCCAGTCCGAAAGACCGAAGATCTCATGGATCACGATCATGGCCGGCGCGGGATCGGGGCGTTCGGGATAGGCCAGGTAAGCGGTAACGGAATCGCCCGCGCGGTTGGCGTACTTGACCCACTCGGCGTGAATGTCGACCGGCGGAACGCGCGAAGCGCTCAACGCCAAGAAGCTAACCGCTAGTACCGGACCTGACGAAAGCAGCGTACGTCTCATGGCTCGCTATACCTCCCGTGCTGTAAACGTCCTCCAAGGCCGACTCCGGCCTGGGCATCTTGTCCCGCTTGCTCGCCAGCGCTTCCTCCGCCGCCCGGTCCACCTCGGCGATTATCCGCTCCTCGATCGCCTCCAGCGCCGAAGGCTCCACGCCGAGACCTTTCAAATACTCCTCGTAGAGGCCTATAGGGTCGCGCTTCCCCCAGTACTCGAAGAGTTCGGGCGGCAAAACCACCCGGGCTTCCTGCTCGTCGTGCGTCGCGTGACCTCCCATGCGGAAAGTCTCCGCGCTCAGGATCACCGGGCCCTCGCCCCGGCGGCATCGCTCCGCCGCCAGGCGCGTGGCGGCGTAAGCGTCCAGCACGTTGTTACCGTCGAACGACCAACCGGCGCAACCGTAGGCCTCGTGCAACTCGTCGAACCTGCCGGGGAGATGAGCCTGCTCCACCCGCGTGCCCAGCGCCACCTGGTTGTTCTGTACTATAAAGATCGCGGGCAGCTGCTGCACCGCGGCAAAGTTCAAGGCTTCGTGGGTGGGACCTGACTTGGTGGAACCGTCCCCGATCCAGGTGAGCGCCACGCCGGGCTCGCCCCGCAACTTGAAAGCTAGAGCGATCCCGCAGGTCACGGGCGGCATGTTGCCGATGTTGCTTATGGGTTGCAGCACCCGGTGGCGGAAACTTCCCACGTGGCCGTCCCGCCCCTTGGAGGGAGAATCGTAAGTGCCGAGGTATCCCCGCAACATGTCCGCTACCGGCATACCCATCTCGCAGCAGGCGCCGGCGTTGCGGATCATGGGTGCTACATAGTCGCGGCTGCGGTCCAGAGCATGAACCGGACCCACCGTAGTCGCCTCCTCTCCCGTTCCCAGCCACGCTTTCGAGATCACGCCCTGGCGCACCCAGCGCTTGAGCATGATGTCGTGCAACCGGGTGCGGAGCATCCCGGCGTAAAGCCCGAGCAGCGCCTCCCGGTCGAGGCTCTCCACTATGGCGCGGCGCTCCGGATAGCGGGAAAAAGCCTCCGGATAGCTGCGCACCAGCTCCGGATCCGGCTGCCAGTTTACGTATTCCGGCGGGTCGAAGGCGGGATAGCGGCGCATGGCTTCATCCCGTCCGGCGGCTCAGTCCACCAGCGACTTCACCCAAGCAGGCACCCGGGAGTCGACCGCTTCCAGCAACGCTTTGCCGAACTGCCGCGCGTCCGGATAGCGCTTGTCGGGATCGTTCTCCATGGAGCGCATCAGTACCTGCTCGAGCTTGGGCGGGAAGTCGGGGCGGAACTGCCTGAGAGGCGTGGGCTGTCCCCTGAGGCGAGCGATCATCATTTCCTGGGCGCTTCTTCCCTGGAAGGGCAGTTTCCCCGTGAAAAGCTCGAAGCCGACGATGCCGAGGGCGTAGATATCGCTCCTCCCGTCCAGCGGCCGCCCGCGGATCTGCTCGGGGCTCATGAATTCCGGAGTACCGAGGATGATTCCCGTAGCGGTGAGTTTGGCGATCGAGGGATCGGCCCGCTTTTCCTTGGCCAGGCCGAAATCCATGATCATCGCCCGCTCCGTTCCGTCGGCCTGAGGAACCATCATGATGTTCTCGGGCTTGAGATCCCGGTGGATTATTTGCAGCTCGTGGGCATAGTGGAGGCCCGCGCAAACCTGCACCAAAATGGCAACTCCGGGTTCCGGGTCCATGGGACCCTGTCTCACCTCGCGGTCGGACAAGAGCTCGCCTTGCAGGTAAGGCATCACCAAATAGATGAGCCCGTCTTCGGTTTCGCCCAGTCTCAGGATGCGACAGACGTTGGGATGATCCAATCTCATGGCCAATCCGGCCTCGCGGCGCAGCCGCTCCACCGAGCTTCGGTCTTGGCTCAAGCGCGGACTCAAAACTTTGATCGCGACCGGCTCTCCGGTGTTCAGGTCCTTGGCCTGGTACACGAAAGACATGCCGCCCTCTCCCAACTTTCGCTGAATCTCGTAGCGGGCATCCAGGACCTGGTTGGCCAGAGTCCCCGCAGGATCCAGCTTGGCGGCAGGCTTCGGAGTTATCGCGCGGCGCACTTCGGTTCTGGAGGTGGGTCCCTTGGCTCCTGGTGCCGATCCGGTCTGCGCGGCTACCTCCACCAGCGGGCTTCCGTCCTTGGGACAGAAGCGGGCGTCTCCTTGGTAGATGCTCCCGCAGCGCGGGCAACGGCGCGAGTTCATTTCAGCTGCAACTTACGGCGCAGCGCGATCGGTTGGAAGGGGTTCAGGCGAGCTGCGCTATGGCCGCCGGATCGACGTTGCCGCCGGAGACCACCAGCACGGTGGGACCCGAAGGGCGAAACGCCCCCGAACGCAAGGCCGCGGTGGTGACCGCTCCGGAGGGCTCCACCACCAGCTTCTGCTGGTAGCAGAGCCAGCGCGTAGCCTCGACGATCGCCGCCTCGCTGACCGTCACCGAATGGGCGAAGTCTCGGAGGTGAAGGAAGGGAATCGCCCCCACGGCCAGAGGCAACAAACCGTCGGCGACGGAGAACGTGCGCTCCAGCCGCACCGGCCGCCCGGCAGCCAGAGCCGCTTTGAGAGCAGCCGCTCCCTCCGGCTCCACCGCGGTGAGCCTGACCTTCGGTTGCCGCGCCCGGAGGGCCGCCGCGATCCCACCGGCGAGCCCTCCCCCACCCACCGGTGCGGCGATGTCGGTCACCTCGGGAAGCTGGTCCAGGATCTCCAGGCCCACCGTACCCTGACCCGCCACGATGTCCCGGTGATCGAAAGGAGGGATGACCGCCAGCCCCTGCTCCCTGGCGAGCAGCATAGCCTTTTCGTAACGATCCTCGGAAGTGGTACCCGCGAAGACCACCTCCCCGTCCCAGCGCTTTACGCCTTCCACCTTTGCCGCCGGCGCGGTTTCGGGCATGACGATGACCGCCCTGACCCCCATGCGCTTGGCAGCGAAGGCGAGCGCCTGGCCGTGGTTGCCGCTCGAATAAGTGATGACCCCGCGCTTTCTTTGCTCCTCGGGGAGTCGGCGCAGCGCGGTCCACGCGCCTCGCAACTTGAACGCTCCGGTGGGCTGCTGATTCTCGAGCTTGAGATATACGGGAACGCCGGCCGCATCGCTCAAGGCCGGACTCTCCAGAAGGGGCGTGCGGACCGCCACTCCCCGAAGCCCCGCCGCCGCCTCCTCGAGTTCGGCCAGCGTCAGCAGTCCCCCCGCTTCAGGACTCACCAGTCCGCGCCGCCCTCTTACTGATCGGAGCTTGCCTCAGTGTCCGGTCCCGGCTCCTCGTCGCCGGTCGGCTCTTCAGTGCCGCCCTCGTCCTCCTTCACCACCCGGGCCACGTCGACCACCGAATCGCCGGGCTCCAGGTTCATGATCCGCACGCCCTGGGTATTGCGCCCGCTCACCCTGATTCCGTCCACCGGAACCCGGATGATCACACCGTGGCGGGTGATGAGCATCAGCTCGTCTTCAGGCAGCACCTCCTTGAGCGCCACCACGGAGCCGGTCTTCTCGGTGCGTTTCAGAGTGATGATACCCTTGCCTCCTCTACGCTGGACCCGGTAGTGGTCGAGGGGAGATCTCTTGCCCAGTCCTTTCTCGGTCACCACCAGAAGGGTCGCCTCCCGGCGGATCACCACCATACCGATCACCCGGTCACCCTTTTCCAGCTGAATGCCCCTCACGCCGGTCGTGGCTCGGCCCATCTCCCGGACGTCCTTCTCGTTGAACCGGATGCTCTTCCCGTAGCGAGTGGCCAGGACCACGTCGTTGGACCCGTCGGTGATCTGCACGTCGATCAGCTCGTCTTCCGGTTCGATGTTGATGGCGTTGATCCCGGTGGAGCGGGGATTTCCGTAGGCGGAAAGCACCGTCTTTTTCACCATCCCGTTGGCAGTGGCGAACATGAGGTAGTGCTTGTCGTCGAACTCCCGCACCGCAACAAAGGCGGCGATCCGCTCTTCGGGTTTTATCTGGATCAGGTTCACGATCGGCTTGCCCCGGGCCGCCCTACCGCCCTGGGGGATGTCGTACACCTTGAGCCAATAGACCTGCCCGTTCTGGGTGAAAAACAGCACGTAGTCGTGGGTCGAAGCCACGAAGAGGTGTTCCACCCAGTCGTCCTCTTTGGTGCCCATGCCGTTCACGCCGCGGCCGCCCCGCCGCTGGCGGCGGTAGGTGGAGACCGGGATCCGCTTGATGTAGCCGCTGTGGGAGATGCTGATCACCATGTCCTCTTCAGCGATCAGATCCTCCACGCTGAATTCTTCGGTGCGGGCGATGATCTCGGTGCGGCGTTCGTCGCCGAACTTGGCCACCAGCTGATCCAGCTCCTGTTTGAGGATCTGCATGCGCCTGGGCTTTGAGGCCAGAATCGCCTTGAGCTCCTTGATGAGCTTCTTCACCTCCTTGAGCTCGTCTTCCAGCTTGCTCACCTCGAGAGCGGTGAGCCGGGCGAGCCGCATGTTGAGAATCGCCTCGCTCTGTTTCTCGCTGAGACCAAAGCGCTTGCGCAGCCGCGCGTCCGCGGTCTCCACGTCCTTGGCCTTGCGGATGATCTCGATCACCTCGTCGATGTTGTCGACCGCGATCTTCAGGCCTTCCAGGATATGTTCCCGCTGCTGCGCCTGATCCAGGTCGAACTGAGTGCGCCGGGTGATCACCTCGTGCCGGTGATCGACGTAGTGCTGCAGCAGCTGCTTCAGGTTGAGCACCTGGGGCACGCCGTCCACCAGCGCCAGCATGATGGCGCCGAAGGTGGTCTGCATCTGGGTATGCTTGTACAGCTGGTTAAGCACCACCTTGGGGACGGCGTCCCGCTTGAGCTCGATCACTATCCGCATCCCGTCGCGATCGGACTCGTCCCGCAGATCGGTCACGTCGGTGATCTTCTTGGCCCGAACCAGCTCGGCGATCTGCTCCACCAGGCGCGCCTTGTTGACCTGGAAGGGGATCTCGGTCACCACGATCCGCGCCTTGCCGGTGGACTCCTTCTCCTCCACCTGGGCGCGGGCCCGCATCACGATCCGGCCCCGGCCGGTCTCGTAGCATTCCTTGACCCCGTCGACGCCGTAGATGTACCCGCCGGTGGGGAAGTCCGGCCCCCGGATAAAGCGGCGGAGATCGGAGATGCTGCAATCTGGATGGTCTATCAGATAGCTCACCGCCGCCGCTACCTCTTTGAGGTTGTGGGGCGGGATATTGGTGGCCATCCCCACGGCGATCCCCGAAGCCCCGTTGACCAGCAGGTTGGGCAGCTTGGCCGGAAGCACGGTGGGTTCGGTGCGCTGATCGTCGAAGTTGGGGACGAAGTCCACCGTGTTCTTGTCGATGTCTTCCAGCATGGAGACGGCAAGAGGCGTGAGCCGCACTTCCGTGTAGCGGTACGCTGCGGCGCTGTCACCGTCCACCGAGCCGAAATTCCCCTGGCCGTCGATCAGCGGGTAGCGGAGGGAGAAGTCCTGCACCATGCGGACAATGGCGTCATAAACGGCCATGTCTCCGTGCGGGTGGTACTTGCCCAGAACCTCGCCTACCACGGTGGCTGACTTCTTGTACGGCCTGCCAGGCAAGAGACCCAGCTCGTACATGGCGTAAAGGATGCGCCGGTGCACCGGCTTTAAACCGTCGCGCACATCGGGCAGGGCGCGGGAGACGATCACGCTCATCGAGTAGTCGATGAACGACTCCCGCATCTCGTCTTCGATCAACCGGGGGATGATGCGCTCGCGCTGGTTGGGAACAGTCATAGCAGCCTCGAGTGAGGTAATACCAAAAACGGGGCCCGGAGGACCCCGCAATGAGGTCTGTTAAAAATACCTACTCCGGGGGTCGAAAATCAATTCCCCCCGGCAAACTTAACCCAAAGCCTGGTAACTATTTACGGGCTGCGGTCATGGCCTTCACCGGCCCCCAGCGGGCCTCAACGAGCCGACCCCAACTCTGCCCAGACCTCGCCCGGCCCCGCCGTGACAAATACAGCTGCAACCATCCGGCCGCGCTAACCATCTAATTGGAGGCAGAACAAACGAGCCACAAAGAGGCGTAGAAACCACAAAAAGGCGCCGCAACCATCTAATTAGACACGCAAGAAAACGAGACAGGGCATGAAAAGCGAACGGCATATAACCACCCTGGACGGGATGCTGAGCCCAGCTTTCGCGGTCTACGACCGGGGACAACTGATAGGCACCGTGGTGGCACCGGAGGGCCGGCTAGAATTCGGCGCCTCGGCACCCACCCTACTGCTCAATCGGGCCGGCCAGCAGGCACCAAATCGATGACGATCTTTCCCATCTGAGACCCCCGCTCCAGGCGCTCGAACGCCTCTACCGCGCGCTCCAGGGGAAACGCCGAATCCACCAGCGGCCGCAAGTGCCCCTGCCCCAAAAGCCGCACGATCTCCCGATACTCGGCCAGGTTCCCCATGGTGGAACCCATGAGCGTGTACTGATTCCAAAACATCCGCCGCACATCGGTCACCACCTTGGGACCGGTGGTCGCACCGCAAGTCACCAGCCGCCCCTGCTTGGCCAGGGCCCTCAGCGACTGCTCCCAAGTTGCCTCCCCTACGTTCTCCACCACCACGTCGGCCCCGCGCTTGCCGGTAAGGGCCCGCACCTCCTTGGCTACATCCACCTCCCGATGGTTCAGCGCCACGTCGGCCCCCAGCGAAAGCGCCGTCGCCAGCTTGTCGTCGCTGGAGGACGTTACGATCACGAACGCGCCCGCGAGCTTGGCGATCTTGAGCGCGGCACTGGACACCCCGCCACCGATCCCCCAAATCAAGACCACCTCCCCCGGCCGCAACCGAGCCCGAGACATGAGCATCCGCCAGGCGGTGAGCGTGACCAGCGAAAACGCCGCCGCTTCCCTCCAGGTAATAGGTGGATGAGGATCCGGAGGGACGGGAATCACCGCCACATTCTGTTCCGGTACCACGATGTACTCGGCCAGAGTGCCGGGTAGATGCTCGCCCAAAAGACGGTACTCTAAGCAGAGCGAATGCTCACCCTGATCGCAGTACTCGCAGGCGTAACAGGCGATCCCGGGATTGATCATCACTTTGTCCCCCGGCCGCACCGAGCGCACGCCGTCCCCTACGGCCTCCACCACTCCCGCTCCGTCGGCACCCAAGACATGAGGAAACTCCAGCGACAAACCGGGCAGCCCGCGCAGGGTCCACAGATCGAGGTGATTGAGAGCGGCGGCACTGAGCCTTATCAAAACATCACGGGGGGCGCGAATCTCCGGCTTGGGAACCGAATCAACCGCAAGCTGCGAGAGATCGCCGTGCCCCCGCATCACCAGCGCTTTCATCGAGTCACGCATGATCCGAACTGTACCTCGAGAGCAGGTTCAGGCGCGGAATTTACAACCTCGATACCGCCGGACCAGATCATCCCATACGCCATGCGGATCATTCCACGCGCCATCCGGCACCGTGTAGGGGAGCGCCTCCTGTGCCGTCACCGGCCGCTCCGCAACCCCCCAGCCCGACAACCCGCGAGTTCAGCGGCGGAAAGCCGGTGAAGAAAACCGGTCAGCGTTGCTCGCCCGGGGAACTTCTAGCGGCGTGGCACCGGGGGAGTCGAGCCGCAACAGGTACAACCGCTGGAGCACGGTTCCTCCCCGCTCGAAAGTCGTCACCACCATCGCCAAGACGTTGCCGTCTCCCGAGATATCGATGTCGGCCACCGCCAGCCCCTGCGGCGAGATCGCCAAGACATCTCCGGTGGTGATATCGGCCCGCATCACCCGGCTCGCGATGTTGCCCCGGGTGCTCTCCTGCACGATGTAAGCCAGGCGCCCGTCGGGGAACCACACCGGTGTAGTTTCGGGAACTTGAGAGCGGGTGAAGTTCCGCTGGTTGGAGCCGTCGATGGACATGAGATAAATGTCGTAATTCCCATCCCGGTCCGAGGTGAAGGCAATGGTCCGCCCGTCAGGTGAGACCGCGGGCTGGAAGTTGCTCGCCGGCTCTTGGGTGAGCTGCCGCGGATCGGTACCGTCGGCGTTGATGATCCATATCTGGAAGTTCCCCGTAGCGTTGGAGGCATAGACGATCTGCCTTCCGTCAGGGGTCCAAGAGGGCGAGCCTTCCACCGCAGGAGTGTCCGTAAGGCGCCTCAAGTCCGTCCCGTCGGCGTTCATTACGTAAAGTTCCACATTACCGTCCCGGTCGGTAACGAACGCGATTCGGGAGCCGTCCGGCGAAAAAGCCGCTTCGGCCTCGCTGTGAAGAGAGTCTCGGGTAATCCGGTTGAGCTCGGTGGGAAATCCCCGATCGAAGGCGAAAAGATCCGCCGAGCCGTAACGGGTAGAGGTCACCAGCAGCTCGCCTTGTACAAAAACCTCGGCCGTATCGTTCCGGCCCCACGGAGTGGACGCTACGATTCTGGCCCTCCCCCATTGCAGTCCGGTGACGTTTCCCTGCTCGTCCACCCGGGCTATGGTGGGATCGAGAGAACTCCAGGTTACGTTGGTGGCAGGCCCCAAATTGTTGCCACGATCGTCCACCAAGGACGCCGAAAGCCTGCGCTGCTGATTGCGGCTCAGACCTAAGCGCTCCGGCACCACGGCCAGCCCTCCCGCCACGACTTCCACTCTCCAACTGGTCTCCAGTCCGGGACCCGGACCCCGCAGCCTGAGCTGGGTGGTGCCCATTTTCCTGCCCCGCAGCGTCTTGGTCGCCGGATCGAACGAGGCGATCGAAGTATCGGCCACCGTCCAGCGCAACGGTGCTTCGGGGACCTCGCTTCCGTCCGCAGCCAGAGCCCGCGCGGTGAACTGAACCGTGCCGTTGATCGGAACCGTCACCGGTCCCAAGGAAGGAGCTGGAGAGAGGGCGATCTCCTCCACCGGCCGGTGTACCCGCACCCTGAGCCGGCCCACCTGACCAAACCCCATCGCCGTGATTTCCGCCTCTCCCGGCCCGACCGCGGTCGCCACGCCAAGGGGCGTCACGCTGACCACCGCGGGATTGCTGGTGCTCCACTGGAACCAGCGAGAAGCGACTCGGCGGTTATTCTGCGAAGGCACCACGACCCGAACGGTGTCGCTCTGCCCCGGAGACAACGACAGCACCTCCTCGGTGAATGCGATCGGGGCCTGCACCACCTGCACCAGGGCTCTGGCCACCAAGCCGCTGGCGGTCCGGGCTTCGATCACGCTCTGGCCCGCGGAGATACCCACCACCGTGCCGTCCGAACCTATGGATGCTACCTGCTCGTTGAGGGACACCCAATTGAAGGGAACCGGCATGGCGGGCGAGCCGTCGTCCTGGAGAAAGACCACCGTCAGGCGGGCATCCTCGGTGGGAAGCAGGGTCACCGAGTTGGGCTCTATCCTGATCTGCGTAGCGACCGCTCCTGCCGCCCGTCCGGCCTCGCCGGGCGCCGGTCCGCCGGCCCCGGTGACCTGGACCTGTACCACCCCCCGCTGCCCGCCGGCCCGGGCCTCTATGGTGGCCACACCCGGGGCCACCCCGACGACCGTCGCCACCCCGGGATCCCGCGCATCGGGCTCCACTCGGGCCACCGCCACGTTGGTGCTGGACCAGGTGAAACGCACCGTAGTGAGCACCTGACCTCGGGAATCGTATGCAGTGGCCAGAACGCCCTGCCTCTGGCCGGCGGCAATTACCACCGTGGGCGGCAATATCTCGATTTGCGCTACGGTCTGCGCCGAACCTGAAGCTACCGGCAGGACAAAAGCTGCCAAGCTTATGGAAACGAAGGGCTTAAGGGCCACGGTCGATCCCGCTAGAGAAGTGGTCTAACTCGCGCTCGCATTTACAGATACACCGCCGGAGCCGGCTGCGCAAGGACGAGCGAATCCAATAGGCGCATACTTCAGCGAGCCGCGGTACTTAAGTTCGACCGAAACGCGCTAAAACTGCGGGACGCGCCCGCCGACGTTCCTGCCTAGTGGCGCTCTTGCGTCTTCCGGTCCGCACGGTAGCATCTATACGTTGGTGCGATCGGCGTTATGGCGGGATACAATCTCGACACCGACTGATTGGAGGAGCCCTGTATGTCCATGACATTCGATCTCAGCTCAGGAATCGGTGGTCCCGGAATGTGGGAGCCCATGCCGCTCACGCCTCCCAGCAAGCCGCCGGAGGAAACCCCCCAGCCGATCTGGTCCACTCCGACGCCTGAGCCTGCACCGGAGCCGGCCGAGCCGCCCAAGGCTGCGCCCAAGCCCAAGCCGAAGAAGAAGGCCAAGAAGGCGGCAAAGAAGCGGCCGGCCAAGAAGAAGGCCGCCAAGGGCGCCAAGAAGACGGCCAAACGTGCTACCAAGCGGGCCAAGAAGAAGGCGGTCAAGAAAGCCGGCCGCAAGAAGCGCCGCTAAAGACCCGCTCCGAGGTGGGGTACCATCGGTCGCCGCCGGGTAGGTGCCGGGCTATGGCGCGTACCCGGCGGTCTTTGTGCTTTTGGCCGGCGGGGCCGATCTTGCTCGCGGCTCTCCTTGCCAGTTGCAACCCGGGCAAGGGAAAGACCGCCTACGTAGGGGGAACCCTCTGGGACGGAACCGGAGCTCCCCCCATTCTCGATGCGGTCATCGTTGTAGACGGCGATCGAGTCGAGCGCGCCGGTCCCCCGGATCAGGTTTCGGTACCGCGCGGCGCAACCGAGGTGAGGTTGGACGGAAAGTGGGTCATACCCGGTCTGATCGACGCCCACGTACATGCGGCCCGCTGGACGCTCGCCCGCTACCTCGCCTACGGGATAACCAGCGCCAGGGATATGGGAGGGATCCAAGATTCGATCGTGGCACTGCGCGACGAGGTTTCCCTTCGCTCCATCGCCGGTCCCAATCTTTACATCTCCGGCGCCATGATCGAGGCCGCGCCCACGCAACATCCCATGGCTGTGGGCGTTGGGAGTCCCGAGACCGCCCGCCGGGCGATCGACCAACTGGCTCTGCTCGACGCGTCCCAGGCCAAGGTGTACGCCCGGATCGACTCCGCGTTGCTGGCGGCGATCATGGACGAGGCCAAGGTGCTGAACCTGCCGGTAGCGGGCCATTTGGGCAAGGTCGATGCCCTCACCGCCGCGCGGATGGGCCTGCGATCCCTGGAGCATTTGACCGGTGTGGTGGAATCCGCCCTGCCTAATCCTCAGCTGTTCTTCCAGGCGCACGAGGACTTCTGGACCGGATGGAACACCGTGGCGCGCGCGTGGGCGGGAGCGGACTCGGCGACTTTGGATCGAGTGGCGCGAGAGCTCGCCCGGACCGGTGTTGCGATCGTGCCGACGCTAGTCTTGCACGAGGGCTACGCCCAACTCGGAAACGAGGGCTACTTTGCCGGGCTGGATTTCAGCGGCGTTCCCGATTCGATCCGCCGCGCGGCGACTCCGGCCAGTGTCAGACAGCGCGCCAGGGTGCTGCCCAGCGACCTTGCTGCCTTCCGGCTGGGGCGCAGGATGCAGGACTTGTTCGTGCGAGCGTTCAAGCGCGCTGGCGGGTTGGTGGCGGCGGGCTCCGATTCTCCCAATCCGCTGGTGCCTCCCGGAGCGGGGCTGCACTACGAACTCGAGCTACTGGTACGCGCCGGGTTGACGCCGCGGGAGGCTTTGCTGGCGGCGACCCGAGATGCGGCGCGCCTGCTCGGCGCCGACACTATCGGGGTGGTAAGAAGCGGGGCGCTGGCGGACTTTGTGGTGCTCTCGGCGAGCCCGCTCGAGGATGTTGCGAACACGCGGCGGATAGAGATGGTGGTATCCCGGGGCCTGGCGCGGAGCGCCGCTGAACTGAGGGCGCTTTGGAGGTGACGGGCGACGAGGGGCGGGTCTCTCCGGCGCGCGGCGCTTCGCGGCTCCCCACCCTTCCGCTCCATCGATCTTCTGCCGCGAAGCGAGGCGCCTCCGAGACGCACCGCTCGTCGCCCGGGTAGCCGCGGCTAGTTCACAACCTCGGTGCATAACCAGCCGGTCGACCCACTGGGGCGGGTGGATTCGAACCACCAACCTCCCGGTTAACAGCCGGGCGCTCTGCCAGGTTGAGCTACACCCCACAGCAACCAAAAAGAAAAACCGCCCGCTGGATCACCGCGGGCGGCTGCGCGTGAAGCACGGGTTGCGGCTACACGCCGGGCCGCCCGCTTGCAAGGCGGTTATTGTTGACCCGAATGTTGAAAGCGGCCTCCATGCTACCTCAAATCTACGCTTCGCTCGGAGCTTCGTCCACTCCTCTAGCGCCGACATGCTCGCCCGGCACAGGTTCAATCCTCCGCGCCATACGGGTCCGCAGGGGCGCGCCCCGAGTCACCGTCCCCGGCGCCCGGGATCCGGAATAACGCATCCGAACTAGGAACCTCAGTCCCGAGAGACAAACCAGCCGGGCGGGGTGCGTCTCTGAGGCGCCTCGCTGCGCGGCACAAAATCAATGGCGCGGAAGGGCAGGGGCCGCGCAGCGCTGCGCGCTGCCTGAGCCGCAGCGCAACTCAACAGCCCCGGCGCCGAAACCCAGCGGCAGGGCTGGGGTGCGTCTCTGAGGCGCCTCGCTGCGCGGCACAAAATCAATGGCGCGGAAGGGCAGGGGCCGCGCAGCGCTGCGCGCCGCCTGAGCCGCAGCGCAAGTCAACAGCCCCGGCGCCGAAACCCAGCGGCGGGGCTGGGGTGCGTCTCTGAGGCGCCTCGCTGCGCGGCACAAAATCAATGGCGCGGAAGGGCAGGGGGCCGCGCAGCGCTGCGCGCCGAAGAGACGCACCCCAGCCCCGCCACCAAAACACCGCGCCGCCATTGCACCCCACCAGCGCGCCGATATCTTAGCCCAAGACGCAATCGCGACCAACCGTCACCAGCTACTCGCCATGAACTTCTTCAGCCGCCGCTCCGACGCGATCCTGGCCTTCACCGGCCTCGCCGGCCTCGCACTCTTCGCCATTCTGTACCACCGGGCCTATCCCCACGCCTCGGTAAAACTCTCCCTCTCCCGCACCGAAGCCCTGGAGCGCGCCCGAGCCGTGGCCGAAAGCCTCGGCGCCCCCGTGGGCGAGCTCGAACAGGCGGCCCAGTTCGGCGGCAACACCACCGAACTGCTCTTCCTCCAGCGTACCCTGGGCCTGGAAGAAGCCAGCCGATGGGCCTCGGAAGAAGTACCCATCTGGTCCTGGAACGCCCGATGGTTCAAACCGCAAGAGAAGGAAGAATGGCGCGTGGGCTTGGGCGTGGACGGAAAACTCGTCCTACTGGAACACCTCCTCGAAGACGCCGCCCCGGGAGACTCCCTGAGCCAGGACTCGGCAAGATCCCTAGCGGAGGATTTCGTACGCGGCCTGGGATGGAATCTGGAAGAGTTCGACCTGGTCGAATCTTCCAGCCAAAAACGCGAGCGGCGCACCGACCACCGGTTCACCTGGGAGAAACGCGGCTCCACCATCGACTGGCAGAGTGACGGGGCAAGCGGGGGCACCGGAGCGGTCAGACTCGCGGTGAGCGTTCTGGGTGGAGCAGTGGGATCGTACCGGCACTTTCTCAAGGTCCCCGAGGACTTCGAAAGAAAGCTCCAGAGCGAAGCGAGCGTGGGAACCGTCATCGCACTGGCGTCATTGGGCCTCACTTTCCTCTTGGTTTTGGGTGCTCTCGCCGTCTGCGTGGTCCGGAGCAAAGCGGGTTTGGTTCAATGGCGCATGGCGCTGGTCCTGGCGGGGGTGATCGCCGCAGTAACCGTGATCGACGCCCTGATCTCGCTGCCGACGTTCAAGTACGCCTACCCGACCGAGATCCCTTGGGGCGCATACTTGGGAATCGGCATCGCGGGTGTGGTCTTTGCGGCCCTGCTTTACGCGGCGGAGGTGACCTTCACCACCGCAGCCGGCGAATCCCTCGGCCGCGAACTTCTCCCCCAAGCGCTCCGCGGGCTAAAAGAGCTGGCAAGAGGCAAGCTGTTCGAACCCGAGGCTGCAGCAGCGGTGCTCAGAGGATACGCCCTGGGCTTCGGCTTGCTAGGTTATCTCACCGTTTTCTACGTAGCGGCTCAGCGGTGGCTTGGCGCGTGGTTCCCGGCGGAGGGGCCGTATTCGGAAATTTTCAATCAGTACCTTCCCTTCCTCGCCCCTCTCACCGTGGGCGTCATCGCGGGGATCAGCGAGGAGATCACCTACCGCCTCTTCGGGATATCCCTGGCCAAACGCTATTTGAAGTCCACCGCCTTGGCCCTCTTGGTGCCCGCGGCGATTTGGGCTTTCGCCCATTCCAATTACCCGGTATTCCCGGTGTACGTGCGGGGTATCGAACTTACCGTAGCCGGAGTGCTCTTCGGCCTCGCCCTGCTGCGCTGGGGAATCGTCGCCTGCATTGCAGCCCATTTTGTGATCAACGCGGTGCTCACGGGGGTGCCGCTCCTCACTTCCGGTCACGGTGGATATTTTCTCTCCGGCCTTTTGGTGATCGGAGCAGCTCTGATCCCGGCGGTGGCGGGATTGGCGATCGCCCGGCGGGCTTCTCTCTAGCGGTTCCACCGGCCATCTTTAGCGGGTCGGAGTCCTCCCGGCCCGAAGATCGATCCTGGTGCCGCCCCGCGCGGCGACGGAGGTAGTGTTATGCCCTCGACCCTAACAGGCGAGCTTGCAGCAGTGCGAGAGCGGTTACTGGAGTTCTTCCGCCAGCGGAAAACCCGGGCGGGAGTGCTCGCCCGCCGCCTTTTCCAGATCCAATCGCCCGAAGACGGAGAGCTGGTGGAACACCTGATCCGGGAGCGCCGGCGGCAGACTCGCCTGGACGGGAGCATGGACGGAAGCTTGGTGGCCACGGCGTGGTGCGCCTGGGAGTTGCTCCAACTCGATTGCCCTCCGGACCATGCAGGCGTGGTGCGCACCGTGGGATATCTTCTGAGGCAGCAGGACCAGCCCGGCCGCTACGGGGAAGGGTGCGATCCCGAACGGCATGAGAAAGCGGCCTGCCACCATGTAGCGAGCGGGTTTTTCTCCCCGGGCACAGTGGAGCAGAAAATCGCCCCCCTCACATTCCCCAATGGGGTGACCGTAAGCGACGAAACCGACGCCCGCTTTGCGGCGAGCTGCTTTGCCCTCCGCACCGTCATCAAGGCGCAGGAAGATCGCCGCGACAGTGTCCGCCGGCATCTGAACAGCCTGATCGAGCTCCCGGGTCTCTGGTCCGACTGGGGCGGGAGGTGGCACCCCGACCTGGTCTTCTTCGCCTTAGGCCCCCTCGCGCTGGCGCCGCTGGATCTGCGTTCGAAAGTGGCACCGCTGGTGTCCTACGTGGCGAGCCGGCAGAGTCCCGACGGAAGCTGGCCCGGTGCCTCCCCGTTCCACGCCGTCGAGATGCTCGGCCTCGCCCCGATGCCCGAAGCGCGCGACTCGGTAGCCCGCAGCGCCCCCCTGCTCTGCAGCCTGATTCAGGAGTCCGAATCCCTGGAAACTCCCGTAGGAGAAGAGCGGGCTCTGATAACTCTGCGCGCCCTAAAGGCGGCGGAGAGCTAGAGCGAAGCCGCGATCCACCAAACACCCACCGCTACGCTGGCCGAAGCGGTCAACCGGGCGACTCCCCGGGCCGCTTTCTCCGAGCTGGCGGCTCGTTGCACCGCCAGGGACGCCAGCGCCGCGTACAAACCCATGGCGGCCACGGTGCCGATCCCGAAGACGGCGAGATATCCGATCGCCAGCCCGAGATCGCCCAGCAGAGTTACCGGAATCAAAGCGGCAACCGGAGCGGTTCCCGCCAGACCGTGGGCCGCTCCCACCAGGGTCGAAAGGTGACTGTGGCGCTTGTCCGCCCGGGAGTGATGGTGCTCGTGCGGGCCCGGAGCCGGGTGGGCGTGGAGATGCCCGTGCCCTCCGTGGCGGTCGGGCGTATGGACGTGAATCTGCCGCGCCAGGTTGAAAGCCCAAGCGCCGATCGCGATCAGCATCACACCCACGGCGAACTCCGCCCAGCGGGAAGCGCTTTCGGGAACCGCCAGGCCGCTCGCGGCTACCAGCGTTCCTACAACCAGCACCGCGGCTGCGTGACCCAGCCCCCATCGCACGCCGAACCCGACTGCACTTCCCAGGCGCGGCTTGGTACCCACAAAGGCTCCCACCGCCACCATGTGATCCACCTCCAGGGCGTGGGCGGCGCCGAGCCAGAAGGCGGCTAGATAGACGGCTGCGAGGTCGCTCATCATGGGAACCGGTCCCAAAACGGCGGCGCAGGAACCGGCGCCCGGCACTGCGTGTTCCCTGAGCGGCGCCGAGTCGCTAGGATCAATGAGGGATTCACCCAAAGGACGGACCGATGAATCGCGGGCCTGCAGACCAAAAATCGCGCATTAGGCTGACGTCGCTCTCCCACGGCGCGGGTTGAGCCTGCAAGCTCGGCCCTGACGAGCTGGCGCAGGTCCTGCGCCAACTGCCCGAGGTGAACGACCCCAGCGTGGTGGTCGCCGCAGCGAGCTCCGACGACGCGGCGGTTTACCGCCTCTCGGACTCGCGGGCCCTGGTGGCCACGGTGGACTTCTTTACGCCCATCGTGGACGATCCCTACAGCTTCGGCGCCATAGCCGCGGCCAACGCCTTCAGCGACATCTACGCCATGGGAGGCACGCCGCTCTTGGCGCTGAACCTCGTGGCCTGGCCCCGCAACCCGGAGATGCTCGCGCTCCTGGCCGAAACTCTCAAAGGCGGCGCGGACATAGCCCGCAAAGCCGGAGCCTGGATTGTGGGCGGTCATTCCATCGATGATCCCGAACCCAAGTACGGAATGGTGGCGTTGGGCGAAGTGCATCCCGACAAAGTAATCACCAACACCGGTGCGCGCCCGGGAGATGTCCTGGTACTCACCAAACCTATAGGCACCGGCGTGTTGAGCACGGCCCTGAAGCGCGACATGATAGACGAGCGGGAGATGGCTCCTGCTATTGAAAGCATGACCGCCTTGAACGAAGGCGGGATGCGGGCGATGGTGGCGCTGGAAGGACAGATCCACGCCGCTACCGATGTCACCGGCTTCGGGCTTTTGGGTCATCTGCACAACGTTCTCGCCGCCAGCGGAGTGGGAGCGCGGATCTACGCCAACCGGGTCCCCGTGTTCGCCGGCGTCCGGGAACTTGCCGCCCGGGGTGCGATCGCCGGAGGCACCAGGAGAAATCGAGAGGCGGCGGAGCGATATACCAACTACGCCGGCGCAGTGGAGGAGGTGGATCGGGTGATACTCAGCGACGCCCAGACCTCGGGCGGCCTGTTGATCGCGGTGGCGGCCGAGGCGGCGGGCAGGCTGCTGGAGGCTCTGCGGCGTGAGGGGACTCCTGCGGCGGCCATCATCGGCGAGCTGGTAGCGGGAGAGCCTGCGATCGAAGTCGTGGCCCAATGAGCGACCTGCCGGTGGCGGTGGTGCATGCCGACGAAAGCTGTTTGGGCAACGGCCGGGACGGCCGGACGCCGGGGGGCGCAGCCTCGCTGATCGAGGTGCGCTCGCGCGGCAGAATAGTGCGGCGCGACGTTTACATCTCCTCGCCCGACACCACCAACAACCGCATGGCGCTGTCCGGAGCGATCGCCACCTTTTCCCTCCTCAGTGCCAAAGGCAACCGACTGAGAGTTATATTCGTTTCCGACTCCGAATACCTGATCAAGGGCATGAAGGAGTGGGTGCCCGCCTGGCAGCAGCGCGGCTGGAAACGCAAAGGCGGGGCGGTGGAAAACCTGGACCTGTGGAAAGCCCTCACCCACGTGGCGTCCAAACACGATCCGATCTGGGTGTGGGTTCGGGGACACGCCGGCGACCCTAAGAACGAGTACGCCAACGATCTCGCGATGCGGGCCGCCGAGCAGCAGATCATCTCCCCCGGCGCCGTTCCCTCCGGATTCCTGGACTGGCTGGCGGAGAAGCGGCGTTACGGGAGATTCCTGGATTACGATCCCGACAAGGCGTTTGAACAACTGGTGGCAACGGAGGCTGCGACCCGGTGACGGTTTTCAAGGACGGTGTAAGTGCCAATACCCATCCCTTGAACCTGCTCCCCGACGGCTGCGAGCCGGACCTCTCCCGCATTCCTATATACGAAGTTTACATGCGGATGGCTGAAGAGTTGGCCAAGCGGTCCACCTGCTCGCGCCTCCAGGTGGGGACCGTGGTAACCGACGCCATGCTGGAAAACGTGGTGGCCATAGGCTACAACGGCAACGCCAAAGGCCTCCCCAACCGCTGCGACTCGTCGGTCCCGGGAAACTGCGGCTGTATTCACTCCGAAGTGAACGCCCTGGTGAAGGCCCCGGGGTCGATGAAAGACAAAGTCGTATTCGTGAGCAGCAGCCCCTGCGTAATGTGCGCCAAGCTCATGATCAACTCCGGGGTCACCCACGTCTTTTACCGCAAGCTCTATCGCGATCCCAGCGGAGTGGAACTCCTGGCGGCCGCGGGAGTCACACCGGTGCTCTACGACCGCTGGCAGCACGAATGGAGATAGCCGATCCGGTGGGAGACGACCTGGACCGATTCTTTCGCCACCTGGTGCTGACTTTGGCGCAGGAAGCGCCCGAGCGCCTCGACCAGCCGTTCCAGGTGGCCGAGTTGTATCAGTCGCTGGTACCCTACCGGCAGCATCGCAACGCCCTGGGATTCCACAGCCACCAGGACTACGAGATGGCGATCCTCCGCCTGCTGGCCGGAGAGAAAGGATATGCGACGGTGGAGCCCGCCGAGGTACAGCAGGCCTTGGCTCAGGAAGCCGAAGCGATCAATCCCGACACGGGAGCGTTCCGGGAGTACGCCGCCGCCCGCGTGAGACTCAACCGCTCCGCTGTGGGATCGGTGTTGAACGCCACCGCGGCATATTCTCCCCTCTCGGTGCCAGCGGTTCGGCCGGACTTTTACTCCCCGACCGTCCCGGCGGAGTCGGTAGAGCCCGAAGGGCCGCCGGCTGCATCCCGGGCGGCCGAGCAGCGACCGCGCCCGGCGGAGTCCGCGGAGTGTCCTTACTGTGCGGCGCCGCTGCCGTCACACCGGAAGGCGGTGTACTGCCCCTTTTGCGGCGTGAATCTCCGCTCGCCGGAATGCCGCCGCTGCGGGGCCGAACTCGAAAGCGGGTGGCGTTACTGCGTCGAGTGCGGCTCGAAGATAGCCGGGTATAGGGGGGAGGAGTGAGCGGGGCCACGCGAAGGTTGAAAATTGCAGTGATCGGGGGCGACGGAATCGGCCCGGAAGTGGTGGAGGCTTCGGTTCCGGCGATCGAACGCGCAGCCCGGTCTTGCGGCGGCGAGCTGGAATGGGAGTGGCTCCCCTACGGAGCCGATCACTTCTTGCGCACCGGGGAGACGCTCCCGGACAGCGCGTTCGAGCATTTGCGGGACGAGGTCGATGCCATCCTGGTGGGTGCACTAGGCGATCCGCGAGTGCCGGATCAGCGCCATGCCCGAGACATCCTTTTGGGCCTGAGGTTCAGGCTGGATCTTTACATCAACTTCCGGCCCTGCATCCTGCTTCATCCCGACCTCTGCCCTCTGAAAGGCTCAGCGGACCGCAAGATCGACTTCGTGATCTTCAGGGAAAACACCGAGGGTTTGTACCTCGCCCGGGGATCCTCCAGAAACGTCGGCACGCCGGAAGAAGAGCAGGTAGCCGAGGAGGTGAACACCGCTCCCAAAGTTTCCCGCATCATTCGGGCCGCATTCCTTTGGGCGAAGGAGCACGGCAGGACCAAGGTGACCATGGCGGACAAGTCCAACGCCATCCCGGCGCATCACCTCTGGCAGCGGATCTTCGCGGAAGTGGGGGAGGAGTTTCCCGAGATCGAACGGGAACACTACTACATCGACGCTCTGGCGATGCAGCTGGTCAAGCGCCCCGAACAGTTCGAAGTGATCGTTACCAACAACCTGTTCGGCGACATCATCTCCGACCTGGGCGCGCAGTTGGTGGGAGGACTAGGCATGGCACCTAGCGCTAACCTGCATCCGGGGAAAGTAGGGCTCTTCGAGCCGGTTCACGGATCCGCTCCCAAGTACGCCGGGAAAGGTACGGCGAACCCTATGGCCACCATCCTCACCGGCGCTTTGATGCTGGAGCAATTGGGAATGAGCGAAGGCGGCCGCCGCCTGGTGGAAGCGGTGAAGGCGGTGCTCCGGGAAGGGATCCGCACTCCCGACCTCGGCGGCAACGCCACCACCACCGAGGTGGCCGAAGCGGTCCGCGCCGCGGTCTGAATCTTACCTGCGACCGTCGATCAGACTGTTGCGCCGGTCGAGGCCGAAAAGCTCGATGGCGTTCTCCGCCATGATCCTCTTCTTCTCCCGCTCGGGAACGGGAAGATCCCTCATGAATTCGAGGTAAGACTCCATGGAAGCGATGGGCCAGTCGCTTCCATATAGCACGTTCTCCGGTTCGACGCCGTAGATCAACATCTCCTGAAGCTGCCTTCTCATGTACTGCTCGAACCGGTCCGTGAACTCCCCTAAAACCAGCCCGGAGATGTCGGTGTAAACGTTGGGATTCTTGTACACCACCTCCATGCAGTCGCGGATCCACGGGTTGCCGATGTGGCAGATGACGAAGTTTACCTCCGGATGATCCACCGCCACTTCGTCCACGTTGAGGGGATGGGCGTACTTTAGCTTGCCGCCCTGGGCGTAAGTGTCACCCGTGTGAATCATCACGGGTATGCGGTGTTCTGCAGCGAAAGCGTAAGCCGGCTCCCACTTGGGGTCGCTGGGATAAAAGAACTGATAACCCGGGTACAGTTTGAGCCCGCGCACCTTCCCTTCCCGGACGTACTCCTCCAGCTCCCGCAGCTGGCCCGGCTCGAAGCTGTAGTAGTCCAACCCGGCCACCACGTAGATGTGGGGCTGATCTCGGGTAGCTTCCACCACCTCCCTGGTCGACGGGCGCCCCGGCGTGACCTTGTAAGAGGTCAGGACCACGGCAAGGTCCACGCGGTTAGACCGCATGGCCCGGTTGAGCCGCTCCAGGCACGCGCCCAAAGCGGGGACCTCTTCCTCGTGATAGTTGTTGAGGTGAACGTGGCAGTCTACTATCACTGCAGTTTCCAGGTTCGCTCCAAAAGTTTAGCAGCCCACTCTCTCCCTCCCAGCCCGAACGCCAAGGCTAGAGCCAAGCAGAGACCTCCAAAGGCGAGCTGAAAGGCGGAGAGAAGCACTTGGCCTCCTATTCGCAGCTGGTTCAGGGCCAAGGTCACCACGAAAGCCAAGATGGCGACTTGGGCCAGCAAGCTTATCGAGCGCGCGCCCTCTACGCCTATGTTGTTCAGATAGGTGTGAAGCGCGCCTCTGACGAACCGGGCCAGGAGCGACCCGAAGATTACGATCACCACCGCCGCCAGAACGTTGGGAAGGTAACCCGCCACCTGCTCGATGGTCGATCCGGGGATCGGGACGCCCAGAACGTTGAACGCGGCGAGGGCGACGATCAAAAGCACGCCCCAGTACGCCAGCTGTCCCACCAGGGTGACCGCGGTGAGCCGGATCCCGCCGCGGAGCAGGAAATCCTCGACCCCGGCCCGCTCCGCCGCCGCATCCACTCTCAACCAACGCAACAGCCGGATCACGACCCGCCGGACCAACCGGGCAACCAGCCAGCCGGCCGTCAATAGGACCAGCGCACCCAACAGCTTCGGCAAGAAAAGCTGGACCTGACTCCAAGTCAGCCGGAGCGCTTCCAGCAAGGGATCGATAATAGACCTCATCGGTGGCCTCCGGTTTCAAAAGGACACCGTGAGGATAGCAAAATTGCCTCAGGAATCCAGAACGCGAGCCCCCCGGAGGCTCGCGGCGGCCGGCAGAGCGTAACGAGCGGTTACGCCGAGCGCACGATCTCCACCAACTCGATCTCGAAGTGCAGTTGCTTGCCGGCGAGGGGATGGTTGGCGTCCAGCGTGATTTCGCGGTCGTTAACCTCCAGCACCAAGAAGCTGACCGCCCCCGCCGAGGTCCTGCCCTCCAAGACCATACCCGGTTTGGGGTCCATCCCTTCCGGGAGCCGCTCCCGCCCCAGGGTGAAAACCTTCTCCCGGCGCCAGACGCCATAAGCGTCTTCCGGGGCTATGGACAGGGTCTTCTTCTCGCCCACCTTGAGCCCCACCACCGCCGCTTCGAAGCCGGGAAGGACTTCCAGACTCCCGATGGTGAACTCCAGAGGATCGCGCCCGATGGAGGTGTCGAAGACGGTGCCGTCGTCCAAAGTACCGGTGTAGTGCACCCGCACCGTATCTCCCTGCTTGGCTGCGGTCATAAGCCCTCCGCTGGATCGGTTATAGAGATTCTCGACGCCCGCCGGGCTCCCCGATATAGCAAAGCTCGCGCGGAGCGGTCCGGGGGCGTAAATTGAATTGGGTTGGTTCGCATCGACTTTCACCTGCGCCGAGAGGTGACCTTCGGACAACAGTCGCTATTCCTTCAGCGCCTTTAGCCGGCTCCCTTTCTTCCGGGAGGTAAACCTCCGCCTGGTAGAGCGCGTGGCGCCGCAACCGGGATGGAGCGTGGTGGACTTGGCCTGCGGCACCGGTACGGTGAGCGAGCTCATAGCCGAGCGGATAGAGGGCTCCTGCCTCTCCCGGATGGTCGGGGTCGATCTCTCCGCCGAAGCGCTCTGCGAGGCGGGCCGGAGGTTGAAGCGGTTCACCAACCAGGCTATCCAACTCGTGCAGGCCCGGGTGGAGGAACTCTCCGACCTGGTGCGGCAGCAAGTGGACGCCGTCTTTCTCTGCAACGCGATCCACTACCTCCAGAACAAACGGGAAGTGCTGGCGGCAGCCTACCGCGTCCTTCGCACCGGAGGCCGGTTTGCTTTCAATACCACCTTCTTCGAGGGAGCCCAACCTCCGGAGACCCTGGCCTTCTACCGGCGCTGGATGCTGAAAGCTCTCCGCACTCTCAAAGAGCGCTACGGAGAGTCCCCTAACCGGGACAAGGTCGAGGCCCGTCAGCAGCTCACCCCGGAAGAGTACCGGGCCCTGTTGCAGGAGGCCGGTTTCGAGATCGTCTCGCAGGAACTCCTTCCGGTTGTAATACCCGAAGAAGGCTGGCTGGCGATATCGGGTTTCGCCGACTTCGCTTCGGGAGCCCTGCCGGGTATATCCCTGGACCGAGCTGTGGAGACCCTGCGCAGCGCGCTCAGGCAGACGTTCGCCGAGCTGAAGCTCGACGGGGTACGCCGCAACTGGCTCTCCGTGGTGGCGGTTCGTGCCTAGGATCCCGACCTCCGTCTGGCATGAGCTAGGCGCCGGCGACGCGCCGCTTGGCGTTTCATCCGCTTGAGCGTGCTGGGCTTCAAGTAGTACCGCTTGCGCCGCGCATCTTTGAGAATGCCCGAACGCTGAACCTGGCGGCGAAAGTTCTTGATCGCCCAATCCACCCTGTCGCTCTCCTGCAATACGATGGCTGGCATAAAGCTCCCGGCAGCAAAAGAAAAAGACGGAACCGGCGCTGCAGCCTGGTCCCGCCCGCAAATCGCTGGTTCTCCGGCGCGCCCCTCGGCGCGCTTCCTAGCTTTAACCGTACTCCGCCCGGACCGGTATGTCAATCCGCCGGGTGAAAGCGACAACCGGATCACGCACAGACGAGGTGAAAGAGCCATGATGCCCAAGAGAGCGTACTTCCTTGTATCGGTCGTTTTGGGGATGGCCCTTCAGACCGCGGTATTGACCGCCCAGTCCGGGCGGAACGCAGGCCGCACCGGAGCCCAGGCCGACACGGCGGCCAACCCCGTGGCGAACGCAGTCCGCGGCCTCAGACTCCGCTCGATCGGCCCGGCTCTCATCTCGGGCCGCATCAGCGATCTGGCGGTGCATCCCAAAGACAAAAAGATCTGGTACGTTGCGGCCGCCTCCGGAGGACTGTGGAAGACCACCAACGCCGGCACAACCTTCACCCCGATCTTCGACAGCGAGGGATCCTACTCCATCGGTGTCGTGGTTATCGACCCCCGGAACCCCAACGTGATCTGGGTCGGCACCGGCGAGAACAACGCTCAGCGCTCGGTCTCCTACGGAGACGGGGTATACAAGTCGATCGACGGAGGCCGCACCTGGCAACACATGGGATTGAGGGATTCCCAGCATATCGGGAAGATCTTGATCGATCCCAGAAACTCGGATGTGGTGTACGTGGCCGCCCAAGGCCCGCTTTTCAGCGGCGGAGGAGACCGCGGCCTGTTCAAGACCGAAGACGGCGGCAAAACCTGGAAAAAGATCCTCGACGCCGGCGAGTGGGGCGGCGCCAGCGACGTGGTGATGGATCCGCGCAATCCCGACGTTCTGATCGCCTCCACCTGGCAGCGCGCCCGAAGGCAGTGGGGTTACATAGCAGGCGGACCGGCCTCCGGGCTGTGGCGTTCCGCGGACGGAGGGGCAACCTGGACCCGAGTCCAAAGGGGGCTGCCCAACGAGGAACTAGGCCGCATAGGGCTGGCCATCTCGCCCGCCAATCCCGACGTGGTCTACGCGATCGTGGAAGCAGCCAACCGCCGCGGAGGCTTCTACCGCTCCCGGGATAACGGAGTGAACTGGGAAAGGATGAGCGACCACAACACCATAGGCCTCTACTACGCCGAAATCTTCGCCGATCCCAAAGACGTGGACCGGGTCTACTCCATGGACGTGCGGATCATGGTGACCGAAGACGGCGGCAGAACGTTCCGCCCCCTGGGAGAGCGCAACAAGCACGTGGATAACCACGTCATCTGGATCGATCCGGACGATACCGACCACCTGCTGATCGGCTGCGACGGTGGCCTGTACGAGTCTTTCGACCGGGGACAGAGCTACATCTATTTCCCCAACCTCCCGCTGGGACAGTTCTATAGGGTGGAAGTGGACAACTCGCTTCCCTTCTACCGGGTCTACGGCGGAACGCAGGACAACTCCACCGTGGGAGGACCGTCCCGCACCCGCACCCGGCACGGAATCACCAACCGGGACTGGTTCTTCACCCAAGGAGGCGACGGCTTTCAGACCCGGGTGGACCCCACCGACCCCGACATAGTTTACTCCCAGTCCCAATATGGGAACCTGGCCCGCTTCGACCTTAGAACCGGCGAGCGGATCGACATCGTACCGCAGCCGGAACCGGGAGAACCCGACCTTCGCTGGCACTGGGACTCGCCGCTGATCATCAGCCCCCACTCGCCCACCCGGCTGTATTTTGCCGCCCAGCGGACCTACCGCAGCGACGACCGGGGCGATTCCTGGAAGCCCATCAGCGGCGACCTCTCACGACAGATCGACCGCAATCGGCTGCGCATGATGGGCAGAGTCTGGAGCGTGGACGCGGTCGCCAAAAATACCTCTACCTCCCCCTGGGGATCCGTAGTAGCGCTCGCGGAATCGCCCCTCAAAGAGGGATTGATCTGGGCAGGTACCGACGACGGATTGATCCACGTGACGGAAGACGGCGGAATCAATTGGAGGCGGATAGATCGGATCGCCGGAGTACCCGAGACGACGTTCGTATCCCGGATCACACCTTCCCAGCACGACGTCAACACGGTGTACGCCTCGTTCGACAATCACAAATCCGGGGACTACCGCCCGTACATAGCGAAGAGCACCGATCTGGGTCGCACCTGGACGCTGATCAGTGGGAATCTTCCCCAGCGCGGCAGCGTTTACGTGGTGATCGAGGACCACAAAGACCCGAATTTGTTGTTCGCCGGGACCGAGTTCGGACTCTACTTCACCAACGACGGAGGGCGGACCTGGACCCGGCTGCGCTCGGGCCTACCGACCATCCAGGTTCGCGATCTGGCGATCCAAGAGCGAGAGGACGATCTAGTGGTGGCGACCTTCGGGCGGGGCTTCTATATCTTGGACGACATCTCCCCCCTACGCCAGCTCACCGCGGAAGTGCTGGCCCAGGAAGCGTACCTCTTCCCCGTGAGAAGAGCGCCCCTGTACATCGAGTCCAATCCCCTGGGCGGAGCCGGTGCCGCATGGCAGGGAGCGCGGTTCTACACGGCACCCAATCCGCCCTTCGGCGCGGTTTTCACCTACTACCTCAAAGAGGAACTCAAGACGCGGAGAGAGCGGCGCCAGGAGGCCGAGCGCGAGGCCGCCCGGCAAGGCCGGGACGTATTCTATCCGCCCTGGGACTCGCTCAAGGCCGAGGACCGGGAAGAGGAACCTTCCATAATCCTCACCATCACCGACCCCGAAGGGCGGGTGGTAAGGAGGATAACCGGTCCCACGAGCTCGGGGATTCACCGAGTAGCCTGGGACCTTCGCTACCCGGCGCCCAACCCGCCGCGGCGAGCAGGCGATGACGAAGAAGACGGCGGGTTCGGCCCGCCGGCGTCGGGCCCGTACGTGGTCCCCGGCACTTACCGGGTCGCGCTGTCCAAGCGGGTGGACGGAATCGAAACGCCCCTGGGCGAGCCTCGAAGCTTCGAGGTTTACCACCTGGATGCCGACCGGACACCCCGCTCGCCTGCGCTCCTCGCCTTCCAGCGCCAGACCGCCGAACTCCAGCGGGCGGTGCTGGGAGCCAACGCGCTGATCAACGAGACTTTGTCCCGAATTGTGGCGCTCAAGCGCGCGGTGGACGAAACCGCGGCCCCCACGGGCGAACTCGCATCCGAGCTGCGACAGCTGGAAAACCGGCTCCGAGACATCCAGGAAGCCTTGAACGGGGATCCTACGATGGCGAGGCGACAGGAACCGACACCTCCATCGCTGGCCAGCCGATTGAACCGGATCAGCGCCGGCCTGTGGTCCAGCACCCTGGGAGAGGTTACGCAAACCCAACGCCGCCAGTACGAGATCGTAGCGTCGGAGTTCGCCGGAATATTGGAACGGCTCAGGACGCTGGTGGAAGTGGATCTCAGGCGCCTCGAGGAGCAGGCGGAGCGAGCGGGAGTACCGTGGACCAGCGGGCGGATACCTCGCTGGCCCCCGCAATGATGGGGCTGCGTTGGAGCCCGGGGCCGCTATCGAGCCCGCTTGGAGGGGGTACGGCTAGTCCCGCTTTCCGGCACTACCTCGCCTATGGGCGGGCGCGCGTGTGGCCGCCCCAAACCGGGTGTATATTGAGGCGGAAGGGTCAGCTTCTAACCGGAAAGTAAGGGGAGTCACAGGATGATAAAGCGCAGCACCGAAGTCGTTTTCCTCTCCGGGGTCCGCACCGGATTCGGGAAGTTCGGCGGTACTCTCAAGGATTTCTCCGCCACCGAGCTCGGCGCCATAGCGGCCCGGCACGCCCTGGAACGTTCGGGAGTAAAGCCGGAGCAGGTGGACCACGTGGTGTTCGGCAACGCCCAGCAGACCTCAGCGGATGCGATCTATCTGGCGAGGCACGTGGGCTTGAAGGCCGGCCTTCCGATCGAGGTGCCGGCAGTGACGGTAAACCGGCTGTGCGGCTCCGGATTCGAATCGATCATTCAAGGAGCGCAACAAATCCTGCTGGGAGAGTCCCAGGTAGTGTTGGCCGGCGGCACCGAATCGATGAGTCAGGCCCCGCACGTGGTACGCGGCGCCCGGTGGGGGCTGAGGCTGGGACCCGCAGCCCAGTTCGAGGATTCCCTCTGGGAGGCGCTCAAGGATCCCCAGTGCGGTTTCTCGATGGCGGAGACTGCCGAGAATTTGGCCGAGAAGTACCGCCTAACCCGCCGCGAGGTGGACGAATACGCCCTGCTCTCCCAACAGCGGGCCAAGAAAGCCTGGGACGAGTGCGTGTTCGACCCCGAAGTGATCCCGGTGCCGATCGTCGATCGCAAGACCAAGGAAACCATCCAGTGGCGGGCGGACGAGCACATGAGACCGGAAACCACGCTGGAAGCGCTTTCCGCTCTGCCTCCGTATTTCAAGAAGGACGGTTTGGTGACGGCGGGGAACGCTTCTGGGATTTGCGACGGTGCAGCCGCTACGGTGATTGCGAGCGAGAGTTTTGCCCGAGAACATGACCTCAAGCCCTTGGGCCGGCTGGTGGCCTGGGCGGTGGTGGGGGTGGAGCCCAAGTACATGGGCATCGGCCCGGCGCCGGCGGCGCGCAAGGCGCTCCAGCGCGCCGGCATGAAACTGGAAGACATGGATCTCGTAGAAGTGAACGAGGCTTTTGCCCCACAGTACGTGGCGGTGGAAAAAGAGCTGGGGCTCGATCGTGAAAAGACCAACGTGCACGGCGGAGCGATCGCCATCGGACATCCGCTGGCCGCCAGCGGGACCCGGATCACGATCCACCTCCTGCACGCTTTGAGGCAGCAGAAAAAGCGCTACGGCCTCGGCTCCGCCTGTATCGGAGGGGGACAGGGGGCCGCGGTGATAGTGGAGGCTTTCGTCTGAAGCGGAGGTTTTGAGGCCATGGAATTCCTGATCGCCGGTCTCGCGCTGGTGGTGGCCTACATGTACGGCTCGCTGCACGTGATCAAGCAGTACGAGCGGGCGGTGACCTTTTTCCTCGGCAAGTACTGGGCCACCAAGGGTCCCGGGCTGGTTTTCGTCCCTCTCTTCTTCGCCAAGCTGCACCGGGTTTCGTTGCGGATCGTGGCGATGGACATTCCGCCCCAGGACGTGATTACCCGGGACAACGTCTCGATCAAAGTCAACGCAGTGCTGTACATGCGGGTGAAGAACCCCGAGCTTGCGGTAATCGAGATCGAAAACTACGTCTATGCGACGAGCCAGCTGGCCCAAACCACGCTGCGGAGCGTTTTGGGGGAAGTGGAGCTGGACGAGCTCTTGGCGGACCGGGAGAAGATCAACGGGATCCTCAAGCAGATAGTGGACGAGCGCACCGAGCCGTGGGGGATCGAAGTTTCCGCGGTGGAGGTCAAGGATATCGATCTTCCCGCGGAGATGAAGCGGGCCATGGCGCGTCAGGCGGAGTCGGAAAGGGAGCGGCGGGCCAAGGTGATCGCGGCGGAGGGCGAGTATCAGGCGGCGGGGAGGCTGGCGGAGGCTGCGAGCGTAATAGGGAAGGAACCGGCAGCACTTCAGCTTCGCTACCTCCAGACCCTGGTGGAGATCGCCACCGAAAACAACTCCAGCGTGGTTTTTCCCATACCCATCGACCTCATCACGCCTTTCGTGGAAGCCGCCAAACGCTACGCCTCGGAAAAACAGCTCCCGTCTTCCACCGGCACTCCGGTACCCACCGCGACCGCTGCGGCAGCCCCCGCCGCTGCCCGGCAGCAGTAGCGTAGCGCCATGAACCTCCCCTCGCCGCCCGATCCCCGTCTAGACCGCGCGGCGATCGAGCGCATCATCCAGAGGGCCGCCGAACTCCAGGCGGCGGAGAAGGATTTGAGCGAGGGGCTGAGCGAGGAAGATTTGATAGCCCTGGGCAAAGAGGTCGGCATCCCGGAACGCTATCTCCGGCAGGCGCTGCTGGAGGAGCGGAGCCGCGCCGATTTTTCCGCCGGCCGGGGATGGTTGAGCGGGTTGCTCGGACCGCACCGAGTGGCTGCCGGGCGTGCGATCGCCCGCGAGCGCGCAGAGGTGGAACGGGATCTCCACCGCTGGATGAGCGAAGGGGAGCTGCTTCAGGTGAAGCGGCGTTTCGGCCGGCAGGTTACCTGGGAGGCGCAGCAGGGAGCTTTTGCGACCTTGAGGCGCGCCTTTCGCGCAGGGGGACGCCGTTATACGTTAGCCCGTGCGCGGGAGGTAAGCGGACAGGTGGTGGAACTCGAGGCGGGGCGCTGCTTCGTGCAGCTGAGCGTGGATCTGTCCCACAACGTGGTTCAGTACCTGGCGGGCGCCCTAGTGCTGTTGGGTGCGGGCGCTTTGTTCAGCGCGGTGGGTATGGCCCTTGGAGTTCTACTGCCGGTGGCAATCGCGCCCGCGCTAATAGCCGTTCCTGCTGCGTGGGCGGTAGCGCGCAGCCGGCGCCGCAAAGTGGAGGAATTTCAGCTGGCGGCCGAGCAAGTGCTGGACCGGCTGGAACACGGCGAGTTGGAGCTGCACCGCCCAGTGCGGGAACCGAGCCTGGGACCGATTGCCAGGGTGGCGGAGGAGCTGCGCCGCTCTCTGGGCGTCTGAGAAACCGATAGCAAACCTTCAACCCGTAGTAAGTGCGGAGGACTATGGCTGAGATCAAAACGGTCGGCGTCCTAGGGTGTGGCCTAATGGGCAGCGGTATCGCCCAAGTGTGCGCCCAAGCGGGCTACAGGACCATCGTGCGCGAAGTCTCGGATGCACTCAACCAGAAAGGAAAGGCCAACATCATCGCTTCCCTCGACAAGCTGGTTCAAAAGGGCAAACTCGACGGCGGCACCCGGGAGCAGATACTGAACCGGCTGCAGTTCACCACCGATCTCAAAGAGCTCGCCCCTTGCGACCTCGTCATCGAGGCCGTAACCGAGGACTTGGAACTCAAGAACTCTCTGTGGAAGGAGTTGGACGGGCTCTGCGGGCCGCAGACGATCTTCGCTTCCAACACGTCCAGTCTCACCATAGCCGCCATGGCCGCCGTGACCAGCCGGGGTGACCGCTTTGTGGGGCTGCACTTTTTCAACCCGGTTCCGGTCATGAAGTTGGTGGAAGTGGTGCGCACGGTTACCACCAGCCAGGCGACCTTCGAGCAGGCTATGGCCTTCGCCCGCTCTTTGGGCAAGGAACCGATAGCCGCCAAGGACTCTTCCGGGTTTATCGTGAACCTCCTCCTGGTACCCTACCTGCTGGATGCGATCAGGGCGCTGGAGCGCGGCGTGGGCTCGGTGGAGGATATAGACAAGGGAATGACCCTGGGATGCGGGCATCCCATGGGACCGTTCACCCTGCTCGATTTCGTGGGCCTGGACACCACTTACAAGATTGCGGAAATCATGTTCAACGAATATCGGGAGGCACGGTATGCTCCTCCCCCCCTGCTCAGGCGGATGGTTTTGACCGGCATGTACGGCAGAAAGACGGGCCGGGGTTTCTACGATTACTCCACCAATCCACCAACGGTCTCTAACCTGGGGCTTTGAGCGATGTGGCAAACGGCAGCTGAATGGCATGCGGCGATCAACGATCTGGCACCGGCGTTGCTCTTGGCGTCGGTCATCTTCGACCTGTTGGGCAGTGCCACGGGGCGCGACAGTCTGAAAGCGGCCGGCTTTTGGACTCTGGTGGGAGGCGCCGTCGGCGCCGTAGGGGCTGCGGTGTCGGGCCTGATTGCGGAGGACACCATCGAGCACGGCGAGGCGGTGCACCGGGTGATGGAAACCCACGAGACCCTGGCCTTGTCGGTCACCGGGCTGTTCATCCTGCTGGCCGCGTGGCGGATCTGGCGGCGGGGGAACTTGGGCCCCGCCGAGCGTCCTCCTTATTTGGTGGCCGCGACTGTGGGAGCGCTGGGGATCATCTGGGTCGCCCATCTGGGCGGGACTATAGTGTTCCGCCACGGGGGCGGCGTTCCCAGCGCGGTGATGGAGGAGGCGTTGCGGGAGCGTACCGGGGAACACGAGCACGGCCCCGGCGAGGAGCACGAACACGGCGAGGCCGCGGATAGTGCGTCCGATCACACGCACCCGCCCGGCACGCCTCCCCATGAACACGACTGAACGCGGCCTACTGTTGGTTATTGCGGGCTCCGCGTTCTTTGGGGGATGCAGCGCGGTAGCGGTACGGCCTCACTACCGCCCGCTGCCGGGCGCCGTAACCGACACCCTGGCTGCTTCGCCGGAAACCGTCATAGCGGCTTTGGGACGCGCCCTGGAGGAAAGAAGAGTGGGCGTTAAGCGCCGGAGCGGCGAAGAGGGATATCTGGAGAGCGAATGGTTCGATCTGGTCTCGCTGGGAATCGCCGGGACTCAAAGGCGCGGGATCGAGCGGGTGGTAAAGCTCCGCGCCTTTGCCGACCCCGTACCTCCCTCGAGCACCGAATTGGTGATCGAAGCGGTTTACCGCCGCACCGCGGATCCCTCGGTCCCGGATCGACTAGAGGAGCTCCTGGTTCCTCCCGGACATCCGGCCGACTCTCTGGTGAGGGAGCTGTTGCAAACTCTGCCGGGAAACCGCCGTGAGCCCTAACGATTCAGAGATCTTGGCAGACCGCACCTTTTGCGACGCCATGCTGCCTAGGGTGTCGCGCACTTTCGCCCTGTGCATTCGTCTCCTCCCGCAGCCGCTGGAACGCTGCACACTGGTAGCCTATCTCCTCTGCCGGGTAGCGGACACCCTGGAAGATTCGGAACACTTGCCGCCCGAAGAGAAGCGCCGGCTCCTGGGTGCTTGGAGTAAGTGCCTGGAGGAGGAAGGACCTGCGGATCCGGTCGCCATAACGGGCGCCTTTCCCACTCCGGCGACCGACGAAGAGCGCCTGGTGCGGGAGGCCGACCGAGTGTGGCGGGAGTTCCGCCGGCTTCCGCCGGACCAGCGGGCAGCCATACGTCCCTGGGTGCAGGAGATGTGTTCCGGAATGGCAGAGTTCGCGGGAGCCCCCCGCGGAGCGGCGGGAAGAAGCGGTCGAGTGGAATCGCTGGCCACCATGGCAGATCTGGACCGCTACTGTTACTACGTAGCGGGCACCGTGGGCCATCTCTTGACCGAGCTCTTCCGCTTGCACGACCGCGCGGCTAGCGGTGAGCGTTACGGCAAACTCAAGTCTTTGGCCACCAGCTTCGGCAGGGGCCTCCAGCTTACCAACATCATCAAAGACGTCTCGGACGATCGCCGCCGCGGTTTCAGCTTCGTGCCCCGGCAGCTCTGCGAGCTGTTCGGAATTCGGCCCGAGGAGCTACAGGAACAGCGGTACCAGGACAGCGCCCGGCGGATCATGCTGGCACTGATCCGCAAAGCCAAGCTGCACCTCAACGACGCCTTGGCCTACACCACTACCCTGCCCCGCACCCAATACGGTATCAGGTTGTTCTGCCTCACCGCCCTCTATTTTGCCGTCCGGACGCTGCGGCTGGCGGAAAAGGACGAACATCTGCTCGACCCCGAGCACAAGGTGAAGATCTCGCGGTCCCAAGTGCGGCGCACCGTTTTGGTGGCGCGGCTGGTGGCTCCGAGTAATGCGCTGGTCCGGGCGTATTTCAGGAACTTGGCGGGCGAGGGTTGGCCGGCGGGCGGTTACTCTCTGGCCGGAGTTCCGGCGTGAGAAACGCCGCCTTGGGCGGTGACCGGACGGCAGGGCATCCGCTACTTGCACGGCGGCGCTGATCGGCCGAGAATTGGTAGATGAAGCGGGGCGAGCCTTGAGGGAATATCTCGACCTTCTCCGCCACGTGCTAGAGCACGGCAGGCCAAAGCCGGATCGGACCGGCACCGGGACGCTCAGCGTATTCGGCTACCAGATGCGAATCGACCTGTCCCGGGGATTCCCGCTACTGACCACCAAGAAAGTCCACTTCAAATCCGTGGTTTACGAGCTTTTGTGGTTCCTGCGGGGGGAAACCAACATCCGCTACCTCAAGGAGCACGGGGTCAGCATCTGGGACGAGTGGGCGGACGAGCAGGGAGAGCTGGGCCCGATCTACGGCAAGCAGTGGCGGTCTTGGACCGCACCCGAAGGGCGGACCATAGACCAGCTGTCCCAGGTTATCCGGGAAATTCGGGAGACGCCCTATTCGCGCCGGCTGGTGGTGAGCGCGTGGAACGTGGCCGACCTCCCCAAGATGGCGCTGGCCCCCTGCCACGTACTCTTCCAGTTCTACGTGCAGGACGGGAAGCTCTCCTGCCAGCTGTACCAGCGAAGCGCCGACGTCTTCCTGGGCGTTCCCTTCAACATCGCCTCTTACGCCCTCCTAACCCACATGATAGCCCAGGTATGCGACTTGGAGCCGGGAGAGTTCATTCACACCTTCGGCGATGTGCACCTCTATTCCAACCATCTGGACCAGGCGCGGCTCCAGCTCGGCCGGGAGCCGCGGCCGCTCCCCACCCTGAGGCTCAATCCGTCGGTGCGCTCGCTGTTCGACTTCACTTACGACGACATAGTCCTGGAAAACTACGACCCCCACCCGGCTATTAGGGCTCCCGTAGCGGTTTGATAGTCTCCGCCATCGCCGCCATGGCCGAAAACCG
The DNA here is from genome assembly GCA_002923375.1 of bacterium HR33. Classification (GTDB taxonomy): domain Bacteria; phylum Gemmatimonadota; class Gemmatimonadetes; order Gemmatimonadales; family GWC2-71-9; genus HRBIN33. Next base: position 744,577 of record BEIJ01000001.1, read on the forward strand.
GGTCATCGGGAGGAGCAACGGCCTCCCCTGGCACCTTCCGGCGGACTTGCGCCGCTTCAAAGAGCTCACCATGGGTCACACCGTCATTATGGGCCGGCGCACGTTCGAGTCCATCGGGCGCCTCCTGCCGGGAAGGAGGCTGGTAGTGCTCACCCGCAATGCGTCGTACTCCCACCCGGGAATCGAGGTGGCGGGAAGCTTGGACGAAGCGCTGGAGCTCGCCCGGGAGGATCCGGAAGTTTTCGTGGCGGGAGGAGGGGAGATATTCCGGCTCGCTCTTCCCCGGCTAGACCGGGTGTACCTCACGGTAGTTCACGCCGCGGTGGAAGGCGACACGACTTTTCCCGAGCTGGCCGCCGGTGAGTGGCGTTTGGTGGAGGATGTCCGCCATTCGGCCGACGAACGCAATCCCTACGACTACAGTTTTCGGCTCTACCGGCGAGTTCGCTGATCCGATGTCGAACCCGGCCCGCTCAAAAATCGGCCGGACCCTATTGCATATCTAGTCGTCATTTCTTATTGTGTTGCGCAACGAAAACTCCGAACAGGAGTTCGATGCGCATAGGGCTCGCCTACAACCAGCGTCCACAGCCGAACGGCATCGACGAGCCCACCACTGATCGTTACGTGGAGTGGGACGATCCGGACACCATTGCCGCCGTAGAAGAGGCGCTTCGGGTGTTCGGCGAGGTGATTCGTCTCGAAGCGATCGGCGACTTCCCCACCCGGCTAGCGGAAGCCCGCGTGGACCTTCTCTTCAACATGGCGGAAGGATCCAGCGGTCCCAACCGCGAAGCCCACGTGCCCGCGATAGCCGAGTTCCTGGGCGTGCCGTACACGGCCAGCGATCCCCTGACCCTGGGCCTGGCGCTGCACAAGGGGAGAGCCAAAGAAGTCTTTCTCCAGCGAGGGATCCCCACGCCGCCCTTCGTTCTGGTGGAAAGCGAGCTCGACCTGCCGTTGCTGGACGGGGCGGTCTATCCCGCCTTCGTCAAGCCGGCCTGGGAAGGATCCTCCAAAGGAATAAGCCTGGACAGCTACGTGGAGACGCCCCAGGCGGCCCGGCGGAAAGCCCGGGAAATTCTGGAGCGCTACGGCCAGCCCGTGTTGGTGGAGGCTTACCTTCCCGGTGAGGAGTTCACGGTCGCGATTTTGGGCAACGGGCGGGACGCGGTCTGCCTTCCCACCATACGGTACGACTTTTCCGGCCTTCCTTCCGGCGCCGTTCCGATCATGGGCTACGAGGCCAAATGGGTTTGGGACCGCAAGGACTCTCCCTTGGATATTCTGGAGTGTCCCGCCCGGATCGATGCGGCGCTGGACGGAGAACTCAAGCGCACCGCCCTCGCGGCGTATCGCGCTCTGGGTTGCCGCGACTGGGGACGCGTCGATCTCAGGCTCGACGCGCGCGGCGTACCCAACGTTCTGGAGGTCAACCCTCTGCCCGGGATTATCCCCGATCCCGCAGAGAACAGCTGTTTTCCGCGCGCGGCTGCGGCGGCCGGCCTGACTTACCCCGAGCTCATACAGGCGGTGGTAAGGATCGCCTGGCGCCGGCTGACCGGCAGTGACCTCCCCGCGCCTTCCCTAGCAGGAGTGAGCGGCTGAGAGTCGTCATCCTGTACGACGGCGGCGCCGCCGACTGGAGCCCGCAAGATGTCCAGTCGGTCCTGGAACCCGTCACCCAAATCGCCGGACTCTTCGAAGCGAAGGGACACCAGGTCCGCAAGGTGCCGGTGCAGCGCGACTTGCGCTGGCTGAGCGCGGTGCGCCGTGCCGATCTGGTTTTCAATCTCTGCGAAGGTATCGGCGGGATATCCCACTACGAGACCTTGGTGGCGGCCACTCTGGAACTGACCGGCGTTCCCTTCACCGGCGCCGGGGCTTGGACCATCACAGTCTGCCACAACAAGCCGCTGGTCAACGCTCTTTTGGCCTCGCGAGGGCTCCCGGTACCGCCCTGGCACGTGCCGCAGGACGGCCGCATCCCCCAGAATTTTCCGCTACCCGCCATCGTCAAGCCCGCGGCGGAGGATGCGAGTGTGGGAATCGACCAGCGTTCGGTGGTGACTACCCGGCGGGCCTTGCGGGAACGGGTGGAGGCTTTAGCCGGGCAGTTCGGCGAGGTGATGGTCCAGCAGTACATCCCCGGCCGCGAGATCGCGGTGGGTATTGTGGGAGATACGGTCCTGCCGCTTTCCGAGATCGACTTTTCGGAAATGCCCGCCGGGGCGTGGCCGATTCTTTCCTTCGACGCCAAGTGGCGCGCCGGGTCGCCCGAAGACTTGGGAAGCCGGCCGGTGTGCCCCGCCAAGCTGCATCCCGCTCTGGCCCGGCGGATCAGGTCCGTGGCGGTAGCGGCATGGAATGCGGTACGGGGTTACGGCTACGGCCGGGTGGATTTGCGGGTGGACCGCGCCGGGCGACCCTGGATTCTGGAGGTGAATCCCGATCCGGACATCTCCGACGACGCCGGTCTCTCCCGCATGGCCCAGGCGGCGGGCTGGAGTTACGAGGAGCTGATTTTCAAGATCGCCGAGCTCGCCCTGTCAGCCGAGCGGCGGAGATCGGTGCCCGAGGAGGCGGGGCAGCTCGACGAGGTGCGAACGGCGTGAGGGCCGGGTCGATGACGCTTCGGATCGGCGCTGCCCGAGCGCGGGACCGGGACCGCGTGGCCGAGATAGTTTCCTCCACCGGAGTCTTCCGGGCAGCGGAAGGGGCCGTTGCCTTGGAGGTATTCGACAGCGCGGTGGAGCGCCCCGGAGTTGACTACTTCGCATTGGGCGCGTTTGACGAGGCCGACCGGCTCGTAGGGTTCGCCTGTTACGGCCCCACGCCGTGCACCTTGGGGACCTGGGATCTCTATTGGATAGCGGTCGATCCCGCCTATCAGCGGCAGGGTACCGGACGGGCGTTGATGGAAGCATGCGAGCGGGCGATAGAGCGGCGGGGCGGGCGGATGGTGGTGGTGGAGACCTCCTCGCGGCCCGATTACGGTCCTACTCGCGCCTTCTATCGGAAGCTGGGATATCGGGAAACCGCCCGCATACCGGACTTCTATGCGCCGGGCGACGATTTGGTGGTATACGTGAAGCCTTTAACCCCATCCGGGAGAGATAGAGTTCATGGCTGATTGGCAGAAGTTGTTGCGCGAGCGCAGCATCTCCACGCTACAGCAGCTGGTGGAAAAGTTCGGGCCGGAGCACTTCCCCGACCTGGAGCGGTTGCAGGAAGCGGTGGACAACTTCGAGTTCCGGATTTCGCCGGCGATGGTGGACCTGATAAAGGAGCCGGGAGACCCGATCTGGAGGCAGTACGTACCGGACCTACAGGAGTTGGAAGTCATAGACGGCGTGCCCGATAGCCTGAACGAAGACGGGGATAGTCCGGTGCCGAATATCACTCACCGCTATCCCGACCGGGTGCTCTTCCTGGTGAGTCCCGTTTGTGCCGCCTACTGTCGTTTCTGCACTCGGCGTCGGAAGGTGGGCGATCCCGAAAAGATCCCCATGTCGCAGCTCGAGAGCGCTTTCCGCTACCTGGAAGAGCACACCGAGGTGCGGGACGTGATTCTGTCGGGGGGCGATCCGCTGCTCTTGTCCGACCGCAGACTCGACCTGATCCTGAGCCGGCTCAGGAAGATCCCCCACATCGAGATCATCCGGATCGGGAGCCGGATACCGTGTCATCTGCCGGAGCGGATAACTCCGGAGCTATGTGCCATTCTCAAGAAATATCATCCGTTGTATATCAACACCCACTTCAACCACCCGGCGGAGCTGACCCCGGCGGCGGTCAAGGCTCTGGGGATGCTGGCCGACGCCGGGATACCGCTCGGGTGCCAGACGGTGCTCCTCAGGGGAGTGAACGACAGCGTGGAGGTGATGCGGGAGCTGATGCAGAAGCTCCTCGCCGCGCGGGTCCGCCCCTATTACATCTATATGTGCGACGAGGTGGCGGGAGCGGAGCATTTCAAGACTACGGTGGAGACCGGTCTGGAGATCATCAAGGGCCTGCGGGGCTGGACCAGCGGACTTGCGGTTCCGCACTTCGTGATCGACGCGCCCGGTGGTGGGGGAAAGATCCCCCTCCTTCCGGAGTACGTGGAAAGCATCACGGAAGACGAGGTCGTGTTGCGCAATTACCGCGGGGAGCGGTACGTGTGGAAGCAGCCGCGGGAGGAGAGTTTGGTGGCCGCGGGAGTGGGCGAACCGGAGTACGAGATTTCCGGCTTCGCCCTACCCGGCCGCAAGATGCAGGGGCGCAAGGCGAACCGAAAACGCCGCGCGTCCTGAACCTCTCCTGATACCCGAGCGCGGGGTCAGCGAATCCCCGCGCTCACTCCCTGCGGCGTCAGCCTCCGCCAGTAGGGCTCGGGCAGCGGTCGCTCCCGGGGCCACACTTCGTTCAGCGTCTCCGCCTCGTAGAGCCGCCCGTTCTTCATGACGTAGAGCAGCCGCACGGTGTTCCGCAGATTCTCCAGCGGATCCGCTTCGAACACCAGGAGGTCCGCCAACTTCCCGGGCTCCAAGCTCCCCAGGTCCCGGCCCAGTCCTATCGCCTCGGCACCGTAGATCGTGGCCACCCGCAAAGCGTCGTGATTCGACAACCCTGCCGAGGCCATGGCCCACAGCTCCCAATGATATCCCAGACCCTGAAGCTGCCCGTGGCTTCCCACCGCCACCCGGGCGCTGTCTTCCACCATCTTCTTTACGAACTCGGCGTGCTTGGTAAAGACGTGCTCCTCGTCTAGGAACCACCGCGGCCGCCGGCGAGTGCGCGCATCGATGCTCTCTTCCGGCATGAAACGCCTCAACTTGGGATCGTCGTGAACCTCCTCTTTGGCGTAGAAATAGTTCTCCGCAAAGGGACCGCCGTAGGAGACCAAAAGCGTGGGTGCATTGGTCGTACCGGCGGCCTTGAAGAGCTTCACCACATCCTCGTAAATAGGAGCCACCGGCAAAGCGTGCTCCACGCCCGAGTAACCGTCGATCACGTGCGTCAGGTCCAGTTTGAAATCCAGCCCCCCTTCCGTGGTCGGCATGAGCTCCAGCTGCCGCGCCGCTTGAATGATCCACTGCCGCTGCTGCCGGTTGCCCGACATGTACATCTTCAAAGTCTTGGTATCGTAGTAGCTGCTGTAGCGCTTGAGCACGCTCACCGCATGGGCGCTGTCCCTGATGTTCTCTCGAATGAACACGCCCGGACCGGTGGAATAAATCCGCGGGCCTATCATCCCGCCCACCTCCACCCGGTCCTGGTAGCTCAGAATGTCGGTGGTACCGGTTTGGGGATCGCGGGTCGTGGTGACCCCGTAGGCCAGGTTGGTGAGATATTGCCACACCTGTCCGGGATGAATTTCCGGAACCAGCCACTGGGCGTGATAGTGAACGTCCACGAAACCCGGTGTGACCGTCTTACCCGAGACATCTATGATCCGCGCCCCCTCGGGTATCTCCACCGAATCCCGCGGGCCCACCGCCACGATCCGGTTGTCGGTAATCACCACGTCGCCGTTCTCGATGATCTCGCGGCCCTTCATGGTCACCACCTTGCCGCCCCGCAAGACCACCGTCCCCCGCGGCACGTCCCGGGGCATCCGAACCTCGATCCTCATCTCCTTGGGCCGGTAGGTGACCGTATCGGCCCGCAGGGAATCCAGCCCCTCTCGCACCGAATCGGCGTGGGCCCGCATAGCCTGCGCCCTGGCACGGATCCGATCGGCGGCCCGGATCAACGAGTCCGCCTTGAGCTGCACCGAGTCCGCGATCAGGCGATTGAGCTTGGCTCTCAGGGTGTCGGGCACCGGAGCCCGAGCTCGGGTCAGGCTGTCCACCGTCTTGCGGGTAGCCTGCAGCGTGTCGAGCAGGCGCCGGGCCCTGAGCGCCATCGCCACCGTGGCGCGGTTTTCCCGCTCGGTGCTGTCCTCGATCGCCTCGACCCGCGCGAGATCGTAGGTGAAGAACGCGTTGCCGATCGCCCAGTGCACCCGATTCCCGTCAGCGCTCCACGAAGGAAACTCCCCGCCGATCTCGGTAAGTTGCCGCACCAGCACCGGGGCGCTGTTGGGACTGGCCACCGAAATAGTGGGCACCGGCCCGCCCACCTCGGGGATATCTACGGTGTAGATGTGGCTACCCACCTGAGCCAAGGCCCGGCCTCCCTTGGGAGAAACCATGATCAGTTCGGCGGCGGGGGCCTGAGGCCCCTCTTCCGCTTCGGCGGCGAAAAGGTCCTCCTTGGGGACCGGGAAGACCCTGCGAGGCAGCGCGACCCAGTCTTCGGGATGGGGTGTTGCCCCGGTGGGAGGAGGCGCGCCGCGAACCATGAGATGGCGCTTGACGTCGGTACCGTCCCAGCGGAAGGAAACCAGGCCCTCCGACGGGCTGTAGGCGTAGATACGATCGGGTTGATCCTGCCGGAAGTGGGCTACGTCCCGATTCCCGGTGGGCGCAATGACCGTGACTTCCCCTCCTGCCGCAGGCACCCAAACGAACTCTCCGCCCAGAGGCCCGAAGAATACGTCCGGCGCGCGTTTTAGGTCCCGAGCGGCACCCCGGCTGGCCACGATTCTCTGGCCGTCGGGAGACCATGCCGGGTTGTAGTAAAGAGCCGGAACCGAGGTAAGTCGCATCGCCGGTCCGGGACGGTCCGCGCGAATTTTCATTATGTGCCCGCCGGCGGAATCGTCCCAGGTGACGAACGCCACCCAGGCGCCGTCGGGAGACCAGGTAGGGTGATACTCTCCCACCTCCCCGTCGGTGAGCCTGCGGGCCTCGCCGTCGGGGAGTTCCTTTATCCACAGGCGGTCGAAGGCGGTGAAGACCACCTTCTTGCCGTCAGGGGAGACTACGGGATGGCGAATCTGGCGGGCGGTAACCATCTCGCTGGTATCCACCCGATAACTGAACCGTACTTCGGGCCCGATATCCACGCTGACTTCCGCTTCAAAGGGAATCCTGGTGGGCTCCCCGCCGTCGATCGGGACTCTCCAGATCTCTCCGCCGTAGGAAATGACGATCGCTCGGGAGTCCGGCGTGAAGCTGTAACCGGGCAGAACATCCAGCGTAGCCCGCGACTCCATCTCGTCGCGCTGGATGGGATACACCAGCCATCTCTCCTCGCCGGTAGTGAGATCGCGCAGCCTGAGGCCGGTTTGGGTATCGAATCGGGTTCCGTAGGCCAGCCAGCGCCCGTCGGGCGAAACCGCGGGCCTGAAGCCGGAGCCCCATCGGTTGGTCATCCTGGTGGATTGACCGGTTTCGCGATCGTAGCGGTACAGCTGGTACTGGGGGAAGATGGCGTTGTACTGCCAGTCGCCGGTCCTTCCGGCGTACCAAATGTAGCGGCCGTCCGGCGAGGGGGCCGCGCCCATGGTCTTGAAGGGCTGAGGCCCGCGGATCACCGGCAGCGGGGAGCGGCGCTTGAAGTGATACATCTGGAGCTTGGCCGCGCCCCCCAGACCGCCGGAGCGGCTCACCACGATGTGTTCCCCGTCGGGCATCCATTCCGGCGAGAAATAAAGGTTGTTGTTTCCCTGAGTGACCTGGATCGTATCGGTGAAATCCAGGCGCATGGCCCAAACGTTGTCCCCGCCGCTCCGGTCCGAGACGAACACTATCCATTCACCGTCCGGGCTGAAGCGCGGCTGGGCATCGAAGGCCATCCCGTCGGTAATCCTGGTGGCCTTCCCGCCGGTAATCGGCACGGTGTAGAGATCGCCGAGGAGGTCAAAAACGATCGTCTTGCCGTCGGGGCTTACGTCCACCGAGATCCAAGTGCCCTTGGTGGCGGTAAACGTCGCCTTCCGCGCGGCCGAAAGAGGAAGCGGCCGCTCCCTTTGCCTCCCGCCCTGTCCCTGGGGTCCCTGCCCGTGGCTGGGATCGGCGTTGGCCAGCACCAGCGCCGCTAGAGCGAAATAAATGCGACGATCTATCATGGCACGCCTCACCTTATGCCGTTCTGGTTGGGGGCCACATGACGCCACGGTTCGTCCGGAGCGGGACGCTGCCGGGGCCAGATCTCGTTCAAAGTCTCACCCTCGTACAGTCTTCCGTTTTTCATCACGTAGCGAATGGTGTTGGTGTTCCTGATGTTCTCCAGAGGATTGGCGTCGAGCACCACCAGGTCGGCCAGCTTTCCGGGCTCGATCGATCCCAAATCCCGGCCCAATCCGATCGCTTCGGCGCCGAGTATGGTGGCAGCGCGGAGAGCGTCGTGATTGCTCATGCCGCCGCTCTGCATCGCCCACAGCTCCCAGTGGTAGCCCAGACCCTGAAGCTGGCCGTGACTTCCCACGCCGATACGGCCGCCCGCCTCCACCAATTGTTTCAGCCAGGCGGAGTGCTTCTTGAAGGCGTACTCGTCTTCCCGGAACCAACCGGCCGCGAGCCGCCTCGCCTTGGAATCGATCTCCTCCTTGGGAGTGAAGTGATTGAGCTTGGCATCCCCCACCACGTTCTCGGTGGCGTAGTAGTAGTTCTCGACCCAAGGACCGCCGTAAGTGACCAAGAGAGTGGGCGTGTTGGTGGTTCCGGACGTCTTGAACAGCTCGATCACGTCCCGGTACGCGGGTACTATGGGCAGCGTGTGCTCGATGCCCGGATATCCGTCCATCGCATGGGTCATATCGAGCCGATAGTCCAGCCCGCCTTCGGTGGTGGGCATCAGCTTGAGTTCCCGGGCCGCCATGATCAGCCACTGCCGCTGCCTGCGGTTCCCCGAGAGATACATCTTGAAGGTCTTGGTGTCGTAGTAGTCGCTGTAGCGGCGCAAGACGTCGCGGGCGTGCTCCAGGCTCCGAATCCCTTCGGTCCAGAACACTCCGGGACCGGTGGAGTAAACCCTGGGACCCGGCATCTGGCCCGCTTCCACCCGGTCGCCGTAGGTGAGCACATCGGTGGTTGCCGTCTGGGGATCCCGGGTTGTGGTTACGCCGTACGCCAGATTCGCCAGATAAATCCACGGCCGGGTCCAGTGGATTCCCCACAGGTTCCACATGTGGGAGTGGGTGTCCACGAATCCGGGAACGATCGTCTTTCCGCTCACGTCGATCACCGTGGCCGCGGCGGGGACCTCCACCGTTCCGCGCCTTCCCACCGCCGCGATACGGTTGTTGCGGATCACGATTTCCCCGTCCTCGATGACCTCGTCGCCCCGCATGGTGATCACCCGCGCTCCCCGCAGGACCGCCGTCCCCTGGGGTATGTCGCGCTGGGCCGTTACCCGGACGCGCAGCTCTTCCGGCCGGTAGGACCTTGCCGCCTCGGCGGAATCCACACCCGCCCGGCGCAAGCTGTCCTCCAGGGCCTCGGCCCGATCCAGCCGGTAGGTCACAAAAGCGTTTCCTATGGACCAGTGGACCGTGCGGCCGTCAGCTCCCCAGGCGGGAAACTCCCCGCCGATATCGGTGAGCTTCCGCACCGGTACCGGGACGCTGTCGGGGCGGTTGACCATTATGGTCGGCGCTTCCCGGCCGATCTGGGGCACGGTCAGTACGTAGATGTCTCTCAACACAACGGCCAGAGCCAAGTCGCCCCGGGGAGCCATCATGACCAGCGATGCCGTGGCCTGGGGTACGCTCGGCTCCGCGCTCCAATCCCGCGGCATCAAAAGATCGGTCGTGTCCGAGAGCTGGTAGTAGGCCGGGGTGAGAGGCAGGCGCCAGGTAACGCGGACGTGCTGTTTGAGATCGGTGCCGTCCCAGCGGGTGGATACCAGGGCGATCGAGGGGCCCTGTCCCGAGAACTGATCGTCGGGTATCGGGCCGTAGCTGTAGATCCGATCGGGATCGCTGGTGAAGTGGGGACGGGTCCGGCCGCCGGTGGGGCCGATCACGGTAACCTCGCCTCCTTCGGCGGGGATCCAGACAAATTCCGGAGCAAGCCCGCTGGAAACGAACGGGTCCACTGCTTCCTTGAGATCCCGGGCGGCGGCGCGAATGGCGACGATTCTCCTGCCGTCGGGCGACCAGGCCGGCTGCTGGTAGTAGGCCGAGGTCCGGGTCAGTTGGACCGGCCGGCCTCCTTGGGACGGGACCCGCATGATGTGTCCCACCGTGTCGTTCCAGGTGACGTACGCGATGTAACGCCCGTCGGGAGACCAGGCGGGGAAGTACTCGCCTACTTCCTGGTCGGTGAGCCGCCGGGGCGTTCCGTCTGGGAGGTCCATCACGTACAGCCGATCCAACGCGGTAAACGCTATGCGGCGCCCGTCGGGTGAGGGAACCGCATCTCGGATCTGTTTCACCGTGAACGTCGGAGCGTCGTCCACTGGGTACTCGAACTTCACTTCCGGACCTACGGCCACCTCCGCATCCACCGTGAACGGGATCTTGGTGGGTTGGGATCCGTCGATAGGCACCCGCCAGATCTCGCCGCCGTAGGAGATCACGATCGCCCGGGAATCGGGGGTGAAGGAGTATCCCGGGAGCACGTCCATGCTGGCGATCGATTCCTGCTCGTCCCGCTGGATCGGATATGCCAGCCAGCGCTCCTCGCCGGTGGCCAGCTCCCGCAGCACCAGGCCGGTCTCGGCGTCGTGACGCGAACCGTACGCCAGCCATTTCCCGTCGGGAGAAAGAGCCGGCCGGAACGCCGAACCGTAACGCGAACTCATGGTGGTTCGGGTGCCCGTCTCCCGGTCATAGACCGCGATCTGGTACTGCGGGAACTGGGCGTTGTACTGCCAGGCCCCTTGGCGCTGGGCGAACCAGACGTAGCGGGGATCCGGCCCGAAGGCCGCGCCCAGCATCCTCAAGCTGGGAGGACCGCCCGCCATCTCCAGCCCGCGCCCTCCCTTGACGTGATAAAGCCAGAGCTTCTCCAGCCCCCGCAGCGGCGTCGAGCGGGAAACCACGATATAGTTGCCGTCCGGGGTCCACTCCGGCGAGCGATACTCGGCGTCGACGCCGGTGGTCAGCGGCCAAGGTTCGCCCCCCTCCGCGGGCATGAGCCACACGTTCTCGTCTCCGCTGCGGTCGGACACGAAAACGATGAGCTTTCCGTCGGGGCTGTATCGAGGCTGCATGTCGTGGGCCAGCCCGTGCGTAAGGCGCGTGGCTCTGCCGCCCGCAATGGGGACGGTGTACAGATCTCCCAAGAGGTCGAAGACGATGGTACGCCCGTCGGGACTCACATCCAGGGATATCCAGGTACCCTGGGAGGTGGCGAACCGAGCCCACCTTGCCGGCTGCAACGGCAGTCCCTCATCCGCTCCGGCGGAAGACCCGGGAGTCTGCGCCAGGGCGGGTGCGAACCCGCTCGCCGCCAGCGCCAGCGCTGCTAAGAGCGCCCTGCTGTTTCGAACACAATCCATAGTGGCTGCTCCGCTTAGCTTGACTGCTCCTCTTTCTCCTTCGCCCTGGCTTCTATGATTTTCTGCGCCACCTCGGGCGGCACCTCCTGATAGGCGTGGAACTTCTGGCGATATGTCCCCCGGCCGTGGGTGATGGAGTGCAGTTGGGTGGCGTAACGGTCAAGTTCCGCTTCCGGCACCAAAGCCTTGATCTTGGTCAATCTCCCGTCCGGCTCCGAGCCCAAGATCTGCCCGCGGCGCGCGGAAAGATCTCCCATCACGGCTCCCAGATACTCGTCCGGAGTCCAGACTTCCACCTCCTGGATCGGCTCCAGCAACACCGGCTTGGCATTGGGGGCGACGTTCCGAAAGGCCAAGATCCCCGCCATCTTGAACGACATCTCGTTGGAATCGACCTCGTGGTACGACCCGTCGTACAGTTCCACTTTGAAATCCACGACCGGATATCCCGCCACCGGGCCGCGCTGTGCGGCCTCGAGAATCCCTTTCTCCACCGCCGGTATGTACTGCCGCGGAATTACGCCGCCCACGATCTGATCCTCGAAGACGAATCCGGCACCCCGGGGCAGAGGGGAGATCCTGATCCAGCAATCCCCGTACTGCCCGCGGCCCCCGGTTTGTTTCTTGTGCTTGCCCTGTCCTTCCGCCTTCCCTTTGAACGTCTCGCGGTAAGCGATCTTGGGCTTGGTCAAGGTGGCGTGGACGCCGAACTTCCGGGCGAGCCGCCCTACAATGATCTCCAGGTGTCGCTCTCCCCGACCCCGAATCAACGTCTGGCCCAGCTCCACGTTGTACTCGTGGTGGAAGGTGGGATCCTCCTCGTGAAGCCGCTGTAACCCGGTGGAAAGTTTCTCCTCCTCGCCACGCTGCTTGACTTCGACCGCCATGGTGATCACCGGTTCGGGGAAGGGGATCTTGGGGAGCACCAGCGGCGTTTCCCTGCTGGAGAGGGTGTCGTTGGTGTGCGTATCCCGAAGCTTGGCCACGACCCCGATGTCTCCCGCGTGGAGTTCGGGTACTTCGATTCGCTCCTTCCCTTGGGCTACCGAGAGGTGATTCAGTTTTTCCACGATTCCCCGCGGAGCGTTGAAGACTTCCGCGCCGTTGGCGATCTTGCCGGAGTAGATCCGGAAGAACGAGACATCCCCCACATGCGGCTCGGAAACGGTCTTGAAGACCTGAGCCGCGATCGGCCCGTCGTCCCGGCACTCCAGCGAAATCGGCTTCGGGTCTCCCCACAGCTCCCCCTGCACTGCGGGACGCTCCACCGGGGAGGGGACCAACTCCACCAGCGCGTTCAGGAGGGCGCGTACGCCGTAGGTGAGTTCGGCGGCGCCGCAGAGCAGCGGGAAGATCTCCCCTCTGGATACCCCGGCGCGCATCGCTCGAGTCAGCTCTTCAGGTGACAGCTCCTCTTCCCCCAAATACCGTTCCAGGAGCGCATCGTCCGTGGCGGCTATCGCTTCCACGAACTCTTTCTCGTAGCGCTCGAACTGCTCTCTGAGATCGGACGGGACGTCCTCCTCGTCATATTCCCCCGTCTTGGTTCCCTGCTTGTAGATATGGCACTTGCGGGTGATCAGGTTGATGATGCCCCGAAACTGAGGCCCGGAACCGATCGGCACCTCTATAGGCAGCACCTTGGGGCTCAAGTTCTCCTTGATGTCTTGGTAAACTTTCTCGAAATCGGCGTGTTCCTTGTCCATCATCGATACGAAGAACAGGCGCGCCAGGTTTCGCTGTTCGGCATATTGCCACGCCTGCTCCGTCCCGACTTCCACGCCGGCGTTTCCATTCACCACTACCAGCGCCGCGTCCGCCGCGTAAATCCCGGCGACAGCGTCGCCCAAAAAGTCGGCATATCCGGGGGTGTCTATAAGGTTGATCTTGGTGTCCTTCCATTCGGCGTGGGCGAGGGCCAGACTGATGGAATACTGGCGTTCGATTTCGTCGGGAGTGTAGTCGGTGAGGGCTGTACCGTCCTTTACCGAGCCGTGCCGCTTGCTGCTGCCTGCCACAAAGGCCAGAGCGTCGACCAGGGTCGTTTTGCCGCATGCCCCATGGCCGACGACCGCTACATTTCTGATCGCATCACCTGTATACACGCGCACCGGCGCCACCTCCTTTTGTGGGGACCGGAAACTTTATCCAGCGGCCAACCAGCCGCAACCCCGCCGGGAAGCACCCCCGGGCTTGTACCCAACCACGCACGGGTAAGGACCCGGTTCTGCGGAAGCCACAAATAGAAGCCACAAATAACGGATAAAAGGAAGTGCGCCCTGCCCTGCCAGCCGGCTTAGCGGTAACCTGCCGCCTGGAGGTTGAAAAGCTCGGCGTACAGGCCGCCCCGGGCTAACAGCTCCTGGTGGGTACCCTGCTCGACCAGTCTTCCTCCGTTCAGCACCAAAATCCGGTCCGCCATCCTGACCGTGGAGAACCGGTGCGATATCAGGACCGCAATCCTGCCTCGCGTAAGCTCGGTGAAGCGCAAAAACACTTCATACTCCGCCCGCGCGTCCAGCGCCGCCGTGGGTTCGTCCAAAATCAAAACCTGGGCATCCCGCATATAGGCGCGAGCCAGAGCCACTTTCTGCCACTCCCCGCCGGAGAGTTCCACCCCTCCCTCGAAGCGCCGGCCCAGTTGCTGGTCGAAACCTTTTTCCAGACGGGCCGCCACCGTGTCAGCCAGCCCGCGCCGCGCCGCCTCCCTAATGCGCTCCAGGTTCTCAAGCTCCTCGATCTGCCCTACCGCTATGTTCTCCTTGAAAAGAAAGGCATAGCGCACGTAATCCTGGAATATCACCCCGATGTTCTTTCTCAGACTCTCCAGGTCGTAGTCCCTGAGGTCGACCCCGTCGAGGAGAATGCGGCCCTCGTCCGGATCGTAAAGCCGGGCCAGAAGCTTCACCAGCGTGGTCTTCCCGGCGCCGTTTTCACCCACCAGCGCAACCGACTCGTTGGCCCGGAGTTCGAAACTCAAGTCTTTGACCGCCCATTCTTCGGAACCCGGGTAGCGAAAGCTCACCTCTTCGAATACAAAACCCCTGCGAATCGGCCGCGGCACGCGCACCGCATTGGGCTTCGATACCACCCGGGGCTCGAGTTCGAAAAAGGTGAACAGGTCGCGAAGGTACAGACTTTCCTCGTATATGTGGGACAGTGAAAGCAGAACCCGCTGTATCAGATCCCGGCTCTGGCGGAACGACCCTGCAAGGAAGGTCAAGACGCCGATGGTGAAGACACCGGCCGGCGAGCGATATCCTACGACGGTTAGATAAATGATGACGGCGTATGCCCCGTAGTACCCCAGAGCGCCTACCGCCGCAAGCAGCGTGGAAACCGCGGCCCTTCTCACCGAAAGACGCTTGTTGGCCTCGTAGAAAGAATCCGCCAGGCGCCGATAACGGTCGATCAAAAACGGCGCGAGACCGAAAAGCTTCACCTCCTTGGCCGATGCGTCGCTGGCGGCTACGAACCGCAGGTAATCCAGCATCCGCCTCTCCGGCGTCCACTGGTAGAGCAACGAGTAACCCAGCGCCGCGAAGTGAGTCTCGCCCAGAAAAGCGGGAATCACGGCAATTGCGAGCAGCAGGAGAAGCCAGGGAACGTAGAGAACCAGAGCCCCCGCCAGGGAGACCAGCGTGATCAGATCCTGCGCGGTCGAAAGAATCTGCGCTAAAAGGCCGATCCTTCCCACCGTCTGGCGCCGGGCACGCTCCAGATGGTCGTACGTCTCGGCGTCCTCGAACTGCGCCACGTCCAGCCGAGCCGCATGCTCCATCAGGCGCACCGAAACCCGGTTGGAGAAAAGATCGCCCAACAAGCTTTCCAAGAGCGAAGAGGCCCGCGCCAAACCTTCTCCCGCCACCGCGATCCCGAGCTCCAAAACCACCAGCAACCCCAGCCTTTGCCAATCGACCGGCTCGCCCGAGCGATAGTAAAGCTCCACCGTCTCGATGATCAGCTTGGCCACCCACAGCAGCGCCAGCGGGACCAAAGCCCGAAGCACCCGCAAGACCACTATCGCCACGGTGTAGCCGCGGTGGGTGTCGTAAACCATGCGCAAAAGCGGCGGGACGTACTTCAAGGCGGCGATCCTTTCCCTCCAACCCGGCTCCGGAGCCGGAGACAGGACGCTGCGAGGCCGGCGGGGGATCGGGTGCGGAATGAACGGCGTAGTCACGGTCTCAAGCTACGCAATTTGGCCGCCTTTAACACCGCCCGGCAGAGGCCGTCAGACAGAACGTGAACCGGCGAATCCTTACCGCGATCGGTATTCTCTGGGCGGCGTCCAGCCCCGTGCCGAGCTCGGCCCAAAGCGCCGCCGCGCGGGATTCGGCGCTCCACCTGCTCAACCGCATAGCCTTCGGGCCGCGACCGGAAGATGTGGAGCGCGTGGCGGCGATGGGCGTCTTGAACTACCTCGACCTCCAGCTCGCCCCCGAGAGAATCCCGGACCCGGAAGCGGAAGAGCGCATCGCGAAGCTGGAAGTCTTCAAGCTCGGCACCGCCGAACTGGCTGCGCGGTTCGAGTCCGAGCGGCGGGCCCTGCGAGAGCGGCTGCAAACAGGCGACTCCCTTACCCCCCGGCCGCGGATGGACAACTCGTTCCGGCGCCTCACCGCCGAGCTGCAACAGGCCGCCGTGATCCGGGCGGTCGTCTCCGAGCGGCAACTCTACGAGGTCATGGTCGATTTCTGGACCAACCACTTCAACGTCTTCCTAGCCAAAGGGGCTGTGAGGTTCCTGCTCCCGGAGTATCTGGAGCGCGCTATCCGGCCCCACGCCATGGGCAGATTCGAGGATTTGCTTTTGGCCACGGCACGCAGCCCCGCCATGCTGTTCTACCTGGACAACGTGCAATCCGTGGCACCCGGAGCGCGACCCCCCGGGTTCGCCATGCGGAACCCGCGGCGCCCCAGCAACCGGCCTCTGCCCACGGGACTGAACGAGAACTACGCCCGGGAGTTGTTGGAACTACACACCGTAGGGATCGAAGCGGGGTACACACAGGAAGATGTGGTGAACGTAGCTCGAATCCTCACCGGATGGAGCATGACACCTCCGCAAAGAGGAGCCCGGTTCGTGTTCAACCGGTGGGCCCACGATCGGGGGGAGAAGGTGGTGCTAGGAAAGACCTTCCCCGCCGGCCGGGATGAGGAGGAGGGCATCGAGCTCCTGCGCTTTCTGGCGCGACACCCGTCAACTATGCGCCACGTGAGCCGTAAGCTCTGCGCCAGGTTCGTCAGCGATGACCCGCCGGACGGATGTATCGACGCCGCCGTGAAAGCATGGGAGAAAAGCGGTGGGGAGATCCGGGCAGTGCTCCGGGCAATACTTACCTCCCCGGAGTTCTGGGCCCCGCAGAACCGCGGAGCCAAGATCAAGACGCCGCTGGAGTTCGTAGCGAGCGCGATACGGGCCTTGGACGGCGAGCCGGACACCACCCTGGCCTTGGGTCAGATGGTGGGAAGGCTGGGCCAGCCCCTTTATCTCTATCAACCACCCACCGGATACCCGGAAACCCAAGAATCCTGGGTCAGCTCCTCGGCCCTCCTGGACCGGTTCAACCTGGCGCTGGCTTTGGCGTCCAACCGCAGGCCCGGAGCGACGGTGGACTTGGATCGGTTGATTCCCCCCTCGGCGGTTGCCGACTCGCTGGTAACCGCCGTGAATCGGGTGATTTTCCACGGAACCGCGAGCGCGGAAACGCTGGAGGTCATCCGAAAAGAGATATCCGGCCTTCCTCCTATTCAGGCGAGGAACTTGGCCGTGGGGCTGGCCCTCGGAAGCCCGGAGTTTCAACGCCAATGATGCGGGAGGCCGAGATGACAAGAGAGCAAGCAACCCACTGCTCCGCATGTTCGAGCCCGGGCCCGAGAATCACCCGCAGAGTGTTCGTCAAGGCCTCGGGGATCGCCTTGGTGGGTTTGGGGCTGGACCCGATTTTCCTCACCCGCGCCGCCTATGCCGTGAAAAGAAGTCCGTCGGCACGGGGGAAGACCCTGGTGTGCATCTTTCAGCGCGGGGCGGTGGACGGGCTGAACATGATAGTCCCCCACGGTGAGGAGATTTACTACCGCGAGCGCCCCCGCATAGCGGTGCCCCGACCCGGAAAACCGGGAGGCGCCATCGATTTGGACGGTCACTTTGGAATGCATCCGGCTCTGGAACCCTTGGAGCCGTATTACCGGAACGGAACGCTCGCAGTGGTGCACGCCGTCGGATCGCCCGATCCCACCCGCAGCCACTTCGAGGCGCAGGACTACATGGAAACCGGGACTCCGGGAATCAAATCTACTGGAGACGGGTGGCTCAATCGTTACCTGGCTCACGCCCGCGAACACCGGGACACTCCTTTCCGCGGAGTCGCCATAGGCCGGGAGCTGCCGCGGGCCTTACGGGGAGCGGCTCCCGCTTTGGCCCTAGAGAATTTGGAAACCTTCGGCGTCAGGGCTCCGGATCGGGCTAGGGACCGCCTGACCCGGGCTTTCGAAGAACTTTACTCCGCTTCGAGTACCGGGTTGGTTGCAACCTCGTCGGCCGAAGCCCTGGAAGCGATTAAAATGCTCCGCGAGATCGATCCCGAACGGTATCGGCCTGCGGCGGGAGCGGAGTATCCGGCAAGTCCCCTGGGCCGGTCTTTGAGACAGATCGCGCAGCTCATCAAGGCGGATCTGGGGGTGGAAGTAGCCTTCGCCGATGTGGGCGGGTGGGATACTCACGTCAACCAGGGCGGGAGTGAGGGCCAGCTGGCGGCGAGACTCAGGGATTTCGCCCAGAGCCTGGCGGCCTTTGCCCGCGACCTCGGCGAGCGGCTGGCCGATGTGGTGGTGCTCACGATGAGCGAATTCGGCCGCACGGTGGCGGAAAACGGGAACCTCGGCACCGATCACGGCCGGGCCACCGCTATGCTGGTCTTGGGAGGGGCGACCCGGGGCGGCCGGGTCTTGGGACGCTGGCCCACGCTGGATCCGGCGCGGCGCTTCGAGGGGAGAGACCTAGCGGTGACTACCGACTTCCGCGATCTCTTCGGAGAGGTCCTGGTGAAACATCTGGGCCCGGCCGATCTGAGCGCCATCTTCCCCGGGTTCGACGCTGCACCAGAGCGCTGGCCCGGCGTTTTCGGCTGAAACCGCCGACCAATACAACAGCGCACGTGTAACCCCTCGCCTCAGAGCTAAGGGCAGGCCGCTTGGGAACCGCGTCCCGCAAAAAGGGTACCGGTCCGCCCCTACCCTAGAGCGGAGAAGTATCCGGCCCTATACTGTTGTGCCATGGACCTCAAAGACAGAATCTGCGTCGTCACGGGCGCTACCGAAGGCATCGGCAAGGCGATCGCCTCGGCCCTCGCCGGGAAAGGCGCCAAGCTCGCCATCTGCTCCCGTACCCCTTCCAAGGTGGAGCGAACCGTAGCCGAACTCTCGAAAAACGGCGTGACCGTGGTGGGACGCGCGTGCAACGTGGCCGATCCCGATCAGGTTAGAGAATTCGCCGCGTTCGTTCGGGCTCGGCTCGGACCGGCGGAAGTTTTGGTCAACAACGCGGGGATCGGACACTTCGCCGACGTGGAAGAGATGAGCCTCGAACAGTTCGACGAAATATTCGCGGTCAACGTCCGCGGGATCTTTCTCATGACCAAAGCGTTCCTGGGCGACATGAAGCGCATGGGCAGGGGCGATATAGTGAACATCGCCTCCTTGGCGGGAAGGAACGCTGTAGCCGGAGGAGCGGCGTACGCCGCGTCCAAGCATGCGGTTTTGGGTTTTTCCAAATCCCTGATGCTCGAGGTGCGAAAGTACAATATCCGGGTCATCGCGATCTGTCCCGGCACGGTGGTGACGCCGTTTTTCGGGCGAGGGCCGGGGAGGATCCAGCGCCCCGCGCGCAAACTCATGCCCGAGGACGTAGCCCACGCAGTGATTGCGGCGCTGGAGGTGGCGGACCGGGCCATGATCTCCGAACTGGACATCCGCCCCACGAACCCTTAGTCGGCGAGCGGGGGCCGGTGAGCGAGGCTGAAGAGGTGAGGCGAGTCTCGGCCGGCCTGCTCATGTACCGCAAGACCCCTCGCGGGATTGAGGTTCTGCTGGTCCACCCGGGCGGGCCGTTTTGGCGCAACAAAGATCGGGGAGCCTGGAGCATACCCAAGGGAGAGGCGGAGGATGGCGAAGACCTCCTGGCGGCCGCCCGCCGGGAGTTCGAAGAGGAAACCGGGCTCAGCGCCGAGGGGCCGTTTGTGCCCCTCGCGCCGGTAAAGCAAAAAGGAGGGAAGAAAGTTTACGCCTGGGCCTTCGAGGGCGACTGTGATCCTTCCGCGATCAAAAGCAACCAGTTCCAGATGGAGTGGCCCAGAGGCTCGGGCAAGCTCCAAAGCTTTCCCGAGATCGACCGCGCGGCTTTTTTCGCTATCGAAGAGGCGAAGCTCCGAATCAACCCGGCCCAGGCCGCATTCCTCGAAGAGCTCCAGACTAAGCTCGGCTCTTGAGCTTGCTCGAGTAGAGCGATCTCAGTTTGGCCACCTTGGGAGCGACGATCATCCTGCAGTAGGCCTGCTCGGGGTTTCTCCGGTAGTAGTCCTTGTGATACTCCTCGGCAGGATAAAACGCTTTCAGAGGAACGACCTCCGTGACGATCGGGTCTTTCCAGACTCCCGCCGCTTCCAACTCGGCTATGACTTGGCGGGCGATGCGTTCCTGTTCGGGCGTGTGATAAAAAATCGCCGAACGGTACTGCGTACCCACGTCCGGGCCTTGCCGGTTGAGGGTTGTGGGATCGTGCACGGTGAAAAAGATCTCCAAAAGCTCCCGGTAAGAAATCGTTCCAGGGTCGAAGTTGATCTGCACCGCCTCAGCATGTCCGGTGGTCCCCGTACATACCTGCTCGTAAGTCGGGTTCGCCACATAACCGCCGGCATAGCCGGGCTGCACACTTTGCACGCCTCGAAGTTCCTGGAAAACTGCTTCCAGGCACCAGAAACATCCGCCTGCTAGAGTAGCCGTATCCATCTCTCGACTTGCGCTAAAGTTGGATCCAATCTATATGATGGTACGTTAATATGGTTCCCTCCCTCAACCTTCGCGGGGTGCGTTCCGTGCCGGTTCTGGCGCTGGTTCTTTGGCTCGTACGGGTTCCGGGTGCCGAGGCGCAGAACGATGTCTCTTTGCCGCTCGCAAGAAGCGTCCTCGACAGCGTTTATACAGCAGCCCAGGCGCAACGGGGAGAGGCAAGCTTCAAGCAGATCTGCACCGAGTGCCACACCGCCGGGCAGTTCAGCGGCTCCGGTTTCATCACCGCCTGGCGGGGAGCGCCCCTTTACCAGCTCTTCGACCTCATACGGACCACGATGCCCAACGACTTTCCGGGCTCTCTGCCGGCGCAAACCTACGCCGACATCGTGGCGTACATCCTGAAGCTGAACCAATATCCGGCGGGCCAAAAGGAGCTCGCGCCCGATCCCGACTCCCTCAAAGCGATCAGGATAGAACCTCCCCGCTCACCCTGAGGTCCGTTTTACCCGCCGAAATCTTCGAACCGCTGAGTCGGCTCGAACTTTTCTTCCTTCAGCCTGAACTCGGCGTCCAGCACCGGGTCGGTCCTCCGGCCCAGGACCCGGCGCGCGATGTACTCCCCGATCACGGGGCCCAATTTGAACCCCTCGGCCGAGCCGCCTCCGGCGATCCAGACGTTGTCCAATCCCGGATACCGATCTACTATGGGATTCCGATCCACGCTGCTCTCGTAATGGCAGGCGTAGGTGGCGACTATAGGAGCGTCGGCCAGATCCGGGAATCGCTCCTCTACAAAAGCGCGGGGTCCTTCTTGAGCCTCGGGGGGCACCCACCGCACCGACAAGTCGGGATCGAACTCCGAGGGAGGACGTGGCGGAGGTTCCCTCGGTTCTTGGGCTCCTTCTTGGGCTTCGGCACGCCGCCGGCTGCCGCCCCTTACGCGAAAGCCCCGGTTGTCGGGTCCCAGCGCCGGCCAACCGGTAACGCCGGGGAAGTTGAAAGAAGGCAGATTGGGAAAGGTGAAGCGCTCGTCCCCCGGAGGGGTCCCGAAGTAGATCACCCTGCCCAAGGGAGTGCGCAAGCGATCTTCCATGACCTCCGGCAGAACCTTCGGCAGCCAAGGGCCGCAAGCGAAGACGTACTGGCCCGCCGACAAAGACTCTTTTCCGTCGAGGACTATGTGGTCCAGCCTGCCGCTGGACCGCGGTCCCAGGGTCGCCTTCGCGATCACCAAGTTTCCTCCGCTTTGCCGAAAACTTTCCGCCACCACTTCGCACGACCGGCGGGCCCGCGCCACCCCGGCTCGAGGCTCGTATAGCGCAGCGTTCATCCCCTCCACGTTGATCTGCGGCCACCGGTAACGCACCTCCTCGATGCTCAGCACCTCGTAAGGAATCCCCAGCTTGTCCCAGGAAGCCCGATTGTTGACTATGAACCGGTCCTCGGGATCGGCCCTGAGGATCAGATCGCCGGTATTGAAGAACAGATGCATCTTGAAGGGCCGCGCCCACTCCTCTTCCCACTCCATCCACCGATCGATCGCCTCGTTGGCCAGCCGTACCCACAGCTCCCGCTCGGCATAGGAGCTCCTGATTCCCCGGGTTTCGTCTCCTGACGTGGCGCGAGAGTTGCCCGGCCCGTATTGATCCACCAGCACCACTGAAGCACCCATCCTTCTCAGGTGAAACGCGGTCCACCCTCCAAAGGCTCCCGCCCCGATCACCGCCACATCCGGCAGGTTTCGGCCGATCGCCGGAATTCCTACGCTCAACGCACCCGGCGATCGTGCGGCGCAACCGCCGACCGCCAAGATCCCGACCTGAACGCCGGCAGCCTTCAAAAATTCCCGCCTGTCCAGTGCCATCGAACTCCCCCTACTGCTCTTTTGGCCACGCCAATTATGCCTTCGCTGCAAGCTTCCCTCAACCGGGCCGCCCCGTCCTTGCCGGCCGCGAGCTGCGGCCGTATTTCTACCCCCTCGACGCAGCTAGGTGGATCCTGACCGGATTTCACAACCTGATATTGAGTCCTATGGCGAGAGCCTTGACGCAGCTAGGTGGATCCTGAACCGGTAACCGACCCGGGCGGCATGAAAGTACTGATCGTCAACCAGCAAGAAGTGGCCCGGCTTCTGCCGATGCCGGAGTGCATCGAGGCCATGGCGCAGGCGTTGAAAGCCCTCGCCGAAGGCAAAGTGGTCCTGCCGCTCCGCCAAGTGATGGTGCTGCCCGACAAGAAGGCCGCCCTGGCGTCCATGCCCGCGTACTCTCAGGCGCTCAACGCGATCGGCGTGAAGGTGATCACCGTCTTCCCGGACAACACCGGCACGCAATACGACTCCCACCAGGGCGCAGTGCTTCTCTTCGAGGCGGAGCACGGGAGTTTGAGGGCGATCGTGGACGCCAGCGAAGTGACCGCCATACGCACCGCCGCGGTTTCCGCCGTAGCCACCCGGCTCCTCGCGCGGGAAGACGCGGGTGATCTCGCGATTCTGGGCTCCGGGGTCCAAGCCCGCACCCATCTGGAAGCGATGCTCCAGGTACGCAAGATCCGGCGGATCCGAGTGTGGAGCCGGACTCCGGAGCACGCCCGGACCTTCGCCGAGCGCGAGTCGAGGCGGCACGCGGTGGAGATCGAGCCGGCCAACTCCGCCCGGGGCGCGGTTAGGGGCGCGGACATCATTTGCACCGCGACATCTTCCAGAGAACCGGTTCTCAAGGGCGATTGGGTCTCTCCCGGAGCGCACATCAATGCGGTAGGGGCAAGCCTTCCAACCGCCAGAGAACTGGATACGGAGCTGGTAAAACGGTGTCGCCTTTTCGTGGACCGCAGGGAATCGGCGCTGAACGAGGCGGGTGATTTTCTCATTCCGCGCTCCGAAGGCGCTATCGGCGACGACCACATCCAAGGAGAGATCGGGGAGATACTGGCGGGTAAAATCGCCGGGAGGAAGTCCGCCAAGGAGATTACCCTCTTCAAGTCCTTGGGGCTGGCGGTTGAGGACCTGGCCTCGGTGGAGCACATCTACCGCCGGGCGCTGGAAGAGAGAACCGGAACCTGGGTGGAACTGGGCGGCGGCAGGCGTGAAGGAGCTTGAGCCGATACCGCTGGAGGAGATCCGCGCCGCCCGCGAACGGCTCCGCAAGCTGGTCGTCCGCACGCCTCTGGTACCCTTGAATCGGGACCGGCCCGGGACCGAGATCTACCTCAAGCTCGAGAACCTGCAGCCGATCGGATCGTTCAAGATTCGCGGAGCGGGAAACGCCCTGCTTGCCGCTTCGCCGGAACGCTTGCGCGGCGGGGTTTACACCACCAGCGCGGGGAACATGGCTCAGGGGGTAGCCTGGCACGCGCGCAGGATGGGGATCCCGGCAACCGCAGTGGTGCCGGACCACGCTCCACACGCCAAACTACTGGCGCTAGAACAACTCGGCATGAGGGTCATCAAAGTGCCCTTCGATAGGTGGTGGCAGGCCGTTCTGGAGCACCGCTATCCCGGCCTTGAGGGCTTTTTCGTACACCCGGTGTCGGATCCTGCGGTAATAGCCGGAAACGGCACCATCGGTTTGGAAATTCTGGAAGACCTGCCCCAGGTGGACGCAGTGGTGGTTCCCTATGGGGGAGGCGGGCTGAGCGCGGGCATAGCCTGCGCGATCCGAGCATTAAAGCCCTCGGTGCGGATTTTCGCCTGCGAGGTGGATACCGCCGCCCCGCTGGCCGCTTCCCTCGCGGCCGGATCCCCGCAGCAGGTAGCCTACACGCCCAGTTTTGTTGACGGCATAGGCTCCAGCAGCCTTTTGCCGGAAATGTGGCCTTTGGTCCGGAAGGTTCTGGCGGGCTCGCTGGTGGTCACACTGCAGCAGGTGGCAGACGCGGTACGGCTTCTGGCGACCGCCAACCGGGTAATAGCCGAAGGAGCGGGAGCGGCCCCGGTGGCGGCTGTGCTCTCCGGGATGGCGGGGGAAGGAAAGATCGTCTGCGTCGTATCCGGCGGGAACATCGATCCCGCCAAGCTTGCAGCGATCCTGGAAGGCAGGCCTATTTGACCCACACCGTCTTGACGTTTACGAACTCCCGGATACCGAAGATCGCGAGTTCTCTTCCGTAACCCGATTCTTTAATTCCTCCAAAGGGGAGCCTGGGATCGGATCGCACCAGAGCGTTGACGAAGCAAGACCCGGCTTCCAATCGGTCGCGGGCTATCCGCTCGCCCCGCTCCACATCCTTGGTGAAAACCGCCGCTCCCAAGCCGAAGGAGCTGTCGTTGGCGATGCGTATCGCATCTTCCTCGTCCTTTGCCTCAATGATGGCGGCCACGGGACCGAACAGTTCTTCGTCGTACGCCGGCATCCCTTTGCGGACACCCGCGAGAACCGTGGGCGGGTAGAACGCACCGGGTCCTTTGGGGATCTCTCCTCCCAGAAGCAGCATTGCTCCTTTCGCCAGACTGCGCTTCACCTGCCGGTGAAGCTGGTCCCTGAGATCTTCTCTCGCCTGGGGCCCTAAGTCGACACCCGGCTCGAACGGATCCCCCATCTTCTTGGCTCTCATCGTTTCCACGTAGCGCTCGGTGAACTCCCCGATGATCGGCTTCACCACGATGAACCGCTTGGCCGCAATGCAGCTCTGGCCGCCGTTGATCAGCCGGCTGTTTACACAGGTTTCCACTGCGAGCCCCAGATCCGCATCCTCCAGGACCACGTACGGGTCGCTGCCGCCGAGCTCCAGCACCGTCTTCTTGACCACAGCACCGGCCTGCGCCGCTACCGCCTTGCCCGCGGGGGTGCTGCCGGTCAGGGTCACCGCTTTGATCGCCGGGTGCCGGATAATCTCTTTGACCCTGCCGGATCCCACGAGCAGCGTACCGAACAGGCCTTCAGGGAATCCGGCTTCCCGGAAAATCTTTTCGATCTCCAGCGCGCAGCCGAAGACGTTGGAGGCGTGTTTCAAGACGGCGGCATTTCCCGCCATCAAAGCCGGCGCGGCGAAGCGGAACACCTGCCAGAACGGAAAGTTCCAGGGCATGATCGCCAGTACGGTCCCCAAGGGCCGATATGCGACGTAGCTCTTGGAGGCGTCCGTTGCCACCGCCTCGTCCGCTAAAAACCTCTCGGCGTTTTCCGCGTAGTACTCGCACGCCCAAGCGCACTTTTCAGCTTCGGCTTTCCCTTGAGGGAGCGGTTTGCCCATCTCCGTGGCCATGAGTTCGGCATAAGCCCCGGCGTTGGCCCTCAGAATCTCCGCCGCGCGGCGCATGAACTTCGCGCGTTCGGAAAATTCGGTCTCTCTCCACTCCAGCCAGGCCCGCTCCGCTTTTTGGATGACCGCCTCCACCTCTCGGGAGGAAGCCTCGCGATAGCGCGCCACCACCTTTCCGTTCGAAGGGTTTACGGTTCGAATGACCGATCTGGAAGCTTTGGTAGCAGTGCTCGATCTCACGGCGCACCCTCCTTCTGCTTGGCCCTCTCTATCAACCGAATTGGCCGGTCGTATCTAAAGTAGTCCCACGCCCACTCCAAAAGTACCGAGATTCGGTTGCGGAACCCGATGATAAAGTAGAGATGGACCACCAGCCACATGATCCATCCCACGAATCCCTTGAACCTGAGCTTCCCCAACTGCGCTACCGCGGCGTTCCTCCCGATGGTGGCCATGATCCCCTTGTCCCGATACCGGAAGCGCCCGGGATCCAGACCGCGCTCCAACTTCAGAATCGCATCGGCCACGAACCTGCCCTCCTGGATCGCCGGGGCGGAAAGCATCGGCATCTCGCCGTCTCCGTAAGGCACCGCCGCGATATCGCCGATGGCGAAGACTCTGTCGTGGCCCTGTACCCTGAGAGCTTGGTCCACCGCTACCCTTCCGCTCTTGGTGGCCGGCAGACCTAGGGCCTCTACCAGCGCGGCGGGCCTTACGCCCGCAGCCCAGACCAGCGTCTTGGTAACGATCCGCTCGCCGCCGGAGAGTAGGACTTCGTCGCCCTCTACCCGTTCCAGTCGAGTACCCAGGCGAACTTCGATCTGGCGGCGCTCGAGTCTCTTTTTGGCGTCCTGGCCGAGTTCCGCGGGGAAGGTGGGCAGTACCCGGTCTCTAGCCTCGACCAGAACTATTCTCACCTGTTTCATGTCCAGTTCGGGAAAGTCCTTGACCAGCACCAGACGGATCAGCTCCGAGAATGCTCCCGCCAGTTCCACTCCCGTGGGGCCGCCACCCACCAGCACGAAGGTCATCCAGGGCTTCCGCGCCTCCGGATCGTCGAGCTGTGCCGCCTTCTCGAAGCAGGCCAGGACATGGTTTCTCAGCGCCATACCCTCGGAGAGGTCCTTGAGGGGAAAGGCGGTGGCCGCTAGCTGGTCCATTCCAAAGAAATGGTTGGTGCTACCGCAGGCTAAAACCAGGTAGTCGTAACTCAAAAAGCTCCGCGGCGCCGATCTCAGTTTGACGACCCTGGATTCCAGATCGGCTCCTACGACTTCGTCCAGCATCACGCGCACGTTCCGGGTCCCCCGGAACACCGCCCTCACCGGATAGGCGATGTCGCTGGGGTTGAGCAGGGCGGTTGCCACCTGATAGAGGAGTGGCGTGAAGAGGTGGTAGTTGTGCCGGTCGATCAGCACTACGTCCACCGGGCGTCCCGCTAAGCGGCGGGCGCAGGCGAGCCCACCGAAACCGGCGCCTACGATCACTACTCTGGGGCGTCGCATCACAAAATCCGGCGGCGTCCCACCCGACAATCCCGGGCGCAGCCACCGCAAGCCGCGGCTTGAGTCAAACCTCCACCTGGTCCAGACCAACGCGCCTTCCGGCTTGACAAACTCATGCCCAACCCTGTAGAAAAGCCCATCCGGTACAGCGTTCTCCGCCGCTGTTGCGTATCCAACTGAGACAACATACAGGAGAGGGCCATGCCTGCAATTGCTTGGGAGAAGTGGCAGCAGATCACGCTCAACGCGCTGCGCATCGTGACCGGCTTTCTGTTCCTGACGCACGGGGGCCAAAAGCTTTTCGGCTGGTTCGGGGCGGAGCAGGCGCGCACCAGCCCGATGGAGTTCCTGATCGCCGGCATCCTGGAGTTCTTCGGCGGCCTGGCTATCGCCCTGGGGTTGGGAACTCGGTGGATCTCCTTCGTGGTGGCGGGGGAAATGGCGGTGGCCTACTTCTGGCGGCACTTCGGCTTCGGAGAGCGAGGGTTCTGGCCCTGGCAAAATCGAGGTGAGCTTCCCGCCCTTTACTGCTTCATCTTCTTGTTCTTGTGGGCCTCGGGAGGGGGCGACTGGGCGCTGGACAAACTGTTCCGGCGCAAAACCGGGCAATCCACCTAACCCGCTCCGAGCTCGGGGAACTAAACCCACCTGGCGGCAGTTGTCTCTAAGACGGATGACTGCCGCCGCTGGCTTACCCCTCGGGACCGGGTCTCAGGGCAAAGAGCGCCGGGGCTCGGTGCGGCGCACAGCCGGCGCCCGGACCGGCGCGCTGGCCGTGCTGGTTCTGTTTCACACCGGCTCCCTTCCGGCGCAGACTTTGCATGAGTGGAAGACCGATTTTTCCAAGCGGTCGGTTCCTCTGGAAGAGATCGTGCCCGGCGGTCCTCCCAAGGACGGCATTCCCGCGATCGATCGCCCTAAATTCGTGTCGGTTCAGCAGGCGGACCGCTGGCTCGATGATCGGGAGCCGGTCGTGGTCGTAGATCTCGGCGGCGAGGCGAAGGCCTATCCTCTCCAGATCTTGATTTGGCACGAAATCGTAAACGACGCTGTGGGCGGCGTGCCGGTCGCCGTGACGTATTGCCCGCTGTGCAACACCGCACTGGTCTTCGATCGCCGCGTAGCGGATCGGATCCTGGACTTCGGAACCACCGGCCGGCTGCGGCACTCGGATCTGGTCATGTACGACCGGCAAACCGAAAGCTGGTGGCAGCAGGCCACCGGAGAGGCGATCGTGGGTACTTACACCGGAAGCAAACTCCGGTTTCTGAGCGCTCTGGTGGTGAGCTGGAAGACCTTCAAGAGCACCTACCAGAGCGGAAAAGTTCTCTCGCGCCAAACCGGCCACTCGCGTCCCTACGGCAAGAATCCCTACGCGGGATACGACAACCCCAGGGGCGGTCCTATATCCGGATTCTTCAGCCTGGAGCCCGATCGGAGACTTCCCGCGATGGAGCGGGTGGTCGCCCTGGAACTGAACGGCGAGAGCGTAGCCTATCCTTTCAGCAGCCTGGAGAAGAAGGGTGTGGTTAACGACCAGGTCGGAGGATTGCCCGTGGTGGTCTTCTGGATGCCAGGCACCGCCAGCGCCGTGGATGCCGAGCGGATCGCCGGAGGGCGGGACGTCGGTTCTTCTGCCGTTTACGGCCGGGAGATTGACGGCCGCCGCCTGACGTTCGAGACGGGGCCTTCGCCGGGATTGTTCCTGGACCGCGAAACCGGGAGCCGCTGGACTTTTTTAGGCGAGGCGATAAGCGGCCCACTGGCCGGCAAGAAGTTGAACCCCCTGCACCACGGCAACCACTTTTGGTTCGCCTGGGCCGCTTTCCAGCCCTCTACTAGGATCGCCCGATAGTTCGCCTGCCGCCCGCAACTGGGGCCTAGTGGTGGTGATGCTCGGGTTGCGCGGTCGCGGCTTCCTCGCGTTCCAACTCCCGGCGCGCCACGCGCTCGATCGCCTTGATCTGTTCCGGCCCGGCGAACCCGCTCCAGCGCTGCACCACTCGACCGCTGCGGTCGAGAAGGACGGTCATGGGTAGGCCGATGTAGTGATACTGCCTTCTGAGCTGCCCCCGGCCTAACAGCACCGGAAAGTCGAAGCCCAACTCCGCGATGAACTGCTCGGCTGCGGAGACGTCCACGTCCTCGTTCATTGTGATGAACTGGAAATCGTGGTACTCCGCCTCCAGCCGCCGCCGCAGGCTGTCCAGCGCCGGCATCTCGGTACGGCACGGGGTGCACCAGCTCGCCCAGAAGTTCACCAGGACCACCTTGCCCGCGAAGTCCCGAGAGCTCGCGCGGCCCCCGCCGAGGAGCGGCAGGTCGAACTCCGAAAACGGGTCGCGCGCCCCCGGGTCTACGCCGGTGAGCAAGCGGAAGGAGTCGAGGAGGTACACCCGGCCGGTTGGGTCCGCGGCGATCGTGGGCATAGCGGTGGAAAGCACCGCCGAGCGCAGCAACACACCGCGCTGGCGATCGAAAACGTCGAGCCGGGTCTGCTCGGTGGTGAAGCCCGGAGTGCTGAGCACGTAGAGGCGATCGTCCGGACCCACCGTGATTCCCAGGTTGACCGGGTGGTACTCGATTACCGGAGCTCCTTCTTCCATCGACACTCTGGGCTCATCCACGCTCTGGGGCAGCTCTCGGTCAGCCACCCAAAGGGTGTCCCCGGAGGTAGAAAAGGCGTATATCTCGTCGCGAATGAAAGGAGCGTAGTAGAGTGTGTCGCCCGCAACCGCCAAATATCCGGCCGAAGCCAGCTCGGCGAAGAACGGAGCTTGGGGAACAACCACTTTGCCTACACTGCCGGCCACCCGACCTTCCACATCGAGTTTTGCCAATAGCGGCGCATCGGGATCGGGGATCTGGTACTCCCAGCGCTGGGCTCTCCGAACCAGCCAGACCCCGCCGTCCGAACCGCGCCAGTCGCCCGCTACAGCGGGATAACCGAAGGGCCCGGAGTGCCCCAACTCCCGCACCGTTCCGTCGGCACCGATTCGCAGCACCGCTCCCTCACCGTCGGTGAGCCAGAAGGTCCCGTCGCCAGACTGGGCTGCGCTGACGATCTCCCGCTCCCCCAGGTCCCAGCCGAGTCCGCGCTGGTTGAGCGATGCGTCGAAGTAGAGAACCCCTCCCGCCCCGTCCAGAGCTAGCGCGCCAGTCTCGCCCGCGGGGCTCGCAACCCGCCCCTCGAACCAGAGCAATCTCACCGGCCGGGAGGGGAAAAGCGTATCGGGAAGCAAGAGCTCGGGCGCCTCACCACCCACCAGGTACCGGACCGAGCCCACCAACTGTTGGCGCACCGGAGTCGCCGCCGGATTCGGCAGCGCCGCCGGCCCCCGGCGCGCTTCGTCATCCCTATCGCCCCTGGTCAGAGCCCAGCCAGCTCCCGCCAGGAGCAGAGCGACCCCACCAACCAGCACGGGCCGGGGAATCCCCCGGCCCGCTACCCGATCGAACCCCGTCACATCGAGACCGAGGATATCACGATCCCCTGACCGCCGGGTGTCTCGAACAGCTTGCCCTTCACGGTGACCTTGTGATCCACGTGAGGCTTGAGATCCACCGGCAGTGGCTTACCGGCTTCGTTCCCCAGAGGGAAGTAAAGCTTGCCGTCGTCCCCCAGGATGGCCAGGGGGAGCCCCGCAGCGGCGCACAGCTCCCCGCAACGGCGATGCTCGCTGCCCGAGACACCTTTCATGAACTTACAGGTGACGTCCACCACGGTGCCCTGGATGGTGACGTCCTTTCCCTGCGGCATCTGGGCGTGAGCCGCAGCCGGCGCGGCCAACAGCAGCACCGCACCGGTACCGATACCAGCCAGAATGCGCTGCAACATGAGCTACCTCCTGTGTCGGTTACAGGTGAAAAGTTCTATCCATTGCCTGCTGCCTAGCGGCCATACGGTTAACCCCAAAAGCGGAAAACTGGTTCCCGATCCCGCCGTCCAGCTAAAACCCACACCATCATCCCTCCCCCTTGGATCGCAAGATACCCGCGTCCTCGGCGTAGGCCAGCAGCCGGGCTTGGAGCATCCTGCGGCCCCGAAAGAGGCGCGAGCGCACCGTGCCCACCGGGACGCCCAGTATCTGCGCGGCGGCGGCGTAGGACTGATCCTCGATGTCCACCAGCACGATCGGCAGCCGGTAAACCTCCGGTATTTCCTCCAAAGCTTTTCTCAAAACGTCGCCGAACTCGGGGAGATCTAACAGAACCCCTGCACCTTCAGACGGCCGATCTTCCAAGTAGCGTCCGGCGAGGGCGTCCAGCTCGGGAATATCGTACGCGGTGACCCGATCCCCGCGCCGGCGCTGCTGCACCCAAAGGTGGCGGCAGATGGTAAAGAGCCAAGCGGTACAGTTGGTACCGGGCTGGTACTGGTGCCGGTGCCGGTAGGCTCGCAAGTAGGTCTCCTGCACCAAGTCTTCCGCGTCGGCCGGGTCCCTTGTCAGGTGGAGGGCGAAACGGTAAACCCGGTCGATCGCCTCCATCGTTTCCCGCTCAAAGCTCAACCCGCCACCCCGCCGGACCCCGCCGCCGGTTCTTCCACGGGCAGGCATTCCGGCTCGGATACCAGCGCGCCGAGCGCGCG
This sequence comes from bacterium HR33, assembly GCA_002923375.1. Lineage (GTDB taxonomy): Bacteria > Gemmatimonadota > Gemmatimonadetes > Gemmatimonadales > GWC2-71-9 > HRBIN33. The sequence goes on from BEIJ01000001.1 coordinate 776,199, forward strand.
GCTGACGTCGTTGAGCTCGAAGGGCTTGGCCAAATGGGGACCCGGATGCTCCGCCAAAAAGGCGGCCACGTCCGCGCCGAGCATGTCCCCGGTCATCAGTACGAAACGGCAACCCAACTGTGGCCGCAATGACCGGAGAATGGTGTAGAGCTCCATGCCTGTTCCGTCCGGCAAATGAACGTCGCAGAGGATCGCGTCGAAGCCGGCCTCCTCGATCGCCTTCTCCGCTTTGGAGAGATCCGGGGCGAGCACCACCTGGTGGCCCTCCTTTTCGAGAAAGCGCTTCAGCGCGCTGCGGATATGAGGCTCGTCGTCCACCACGAGGATGTGCAGCGGTCCTTTCGGCACGAGAGGTGCGGCGAGAGCCTCCGCCGGAGCCGGTGGAGCCTCGCCTGAGGCTTTGGGTGCCGCCACGGGGAGTCTCAGGGTGAAGCGCGCGCCGCCGTCTTTTCGGTTTTCCGCCCCTAGGTCGCCTCCGGCCTCGCGGGCTATGCGGCGGGCGATGGCGAGGCCCAGCCCCGTGCCGCGGTCTCCCTTGGTGGTAAAGAAGGGCTCGAAGATGCGCGGCAGCAGCTCTACAGGAATCCCCGGCCCGTCGTCTTCGACCACGAGAATTGCGGCATCCTGCTCCAGCCTGGTTCTGATCGTGAGCACACCGCCACCGTTAGCGGCGTACATCGCGTCCTCCGCATTTGCCAGGAGATTGGCCACGATCTGTTCCACCTCGCCGGGCCTGCCCAGCACCGGCGGCAGGTGCCGGTCCAGTTCGGAGATCACCGTTATGCCATGGGCCGCAAATCGTGCTCTCCTGGCGCGCACCGCCTCATCCACCACCCGATTGAGGTCGAACTCTTCGAGCCGGGTTTCCCGCTGCCGCACCCTGTCCAGCAGTTGCCGGGCTATGCGTGCCGCGCGCCTTCCCTCGTGGGCCAGGATTTGCGCCGCCTCCCTGGCTTCCGCCGGTAGCTGGTCTTTCTCCTGCGCCAGGATCTCGCCGTAGGTGACGACGCTGGTGAGCGGATTGTTGAGCTCGTGAGCGATCCCCGCCACCAGGGCTCCGAGTTCGCGCAGGGCTTGTTCCCGCCGGCGCCCCTCCTCGTTGCGAAGTTCCTCGGAGCGGTCTCGGGCCGAGACCAGCCAGGCCACGGTGTTTTCTGCGGCGTCGCGCACCGCGGAGGTGCGCAATTCAGCCGGAAACACACGCCCCGCCATTGACTGCATCAAAACGGTGCGCCGATCGCCATCCAGAGGCTCGAAGGCACGGTCGTCTTCTTCGTTCAGCAAGAAGCCCCAGAACCTGCGGCCCCGCAGATCCTGGGCCGCCACCGCCAGCATACCTCGGGCTGCCGAGTTGGCGTACTGCACCCGGCCTTCGCGATCGAGCAGCAGGACCGCATCCTGCGACGCATCCAAGCCCGCTACCGCCAAACGTTCGAGGCGGGCACGCTCGGCTTCCACCCGCCGGACCCACAGGGCAAAAGCCCCCACGAGAAATTCGGTGACTCCAACGGCGATCCCCAGGGCCCAGACCGTAGGTGCGTCCGCCGGAACGCCGTAGCCCGCCCCGAAGCTCTTTTCTCCGGCAATCACCGCGATTACCCCGAGCGGGACCGCCGCCGCGAATCCCCGCAAGCCGTAGAGGTAAGCCGCCATCGCCACCGGAAAGACATGCGCAAACCAGAGCAGATGCGAGGGAGGCCCCAGGTGCGGCCTGAGCGAAGGATGCACAACCGGAAGCAGCACCAGCATTACTGCGAGGGCCAGAGACCAGGATCCGGGTTTCTTGCGCTCTAGTGTCATAGACCTAGGTTCCATTAGCTTGTCCGTTGTTGAGCCTTGACCAGTAGTCCACAACCCGGTGGAAGCACGAGCGGTTCCTGAGGAACCGGGAGGCAAGCGCTTGCGTTTAATTTGCATGGGCTCGATGCGCACCTACGGGATACTCGCCTTGTCGGTCTTACTTACGGGCTGCTTGAGCAGCAGCTTCGAATCCACTCAAAGGGGGTTCGATCTCGACTGCTCGATTCCCAGTTCGCAGCTTTACTCCGGCCAAGTTCCCGACGGGATTCCCGCTCTCACGCACCCGCGCCTGCTCAGCGCGGTGGACGCTCCTCGGGCTTACGATGATGACGATCGTGTCCTAGGGGTGGTGATCAATGGGGCGGCTCGGGCGTACCCCCTGCTAATCCTATGGTGGCACGAAATCGTCAACGACACGCTGGGGGGAGAACCGGTGCTGGTTACCTACTGCCCGCTTACCGGCTCGGGGCTGGCTTTCGACCCTAGGATCCGGGGGCGGGTGAGGAACTTCGGCGTCTCGGGCCTGCTGTACGAGAACAACTTGGTTATGTTCGACCGCCTGAGCGGAGGGGGTACGGAGAGCCTGTGGAACCAGCTTCTCATGGGAGCGCAGTGTGGAGCCGAGAAAGGGACCGAGCTCAGGCGGGTGCCGGTGGTGGAGACCACTTGGGCCAGATGGCGCGAGCTTTATCCGGAGACCAGCGTGCTGAGCAAGGCTACCGGCCACACCCGCAACTACGGCGCCTACCCTTACGGCAACTACGACGAGCCGGACAACCCCACGTTATTGTTTCCCAGCTCCCCCTGGAACCCGGCAAGACCTCCCAAGGAGCTCGTTCTCGGAGTCCGGAGCGGTTCGGCATCGGCGGCTTATCCGTTCGGAGTGTTGGACACTACCGCTGCGTCGATAGCGGTGAACGACACCTTAGGCGGGAGGCCGATACTGGTGACTTTCCACCACCCCTCCCGCACCAGCCGCGCTTACTTCCGCGAGCTGGACGGCCAAGTTCTGGAATTCGACCTGTTGGACCCGGACAACTTCACCCTCAAGGACCGGCAGACCGGATCCACCTGGAACGAACTCGGCGCGGCCACGGCCGGACCGCTCGCCGGCAAGCGACTGGAGCCCGTGACCGACTCGTGGACCATGTTCTGGTTCGCCTGGTCCATCTTCTATCCCCAGACTCGGATCTATCGCTGAGCCAAGCCCCACAGACCGCGCCTTCCCGCGGCCTGGCTGACGGCCGACTGGACCATCATCAGCTCTCCCACATTCTCTAGCGTGAGGATCCCTACCAGCTCGCCTCGCCTTACCACCGGAAGCGTGTTACAGCTTTGGTCCCGCATTTTCTGGAATGCGGTCTCCAGCATCTCGCCGTCCTCCACCACCTCACAATCCCGGCGCATCACCTCTCCCACGTGCACGTTCTGGCCGTATTGGGCGAGGGCCTTGACCAGATCCGAACGCGGGAGCACGCCCACTACTTCGGTCCCCCGTATTACGGGGAAATCCTGCTGGGATCCGGCCAGCAGTTCTCTCACGGCTACCGCCAGCGTGTCTTCTTCCGAGAGAGTGCGGAACCGGGTGAGCATCGCGTCCCGTACCGGAATACCTTGGAGCAGCGAGCGCATCTGCACCAACCGCGCTTCCTCCTGGGCTCCCAGAAAGACGAACAGAGCGATGAACAACAAAATCGGATTGAATAGCAGTCCTACGAAGCCGAACAGGATCGCCATTCCCTGCCCCACGTTGGCCGCGATCTCGGTGGCCCTGACGTAATCGAGCCGGGTGGCCAGCAAAGCTCTGAGTACCCTCCCGCCATCCATGGGGAACGCGGGGAGAAGGTTGAATCCGACCAGCACTACGTTGATCCACATCAGCTGGACCAAGAGGTCGCCTCCCAACAGTCCGGCGAACGCCAGGCCGGGTACTCGGGCGACCGCTACCAGGAAGAGCAACAGGAGCGCGGCAATTCCTACGTTCACCGCGGGACCCGCAAGGGCAACCCAGAGTTCCTGGATCGGGTCTTCCGGCATCCGCTCGAGCCGCGCGACACCCCCGATGGGAAGTAGCGTGATGTCGCGGGTTCGGATCTGATAGCGGCGGGCCGTCAGGGCGTGACCCAGCTCGTGAAGCACTACACAAAGGAAAACGGCCAGAACCAGCAGAACGCCGCGGATCGCCGTAGCGAGATCGGCACCGTGCTGAACGTGCACCAAGACTATCCAGCCGATGAGCAGCAGGAAGGTCCAGTGTACGAAGATCCCGATCCCGGCAACCTCGGTTATCTTCCACGACCACCGCATAGGGTGCCAAATTTACCACCCGATTCCAGAACCCGGCAGCGGCAAGCGAGCCCAGGGAGACCGAAGAGGTTTTGGGCGGTGCTGCGGAACCCCGGGGGCGACGGCTCCAAGAGCGCCTTGCCCGTGCCGCCAGCTCGGTTCGAAAATTTCTCGTGGGTGCCAAAGCGCCAAGTGCAGAAAAAAGACGGCCCGCAGCACCGTAGGTGCCACGGACCGGGGAGGACCTCAACCCGACCCAACAATGCGCCGAGGGGTGCAACTCCCTTCCACCTCGACCATCTGTCAGCCGATATCTGCCCGGCGGTGCGAACCCTCCCTGTCTGCGGTATGATCTGCCGGGCCTGCGGCGGCTGACGCGGACTCGAGCCAGCAGAAGTCCGCCGGCGGCCGGTGCGCCGGACCTCTCCTCCCAAGAGGTAACCGCAGGGCCGCTCCCTGAGCAACCGGGTCCATTCTAACCCGGACGCGCTTAAGAAACCGTAAAGCGCGACTTAAGGCACCTTGTTCCAGAAATAGTTAAGACCCCTTCATGTTTCCCTAATCTTGCGCATACCGTTACGGCACTAAGATGCGGCACCGATTGAAAGATCGCATGATCGAGTACATAGCTACCCCGCGTGCCCAAGGCCTGTAAAAGCTGAAGTCCAAACTCCGAGAGGGAACCGACATGAAAGTTGCCGACCTCATGCAGACCAAGTTGACCACGGTGGACCCGGAGGCACCCGTAGCCGAGGCGGTCCAGGCACTTGCCGAAAGCCACATCTCGGCACTCCCCGTGGTGGACGGGCGGGGTCGCCTGGTGGGGGTCATTTCTACCACCGACATCCTGACCGCTGCCGCGGAGACGGAAGATGCCGGGGCGCGCGAACGCCTCTTCGCCGATACTATGGTAAAGGAAATCATGACTCCCAAACCACTGACCATAGCCCCGGACGCCGAAGTGAAGGAAGCCGCCCAGCAGATGCTCTATGCGGAGGTCCACCGCCTCTTCGTGGAAGAAGGCGGCCAGTTGGTGGGTGTAATTTCCCAAAGCGACATTGTCCGGGCCGTAGCGCTGGCGAAGATCTGAACCTATGAACCAGGAGCGCCGCAACTCACCAGAGCAGCACCCCAGAGGGACTTTGGCGTTGGTGGCGATTTACGGGTTGCTTTTGTTGCTGGGGTGGCTGGCGGTTTACTACTTGGTCTATATACCCCGCGGGCCTTTAACCCCATAGGGACGTTATGAAAGTGCATCTTTACGAGCGGATCTGGATGATCGCCGCTGCGGCGGTGATCGCCATATTTCTGGGAACCATTGCAGTAGGCACCCTCGCGCAGGGCTCGCAGCCGCCCAGTCACGTAGAGACCATCGATCCCAAGGCCGTCTGGACCGATCCCAGGTTCGCCAATCGGGGGGTGGAGGAGCTGCCCGACGGTGCGGTCAGGGTAACCGGGATCGCCATGATGTTCGCCTTTCAGCCCGGCGAGATCAGGGTGCCGGCTGGGAAAAAGGTAACCTTTCGGCTCACCAGCGCCGACGTAGTCCACGGTTTTCAGATTGTGGGGACCAACGCCAATGCCATGGTGGTCCCGGGCTACGTCACGCAGTTCAGCACGGTTTTCGACCGGCCCGGAGAGTATCTCATCGTGTGCAACGAATATTGCGGGCTAGGTCACCACATGATGATGGGTAGACTGGTAGTGGAGGCGGGGCAATGAACGGCGTGCGGCGGCTGGCAACTGCTCACTTGGCGGTAGCGGTGACCGCTTTCGGAATAGCCGCGGCCATGGCTCTGATGCAAGCTTTGTCTCGGGCCAACCTGGATTTGCCTTGGCGTTCGCCCAAGATGTACTACCTCTCGGTCACCGCCCATGGCGTGATGATGGCTCTGATTTTCACCACCTTCTTCATCATGGGCTTGGGCCTGGTGCTCACCACCTCGGCACTAGGAAGGAGAGTAAGCCATCCCAGGCTTGCGTGGGCCAGCTTCTGGGCCGCTTTTGGGGGTACGATCGCGGCGCTGTGGGCGATCTTGTGGGGCAAAGCGACGGTACTCTACACCTTCTACCCCCCGCTCAAAGCTCACCCGGCTTTCTACTTGGGCCTCACCCTGGTAGTGGTCGGTTCCTGGATCTGGTCCTGGGTGGTGATCGCAACCTACCGCGCCTGGAAGAAGGAGCACCCGGAGACACCCGTCCCACTGGCGGTGCACGGTACCTTAGCCACCATCATCGTCTGGCTCATCGCCACCGTGGGAGTGGCGGCGGAAATGCTCTTCCAGCTGATCCCGTGGTCTTTGGGAATCAAAGAAACCGTGGATCCCCTCTTGGCACGGATGCTCTTTTGGTACTTCGGGCACCCGCTGGTTTACTTCTGGTTGCTTCCGGCTTACGTGGTGTGGTACACCCTCCTCCCCAAGGCCGCGGGAGGCAAGCTTTTCAGCGACCCCCTGGCCCGCATGGTATTCGCGGTTTTCATCATTCTCTCCACGCCGGTAGGGTTTCACCACCAGTTCATGGATCCCGGAATCTCCAGCGGCTGGAAGGCGCTGCACACGTTGAACACCTTCTGGATCCTGTTTCCCTCGCTGGTGACCGCGTTCACGGTCCTTGCCTCTCTGGAGATCGCGGGGCGCGCTCGCGGCGCCGAGGGGCTTTTCGATTGGCTGGGCAAGCTCCCCTGGGGCGATCCGTTCGTGGCTTCGGTGCTGCTGAGCATGGTACTCTTCGCCATAGGAGGCTTCTCGGGCGCGGTCAACGCCGCGTTCGACATGAACGCCGTGGTGCACAACACCGCCTGGGTCCAGGGTCACTTCCACCTGACGGTGGGAAGCGCCGTGGCGCTCACCTTCATGGGCGTCGCCTACTGGCTGGTGCCGAAGCTGGTAAACCGCGAGCTAGAACTAGCCCTTCTGGCCAAGGTGCAACCGTACCTATGGTTCATCGGCATGGTGCTTTTTGCGATCGCCAATCACGCGACCGGGTTGATGGGAATGCCCAGGCGGATCTACGACCCTTCCTACATGGGCCACCCTGCCGCGGAACAGTGGAAGGCGCTCACCGGCGTATCGGCCCTCGGCGGGCTGTTCCTGTTCACCAGCGCCGCTTTCTTCCTTCTCGTTATGCTGGGCACTGTTTTAGCGGGCAGGCCTAACAATGACGACACCGTATCTTTCGCGGAACCGCTAGAGGGACCTCCCCTGCGGAAAAGCATCTTCGACCGCTTCGGCCTCTGGGTGGTAATAGCCGTAGCACTGGTAGCGATTGCCTATGCTTATCCCCTGGCGCATCACTTGAGCATGCAGCGGTTCGGATCTCCCGGGTTCAGACCGTTCTGAACCGCACGGCTCAACCTTCACCTGGGTTTAAACGAACGGAGTCTTCCCGGCCACGGAATTCGCTGGAACGGCGGGCTGCGGCGTTCAAAGCGAGCGCTGAAACAGCACCATCAGTACCAGCGAAACCGTGACGAAAAGCGACACGGCGCGCGCCGGAGCGTTGCCGTAGGCTTCCGGAAGCAACTCCTGCAGGACCAGGAAAGCCATGGCCCCCGCGGCGAATCCCAGTCCGTAGGGGAGTGTCGCCTGGAAAAGTTCCACGAATAAAAACGCGGGCACTGCCAGCAGCGGCTGCGGGAGAGAAGAAAAGACGCTCCATCCTGCGCAGCGCACCAGGCTCACGCCCTGCGAGCGGAGGACCGCACTGATGGCCAGACCTTCCGGAATGTTGTGAACCGCGATCGCAACGGTAATAGCCAGCGCCAAAGTCTCGCCCCCTCCGAAACCGACCCCCACCGCAACACCCTCCGCCGCGGAGTGGGCGGTCATCACTATAAGCACCAGCAGAGCGCGTTTGGCAGCTGCAGCTGAGCCCCCGGCCGCCTCCCCCGGCACCGATTTCGCGGTCTCGAAGCTGAAACGGTGCCGGTCGAGCAGCCGATGAACCAGCAGGATGAAAAGCACCCCTCCCACTGCGCCCGCCATTGTCTGCCATCCGCCCCGGTGGGTCCCTTCGGCTGCGAGCCCGAAGCTCGCTCCCAGCATGAGACCCGCAGCTAGGGCGTTGGCTCTAGCCTCCACGGCGGAAGAGATGCGAGACACGAAAGCAAAGGGTACCGCCCCCAACCCCGTGGCGAGGGCGGTGAGAGAAGCCAGCACCAGAACCACCAAGACCTCGCCCATCGACTCAGCCCGGTATCCCCAGCAATACCAGAATCGCCATAGCAGCCAGCGTAACCAGGGATATGCTGGTCTTTCCGATCTCTTGGTAGGAGCGCGGCAAGAGATCGACCATGACCAGATAAGCGAGCGATCCCACTGCAGCACCCAGAACCCAAGGAAGCAGGAAGGGAAACAGCCAAACTAGGGCGGCGGAAAGTGTGGCCACTGCAACCTGGCCCGAATTGCTGCCTGCCGCCAGCACTGCGGTTCTCGAAACGCTCGCCCCTCTGTCTCTTAGATCTCCGCAGAGCGCGATCGCTTCGAACACGTTGTGAATCGCGATCGCCGCGATCATGAAAATGCCGAAGGGGAAACCAAGCCACACCGCGCCGCCGATGGCCAACCCCTCCGGCGCCGAATGCAGGGCATGGAGCACGAGCGCCGATCGCCCGGCCCGGTCCACCGCATGCAAAGAGGCGACCGCCAGGAGAGCCGCCGCTGCTCCCGCCCAGGCGGAATAGCCGAGGCCTGCACTCATCAGCAAGTAGGCGGCTCCCAGCATGAAGCCCGAAGCCAAAGCGTTGGCCCAACCGATTGCGACGCCGGGCAGCCGTTGGGAAAACAGAAGCGACAAACTTCCTGCCGACGCTGTGAGCGCGGCGGCTGAGGAGCCGAGAAAGGCTACGGCGACGGGATTCACCGAGCCGGATTCACAAATAAGACTCGAACCAGGCCGCGGCCAGCTCCGCCACCTTCTCCAACGCACCTGGTTCTTCGAAGAGGTGCCCGGCGCCGGGGACGATCTCTAGCTTCACCGTTCCCCGCAACCGTTTCGCAGCTTCGCGGTTCAAATCCAAGACGCCCACATCGTTGCCGCCGACTATGAGAAGAGTGGGAACCGACACCTTTTCCAGCGAACCCCCTGCAAGGTCGGGCCGCCCTCCCCGGGAGACGATCGCACCGACCTGCCCAGGATTTCGGGCTGCAGCCACCAGGGCCGCTGCCGCCCCGGTGGAGGCTCCGAAATAGCCAAGGGGCAGCTTCTCCAGCTCCTCTCTCTTCCCGATCCAATCGGTGACCATCAACAGCCGCTCAGCCAGAAGCGGGATGTCGAAAACTCGAGCCCGTGCTACAGACTCCGCTTCCGTGAGAAGGTCAAAAAGCAGTGTTGCGAAGCCTCTGCCCTGGAGCACCTCGGCGACGTAGCGGTTTCGGGGACTCAACCTGCTGCTACCGCTGCCGTGGGCGAAGACCACGACTCCTCTGGGCCGATCAGGCACCGCCAGGTCGCCGCTGAGGCTCACCCCTCCCGCCGAGATCGCTACGGCCATCTCAAGCCTTTATCGAAGTTCTCCCGGCAAAACGCCGATCAATTGCAAGGTATACTCCGGACCCGTAGCGCGGCAGCGGGCCGGCGGTGGGAGGGGGATGTTGCAAAAAGCCGTTTTTTCCGGTTGTTTCCATTGGTGACCTGCGGAGGTCGGCCAGGGTGACGTTTTTCGACGAAGAGGAGTGGGAACCCGGCCAGCCGCTTTTCCGCGACCGAGTCGACGCCGGACGGGTGTTGGCCGAGCGGCTGAGCAGCTACAAAGGGAAAAGTCCGGTCGTGCTGGGAATCCCCCGGGGCGGGGTTGTGGTCGCCGCCGAAATAGCCCGCCGGCTGGAGGGATCGCTGGACGTCGTGGTGGCGCGCAAGCTGGGGGCACCCGGTTCGCCCGAACTGGCGGTAGGAGCAGTAACAGCGGACGGGGGGCGCTTCTTGAACGACGACATCATCCGGATGCTAGGCGTCTCCCGAGAGTATCTCGACTCGGTCACGGCCCTCCAGATGGCGGAAGCCAGAAGGCGCGAGGAGTGGCTGAGAAACCTGAGACCGGCGGTTCCGCTAGGCGGCCGGGTGGTGATCTTGGTGGACGACGGGCTGGCAACGGGTGCTACCATGCGCGCAGCGGTTCGATCGGTCCGCCAGCAGCAGCCCGCAAGGCTCATAGTGGCCGCACCGGTGGGTTCCCGGGATGCCTGTGCGACGCTGAGCAGTGAGGCGGACGAGGTAGTGTGCCCCTACCAGCCCGAACCTTTCGGAGCCGTGGGCTTCTTCTACGAGCATTTCGATCCGGTGGACGACGAAGAGGTCAAAGCGCTGCTTGACGAAGCCCACGCCGCGCGCTCAAGCGACGCTTGATACGGCCGCTAGCTCGCGCAAAAACCTCTCCACTTCGTGGCAATCCGCAAGGCTGTACTGCGCGCGGGTCGGCCGTCCCCGGAGGTCGCCCACCACTATACCGATCCCGCGGTCTCCGAGCGCCTCGAAGGCGTCCTCGTCGGTGAGGTCGTCGCCCAGGTATAGAGGCACTACGTCGGGGCGATCCAAACCCAACGCGCGGAGCAGCCAGAGTACGGCCTTCCCCTTGTGCCACTCGATCCGCGGGCGGAACTCGTAAACCGCCTTCCCTTCGCTCAACTGAAGTTCGGTATGGCGTCGGGCTGTCTCCCTCACCGCCTCTTCCACCCTCTGAAGCTCCCCTTGCGGAACCAGCCGGTAGTGTACCGCAAGGGCGTACCGCTTGGGCTCGATCAGAACTCCCGCCACGTCCCCTATGCGGCCCTCGAGCTCTAGGGCCGCAGACTCGAGGGCGGAGCGGAATTTCCCTCCCGCCTCGGCTTCCAGCGGGAACCCGTGGCCGGAGATATCGAACCCGTGGCTCCCCGCGTACACCAGAGAATCGATGCCCACAAGACGCTCCACTTCGGTCCGGTCTCTTCCGCTCACCACCGCCACCGGACAGCGCCGAGATAGCTCCCGCACCGCCTCCCTCATCGAATCGCTCATCACGGCGAGCTCGGGACGCGGCGCTATGGGAGCCAGCGTCCCGTCGTAGTCCAAAAACACGGCGGCTCGCTTCCCCGCGAGCCTTTGCCGAATGCTCTCCAACCGCTCGAGTGCCGACGGGAGGACGCTCAGCGTTTCTTGCTCCTCCCCTTCGGCGCCTTCCGGCCGCCGGCCTTTCTGGCAGCCGCCTTCTTGCGCTCCGCCGCCGGCGGTTTGGAGTCGCTATACCACTCGTTTCGCTGCACCACCGGAAGCTGAAGCGCTCGCTCGCGGTCTAAATCGAGAGAACCTACGTGCAGCGACAGAGGAGATTGTACCCATTTGTAGATCGACCGCGTGAAAAGGTCCGCGAACCGACGGGCGTATTGCCGGAGCCGCTCCTTCGGTTCCCCGGGAAAGACCGCCGCCAGGGCTTCCGCCACCTCCTCCGGCGCCAACTTCTCCCCGGCGTACAGATGCAGGCAGGCATCCAATATCGGGAAGGGCATGAGATCGCTCTCGGCCCGCTGGTCGCTCTCCAGCTCCGGCCCCGGAGCGGTGGCCAGCGTCAGCTTGATCCCTTCGAACCCGTAACGCTGATAGAGGCGCTCCAACAACGCCACTACCACCGTCTTGGGCACGTTGGCGATCACCGAAAGGCAACCCTCTAGATCACCGCCGATCGTCGTATAACCTGCGGCCTTTTCGCTCATGTCCCCGGTCTGGAGAAACAGGCCCCTGGCCGAGTTCGACCAGTTCCACATCCGCTCGGCTCGCAGCCGGGCTTGGATGTTTTGAAGCGTAACCCGGCTGGGCTCCTCACCGCCTAACATCTGGCGCACCGCTTCCACCTCGCGCTCGAACGCCTCCTCGATGGAGACCACGCGCAAGGGAATACCGAGTTCCCGGCATATGGTTTCCGCCGCCTCGCGAGTTTCGGGACTGGAGTACCGCGTCGGCATGTAGAAGGCGTGGATCAACTCCGCTGCCTTTCGCCTCACCGAATCCGGATCCCCGTCACCCAGACTCAACTGCACCGCACGCCACGCCACCAGCAAAGTGAGCAGCGAATCCCTGCCGCCGGACAAAGCGATCCCGTAACAGCGGAACGCGCCGGTCTTCTCGAAATAACTTTTGGTGCCCCAGGCCAAAGCTTCGAAAAGCTCGTCCAGCGCCTCTTCCCGGGGCGAACGCTCCGGCCGCTCCGCGCTGGGCAAGAAGAAGTTCCCCGTCGCTGGAGCCGGATACGTCAGGCGGGAGCGATCAGCACAAGGGGCGTCGTCCCATATGATGCGGACCGGACGCCCCTGTCTTTGGAAAGCCTCGCAGTCTCCCCGCCAGGTGGTGTTCTCTTGCCTCAGTCGCTTGGTGCGATCCAGATCCACCACACATGCCGAGTATCCTTCTCTCCAGCGGGGCGCTTCCAGGAGCAAGCGGCCGTTTTGGAAGACATATCCGCCGCCTTCGAAGATCAGCCCGTCCTGGCCTCCGAGGGCGTTGGTATAAGCCAGCACCGCTTGATTGTCCGCCGAGCGCGTGGCCAAAATCTCCCTCCTGGTGGAAGCGTAGGCGGTACGGAAGGGAGAGGCCGAGATGTTGACCACCACCTCGGCTCCCGAATAGCAGCGGCGCGCCATCGGGCCATCGGGAGACCAGACATCCTCGCACACCTCGACCGCCAAAATCCCCCACTCGAAACCAAAGATCAAATCCCCGAGAGGAACGTCTCCCGACAACAGCGACAATCCGGGCCCACCCCGGGAGAAGGTTCGCGCCTCGTAGAAAACGTTGTAAGTGGGAAGCTTTTCCTTGGGGACCAAACCCAAGATGGCACCCGCGTGCAGCACCGCCGCCGCGTTGAAAAGCTGGCCTCCTACCGGGACCGCCACTCCCAAGACGAAAACGGTTCCGAGGTCGGCAGTCTCCCGGGCGAGGCGTTCCAGCTCCGCCCGCTGCGCCGCGACGTAGGCGGGCCACTGGATGAGATCCTCCGGAGGATAGCCTCCCAGTACCTGCTCCGGGAAGCACCCTACGGTTACATCTTCGGCAGCCATGGCCCGCGCCAATTGCAGAACCCGATCGGCGTTGGTGCGAACTGCGCCCACCGTAGTGTCGACGTTACCCAAGGCTATCTTGATCAACCGCATACCTGCCCTCCGATCTCCCTGACATCCCCAGAAAGCCACCCAATCGGCGTTTCCCGCCTGGCAAGGAATATCGGCCGTACTCGCGGGGTTCGCAAAGCGCTCCGGCTAAGCCCCTTGGCGAGGGCGGTAGCGCAGGATTAATTGAAGGGAGAGGACAAACCATGGATTCGAACGCTAAAGACCGCTTCATATCCGGACCCCTCGAGCTCAGGGACGCCGCCCTTTTTACTGACCTGTACGAGCTCACCATGGCGGCCTCCTACTTCAGGGAGGGGATGACCGGGCAGGCCACCTTCAGCCTCTTCGTCAGAAGGCTACCCCCAGAACGTCCCTTTCTCATAGCCGCCGGTCTGGAGGACGTGCTTAACTTCTTGCAGGGCTTTCACTTCTCGGATAGAGCAGTGGCCTACCTCGGATCCCTCAAACGCTTTGATCCATCCTTTCTCGACCACCTAAAAACACTCCGCTTCAGCGGTACCGTGCGGGCGGTTCCGGAGGGCACCCCGATTTTTGCCGACGAGCCGCTGCTCGAGATTACAGCCCCCATCATGGAAGCCCAGCTGGTGGAAGCGGCGGTTTTGAACTTCTGCCATTTCCAAACTCTGCTTGCCACCAAGGCTGCGCGCTGCGTTTTGGCCGCCCGGGGCCGCCCGGTGGTGGAGTTCGGCCTGAGGAGGACCCACGGGATAGATGCGGGGATGAAAGCTGCCCGGTGCGCCTACATCGCGGGAGCCGTGATGAGCAGCAACGTTCTCGCGGGACTGGAGTACGGTATTCCTCCCACCGGCACCATGGCTCATTCTTACGTGACCGCTTTTCCCCGAGAGATCGACGCCTTCCGAGCTTTCGCCAGCGCGTTTCCCGAACACGCCATCCTGCTGATCGACACCTACGACACCATAGCGGCGGCCCACAAGGCGGTGCAGGTCGCCAAGGAGATGGAGCAACAAGGCCGGCGGCTCGCGGCGGTTCGTCTGGACAGCGGGGACATCGTGGAGTTGAGCAGGCGAGTGAGGGCCATCCTGGATCAGGCGGGCCTGGACTACGTGAAGATTTTCGTGAGCGGGGGGCTGGACGAGTATCTGATCGACGAGTACCTCGAGCGGGGCGCTCCCGTGGACGCCTTCGGTGTGGGCACCAGGATGGACGTCTCGGCCGACGTTCCGTATTTGGACATGGCGTACAAGCTGGTGCGGTACGACGGCCGCGACGTGCTGAAGATCAGTCAGGGCAAGCAGACCTGGGCGGGCGAGAAGCAGGTCTGGCGCGAGCGGGGAGCGGACGGCCGCTACAGGGGCGACGTCATTGCGCTGAAGGACGAGCCTGCGCCCGCTCCCGGCGCGGAGCCGCTGCTCCGCACCGTGATGGAAAACGGCCGGGTGCTCGAGCCCCATCCTTCGCTCGCCGAGATCCGCGAGCGTTGTGCCCGGGCGATCAGGGAACTTCCCGGCGAGTTGCTCCGGGTCCGCGATGCGGGCTCCTATCCGGTCCGGTTCAGCGAAGCGCTCACCGCTTTGCAGCGTTCCCGGCAGGCGGAAGTGGTGGCGGCCGAAGTGTCGCCCATTACGGCTCCGAAGTAAGTGGACAGACCTAAAGCGCAGGCGGCTGGGAGCAGGGGCGAGCGACTAGAGAAGCTCGTCAGGGCCGGTATCAGGATTTACGGCGAGCACCGGCTGGAGCGGGTCCTACAGCTCATAGTCGATTGCGCCCGCGAGGTGATCGGTGCCCGCTACGCGGCGCTGGGAATCTTGAACCGGGAGCGAACCGGTCTGGCGCAGTTCGTAGCCAGCGGGTTGAGTCCTGCTCGACAGCGAAAAATCGGACCTCCGCCGAAGGGGCGAGGAATCTTGGGGCTTCTTATCAAGGATCCCAGGCCGTTGAGGCTGGCCGATCTGACCAAGCATCCCGCGTCTTACGGCTTCCCGCCGCACCATCCCCGAATGCACAGTTTCTTGGGGGTCCCTATAGTGGGGCGAGGGGGACCGATCGGCAATCTGTACCTGACGGAGAAGCTCGGCGGAGCTGAGTTCACCGAGGAGGATGAGTCCATAGCGGTGCTTCTCGCGGGTCAGGCGGCCGCCGCGGTGGAGAACGCCCGCTTGCACGAGGAAACCGCGCGCCTCTTGAGTGAACTTAGGGCGTTGCAGCAGTCGCGGGACCGTTTCTACGCCATGATCAATCACGAGCTCAGAAACTCCCTCACGGCGGTTTACGGCTGGGCCGATCTGCTGGTCCGCCG
The DNA here is from genome assembly GCA_002923375.1 of bacterium HR33. Taxonomy (GTDB): domain Bacteria; phylum Gemmatimonadota; class Gemmatimonadetes; order Gemmatimonadales; family GWC2-71-9; genus HRBIN33. The sequence continues at coordinate 791,643 of BEIJ01000001.1, forward strand.
GGCGGGACCGGACGCTCCCCGAGCGGCACGGGAAGTGTACGAATGCGCCGAGCGGACTCTGGCGCTGCTCAACGACTTGCTGGACCTGAGCAAGCTCGACGCAGCCCGGCTAGAGCCCGTGGTGCGCGACGCCGAAGCCAACCAACTGGCGCAAGAAGCGATCCGGACGGTGGAGCCCGCGGCGCAGGGCAAGGAAATAAAAATCGAGATATCGGCCTCGGATCCGCGGATTCGCTGCCGCACCGATCCTCAGCGGGTTCGCCAGATACTGGTCAATCTCCTCTCCAACGCGGTGCGCCACAGCCCCCGGGGCGAGGTGGTGACGGTGGAGATCCGGGCCACTGACTCTCGCCTAGAGTACCGGGTGATCGACCGGGGAGAGGGTTTGAGCGAGGAACAAAAGGCAACGATCTTCGAGGCGTTCGCCGCGGGTGATCGGCAGGAAAATCGGGGCACCGGTTTGGGACTCACGCTGTCTCGCCAGCTTGCGAGACTTTTGGGGGGCGATCTGTCGGTCGAGAGCGAGAAAGGGCACGGGGCGACTTTCATCCTGCAGATCGCGCGGAGCCTAGGAAAACCTTTGAAGACTTCTTAATAGTCGGTTAAACAACGGATTAAGGGAGGGAGAGCAACTTAAGACCGTGCGGATACTCGTGGTGGAAGACGACCGGAAGGTGGCCTCCTTCATCGAGCAGGGGCTGAGGGAAGAAGGTTACGCTGTGGACGTAGCCCGGGACGGTGAGGAGGCTACCATGCTGGCCCACGTCAACGATTACGACGCGGTCCTCCTGGACCTCATGCTTCCCAAGAAGAACGGGCTCCAGATTGTCACAGAGCTTCGGCGGGAAGGCAAGCGGACGCCGATTTTGATGCTTACCGCGAGGGATTCCACGGAGGACGTGGTACGAGGCCTCGACGCCGGTGCCGACGATTATCTCACCAAGCCCTTCAGGTTCGACGAGCTGCTCGCGCGCCTCAGGGCTCTGCTGCGCCGGGGTGGGGCCGCCCGGCTGGATCGCCTTACCTACGGCCCCCTCACGCTGGATCGGCTGAAGCACAAGGCCGCGGCCGGTTCCCGCCCGCTGAACCTCACGCCTCGGGAATTTCAACTCTTGGAACATTTTATGCTTCACCCCGAGGAGGTGATCCGGCGGACCGAGCTTCTGGAAAAAGTCTGGGACATGCATTTCGATCCCGAGAGCAACGTGGTGGACGTGCACATCGGCAACCTCCGCCGCAAGTTGCGCGAGGCGGGTTGCGACGGGTTCATCCAGACGGTGCGCGGCGTGGGCTTCTGCCTTAGGATGCCGGAGTCGGGTAGCGCCTGATGTACTCGCTCCGCCGAACCCTGGCGGTGCGGTTCTCCCTCACCATGCTGGTCGCCCTGACGCTGATCGCGGCCTGGGCGTTTTTGGGGGTGCACCGCGCCTTTCGGGAGGACTTGGACCGCGGCCTCAACGCCGCGTTGTCGCTGGAAAGAGACGTGCTGGCCGCCGGGTCCCCCATAGCCCTCCACACCCAAGCCCGAGATCTGAAAGAGTTCGTGCGGGAGGTCAACCGCTTCGTGGCGCTGCGCGACGAGACGGGGCGAGTGGTGAGTTCCAACGTCCCCTTCGCTGAGAATCTCGCGCCGGACACGTTGCTCTTCCGGTTGGCCCTCGAAGGCCAGACGGTGCGAGGTACCCAGCAGTGGGGCGAGCAGCGCATCCGGTCGGTTTACGCTCCGGCACCGGCGGCGGCTCCCCTGGGAGGGAGGGTGATCCAGGTAGCAGCCTCGCTGACACCGATCGAAGAGCGAAACCGGCGCCTTTTGTTTTTTATGGCCGGTACCGTTCTGTTGGGGACGCTCGCCACCGCCTTCGGAGCCGGCTGGCTCAGCGGATCGGCTCTGGCCCCGGTGGCGGAGATCACCGCCCAAGCCGAATCGATCCAGCCGGAAAGCAAGGATCATCGAATCACCATACACGCCGAGGCGACCGAGCTGGCCGGTTTGGTGAGGGTTTTGAACGGGATGCTCGATCGGCTGTCCCGCGCTCTCAAGGCGCAGCGCAGGATCATAGCCGACGTGGGTCACGACCTTCGCACTCCGCTCACCGCCATGCGCGGGCAGGTGGAGGTCGCCCTGCGCACGCCCCGAACCGAGGAACAGTACCGGGCGGTGCTCCGGGCAGTGCTGGAAGAGATCGAGCACCTCACCTCCATTTCCGAGGCGATGATCCTTTTGGCCCGGCTGGAGGCGGACGCGATCCGGCCGAAACTGGAGGCGGTGGATCTGTTGGCGCTGGCCGATTCCGCCATTGCCAAGGCCAGAGCGCGATCCGGGGATCACAGCCTGCAACTGGTGAGCCCTTCGGACGCGGTTTACGTGCAGGCGGATCCCCGGATGCTGGCTCTGGTTCTCGATCAATTGCTGGACAACGCCCTGCGACACACCCCTGCAGGGACCGGCGTTCAACTTTGGATCGAGAGCGACCGGGAGCAGGTGATGGTGGCGGTGCGCGACAGCGGGCCTGGCATCTCTCCCGACGTCCTGCCCGAGATCTTCGAGCACTTCTCTCGCGGTGACCAGGCCCGCACCCGCACCGCAGGAGCCGGGCTGGGTCTGACGCTGGCGCGGGCCATCACCCTGGCGCATTCCGGGACCATCGGGGCGAGGAATTTGCCGGGCGGAGGTTTCGAGGTCAGCATCACGCTTAAGCGCGCCGCACTTCCGGAACCGGCATCGTCTCCTTCCGGCGGCCCGTAGCGACACGACCCCGTCACCGGGGATCCGCCGACCTCCGAGCCACCCGCAGACCGGTTTCCAAAGAGAGGCCGCCGCGGTCCCGGCGGATCCACTACCCTACCGAGCCCGTCCATGCGATCTTTGGGCCGTCGGTATCGAGCGTCTAGGGGTGCCATCTTAGAAAGGAGCGCGATAATGACCGACCTTCGCCTACTGTCAGCGTTATTGCTGGTCGGCTTAGCGCCGGCGACCGCGCTGGCACAGCAGCGGGACTCCCTCCCTCCGGGGGTCACTCCCCAGATGGTGGCCCAAGGGGAGCAGCTCTTCAAGGGTCCGGGACTGTGCACTGCGTGTCACGGTCCTGATGGGAAGGGGATACCGAATCTGGGACCCGACCTTACCGACAAGCAGTGGCTCCACAGCAAGGGGACCTACCAGGATATAGTAAAACAGATCATGGAGGGGGTCCCCGCCAACAAGTCCACCACCGGCCTGGTAATGCCCCCCAAGGGCGGCAGTGCGCTCACCGACGAGCAGGTGAAGGCGGTTGCCGCTTATGTCTGGAAGTTAAGCCACGGCTCTAAGTAGCCGGCGGCTTTTAGGGCCTTCGCGACCGCCTCCACGGTGCGGGAGCGCGCGGCCTCATGTGCTCCCGCATCCGTTCCATCCCGCGCATCCGCCGCTCCATAAGGCCGCGGCGCACGTCGGCCCAGCCCGCTACTCTACCGCGCTGCTCGGCGGTCAGCAGCGCCTTGGCCTGCGCTGCGGCCGCTAGGGCGGCGATCTCGGCCCTTTGGCGGGCTTGGAGTATCGCTTCGGCCTGCGAGCGGAGCTGATCCACATTGGGCGCCGCTTCGCGCCACAGCTGCTCCACCTGCGGTCCCCGGGCACGGGCAACCGAGTCCGCCGCTTCTCTGGCCCGCCTCACTTCTTGCGCCAGCGCTTCCAACCGCTGCACCTGCTCCGGCGTAAGGCCCAACGCCTCCCGGCGGGCAATCAGCCGCTCGGGACTGTAGTCGAAAGCGGGACCTCCCAGCCGCTGCGCCATCCGCTCCATCATCACCCGAACGCGCTCCGGTCCCGGACGCTCCTGCGGCGGCTGCTGCCCCGCCAAAGGCGCCGCGCCAGCCAGAGCTGCCAGTGTCAATCCGATTCTCACTGCACGCATCGCCATCCCTCCGACTTTTCCGTCGGTCTCCACGCTATGCCTTTAGTTAGCCTCCACCTTCTATATACGCCTCGAAAGCTGGAACGTTACCGCGGAGGAGGATGTTTCACCGCGCCCCATAACGCTGCGGCCCCGATCCCGCTGTTACGGGACCGTGACTTTGCTACGATTACAAAATTGACGAACCGGGCTAACATTCCGCCGATCTCTAACCAGCGACGAGGAGACATGTTCCTTCGAATCCTCAAACTCTTGGCTTGGGGCCTGATCCTGGTTCCGGCAGCGGCTGCCCAAGTTAGCGTCTCGTCCCAGGCCGCTCAGATTCGCCTGAGCGGCAGGGTGCAGACCCAATTCAACACTACTTCCGTGGATGGAGAGCCGTCGTCGGATTTCCTCATTCGGCGCGCCCGCTTCAGTGCGGAAGTGACGATCAACGACTTTGTGGGCGGCAAGGTGGAGCCGGAGTACGGCGAAGGGCGGGTGCAGCTCCGGGATGCCTACTTGCGCTTGAGCTTCGGCCCCGCTTTTCGCGTCACCGCCGGGCAATTCAAGCGGCCGTTCGATCTCTTCGAACTCACCAGTTCCACTCAGATACTGGTGATCGAGCGGGCCGGGGACATACGGGGAGTGAACGCTTGCGCCGGACCGGGTGGAGTTTGTTCTTTCAGCCGCCTCACGGAAAGACTGCAATTTGCCGACCGCGATATCGGCGTGATGGTGGACGGTACCGACCGATCCGGGCGCCTGAGCTACTTTGCCGCCATCACCAACGGAGCGGGGCAGAACCAGCGCGACGAAAACGGCGCCAAGTCTTTTACGGCGCGGGCCCGTTTTGTACTGGCGGATGGCGTCGCCGTTGCGGGGAACCTGGCGCTACACGACTACGTGGCCGCAGGCGGGGACGCCCGCGCAGCAGCTTGGGGAGGGGACCTGGAGATCGGAAACTTCGACGAGGGTCTTCACGTGCAAGCCGGTCTCGTAGCAGGCGAGAACTGGCGGAACCTCACGGCCGGGGATCCCAGCACCTTTCTAGCGGTTCAGGGGATCGTCACTTACAAATCCCCCGTCTCCGGGAGTCGCTACTTGGAGGCGGTGGAACCCGTGGGCCGGGTGAGCTGGAGCGATCCCGCGCTAGGCGGTGCGGCGGACGGGGGCTGGCTTTTCACGCCCGGAATCGTGTTACACTTTGCCGGCCGAAACAAGCTGGCGGTGAACGTGGACCTGTGGCGCTCGAGCGCCGTTGCCGAGTGGTCCCTCAAGATCCAGTCGTACCTCTATTTCTGAATTCGTGAGGTGCCGATTCCCGGCCGCGCACCGCGTTTCCTCATCTGGACCGGTAATCCAGCGGCGGCGGCCGATCTCCCACCAGGGCTCTGTAGACGAAGTTCGGCCCTACCGCGCGGCGATGTTCCGCCTTTGCTTTTTCAATAATCGAAGGGTCGGTGAAAAGATCGATCGCCGTAAGGGCCAAAGTCTTGGCCGCCACCAGCATCCCTTTCATCCCTATGCTGGTACCGCCCGCGGCGATCGCCTGCCAGGAGTGGGCCGCCGTGCCCGGAACCCAGGTGGCGGTCTCCAGACCCGCCGTGGGAACTACCCAACTGACATCGGCAACGTCGGTGGAACCGCCGCCCGGACCGCCGATCCCGTAGGGCTGGATCTCGGCGGCGCTTTCCAAAGGCGGCGCGTCCGCCGGCAGGGTTTTTCTGATCTCTTCGGCGAAGGCCCGCTCCTCCGCGGTGTACCTCACTCCTCCCACACGCCGCAAGTTCCTGTCCACTACCCGGCCCAAAACGTCATTGGGCAACATCGCATAGAGGGCGTGAATCACCTCGTACTCCACCCGCGTACCGGTTCCCATCGCAGCACCTTCGGCGGCCTTCACCACCCGGTCGAAGATCTCCTCCACCTGCCGGTGATCGGGATGCCGCACGTAGTAGTAAACTTCGGCGAAGTCAGGCACCACGTTGGGAGCGGCGCCGCCGCTGGTGATCACGTAGTGAATGCGAGCCTTGTCGGGCACGTGCTCCCGCATCAGGTTCACCATGTAATTCATCGCCTCCACGGCGTCCAAGGCGGAGCGCCCCCGCTCCGGAGCTGCGGCCGCGTGGGCCGAAACCCCGTAGAAGCGGAACTTGGCCGACTTGTTGGCCAGGCTGCTATCCTGCGCAGCGCTGTTTTGGCTCGATGCGTGCCAGTGGAGAACCGCATCCACGTCATTGAACAACCCGTCGCGCACCATGTAAACCTTCCCGGCACCGCCCTCCTCCGCCGGAGTGCCGTAAACCCGGATCGTTCCCCGCCGACCGGCGCCCTCGAGCCACTGTTTCACCGCGATCGCGGCGGCGATGGAACCGGTACCGAAAAGATGATGCCCGCAGGCGTGCCCCGCGTCCTTGCCTTCGATCGCCCGCCGTATCGGCACGGCGTCTTGGGTAATGCCGGGGAGGGCGTCGAACTCTGCCAGGATAGCGACCACGGGCGAGCCCTTTCCGTAGCTCGCGATAAAAGCGGTAGGCATCCCGGCCACTCCCGCTTCCACTTCGAAACCGGCGGAGCGCAGCTGTTCCTGGAGCAAAGTCGAGCTTCGAGTCTCCTGGTAGCCCACCTCTGCCCAGTCCCAGATCTGCTTGGCGACCTGAGCGTATCGGTCGTAGTTGCTGTCTAGCGACCTCAGGACCGCGTCGCGCGGGTCTTGAGCCTGAAGAGTCGACCCGGCAGCCCACAGAAAAACGGCCGCCAAAAGATTCGGGTACAGTCGAGCCATCGCTTGGTTCCTCCTCCAAAATCCTTATAAGATCCGCCGGCTAAGATCCGCCGGCGCCAGGAATCCTTTAAGCTCCCCCGGCGCCAGGCCGCCGCTACGGCATTCCTCCCCTCGCCAGCCGGGCCGCCGCTATCAACAGCGCTATTCCCAGGATCGCGTTGATCCTGGCGATCCAACTGCTGGCTTTCCGCAGCCGGGCGGCTCGCCTGGTCTCCGGGGGCACCCGGGACGCAGCGGGGCCCAAGACAAAATCGTGCAGCGCGCTCAGCACCATCATAAGCGTCACGAGCCCGAGTTTCCACAGCAGAGCTTTTCCGAAGGGCGAACTCCAAAACGCTGTGCTCCCCATGACCGGCGCATTCAATACGCCCCTGAGATGGAGATTTGCCGCTCCGGTAAGCAGCAAGACGGCGATCGCCACCCAACCCCACAGGCGGAACCGTACCCCAAGTTTTTGGAACAGCTCCGAGCGTTGGCCCGGCGGCAGCTCGCGCAGGATCGGTGCCGCCACCACGGCCAAGAAGAACATCCCGCCGAGCCAAAAGAGCGCGGCGAGGAGGTGCAGCGTGACCACGAAAAGGTAGAGTGACACCTGAGGATAAGATAATTCGGTAAGACGATCGGGAGCCGGAAAGGCGGGGGCTCAGCGGGGCTTTTCCCGCGAGCGCCGCAGCCGCATGGCGGCGACCGTGAGTCCTTCCTCGCCTAACAGACTCCTCGCCATGGGAAACAGCACCTGGTCTTCCCGCTCGATATGAGTCCGTAGCAGCTCCACTATGCCGCGGGCGATCCGCGGCACCAACCCTTTGGGATCCCCCGCATTGAGCGCTCTCTCCAGTTCCGCTTCCAATTTCCGGAGCGTCCGGTGCTCTTCGGCGAAAAACTCGCAAGGTGCTTCCTCGCCTAGCAGGTCGAACAACACCTGCTCCTCATCTTCGTTATGGCGGCGGACCTCGGTAGTGAGAAATGCGTGTGCCTCTTTCACAATTGCGATCGACTCGGGCACGGCCTTTCCTTCCTCCAAAGCGGCGGCGGCTTTCTCCAAGCCCTCCAGAATCTCCAATGCAGCGCGGTGCTCGTCTTGAAAAACTGCCAACGGGTCGAGGAGACCGTCTTCCTTTTCGCCGGACTGCTTGCCGGTTGTCATAGCGAATCCCCCCGGGAGTCTAGCGTTCGGACGTTCAAGGCGTTACTACCCATCTTACTCCCTCGCCCCGGCGCAGCCGCTCCAAGCCGTCGTTGATCTCGCCCAGGGGCAACGTTCCGCTGACGACCGGCGCTAGCTTGATTTTCCCGGCTTGGACCAAACGGAGGATTTCGGGATACTCTCCCGCGCCGCAGCCCAAGCTCCCTACGATTTCGAGCTCGAAAAACATCAAACGGGCGGCGGAAAGTGCCACTTCGGCGGCCAAGTATCCGATAACCACTAGGCGTCCACCCGGCTTGAGAGCTGCGAAAGCCAATCGGACCGTGGCAGCAGATCCCACCGCTTCGAAGGCTACATCCACACCCCCGTCGCTCAGCCGGCGCAATTCGCGTTCCGGGTCGGAAACGGACTCGGGATTGAAAGTTTGCGCGGCGCCTAGTTCCCTCGCTAGCGACAGACGCGCCTCGTTCTTATCGACGGCAATTACGCTCGCCCCCGCTACCACGGCACACTGGACAGCGTTCAAGCCCACCCCTCCGCAACCCACCACCGCAACCGCTTGCCCCGGCCGAACTCGCCCGCGCCGCGTAACGGCGTGGTAAGGAGTAGAAACAGCGTCGGCCACCACGCATACCTGGTCCAAGGCGAGGCCGGGCGGTACCCTCACGAGTTCCGAAGCCGGAACCGTGATATACTCAGCGTAGGCCCCGTCGATATGATTGCCAAGCATGGCAAGGTTGCGGCACAGATTCTCCCTTCCCGCCCGGCAGTAGGCGCATTTGCCGCAGGAAAGGACCGCCGGTATGAGAACCGGATCTCCCTCGCTCCAAGCCTCCACGCCCGGACCTAGAGCTGCGATTGTCCCTGATGCCTCGTGGCCTAGGATCAGAGGCGGGGTTTTGAACGTTTGCACCCCGTGATCGATGTAGTGCAGGTCCGTATGGCACAGTCCGCACGCTGCCACCCTTACCAGGGCTTCGCCCGGCCCGGGTGCGGGCGTGGGGACGTCGCTTATTTCCAGCGGATGCCCCGTACCGCGGAAGACCGCCGCCTTCACGCAGCCTCCTCCTGAAGCTTGCGCAAGCGCTGCTGGCCGAGAACCGCAGCTCCCAGAGCCGGCACGAACTGCACCAGATCCCCTTCCGGTACGTTTACGGGAGAACGGAGGTGCTCCTTTACCACCTCTACCATCCGCCGGAACCGCAGGATGCCTCCGATGAGCGTGAATTCCGGCTCCATACCCACTCGTTTCAGCAGCTGGACCGACCGGCCCACGAGGGAGACTATGGCCCCATGCATGATGTCCGCCGGAGCCGCCCCCTGGGACAAGTGATTGATCACTTCCGACTCTGCGAACACCGCGCACACGCCGGAAATGGGCACCGGGTCCTTGGACGTCTCCACCAATGGGCCGATTTCCAGCGTGCTGTAGCCCATATAACGCGCCGTCTTTTCCAGAAAGGCCCCGGTTCCCGCGGCGCATTTGTCGTTGAGGCGGAAAGACTTGACCTTCCCGTCGGGACCGATTTTGCTGGCCTTCATCGTTTGTCCTCCCACGTCCAGAATGGTGCGGGTGTCGGGAAAGAGCATCCGCACGCCCCGCGCAGCGGCCGTTAGATCGGTCACCTTGAGGTCGCTGATCTCGTTCTGGTGGCGACCGAACCCGGTGGCAACCACGTAATCCACATCACCGGGTTCGAGCCCGGCCTGCTCGAGAGCTTCTCGGTAAACGCGATCCGCGGCCTCGCCCAGCCTGAAGCCCGTGGGCTGGATCGCCTTTGACAGGATGGTGCCGTCTTCGGCCGCGATGACGGCTTTGGTGTAGGTCGACCCTATGTCGATGCCTGCGGTGAGAGGCACTACGCTCCTCCTCGGGCAACCTGCGGTCGCCGGCTCGCAAGAATGTGATCCAGGGCAAAAAGCGCGGCGCCGAGGGCACCCATGAAATGGGACTCTTGGCTCACATTGATTTTTACTCCCAGACGCTGCTTCAGCGCCTCCACCATCGCCACGTTGCGCGCCACACCGCCGGTGAAGGTCACTTCCTCCTCTATTCCGACTCTGCGCAATAATCCCACCGACCGGGCGGCGATAGATTGGTGTACCCCTAGGAGAATGTCTTCTATCTTCTTGCCCTTTCCGAGCCACGAGAGAACTTCAGACTCGGCGAAGACGGTGCAGGTGGTGCTTATCTTGACCGGCCTCTCCCCCCGAAGGGCCAGAGGTCCCAGTTCCTCCAGCGGCAGCTCCAACGCATTGGCGGCGGCTCCCAGGAACCTTCCGGTACCGGCGGCACACTTGTCGTTCATGCAGAAGTCCAAGATTTCCCCGCTCGGAGATACCCGGATCGCTTTGGTATCTTGTCCTCCCATATCCAGTACCGTGCGGGTCTTGGGAAACATGTGGACCGCGCCGCGAGCGTGGCAGCTAATCTCGGTCACCTGAGTATTTCCAAAAGTCACCTTGTAGCGCCCGTAACCGGTGCCCACCACGAACTCCACCTCTTCTTCCCGCAACCCGGCGTTCAACAAAGCCTCCTGGAAGGCGCGCTCGGCAGCGCGTACCACGTTGGCCCCGGTGTCGATCAACGAGCGGCCGGCGATCCGCCGGGATTCGTCCACGATGACCGCCTTGGTTTGGGTCGAGCCTACATCCACTCCCGCCGCGTAAGCCATGGTTTTCCCCTTTCAGCACGCCGCAGCAGCCTGCCGCTTGCGGGCTGCCAGCCCCTCGAAAAACGCGTCCACCCGGTTCTTTAACTGGGCTTCGGAAACCACCCGCCGGTCCATCATGTCGGACTCGATGAACAGAGTCGCCACGTCGCGCGAAGCCAGCAGCGCCCGCCGATTGTCGGCGAGTCCGGTAGACACCGTGCGGCAACTTTTTATTGGGTGAAACACTACGCCGTCTGCCCGGTAGAGATCGATCATCTCCACCAGCGCTTCCGTCTGGAAAAACATGCTGTCCATTGCCGCGCGTACCGTGACCAGCAGTCCCTCGGCGAGACTTTCGAGCGGGCGCTGCAGATCGTACTGGAAGCCCAGATGAGCGCCGCCCGAGGCAAACCAGAGGTAGGTCGAGTTGACGAACGTGCCGCCCCACTCGGTGAAGAATTCGTTGAACCTCCGAAAGATCGGGTAGCAGGGAACACCCACGAAGATCAGCCGGTAGAGCTCCTCGGTCAGCGTCCCGATTCCGCGATCTGCTTTGTAAGACATCTCTTCCACCAAATTCTCGAAGAACCGAGCCCCCTCCGCCGTTCCTCGAAAGCCGTTGGCCACACCTAGGTAGATGGTTCCGTCCGAAAGAGCGTTGAACACCGAGGGCTTCGAACGGTTCAGCTCCAAAACCCGCTGCCAGCCGCGTTGTAGCACGTTGGCGTAGTGCAGGCACTCGCGGAGGCGGTCGATATCGAACCGCCTTCCCGAAACTTTTTCGCATAAAGCAATCAATTCCCCCAGCTGGCCGAGCACGTAGCGGCGGTCGTTCTCGAAATCCGGATCTCCCGGCGCGGATCTGTAGCCCGCACTCCTGCCGCCCGGGACGTCGAAAGTAAAAACCGGGATCTGGTAAAGTCGGGCCCAAATCTCCGCCCATTTGATGTAGGTGTTACAGGCGTTGGTGTACACCGCGAGCGCCGGCTTGGGGATCCTGCCCATGGGATGCTGACCGCCCCGCAGCTGTACGCCCACGTCCGCTTTGACGTAGCCGCAAATGTCAGGAGAATATCCGTAGCTTTCCGCCTGATCCAAATACTCGTGCGCCACTCTTCTCACGGCGGTTTGAAGCGAGTTGATCTCCGGAAAGACCAGGGGGAAGTCGAAAGTCCGCAGCAGCTCCGCGAGGCTTCCCATTACGAAGACGTAAGCTGCTCCCCTTCCTTCGGCGGCCGCCGCCGTCAGCTCCTCAAACCACTTCCGGAACAACGCCGCACCCTCTCGGTTTCCTCGGCCCACCAGCTCCAGCTCGTGCCCCGGCACTGTCATCGCACGGACCCCTCAGTCAAAAAGAACGTTTTCCACAAAGGTCTCCAGCTGAAGCTCCAATTGATCGAAGCTCACCATGTTTTCCTCGAACTCGCTCACAAAGTAGGGAATCCCCTCACGATCCAGGGCCCGGACGTACGCTACCTGATCTTCCAATCCGGGCTCGCACATTTTCGCCGCGGTTATGATCGCGGCATCCGCCCGGGCCTCGCGCAACTGCTTCAACAGCATTTCTTCTTTCGGCTTCCGCAGGTCGTGCTGCACCGGACTGAAGGCGGAACGCTCCAAGTAAGCCTCCGCCAGGTTCAACAACGGGTCTCCCTCCAGCGGCACATCTTCCACTATCCAGCGCAAGCCGATCAGCCAATCGTCGTCCACCACGTAGCAGGAACGACCCACGGTGCGAATTAGATCGAGAGGAGGTTGTTCGCAAAAACCACCCGTGAAGACCACCCGGATGCGGTCCTGTTTCTTTGCCGAACGGCGCTCTATGAGCGGCAAGACGTACTGCAGCAAGGCGTTGTGTTCCTCCCGCCTAACCAACCCTCCGAGCGCCACCAGAACGTAAGCTTCGTCCGCAGATACCAGCCAGGGAGCCTCCCTCCGGATCCGGTAAAGTGCCCGCAATAGCCTGCGATTCTCGTTGTAAACCGCGATCGACTCCCGCAATTCCGCGTCGCTCACTTTGCGCCCGGTCACCGCCTCGATCGTTCGGAGGAGCCGGCGATATTCACCCCGCAAGTACGCTGCGGCATAGCTGGAGTTGGCGTTCTGCGGCAGGTAGAGAATTTCGCAAGGATAGGAAAAGTTTCTCCCCCAGACCCCCGCCAAGTTCCGAGCAGCGTCGCAAATGGGGTGGGTAACGAACAAGTCCAGCTCCACCCTGGCACTCAACACCAGCTCCAGAGAAGTCTTCAAAATGGAGCAGAGATAAGATCCAAAGTGTGACTCTGCTCGGGTGGGTTCTATCGGAGCGCCTCTGACCTTGAAGGGAAGCGTACCGGCAGCGTGGGCGATCTCCTCCGGAAAATAGACCTGAAAATGACCCACCACCCGGCCGCCGGCTTCCCTCCACCGGCGTACGGTGGGAAAATCGGTATCCTCCACCAGATCCCGGCAGTCCTCCAGGACTAGCTCGAGGCTCTTGCCCTGCCAGTCGGGCAGAAGACGGAGATCCGCTAGCGATGACGCCATACCGGTTGCCGCTTTTCCAAGAATGCCGTGAGTCCGGCTACCGCATCCTCGGTGGCCATCAACTCGTCTAGGTAGATCCGCGCCGCCCGATCCCAAGTTTCCCGCGCCACCGCCCGCCCTGCCTTGTAGCACCTCTTGGTCAGCCTGAGAGTGCCCGCGCTGTGACGCGCCACTCGCTGCGCCAGCTCCAAAGTCCGGCTTTCCAACTCTCCCTCGGGCACCACGTGGCGGACTATGCCGAGTTCTTTAGCCTCCGCCGCACTCACCGCCTCCCCGGTGAACAAGAGCTCCGCGGCCGCTCCTGCCGGGGCCAGAAGGGGAAGCAGCACGCAAGCCACGGGCGGGAAAACCCCCAGCCGGATCTCCGGTTGCCCGAAACTGGCTCCTTCCTCTGCGATCACCATGTCCGCCGCCAAGACCAACTCCAGACCTCCGCCTAGGCATTTCCCCCGAACCGCCGCGATGAGGGGGACCGGAAACTCGTACAGGGCGGCCACCGTGTCGACGAACTCGGGTATGAGGTCCCGGCACTCGGGAAGCAGGTGCTCTCTCACATCCGCGCCCGCCGAAAAGTGCTTCCCTCGAGCTTCGAGCACCACCGCTCTTAGTTCCAGGTCGGCGCTCAGCTCCTCCAGAGCGCCGCGCAGCTCGGACAGCACGCCCCGGGTCAGTATGTTGAGAGGCGGGTTATCGATGGCCAAGTGCGCCCTGCCGTCGGCCTTGTATAGGTGCACCAACACGGATACGACATCCTCACGAAAGACACTCGCCGCAGATCCCGCAGAAACGGTGCTCCAGGGGCAAATTCTCGGCCCCGCAACGCTCGCATTTCTTCAGCGGAGGTCCCCAAGGGAACTCGGCTGATCGGCCCTCCGCGGCCAGCTCCCGTAGCATGGCATAACGCGCCGGACGCTTCTGCACGAACGCCTGCATCCCCTCCAGAGGCTCCCAGCATGCATAGTGCAAAGCCAGCCAGTCCTGGCCGTGGCGAATGGTCGAATGCCAGGACAGGTCTTTCCAAAAGTTCAGCTGCTGCTTGGTATAACGAGTGCACTCGGGAAACGAAGCCAAAAGTCTGCGGGCAAGCTCGTCCACAAACTGATCCAAGCGGCTGAGATCTATCCGATAGCCATCCCGCCCCTCTTGCGCCTTGCGAATCTCTTCTTGACTCGCCTGCTCAATCCATTCTTCGCCCCTGCGGACCGATGGTACTACCCAGTTGACCAACCCCCAGGCAAGCGCCTGCTCCGCCGGTATCGGCTCGTTCAACATGAGGATCTGTCGCGCACGCCTTTCCCCCGCAGCCAAGGGAAGCCACTGAGTAGCGCCGCCGCAGGCTACCGAACCCACGTGGGTACCGACCTGCTTGATGTAGGCGTGCTGCGCCATCACCGCGAGGTCGCATGCCAGCTGGCTCTCATTGCCCCCTCCCACCGCCATGCCGTTCAGCCTCGCCACCACCGGCTTGCCCGTGTTGAGGATGCTCTCGATGTACGCCCGGAACAAGCTCATGTACTTCCAGTAATCGCGCGGGTAAGAGACATACTTTTCCGCGTACTCCTTGACATCTCCCCCGGTGCAAAAGGCGCGGTCACCCGCGCCCGTGAAAACGATCACTCCCACCGAGTCGTCAAAACTGGCGTCTCGAAATGCGGTGCTAAGCTCCTCCAAGGTGAGTGTCGAATAAGCATTGTACCTCTCCGGGCGGTTGATCGTGATCCGGGCCACTCTCCCCGACTTGGAATAAAGAATTTCCCGAAACTCGAATTCCTCGGCAGCGCGAGGAGCGAAGTGCCTCTCCTTTACCGCAACGCGGGACATAGCAATCCTCCGATCAAGAAGTCAGAAAATCTGCGCCCCAGCTCCTCCGCATTCAGGGTCCCATCGGGCCGGTACCAGCGCGCGATCCAGTTGACCGCGCCCAGGATCGCCAAAGCCGAGCTCTTCGGGTCCACCGCCCTGAAGGAGCCCTCCGCAATCCCGTCCTCGATGGTCCGCCGCAGAAATGCTTCGTAACGATCCCGCAGAGCGACCACCCGCTTCCTTCTTTCAGGCGAAAGCGCCGAAATCTCGAAAGCCAAAGGCGAACCCTGCAGAGTCTCGGTCATGACCCTCACGTGTTGCTCGATCAGATAGCGCAAGCGGTCCGCCGGGGAGGCGAAGCTACGCCGCGCCCGCCGGACCAACGCCCCGAGTTCCAGCAGAGCATCCCGGTGGCACCGGTACAGGATGGTCTCTTTGTCGGGGAAGTAGTGATACAGGGCGCTAGCCCGCACTCCTAAGTTCCGCGCGATGTCCTCCAAGGTCGTGGCGTGGTATCCCTTATCCTTGAAACCTCTGAGCGCGGCCCGCAGGATCGCCTCGCGGCGTGCCCGGCGCTTCGCCACCACTTTCGCGGAACAAGCAACCCGCTCCGGCTGGTACACTCCCGTGGAGCGCTCCAATGGCGAGCCTCCAAGTTTTTGAACCGCCATTCAATTTTCAGAGCGAGCGCTTAAGCGTGCGTTAAACTTTTCCGAAGTTCCCTTAAGGGTTTCTTAAAGCTCTTCGAACCGCGCAGTGAAATGGCGCAACATCTGGGGGCGGTTCACCATCCTCAGGCCGCGAAAGCTGAAGCGCTGGGGATATAGCTCGGCGAAAGCCTCGACCACGTAGTCAATGTGACTCTGGGTGTATACCCGGCGCGGGATAGCCAGCCGGACCATCTCCCAGGGAGCCGCCCGCCCGTCCCCGTGAAACACACTGCCCACTTCCAAGGCACGGATGCCGGCGTGGCGGTAGAGAGCACAGACCAGCGCTTGCCCCGGGAACTGGGCCGGCGGGATGTGGGGGCACAGCGCGCCGGCGTCCACGAAGACCGCATGTCCCCCCGGAGGCTGAATAGTGCGATATCCCAGAGCGGACAGCTTTTCGCCGAGATACTCCACGGAGCGGACCCGGTAGGCGAGATAGTCTTCTTGGATCACTTCCTCCAGTCCCTGGGCCATCGCTTCCAGGTCGCGCCCCGCCAGGCCGCCGTAGGTTACGAACCCCTCGGTCAGGATCAACAGGCTTCCGGCTCGCTCGGCCAGTTCGCGGTCCCGCAGCAGAAGCATCCCGCCGATGTTGACCAGACCGTCCTTTTTTGCACTGATGGTCGCTCCGTCAGCCAAATCGAACATCTCCCGCACGATCTCGCGCACCGAGCGATCTCGCTGGCCCGGTTCCCGGAGCTTGATGAAGTAGGCGTTCTCGGCGAACCGACAAGCGTCCAGGAACAAAGGGATTCCGTACCGGTCGCACACCGAGCGCACCGCCCGCAGGTTCTCCAAACTGACCGGCTGCCCTCCGCCTGCGTTGTTGGTCACGGTCACCATGCAAAGAGGGACCCTTTGGGCTCCCACCTCGCGTATCAGAGCCTCCAATCGGTCTACATCCATGTTGCCCTTGAAGGGGTGCCAGACCTCCGGGGAGTGAGCCTCGGGAATCGGGAGGTCCACAGCCTCGGCGCCGGAGTGCTCGACGTTGGCCCTAGTGGTGTCGAAGTGCGTGTTGTTGGGCACAACCTTGCCCCGACCGCCCAGAAGCTCGAACAGAATCCGCTCACTGGCGCGCCCTTGATGGGTCGGCAATACGTACTCGAACCCGGTCAGCTCCCGGACTCGCTCGTAAAAGCGGTAGAAACTTTCCGCTCCGGCGTAAGATTCGTCGCCTTGCATCATCCCGGCCCATTGCAGGCTGCTCATCGCTCCGGTCCCGCTGTCGGTCAGGAGGTCGATAAGTACGTCCCGGGCCGGGATGTTGAACAGATTGAAACCGGCCGCCCGCAGAATTTCCTCGCGTTCTTCCCGGGTGGTGAGCCTCAAGGGCTCGACCATCTTTATGCGAAAAGGTTCTATGATGGTTTTCAAGCACACCCTCCCTGTCCGGCATCTCCTGCTTCGCCCGGCGAGCGCCGCTCCCGCTGCTCTTTCAGATGCACGGCAGCGCCCACCGCTATCAGAATCGCCGGCACCGCGACGAGCAGGAGCATGGAGATTAGCATCGCTTGCGCCATCGCCGGAAGATTCAGTTTTTGGCGGAGTTTCTGTAAAGGAAGCCGGGAGAGCTTAGTTTCGCGAAGAGGTATTGCCGCAGCGCAACCGCGCAGTTGTGCAGCGGGTCCCGCGTGGAGTACAGCAGCGTCACTCGCTCTTTGCGGGCCGCCTGTGCCAGCGGCCACCAGAGTCTTCTCTTCGCGTCCAACTCCGCAAAGTACCGGGTCAAGAACTCCCCCCAGCGGTCGGGGCGATCCTTGAACCGGCGCCACAAGGCGGCGCTCGGCGCCAAGTCGCGGAGCCACCCGTCCACACTGATCGCCTCCTGGCGGAGATGGCGGGGCCAGTTTCGGTCTACCAAAAAACGGATCCCGTCGTCGGCCGCAGGAGGATCCTCCGCTCTCTTGACCCTGATTCCGGGAGGTCTGCGCATGAGGGTGCCTTCAGGGCCCTGCCTGCGGCAGCGAAATCGCTTCGGGAACCAGCAGAAAGAACAGGGCCGCCGCAGTGACGAACGTTGCCAACACCACGCTCAGTATCAGAGCGGCTCGCTCCAACCTCAGGTGCATGTACCAGGCGCCAATCATCGTCACCTTCAGCAACATGGCGAGCAAGATAAAGCTCACCACCAAGCCGCGAGCTAAGGGGGCGCCTTCCGCCACGATCATGCTGAGGGTGAGCGCGAGTAAAACGATCCAAACCAACCAGTAAGTCCGGTAGGGAGTTATCCGTTCCATGCCACCCTCCGGCCCGGCGCCACAGACGGCCCGCTCACAGCAGATAGAAAAGCGGGAAAATGAAACACCAGACCACGTCCACGAAATGCCAATAAAGGCCCGCCACCTCCACACCCATCCCCGTGGCGCGGCCCCGCCACAGGCGCAAGGCAACCACGGTGAGAAGAATCACTCCGATCAGCACGTGGGATCCGTGGAACCCCGTGATCATGAAAAAGAACGCCGCAAAAGGCGCCGGGCCCCACGGGTTATGGGTAAGGCGCGCCCCTTCCGCAATCAACGTCGCCCACTCCGTGGCCTGGGCCAGCAGGAACAGCAAGCCTCCCAGAGCCGTAAGAGCCACGAACACCATCGCCCGCTTCAAGTCCCTTCGGTGCGCGGCTCCCACGGCCGTCGCCATCGTTGCGCTCGAGGTGATCAGCACGAAAGTCATCGCGGCGATCTTCAGCATCGGAAAAACCTCGTTCTGCTCCGGCCATGCGGGGCTAGCAAGGCGCACGAACCCGTACGAGGCCAAGAACCCGGCGAACAGCAGGGCATCGGTGACCAGAAAAATCCACATCATCAGCTTTTGCCACGAAACGGCGAAGGGGGATACACCTCCCTGCCAATGCGCGACCGGCGCCGCAGTCTCGGAAGATCCCATAGCAACAGTGGTCACCGCCAAACCTCCGATCGTGGAGATTCTCTAAAGTGCGCCCAGCATGAAGAAGACGTAGAGCCAGAGCCCTCCAACGAAGTGCCAGTAGATTGCAGCGTGCCCCAAGCCCCGGTGTCCGAAAGCTCCGTAAGCGCCCGCCCGCAGCTTTCTCCAGCACCAACCCAAGGCAACCAGCCCCCCTATGAGATGGCACCCGTGAACTGCCGAAAGCAGGTAGAAAAACGACGCGTACGGGCTGGAGGGCAAGAAGACGCCCTTTTCTACCAACACCAGCCAAGCCGCCGTCTGGCCCCCTAGAAACACGACCCCCAGTCCAAACGCTCCAGCTGTCCACCGCTCCGCCAGCGCGGTGGCGCCCCGGCGGATGGCTCGGCGCGAAAACTCCATTGTCAGGCTGGATGCCAAAATCACGCCCGTGTTCCACCAGAGAATCCCCGGTAAATCAATGGGAACCCAGTCCGGGGCGGTCCTGCGAATCAGGAGCGCAGCGGTGAAGGCGACGAACAGCATGGTCACCGAGGCGATAATCGCCACCAGGCCCATTGCGTACGGGGGTCGCGCCTCGGCCGGGCGCGGGGGCATCGGAAAACGCTCCAGGGCCATCGAGCCCACGGTCACGCCCGGACCTCCGCCGGCGGCTCGTCAGGCACCACCTGGGACCGGTAACCCGCGGCCCTCCCGTCGGTGCGGTACTCGTACGGCCCCCGGAAAACGCTGGGCAGCTCTCTCCAGTTGAGGTGAGGAGCGGGCGAGGGAGTGGTCCACTCCAAGGTGGCTGCCTCCCAGGGGTTGGCCTCCGCCTTCTGGCCGCGGAACATGCTCCAGAAAAAGTTCACCAGAAAAACCACCTGAGCAGCCGCGGCTAGAAAGAGCGCGATGCTGATGGGCAGGTTGAGCCAGGTGACCGAAGCGGTGTACTCGTAGGCCGTAGGATCGTAGGTCCTCCGGAGTACACCCCCGAGGCCCAGGAAGTGCATAGCTATGAAAGCGAAGAACACACCGACCGAAGTGGCCCAAAAATGGATCTTCCCGAGCCTCTGGTCGATCATTCGGCCGAACATCTTGGGAAACCAGTAATAGGTCCCCGCGAAGATCCCGAAGGCGGTCACCACCCCGATCATGAAGTGGAAATGACCCACCACGAAGTAGGAGTCATGGAGGTACATGTCGGAGGACGCGGTTCCCAGCCAAAGGCCGCCCAGACCCCCGAGACCGATCGCCGCTATCATAGCCAGGGCGAACAGCATCGCCGGATGCAGGCGAATCTCGGCCCGCCACAGGCTGGCTATCAGATTCATCCCCAATACCGCAAACGGTACTGTGATCGCCACCGTCGCAACCGAGAAATACTCCCCCAGGTAAGGGTTCATCCCGCTGGTGAACATGTGGTGCCCCCACACGATCATGCTCAGCACCCCGATCACCAGCAAAGCCCAAATGGACGTGCGATAGCCGAACACCGGCCGCCGGCCGAATACGGCCACTACGTCGAAGGCAATCCCGATCGCCGGTAGCACCAGGATGTACACCTCCGGGTGCCCCAGGAACCAAAAGAGGTGCTGAAACAGCAGGGGGGTACCCCCCGAATGCTCCAGAACCTGCCCTCCTACCACCAGACCCGACGGCAGGAAGAAACTCGTTCCCCCATGCCGATCCAAAAGAAGCATGATTGCAGCAGCGGTCAGCGCGGGAAATGCCAGAATCCCTAGTACCGAAGAAATGAACAACGTCCACACGGTGAGCGGCATGCGAAACATCGACATGCCCTTGGTTCGGAGATTCAAAATCGTGGTTACAAAGTTCAGGCTACCCATCGTAAAGGAAGCAATGAACAGCGCCATGCCCAGAAGCCACAGCGTCTGCCCCCAGCCAGACCCCGGGACCGCCTGCGGAAGGGCTGAAAGCGGAGGATAGGCGGTCCATCCGGCGGCGGCCGCCCCGTCGGGAACGAAAAACGAGGCGATCATCAGAATGCACGCCGGAACCGCGGTCCAGTAGGAGAGCATGTTGAGCACCGGGTAGGCCATGTCGCGAGCACCGATGTGCAGAGGGATGATGAAGTTCCCGAATCCGCTCACCAGGGCGAAGGAGATGACGAAAAAGACCATCACGGTGCCGTGCATGGTCACCAGGCTGAGGTACCGCTCCGGAAGCAGCACGCCATCCTGATACAGCCCGGGGAACAGTCGCGACAGCAGGGGCAGGTTCGCATGAGGCCAGGCGAGCTGAATCCGGATCAGTATCGACCACCCGACGGCAAAAAGACCCATGAAGAACGCAGTCAAGAGATACTGCTTCCCGATGGTCTTGTGATCGGTACTGAAGAGGTACCTGCGAATAAAACTCTCGGCGTGTACCGCTTCCGCACTCATTGCAGCGCCCCGTTCTGACCTTCAAGCCAGGTATCGAATTCTTCTGCCGGGTGCACTATCACCCGGGCCCCCATTCGATAGTGTCCCAAGCCGCAAAGCTCCGCACAGGCAATCTGATAGCTGCCGGCCCGGGAAGGCACGAAGGTGATAGCCGTTATCATTCCCGGCACCACGTCCTGCTTCACCCTGAACTCGGGAATTGAAAAACTGTGCAGCACATCCCGCGAGCGGAGCCTTACGTGAACCGGCCTGCCGGCGGGCAAGTGAAGAGCGTTGCGAACCACCACGTCGTCACGACCCGCCGGATCCTCGGGCACCAGGCCCAAGGGGTTGGCCGTCGCATCTACCAGATGAGGATCCCGCCGCCCGAACACCCCGTCGGGTCCCGGGTAACGAACCCACCACTCGAATTGCTGCGCATTGACCTCGACAACCAGGGCGCCGGGCGGCGGAGCTCCGTAAACTCTCTTCCAAACCGGCAATCCCTTAACCAGCACACCAACCTCCGCTATGACCGCCATCCCCAACACCGGCACCAGGGACCACCAGCGCTCGAGCCGGGGATCGGACCTCGGCGCCGGCGAAGGCAATCCCCTGCCATAACGCCACAGAAACGCCACCAGCGCCGCAGCCCCGATCACCAGAACCGCTCCGGTGGCAAAGAGCAGATACCGTATCAGGGAGTCCACCCTGGCTCCCTCCTCCGAAGCGACGGGAGGCTTCCAATCGTGGGCAAACCCAATCACGGTAACAGCCGCGATGGCTACAAAAAGGGCCGCAAGGGCAAAGACTTCGCGCTTTTGACCACCGGTAGTCATGGTACCGTTGCATGAAGAGGGGTTAATTCACTTTTCATTCTGCCTCCACACAGAAGGAAATATCCCTTTGCCCCGAATTAACGTGACACGCAACGCCCAACCCCTGCCCACAACGACACCCCTTCCCCGCCGCACCCCAACGGCGTTCACCTGCCCCTTGCGCGGTCCCTGTTTCGCCTCAGCCCTGTCCCCATTCCCCTCCTACAAGGCCTGCAACCGCGCCGTCGCCGCCTATCGAAGCGCCAAGGACGAACAGCACCGCCAGCGCATCGCTCGCCACCTCTACCTCCGCTTTCTCCCGCTTGTGCGAAAAACCCTCTACCGGTTCTGCCACCGATTTCGGCCCGCCTCCCGCTGCTACTCGGGAGCCTGCCTCCCCGAAGAGCTGCTGGGTGAGAGCTACTTGGCCTTTGTGAAAGCCCTAGAGCAGTTCGATCCCAAGAAGGGTTTGGACTTCGTCGGATACGCCAGCCAAAGACTATACTGGTATCTCGAGCACCGGGCCCGCCGACTGCAACCAGCCGGCAGCCAGCTCGAGATCTCCGACCGCCGCGAGCGGCCCGCTTCCGCCTCGGAGGAAGAAAACCGCCTGCTAGATCGCCTCTTGGCCGAAGACTTGCTGGATAGAGTTTCCCCTGAGGACCGGGCACTCCTGCGGCGCTACGCCTCAGGATACCGCCTGTGTGAAATCGCCACTCAAAGCGGCACCTCCGAGCACGCCCTGCGCAAGCGCCTAGAGCGGGTGAGACGACGCCTGCGTGCCCTAGTGCGGCCTCGGTCCTAAAGACTTCTTGGCCCGGCCCAGCGGTGCTGCGGTAGCAGGCCCTAGCGCCAGAGCCTGCAAGGACACCCCTCAGCGAATCCCTAGCTAACGGGCGATCCCCGGCCGTAGCGGGGAATCCTCATGCGCACGGGGCACTTGAATTTAGGTGCAGGGCATCTTTTATTTAGGCGGAGCTAAACCAAGCCATGAGGCGGTGGGGAAATTGGAGTACCCAATGACTGAGGACTCTATCGTCCCATTAGGCTCTCTCAGGCCGGGAGACAGGGCCTGGGTGTTAAGCCTCGCGGCCGACGGGGCCGAGGAAGCTAGGCTCCTGGACTTGGGGTTCACGCCCGGCTCGGCGGTGGAGTGCGTGTTTGGGAGCCCCATGGGCGATCCTATTGCCTATCGGGTACGCGGTGCGCTGGTCGCTTTGCGGCGCGCCCAGAGCGAGAAGATCATGGTCACACGCCGGGTGCAGCAGCCCCATCGGGGAGGCTAGGGCTACCGATGACGGTACAGCGGCCTCCCGCTCTGTTCAGTCGCCGCAAGAGGCTCGAACCCGGCTGCACCGGGTGTCAGGTCCGCCTTGCACCTCTCGGTATCGACGCAGCCGGGTGTGACTTCGTGATCGCACTGGCCGGCAACCCCAACACCGGCAAGAGCACTCTCTTCAATAGTCTCACCGGTCTAAAACAGCACGTGGGCAACTGGCCCGGCAAGACGGTAGCCCGTGCCAGCGGCGCCTTTGAGCTACGGGGAAAGCGATACAAGGTGGTCGATCTGCCGGGTACCTATTCCGTCCTGTGGGCAGCCCGGGCCGAGGAGGAAATTGCCCGGAGCTTTCTGCTCCAGGCCCGGCCGGACTGCACCGTCATCGTGGTGGACTCCACCCTTCTTGAGCGCAACCTGAGCCTGGTATTTCAGGTTCTCGAGCTTACCGATCGCGCGGTCGTTTGCCTGAACCTGGTGGACGAGGCGCGGCGGAAGGGGCTGGTGATCGACCATCAAGTGCTGGCCGACGAGCTCGGCGTTCCCGTGGTGCCTACAGTGGCGAGAACGGGCGAGGGTATCCAGGACCTGTTGGAGGTTGTGGCGGCTGTAGCGGCCGGTGGTCTCGAGACCCACCCGCGGCGACTGGGGCTCCTTCCGGGTACTTCGGCGGAGAAGCGGCGGGAGGCGGCGCAGCTTATCTACCGCGAGGCCCAGGCCTTGGCTGCCAGGGTCGTCCGTACCGGGGTTCCGGCAGCAGATGATTGGGGAGAGCGCATAGACCGGGTGGTGACCAGCAAGATCTGGGGCTTCCCGATAATGCTGGCTGGTCTCGCGGCGATCTTCTGGTTGACCATAGTGGGAGCGAATTATCCGTCTCAGCTTCTTGCCGCTTTCCTCTTCGGTGTGGAGCGGCTGGGAAGCTCGCTCTTCCAGGCTCTCGGTGCACCGGGGTGGCTTACCGGGTTTGTCTGGCACGGGACCTATCGCGGGTTGGCCTGGGTCGTGTCGGTCATGCTCCCGCCGATGGCGATCTTCTTTCCGCTTTTTACGATTCTCGAGAACCTTGGGTTTTTGCCCCGGGTTGCGTTCAATCTGGACCGGCTATTTCAACGGGTAGGCACCCAGGGCAAGCAGGCTCTCACCATGGCGATGGGATTCGGCTGCAACGCCGCCGGTGTGGTATCGTGCCGCATCATAGACTCCCCGCGGGACAAGCTCATCGCGATTCTTACCAACACCTTCGTTCCCTGTAACGGGCGTTACCCTACACTGATCATGCTGGGAACGATCTTCGTGGCGGCTTCTTTCCCGCCGGCATACGCCTCCCTTGCGGCGGCGGCCTCTGTGGTGGCTGCCGTTTTGGTGGGTATCGCAGCGACCCTGCTGGTCTCGTGGGGGCTGTCCAGGACCGTGCTTAGAGGCGAGCCTAGCAGCTTTGTGCTGGAGTTGCCTCCGTATCGGCGACCTAACGTCAAGCAGATCCTCTATACGTCGTTCGTCGACCGGACGCTCCTGGTGCTGGAGCGTGCGGTGCTGATGGCCGCCCCGGCGGGCGCATTGATCTGGTTGCTGAGCAACCTAAGCTGGGAGGGACGGTCTTTGGCCCTTTGGGCCTCGGAGCTTCTGGACCCTCTCGGGCGGGCGGTGGGTCTCGACGGCGCCATCTTGCTGGCCTATGGGGTCGCCATCCCGGCAAACGAGATCGTGGTTCCCACCATGCTCATGATCTACACGGGCGCGGGGATGTTGGCCGACGTGAGCTCTCTGGCGCAGCTGAGGGCGGTTCTGGTAGACCAGCATGGCTGGACCCTTCTCACGGCGCTCTGCCTCATGTTGTTCTCCGTGCTGCACAACCCGTGTTCGACCACGATCTGGACCATTTACAAGGAAACCGGCAGCAAGCGGTGGGCGGCGGTGGGGGCGTTGCTGCCTCTGTCTCTGGCCCTTGCCGCGACGTTCCTAGTAGCCCAGGCTGCCCGGCTCCTCACCTAGGGCTTCTGCTCTCGGGGGTCACTCGGCGCAGCTGGCGGGATTCCGGCCTCTCACCTAGGAATTCGATTCTCAGCTCGTCACCTTGCAGTTCCATCTAAAGATCGGTTCAGAATTGGTTGAGGGCGCTCTAAGAGTCGGCGGGATATCTTGGGCCCGACGGATACAACCGGTTCCGATCTTTCCAGGGTGCCGCTTACCTGCCTAGTTCCATCGGTTCCGGTTGGAGCCTACAACCCGGCTGTCGATTTTCACCGGAGGAACAGGGGGCTTGTCAGTCGCTGCTTTTCTTGCCGGAGACCTGGTTCGCGGCTGTGTGTACTCCGCGGCTCCGCGCAACGTTTATTGGGAGATGACGGTGGCGTGCGAGCTCGCCTGCAAGCATTGCCGCGCCAGCGCGATTCCCCGGCGCGATCCCTTGGAGCTGAGCTTTGAAGAGGGTTGCTCCTTGATACGAGACGTAAAGGAGATGGGGAGCATGCTCATCCTCACCGGCGGGGATCCCATGTTGAGGCCCGACCTCTTCGAGCTCATCGCGTACGCCAGATCGATCGGTGTTCCGGTATCGATCACTCCCAGCGCTACGCCGTCTCTCACGCGGGATGCGGTTCGGCGTTTCAAGGAGCTAGGGGTCGCCGCGCTGGGAATTTCATTGGACGGGCCCGCGGCCGAGTTGCACGACTCTTTCCGCGGCGTTCGGGGAACCTTTGCCCGGTCCCTCGAAATTCTCGCATGGGCGAGGGAGTTTCGCCTTCCGGTTCAGGTCAATACTACCGTTACCCTGAGCACGCTTCCGCACCTCGGGGATTTGTATCGCTTGCTCAGCGAGCGCGCGGTTCCTCCGGTGAGACGCTGGAGCCTCTTCTTACTGGTCCCGGTGGGCCGCGGCGTCGAGCTGGGTCTTCCCTCCGCGGAGCAGGTGGAGGATCTGTGGGCTTGGGTGTACGAGATTGCGCGCGAGGCGCCGTTTCATGTGGGAACGGTGGAAGCCCCCCATTATCGCCGTTACTGGATCCAGCGGCGCCTCGCCGAAGGTGCAACTGTTGCCGAGTTGGAGCGTGGTGCGCGCGCGGCGGGCCTTGGAATCCGCGACGGCAACGGCGTGGTGTTCGTTTCACACCGAGGGGAAGTCTATCCGGCGGGGTTTTTGCCTTATCCGGTGGGCAATGTGCGGGAGCGGCCGCTCTCGGAAATCTATCGGGACTCTCAGGCCCTGGTGGCGCTCAGGGACATGAATCGGCTCAAGGGCAAATGTGGAAGCTTCCCGTACCGGTGGGTGTGCGGCGGATCCCGGGCTCGGGCGTTCGCCATGACCGGCGACCCCTTCGGGCCAGACCCGCTTTGCGCCTACGAACCGGCTTCGCCGCCGCTCAGCTCAGCGAGGGATGCTCGAACACCAGGCGCGCTCCGGAGCGGCTTGGCAGAGTGGTAAAGCAGGGCCGGCCGCAGTCGATTTTGCCTTTCGGAAAATGCTCGCACCAGATGACCTGAAGGGCGCGGTCGATCGGGTCTAGGCCCAGTCTCACCGCAGCTGGTTGTCGAGTGCGAGGGCATATAAGCCGAGCCGCAAGGCCCGCCTCAGCCGGTGCCGCCCGGAGCGGCGCGTGGGTCCGCGCCAACGAATTGGCCGCCGAGAAGATCACGGCGACGAGCGCCAAGAAGATCAGGGCGATAACTAGTGCCGTGCCCATAAGACCCCCTCCCTTACCTAAGCTGTGGCCAGCTGAAGAAGGGCTGAAATTAACATTAAGATCCGGCATGCCGTTCGCGGAGTTTCTGCCTACTGTATCGAAGCGCCGGGTTGTGGGTTTCTGGTGTGGGGGAAGCGCCCTCGAACCGAACGCACACGGCCAACTGCCAGTGGCTGGCTCACGATCTCGCTCTCGGCTCGACACTCTGGTTAAGCCCGCATATGCTACCATCACGTCCAGCGGTCGCAAGCCGTCGAGCCGAAAAACGCCTTCCGTGGGCCGCAAAACCGCAGCCGCCAGCTTAGTTCGCGGATCGCTCCTGTTACCCTCCAAGCCGTCGAAGCTGCGGCCCACCCGTGAGAAGTCGAAGGATCCTACAAGCCGTTCGGCGATGCGCTAGACCCGGTGCAGCCAAAACCACCAAGGAGGACCGCGGAGACGAGGCTTCGCGCCCAGCCTCTCAGCTTTGCCGAAGCCCCTGTTGAAGGGAGCGAGAGGTTGAGCTGGCCGGGACCTTTATCTGATTCAATACCTGATCCAAGCAGCTCCGGGTACACGAGAGCTCCCCGATTTCTCCGGGAAGGAGGGAACACCGCAGCAACCGGACCGCTGCGGTCTCGCCGCTCAACGCCTGAGCCCACACCTCGGTTCTCTCGCCGTGCACCGGGCAGCTTACAACCACAAGCTGTACCGGTGCTCTGGCGATAGCACCCCAGCGTAGGGCCAGCATCCGGGTCAGCCCTATCGATGCCAATGCCAGAAGCAGGAAGATTGCGAAGCCCCAGGCGTAGCCTGCGTCCCCATCGAAGTAGCCTACCAGAGCTCCCATGACTGGAGGCAAGACAAAGCCTCCGAACGCCCCGAGACCCCCGACCCACCCGGCGCCGGCGGCGCCGCCACCCAGGGATAAGTAGCTCGGGACCATCTTAAAAACTGCGGCGTTGGCCACCCCCATACCGGCTGCCATCAACAGTACACCGGCGATAGCCATTGCAACCGACATCGCCAGAGTGACGATCAGCGCGCCTAGCCCCATAAACGCGAAGGACAAGACAGCAGTGCGTTCCCCACCCAAGCGGTCGGCGAGAAAACCTCCCGGCACGCGGATCACACTGGTGAGCACTGAGTACGCCATGGTCAGGGCGCCGGCCGCACTCAAGGCCAAGCCAAACCGCTCCCCCCAGTACGTGGGAAGCCAGGCAGTAAGCGCCAAGAAACCGCCGAAAGATGCGAAGTAGAGGCCGACTAAAATCCAGGTCTGGGGCAACCGGGCCGTGATCCTCAAGCCTTCGCGCACACCTCCGCCAGGGAACAGCTCCTGTCCGGCGGTGCGGGCCTGCGCTAGGGCGCGGTCACGAGGCTCTCCCCGTCCCCTGCACCACAGCTGAAAGAAGGGGGCAGGAAGTGCCAGGGAGGCGTAGGCTCCAATCCCCGCTAGGAGCAAAAGCAACCACAACCCGTAAGCCCGGGTAATCCCCAGCGTACCGATCACCAGCGGCAGAAGGAGCGCGAACAGACCCGGAGCTACATTGCCCAGGCCCGCATATATGGCCAAGGCTGCACCTTGGCGATCGTGGGGGTACCAGTAGGAGACCTGTCCGATGCCGACGCTGAAGGTGGCGATGCCGCATCCGGCCAGCATCCCCAGGAAGAGCAGGAGAAGGTAGTGCTCTCGGTGAAGACCCTGTGGATTGAGCGCGAGGAGCGTCAGGATGCCGCCCATCCCGGCAGCCGAAAGTCCCAGGAGAACCAGGAAGGGGACCCGGCCCCCCGTGGTCTCCACCCACGCTCCAAACGGGATTCGTAACAGCGATCCGGTAGCCGATGGCACAGCCACCAGCAGACCGACCTCGGCGGGGCCTAGACCCATCGATTCTTTGAGCAGGCGGGCTGTCGGTCCGAAGAGCGAGACCGCGGCGAAACCCACGAAGAATCCTAGAGTCGCACCGAGCAGCGTTCGAGGGGCGCTGCCTCTGATCTTCATCGCTTTAAGGCCGCGTAGCTGCGCATGGAGATGTACGGCCGAACGAAATACCGGAAGGGGAAGCTGAACGCGTGGACCAGCTTGGTAAACGGAAAGTACGAGAGGAAGAGGAAGTTCACTACCAAGTGCAGCTTGGCCAGGACCGAAAAGTTCGCTACCAAGCCGGCATCCGGCCTCAGGGTCAGCAGACTGTAGAGCCAGGGACCCACGGCGTAGGAGAGGCCGAAGACCAACTGGAGAAGACCGCTTGAACGGACCATTAAGATTTCTGAAACCCTTCTTTAGACCTCTTCATGCTCTTTTCCTCGCCGCTTAACTGACACCTGACGATCCTATTGCCCGCATCCATTGGCTGGAGGCTAAGTCATGCGCAACAGAGCCAACGTCGGGTCGGCCGACGCGCTAGTTCGATGGATTCTCGCTGCCGCCTTCTTCGTGGCAGCTATCGTCTGGAATCACATACCGCTGGTAGCCCTCCTTGCAGCCCTCATCGCCCTGGTCATGGCGGGCACTGCGCTCACCCGAGTCTGCCCGATCTACCGGCTGCTAGGTGTGAGCACCTGCAAGCTGGACGAAACGAAAGGACCCAAGGGGCCCGGACAACCATGAATCACGGAGAGCCGCCGACGGCGCCATGGGTGCCGAGGTAACGCTGGCCGTAGTAGGCGGCGGCATCGCGGGCCTGGCGGCCGCGTACCGAGCTCTGGAACATCTCCCTGCCCACCGAATCGCCCTTTTGGAGCGCGAGGCGAAGCTAGGCGGAAAAATCCGGACAGAGCAGTCGGACGGTTTTCTGCTGGAAGCTGGGCCTGACAGTTTGGCCCTTTCGAACCCCTGGGCCGCGGCCCTCTGCCGCGATCTCGGGCTGCAGGAAGAACTGCGGTTTGCCAAGCCGGAATTCGCACGACTGTATATCAAGCGCGACGGCCGCCTTCACCCCCTGCCATGGGGGATTGCAGCATCGCTGCAGGAAACGCTGCGGGCGCTGGTCAAGAGCGAGCTGCTCTCGACAGCGGGGCTTCTCCGTGCCGCTTGCGAGTATTTTCTGCCTCCGCGGCGCGAACCGGGCGATGAATCGATAGCAAACTTTTTCAGCCGGCGCTTCGGCGGTGAGTTCTACCGGTGGCTAGTCGAGCCTCTAGCGGCGGGGATCTACGGAGGGAACGCACCCGAGCTTTCCCTCGAAGCTGCGCTTCCAGAGCTGCGGAAGATGGAACTGCACTACGGCAGCGTGCTGGGTGGGCTCCTGTGGAGTGGTGTCGATCACGGAGCCGGCAGAAGTGCTCCAGCCCCAAGAATAGCCACGCTCAAAGGGGGGCTCGAACGCCTGGTAAAAGCACTCGAACAGAGACTGCGAGGAACCGTACTCCTTAACTCCACGGGAGTAACCCGGCTGGTGCGCAGGGAGGGGAGGTATGCGCTCTTCTTGACGAACGGAGGAAGCCTTACGGCCGATGCGGTAGTGCTGGCGACTCCGGCTCCGGCTGCCGCGGCAATGGTGGAAGACCTGGATCCGGCGCTAGCCGATCTGCTCCGAACTATCCGCTTTGCTCCTTCCGTCGTGGTGTCCGTTGCTTTCCACGAGGAGCGCATCGGGCACGGGTTCGACGGCTACGGCTATCTCTGTCCTCGCGCCGAGGGAGGTCCGGTCAGAGCGGTCACCTGGATGTCGAACAAGTTCCCCGATCGGACACCGGCCGGTGCGGTACTGATTCGAGCCTCGATGAGAGAACCATGCTCGGAAAGTTTGGAAGCCCGCGGGGGCGAACTGGTGCTTAGGGCGGTCCTCGCCGAGTTACGGGGGACTTTGGGAATCCGGTCGGAACCCTTGTTCTGGCGGGTCCATTACTGGGATCGCGGCATAGCCCAGTACGCCCCCGGCCATCGGGGGAAGACCAAGTTGATTCGGGAACGCCTCTTACACCATCCCGGATTGTACGTGGCGGGTTCGTCCTACGATGGCGTCGGTATTCCGTACTGTATCGCTTCGGGTTTCCGCGCCGCCGATGAGGCCTGCGGTGATCGAGAGCCGGTGTTAGGGCGGTCGACGCCGCCGTACTCTTGATGCACCGGCAGGGCATTCTCCATGGTTACTCAGCAGGTGCTTTTGAACGGCATGTGGGCCAACTTGAGGACGCGCGGTCGCCTCGGGGTGCGGGCGCCCCTCCCTCTAGACCGGCACCAGCGCCACCCGCGTGTCGTAGAACGACGCGGACGCGCCGATCGGGTCCGTGAGGCAGACGTCGCGGAGGATGGGATCCACGTCCATCGCCGGGTTCGGGCAGACGCCCGATCGGCGGCGCGGATCGCCGGGGATTCGCCGGCCGTCCACCTCGACGTCGCTGGCACCGTACGCCCAGTGGCCGTAGTGCCACGAGATCGCGACCGTGCCCGGCCGGATCCCCTCCCGCGGCTCGACCTTCGCCACGAGATCCACGACCGTGCCGTTCCCGAGATCCACCTTCCCCTCAGGGTTCGCGCGCGAGACGATCCGGACCCGCTGGCCGGGCCGCAGCCCGAGCCGCTCCGCGTCGCGCCGGTGGATCCACACGCCGTTCTCGGGCTGAAGCGCGACGTTCGACCAGTAGTTGGAGATCGTGCGCGAGTGCCCGCCGAACGCCTCCTTGAACGTGATCAGCGCGAACGGGTACTCTCCGTTCGCGGAGAGCGGGCGGCCGGCCGCGTCGAACTGGCCGCGGTAGACCGGGTACCCCTCGAAGTACTCTCCGCTCATCGAGTTCCGCTGCCGGGCCACGTCCTCCACGAAGAGACGCCACATCTTCCCGAACTTGCCCCTCATGTACGGGCCGTCGTACGCGGTCTCGTACGGCGCGAACCGGCCGCCCCGGTTCAGCACGTAGACGACCTTCCGCCACTCGTCCGGCCGGACCGCGCCGCGCCACTTCTCCTCGTCGAACACCGAGGGCGGCAGGTGCCTCCGCGCCCGGCGGAACAGCTCGAGCTCCTCGTCCGACGCGTCCGGGACCGCGTCGCCCGGCTTGTCACCGAACGCGATGTTCGCCACGAGCTTGAGGTAGAAGTCCTCGGGCCGGTGGAAGTCGATCCCGGGGCCGAACGCGTCCTTCCCGAACCCGGGCAGGCCCAGGCGCTTCGCGACGGCGATGAGGAACGCCTCCATCGAGATCGGCATCCGCTCGCCGTCCACCTCGACCTCCTCGGTGAGCGGCGGCGCCACCGGCTGCCGGACCTTCGACACCGCCACCGGCACGTCGGGCGTGACGTGCGGCGTGCCCCACCGCTCCAGGTACGTGAGGTCGGGGACGATGTAGTCCGCGTACATCGACGTCTCCCCGATCACGATGTCGCACGCGATGAACAGCGGAACCTTCTCCGGATCCCGGAGCATCGCGATCTGCTTGTCTCCGGCCGGGGTCGAGAGCGCGGGCGTGCCCTTGTGCAGGAACAGGATCTTGCACGGGTAGGGATAGCCCGCCGCCATCGACGGGATGATCTCCTGGTACACGTCCGACGACAGCGGGTACCAGGGGCGCCGGGCCGGGTACCCGTGCTCCCGGAAGAGCGTCGTCTCTTCGTACCGAGTCCTCTCTCGAGTGATCGGCGGCCCGAAGGCCGTGAGCCGGCTCGGCGGCAGGCTCTCGAGGTCATACCGGCTCGCGGGCCGGCCGCCAAACTCGTGCCAGTGGCCGCCGCCCTTCGTGAGGCCACCCTTCCAGTCCGCGTTCCCGATCAGGACGTTCAACGCGATGATCGCGGTGCCTGCGTAGTAGCCGTCCGTGTGCTGCACGGGCCCGCGGTAGAGCTCGACGACCGCGCGCTTTCCGTGGGACGTGAACTCCCGGGCGACGTCGGCGATCTCCTCCGCCGGGATCCCCGTGAGCTCCGCGTACTCCTCCAGCGTTCGGGATAACGCCTCCTCGCGGAGCAGCTGGAGCGCGGTCTTGAGCTCGAACCCGCGCGCGCGGGTGTGGACAAACAGGTCGCCGTGGACAGGGCGCGCGTCGTCCTCAGGGTTCACCGGCACGAGCCGGCCCCCGCGGGAGACGACGAACTCGTCCCGCCCGCCGATCCCGACTTCCGAAGCCCGCAAAAGCTCGAGCGCGTGGCCGTCCACGACCTTCACGAGGTACGCGGCGTTCGTCCACGTGGGCTCGCCGTCCTCCCGCGCCGCCGCGCGGTTCGCGTTCTCGAGGTACCGGCGGTCGAACCGCTCGTTCTCGAGGATCCACCGGATCATGGCGAGCGCGAGCGCGCCGTCCGTTCCCGGATTCACGGGGAGCCACCAATCCGCGTGCCCCGCGTCGTTCGACAGCCGCGGGTCCACGACGGCCGTCTTCAGCCCGCGCTCCACCTTGCCGCGGGTCACCTTCTCGGCCATCGGCGTGAGCCCGAAGTTCGCCGTGAACGCGCCGGTGCCCCAGAAGATGACGAACTCCGCGTTCGAGAGGTCCGGCTTCATGTGGGTGTTGTCGCCCCCCGTCATCTGGCGGAACGCGATGTGGTGCGACTGCTCGCAGATCGTCGTGTGCTCGAACGCGTTCACCGACCCGAACGCCGACCTCGTGAACCAGTGCATGAGCTCCTTCCGGCCGTGCTCGATCCGGCCGGCGTCGAACACGAACCCGTTGTTCTTCGGCCCGAGGTCGGGATGCGCCGGGTCGAGCAGCACGTCCAGGTGGTCCCGGTACCTCGCCTGGAACGCGGCGACGCTCATCTCGCCGCGGCCGACCTTGCGCGCGTCCTCCGCCATGCGCCGGCTCAGCTCCGGGTCCCGCAGCGCCCACACCTCCTCGAAGCCCGGGTAGTGCCGGTCGTCGCCGATCTCGGCGAACAGGCGGCCGCCGCGAACGACCTCCTCGATGAACCGGTCCCACTCGATCGTCCGCCACTTGTTGGACCCGCGGGGACCCGCGCGCTTGAGCACCTTCCGGATCCGGTACGGGTCGTACAGCGTCTGGATGCCCGCCTGGCCCTTCGCGCACGCCTTCCCGTCCGTCGTCGCGGCGCGCGCGAGCGGCGTGTCCATCGGCAGGTGCGGCAGGTAGCTCTGCGGGCTGTACGGGCTCCCCGTGATCTTCGCCACCGTGCCGTCGAGGACCTTGACCTTGATCGGGCACGCGACGTGGCACTGGAGACACGTCGTGTAGAGGACGTTCTCCGGCAGGGTCAGCGGGTACTCGAAATCGCGGTCGCGGCCGGCACGTACGCCGCGCGCGGCCGCCCGGCCGACCCAGGACCAGGATCCGGCGAGCGCCGCGCAGCCGCCGACGAACGCGGCGCTCTTCAGGAACGTGCGCCGATCCGGGCCCGCGGGCTGCGCCGCGGGGTCCGCGGGACCTGCCGCCGTCCTCTCCCCGACCTCCGCCACCGGACGTTCCTGGCGCCTCGCGCTCATCTCACGCCCCTCCTTCCTCCGCTCGCACCGGCACGAGCGGGAGGAACCTCATGCCCAGGTAGAACACGGCCGCCCCCGTCGACACGATGAACGCGACGACCGACCACTCGTGCAGGGACGGCACGTAGTGGAACACGAGCCGCGCGTCCACGAACGCTCGCTCGAGACCCCGCAGCGCCGGCTCGAGCTGCGCCGGGATCACGAGGTTCAACCGGACCGCCATGTACGTGAGCGCGACGAGTCCGCCCGCCCAGGCGACCGCCCGGCGGTCGCCTGGCCGCCGCAGGAGCAGCCACAGCGGCACCCCCGCGCCCATCAGCAGGTGCACGATCCAGAACACCCACCAGTACGGGCCGAACAGGACCGTCTTCAGGACGTCCAGCTCCTCGCCGACCCCGTACCACAGGGGGATCGAGAACTCAGACCACTCGAGAACCAAGTCGAACAGCAGCAGCCCCACCACGAACCGGGTCAGCCTGCGGACGATCCGGGCTCGCTCCTCTTCGGAGACAATGTCGAGGCCCGCGACCACCGCGAGCAGCAGGCCGCCGCCGGACAGGAGCGCGCCCGTCAGGAAGAAGATCGGGTACAGGGCCGAGTGCCAGTACGGCCGCGCCGCGACCGTGGCGAACAGCGCACCCACCCCGCCGTGGAACGTCACGGCGAGCGGCACGCCGATCGAGCCCAGCACGCGCAGCCAGCGGCGGCTCTGCGCGTGGCACGCGGCGAGCGCCTCCGGGCTCTCCGGGCAGCGCCAGCCGAGTGCGAGCGCCCGGTAGACCGGCGCCAGCGGCCCGCCGCGCCGGGCGAACGTGTCCAAATCGCAGCGGGTCTCGAACCAGAGCTCGGCGAGGATGAGGCACACGTACGCGGTGTACAGCCAGACCATCCACGCCATGAGCGACTTGAAGTTCGGACGGGTGAACACCTCGTAGAAGCGCGCCATGTGGCCCAGGTCGAACCAGATGGACACGAGCGCCATCCCGAGCGTGAGCGCGGCCACGAAGAGCGCGACCCGGCCGACGCGCTGGAGGTCCTTCAGACGAAAGACGTACACGAGAGACGAGAGCAGGAACGCGCCCGCGGACAGCCCGATGAAGTAGATGTACGCCGAGACCCAGAGCCCCCACGGCACGTAGCTGCCGTACGCGGTGTACGCGTGCCCCGCGGTCAGCCGCTGCACGACCCCGACCAAGCCCCACAGGAACAGAACCGCCCAGACGGCTGCGACCGCGTGTCGCGCTCGGCCCCTCACCATCGCCGTCGTCATCGCCGCCGCTCCTTAGACGAGGTAGTAGACATTCGGCTCCGTCCCCAGCTCTTCCTTCAGGCGCATCAGCCGGGTGGACCCCACGAGCTGGTGCACGAGGCTTTCCGGGTCGTTGTAGTCCCCGAAGTACGTGGCCGTGCCGAGGCACGTGGTCACGCACGCGGGGAGCATCCCGTTCTCGATCCGGTGCAGGCAGAAGTGGCACTTCCGCGCGTTCCCGACGGGCGAGCCGTCGCGCCCGGGCGCGCGCTGCCACTTCTTTCCGTACTCGAACGCGGGGCGCCGCTCGTAGTCCATGACCTCGGGCGTGCCCTCGCCGTAGAACTCCCCGAAGTCGAAGGTCCGGGCGTTGTACGGGCACGCCGTGATGCAGTACCGGCAGCCGATGCACGCCTCGTAGTCGATCTCGACGATGCCGTCCGCGCGCTTCCACGTGGCACCCACGGGGCACACGGGGACGCAGGGCGGGTTGTCGCACTGCATGCACGGGCGCGGGATGAATCGCCGCCGGACGTGCGGGAACTCGCCGATCTCCTCCTCGACGACCGGGCGGTAAACCACGCCCGGCGGGAGGTTGTTCTCGGCGATGCAGGAGACCGTGCACGCCTTGCAGCCGATGCACTTGCGGAGGTCGATCACCATGACCCACTTCCGCTCGTGCACCGGCTTCTGGAGCGCCCGGAGGAGGTCGGCCCGCATGCGCTCCAGCAGGTTCCCCTCCGGATACGGCTCCGGCCGGTCCAGGAGATCCGCGGCCCGCGCCGCCCGCGGAACCGCCGCCGCGTCTTCCGGGCGGAGCGCCATCCACGCCGCGAGACCCCCGGTCGCGGCGAGCAGCTCCTTCACGAACTCCCGCCGGTCCGTGAGCGCGCCGGCCTCGGCGCGCACGCCCTCCTCACCCTGCACCATTGCCGTGCCCATCGACTCCTCCGCGCGAACCGCGCGCGCCTGCGCGTCGTCGAGTGTCCTCAAAACCGCACCTCCGCCTGGAGCATCCACCGCCGTTCGTCCGCGCGCCCGGCCGCGTCGTCCCACCCGACGGCCTCGTAGTTGAGAAGCAGCCGAAGCCGCTCGACGGGCCGGTACGCCACACCGCCGATCCAGAGCGCGTACCCTTCGTCGTCCAGCGCCTCGTCCGGGTCCCAGCGGTCCACGCGCGCGATGGCCTCCCAACCGCGGCCCAGCCCCAGCGTGCCGAAGACCGAGAACCCGCGGCCGTCCGCCACCCGGCCCGCCCGCTCGGCGAGCCGGGGATACCGCGCCGCGAGCGCGTCCGCGGGGTCGCGGGTCCAGAGCGCTTCCGCTGCGAGCGTCCCGCGGTCCCGGTCCTTGTAACCGACCTGCGCGATGAGCCGGCGCTTCTCCGTCGGCACGTCCGCGGCGAGCCCGTCGTACGTGCCGAGCGCGGCGAACCCCGTGACGAAGAACCGCGCCGCCGCGCCGCCCAGACCGGCGAGCGGGTTCAGCGTGAGCCGCGCGTGCACGTCCTTGTGCTTGCCCGCCTCGCCGCGCTTCCACCCCTCGCCGTTCACGAGCGCCGCCTCCCAGCTGCCGTACCCGCGCGGCAGCTCCCCGCCCGCCGCGACCCCGAGGTCGGTGGACGTCAGGTAGCCCGCGCGGTCCGGCAGGACTTTGCCCTGGAACCGGTAGCCCCAGACCCTCTCTTCGTACGGCACCCACGGAAGGTCCAGCTGGCCGGCGCGGAGGTAGCTGCCCTCGCCGAGGACGCCGTCCACCTGCAGGTAGAAGTACTTCGTGGCGAGGTCGAACTGGTTCGTGCCGTCTTCCCGAAGCTCCGTTCCTTCGATCGTGTACCGGAGAGTGCCCTTCTCCCACAGCCGGGCCCGCAGGGTGAAGTAGACTCGGTCGATGTCGAACTCGTTCTGGTCGCTGGTGGGACCGGCAACGTCGTAGGAGTAGCGGAGGAAACTCACGCCCTCGAAGGAGAGACGGTTCATCCAGTCCGGTACCTGAGGCCGGGAGGCCGCCTCGTGCGGCACCTCCGCGCCCGCGGGCGCCACCGAGTCGGGGCCGGCCGCGCCCGACTGCGCCCGCGCGAGCTCCGGCACCACAAGAAGCGCGGGCACCAGGCCGAGGAGCAATCCAACCCCGAAGCGAGCCAAATGCGTGGCAGAATTCACAAGCCGGTGCACAGCCGCAGGCGCGTTGCGACGCGCGGAGATACGGCGATCGCGGTGCAGCGCCCCCGCCCCAAGAATCAGGACCGCCGGAACCCCGCGAGCCAGCCTGCGCCATGCATTGGAGTCGCTCACGGCAACCTCCTTATGTTGCCACAGGTATCCGTAGCTACGATAAGAGGCACCCTATTAAGACTGACTTAAAGTCCCGTTAGCCCGCCCTCAGAACGCTGCGGCAGTACCCAGACTCAGCTGGAACTGGTCCCGCTCCCGATCCCAGGTGGCCTCCAGAAAAACCCTCACGTTGCGCCGCAGCAGATATAGCCCAGTACGCCCCCGGCCATCGGGGGAAGACCAAGTTGATTCGGGAACGCCTCTTACACCATCCCGGATTGTACGTGGCGGGTTCGTCCTACGATGGCGTCGGTATTCCGTACTGTATCGCTTCGGGTTTCCGCGCCGCCGATGAGGCCTGCGGTAATCCAGAGCCGGTGTTAGGGCGACCCGGTACCGGAGTTCTAGCCGCCATGCCCGAACGGAATCTTGTACGACAAGCCGACGGAATAGACGGCGTCTAGTTGGCGTTGCGTGTAGGTCGGATACTTTGTCCCGTCCCATTTATAGATCCAAAGTGCTCCTTGCGCCAAGAGCTCCAAGTTGCGCGACCAACCGTAACTTATTCCCGCCCCAAAACGCCCTGCCCGCCGGCTCGAAAGGGGGCTGTCCGGAACCTCTTCGTCCATGGTCACCACACCTCCCCCGGCGGACACCCGCAAAGCCAGTTTTCCCACTGGGACCTTGAAAACCACGTCGGCGCCGCTGAAGAGCTTGCGCCACCGATCTTCGGTAACTGTGCCGCGCTCGCGGCTCCGCACCAACGTGAGATCCCCGCGAATCTCCAAGAACCGATTGATGGCGATGGCTGTCCCAGCGCCCAAGTTGAACCCGGTCTTGAATCCGAGATCGCCGGCGGGTGTGAGGTCCGCAAACGGAGTGTATCCGCCGCCGTACGCGTAGAATTTGAGGCCCGGCCCTTGGGCGCATAGCAGGCGACTGCCTAAAATCAGCAGGAGGACGATGGTGGGTGCTAGTCTCAAAGTCCACATGGTTGACCTCCTATCTCCCAGCGGGGCTTCGCGACGGCGGCATAGTTGTGCCGCTAACCGAGGCGCCTCGCGCGCTCAGATCATAACCCTCGCCAAGGGAAAGTTTGCTTAATCTGGCATGAAGAAGACGACATCCCCTCTTCATAATGACCTCAGGAGTTCTTCTGTAGAAATAACGGTTGGGGGAAGGTGTTCAGCCAGGGGGGTCCTTATGGCAAAAGTCCGCTCTGGTCTTTTCGGTTGGATCGCGGCGTCGCTGCTTATCTGGTCCTGCACCGGCGAACCACGGCAGGAACGAGCCGCCTCGGGCACCGTTGCCGGACGCTCTGTTGAGGGTGCGGCACAGGCCGGATTGAACGACCGTCTTCTGCTCGCTGCGGCCAAGGTGGCGCTTCCTCCTCCAGGCGTGCAGCCCGGCGACCTCCCGGACCCTTATTCCCAGGGGGCACAAGCGGTGGCGCGCTACTGTAGCAGTTGTCACAACCTACCTTCTCCGACACTCCATTCTGCGACCGACTGGCCCGGCGTGGTGCGGCGGATGTGGTTGCGGATGGATCGGCTCCCTGCCGACTTGCAGGTACCGGTACCGACAGTAGCCGAGCGCCACTATATCCTGGACTACCTAGTAGCCAATGCCCTTCAGGTCAGCGGGGCGACCCTTCCCGCCGGTCCGGGAAGAGAGATTTTCTCTCAGGCTTGTAGCCGCTGTCACGCCTTGCCCGATCCCTACCAGCACTCGCCGGAAGACTGGCCCACCGTGGTAAGGAGGATGGAGCAAAGGATGACTCAAATGAACGTGGAGGTACCGCAGCCTGGAGAAATCGGTGCGATTCTCACCTATCTCCAAAGCGTCTCCGCCCGGCGGCGCTAGGGCTTAACTACGATTCTTCCTTCCGGGCTAAGCCTGCGGCTCCTGCGATGCCCATTATTCCCGGCAGGTTGAGCGAGTCGGCCAAGCCCGACGGCACTACCATGAGCGAGCCGCGCTTGACGATGCTTTCGTACAGCATGTTCATAGCGCGGAGATTCATCGCAACCGGATTTTCCCGGTAACGCTCGGCGGCTTCCACGAACTTGGAGGCGATCTCGGTTTCCGCCGTGCCCAAGGTAATGCGCGCTCGCCTTTCACGCTCCGCCTGGGCCTGCCGGGACATGGCATCTTCTAGAGCCTGCGGTATGATCACGTCCCGAATCTCCACCGACTGAACCGTGATTCCCCAGTCGTGCATTTTGCGGTCCAAGGACTCCCGCAATGCACGCCCCAGCTCCTGCCGGGACTGTATTAGCTCGTCCAGATCGTGCTTCCCTATGGCGTCACGTAGGGCGGTCTGGGCGGCCAGCCCGACTGCCCGCTCGTAGTCCTGAACCGCCAGAGCGGCACGTTCGGGATCGTGCACCACCCAGAAGGCGATTGCATCCACATCGACCGGGACCGTATCTCGGGTCAGGCAGGACTCGGCCCCGAAAGCCGCGGTCCGGACTCTCTGATCGATGTAGTAGCCCACCCGGTCCAGTAGCGGCACGATGGCGAAAAAGCCGGGCCCTCTAAGTCCCCGATACCGTCCCAGACGCAGCACCACCGCCCTTTCCCATTGATCGGCATACTTGATTGCCGAGCCCGCGAACAGACCGGCGAGCACGGCGAGGCCGAGAGCCGGCAGCGGCGGCGCTCCCAAAAGGACCAGAGCTACCCACAAGCCCAAGGCCAGAACCAACCCGATGGCAAGGGCGAACAGAGGATACCGGAAATCACCGGCTCGAGCCGTTTGACCTTCCGAGCCGAAATCTTCCAGTCTCTGCAACACCCTGGCGGAAGAGGACGTGCGCTCCATGAAGCCCTCCTGTCAGTACCCGTATTCCCGCCGTAGCGAGCTCGAGGCGTGGCGCAGATAGGGGGTCCGCAAACGCCCGAGTTCGATCGGCAACGCGACTTTTATCAACACCGTCAAGACGAAGAACCCCATAGCCCAGATCCCCGCAGTTACCAGATATTCCACCCAAGTGGGGAAATACTCCACGATTTCCCCCAGCGGAGACGGAACGAACCCGGGGATGACCAGTCCCATACCCTTTTCCATCCAGATGGCTACGAACAAAGTGAAACAAGCGGCTATCAGCCAGCGTTGATTTCGTCGGAAGCGATGGATCGTCAGCAGCGTCGTAGCCCCCAGATTCAGCGCAACCGCAACTCGGATCCACCATACCAGGCGGTTGTGTCCTTCGAGACCGAAGAAGAGATAGTGGGCGCTGAGGGTGTGGCGTGTGGGGAAGTAAAACTCGGTGAAAATTTCCGAACCCAGCATGACCAGATTGATCTGGGCCGCTACGGTGGTGATCATGCCGAGCTTGGAGAAGGTGGCATCGCTCACCTCGTAGTCGGTGTGGGTTCGGATGAACCAAAGCAAGAGAATAGTGAAAGCCGGGCCCGCGGTAAAAGCGGACGCGAGGAACCGCGGGCCTAAAAGGGAAGTATGCCAGAAGGGGCGAGCCGGGAGACCTGCGAAGAGAAAGGCGGTAACCAAATGAATGCTAGCCGCCCACATCACTGCCACGTACATCCAGGGCAAATATTTCCGCCTCTCGGGGGAATGGCCCTTGAAGTGGCTGTAGAGGATGTAGAACGGAATCGCCAAATTGAGAGTCAGATATCCGTTAAGTACGATTACGTCCCACCCCAGGAGCGACCGAGGCCAGTTCAAAAGGCCGACTCCCGGAAGCAGGTGCCACGCGGCGAGAGGATTGCCAAGGTCCACTATCACGAACGCAAGGCACATGACCAAAGCTGCGACCGCCACCCCTTCGGCCAGCAGCACCGCCTTGCCGAAGTCCACGTCTTGGAGAACATACGCCGGCAGCACGAGCATCATCGCAGCCGCAGCCAGACCGACCAGGAAGGTGAAGTTGGAAATGTAGAGACCCCAGCTCACGTGATCAGTCATGCCGGTAACGGCGAGCCCTTCCCTGAGCTGCACCGAGTAGGCGTATCCCCCCGCCAACATCACAGCGGTGAGGCCGCCCATCCAGAGGTGGTACCTGGTCCCTCCGGAGGTGGCCGAATCCAACGCGCTCAGCAGAAAGGCCTGGAGATGCTTCATCTCTCAATCCATGAAGTACCAAAACCGCGGCTCGGTACCCAATTCCTCTTTCAACCGGAAAACCCGCTTGTGCTCCAAGACCCAACGGATTTCGGAGTCGGGGTCCAGCAGGTTGCCGAAAACCCGCGCTCCGGTAGGACAAGCCTCCACACAAGCCGGAAGCCTTCCCGCCCGGGTCCGCTGGATACAGAAGGTGCACTTTTCCACCACACCTTTTTTCCGCAGCCGGTTGCCCAGATAGTGCTGCACCGGGTTGATCTCTTCAGCCGGCACCTCGGGTTCGGACCAGTTGAAGCGCCGGGCCCAGTAAGGACAGGCGGCCATGCAATAGCGACACCCGATGCACCAGTCGTAGTCGATCACCACGATGCCGTCCGGTTCCTGCCAGGTGGCTTGAACGGGA
The DNA here is from genome assembly GCA_002923375.1 of bacterium HR33. Lineage (GTDB taxonomy): Bacteria > Gemmatimonadota > Gemmatimonadetes > Gemmatimonadales > GWC2-71-9 > HRBIN33. The sequence continues at coordinate 833,542 of BEIJ01000001.1, forward strand.
CAGACCTCGACGCAGGGAGGATTCGCGCACTGGAAACACTGGGTCCCTATGTAAAAGTGACCATCGGCGGGAACCTCGTGTTCGAAGGTGGCGTCGGCGCGCAAAAAGTCGATCTCTCCCTGCTCCATTTCGAAAATCCTGATATACTGCATGTTGGATTTTCGATCCTGGTTGTTCTCGCGAATGCAGGCGGCCACGCACTCCCGGTAGCCCAGGCATTTCGAGATGTTGAAAGCATACCCGAACAAGACCCCGGGCTGAGCCTCGGTGGCGGAGATGGAGACGTCCACGCCGCGGCGCAATTTGGCCAGCCGCTCCAGACGCTCGATAGTTTCAGCCTTCTCCTCGTCGGTCATGAGACGGAAATTTCCTTTGAGTCTTTCCTCCCACTCGAGAAGCCGCCGCTCCCGCTCTTCCGGTGTTGCCGAGCTGAGGGGAGAGCAGGTGCTTGCCAGTTGCGATGCTGCGGCCAGTCCTCCCGCGAGCATTTCCAGAGCCTTCCGGCGATCTACCGGTTTGGCCAAGGGAGTGTTGGCTTCCCGATCGGCGCCGCTCATCTGCTCCTCCGCGGAATGGAAGGGCCGGGCCGAGGAAGCCTCTTGGGGAAAGCGGGGTTATGAGGGTTGTGACACCCGGTGCAGTTCAGTACCACTCTGCGGCCCTCCCAAGTCGCCACTCTCTTGCCGTGACCCCCGCCGGCCCACGCCTCGGCCTCTGCAAAGTGACACTGAGCGCACAGGCGGTACGCGTGATCCAGCGTAACCGTCTCGCCCGTGAGCAGCTTCAGCATCGCCGGGTCCCGCGGGAGGTGGCAGGTCCGGCAATCCCTCGCTGCGCCGCGGGGGTGAATCAAATCGATACTGCCGTGGCCCGAGCGGACCAGCACCTCCGATCCGGCACCTCGGTCGCCATGGCAAGAGCTACAGGGAAATCCCTGAATCTGGGGCGTGCGAAGCTGTACCTCGAAGTACCGGCCTCCAGGACCGGAGATGCCCTGCGCGAGTTCCGCGGGGACCGCCTCCAAGTAGGTGCGGGCTCTGGCGTCCGCCGGCACGCTGTGTTCTCGCACGCCCTGTGCTCGGGCTCCTTCGCCAAAGCGGCATCCTGCGAAAACCAGCAGGAACGCGAGCCAATGCGCCGATCTCATGGGCGCCGGAACTCCCCCGCTTCGAGCGGCGCTCTCACGTGGCATTGGAGGCAGTTGGCCCGCTCCGGATGGCTGGTGCGAATTTCCTGAACCGCTCCCGGTCCCCCGTGACAGGCGAGACAGTTGTTTCGCGACTCCAGGTCGTGAGGGATGAGAGGCGGGGCTTCCGCCAGCGCCCGCTGTCCGATCCCGGGCCACGGGGCGGGCCGCCAGTCGATCGGAGCGAACTCGCGCGGTCTTACATCCGGGGCGGGATGGCATTGGCTGCAAACCGCGGGATTCGCGGGATTGGGGAAGCCGATTCCGACCTTCGAGCCGTCGGGCACGTGGCAGGAGAGACAATCGCGATACTCGGGGTGAGGAGTGAGCGGCGCGTACTTTCCGAACCGGGCCACGTATCCCCCGCGCACGTGGCAGCTGTGGCAAAGAGTGAGCCTGAACTCGTCCGCCGTAAGCCCATGGGGAATTCTGGGCGGCGCACCGGGATACGCCCTGAGCGCACGATACAAGGCAAGGCGTCTGGGCTCCGCGGCGGGGCTCAAGGGTTGTTCCCAGGGTACTGCGAGATCGGATCTCTTCATTCGGAAAACCCCGGCCTCCACTGCGACGGGACGTTCGGCGCGGGACCCTCTTCCTCGTTCGGGGATCGGGCCGAGCCTGCTCTCTTTTTCCGCTTCTCTTTCCGCTACAACCCGACCCACCCCCGCAACCAACGTCGCCATCAGCACCGTCACCGCACCTATTCCCAAAGCGCGCGCTATCGTATCCGAGGCGGTCCGCCTTCTCATGGCAATCGGAAGCTTCCCATCCGTTCCACTCGCACGGCGCATTTCTTGTAGTCGGGCTGGCCGGAGATCGGGCAGTAGGCGTCCAGGGTCAGCTGGTTGATCGGTAGCGATTCGTCGAAGAACGGCACGAACACCTGGCCCCGCGCGGGACGGGCCCGGTAATCCACCCGGGCTTGAATCACCAGGGAACCGCGCCTGGTCACCAATCTGACGAAGTCGCCGTCTTTGACGCCCAACTGCTCCGCGTCCTCGGGATGGAGCTCGGCATAGGCGCGGGGGACCGCCCGGTGCAGAACCGGGATGCGGCGGGTCAAAGATCCCGTATGCCAATGCTCCAGAACGCGACCGGTGGAAAGCCAGAAGGGGTACTCCTCGTCCGGGACCTCCGGCGGGGGCTCGTAGGGTCTGAGCCAAATCCAGGCGCGGTGATCGGGATGGCCGTAGAAGTCGAACTCGCCGTATCTGGGATCGGCCGCGGGATCGTACCTGGTGTTGTAGCGCCACTTGGTCTCGCGGCCGTTCACGTAAGGCCAGATCACTCCGGGCCTCCTTTTCAATTCCTCCAAAGGGGCCATCCTGTGTTCCGGTGTATCGTGAAAGCGAGTGTACTCTTCCCAGATTTTCGCCACGTGGGTTTCGTAGTTCCAAGGAAATAGGTGCCCGAAACCGAGGCGCCGTGCGACCTCGATGAGCTGCCAGGCGTCGCTCATCGCCTCGCCCGGAGGAGTGAGCATTTGCTCGAAGTGCTGCGTTCTCCGCTCGGAATTCCCAAAAAGCCCCTCCTGTTCTATCCACAAGGCGGAGGGCAACACCACGTCGGCAACGTCCGTAGTCGGAGTGGGGTACACGTCGGAGACTACCAAAAAACGGTCAGCCTTGGCGGCAGCCCTACGGTACCGGCTGAGGTGGGGGAGAGTGACCATCGGATTGGTCCCTTGAATCCACAAGAACTTGATCTCCCCGCGGTCGAAAGCGCGAAACATTTCCACGGCATGCCAAGTGGGACGGGATGGAATGTTTTCGACCGGAACTTTCCAGATCTCCGCCGCCAGTCTGCGGGCATCTGGATCGGTTACAGCACCCTTAGGCAGCCGGTGCGTCAAAGTCCCCACTTCTCGAACCGTTCCGCAGGCACTCGGCTGACCGGTCAGGGAAAAGGGGCTATTTCCCGGCGACGCGACTTTACCCACCAAAAGATGAATGTTGTAAATGAGGTTGTTGGCCCAGGTGCCCCGGGTATGTTGATTTATCCCCATGCACCACAAAGACATTACCTTGCGCGAAGGGTCGCCATAGAGCGAAGCCAGCCAGCGAATTTCCGAGGCCGATAGCCCCGATATGCGCGCCACTCTCTCGGGACTGTAATCGTCGAGAAAGCGGACGTACTCCTCCCAAGTGGCATCCTCCGCCTCTTCCGAGAAGTGAAAATCGTCTTGCAACCCGTATCCGATGTCGGTTTTGCCCTTCTTGAAGGCGACGTGGCGCGCCACAAAATCTCGGTTCACCCAATTTCGGTGTACGATCTCGTGACAGATGGCATTCGCGACGGCGAGATCGGTCTGGGGGACGAAAATCAGCGATCGGTCGGCGGCGTAACTGGTGCGCGTGGTGCGGGTAGCGAGCTCCACTATACGGACAGCCGGCCTCCGATCGCGCTGCTCCAGCAACCGGGAGAAAAGCACCGGATGAGTCTCCGCCATGTTGTTTCCCCACAAGACGAAGGCATCCGCATGCTCTACGTCCTCGTAGCAGCCCATAGGCTCGTCCAGCCCAAAGGTGGTGAGAAAACCCGAGACCGCACTGCTCATGCAAAGCCGGGCGTTGGCTTCCAGATTGTTGGTTCCCAGGGCTCCCTTGAAGAGCTTTGCCGCTACGTAACCGGCGGGAATGGTCCACTGCCCGGATCCGTACAGGGCCACGCTGTCCTTGCCGTGGCGGCGTATCGTTTCCCGTATCCGCTCTGCCACGAGATCGAGGGCCTGGGACATCGGGATCTCCACCATCCGTCCGTTCCGGCGCACGGCCGCTTTGGTAATCCGATCGCTCCCGTAAAGCGCCAGAACCGAGTGATAGCCCTTGACGCACGCGAGCCCCCGGTTGACCGGCGACGAGGGGTCCCCTTTTACCGCCACCGCCCTGCCGTTCTGTAGGCCGATCAAGAGACCGCATCCCACCCCGCAAAACCGGCATGGGGCTTTCTTCCAGACGATCCCGTCCGGGTCGGCAGGAGCGATCCACCACTCTTCTCCAAGTACCAAACCCGGCGCCAGCGAACCCGCCATCGCTGCGGCCGAAACCAGTGCCACGCGCTTGACGAAAGCCCTGCGCTCGAGCTCGCTCATCGCTCCGAAGCTCCTCGATAAAACGGTTCGCCGGAACCCGGCAGCCGGGGGAACATCTTCCCGCCGGCGACGCACCAGCGACTCTACGGCGGCTCCGATTAAGAACAGATGAAGAGCTTTACAGATTTGCTTAGCGGTTTTCCGGACCCGCTGGAATCATCAGCCGGGGATTCTCGCCCCGTGGCACACGGTACACATTCCCGGGTTGCGTTTTCTCAACCGATCCGCATCGAAACCCGGGCCGTGGGGATTGAACCGCCGCCCTCCGAGGGCGGAGTGGCAGGCGAGGCAGTCGTTCTCCACGTGGCAGGTTACACAGCTCTCCAGACTGCGGCGCGCCGCCTCGCCGTGGCCCAAGACGAACATCTGTTTTGCATCGTGATAGCCGGAACGGAAGGGACCCTTCGGAACCAAGCCCGCCTGCTGATGGCAGGTGGAGCAGAACTCCCCTTGGTTGTGACAACTGACGCAGTCGGCGGCTCTACTGTAAGCCGCCGAAGGGTGCCGGACCAGAAACCCTTCCGGATGATACTTGCCCGCCGCGCCGGCTACCGGCCGGTGACAGTCCAGGCAGTCCGCTTGGACGTGGCAGCCGGCACAAGTCTCGGTTCGGGCCGCCGCCGCCGAACCGTGCCGCTCCGCGTAGCCTCCCGCGTGGGTTTCCGGAGGGCGGCGCACCACCTTGGCTCCTACACCTCTTCCCTCACCCGCGGGGGGCAGCCGGCTGACCGCATCGGGGAGCGCACGATGGCACTCCATGCAGCTTTCCCGAGCGTGACACGTGGCACATTCGCGCAGGCGGCTCCGCACTAGCCCGCCATGAGCGGCCAAAAAGTCGGGGGACTGGTGGCTCTCAGGCGCCTCCAAAACCGCCCTCAATGCCAGAGAGCGGGGATCGGGGGCGAGTGCTTGGATGGCGGGCTGTTCGGGTGCGTCCACGTGACAGACCATGCAGAAATCGCGGGCGTGGCAGGTGGCGCAGCTGGGAGCTACCGGGTATCCGGGCGCCAACGCCGTAGCCGCGGCGCCGTGCACCTCGCCCCGTGCGAACCGATTCCGGAGGTGGGAGGGAGGCTTCTCGAAAGACGCTATTTCCTCGAGGTCGAGAGCGGCGGCTTCGGCTAGGGGAAAATGGCAGACAGCGCAAGCAGTGTCGGGAGCCTCGAGATGCCCCGCCACTATGCCGTGACAGCCAAAACACTGATCCACCACCGCCCTTCTCACGGTCATCCAGGGCGCCCCGGCCGGTGTGTGACAGTCGCTGCAACGTGCCAGCGTGTCTCCGCGCAATACGAGCTCGGCGTGACGCCGGTGCTCAAACCGGAGATTGCTGGCCCTGGCAACCGCCGGCGGGCTCCATTCGACCTCCTCCTCCACCACGCCGTCGTGACAGGACCGGCATCCTTGCGGATCCGGCCAGGGAGTCTCCCCCGACATCACTCCCGAGTGGCAAGCGACACAGGTGGGAAAGACCTCCCGATGCCGTTCGTGGTCGAACTCCGCCGATCCCGGCTCCGCCTCGAGCCAAACCGCGCCAGCCGCCCCCGCAAGAAGCAGGGCCCCGGCCGCCAACAGCGGAGCTGGCTTCACCGTCCCGAAGGCCCCCGGGGCATGCGGAGCACCGCCGCCGGCAACCCGGAGCCGCGGGCCCCGCCCCGGAGCACGATGGTCACTCGGGTAGCGAGCCTAAGTTGATCCCAGCTCACCGCCGCCGCATCGGGGCGATCCCGATCCTCGGCGTAGCGGCCTAATTCTAAGCCAAGCTCCACGCGATCGGAGGGACGGTACTCGACGGCTGCTTCCAAAATCCCGAGCGCCGATTCGTTGAACCGTAATTCCAGGGGACGGCGTAAATAAGAGCCGTATAACGAGAGGGTGAAGTCGCTACCCGAATGGTAACTGACTTTACCCTCCACTCCCCCCGCGCCGGCTCCGGGCCCGAGCTCCAGAAAATAGTTCGCACTCGCCGCAAGACGGCGATCGCGATAGCCGGCACCCAGCGACCCGCGCCACCCGCGGTCCGACGTTTCAACCAGCAGCGGGCTCGCCGCGCCGGTCGGAGCATAGCGGTAAACCTCGCCCCCCGCTCTCACACTAATGAACCTCCCCAGGCTTACGCTCAGGTTACCCGAGAGCGCGTTGTACGGGACCGGAGTGAACGCCGGCCAAACGCTCCAGAGTTCGAAGTACGGCCGGTAGCGGCGCGCCCCGAGGTCGGCGATCAGCCAATCTTCCGGGGCGAAGCTCAGACGCGCTTCCGCGCTGCCCCACCATCCCATGCCTAAGTCGTAGTCCGCGCCGAAAGAAAATCGAAAATCCCCAGGGAGCGCGGCCCAGAGATCGAGCCCCACACGCTCCCCCGCCAAGTAACGCGGCCCGGGGTCGAACTCTCTCTCGTAGGTTCCTCGGAGTACCAGCGCCCCCTGCCTGAGGCCCAACTGGATGCCTCCGAGCAGCTGCCGCCTGCGGGGCCGGAACTCGTTCAGCGGATTCAAAGCCGGGCTTAAGACCGGCAGCGAGCTCCCGCGAGCCAGGATCCAACCGCCGTAACCTGTCAACTCCAGCCCCAAGCGGCTCACCTCCAGACCGGCGCGGATACCGTCCAGGCCCCGAAGTCCGAAACGCGAAGCGACGTATTGGCGTCCCGCCCGGAAGTCCCAGTTGCCCGCGGCAAGGCGAGCATATCCTTCCACCAACCGCAGCGCCGGGGTCGAGCCGGGCCAAGACTCTCCCGATCCCGGGTCGAATGCCGCAAGGGAGGCCGCATGAAAACTCAAGCCGCCGACTCCCAAACCCCAAACGCTGCCCCGAGCGGAGGTGGTCCACGGATGGGCTCGCAGGGGCTTTCCGGGGCGGAAGTAGTAACAGTATTGAGCGCCGGGAAAACACCTCAGTGCGAAACCGTCGGGGGTTGCCGGTCCCCCGTAGGCGCTGGTGACCGCTTGCGCGGCGAGAATGCTGTCGGCTTGCCACCCACGGTAAGCAACCGACTGAAATCGAGAGTCGAGCTCCACTCTGAACTGCTGGCCGAAGAGGGGATGCGCGACCGCGATCGCCAGTGCCGCAGAAAGCCGTATGCGGCGCACTGGGATCATGGGCGCTTCCCTCCAAGGAGGCGGGCTCGGAACGCGGCAGGTTCGGCCTGCAGATGGCAGACGGTGCATTCCCGCTCCTTGTGATGTTCGGCAGCCTGCGGGGCGTGGCAGGTGATGCAAAAGGCGCGGTCGGGCAGTAGGCGCGCTACAGTCTGTTGCCGGTGGCAGGCATCGCAGCCGGTGTGCGCCTCGGCCGGGGGAGCGTGGGCGGCGGCGACGTCTCCCGCCCCGTGACAGGTGGCGCAAGCGCGGTTCGGGGAGTGGTGATCGTCATGGCAAGCAGTGCAGCTTTGCACTTCTCCCGATGGCTCGAGAGAAACCGGCTGAGTGTGGCACTCCGGGCAGCGAACTCCGGAGTGCGCGCTGTGCTCGAACCGTACCTCTCTGGCCCGTTCTCCGTGACCGGCTATGGCGAACCGGGCGAGGGCGGCTAGAGGGCGCTCCAACTCCTCTCCATGACATCTCCGGCAATCGGTTGCGGCAGGATCGCGGTGATGGCACGCCTGGCAGCCGCGGGGCGGAACGAAAGTGAGGCGTCCGTGTCCGGTTCGCGTCTCGTGGCACGAGAGGCAACTGAGCTCGGCGTGGACGCGATGGGAAAAAGTGTCCTGGGTGAATTCCGGGAACCGTTCGAGCCTGGCGCTCCAAAGCTCGATGTCGCTTTCCGGTCCCGCGGGCTTGCGTCTCAAAAGCGGCGGAGAGAGAAGAAATCCCGCAGCTGGCGGCGAGGCGGCGCCGGTGTCGAACGGCATCGCTCGCTGGAGCCGCCGCCGCACCGCTGCGGGGACGTCTTCCCGCCTGGATACCGCCTCATGGCATCCTACGCAGTCGCTGGCGTCCACCCGGGCGCGGTGAGGCTCGTGACACCAGTTGCACTGAGGTCCGGCCTGGCCGTGGCTACGGCCCACGTGGAATGGATGGACGCGCCAGTCCGCGTGACATTGGCTGGAGGTGCAGCTTCGCAGCGCTTCCCCGGGAGTAGCCTGCCGGTGGGGGTTGTGGCAGAGACCGCACCTTCCGTCGTGGGGATCGTAGGCCGGATCGAATTCGGCCAAGACCCGTTGCATCTCGTGGCAGGAGAGGCACTGGGGCATTCCCGGCACCAGGGTAGCGGCGGCGGAGTCCCAGGTCGCGAGGGGCGGGACCTCGGCGGTGAACTGGTGGCAGGTCACGCAGTGCAGGGCGGTTTGTCCCACCATGCTTCCCAGTTCGATGCCGGTGTCGGCGTGGCAGTTAGCCTGCGCGCAGGTCTGGTCCACCGGCATAAAGCGGTGCAGTTCCTGCCCGTGGCAGGTCACGCACATGATGTCCGCCAGGGCGCTGGAGTCCGACTCCAAGTGGGTACGGTGGCCCGCCGTCGCCGCTATCCTCTGCCAGATCTCCGCCCCGCTTCCGGTGATGTGGCACCGGGCGCAGACGTCGTTGGGCACCGGCGAGTGGGGGCCTATCTCCTCCGGCCGCTCGGCTACCCACAGGTAGAGTTGTCTCATGCTTGCGAAAATCGACTGCTGGTGGCAATCGTGGCAGGACAGCTGGTTGTGTTCGCTTTCGGCGAAACGCACGTACGCGGTAGTCATGACGTGGCAGCCGGTGCAGAAGTCGTTGTCGTGCTGCATGTAGTTCCAACTGGCCGTCCCCAAACCCGCGAAAGCAACCAGGACGAGCGCGGCCGCCGCCGCCATGGTCAGTTTTGCCTGCCGGGAACGACTTTGGAACCATGCGCCGATCTGCTGCCGCTTCTTCCAAGCAAGAAACAGCACCGCTACGGCCACTGCGGGTGCCAGAAACAGGCCGGCGAGCTGGATCCACGGAGGGACTTCCTGCAGCAGAAAGCGCGCCACCGCCGCGGCGCCTCCAGGAAGAGGAGAGCGCACTACAACCGAATCCTGTATCGACGCTGGCAGCCAGGGGTTCATCTGTTATCCAGCCTCTTGAAATCGGCATCAGTCGAAACTAACCGGCTCCGCCCACTTGGTAAGTGAGGGGAGCCGGTTAGAGACGAGCCTCCCCGGGCTACTGAGTCACCCGCCGCAGTCCCGGAGGAGGCGTGGCGCGGATCTCGAGATCGACTCCGGCGGGAACCGCCAGCCCGTATTCTTTGCTCACCGCATTGATGGAAGCGATCAGCAGCGCTTCGAGCAGGAACGGGTTGTGGACCCCTTCGCCCGCCGAGTAGTGGGCGCTGAAGGACCTGCCGAAGACCCGGCCGGAGGTCCAGAAGGAGCGGCTTTCGATCGCCGCCAGTTGCGCGTTCCAGATGGCGCCCTCGGCCACGGTCAGGACCTGGTCGTTCAGGTTGATTTGGTTAGAATCAGCCGCGGTTGTGGCCCGGGCCACCAGTTTGGGTAAGAGTCCGGCGTCGGTGCCGTCCATTTCCCGGTCCCCGTCGGTGTCGAACCAGAGCTGGTCCAGCAGGAACTCCAGGCGGCTCCGAAGCGCGGTGAAGGCGGATCGGGCCGACGCTTCGCTTCCGTGGCAGCCGGAGGTGGCGCACGCCTTGAAGTTGCGTTCCGACAAATCGCAGGGGCCCTCCTTGGGCAGGCCGTTCTGGTCCAAGCACTGGATGGCCTCGAAGGTGTGGCCCACGCTATGGAGCAGAAACTCGCCCGTAGCCTTGTCGGTGACCTCGAAGAAGGTCACGTGGCAAGTGGCGCAAAGCCTGCTGTTCGCGGAAGTGCCGTGAGTGCCGACTATCCGAGCAGTGTCGTACGCGAAACCGGGAGGATACCAGCCCACGTTTTCGCCGAGGAGCAACAAGCCTTGGGCTGCGTGGGGTCCACGGAACGAAGGCGGCGTGGGCGTGCCGGTTCGGGAGTGGCACCGGATGCACAGGTTCTCCCGGCTGGGGATGCTCACCGACGCCCGCAGCTGGTGCTCGTACGGGCTCCCGTGGGGGTTGTGACAGGTGGCGCAAACTATCCGCTGATTCTCGGTCCCGCTCTTCTCCAGATAATTAGCGCTACTACCGAAGGTAGCAGCAATCGCCGTCCGCCCCTCGTGGCAGGGCGCGCATTCTGCCCGGCTTGCCGCGATGTTGAAGCCCGGGCCGGAACCGTGGGCAGACTCTCTCCACTGTTCCACGAATGGGGTATGGATTCCCGAGTGACACTCACCGCAGCCGCTGGTGAGACCGGTATCAACCTTGATCGTAGCTAGCGGCCAGTTCTCCCGCGACGGAGCCTGCACGTGGGCAAAGCCGGGACCGTGGCAAGACTCGCATTGTACGTCGAAATAGACCGAATCCTGCTTCACGTGATAACCAGCGGCCACGGTCACCAGGTTGCCCCTCTCGTTAGTCGTGTGGCAGGAATAACAAAACGACTCCGCGTGACCGGAAGCTTCCAGATCGGCGTAGGCATTCGCGTGTTTGGTTTCGGACCAAAGGCGCTGGAAGCTCACATGGCAGTTTCCGCATGTGGTTTGCTTCTCGGCCGGGCGGTAGTAACCCAGAAAACCGGATGCGCTATCCAGGGGCTGATTGAACAGTTCCCGGTCCCTAAAGACGATTCTTTCGTCTATACAGCCGTAACCCGCGCCCAAGATAATCAGGACCACCGGAAGCCCTCGGGCGAGCTTGCGCCAGGTGTCGGATTGCATCACGGCAACCTCCTTGTCGTGCCACGGGTACCCGCGCCTAGCATACAGGAGGGACCCTGAAGATTCACTTAAAGTGCCATTAGCCCCGCCTCAGAACGCTGCGGTAGTACCCAGACTCAGCTGGAACTGGTCCCGCTCCCGATCCCAGGTGGCCTCCAGAAAAAGCCTCACGTTGCGCCGCAGCTGATATCCCCCGCCCGCTGTGAAGGTCTCGTAGCGAGTGACATCCCCGGGCCCTCCGAGCCGCACGTCCAGCAGCGGCCGATCGCTCCATACCCGATTGTACAACCCCACGGCATACCAGCGGCTCCCCGGCGGCCGCACCAGCAGTTCCGCAAAACCACCTTGGGTTACAGCCTCGGGCTCCGAAAGTTGGAAGGTGGGCCGGTCGTCTTTTCGGTAAACGTACTGGAGGTTCAATTCCAAAGGACCGCCGGAAATCGTGGCGTCTCCTCCCAACATCCAAAGCCGGTTCCTGATCTCGCCCTGCTCTCCCAGATCTCGCGTCTGGCTTCCGCGATATCCCAGAGCACCGAGACGGAAGCCCGGTAAGATCTCCCGGCTCAAGTGCGCCACAAAGCTTTTCCCCGCATCGTCGTCCAACCGCCGATTGGATCCGGCGGGTACCCGGCCGTTGCCGTTCACGATCTCCCCGCTGATGGTAAAGCCGGCAAAGTCGGCAATGACCATGACTCCACGGTCATAAGTGAAATCCGCCGGCTGGTCGCCCACGCGGGCCCTATAGATCGCGTAGTCCTGGTAGGTGAGCCGCAGTTCCCGCTTGAACAGGGGATCCGATACCTGGAACTGGCCGACCGCAACGTCCACCGGAAGTCCCCCGACATCGTTGAAGTAGAGGTAGGCGTCTTCGATGCCGCCGACTTCGCCCCGCTCGAAAAGGAAGAAGTAAAAGTAGTACGAGATGTTGTCCGAAATCGGACCGCCGGAAAGAACTTTCAAGTTATACGGCATCTGGAGATCGGTGGCGGCGCGACCGTCGGCGTACAATTGCGCGTAGGCGTCCAATCTTATGGCCAAGGGTAGCTCCCGCATCAAGCTCATCAACGGATCGCCGGCAGGCACCGAGTCCCGCATCCTTTCGCCCGCTGCGAATCTGAAACCGTTGGCCGCAAACTGCTCCCCAAAAGCGCTGAGAGCGGGTATCGGATTGTGGCACAGATTGCAGCTCACCCCGTAGCGCCTGGCGAAGGCGGGGATGCGACCTTCGTCCGCCGCCAAAGCATCGCAAGCTCCGGCCAGAAGAAAAACCAGTGCGCCCACTAGCAGTGAATCTCGCGTCATTGTGCAATTCCTCCACGAACCCGCCGTAACCTGGACCCGAACGACGCCCGGCAGCTGGGCTACCGTGCGCTCAACCCGAACGCCAAAAGTAACCATGATGAGTAAACGAACAATTAAGATTCGCGCAAAGAAACAGCAGCAATCACCGCGGCAAGCGGACCGCCATCCCCGCGCCCACAAACCAGTCGGAAGCCGCCCGGTTCAACCCCACCCCGGCGCTGGCATCCAGCTGGAAATTGTCACTAAAACGGTAGGTGAATCCGCCGTCCAGAGAGTGCGAATCGGCACTTCCCTCCTCGACTCCGAAGGTCCCGAAAGACTCTACGAATATCCCCAGCGCCCGGTTGAGCGAGATTCCCAAGGCCACCGTATAAATCACGTCCACCAGCGCCGTGCGCCTGCCGCTTCCGTCGTCCACAGTGGTCCACCCCGATCCCAAGTTGTAACCCAGGGAAATCCGCTGGCTGATCGCGTTGGAAAACGCCAGGACCAGACTGGGATCCGCTCGCTCGCTGCTCAAGCCCTCGGCGCCGGTGGGTATGGACAGGTGCCCGATAACAGCCATCTCGGGTATCGCCGCGCGCCCATCCCAAAGCCGGTACTTGAAGCCCAGCTCCATGTCGCCCAGGCCGGAAGTGCCGGGAGACTGACCTTCGGTGTGCACGCTCTGAAATCCGCTAAAACCCACCCGCCCTTCCAGCCGCTCCAAGATCCCCACCCGAACGAGCAGACCCGGCACGGTATGGGTACTGACCCGAGCGCCCCCGTCGAGCTCGTGTGCCCAGCTCCAGCCAGCCTCGAGCTGCACGAATGCCACGGGCACTATGCCAGTGGACTCGGTCTGGTCCGGCCGATCGGTCACCAGCGGGCCGGGACCCGCGGGAGGAAACTGGCCGTGGACCCAACGGGGACAGATGGAAAGGAGGCAGACTAGGACAAATGGTCGCAAAAAGGCTCGCCGCAGATTAGGTGTTCACAACTACAATATTAGGGTTCCCTAAACTCCGCAAGGAGCCACTCCACCCAACCGGCTAGGGAGGCATTCCGAGGCCGCGAGCAGCAGCAACCTTACTCTGCGTGCGGAGGACGGCAAAAGCCTTTCAAGCCGGGCCAAGAAACTAGTAGCGCAACTGAAGGCGGCAACCTGGCTAGGTTAAAGGAAATCTCACGGAACGCTCATCTGAACTTAGCGATCGCGCGTGTAGACTGGAGTTGTAGGCAACCAGAGGCCTGCTCGCAAGATCGGTAAGACAGAACGGAGGAGCCACCGGCGGGCAGATCGGTCCCTCCCTCAACGGCGTGGTGCGGCACCGGGGTGCGGACTTTGTGCGCCGCAAGCTGGCAGACCCGACGTTCAATAACGCCACCTCCATGATGCCCAACTTCGGCCTGAGCGCGGAAGAGATCGAGGCGCTCCTGGCATACCTGGCGACTTTGGGATCCGGTCGTTAGGATTAGACCCGACCAGCGGAGACCTCTAGATGCGGCTGGACAAGGGTAGCCTCCTGAGAAGAACCACAGCCGGCGCCGTACTCGCGGCGCTGGCTTTTTCCGGCCTGCCTCATACCGCGTCGGCAGAGACCAACAATACCCATCGCTGCCACCCGCCGGCTGCGGCGGATCAACCATCAGTAACGGCGCCTACCTCGGACCAGCACTGCCCGGCTCAGCACGGGATCGCCTGCGCTACGATGCCCGGTTGCGCCGGTCTCGCGGCGGCGCTTCTCCTCGGCTCGCCGGAACAGGTTCCCAAGCCGGACTCCCATCCTCTGCCGCTGGGAGAAGTCTCGAACCTTAAAGACCGCACCTCCAGCGGGCCGCCTACACCGCCTCCGGATCTCCAATAACCGGCGCTTTCCGCTGCGCCTGAATTAGCCGGGGCATCCGCCCCGCAGAGACCGTTTTCCTCAAAAGCGTTCGACTCTCGACCGGAGGCCGGTTATGGATTTCGTAGTTCTCGTTTCAGTCGAGGCACGCTCGTGCCGCGGATTCGTGCCATGAACCTGCTCTTGGTTTTGGCCGCGAGTCTCGCGCCAGCTATAGCTGCGGGCGATCTAGCCCCCCAAGACACTCTGAGACTCCAAGACGCGATTCGCGAAGCTCTCGCCGCAAACCCGATGCTGCGGGCGGCGCGCCTCAAGGCCGAAGCCGCGGCGGAGCGGGTCGCCCCCCAGGGCGCGTTGCCGGACCCGGAGTTATCGGTCGCCTTCATGAACCGGATGATCTCCAGTCCCGGCTCCACCATGGACCCGATGACCATGAACCAGGTCCAGCTTACCCAGATGGTTCCCTGGTTCGGCAAGCTGGGTCTCGCAAAGGAACGGGCCGCCAAGTTGGCCCAGGCGGAACTGCTGGACGCCGAGGAGACCGAGCGCATGCTCGTAGCTCAGGTCAAGTCCCTCTACTACCGCCTGGCCTACATGGATCGCGCTCTGGTGATCATGAACGCTTCCCGCGATCTGCTCCGGAGTTTCGTTCAAGTGTCCCAGGCGATGTACGCCGCCGGAACCGCGGTACAACAGGATGTCTACCAAGCGCAGGTGGGCGTTGCCCGAATGAGCGAGGAGATCACCCTGATGGAGCAGGAGCGGACCGCCATGGCGGCGCGGCTCAACGCGCTCTTGGGGCGCGAGGCCACTGCTCCGATCCCGGCTCTCGAACTTCCGGAGGAAACCGCCGAGTTGCCGCCGGCGGATTCCCTGATGGCGATAGCGGTAGCCAACCGGCCCGCTTTGAAAGCTGCGGCGGCCCGCGTGGCGGGAGCCGAAGCGGCCTACCGGCTCGCCCGCCGCGAACTCTATCCCGATCTCATGATCGGGATCTCTTACGGGCAGCGTCCCGCGTACCAAGACATGGGGTCGCTGATGTTGGGATTGAGGCTTCCCATCTGGGCGGGATCCCGGCAGTTGCCGATGCGCAAGGAGATGGAGGCGATGCGGGCGATGGCGGAAGCGGAGGCTCAGGATCTGTACAATCGTACTTACGCCGAGTTGGTGGAGCTCAAGGCCGAAGCGGAGCGAAGCCGGCGCCTGAGCCGCCTGTACGCCACCTCTATCGTTCCCCAGGCGCGCGCTTCGGTATCGGCGGCTCTGGCTGCGTACCGGGTGGGAAGAGTGGACTACATGAGTGTGGTGGAGAACCAGATGATCGCAAACCGCTACGAGACGGAGAGTGTCCGGCTGCTGGCCGATTACTGGCAGGCGGTGGCCGAGATCGAGGCGCGCATAGGCGTCGCGGCGCCGGCTGCGGTGGAAACCAACGGAGGTGCCCGATGAGCATCGGAAACAAGAAAACGCTGGCGCTGCTGGCGATTCTCTTTGCCTGCGGGGGCGAAGCTCAGGATTCTCCCATGCCGGGGATGACCGCGGAGGAGCACGCCCGGATGCAGGCGGGGCTCACCGGTGCTACCGACACTGCGGGCCAGGCGGTGAGGCGCCCCATACATCTGACGGCGGAACAGGAGCGGGCTTTGGGCGTGGTTTATACCGTGGCCCGCCGGCAATCCCTCACCCGCACCATCCGGACAGTGGGTCGAATCGAGGCGCCCGAGCCCGCGATCGCCGATGTCACGCCCAAGATCGAAGGATTCGTCGAACGGCTGTTCGTGAACTATACCGGCGTCGCCGTGCGGCGCGGCCAGCCGCTGCTAGAACTTTACAGCCCGATGCTGGTGGCGGCTCAGGAGGAACTGCTCACCGCAAAACGCCTCCTGGCGCAAGTGGATTCCGGCGCGCCGGAAGCTTGGCGGGGAGCGGTTGCGACCTTGGAAGCGGCAAGACGGAGGCTTCTCTTTTGGGACATCACCGAGGAGCAGATCGAGCGAATCGAACAGACCGGTGAAGTGAACAAGACCCTGGTTCTGGTCTCGCCCGTGAGCGGCATAGTTCTGGAGAAAAACGTGCTGGAAGGCCAGCAGGTGATGCCGGGGATGCGCCTTTACCGCATAGCGGATCTCTCCACGGTGTGGGCCGAGGGCGACGTTTTCGAACAGGACCTTCAGTTCGTGCGGGTTGGGTCCCAGGCGCACATCGAGGTGACCGCGTATCCCGGACAGCACTTCATGGGGCGGGTGAGTTTCGTCTATCCCACGGTAGATGAAACCAGTCGCACTAACCGGGTGCGGGTCACCCTTCCCAACCCGGGGTTGCGTTTGAAGCCCGGGATGTACGCCACGATCTATTTCGACGTCGAGATCGGCCCGGACGCTGTTGTGGTACCGCGCGAAGCCGTGGTCGCCACGGGCGAGCGCAATCTGGTGTTCGTTCGCGACGCCGACGGGATGCTGGTCCCTCGGGAAGTGGTCTTGGGGGCCAGGGCCGGCGACCTGGTGCAGGTATTGAGCGGCCTAGCCGAAGGGGAGACGGTTGTGGCCGCGGCCAACTTCCTAGTGGACGCGGAATCCCGGCTGGCGGGAACCGACCGCTCGATGCCGGGGATGCAGCACGGATCCCACGGAACCGACCCGCGATCGGACTCGCCCGCCGTCAGAGAGGAGCATCGTCATGATTAACCGGATCATCGCTTGGTCGCTGGAGAACCGGTTTCTGGTCCTGCTGGCGGCGGCGGCGCTCACCGCCGGCGGGATCTGGGCGATGCGCACCACTCCGCTGGACGCCATCCCTGACCTTTCGGATGTCCAAGTGATCGTCCAGACCGATTTCGCCGAGCAGGCTCCCCAGATCGTGGAAGACCAGATCACCTATCCCATAGCGTCGGAGATGCTCAAAGTCCCCGGCGCCAGAGTGGTCCGCGGTTACTCGTTTTTCGGTCTGAGTCTGGTCTATGTGATCTTCGAGGACGGTACCGACATCTACTGGGCGCGCTCCCGGGTGCTAGAGTATCTGAACGGCATCAGGCAAAGGCTCCCCCGGGGCGTAGAACCAACGCTGGGACCGGATGCAACCGGCGTGGGATGGGTGTTCGAGTATGTCCTGGAATCGGACAGCCTCGATCTGGCGCAGCTCAGGACGTTGCAGGACTGGTACATCCGCTACCAGCTCACCGCGGTGCCGGGGGTGGCCGAGGTGGCCAGCGTGGGAGGCTTCGTCAAGCAGTACCAGGTGGAGGTCAATCCGGAGCAGCTGCGCGCGTTCAACATTCCGGTCACGCGGGTGGCGCAGGCGATCGGCGCCCATCAGGCGGACATCGGCGCCCGGGTGCTGGAAATGGGCGGCCGGGAGTACATGATCCGGGGCTTGGGATACCTCCAGGGAGTGCGGGATATCGAAAACGTGACCGTGGGGGTGACACCCGGCGGCACTCCGATTCGCGTGGCCGACATCGCCACGGTGCAGGTGGGTCCCGCTCCGCGGCGCGGCGCCGCCGATTGGAACGGAAAGGGCGAGGTGGTGGCCGGGATCGTGGTGATGCGCTTTGGATCGGACGCCCTCAAAACCATCGAGGCGGTAAAAGAGCGAATCCGGGAGATCCAGCGGGGCCTCCCGCCGGGTGTGAGAATCCGCACCGCTTACGACCGGAGCGACCTGATCCACCGGGCGATCGCCACCCTGCGCGACAAGCTGATCGAAGAATCGCTGATCGTGGCGGGTATCGCCGTCTTGTTCCTGCTGCACGCCCGCTCGGCGCTGGTGGCCATCGTGACGCTGCCTTTGGGCATCTTGATCTCGTTCATCGTGATGCGGTGGATCGGGGTGAATGCCAACATCATGAGCTTGGGCGGGATCGCCATCGCCATCGGCGCCATGGTGGATGCCGCGATCGTGATGATCGAGAACATGCACAAGCATCTGGAGCGGGCGGACGGCGGCGCGTCCCGCTGGGAGATCGTGCTGGAAAGCGCCAAGCAGGTGGGGCCGCCGCTCTTCTTCTCGCTGCTCATCATCACGTTCAGCTTCCTTCCGGTCTTCGCCCTGGAGCAGCAAGAGGGACGGCTCTTCAAGCCCTTGGCCTACACCAAGACCTTTGCCATGGCGGGGGCGGCGCTTTTGTCCATTACTCTGGTGCCGGTGCTGATGGGTTATCTGATCAAAGGCCGGATTCGCCCCGAGGCGCACAATCCTTTGAACCGGCTCTTGCGGCGGATCTATCGCCCGGCGATCGATTTCGCATTGCGGCGGCCCGCGGTAGTCATCGGCGGAGCCGGCGTTCTGCTCGCAATCACTCTTTTGCCCTGGAGCCGGTTGGGGAGCGAATTCATGCCGCCGCTCAAGGAGGGATCGCTCCTGTTCATGCCGACCACGGTGCCCGGCGTGTCCATCGCCCAGTCACGCGAGATCATGCGGTACCAGGACAGTGTATTGGCCTCTTTTCCCGAAGTGGAATCGGTTTTGGGCAAGGCGGGCCGGGCTAACACCGCGACCGATCCTGCACCTCTCGACATGTTCGAAACCACGGTGATTCTCAAGCCGGAACGAGAGTGGCGGCCGGGGATGACTTACGAGCGGCTGGTGGCGGAGATGGATCGGGCGGTGCGGCTTCCCGGAGTTACCAACGCCTGGACCATGCCGATCAAAGGCCGGATCGACATGCTGGCCACGGGGGTTCGTACCGCGGTCGGGATCAAGATTTTCGGCCCGAATCTGGACACGTTGCAGATGTTGGGCGAGCGCGTGGAGCGGATCGTTCAGCGCGTGCCGGGCACCCGCAGCGCTTTCGCCGAGCGGGGAGTTTCGGGCTACTACGTGGACATCGAGATCGACCGGGCGGAGGCGGCCCGCTACGGGCTCAACGTGGGAGACATTCACGATGCGATCATGGCTACGGTGGGCGGTATGGACGCTGCCGTGACGGTGGAGGGGAGGGAGCGCTACGCGGTCAATGTGCGGTATCCCCGCGAGCTCCGGGACGATGTGGAGAAATTGCGGCAGGTGTTGATTCCCGCTCCCGGGATGGCGGCGCGCGGTGGAGGTATGGCTGCGGGGATGGGGGCGATGCCGGGGGCGTCGGCAATGTCGATGAACGGCGGATCGGGCGCGCCCCTGGCTCAGATCCCGCTGGGACAGGTCGCCGCTGTGCGTTTGGTCCAAGGTCCCATGGCGGTCAAGACGGAAAACGCGTTTCCGGTAACCACCGTGTTCGTGGATATCGGCGACAGGGACGTAGGCGGTTACGTGGCGGAAGCGCAGAGGCTGGTGGCTTCCGAGCTGGAGCTTCCGCCGGGGTACACGCTGGTTTGGAGCGGGCAGTACGAATTCATGCGGCGGGTGGCGGACAAGTTGAAGGTCGTCATTCCGGTCACCCTGGGGATAATCTTTCTCCTGCTCTATCTCAATTTCCGCAGTGCGGCGGAGTCGTTGATCGTAATGCTGGCTTTGCCCTTTGCTTTGGTGGGCGGGATCTGGTTTCTCTGGCTGTTGGATTACAACACCAGTGTGGCGGTTTGGGTGGGGTTCATCGCTCTGGCCGGAGTGGCGGCGGAAACCGGTGTGGTGATGCTGATCTATTTGGACGAGGCGTTTCACCGCAGGAGTCTGGAGGGGCGGATGCGCGATCGCGCCGACGTGGAGGCGGCGGTTCGGGAGGGCGCCCTGGAGCGGCTGCGTCCGGTGATGATGACGGTAACGGCCATAACCGCCGGTTTGGCCCCGATACTTTGGAGCCGGGGTACGGGTGCGGATGTAATGAAGCGGATAGCGGCTCCGATGGTGGGCGGCATGGTGACGGCTACGGTTTTGACGCTGATCGTAATTCCGGCGATTTACCTGCTCTGGCGCGCCTGGCAGCTGGGGCATCGCCCGGAGGCTTTGGTCAAGGAGGCGCTCAGGGACCGCGGGGCGCTTGCGCCGTGAGCGTTGGGGATCCTGCGCCAGGAGCACCAAGCACGAGTTGCACCGTTGCGAGGAGCCTCTTGGCTTTGGCATGAGCCGCGCCGGGGATTACATTTCCAGCGCGCGGCCATGCCGTTCGCTCAAGAACAACTCGCCCGAATCAAACCGCTGTGGGACCGGATGCTCGCGCACCGGTTCCTCCGGGAGACCAGAGACGGCACCATCTCCGACGAGCGGTTTGCCGTCTGGATGCGACAGGACTACCTGTTCGTGGAGGCGGCGATCCCCTTCATCGCCGCCCTGATCCCCAAAGCCCCGCGCCGCCACTGGGAAGCTCTGTCGGGCGTGATCTCGGCGCTCTTCGACGAGCTCAAGCTGTTCGAGGAGCGAGCCCGAGCGGTGGGCGTGGATTTGCGGGGAGCGCCGCCGGCCTTCACCAACCACGCCTACATTCAGTTCCTCATGGCGACCGCGGCTCACGCCTCCTACGCCGAGGCCTACACCGTGCTCTACACGGCGGAGAAGGCGTATCTCGATTCCTGGTCGGTGGTCAAAGCCGGTATCTCACCCCAGTCCAAGTGGTACCCCTTCGTAGAAAACTGGGCGGGTGAGCGGTTCGCCCAGTACGTGAAGTACTTGGAAGACGAGCTGAACCGTCTGGCCGAAGAAGCGGGGCCTGCGGAACGGGAGCGAATGGCGCACTATTTCGAGCTTACCGCCAAGTACGAGATAGCGTTCTGGGAGATGGCGGCAACGGGCGAGGGGTGGCCGGGAGCGGATTAGAACGGCGGGTGGGGCGCGGGTCTAGAAGACCCGGGATCTTGCGCGAACGGCGAGGCGGCAGGAGAGGAGGTGCCCGATGATCCCGATCACCGAGGAACAATTCCAGGCTGCGCGCCCGATCTGGGAAGCGCAGCTCGAGCATCCTTTCGTCCAAGGGTTGAAAGACGGCACCTTGGAGGTGGAGCGCTTCAAGCGCTGGGTGCTCCAGGACTATCTCTACCTCAAGGAGTTCGCCCGGCTTTTTGCCTGGGCGGTGGCCAAGGCAGACCGGCTGGAATCGATGGGGTGGTATGCCGGGGTGCTCAACCTCACGCTGAACACCGAGATGGCGCTCCACCGTTCCTATGCCGCTCGGTTCGGCATCTCCCCGGAAGAGTTGGAGCGGCAGGAGATGTGGCCCACCACGCGCGCCTACACCGACTTCCTGATCCGCACCGCGGCGGACGGGGATCTGGCCGATCTGGTAGCGGCCCTCCTTCCCTGCGCCTGGGGTTACGTGTACATCGCCACCGAGCTGAGCAAGGGGCCGCTGCCTTCCGACGAGCGCTACAAGGAGTGGATCGCCCAGTACAGCTCCAAGGAGTTTTGCGAGGCGGCCGACTGGCTGAAGGGAGAGATGAACCGGCTGGCCGCGGGGGCGGATGCCGCCAAGCGTCGGCGGCTGGTGGAACTGTTCGTCCTGTCCAGCCGCTACGAGTGGCTGTTCTGGGAGATGTGCTGGCGGGGCGAGAAGTGGCCGGTGTGAAAACGCCCGGCGGCCGGCAGCCACCGGGCGCTTTTCCCGCCCCGGTCAGTTCCCCTCAGCAGTCGTGATACCGGTCAGCTCCCCCTAGCAGTCGTAATAAAGGAAGAACTCGTAGGGGTGCGGCCTCAGTTGGATCGGCTCCACCTCCTTGGCCCGCTTATAGGCGATGTAGGTCTCGATCAGATCCGGGGTGAAGACCCCGCCTTCTGTCAAGAACTCGTGGTCCTGCTCCAGAGCGTCCAGCACCTCCGCCAGGAACCCCGGCGTGCTCTTTACGAACTTCCGCTCATGAGGCTCGAGCTCGTAAAGATCCTTGTCGATCGGCGCCGGCGGCTCGATCCGATTCTTGATCCCGTCCAGACCGGCCATGAGCATCGCCGCAAAGGCCAAATACGGATTGCAAGAGGGATCCGGAGCCCGAAACTCGATCCGCTTCGACTTGGGCGACTTGGAGTAGACCGGAATCCGGCAGATGGCGCTGCGGTTGCGCTGCGAATAAATGAGATTGATCGGCGCCTCGTAGCCCGGCACCAGCCGCCTGTAGGAGTTGGTGGTAGGAGCGCAGAACGCCAGCAACGCGGGAGCGTGCTTGATCAACCCGCCGATGTAAAACCGGGCGGTCTCCGATATCAGGGCGTAACCGTCCGGAGAATAGAAGAGGTTCTGCCCGTCCTTCCAGAGACTTTGATGCACGTGCATCCCGGACCCGTTGTCCCCGAACAGCGGCTTGGGCATGAAGGTCGCCGTGTAACCATGCTCGTAACACACGTTCTTCACGATGTACTTGTACATCATCACCTGGTCCGCCATCCTCACCAGAGTCTTGAACCGCATGTCGATCTCGGCCTGACCTGCGGTCCCTACCTCGTGATGATGCACCTCGACCTCGATACCCGCCGCCTCCATCGCCAGCACTATCTTGGAACGCAGGTCCTGGAGCTTGTCCACCGGCGGCACCGGGAAATAACCCTCCTTGTGCCGGGGGCGGTGGCCCAGATTGGGCTGACCTCCGTCCCGACCGGAGTTCCAAACCCCTTCCTCCGCATCAATGTGGTAATAACCCTCCCGGGCGTTCTGGTCGAACCGCACCGAGTTGAAGATGTAGAACTCGGCTTCAGGACCCCAGTAAGAAGTCGTGGCGATCCCGCTCTCCACCAAGTACCGCTCCGCCTTCTTGGCCACGAAACGCGGATCCCTGGTGTAGTGCTGCCCCGTGACCGGATCGATCACGTCGCAGATCAAGACCAGAGTGGGAACCTTGAGGCAAGGATCCACGAACGCCGAAGCCGGATCCGGAAGCAACACCATGTCGCTCTCGTGGATCGCCTGGAAGCCCCGAATGCTGGACCCGTCAAAGCCGAACCCCTCGACGAAAGCGTCCTCGGTGAGCTCCCTTATCGGCAGCGAGAAGTGCTGCCACTGGCCGGGTAGATCGGTAAAACGGACATCCACCACCTGCACACCCGCTTCGCGGGCCCTGCGAATTACTTCCTCGGGACTGACTTCGGCGGCACCGGTCTCTTCCGCTTTGGACCGGGGCGGCATGGTAGCAGTCATAGCGCGGCTCCTCCAGAACTAGATAAGGTTTACGGGGACAAAGCTGAGGGGCCGGCTCCCTTCCCGGTCGAGCCGGCCCCTACAATCGCATACCAGACCGATAATTCAGGCACACGGGAGAGTAACACGCGGGGACCGCACTGTCAAGCTCCGGGCGTTCACCGTGCACAAAAAGGCCCCGGAAGCAGCCCTTCCGGGGCTTAAACCTGCATCGGTGCCGGCCAAAAATGGTCACCTGTGCAAGATTTTGCTCTCACCCGTGCGAGGGGACCCTTCCCGGTTCCGGCCCCTGGAACCCCTAGCTCCCTTCCGGTACAGTAAGCCGCGCAGAACCGGCCCGTTCCCGGCTGCACCCCCTTTCATTGCTGTACCACCGTCGCCCGGATGATGTAATCGAGGCGCGGGAACTCGGCCTCCAAGTAGGCGTTACCCCGCTGCTGGATCATCCCTTGGTTGGGGCTCTGCCCGTACTCGGCGTTGATCCGGTCCACCACGTCCATCCCCTGGACCACCCTGCCGAAGGGAGCGAACCCCTGGCCGTCCAGATTGGTGTTGTCCGCATAATTAATGAAGACCTGAGTGGTCCTGGAGTTGGGCCCCGCGGTGGCGAAGGTGATCGTCCCCCGGCGGTTGCTCTGGGTCACCGGGTCGTCCTCGATCCGGGCGGTGCGCCAGCGGGCCGAAATCTGGGGATCCCCGTTGATCCCGAACTGGACCACGAAACCGGGCACCACCCTGAAAAAGCGGGCTCCGTCGTAAAAACCGTGCCTTACCAGGTTGTAGAAACGGTCGGCTCCCTTGGGAGCCCAGGCGCGGGTGACCTCCACAATGAACTCTCCCTTGGAGGTCTCGAACCTCACGCGGTAAACGTCGGGCGCTGTCTGGTTCATTTCCGGCGAGTTGGGATTGAGTAATGGGTTCGCGGGCGCTGCGGCCTCGGCCGCCTGCTGGCCCTGTGGTTCACCTCGCTGCCGTTCTCCGGCACAAGCTGTGGCGGCCGCGGCGAAGAAAGCCAGGGCCGCCGCTACCCTAGTTGCCCTCGGTTGTCGGTTCACGGTTGTCACCCCTCCTTGCATCTGGTTCCGAACCCGCCGCCACCACGCGGTTGCGCAGCACGCCCACCCCCTCGACCTCCACCTCCACCACGTCGCCGGGACGCATGGCGCGGGTGGTCTGCGGCGTCCCGGTGAAGATCACGTCTCCCGGCAGCAGCGTTACATAACGGCTGATGTAGCTCACCAGCGTCGGTATGTCGAAGATCAAGTCTTTGGTTCTCTCCGACTGGCGTACCTCCCCGTTCACCCGGGTCTGCACCAA
The DNA here is from genome assembly GCA_002923375.1 of bacterium HR33. GTDB lineage: Bacteria > Gemmatimonadota > Gemmatimonadetes > Gemmatimonadales > GWC2-71-9 > HRBIN33. The sequence goes on from BEIJ01000001.1 coordinate 857,942, forward strand.
TAGGTCGTTGTAGTTCAAGCCCCGGGCTATTACCGGGCCGATCGGCGCAAAAGTATCCGACGCTTTGGCCCGCAGCCACTGTAGATCCTGCCTTTGCCAAACTCGCTCGCTTACGTCGTTGCCGGCGGTGACGCCAAAGATGTACTCCGGGGCGTCTTCTACGGAGACGTTCTTGGCTCGCTTCCCTATTACCACCACCAGTTCCCCTTCGTAATGCAGATCGGACGCGTCCGGTGGCATCACGATCGCCTCCTCCGGACCGATGATGGACGTGGGGTACTTGGCGAACAGCCCGGGATAGGGAGCCGGCTCCCGGTCCCCTAGATGGCTGCGGTAGTTGAGGCCCACACATATCACTTTGGAAGGCTCCACCGGAGCGAGCAGCCGGACCTCCGAAAGGCGCACAGTTTTCCCGGTACGCCGGTGATCCGAAAAAATGTCTCCCTCGAGCTGGTAAATGGTTTCGCCTTCCAGCTCCCCGTACGAGATCGCCCCCTGGTAGGCGTAACGAACGTACCGGGTCACCTGTTGCTGTGCGAAAGCCGGCTGCACCGCCCACAAGAGGGCCAGTCCTAAGGCGGCGTTCGCGAACGCACCGAGTCTCATGGTCCCTTTTCCTCATGCCAGGGCGATCTCGCCGCCCACCACGATTTCCGCCCCTAGCGGCTCGATCTTGAGCCGAGCCTCTGCCTTGAGCTTCTCGTTGCCTTTCAGCTTACCCGCCTTCAGCGCGCCGTCCACCGCCTTCTCGACCTCCCGCTGAGCGGTAACGCCGAACTTCTTGAGAAACTTGCGCACTTCCAGGTTGAATACCTCTTCGTTCATAACACCTCCTCTTGTCCGGCCGGCGCCTCCTCGTATCGCGCCGGCACCGCCCCGGAGGGCGAGACCGGGCAGCCGCCCCGCGGGCAAACCGCCACCGCTACCGGCGGCTATCCGCCGGCTTCCGGCGGGATGATCCAGCGCAAGCGCCAGCCACTCTCCGATTCCCTCGCAAGCGAAACCAGGGCTCCCATTCTAAAGGCCACGATCTCGCGCCCGGGATCGCCCACCAAAAGAAGGCTCACAAGCCGGCTCAGGTGAGGTAGATGGCCCACCAAGATGAGGCTTTGGTTGGAGGCCTCGATCGTGTGGAGGGCGAGTTGGGGATCGTCTTTCGGCGCGAGCCCGTCGGCCTGGCTCACGTTGGCCTCCTGGCCTAGCTCGCGGGCCAAGATTTCCGCGGTCTCGAGGGCGCGAAGTTTGCCCGAATGCAGGATTCGCTCCGCGCGCACTCCCATCTTGCGGGCCATTCGGGCGACCCGGGCGACTTCCTCCCGCCCCCGTGGGGTGAGCGGCCGCGCCGGATCAACTTCTTCCGGCGCAGCCTCGCCGTGCTGCATCAGGTAGAGTTCCACTCCTGCGCCTCACGCAGCGGGAGCGGTTGTCTTGGGCAAGAACAGGTTGTATAGCCACCCCAGGATGGCGCCCGTCACCGCGCCGTCGAGCAGAGCGTATAGGGTAACCACCACCACCGAGCCGAAGCCGCCGGGCCCGTGGTATCCCGGGTAGATCGAAGCGCCCAGCTCCAGGAACGCGGTTCCGTAGGACCGGAACAAAAGGTTCAACAGACCGACCAGGAAAAACCCACCGCCCCAAAGGATCGCGCCCGCGATCGCCAGAGCCTTGATGTTGAGCCGCATACCGCACCTCCGGTAGGTTCCCTAGCGAGAATCTACTCTCCGCCCTAACGGGGGCAACAGTGGAGCTTCGGCCTTACCTTAAAGAGCGCTGGAACGGGGAGACCGAATCCTCAGCCGACGAGTTCGAACCATGGCAGAGTTCGGCGATCGAATCCTAGCAGTCTACGAGTTTGCGGCGTCCGATCGCGCCGCGGCGCGGCGGTTCGCCAAGCAGATCGCCGTAGAGCAGACGGTGGAGATGCCGCTCTCTGCGGTCCCGGGTCCGGTGCGCCAAGCGGTGGTGGGGCGGATCGAGGAGCTCGAGCCCGCAGGGTCGCGCCGCTGGCGCGCGGTGATCTCCTACGAGCCGGAGCTGGCAACGGAGTTACCCGCGCTGCTCAATCTTCTTTTCGGAAACGTCTCGATGATGAGCGGCGTGAGGCTAGCGGACTTCGAGCTTCCCCCAGCGCTCCTGCGCACCTTCACCGGGCCCGCTTTTGGGATCGAAGGGATCCGCCGCTTGAGCGGCGCCCATCGCCGGCCCTTGCTCTGCAGCGCGATCAAGCCGGTGGGCCTTTCCGCGGAACAGCTGGCGGATTTGGCCTACCGGTTCGCGCGGGCGGGCGTGGACATCGTGAAGGACGATCATGGACTCGGCGAGCAGAGCTATGCCGCTTTCGCGGACCGGGTAGAGCGCTGCTCCGAAGCGGTGAGGAAGGCCAACCGGGAAACCGGAAGGAACGCACTGTACTTTCCGAATCTCACCGGAAGCTTGGCGGCCGTGGAGGAGCGGCTGGAGAAGGTTCGCGCAGCCGGCTGTAGAGGTGTCCTGCTCGCCCCCATGTTGGTGGGGCTGGACTGGTTTCAGACTTTCGCCGCCAGAGGAGAGGTTGCCATCCTGGCGCATCCCTCTTTCAGCGGCGCCTACATGCAGCGCTCCCACGGAATCGCGCCGCAAGCTCTATTGGGAAAGCTTTTCCGCCTGCTCGGCTCCGACGGAGTGATCTTTGCCAACGCCGGCGGCCGGTTTCCGGTTTCGCAGGCAAGTTGCGATGCGATCGCCCTAAACTTGCGGGTGCCGTGGGGCGACCTCAGGCCGGCTTTTCCGGTGGCGGGAGGGGGCGTGGATGCGAGGAGAGCGGACTACTGGATCGAGCGTTACGGCACGGATCTCGTTTTGCTGGTTAGCTCGAGTCTTTACGCCCGGCGGGATTTCGAGAGGGCGGCTTTCGAGCTGGCAGAAAGGGTGAGGCGTTATGAGTGAGCAGCTTTCCAAGGTCATCAAGCACCGCCGGTTCCGCTGGGAGGGAATCGAGGTGCGGGCCTACAAAGGGGAGGATGCCCCCTACAAGGATGTGACTCGGCAGACGCTTTTGGGGGAGGGTCCCGGGGAAGAAAGTTTGAACTTCGTGACCCGCTATTTCGAGATCCAGCCTGGCGGTTACTCAACGTTGGAGTTGCACCAGCATCCTCATGCGGTGCTCGTCATCCGCGGCGAGGGAGAGGTGCAGTTGGGTGAGGAGGTCTATCCCATTGTGCCGTTCGACGCGGTGTATGTGGCTCCCGGGACCAAGCACCAGTTCCGGGCCACGGGCAAGAGGCCGTTGGGTTTTATCTGCGTGGTGGATCGGGTGAGGGATCGGCCTCAAGTACTGGAATGAGTTGGTCGGGGCGGAGCTGTGCCCGCGCTCGCCCGGGCCGCCTTTTGGCCAGCGCGCAGGCTGCTAGGTAGAGGCGCCGGGCGGATTCGAACCGCCGAATAGAGGTTTTGCAGACCTCTGCCTTACCACTTGGCTACGGCGCCGGGAGTACGCTATTAAATTCGCCCCCCAGAAACGATTCCTCAAGCCTGGTGCCGGCCGACCAACAGCCCGCCGCCGGGGCGCGCCATTGTCCCTCCGGCCGCCTTCGGGAGGTCCTGGAATACGTGATAACAATATCACGTATCGCACAGAGTCCGGGGGAGGGGCCCCGCCATGACGCAAATACGCCCCTAAACGGCGCCGAAAGGCATGGCGCAAGGCCTTAGATGCTTGCTACCTGCCGCCGCTCCACTCTTGGCCGAAACGATAGGCCAAATCGATCCTGCCCCAAGGCGCTGTAAGCGAGCGGTCTTCCAGGGTCATCAAGGACCGCTAGTACAAGCGAACCGAGATGCCCGCGAAGAGATCGGTGTCTGGCCAGCCGGACTTGAAAAATGGGTCCCTCAGGTGTGCTTCGACAAAGGGGCGTACTTCGCCGAGCGGTACGCTCACCCCGCCGAGGAGAAGAAAGTGCAGCTCATCGCGGGAGCCTTCCGGAGCCGCCGAGAGGCCGGTCTGTTCCACCAGGCTCAACGCGGTGAGGCCCGGGCCCATATAGAAGGGTGAACCCGCACCGAGGGGCCGGATGCGCCCTGCGACTACCACCTGCCAGCCGCGCCGATGCTGGACCGGTCCTTCGGGACGGAGAATGTTGGTTACGAGATTGATGGCCGCGAGGACCTCCAGCGACGCCATCAGTTCGCCCACCACCCGCAGGCCGAGCCGGCCATCTGCCAGCCCGTCGCGAGAGACACGCAGACCCATCTGCGCGCCTACCGCTGCATGGCGAGCGAAGGACGGTGAAGCAGAGATCCTAGAGTCTGCGGTCCAGATCGCGATCGCGCCGCAGACGCCGCCTCCCCCGACGCTGAATTCAACCGGTATCTTGGCAGGACCGTCGTAGGCCTCGATCGCCTCGATGAAATGAGGGTCGAGGTGGGAATCGAGATCGAAATCCCTGGCGGTTCCCACATACATGCCGTCAAGGAAGACGTTGGGAGGGCATTCCGTGCCGGGCACGATACCGACCGGCCGCCGGGCCTGAACGATGTACTCTCTCGTGTCCTTCGTACCTGGAACTCCGTACGCCGGATTAGGCCTAACAGCGAAGCTGGGCAGATGCCGCAGCACGTCGGTGACCCTGAAAGCCTGGACGCGCTCGATTTCTTCTCTTACCAGAAAATCCCCTACCCCTTCCGCACGGCGGCGGTAGAAACCGCCCAGTCGCTCGAAGACCGGGCGCCCTGCCACGGTGAGCGTATCGAGTGTCACCGGCTCAACCAGCGCCAGATCGAGCTCCACGACCACCACCACCGTTGCGCGCTCGCCCAGCGTAAGCGGACCAACGACGGCGGCGCGGTACCGGGGACTTTCTACCCTCACGTGGTATAGTCCCGCCTCCGGGGCACGCAGGACAAAGGACCCATCGGCTCGCACCTGCTGCTGGGAAACCCGGACACCTGCCTCGTTGAACAGAGCTGCGACAGCTTGCTGTAGCGGTGTCTTGGTACCGCGGTCCACCACCCGACCCTCTACAGTCTGAGCGACGAGCCCTGGGACCCAGAGGACGGCGAGCAATACCCCGGCCGCTGCAGCTGCGCTACGCACTGATACGAGTCCGCGCCACCTCAGTTCCGGGGCGGCGGCAGCGGGAGTGGTCACCATCGCCGACACCCATTGCCAATTTAACGGGGGGGGGACGTGTCAAGCGCAGCGTCCCTCTTTGCGGACTCCAGGCCAGCACCCAGAGCTGTACCCGATTTGTTCCCAGGTTCCGCGCCGGCAGCGGCCTGGGATGCTCCAACACTGCCATGACCGAAGCGCTGAAGAAGAACCCTCCCCCTGTAAACATTGCGCGAATCGGCCTACGTCGTCGATCCCGGCTCTCTCTGCAATCGGAAATCCAGTTCGTGTCAGTCTGCCACCGACGCACGCTTAGAGAAGCTCCTGCGGGCATTTTCTCAAGGCTTGCGAAACGGACGGCCCTTGGGGTCTCTGCGGGGGGATGCTGCGATACGTGACAAAAATATCACGTATTGCTCAGGGCCATGGAGGGGCACCGGGACAGGAATGCGCCCATAGACGAAGCCGAAGAGCGTCTAGGAAGGAACCCCCGGCGCCGTGCAGCTAGAAAGTGTAGCTCCGTCCTACGCTCACCACCCATCTGGATCCGCTCCACCCTTGGCCGAAACGATAGGCCAGATCGATCCTTCCCACATTGCTACCCGTAGCACGCGTGGCGCCGAGCCTCAACCCCAACCCCACGTTCCCGCCCAACCGCGCGGGCTGATCGCGGTACCAAGCCCCACCGTAGTCGAAAAAGGCCGCAAAACCTACGCCCAACAACCCTACCACCTCGTCCCACGCAAACCAGCGGTGCTCCAGGGTCGCCCAGACGCTGCGATCGCCGGTGAAAGCGTGCGAGCCGAAAGCCCGCGGCCCCACACCGTGGCCCAAATCGATCTCCGATCCCGGAGGAAGTCCCCTCTGGGCCGCAGCCTCCAGATGAAATACCGTGGCCTGGCGCCCCAATGACCTCGCCCCCAGCGTGACACCCGCCCACACTCTCGCCGAGTCTATCTCCCGCTCGGTTAAAAGGGCGTTCGCCCTGAGTTGGAGCTTCGCAAAACCCGGCCCCAAAACCGCGCCGGTCTGAAACTCCAAGCCCGGACCGATCCCGAACTCGGGATACCCGAACGCGGAAGGCGCCACCCACAGCAGGAACCTTCCCCTGGTGCTCAGATCCAGATCCTCCTCCCGGGCGAATCCGTTGTAGTGGGTCACCACCAAAAACCGCGCCTGAAGCCACTCCAGTCCCAAGCCCACCGCTCCGCTCGAGGAGTCTTCCGGAGCCCTGGCGAACGCCGTGTAAGTCTCCCGCTTGAACTGAGCCGCGAGGCCCACTCTGAGGTACCCGCGCCCGCCGGTATAAGGAGCCGCCGCCAGGACCAACCGGTGCACCAGAGCCCGCCGCTCGAGCGAGTCGGCCAACGATCCGTCCCGAAACCGGAGCACTCGGTGGGTCCCCGCCTCGCCCCAAAGCTCGAAACCGCGGCGATCCTGGAACGCCCGGAACGGAACCCCCACCACCCACTGCGCAATCTCCCCGTCGCTGCGGTCGTCGTAACTTCCGTCCACCAAAGCGCGGGTGCCCAACAACCGGTCGATCCGCGCGCGCAAAGTCAGCGCCGTGCGATCGGGATCGTCCCGATAACTCGCCCCCACCAGCGTAGCCGTCCCCAGGAAATTCCGCTCGAACAACCCCGCGGACCAGGTGAACTCATCTCCGGTGGAGCGGCCGTTCAAGCGGAGCTGAGTGCTCCACCCGTCGCGGGTTTCGACCCGCACCGCGAGCCGCCCTTCGATCCTGAAACTGTCTATGGTGACGTCCCGGAAAATCCCCATGCGCCTCAAATTTCTCTCGCTCTCGGCGATGCGATCGGGATCGTAAAAATCGCCGGCGGAGAACAAAAGCTCGCGCCGCACGATCTCCGGCCGGGTCTTGAAACGGAGCGCGTTCGCCACCGCAAAAATCAGATTGCCCTCGGCTTCGCGCTGGTCGAAGACGTCGTGGGTTACCACTATTACGGTGTCGATTCTCGGCCGCGAAGCCGCGGTATCCTGCGCCGCGGCCGGGCTTGGAAGAACTGCAAGAGCTGTAGCATACGTTGCGGCTGTAGCCAGCAGCCAGAAAAACCACAGCCGCCGGCAGGAGGAACTCAACCCGTCTCCTCGAGGAGGTCCGCTACGGAATCCAAAATCCGGTCCGGCACCACGCCGCTTTCCCGCAGCACGTCCTCCCTGAACTTCCCCGTGCGCACCAGCCATCCGGCGAGACCGGCGCGCTGGGCTCCCTGAACGTCGCCCCAGAGATCGTCCCCCACCATCGCCACGTCCCGGCCCCGAACGCCCAGCAGCCCCAGAGCGGCGCGGTAAAACTCCGCTTCCGGCTTGCCGCAAACCGCCGCCCGCTTGTTGGTCGCGTACTCGATCGCGGCCACGTACGGACCGGCATCCAGCTCCAACCCGCTGGGTCCCAGCCAGTAACGGTCTTTCTGGAGAGCCACCAGCGCGGCACCGTCGAGCACGTAGCGGAAAGCTTGGTTGAGCAAACCCGGAGTCCACCCTCCGCCCAAGTCGCCCATCACGACCGCATCAGGCGCGCCGTCTCCCGCTCCATCGGACCCGGCGAGCGGCCCCACCAGCTCGAACTGGGAGAGATCTTCCAGCGTGTCGGGTGAAACGAAGGGAGCGATCTTACGGTAGCCTTTTTCCTTTAAAAAGCGCGCTCCCGCCACCACCGCGGTGACGATCTCCTCGGCCGATACTTCGAAGCCGTAGCCCAGAAGCCGCTCCACCAGCCGGCGGCGGGAGCGCCGCGTGGTGTTGGTGACGAAAAGGAACGGAATGCCGCGCCGCCTGAGCTCCGCTATGGTTTCCACCGCACCCGGCACCGCACCCCGGTCGGTGTAAAGCGTTCCGTCAAGATCGATCAAAAAACCCCGCACCGGCCGCTCAATACTTGCCCAGGTACTGCTCTATCTCCCAGCGGCTCACCATGGCGGAGTACTCCTGCCACTCGCGGCGCTTGGCTTCCACGAACCGCTCGTAGATATGATCGCCCAAAGCGTCCCGGATCACCTGATCCTTCTCCAGGCAGTCGAGAGCTTCGTGCAGATCTCGGGGCAGCTCTTCGATCCGATACTTGCGCCGCTCCCGCTGGCTCATGGTGAAAATGTTCTTGTTCACCGGATCCGGCGGCACCAGGCCTTTCTCCACCCCGTCCAACCCCGCAGCCAGCTGCACCGCCAGCGCCAAATAAGGATTGGCGGAAGGATCCGGCATCCGGAGCTCGCAACGCGTCCCCTGCCCCCGCTTGTCCGGAATGCGGACCAGGGGGGAACGGTTGCGCATGCTCCAAGCTACGTTCACCGGCGCTTCGTAGCCGGGAACCAGGCGCTTGTAACTGTTGATCAGCGGGTTGGTGACCGCCGCGAAGCCGCGGGCGTGCTTCAAAAGCCCCGCAATGTAGCCCAGCGCCACCTTGGAGAGCTCCCATTTTCCCTTGGGATCCCAAAAAGCGTTCTTTCCGCTCTTGAACAGCGACTGGTGGGTGTGCATCCCCGAGCCGTTCTGGCCCTGGATCGGTTTGGGCATGAAGGTGGCGAGGAAGCCGTGCCGGTAGGCCACGTTGCGCACGATGAAGCGGAAGGTGGCGAGATTGTCGGCGGTGGTGAGCGCATCGGCGTAGCGGAAATCCACCTCGTGCTGGCCGGGTGCTACCTCGTGGTGACCCGCCTCCACCTCGAAACCCATGTGCTCCAAGTCCTCGATGATCAGCCGGCGGATCACTTCCGCCTTGTCCACCGGGGTGAGATCGAAATAGCCGCCCTGGTCCTGGGTCACCAGAGAGGGGTTACCCTGCTCGTCCAAATGGAAGATGAAAAACTCGGCCTCGCAACCCGCCATCATCTCGTAGCCCATCTTGCGGGCCCGTTCGATCTGGCGCTTCAGCGTCAGGCGCGGGCACCCGGGAAAAGGAGTCCCGTCGGGATAATAGATGTCGCAGATCAAGCGGGCGACTCTGCCGCCTTCGTCCTCGTAAGGGAAGATCCGGAAGGTGTCCAGATCGGGCTTCAGAACCATGTCGCTCTCCTCGATCCGCACGAACCCCTCGATCGAGGAGCCGTCGAACATGATGTCACCCGCCAGCGCCTTCTCGAACTGGCTTTCTGGTACCTCCACGTTCTTGTTGATCCCGGTGATGTCGGTGAATTGGAGCCTGAGAAAGTCGACCTGGAACCGTTTGGTGAGTTCCAAGATGTCCGACGCGGTCGCTCCTTTGGTGTTCAGGACGTCGCGGCTGAGGGCGGGTTTGGGACCCGCCGGCGCGCTCAACGGTTTGCGAGCTGGCACTGCTTGACTCCTTTTGTTCTCAAGGTCAATAGGTCAAAAGGTCAACGATCCAGCGACTCGAGCAAATTCCATAATCCCTGGGCGTTGGAGGCGAACTCCTGAAACCGCTGCTGGACTTCCTTCTCGGTCCAATCGAGAAAGATCCATGCGGAAATGCGGTGCTTGGTTCCCGAGACGAAGTGAATCCGCCCCCGCACGGCGTTCACTTCGGGATCGTGCACCGTCTCCAGGAGCACCTCCCAGCGGCTCTCGCCCCGCTCGAGTTGGCCCATGCGACGGGTCTTAATATCGCTCAGCGGGGGGTCGAACGACTTGGGCATGGGCGCAACTCTAACGCAGTTTGGGCGATCGCGCCATCGCGCCGCCTCGCTTTCCAAAGCCGGTGATTTTGGAAACGCCTGGAGTCACCGCAACACCTATGAAGGAAGATAGTCTATCGGCAACCCCTGTGCTTCCTCGAGGCTCACCCGGTATATTGGCTCAACCATGACCTGTCCCACCTGCGGCAAAGAGGCCGGCGGAAGGTTTTGCAGCAACTGCGGAGCCGCCCTGAGCGGCGCCACCTGCCGGGTCTGTTCCGCACCTTTGAGCCCCGGAGCGAGGTTCTGCCATCTCTGCGGCTCCGCGGTGGCTGCTCCCCCTTCAGCTGCCGCCGGCTCGAAGGCGCAGTGGCTTCCCTGGACCGTGGCCGCCGCGGCGGCCGCCGCTCTGGTGGGCGTCCTGCTGGGACGCTCCGGCGAATCGTCAGCCTCCGGCGCCGCCGCTGGCGGGTTTGCGGCCTCGGGTGGTGCCCCCATGGCCACGACCGACATCTCCAGCATGACGCCCCGGGAACGCGCCGATAGGCTGTTCGACCGAATCATGCGCGCCGCCGCCAGGGGGGACACCGGAGAGATCGAGTTCTTCACCCCCATGGCCCTCCAGGCTTACGCGCTCCTGGACCAACTGGATGCCGACGCCCGCTACCACATCGGTTTGATCCAAGCCGAAGCCGGCAACCTGGACGCTACGCTGGCGCAGGCGGATTCCATCGAGCGCACCTGGCCCGGACACCTGTTCGGCGGAATGCTCCGCGCCGAGGTGGCCAGGCGCAGGGGGCAAAGCTCGGAACTTCGGCGCTGGTACCGCTGGTTCCTGGAGCGCTACGAGCGGGAGCAGGCCAGCGGAAAACCCGAGTACTCGGACCATCGTACCGCGCTGGAAGCCTTCCGCAATGACGCTCTGGCCAATACCGGAGGGACGGAGAGGTGAAGTCCGCGCCGGCCGTAACGATCACCCTGGCCCACAGTCCCGACGCCGACGACGCGTTCATGTTCTACGCTCTGGCCCGGGGGAAGATTCCCACCGGGGATCGCCATTACCGCCATGAGCTGGCCGACATAGAAACCCTCAACCGCCGCGCCTTGCAAGGCGAGCTCGAGGTCACCGCCGTCTCGGTTCACACCCTGGCGCACGTGGCGGAGCGGTACGCGGTGCTCTCGCACGGAGCGTCCGTGGGCGAGAGCTACGGGCCGCGTCTGGTGGCTGCCCGGCCCGCTCCTTCGAACCCCAGAATGGGGCTCGCCGGACTGAAAGTAGCAGTGCCGGGAACGCTCACCACCGCCTACTTGGCCCTGAGGCTCTACCAGCCGCAGTTCGAAGCGGTGGTGATCCCTTTCGATCGGATAGAAGAAGCGGTTCTGGAGAGGAGAGTGGATGCGGGACTGCTGATTCACGAAGGCCAGCTCACCTACGCCGATCGCGGGCTGCATCTGTGGGCCGATCTCGGAGAGTGGTGGCAGGAGGAGACCGGCCTTCCTTTGCCGCTGGGTGTGAACGTGGCGCGGAGCGACTTGGGAGCGGAGTTGATCGAGGCCGTAGCCGCCGATCTCAAGGCCAGCATCGCCTACGCCTTGGAGCATCGGGATGAAGCTCTGGAATACGCCCTCGGCTTCGCCCGCGGTTTGGACCGGTCGCGGGCCGATCGGTTCGTGGGTATGTATGTGAACCACTTCACCCTGGATCTGGGCGAGCGCGGCCGGCGGGCGGTGGAGGCGCTGCTGGAGCGCGCCGCCGCTTCGGGACTGGCGCCCGCGGTGTCCAAGCTGGAGTTTATTGGAGCATAGTGCTATTTAGGGAGAACATCGTGTCCGCGAGAAGCGCTCTCTGCACGGGTAGCATCGTCGAGCGCGCCCTGGAGGGTTGGAAGTGATCGAGTCCGGCTCCGGTGCGCCGGTTAAAATCCTGGTAGTGGACGACGACGAGGGAGTCCGCCGGGCCCTGGCCCGCTTCCTCTCGGGCCGAGGTTACCAGGTGGAAACCGCGGCGGACGGCCGGCAAGCCCTGGAGAAGCTCAAGGGCGACGGGATTTCCCTCATGCTCCTCGACATCCGCATGCCGGGGATGAGCGGGATCGACGTGGTGCCCGACGCCTTGGAGATCAATCCCGACCTGGCGATCATCATGCTCTCGGCGCTCACCGACGCCACCAGCGCCGCCATCTGCATGCAGCGCGGTGCCATGGACTATCTCACCAAGCCGATCGAGCTCACCGATCTGGGCAATGCGGTCGAACGCGCCCTGAAGAAGCGGGATACCATGATCCAGAGCCGGCAGATCTCCGACTGGCTCAAGGAGGAGATCCGCCACCGCACCGAGGAGCTCGAGCGGGAGCGGCAGAAGCTGGAGCAGCTGAACGTTGCGACCCTGGAGGCGCTGATCAACGCGCTGGAGGCCAAGGACCGTTACTTAAGCGGCCATTCGGCGCGGGTTTCCGCCCTGGCGGCCACCATCGCCCACGAGATGGGCCTGCCGGAAGACGAGGTGGAGCGGGTGCGGATGGCTGGGCGGCTTCACGATCTGGGCAAGATCGGAATCCGCGAAGAGGTGCTCAACAAGCAGGGGGCGCTTACCCCGGAAGAATATCGGCACGTGCAGGAGCACGTGGTGATCGGATCGCAGATCCTGGCCCCGCTCAAGCATCTTGGATCCGTGGTCGATTATGTCCGCGGGCACCACGAGCACTGGGACGGCACCGGCTATCCCGACGGCCTGGCGGGCGAGGCTATTCCCCTGGGCGCGCGGATCATCTGTGCCGCCGAGATTTACGACGCTCTCACCACTTCGCGTCCTTATCAGGAACCCATGACTCCCGAGCAGGCCGTGGAGCGGATGCGCTCCCTTGCCGGGACGGTGATCGATCCCAAGGTGATGGAGGCGTTGAGCCGGGCGGTCGAGCGGCGCAAGACTCTGGTCTTTATTGACGAAGACGAGGCTCCCCGCATATAGCAGCACTCTTTTCGGCCTCGCGTGGGCGGCACTCCTGTGCTCTTGCTCCGGGCCGCCCCGCTGGGTGGCGGTGTCGCTGCCGGAAGAAAAAGAGATTCTGGTGTTGGACGGCGATCTCAGCGCCGGCGGCACTCTTCCGTTCATCCTGCCGCCCGGTCTTCTGGCGTTCGGGCCCGATGGTGCCGGTATCGCGGTGTTGTTGGAGCTCCATCCCGGGGAGTTCTCCGCGGTGCTGGTCCCCAGAACCGGAGGTTTCACTGCAGTCTCCGCCCCTTTCCCCGACACTGTGCGGCAGGCCCTTTTCTCCCGCGACGGCAGGTCCCTCTACCTTCTGGTAGCCGGCCCTCGCGGAGGGCTCTCGGTGGTGGATTTGGCGAGCCTGGCGGAGAGCAGGCGCCTTAAGGTGTGCGCCGATCCCGCGGCGCTCGACGTCATGCGGGATGGCCGCCGGGCTTTTCTCTTGTGCGCGGCGGGCGAGGTGGCTGGAGCGGGCGAGGTCGCCGAAATAGATCTGGAGCTGGGTATAGTGGTGCGGAAGCAGCCGCTCCGTGACTCCTGCGGCGCGCGGGGGTTTTTTCTCTCCTCCAGCGAGACGGCGCTGCTGGTGTGGTGTGCGGCGGCGGGGCAGCTTTTGATCTTGGACCGGGTGACTCTGGCGCCGTTCGATTCGGTAGCCGCGGAGCCGGGGGAGGCCACTCTGGTCTCGTTGCGGGGCGGCGGGATGGCGGGGGTGCTATACCGCGATCCTCCGCGCCTGGGATTGATCGACCTCGGCGCGCGGGCGGTGGTAGGGAGCGAGGTTTTGGAAGATACGGTTCTCGCCGCTTCGGTTTCGGCGGGCGGGCGTTTCCTTTACCTCGCGGGAGTCTCGCGCTTGGCCCGGTTCGACGTAAGAAGCCGGCGGATCGATCGCAGTATCCAGCTTCCCGGGCGGCCTGGGGGAATGGCCCTCTGGCCGGGCGATTGGGAATCCAAGATGCGCTGGTTTTTTCGTTGAGTTGCCGGTCAGGGCCAGCGTTTCAGTCTTCCCACTCTGGAGGTGGTGATAGATTCCGCCGCCGATCCGCGCCGGAACACCAGTTTAGTGTTGGCGGCTCCCCAGCCTACCCCGGTGGGATGGATTCGGATCACCGCGCGGGAGGTGGAGAGTTTGACCTTGTGGCGTGCCGGTCCGGGCCAGACCATGAAGGTCGAGTCTTTGGGTCCCTCGAAGGTGGCGCGGAGGGAGTCTTGGGTGAATTCCAGGCGTACCCGTTGGGAGTGGAAGATGGCGGCCATTCGGGCGCGCTGGTAGAAGCTCATAGCTTCTCGGCTTGCCCGGCCTACCGCCAGGCGGTCCAGTGTGCCCCCGAGTTTGGGGAGGGCCAGGGCTGTCAGGGCGCCGATGATGCCCAGCACGATGGTCAGCTCGACCAGGGTGAGCCCGCGCTGCATAGGTGAACGGTGTCACAGCGCGGGGTAGGGGACATAACCCAAGTTGTGCGGTACGGATCCTAATCTCGCGTGCCTGCGGGTTGCTGTTGGTTGCGGGGTGCTGGCACGCAAGATGCGGGTTTTTTTTCGGGTTCGGGGTTCAGGGTTTTGACAGCGGCCCTTGCCGCCGGGCGCCCGGCGGGCCATACTTTCGGAGCCCTGGAATCCACGTTTTAGGAACGTTGCAGAAGCGAGGTGAAGCACCGTGGCACGCAGTGCTAAGAGACGCGAGAAGGTAGCGGTGATGGATGCCGGTTTTTCCGAGTCCGAGGAGGTCTTCCGGACCTGGATGCACGAGCCGTTCTTGGAGCACATGGCGGATCAGCGTTACCGGGAGCGGGGGGCGTACACCCTGGGTGCGTTTTTGGTGATGCGCCTGGTGGATCGCTATGTGGTGGAGGCGGGTTACAATCATCCGGAGGCTCTGGCGTACCAGGAGAACTCCACTTTGGAGTACGTTTTGAAGCTCGATCAGGACGACCCTGAGGTGGGTCATCTGATGGAGTTGATCAGGGTATCCAATCAGGTGCGGATGGGGGGGAAGAGGAAGTTGTTGTGGGCGCCGCTTCTGGCCTATGCTTACTGGTTGGAGCAGGAGTTGAGGTTGAAGGAGGCGTTGGATGTGGTGGAGACCGCCATGCGGATGGATGACGGCACCGCTTCGGAGAAGGTGGTGGCGGCGTTTCTCCAGCAGGCTCGGATTTTGCGCTTGATGGGTTATTTCGATTTGGCGCGGGAGTCGTACAAGGATGCGCGGGAGCGTGCCGAGGCGATGGGTGACACGCATGGCGTGTTGTTGAGTCGGATCGGTGATGCGATCGTTTTGCGGCAGAAGGGGAATCTCCCCGCTTCGGAGCGGGCGTTGCGGGAGGTGTTGAAGGATGCGGAGCGGTTGGGTGATCGGGATGCCCAGGCGAGGGCGCATCATGATTTGGGCGGTGCAATCCTTTTGATGCACCGGACAACGGAAGCGGTGGAGCACCTGTTCGCGGCATTTGAGTTGTACGAGCACTGGGAGGACAAGTTCCGCGCACTCTCGGATCTCGGCGAGGCGCTGCGCAGACAAGGGCGATACCTGGCAGCGAGAAACGCGTTCCTGGCAGTAGTCCGCCGGGGCGCACCTCGACAGGTAAGTAGTCGGTCTATGATATCTCTCATGGAAGTATCGGCTTTGCTCAAAGATCCCCTGGAGTTTGCGAGGTGGAGAAGCGAGATTGAGCGAATAGAGGAGGAGCTGCCTCCCGAGCATCGGGCAGATTTCTATTTGCAACTTGGTATTGGGTACTCCCGGTTCCGTAACGTGCGCAAAGCGATCCCCGCGTTGCAGCAAGCTCTTGAGATAGCGAAAACCTGGGGGTTGGAAACCTACGTTGCCCTTACACAACGGGCAACGTTGGACCTAAAGAAGGGTTCGATCGCACAGCCGGGCGAACCTGACCCGGCAGTAGCGACCGAACCTGAGGCTGAACTTAAAAGAATTGAAGAGGCGCTTAGCGAGCTTGCTGCGGCGTGAAAAGCACTTGTTAGGAGCACGTGTTTGAGCCTTGGACGCCGCCGCAATCCGCACGCGGACCGGAAACATCGGCACAGGCGGTGGCACCGACAGCGACGGAAACGAGCAAGACCATGAGAGCATAGCGAATGCGACGCGACATAAGAGTTCCTCCTGGAATCCAGTTTGCCTAGACGGGTGAACCTCGAACCAACGGGCACCAAAATGGAATCCAGAGGAGCAACCGAATAGTGCACTTTTGGGACATCATAGGGCGTTTTTGGGACATTCATGCTGGTTCTAGCGGCGGTCCGGCCTGTACTCGTCGGGCGCCTGCGCCACGCCGCAGGCTGCCGGTTCCAATTCCTGCCCGCCCAGGGCTGGGACGCCGCCATCCAAGCAGTCCTCCGACAACCGGTGGAACTGGCCGTGGTGGACCCCGCCCTGGAAGGACCACCCCGAGCCCACGGGATCGAACGGATGAGAGTCCTCTTCCCCTCCCTCCCGGTCATCCTGTACACCGCCACCGGACCGGAAATGGCCCCGGTACTCCTCAGACTGGGACGCTGCGGCGTGAGAGAAGTCATAGTCGAAGGCCACGACGACCACCCCAGACGCCTGGCCGACGTCCTGGTATCGGAAGCCGCCCACGCCGTCTCCCGACGGCTCATCGAAGCGATCAGCGACCTTCTGGAAGGGTTCCCGGGAGAACTCCGCTGGGCCATAGAAACGATCCTCCGAGAACCGGCCAGCACCCACACGGTAAAAGCCCTCGCCCAACGGGCCGGAATGGACCGCCGCACCTGCGTCCGCTGGTTCGCCAAGGCGAACCTGCCACCGCCCAGCACCATGCTCACCGCACTACGGGTGATCTACGCCCACCGGCTCCTGCAAGACCCGGGATACACCGTGGAAGACGTGGCCACCAAACTGGGCTACGCCCAAACCCGCTCTTTCGCCCAAAACGTGAAAGAAGTGTTCGGACTAACACCGGCCCAGCTCCGCGTGAGCCTGAGCCCGGAAGAGGCGCTCGAAATGGTCCGCGAGCGCTACTTCAGCCGTAAACCGCTGGTTCTAGTGAAGGTGTCATGATGAAACCGCTCAAGATACTCATCGTCGAAGACGAAGCCGCCATCCGCCGGGCCATGCAACGGATGCTCAGCCGGATGGGACACGAAATCCTGCTCGCCGCCAACGGCGAGGAAGCCGCCCAACTGCTCCGCTCCCATACACCCGATGTCATCCTCATGGACCTCAGAATGCCGGGAATGCCGGGAGAAACCCTCTACCACCTGATCGCAGGACAGTACCCCAAACTGAAGTCCCGCGTCATCGTGATGACCGGCGACCCCGAAGCCGAAGAACACTACGAGTGGCTGGAACTCAACCAGCTGCCCGTACTGATGAAACCGTTCGAATTCTCCCAACTCGAAGCCTTGCTCCGAGCCCTCTTCGCCGGCCAGGAGGAGCAAGAACAACAGGACAACCACCAGGGCTGATCCCGCGTGACCGACTCGCTCGTCGCCCTCCGGGAGTACCGCCAACTGGCCCCCTGGAGCCTGCGGGATTTGGCCCGACTGAGCGCGGCGATACTGGAAGCCTCCGGAGTGCGGCCGGTGAACGCCGCCGCCAAAACCCTGCCCAACGAGCGAACCATCCGCTTCTACGTGAACCGCGGACTGGTCTCCCCGCCGGAAGGCAAAGGCAACGCCGCAGTCTATTCCTACCGGCACCTGCTCCAAATACTGGCCGTCAAGCTGCGGCAAATGGAAGGCGCCACCCTGGCCACCATAGCCCAGGAACTGAAAGAGATGAGCGGAGACGTGCTGGAACGACGAGTGGCGGCAAGCCTGGGAACCGCCCTACCCCCGCCCGTCGAACTGCCCCTCACCCTGGAAGACATTCCCTCCAGAGGCCGCGCCGGACGAGCCCTGCGAAGCTTCCTCGCCCGCAGAGCGAGCGAAGAAGAAACCCCGGAAAGCCGCAGCACCACCTGGCACCGAATCCCCGTAAGCCGGGGAGTGGAACTCCACCTGCAACAAGACCACCCCCTGCTCCGCCGGGGAATCGACCACGAGGAAATCGCGGCAGCCATCAGGCTGAGCGTCACCCGACTCCTAGCCGAACGGGAACCGGAAAACGAAACCCTGGACCCGGCCACGCTACCCCAGGGCTGAAACTTCACAACGGGAGAAAACCATGACCTGGATCTTCCTGCTACTGCTCCTGGCAGCCGCCGTCTGGTTCATCTCCGCATACAACGGGCTCATCCGGCTCAAAGGAGAAACCCTGAACGCCTGGAAACAGATCGACGTACAACTGAAAAGACGCCACGACCTGATACCCAACCTGGTGGAAGCGGTGAAAGGAGCGATGGAGTTCGAGCGGGAAACCCTGGAAGCGGTAATCCAAGCCCGAAACCAAGCGGTAAAACTCCAGGCGGAAGCCGCACCCACCGGCGGGGTCAAAGCCCTAGCCGCAGCGGAAGCTCAACTCAACTCCGCCCTCTCGCGACTCGCCGTGGTGGTGGAACAGTACCCGCAACTCAGAGCCACCGGCAACATCGCCCAACTCCAGGAAGAACTCACCTCCACCGAGAACCGCGTGGCGTTCGCCCGGCAACTGTACAACGACACCGCCACCACCTACAACGTGAAACAACAACAGTTCCCCTGGAACCTGGTCGCCCCCTGGGCCAAGGCGGAACCGGTGGAACTGTGGGAAATCACCGACGAGCGCGAACGCGAAGTCCCGCGAGTAAATCTCTCGACCAAACCGAAGGAGTAGCAAAGCACGAGCGAGACCAACCTCTTCGAACAGCAGCGCGCCAACCGGCGGCGGTCGTTCGTACTGGTAACGGTTTTTCTCCTCTTCTTCGCCTGGATCGGGTTCGGAGGAGACTGGGCATTGCACCTCTGGACCTCGATCCAGGACCCCGAAGCCTACCGCCACAACTTCCCCCTGCTGGGAATCGCCGCCACCCTCCTGGGATCGGGAATGACCTGGCACGCCTGGCGCAGCGGAGCCAAACGGGTGCTGTGGTCCACCCGCGCCCGGGAAGTAAAAAACCCCGACGATCCCAAAGAAAAAATGCTCCTCAACGTGGTGGAAGAGATGGCGATCGCCTCCGGCCTCCCGCGACCCAAAGTGTGGATCGTCCCCGACCCCGACCCCAACGCCTTCGCCACCGGCATGGACGAGAAAAACGCCCACGTGGCCGTGACCCAAGGACTCCTGGACACGCTGAACCGGGACGAACTCCAGGGAGTCATCGCCCACGAGATGGCGCACATCAAAAGCCATGACACCCGCCTCATGACCCTGCTGGCCGCTCTGGTGGGAACCATCGCCCTCATCTCCGACGCCATGGCCCGAATCCTCCGATCCTCGCCCGGCCGGAGCACCGCCTCCACCATCCCCCGCCGATCCGGCGGGAAAAAAGACGGCCTCGGCGCCCTGGCGGTGGTGATCCTCGCCGTCTGGCTGCTCACCCTCATCCTCGCACCCCTGATCTCCCAACTCCTCGCCATGGCGGTAAGCCGCAAGCGGGAATTTCTGGCCGACGCCATGGCGGCACAGTTCACCCGCAACCCCGCAGCCCTGGCATCCGCCTTGAGAAAAATCGAAGACGCCGCCCAACCCACCGCCAGCATCCACCGGGGCACCGCCCACCTGTGCATCGCCGACCCCATGGGACGCCGGGTAACCCACCGCCAGGGACTGCTGGCCGATCTCCTGGCCACCCACCCGCCCATGGCGGTGAGAATCGCCCGGCTGAAAGCGATGGCCTACCAGAACCGCTGAAAAAGCGAGTGGCGCTGCGATCCTTCCTCCGGCGAGCGGCGTTGAGCAGCCTGCACCGCTTCGGCGTCCGGCTGGAACGGTTCAAACTGGCAAGCCGCGCCGCCGTCAAAGCGCAACTGCTCGGCGACCCGAAGGTGAAAGCCGCCATCGCGCAACATTGCGAGACCCAAAAGATCGAGCCGCGAAAGGCCCGCCGAACAGCGGAACGCTACATCGACGAGATGGTGCCGTTCTTCAAGATCCTGGCGTACTACCGCGCCGGATATTCGGTAGCGCGCCGGGCACTGCGACTGCTCTACCGCGTGAGCGCAGAGTACCAGGACCGCACAGCCCTGGCGGCGATACCGCGGCAAGACGTCACGGTCTATCTGATGAACCACCGCTCCAACGCAGACTACGTGCTGGTGGCCTTCGTCCTCGCCCGGGCGGTGAGCATCAGCTACGCAGTGGGAGAATGGGCCCGTATCTGGCCCCTGGAGTATTTGTTCAAATCGTTCGGCGCCTACTTCATCCGCCGCGGTTTCCGCGAGCCGCTCTACCACACCATTTTGGAACGCTACGTGCAACTGGTGACCAAGAACGGCGTCACCCAAGGGATCTTCCTCGAAGGAAAACTCTCCCGGGACGGAACCCTGGGACCTCCCAAGCTGGGGCTTCTGGACTATATCGCCCGCACTCTGCTGGAACCCGATTTCCGGCGGGATATCTGGATCGTGCCGGTGGCGCTGAACTACGATCGGGTGCTGGAAGACCGCACCTTGGTGGCGGAATGGCTGGGTACCCGGCCCCCGGGGAAACTCCGCCAGGCGGCAGCGGCCGGGCGATACCTGGCCGCCAACCTCCTCCCCCCGGCGCGGAGAAAATCGGAGCGATACGGGCGCGCCGCGGTCTGCTTCGGCACCCCGCTTTCCCTCAAAGCCTGGACCGAGCACCAACCGGGCGTACTGCAACTTCCCAAGACCGAGCGGCTAGCTGCAATAGAAAAGCTGGCCCAGGACATAATGCGCCGCATAGCGGAAATCATGCCGGTCACCGCGGTCCCCCTGGAAGCGGCGGCGCTGCTCTCCTTCGGCCGCCCCCGGGTGAGTTTCCAAGAACTGGTCGATCGCCTGGCCGCCTGTTGTTCCCACCT
Source organism: bacterium HR33 (assembly GCA_002923375.1). Taxonomy (GTDB): domain Bacteria; phylum Gemmatimonadota; class Gemmatimonadetes; order Gemmatimonadales; family GWC2-71-9; genus HRBIN33. The sequence continues at coordinate 878,489 of BEIJ01000001.1, forward strand.
GCGAGCCAGCGGCGCACGGCTGCTTCCTCTGGAACACGGACCGCAGGACATCTGCCGGCGTGCCGGAAGGCTTTTAAAACAGCGCCGATTGGTGGAGGAAGCCGGCGGCTGGCTCGAAATCCCACCCTCAGCCCGGCCCCTTTTGCAATTCTACGCCAACTCCATAACACACCTGCTTCCGCGAGAACTCCGCTGACCGGTGCACCCACCGGCGCGCAGCGCTCCCAAACCCGACCACCGGCTACCGCAAAGAACTCCGCTGCCCTCTGCACCATCCCGGCTCCCCGACTGCCGGCAGCAGACCCCGCGCCGCGCTCCCAGCAGCCGGGCGGCAACCTGACCGGAAAGTCGCTAGCTTAGATCCCATGCCACGACCGCTGAGCATTCCGTCGCTGGACCTGGGAACCAGGGTCCACGACGTCTTTCTGGTGATGGATGTGGACGCCAGAACCTCGGGCACCGGCGAGCCTTACACCATACTCACCTTGGGCAACAGTACCGGACAGATCGCCACCGCTCCCTTCTGGCTGGAACAGCAGGACCAGATCGCCGGCCTGCGCCGCGGCCACGTGGTGCAAGTGATCGGTGACGTGGTGAGTTACCGGGACCGCAAGCAGATCAAAGTGATCTCCATCCGCCACCTACCGGAAGGAAGCGTGGACGTAAGAAGCCTCCTTCCCTCGGTGGGCTCCGTGGACAAGTACTGGGAGACCTTGGACTCCTGGCGCAAGGAGATCTCCAAACCGCGCCTGGCGGCGGTGGTCAATTTGTTCTACGAGGACGAGGACTTCCGCCGCCGCTACGAACAGTGCCCCGCTTCGGTACGGGGACACCACGCGGCCATCGGCGGGCTGCTCAAACACACCCTGGAAGTGGCGGCGATCGCCCGCACCCTCGCCCGGACTTCGGGAGCGGACTTGGAACTGGTAGTAGCGGGAGCGCTGCTCCACGACATCGGGAAGCTGGAAAGCTACACCTGGGACGGCCTGTTCGATCACACCGAAGCCGGCATCCTCATCGGACACGTGGTACTCGGCGCCATGATGCTGGACCGAAGGCTCGCCCAAGAAAAAAATCCCCCCTGCACCGAACGGGAGCGGGACATCCTGATGCACTTCATTCTCTCGCACCACGGGAAGCTGGAGTTCGGAAGCCCGGTGCCGCCCAGGACTCTGGAAGCCGAAGTCCTCCACTGGGCCGACAACGCCAGCGCCACCACCGCCGACCTCGCGGAGACTCTGGATCAGGAAAAACGCTACTGGGAGCGGGAAGGCAGGCGACTCTATCCGGTCTCCTCCGACTGGGGAGCCCGGGACAAACGCTGAGCAGATGGCTGCCCGGTTTCTACCCCACACGGCCGACATTCTGGTGGAGCTGGAAGCGCCCGACGCCGAAGGGATCTTCCACGAGGCCACCTCCGTGATCCGGAACCTGGTGGCGGGCGAGTCGGAGGCCCGCGCCGCGATCGCCCGCACCATAAACTCGAGCGGTGGTGACCTGGCCGAGCTTCTGTTCGAGTACCTGCGCGAGCTGCTCTACCTCTTCTCCACCGAAACTTTCGTCCCGGCGCGGCTGGAGATCGACCGGCTGGATTTTTCCCGGCAGGGACCCGCCGCCCTGGCGGGAACCGTCTTCGGTGAGCCTTTCGATCCCGAACGCCACCAGACTCAACCCGAAGTCAAAGCGGTAACCCGGCACGGACTGGAAGTCATTACCACCGAGGAGGGATTTCGTGCGCGAATTTTGTTCGATGTCTAAGCGCGTCGCGTCATTGGCGAGCGCAATGCTGGTCTTGGCCCTCGCCGCCTGCGGCGGACCCCAGCCGCGGGTGATGATCATCTCCATCGATGGGCTCTGGGCCCGCGACCTGGAGCGCCTGGACTCGGCGGGCGTGGAAACCCCGGTTCTGGATTCTTTGCGGCGGGCGGGAGCTCTGGCGGAAGGAGTCATAGGATCGTTCCCTAGCGTTACCTATCCGTCCCACACTACCATGGTGACCGGCGTTCCGCCCCGCATTCACGGGGTCTATTCCAACGTGCGGGTCTACGATCCCCTGGACACCGCCCACGCCCGGGATTGGTACTGGAGAGCCGACTGGATCCGCGTGCCGACCCTGATGGATTTGGCGCATGAGGCGGGGCTCAAAGTGGGAGCGGTTTTCTGGCCGGTCACGGCGGACGATCCCAGCATCGACTACAACGTCCCGGAAATCTGGGATCCCGCCGGACGGCGCAGCCAGCTCTCGCTTCTCCGGGAGCGCGGCACTCCCTGGCTCCTCGATTCCCTGGGCGTGCCGCAAGAGGGCGAACTTACCGATTCCCTCCGCGCCGCGATCGCGATCGAGATTGTGAGGCGGTGGGATCCGGACCTCATGCTGGTCCATCTCATAGAGGTGGACGCCGCCAAGCACCGCCACGGACCGGCGGGAGATTCGGTATGGGCCGCGATCCGGGAAGCGGACCACAGGATCGGGATGCTGCTCGCCGCACTGCGGCAAAACAACCGCCGCAGGCCCACCACGGTGATCGTTACCTCGGACCACGGCTTCTACGGCTACCGCCGGGTCTTGAGACCGGGAGTGCTGCTGGCGCGCGCCGGACTGGTGCGCCTCGATTCCCGAGGAAACGTGACCTCGTGGGATGGTGCGGTTCTCCCCAGCGGCGGAAGCGCGGCGCTGATCACCCGCGAGCCGCAAGACACCGCCGCCGCCCGCCGGCTGCGCGCGGCGATACCCGCCGCTTTGATCGGGCCGGACAAACCGGTACGAGCCGTTTGGCCACCCGATAGCATCGCCGCCCTGGGAGGCGATCCCCGGGCGTCCTGGGCGATCGTCATGAACGAAGGGTTCTACCTTGCCGGCGGCTACAGCGGCCCGCTGGAAGAAGAAAGAAGCGGCGGGGGGCACGGCTACGATCCCCGCGACCCCGCACTGCACGCTTTCCTATTGGCGGCGGGCCCGGGTATCGCACCCAACTCCACGCTCCCGCTGGTGCGGCAGACCGACCTCGCGCCCACCGTGGCCAAGATACTCCGACTCGCCCCGGCGGAGGTGGAAGGAAAGGCGCTCTTCTAGCATGCCCGCGCGCTATCGGGCGGTGGTGTTCGATCTTTTGACCGCGCTCCTCGACTCCTGGTCCTTGTGGAACGACGCGGCGCGAGACCCGGGGCGCGGACTCCAGTGGCGGCTCCGATACTTGGAGCTGGTCTATCGTACCGGACGCTACCGCCCCTACGAAGATCTGGTGCGGGAAGCGGCGATAGCAGCGGGGCTGGATCCTTCGGCCGCCGCCTCCATGATCGAACGCTGGGACGAACTCAAACCCTGGCCCGAGGTACCGGGCGTCCTCGCGCAGCTTTCCGGACGCGTGCCGCTGGGAGTGCTCACCAACTGCTCCGCGGCCCTGGGCCGCCGCGCGGCGAAACTGGTGGGAGTCGAGTTCGCTGCGGTGGTCACCGCGGAGGAGGTGGGATGGTACAAGCCCGACCTCAGAACCTACCGGGCGGTGCTCCAAGCTCTAGGCACTCCCGCCGCCGCGACGCTCTTCGTAGCGGGGTCTCCGGGAGACGTCAAAGGGGCCGCCGCCGCGGGAATGCCGGTGGTGTGGCACGATCGCTGGCGGCTGCGGCAAGAACGTCCCGCGCAAGAGGCGATGCTGGTGCTGGACTCGCTCGATCAGCTGCCGCAATTGGTCTCCGGAATCTGGTGAACCGGCAGCTGGCGGATTAGCTCCCGCCCCTTCATGCGGCCGGTAAAGGCGGTTTGGGGCGGGCGGTTGGTCCTCCGGCGCGCTAGCCGGGGCCACAGCTAGCCTATAGTTTAAAAATGGTACATATGACTACGGCACAGATCACGGTCGAGCAGATCGACGCCTATCGCTGGCGCGTCCCCAAGCAGGGGAAGATGCGCACTTACGGGCTGATCTTCGCCGACGCCGAGCTGATGCACGACCTGGAAGGCGACCAGTGCATCCAGCAGGTGGTGAACGTGGCCCATCTCCCCGGTATCGTCGGCCCCTCGATCGCCATGCCGGACATTCACTGGGGCTACGGATTTCCCATCGGCGGGGTGGCCGCCTTCGACGAGAACGAAGGCGTTATCTCTCCCGGCGGAGTGGGTTACGACATCAATTGCGGCGTGCGGCTGTTGAGGACTCCTCTTTCCATTGACGAGGCGCGTCCCCGGCTCAAGGAGCTGGCCGACAAACTCTACCAGCGGATCCCCTCGGGCGTGGGAGCTTCCCGTTCCGATGTGCGGCTTTCGGTGAAAGAGTTGGAAAGAGTGCTCGAGCGCGGCGCCGAGTGGGCGGTGGAGGAGGGATACGGGAGGCCGCGGGATCTCGAGTGCATCGAAGCGGGCGGCCGGCTTCCCGGGGAGCCGGACTGCGTAAGCCACCGGGCCAAGGAGCGGGGGAAGAACCAACTGGGGACGGTGGGTAGCGGGAACCATTTCGTTGAAGTGGGCTATGTGGCGGAAGTCTATGACCAGGCGGCGGCGCGGGCGTTGGGGTTGGAGCGCGGCACGGTCACGGTGTTCATCCATTCTGGTTCCCGCGGCCTGGGTTACCAGGTGTGCGACGATTATTTGGACACCATGGTGAAGGCGGCGGCCAAGTACGGGATCGAGCTTCCCGACAAGCAGCTGTGCTGCGCCCCGCTGGCGAGCACGGAGGCGAAAAACTACATCGGTGCGATGAACGCGGCGGCCAACTACGCTTTCGCCAACCGGCAGCTGATGAGCCACTACGTGCGCGGCGCCCTGGAGGAGATCTTCGGCCGCTGGGTATCGGAGGCCACCGATCTGGTTTACGACGTGGCGCACAACATCGCCAAGTTCGAGACTCACGAGGTGGACGGGGTAAAGCGCCGGGTGTGCGTGCACCGCAAGGGAGCTACCCGGGCTTTCCCGCCGGGCCATCCCGAGCTCCATCCCCGGTTCCGGGAGATCGGCCAGCCGGTTCTGATTCCGGGCGACATGGGGCGCTATTCCTTCGTGCTGGTGGGGACGGCCGGCGCCTTCAACGAGACCTTCGGTTCCACTTGTCACGGGGCGGGCCGCAAGATGAGCCGGCACCAGGCCAAGAAGGTCGCCCGGCCCCGCAACATTCCCAAGGAGCTCGAGGAGCGCGGTATTCTGGTTCGCGCGGCGAGCCGCGCCACGGTGGACGAGGAGATCCCCGAGGCCTACAAGGATGTGGCCAAGGTGGTGGACGTGGTTGATGCCGCGGGGATCGGCAAGAAGGTGGTGAAGCTCGCGCCGGTCGCAGTGGTAAAAGGCTGACTAAGTGACCCGAGAACTGATCGAGGTCCTGCAGTCCGCTCTGGGCGGCCGCTATCGGGTGGAAGCTCAGGTGGGACGCGGGGGGATGGCCTACGTCTTCTTGGCGCAGGACCTCAAGCACGATCGGCGGGTGGCGGTGAAGGTGTTGCGCCCCGAGCTGGCTTCCGGCGTGGTGGCGGAGCGGTTTCACCGCGAGATCGCCATCGCGGCGCAGCTTTCCCATCCCAACATCCTTCCCCTCCACGACTCGGGAGAAGCGGGGGAGCTGCTCTACTATGTCATGCCCTACGTGGAAGGAGAGTCGCTGCGCGATCGCCTGCGGCGGGAAGGTCAGCTCCCCCTGGAAGACGCGGTTGCGATCCTGCGAGAAGTGGCCGACGCTTTGGCCTACGCCCACTCCCTCGGCGTGGTGCATCGCGACATCAAGCCGGAAAACATCCTGCTCCACGAGGGCCACGCGGTGGTGACCGACTTCGGCGTGGCCCGGGCGGTGTACGCCGGAGTCCCCAGCGGGATCACCACCGCGGGCGTGGCGGTGGGAACTCCCGCCTACATGAGTCCGGAGCAGGCGAGCGGCGATTCCCGGATCGACGCCCGGAGCGACGTTTACTCCCTCGCCGTGGTGTTTTACGAAATGCTGGCGGGCGAGCCTCCCTACAGCGGCCCCACGCCGCAAGCGATCCTGGCGCGGCAGTTGAGCGAGGAGGCGCGCTCCCTCACACTGCTCCGGGTGGTGACCCCGGCGCTGGACGCAGCAATTCGGAAAGCGCTGGCGCGGTCGCCCGCGGACCGCTACGCCACCACGCTCCAGTTCGTCGAGGCGGTGGAGACCGCGCTCCTCAGCGGGGAAGCCCCGCGCCCTCCGTGGACGCGCAGGGTTTTGAGGGCCAAGGCGCTGCTTCCCGCAGCCGCCGCCGCGCTCCTGGCCGTCGCATGGTTTCTCGCAGCCGGCCGCTCGCCCCCGGTCACCTCGGTGGCGGTGCTCCCCTTCGCCAACGTGGGCGGGGACACCTTGAGCCGGGCCTTCGTGGACGGCACGGTGGAGATCTTGACCAGCAAGCTCACCGAACTCGAGCCTTACTTTGCATCCCCCGTCTGGGTCGTGCCCGCCAGCGAGATCCGCTCCCGCAGAGTGGAGAGCGTGGACCAGGCGCGCCGGGAGTTCGGGGTCAGGCTGGCCGTTACCGGCAGCGTGCAGCGCCAGGGATCGGATCTAAGAATCACTCTCAATCTGGTCGATGCTTCGAACCTGAGGCAGCTTCGCTCGGCGGTCCTTTCGCGTCGCGCCGCTGACCTGGCCAGCTGGCAGGACGGTCTGGTAGCCGAGTTGGCCGGAATGCTGGAGTTGCGAGAGGAAGCCCCGGTACGGCGGCTGGCGAATTTGGGAGCCACGTCCCAACCGCTGGCGTTCGACGCCTACGTCAGGGGCCGCGGCCATCTCCAAGGCGCCAGGACGCAAGACAACCTTTTGGCTGCGGTGCGCCTGTTCTCCCAAGCGATAGAACAAGACTCCGGTTTCGCCCTGGCGTACGCCGGTCTGGCGGAAAGTTATTGGCAGCTTTACGAAGAAACCGGAGACACCAGTTGGGTGCGCCCCGCTCTGGAAACCGGCCGTCTGGCCGTGGAGCGGGGAGAGTCGGTGGGTGCGGTTTGGGTCACGGCGGCGATGATAGCCTCGGGCACCGGCCGCTACACCGAAGCGGTGGACCTCGCCAACCGGGCGCTGGAATTGGATCCTTACAGCAGCGAGGCGTACCGGCTTTTGGCCACGGCCTACGGGCGGCTCAACCGGCCGGATCAGGCTGAAGCCACTTATCTTCGCGCCATACAACTGAGACCGTACGACTGGCGCGCTTACAACAGCTTCGGGGTTTTCTACTACCAGCAGGGGCGGTACCGGGACGCCGTGCGGCAGTTTCGCCGGGCCGCGGAACTCAATCCTTCGAACGCGAGGGCCTACGCCAACGCGGGCGGGATCTATTTCTTCCTGGAGGAGTGGCGGGAAGCGCGCCGGATGTTCGAGCGCGCCCTGGAGATCCAGCCTTCGGCCGCGGCTTATTCCAATCTGGGTACCCTGGACTTCTACGAAGGCCGCTACGGCCGGGCGGCGGAGAACTTCCAGCATGCGGTGGAGCTGGCGAGCGAGAACTACCGCTTCTGGGGGAACCTGGCGGACGCTCTCTATTGGGCACCGGGCCGCCGCGAAGAAAGTACCGCCGCGTACCGGCGGGCTTTGGCCCTGGCGGAGGCCGCCCGGAGAATCAATCCCAACGATCCCCGGATCCTTTCCCATGTGGTGGACTACAGCGCCATGTTGGGACAGAGCGACACCGCCCTGGCGCTGTTGGAACTGTTGCTGCCTCTAATGGGGCAGGATCCGGAGCTGATGTTCAGCGTGGCGCGGGCGTACGAGATCTTGCACAAGCGCGAGCGCGCCCTCTTCTGGCTGGAGCGCGCCCTGGAGGCGGGATATTCCCGAAAGCTGGTGGAGGCGACGCCGGATTTCACCGAGTTGAGGCGCGATCCTGCTTACCGCTCCCTGGTAAGGCGCGCTTCTACCAACTGATCTTGCGCCATCGGGTACCGTGGCGCAGTATTGAGCGGTCGGTATGCCTCCAACCTAGGGAGTCGAAAATGCGCCTCGCCCTCCTGCTGCCCGCCGCCGGCCTTTCCGGTATCGCCCTGATCGCCACCGCAGCGCCTACTCAGGGGCCCGCCGCCATCCTGCGGAACGTGGCGGTAACGGCGATCTGCACCCCACCAAGCGTGCAATTCACCATCAACCCGTGGGTGCTGCGATTAAACGTAGGTGACAGCGTGCAGTGGCAGCTCACCACCGCTTCCAACGCCGATTCTATCTGGGTCGATCGCAAGCGCGGGCCTCGCTGGCCCTTTGCCGGTCCCCCAAGAGGGGGCAACCGGGGACGGCCGGCGCACTCCGGAGGGGCGGCGAACCTGCGAGGCCGGCACCAGTACAACGTCTATCTCCGCTGCACCCTCGGCGCGGACACGGTGATCGTGCTGGTGGATCCCGACATGGTGATCGAATGAGTTGAGGTGGTGCACGCGGTGGACGCCGCCGGGATCGGGAAGAAGGTGGTGAAGCTCGCGCCGGTAGCGGTAGTAAAAGGCTGACTAGGTGGACCGCCAGCTGATCGAGACCCTTCAGTCCGCACTGGGCGGCCGCTATCGGGTGGAAGCCCAGGTCGGACGCGGGGGGATGGCCTACGTCTTCCTGGCGCAGGATCTGAAGCACGACCGGCGGGTGGCGGTGAAGGTGTTGCGCCCCGAGTTGGCCTCCAGCGTGGTGGCCGAGCGGTTTCATCGCGAGATCGCGATCGCGGCCCAGCTTTCCCATCCCAACATCCTTCCCCTCCACGACTCGGGAGCGGCGGGAGAGCTGCTTTACTACGTCATGCCCTACGTGGAAGGGGAGTCGCTGCGCGATCGCCTGCGGCGCGAGGGGCAGCTTCCGCTGGAAGACGCGGTCGCGATCCTGCGAGAAGTGGCCGACGCTTTGGCCTACGCCCACTCCCTCGGCGTGGTGCATCGCGACATCAAGCCGGAAAACATCCTGCTCCACGAGGGCCACGCGGTGGTGACCGACTTCGGCGTGGCCCGGGCGGTGTACGCCGGAGTCCCCAGCGGGATCACCACCGCGGGCGTGGCGGTGGGAACTCCCGCCTACATGAGTCCGGAGCAGGCGAGCGGCGATTCCCGGATCGACGCCCGGAGCGACGTTTACTCCCTCGCCGTGGTGTTTTACGAAATGCTGGCGGGCGAGCCTCCCTACAGCGGCCCCACGCCGCAAGCGATCCTGGCGCGGCAGTTGAGCGAGGAGGCGCGCTCCCTCACACTGCTCCGGGTGGTGACCCCGGCGCTGGACGCAGCAATTCGGAAAGCGCTGGCGCGGTCGCCCGCGGACCGCTACGCCACCACGCTCCAGTTCGTCGAGGCGGTGGAAACCGCGCTCCGCGCCGCAAAGGCGCCTCGCGTGCCGGTGCGCGCCCTGGCCGCCGGGGCCGTGGTGCCCGCGGTCCTGCTCGCCGTCGCGTGGCTGGTATGGGGCAGGGCGGACACGGAGACATCTTCGGCTCCGTCACGGGCGAGGGTCACAGTGCTGCCCTTCGCGAACCTCACGCCGAACGAGGAGAACCGCTACTTCGCCGACGGCGTGACCGAGGAGATCGTCACCCGCATCTCGCGCGTCCCGGCCCTCTTCGTCGTGTCGAGCGCGTCCGTGTTGCCGGACAGCAGCCCGCAGCCGCCGCTCTCCGCGCTCGCCGCTGCCCTCGGCGTCGACTACATCCTGCGCGGCAGCGTTCGGCGCGACCGGGAGCGCGTGCGCATCACTGCGCAGCTCGTGGACGCGAAGCAGAACGTGAACGTCTGGGCGGAGTCGTATGACGAGCTGATGGAGGACATCTTCGCGGTCCAGAGCGAGATCGCGACGCGCGTCGCCGCTGCGCTGAACGCCGAGATCGTCTCCAGCGTGAAGGAGCACATCGCCCGCGCGCCCACGGCGGACCTCGTCGCCTACAACCTCTACCTGCGCGGCCGCTACTTCTGGCACAGGAGGACGCAGGCGGCTTTGGTCGAGTCCGCGCGCTTCTTCGAACAGGCGGTGGCGCGCGACTCAGGTTTCGCGCGCGCGTGGGCCGGCGTGGCAGACGCCTACGCCGTGCTCGCGTTCTACGATTACCTGCCGCCCGCCACCGCGTACCCGAAGGCGAAGGCCGCCGCCCGGCGCGCCCTCCAGCTCGACCCCTCCCTCGGCGAGGCGCACGCCTCGCTCGGCTACATCGCGCTCTACTACGACTGGGATTGGGACGCCGCCGAGGCCGCCTTCCGGCGCTCCATCGAGCTCGACCCCAACTACACCGTCGCCCACCAGTGGTACGCCAACTACCTCGTCGCCCGGGGCCGCTTCGAGGAGGCCGCGCGCGAGATGAACTACGCGCGCGAGCTCAACCCGCTCTCGCTGATCGCGAACGGCGCGCTCGGCTGGGTCTACTTCTACGCCCGGCGCTACGAGGACGCCATCGCGCAATGCGACCTCGCCCTCGAGATGTCCCCCGATTGGGACCTCGGCCACCTCTGGCGGGGCCAGGCCCTCGAGCAACTGGGCCGCAGCCACGACGCGATCGCCTCACTCCGGCGCGCCTTCGAGCTGTCCGGCCGCAGCGGCATCAGCGCGGCAGCGCTCGCGCGCGCCTACGCGACGTTCGGCGAGCCCGAGCGGGCGCGGGAGCTGCTCCACGCCTTGCTCGCGGCGGAAGGGTATCGCCCCTCCTACGAGATCGCCAAAATCTACGTCGCTCTCGGCGAGCACGATCGCGCCATGGATTGGCTGGAACGCGCGCACGAGGAACACGCGCACTCGATGGTGTTCCTCAGGGTCGACCCGCAGCTCGAGCCGCTGCACGGAAACGCGCGGTTCGAGAGACTGGCAGAGAAGGTGGGGGTGTGAGGCGGAACCTAGAAGCCTCCCCTTCCCTCAAGAAACCCGAGCCGCACTATCTCACCCGCGGGTAGTAGTTGCTGCTCCGAACGAATCGCAACACCCGCCCTGCCGAATCCAGCTCGAAGAGCACCTCTTCGGCCAGCTCGCCGTCGTCCCTAACCCGGCGGAAGGTGTGGCCCGAAACGTGCCGGAGCTTGGTCACCGCGCGCCGGGGATTCTCGGTAGGGAAATAGACCAAACCCAGACCGTCCTCCCAGGGGATCACCGCTGCCTCGCCGCCGAAGGAGGCGGAGTAAGTACCGTAGTATTTCTCCCATGCCGGATCCGGACCGCGCGCCACCGCTTCACCCTGGAGCGCCGCCCGGATCGCCGGAGCCACCAGCTCGTACATCCTCATGGTGTAGGGCTGCGGGCTTACCCCCAAAGCGTTCGCCATGAAGATGGTGGCGATCTTGCGCCGCGGCTGAAGCGACAGTTGAGTGCGATACCCGGGACAACTTCCCCCGTGACCCACAAAAGTTTCGTCGTTGTTGCGCCAGACGGAAAATCCCAAACCCCAATGCGTGTCCCAGTCGGGATCCACCCAGTGAACCCGGTGCATCTCGCGCAGCGTGTTGGCGGAAAGCACTTCCGCGCCGCCCCGCTCCAACAACCGGAACTGCCAGGAGGCGAACCGGGCCAGATCCTCCACCGTCGAGGCGTAACCCGCCGCCGGAGCTATCCCCCGGGCCTGAAAGAAGGGAAGCCTGCTTCTCTTCCCCTCGCGATCCAAGGCGCTGTAACCCACCGCTAAGCGCTTGCCTCTTTCTTCCGCAGGAATCTCCGGCCAGGTGCTCGCCATCCCCAGCGGATCCAGAATGCGGGTGCGAACGTAGCGGGCGTAAGGTTCGCCCGAGACCGCCTGAACGATCTCCCCCGCCAGCGCCATGCCGAGGTTGGAGTACTGGTAGTACGTCTCGGGAGGATAGAGGGTCTTTTGCTTCGAGAGCCGTTCTATGATCTGCTCCCTGGTGGGAAAGACGAAATCCGGTCCGGTCCAGTAGGGCCAGTCGGCCTCTCGCGGGAGGCCGGAAGCGTGGGTCAGCAAGCCCTCCACCGTGATCGGCCCCCGATCCGGATAGAGCTGCTGGATGGAGAACCAGCTCAGATGCTTCTCCACCGGATCGTCCAACCTCAGTTTCCCCGCATCGCGCAGCTGCATCACCGCGATGCTGGTGAACAGCTTGGAAATCGAACAGATGCTGTAAACCGTAGCCGGAGTGGCCGGAACCTTGGCCTCCAGATCCTGATAGCCGTATCCCTTGCTCCAGATCAGCTCCTGGTCGTACACCACTCCGGCCGAAATCCCCGGAATCTGGCGGTAATCCCGCTCGGCATCGAGCCAGAGATCCAGCAGGTGGAGCGCCTGGCGCACCCGGGGATCTTCCCGTAGGTCCCGCGTTGCGTCCTGAGCCGCCGCCGGTCCCGCCGCCAAAACCGCGAGGAGCAAGATACCTGACCTCTTGAGCATCGCCGCCTCCCCAGGTTTCATTTCAGGGCTTACAAGCAGTCCGAAGCTGTGGCTCCGTACGGCCGGAGCGCCGTACGGGCAGATAATTCAGCGTTTATATGCAGTCCCGAACCGAACCGTGCAAGGGAGGTAACCGACGTTGAATATCCGTTTCCCCGCTCCGCTTGCCGCTCTCCTGGCGGCGGCCGCATCGCTTTTCGCAGCCCGCGCGCGGGCGCAAACCTCGGTCCAAGCCGGCGCCGTGTCGGCCACCCTCGGCGGCAGGCTGCACACCCAGTTCAACACCACCTCGGCGCCGGCCGTGCCTGCAAGCGAGTTCGCCATCCGGCGCGCGCGGCTCGACGCGAAGGTCCAGATCAACCGCTTCCTGAGCGGGATGGTCCAACCCGAGTTCGGCGAAGGAAAAGTCCTGCTCAGGGTCGCCTACGCCAAACTGGACGCCGGCGCTCCATTGAGTGTCACCATCGGGCAGTTCAAGCGGCCCTTCGATCGCTTCGAACTCACCAGTTCCAACGACATTCTGGTGATCGAGCGCACCGGGGACATCAGGGGGGTGGACGCGTGCAGCGGGGTGGGCGGAGTGTGTTCCCTCAGCCGCCTGGTGGAGCGGCTCCAGCTCGGCGCGCCCGATATCGGAATCATGATAGAGGGAAAGGACCGATCCGGCCGGCTGGGCTACTTCTTGGCGCTCACCAACGGTACCGGAGCCAACCGGGAAGACGAAAACGGGAGCAAGTCCTTTACCGGCCGGCTTGCCCTGGTGGCGGCGCCCGGAGTGGAACTGGGTGCCGGAATTGCTCTCCACGACTATGTGGATTCCCTGCGCGGGACCGATCGCTATGCCCCCGCTTGGGGATTGGACCTGGAGGTGGGGAACTTCTCCCGCGGCTTCCACCTCCAGGCGGGAGTGGTGGGAGGAGCCAACTGGAGCAATTTCATAGGGGCCGATCCGGCGCGCTTTTTCGCGGCTCAAGTGATCGCCACTTACAAAGCGGCGTGGGACCGCCCGCCCTACGCGGAGGCGATCGAGCCGGTGGCGAGAGTAAGCTGGGCCGATCCCGCAACCGCGGCGAGCGGCGATGCGGGCTTCGTCGTCACACCCGGGCTGGTGTGGTACATCACCGGCCGGCACAAGATGGCGGCGAACGTGGATTTCTGGATTCCCGAGCGCGGGGAGCGCCGCTTTGGGTTGAAGCTACAGTCGTATCTCTCGTTCTGACCCGGCGCGCCGCTTTCTGACCCGGCGCGCCGCGCGCCCCGAGCGCTTCGCGGCGCCTTGACCCGATACCGGTTGCGGCCCTATATGCACGAAGACCGTCCGGAATCGCAGGGATCTGCAGGTTACCGATGGACCGCCGCGCGGCTTTCGCCGCTTTTGGCCTGACCCTTCTTTCCGCCGCCTGCGAGCGCGCGGAAGAGGGAAAGATCGTCCTCACCTTTCCCGCCAGCGCGGTGGGAATGGAAGCCGAGCTTTTGAGCCGCCAGCTGGAGCGGTTCATGGAGGAACACCCCGATATTCGGGTGGTGCAGCGCCCCACTCCCGACGCCGCGGATCAAAGACACCAGCTCTACGTGCAGTGGCTCAACGCCAGGGCTCCCGACCCGGATATCCTCCAACTCGACGTAATCTGGGCCGCCGAGTTCGCCGCCGCCGGATGGATTTTGCCGCTGGACCGCTTCGGCCCGCCGGCGGACAGCTTTTTTCCCCAAACCGTCCGCGCCGACACCTGGAATGGGAGGCTGTACGCACTTCCCTGGTTCGTTGACGTGGGGATGCTCTATCGCAGAGTGGACTTGGTTCCCGAGCCGCCGCCGACTCTGGATCGGCTCATTGACGTCGCGTTGCACCTTGCAGAGAGCAAGGCGGTCTCCTACGGGATGGTTTTTCAAGGGGCGCGATACGAGGGGCTGGTAACCGTCTTCTTGGAGTTCCTCACCGCTTTCGGCGGTCAGATTTTGGACGATAGCGGTCGCGTAGTGGTGGATTCCGAGCCCGCGGTTCGGGCGCTGGCCGCCATGAAAGAAACGATCGAATCCGGCGCCGCACCCCGAGCGGTGCTCACCTGGCAAGAGGAACCGGTCCGGTTTGCCTTTCAAAACGGCGAGGCTGCTTTCATGCGGAACTGGCCTTACGCCGCGCCGCTGCTCGGCGACACCGGCGTTTCCCGCGTCGCTCGCCGGTTCGCGGTTTCCCTGTTTCCCCGGGCTGTGCCGGAAGGGCGACCGGCAGCCGCCCTGGGAGGGTCTCAGCTCGCCATCAACGCTAGAACCGAGCATCCCGAGGCGGCTTACGCTCTGATCCGATACCTCACGGCGGACCGGCAGATGCTCGAACGGGCGGAGGTGCTGGGGCAGTTTCCCGCGCGCCCGGCGCTCTACGGGGATCCCCGCCTCGCGGCGGCCTTGGCCGTCGATCCCGCCGAAGCGCTACAGATCGTGCGGCATGCAGTTCCCCGGCCCGTGACCCCGCTTTACACCGAGCTTTCCCAGATTCTCCAGGCGAGTCTCCACCGCTCGCTGAGCGGGCAGCAGGAGCCCGCTAGGGCGCTGGCCGAAGCGGCGGCCGAGATGCGCCGGGTGTTGGTTCGCGCCGGGTTGTACGCGGCGGAATCGATTCATCGCCCGCAGGCTCATGATCGGCTATAGAAAGTCCGGCAACCGAAAAGGTGGCCCAAGGCGCGACCGCGAAGCGCTGCTGGCGTGGTGTTTGGCGGCGCCCGCTTTGGCCTTGATCTTCGCCGTGGCACTCTTTCCCGCACTGTGGACTCTGTGGGAATCGCTTCACGTTCACGATCTCCGCATGCCCTGGCGCGGCCGGCCGTTCGTAGGGTTGGGCAACTATCTCGAGCTGGCAACCGACCGGCGGTTTTGGCAGGCGATGCTCCATACCGCCGGGTTCGTCGCCGCGAGCGTAACGCTGGAAATGATCTTAGGTCTCGCTTTGGCTCTGGCCCTTCACCGGCCGCACCGGTTGCGGGGACTGCTCCGCACGACCGCGCTGCTGCCGTGGGCCATACCCACGGTGGTCACCGCCCTGGTTTGGCGCTTCATTTTCGAGGAACAGGCCGGGATTGCAAACGCCTTGATGGTGAATCTGGGATTGATCGACCGACCCCTCACCTGGCTCGCCGATCCGGTGGCGGCCTGGATACCGGTAGTTCTAGCCGATGTGTGGAAGACCACACCGTTCGTCGCGGTACTCCTTCTGGCGGGGCTTCAGACCGTAGATGAAACGCTGTACGAAGCCGCGCGGATCGACGGCGCGGGATGGTGGCAGCAGCTGATCCATATAACGTTGCCGTCGCTCAAACCCGCGATCCTGGTGGCGCTGATCTTTCGCACCTTGGACGCTTTCAGGGTTTTCGATCTGATCTACGTACTCACCGGCGGGGGACCGGGGACCGCCACCGAACCGATCGCCCTATACTCTTTCAGCGCGCTGCTCCAGAACCTGAGGTTCGGCTACGGATCCGCCATGGGGGTCGTGGTGTTCGCCACCAGCATGTTCCTGGCGATTCTTTACATCCGGCGTCTAGGGCTTAAGTCGGAGGGGCGCGGCCGATGAATCGGAAAGTTTTGTTGCGGGCCGCCGGGACCGCTCTGGTAGCCATCGCCGTAGCGTTACTGATCTTTCCTTTGTATTGGGCTCTGGCGGCATCGGTGACCGTCGAGGCGCGGCTGTTCCAGGCTCCTTCGCTGCTGCCCTTGCGCCCGGTGTTGGATCACTATGCGGCGCTTTTCAAAGAGCGGGAATTTTGGCTTCCCATCAGGAACTCGCTGGTGGTGGCGGGGGCCACCACGGCGCTCTGCCTGCCGGCGGGGGCGCTGTGCGCTTATGCGCTGAGCCGGCTCAGGTTCCGGTGGTCGGCTGCGGTGTTGGGGCTGGTTCTCGCGGTGAGCATGTTCCCTCAGATCTCGATAGTTCCGCCGCTCTACTTGGTGTTGCGGGAGCTCGGCCTGATACACACCTATCCGGGCTTGGTATTGCCTTACACCACCTTTGCCCTGCCGCTCGCCGTTTGGCTGATGGCCGCTTATTTCCGCCAGCTTCCCCGGGAGCTGGAGGAAGCGGCGCTGGTGGACGGGGCGAGTCGCCTGCGGGTCTTGGGCGAGGTGGTGTTACCGCTTTCTTTGCCGGGACTCGCATCGGCGGCGATTCTCACGTTCGTCTATTGCTGGAACGAGTTTCTCTTTGCTCTCTCGTTCACCTTGGGACCGGAACGGCAGACCGTTCCGGTGGCGATCGCTCTCTTTCGCGGTCGTTATCAAGTTCCGTGGGGTCAGGTTTTGGCGGCGGCGGTGGTGGCCACCGCTCCTGTTGCCGCGGTGGTGTTCGCCTTTCAGCGGCGGATCGTTCAGGGTCTCACTGCGGGAGCGGTCAAGGGGTAGGGGCGTGGCGGCGATCAGGCTGGAGAACGTTTCCAAGGTCTATTCCGGCGGCCGGCACGCGCTGCGGGGAATAGATCTCGAGGTCGCCGGTGGCGAGCTCGTGGTACTGGTGGGTCCTTCCGGTTGCGGCAAGAGCACGCTGCTGCGCATCGTGGCCGGCTTGGAGGAACCCACTGCGGGAAGAGTGTGGATCGGGGGCCGGGAGGTCACCGCCCTTCCGCCGCGAGAGCGGGATGTGGCGATGGTGTTTCAGAATTACGCCCTTTATCCTCACAAGACGGTTCGCGGCAATTTGGAGTTCGGGCTCAGGATGAGGCGGGTACCGGAAGAGGAAAGAGAGCGCAGGGTGCGCGAGGCGGCTCGAATCTTGGGCCTGGAGTCGTTGTTGGATCGCTTCCCCCGCGAGCTTTCCGGCGGGGAGCGCCAGCGGGTGGCGCTGGGGCGCGCGATCGTGCGGGAGCCGGCGGCGTTTTTGTTCGACGAGCCGCTGTCCAACCTGGACGCTTTGCTGCGGGTGGAGATGCGCGCCGAGCTCGCCCGGCTGCATGGCAGGTTGGGGGCGACGATGTTGTACGTAACCCACGATCAGGAAGAGGCGATGACTCTGGGCGACCGCATTGCGGTGATGGACCGGGGTGTGATTCGCCAGGTGGGAGAGCCGCTCGAGGTCTATCGCAGGCCGGCGGATCTGTTCGTAGCGGGATTCATAGGGTCTCCGGCGATGAACTTGTTGGCGGGTGTGTTTCTCCGGGCGGACGCAGGATGGAGGTTCGAGGGATCGGGTTTTTCGGCCGGCCTGCCGCTGGATCCGGAAACGCCGTTGCGGGACGGTATGCCGGCCTGGCTGGGCGTACGGCCGCAGGATGTGGAGGTGGTGGGAGCGGGAGAAGGGGATCGGGACTTGCAGGTGGAGGTAGTCGAGCCCTTGGGCAGCGAGACGGTGGTTTATTTGGCGCTCGAAGGGGAGGCCGGGCCGGGCGAGGGGCGGCCGTTGCGGTTGAGGGCGGTATTGCCCGCCAATAGGGCCGTGTCGGAGGACCAGCGGGTGGGTGTCAGGTTTCCGCGGGACCGTTTGCATTGCTTCTCCGGGGAGGACGGAAAGCGGATCGGTCCTTAGGGATCAGCCGGTTCGCGGCTTGCCGCCTGGAGGATGGTCTGGACCTCGTTCCACAGTGCTGCCAGTTCGAACGGTTTGGCCAGGTAGCGCGGTGCGTGGCGGCTGATCGCCTCGGGAAGGGGCAGCGCGCTGATGAAGATGAACCGGCCGGCCATTTCGGGTCGGGACGCCGTGGCGGATTTCCAAACGGCGGTGCCGTCGCTTCCCGGCAGGTTTATGTCGCAGATCACGACGTCGAAAGTTTTGTCCGCTAAGAGGGCCAGCGCTCGAGTTCCGTCTCCGGCTTCGGTGACGGCGCATCCCTTCTGGGTGAGGAAGCGGCTCACGGCGCGCCGGATGGCGGGCTCGTCTTCGATCAGGAGGACGCGGGGTGCCGGGCTCACGGCGGTGCTCACCATGGCTAACTGCACAAACTGCACGGCCGAGCTTAGGGCTTTTGGGGCGCCGAGTCAATAGACGGTTTCAGGGAGATTCGACTCCGTAGTGCCGGGCTACTTCACGGACCCAGCGGGGCGGAGGCAGGCGGTTGCGGCGGTAGGTGTCCAGCAGCAGGCGGCTGAGTTCGCGTCCCAGGTGGCGGGTATCGCGCTCGCCGAGGTCCGGGGTGATCTGTTGTAGGAGCCGGACGAAGTGACCCAGTCCTTCCGTGCGGGGCTTCTCGGGTCGGCTGGCGAGCCAGCGCTCGATTTTCACCCGGGTGGTGCGCCGGGGTTCGGCCCCGGCCAAGAAGTTTTTGATAGCGTTGGGGCTCAAACCGATTTCCCGGGCCGCTTGGCGCAGGGAGACGGCGCCCAGTTCGTGCTCCAGCCTGGCCCTCAGGAGCGCAGCAGGGACGGTGGGGATAGCCGGCGGGGTGGGCCTCTTTTTGGGGGTCACGGCCGGCGCGCCCCGCGCTGCTGTGCAGTTTGTGCAGTTGGTTCTGCTTTACACGGCGAATGCTATCCCGGCGGCGGGCGATATGGCAAGGTCGCCCTGGGGCCACATTCTGCGGGTCTTTGACACCCTCGCCGGAACCCGGCCGGCGCGCCGAAAGCTCCTTCCGCGAGCGGGCCCTCTTACGCCGGCTCACGCAGCGCGCTGCAGCCGGAAAACTCCGTGCGACTCTCGGCGCAGTTCTACCTGTTTGCCGGTTGTCTCGAGCAACTTTTCGAGGATGCGAATCGCAACCTCACCCACACCTTTCACCAGTATGGATCCCCGCTCGCGATCTCTTACGAGGCGCACCAGGGTCTCATCTAAGAAAGACGGAGTTACCAGCGGGATCCCCTCGAAGGATACTACCAGCTCGTGTCCCGCTGCGCGGGCTGCGTCAAACGCCTCTGCGAGCCGGGGGTAAACCCGCCGCCCGCTCTCGCGGGTTGCGCAAGAGCGCGATAACTCTGAGACCCGGATTTCACGGGCGTACATGTTATCCTCGGGTATGGCACCTATTAGCGCTTATTAAGCGGAGGTACAGAGTCTGTCAAGATCTTCCGGCTGACCGGCCGACTAAGGACACCCCGACCACCGTACCGGGCAGCGCGAGGATGTAGTCCAGACCCTGTTCCGAAGACCGGTACGCGGAGTAACATCCGTGCCCGCTAGCTAGGTGAAGAGCACCTCCGTATTCGCGCACTATTTCCAGTATAGCAGACAGTCCGGTGCCGCCACCCAACTCACTCCCTGTGATGCCGGGCTCCGTCGCGAACTTGGCAACCTCCCAATCCGACATCTGCTGCAATCTTTGTCGGTGCAACCGACTGAGACTATGTCGCAAACCCACCCCCACATCTCCGATAGCGATTTCCACCCGTTCTACCGGATACGCGTAACTCTGCGCCACAACCCAGGCCTTAGCAGTGCCGCTATGTCGCTGCACGTTGGACAGGATTTCTACGAGGGCGATGCGAACCTGCTCTTCCAGAGCTCCCAACGTTGGGGCGCGCCTCTGGATCACCGACCACAGTCTTTCTTCAGCCTGAGTAACTTCCTCGTCGGACGCCGCATTGACGCCCTGCAGCTCTAACAGAGACTCTTTCAACGGCTTGCGGGAGAAACGATACGCTGAAAACTCGGGAGAAAACTTTACGGTTCCGGCTTTAAGCTCTGTCTCGAGGCACACATGGAAATCCATCCTCCACAGGTAGGTCGCCACATCCCGATTAGGCACTTGGACCGTAAGACAACCGACAGAGCTAAGCCTTTTGATGAGTCCGTGCAGCACCAGCATACCAAACGGAGTTAGGAACGAGACGAATGACAGGTCCAACAAAGAGTCCGCGCTAGGCGACGGACTCATCTCCGCGTTAGAGAGGGACACCTCATCGAGCCGGGCGTCTCTGAACACTACTTGCCACCCCTGGTGCCCGCTCGCCTCCGAAATTCCGGAATTCACAGTCGCATGCACCTGCCTTTGGCCTCTGGGCCGCCGGCGCTGAACGGGTTACCGCGTCGCTTCCGCCAGCTCCCGCACCGCCCGGGCCATCGCCTGCACCCGCGCGGGATCGGACGCACTCCGTGCATCGGCCTCCAGCCTCGAAGCCAGAGCGCTCAACTGCCGGCGCCGGTCGGCCCCCGCCGCCCGCTCCGCCGCGTCCAGCGCCTGGGCGATCTCCCTCAACCGGCCCTCCGGCAGCCCCCGGTTCCGCACCAGTTGGTCCAGATAACTGCGGATCACGGGAAAGGCCGGGGGCCACACGATCCGCGGCTGGCTCTGCGGGTTGTACTCCCGCATCCGCGCGAGCCTCGCCGCCTCGATCTCGTTCTTGGATAGATACTCGCTGGGGAGCAGTTCCAAGACGTCCAGCCCGCGCGCCAGCTCGGAAGAGTAGATGTAACCGTTGTACCAGTAGGCGCCCCAGGAGCCGCCGACGATCAAGCGATCGCCGTCCACCGGCCCGCGATCGAAATAAGCGATCTCCACCGGATTGTCGGGATCGGAGAAGTCGAACACGTTGACCCCGCCTTGGTACCAGCCCTGCACCATGATGTCCCGTCCCGGAACCGGGACCAGCCCGCCGTTGTGGGAGACGCAATTTTCGGTTTCGGTTTGCGCCGCCAGCATCTTGACGTAACCGTGCTGGCGGAACTTGCCGCCGTGAATAGTTAAAATCGTGTTCCCGCCCAGCCTTACCGGGTCGCCGATCCGGCAGCGGGGAGCCGTCCCGCCGCCCCACTCGTCGGTGAAGACCACGGACCGCGCGTCGTTGCTGAAGACCGCCGTGTGCCACAGGGAGAAGTTGATGTCAGAGAGCGCGTCCAGCCGCACGGGGCGCTCCGGGTCTTTCACGTCGAGGAGAATCCCGAACGATCCGCACGCCCCAGCCACCAGGTTATACGCGGGATACGCCGTGAAGTCGTGGCAGCCGCGAGGTCCGAAAGCCCGCCAGTTGGTGGTGGTATCGGAAAACGGCTCTCCCGCCCGGCCCGGCGGCCGCGGCAGCCCTTCGAAGATGCGGGCGTAGCCGATCACTTCCGCCTGTTCGGGATTGCGCAGCGGCACCCTGATGATGTCCACCCGGTAGTGCGCGGTGTTGGGATTCTCGGCCACGGTGCCGTCGGAGCAGCCGGGAAGCTCGCTCGAGTCCCTGACCGAGGCCGAGCCTCCCACGTAGATGTAGATCACGGAGGAGTCCGTGGGATGCGGCACGATGGTGTGGGTGTGCGATCCCCGGCAGGTCTGGACGTTCTTTACGAGCCTGGGGTTTCTGGGATCGCTCACGTCGAAGATCCTCACGCCGCGCATCCGGTCGCGGCCGTCTTCCACTCCCTGGGTGCCGCAGTCGGTGCGCGAGCGGGGCGATTCGGCCGAGATGAAAAGCAGGTTGCCGTAGATGGAGGGATCTCCCTGGTCGGTGGCGCAGACTACGGTGCTCAACAGCACCGGCCGCGCGGGATCGCTCACATCCCAGATGGCAAAGCCGCTGAAGTTTCCCTGGAAGACCAGGTTGTCGCGGAAGGCGAGGTCCGAGTTGACGAAGGCGAGCCCGCGGGTCGAGTCGAACTCTACCGGTTTGGGCGAGTAGGAGACCAGCCGCATGTTCCACAGGGCGATCCCCGCGTTGTTCTTTTCACCGGGGCCGAGTCCCACGCGCGGGTCGTCGGTGGTGGCCACCGTATCCCGGGCCGCGCGGGGGCTCTGGGCGTAAAGCGGGGTTGCGATACGCTGGGTTGCGATCGGCGCCGCGCAGCTCAACGCGGCGAGCAATGCGGTCGGTTTCAGGGACAGAGTTCTCATTGCGCTTGCTCTCCCAGGCTACTGTGGAGAATTGGTCGCTGTTGCAGGTTTTCCCCGTTCGGTTTTCCAGTCCTCTACTGCTGGATGCCGGACATTATGCAAGTTAGCGCCGCCGGTGCAGGGCGGAGCTGCCACGGGTGTACCACGCTCCGCAACTTAGAGCCGTGGCGGACCCGACAGTGGCTTGTTTTAGCCACCGTTCTAGGAGCTCACGCTCCGCAACTTAGAACCGTGGCGGACCTACGGGTCCGGCCGCCGCTCGCCCGCCGCCAAGCGGTCCAAGAGCGCGTGCATCAGCGCAATTTCGGCGCGCTGGTCGGCGTCCACGTCGGTGGCGAAGCGGAAGACGTCGGGATCTTGTCCCGCTCCCGGTGAGGCGAACAATTGCGCCACCATCTCCAGGGCGCCGCCGTGGTGCTGGATCATGTATTTAAGGAATAGGCGGTCGAACTCCGCGCCGCGGGCGGCGTCGAGCTCGGCCATTTGTTCAGGTGTGAGCATTCCCGGCATGTGTTTGGTGCGGCGGTATTCTGGGTCGGGGACCACTTGGCCCCGTTCCTTGAGCCAGTTTTCCATCATGGCGATCTCGTCCCGCTGGGAGACGTCGATCTTTTGGGCGAGGCGCCTTACTTCTTCTCCGGCTCCGTGGGTCAGGGCCATGCGGGCCATGGTGATTGCCTGTTCGTGGTGTCCGATCATGTCCTGCATGAAGCGAACGTCGGCCTCGGTGTAGCCGGGCCCTGCGGTGGCGGGGAGCGTGGGTCCGTGCCCGTGCTGGTGAGTCGCTTGGGCCGCGGTGGCTGGCTGTGGTGCGGCCTGGGCGGCGGGAGAATCCGGTTGGGGTGCCGGTGCGGGGCCGGGATCCGTGCCCTCCGTGGCGGCGGTGCGGGCGCTGCAGGCTGATAGGGAAAGCCAGGCGGCTGCGAGCGCCAGGTAGAGGGCGCCCACAGGGCGGCTCCTTGCGGCCGCGGTGTTATGCGAGTGCGGTTTTGCGCCTGAACGGAGCATGGTCAATCCGTTGGTTTGGATCGGGCTTGCAGGAATGTAGGAGTGCGGCGGCGGGGCGCAAGCGGCGCGATGGAGTTCGCCGATGGGGCGTTTCCGCACGATCTATCATCTCCCTATGTGTCCTGCCCAAAAGGATGGATCATACGCAGACTGTCCTTGCCAGAAGGACAGATTAATTCCTAAGATCACTGCCAAGGGCCAGACCACGATCCCGAAGGAGGTGGGGGAGGCCCTAAAGATTGAACCGGGTGATCTAGTAGTTTGGGAGCTCGGTCCCGAGGGGAAAGCGACGGTGCGCCGCGCACAGCGGTGGGATCTGGAATATTTGCGCGCGCTCGAAGGGACGCTCTCCGAGTGGACCGGGCCTTACGACGAGCAGGCCTATCGTGACCTTTGAGCGGTTCGCGGTAGTGCGCGTGCCGTTCCCCTTCACTCTCTTCACCCTCGACCACAGGCTTCTCCGCGGCCGGCTCGGCCGTCTCAGCGTCGCGGACGAGGCCCGCGTCCGCCAGGCTCTGGTCAAGCTGCTGGGGCTCGAAGGCCAAGAGCGCCCGCGCAGAAAACCGCGTTCCGCCGCGGCGCGCTGAACCACTGCGGCTTTCTCGAAAGATTCCCCAGACGCGGAACCACCAGTCTGCACCGCGAAGGTTTGGTTGTACCGTGTGGACGCCGACGGCCGCGATCTAGCTGCTACGCCCAGACCGGGGGCCGAGGGGCGTAGAGAGGGACGGGCCAGGGTACCGAGCCCGGAGCTTGCTCGAGCTCTTAGGTGCTCCTCGGAAGACCTTCTTTATACAAAAGGAGCTCTTTGCTTAGAACCGCGCAGGAGCGTTTCTTCGATCGGTTAGAGAAGTCTCCGTGGAACCGGCGGTTCTTTTGGCGAGTGCCTCCCCACGCCGGCAAGCAAAACCCGCTGGATCTGTTTTTCCCCACGCGGGACGTACCGGAGAATGGCCTGGTGACGTAGCCCCCGAACTCCGCTGCGGCCCGCGGTGCACCCCCTTTGGCCTGGACGTGGCGGAAGCGATACTGGGTTCACTGACCCAGGCACCGCCGCCTCGAGGTATTGCCAAGCCCGGTGCCGGGTGTACATTGGCGCTGAACGGTGGCGGAAAAGGGTTGTCCGGTTTTCTAACATGACGAGAAAGGAGATCGGCGAGCGGATCCGCACTGCGCGGGCCCGGTTGAAGCTCACCCAGGCCGAGGTTGCAGCCCGGTTGGGGATCCCGCGCAGCGCCGTGTCGCTGATCGAATCGGGAAAGCGCGACGTCACCGCGCTGGAGCTTTACCGGCTTTCCAAACTGCTCGGCGTTTCGATGGAGAGTCTCCTCGGTGTGGAAGCGCGGGAAGGGGAGGAGCGTTTCATGCTCCGGGCGGGCGAGTTGCGGGCCGAGGAGGCGGCGGCGTTGCGGGAATTCGAGGAATGGTGCCGGATGTACCGGCGGATAGAGGAATGGGCGGGGGAGGTGAGGGACGAAATCAGGCCGGTGGACTATCCGGTGACCACTCAAGCTCAGGCTGCGGCGCTGGCGGAGGAGGAGCGGAAGCGGCTGGAGTTGGGTGCGACTCCGGGGCGGGCGTTGCTGGAGGTGTTGGAGGAGCGTTTGGGGGTGAAGGTGAGGTTGAAGGTTCTTCCCGATTCGGTGTCCGGGGCGTCGTTGCGGAGTGCGGAGTTGGGATCGGCCGTATTGATAAACAGCCGGCATTCAGCGGGGCGGCAGGTGTTCACCCTGGCGCACGAGTATTTCCATTTGTTGGCGCAGGGGAGTATGCCGGGTTCCGAGGGCTGGTCGGGTTCGATTTGCGCTTCGCCGCTCGTGGCGAGGCCGATGCGGGTGGAGCGGCTAGCGGACGTATTTGCGGGGAACTTGTTGTTGCCCAAGGAGCAGTTCATCGAGCAGTTACAGCGGTTGCGGCGTTCGGACGGGAGCATTTCCAAGTTCGATCTGGTGGGTGTGGCGCGGCATTTTGGGGTGAGCGTTCAGGCGGTGTTCGTGGGTTTGGCGCGGTTGCGTCTGGTGAGTTGGGATTTGGCGCGGCGAGCTTATGAGGATCCCGAGTTGCAGGACGAGATCTTGAAGGTGGGTGGGGAGCTGGTTTTGCAGCCGCGGCGTTTGAGGCGGTTGGGTTTCAAGGCTTATCAGGCGGGGAGGATGACCAAGGCGCGGTTGGCGGAGTTGTTGGAGTTGGGTCCTGGGGAGTTGGAGGAGTATTCGAGGGCTTTAGGCGGCAGAAAGTCGCGTGGGTTCAAGATCGGCGGTTTGCCTGGTTGACGAGTGGGTGTTGCGTGACGGATTGAGGACCGGATTTTTGAGGCGGGTGCCGGAGGATTGCGGGGTAGCGGTCTCGTCGCTCACGCATGCCTGGTTGTCGGGTTCGCTGGAGGTTGACGCGGGCCCGCGGTTGGAGGTGCGCGCTTGGTTGTCGGGTTGTGGGATAAAGGTGGTGGCGGCTACGGCTTTGGAGTTGGCGGAGGCGAAGGCTTGGCTGCCGCGTGGGGTTTTCAGTGCGGGGCAGGTGGAGTCTTTGGCACTGGTGCGGTCTCGGGGGATGGGTTATTGCACGGAGGAGGGTTTGGTGGTGGCGTGGTTGCGGGAGCGGGGTTTGGGGGATCGGGTGGTGAGGTTGGAGGAGTTGGTGAGGCGGGTGTCGGAGGGTGCGGTGCGGAGCAGGCGGGATCGCCGGCGGCGGTTACGGTAGTGGAAGCGGTCGCCGGAGCACTCAGGGGGCGGGAGGGAGATTGCGCTGCAGGGTGGCCGTAGTGCTGTGCGTTCCCGAACTCGTGAAGGCAAGCTGTGGATAGCGGGAGCTGGGTCGGGTTTCGGACCCCGGGGGAAACGGCGGGGGTTTGTCCGTCTAATTGAATGGAGAAGGAGGCAAGCCGCCCCGGGGTGGTGGGGCTTGTAGGGCTGTCCGGCTCCTCGTCTGCTCTAGAGGGTGATTTCGACTAAACGCAGCGTATGGAGGAGGTATGAATGCCTTGACTCTGGAGGAGTTGAGGGACGCGGTTGCCGGTAGTGCGGCCGGGTTCAGATGCCGCCGCAGGTTGCAGCCGGCGGGAGGCGCAGGGGATAAAGTTTTTCCACCCACCTTCGCCGGGGCTGTCTACGCGATCGAGCAGCGGCGCATTCCCGGGCGAGACGGGCCGGTGACCTGTGTGCTCCTGGACAGCGTGCAGAGCCAGGCCAATCGGATGGAGCTGGCGCTCCAAGAGGCGGTGGAAGCGGGGAAGATCAAGCTCCCGCTCGTCGTCGTCGACTTTTCCGAGCACGACCCGACGGGCGACCTCGAGGCGGATGAGGCGGCTGGCCGGCTAATCGAGAAGGTCGGGAGAATCACCAGCCTTCAGGTACCCCATCGTCTGGCGGATGCGATCCTGCGCGACAGCGAGCTCGGCGGCGTGCCGTTTCGCAAGTCGGAGAGAGGCAAGGCGCTCAACACGGTGGGGTTGGGGAATGCGACGCCGTTGTTCGAGCTCTGTCCCACGGCGCTCGTGTTCGGCATGTGGGACTCGACCGGGCCGAAAGGAGGGTTGGGTGCCAAGTTTGAGCGGGCGATGGTGTCGGAGATCGTGGGCGTAGGGGCCGAATGGCGCGATGATTACCGGGCCCGCGGCGTGCGTCGCGACCCGCTGGAAATCAGCAAGAACGTGCTGGTCTTGCGGAACGAGGACAAGTCGTTAAAAAAGGTCGCCGAGGGCAAGGAAAAGGGTGCGCTCCGTCCGTCGGAGATCAACCATTCGAGCGTGCCCTTCGAGTCGGCCAACTCCGGGCTCACGATCGAGTACGCCGAGCAGACCACCACCCTGTCGCTCATCTGTCTCAGGCGCTTGCGCTTTCCGGTTGACGGCCAATCCAGCGCGGAGCTGGACGTAGCTGCTCGCACCGTGTTGGCGGCCTTGGGGCTCGCTGCGGCCGCCCTGGCATTCGAGGCGGGGACCGACTTGCGGTCGCGGTGTCTCCTCTGGCCGGACGGGCCCATGGTGTGGGAGCTCTTGGATCGGCCAGGCGAGGAACCGAAGAAGTACTCGTTGACGGGCGACGGTGCGATCCAGCTCTTGAAGGGTGCTGTGGCGGCCGCCCGGCGGGCGGGGCTGCCCTGGCTCGAGGAGCCGCTGGTGCTCGAGCCGTCGCAGGAGCTGGTAAAGCTGGTGCGGCTTAGTCAGTTGGAGGCGGCGAAGGAGCCGGTCGGGGTTTCTTGAAATGTTGGTGCTGGGCGTCCGCTACTTGAACGGCTTCGTTGCGGCGTGCGAGCCGCACGAGCGGCAGCCGGGGCAGGAGAGACCCGAGTGGCCACCGCATCCGGCGCGAGTTTTTATGGCCCTGGCTGCAGCGCACTTTCAGACGGGTGCGGATCCCAGCGAGCGGGAGGCGCTACTGTGGCTCGAGTCGCTACCCCCTCCTGCGCTGCAAGCGCCTCCGGCCGCGCCGCGGGCGGTGGTTACGCACTATGTACCGGTGAACGACAAGGCAGGAGATGTTTCGAAGCCCCCGACGGCGATCATACAGTCGGCACCGCAGCTGGCCCGCGACCGCCAGCCGCGGACGTTCGCCCGCGCTTGGCTCGAGCACGACACGGCGTATCTCGTGTGGCGGGACGCCCCGGTGGACGATGGCACGCTGAGCGCGCTGGCGTCGCTCTGCGCGAAGGTCACCCGGATCGGGCATTCGTCCTCCTTGGTCCAGATGTGGGTGGCGCGCCCCGAGGAGGTGGGGGAGGTCAACTGGATCCCTGATGACGAGCGCGCCGAACTTCAGCTACGGGTGCCTGGCCCGGGCACGCTGGAAGACCTCGAGGGGCGCTATAACGCCGAGGCGGTTGAGGGCTATGCCTCGCTTCAGGTCCTTGCCGAAGACGACCGCGATCCGCGCGCGAAGCGGGACGCGAAGAAGCGGCTCAAGGAGCAGTTCGGGAACCTGCCGCCGGTCCAGCTCCGCCCGGAGATCTCCCTGTACCAGGGCTATGCTCGGCCTCAGAGGGAAGAGGAAAAGGGCCGGGTGCCTGGCAGCGTTTTCAGCCCTCAGCTCGTCGTCTTCGCGCTGGAGCGGCGGAGCGGTCCCGTGGCCGCCTTGGGTTTGCCGGCCACCCTTCAGCTCGTTCAGCGTTGGCGCGAGGCTTTGGTGAGCTACTCCGACGGTTCCACGGAGCGGGTTCGCGCGATCGTGAGCGGGCACGGTGCCGACGGCGGCCCGCTCGGAGAACCCCATCTTGCGCTCATCCCGCTGGCCTTTGTGGGTCACCCCAACGCTGACGGCCACCTCGTTGGCTTGGCGGCGGTCCTGCCCGCGGGGCTCGATCCGGAGGAGCGGCGCCAGGTCCTGCGGATCCTGGGACGGGTGGGTGAGCTCAAGCTTGGCGCCCTCGGCGTGTGGGGCCTGGTGCGCGAACTGAGCGACCGGCCGCCGTGGAACTTGCGTCCGGAGACCTGGACGGCGCACCCCGAGGGGGCTACCCACTGGTCGACCGTGACCCCGGTGGCCTTCGACCGCCATCCCAAGGCGAAGGACCGCGGGGAGTATCAGCGGGAGGTCTCCGCGATGATCGCGGACGCGTGCACAGGTATCGGCCTGCCTCGCCCCCGCGAGGTCGTGGCGACGCCGGTCTCGGCGCACCTGGGCGTGCCTCCGGGTCACGTCTTTCCCCGGCTGGCACGCAAGGACGGCAGCGACCGGCGGCATGCGCACGCGATCCTCGTGTTTGGTGAACCCGTGCGCGGGCCGGTGTTGATCGGGGCGGGGAGGTATCGGGGGTATGGGATAGCGAGGCCATGGACGATCGAATGATCCCGGACTTCGACCGCGCATTTGAGAGCCTGACCGGCTTCGCGCCCATGAAATGGCAGCGTCGGCTGTTCGAAAAACACTTCCTCAAGGCGGATCTGCCCAATGGGTGCGACCTCCCCACCGGGCTCGGGAAGACCTCGATTGTGGTCATCTGGCTACTGGCGCTTGCACAGCAGGCGGCCGATGGGAACGTCCGCCTTCCCAGGCGCCTCGTCTACATCGTCAACCGACGGACCGTCGTCGATCAGGCCACGGCTACGGTCGAAGAACTTCGGAAACGCCTAATGGCCCCGGAAACGCCTGAGTGGAAGCAGCACGCCGACACGCTCAAAGCAGTGGCGGGAGCCCTGCGCTACCTCTGTGCCTCCGATGGAAGCTTTCTCGGGGTCAGCACGCTGCGCGGCGAGCTTGCCGACAACGAGGAGTGGAAGGCCGATCCGGCTCGGCCAGCCGTCGTTATTGGGACGATCGATATGATTGGCAGCAAGCTGCTCTTCAGCGGCTATGGCGACGGGCGCTACGGCCGGGTACATCATGCCGGCCTGATCGGCTATGACGCGCTGATCGTCCACGACGAGGCCCACCTCACGCCGGCATTCAGCGATCTCCTCCGCGCTGTGGCAAAGGAGCAGGCGAGGGAGGCAAACGGCGGCGGCCAGCCGGGTACCGTCCGCCGACCGATTCGCGTCATCGAGCTGTCGGCGACAAGACGAGAGGGCGACGGCGATGTCTTTAGGCTGGAAGCCGAGGACGAGGACGATGCAATCGTTCAGGAGCGCATAACGGCGATTAAGCGGCTTTACTTGCGCGAGGTTCCCAGGGATCGAATCACTAAGGAAATCAAGGAAAAGAATTTCCCTAAAGAGAAAGAGGCGAAGGAAATCGAGAAGCGTGTGGCTGAGTGGCCGCGTGAGGAAATCGTGCGGTGCGCAGCCGCTCACGAGACCTCTCCTTGCAGGGTTCTCATTTATCTCCGTACCCCCGACGAGGCCCAGAAGGTCGCATCGGAGCTGACACAGAAGCTCGGAACCGATGGTGAAAGACGCGTGGCGCTTCTCACAGGCACGATGCGCGGTCATGAGCGTGACAAGCTCGTCAAGGAGAACCCGGTTTTTCGCGCACTTCTCGATTCCAAAGCCACCGTCCAGCAGACCGTGTACTTGGTCAGCACGTCGGCAGGCGAAGTGGGCATCGACTTGGACGCCGACCACATGGTGTGCGATCTCACGACACTCGACGCCTTGATCCAGCGACTGGGTCGCGTGAATCGGCGCGATGGCAGTGGGCGCGCGGCGAGGGTAGAGGTTGTGGCCGCTGTCGAGCCAAAAGAGAAGCCTTCGGATCTCGATCGGGCCGTGGATGCCACACTTTGCCTCCTGCGGAAATGGCTGGACGGGGCTGGCAGCGAGGGGGTGGATGTGAGCCCGAAGAACCTGCGGAGGCTCCTCGATGAGACAGGCTCGGACGAGATCCGGGCGGCGTTCTCGCCGCGTGTCGCCGCCCCGCTGTTGACGGACATCTTGCTCGACAACTGGTCGCTGACGAGCATCGACCAGATGCCCGGCCGGCCAGAGGTTGGCCCATTTCTCCATGGCCTTACCGTCGACCCGCCAGAAACCTTTGTGGTCTGGCGACAAGAGGTCTTGCTGCTTCACGAGGCGGGCGTGGATGCGGAGGCGCTGCGTGCTTGGTTCGGTGCCTGCCGCATCGAAGCCCGCGAGAGGCTCCGCGACCGCTACGACCGCGTCGAGAAGGCGCTCAAGAAGTTGCTTGGCAACTTGAGAGAGGAGGATCCAACAAAAGATGTGCCGGTCGTGGTGCTCGACGAACGGGGCAACGCCTTGTGGTCCTATCTGTCCACGGTGCGCGGCGACGACCTTAAGTACCGCACTGTGGTGCTGCCGGTGGAGGCTGGCGGGCTCGATGCGAACGGCTTGCTCGGCCCGGATTCGAAGTCGCGCCCGGACCTGGACGTGGCCGAGATCGAACCCGGTGACCGTCGGCGCGAACGCTGGATCCATCGCGTTGGCCCGGAAGGCGAGAGGTTCGAACGCCTGATCTCAGGCGAGATAACTGACGCCCCACCGAGCGGACTTCGGGAAAAGGAGCGGATCCCTCTTCGCCAGCCCGACGAGAATGGTGAGGAAGCCGAGACTGTCGACCTCGTCCTATACGTCTCGTCAGCCCTGTCTGCACTCGAGAACCCGGAGACGGCCAGCGCCAAACAAACACTGGAGGAGCACACGAACTCGATCGTCGACCACATGACGCGCATCGTGGGCCGGTTGGGCCTCGATGAGCCCGTCGGGAAGGCGTTGATCGCCGCAGCTTGCTGGCACGACAGGGGCAAAGACCGTCCCGTCTGGCAGCGCTACGCACGAAACGGCGCAGGCACGCCACGGCTCGCGAAGTCTCCTCGTTACCTACACCCGCGTGCGCTCGGGGGATATCGGCACGAGTTCGGATCGCTGCTCGATGCGATGAACGACGAGGAACTCATGAAGGTGCCCGATAGGGACCTGATCCTGCATCTGATCGCTGCGCACCACGGATGGGCGCGACCCCACTTCGAGGCCAGGGCCTTCGACAGCTCACGGCCGACCGCCGACAACGAGCGGGCGTTCGCCGAGGTCGGTCGCCGCTTCGGACAGCTTCAGCAGCAGTACGGCCGCTGGACCCTTGCGTGGCTGGAGTCCCTCGTGCGCTGCGCGGATATCGCGGCGTCGCAGCAGGCGACAGCAGCGCCACGATCCATCTCTGACTCCCGCGAGCGCGTGCCGGAGGAGGTGAAGTCATGACGGATTCCAACTCCAGGCTGAGCGTGTGTGTGGATTTCACCAACCCGGGCCAATTCTTCGCCTGCTGCGGGCTTTTGGAGGTCGCGCACCGCGTGTGGTGCCCAGGCCCAGCAGAAGGGTGGTTCGTGGATGGTGAGTTCTTGCTCGCGCGTAACGACGGAAGGCCTGCTGAGATGGCCGAGCTGATCAAAGCGGCACTCGAATGCAACGCGGAGCCAATCACCATTGATAACCCGAAGACCGATCCCATCGACCTAGGAGCTCCCATCGGGATGCGACTCGACTGGTGGTGTGGACGCGACGGGTCAACGAATCTATTCAAGACCTGGGCTGCGAACGCAACTTC
The DNA here is from genome assembly GCA_002923375.1 of bacterium HR33. Classification (GTDB taxonomy): domain Bacteria; phylum Gemmatimonadota; class Gemmatimonadetes; order Gemmatimonadales; family GWC2-71-9; genus HRBIN33. The sequence continues at coordinate 910,398 of BEIJ01000001.1, forward strand.
CCTCCAGATGTTTACGAAGTGGCGGGAGCCGCTTCGGCGTTGTCTTGGCTCCATCAATGGTCAGGCCAAGAACTTACTGAGGCTTAGCTATCCGGTTCAGGGGTCCTACGGCTTCGACAGTGACCTGGGTTGGGATGCGCTGCGTGTGGGATTCTCTTTCAACGAACACAGCAGACTCAAGAAACTTCCCACCCGGCCGGCGGTGGAGTTGTTCGGCGCGATTGGCCTTCAGCGGTTCTTCCCGAAACTCGACGAGGAAAAGCAATGTGTGTGGTACACGGCTTGGCGGGTACCTCTTACTGCGCCCGTCGCGCGGGCAGCCGTGGTCGGCCTTGTGCCGGGCGTCACGCTGTTCCGACTCAGGACGCACTTCGTCTCCCGCGGAAGTTTCAAGGGTCTAGATACGGCAATTATTGTTGAAGGAGGTTCCTATGAGTGAACTGGTGGAGAAGTACGACAATTGGCTAAAGGACGACAGCGATGTCGCGGCATTGGTGATGCGCCAGTGGCTGGTGCCGGTGGAGGGCAAAGACGCAGTGATCTTTCCGCCCACCTATACACTTGCCGAGACTGACATTGGTAATCGTTTCAACAAGGGCGAGCCGATTCCCGGGGTGTACAAGGGTCAGAAGGGTCCCATGGGGTACAACATCGACTGGTTCGAGGACGGCACCAGCGTCTGCCTGATCGACAGCGTCGGCTCCCAAGCTAATCGGATGGAACCGATCTTCATGCGCGAGACGTACAAAGCGCTCGTGCCGGAGGTCATCGTCAAGGCGGGAGACAAGGCCATCAACCTCCTCGAGGCGGGTCACCGGGCCGCCGATGCCATCGTGCGGTTCTCCGACCTGCGGGAGGAACTGGAAGAGGCGTTCAATGCAGTTCGAGACGGCGACGCGACTAAGCTGGCCAAGATCGCCCCGACCTCACTCGTGTTCGGTGCGTGGGACTCCCGCGGCACACAGGTGAAGCTCCCCCGCGTCGTCCGCTCGGTGATCCGTGCGTTCAAGGTGAAGCCGCAGCACCGTTCAGCTCAGTACATCCCACCTGTCGACTACGTCGGCACAAAGTTACTGGATGCGCCCCAGGGCAAGGAACAGCAAGATGCGATGTCGGAGCTGGGTCTCAGCCACGCTCCGGCGCCGTGGGCGCATGGTGGCGTTCTGGTGGAGCAGGAGATCAGGCGCGATGCCACGCTGAACCTCGTTGCGCTGCGCGCGCTTCGCGCCGGCAGAGATGCAGACCCCCTTCCGCTGCGGCGGTACATCCTTGGGCTGTCGCTCGTCGCGTTCACCGCGCCGCAGGAGACCTTCCTCCGTGAGGGATGCCAGCTTGTGCCGGACCCCGACCGGCCGTCGACATGGTCGCTTGTGAAGCACGACGGCAGCCGCGAAGAGAACTTTGAAGTGGCGCACGAGCAGGCCTTGGAATACGCGAAGGCGACGGCTACAGAGTTCGGTGTGGGACCAAATAAGCAAGCGACGTTCGACTCGACAAGGGCCCGCGGGGAGCTCGAGCGCTCAAAGCAGGAGCGTAAGAAGTCGCGTCGCGCTTCGGCGCAGGCGTAAGAGGTGGGAGCCGACTGGTGAACCGCTACCTCTGCATCTCGGTCACCCTTCTCGATTCGCTTTTCCACGGCAAGGGCGACGAAGACGCGCCGGAGTGGCCTCCGTCGCCGATGCGCTTGTTCCAGGCGCTGGTGGCGGGATCACGTGCTGGCTGTCGCAACGCCGAGTGGTCGGAGAGCAAGGCTGCCGCGTACCGCTGGCTCGAGCGCCGCAAACCACCGATCATCATTGCTCCACCCGCCCGGCCTGCGGCGGGCTACACGTTATTCGTGCCGAACAACGACAGCGACACCAAGTTCGAGCGCCATGAGCGCCTGGCGGAGAAGACCGTCCGGCCCCATCGGATCTTGGGCGACCGGCCGGCGACGTTCCACTACCTTTGGGACATCGCCGAGGACGAATGGGAGCAGGCCCGCCCGCTCGCAGAAATATTGGGGGCCGAGGCTCGGCGCCTGACGACGCTGGGATGGGGGATCGATCAAGCGGTGGCTCAAGGGCGCATTCTGAACAGAGCGGAAGCGCGAGTGCTTGCGGGGCAGCGATGGCGGCCTTGGGACGTGTCGTTCAGCAGCAGGGGGAAGCTTCGGGTGCCCAAGAGGGGCTCGCTGGACGATCTTGAGCGTGCCTACGAGGCGTTCCGGAATAGGCTCTCGATGAAGCTTCCGCCAGGAGCGAGAGAGCCCAAGGTCTTTGACACAAGGGCCTACTTGCCTGTCGGCGCGCTGCCCCCGCGTCCGCACGCGGCCTTCGAGCTTCCCGAAGGAGTGGCGTTCCGGGCGGAGGACGCCGCAAAGGTGGCCGCGATGCTACGGTCGCTGGCGTGTCAATCGGCGAAGGAAGACGAAGCCGCACATACGTTTCCTGGCGGCGCCGAGGTCTATGTTGCCGGCCACGTCGAGCACGGAACAGACGTGACTCCGGCGCGATTTTCCTACCTACCGTTGCCGAGCATTGGCCACGAACATGCCGACGGCATGATCCGCCGTCTGCTCACTGCAGAGCCTTTCGGTGGAAATGGTGTCCACGCAACGTGGGCGCAGCAGCGCCTGCGCAACGGTACGCTACGGGACGAACACGGCAACGAGCGTGGCGTATTGCTCGACCTGTGGCGCCGCAGTTCGCGTCGAGTGGTGGAGCTGTACGTCCGCGAGTCGAAGTGCTGGCATTCCGTGACGCCGGTAGTTCTCCCTGGCTTTGATGACGGCAAACAGAAAAAGGCAGAGCGCTTGTTCCTCAAGGCGCTTGTGCAGGCAGGGATCCCAATCGAAGGGGTTGAGTCGTTTACTCTCCGGAAAGCACCTTTCTGGCCTGGTGCCACTCACCCCCGGCACTACTTCGTGCCTGAGTACATGCGTCACTTTTCTAGGTGGCACGTGGCGGTGCGCTTCCGTGAACCCATCCCTGGCCCTTTGGCCCTGGGGGTGGGGCGCCACGTGGGACTAGGCTTATTCGCGGTTCGGGATGACGCTGCCCAGGGAGCATCTGGCTAAAGGCGCTGCGCGCCGGGGGTGATGTTTACGGTGGGGTGGGTTGGGCGCCTCGGAGTGAGGTCGGGCTGTAGCGGCACGAGCAGTGACCGTGCGCGTCGTTACACCGGGCCGTCCGAGGCACGCCCGGACCTGTTGCGCAGGCTGCTAAAGTTGAATTCTAGTCTGGCGAGCGAGGCGGAGCCATGAGCATCCAAGGACCGAAGATTTATACGCTCCGGGCCCTCACGGACATCTGGACCGGCGACGCCAAAGGGAAACCGCACCGAACGATCGCAACCGGCCTGCTCGGCTCCATCCGCTGGTGGTTCGAGGTGCTCGTTCGCGGGCTGGGCGGCTCGGCGTGCGACCCGACCCGCGACGGGAACCGCTGCCCGGACCACCGAAAGAAACCCATCGAGCCGGGCCATCACTGCGTGGTCTGCGAGCTGTTCGGCTGCACGGGATGGGCGCGCAAGTTCCGCTTCGAGGTTCTCGACGAAAACGAGCAGGTCAAGGCCGCGCAGATCAAGGAAGGCGAAACCTTCAACTTGCGCTTTACACCTCTTCGGTCCATTCGCCCTGAGGACTGGGCCCTGCTCGACCTGACCCTGCGGCTCATCGCCAAGTACGGGGCGCTCGGCGGCAAGACAAAGATTCGGAAGAGGAATGATGGAATCGGGAGACGGCCCGGTAAGGGATTGGGGCAGGTTCGCGTCGAGAGTAGCCCGAACGACCTTGCCAGCTCGACATGGCGGGAAATCTCAAGCCATTTGCACCATAGTCGCTGGCGCCAACCGAACCACAAAGGCTTCGAGTGGGCCGCCGCCAACAAGCTGGAGGCGCTGCCCAAGGAGCATCGGAGTCCAAAGACCCTTCTGGCGCATCTTCGCAGCAATGCGGGCGGGGGTGGGTGATGAACTTTGATTACTTTGCCAAACTTGTCGCGGAGCAGGCATACCCGAAGGTGGACGCCGCCGAGGCGCATGATCTCGCGTCGGGCTTCGCGGACGGGTGCACGACGTGGTTCGCGGTCAACGCGCTTCGGGCTGCCGAGTGCGAGGCACGCCTGAAAGATGAAGGGGACAAGAACAGGAAGGAGCAGCTCGAACAGAAGAAACGCGAGCACGAGCGCGCGAAGAATGACGCGCGGCGTTGCTACATGGAGCGCGCCGTGCAGCGACCACTCGCGCTGCCGCAAGATCTTCGCCTCGACCCCTGGCCGCCCCAGTTGCTCAACCGCGCTCGGCTCGCCATGGAGGTCGAATTCGAGCTGCTCACGTCGTGGTATTCCAAGGACGACCGGCTGTTTCACGTGCTCGACAACCCCGTGCGAAAGGACAAAATCTTCGGCGTCCCCTACATGGCAGCAGCGAGCTGGAAGGGGATGCTGCGCTGGGCCTGCCGGATGCAGGCCGGCCTGCGGGAGCACCTCGAGCAGGGCAAGCGCTTCGAGGATTGGAACGATCCCGACTGGATCCTGCACCTCTTCGGAAACGAGAAAGGCGAAGAGAAGAAGTTTCATGAGGGCGCGTTGGTCTTCTACCCCACCTGGTTCGACAAGATCGGCTTCGAGGTCATCAACCCGCACCACCGTAGCCGCCGCGCCGGCACGCAGCCGATTTACTACGAGGTGGTGCCCGGCCGGCGGCCCTCCGAGAACGACGAAAGCACCTACGAAGAGGGCGGCAAAGGCAGGCTCCGCCTCCTCTACGCGCCGTGGCCTGGGATGAAAGGGACGATGCGGTTGGCTGACTGGCTGCCAAGCTTCCTGCAGGCCATCGAGGACTTGCTCACCCAGTATGGCATCTCCGCCAAACGCACGGTCGGCTGGGGCACGGCGGAGATCAAGAAGTGGAAGGCCTGGCGCAAGGATACGCTAGACGGCCAACCCATCGAGGCGGACAGCCGCGAGAAGTTGCTAGAGCGACTTCTACCGAACTCCGGAGACGCGTCATGAGCAACGGTGCGCAGATGCTCGCGACGCTCCGCGCCCATCGGCCGCTGCTTCTGGCCTGCGAGGCCATCGGTTGGCTGCACATGGCGGGCAAGCTCCATCGGGACTTTTTGCGGGACCACGGCGGCGCCGGAGTCCAGTATGACGACCTCGACTGGCTCAATAGCGTGAGGCCGCCTCTGCCGTGGGATGACAAGTTGAGCTGGCTATTGGGCCAAAAAAGACCGTGGCACAAGGCTTTTTCATCCCGCTGGCCCGGTACGCTCACGGATTTCGTCAGAAAGCATCGGGGCCGAGACACAGGCCTCCTGGCTCTCTTGCAAGCAGCCCATGGCATGGCTGCAGGTATCGAGAAGAACGTTCCCAAGGCAACCTCGCAGTACCTCGGACAAGACACCACCCACATGTGGCTGGCCTCGCCGTTCGGCCACCCGGTGCGAAACCTGCTCAACGATCCGCCGCCTCTTCTCGAGCCGGGTGGTTGGCGGGAGCTACTCGACCGAATGGAGAAGCTTCTGGATGAACTGGCAACGCTTGGCTCATCAGCTGCACCCGACGCCCAACCCTGGTGGGAATGGCGTCAGAGCGCCATCGGACCCCGGGGCTGGGTGCGGCAGGCCTTTCTGTCCACCCTGGCCGAAACGCGCCTACCGAACAACGACGTGACGCTGTGGGACCAGTCTTACGTGGCGGCGGCGCTGTTCAAGTCCGCCGTGGCCGGCGCGGTGCTCGCCGGGGATGCATTTACGTGGGACAACCAGCTCAAGCAGCAAACGTGCTGGCGGGTGCTCACGGTGGGGTTCGGCACCCGTCATTACGAAGCCCGCGCTGTGAAAATCGGCGACTGGGTGGGCGCCCGGCGGGACATCGAGCGCTTCTTCGAGCAAGTTCGCAGGCTCATCGAAGTTGACCTGGCGGTAGGGTCCCTGGTCTATCGCGACGACGAGATCCTGGCGTTCACGTTCCCTGGGCAGCGTGCGGATGGGAAGGGTGGCCTCGACGATCAGCAAGCCAAAACGCTTCAAGGGGCGATTCAGCAGGAAGTTGACAGGTTTGCCCAGGACGCCGAACTCGAGACTCCTCCCCTCTGCAACCTCTCCGAAAAGTCCACCCGCTCCTTCGTGCCCATGGTGGCGGAGCTGCGCCAATTGCGGGAAAAGCTGGCCGTTCCGGTCCACCGGAACTGGACGGTGGAAGGCAGGGGCACGACGCAGGCTGCCGGTGCCCGTCATGTCTGCCCGGTCTGCCTGGTGCGATTCAACCAGCCGCCGAAGGAGGCGGAAAGCGATAACGCTCGCAAAAGCTATCCGTGCAGCGTCTGCCGCGAGCGCCGGCGCGGAAGGCTGGATGCCTGGCTCGCCGGTGAAGAGGACACGATCTGGATTTCTGAGGTGGCCGACACCAACGACCGGGTGGCCCTGCTCAGCCTGAGCTTCGACCTGGAGCCGTGGCTCGACGGTACACACGTCGATTCACTGCGGGCGCAAAGCATCGCCGAATGGAGGCGCTTCAATCCCGTGCTGGAAGAGTACTGGAAGCGCGACCCCGACCAACGGAAGCGTGTCGATAATCCCGTGCGCGAGGACGGTTCTTTTGCATCGTTCCTGGAAGTCGCTGTACACGAGCTTGAGGAGGCGGAAAAGGCGGGAGGAAAGCTCGATGGTTCGAACTTGCTCTTCTCCAATCTGCAGGAGGGCTATCGCCATGAAGCGCAAAGAGGCACGAAGTGGAAGGACTACTTCGGCCTCATAGTGGAAGACCGGGCGCCTGAGGAAAACGTCCGGTGGAGCGACTCAGATTTGCGACAGAATGCGTACTGGCTGGCGCACCAGCTTTTTCGCAAGCTTCCCTCCCCTGGGCGGCTTCACCGGTTCTGGCGAACGGCCGAAGGTTTTTTCGACGAGCTACTAGTACGTTTCCGGGAGATCTCCTCCGTCCACGAGAACCGCTGGCGCACGAGGCGTCTCCTGCTCGAGCCTAGCCAAAGCAGCGGATCCAACGGTTACCAGAATCGCGAGACGTACCTCGGGCATTGGCGCGGCGCGCCGTTCGAGGTCGTGTACCTGGAAGACAAGAAGGCGTTCGTTACGATCTGCAACCTGGCGCGCTGCTTGGAGCCTCACGAGACTGGCGATGCGCTGGTTCGCGATTCGCAGCAGTCTCCCATTCTCCTGAAGGGGGACGACCAGAGGGAAGAGGAGTTGAAGGTGAAGTCAGTCTCTACTCCCGACGGAATCGGCACCTATGCGCCGGTGATTCCTCTGGACCGTAGCCCGCAGCGCTTCCGGGTGCTCGTGCCTCTGGACCGAGCGACGGCGTGCATCGAGGCGGCGGTCGCCAAGTGGCGCGAGGAGTTTGCACGGGTGTGGGACCGAATGCCCCTGCGCATCGGCGTCGTGGCGTTCCCGCGCCTCACGCCCTTCCAGGCCGTCATCGAAGCGGCGCGCAACCTCGAGGACGCACTGAGCCGAGACGAGCTGGAAACCTGGCGAGTGGCGGAATGCCGCACTCGAGAGGGTGTTACTGCCCTGTCCCTGCAGCACGCGAGGGGCCAGGAGTTGGTCCTGGTTCCAACCCGGCTTCCTGACGGTCGTGAGGACGTGTTCTACCCTTACGTTCAGGTAGAGAACCGGGAAATGCGCTGGCCCCGGGATTTCCAACACCCACAAGGGCAGACCTATCGCCATGTGGCGGATCTTCGCCCGGGCGACGGCGTACTCGTCCACGCGAGCCGCATGGCTGCTGTATTTTTGGACACGACAGCTCGACGGTTCGAGCCGCCGGAGATCCGCCCGCTCGGGGATTTCGACCGAATGCAGGCCGTATGGGAGCTGCTCGTCCGCCACGCGCCGAGTGTCACGGCGCTCCGCGGGGCTTGGATGGAGATCGAAGAACGCTCGCGCGCTTGGCGCGATCCTGACGGGCGCTGGCTGCCCGGCGCCGAGCCTCAATGGATCGATATCACCCGGGCGATTCTCCGCAACCGCCTTGGCATCTCGGGAGCAGCACTCGAGACACTCGTGGAGGCGGCGACGCGCGGGACCCTGGAATGGGCCCTCGAGTGGCACCTCACCTGGCTCAAAGAAGGTCTAGAAGGAGCACGAACATGAGCAAGAGTTACGAGAAGTTCACCGTGGTCGGAATGGCGATCGACCCCATCCACGTGGGGACCGGCGGCGCCCGGCTCGGCCGGGTGGATCTCTCCATCGTGCGCGATCCCGTAACGCGGGTACCAAAAATTCCGGGATCGAGCCTGGCAGGCGTGTGCCGCTCGTACGCGGCCATGGCGCAACAAGAGAAAGACCCCAACCGCCAACTCAATGGCCAACCGAAGCCGTATTTCCCCGACTGTGCCGGCCAGGGCCAGCCGGACAAGAGCGGAAAAGGCGGCCACTGCGGGCGGCCCGATTGCCCCGTCTGCACGGTCTTTGGCTTCGCCCGCGGTGCTGGGGGTGGATTCGCTGGTCTCGCCGCGTTCAGCGACGCACACGTCCTATTGTTCCCGGTAGCCACCAGGGAGGGGCCGATGTGGGTCACCTGCCCGGATGCGCTGCGAAGAATCGACCACGAAATCAAAGGCTCGCTGGATCACGCCGTCTATCAAAAGGACGGTGCAACTCAGCCCTTGAACCTGGGCTGGCTCCTGCTCGAGCGAAAAAACAGCCTTCCGAATGGCAGTCACTGGCCGACTCTGAACCATGGCATTCCTGGGTACATCACGCAGCATGTACTCATCGTGTCCGACAAGCTCTTTCCGCACATCGTTAATAGCAACCTCGAGGTGCGGACGTCCGTTTCCATTAACCCCGAGACCGGAGGAGCCGAAGAGGGCGCGCTCTTCAGCTACGAAGCGCTGCCACGCGCCACGGTGCTGGTCTGGGATGTGATCTGCAAAAACCCGCAGCATTTCCAGCCTGGTGGGCAACAGGTAAGCGCCCAGATCAATGGCCAAGCCATCAGCGACCCAACGAACGTCTTCGAGGTCGTCAAAACCGCGCATCCTTACCTGGAGCACCTCGGCGTCGGCGGCATGGGCACGCGCGGGATGGGGCGGCTCCGGGTGCTTTACGCTGATGCTCAAGCATCAGGTGCCGGAGCATCGGAAGTGAATGAGGCCTCCACAGGAGGTTCGTGATGGAAAACCTTGATCTCGAGTGTGCAGAGCTCGGCCAGAAGCTCGGTCAGGGAGCGAACAAGGAACGCAAAACCTTACTGATGAATGCTCTCGGAGTTCTCCAAGACCAGGGGCTGTACGCGTTTTTCCTCTTCCTCGGGGCGAGCAGCCGCGGCAGGCCTGGAGAGGTGTGTGACGCCTGTGCGGACTTCCTCCGGGCGCGGCGCCTGCTCGACAGCGGGAATGACCTGTTCCATGGGCTGAGATCGCTTGCTGGGCGGCTCGACGATCTTTTGCTTGCCCGCGAGCTTTTGTTGCAGGCTCTGGTCTACGCGCAACACCACGCCAAAGCAAGTGGGGAAGAAGCCGGGGGAGGATCATGACCTGGTCGCTTTTCCGCTGGACCTGGCAACTCGAATCGCCCCTCTACGTCGGAATGCCGCCGTCCGGGAGCCTGAACCGGTGCCGTCTTTACGTTCCGGCGCGGGCCCTGTGGGGCGCGGTCACGGCCGAAATCGCCCGGGCTAAGGCTCAAAACAGGTTTGCTAACTACAAGGACGTCGGCAGCAAGATTCAGGGACACGTACGCTTCACCTACCTGTTTCCGGCCGAGCGGTCTGGGAACGAGTGGCATGCCTGGCTTCCTCGCTACGTCGAGGACAAGGGATTGGTATGGCAACGTGAAGATGCAACTCACCATGAGCTTTCGGACCGACAGTTGCGCATGCGTCTCCTTTCGACGCGGCCGTCTACCGCGATCGAGCCGTCCTCGGACACCGCCGCGGAAGGGTCGCTGCGGGAGACCGAATGCATGAACACCTGGTGGCGCGACCGCGAGGGAAAGCCGGGTGGTCCTGTGGGACTCGTAGGTTACGTCTTTTTGCACGCCGACCTGGAGAAAGGCATACGCGACCGTCTCGAACAACTGGAGCTGATCATGGTCGGCGGCGACACGCGCTACGGGCTGGGACGTCTCCGCCGGCTCACCAAGATAACCCCGCCGGGGGACGTATTCGGTTGCAAGGTAGACCTGGCCAAAAAAGATCCGGAGGTCGAGACAGAGCGCGTGCTTGCCCACGCCGAGCTGAATGCGAAGGCACAACCGCAACTGTGCGGAAATCTGGAGCTTTTGCGCGGTTGGGACTACGGCAAGAGCGATCACCGGGGCGCCGAAATTCCGCCGTGGGTGCCTGGTTCGGCCAGCGGGGCGGCATACCTGTGGCGCATCAATGCCTCCGGCCATTGGTCGCTTTCAAGCGATGCGACGTGACGACACAAGGCCCGGCGACGCGCAGCGAGAATAGGGACTGAGCGCGGAGAGATATGGGCATTTTCGAGCTACACCAAAACGTCCTCGCCGACTACCGCGACTTCGTCCGCTCGTTCTTTCTGATCGCCGACGAGCGGGCACGGGAGTTCGTGGACAAGGCGCTCGTGGAAGAGCAGCACCTCTGGCCCGAACCGCTGGTGCAGTTGAGCCCAGCGTATGCGCTGGGGCCGACGGTCGGAGAACTGGCCCGCGAGGGGCTGGTGGCGGAAGAAACGGCTCGCATCTTCTGCCAGCCGGACGGCGCGCCCTTTCGCCTCTATCGCCACCAGGAAGAGGCGATCCGCAAGGCGCTCGCCGGGGAGAGTTTCGTGGTGACGAGCGGCACGGGCTCGGGCAAAAGCTTCTGCTACTTCCTGCCGATCGCGGACAGCCTGGTCCGAAGGCCCGACACCGGAGGCCGCGTCGCGGCCCTGGTGGTCTATCCCATGAACGCTCTGGTCAACTCCCAGTTCCAGGCGTTGAGTGCCCTGAAGGAGCGCTACGAGCGAGCGCTGGGACGGCCGTTCCCAGTGACCTTCGCCAGATACACGGGAGAGACCACCGACGAAGAACGCGCGGCCCTGCGGGGCCATCCGCCCCAGGTCCTGCTGACCAACTACGTGATGGCCGAGCTCCTGCTGGTCCGGCCCGAAGATCAGCAGTTTCTCGACCGCGCGGGCGGCGGCCTGCGGTTTCTGGTGTTCGACGAGCTTCACACGTACCGCGGCCGCCAGGGGGCCGACGTCGCGATGCTGGTGCGCCGCCTCAAGGAGCGCTGCGCCGCAGGCGGCTTGGTGCACATCGGCACCAGTGCCACGATGATCGCCCGGCCGGACGCCAGCAGGGAGGAGCGGCGGCAAGTTGTGGCCGACTTCGCCGCCCGCTTTTTCGGCCACCCCTTCACCCCTGAACAGGTCATCGAAGAGACGCTTTCGCCGTTCACCGAGGGCGGCTCGCCTGCGGCAGAGGAGTTGCGGTCGACCCTTTCCGATGCGCTGCCGGCCGAGCTCGGGTCACTGCGCCGGCACCCGCTCATGCGCTGGCTCGAGTACGAGCTGGGCATCGAGCGCGAGGCCGATGGGTCGCTCAAACGCCGAGCGCCCAGGCCTCTCTCGGAAGTGGCCAGACAGCTCTCCGAGGCCACCGGGGCCGACCCCGAGCAGTGCGCGCGGGCCCTGCAGGAACTCCTGGTTCGGGGCGGTACGCTCGTCGACCAAAGCGGCACGCGGGCAGTCGCTTTCAAACTGCACCAGTTCGTGGCGCAGGGCCGCACGCTCTACGCCACCCTGGAAAGCCGCGAAGCGAGGGAGTTTTCGCTCGAAGGCCAGGTTCAAGCGGGCGACGGGAGGCTTTTTCTCCCGGTCAAGTTCTGCCGCCAATGCGGTCAAGAGTACTACCACGCAATCAAGGGCGAAGACCGATTCCTGCCCCATCCGGTGGGTGCCGAACCCGAAGAGGAGGGGTCGGAGGCAGGGTACCTGATGCTCGCTCCCGAGGAGAGCGGCTGGTCGCCGGAGCAGCTTCCCGAGGACTGGTTCAATGCGAACGGCAGGCTCAAGCCGACCTGGAAGAAGCGGGTACCCCAAGAGGTATGGGTGCTCCCAGACGGATCGTTCGGCAACGCATCGCAACCTGGGGCGCTCAAGATGTGGTGGCAGCCGCACCCGTTCTCGCTCTGCCTCTCGTGCGGCGAGTACTACACCGGGCGAGAACGGGAATTCGTCAAGCTCGCCTCGCTCTCCAGCGAAGGGCGCTCCAGTGCTACCACCGTCCTGGCCAACTCGCTGCTGCGCCATGCGAGCCTCACCCGAGCAGCGCGCGACAAGCTGCTCACGTTCACCGACAACCGCCAGGACGCCTCGCTGCAGGCCGGACACTTCAACGACTTCGTTCAGGTCGCGCTGCTTCGTGCGGCGCTTTTCGCGGCGCTGGAAAAAGCAAAGGAACTCGCTTTCGACCGCATAGCCCAGGAGGTCGTCCAGGCGGCGGGGTTGCGGATCGCCGATATCGCCAAGAACCCGGAACTCGACCCCAACAGTCCCGCCGCGCGGGAGGACCTGGCGCAGCAGTTTGCGAAGTACCCGGAGATTTTCGGTCGAGGTGTGCCGCCGGGATCGGCACGGCGGTCGTGACGAAGCGATGAGCATGTCGCCTGACTTCCCGACGTTCTTCGCTGGCCTCTGGGGCGGCGAGCCTTTCCCCTGGCAAACCATGCTCGCCGAACGCGTGGCGACCGCCGAGTGGCCCCGGGCCCTCGACCTCCCTACCGCGTCCGGCAAGACGGCCTGCATCGACATGGCCGTCTACGCCCTCGCCGCCCAGGCCGAGCGCCCTCTCGCCGAGCGCACGGCACCGCGGCGGATCTGGTTCGTGGTGGACCGCCGCATCGTCGTGGACGAGGCGTTCGAGCGGGCCAGCACCATCGCCGAGAAGCTCGCGACGGCGACGGGAGGCCCACTGAAGGAGGTGGCCGACCGCCTGCGGGCGCTCTCAGGCACCGAGCGGCCGCTCGCCGTCGGCCGGCTGCGAGGCGGGATCCGCCGTGACGATGGCTGGGCGCGCCTCCCCTCGCAGCCTGCGATCATCACCTCCACCGTTGATCAACTAGGCTCGCGCCTACTGTTCCGAGGCTACGGCCACAGCCTGCTGGCTGCGCCCATCTTCGCGGGGCTCGCCGCCAACGACAGCCTGATCTTCCTCGACGAAGCCCACTGCGCCGTGCCGTTCATGCAGACGCTCCGCGCGATCGAACGCTACCGCGGCCCGCAATGGGCCGAGGAGCCCATCCCGGCCCCGTTCGCCCTCGTGGTGATGTCTGCGACACCACCGGCCGGAATTCCGCTCGACCAGATCTTCCCCGGCCAGGAGCGCGCCGCGGCGCTCGACGACCCGGAACTCGAACGGCGCCTGCGCACTTCGAAACCAGCGGAGCTGGTTCAGGCGGCATCGCCACGAGCGCGAAAGAGCGCGGGGCCGCAACGAGCAGCGGCAGCAAGGGACGAACCAGAAAAGACGCAAGCAGTACTATCGGAACCAACAGATGCCGCAGGAACGGATGACCCGCTCGCCACCGCCGCGGCGGCGCGGGCGCGCGAGTTCCTCCACTCGGGGCGGCGCCGGGTGGCGGTCATGGTCAACCGCGTGCGCACGGCCGAAGCGGTGTCGGACGCGCTCCGCAGCGCCCTCGGCGAGGAGGCGGACGTCATACTCCTGACCGGGCGCATCCGGCCGTTCGAACGCGACGAGCTGGTCGAACGCTGGACCCCGTACCTGCGCGCGAACCAGCCGGAGCAGCCCGAAAAGCCCGTCGTCGTAGTCGCGACACAGTGTCTCGAAGTCGGCGCCGACTTCAGCTTCGACGCCCTGGTGACCGAGTGCGCAAGCCTCGACGCGCTCCGCCAGCGGTTCGGCAGACTGGCGCGCCTCGGATCGCAAGAGCCGGCACCGGCTGCCATCCTTATCCGCCCAGAGGATGCGGAGTCGGATGAACCGGACTCGATCTACGGAACCGCGCTGCGCGAAACCTGGAAATGGCTCGCAGCAGAGGCCGTGGAAACCGAGAGCGGCACAAAGGTCGTCGACTTTGGCGTGGAGGCCCTCGAAACTCGAGTCCAAGAGATCGAGGATCTCTCCTCCCTCTTGGCGCCGGCACCGGATGCTCCCATACTCCTGCCGGCGCATCTGGACCTGCTCTGCCAGACGGCCCCGCCCCCACACCCGCAGCCTGAGGTCTCGCTCTACCTACACGGCCGCGCCGGGCCGCAGGAGGTCACGGTCGTCTGGCGATGCGACCTTGCGCCCGACGACCCCGGCGCCTGGATCGAAACCATCGCCTTGTGCCCTCCGGTCGGCGCCGAGATGCTGCAGGCCCCCCTGTGGCGAGTCCGCGCCTGGCTCGCGGAGCTACCGGTTCCAGACGATGCAGGGGACGTCGAAGGCGCGGGCGAGGACAGGGAAACTGGACCGGCGCAAATCCGCCCGTGTCTTCTGTGGCGCGGGCGCGAGCGCTCGAAAGTGGTGAGAACAGCCGGCGAGATCGCTCCCGGCGAGGTCGTCGTGGTACCAGCAGCCTACGGGATCGCCGGGCTCGGCCACGCCACCAAAGCGAAGGCGCTGGGAAACGAGGGTCTCGATCTCTGGGAGCCGGCCCGTGCGGGCGCGGGTCATCCCGCCGCGATACGCCTGCACCCCGCGGTACTGGCGCCCTGGCTCGCCTGCCCTCCCCTCGCCGAACTGTTGGCTGTGGCGACCTCCCGCGCCTGGGAGCGGGAGGAGGTCCAGGACGCCATTCAGGCGGTCTTGGACTACGAACCCCAAGGCGAGGACGCACCGCCCAAGCCACCCGACTGGTGGCTCGAGCTCCTGCGCGGCGCGCGCCAGGGGCGCTTCGAGGATCATCCGGCCGGCGGACTGGTGCTCTTCGCCCGCGCTACGCCGCGAACGCTCCGCGAGGCCGAGCCGGATCTCTTTGCCGATGATGACGACCTCGCCTCGGCGCAGGATCTGGCCGTCACGCTGGACGACCACACGGCCGCGGTGGTGCGCGCGGCCGTTAGACTGGCGGAACGTTCTCTGCCCGCCCACTTCCGAGATGCGTTCGAACTCGCCGCCCGCTGGCACGACGCCGGGAAGCTGGACGAGCGCTTCCAGCTCCTGTTGCATCACGGCGACGAGGTGGCCGCGGCCCTCTCGGCGCAGCCACTCGCCAAGTCCGCCTCCGTGCCGCTCTCCCCGGCCCGTCGCCGCGCCATTCGCGAGGCAAGCGGCCTGCCAGCCGGCTTCCGCCACGAGATGCTGTCGCTACAACTGGCCGAACAGTTTGCAAAGCTCCCGAGTGACGACTCGCTGCGCGACCTGGTACTGCATCTGGTGGCTGCGCATCACGGTCACGCGCGCCCGTTTGCGCCGGTGGTAAGCGATCCGTATCCGCCCGGCGTCTCGGGGCCGCTGGGGAAGGAGTATATCGCACTGGGAGCGGAGGCCCGCACCGCGCTCGTTCCGGCGCATCGCATCGATTCCGGGGTTCCCGAGCGATTCTGGCGGCTCACCCGTCGCTACGGGTGGTGGGGGCTGGCGTATCTGGAAGCGATACTTCGCCTCGCTGACTGGTACGGCAGCGTTTTCGTAGTCCGGTCGGATTCGAACCGAGAGAGCGCACCATGGTCCAACGCCGTTTCGAACTCAGCGGTCTAGACGGGGCCAATCCCCTGGGGTTCCTTGCGGCCCTTGGCGCGCTGGTCACGCTGCACCGCAGCGGGGTCCGCAGCGCCCGGCTCTGGTGGCAGCGTTCCACTCGCTGGACGCCCTTTTTGGACGGCGTGCCCGTTCGCGATGAAGACGAGTTGGCGACCAGGATCGCCGACGGGCTCCGTGGCCCACCCGTGGCCGACGCGGCCGAAGAGGAACGCCGGGCGGCTCAAAAGGCGATGGAGGAGGCGAAGACGGCGATCAAAAAGAAACGGGACGAGATCAAGCGGAGAGGTCTCGGCCGGGCGGAGCGCGCCGAGGCTATCGAGCTCGAGCTGCTGCCGCTCCAACGCGACTACGAGGAAAAGCGACAGCGCTGGCTGGTGGCGTTGCGGGACGCCGTGCCGCGCCCGGAACTCGCGCTGGGCAAGCGGATAGAGGACGCGGCTCCCCGGGAGTACCGCGAGCTGGCGGAGGCGATCCTTTCCGACAGCGGGGGAGACAGCCGTGATGCGCTCGACCTGGTCGCCGCTTTCGGGAGCGACGGTTGTGTCGACAGGCAAGGGAAGGTCGAGCCGACGCCCTTCGAGTTTACTACTGGGAGCGGGCACCAGTTCTTTCTGAACGACGTGCGCCAACTTATTGACAGGGTCACGCCGCCGCTCGTCCAGGATACACTCTTTCGCCCCTGGAGCTACCAAGACGAGGGGCTCTCCCTGCGCTGGGATCCCGTCGAGGACCGCCGGTACGCCTTGCTCGACCGCGACCCCACAGCCTCGGGAAACAAGCCGCGCACGCTATGGATGGCGAACCTCCTCGGCTATTGTGGTTTGGCGTTGTTTTCCGCGGCGCCGGCCGCGCGCCGGCTCGCCACCGCCGGTTGGAGCGATCGTGGCGGCTCCAAGCACTTCACATGGCCCCTCTGGGTTCATCCCGCCACTTTGGACGTGGTGCGTTCCTTGGTTCAACTGTCCGAACTAGTCCTGGAGCGGCCCGACGTGGCCTTTTTGAGGGCACGGGGCGTGGCCGCAGTCTACCGCAGCCAGCGAATCGAGGTGGGCACCGGTGCAAACCGCAAAATCAATTTCTCTTTAGCTCGACAGCTATGAGAGTGATGTTCGACACTGCTCTGTGGCACAGCCCTGCAGGGTGGGGAGGCCGATGACCGAGCTGGTCGAAGGCTCGCTTTCCGAAGCCGTTCCCGATCTCATTCCCGCCCGGATGGTGAACGAGTACGTCTACTGCCCCAGGCTGGCCTATTTGGAGTGGGTCCAGGGCGAGTGGGATGACAACCTCGACACCGTTCAGGGCAAGTTCGCTCACCGCCGCGTAGACCAGGAAACCGCCGCGGAAGTTCCCGAGCCCGGCTCCGACATCGGGCAGCCGGGCGTGGTGCGGTCGCTCCTGCTGTCTTCCACGTCTCTCGGCGTGATCGCGCGGGTAGATCTGGTGGAGCTGGACGGTTCCAAGGCCACTCCGGTGGATTACAAGCGGGGAAGCGTGCCCGACGTTCCAGGACAGGTTCACGACCCCGAGCGCGTGCAGCTTTGCCTCCAAGCCTTGCTCCTGAGGGAAAACGGCTACGAATGCGACCATGGTGTGGTTTATTTCGCCGAATCCAAGACCAGAGTCCGCGTCGACTTTGACGACAATCTGATCGAGCAAACCCGCCGCGCTCTCGAAGGTCTGCGAGAACTTGCGCGCACCGGCCGGATGCCGCCTCCGCTGGTAGACAGCCCCAAGTGCGTGCGTTGCTCGTTGGCCGGCATCTGCCTTCCGGACGAGATCACCCGGCTGAGTCATCCGGAGATACCGGGCGAGGTGAGGCGCCTGGTGCCCGCCCGGGACGATCGTCTTCCCCTTTACGTTCAGGAACAGGGTGCCTGGGTGGGCAAGAGCGGGGACAGACTGACCGTTTCGCTCAAGGGCAAACCGCTCGGCGAGGTAAGGCTGCTGGAGGTCTCTCAAGTGGTGCTCTTTGGACACGTGCAGATAACCACACAAGCTGTCAAGGCACTGTGCGAGCGGGAAATTCCCATCGTTTATTTAAGCCAAGGGGGTTGGTTTTACGGAATGACCGTGGGCTTGGGACACAAAAACATCGAGCTCAGGATAGCCCAGCACCGCGCGGTCGACACCCAGCAAGGCCTACCGGTGGCCCGGTCGCTCGTATCCGGTAAGATTCTGAATCAGCGTACCCTTCTCCGTAGAAATCTCCCCGAGCGAGACCCGCAGCTCATCGGCCGCTTGGCGCTGTACGCCCGGCAGGCTCGTCATGCTTCCTCGATGGACGCCCTGCTGGGGATCGAAGGCATCGCGGCACACGACTATTTCGCAAACTTCGCCCGGTTATTCCGCGGACCGGGGGCTTGGGCCGGCGACCTCTTTCGGGCGTCCGGCCGCAATCGGAGGCCGCCGCTGGACGAGGTTAACGCCGTCCTGTCATTTCTTTACACGCTATTGACCAAGGACTGCGCTGTCACTGCCCAAGCCGTGGGTTTCGATATCTACCGCGGTGTCTTTCACGCGCCCAAGTATGGTAGGCCCGCTCTGGCTTTGGACCTGTGCGAGGAGTTCAGGCCCTTGATCGCCGATTCCGTATGTATCACTCTTTTCAACCAGCAGGAGCTCAATCCTGGAGATTTTGTTCGTCGGGCCCGCGGTGTCGCCCTGACCTCCGCTGGCAGGAAGACGGTGCTGGCAGGCTACGAGAGGCGGATGAGCCAGATGGTTACTCATCCCGTATTCGGTTATACCATAAGCTATCGCCGCATCCTCGAGCTCCAAGCGCGGCTTTTGCGCTCGCATCTGCTGGGCGAGATCGCTACTTACCGGCCCTTCACAACCAGATAGAGTATGAGGCATCGTTATCTAGTGGCCTATGATGTCAGCGACCCGCGGCGGTTGCGCCTTGTGCACCGCAAGTTGCTGGGCTTTGGTGACCCCCTTCAGTATTCGGTATTCCAGTGCGATCTTTCAGACGTTGAAAAGTTGAGGATGGTGGAAGCGGTGTCAGAGATAATCAATCATCGTGAGGACCGGGTTCTCATCGTCGACGTCGGTCCCACAGAAGGCAGGGCTGCGCTGGCTTACGAGTTTCTCGGTGTGAGGGACCAACTTCCGGCCGAGCGGGCTGCGGTCATCATATGACGCGAGCGGCTAGGTGGTGCAAGCCTCTTCCCCGCCGCTCGCGGGGACCTAACTGTTGGCAACACAACGCCTTGTCCATCTTGGCGGGTGGGGCGTCGAGCTGTTTGACAACCGAATTTTCGAGGGCACTCGCGGCTCCAGGCGTAAGAGACTGGAGCTGTAGAACTTATGGGACGGCTATTTCCGCACTCACCTGAGTGCGGCCCCATTGAAGCGCCGATCTGAGTTTGCAACGGTACAGGTCTCACGACGAATTTCCGCACTCACCTGAGTGCGGCCCCATTGAAGCGCCTCCTCGGGGTGCTGGGGGCACCGATAACCCGAATTTCCGCACTCACCTGAGTGCGGCCCCATTGAAGCTCGGCAGTGGTGTCCACCGAGCTGTGGCGAGCGAGAGGTATTTCCGCACTCACCTGAGTGCGGCCCCATTGAAGCGGCGGCCGACTTGGCAAGGCGACCGAGCGCGAGCAGATTTCCGCACTCACCTGAGTGCGGCCCCATTGAAGCAGCAACGACGGGCGCACCTATCTGCACGTCAAGAACGCATTTCCGCACTCACCTGAGTGCGGCCCCATTGAAGCCACGAGGTGAAAACTGCCCTGCGCTTGGGCAAGACCCATTTCCGCACTCACCTGAGTGCGGCCCCATTGAAGCTCCTCGGGCGCTTCTGGCTCTTCGGGCTCTGCCACATTTCCGCACTCACCTGAGTGCGGCCCCATTGAAGCTGCAGCAGTGCTAGCTCCTGTACCGCCGCGAGAGAGATTTCCGCACTCACCTGAGTGCGGCCCCATTGAAGCGGGTTGCAGCGCGATCGCTGGGCACGCCTGACGCTATTTCCGCACTCACCTGAGTGCGGCCCCATTGAAGCCGGTCTAGGTCTGCGGTAAGACCCACCAACGGTGGGACCATTTCCGCACTCACCTGAGTGCGGCCCCATTGAAGCCAAATCAGATCTGTCCCCAACCGTGACGCGATGCAAATTTCCGCACTCACCTGAGTGCGGCCCCATTGAAGCAGACTCGTAGGGAGCCGTGAAATCTGGTATGATGACATTTCCGCACTCACCTGAGTGCGGCCCCATTGAAGCAGCTCCGTGAACCCCTCGGACCTGAAACCAATGAGGATTTCCGCACTCACCTGAGTGCGGCCCCATTGAAGCAATTTTGGACATAATGGGAGCACGTGGACCTCTACCGATTTCCGCACTCACCTGAGTGCGGCCCCATTGAAGCTTCATCAGTGTAAGTACAGCAGACACGGTTTCCCTGTATTTCCGCACTCACCTGAGTGCGGCCCCATTGAAGCGGGCCTTGCCGCGTCGGATCAACGATGTAGCCGTAGGCCATTTCCGCACTCACCTGAGTGCGGCCCCATTGAAGCGTTGCCGGAAGAGCGGCAACCGCTGAGGGCAGGGCAGCATATTTCCGCACTCACCTGAGTGCGGCCCCATTGAAGCTCCGCACAGAGGAGTGGCCTGCCCATGATCACACACATTTCCGCACTCACCTGAGTGCGGCCCCATTGAAGCGGATTGCGGCTGCAGGTGGTTGCGGGTGATGGTATAATTTCCGCACTCACCTGAGTGCGGCCCCATTGAAGCCTGATTGTGGCTCACGCGTAGAGAAGACGAAAACAAGGGTATTTCCGCACTCACCTGAGTGCGGCCCCATTGAAGCTGCCCGTTCGACGTGACGGAGGTCTGGTTTGTGTCTAATTTCCGCACTCACCTGAGTGCGGCCCCATTGAAGCCCTCTCTCTAGAGACGCTATTGGCCCGCGCTAAAGAAATTTCCGCACTCACCTGAGTGCGGCCCCATTGAAGCGCATTCCGTTGCCGACCAAGGTGACGGCCCCTTCCGCAATTTCCGCACTCACCTGAGTGCGGCCCCATTGAAGCGTCACCACCCTGATGGTCACTGACCCGTCAATGTCATATTTCCGCACTCACCTGAGTGCGGCCCCATTGAAGCTGCAGCAGTTTCTCCTCGTCGCTCAATTCCCCCAGTTCATTTCCGCACTCACCTGAGTGCGGCCCCATTGAAGCTCAAACAAAGGCTACCTATGCATCTGGCGAAACAGCCAATTTCCGCACTCACCTGAGTGCGGCCCCATTGAAGCCGACGCTGTAGCACGGAGCATCGCCCAAAGGCAGGGCGTATTTCCGCACTCACCTGAGTGCGGCCCCATTGAAGCGAGCTCGTCGAGCCCTCGAATCTCCCCGGGCGAGGGCATCATTTCCGCACTCACCTGAGTGCGGCCCCATTGAAGCGCCGAATTTTCCACACGGTTTTCCACAGGCTTTTCCAATTTCCGCACTCACCTGAGTGCGGCCCCATTGAAGCGAAATGGGATATGTAAGCAATCTTGCCCGCGCGCCGAGGGAATTTCCGCACTCACCTGAGTGCGGCCCCATTGAAGCAGTCCGAGCTTCCTTCTGACGCTGCAAATTAGGCGTATTTCCGCACTCACCTGAGTGCGGCCCCATTGAAGCACATCGCTCACAGGCAACTACGCGAAGGCGCTGGAATTTCCGCACTCACCTGAGTGCGGCCCCATTGAAGCAGCTTAACTAGTTTCATCTTTTTCCTCCTTGCCAAATTTCCGCACTCACCTGAGTGCGGCCCCATTGAAGCTTGTTAGCTTCATCTTTGGCCCTCGTCTGGGTTCGGCAATTTCCGCACTCACCTGAGTGCGGCCCCATTGAAGCAATGAACCGTGCGACCGCGGGGCCCAGCGTGGGAACATTTCCGCACTCACCTGAGTGCGGCCCCATTGAAGCCGAGGAAAAAGGCTGCTGCTGAGGCTCAGGAGCTGGGGATTTCCGCACTCACCTGAGTGCGGCCCCATTGAAGCACAAGCTAGGACGCTCTTTCTTTTCCCTCCCCCGGGGGCTATTTCCGCACTCACCTGAGTGCGGCCCCATTGAAGCGCTTCATCAGACTCTTGACGCGCTATAAGAAGTCCATAGCATTTCCGCACTCACCTGAGTGCGGCCCCATTGAAGCAGGGCACGGTCCAGTTGCGCGCTGAACCACGCGGTGTGGTATTTCCGCACTCACCTGAGTGCGGCCCCATTGAAGCCATTGCGAGCACGTTGCATGATGTGCACGCCACAGCGCATTTCCGCACTCACCTGAGTGCGGCCCCATTGAAGCTCCGAAAGGATCAGGGAGCGGGATCGCCGCTGCGTGCATTTCCGCACTCACCTGAGTGCGGCCCCATTGAAGCACGATGGATGAAATGGCACGGGCGGGGAGCTGGTAAATGATTTCCGCACTCACCTGAGTGCGGCCCCATTGAAGCTGTCTGTGTCTCTAGCTCGTGTGTCTCCGCCTCAGGATTTCCGCACTCACCTGAGTGCGGCCCCATTGAAGCGGTGTACGATATGAGAGTATTCCTGGCAGATCCCTATTTCCGCACTCACCTGAGTGCGGCCCCATTGAAGCCCAAAAGTCGGACGGCACGATCACCAACCGCATCCGATTTCCGCACTCACCTGAGTGCGGCCCCATTGAAGCATCCGGTTGGCGTAGGCATGGCGCTGTGGCGTGCACATATTTCCGCACTCACCTGAGTGCGGCCCCATTGAAGCGGTCAGTTTCGACCGCAACGGTTCCGCTACCCTACCCATTTCCGCACTCACCTGAGTGCGGCCCCATTGAAGCCTGCACCGGAGTAGTCCACGGAAACTATCAGGTAGCCTATTTCCGCACTCACCTGAGTGCGGCCCCATTGAAGCTTGGCAACGACGACGCTTGGGGTGCCCGGCAACGCTATTTCCGCACTCACCTGAGTGCGGCCCCATTGAAGCGCATTGACTGCCGAGGACGCGGCTGCCTATGAGCAATTTCCGCACTCACCTGAGTGCGGCCCCATTGAAGCGCGCATGGGTGCAGTTCATCCATGATCTGCTGATCGCTATTTCCGCACTCACCTGAGTGCGGCCCCATTGAAGCTGCGCGAGATACATCGCGGTCTCCAGCACCAACAACTCATTTCCGCACTCACCTGAGTGCGGCCCCATTGAAGCTCTCGTTGGCGGTCACTTGGCGGTCTTCGTACGGGCATTTCCGCACTCACCTGAGTGCGGCCCCATTGAAGCTTCATTCCCCAGCTTCTCCAGAAGTCAAAGTCCCTGATTTCCGCACTCACCTGAGTGCGGCCCCATTGAAGCGTCCAATTCGCGCAACCGATTGTACTCGGACTGCGCGTCATTTCCGCACTCACCTGAGTGCGGCCCCATTGAAGCCCCACCACTAACACGAGAATTGCGGTTTCTCTCGTTCTCATTTCCGCACTCACCTGAGTGCGGCCCCATTGAAGCCTTCGTTTGCCGCCAAACCGCCAATCCGCCTCCTCAAATTTCCGCACTCACCTGAGTGCGGCCCCATTGAAGCTCAGCAGCTGTTGTACCCGCCTCGCCGCTCGCACACCCATTTCCGCACTCACCTGAGTGCGGCCCCATTGAAGCAATCGCCCGAGTAATCTCCGCGCGCGACTTGAAGAAACATTTCCGCACTCACCTGAGTGCGGCCCCATTGAAGCGGTTACTGGAGCGGCGATCGCCACACTGAGAATGGATTTCCGCACTCACCTGAGTGCGGCCCCATTGAAGCCTTCCGCCATAAAGCTGTGCGCGCTCGAATAGGCGCCCATTTCCGCACTCACCTGAGTGCGGCCCCATTGAAGCTTTGTGTACGAGTTTTGATAAACGCCCTGCCCTATTATTTCCGCACTCACCTGAGTGCGGCCCCATTGAAGCGAAATATCAAAAATTGCCCGTGGAACCCTTGCGCAGTATTTCCGCACTCACCTGAGTGCGGCCCCATTGAAGCTTTTTGTTACGGTGTAGGTTGTATTGCTCACTCCTTATTTCCGCACTCACCTGAGTGCGGCCCCATTGAAGCGGTAGGACTTCCGATACATCCTACGTCCTCCTTTACTATTTCCGCACTCACCTGAGTGCGGCCCCATTGAAGCCGGCTCTTGTTCAGGGAGCAGCCATGACTCGTACTCTGATTTCCGCACTCACCTGAGTGCGGCCCCATTGAAGCGATTTCATTTATCTGGCAGGGCACAATTTGGATGGCAAATTTCCGCACTCACCTGAGTGCGGCCCCATTGAAGCGTGTTGCTTGTATGGCGGAATTTAAGCGGCGCGATCTATTTCCGCACTCACCTGAGTGCGGCCCCATTGAAGCGTGTCGTCAGACTTCGCGGAGGATTGCGTAGGGCGCCATTTCCGCACTCACCTGAGTGCGGCCCCATTGAAGCCCTGATGTAGATGGAGAACGCTCTGTCCGCCTCGCGCTATTTCCGCACTCACCTGAGTGCGGCCCCATTGAAGCTTCGCCCTGCCGCGTGGCAAGATCCATCAACGTCCTAATTTCCGCACTCACCTGAGTGCGGCCCCATTGAAGCATGAGGTTAGGGCCGCGATTCGAGCGCGGGATTCGGTGATTTCCGCACTCACCTGAGTGCGGCCCCATTGAAGCCGCGATTTATCCGGTGGCGGCAGCACTACGCTGTCCGCATTTCCGCACTCACCTGAGTGCGGCCCCATTGAAGCACTTTTCCCTCAACTTGCTTCCGCCAGTCAACCCCATTTCCGCACTCACCTGAGTGCGGCCCCATTGAAGCCAGTTTTAGGAAACGTGGTAGAAAGACCAAACCTGCAGATTTCCGCACTCACCTGAGTGCGGCCCCATTGAAGCTGCCACCTGGCCGGCTGTAGGAACGACGATCGAGCGGTGATTTCCGCACTCGAAAGAGTGCAACCCCATTGAAGCCCGACTATTCACTTCTTCAACGGCTTCAACACCTGGAGGTTATATGATTCGGCTCAGATGGAGAGACCTTTTACCGCTAGCGCTGCCGGTGATGGTACTGTCTGTTTTTGGACCACTACCGCTGAATTTTCGCAGTTACTCGAGTGCGACCCCGTTGCGGCAAGAGATTGCTAGTAAGGCCGGGATCACGCCGGCGAGAAATATCCGCACCCAACCCCTACGACAATCATACCCCTAGAGACCAACACGGGGTAGTTCCTTCCTCGGCTCGAGACGCGATTCACCCATACGTTCTATCAAACCTGCAGCAACCAGCACCCGCTCGAGACTGATAGGCGGCACCTCCGCCCACCGGCCGACGTACTCCGCAAGATACCGCTCCGAGCGGGTCTCTAAACCCAGACGGCCGCACACCAGATACGCCACCGACTCCGCCTCGAATTCCTCTACACCAGGATCCAGCCCCCTGCGATCCGGCCACCAGTCTTCATGCGGAGTCCCCAAATGACCGCAATAAAGGTGCCCCAGTTCGTGAACCAGCGTGACATACTTCTCCTCCATCGATCCGCGGGCGTTCAATACCAGCTCGTACAAAAGGGGGACCTCGCGGTAAACCGGTTCCGGCCGCACCTTCGCCAAAACCTTCAAAGTCCCCCTCCTCTGCGCCACCTGAATCCGCCCCGCCGACTGGGCACCCTCCACCCCCTCCGAAACCTCTACCCCGTCACGCTTGGCGTTCTCTACGGTCAGTTCGAACACTCGACCCGAAAGACGCCCGGAAACACCGAAAGGCTTCTCCACCGGCTCGGGCAGGGGCGGCGCGCCAGGCAGCGGCTCCGTGTCGGAAACATCGAATACGAACATCACCGGCCCCCGCGGCCTCAAGATCACCAGGGGCCGGGCGGTAGGCTTGAGTTGCCTCTCCCACTTGTCAAGCCACCGCGACGCGGGAGCCGCAAAGACGGCTCCCGGCATCTGAATGTGGATCAGCATCGCGTTGAAAGGAGAATAGAAACGGAACCTTACTACGAACTGCAACAGCTCCCAGTAATCCCGGCTGTGGCGATACTTCTTCGCCAGCTCGAAAAGTTCTTCGAGCGCCCGAGCACTAGCCGCAAGATCGCCCGCCTCGATACCGGAACGCTCCGCCGAATAACCGGCCATAAACCCACCTGCTGCTCACGACAAGGCCGCTCACCCCATCCCAACCCTCACCCACCCCCAGGCACCACCACCGCCGCCACATCCTGCTCCCGCACCAACCGATTGAACGCCTCCACCTCCTCGCCCAACAACCGCTCCAACTCGCCCCGCAACCGGCCCCACTGCTCCGACAAATCGGCATACCGCCGCCGCGCTCCCTCCGTCACTCCCGCATCCGCTCCGTCCACCGAACCCAACAAATAAACGAAATGATGATTCAACCGAACCGGAAAATTGATCACCGTCTGCCCGTCCACCGTCCGGCGTTGCACCAGAGAATCCTCCAGCGCGCTCAACCGATCGATCAATCCCCGCGCCGCTACCCGCACCGTGTCCAACCCGTCCCCATCGCCCAACCGCCGCACCAACTGCTCCAACTGCTCCCTCACCCCCCGCAACCGGTTCACCCCGCCGTGAATCGCCGACAAATCCTCCGATATCCGCCGCGCCAAATCGTCCTGAGCCACGAAATCCTGCTGCGTAGCCTCCACCCGCGGATCCGCGAGCACCCGGAACGATCGGACCTGACTCCTCCCACCCACCACGAGCCTCACCTGATAAACCCCCGGCACCACCCGCCGTCCCACCACCTGGCCGAACACGTACAAACCGGGAACGGTGGTGGGACGCTCGTGACGCAAATCCCACACGAAACGATTCAACCCCGCCCGCGCAGGCAACACCGCCTGACCTCCACCGCCAAAAGGCCCGGCCTCCTCCTCGCCCGCAGCGGCTCCCGGACCGCGCCCCTCCCCGGAACGCTCCCTGCGACTGGAAAACCGCCGGATAACCACCCCCGCACTGTCCAAAATCTCCAGCACCACCGGCGCCGAGTCGGTGGCCGCCGAGCGCAAATGGTAATAAATGATCGCACCGTTGGGCGGATTCTCACCCGCACGCCCGCCTCCCCCTCCCCCAAAACCGCCACCCGAAGCGACCCGATACGCATCCGCCGGCTGATACAGATAAGCCTCCCCCTGCGCCACCTCGGCGCTCACCTGCCGCACCGGAGACAAATCGTCCAAGATCCAAAACGCCCGCCCCTCGGTAGAAGCCACCAGATCGTTACCCTGCACCTTGAGATCGGTGATCGGCGTTACCGGCAAGTTCAACTGCCAGCGCTGCCAACTCTCCCCGCCGTCCAACGAGAGGTACATCCCCAACTGCGTGCCGGCATAGAGCAAACCCGGCCGCACCGGATCCTCCCGCACCACCCGCACCCAGGCCTCCGGAGCTATGCCGTTCACCAACCGCCGCCAGGTGCGCCCGTAATCGGTGGACTTGTAAATGTGAGGCGTGAGATCGTTGAACTTGTACCGCGTCACCGCCAAATACGCCGTGCCGCCCGCATGGGGCGAAGTCTCGATGGCGTTGATCTGCGCCTCGGGCAATCCCGGCGGCGTGACGTTAGTCCAAGTGCGACCCCCATCCCGCGTCAGGTGCACCAACCCGTCGTCGCTCCCCACCCAAATGGTGTTGGGATCCTGGCGCGACTCCATCACGTAAAAGATCGTCCCGTAAACCTCGCCGCCCGCACCTTCGTTGGTGATGGGACCTCCGCCCGGACCCTGCTTCTCGGGATCGTTTCGCGTGAGATCGCCGCTGATCTGGGTCCAGCTCCGCCCCCGATCGGTGCTCCTGAACAGCACGTTGGCCGCATGATAGATCACCCGCGGATCGTGCATCGAGACCACGATCGGCGTGTTCCAGTTGTAACGGTACTTCATCTCCCGCGACGGCAACGCCAGCGGCAGCGCGGGATAGGGCATCACGTTCCGCGCCTGGCGCGTCGCGGCGTCCCATTCGGTGAGCTGGCCGTGATAGCAGCCGGCATAGACCAAACGCGGATCGTCCGGATCGAATGCCACGTAACCGCTCTCGCACCCTCCCACCGGATACCAGTCCCGCTCGGTGATCCCTCCCCCGCTCCCCCGGGTGGCTATGGCCACGGTAGTGTTGTCCTGCTGCCCGCCGTAGACGTAATAAGGAAACCGGTTGTCGGTATTCACCCGATAGAACTGCGCCGTGGGCTGGTTGTCCTGGGTGGACCAGGTGCGCCCGCCGTTGAAGCTGATGTTGGCCCCGCCGTCGTTGGCGTTGATCAGGTTCTGGTTGTCGTCCGGATTGATCCACAGATCGTGATTGTCCCCGTGCGGCACCCGCACCTGGCCGAACGTCCGCCCGCCGTCTATCGACTTCCAGAAGGCGGCGTTCATCACATAGACCACGTCCGGGTTCTGGGGATCGGCGTACACTTCGATGTAGTACCAGGCGCGGGCTCGGATCGACCAGTTGTCGCTCATCAGCCGCCAAGTCTCACCGCCGTCGTCGGAGCGATAGAGACCGCCCCCGGGATCGGCCTCCACGATCGCATAGACGCGCTGTGGATCGGCGCGGGAGACGTCTATCCCCAACTTGCCCTTGAGATCGGGAAGCCCGCGATCGATGCGCTTCCAAGTGTCGCCCCCGTCGGTGGATTTCCAAAGCCCGCTGCCGGGGCCGCCGCTTCGCACCTGCCAGGGGAACCGCTGGTGATCCCAGAAAGCGGCGTACAGGATGCGCGGGTTGGTCAGGTCCATGGCGAGATCCGAGGCTCCGGCGGTCTCGCTCACGAATAGCACCTGCTCCCAAGTCTTGCCGCCGTCTTTAGAGCGGTAGATCCCGCGCTCGCGGGAAGGCCCGAAGGCCGCACCCTGGGCCGCCACATAGACCAGGTCGGGATTCTGCGGGTGGACCCGGATGCGGGAGATGTGGCGGGTGCGCTCGAGCCCCAGATGGGTCCAGGTGCGCCCGCCGTCGGTGGAGCGGTACACCCCGTCTCCGTGGGAGGTGGCGACCCCGCGGATGGAGTGCTCTCCCATACCCACATACACCACGTTGGGATCCGACTCGGCGACGGCGATGGCGCCCACCGAGGCGGTGTTGAAGAAGCCGTCGGAAACGTTACGCCAGGTTTCGCCCGCGTCCTCGGTCTTCCAGACGCCGCCCCCCGCGGCGCCGAAGTAGTAGGTCATGGGGTTACCCCGGACCCCGCTCACCGCGGTGGCGCGCCCGCCGCGGAAGGGGCCGATGTTGCGCCAGCGCATGGCCTGGAAGAAGGTGGAATCGTACTGCGCGGCGGCTCTCTGGGCGGTTGCGGCTCCTTGGGGCCGGTTGCGCTGCGCCTCTGCGGTTGCCGCCGCTGATTGGGGCCGGTTGCTCTGCGCCCCCGCGGTTGCCGCCGCTGATTGGAACCGGTTGCTCTGCGCCCCTGCGGGACAGGGCAAGATTGCCTGGGCGATCCCGAGGCCGACTGCTACGGTCCAAGCGGACAAAGTCATGCGGTACATGGCGTCGTATCTCTCCGGGCAAGAATGGGCGGACCGAAATTTCCCCAGGAGGGGCCGGTTTGACCAGTAGCTACGCCGCGGGTCTGTTAGGCTGCGCGCCGGTGGAACTCATCGACCGGCGGCACCCAACAGCCGGAATCCCTCATGCCTGAAGCTTGGGTCGAAGGCAAACGCGACCTTGATTCCGCGCTCCCGCATGGCGACCATACTCGCCGCGTCCACAATATTCAGCCGCCGGCGGCGCCGCTCGAACAGCAGGTTCTCGGCCAGCGCATGGTACTCGCTATCGATCCAAATCACCTCTACGGTTTTGGCGGCGGCGGCGAAGCGCGTAAGAGGCTCCAATCCCAGCCGGCGCTGGATTAAGGCCATGGTCTCGGCCAGCACATAAGACGTGGTGACCAGAACCTCATCCCGCTCTACCAGGTCCCGATAAGTGCGAACGGCGGCCACATGCTCGCGATCGCTGGCCGAGGTCAGTGCATACCATGCGGACGTATCCACGAAGACCGCCACTAGCGGCCGCCGTAGAGGTAACGATCGTGGTGCCGGGCTACGTCCCTGGCACTATCCCGCCCGCTTCCCACGAAAGCCAGCCGAATCTCCCTGATCTTCTTCGGATCTGGAGGCTGGGGCTGCAACCCTAGCGCCTCGTCCAGCAACGCCCGGAGCGCCGCGGAAAGGGAACTGCCTCGCCGGAAGGCTATTTCCTTAAGCCGCTCGTACTGGCGGCGATCAAGCTGCACCTGGGTGCGGACCTTGTTACCCATGGGTTACGTAAATTCGACATCATGGCGCCATGGTGTCAAGCCGGAACGGGAACCAGCTTTAGCTGTGGCTGCGCACCCGCACACCGGCACCAGCGGACTGTTAGATCACCGACCAGAGCGTGCAGGTCCGAAGAGCACCCAGTCGGGAACCGCCCACACCTTGGGCGCGAGGCGCTCCACCTCGCGGCCGCGTGTCAACACCAGGCCCAGAGCGTCGGCTCCACCCAAAAGAGACCCGGCCTTCGATCCCAAAAACTCCGCAACCGGTCTCCCGTCTGTCGCATAAGCCCGTTCCGATGCTTTAGCTTCGATCGCGACTAACCGAGACCCACCCTGCAGGATGAAATCCACCTCGCGGCCCGCGCGAGTCCGATAGAAATTGAGCTTCGGTGGGTCCGGCTGCCAGGAACACCAGCGGAGGAGTTCCGCCAACACGAAGGTCTCGAACAGCGCACCTGCGCCCGGCCCCGGTTCGGCCAAGATCCGAGCGAGACCCGGGTCGGTCCAATAGAGCTTGGGACTTTTGACCAGACTGGCGCTCACGGTGGGAAGAAGCGGGCGCAGGAGGAAGACCTGATATGAGATCTCCAGGAATCTCAGGTACCGGCGCACGGTGTTTACCGCCACGCCCAGTTCCCGCGCCACTTCCGAATAAGAGAGCAGCTGCGCCGTCCGTGCAGCGAACAGATTTTGCGCCAGGGCGAACTGATCGAGGTCGGCCACCCGCCCCAAGTCCGCCAGATCGCGCTCCAGATAGGTTCTCCGGAAATCCAGAAGCCAGACCTTGCGGTCCGCGTCGGAAAGAGAAAGAAGCGCGGGATAGCCTCCCCATCGCCGATGATCCTCCGCCAGAGAACGCCAGCGTCTCATCTCTTCCGCCAGCGCCGGGGCTTGGCGCATCTTCTCCGAGGCGTCTTCTCCCTCTCGCCACACAAGATCGAGTCCCGAGACGGGGACCGAGCTTTCCCCGGTGCGCTCGATCAAGGCGAGGGGCCAGAGCTCGAGCAGGGTGGCGCGACCGGCGAGCGTCTCTCTCACCTTCTGCAGCAGCAGGATCTGCGACGAGCCGAGCAACAAGAACCGGTGGCCGGCTTTTCGATCGGCCAGAAGCTTTACCGCATCGAGGAGGACGGGCTGCTTTTGAATCTCGTCCAGGACCACCAAGCGCCGCCCGTGCTCCAGTATCAGTGCAAAAATGCAAGCTATTTTTGCAACAGCTCTGCAGACTTTACCGGCTCTGCGGCGCGCTCCATAAGGAAGAGACGTTGAACTGGTTGCGCAGCTGGTCGCGCAGCTCGGCGAAGTTTCGCGGATCGGCGCTCGAAGCATAAACCCGAGCCCGATAGGTCCCGGCGGGAAGCGACAGGGCCGAAAGATCCACCCGCACCTCCAGCGAGTCGGTCAGGAGATCGAAGCGCCGCTCCACGGGTTCCCCCTGCTCGCCCAGCCGCCAGAGCTCCACGTAGTAAACCGCCGCCCCCGCCACCTGCTGCCAGCGGATGATCGCCTGGGACGAGGTAAAAGAAAGGGAGGGCGAACCGGGCGGCGTCAGCCGGCTCGCGGGATCGACCGTCATCTCCCGGTTGAGCGACGCACCTCCGGGGAAATAGGCCTCCAGGCGGTAAATCCCCGCACGGGGCGAAAGGGAATCCACCCACCAGCCGTAGGCGCGGCTCCTCACGCCGAACAGAGTGTTTACCTCGAAGCTGCGCTGGAGCACCTGCGGGTCCGGGGTGGTGAGGATCGCTCGGACGGTCCCTCGGGTCACCGAGCTTGCGGCCACCATGAAGGCGAGGCCGAGCTTGCCGCCGTCGTTCCACGTGCCGACCGACCCGGAGGCGAAGTCGGAGAGATCGGAGCCGGTGGGACTGGAACAGGCAGCGAGAAGTAGCAGCGCCGCTCGGGTTAGGGGGCTCCGGCGCGCCTGCGCGGCGGCGAATCGCACGCTATTTGGGACGCGCGACAGAGAGAGCAAAGGTGCAGAACGCACAGGCCTCACTTATGCAAGTTACATCAATACTTAAATCGGTGCTCCCGCTCAGGCCCCACTCCTAGCCCCCGTAGTCAAACAGAAACGCAACAAAACTGTTACAAGAGCGGCATTCCTGAGTAGCTCCTCCGATACTTGCGCACTCTAAAATCCCCCTGGCTGCAAAACCGAAGGCCGGGCCACGAGGGGCCCGGATCGAGCGCACCACAGAGAAGATGCGCAACGCAACAGCCAGACAAGAGAGCTAGACCGGCGATGAAACCAAGCGCTAGCAGGCGTGAAAATCTCCAGCAGTGGCTTCCGATCGCAGCTTCCCTTGCACTGCTGGTTCTCACACCAACCGGACTTCGCCCTCAAGACCGGCCTCCCCCCGGCGCAACCGCGAAATCGGGCGGGACCCTGGTCGGCAGGATCCGCGACGCCCAGCGGAATCTACCGCTCCCGGGAGCCGAAATCCGGATCCCTGAACTGCGGCGCTCCACCTTCAGCGCGGCGGACGGAACCTTCGTCATCAGCGGTATCGATACCTCCCCCATAACCGCCGTGGTCCGGGTGATAGGATACCGACCTGCAAGCTTAAGCGGCATCGCCATATCCCCGGGCGATACCGCCAAATTGGATATCGAGCTCACTCCGCAAGTGTTCCTCCTCGAAGGGATCGAAGTCAAGAGCACTCCGATCGAGCGCGGTACCATAGCCTACGCCCTGAGGGAACAAACGGCCTCCGTCAGCGTGATCAACGCCATAAGTGCCGAAGAAATGGGCCGCAGTCCCGACAGCAACGCCGGCGAGGCAGTCAAACGCATCAGCGGCATGGCACTGAAAGACGGCCGCTACCTCATAGCCCGCGGTCTCGGCGAACGCTTCAGCCTTGCCACGCTCAACGGGCTGCGCATTCCTTCTGCCGAACCGGAAGAGCGCGTGGTCCCTCTCGACCTTTTCCCCAACCGACTACTGGAATCGCTCCAAGCGGTCAAGACCTTCACTCCGGACCAGCCCGGCGAACTGGCGGCCGGACGGCTGGACATCCTGACCCAAGAACTACCGCCCGCCACCCAGTTCACCCTATCCGGGTCGCTCGGCCTCAACCAGGAGGCTACGTTCCGCACGATCCCCCGAGCCCCCACAACCGGCGGGGAATGGTTCGCCTTCGCAACCGCAAAAAGGGGCATCCCCCAGGAACTCGCAGCCGCCGGAACCCTGGCCGGCGTCGACCTCGCACGGCAACACCAGCTGATCCGCTCGCTGCGCAACAGCTGGTCCGCAGAATACGCCCGGGGCGAACCCAACCGATCTGTCGCCTTGGCCATCTCCGGACAGCACCGCCTGCTATCCTGGCCCGGGACCTACCTGGGTAGCCTGAGTTACTCCTATTCGCAAGGTATCCGAGCCCACGAAACGAGAGCTATCGCCTCCCCTTCCACTACCCCAGGCCAAGTGGAAGAGCAGAACCCCCAGCGGGGAACCAGCAGCAAAACCAGCGTACTTTGGGGAGCCCTCTACAGCTTGACCGCGAGAGCGACACCGACCGACAAGCTCGCTCTCACCCTGCTCTACACTCGAAGCGGAGAGAACCAGGCAACCCGAATTGCAGGCTACAACGAGGGGTTCGACCAGTACCTCGACCTGACTCGATTGACCTACACCGAGCGAGCCCTGGCCGCTCTCCAGCTGTCCGGCGAACACCTGACGGGTAGAGGCTCCACCGTGGAGTGGCGAGGCGGTGTATCCCGCGTCGATCAGGACGAGCCCGACCGCTCCGACTTGGCGTACACCGCCCGACCCAATCCGGCCAGCCAAACTCCTCAACCTATCGCCTGGTTCGGCTCGCCCCGATCGGCAACCCGAACCTTCAGCTCGGTAACCGAAACGGCACGCGAAGCTCAGCTAGCCTACCGCCTTCCCCTCTCCTCCTACAGCACCGGACCCGCCATGAAGCTGGGCGCCTACGCCCGCAGCACCAGCCGAGGGGCCGATAGCCGCGCCTATGACATCCTCAACCGCGCCCTGAGCACCGAGGAGCGAAGCGTTATACCAGCGGAGTCGCTCTTCACCGACAAGTACCTAAGCCGAACGCCTTTCGTCCTCTTCGCCAACGCCAACGGGGGAAGATACGACGCCCGGGAACGACTCCTGGCCACCTTTGCCCAGCTGGAAGCCTCGCTGGGAACCTGGTACCTGATAGCAGGAGCCAGAGTTGAGTCCTGGAAATTGTCGGTCGCGAGCAAAACGGTGACCTTGGGCGACACCCTCGCCGCCCTCCAGACGATCGATGTCTTGCCCGCCCTGAACGCCCGAATCTCCTTGGGAGAAAACCAGAACCTCAAGATCGCGGTCAGCCAAACCGTAAACCGCCCGGAGTATCGCGAACTGTCCCCCGTGACCTACTTCGATATCCTGGGCGGAGAACGGCTGTTCGGCAATCCGGGCCTCAAGCGCGGCCTAGTCCAGAACCTGGACCTGAGATGGGAATGGTTCGCGGAACCCGACTACTTGCTGAGCGTCACTTTGTTCGGCAAGCGATTCCTGACACCCGTTGAGCGAGTGCTGGTCCAGACCTCGGACGGCAACTCCCCAGACGCCACTTTCGTTAACGCCCACTGGGCCCGGGCGCTGGGTGTCGAAATCGAGGTGCGAGCCAGGGCCGACCTGATTCACCCGCAACTCGCTCCCCTGAGCGCCTTCTTCAACCTGACCCTGATGTCTAGCCGCATCCGACCCGGCGGGGAGGGAATTGCCAGTCTGACCAACCAGGAAAGACCGATGGTGGGACAATCACCCTACGTGCTCAGCGCCGGCTTGAGCTACAGCGAGAACGGAAGCCCCTTGGGCGCCACGGTCCTCTACCACGTTAGCGGCAAGAGAATTCACGCCGCGGGAATATTTCCCCTTCCCGATACCTACGAACTACCGCGTCCGGAACTGGACACCTCGGTCCACATCTCTCTGGGGCGCAGGCTGCGACTCAAGCTCGATGCCAAGAACCTGCTGGACAGCCCCTACCGCCTGCTCCAAGGCTCGGTCACCCGGCAGAGCTACCGCTCCGGACGGAGCTACTCCCTCGGAGCAAGCTGGTCCCTCAGGGGACCCCAGAAGTCCCCATGATCCGTCGACGACGGCAATCCGAAACCAGGAGGCAAGCAACATGAAGACACTGAAAACCAGGCTGGCAACCGTAGCGCTCGTTCTTGCTCTGGCCGGCTGCAGCGCCGCCACCGATCCAGACCAGAACGGCAACCAAGATCCAGGAGAAAGAGTGGCCCGGCTTTCCGGTATTATAACGTCCGACCGCACCCTGTACTCCGACACCGTCTACCTTCTCTCGGGCTTCGTCAAGGTGGCCAGCGGTGCTACCCTGACCATCCAGCCTGGCACCAAAATAGTGGGCGATACGGCGGTCTTCGGAAGCTCGCTGTGGATCCTGCGGGGGGCGCGGATCGACGCTCGAGGAAGACCAGACGCACCGATCGTATTCACCTCCCAGCGGCCCCCGGGCCGGCGTGCTCCGGGAGACTGGGGCGGTATCGTGATCATCGGCAACGGGATCATCAACCGCCAAGGCACGGTCCTCACCGAAGGTCCCGCTGAGGTCGCGGAGAATTACGGCGGTGGAACCGACAACAGCGACAACTCTGGAATTTTGAGATACGTGAGAATCGAATTCGCTGGCTTAGACGTGTCGGGAGGGGGCAATTCGGAGCTCAACTCTTTGTCCCTCTACGCGGTGGGAAGCGGCACTACCATAGAGTACGTGCAGGCCGTGGCCGGTCTAGACGATAGTTTCGAGTTCTTCGGCGGCGCAGTAGACGCGCGATACCTAATCTCCTACGAGGCGGGAGACGACCACTTCGAGATGTCCGAAGGCTACGTGGGCCGGCTCCAACACATCATCGGGCTCCAGACTACCCGCTTGACTCCCGCTCCCGGATCGGGACTGCTGTCTTCTGACCCGCAAGGATTCGAAATCGACGGCTGTTCGGGCTCGGGATGCAGCGAAGGCTTCAGAAGCAAGCCGCTGACCGCCCCTATCGTGGCTAACTTCACCCTCGTGGGACCGCCCGAAGAACCGATAACCGGCGGAGGGATCGGCGGGGTATGGCGCCGGGGTACGGCAGGGATCTACCACAACGGCATCCTAGCGCGTTGGCCACGCCGCGCACTGTCGGTGCGAGACGCGGTCACAGATACGCTGCTGCAGAGAGATTCGCTCAGGATCCAGAACGTGCTCTTCGCGGAAAACCTCTCCATCTACGAGCCCGGCGGGACCAACTTCGCTCAGGAGGGCAAATTCGCCGCATCCAACCACCGGACCGCTCAATCCGTGAGCCAGATCCTGACCAGCGTCAACCAGGCGAACCTGGACTGGACACCTATCGGGCAGGCAATCTCGGGCGCAGGGCTGAGAGCACTACCCGCGGAGCGGATCTCCAACTTCTTCGGGCAGACAATGCAGAACACCTCTTACTTCGGAGCCGTGGATCCGAACGGACCGAAATGGTGGCAGGGCTGGACGGTATACTACATCAACTGAACACTTGCCTTTCCTAGCCGCCAACCTGCGCGAGACAGTGGCTACCCAAAAAAAGGCGGCCGGCTCGCCCGCATAACACGAACGATACCGGCCGCCCTACGCGCTGGTTACCCGGAGCCAGGGGATTCACTCCCTCTGTTCTTCTTCCCGCCGCCGCCGCTGACTGATCCGCCTGCGGTAGGGCGACCGGGAGCTCCGGCTTCCATCCCCAAGCGGCCAGGCCTTTCAAGCCGCAAGGTTCACCAGCGCGGGCGCTGCGAGTCGGATCGGGTCGCGGACCGACCCTTCGCACTGCACGCCGAGGCGCCACTTCGGCGTGGACGAGGCGCGCGACTGGCCTCGCCGGCCCGAGCAGGGTGGCCACCCGGATCACAGGACACCTGAGCCCTTGTGCGTCGGCGTCCTCCCCGGAATTCCTACCCGGGCTCGCCGCACAAGGCGTGGCCGGGACCGCCCGTCCCGACCCTTCCCCTGCACGGCGCACCGCCAATATAAGAACCCCAAAAAATCGCGCAAGCGCCGATCTTTCTTCGGGTTACGACCCCTCGAGTGCATTCAATGTGGAGAACTAACCTGGCCTGAAACCAACAATTGGAAGAGTTTTCCACCCCATGTGGAGTTGTTCAAACCGGAAGTCAACAACTAACCCACAATCCCGACCTCCTCGTAAACCAGCGGATCCCCCGCCCCGCGCGGCAAAAACAAAAATCCCGCCCCGGAAGTGGCAAACCAACCCGCCAAAAGAGCACTGGAACGAAGCGGCGCCGGATCCTTCAGCAAACCCTCCAACCAGCGCCTCACATGCCGCACCTCCGGCGCCCGGCGCGAAAGCAGCGAGACCACCGCACCCACCCCCTGCGTGGCCCTCAAAAAATGCGCCAGAGCCTGCGCCCGCTGCGCAAAGAGATACGCCCTCACCCCGGGCTCGTCGTACAACAAGGTCCCTTCGTAAGGATCCGCAGGAGGAGCGTCCATCCGCGGGCCGATATAAACGAACAGCCGCCTCCCCTCCTCCTTGCGCTCCACCACCACCGCCGCGGTCTCCCCGCCCAAACGCGCCGCGTGAATCAGATCGCCGTCGAACAGGATCCCCACCGCATGAGTCCACTCCAGCGCCGCAAGAGAAGTGGAAAGGGGACAACCCATCTCCTCGTCGTACGCTAAAAGACGCGGCGCCTCCCCCGCCCGGGAAAAGAAATGCCCCAAAGCCTCGGCACGATCGGTAAAAGTGAGCGTGGTCCGCGATAACGCAGGCGCCGTCATGACCGCAAGATAACACCACCCGGCGCAGTTGTCTTCCGGCGCCTGCGGCGTGCCCGTGAGGACGTGTCCGGTGTGTGGGCGCCAGTTCCGTTGTCTCCCAGCGCCTGCGCCGCGCCCGCATGGTGCTCCGCACCTTTTCGATTTTCCGGCCTTGTCTCCCGGCGCCCGCGACGCCATCCTTACGGGGGCTGGGAAAAACCTACAAGATGAGACCGATCCTCCTCGCCGCCCTCGCCGCACTGGCCCTGCAAGCCGCCACCCTGAGCGGCCGCTGGGTCGGCCTCCACCGGGGACAAACCCTGAACCTGGAGTTCTACGGCGATACCATGCTGGTGGTGAACGACCAATACCCCCTCAACTACCGCGTCACCCGGGATTCCCTGATCGCCACCGGAGATACCTCGTTCGCCGTGCGCTACTGGTTCTCCTACGGCCGGCTCCTGCTCGAGACCAAAGACGGCGCGGTGATCACCATGGCCCAACAAGGCCCCTTGGCCAGACCGCTCACCGGGCGCTGGCTCGGAGAGCTGGGCACCGCAATGCCCACGCCAGCCGAACTGTTGATCTACGCAGGCGGAGTGGCCCGCTGGAGAAAGCTCACCGGAGGCGGCTGGCAAGACGGAGAGTGGGAACGGGAAAGCCGAATCATCACCTTCTTCTGGCCCGCCGACTCCACCGACTGGGTGGGACACTACGACGTGGAAGGCAACAGCATCGTCTTCGAACACACCGTCCCGGGAAGCGGGCCGGCGATCTTCAAGCGGGTATTCAGATAACGGCTACATCACGACCACGGGCGTAACCTCGCCGCTCTTTTGCCGGAACAACTCCTCGGCTTGGTCCAACGCCCGCCGCACCACTTCCAGCTCGGTGTCGGGATACTTGACGTTGGGCTCGATCGCCCCGCTTAAACTCCGCACGATCACCAGCGCCCGCGTCACCTCGCAATGCTCAGGATCGGCCGCGGTGTGCCCCGAAACCAATAGCTCCCGGCACAAAGGCAGCGCTGCGGGATCGCCCAAAACATAGAGCGACTCCAAGATCCGCGGGCTCAAGAAAGCGCGCAGATGCAGATCCGACCTCACCGCCTCGAACAGCTCCACCAGCAACGGGGCGGGACGCTCCTCGGGATAAAAGCGCGCAGCCTCGGCGGCGGCGCCGCAAAAGGCGTGATGGGCCTCGGGAGTGAGATATCGGGCGAACAAGGGCCAGGCTCTACGAGGATGGCGAACCGCCAGCGCGAGAAAGGCAAAGTAACGCCGCTGAAGCGGAGCCTCCTCATCCGCCACCACGGTCCGAAGCCCCGCGGTCCCGAACCGCTGGGCCACCAAAGCCGCAGCCGCAGCGTGCTGCAACCGCTCCAAAGCCGGCTCCCTGAACGTCCTCAAATGCACCGCAGGAGCCTCGGAACGGGCGGGCAAACGGGGAAGCCGATCCAACAACCGGTTCAACAACCCGTCCACCTCGTCCACTACCCGCTCCCACCTGACCGTACGAGCCCGCCAAGCCCGATCCAACGCCCGCCAGCCGAGCTCCTCCACATCCAGCGAGTCCCACCGGCGCTCCAGCTCCTCGGCAGTGCTCGCCCTCAACAGATGGCGCAGCGATTCGGCGAAACGATAGATCGGCTCGACCACGACCTCGCTTTTTTTAAAACGGGGGATCGAGCGCGGAAAACTCTAGCGGCGCTTCACCTTCACTTTGGCCGCCGCCCGCGCCTTGGACTTCTTGGCCGCTGCCTTGGGCTTGGCGGCCTTCGACTTCGCACTCTTTGCAGCCTTCTTGGTATCCTTCTGAGCGCGCCGCTTGCTGATCTTGGCCTGGACCTCCTGCAACAACTTCTCCCCCTCGTCCGACCCGATCAGGCCGCGGCGCACCGCATAATGGACCAGCTCCTCCGCATCCTCGTAGCGAAACTCGCCCAAACCCGCCCCGGCCCGGATCAAATTGACCAGGGCATCAGCCACCGGGCTTCGCAGTACATTGGCGATCCCGGGAACGGCCTCCAAAAGGGCCGATATCTGCGAACCACCAAGCTCGCCAGCCATTGGGACCCTCTCTCCCGCCGCGTTTTTGCGCGTGCCAAGCTAGCGGCTAAAGCCCCGCCCGTCAAGCACCCCCGGACTCAACCTCTGGACCCTAAGTCGTTGCCGGACAACGTATTAGATCCTTGAGCCTCAGGCCTTACTGGAACGTTCCTTGGTCCCTAACTGCCTGGGAAACTTAGGGTTGAGGGGGGTGCGAGCCCGCCTCCAGATACGCCATTCTGTCTGGGCCAAAAGCTCGCTCAAGACCGCCCGGGTCCTTCGATCCACCGGGACGTCCAAGTGCATGTCCAGGCGATACTCTCCCGAGTCCGGGCCGGTCCCCGACAGGCGGAACCCCTGCCCGGTGGCTTCCACCCGGTCTATTTCGATCTCGGCCAAGGGGAGAAACTCCTCGCCCGGCTTTTCCTCTGCCATCCTGCGCCCCCAAGCTCGCTGGAAGGCAAGAGACTAACCCTGGGACGGGCGGCGTCAAGGGCGCGGCACGCTTTGGCGACCGATCCGGCCGCACTCCGCACGCGGAGCCGGGGCGCACGGGCGATGTTGGTGAGGCGGGAGCCGCCCCGGCGGCCTCCCGCACGCGGAGCCGGGATTTGCAACCCCGGCAATTGTGGGGTAGATTTCTGCTCCCGCTGAAAACGAGGTAGCGCTAACCGTGGGACGGCGAGGAGTCAAAGAATACCGGGCGCACGAGGCCCTTCAGTTGATTCTGGCCGATCGGGACCGCGAACCTTTGACCTGCCCTTCTTGCGGTAACCGCAAGATCCAGCGCACGCCGCGAAGGCGGCTTCCGGTCTCGGCCCAGATGGACCCCTACCGGCACGTTACCCTCAAGTGCACCAAGTGCGGCAGGCAGGCGGTCTACGTGCCGAGGAACGTGACCCAACCGTCGGATTCGCAGCTCTTGACTAGTTAACCGGGAGGGAGCGGAAGGTCCGTGGCCGGCGACGCAATTCAGATGATGGGTACGGTGAAGGAGGTCCTGCCCAACACCACCTTCCGCGTAGTCCTGGAAAACGGTCACGAGGTTCTGGCTTACGTCTCGGGGAAGATGCGAAAGAACTACATCCGGATCCTCCAGGGCGACCGGGTGCAGGTGGAGCTTTCGCCCTACGATCTTACCCGGGGCAGGATCACCTACCGGTACAAATAAGCTCGGGTTTCTTGCCTTCGGCGGCGAGCCGCTACCGGTTCCCGGCCCCGAAACCTTCTCAGCTACACCCCCAGGCGCCCCCCGCCTGCGTGGACGCCCCATCCCACCGCAACGCCGGGTGGCCCGGCGGCCAATTGCGCCCCCGGCGGTAAAAACCACGCCCTTAACCCCAGACCCCACCGCAACTCCGGGGGCCAACCGCCGCTAAAGCGCGGCCCGGCGAACATCCGCTCCGGGTTCAGCGGGCCGCGGAGAGGACCACAGCTACCGCCGGTTCAGTGGGGTGTGGAGAGGATCCGTTCCCACCGAATCGCAGTGAGGAAGGGCAGCGGCAGCACGCCGTTCTTGTCGTAGCTGAAGTAGATGAACAGCGGCCTCCCCTTGATCCGGTCCCTGCCGAGGAAGCCCCAGTAGCGGCTGTCGTAGGAGGCGTCCCGGTTGTCGCCCATCACGAAGAACGAATCCGGCGGTACCACCAGCGGTCCCCAGTTCTTCAGGGTAGGCCGGTAGGTGCGCGGATCTCTTCCCACCAGATACCTCCGCTGCCAGGCGCGCATCTGGGGGTGCTCCGGGTCGGTGGTGGGATCGGTGTGTATGACGTAGGGTTCGTCCAGCGGTTTGCCGTTGATATAGACCACGTTGTTTTCCATGGCGATGGTGTCGCCCGGCATCCCGATGATCCGCTTCACCACGCTCACCCCGGGCTCTTCCACCGACTCGAAGATCACCACGTCGAACCTCTGCGGTTCCCGGAAGGCCGGTAGCCGTTTCTTGATGATGGGGACCTCGGCGCCGTAGAGGGCTTTGTTGACAAAGAGGAAGTCTCCGATGAGGAGCGTGTTTTCCATGCTCCCCGACGGTATGCGGAAAGCCTCGATCAACAGCGCCCTGAGGAAGAACCAGATCAACAGGGCGGCCGCGATCGACTTGGCCCACTCCCACAGCGTCTGAGACAGGGGTTTTGGTTGCTTTGCCACTTTCAATCACTCCGCCCGGGTTTCAGTCACTCCGCCCCGGCCTGAGGCCGGTGCTGTCTTCTCCGCCCGCCGATTTCATCCGCCACCGTTATCCCTGCGCGGAAAGCTCGATTTTACGGACCGGTGTCAGACTCCACCCGGCGCTTCGCGGCCACTTTCAGCGCTCCACCCAGTCGGCGATGAACAGATTGGTCTCGCCCGGCCTTTCGGCAAAGCGGTTGGAGGCGAAGACCAGTTTCCGGCCGTCGGGCGAAAACATTGGGAAACCGTCGAACTCGCCGCTGGTGGTGACCTGCACCAGCCCGCTACCGTCCAAGTTAATCAAATAAAGGTCGAAATTCCGAGACCGCGGGTCTTTGTGGTTGGAGGCGAAGATGATCCGCTTGCCGTCGGGATGGAAGAAGGGGGCGAAGTTGGCGCCGCCCAAGTTGGTCACCTGCCGCTGATTGGAGCCGTCGGCGTCCATGACCCAGATTTCCATCCGGTTGGGCCTCACCAGGCCGGATTTCAGCAGGGAGCGGTAGTCTTCCAGTTCGTCGGGCGTTTGGGGATGATAGGCGCGATAGACGATCTTGCTCCCGTCGGGGGAGAAGAACGGCCCGCCGTCGTATCCCGGGGTAGTGGTGAGGCGGCGCACTCCGGTGCCGTCGGTGTTCATGACGTAGATGTCGAGGTCGCCGTCCCGGGAGGAGGTGAAGACGATCTTTTGTCCGTCGGGCGAGAGGGTGGCTTCGGCGTCGTAGCCGGGGCTGGCGGTGAGTCTTTGGAGATCGCTTCCGTCGGCTCGGGCGGTGTAGATGTCGAAGTCGTAAACCGGCCAGACGTAGCCTCTGGAGTAGTCGGGCGGCGGGGGGCACTGGTCTCCGAGGTGGACGGTGCTGGAGTAGAGGATTCTCCGGTCGTTGTCGTAGAAGTAGCCGCAGGTGGTGCGGCCGCGGCCGCCGGAGACCAGTCTGAGTCCGGTGCCGTCGATGTTGATGATGTACTGCTGGTCGCAGCCGGCATCGCGGCTCTGGCGCTGGAAGATGAGGCGTCGGCCGTCGGAGCTGAAGTAGGCTTCGGCGTTTTGGCCGTCGAAGGTGAGTTGTTGGAGGCGGCTGAAGAATCGCTCGCCGGGTTCGGGGGAGCGTTCCACCGCTTGCGCGGCCGCGCCCGCGATTTCGGCTAGCGCGCCGGTTTGGAATGCGAGAACTAGGAGTGCGGTTCGGAGCATGGGAACAATTATAACCAGTGCCGAGTGCGGGCGGGCCGGTCTCTATTGTGTCGCGCTCCGGCTGGGCGACTGGGGGGCCGCTCTCTATTGTGTCCCGCTCCCGCTGGGCGGGCGCTCTCTACTGTGCTGCGCTCCGGCTGGGCAGCTGCGGGCGGGCACTCTCTACTGTGCCGCGCTCCGGCTGGGCAGCTGCGGGCGGGCCGGGTCCCCCTTGGGCACGCTCGCCTGGCGGACTCGACGCCTGGCGCCGGTTGTTTTCCGCTATCCGCTCCGGCAAGGCGGCGCCGTGACCGCCAGGCTCGCCCTGTGCCCTGCGGGGGACCCGGCCCGCCCGCACCTCCCGCCGGCATCTGCTGGGCAGGTTACGCCAATCGGCGCCCGGTTGCACAGGCGTTCGGGCGGCTGCCCCTAGCGGTGCCGGAAACGGCGCTGCGGCTCCCGGAGGGCAGAAGCGAGCCTGGCGGTCTCGGCGACGTCCTCTGCAATACGAACCCATCCGCCACACCAAAAACAGGCGTCGAGTCCGCCAGGCGAGCATGCCCGACGGGAGCCGCCCCGTTCCGCTGTATGATCGTTAGAAGAAAAACCCGAGCTCGAACCGCCCGCCTGCACCGGTGGCGTTGCGGAACAGGCCGCCCAGCGATTGCCCCATGATCTGCAGGAACATGTTCCGCCCTTCGATCGCCAGACCGCCGGTAAAGCCTATCCCTTGATGCGCTCCCAGCACCGCCCCCAAGCGCAGCGGGATCGTCCGAATGAACCGCCAGGTGGTGTTCACGTCCACCGCCAGCGGGCTTTCGAAGTCGCCGCTGGTCGGCAGCGTCGCGCTCACGTCCACCTGAAGAATCCGGTTCGCCCACGCGCTGGCAGTAAACCGCACGATCCGCGGAAGCTTGACCTCCAGATCCACCGTGTCCTTCACCGCCAGGGAGTCGTTGGTGAAGTTGTCCAGCGAATCCAGCACCTCCTGGAGATTGTCGGTGCGCACCGTGAGCCGCCGCCGCTCGGTTTCCACTCGGTGCACCGTCACCGTCCCCAGGTTCGCCACCATCGCTTCCAGCGCGAACCCCGACGTGGGCCAGCTGAGCCGGATCAGAAAATCGCCCGCGATGCTAGCCGAACCGTTGTTGAAAGTGGAGTCGATATCGGGGGTATGGGCCAGCTCCACCTCGAGGTTCGCGATGATGCTGTCTTCGGTCACCCGGATCACGCCGCCGTCCGCCAAGGTGGATCGGAACCGGGCGAAGGCGATCGGCTTGATGTAGCGCGCTCCCGC
Source organism: bacterium HR33 (assembly GCA_002923375.1). Classification (GTDB taxonomy): domain Bacteria; phylum Gemmatimonadota; class Gemmatimonadetes; order Gemmatimonadales; family GWC2-71-9; genus HRBIN33. The sequence continues at coordinate 954,687 of BEIJ01000001.1, forward strand.
GCCGATGCTGAGGTGCACTCCGTCCTCGCTGCCCAAGGGACCGAACCGAAGCACCGCATGGGCTCCCCCTTCGGCGCTCCCCAGTGCGGCCGCCTTGGTATCGCCCAAGCTGAAGCTCTGCGCGCTCAAGTTCCCGTCCCGCGCCAGGGAGACGAACTCTTCGTCCAGAAGGAACGCCCCGTAGCCCCGGCCCTGGGCCGAAAGACCGATGCTGAAGTGCCCCCCGAAGGGTCCTCCCAGATAAAACCCTCCCTCCCCCAGAGCGCTCCCCGCGAATCCTCTGCCTTTCGGCACCAGGTTCAACACATCTAGGACATCGCCGGCGAGCAGGCTGTCGCGGTCCGACAGATACGTGAGGGCCCCAATGTCGGCGAAGTTCAGGGTGTTGTTCTCTCCCACCGCGCCGCCGGAGAAAACGAAGCCCCAGTGGGGGATCATGGCGTGGCGGAAGGGATCGATCCTGAAGGTCGGCGTGCGGCGGTATGCCGGCTGGACTCGCGCCGCCTGGGAATTTTCCGGGACTGCCTGGGCCCAAAGTTCCCCAGCGGTCGCGGCGGCCGCCGCCAGCAGCAGAACAGCCCGGCGGTTCATCGAGCCCCTCCCGTCTTGATCCTGACCCGTGCCGAGGCGTTCAGGATCACGTGATCCTCGGGCCGGATCGCGCCTCTCCCACCCGCGGCGTTCCCGGGCAAAAGCACGATCCGGATTCCCGCGGTGAAGTGCTTGCCGAACAGCACCCGCGATTGCTGGCCGCTGATGCTCACGCTCACCGTGTCGGTTACCGGTTGCGTGACTCTTCCCTGCGCGTCTACCTGGGCGGGTTTGAGCTCCACCGGTGCCAGTTCCACCCGGTCGGTGCGCCGGAATATGCTGTCGGCCTTGACCGTTCCGGGAAGCGAATCGGGAACCAAAGCTACAAACACCCGGACGCCGAACGGCGTGCGGTTCACCACCACCGAACGCGCCGTGGCGGAATCCACCCGGTTGGCGATCTGGTCGGCGTCCTTCGGGTCGAAATCCAGTCCCTCCTGGACCGTAGTCTCGCTGAACTGAACTCCCGACGTGGGAATAGTGACGTCCAAAGCCACCGCGATCGCGGCCGTGAGGCCCACCGAGTCGGCCCGGGTGACGGTGACCGTGGTCCCGCTCCGGGCGGTAGCGGTACCGGAGGCCACGAGGCCGGCCCGCTTGCCGTCCAGCAACAGATCGACCACCCGATCGATGAGCGGCGCCACCTGAAGGGCGACGGTTTTCACCGTCGGTGTACCGCCGCTCTTCGCCGGGACCGTCAGCGTGGTCTGGCCGGAGTCGGCGATCAGCACCAGCAGGGGGTTACCCTGAGCGTCCTTCTGGAACACGATGTTGCCCGATCCGTCCCGGGGGAGCTGGCCAGAGGAGGTGAGCTCCACCACTCCGAAATAGAAGTTGGACAGCCTGAGCTCCGCTCCTAGACCATTTCTCACCGTGAGGGTGACGGTGACGTCGTTCAGGGTAGCGTCGCGGAGCGCGTCTTTGAGATCGCCGAACAGTGAATCGAGGTTTACGTCTATCTCCTGGAATTCTTCCACCGAGACGTTGAGCTCCGGCGTCACCGCGGGGTCCAGCGTTCCGGTAATCGACTGGATGACCAGGTTTCCTCCTCCGTCCACCACTACGGCGTCGGTAGTCACCGTTGGGCTCACCGTGGCCTGGGAAGCGGTGGCGCGTCCCAGGACTTCAGCCACCACATCGCCGGGAACGATCTTGGCCCCCGCCAAATCGATATTGACGGTGGTGGCGACGGCGCTTCCGTCCCCGGGAGCCGCGTTCACCAGGATGGTGTCTCTGTAGGGCGTGCCGCCGAACAAAACGCCGTTCAACTTGAGGTCTGCGGAAACCGAGATCGGGAGCCGGTTTTGAACCGTCAAGGTGAAAGACCCGCTGTGCACCGCCACCGTATCGACAGCCAGCAAGCGGGGCTCTCCCGAGAAGACGGCGTAGGTGCTGCTGAAGCTTTCGTTCACGTTCCTCAGCGTGACCGACGCGAGGGTGAGCGGCGAAAAGACGATCTTCACCGTAGCCGAACCGAAGGGATCCAAGGTGGTGCACCCGGGTGCCGCTCCGGTCGCCGCTAGCCGCACGTACCCCTGAAAGCCGCTTCCGGCCAGAGAGGTGGTGTCCACCACGGTCCCGCCGTCGGGGACCAGGGCGTCCGAGAAGGCGACCACGTCGGCGCCGGTACTGTCCTTGAGCGACACGGAAAGCGTGGCGTCGCAGCCGGAGTTGTTGGTCAGCGTTCGGATCACCGACCCTGCGGCGACGGACGCCCCGGTCACCGAGGAACCCTCGGGCGTGTGGAAGCGAATGGTGTCCCCGCTGGACTGTCCGTGAGAAGGCAGCGGCGCCAGCGTGATGCTGCCCGAGGCTATGGTGATGCTCACCGAGTCCTTCCTGGTCTGGAGCATCTGGTCGTAGCTGAACTTGAATTGGGTGAAGCTCAAGTTGTCGAACTTGAGCTTCTCTCCCACCGCCACGTCGTACACCTCGGGGCTGAAGGTCACCGCGCGGCGCCCGTCAGGAGTGCGGGTGGTGTCGCTTCCCAAAAGGGAGTCGATGTAGAAAGTGTCCCGGGCTATGGGCAGGGCGTAGGTTACCACTGAGGCCGGCCCCCGGCTCAGCTGGTCCCGGGCCTCCGTGATGCTCCCGGGCTCGCAGCCGGCAAGCGCCGCCGCCAGAACCAGCGGAGAAATCCGCCGCAGCCGTTCTTTACTCGATCTTCCGGACATCGCAATTCCGAAGCAAAGGCCCTTGAAGCTCTTAGCCGGCCCCTTCGGCGTCAAGGGCATAGATCACACATCGGTTTTGCGCTTCCTTTTCTGCCACCACCACACCCCTATGACTATTCCGCCGAAAACCAAAGGCGCGGCCACGAACAGCGCGCCGACCCACAGCATTACGCCGCCGGGGTCGTGGTTCATCGGCCGAGGAAGCGCTTGAGATTTTTGAGGTAGTAGCTGAGTGCGAGAGTCGCTATGGCGAAGCTTATGCCGAGGATCAGCGCTACAGTACCGCCGTCGGCTCGATAGGCGAGAAACGCCCACAAAGAAAACCCGGCGCAGAACAGAATGGCGGTGCCGATCAGGAAGCGGTGAAAACCGATCATGGTTGTGCGATCACCAATCCGCCGCCGGCGTGTTCATGAGGATCACCCGCATGTCGATGAATCATACCACCCTGCCCGCCACCATCAGGGCGAGGAGCGCCGGAAGATAGAGCACCGACGCGGAGAAGACCCGGCGCGCGGCGCGCTCGTCGAGTCTCAGCGCCGCCCGGCCGCTCACCCACACAAACCAGCCGGACAGCAGCATCGCCCCGGCAAAGTACACCGCTCCCGCGAGATGGAGCAGTGCGGGGATCAGGCTCACCGGCAGCAGGGCCAAGGCATAGAGCGCCGCCTGCCGGAACGTGCCGGGACCGTCTTCCGATGCGCCCAGCGTCTTCAATCCCGCCCTGGCGTAGTCCTTCCGGTAGAGCCACGCCAGGGACATGAAGTGGGGAAGCTGCCACAGGAAGACGATCCAAAAGAGGGCCCAAGCTTCGATCCCCAAGCCGCCTCCGCCGGCGGTCCAGCCGCCTACGATCGGGAGCGCTCCCGGTACCGAACCGACCAGCGTGGCCACGCGGCTCCGGCGCTTGAGGGGAGTATAGAGGAACACGTACGAGCCGAGGGTCAGGGCGGCGAGCAGGGCTGTGATGCCGTTCACCGCGAACGCCAGATAGAGGATCCCGCCCAGTCCCAGGGCCCAGGCGAAGGCTGTCGCGGTTTCGGGGCTCAACCTCCCCTGCGGCAGCGGCCGGCCTCTGGTTCTCGCCATGAGGGCGTCCACGTCCCGCTCGAAAACCTGGTTCAGGGCGTTGGTGCCTCCGGCGACGAGGGCGGTTCCCGCCAGCGTGTTCAACAGCAAGACTGCTTCCGCCGGACCGGGCAGCCCGGCGGCCATAACGAAACCCGCGGCCACGGTGAGAAGCACCAAGCCCACGATTCTGGGCTTGGTGAGCTCCAGAAAATCTCCCGGCCGGAAGGTGGCGATCGCTGCGGTTACCACAGGTACTCGGTTATCACCGCCAGCACCAGGATCACGGCCAGCGGCAGGGGGGCGATCGCCATGATGCGCAGCCGGTTGGACTCGAACCTCAGGTGCATGAAGTAGAGAGCCACCAGCAGCGCCTTCCAGATCGCCAGAAAGATCAGCGCCAGCATCAGCACCACCTTGGGCAGATGGCTCAGAAAGGCGACCCCGATCTCCACCGCCGTGAGGACGGCCAGGTAGAACCACACAGCTACGTAGTTGGGGTGTTTCCTAGCAGTGGTCTCCATAGGGCCTCAGATAAGGTAAACGATGGTGAAGAGGATGATCCATACCAGGTCCACGAAGTGCCAGTACAGTCCGATCGTTTCCACGCCGCGGTAGTCGTGCTCGGAGTACTTCTCCGGGAGCACTTTCTTGAAGAACAGATAAAGCATGGAAACCACCCCGCAGGTCACGTGGAAGCCGTGGAAGCCCGTCATGGTGTAGAAAGTCGAGCCGTAGATACCCGCGGTGGCGGCCGGTACTATACCCTGGGCCACCAGTTCGCCGAAATGGGTGCCCTCTTTGATCCCGCTGGGAAGGAACCCGTTGTGGGCCAGGTGAATGTATTCGTAAACCTGGATCCCCACGAACGTGGCGCCGCCCAGGATGGTCATCAGGAACCAGAACTTGAGTCCTCCGTCGACCCAACGCCACAGGCGCCAGTCGTGGGGGACCGAGGGATCGGTTCTCAGGAAATGTTTCTTCCCGTCCGCTATCGCCGCGTAGGCCTTCACCATGAACACCGAAGAGCAGATCAACAGGAACGTGTTGAACGCCGTGACCGGGATATTGAGGATCACGCCCGGGGGCGCCCAGGGATGCGGCGTGCCGAACCGCAATATGATGTACGATCCTATGAGGGCGGTGAAGAACATCACCTCAGAGCCCAGGAAGATCCACATCCCGAGCTTTTCGTTGTAAACGCCGCTGCCGGGTTCGGCTGCGGCGGGAGGCTGCATTACCGCTGCATGGGCGTGGGCCATGGCTCGACCCCCTAGCGACCGGCCGGCTGCTCAGCCGGCGCCTTGGTTGTCTCCACCGGGCGGTTCTGAGGCAGATAGTCCTCCTCCACCAGCGGGGAGCTGTACTCGTACGGCCCGTGATACACCCTGGGCGTGGTGGCGAAATTCCCGTGGGGTGGGGGAGAGGGAACCGTCCACTCCAGCCCGTTGTCCTTCCAGGGATTGGTTTCCGCCTTCTTCCCGAAGAACCAGCTCAAGATGAAGTTCAGGGCAAAGATCGACTGTACCGCGAACAGCAAAAATGCGTTGATCGAGATGAACTCGTTGATCGGCTGGAGCGGCTGCAGGAAAGCGTATTGGGTCGGATCGTAGATCCTCCGCATATGGCCGCCCAGGCCAAGCTGGTGCATGGGGAAGAAGGTCAGGTTGTAGAACAAGAACGTCAGCCAGAAGTGAACCTTGCCCCAGAACGGGTTCATCATCCGGCCGAACATCTTGGGATACCAGTAGGTGATCGCGCCGAACAGGGCGAACAGGCTCCCGCCGAAGAGCACGTAGTGGATGTGGGCCACGATGAAGTAGGTGTCGTGGATGTAGATATCCACCGGAGTGGAGGCCATGTAAACGCCCGAGAGTCCGCCGATCACGAACATCGCCACGAAGGCCACCGCATGGAGCATCGGCACGTGGAACTGGAGGTTGCCGCGCCACATGGTGCCCAGCCAGTTGAACGTCTTGATCGCCGAGGGCACAGCTATCAAGAGTGTCGAGATCATGAAGCTGGTGGCCAAGGTCGGGTTCATCCCGCTCTGGAACATGTGGTGTCCCCAGACGATCCAGCCCAAGAACCCGATCGCTATGATGGCGAAGACCATGGAGTGATAGCCGAAGATCGGCTTTCTGGACCCGTTGGCTATGATGTCCGACACCATCCCCATGGCGGGCAGGATCAGGATGTACACCTCCGGGTGTCCGAAGAACCAGAAGAGGTGCTGCCACAAGAGCGGCTGGCCGCCCTCGGGGGGCAGGAAGAAGTGGGTCCCGATCGTTTGGTCGAACAGCAGCATGATGGCAGCACCCGAAAGGATCGGGATCGCCAGCAGGCCCAGGATGGCCGTCACGAACAGCGCCCAGACCGAAAGCGGGAGCCGGAACCAGGTCATCCCCGGCGCCCGCAGGTTGATCACCGTAGCTATGTAGTTGGTGGACCCGAGAATCGAAGAGAGACCCAGGAAGACCAAGCTCACGCACCACAGCTGCTGTCCCAAGCTCACCCCGGAATATTCCGGATTGGCGCTGAGCGGGGCGTAGGCGGTCCAACCGGCTCCCGCCGCACCTCCCTCGACCAGCAGGGAGGCGAACATGATGACGCCCGCTACGAACTGGGTCCAGAAAGAGGCCATGTTGAGCCTGGGGAACGCCATGTCCGGCGCGCCGATCTTGAGCGGGATCAGGAAATTGGCGAAGACGCCCACCAACAGCGGCATGATGGCGAAGAACACCATGAAGGTGCCGTGCATGGTGACCAGGGAGTTGTAGAACTCCGGCAACAGGATCCCGCCCGGTGCCATGGTCTCGGGAAGCGCCGCCCCTCCAGGTATCGGCCGGCCGGGGAAGCCCAGCTGCCAGCGCATCATCATCGCCAGCGTCCCCCCGACCAGGAGGAAGAACAGGCTCAAAATCAGGAACTGGATCCCGATGATCTTGTGATCGGTCGAGAAGATGTACTTTCTCAAGAAAGACCGATCGTCTGCGTGCGCGTAGGCTAATTGATCCGCCGTCGCTGCAATCGTCGCCATGTTCACCCTCCTAACGCGCGGCCACGGCGGCCGACTGAGAGGCCACCCACCGCTGGTATTCGTCCTGCTCGTGAACTATAACCCTGGCACCCATGCGGTAGTGACCCAACCCGCAAAGCTCCGCACAGGCGAGGTCGTACTCACCCGCCTGGGTCACCTCGAACCAGACGGGAATCTCCATCCCCGGCACCGCGTCCTGCTTGATCCGGAAAGCCGGAACGAAGAACGAGTGGATCACGTCTTCCGAACGGAGCCGCACCACGATCGGCCGGTTGGCCGGCAGGTGGAGCTGGTTGCGCAGGGTGAAATCGTCGTCAGTGCCCAGCACTCCGTCTTGCCCCGGATGCGTGACGTTCCACTCGAACTGCTTGGCCGTCACCGCGAACTCCAAGGCACCCGCCGGCAGGCTGTCCCTGCCCTTGACTCTATCCCAAACCCGGCCGCTCAGAATCCCGATAACAACCACCGTCACCGCAGGGATCGCAGTCCAGACCACCTCGGCCTTGGTGCTTCCGTGAGTGTAATAAGCCTTGCGGCCGGGACGCCCGCGATACTTGAAAACGAACCACAACAATCCCGCCTCGACGATGAAAAACGCTGTGGCCGTCACGGCCAAGATCAGGTAATAAATGAAGTCCACCTGACCGGCGTAGGTCGAGACTCCAGGGGGAAGGCTCCAGTGCCAGGGCATCGGTTCCTCCCCTTTACGAAGTAGCCGCGGGGCGGAAGACGAACTCCACCGTCTTGGTCTCGTTGGGACCCACCGTCACTTCCACCGTCTGAGTGCCGTACTGCTCGTGCCACGCCTCCAGCGTGTAGGTTCCCGGAGGAAGCCGGGTGATGGTGAAGCTCCCGTCATCTCCGGAAGTGCTGAAGTACGGATGCCTCAACACCCCGACGTACGCGCTCATCCATCCGTGCACGTCGCACCCTATGGGAATCATGATCTCGGGCACCTGGAAAGTGCGAGTCGAGACCATCCCCGCCTGCGGCTGCGAGATGTTGAACCCCCGGTTCGCCGTGGGCTTGGCGTTGATGTTGTGCAGCACCGCATCGCTGTTCTTGATGGCGAGAGTCTGCCCAACCTGCATCCCGAAGACATGAGGCTCGTAACGGCAGCCCGACTGATCGATCCACGCCGAATCCCTGGGAACCGGGAAGCGGAGCGTGGTATCCAAGCCCGCCTTCACATAGACGAACACGTTCTTCAGTGTACCGTTGGGATTGACCACTACGGTCTGAGCCCGGGGAGGCTCGGTGTACTTGTCTCTGCACGCCGGCTCCTCGCTCATGTCTATAGTCGGCATGACTGGCGGGGTTCCCTCGAACCTGACCGTGCCGGTTATGGTAGCCGCGGTGGTAGTGTCCACCGGGAAGGGAATCTGAGCCGCCTCTCCCCCGGCGGCTCCGCCCCCTTCACCGCCGCATGCCGCAATCCAGGCCGATACCAGGCCGGGAACCACCAACCGAAACCAAAACCGCCTCATAGCGCACCTCCGCCTTTCGGACCTCGAGTTTCCCTCTTATGGCTCTCGAAGCTCATTCTCGAGCCCCGCTGATAGTCCGCTCGCGTCGCTGCGCCCTCCAGACCACCACCCACCCTAAAAGCCCGGTCAGCATCGCCGCCACCACCGGCGTAACGTACGCGGTGCCGGGAACCGGCTCTTCCAGCACCAGATAATACCAGGTGCTCACCGCCATGCGCCCGCCGCCCTCGGTGTTGTCCCCATCCCAGGCGAAAAACGCCATGGGAATGGGACGGCCCGTGGCAAAACTCAGCGCGCTGGCGGTGTCCGCCGCCGCCAAGGCCCGGGTCAAAACCAGCCGCCACTCGCCATCCTCGAACACCGCCTCGTATCCCGGGACGTCGGGCCCGGACGGCAGGGCCGTGAACGTGCCGAACCCGGTAGCCCGCCCCGCTTCAGCGAGCCTAGGGGCACTCTGCCAGCGCCAGAGATAAACCGGATTGTTGGGCTCGCCCATTAAAAAGTATGGCCGCGTCACGTCATCCGGAATGGTGCGGGGAAATTGCACCATCACCCCGTCCGGGCGGGGGAGCGAGTCCAAGGGCTCGTCCACCGGCGCCATGGTACGGGCGATCGCGCCGCGCCACTCCGCCCAGGCGGAATCCGGGCTTTCCGAAGGATCATGCCAGCGAAGCCTCAAGGCCAGCTTTTCGGAGTCGTAGAGAGCGCTCACAAAGATGCCGTCTACCCGAGGGGCGAACCACCGCGGCGGGCGGATGATCTGCCCCACAAGCGGGATATAGAACTCCTCCGCCTGCACCCAGGCGGAATCGTCGGGATGCTGCGGCACCGGCCCTTCGATCCGCCGTGCCCGCACTATCTCCTGCACCCGGGGAGGCTGCTCGGGAGAGAGACTCCGAACATACTGCGCCAGCCGCCACAACTGCTCCTCGGTCACCACGCCGGCATCCAGGAGATCTTTGGAAGAGGGCATCGGAGTTCCGTCCAGTCCCGTCACCAGGCGCTGGAAGATGTCCTCCACCCGCCCGCCGCCGTTGAACCGCCAGTTCTCGGTGAGATCGGCCGCCGCAATGGGATACTCGTCGCGATCTCTCAAGGTGGGCGCCGAAGGACCGTCTCCCCGACCCGCGTTGCCGTGACACTTCCAGCACTCGAGCCTCTGATACAATTCCTTCCCTTCCTGTATTCCCTCCTCCGACCTCCGCGGAGCCCGCCCGATGCGCACCACCTCCGGCGCCTCGCCCGAGGCGAAGAAGGGAGAAAAACTCTTGATATACGCTATGACCTCGCGCCGATCCGAAGGACTCAAGACCGACGACCAACCCGGCATAGCGGTCCCCGGCATACCCTGCTCCAGGATCTTCATCAGATCCTCGTCCGTGGGAAGCTGGCCGCTGGCCGTGGTGCGGATCTGATACAGCGCCTGGGTGAAATCCCGGGGCCGGGGCAACATGTATCCGGCCGCCGGACCGTCACCTCTTCCAGTTTCCCCGTGACAGCCGGCGCACCATTTGTCGTAAAGCTCCTTGCCGCGGGTGGAGCCCGCCTGGCCTCCTTGCGCCGCCAGAGAACCCGCAGCCAGCGCCAGGGCGACGCAGCCGAGCCCGAGTATCCTTGCGACGCCCCGCATCAGTGACCTCCCTCCTCGGTCAGCCGCCGCGGCTCCACGCCCGCCTGCTCGTAGAGGAAGACGATCACCGACCAAATCTCCTCCTCGGTAAGAATGTTTTCCCAAGCGGGCATGGCCGAGTTCCAAGGCTGGCTCTCTCGCGGGAGTCCGGGACCTCCCTTGGCGATCCGCCAGAAGACGAACGCCTCGCTCAGTTGGGCTATGGTGCTTACGTCGAAGGGCAAGGGCGCGGGGTTGAATCCGTGAGCGAAGTGCCCCCTCCCGTTAAGGAGGTCTCCGTGGCAGGGAAGGCAATTCTGGTAATAGACCCTCATCCCCTCCCGGTAGTGCTCTTCCAGAGATCCGGTAGTTCTCAAGGGGTTGGACAGTTCGCTCAGGAGCACGGTTCTGCCGCGGAAGGTGAACTGAGTGGGCGCCGCCGGGTGGATGGTTCTCAGTCCTACCGGGGCCGACACCGTGCCCTTGGCCTGCTGGTAAGTGGCCCATCCCACCAGGACCGGAAACAGAATGAGCAGGGCGACCCTCAGGTTCTTCAAACTCGGCTCGACCATCACCGCCCGGATCGGTTCCTTGAACCGCCGCCAGCGCTCCTCGTTCTCGCTCACGTATATGAGGATCGCCACCATCACGGTCAGCATGTACTGCACCACGATGCTCCGCGGCACCGGAGCGCTGGGCCAGTTGACGCGACCCAAGCCCAAGGGTTCGGTGATCAGCGAAACCAGCGATCCCAACGCGGGGGGCAGGTATTCGATCCCCCACTTGACCAAAACGTAGGAGGCCAAGAGAACCAGGACCGCCTGCCAGAATGGGTGCTTCAGGTAATAACTCGCGCCGCGATTCATCGTCGCCCCGCCAGGAAGTTCACAATTGCCTCCAACTGAGCCGCAGTCAATTGATCCCCGAAGTTGGGAGGCATCATTCCGGCGAACTGTTCGTACCCCCTAGCAACCGTGGCGTTGGGGTTGAGAATCCCTTCCCTTATCTGCTCCCGAGTCAGTCTCGAGCCGATCCCGTCGAACGGCGGTCCGATCGGCGGGCCGCTTCCGTCGATCGCGTGACATCCGAGGCAGCCTTTTTCCCGGAGCAGTTCTCTGGGGTCGGTGGTGGCGCTCAACACTGCCGCCGCAGCGGGTTGCGCGGTCTGGGCAGGAGCGGACTCCAGGTCCTGAGACGTGACCGTGATCTCGCCTCCCTGGGATTGGAGATAGGCGATCACCGCCCAGATCTGGTTGGCGTCGAGCTGGGTTCGCATGTCAGGCATGATATTGGCGAACCCGGGTACCACGGAATCTCCCGGAGCCGTGAGGGAGTGATAGAGATAGTCCTTGCAACGGTCCCCAAACCGCGCCAAGCAGCGGGCCCCGATAGGGCCGAGGCCCTCGTGGTCGGTAACCAAATTGGGAGCCCGGGTTCCCAGTCCGTGGCAGGCGGTACAGACCGTGGAGTAGATCCGCTCTCCGGCGGCGGCCAGTTCCTCGGGGCTCGCGCCCGGCCCCACGGCCACCTGAGCCGGCACCTCGGATTGCAGCTGCGGGATTATGTGCGCCACCAGGGTGTAGAACCCGATTACTGCGAGGCTCAGCGCAACGATCTTGGCGTTCGTGGCCCACATGGTCGCTAGTCTCCCATAGCCGGCTGCGGCGACAAGCCGGGGGCGGGTTGCTCCTTGGAGAAGGCCCGTTCAGCTAGGCCGCCCAGCCAAAAGATGAAAGCCACCAAGCCGAGGAAAACGATCACGCAGAGGCTGATCATGTTCGCCGCGTAGCCCAGCGCCGGAGTGGAGGCGTAGGGACTGGTATCGGGGAGCACCTGCCAGACGTGCCAGTGCTGCCGGATGCCACTTCGCGCAAAGCCCATGAGACCCATGAGCCAGGTGAAGGTCACCGCTAGGATGAACAGCGCGTACTGCGAGCGCTCCGGCATCTGGCCCCAGCGAATCTCGCCTTTGGACTCCGCACCGCGCGTCAAGAACAGATCGACCACCGTTACACCGACTATGCACGCGAGCACCGAAAGCACCTGGTACACGCTGAAACCGATCCTCACGGTGTCGGGGACGAAATAGCCGTATATGCCGAAAAAGACGACGACCACTGCGGCAATCACGAACATAGCGCCCTGCACCATCGTGCCCTGGCGCGCCCATTCCACCGTAAGGCGCTTGTTCCCCCGGCGGTAGAGCAAGAACGAGAGAAAGGTCGTCAAGATCATCAGATTCACCGCGGTGTTCTTGGCGCTCATGACCCCCAACACATCCAAGAACGGATGGAACTGGCCTCCCATCGCGGCCTGCTCTTCGCGGGTCACGATCAAAGTGTGCGGCGTAGCCCACACGATCCAGCACACCACCAGGACCAAAAGCATCCACTTGGTGTACGGAGTGAACCGCTCCGCACCGGGAATCCGCTGCATTCCGATCCAGAGATAGTAGTTGGCCGCAAGGAAGAGCACCCCGATCAACACCGCCTGCACCACCCACAGCCAGCTCATGAACCCGCCCATCATGGTGATCCCCATGCTCTGGTCGTAGGCGTAGATCTCGCGGCCCAACCAGTATCCGGCGAACGGCAGCACGATGAACACCGATATAGCGATGAAGTTCCCCACGTAACCCATCCAGTCGTAATGGGCCCTCTCCTCCGGCGTCTTGGAGGCCAAGAACCGATACGCGGCGTAGGCCGCGGCTACCGTGCCGCCGAAGACCGCGTTGCCCAGCAAGCGGTGGATATTGATCGGCATCCAGGTTGCATTGGCGATCGCCCCCCACATGGTGACCTCCGGCGGCAGCCCCTGGGCGGTGGCTCCCTCGGGGGGCGACATCATGTAGGTGAGCCACCCGTTGGCGATGAACATCACGATGGTGCCCCACACGTTGAGCAAAACGCCCAAACTCCAGTGGAACCACTTGGAGCGGCCGGCGTTCCAGCGGTCCCAGCCGTAGTAGTAGAGATACAGGGTGAACGACTCGGCGAAGAACAACCCCACGTAGATCCACATCGAGAGACCGAAGATCTGCGTGAGGTGACCCCAGAAGCGGGGATACAGGGTGGTGAGGAAAAACACCAGCACCGCGCCCCACAGCGCCGTCGCGCTGTAGGCGAAGACCAACAGCCGGGTGAACTCCTTGGAAAGCTTGTCGTACTTGGGATCTTTCCCCACGATCCCAATCAGCTCGGTGATCACCGCGAACATGGGAACGCCGAGGACGAACGCGGCGAACATGAGGTGGACTTCCGCCGCGATCCACACCGCGGCCCGGGCTCCGATCAAGGGGAAGTGACCGTAGGCGCCGGTAGTATCGGCCGCCGCCTGAACCAGCAGGAGAAGCTCAGTCATCGTCCCGCGCAAAGAATGGAAGTTTCTTGGAAAAATCCACCGGCATTTTTTCTCGCACCTCCCGCATCAGTTCCGGAGTGATCCGATCGATTCCCCGGCTGCGGGCGTAATCTTCCAGCCGCTGTATCACCACGCCCCGCACAAAGGAGGGAATCCGCGCCAGCCTGGCTTCCGCCTCCTCGGTCCAAACCAGTTTGCGCTCCACCTGCATCCCGTAGGTCACCGCCCGAGCTCGCTGTATCACGGGACGACTCCCGTCCGGCCGATAGGCGCAGGAAGGATCTTCCGCCAGTGGATCGCCCTCCAATGCAAAAGCCCGCGCGCGGCACCCGCCGCAAATCTTGCGGTACTCGCAGATGCCGCAGCGCCCTCCCAGACGCCCCTCCCTAAGCGCGCCGAAAAGCGGAGACTCGTTCCACACTCGCGCGAACGGCTCCCGCCGCAGATCTCCGGCCGAAAGCGGCAGATAAGGACAGGGAGTAAGCCTGCCGTCGGGAGTGACCCGGCAATACTGGATACCGCAAGGACATCGGGTCTCGTAGTTCAGCACCGGGGAGTCGGGAGCCCGCTGGTGCACCAGGCGCATGAAATGGGGCGCGCACTTGGCGCGCACCATGAGCCGGCCCAGATACCGAACCTGGAGATCCACCAGCCGGCTGAGCAGCTCTTCGTAGTCTTCCGGGGAGAGATCCTTCAGTCCCCGGCCCCGCCCGGTAGAAACCAAAAAGTAGGCGTTGAAGGCGACCGCCCCCTGATCCGCCGACCAAGCCACCAGATCCTCCAACTCGTCGCGATTGGCCTTGGTGAGCGTGGTCTGAACCACGAAATCGATCCGGTGGCGGCGGAGCAGCTCCACCGCGCTCAACGTGGCCGAAAGAGCTCCGTGACCGCGGCGGAAGTTGTCGTGATAGCGCGCCTTCAGAGAATCGACGCTTATGGCAAAGCCGCTGACTCCCGCCGCCTTGAGCTCCGAAAGCCGGGTGCCGTCCAAAAGCGTTCCATTGGTACCCACCACCACCGTCGCTCCCTTCGCGGAAGCGAACCGGGCTATCTCCGCCAAGTCGGAGCGCAACAGAGGCTCCCCCCCCGACAATATGAACATCGGCGCGGGGTTGACCTCCAAGATCTCTTCCATGATCCTCAGCACCTCGGCGGTATCGAGCTCCCCCTCCCCGCCCCTTTCGGGACCCGCCGAGATGTAGCAGTGAGCACACTCCAGATTGCAGCGCCGCGTGAGATTCCACGCCACCACGTGCGGCAGGTACACCCCTTCCGCTGCCGGGCGCGGTGTGAGCGAGAACCGCTCCAAAGCGCCGACCGAAGTCACGGTTACATCTCTTCTTTCGAGGAACGCTCGAGGAATTCCTCCACCGCCCGCCTCGCCTCCGCCGGAGTTACCGTCTTGAAATCAACCGGACACTTGGACATCCGCTCGTCTATATCCCGAATAGGACAGCGGCTCACACCCGCCGCCTTGGCTTCTTCGATAAATCGCCGCATCTCCGGCGACAACCCATCCACCCCTTCGGCAGCCGCCTTTAGCTGCTTGGCCTCGAGCTCCTTGAACATCACCAGCATCGTCTCCACGTCGAACTCGTCGGCCTCGATCATCGCCTGCTTGTTCTCGTCCATCACCCGGGTGGTGATTCGCCAGTAGCCGTGTTCTTTGGCGAACCGCTCCACCACGTTCCGGGCCAGCGGGCGGGCGATCAGAGGAACCAGCCTCAGCCGCTCGTACGCCTCCACCGTCCAGACCGGAGGATCGTTCGGAGTGCGCTGTCGCAGCATCGTCCGGCCGGTCACCGGACAGCGCGCCTCCACCATCGGCGGCTCGCTCACCTCGTCGCCGTCGTGACCCTGCACCACCGTCCGCTTCATCGCTTCCTCGGCCTTGAGCTCCGCCAGCGCCAACTCCTCCGCCGTTCCGATACCCATGATGAGCTGCATGTGAGTGGGCAGAAGCTTCTTGATCGCCTCGTCCAGCCGCGCGTTGGTCACCACCGGAAGACCCCCGTCACCGTTGCCGTAATGCTCCAGGACGTACTCCTCCACCGCCTTCCGGGCGATCCCCAACGCGAAAGGTGGAACCCGCAGAATCCTGACCTCTGCCTCCGGAGCCCACTCCAAACCGGTCACCCCGTCCTCCTCGATCCAGGGAATCTCCTCGGGACGGACTCCGGCGGTGCCGATCAAAAGCACATTGCAGGGAGCCAGCCGCACCAAGTTTTCCGCCTGCGAGCCCAGGTCCGTGCCCTCGATGCGGTGCGCTCCGTGCCGGGCTATCACCAGAAGACTGGGATCGATCTCCTCCGCCCACTGGAGTATGACCTGGAACGGCTTGCCGATCAAAATCTGCGTCTTGAGCTCCACGTCGGGATATTCCCGAGCCATCACCTCCGCCCGCTTGATGTTCGCCTGCGCCAGCTTGAGAAGTCCCTTGTCGATGATGTTGTTGTGCAGCTCTTCTTGCTCTTCGAACTTGAAAACTTTGGAAGCCTGCTCGGACAGGACGTAGCGAATGTTGCCGAAGACGGCGTGGTGGTATTCCACATCGAAGGCGCTGCACACGTACAAGGTGGCTCCGAAAGCGCGGGCCAACTCCAGCGCCGCCTTCATCCCGCGATAGGAATACGCCGACCCGTCCACGCATACCAAAAATTTCCCGCCCGCCAGAGGGCGGCCGTCCCGGACGATGAGCAAATCCTTCTGGATCCCCTTTACTACCCGCGCCGTAACCCCGCCCAGCTGGCTCAAAGGCTGCTTCCCGATTCCGTGGGCGCCCATCACCACCAGATCGTAAGAGCGACCGGTGGAGCCGGCGAGTTTCTCTTCCGGTTCCTCGTCCTCCGCCACCAACCTGCCATCCTCGCCGATTCTCACATCCCCGCGCATGCGGGCCCCGCCGTCGTACTTGTCGGCGATGTTGGGATCGAATCCTATGAGACTGGGAAGCCTGCCTTCTCCCCGGTTCGCCTCCCGGATTATCTCCTCGTAGTTGATCCCTTCGAGGAGCTGGCGCCGCATGGGAATACCCGCTTCGCGGCAGCGGCGGTCCACCTGATCGAGAAAAGAGTCCGAAATCAGCTGCAGCCCTTTCTCGATCAGCTTATCGTGAATCTTGCGCTGGCGCTTTATCTCCTCGGGAGTCTGAAACTTGGCGGGAAGTCCGGTCTCCAACTGGCGGAACCGGACGTCGTGAAGGCGAGCGGCGTAGACGTGATTGCCGGTGATCCTGCCGCCGAATCGCCGGCAAATCTCGATGGCGCGCTCCACCGCCCAGTCGGAATGCTGGGAGTTGTCCACCGGAACCAAGAGCTCGCGATACACGATCCCTCCTGTCGCATGACTGGCAGACAACCGCACCGGGGACTCTAGAAAACCCGCCCCCGGCCCCCCTCAGCCGGCGCGAGTATGAACCGCGCCCCCCGAACTGTCAAGGGACCAACTGCCGGCCCTCCGAATCCAACACGCTCAAGGCGTCCACCGGGCACGCCTGGCACGCCCTGAGCAGCTCCTCTCGGCTCACCCGCTCCGGCGCGGCAAATTCCACCACGTCCTGCCCGTCCAAGCGAAACGCTTCCGGAGCGGCCTCTACGCACTCGCCGAATCCGACACACAAGGTCCGATCTATTCTGATCTTCAGACCGTGAACCTGTCTCTCTTCTACGTCAGCCATCTGCACTTCGCTCCAAGATGCGTCACCTTACATACCTTCCAGACCCAAGTCCTCCCGCGCTCGGTCCATCACCGAAGGGGTGATCTCCGCGATTCCCCGCGCGGCGGCGTAGTCGGTGTAGAGCTTCTTGACCATCCCCCGCACGAAAGCGGGAACCCGGGAAAGACGCTCCTTCGCCTCCTCGCTCCAGACCGGAACGCTACGCGCTCCGCTCAACACCTCTTCGCCGCCCACCATCATACTACGCACCAGCTCCATAGGTTTCTCCTGCAGGGTGCTTCCCCCGACTTTCACCCCCAGGGCCTCCACCAACTGGGTCTCCATGGGATTGGCCAAGAGGGCGATGCGGCGCCCGCAGCCGGGACAGGAAAAGGCGGCGCTGAAAGTCCCGTCTCCGGGAACTTCCCGCTCCTCGAACACCATGCGCTCGTTGCACTCCAGGCAGAGAAACTTCACCCCAACAGCTCCAGCAAGCGGTCCGCGATCTCGCCGATCTCCCTCCGTTCGGAGCCCAAGAACACCGAAGCCCCGCGAGGCTCAAACGGGAGCCGCCCCAGTACCGAAAGCCCGAATTCCCCGGCCAGCTCTTCCGCGGCGGAACCTCGGAAGAGCGGATGTTCTCCCCCACATCCCGGGCACCGGTAACTGCTCATGTTTTCCACCACACCCAAGAGCCGCACCCCCGCCTCCTTCGCCGCGCGCATCGCGCGGGACACCGCCCGCCGCGACTCTTCGCTGGGAATGGTCACCGCCACCGCACCGCTGAGCCGCGGCACCAGCTCCGCCAGATCCTGCATCTGGGAGGCACCGGGCGGAAGATCGATCAGCAAAAAGTCCAGCGGTCCCCATTCTACGTCGCTTAAAAATTCCCGCAACACTCCCGCTTCCAGCGCGCCGCGCCACACGAAACGCTCGCCCGCCGGCTCCTTCCAGCGCAGCGGTTCGCCTTCGGGCAACAAGAGATCCGCCGAGAACACCTGGATTCCAGCCCTGCCTGCAGCGGGCGTTACCGTCTGCCCGCGCGCGCCGAGGGGTCCCCGCGCATCCAGCAGCGCCGCCACCGTAGGGCCCGCCAGATCTGCGTCCAGCACGCCGATGCGATCGAAACGCTGCGCCAGCTCCCCGGCCAGCACCGCGGTGAAATAACTCTTACCCACTCCCCCCTTGCCGCTCATCACCGCCACCACCCGCCTCACCTGCGCCAAACGTTGTTCCACCCGCTCCCTCTGCGCCAGCACCTGCTCCAGCAACCGGGAGCGATCCTCGCCACCAACCTCGTGATATCGGGGCAGACGCGGGCTCATCGAACTACAAATCCCAGCCGGCCCGAGCCAGCATCCAGAGGTTGATGATCACCACCACCAGCGCCGTGAGATAGAATTCCGGTGACAGGCGCTGCTCGGGAGGCGGCAGAAAGGCACCCTCGATGAGAAAGGGAACTCTGAAAGCGTGAAGCGCCCAGACCGCCCGGGCGAACCACCGGTTCTGCCAAAACCACAAGCCCCAGAACACGAAGGCGACCACCGCCGCACCGATCAACAGCCACAGCCAAACCGGCCCCCGGGCGTCGGAAAGAAATCCCTGCCGCCACATGATCCAGACAGCCGCCTCGTAGAGGATCCCCACATGGAGATAAACGAAAGCGGCCTGGCGGAACTTGCGCGAGCGCAACGCCGCATTATCCTGAGCGGGAGGCGAGCCTAGAGAATCCATGGCGGGAACGATCGCTCCAAACGGCCGGTTATAGCAAGTGATGCGAGCTGGAAGATCGCTCTCGGCGCTTATCCTGGCGTTCGGCCTGGTCCTAGGCCAGCCGGGCCTCGCCTGCGGCATCGCCTGCATAACCGGCTGGCATCCGGCCGGAAACCAGGAAGCCGCCCACAGCTCGCAGCATCGGAAAAGTAACCACCGGGAGCCCGCCCCTTGCCACTCCGCCAGCATAACCGCGGACCACCACGCCCCGTGCACCGGTCTCTCCCCCGCCGCAATAGCACTTCCCGCACTGGCAGCAGCGGCCGACTGTGAGAGGGAGCAACCGGTCCCAGAATCCGTAAGCTTCGCGCCAGAGGGCCTTAACTCACCTACTCCTCCGCCTCCCCGAGCTTGAGCCTCCTACTCCCATTCAAGCTCAGAGTTTAGGCACGAACTGCTGACCTGTTTTCACAAAGGGAGGTGTCATGCGAAGAACGCTCCTGGCGGCGGGAGCCGCAGCTGTGTTTTGGACATTACCGGCAGCGGCGCAACATCCGGAACACACTCACGAACACGGCGAGGTCCACTCCCACCGCGGTCCGGGACCGCATTTCATAGACGCCTTTTTTACCGAAAACGCCTACATCGAACGCAAAGTCCGGCCCGACCTGCTGGCTTCCATAGAGGAAGGCAGCCGGCGCTATACCGCCCACCTCGAGGTGGAATGGGCGCTCCACCCGGACATCTCCATCATCGTGCACGCGCCGGCACATCACCTGGTGCGCGACGGCCTGCCGGCGGAGACCGGGTTAGGCGACATCAGCGTGGGACCCAAGGTCGCCGTGCTCAACGACCGGAGCGCATTCATCCTCTCCCTCGGTGCCGATCTGGAACTGGGCACCGGAGACGAGTCCCGAGGCTTGGGCGAGGGTCATTCCGCCCTCGCTCCCTTTCTGCTCGCGTGGATCCCTTTCGGAAAGGAACGGCGAGCACTGCTTCAGACCGCCCTGCACGTGGGTTTCCCTCTCGCTGCGGGTCACGAGGCGCACGGCGAGGCGAGCGCCGCACTATCCTGGACCTCGCCTTTGGGGCTGACGCCGATCTTGGAAGGGATCGTCGAGTTCGGCTTCGAAGGGGAGGAAACGGATTGGGCCGTGGCCCCGGAGTTTCGCTGGGAGTTCGCCCCGGCGTGGGAGCTGGGAGCGGGAGCCAAGATCCGCGTATCGGGGCCGGGAGAGGAAAAGTTGCGGTTGACGGTGGGGGCCATTCGCCACTTCCCGCTGCCCCGGTAGGCCGGCCTTACGGCTCGGCCATGAACGGGTAGCGGTAGTCTCTGGGCGGAACGAAGTTTTCTTTGATCGTTCTGGCCGAGACCCAGCGCGCCAGGTTGAGCATGGAGCCCGCCTTGTCGTTGGTGCCCGAGGCGCGCCCTCCGCCGAAAGGCTGCTGGCCCACCACCGCCCCGGTAGGCTTGTCGTTGACGTAGTAATTCCCTGCCGCGAAGCGGAGGGCGCGTTCCGCCTCCAGGATCGCCTTGCGATCGGTGGCGAAGATCGCACCGGTCAGAGCGTAGGGGCTGGTGGCGTCCACCAATCGCAAGGTTTCGCTCCACTCCTTCTCGGGATAGACATAGATGCTCACCACCGGACCGAAGATCTCCTCGCACATGGACCGATAGTCCGGCCGGTGAACCAGGATCAGGGTCGGGCGGATGAAGTAGCCCTCGGTGTCGTCCGCTTCTCCACCCACCAAAATTTCGGCGTCGGGCGAGCGCCGGGCGTCCTCGATGTACCCGGTAATTTTGTCGAACGCCCTTCGGTCTATGACGGCCCCCAAGAAGTTCCTGAAATCAGCCACGTCTCCCATGGGCAGTTCCCGGGTGAGATCGATCAGGTCGTCTTTCATCCGGCGCCAGAGGGAATCGGGCAGATATACCCGGGAAGCGGCGCTGCACTTTTGTCCCTGATACTCGAACCCTCCCCGCACTATCGCCGTAAGAAGCGCCTCGCGGTCGGCGCTGGCGTGGGCCACGATAAAATCCTTTCCCCCGGTCTCGCCCACCAAGCGCGGATAACTCTTGTAGCGGTGAATGTTCTCCCCCACCTTCTGCCAGATGCTCCGGAAGACCGCGGTAGAACCGGTGAAGTGAACTCCGGCAAGGTCGGGGTGCTCCAGAGCCACCGCGGACACTCCCGCGGGATCTCCCGGGACGAAGTTGATCACCCCGGGAGGGAGCCCCGCCGCCTCCAGCAGCCGCATGATGAAGTAGCCGCTGTAAACCGTGGCCACCGCAGGTTTCCAGACCACGGTGTTGCCCATGAGCGCCGGAGCGGTGGGAAGATTGCCCGCGATGGAAGTGAAGTTGAACGGCGTGATAGCATAGACGAAGCCTTCCAGCGGCCGGTAATCCACCCGGTTCCAAGCTCCCCCCACCGACAGCGGTTGGTCCTCGTAGAGGCGTTCGGCGTAGTGAACGTTGAACCGCCAGAAGTCGATCAGCTCGCAGGCGCTGTCGATCTCGGCCTGGTGAATCGTCTTGCTCTGGCAGAGCATGGTGGCCCCGTTGAGCACCGGACGCCACTCGGAGGACAAAAGCTCGGCCGCCTTGAGGAAAATCGCCGCCCGATCCTCCCAGGGCCAGTTGGACCACTCGCGGTGCGCCGCAGCCGCAGCCTCGATCGCCTGGTTGACCTCCTCAGGGCCCGCCTGATGCCAGACTCCCAGCACGTGACCGTGGCGGTGCGGCATCACCGCCTGACAGGTCTTGCCGGTGCGAACCTCCTTGCCCCCTATGATGAGGGGGATCTCGATCCGCTCCGAGGATAGGCGGGCCAAATGCTCCTTGATCTCCCGGCGCTCCGGCGTACCCGGCGCGTAGGAACGAACCGGCTCGTTCACCGGCAGCGGAACCTGAATGTCTCCATCCATCGACTCAAACTCTCCGAATCGCCCTCAATGTCGGTTCAAAACTGTACATGCGCCCTGAGCGCAATTGCGCGGGAGGCTAGAATCGCCCTCAGTGCCGGTCCAAAACCTCGCGCACGCTGCGCACCAGGTCGGTCACGGTCCAAGGTTTTTGCAGAAACGGAACCTCCGGCGGCAGACTTCCGCGTTCCTTGATCTCACCCGCCGTATATCCACTGGTGAACATGAAGCGCGGCATACGATCCTTCTTCTTAAGTGCCTCGTAAAGGGAACGGCCCCCCATTCGCGGCATCACCACATCGGAAAGTACCAGGTCTATCCGATCGGCATGGCGGTCGAATAGGTCCAAGGCCTCTATTCCGTCCGCCGCTACGATCACGGTGTAGCCCTGCTTCTCCAGCACCCTCACGGCGGCCCTGCGAACCGCCGGATCGTCTTCCACCAGCAAGATAGTCTCCCTGCCTCCGGTTTCAGAGACCGAAGAAATTTTGGGGTGCGGCTCCACAGCCTCTTCCGTCACTTTGGGAAGATAAATCCGCACCGTGGTGCCCGCTTTGGGCTCGCTCAGAATCTCGATAAATCCGCGGTGATGCTTTACCAAGCCGTAGGTCATCGCCAAACCCAGCCCGGTACCCGCTCCGGGCGGCTTGGTGGTGAAAAACGGCTCGAAGACCCGCTCCTTGGTTTTCTGGTCCATGCCAGTCCCGGTGTCGGAAACCGACAGAATGACGTAAGGACCGGGCTCGCCCCAGCCGTGGTCACTCCGGAACTCCTCGTCCAAATAGGTCTCGACCGTTTCGATAGTCAGCACCCCGCCTTCCGGCATGGCGTCCCGGGCGTTGGTTACCAGGTTCACCAGGATCTGCTCGATCGCACCGCGGTCCGCCATGACGCATGCCTCGCAGTCTTGTCCCAGGAGCCTGAGCTCGATGCTTGCGGGAACCAAGCGCCGCAACATGCCCATCAGCTCCGCCGCCAGCTGCGCCAGATTCACCGGAGCAAATCGAAGCTCGTCGCGGCGGCTGAAGGCCAAGAGTTTCTTGACCATGCTGGCACCCCGCTGCGCCGCTCCCCGGAGCTCCTCCAAATCCGCCCTGAGATCCGAGGCCTCCGGCGGAAGATTCCGCCCGATCATCTCCGCATTGGCCAGTATCACGGTGAGCAGGTTGTTGAAGTCGTGGGCTATTCCGCCGGTAAGCTGGCCTATGCTCTCCATCTTTTGGGCCTGACGCAGCTGCTCCTCCAGGGCCCGCCGCTCGGTCACATCCTCCACGATCATCTCGAAACCGGTCACCTCTCCGGATTCGTCCCGCAAAGCCGTGCCGCTGAGTCGCACCACGACAGGCTTGCCGTCCTTGCGCTTCCACGCCACCTCCACATCCTCGATCACCCCGGAGGTGCGATAGCGCTCGATCAATCGAGCCCGCTCCGCGGGATCCAAGTACAGGTCCCGAGCCATGTCGATGGCCAGCAACTCTTCCGCCGAATCGTAACCCAGCATCCGAACCAGCGCGGGATTGACCGTCACCAGCCGGCCGTCCAGAGTCGACCGGTAGATCCCGTAGGTGGCACGCTCGAAGAGCTGCCGGTAGCTCTCCTCGCTGCGGCGCAGCGCTTCGGCCGCCTCCTTGCGCTGGGTGACATCCCGAAAACTCCAAACCCGCCCTATGGTCCGCCCGCCGAGGCGCTGCGGCTGCGAGTAACGCTCGAAAACCCTCCCGTCCTTGAACTCCAAGATGTCGTAGCTCTCCGCCTCGGGATCGGCGTAAAGCTCCCTCACCTTGGCCAAAAACTGTTCCGGGTCCTTGAGCTGATCCAACACGTAGGAAAGAGCCAGATTGTCATCCCTCGCAGCTATCACCACGTCCGGTATGCGCCACATGTCCAGGAACTTGCGGTTGTAACTGACAATCTTCCCTGCGTTGTCCACCACCAGGATACCGTCCGCAGTGGATTCCAGAGTGGCTTGCAGGAGAGACAAGGACTGCTCGAGCTGCTTTTCGCTCTCGCGGCGCTCGCTGATATCCCTTACGAACGCGGTAAAGGTGGTCTTGCCCTCCCATGACACGGGTGCGATGGAGAGCTCCACGGGAAACTCGCTACCGTCTCGCCTCAGAGCGGTGAACTCCACCCGGCGGTTCAATACCTCGCCGCGGCCGGTCGTCAGATAGAGCCGCAGGCCGCGCTCGTGCTGCTCCCGATACCGGGGAGGGATTATGGTCGAGGAAAGCCGCTGGCCCAAGATCTCCGCGCGCTTCCACCCGAACATCCGCTCCGCTTGATTGTTCCACTCGATTATCCGGCCTTCGGCATCGATGGCTATCACCGCATCCAGAGCGGAATCCAAAATCCGCCGCACGTGCTCCTGCTCCGCCACCAACCCGCGAAGCCTCCTCGCCCTCAGTCCCTGAGACCACGCCAGCACACCCAGGCCCAACGCCACCGCCGCGGTCAGCACCACGACCCACCCCAACGCGGGAGCACTGAATTGGAAAAAGCCGGCTGCCAGCAACATAGCTACGCTACTTCCGACGACCCACACCCTAGGGTTCGTTCGCCTGCCAATTTTCAAGCGCTTTCCTCCGAGCCGAGGGAACCCGGAACCGCGAAACGCCGCGCAGTAAGCGCACAATTTGGCATACAAACCAGCCCTTGACCAGGGGCGGGAGTTACGCGGGAGGAGTAGGACTAAAGGCCCAAGAAGAAGAGAGCGCGGCGCTACCGGCCTTCAGGATGCGCCCCAAACGCCGCAGCTGGAACTACATCACTTGGGAAGTTCAAAAATGGAGCTGCAACTCCAAACTCACCCGGTCCACATCGGTGGTGGCTTGGGGAATCCAGATATCCGCGGTGTAGAACGCCGCGGCCCTGAGAAACCCCACCGGAAAGAGCTCCAACCCGAAGCGCATTCTCACGCGCTCGTCTTCCGCGATCGCCCGGCTCTTGTCGAACCACCCATAAGTGACCTTAGCGTTGATCCCCCGGGCAACCAGCAGATCTCCCTCCACGAACGCCGCGAACTGCTCCAGGGACGCGCCGGTAACCCCCCGCTCCAAAATCCGGTCGAATTCTCCCAGCAAGACCAGAGGTCCGGCCCGGAACCCGCCGAAGGCTCCCACCACGTCCCGCCGCGCCGCACCGGGCCGCTCGTTTCGCGAGGCCGAAACCCCGAACCTGAAATCCCGGAACACCAGCGCAGCGCTAGTGGTGAGCTGCTTGCCGTCGTCACCTTCCGCCCCTCCCGCCGCGCCATTGGTAAGCGCCAAAGACCACGACAGCGGACCCGGCTCAGCTCCCACCTCCACACCTATATCCGGGGTCTCGTAGCTGAATCCCGTCTCGCGGCGGATGAATTCCAGATCGTCCTGCAGCCTGAGCCCGAAGGGAAGCAGGAACTTGCCCGCCTTGGCGTAGCCGTTGAGCCACGCGGTCTCCGCCAACATGAACGCCTCGCGCGCCGTAGCCTGTGCCGGGCCCAAAGTTTGGTCCACATAGAGCGCCAGAACGCGATCGATCAGCCGCGCCTCGAGGTAGAGATTGGCCTCCTCCAAATCCAGCGAAGTGCGCGGCGTGGACTTTCCCACACTTCCCGAAGCCAAAGCCCTCACGTCGAACCCCACGCTCAGGAAATCGTTCAGCGCCCGGTTGCGCACCGAAGCGGAACGCATCGGCAGGGTGGTCTGGGCGTAGATACTGCCGAACGCCGTCCTCCCCCCGCCGCCGGAGCGGTTCACGTGGCAGGCCGCGCACTTAAGACCGGTACGAACCGCGAGGTACGGCTCCCTGAGCTCCTCGACCCCGGAAGCTGAAACGGCTAGTGCCACAGCGGTGACCAACCCCGAGGCTGACAGCATGAGATGGAATCCCCCCTCGCCCTCAGGTCCGGGCGCTTAAGGATCAGTTGTTCCGGGCCCCTTGAGAAATCCAGCTCCGAATAAGGCCGATCTGCTCCGGGGTCAAGGGTCCTCTGCCCAAGGGCATGCGCTCGCCCTGACCCCCCACGTCCAAATGAGTCCCCTGAAGTTTGTGCACCAAGTAGCTGGAGTCCGGCTGGAACGGCCGCACCCGGCGCATCGAGGGCAATTCCACCGAAGGTACGTCCACAATGCTGGCGAACGACTGGCCTCGGCTGAGGTTCATCCCTTGAGCCGGTTGAGGCGCTGCGTGACAGCCCGCAAAGGCGCAGTTCTGATCGAAGATCGGCTGAACGCTGGCCGAAAGCCTGACCGAGTCGTCGCTGCCGCAGGGAGCGGTTCCGATAGGGTTGCCGCACGGATCCAGACCGGTGCCGTCTCCCGCGCAAGCTGCGGCACCGAGCAGCAACAGGAAGAGCGATAATGCGCGGAGAATAGCGCGCTAACCCCCGCGCTTGCGAGCCTTAGCGCCGCCGGAAGAACCCCGGTAACCCTGGGGCGAGGCCGAACTGCTCGAACCCGATTCTCCGGAACGGCTCACCGAAGGGGACGAACCCTGCCCGCCGCTGCGAGGCCTGGCAACCGCCTGACCCCCGCCTCCGGAACCGCCTCCGCTCCGCGTGTATCCCCGGCCGCTTACCGCTCGCCCCCTGGTATCGGGTTCCACCGGCCTGATCACCACCACCGGAACGCGGTAGCCGTACCCGTAATAAGGCCCATAGCCGAAATAGCTGAAACCGTAACCCCAGTATAAATAGGGATCGCAGTAAGGGGACCAATACCACGGGCTCGCGTAGCAATACCTGCCCACACCCCAGTAGAAGGGACCTCCATAGCGCCGTGCCCGGTAGCGGCGCGGTTGGTCCCGCTCTGCTTCACCCCTCGTGGAAATCACCTGGCGGTCGATCGCAAAGCGGTCCGGAAACGAAAGCGCCACGGCTACGTCTATCACCTCGTCCGGTACCCCCCGATCGGCGAGCGACGCGATCGCCGCGCCGTCCAATCGGAACGGCTGCCCCAATTCTATCAGGAACTCAACCACCGCTTCCCGATCCACAGCCGCAGCTGCTTCGGCCAGATCGTCCAGCGAAAGCTCCGCTGCCGCCACGAACCGGGCGTCCCGCACCGCCGCGCGCCGCTCGGAAGACAGGGTAAAATCCTCCGGCCAATCCGATTCCGGTGCCGGCCGGTACCGCACCACCGCGGCCGCGCGCTCCCCCTCCATCTCCATCGACCGCGCATCCAACCAGCGGTCCGGAGACGCCAAAGCCATGATCCCGGAACCGGCTTTTCTCAAGCCCCCTTCGCAAACCTGTTCCGACCGGAGAAACACTCTGCGGGCATCTTCCGAAAACCGAACCGACTGCCACCCGCTGCAACCCTCCAGCTCGAAACTCCGCCGCGCGCCGTCTGCTACCAGAATTTCCGAGCCCACCACCTCTCCCCCCTCCACCGTCGCCACCTCCACACCGCGCCCGTCCGGCGCGGGACGGATGCAGACCAGCACACCCCGAGCGCCGAGCTGCTCCTCGGAATCGCCCGGCAGCGCCTCCCAGCAGCCGAGCCAGGGAAGCCAGCGGGAATCGTCCAGCACCTGCCCCCGCAAAGGCAGCGCAAGCACAATCAAACCGCCGAGTAACCAGCCCGCTGCTTTTGCCATCTTTGCCTCCCTAGCTCAGAACCTCACCTTGAGGCCAGCGCTGAACTGCGTCCCGCTCAAGTTTATACCATCGGTGAACCCCACAAAGTCTCCGCCCAGCTCACCCTTAGCAAACTGGTACCGCACGTCCCCGTTTAGCAATACCCTGGTGCTCAAGCTGTACTCGGCCCCCGCCATTACCAGCGCCACCGGCGCCCACCCGTCCGACTGAAGCCGATCGCCGAAAATGGTAAGATCCGAGAAATCCACGAATGCACCGGTCTGCTTCAGTAGATAATACGCCGCACCCGCCCCGGCACCGGCGTACACCGAAAAACGCGCCGGTATCCACACAAACCTCCCGACCCGCCGCCCCCTGGGCCAAAGGTAAAACCGCCCGGCAACGGTAAGCGGCGTGGTGGCAAGCAGCGTGGTTTGAGCGATCGGCAGCCCCTGCTCGGTCACATAATCGCGAAACTCGGATTCCTTCCGGGTCTCAGCATGCCCCACTCCCAGCACCACCTCCCAGCGCCGCCCCACCGCCACGCCCAGCTCCGCCGCCAGCACCACGGCGTTGAAGTCGTTGCGATCCAGCGTAAGATGGCGCGTGAAGAAGCCAAAGATACTGCTCTCGGTGTTCTGAAAGTTGAAGCCTCCCCGCACGGCAAACGTCACCCGCGGCTCCCGGAACAGAAACCCCTCCGGACCCTGGTTCACCAATGGCCTAGCGCTTCGCTGCGCCAGTAAACTCTCCGGGGCCGCCAGCGCTAAGAACCCAACTGCAACCGGTGCCAACCTGGTGCGGGTCAACACAGACACGGAGCCCATTGTGCGTGCCAAGAACCCACCTGCAACCGGTGCCAACCTAGCTGATCGCAGCATACACCTCGGATACCAAGCCAATTTCGTGCCAGAACGCAACTCCTTCATTGGCAACGGATTGACTCTCCTGCAGAAGGGCCCGCTGTCCTTTGCAGGCTACACTCCCTGTCCGGCCTCCACCGGCCGGCTGGCCACACGTCGCTGCAATCAAGGCGGCACTCCCTCCCAAATTTGCTACTCGCGAACTCGCCTTTTGTGCCTTCAGGCCGCACCTTTATGTGCCATGTTCTTCTCCCGGCGCCGCCGAGGTCCCGACCGCTACCTTCCGTGGAAGACGGCCGCTCTCCTGGCGGGTATCGGTATCGCCCTGCTCGGCTTCGAACTGGAAAGCCGCTGGGTGGTAAACCTGGCGATCGCCGTGGTCCTAGCCGGGTTCATTCTGAGGTTTTTCGACCGAGGCGCGAGCTAGGCCGCTAGCGAACACTGTCCATCAGAGCGAAGAAACCTTCGGTCATGGTCGGGTGGATGTACACCGCCCGGTAAAACAGCTTCCACGGCGCGCCGGCCATCATCAACGCCATGAGCGTTTGAACCAACTCCCCTCCTCCCCATCCCAGAATCGCGGCTCCCAATATCCGCTCCGTTTCCGCGTCGATCACCACCTTCATCAGCCCCGCCGTCTCGTCTCGCTCTATAGCGCGGGCGACGCGACTCATCGGGATCGAGCCCACCCGGATCTTCTTGCCCGCTTGCCGCGCCTCCTTCTCCGTAATCCCCACTCTGCCCAGTTCGGGATCGGTGAAAAGCGCGTAAGGGACGATGCGCCCCGCGGTGCTCAGCTTCTTCTCGTTGAACAGATTGTGATACACGATCTGAAAGTCGTTGTAGCTGATGTGGGTGAACGCCGGCCCGCCGTTCACATCGCCCAAGGCGTAAACTCCGGGCACATTGGTTTCCAGATGCTCGTTCACCTTGATCCACCCGTCGCGGTGCTCGATTCCCGCCTGCTCCAGGCCCAGGTCGTCGGTGTTAGGGGTCCGGCCGGCCGCAAGGAGGATGTGCGACGCTTCGACCGTCCGGGTCCGGCCGGTTGCCCGGTCTCTGACCGCGATTCGAAGCTTCCCGTTTTGGTTTTCGACTGCGGCTACCTCCGCTCCGGTCTGAAATTCGATCCCCTCGGCTTCCAGGGCGTCCCGCAGCGCCCCGGCCACGTCCTCGTCCTCCCGGGGGACGATCTGCTCGGCGAACTCCACTACCGTCACTCTGCTGCCAAAGCGCCGGAACATCTGGCCGAACTCGAGCCCCACGTAACTGCCTCCCACCACCAGCAGGTGGTCGGGCACCTCGGTGAGGTCCATGATGTTGCGGTTGGTAAGGTAGGGAACTTCTTCAATCCCCTTGATCGGCAAGACGCGCGGCCTGGTCCCCGTGTTGATGAATATGTGCTTCGCGGTCAGGCGCTCGCCGTCCACCTCGATCTCTTTGGGCCCGGCGAACCGAGCAGCGGCCCGGTAAAGCGTGATACCCGGCCGGCTGGCTGCGTGCTTTTCTTGCCCGCTCCGCCACTGATGCACGATCCGGTTTTTGCGTTCGACGATCCGGGCCAGGTCGATCCTGAAGTCGCTCACCTCGATTCCAAAGTCCGGCGCCCGTCGCACGTAGTGAGCCACTTGCGCGTGGGCCAGCATCGTCTTGGTGGGAGTGCAGCCGTAGTTGACGCAGGAACCGCCCAGATGCTCCCGCTCTATTAGAGCCACCTTCCAGCCTTTATCGGCGAGACGGTGGGAAAGAGGGTTGCCGGCTTGGCCCGAGCCGATCACTATAGCGTCGAAAGTTTTCATCGGATCCTCCTAGCCTTGTGAAACAGGGGGCAGGCCCCCTCGGGTTCCCCGGAACCGTTTTTCCCGCCCGCGCGCCTAGGCGAGGGAGCCAACCGCCCGGCGCCCGCAGACCGGTACGGAGTTTGGGCCCCCTTCACGGGTCGAGGCGTAGAGCGCCAAGATTGTGTGCCGGCGCCGGAACGCTTAGGATGGTTTTTTCACCAATGCGTGGGCATCAAGAGCTCAGGATCGCCTCACCATCAACTCTGGGCGTTTGAATTGTGGAAGGGTTAGAGAATCGAGAAGGGGAACGGCCTCTGGTGGCGGTCCTGCGCGCGGCGGCGGGACCGGTACCCACCATGGCGGCAGCCTGGTTCGCCGCGTTTCTACTGGCGTTCTTCCACGCCCGCAGCGACGCCTTACTCATAGCCTTGGGGTTCTTGGGAGCGATGCTGGCGGGGCTGGTGGGCCTGGGCGGCGCGGTGGTCATGATACCCCTTTTGCTGTACGTACCTCCGCTGCTGGGACAACCGGCTCTCGACATCCACACCGTGGCGGGAATAACCATGGTGCAGGTGGCGGCGGCGGGCGTAGCGGGACTTTTGGGGCATCTGCATCACCGGCCGATTCGCGGCCGGCTGGTGGCAGTCCTGGGAAGCAGCACCGCATTAGGATCGCTTACCGGAGCGGTTGTGTCCCGCTGGGTAGGTTCCGAGGTGCTGGCCGGAGTGTTCGCGAGCCTGGCTCTGGCCGCTTCGGTGCTGATGTTCCTGCCTCAGTCCTGGTCCGGCTTGGAAGCGGGTGAACAGCCATACGATTTCAGCGCTCCGATGGCAGCAGCTGCCGGAGTGTTGGTAGGGGCGATGGGAGGAATGGTGGGAGCAGGAGGAGGCATCCTGCTGGTGCCTTTCATGATATACGCGCTTAAAGTTCCGCTCCGCAGCGCGATCGGAGCCTCTTTGGGCATCGTCCTCTTTTCCGGAATCGCGGGCCTCGCGGGCAAGGCGGTTACGGGACAGGTCAACTGGCTCATGGCGCTGGCTCTGGTAGCGGGGGCTCTCCCCGGCGCGCGGCTCGGGGCCAGCCTCAGCCGGCGCACCCCGGCGGGAGTCTTGAGCAGGGTCCTGGGAGTCCTGATCGGAATCGCCGCGCTGGGAATGTGGTGGGACGTACTGCGTTGAAAGCCCGGCCGCCGCTAGGCAATGGCCAGGGACGGAATCGAACCGCCGACACCCGGATTTTCAGTCCGGTGCTCTACCAACTGAGCTACCTGGCCGCTCGCTGCAGCCAGAGAAAGTAGCAAGTCTGCCCGCCCCGGCGGAAGAGCCGAGCGCCCCATCGAGTCGCCTACCTCACACCGGCACGCTTTCCCTTGGGCCGAACCACCGGCTCGATCCCGGCCGCCCGCGCCAGCTCGCGGTGTATCCGCGCCACCCGCTCCACCTGTCCCTTGGCGGGGAAGCGCTCGTAAAAACCGTCCGCCCTAAAAGTGCGCTTGAGCTCGGTCCACGGAGCCAACTTGCGCTCCCACCGGGCCACCCGCCCTTCCTCGGGCTCGGCATCCACGGCAGCAAGATCGGCGCAGACCCGCACCATCGCCTTCAGCGTCACCGAGTTGGTAACGAAATACGAACCGCTCCCCCAAGCGTCTTCCCACACCCGCTCGGCCGCTTTGAAAAAGTCCCGAACCAGGCCGTAAAACCGCTCCACGTGTCGCTTGTCCGTACCGTCGCGCTGGATCCGCTGCCAATCGGCGGAAACCCAACGATGCAGCTCGTTGAAAAGCTCCGCCTGAAGAATCCACTTGTCCCTGCGACTGCGCCCGCCGAGGCGATTTATGCGGTACCGCAGGGGAGAATCCGCCGAAGAGTACAACAGGTCCACCACCCGCGCCGCGAACTTCTTGTCCTCCGAAGCCCAGGAAACCTTCTCGTAAAGGTCCACTAGGTGACTCTTGTTGATCCTAGTGGGCGTGGAGTTGATGATCACGAACATCTCGGTGGCGAAGTCCTCGCTCTTGCCGTCGAAAATTATGCAGGGGACGTAGATCCCCGCCGCCTCCTCCGGCCGCTCCAGGCGGTAAAAGTGGAGCGCCGCCAGGCGATGCTGCCCGTCGATCACCAAATACTTTCCCCGGGGCTCCTGCAGATCTCCCACGTTCTCTATCCGCCCCATGGGGCTGAACTCCAAATGCTCCGAAGTGAACAAAAGGATAGTTCCGGGAATCGGCGGCTGAGTCACGGCCGTTTCGTAAAAGTTTTTGATGGCCCGCACCTTGGCCCGGGAAAGCTGCCGCTGAAAAGCCCGATCGGAACGCTCGATCCGCGCAATGAAAGCGGCGATCTCGTCCCCCGGCGGCGGCTCCTCGGGAACGATCTGCTCGCCCTCACCGTAGTACCGGCTGATGAAACGAACCTTCTCCAAAAGGTCTTCCGCCGGGTAAGAAACGAAGTAGAAGACGCTGTCCTTCTGGCGGACTTGAGTTGCCAACATCGATCTGCTCCTGTAAGGAGAAGTCGAGAAGCGAAATTGCCACACCGGGCGGCGGAACACAATCGGGCGATCTTTCATCCGCCGCCCGGAAAGCAAGTACAACCTACGGGCGGTACTCCACCAAAGTCATCCGATAGACCTCGCCCCCTTCGTCCCTGAGCAGGACCGCCAGAGGGAGGGCAACCTCCGGCGAAACGCACATATCGACCCGTACTTCTTGGTTCTCGCGCCACACACCTCGCAACCCTCGAACCCCGGCATGGGAGCATTCGGCCTCCACTTTGAAGGAGACCGTCTCACCCTCCGAAGTAAAACTCCACTCGCTGCCCAGTTCCCACTCGTGACCCAGCAACATCCCATACATGGGGCTGAACAGCACGATCGCACCCGGACCCATAGCCGCGACCTGCATGAAAGGAATCCCCTGGCCGGGCGAGGTCGTGGTGGTGGTGCGGAAGGAGTCTTCTCCCAGTAGCCCGGCAACGGTGAGCCGGAAACGGCCTTCGCCTGCAGGCTGCGCTTCGAGCGTGTACCAGCCTGTCTTGCGCTCGCCCTCCTCTTCAACCTCGGCGTCGTACTTGAAGTACTCCGTACCCTTGAACTGGTACAACCCCCACACACCGCCCAGCGCACCCGCGCCAACCAAGGGCGCCGCGGGAGCCACCGGCTCCTGGGCAGCGGCCTCCAGCGCCCGCCTCACCTCGCCGTAACGCCCCTCCAACTCCGCAACCAGCTCCCCCACAGCCTCCACCGTAGCCTTGCCGATAGTGGTCTTTCGATACTCCTCGCCGCTCATGTTGATCCGGCCTCCGGCGGAGATCACCTTGAGATCCACCCCGCCGGTGAGCGAGGTACCGGAACCCTCCGCCGTAGCCCTCGACTCCGCATAAGCAAGCGGGGTACAAGCCGGTCCCCCGACAAACTGCGCCGCCAGAGCAACCACCCCAACGGTGTGCTCCCTCCCGATCCTCCCAATTCCGATTCGACCCACGCGCACATTGACCCCGGCTACCTCCCCCTCCACCTTCCCGAAAGCAGCTACACCTCCCGTTATCACGACGTCCACTCCCAGTTCGCCGAGCAAGTTGCAGGCTGCCGAGTAGTCGAGGCGAGAACCCGGAGGAAGCGCCGCCCTCCCGACCACCTCGAAGCGGTCCTTCTTCTTAAGCTCCTCGGCCACCAAATCGGCGATCCCCACACCCACGTCGGCCTCGCCCCCGAAAATCTCCCTGGCGGACTCCCTCACCTCGTCGTACTCGAAGTCCGCAACCGCAACCCGGAGCTTCCCCTCGCCCCGCTGGGCGTACAAAGGACCGGCGGCTAGTCCTGCCGCCAAAAGAACAGTTGCCCGCCGGATCATGTTGCACCTCGCTTGCTGAATGCCAGAAAAAACGCCCCAATCCCAGCGCCCAGTACGGACCCCTCCTCCACCAACATACCCCTCCCCCGGGACCCCGCAACCCGAACACCCCACCCCTCCCGCCCAAACGGCCGCGGCGCCATCTTTTTGGCTCGCTGGCGGGGCGGCCCTGAGAAAAGCCCGCCCTTAACCAAGACCTCAAACCGGCAAGGGTATGCGTATGCGAGTCATCCCGTTTCTCTGCGCTGCGCTACTGGTTCTGCCCTGTTCCCTTTCGGCCCAGGCCGTAGGCACCGTCACCGGTACCGTCACCCGGCGGGCCGACGGCTCCCCGATCGCTAGAGTGCAGGTCAGCGTGCAGGGCACCAATCTCGGCACCGTTACGGGGAGCGACGGCAGGTACGTCCTAGAACGGGTCCCTGCGGGGCGCCAGACTGTGCTCTTCCGCTGGCTGGGATACCGGCCCCAAGCGGTGGAAGTGACCGTACCGGCTGGCGGGACCGCCACGGTCGACGCGGTACTGGAAGCCCAACCGGTGGCCCTGGAAGAAGTGGTGGTCACCGCCTCCCGCACGCCCGAGCGCGTGGTGGAAGCCCCGGCGGCGGTGGCTATAGCGGATATCCCGCAAGTCCGCTCCGCCGCCATCACCGGACAGATGGCCCGAGCAGTGGCCAACATCCCGGGCGTCGACCTGGTCCAGAGCGGTATCAGCGATTTCAACCTCAACACCAGGGGTTTCAACTCCTCGCTGAACCGGCGGGTTTTGGTCTTGCAAGACGGGCGCGATCTGGCGATCGCCTTCCTCGGTTCCCAGGAGTGGAACGCCAACCCGCCTCTGGAGGATGCGGCCCGAGTGGAAATGGTGCGCGGGCCCGGCTCGGCCCTTTACGGGGCTAACGCGTTCAGCGGCGTCTTGAGCATCACCACCCCGCCGGCCAGGGCGATCCGCGGCACCAAGATCAGCTTGAGCGGCGGAGAGCTGAGCACTTTCAAAGGCGAGTTCCGCCACGCCGGCGTGTTCTCCGAGGGGAGGTTCGGCTACAAGCTCAGCGGCTCGTATTACACCAGCGACACCTGGACCCGCTCGCGGACCCGGCTGGACGGCACCGACATCGTGAGGGAGTACTCCCAGGCCACCAGCGCCACCATCCCGCCCGAGGGCCGGCCGGAAGTGCTGCCCCTCGCCGGGCAGAGCAAAGACCCCACCACCGGGGAAGCCACGGGTGATCGGGATCCCATAGTGAACATCCACGGAACCGCCCGCCTGGACTACTACGCCGCAAACTCGATCGCAACCATCGAGGGCGGCGCCGCACAGGTGGAAAACGAAGTCTTCGTTACCGGAATCGGCAGGGTCCAGGTACTCAAGGCGTTCAGGCCCTGGGCCAGGATCAACTGGTCCCACGAGAACTACAACCTCATGGCTTGGTACTCGGGACGCGATTCCAAAGAACCGCAAAAGTCGCTTCTCTCCGGGCTCGACCTGCAAGAACAGTCCAGCATCTACCACGTGGAAGGCCAATACAACCGGAGTTTCTTGGACGAGAAGGCGAGGATCGTGCTGGGAGCCTCCTACCGGAACTACCGGGTGAACACCCAGAACACGCTCATGGCTCCCAACAACGACGACCGCAGCGACAATTACTACTCGGTCTACGGGCAACTCGAGTACCAGCCGATACCGGAACTAAAACTGGTCGCCGCTTCCCGTTTCGACGACGGAACGCTGTTCAAAGGACAGTTCTCGCCCAAGGGCGCGGTGGTGTTCAGCCCCAACGAGGATCATTCGATCCGATTTACCGTCAACCGCGCTTTTCAGACTCCCAACTATTCGGAGTTTTTCCTGCGGGTCCCCGTAGCCCCGCCCACCACCGCCCCGCGCACTTTGGAGCGCGGTATCGAGCAGTTCTTCCAGCAGATGAACGCCTCGGGGATAGGAGCGGGCCTCAACCTGCCCAACGACTTGCCCTGGAACTTCGACTCCTTGACCCACGCTCTCGCTCTGGGCAACGCCGAACTGGACGTGGAAAAGGTCACCGGCTGGGAGATCGGCTACAAAGGAAACTTCGCAGGACGCGGATTCTTTACCATCGACGGCTACCTCAACGAACTCAAAAACTTCGTGACCGATCTTCTGCCGGCTTCGCTGCACCCGGGAACCAATCCGCTGTTCACCAAGTACTCGCTCACCGATCAGGGCACCAACGTTCCTAAGAATCTGGACGATCTCGAGGCCCGAGCCACCGCGCTGCGCCAAGCGGGAGCCATCACTCCCCAGCAGGAGGCCCAAATCAAGGCCACCATCGCCGCCCTGCGCACCGGCTACGCCGGACTAGTGGCTCAGGCTGGGCCGTTGCTGGCGACCTACGGCAATAGCCGGGCGCTGATTCTGTCGTACGCCAACGCCGGCCGGGTAATCGAGCGCGGCATAGAGATCGGCGCGGGATACTTCGTGACCCCGTCGTTCAAGATCGAAGGCTCCTACGCGTTCTTCGACTTTGACGTAAAGGACCAAATACTGGGAGACTCGCTGCTTCCCAACACTCCCAAACACAAGGGGGCGATCACCCTCTCGTACAGCGGCACCGAGGGACTCGATGCGAGCGTCACGGCGCGCTTGGTGGACGAGTTCCGCTGGGCTGCGGGAGTATACGCCGGGCCGATTCCCGCAAGCCAGATGATCGACGTCAACCTGGGTTACCAGGTGAACAACTACGTGAGGTTGCACCTGGTGGCCACCAACCTGCTGGACCAGAAGCGCTACACGATGTACGGCGGATCGGTCATCGGCCGGAGGGTGCTGGGAGGAGTCACGGCCACGTTCTGACATTTTCCCGGCCGAGGGGAGGCAGGGCAGCAGTTCGAGTGCCTGCTTCCCCGCCGGCTTTCCAGGTTGCCGCATGAAAGCTGTTCGCGTGCATCGAACCGGAGGCCCCGAAGTCCTCAGCTACGAGGACGTACCCATTCCCGAGCCTCAAGCGGGTGAAGTGCTGGTAAAGCTGGAAGCCGCCGGGGTCAATTACATCGACACCTACCAGCGCTCCGGACTCTATCGGATAGAACTTCCCGCCATCTTGGGCCAGGAGGGGGCCGGCGTCGTAGTCCGGCTGGGAGCGGGAGTGAAAAACTTCAAGGAGGGCGATCCCGTAGCCTGGACCGGAGTGCTGGGATCCTACGCCGAATACGCGGCCGTCCCCGAAGACCGGCTGGTAGCCATACCCTCGGGCCTCTCCGCCAAGCAGGCGGCGGCCGCCATGCTTCAGGGAATGACCGCGCACTATCTGGCCCGCTCTACCTACCCCTTGAAAGAGGGAGATATTTGCCTGGTGCACGCTGCGGCGGGAGGCGTGGGACTGCTGCTGGTACAAATAGCGAGAATGTGCGGCGCCACGGTCATAGGGACGGTCTCGACCGCGGAAAAGGAAGCTCTCGCCCGGGAGGCTGGCGCGCACTACGTAATTCGCTACACCGAGACCGATTTCGAAGCTGAAGTCAAGCGCATCACCCAAGGGCGAGGAGTCCAGGTGGTGTACGATTCGGTGGGCCGCGACACCTTCGAGAAAAGCCTCGACTGTCTGGCTCTCCGGGGAATGCTCGTGCTTTTCGGGCAGTCCAGCGGTCCGGTCCCACCGTTCGACCCGCAGATCCTAAACCGCAAAGGTTCGCTGTTTCTCACGCGACCTTCTTTGGGCCACTACATCGCCACCCGGGAAGAGCTGCTGGAGCGGGCCGGCGACGTGCTCGGCTGGGTGAAGGAGGGGCGCCTGCGCCTCAGGATCCACGCCGAGTATCCTTTGTCCCGCGCGGCGGAGGCGCACCGGGATTTGGAGAAAAGGCGGACCAGCGGGAAGCTTCTGCTCTTACCCGGACAATGACCCTGGGGGCGATCCCGCCGCGGCAAGATTCCGCCATCACGATCTTGGGAGCCGGACCCGCGGGGCTCGCGGCCGCCATCACCCTGGCGCGGGCGGGGCAAAGGGTGGTGGTTCTGGAGCGGGGCCGCGACTGCGGAACCCGATTCCGGGGGGATCTGCAGGGAATCGAGAACTGGTCCGGCGAACTCGATGCGCTGGAGGAGTTTCGCTCGATCGGGATCGAAGCCGATTTCTTTTTCCGGCCTTTCTACGGCGCGGTGCACACCAACGGCCGAAAGGTGGTCAACCACCGCTTCGAGCGCCCCGCATTTTATCTGGTAAAACGGGGAACGGCCCCGGATAGCCTGGATCAGTCCTTGAAACGGCAGGCCCTCGATGCGGGCGTTACCATCCGGTTCAAGAAGAGCGCTCCACCTAGGACGGCACACATAGTCGCCACCGGCCCAGACACCAAGCGGGTTTTCGCGGTGGACAAGGGGATCGTCTTCCAAACGGACGCCGAAGATTTGGCCGCCGTCCTCACCCACGACGCTGCGGGGATCAAGGGATACAGTTATCTCCTGGTGGCCGGCGGATACGGTTGCCTCTGTACGGTTCTCTTCGATCGCTTCGAGCAGGCCCGGCTCTGTTTCGACCAGGCGCGGCGACTCCTGATGGACCGATACCCGGTGGAGATGCGCAATCCGCGGCCGGTGGGCGGGCTGGGCCACTTCGCGCCCCGGCCGCGCTGGTCCCTCGGCCCTGCGCTGGTCGCCGGGGAAGCCGCCGGCCTGCAGGACCTGTTGTGGGGGTTCGGCATCCGGACGGCGATAAGATCGGGTCGCTTGGCCGGCCAAGCCGTCCTCCGCGGCGGAGATTGGCGGGCCTTTTACCGAAAACACGCGGCGTCTGCTTTTCACAAATGGACCAAAGCTGGAGTGGTCAATCGGTTCCTCTGGGAGTTCTTGAGGGCGGGTGATTACGGCCTTCTCCTGGAGATTCTCCACCGGGGGGGACTGCCGCTTCTTAGGTCTTTCTACAGCTACAACGCTCTCCAGCGCTTGCTTTATCCGGTGGCGGTCCTGGCTTTCCGGCGCCGATATCCGCGGCTTTGCGCTTGAGGAAGAGCCAGCGCGCTCTGGGGGGAAGCGCCCGGCGGCGCTACAATTCTACGGTATGGAGAGAGCGGCCCCTCTGGCGGGGAAGCGGATCGTCATTACCCGCCCCGATCCGGACGCGGCGCGGCTGGCCGGGCGCCTGAGAAGTTTAGGGGCGGTACCGATAGTCGCCCCTTCCATCGAGATCGAGTTTACCGATCCTCCGGAACTTGCCCGCGCCCTGGAGCGGATATCCGAGTACGACTGGATCGTTTTTACCAGCAAGAACGGCGTGGAAGCGGTCTTCCGGCTGGCGCGGGAGCTCGAGCGGCGGGAGAACAAACCTCGCATCGCCGCCATAGGACCGGCTACCGCGCAAGCGCTCCGGCGGCGCGGGGTCGAGGCGGATCTGATCCCCGAACGCTATGTGGCGGAAGCGGTGCTGGAAGCTTTAGGAAACGTGTCCGGCCTCAAGATCCTCCTTCCCCGGGCTAACATCGCCCGCCGAACGCTGGTGGACGGTCTGAGGGAAAAAGGAGCGGTGGTCGAGGAGATAGCCGCTTATCGTACCCGGAGCCGGAAGGCGCACCGTGCTAGGGGACCGGAGGCGGAGTCGTTGGATGCGGCCGATGCAATTACCTTTACTTCGTCCTCTACGGTACGAGGCTACGTAGAAAACTGGCCGGTGCCGCCGGGCGCCAAGATCGTCTGCATCGGCCCGGTCACGGCGCGAACGGCCGCCGAATGCGGGCTCCGGGTGGATGCGGTGGCCGAACGTTACACCGAAGACGGCTTGATCGCCGCCCTCTTGGATCTTTTCGCAGAATCCGCAGAGAGGGAAAGTCAATGACAGAGCGGAAAAGCCATAAAGAAAAACGGCAGCTGGTTCGCTTTCTCTTCCTCAAGCTCCAACCCGCCTGGCGCAGCCTGGACGCCGCGGAGCAGCTGGAGCAGAAAGAGGAGTTCGTCCGCACGCTTAAGCAGTTCCAAGGTAGGCTCCTGCTGCGCCCCTACAGCCTGATGGGTACGCGGGGAGACTGCGATCTCATGCTCTGGCAGGTGGCGGAAGATCTGGAAACCCTTCAGGCGGTGGAGACCGCCATCTTCTCCACCCGCCTGGGCCGCTACTTGGAAACGCCGTACAGCTACTTGGGGATGACCAAGCGTTCGATCTACGAGTTCCCGGAGCTGGACAGCGGAGAAGACCGGACCATCATCAGCCCTTCCGATTCGCGCTACCTGTTCGTCTATCCGTTCGTCAAAAAGCGCGAGTGGTACAGCCTGCCGTTCGAGAAGCGCCAGCAGGCGATGAACCAGCACGTACTGATAGGACGCAAGTACCCCTCCATCAGGATCAACACCACCTACAGCTTCGGGCTGGATGACCAGGAGTTCGTAGTCGCCTTCGAGGGAGACGATCCCGCGGAGTTCTTGGACCTGGTCATGGAGTTGCGCGAGAGCGAGGCGTCCGCCTACACCGAGCGCGATGTCCCGGTCTTTA
Source organism: bacterium HR33 (assembly GCA_002923375.1). GTDB lineage: Bacteria > Gemmatimonadota > Gemmatimonadetes > Gemmatimonadales > GWC2-71-9 > HRBIN33. The sequence continues at coordinate 994,809 of BEIJ01000001.1, forward strand.
CCTGCCTCCAGATGTCGCTGGCAGAGGCTTTGGACACTCTGGGCGGAGCGTCCGTTCCGGTGGCGGAGCTCGGCACCGAAGGGGACGGCTTCGTTGCGGTGGCCAAGGCGAGCGAACTGCCCCCGGGAGCCAGCAAACGGGTCTATCTGGGAACCGAAGCGGTGGCGGTGTTCAACGTGGGCGGCAACTACTACGCCGTAAGCGACCGCTGCACCCACGGGAGAGCCTCTCTCTCCGAGGGCCGGATCGTGGACTGCGACTCCTGCATACTGGAATGTCCCTGGCACGGTGGCCGCTTTGACCTCAAGAGCGGAAAGCCGGTGGCCGGGCCTCCCGTAGTAGCCCTGCGCACCTACCGGGTAAAACTGAGGGGAGACCAGATACTTGTCGGCTGAGCTCTTCCTGAAGGCCTGCTTCAACCAGCCGACCGAATACACCCCGGTTTGGTTCATGCGGCAGGCGGGACGCTACCTGCCCGAGTACCGCGCCATTCGATCCAAACTGTCGCTCCTGGAGATTTGCCGGCGGCCCGAGGTCGCTTGCGAAGTTACCCTGCAACCGGTGGAGCGCCTGGGAGTGGACGCGGCAATCCTGTTTGCCGATATCTTGCTACCCTTCGAGCCCATGGGACTCGGCCTCTCCTTCAGGCGCGGAGAGGGCCCGGTCATCGAGCGGCCGATCCGCAAAGCGGAAGACGTCCGGCGGCTTCGGGATCTGGACCCGAAATCCGACCTGGGTTACGTCATGGAAACCATCCGGCTGGTGCGCCACCGGCTGGGAGAACGAACACCCCTCATCGGGTTCGCCGGGGCACCTTTCACCTTGGCGAGCTACGCCGTCGAGGGAGGCAGCACCCGGAGCTTCGTACAAACCAAGACGCTGATGTACTCCGATCCGGAAACCTGGCACGCATTGATGGACAAGCTGGCTGTGGCGGTGGGGCGCTACCTCGCGTGCCAGATCGAGGCGGGCGCGCAGGCGTTGCAGCTGTTCGACAGCTGGGCCGGAGCCTTGTCCCCGGACGACTACCGCCGCTACGCACTCCCTTACACGGCAAAAGCTCTGGCTCTCGCTAGGAAAGCCAACCGCAACGCGCCGATAATTCACTTTGGCACCGGCACTTCCAGTCTGCTGGAGCTGATGGCCGAAGCGGGAGGGGAGGTCATAGGAATCGATTGGAGAATTCCCCTGGATCAGGCCCGCTCGCGCCTGCCCGGCAAAGCGATCCAGGGCAACCTCGATCCCTGCGCCCTGCTGGGCTCCGTGGAAGAACTGGAATCCCAAGTGCTGGCCGTGCTGCGCCGCGCCGGAGGACAACCGGGACATATTTTCAACTTGGGGCACGGAGTTCTCCCCCAAACCGATCCCGACCGCTTGCGCAGGGTGGTGGACTTGGTACACGAGAGGAGCGCCGCCCGTGTCTGAAGTCTCCTACGGCGTCCTGCTGGTGGCCTACGGTGCCCCGCGATCCCTGGAGGAGGTGAAACCGTTCCTCGAGGACATCCGCTCCGGCAGGCCCACTCCCCCCGAGCTGGTCGCAGAACTGGAGGAACGCTACCGGGCGATCGGCGGAGGATCGCCGTTGCTGGAAAGGACCGAAGCTCAAGCCGCCCGGCTGGCCCACTTCCTGGGCGACGGTACTCCGGTCTATGTGGGGATGCGCCACTGGCATCCCTACATCCGGGAAGCGCTGGAAGCGGTACGGAAAGACGGAATAAAGCGCCTAGTGGTCGTGGCGATGGCGCCCCACTTTTCCCGCATGAGCATCGGCGCCTACCAGAAAAAGGTGGAGGAGGCGAGCGAGGGTATCGAGGTCGCCTTTGTAAAGCAGTGGTACGACCACCCCCGCTTTTTGGACGGTGTTGCGGCAAAAGTGGCCCAAACTCTGGAGCGGTTTCCCGCCGCGCGGCGGACCAAGCCGCACATCATCTTCACCGCCCACTCCCTGCCGGAAAAGATCTTGGCTTCGGGAGATCCCTACCCCGAGCAGCTGAGGCGAAGCGCCGAGGGTGTGATGGAGCGGGTGGGGGACTACCCCTACAGCGTGGCCTTTCAGAGCGCAGGCCAAACCCAAGACCGCTGGTTGGGTCCGGATGCGGGCGAGGTGATGCAGCACCTGGCAGCCCAAGGCCACGGGGAAATCGTGCTCTGCCCCATCGGTTTCGTAGCCGATCACTTGGAAGTGCTCTACGACGTCGATATCGAATACCAGGACCTGGCCCGCAAACTGGGGGTCAGGCTGGAACGCACCCCATCGCTCAACGACTCGCCCGAACTGATCGAGGCCCTGGCGGACTTGGTATGGACCGCCGCCGCCGAACGCGGGTGGATAGCTCCTCGACCGTCGCGGTGATCGGCGGGGGCCTGGCGGGATTGACGGCCGCCCGCGAGATCGCCCGGCGCGGGTTTCGGGTAATCCTGCTGGAAAGCTCCCCGCGCCTGGGGGGACAAATCTTCACCCAGCATCACCAGGACTTCCTGCTAGAGCACGGAGCCGAGGGATACAGCGCGGCCAGCCGGGTGATGGCTAGATTGGTAGCCGAGCTGGGGTTGACTGACCGGACGGTCAAACAAGCTGTGAAAAAGGCGTATCTCTTGAGCGGCTCGAAACTTGAGCCGCTGGCGGGCAGGCGGGCCGCTTCCCTTGTGGGGATCCAGACCAGCGGGCGGTCCCAAGGAAGCGGGCTGGTCTCTATGGCGGCGGGGATGAAGGAGCTGGTGGATCGCCTTGCCCGGGAGGTGCGCGCCCAAGGGGAAATACGGACCGGCGCGGCGGTGGCCGGGCTGGAGCCGGTCTCTGGAAAGCTGCGCCTCCGGCTGGCTGACGGTGCGTCCCTGCTGGTGAATCGCTCAATTGCGGCGGTCCCGCCGCAAGCGCTGGCCACCATGTTACCGGACGAGCTCAGAGGAGAGGTTCAAGATCTGTGCGCCATGCCGGCTTTCTCTTCGGTCAGCGTCTCCCTGGCCTACCCTCGTGATCAGGTCGCCCATCCCCTCGACGCCGCCGGTATGGTGCCGGCCGCCGGGCCGCGCAGCGGCCCCGGGTTCAAGGCCTGCGTCTTCTCCTCCTCCAAGTTCCCGGGCCGTTCGCCCCGGGGCTGGGTGCTGTTGAGGGTATTCTTTCGGCCCGGCGGAGAGTACCCTTTCGACGCTCCGGATCCCTGGTGGGTGGAGCGCGCCGAAGAGGTCCTCTCCGAGCCCCTGGGAATACGGGCCAGAGCCTGGTTGTCTTGGGTGGCCCGCTGGGAAGGGGTGTTGCCTTTGTGGGACGAGCGGCGCGTCAGGGCGGTGCGCCGGTTGCGGCGCATAGTGGCTGAAAATCTTCCGCTCGAGCTCGCCGGTTCCCACTATCTAAGAAGCGGTATACCAGGCGCGGTTCGCTCCGGCATAGAGGCCGCCCGGCGAGTCGCCCCTCGACCCGGAATCGCCTAGCGCCTACAATTGTGTCATGTTTTCCAACCTTACGGTGGTGACCCACCCGCTGATCCAGCACAAGCTGACCAAGCTCCGTGACAAGAACACGGCCACTCGAGACTTCAAGGCGCTGGTCAACGAGATCGCCATGCTCATGGCCTACGAGGCCACCAAAGATCTCCCTTTGGAACCGGTGGAGGTGGAAACTCCACTGGAGCGAACCACGGGAATGCAAGTGGCGGGCAAGAAGCTGGCCCTGGTTCCCATTCTCCGGGCCGGTTTGGGAATGGTGGACGGCGTCATCCAGCTGGTGCCCAATGCCCGGGTCGGCCACATCGGATTGTACCGCGACGAGAAAACCCTGGAGCCGGTTCACTACTACTTCAAGATTCCCGGCGAGGAGCCGGACCGGCTCTATCTGGTCCTCGACCCGATGCTCGCCACCGGAGGATCGGCGGTGCACGCGGTTTCGGCGCTAAAGGGCGCCGGAGCGCAGAAGATCCGCTTCCTCTGCTTGGTGGCGGCACCCGAAGGAGTGCGGCGGATGCTGGAGGCCCACCCCGACGTGATGATCTTCGCCGCCGCGCTCGACCGGGAACTCAACGCGCAAGGATTCATCTTGCCGGGCCTGGGCGACGCAGGGGATCGGCTTTTCGGCACCCGCTGAGAAACCCTCTTTTAGAGAGGCTGAAGGGGAGATGAAACAGTACCAAGTGGTCATCCTGAAGCTTCAGGGCAAGACGCGGGACGACGAGGAATCGCTCACCGATCTGCTGAACGAGCGTTCCCGCTCCGGCTGGGCCTACGAGTCGGCAGTAGCGCTCTCGGCTAGCCGCATCCTGCTGATCTTCGCGCGGGAGGCGTAAAGACCGGGTGTGCAACGCCGGGACCCGCCCAAGCATCCAACCTACCGAGGGGCGCCAGCATGAAACCCCCTCCCCGTAACCGCCTGGCGGTACGCCGGGTCTATAACGGGAGGATAGTGAACCTGGACATCGAGACACTGAGAGCTCCGGACGGTTCGACCCTCGAGCTCGAGATCATACGCCACGCCGGAGCGGCTGCTGTGGTCCCGGTGGTCGCAGGCGATCCGGAACCGAGCATTCTCCTGCTCCGGCAGTATCGCTACGCGGCGGACGGGATATTGTGGGAAATCCCGGCCGGCGTTTTGGAGCCCGGAGAGTCTGGAATCGAATGTGCTCGCCGGGAGCTGTGGGAGGAAGCCGGGGCGGTGGCCGAAAAGTTGGAGCACATGATCACCATCTTTACCACTCCGGGTTTCACCGACGAGCAGATCCAACTCTTTCTGGCCGAGGGGGTGAGCCGGAGGCGGGAACCGAGCCCCGATGCCGACGAGTTTTTAGAAGTGGTGGAGGTTCCCCTGAGCGAGGTGCTCGAGATGATCCACCGGGGAGAGCTCAACGATGCCAAGTCGGCCCTGGCGATACTGTATGCCGCTCGGTACCGGCTGAGGTCATAGGAGGTGTCCCAAGGTGAGGACAGCTGCCACGGTCCGAGTGCCGGAATGCCCAACGGGGAATCGGAGGCGACACTGTAATTACAAGCAGCGCAAGCACTTGACTTTGGGGGGCGGAGAAGTGCTGCGGGCGGTACGTTTTATGCTTAGTTTGTAGTTCGAGTCACAGGAGGTTTGGACAGAGGCAGGATACCTTGTCTGAAGATTGGGAAGCCGGTTCCCGCCGGGCCGGCTTCCGGGAGCAGCTATGAAGACGCTACTTGCAAAACCCCAAAGGACCGCCGGGGAGCGTTCCGCCGCCGCCAGGGAACTGAAGCGGCTGGACGATTCCCGGCTGGTGGCGGCCTACCTGGAGGGCCGCTCGGAGGCGTTCGACGAGCTGGTCGAGCGCTACCAAAAGCGGCTGCTCAACTTCGTCTATCGCACGATCGGAGATCGGGAGCGGGCGGAGGACTTGGTGCAGGAGGTGTTCATCCGGGTGCACCGGCACATTCACCGGTTCGACCAGACCAAGAAGTTCTCCACCTGGATCTACACCATCGCTTCGAATCTGGCGAAGAACGAGCTGCGCAACCGCAGCCGCAACCCGCTGGTCTTGTTCCAGACCATAAAGAAAAACTGGGAAGCGGATCACCGGCCGCTCCAGTTCGAGGACGTCCACCACCGTCCCGACGATCTCTACCGCAAGCGCCAGTTGCGCGAACTGGTGGAATGGGCGGTTGCGCAGTTGCCGGAGCATCATCGCCAGGTTTTTGTCCTGAGGGAGCTCGAAGGAAAGACCTACGAGGAGATTTCCGAGATCGTAGGGTGCAACCTGGGAACGGTGAAAAGCCGGCTCAACCGAGCCCGCAACCGGTTCGCCCAGCTGGTAGCCCCTTATCTGGATTAGGGCGACCGGGAGACCCGGGAGCCGAACCTAGCGCGCCGGTAGGGGCCGGGGGCGCCAGGGGGAAGCCGGCCGTACAGCGGATCCTCGAGCCTGTCATGCGGAACCTAGCCCGGTATTCGAGGTATATAGACCCGCTCCAGGTGGACCGGCTAGGGCCCGCGGTGCAGGGAATGGACTGCAAAGAATTTTTGGAAAGATATTCCGAGTATCGGGACGGCAGGATCTGTGACGCCGAGATCCGCCGCCGGATGTTTTGGCACTTGCGGAGTTGTCCCCGTTGCGCCCGCTATGACGAAGTCCTTGCGGCCGGTGTGCGGGTGCTGCGCTCCCTGGCCCAACTCGAGCCCTCTTCCGATTTCCAGAAAACCCTCAAAACCCGTTTGAGCGAGGCCGCGTTGGCTCCGGTGGGACTGCCTCAGGCGGGACCAGTAGCGGCAGCTCTCCTCTTGGCCGCCGCTGCCACGCTGTTCTTCTTGGAGGGGGTGGCTGCATCCTTCTCCGAACAGGAGCGAAAGGCGCTCCCCGTCGTGGTGGTCAATCCCGGCGTGCCGTTCGTGAGCTTCGCCAGCGGTGAAGATCCGCTCCCCTGGGCCGTATCCCTCGACCTTCCCGAGCCGTCCGGGACAGCGGCACGTTGGGTCACCGCCCCTTGAGCAGATTCCGAATGCCGGCGTAGCCGGGTAACTTCCGGTTATGGCGGCGATCACTCTGGAATCCGTCGTGCGGCAGTTCGGGCGGGCGGAATTTCTCCCCGTCTATTATCTCACCGGCGAGGAGGAAACTCTCAAGGAGGAATTGATCGACAGCCTGGTGAATGCGGCGCTCGATCCCGCCTCCCGGGACTTCAACTTGGATATCCGGCAGGCTGCGGAGCTTTCGGTGGAAGATCTCCACAACCTGGTGGAGACCGTTCCCGTCTTCGCGCCGCGGCGGGTGGTGGTGATCAAAGGGATAGAGCAGTGGCGCAAGAACTCGAAGTTGTGGGAAAGCCTCTACCGCTACGCTGACCGCCCCTCGCCCACCACCGTACTGGTGGTCACGCAGGCGGGCGGGGAAAAACCCGATCCCAAGCTGATGCGCTCCGCGGCACATTTGGAATTGGAACCTCCATCGGGTGAGGAGTTGGCGGCCTGGGTCGAGCGCAAGGCGGCGGATTTGGGACTGCGACTCGAACGGAGCGCAATCGATCACCTGCTGGCGGTGGCGGGATCCGATTTGGCGCACCTCAAAGTGGAACTGGAGAAGCTGGCGGCCGCGTTCGGCTCGGAGAAAATCGTCGGCGAAGACGATGTGAGCCGCCTCGCCGGGGTGCGGCGCGGCGAGACCCTGGACGACTGGTGCAAAGCCGCCGTAGCCCGGCAGACCCCTCGGGCACTGGAACTGATCGACGTGGTCCTTCCTCAAGCGGGAGTCTCCGGAGTTCGAATGGTGACCGCCCTGGGGCAGGAACTGCTGGGGCTAAGACTTGCCCGTTCGCTGCTCGATCGGGGTATCACCGGGGGCCGGCTTCGGGGAGCGATTTTGCAGGCTCTGCGCACTCACCGCCCGAGGGCTCTGGGCGATTGGAAACTGGCCGCGGAGCGCTGGAGCGATGCGGCGGCCCTGTGGTCTTCGGCCGAGCTGGACGCTGCGATCCGGGCGGCCTACGAGGCGGATCGCGCCTTAAAGAGCACCACGGTGAGCGATGACCGGGCCCTACTCTGTAACTTGATTCTAACCTTGGGCGCGCTGCGCGCCGAAGGAGCAGCAGCGTGAAGCCGAGAGCGTTACTGCTCGCCTTGAGTTTGGCCGGCAGTCCCGTTTGGGCGCAACAGGACTCGCTCTTTCCCGACAGCGTGCTGAGAGAGGCGGTGCGCTTGGTCACCGAGGGCCAGGGAGACTCGGCCCGGGCTCTGGTGCGCTCGCGCCTGTCGGCTTGGTCGCCTCAAGACTCCCTCTACCCCCTGGCGCTTTTTACGGCGGGCGTGGTAGCCCAGGCTGCCGAGAGCGCTCTCACTTACTTCCGCCGGGTGAGTATCGAGTACAGCCGTTCCCGGTGGGCGCCGGCAGCGCTGCTGCGGCTGGCCCAATACGCCTTCGCCCGGGGCGACTGGAACGGCGCACTCCGCAGCGCGGAGCGGGTTCTGCTGGACTACCCGGGCAGCCCGGAACGCGCCGCTGCCGCCTACTGGGCGGGGCGCTCGCACCTGGAACTGGGCAACCTTGCCGAAGCTTGCCGGCTTTTCGAGCGCGCTGAAGCGGAGGCGGGGTTGGAGGTAGAAATAGCCAATCGCGCCCGGTTCTATCTCCAGCGCTGCCGTACGGTGGCCACCCGGGATACCGCCGCCGCGCGCCCCGGTACAGCCGCAACCCGGGCGAGTTTCAGCGTTCAAGTGGCCGCGGTGCAGAGCCCGGTGGCCGCCGACGAGGTGATGCGCTCCTTAAGGGCGCGAGGCTACGAGCCGCGCGTGATTCGCGATACCGACGGGCTGTTCAAGGTGAGGGTAGGCCAGTTCCGCAGCCGGGAGGAGGCCCAGCGCCTCGCAGCCGAGTTGCGCCGCATTTTGGGCGGCAACCCCTTTGTAGTGGAGGAACGTTGAACCCCCGCGCTCCAGCCGCCACGCCTCTGATGCAGCAGTACCGGGAGATCAAAGCCCGGCACCGGGACGCCATCCTGTTCTTCCGAATGGGCGATTTTTACGAAATGTTCTTCGAGGACGCCGAGCTTGCAGCCCGCGAGTTGGGTCTCACCCTAACCACCCGCAACAACGGAGGTGCCGCCGACGTTCCGCTGGCGGGCGTTCCGGTTCGGGCGGCCGGCGAATATTTGAAGCGGCTGGTGGAGCGAGGCTACCGGGTGGCCATCTGCGAGCAAATCGAAGACCCGAAGCAGGCCAAGGGGGTGGTACGGCGCGCGGTGGTCGAGACGGTCACACCGGGAGCCGCTCTGGAAGAGGGACTACTGGATGCCGCGCGCAACAACTTTCTGCTGGCGGTACTCCCCGGCGACCAGATAGGGCTCGCGGCGGTGGATCTCTCGACCGGGGAATTCTTTCTGGAGGTCACCACTCGGGAGCACTTCCGCGCGGCGTTGTTGCGCTTCGATCCCAAGGAGATCGTGGTACCCTCGGGTTCGAAGCTCGAGCTTCCTGAAGAGGTGCTGCTGACCGAGCGGGAGCCTTGGGAATTCGACTGGTCCTGGGCTAGTGAAGAGCTGGCTCGCCGGTTCGGAGTGTCGGGGCTCGAGGGCTTGGGGATCCAGGCGGAAGACCGTCCTGCCATCGGCGCTGCGGGCGCCCTTCTGCGGTACGCGGCCGAGCTCAGACCGTCGGGATTGCCCCAACTTTCCCGCCCCGTGGTCCTGAGGGGCGGAGCGCTGATGCCGCTGGACGAAATGACCCGGCGCAACTTGGAGTTGGTGGAACCGATGCGGCCGGGAGGGATCACCCTGCTCAAAGTGCTGGACCAAACGGTGACGCCCATGGGGAGCCGGCTGCTTCGCCAGTGGCTGGTAGCACCGCTGTGCGTTCCCGACCGCATCCGAGAGCGGCACGATGCGGTGGAGGTCTTGGCCGGCGATGCGCGGGCCAGGGAGCGCCTCCGAGAGGCGTTGAAAGGGGTAAGAGACCTGGAACGCTTGGCCAGCCGCGCGGCTAACCGGAGGGCTTCGCCCCGCGACTTGGGAGCGCTGCGCGATTCCCTCGACCGGCTGCCCGACGTGGTCGAAGCGCTTCAGGCAATAAAGCGGCGCGAGACGAGTTCGGAGCTGGAGCGCATCGCCGGGCAGGTGGACTCCCTGGGCGATGTTGCCGCCGAGCTCCGGAAAGCGCTGGTGCTCCATCCCCCGGCGCAATTGGGCGAAGGAGACACCATCAGACCGGGAGCCGACCGCGAGTTGGACGAGGCTCGCGATCTTCGAGACGGGGGCAAGCGATTCATTGCCGGCCTGCAGGCGCGCGAGCGGGAACGTACCGGCATCCAATCGTTGAAGGTGGGTTACAACAAGGTCTTCGGCTATTACCTGGAGGTGACCAAGGCTCAGCGGCACGCCGTGCCGCCGCACTACGAGCGCCGCCAGACGCTGACCAACGCCGAGCGCTACGTGACCCCGGAGCTCAAGGAGTACGAGGCGCGGGTGCTGGGAGCCGAAGAGCGGATAGCCGAGCGGGAGCGGGAACTTTTCGACCAACTTTGCTCGCGCATTGCGGCGGCGATCGGGCGCATCCAGCGCACTGCACGATTGCTGGCCGAGCTGGACGTGTTCGCTTCCCTGGCCGAAGTTGCGGTACGGAACCGCTACGCCAGGCCGGAGATCACCGACGACTTTGCGATCGAGCTGGAGCGGTGCAGGCATCCGGTGGTAGAGCAGTGCCTTCCCGCCGGCAGTTTCATACCCAACGACATCCGGTTGAACGAATCTCAGAGGGTGATCTTGCTCACCGGCCCCAACATGGCGGGGAAATCCACCATCCTGAGGCAGGTGGGTCTGGCCGTGATCATGGCCCAGATGGGCAGCTTCGTGCCGGCGGAGCGAGCCCGGATCGGAGTGGTGGACCGGGTCTTTACCCGGGTGGGTGCCAGCGACAACCTGGGCTTGGGCCAATCCACCTTTATGGTGGAGATGATCGAGACCAGCGCGATTTTGCACGGCGCCACCGGGCGCTCCTTGGTCCTGCTCGACGAGATCGGCCGGGGCACCTCCACCTACGACGGCGTCGCCATCGCCTGGGCGGTGACCGAACAGCTGCACGATCGCATCGGCTGCAAGACGATCTTCGCCACTCACTACCACGAACTCACCCAGCTTACCGAGCGGTTACAGCACGCCAAGAACTTCAACGTCGCGGTAAGAGAGACCGGCGATGGTATCGTCTTCCTGCACCAGTTGCAGCCCGGAGCCACCGACCGCTCTTACGGGATTCATGTGGCCCGACTAGCGGGCCTCCCCTTGGAGGTGGTGCGGCGAGCGCGGGAGATTTTGGCTGGCCTGGAGGCGGGTCATCGCGTGGCTCCGGTCAAAAAGCCTCCCGATCGAACCGCCCAGCTGGCGCTGTTCGAAACCGAGCATCCGGTGATCCGGGATCTCTTGGAACTCGATCCCGACCGCATGACGCCGATCGAAGCTTTGAGCCGGCTGGCGGAACTCAAGAAGCGGGCTGCGCCGGGAGGGGACGGGTGAGGCGCTGGTTTTGGTCGATAGCGATCCTAGCGGCCTGCGGCTCCGAAACCGGATTTCCCCAAGCAGGATCGGGAGACGCGCCTCCACCTTTCGAGCCGCCGGTGCTGCTCAACGCGGAATCGCCGGTGAACTATCCTCGAGACATGTTCGAGCAGCAGGTGGAAGGTGTGGTGGTGCTGCGGCTGTACGTTACCGCCGAAGGAAACGTGGTACCCGAATCCACTCGGATCGCGGAAGCCAGCGGCTACCCCGAACTCGACTCCGCGGCGCTCAGGGGGGTCGAGTCGATGCGGTTCGCTCCGGCCCGGCGCAACGGACAGCCGGTGGGTACCCTTTTTCTGCAACCGGTCCATTTCAGACAGCCCGATCGGGCCGAAAGGGGAGGAGAGCGGTGAACCGGGAAAAGCGGGTGTACGACAATGTGCTCCAAGCTATCGGATGGACTCCGCTGATTCGCCTCAACAAGCTGACGGCGGGGATAAAGACGCCGGTCTACGTAAAGGCCGAATACTTCAATCCCGGTGGCTCGGTGAAAGACCGTATCGGGATCGCGATGATCGAGGCGGCGGAAAAAGAGGGGAAGCTTAAGCCCGGCGGGTTGATCGTGGAGGCGACTTCGGGGAACACCGGTATCGGGTTGGCGCTGGCGGCCGCGGTGAAGGGCTACCGCTGCATCTTCACCATGCCGGACAAGATGTCCCAGGAGAAATCCCGCCTGCTGCGAGCATTCGGGGCGGAGGTGATCATCACCCCCACGGCCGTGCCGCCCGACCATCCCGACAACTACATCATGAAGGGCCGCGCCATAGCCGCCTCGCACCCCAACGCGATCTTCGCCGACCAGCACTACAATCCGGTGAACCCGGAAGCCCACTACCGGACTACCGGACCCGAGATTTGGGAACAGACCGAGGGCAAGATCACCCACTTCGTCTGCTCTCCCGGCACCGGAGGGACGGTGACCGGAGCGGGACGCTATCTCAAGGAACGCAATCCCAAGATCCGAGTCATCGCCGGCGACCCGGTGGGGTCGATCTACAGCGAATACGCCCGCACTCACCGCAAGATCGAGGGACAGCCCTACAAGGTCGAAGGCATAGGAGGGGACAAGATTCCCTCCACCCTCGACTTCGACGTGGTGGACGAGTGGATCGTGGTGAGCGACAAGGAAGCGATGCTGATGGCGCGGCGACTGGCCCGCGAAGAAGGCTTGTTCGCCGGAGGCTCCACCGGGGTGAACCTGGTAGCCGCCCTAGAAGTGGCCCGGCGGCTAAACGACCCCGGCGCGCTGGTGGTAACGGTATTGGCCGATACCGGAGAACGCTATCTCTCGAAAGTGTACAGCGACGAGTGGATGCGGGAAAACCAGATGCTCGAGGACCAGCGCCTGACCCTCGCCGCACTGCTGGCGGCCAAACCGGCGGATGCGCCCGAGTTGGTAAGCATCGCCCCTAGCGGGACGGCGCGCCAGGCTCTCAATCTGATGAGCACCTACAACGTCTCCCAGCTCCCGGTCATAGACGGGACCGATTGCATCGGGTCGGTCTCGGAGGGAACCCTCGCCGCCAAGGCCCTGGCCAACCCCGAGATCCTGGAACGGCCGGTCCTCGAGGTGATGGAGCCGCCCTATCCGGTGGTCGATCCCGATTTCCCGGTGGCCGAACTGATAGCGGTGCTGAGCCGGGAGAGTCCCGCCGTGCTGGTGCGCCGTAACGGGGTTCCCGCAGGGATCGTCACCCGCTACGATGTCCTGCATCACGTGGCGGGGATCCGATGAAAAACTCGGCTTGGAACCGCAACCCCGTTGCGGCCGCCTGAAGCCCATATGGGAACGTACCTGGTTTCGGCCGAAGCTTCCTTCTCGGCGGCTCACACGCTGGCCGGAGTGGACCGCTGCGACCGGATGCACGGCCACGACTGGCGGATACGCCTCACGGTGGAAGTGCCGGAGGACAAAGTCGGCGCAACCGGGATGGCGGTGGATTTCCGCACCGTCGAGGCCTTGGCCGCGGAGGCGGTGGCGGATTTTGACCACCGGCTGCTCAACGAGCTGGAAGCGTTCAAGGGCGTATCCCCCACCGCGGAACGGGTGGCACTGGAAGTTTCGCGGAGAGTCCGGGATCGCCTCGAAGCCGCACTACCAGAGGCCCGGCTTTACGAGGTAGAGGTCTGGGAGACGCCAACCTACCGGGTGGTCTACCGGCCGTGAGCCGGATCGCCGTTCTAACCGGAGGATCGACCCCGGAGCGAGAAGTGGCTCTAGCGGGGGCGGCGCAAGTGGTCAGAGCTCTGCGGGAATTGGGGCACTCGGTATGCGTGGTGGATACGGTGGAAGGGCCGCTGAGCGACGAGCAGGAAGCTCGCCTCCTGGTTCCCGCCGTGGGGAAGGCACCGCCCTCCGCCGAGGAACTGCAGTTGCTGAAGGAGCGCGAGCTGGGGCCGGCTCTGGCGGAGCTGCCGGAAATCAAGCAAGCCGATCTGGTGTTCTTAGTGCTCCACGGCCTTGCCGGAGAAGGAGGCGAGGTCCAGGCCGTGCTGGAGCTTGCAGGCGTAACCTACACCGGTAGCGGGCCCCTGGGGAGCGCGTTGGCCATGGACAAGGATGTGGCCAAACGGATCTGCCGCCATGCGGGAATCCCCACTCCCGACTGGCTGATGTGGCCCGCCTCCCGCGAGGCAATCGAAGCTTTGGGCTACCCTCTGGTGGTGAAACCCTCTAAGACCGGCTCTACCGTAGGGACCAGTGTGGTTCGCAGCTACTCCGAGGTGGAACCGGCGGTGGCCGAAGCGTTGCGTTATGACGACGAGGTGTTGCTGGAAGCCTTTCTCCCCGGGCGCGAGCTCACAGTAGGAGTACTCGGCGACCGAGCTTTGGCGGTGGGAGAGATCGTTCCTCCGGGCGAGATTTTCGATTACGAGGCCAAATACACTCCCGGCGCTACCCGCGAGATCTTTCCCGCCGCGCTGCCGGAGGAGCTGGCCGAAACGGTAAAGCGATTGGCGCTTGCCGCGCACCGGGCGCTGAAGCTCCGGGACTTCTCGCGAGTGGACTTTAGGTTGGACTCCCAGGGAAAGCCCTGTTTTCTGGAAGCCAACACCCTGCCCGGGCTCACCTCGACCAGTCTCCTGCCCCAATCGGCGGCCGCCTGCGGTATAGGGTTTGCCCAGCTGTGCGAGACCATATGCCGCCTGGCTTTGAGCAGGGAGGCGCGGAACAAAGTGGCCACGTAAAATAGTAAGAGAGATTGTATGGAGATCCGGTCACCCTTTCAGCTGACCCCTTGGGTGCGGCGCCTGCTGGCGGCGAATGCGGTGGTCTACCTGCTGACCATAACGGTCTTTACCGGCCCCTGGGTTTTCGAAACCTTTGCTTTTTCTCCCGGGGGCGCGGCAAGCAGGCCCTGGACTTTCTTCACCTACATGTTCTTGCACCTCGGGCTGTTGCACCTGGCGTTCAACCTGCTGATGCTCTTCTTCTTCGGCCCCGCGGTGGAAGAGCGGATGGGCAGCTCGGCCTTCATCAGATACTACACGATCTGCGGTTTGGGCGGAGCGATCTTCTCATTCGTGATCGCCCTTTTCGTTCCGGTGGCGCCGTTCGTGGGCGCCTCCGGGGCGGTTTTCGGGGTGGCGCTCGCCTTCGCTTTGAATTGGCCCAACGCGCCGATATTCGTTTTCCCCCTTCCGGTCCCCATTCCGGCCAAATGGCTGGTGATCGTGCTGGCGACCATCGATCTGGCGCTGGCTATTAGCGGTGCCCGCGACGGCGTGGCCCATTTGGCGCATCTGGGCGGTTTCCTGTTCGGGTTCCTCTATCTTAGGGCCGGAAGGTGGTGGTCGCGGCCTGCGATACTCCCGAGCGAGCGGCGGCCGCTGGCTCCGGCTCTGAGCCCCAAGAAAGGAAAAAAGGGGAGCGAGGAGGCAGGGGAGACCCCTTCCTTGGGAGTTCGCGGCCGGATCGCCGAGGTGGATCGGTTGCTCGACAAGATTTCCGCCAGCGGAATCGACTCCCTCACCGAAGAGGAGCGGCGTTTTCTGGACGAGATCAGTCGCGAGTTGCGACATCGCTGACGCAAGATGCCTCCCCGCATTTTGGTAAAACAGGGTGACATCACTTCCTACAAGGGTGACGCGATAGTCAACGCGGCGAACAACCGGCTCAAGCTCGGCGCGGGGGTGGCGGGCGCCATACGCAAGGCGGGCGGTCCTTCCATTCAAGAGGAGTGCGACCGGCACGGCCCGATCAAAGTGGGGGAAGCCGCCATCACCGGCGCCGGCAGACTGCCGGTGAAGTTCGTCATTCATGCCGCCGCAATGGGAGACGAGCCGGTTTCCGAGCGCTCCATTAGAGAAGCCACGCTGGCGAGTCTCCGGCTCGCGGCCAAGCACGGGGTGAAGAGAATCGCCTTCCCGATTCTCGGCTCCGGAGTCGCGGGGTTCGACTTCAAGCGGGCGGCGGAAATCATGTTGGACGCGGTGCGCAGTTCTCCGGAAGCCCAGCAGCTGGAGGAGATAGTCTTTTACGGGTTTCTCCCCCGCGACGCCGAAATCCTCAAAGAACTGGTGGACTCGGCAAAGTAATTGCGCTTCCGGAGGCGGGATTACAAATTGTGACCGCCTCCATGCTCGTCGACCTCGTACCCGAGTTTCTAGCCGTGCTCGAGGCGCGGAACCCGACGGAGGCGTATCGCCGCTATCTCGAATCCCACCGGCCGGTGCTGGAAGCCTACTGGCACAACTACATACTGGACCTCGACTCTCCCCATGCGGAGGACGTGATCGGCCGGGCTCTGGCCGCGGATCGAAGAGATCTGCAGGCGCTCCTCCAGTGTGTCGATATCAAGAGCCTTGCGGAGGAGGCGGTAAGGCGCTGCGAAGACGCGTTCGAGCCGGACTGCCCGTTCGACGTTTACTTGATGGTGGGAGTCGGCGGTGCCAATGCCGGAGAGCTGGTAGTCGCAGGCCGGGGGATCGCTTTTGTCTGCCTGGAACACTTCACCGGGCGCCCCAATCCCGAAACCTACGGGTTGGGTTTGTCACCCAAGCTGATGCAGCTGTGGATCGCGCACGAGGTGGCCCACGTGGTTCGCTACACCTCGCCCGCCAGCCGCAGCGAGATGGCCCGCCTGGTCGAGCAGGCGGGAGGGTCCTACGACTACTGGGAGACGGGGAGCCGGGCAACTTTGAGAGAGCTGTTGGTCAACGAAGGACTGGCGGTGGCAGCCTCGCGCGCGGCGATCCCCGGGTTCGAGCCCTGGGATTATCTGGGCTACACCAGGCGGCAGTACCGCAGGTTGCGGGAACTGGACGCCTTCCTGCGCAGAGTGACGGAACCGGAGCTGGAACTGACCGGGTTGGGCTACCGGCTGCGTTACTTGGCGGGCGGTGCTACTCCGGCGGCGCGGCTGGTAGGCGGAAGAGTCATCCCCGAACGCGCCGGGTACTACCTGGGTCTCAGGATGGTGGAGCCGGCGGTCAGCGAGTTGGGCATTGCAGCGGCGCTGCGCGCTTCGGCGGGGGAGCTGCGGGAGGTGGAAGAGCGCGCGGGAGGGGCGCAGACGGCGTGAAAGAACCCGGAACGGCACCGGAGCGGCGGCGCAACCTTACGCTCAGGGAATTACTCGACGAGCTGTTGCTTCACGTACGAGCGGTGGCCCGGCGCTCCTCTACGATGAGCCCGGAGGAGCTGGAGTACGCCCAGCAGCGGCTGGAGTGGCTGGCGGACGAGATCTGGCGCAGCGCCGCCGGTGGCGACGACTGGTCGGTCTAAAAGCTCACTTCCCGACGCAAAACGTACTGAACACCCGGTCGAGAATGTCCTCGGTGCTCACCACGCCGATAAGTTCTTCCAGCGCGGCGACCGCGGCCCGCAGGTGAGTCGCCGCCACCGCCGCCTCGATCCCTTCCCGCCGCGCCCGAACGAAAGACTCGACCTCCTCCAGAGCCCGCTCCAAGGCGAGGCGGTGCCGCTCCCGGGTGACCAGTTCTGCGAGATCGCCCCCGCCTGCCAGTCCCGAAAAGGCCCGCTCCGCCAGCCGGTCCCGCAGTCGATCCAAGCCGGTACCGCTGAGCGCCGAGACCCAAAGCTCCGCCGCTTCCGGCGGAGGAAGCTCATCGATCGGAACCAGGTCCGCCTTGGTTCGCACGATCAAGACCCGATCGCCCAACTCCTCCACGAACCTCTTTTCTTCCGGCTCCAAATCCCGGCCCGCCTCGACGCAAAACAAAACCAGATCTGCGGCCCGGAGGTAGCGGCGGCTCACTTCTATCCCCAGCTTCTCCACCCGATCTTCGGATTCCCGCAGGCCGGCGGTGTCCACCAGCCTGAAGGGAAAGCCCCCGCAACTCGCCATCGCCTCGATCGCGTCCCTGGTGGTCCCCGGAATTTCGGTCACTATGGCTCGCTCGCTTCCCAGAAGCGCGTTGAACAGCGAAGACTTCCCGGCGTTGGGCCGGCCGGCGATCACCACCAAGGCTCCTTCCCGCAGCTTTTCGCCGTCCGCCGCAGTGGCCAAAAGGCCCCTCAAAGCCTCGAGCAGCGCTGTAGCTGCAGCCTCCACGCGTTGCGGGGGAACCGGCCCGCTGTCCTCCTCGGGAAAATCGATGTCGTAGCTGACCAGGGCTTCCAATTCCAGCACTTGTTCTCTCAGCTGTTCGATCCTACGCGAAAGTCCCCGGTCGAGCTGCCGTAGCGCCGCCCGCCGCTGGGCGGGGGTGGCGGCGTCGATTACGTCGGCAACCGCTTCCGCCTGTATGAGATCGAGTTTGCCGTTGAGCACCGCCCGCCGGGTGAACTCCCCCGGTGCGGCTTGGCGCGCCCCGGCCGCGAACAGAGCAGCCAGCACACCCGCGGGAACCAACAGCCCGCCGTGAGTTCCGATCTCCACCATATCTTCCCCGGTGTATGAAGCGGGGGCGGCGAAGACGGTATAGAGCACCTGGTCCAGAATCTCTCCGGTTCTCGGATCCACCGCTTTGGCTCTGCGCGCCCTGCGGTACGGCTGGGGGTTGAACGGCTGGAGGACTTTCGCCGCCACCGCGTGGCAGCCCCGCCCCGAGACTCGAATCAGCGCTATGGCGGATCTCCCGGGCGGTGTTGCAACGGCGGCTATGACATCGGTGAGCATCCGGGACGCACTACGGCGACTTTCCCTGCCGCTTCATCCTTTCTCGGGCGATGAGCCACTGCTGGGGGATCGAGGCGATGTTGCTGACCGCGTAATACAGGTTCAACCCGGAAGAGAAGTTGGCGAAAAGCACGGTGAACATCACCGGCATCACATAGAGCATCATCTTGGCCTGAGGATTGGGCGGCACGCCGATCTGGCCGATCTTGGTCACCGCGTACATCGAGAGTCCCATGATCAGAGGTATCACGTAATAGGGATCGGCGCGGGAAAGATCCGGCAACCAGAGAAAAGGCACTCCCCGAAACTCTATGGTGTTGGCAAAGACGAAGAACAGGGCGAACAGCACGGGCATCGGAATCAGCATCGGAAGGCAGCCGCCGAAGGGGTTGACCCCGTGCTCCTTGTAAAGCTTCATGAGCTCCTGCTGGAGCTTCTGCGGATCCTTCTTGTAACGCTCCTGCAGCGCCTTCATCTGCGGCTGAATGGCCTGCATCGCCATGCTGGAGCGCATGGCTTTCTGGTTGAGGGGCCACAAGACCACCCGCACCGCGATTCCGAACAGCACCAATACCCAGCCGTACGGCAGCTTCAACGTGTCGTGCATCCACAGCAAGATGTGCACGATCAGGATGGCGAAGGGCCGGATTATGGGCCGGAAGATCCACCCGTAAGGATTGACGTCCTCCAGATCGTGGCCGATCCTGGCCAACCGGCGGTATTCCTGGGGACCAACGTAAACCTCGTGCTCGAAGACCCCTCCCGGTGCCGCCAGCGATGCGGTCACGTAGGCCCGATTGGCATACCGGCCCGAGCGCTCTCCTCCCACCGCCACCGCACCGCCCAAACGCGGGCGGTCAGGGACGCGGGTGAGAATGGCTGCCAGGAAGTACTTGGATTTTATAGCCACCCAGTCGAACGGGCCGGACAGTTCCTCTCGCTCACCCGGCTCCAGGGAACTGAAGTTTACGCTTTCGGTGCGGTTCGCCTTGGTTACCACCGCGTAGGAGCGAAAATCGTACACGCTGTCGGCCTCCACGCTCCGCAGCCTGGGCCCCATGCGGATCAGGACCAGAGCTCCCGAAGCGACTCCCGAGATCTGGCCGGTGACGCTGAAGAGATAGCTCTGCGGCATGAACCGATGGACCAGCCGCACGGTGACCGGGCCCTGAGCCGCGGTCCACACCAGTTCGGCTCCTCCGCTATCGACTTCCAGGGCGCGGCTCGAGGGCTCGAACCTCCAACTCTTAAGCGGCAGCGTGTCCCGACCTACTACCAGCAGGTAAGCTAGGAAGTCCCCGTCTTGGGGAAGCAGTTGAGCCGGCCC
This sequence comes from bacterium HR33, assembly GCA_002923375.1. Lineage (GTDB taxonomy): Bacteria > Gemmatimonadota > Gemmatimonadetes > Gemmatimonadales > GWC2-71-9 > HRBIN33. The sequence goes on from BEIJ01000001.1 coordinate 1,014,201, forward strand.
CGAATCGCCGGGTGAAAACGAGCGATAGGTTTTTAGCGTGGCACCGACGAGCTTGGCACCTCGGGTCGAAAAGGCCAGCCGGTAAAGGGGCGACTCGACGATGACCGTGTCGGCGGGGAAGGTGTCTTGACGCTGAAGGGTCACTGGCGGCGCTTCGATCGCCGCTGCTGGTGCCGGCGGCTGGCGGGTCGGGGCGGCGGTGGTGTCGGTGGCGGTGGTATCGCCGGTTTGGGAAACTGGGGGCTGCGGCGGAAAAATGATCGCCGGCAGTATGGCCACGATCATCGCCAGCAGAATGGCAAGCAGCGTGCGCCGTTCCATTTTCCGCTGCGGTTACGGGACCGGGTCGTACCCGCCCGCGCGGAACGGGTGGCAGCGCAACAGTCGCTTGAGACCCAGCCATCCGCCCCGGAGAGCGCCGTAGCGGAGCACGGCCTCCAGTGCGTAGGCAGAGCAGCTGGGTACGTAGCGACAGGGGGAGGGGAATGGAGAGGCCGCCAGCTGGTATGCCCTGATGGCCGCAGCCATCAGTCGTCTAGGCAGCATGTTTATCCGGTAAGCGAACGCGCCCATCGCTCCAAGACCGCCTCCAATTCGTCCCAATCGGCCCCGTATGCCTCCGGTTTGGAGCGCACTACGAGATCGATTGCGGGGAGATCGGGCAGAATGCGGCGCCGCGCGATCTCCCTCAGCCGGCGCCTGAGCCGGTTACGCGCTACGACCGTGTTTTGAAATCGCGGCACGATCAGACCCAGGCGCGGATGACCCACTTGATTTCCTTTCCAGTACAGCTCGATCAGGGGAGTGCGGAAGCGGCGCCCTTGGTGGAGCACCGCCCGCAAATCGGACTGACGGGCCAGCCGCCAACTGCGCGGAAAGCGCTCCCGTCTCAGGGCGCGTGCTTGGACGGCAGGCGAACTGCCAAGCGCTTGCGCCCCTTCTTTCGCCTGCGACTCAAGACCTTCCTGCCCCATCTGGTTTTCATCCGCGCACGGAAGCCGTGCCGCCGCAAGCGCCGGCGATTGCGCGGGCGATAAGTCGGTTGCATATGCGGTTTCTCCCTCCGTAGGGCCGGTAAGCTATCGGGGCCAGGGGTTCGGGGTCAAGGTTGACATTTTCGCCGGCGCGTACTACAATCGTGCGCCCTACATCACCACCCACCGTGTTTAAGCGTAGCCGATGGAGTTGTCAGTCAAAGAGGCATGGACCCGTCTCCTAGACAGAGCGCGACGCGAGTTGCCCGACGCCACGATCCGCACTTGGCTCGAGCCCGCGGAGGCGATAGCTCTCGACGACGGCCGGCTGGTAGTGGGCGCACCCGACCAGTTCGCCGCTGAGTGGAATTCTTCCAAGCACGCCCCGCTCCTGTCCCGGCTGGCCGAAGAGGTCCTGGGCACGCGCGTAGAAGTGGTGTTTAAGGTTCAAGAAGACCGAGTGCGCCGGCCCCAGATGGATTTCTTCGTGGCACCGCCGCCGGTAGAGTCCCCCCCTCGAAGGCGGACCACTCCGCTCAACGAGCGTTACACCTTCAAGACTTTCGTCATCGGGAAGTCCAACGAGCTCGCAGCGGCGGCGGCTCACGCGGTGGCAGAAGCCCCTGCCAAAACGTACAACCCGCTGTTCATCTACGGCGCCACGGGACTGGGCAAAACCCACTTGATGCAGGCGATCGCCCATGCGGTGCTGGAGCGATACCCCAACTTCCGCGTGGTTTACATGGGTGCCGAGCAGTTCATCAACGAGGTGATCGAGAGCATCCACAGCCGCACCATGCCGGAATTCCGGCGCCAGTACCGCACGGAAATCGACATGTTCTTGGTGGACGACGTGCACTTCCTGGAAGGCAAGGAGATGACCCAGGAAGAGTTCTTCCATACCTTCAACGCCCTGCACGAGGCGGGAAAGCAGATCGTACTGACCTCGGACCGGGCGCCCAAGGAAATCCCGGGCTTGGAGTCACGCCTGGTTAGCCGCTTCGAGTGGGGCATGGTGGCCGACATCGGCCAGCCCGATCTGGAGCACCGGATTGCGATCTTGCGCAAGAAGGCCGAGCAGGACCACTTGGAACTCACCATCCCCGACGACGTATTGCGATTCATCGCGGAACACGTCCGCAGCTCGGTACGGGAACTCGAAGGCTGCATCATCAAGCTGTTGCTTTACGCCTCCTTGAAGCACCGGGAGATCTCCATCGAGCTCGCGCGGGAAGCCCTGGCCGACAAGATCAAGCCGGCAGAAGGCCAGCCCCCAGGGTCGAGCGGCCAGCGCGGCATGCCGACCTTGGATCGGGTGCAGGAAGTAGTGGCTCGCCGCTGGGGCGTGACTCCGGAAGGGTTGCGCTCCAAGGCGCGAACCAAGAGCCTCACCGTACCGCGGCAAGTCGCCATGTTCTTGGCACGAGAGATGCTCGGCATGCAACTGGTTGAAATCGGGCAAGCGTTCGGCGGGCGCGACCACTCCACCGTCATTCACAGTGTCACGAAAGTGGCGCAAGACTTGCAGCGCGACCGGCAGTTCCGAGAACGAGTGGAGGCTACCAAGCGCGAGCTGTCCGCACTTTGACGGATTCAACAGGAAATGTGGAGGCACCGTGTGGAACGCTGTGGAGGTGTAGACCGAGGAGAGCTTTGTCAACTACAGATCAACACCGGTGCCGTCTAACCCACATTACCTCCAGGGCGGATACCGCTTGGCGACATCGAGTTGGGAGCTTTGTGCCACAGTCAACGCTCCCTACTAAGACTGCTGTAAAGATATTAGAATAGGGGTAGTAATGAAGTTCACCATCGCTCGAGAGCAGCTCCAAGAGGGACTCACAGCGGTAGCGCCCAGCGTTCCCGCCAAGACCACCCTCCCGGTCCTCGGCAATTTGCTGGTGGAAGCCACCAAGGACGGGGTGCGCTTGTCCGCCACCGACCTGGACGTAGCGGTAACCACGGTGGTGCCCGCAGAGATCGATTCCGAGGGGGGCGTCACGCTGCCAGCGAGAAAGCTCGTGGAGATAGTTCGCGAACTCCCCAACGCAGGCGTCAGGGTGTCCGCCATCGGAGATCAGCGAGTACAGATCGAGTGCGGGCGGTCCAAGTTCAAGCTCCTCGGCATACCCAAAGAGGAGTTTCCCCGCTTTCCTCCCGTCAAGTTCGACCGACCCTGGAGGGTGACTTCCGGAGATCTGCAAAAGCTGATCGAACACGTAGCGTTCGCCGCCTCCACCGAAGAGAGCCGCCCCATTCTGAACGGCGTGCTCTGGGAGCTGAGGCCTGAGCGAATGCGAATGGTAGCCACCAACGGACATCGCCTGGCCCGTATGGAGCTACCCGCCGCCGGGGGCAAGGACAGCGCAGACCTAATCGTTCCCCCCAAAGCCCTCGAGCAGGTGCGGCGCCTGTTCGACCCTTCGGAGGAACTGGAGGTGGCGCGGACCGACAACCATTTGGGCTTCCGGTCGGGGCAGACTCGGGTCTTCACCCGGCTGATCGAAGGCCCCTACCCCAACTACGAGCAGGTCATACCTCGCGAGAACGACAAAATCGCCACGGTCGATCGCCAGATGCTTACGGCAGCCCTGCGCAGAGTGGGAGTGGTAGCGAGCGACCAGACCCATCGCGTGAGACTGGCCTTCTCCGGAGGGACGCTGCGGTTCTCGGTCAATACCCCGGATTTGGGAGAGGCCCACGACGAGATCGCCGTGAGCTACCAGGGAGACCCGCTCGAGATCGGTTTCAACGCCAGCTACCTGCTCGAAATCCTGAAGTACATGCCCACCGACGAGGTGCGCCTTACCTTCAAAGCTCCCGAGCGGGCGGCCACGGTAGAGCCCGTAGGGTGGGACGACCCGGCTTCGTATCTCTGCTTGGTGATGCCCCTTAGGCTCATCGACTGACGCTTCTTACCTGCGCCGGAGTTCAGCGGAGTGCGCCCGGAGCCCGGCGGCTCGCCAGGCCGAAGGCGCTCAAGCGATCCAGCCGGCCCAGTTCTCCCGCCTGGGGCGAGGCGGAGCCCAAAAGCCCAATGCGATCCAACGCGCCCACCACCAAGCCTGCGGTCCAGCGGCGCGGCTCTAGCGAACTGTCGAAATCCACCGAGACAACCAGCCTCACTGGGGTTCTCCCTCCCGTAGCCACTCTCAGGCCCGAGCGGTAGCGCGCCTCGTAGCCGCCTTCCTCCCCCAGCCGCACCGCATGCACCTCCCCCCAGAGCTCCACCCGCTGCCACAGCGGAGACCACGCCACGGCTCCCACGCCGGTAAGGGGAAGCAGCGTGTCCCGCACCGCCGGCTCCGACAGATTGCGCACCACCGCTCCCAGCTCGATCGCGCGGCCCAACCCGTAGCGCAGTCCGAGGTCCACCCCTTCGTCCCTCACCCCTCCCCGGTATAAGCTCACCGCCCACCCCACCGAAGCGGACCTCCCCAAGGGAATTCCTAAGCCGAAGCGAAAGATGCTCACACCCAGCGTGTCGCTCCCGCGGTCCCGCGCAAAAGCAAAAGAGATTCCCCGAGAGTTCATTCCCAAAGTGTACTGCGCCAGCCGCGCATCACCCGCCGGAGGGCGATCCACTACCAGTTCCGCCATCACCGAAGCCTCCAGCACCCGCCCCAAACCGGCGGGGTTCAGCCAAGAGGCCCTGGCATCGTCCACGCCGGCGGCGCTCAGGTAGTCGAGAGACCTCGGCTTCGGCAATTGGGCGGCTAAGCGGTCTTGATGAGCGAGGAGCAAAACACACCAAGGCAAAAGCCGCGTGAAACCGATTCGCCTCAAGGGAGCGCTTTTACGGTATCGGCCCTGAACTGCCTACCGGGGATGGTGAGGCCGGTTGCCGCCACGGCTATGGTGAACTCGGAAGTGTCCGCCGCGACCAGACCCCGGTAGCGACCTTCCAGGCTCAGGTACTCGATCGTATGCCGCCTGCCCGAGCCCTCCACCGAGAACTCCTGGCCCCCTTGCCGCCCGGCACCCGAAAAGGTGTACCGAGTCAAGGTCCTGATCGGAAGCACCGGGCCGGCAGCCTCTTCGATCCGCTCTCCTACCAGGTGCGCGGCCACGGAATGCATGGTCAGGGGAACGTCGCCCGAAGTGATTTCCTGCTCCGTAGTGTCGGTCCAGGAGTCTCCGCTCGCCACTCCTGCGGCGGGAAGCCGGGGAAAGAACTCCCTTACGTCCCGCACGATCTCGCCCAGCAGCGGGTCGGCGGAGTTCGCACCTTGAAGATCCCTCAACTCTCCGGTGGGAAGAAGGATCCCCGTGAAGCGAAGACCCCGGGCTCGCTCGCTAGCCTGACTGACCGCACCGACGCCTTCGTATCGAGCCACCGAATCAACTGTGATCTCGGCTTTCAACTCTCCGGGTGAACTACCCGGAGCGAGGGCCACGCTCAGCAGGTAAACCAGCGAAAGGCGGCTAACCTGCGGCTGGTTTCCCAACTCCTGTTCGACGCGCAGGTGCGAAGCTACGCGGTAGCGGGCGGTATCCGGAACGAACCTTACGCGGGGAGGAGGTTGCAGGTCGCTCCGAGTACCAGCCGAAGGTCCGGTGCGGGCGCAACCTGCCGCGGCTACGAGAACCACAAGCCCCAGCGCCCTGGGAAAATTGCGTCCTCTGCGTACCGCCGGGCTATGCGGCGCGGTCAAGACCCGATCGACTCCTGTGCCAAAGCTCGGGAAAGCTATCATGGAGAGGCAAATATGTAAGGCCGGTGTGGCGGGGCCGTAAGCCGAGTTCTGTTCGTCGCGCCCCGCTCCGGGGACGCGGCGGACGGTCATCTCTCTGGGATGGCGGTCACCCGCCACCTCTAGCGGCCTACCCGCGGCTCGAACGGTCCGGGCCAGACCTCGCCGCCTATTTGGCCTTGCTCCGACTGGGGGTTGCCGTGCCGCGACCGTTACCGGCCGCGCGGTGGGCTCTTACCCCACCTTTTCACCCTTACCCGCCACCCTGAAGGCGGCAGGCGGTATGTTTTCTGTGGCCCTGTCCGTCGCCTTACGGCGCCCAGGTGTTACCTGGCAGTCTGCCCTGTGGAGCTCGGACTTTCCTCAGCCCGCGGCGATGCGGGCCGCGACCGTCACACCCCACCACGCCAGCCTCACCTTTAAAAATAAGTCCGTTGCGGGAGATCGGGCAGCCGCTCCCCGCACCGAACTGCTTGCTCATCCGGTTCCCCCAGGAACAAACTCAGGTCATTGAGCCTGGAGAGGGGGAAGCGCCACCTTGAATACGGCTCCTCCGTCAGGAGCGTTGGAGGCCGCGATGTTGCCTCCGTGCTCCACCGCTATCTGCTTGGCGATCGCCAAGCCCAAACCGGTGCCCTCCCCGGCACGCTTGGTCGTTACGAACGGATCGAAAAGCCGGGGGAACAGATCTTCCGGGATACCCTCTCCGGAGTCTCGCACCTCGAGCTCCACACCTTGCGGTGTCGCCCGCGTGCTGAGCTTGATAGCGCGCGGCCGCTTGCCGTGGGCGGCGGCGTATTCGGCGTTGGTCAGCAGGTTCAATACCAGTTGCTGGAGCCTGAACTGGTCTCCCTGGACCAAGGGCAGTCCGCCAAGGTCCAGCTCGACCTCGATGCTGGCGCGCTTGATCGCACCCTCGCGCAACGACACCGTGTCCCTGACGATGGCGTTGAGATCGACGGGCACGTGGATCGGCTCGCTTTCCCGCACTAAGGCCAAAAGCTGCTTCACGATCTTGGCAGCTCGGAGCGCTTGGCGCCTGAGATCCGCCAGGTCTTCCCTGATCTCCTCAGGAAGGTCCTTCTGAGAAGCCAGGAGCTCGGCGTAGGCGATCACGGCGGTGAGCGGGTTGTTGAGCTCGTGCGATATACCCGCCAAAAGCTCGCCCACCGTGGCCAGCTTGGTGAGCTGCACTAGCTCCCGGCGCGCTTCGCGCTCCGCCGAAGTGTTGCGGAGTATGGCCACTGCCACCGCCGGCTCCGAGCCCTCCGGGGACGGGGTGATGGTTACCTCGGCGTTGTGAAAGGCCCCATCCAAACCCCAATAGCCGATCTCGAGCCGAGCGGTCTCGCCCCGAGCGGCCCGTTCTAGCGCCTCTTCCACTCGACCCGCGTCCTGGGCGGATACAAAGTCCCGAAAGTTGCGTCCGATGGCTCCGCCCTTCAGGCCGCCGGCGGCGCGGTTGGCGTCGACGATCACACCTTCGGCGCTCAAGGTCACTACCGGCAGCGGCAGCGCGTCGAGTATTTGTTTGGAGCGATCCGCCGCGACTGTCGCTCCGGGAGTATTGCTGGAATGATTCACTTGGGAGCTTTCCGCTCTTTGGGGTGATTGTGGTTCCATTAAACTCCGTAACCTAACGCTCCGGAGCGCTCGCTGCAAAACCCGGTTGCAACTCCCTCGAGAACGGGTTGAGGGAAGGTTGAGCTAAGCCCCTTATCCTGGGCTCGGTTCTGGCAGGGTGCGCTCTGGAACGTGTTCGAGCAAGTCACCGTGGCCACGGTCGTGGAACCGCCCTTGCGGGATAGGCTGGACGGTTGGATCGGGGACTCCTTTGCCGCGGTACACGCCCGGGATCTCAGCGAGGCGATCCGGGTGGTGCGGGAGCGGCAGGTGCGTGCCATCTTGGTATCCCCGGCGGCGGTGGGGCGGGAAGATCTCAACCACGTCGATGCCTTGGTGAGGAAATTTCCCGGGATTCCCGCGGTGGCGGTGGTGGCACGGCACGATCCTCGCTGGGCGCAGCGATTGCTGGAGCTCGGGTCGCGGGGAGTGACCGGGCTGTTCGACCTCAGTGTGCGCGAGGGCTGGGAGCGGTTGCGGGAGCTCTTGACGGAGCCCGGTTCGGCCACCGCCGCTCTCATCCTCGGCGCCGTCATGCCGGCCCTCGGCGAGGTACCTCCAGACTGCAGGCGGTTTTTCGAAGTGATGGTGAGGATGGCACCGCGGACCTCTTCCGTAAAGGATCTGGCGGAGCAACTGGAAGTCAGGCCCAGCACCTTTATGTCGCGCTTCTTTCGTTGCGGGCTTCCTTCTCCCAAGCGCTATCTCTCCGCCACCCGGCTGCTCTATGCCGCGTGGCTGCTGGAGTTCGAGGGGCTTTCGGTGGCTCACGTTGCCTACCGGCTCGACTACTCGTCGCCTCAAAGCTTCGGGCGGCACTTGCGGGCGGTCATGGGACTCACTGCGACCGAGTTTCGGCGCCTCTACACCTTCAACTCCGCACTTCAGGATTTCGTGGAGCGGCTGATCGTTCCCTACCGCGGCGTGTTTCAGACCTTCCATCCGCTAGATCACTGGGTGGCGGACACCGGACAGGAGAGGAAGGATAGCTTCGCGGTTGGGAACGACAGCCGCTACTGGCCCGCCAAGCCCAGATCTCGGGCGGTGACCAGGGCCCGGACCGGGTAGCCGGCTTGTTCGATCGCCTCGCGCCCTCCCTCTTGGCGGTCCACCACCGCCAAAACGCCCACTACCGTTCCCCCGGATTCGGCCACCGCCCTGGCGGCTCGAAGGGCCGACTGCCCGGTGGTGATCACGTCCTCCACAATCACCGCTCTGTCTCCCGGCGCATAGCAACCCTCGATCCGGCGCCCCGCGCCGTGTTCCTTCACCTGCTTGCGTACCGAGAAGGCGTCGATGACGGGCGGGAAGAGACGGCTCGCGGCAGCGATAGCCAAAGCTACAGGATCCGCGCCCATGGTAAGACCCCCGACGACGGAGACCTCCCAGCCCGCGTCCCGGATGGTCCAGAGGCCCAATCTCCCCACCAACTCCATCCCGCGGGCGGACATCGTGGTGCGCCGGGCGTCGATGTAAAACGACGAAGTTCGCCCCGACGCCAAGGTGAACGACCCCAGGCTCACCGATCGCTGCTTCAATAGCTCGACCAAAGCCTGGTGCAGCTCGGAAGGGAACGGCTCCCGCATCAGCTGTGGCTCTGGCCCCGCCCCAGCAGTCCCCGGAGTTTTTCCAGCAAACCCCGCCCGCCGCCCTTATCCTTGATTTGGGATACCGCCTCGCGTACCTCCCGGGCGAACTCTTGTACGCTCTGCTGGCGTTCCGCGGGGTTGCGGGAAAGCCCCTTCATTACCGCCTTCTCCAGAGCGCGGGGGAAGGAAAACTTCCGCCCGCCCGCCTGGTTGAGAGGAATCGGGTCCTCGTTGAGGAGCCTGCTGAACAGCTCGCTCGGCGTTTTCCCGGGATGGGGATGGAAGCCGGTGAGCATGTAGTAAGTGATCGTGGCGAGGCTGTAGATATCGGCCCGCTCGTCCACCAGTTCTCCCGAAAGGGCTTCCGGTGCTACATACTGCAAGGTACCCACGAAAAATCCGGCTCGCGTCAGTCTTTCGCGGGGATCTTCCTGTGCGTCACGCGCTATCCCAAAGTCCAACAACTTGACCCGCCGGGCCTCAGCATCGTAAAGGATGTTCTCCGGCTTCAAGTCCCGGTGAATGATCCCCTGGGCGTGGGCCGCGGCCAGCGCGTCGGCGAGCTGATCCACCAGGTCTGCTACCAGATCCGGCGGGAAGCGGCCTGCGCGGATAACCGCGGTTGACAAAGGCTCTCCGTCCACCCATTCCAGCGCCAAATAGTAAAGTCCGTCTTCCTCTCCGTATTCGTAGGTCCGCACCACTCCGGGATGTTTCACTCTGGAGCAGTAACTGGCCTCTCGGAGGAAACGTTTGACCGCGGTGGGGTCGCTGGCGAGGTTGGCTCGAAGAGTTTTCACGGCACACCGCCCGTGAACCTCGTGCTCTGCCCGGTAAACCGTAGCGGTGCCGCCCTCTCCAACCCGTTCCAGGAGACGGTATCCCGCAATAGTGCGGCCGGAGAGATTCTCTGAACGCATGGTGGGTGAGCCAAAGTAACCCTGGCGCTTGAAGTCCAGCAAGAAGCGCGGTAAGGTTCCGGGTGACGAGTAAGCCCGCTTCTATGCCGCCGATTCGCCTCGCTGTGGCCTTGGCTCTGGCCGAGGTTGTGCTTTTCTGCTGCGCGCTCGCGATTGTACCGCCCGATCTTCTGGCACAGGGCTCCGCGGAAGAAGAGCCCGCGGGGGTCGGCTCTTCGGGCTTCTGGCACCGCGCAGTTCGGTGGCGCGAGGTTCCACCTGAGCGGCTCGAACCATCGGAAGTTTTGAGTCGGGCGAAGGCCCAGCTGGTCCTGGGTCGCCCCGCGCGTGCGAAGGAGCTGTTGGATCGCCGTCCTATCGGCCGGCAGTGGGAGTTGTGGCCGGCAGCCGCTGCATTGATTGCTTCAGCGGAGTTTCGCCTGGGCAACTACGAAAGATCGGGACGCTATTACGCGGCTCTGGCCCGGCGCACCGCGGGAGTCCGCAGAGGGATTTTGGAGGCTCGCGCGGGGCTCGCGTTCGAGAAAGCGGGACTGGATCGGGTAGCTGCCCGCCACTACCGGCGTGCGCGCATAGAGTTGCCCGAGGTCGCCGGCTGTCTGGCTCTGCGAGAAGCTCGCCTTACCGCGGACACGGCACGCGCCCTGAGCCTGTTGCGCCGTGCCAGGGGACTTCCTGCGGAACTGGTAGCCCGTGCCAAGGGCTCCGCTTTGCTCAAAGCGGGCGACCCCGTGGAGGCGGAAAGAGCTCTGGCGGAAGCCGGTCTCAAGGCCGAAGCCGCGCAGGTGGCGCTCGCTAGAGGAGACACGGTCCGGGCCCGGCGGTTTTTCGTCGAAGCGCTGCGGGAGGGAGACGGATCCCTGACGGCGGAGTCGGCGCGGCGTATGGTGTCCCTCCTCGATCCGGAAGACGAAGCGGCGGTGCTCATGGCTGCAGGGTTTTTCCGGCGCGCCCGCGCGCCGAGAGACGCTTGGTTGCTGCTTTCCCGAGCTTTGGAGCAGAGCGGCGCGGAAAAGGCGAGCTCCGAGCTGCTGTTCTCCTCGGCACAGGTTCTCGAGGAGTTGGGCCGCGCAAGGGAGGCTTTGCCGCTTTACCGCCAAGCTGCCTCCCTCGAGGGGGACCTGGCCGTACGCGCGGCGTATGCCGCCGCCCGGCTGGTTTTGAGAATCAGGGGCAGCGACGCGGGAAGCCGCGAGCTTGCCGCCTTCGCCGAAAGCCATCCGGATCATTCGCTGGCCGGGTCAGCTCTCTTGCTGGCGGCCAACTCGAAAGCCCGGGCCCGGCTTTGGTTGGAAGCTGAAAAGTTATATCGCCGTCTGTTGGAGTTGCATCCCGATCACCCCGCGTCGCAGGAGGCGCGCCTGCGTTTGGGCGACCGAGCGGCCGAGCTGCGGCGCTACGAAGAGGCGGCCGCTTGGTATCTGGAGGCTGCTCGGGGAGAAGGGAATATCGCCTTGGCGGCCCGGGATCGTTTGGCTAGAACCAGACTCGCTCAGAGCGATACCACCGCGGCTGTCGAGATCTGGACCGCTTTGGCGCGGGACGACTCTCTGGGCTATTACGGCCTGATCGCCCGGGAGGCGGCAGGTCTTGCGGACCCGGCAATCGATCCCCCGCAGTTGAACGCCCCTCCGGAACCGAGGGCCGGGTTCACCCTCGCCCAGCTGAATGTGCTGGACGCTATTGGGCTGGAGGGTGAGGCCCGAGCCCTGATCGATAACTTCGTTGCCGCCAGCACCGCTTCCGAGTTGCTGAACTTTGCCGAGGGGCTGTTGGGCGGGAAACGGACCTCTTTGGCCATATCCCTCGGCTGGCGTGCTGCCCAGGAACTCACGCTGAATGATCCCAAGGTGTTACGCGTGGTTTTTCCTTGGCCCTGGCGGGATTTGATCGAGGCCGAAGCGCGAAAGTTCGACTTGGATCCCTACCTGCTGGCCGCTCTGATACGCCAGGAATCGAGTTTCCGGCCGGCGGTAGTCTCGCGCGCTGGAGCGGTGGGGCTCATGCAGCTGATGCCATCCACCGCGGCGGAAACCGCTTCTCGGTTGGGCTTGCCCTGGGACCGGGAGTTGCTCACGATACCGGATGCGAATCTCCATCTGGGAGCAGCCCATCTAGCTGCCCTGACCCGGCGTTACCGCGGAGAGATGATCTGGGCGCTGGCCGCTTACAATGCGGGAAGCCGTCCGGTCGATCGCTGGCGGAGGCTCCCCGGTGCGGAGAACCCGCTGGTCTTTGTCGATCGAATTCCTTATCCCGAGACCCGGAACTACGTGCAAGCGGTGGTTCGGGATCGGGCGGTTTACCGGGCGCTGTATTCCTCCGCCGATACCGGCCGGTGAGTTCGGCCTCCCTGAGATCCCTCATCCACATCGCTACCGCCTCCGTGCTGCTGGTGGCACTGTGGTCTTGGGAGCTGTTGCGGGCTTTATTGCATGGGGTCGTCCTGCTCGGATTGGCGCTCGAGTTGTGGCGCCTCGAGAACCCGGGGTTCAACCAGCGCCTGGTACGCGCCTTTCCGGTATTCCGCGAGCGTGAAGCGGGATCCTTGAGCGGAGCTTTCTGGCTTGCTGCGGGCTATGCCGCCGCCTCTTGGTTCCCTTATCCTTGGGGCGCAGCCGGGATCTTGGTAGGGGCTTTGGCCGATCCTTCAGGCGCACTGGTGGGGCGCAGCCTGGGCTTCAGGGGTAGAAAGAGTTGGGCGGGAACGACCGCTGTTTGCGCTGTGGCCGGAATCGTCCTGTGGGCGTTCGGGTTGCCGTTGCGGGTGGTTGCTGGAGGCGCGTTGCTGGCGGCCGCGGTGGAGCGTTGGTCCGGCCCTTTGAACGACAACCTCTTGATCGCGCCTTGTAGCGCTGCGATCTGCTGGCTTTGGGCCTGAAGCCCGCCGGGGGAGAGGCTTGCCGGGGCGTTACACCGCGGGGTAAGGTTTCCTTGGGTGTAGTATGGACCGCAAAGAACGTTTGGTTGTCAAACTCGCCGCTCTGGTAGCGGGCTTGAGCGTGGCCGGTTGCTCGGTGGGCGCCGGCCCGGGCGGAGGCGGCATGCCGGACCCAGAGGTGCTGGTCCCTAGGCTGGCTGATCCCGCTTCGGTTTACCGGCAGCTCGGGTTCCTGGCAAAGGGAGATCCGGTGCCTTTTGTAGCATCGTTTCATTTTTTGGCGGGTCCCTCTCCCGACTCCACCCTTGCGGTCTTTTCGATGTCCATGGCCAGCAACGCGCTCTCCTTCAGGCGGGTGAGCGGTGCTCTCGAGGGCCGGTACCGGGTGGAGGTGGTTTTCCGCCGCGGCACCGACATCGTTCGCCAATTCGGTTCCGAGCAGACGGTGAGAGTCGGCACCATGGGCGAGACGCGGAGGGCGGACGAGAGCGTGATCTTCCAGCAGTTTGTTTTTCTGCCGCCGGGGGAGCTTACGGTAACGGTGGTGGTGCGGGACCGTCACGGGCTCAAGTCGGCCAGAGACGACGGGCTGCTGGAGGTTCCCCGTTTCGATTCGTCGCGCCCGATGCTGTCGTCTTTGATACCGATTTATCAGGGCAGGCCTCGAGTTTCGCGGCACGATCTCCCGACGATACTCACCAATCCCCGCGCCACCTCTCCCCAGGGTGTGGACACCTTGATCTTCTATCTCGAGGGATACGGCGTAGCTCCCGGAACCCCGGTCGCTGTACGGGCCCGGCACTCCGACGGTGGCGAGGCTTGGCGCGACTCGGTAATACTGGAGCCGGCGGAGGTTGCCGTAGCGGTGCTGGGAGACACGGTGGGCCCGGATCTGGTTTCCGCGATCTTGAGGATTCCGCCCAACCAGCTCGAGCTGGGCGAGCTCAGATTCGAGGCGGCTCTGCCGGGCTCGCCCGACACGGTGAGAACCCTGGCCCTGGTAACGTTCTCGGAGCAATGGGCGGTGACCAACCTGGACGATGTGCTCCAGTTGCTCCGCTACTTCGGATACGATGATGATGTGCGGGCGATCCAGGAAGCCGCTCCCTCGGAGAGGAGCGAGCTGTGGCGCGAGTTTTGGCGGAAGACCGATCCGGACACGATGACCCCGGAGAACGAGGCGCTCACGGCGTATTTCCGCCGCGTCTTGATAGCCAATCTCAGATTCCAGGAGGAGTCGCGGCCCGGCTGGCTTACCGACCGGGGCCAAGTGTACATCACTCTGGGTGAACCCGATCGCGACGAACGGTACGACGACATACGTACCGGCCGGACCGTAATACGGTGGACTTATTACTACGCCGGAGAGACGGTGTTGTTGTACTTCGTGAACGATCTTTCCGCCACCACTTTTCGCCTCACCTTCTCCTCCCGGGTGGAGTACCAGCGCCTTCTCAACCGGGTGCGCCGCGATCAGACCGCCGCCGGGGAGCGCCGCCCCGGATCGGAACGCAAAGTTAGTCCCGGCGTTTCCCAGCACCCGGTATCGGTTCGAGGGGCGAGTTCCGGCTTATCCAACTGAAAAGGTTTCGGGCGGTCGAGATGCCGGCTGAGGGTGCCAAGTCCGACGTCGCTCCGGCTGAAGAGCGGCTTTTTCTCATCGACGGTTACGGGCTCATCTATCGGGCGTTTTACGCCATGATCGGGCGGCCCTTGAGGACCAGCAAGGGCGAAAACACGTCCGCAGTGTATGCGGTAACTCAGTTCCTGCTGCGACTACTGGAGCGCTTTCGGCCGCGCTACATCGCCTGGATCCACGACGCCGGCAGCTCCTATCGGGAAGATTACTTCCCCGATTACAAAGCCACGCGGGAAAAGCTGGAGCCGGAGCTCCAGGCGGACTTCGACCGTTCCGTGGAGCGCATCCAGGAGCTGCTGAAAGCCTTCCGCATACCGCTGATCGAAGTGCAGGGCTACGAAGCGGACGACGTCATGGGGACTCTGGCTTCCAAAGCCTCCGAGCGGGGGATCCCGGTGGTCTTGGTATCCGGCGACAAGGACCTCTGCCAATTGGTCTCCGACCGGGTGAGCATCTTGAATCCGGGGCGCGGCGGTCCGGCTGCGGTAGAGGAGCAGTGGATCGATCGCACCAACGCCAGCGAAAGACTGGGAGTGCCGCCGGAACGGGTGGTGGATTACTTGGCGCTGGTGGGCGACGCCTCCGACAACATTCCGGGTGTGAAAGGCATCGGGGACAAAACCGCGCGCGAGCTGATATCGAGATTCGGGGACTTGGACGCGATCCTGGAGAACGCTCCCCGCTTGGAAGGAAAGCGGGCGAGGGAGGCGCTCCTTGCCGGCGCCGAGGCGGCGCGGCTGAGCCGGGAACTCGCCACCATCAGGCGGGACGTGCCGGTGGAGCTGGATCTAAACGCTCTCCGTCTCGGGGAGCCCGATTGGGAGGCGGTGCGCCGGCTGTTCACCGAGCTGGAGTTCCGGGAGCTGTTGCAGAAGCTCGATCTGGGCCGGGTTGCGAGGTCCGAGCTCCGCACCCGGGTCGTAACCCGGTGGGAAGAGGTGCCGGAAGTGGTGGAGCGTTTGAGCCGCTGCAAGCTTGCGGCTGTGGCCACCGTGGCGGCGGGTAGCGATCCTTTGTCGGCCGAATTGGTCGGCCTTTCCTTGGCCGTAGAGCCGGGCAGCTCTTGGTACTTGGTTTTCGGTCCCGAGGCGCTGCCGCGGCTGGATAACGAAGAGCTGGCTCCCTTCCGCCGCTGGCTGGAAGATCCCGGGGCTTTGAAGGCGGGTCACGATCTCAAATTCGATTGGCTGGTGCTCCGCAACCACGGAGTGGAGCTCGGAGGCGCGGTTTACGACACGATGCTGGCGAGCTTCGTTCTGGACCCCGGCCGCAGGTCGCACGAGCTCGAGGTTCTGGCACTCGAGCTCTTGGGGCTCAAGCTCGAGCCGAGCGAGCATCAGCGGGAGCTTTTCGCCGAAAGCCAGCGTCCGGTTCCCGGCAGGGACGCATCGGTGATCTTGCGCCTCAAGGAGCTCTTCGATCCCCAACTGGAGGCTTTGGCTTTACGCAGGCTGCTCGACGAAATCGAAATGCCGCTGGTGCCTGTCCTGGTAGATATGGAATGGCGCGGTATAGCGGTGGACGTGGCGCAACTGGAGGCGCTCTCCCGCGAGTTCGGGGAGGAGCTGGAGCGCATCGAGCGCGCCATATATGCCGAGGCGGGTGTGGAGTTCAACATCAACAGCACCTCGCAGCTCAGGCATGTTCTCTTCGAGAAGCTCAACCTGCCGGTGATCAAGAAGACCAAAACCGGTCCATCCACCGACGCCGATGTTCTGGAGCAGCTGGGGGCCATGGGCTTTACCGTCCCGGCCCTTTTGCTGGAGTACCGGGAGCTAAGCAAGCTCAAGTCCACTTACGTGGACGTACTTCCCCGGCGGGTAAACCCGCGGACCGGCAGGATCCATACCACATTTCACCAGACGGGAGCGGCTACCGGCCGCCTGTCGTCCTCGGATCCCAACCTTCAGAACATCCCGGTTCGGACTCCCCGCGGCGAGAGGATCAGAAGCTGCTTTGTCCCGGGCCCCGGCTGCCGCATGGTGGTGGCCGACTACTCCCAGATCGAGCTGCGGCTCCTCGCTCATCTGTCGGGAGACGAGGTGCTCATCGAGGCTTTCCGCAAAGGGGGGGATATTCACCGGGAGACGGCGGCGATCCTGTTCGGAGTGCGAGCCGAAGCGGTCACGCCCGAGATGCGGGCCCGGGCCAAAACGATCAACTTTGCCACCATATACGGGCAGGGCCCCTTCGCCCTGAGCCGGCAGCTGGGGATCAGCCAGGCTGAGGCCAAGGAGTTCATCCGGCGATATTTCGAGACCTTCGCCGGAGTGCGCCGTTTTCTGGATTCCCAAATCGAGAAGGCGCGCGAGCAGGGGTACGTGGAGACTTTGTTCGGCAGGCGGCGGTACATTCCCGAGCTGAGGGACAGCAACTACGGGATCAGGGCTTTCGGCGAGCGCACCGCGATGAACTCGCCGCTGCAAGGCTCGGCGGCGGACCTCATCAAGGTTGCCATGATCAATCTCCACCGGCGGCTGAAAGAGTCGGGCATGAAGGCGGGAATGATGCTCCAAGTGCACGACGAGCTGGTCCTGGAGTCGCCGCTGGATGAAGTGGAGGAGGTGACCCGATTGGTACGCCGCGAGATGGAGGGTGCGGCCTCGCTGAGCGTGCCTCTGGTCGTGGATATCGGTGTGGGAAACAACTGGCTGGACGCCAAGCGATGAGCCGCAAGGGGCTGGCCTTGATCGAGCTGGCGATCGTTCTGGTAGCCTTGGGGCTCCTGGCAGCGGTAGCCATACCGGTGGTAGCGGCTTGGCGTGGGCGCTCGGCTGCTGAAGTCATGCGGCAAGATCTGCTCCGCTTCGCAGCAGCCCAGGAATCCTACTTCTACGACTACCGGGTCTATGCCGGAGATCTCTCGGCACTCGCGTCCCGGGGCTTTGCCCCCAGCCCGGGTGTCACCATCTCCATTGAGGAGGCCACGATGGGCGGTTTCGCGGCGGTAGCGTCCCACTCCGGCAGCAGGATCCGGTGTTTTCTGTTCGTTCGGGGGGCGGCGCCGGTCGGCTCCGCAAAGACCCCGGGGACGGTGCACTGTAGCTGAGATCGTCTGGTTCGAATTCTCCCGCCGCAGAGACGGGATGCTGCACGCCCTCCGGGGAGGGTTGTGGCTGCACCGCCACGTTCTGCGGGGAGAACCGATGGCCCACTTGGTATCCTCCAACCGCGAGGCGCTGTTGGAAGCCGGCCGCAAATTGGGCCTGCAACCCGGATGGCTTCAGTACAAACCCCTCAAGCACCCCGAACACGGCACCAGAGTCGCCGCCTGGCACTGGGACTTGCGGGGACGGTTTCTGGAGAAGGCGGTCCAACTCGCCCGCAGGGCGGACGGCTAATCGGCCTCAGCCGGCTTGGAGGGCCACCAGTTCCACCGCCCTCCCAAGTGCATCAGCGCCGGTACCAGCACCATCCTGACGAGGGTGGCGTCGAGGAGGACCGCTACGGCCAGACCGAAGCCGATGAGTTTCACGACCAGCACCCGGGCGAAGCTGAAGGTTCCGAACACTATGATCATGATAGCCGCAGCGCTGGTTATGGTAGCTGCGGTAGCGCTGAGTCCCTCCATCGTTGCCCGGTCGTTCTGGAGGGTTCGATCGAACGCCTCCTTGATGCGCGACAGAAGAAAGACTCCGTAATCCATGCTGAGACCGAACACCACGGCGAAGACCAAAACCGGGACTAACACGTAGATCGCTTCGGTCCCGGTCTTCAGCCCGAACAGCTCCGCGCCCACCCCCTTTTGGAAAACCAGCACGATCAATCCGAAGGCCCCGGCAACCGAAAGGCAGTTCATAGCGACTGCCTTGAGCGGAACCATCACCGAGCGGAAGGCGAACAGCAGCATGACAAAAGTGGTGGCCACCACCACCGCTACGAGCAGGGGGAAGCGTTCCAAGAGCTGGTCCTGGAGATCGACCCCGGATGCCACGAATCCCCCCACCAAGACCTCAGCCCTTTCTAGCCCCGGCACGCCGGCTCGCGCTATCGCCCTTATTCTCCGGACCACCTCCATAGCTCCCGTAAGGGACGTACTGTCCGCTAAATGGGCGTCGAGAAGGGTGACCCGCTCGTCCGGAGAGAGGTAGGCGGAGAGGAACTCGCCGTAGCGGGCTCTGGCGGCCTGCGGATTGGAGTACAGCATGGCGTATTGCAGCAACGACATGCCGCCTTCGAGGTTCACCACGCTACGCACGCGAGCCACCCGGGGATCGGCTGCGATCGAGTCGCTGAGGCGGGCCAGACCGCGCAGATACCTGGTTCCCACTACCCGCTCCCCTTCGGGAACCCGCACCACGACCCGTATAGGTTGTATCGCTCCCCGTGCACCCATCTCCTCCAGGACTCTGGCGCCCGCCTCCGACTCGGTTCCGGAAGGAAACCACCCCGAACTAGGAAGCCCGATCTTTATCGATCCCAGCGGCCAGGTAGTTGCCGCCACGACCGCGCCGCCGATCAGGAGTGCCCGCCAAGGGTGCTGGCCCAGCCACTTGGCCCAGCGCTCCCAGGCCGCGGGACGGTGATACCAGGCCAGTCTCCGCGCCAGCCAGCGGGGGCGGTCGATCCCTCGCCCCAAAACGGCGAGGGCCGCCGGCAGCAGAGTGACCGACAACAGCACCGCGGCTCCCACCACAAACAGGCCGCCGATGGCAATGGAACGAGTTTCCGGCACCGGGATGAGAAGCAGCGCCAGAAAGCCCACGATCACCGTGAGGCCGCTGGTCACCACCGCTCTGCCGGCGGTGTCCAGGGTTCTGACCGTCGCCTCCCTCGCCGAGAGACCGCGGTTGAGTTCTTCGCGGAATCGCGTCACCACCAGGAGCGAGTAGTCGATCCCCACGCCCAACCCGATCATCGATATGATGTTCGACACGAAGATCGACATGGGGTGGAATGCCGCCGCCACATACACCAGGGCCAAGGCGCACACTATGGCGAACACCCCCACTACCAGCGGTAGAACCGCCGCCACCAGCGCACCGAAGGCGAGGACCAGCACCGCGGCAGCCAAAGGGAGAGACCGCCGCTCGCCCAGCCGGGCATCTTGCAGGCTCACCGTTCTTACGTCGTACTCCAGGGCGGGAGCTCCCGTCACTTTGAGATCGAAGCCGGAGCGCCGGCGGAAAGCGTTCTTGAATTCGTCCACGGTGGCTCTGATGTCCGGCGTGTGCACCATGGCGGAAGCGGAAGCCTCGGGTGTGAGGGCGACCGCGATGAAAGTCGTACGGCGATCCGGACCCACCAGGACCTCGTCCTTCAGGGTCCGGTAGGAAAGAACTCGGCTTACATAGGGCTTGGCGGCGAGCACCTCAGAAAGGGAGTCGACCAGAGCCCGGTACTCGGGTGCATCGACGGTAATCTGGCCGCGGATCGTTATCGCATAGAACTGGTCGATCGGCCGCTCGAACGCCTCGCGAACCAGGTGATAGACCTGCTCGGACTCGGTTTCGATCGCCTGACCTTCCACTCGCAGCACTTCCCCGACCCGCCAAGCCCTCGGCAGGGCCAAGGCTGCAATCACCGTCCAAGCCGCAAGAATGAAGTAGCGGGATCGGACCACCGTGCGGGGCGGTGGTACGATCACCTACCGCCCCCGGAGCACCCGTCTTCCATCTGACTTTCTTCTCCCGAGCGAGGGATGAGGCGAGCCGAAGCGATTCATAAGAGCCATGAATGATAGACGGCCCCGCGCCCCGCTGCCAGACAAGATCACCGCCTCCTCAAGGGCGGTCCCTGCGATCGAGCGCCGCACCTATCAGATACGCGTAGCTGGCGTAACGCTGCAGTCCGGCGAATGGGAATTCTTCGCTCCACTCGTCTCCCGGCCGGTGATAGAAGTCCCAGCGCCTCCTCAGAGCGTTCGAGCTGTCGGTGGTGAGTCCCTGAAACGGGCCCGGACCCGGTATCACGGCGATCGCCGGGACGCCTTCCCGGTGGAAGGGAAAATAGTCGGAATTGGGACGAGCTGCCGACGTGGTGGCGCTCCATCCCATCTCCAAAGCCACATCCACCGCCAGCAGTCCCAACTCGTTTCCCTCGCCTCCGGCCAGCCGCCAGGAGGCCGGCCTCCCAGGTGGCGCCCCCGCGTCGAGATTTATCACCGCCCGAGTACGTTCTAGGGGCCACACCGGTCTGGCCACGTAATAGTCCGAACCCAAAAGGCCGCGCTCCTCGCCGGTGAAGAAGAGAAACAAGAAGGAATGCCGCGGTGCCGGTCCCTCCTTCATCGCCTTGGCGATGGCCAGAAGCATGGCTACACCCGCGGCGTTGTCGGAAAAGCCGTTGTAGACGGAGTCGCCCCTCTCGTCCGGCGGACCGTAACCGAGGTGATCGTAATGGGCAGTGTACGCGATCGCAGTGTCCCGCAGCTCCGGTTCGCGGCCCGGCAGTAGGCACGCTACGTTACGGGCGGATACCGCTTTGTGGGCCGTGCGAAGTTCGAGCTCGACATACTTTCCCAAAGGGCCGTCAGGCATCGGCCTCCCCAAAGCGAGAGGGGTGCCCGCCAACAGCGCTGCGGTCACCTCGGCTCCCGCCACGAACACCGGGATCCGGGACAACAGCGAGGATTCGATCCCGTCGTCGGCATGGCGCAACAAGGTCTCCCCGCGACTGCTGCGATACAGAGTAAAGGACGATCGGTCCACGCCCGCTTGAATTACCGCGGCCGCGCCGCGCATTTCCAGAGCGGAGAGCGCCGAGGGCCCGCCTACCGGTCCGAGAGTGACCGCTATCGCCCCCTCGAGCGGAGGAAGAACCTCGAGATCGATCGGCGTGTTCAGATAAACTGCCGGCCCGCGCAATCCGTCCAAGGAGCGGCCGGTCATGAAATCGGGTACAAAATCTTCGCTAAGAACGAACTCCCGCGCAGATACACTGTCCCGCACGCGCAGGGTTCCCCCTGCGAAAGTGATCTCGACCAGCGGAACTTCCTGGAAATAATCTCCGGCGGCCGGTTGGAGTCCCAAGCGCCTGCATTGAGCGGCTATATAAATTGCCGCGAGCTCGCCACCGGGAGTCCCGGTGGCGCGGCCTGCGAGGGCGTCGTGGGCCAGAAAATAGGTATGCGCCCTCAACTCCA
This sequence comes from bacterium HR33, assembly GCA_002923375.1. Taxonomy (GTDB): domain Bacteria; phylum Gemmatimonadota; class Gemmatimonadetes; order Gemmatimonadales; family GWC2-71-9; genus HRBIN33. The sequence goes on from BEIJ01000001.1 coordinate 1,035,605, forward strand.
GCGTGTCGATCACCGCGAGCGGGATTCTCTGCTCCCGGGGGTAAGCAGCTCTGCCCGGTCCCGCCCCGGGGCCGGGAGCCGCAACCGAGCAGCCGGAAGCCAAAACGCACCAGAGCGTAGCGGCAGTGAACGCTGCGCGGCCTTTCACCCGCAAGCCCGGCACAGTACTATCCCAGGCACAAAAGCTAGAGTTTCTCGGATAGATCATGGCCCCTAAGATCGTGCTTTGGTTGTACCACGGGGAAGCGCCTTTCGATCCTCGGCCGCCGGTCGATCCCGGGCGCTCCGCCCAGCGGCGGTCGTTGCGGCCACGGCTTGCGATACCCGGCTGCCTGGCTGCGTCTTTGTTGCTGGCGTTCACTCCGGCTCGGGCTCAACAACCGGCCGCCGCATTGCGCCGCGCGTTGGACCGGGCGGTCGAGGAGGGTATAGCCGCCGGAGTTTATCCCGGGGCTGTGGTAGTGATAGGGCGTTACGATGCGGTGATCTACCAGAGGGGCTATGGTCACTTCACTTGGTCGCCCGAAAGCCCGGTGCCGGATCCGGACTCCAGTCTTTTCGACCTCGCCTCCCTCACCAAGGTGGTCGCCACGCTCCCCGCGGTGATGAAGTTGGTAGAGAGTGGAGCGGTCGACTTGGACCGGCCGGTCCAGTCTTATCTTCCGGAGTTCCGCGGCCCCGGCAAGGAAGCGGTGACGGTAAGACACCTTTTGGCTCACACCTCCGGGCTTCGCGCTTTTCTCCCCCTCAACGAGTTGGCCTCGGACGCCCGGAGTGCACGGCGCCTAGTTCTGGAGGAGCGGTTGAGATGGCCGCCGGGTTCACGAGTGGAGTACAGCGACCTCAACGCCATGCTCCTGGGCTGGGTCGTGGAGGAGGTATCGGGCACGACCTTGGATCGGTTCGCAGGAGAGATTCACCGGGAGCTGGGTATGAGCCAGACCATGTTCAACCCGCCTCGCCCGCTTTGGAGCCGCGTGGTCCCCGTGGGCGTATGGCGCGGCACGCCGGTGGCCGGGAGGGTGCACGACCAGAACGCCGCGCGCTTTGGCGGGGTGGCCGGCCATGCCGGTCTGTTCAGCACGGGCAAGGACTTGGCTCGTTACGCCCGGTTCATCCTGGGCGCACTGCGCGGCCAGCGGTGCGGCCCGTTGCGGCCCGCTACCGTAGAACTTTTCACCCGCCGCGTCGCCGGCAATCGGGCGCTGGGCTGGGAAATGAACGACACCAGCACCGCGGAAAACAGCGGAACCCTTCTCTCGGCTGATGCCTTCGGTCACACCGGGTTCACCGGCACGTTGATTTGGATCGACCCCGCCGCTGACCTCTTCGTGGTTTTTCTGACCAATCGGGTTTACTCGCCGCGCACCAGCCGATCTATTGCCAAGCTCAAGGAGATCAGGGCGAGGGTGACCGACGCGGCCGTGACCTTGAGCGCCGGGTTCCCTGCGAATCGGGATCCGGGGCCCGCCGCCGGTGCGGATTGCCGGTGAAACCCGTACTGATCTACGATCACAACTGCGCCTTCTGCCGCCGCTGGGTCGCAAGATTCAAACGCTGGGACCGCCGCGACGCCGTAGCCCTGCTCCCGCTTCAGGATCCCGCGGCCCCGGGACTGGCCCGGCGGGGCGTCGAAGAGCTGCGCAAGGCGGTGCACCTCGTGACCTCTGACGGCAGAGTGTTCTCCGGCGCACGCGCCGTCAGGGAAGTATGCCGGTACTTGCCGGGAGGCCGGCTGATTCGGCTTTGCTTTTCGTTGCCCGGAGTCATGCCCCTCGCTGAACGGGCGTATGGCTGGATCTCCCGCCGCTACGGGCCGGTAAAAGACTAGAGTTGCGGCCGCGCTGGGCGCCGCTACTTTCCGATGAAGGGTAGTTTTTCGGATGACAAGAACAACGCGGAAAGGCGGTGACAACCGATGACCGATACTGCCGCTAAGGGACCCGAACGCTCCGGTGGGCCCAGCCCCGAAGAGGTGCGCAAGGCCCTGCGCCAGGTGCGGGATCCCGAGATCAATCTAAATATCATCGACCTCGGCTTGGTGTACGACATCGAGGTCAATGAGGGCAATGTGGACATCAAGATGACGCTCACTTCTCCCGGCTGCCCCGCAGGGCCCGAGATCCTCAGCGAGGCGGAGCAGGTGGTACGCGGGCTCGAAGGGGTTAAGCAAGTCAATATCGATCTGGTCTGGGAACCCTATTGGACACCGGAACGGATCGATCCCAAGATCCGGGCCTTCATGGGATTCTAGCGGTGCTGGTTTTGCTGCTCGGGGCGCTGGCGCTGCCGCCTCTCGCACCCCTTTGGGCTCAGGCAGGTGCCCCTTCCCGCATCCGGGCGGAAACCTTGGCCCGGGATCTAGAGTACCTCTCCTCGGATGCGCTCCGCGGCCGGAACACCTTCTCTCCCGGTTTCGACTCCGCGGCCCTTTACATCGCCCGGCGGCTCCGGGAAGCGGGGCTCAAACCCCTGGGCGACGGCGGAGGATTTTACCAGTACTACAGCGTGCTGGAAGAAGAGGTCGATACCGCTGGCGCCTACCTCGAAATTGAGGGGCGGCGCTTCCCCTTCGGTACGGGATTTGTGTTGCTCTCTTTTGCCGGCGAGCTCGGCGGCGACTTGCCAGCGGCTTACGTGGGCCACGGGTGGATCGTCCGCGATCGGGGAATCGATCCTTACGAAGGTGTCGGCCTTCATGGAAAGCTTGCGGTTGTCGAGGGGCCACTGGCTCCGCCTGCGGGCTTGGGAATCCAGCGCATCGGCAGGGTTTTCCCCGGGGCTGTGTCTCCTCTGTGGGCCGCGCGGGAGCGCGGGGCTGTGGGATTGTTGGTGCTTCCCGATTCAGCTTCGCTGGGAAACTGGGATCGTCTCGCAAACTCCAATCTGACCCGTTTCGAGCTGGATCCGCCGGTTCCTTCAGCCTATGCGGCTGCGCCTCTAGGTGCCTTGCTTTTGAGCCCCGAGGCCGCTTCGGCCCTCATGGCGGGCGAGGCACCGCGGGGTGGAGTGCCGTTCGAGCTTGTAAAAAAGGTGCGGGTCAAGATTCCGCTGTCCGCCAAAAGGGTGCACCGGGGTTACAACGTGGTGGCAATGCTGGAGGGGAGTGATCCGGTTCTGCGAGCCGAGTATGTGACCGTGGAATCGCACTTGGACGGCGCCGTAGGGCGTACCCCCCTCGACGGGGACAGTATTTACAACGCCGCCGACGATAACGCCTCGGGCAGCGCGGTCACCCTGGCTATAGCCGAGGAGATGGCGGCTGCAGGACCTTCGCGGCGGTCGGTGATATTCATCTGGGACAGCGGCGAGGAGCGAGGATTGTGGGGTACGCGCTGGTTTGTGCACCGGCCTCCCGTCCCGCTGGATCGAATCGTGGCCCACTTCAACGTGGACATGGTCGGCGCGTCTCGAGCTCCCGGATCTCCCGACTCGCCAACCCCGACGGTTACCGGACCCGATGAAGTGTACCTCATCGGGCCCGGGGTGTTGAGCCGGAGACTCGATTCCCTGGTTGTGGCGGTCAACCGGAGCCATCTCGACCTGAAACTCAACCGCGCCTACGATCGCCAAGAAAGCGAATTCTTCTATCCCCGGACGGACGCGGGTCCCTTCCTGGAGCGGGGCATTCCGACTGTCGGATTTTTTACCGGGCTTCACGATCGTTACCACCGGCCCAGCGACGAAGCGCGCTACTTGGATCCGCACAAGATGGAGCGCATAGCGCGAACCGTTCTTGCCATTGTGAGGGCGGTGGCGGATTGGGATGAGCGGCCGCGAATCGAGCAACTTCCCCCGACGGTGGCTCGCTATCGCTAGATTCCCGCGCTCAGCTTTCCTCCAGCGCAGCGAAAATTTCCCGGTCGCCCAGCAGGCTTCGCTGCCATTTTCTGAGGTCCTGGATCCGGTCGAGGTCTTCTTCTCTTTTCGGGTTGTGCAGGGCGATCGCCTGGAGCGTGGCGTTGGAGCAAAGAAGGCCGGGGTCCATGCCGAGCTCTCGGGCGCGGCGGTCGCGCAGGCTTTTGAGGTTTTCCAGCCGCTTCTTGGCCGGGGCGTCGAGTCGAGGAGAGCGGCGTTTTCGGGTAGACTGATCGGGCGGTTCCGCGGGCGGCGATGCCAGCCCGGCCGCTACGGCCTGGAGCAGCTCGTCTCGGTAACGGGAGGCCAATTTCTTGGGGACCCGGGGGATGCGCAGTAACGCCTCCGCGTTCCGGGGCCGGCGGCGCGCTATTTCGATTAGCGCCTCGTTGGTGATGATCTTGAACGGCGGCCGGTCGGCGCTGCGGGCCGCCTCTTCCCGCCAGCGCAGCAGCGCTTCCAGCACTCCCCGCTCGATGGGACTCAGTTTCCCGGATCCTTTGACCCTGCGGTACAGGGGGCCTTCCCGGTCTTCGGCGCTCCACCGGATTCCTTCCAACCGGCTGAACTCCTCCTTGGCCCACTCCCATCTGCCGGCCTCTTCCAGTCGCTCTTTCAAGCGATCGCGCAGGGGCAGCAGATATTTGGTATCGGTCACGGCATAGGCGAGCATCGCTTCCGGCAGCGGGCGCACGGACCAATCGGCGCGCTGCAGTCTCTTGTCCAGCTCCACACCGAAATACTTGTGCAGCAGGCCGGCCAAGCTCACCGAGGGCTCACCCAGGAGCTGGGCTGCTATCCTGGTGTCGAAGATGTTCCTTGCGCTAAAACCGTAATCGCGATTCAACACCCGGAGATCGTAGTCGGCGTCGTGGAAGACCTTTTCCACGCTTCCGTCCGCCAGGAGGCGTTCCAGGGGTTCCAAGTTGTCCAGCGCCAGCGGGTCCACTACCGCGTCTTCTTCCTGCGAGCTGAGTTGGATGAGGTAAACCCGGTCGCGATAGCGATGGAAGGAGGCCGACTCGGTATCCATCGCCACCCGCCTTGCGGCGCTGATCCGTTCGATCAGATCGGCCAGCGCCTGGAAGTCCGTGATCAGGATGGGAGGTTTGTCGGGCACGATCAAAGATCGGCTCTTTCGGCTTGCAGCGCTACAACTGCGAGTCTTACATTCGCCACGAGTCACCGCTCGGAGGTCGTACCATGAGGTCTTCTACCCTTCTTTTGGGTTTTGGTTTGCTTCTTCAGTCGCCGCCGGCAGCCGGTCAACAGGCCCGGCTTACGGCGGAGCTTCTCCAGAACTTCAGGTTCAGGGAGATCGGCCCGGCGGTCACCGGGGGGCGGATCCACGATGTGGAGGCACTGCCGCAGGATCCTTCTACCGTTTACGTGGCCACCGCTAGCGGAGGCCTGTGGAAGACCACCAACAACGGCACGACCTGGACCCCTCTGTTCGACGACCAGCCGGTGAGCACTTTCGGAGACGTGGCGATCGCTCCCTCCAATCCCGACATCATCTGGGCCGGAACCGGGGAGCAGAACAACCGGCAGAGCACTTCTTGGGGCAACGGGGTTTATCGGTCCACCGACGGAGGGAAGACCTGGACCCACCTGGGCTTGGTCGAGACCCGGCACATCGGCCGTATCGTCGTTCACCCATCCAATCCCGAGGTCGCCTACGTGGCCGCCTTGGGCAATCTATGGAAGCCCAGCGCGGAACGTGGGGTGTTCAAGACCGAGGACGGCGGGCGCACCTGGCAGAAAGTGTTGTACGTGGACACGCTCACGGGCGCGGTGGATCTGGTGATGGATCCTTCGGATCCCAATACGCTTTACGCGGCCACGTACCAGCGGCTGAGGCGCGCCTGGGGTTTCAACGGCGGCGGTCCGGGGAGCGCCATTTACAAAACCACCGACGGTGGCCGCACTTGGCGCAAGCTCACCCGGGGCATTCCCGAAGGCGACAAGGGCCGCATCGGACTCGCTATCTCGCGCACCAACCCCAGGGTACTCAACGCCTTGATCGAACACGCCACCGAGCCGGGAACCTACCGGACGGAAGACGGGGGGGAGACTTGGGTCAAGGTTAACGACTTGAACCCGCGCCCCATGTATTATAGCCACATTTTCATCGATCCTACGAACGAGCGCAGGGTATACGTGCTCGCCACCAGTGCGTACAAGAGCGAAGACGGCGGCAGGACCTTCGAGCGGCTTCCCACGGCTCCCACCTACGACGTGGGTGTCCACAGCGATTTTCACGCTCTATGGATCGACCCCAATAGGCCCCAGCACTTCTTCCTCGCGGGGGACGGAGGGCTTTACGAGACCTGGGACATGGGGCTCACCTACCGCAAGATCAACAATTTCGCCATCGGCCAGTTCTACGACGTAGGCGTGGATTTCCGCGAACCGTACTTCGTGTACGGCGGGATGCAGGACAACCACTCCTGGATGGGTCCGAGCGCCACCCGCCGCTGGGAAGGGATCATAAACGACGACTGGCGGCAGGTAGGGTTCGGGGACGGGATGTACTGGCAGCCCGATCCCACGACCCACCGCTACGTGTACGGCAACTCGCAAAACGGGAACTATACCCGGGTCGACGCCGAAACAGGGGATCGTCTGGACATCCGCCCCGTAGCACCGGAGGGAGAGCCGGAGTACCGCTGGGACTGGGTTTCTCCCAGCCTGGTCTCGAGACACAACCCCAGCGTGGTGTATCTGGGCGGCAACCGGCTTTTCATTTCCCGGGACCGCGGCCTCACTTGGGAGCGGACGCCCGACCTCACCAAACAGATAGACCGCGACACTTTGACGCTGATGGGGGTCCGGGGCTCCGAGCCGATGCTCTCGAAGAACGACGGCACGGCTTCTTTCGGCGAGATCACCACGATCGCGGAATCTCCTCTGGATCCCGACGTTCTGTGGGTGGGCGTGGATGACGGAAACATTCAGGTAAGCCGGGACGGAGGGAAAACTTGGACGGAGGTTTCCCGCAATCTCCCGGCTCCGGTGCGCGGGGCTTATGTGAGCCGCGTGCTGGCTTCGGCCAAGGGGCCGGGATCCGCTTACGTGACGTTGGACGCTCACCGGGACGGCGACTTCAACCCATACGTCTTTTATACCTCGGACTTCGGGCGAACCTGGGTATCCAAACATGAAGGTCTTCCCACGGGTTCGGTCAACGCGATCGTCGAGGATCCGGAGAACCCCGATCTCCTGTTCCTAGGCACCGAGCACGCCCTGTACCTGTCTAACGACGCCGGTACCACTTGGGTGCGCTTCATGCCCAATCTTCCCACCACGCTCTACGACGACCTAGTGATTCATCCTCGCGATCGGGACTTGGTGGTAGGGACCCATGGCCGAAGCATTTGGATTCTGGACGACATCTCGCCTCTGGCCGAATGGTCCGCGTCAGTTGCCGCCTCGGAAGCTCACATCTTTGCCATCCGCCCGGCCACCATCTTCCAGTACTGGAAAGACACCTCCTATCGCAGCCAGGAGGCGTATGCCGGCCAGAACCCTCCCGACGGGGCTATCGTCACGTACTATCTCAAGAATTCTTTTCCCGCGGCGCGCCTCGTGGTTACCAATTCCCGGGGCGATACGGTGCGCATCCTTCCGGTTCCCTCCGAGGCGGGTATTCATCGGGTCAATTGGGACCTGAGACACTCACCGCCTCCAACTCCTTCGGGTTTCGGTGGCGGCCAGGAGCCGGCGGAACAGACGCCGCTGCCCCGCGCTGTGGGGCCCCGCGGTCCGTTCGTATCTCCCGGCAACTACACCATCTCCCTGGAGGCGGGCAGTGCCAAAGCCTCGGCTACAGTGCTGGTACGGGGTGATCCCGCGATGCCGTTCCTTACCCAAGAGGACTACCGGCAGCGCGAGAGCTTCCTTCTCTCGCTGATCTCTTTGCAGCGCCGGGCGGGCGAACTTTCCGATCGGCTGGGGCAGCCCCAAGGCGACCCGCGGATGCAGGATCTGGCACAGCGACTCAGGGATCTACGGCGCGAGCTGGCCGGGCTCTACGGAGACCTGGAAGGAAGCGGAGTGCAGCAAGGAAGCCTTTATCCTCCCACCCCAACTCACCGGGAACGTAAGGAAAGGGCGGAGCGGGAACTCGAGGCCTTGTTGCGCGAGCTGGGCGGGCGATGAACTAGAAAGCGAGTAGCCTGGTGATCTTCAGGGTCACGGCGCGGTCTAGAAGCTCGTCTCGTGCCAGGTTTCTCCGCTCGGTGAACACCAGGAAGACGTCGCTCAGCGGAGCGTGTATGAAATTGATCCTGGCGTTGACCGACACCTCGTCCGAGGAGGTGTTGTACTGCACCAGAGCGCTGGCGAAAAGTTTGGTGGAGTAGGCGTATCTGGCGCGCCACCGGTACACATCCGCGGTGAACTCGCCCGTGGAGAGCCGAACCCGATTGCGCTCGGCGGAAGCGTCCATGGAGAAGTGATGGTTGGGCCTCCAGAAGGCGTTCAGGCCCAGCGTGGTGCGGGTGCCGTCGTAGAAACCTCCCGCATTCAGCCGCAACCCGCCGCCGAACCGCGATCCACCCGGCGAGCGAAACCCGGCGCTGAACTCGCCGAACTCGTAGATCCCGGGCGCAACGATCGCCTCCGAACTGACCCTGAAAGGAGCGACCAGACGCTCGTACCGATCGGTGTAGGAAAAATTGAGCAACCCCCCACTCAAAAACTCGGCATCCAGAGCTGCGGTGAGTTCTCGGGTCTCCAGCTCTCCTTGAAGATCGGTGATGAAGTTCCCTTCGACGTAGGGATTGATCTCCTGGAGAGAAAGAACCCCCGGCCTGGGATGAGCTCCCACGGTAGCGTAGGCCTGCCTCATCCCGTTGCGCCGCACAAATCCGACTCCCGGTTCGAAATCGTCTCCCACGCGCTTTACAAGTCCCGAGAGATCCCAGAACCGATCCCGCCAGGCGAGCAGGAGATTGGCGGCGCGGTTGTCGCCGGAGAGGTTCGATCCCTCGGTGGCGGCTATATAGCTGTGCACCAGTAGGTGATCCCACATCCGGAGCGTGAAATCGGCGCCGTAGCTCCGATTATACAAGGTGTCCAGCCCCGCGGTGGTGGCCTGCCGGCTAGTGAAGATCGCTCCTATCTGGGAGCTGCCCAGAACATTGGCCTTCAGCCGCACTACGCCAAAGTTCTCCGCCGGGAGCGAGTCCAGCGCTTCGGACTGCAGGTCTAGGATCCCGATGTCGAAGGCCCCCGCCCTGCCGGTCAACCTGCCCCCTCCTACGATCGGCACCGGGCGGCCGCCCAAAAGTCCTATGCGGCGCGAATGGAAAAGCGTGAAATCACGCGGCGAGGTGCCCAGTCTGTAGTTCTGAATGTTTATGTCGCCAAAAGCGAAAGTACCAGCGTTCTCCATGAAAAAGTCCCGCTTTTCCGGAAAAAACAGCGAGAAGCGGGTGAGATTGACCTGTTCTTCGTCCACCTCCACTTGGCTGAAATCCGTGCGGTACGTGAGGTCCAGGGTGAGCCGGGAGGTGATTCCGTACTTGAGGTCCACGCCGGCGTCCAACTGGGTACCGGCCTGCCCTTCGGGTCTCTCGCTCCCTCGGACGTTGCCGCCCAAGACGTAGGGTTTGACCGACAGGTTGCGGCTCTGCCGCAATCCCTCGAGGCCGGTAATGGTCCCGGCCAAAGACATGGTGTGGAGCCGATTGTATCGGTGCATCGGAGCCCAATACGACTCTTCATTCCTCCTGCGGATGCGCCGCAGAAAGTTTATTCCCCACGCCTGCTCGCCCGCCGAACCCCGGAACCTGAGGGTGGTAAGCGGTATGGCGAACTCGGCCGTCCAGCCCGAGTCGTGAACCGCGGTCTTGACGTAAACCACTCCCTCCCACGCCCGATTGATCACACGGCTGTTGTCGAAGGTCTGAGCGTCGAACAGGGCCCCCGCCGGATTGGTGATGAAGACAAATGCGTTCTGGCGATCGCCGTAAGTGTCCAGCGCTACGCCGAACACGTCGCTGTCGTGAGTGGAGAAATCCTGATCCAGGCCGACCGATATTATTCGGTCCGGTTCGGAGTCGTAGCAGATCGCGCCCACGTAGATATAGTCCGAGTCGTAAAGCACCCGCACCACCGTGCGCTCACTGGCGGGATATCCGGGCCGGGGCTGCGATTGAATGAAGTCGCTCAAGGCGGGCGCCTGAAACCAGGACGGTTCGTCCAGTACGCCGTCCACGGTGATCTTTCCCGTCGCTCGGGTGGCGCGGGTGACCGGCCGGGGTGCAGCCTCAGGGTTCGCGAATATCGGGCCGGCCTCTCCTCGGGGGCCGTCGGCGGTCTGGGACCGGGCGGCACTCGCCCCCACAAGCCCTAGGGCTACGACTGCGATAAAGGCGGTCTTCAACTGTGCTCCTTCCGGTTGCAACGATCCCGGATGCGCAAATGTACGTCTATCGACAATTCTGCGGCAGCCCGCTTTCGGTTAGAAACAGCTTAGCCGCCTTTAGGAGATCTATTCCCCCGGCCGGCGTTGCAGGACTCTCCCGTTTTTCGCTCCGGTAAAGCGCCCTTGGTCGATCGCTAGCCCGCCGTTTACCAATACGTAAACCATCCCCTCGGCTAGCTGATGGGGTTCTTGGTAAGTGGCGCGGTCTGTGAGTCTCCCCAGGTCGAATACCACCAGGTCGGCGTACGCTCCCTCTCTTATCGTTCCCCGATCCGCGATCCGGAAGACGGTGGCCGGAAGTGAGGTCATGCTGCGAATCGCCGAGGCCAGGTCGATCACCCCCCGTTCTACAGCGTAGAGCCGGATCTTGCGCGGGAAGGTGCCGTAGCTGCGGGGGTGAGGCACCCCTTCCCCCATGGGTACCAGGTCGCCGTCGGAGCAAGTCATAGTCCAGGGTTGTTTCATGAGGATCTCGATGTCGGTCTCGCTCATGTTGAAGGAGACCACCGAAGCTCCTCCCGCCTTCAGTATCTCGATCGCCAAGTCCACCGGCTCTTTTCCTCGTTCCCGCGCTACTTCGGCCAAGGTACGCCCTTCGATCGAAGGATCGGCGCGATGCCGCCGGAACTGAAGTCGATCGGCGCCGCCCCGCCGGTCCAGGTTCTCCAGCATATCGGCCCGGAGTCTGGCAAGCTCCGCCGGGTCTTCCAGCCTCCGCCTCAGGGCCGTGTCTCCGCCCACCAGGGCCCAGCGCGGGACCAGGGCTCCCGTTATGCTGGTGCCCGAAGCCTCGTAAGGGTATTGGTCGGCGAGGACCTCTATTCCTTCGCTTCGGGCTCGGTTGATCCTTTCCACCAGCGCCAAGGAATAGCCCCAGACCCGAGGGCCCAGCGCCTTGATGTGGGTGACCACGCCCGGCAAGCCCGCCTCCCTGGAGATACGGATCACCTCGTCTACGGCGGCCACCAGGCCGATGTTGTAATCCGCTTCGTCCCGTATGTGGCTGGTATATGCGCCGCCGAACTCGGCAGCGACCTTCGCCAACTCGATCAATTCTTCGGTTGTGGAGTAGCTCCCGGGGGCGTAGTAGGGTCCGGAAGAGAGCCCGAACGCTCCCTCCCGCATCCCTTGTCGCACCAGCTGTTTCATTCGCTCCAGTTCGGCGGGTGTGGGAGCTCGATCGCTCATTCCCAGCACGGCGCGGCGGACCGAACCGTGAGGTACCAATTGGGCCACGTTGACACCCAACCCGTGGGCCAGCAGGGCGCGCCGCTGAGCGGCAAGGTCCACCGGACCTCCGCCGTCGGGGTTTATCAGCACGGTGGTGACGCCTTGGGCCAGGAGGGGCTCGGCGCCGCTCAGTTGAGCGCTTTCCAGTCCGTCGGCGGCGTGGGAGTGGGGATCGATGAAACCCGGGGCCACGTAGAGGCCGCGGGCGTCGATTACCCGGCGCGCCGTTGCGGACTGGAGTTTCCCCACGGCTGCTATGCGGTCGCCCGAGACGGCAATATCGGCGTAGTACCAGGGATTGCCGCTTCCGTCGAGCACTCTTCCGTTACGGATCAGCAGATCGTACTGCTGTGCTGCGGCGCAAAGCGGCAAAACGGATAGAAGCACACCTACCGTTGTCTGGGCTCGCATCGTCGCCTCCTCGGTGCGGGAAACAAAACTACCGCGTGCGGATCGGGGAGGAAAATCCTCTCCCACGTGGCGGCGAGTGGGAAATTCCGGTAATCTTGATTCCCATGACTTCCGTACCTTCTGTGGAGTTGTACATCTACCCTCACCACTGCGACGCCTCGGGTAGGGTCACCGAGACCGCATTGGTTTCGCTACTCCAGTCGGCGCGCTGGGAGCAACTGGCAAGGGGACCGGGCCTGGATGTCTTCAGCCGCCGCGGAACGTGGCCCGTGGTGCGAAAGGCCGCCCTGGAGTTCTACGCCCCGCTGCGGGCGGGCGACAGAATAAGGATCGAAACCACACTCACCCAGCATGGCAGGACCAGCTTTTCTCTCCATCAGACGGCGAGGCTGGATAACGGAACCCTGGTGGCGGACGCGGATCTGGTCTTCGTCTGCGTGAATCAGCAGGGAGAACCGACTCCGGTACCGCCGGAGATCACCCAGTTTTTCGGGCGGCGCCCGTCGGTGCGTGCCAGCGAAACCCAGCACTTAGCGGTCCGCGGAATCGCCCTGGCACTGGACATACAGGGAGACGGAGTTCCGATCCTCTTCATCCATGGATTTCCCCTGGACCGGACCGTGTGGCGTCCGGTGATGGCCAAGCTCACCGGATGGAAGCGCATCGCCCCGGATCTCCGAGGTATGGGACTGAGCGACCTCTCGGATCGCTACTCCATGGCGGACTACGCGGACGACCTCGCTGCGCTGCTCGACGCTCTGGATACCGAACGCGCGGTGATCTGCGGGTTGTCGATGGGAGGTTATATAGCCTTCGAGATGCTGCGCCGGCACCGGGAACGGGTAAGAGCTCTGATCCTCTGCAACACTCGAGCGGAGGCGGACGACGAAGAGGGGCGCAGAAAGCGGGATGAAATGATTCAGTTGCTGGAGCGCGACGGCCCCCCGGCCCTGGCGGAGTTGATGATACCCAAACTCCTGGCGCCTCTGTCGCTTACTGCGATGCCCCAGGTGGTCGAGCACCTGCGGGCCATGATCACCGGGAGCCCCGCCGCCGGACTGGCCGGAGCTCTGCGGGCGATGCGCGATCGCCCCGACTCTACCCCCTTGCTCGGCGAAATCGGAGTTCCCACACTGGTAATCGCCGGACGCGACGACCAGTTGATCCCGCCGGCGGCGTCCAAGAATATGGCCGAAGCGATACCGGGAGCCCAGTTCACCCTGATCCCGGACGCGGGTCACCTGGTCCCGCTGGAGCAGCCCGTCGCAACCAGCAGGGTAATCGCCGAATTCCTCGAGGCGGTGCGGTGAAACTCAGCCTCAAGATAAACGGCACCGCCCGCGAGTTTTCTGTAGGCGCCGAAACCACACTTTTGGATCTGCTCCGAGAACATTGCGCGCTTACCGGAGCGAAACGCGCTTGCGACCGCGGGGAATGCGGCGCTTGCACCGTGCTGCTGGACCAAAAACCGGTCTATGCCTGCATCCTGCCGGCGCTATACTGCGAAGGGCGCTCGGTGATCACTATCGAGGGAATCGCGCCGCCGGGCAAACTCCATCCGGTCCAGCGGGCTTTCATCGAGTCCGACGCTTTGCAGTGCGGCTACTGTACCCCCGGACAGATTCTTTCGGCGGTAGCGTTGTTGCAAAGGCACCGCAGGCCGAGCCTGGAGCAAATAAGCGAGGCGATGAGCGGAAACCTCTGCCGCTGCGGCGCCTATCCGAAAATCCTGCGGGCCATTCGCAGGCTCGGGAGCCGCCAGCGGCGAAGGCGCGGGGCATGACAGCCGCCACGACGGGCCGGTTCGTGACCACTACGGTGGAGGTCGAGGGACGCGAGGAGATCGCGGTGGTCGAGCTGCCCGCGTTCGAGCCCCTCCCCTGGGGTCCTCGAGAGCGGCTGAACCTGGCAGGCAAAGCGGCGGAGCGGCTCGACGCACTGGCCAAGGTGACCGGCACCGCGCGCTATACCTCCGACATCTCGCTCCCCGGGATGCTTTTCGCCGCCGCCCTGCGGGCCCCCATACCGAGCGGGAGGGTCACCCTGCTGGACACCACTGCGGCAAAGCGCTTGCCGGGGGTGCAAGCGGTGCTGACGGGTCGCGACATCCCTCTCATCCCATGGCTGCACGGTGAACCGCTGCTCTCTTCGAGAGTGAGATACCCGGGCCAGCCCGTGGCCGTAGTGGCGGCTGAATCTCTCCGGCAGGCCCAGCTTGCTGTGGAGCGGATCAAGGTGAGGTACCGAGTGGGAAAGCACGTTGTGGGCCTGCAACAGTTCCCCGTAAGGCGGCTCCCGGGGATGCCAGCTCCGCCGTTCACCGAAAGAGTGGAGCGAGGCGACGTTCGCCGGGCTATCAAGCAATCCCCGGCGGTGGTGACCCAGACCTACCGCGTCCCCGCGGTCTTGCATCAGGCGCTGGAACCTCACGGATCGGTGGTCTTCTGGGATGGCGGTCGGGTTGTGGTTTACGACTCGACTCAGGGCGTTTACCGAGTCCGGCGCGAGCTCGCCGAGTATCTAGGAATCGGCGAACACCGGGTCCGCGTTGTGGCCGAGCATGTAGGAGGCGGTTTTGGCTCGAAGAATAATTGCGGCTCCTACACCGTCCTGGCGGCTTTGCTCTCCAAGGCTACTGGGAGGCCGGTGAAGTTCATACTCGACCGCCGGGAGGTTTGCCTCGATTGCGGCCACCGGCCCGAGACGATTATGCGGGTAACCCTGGGTGCTGCTCGCGACGGCGTTCTACAGGCCATCGACTTCGAGGCCTGGATCGCCCTGGGTGCCGATGGGTGGGTGGGCGGTCCCGGTCAAATAGCCAGGCAACTGTATCGCTGCGAGAACGTGCGTACTGTGGAGCACTACTTCTACACCAACGTGGGTCCCATGAGCTCGATGCGAGCGCCCTACCACGTGGAGGGTGCCTTCGCTCTGGAGAGCGCGATGGATCTTTTGGCGCGGAGGCTGAGGATCGATCCCCTAGAGTTCAGGCGGCGCAATCTTCCCGACGAAGATCAGGAGAAAAAGCGCCCCTATGTGAGCCTGATGCTGGGGCCTTGTTTGGAAGAGGTATCGAAAAGGATGGGCTGGCGTCCGGATCGGCCGGGCGATACCGATCGCCGCCGCTTCCTGACGGGCCGGGAGCTGCGGGTGGTGAGGGGTAGAGGGATAGCGGCTCAGATCTGGCCCAGCGGCGGAGGTCCTCCGGCTTACGCCTTTGTTCGGATCAATCGGGACGGGACGGCGGAGGTGGCCACCGGCACCCAGGATATGGGCACTGGATCGCGCACCGTTCTGGCTCAGATCGCAGCGGAAGTGCTGGGTCTTCCTCTGGATCGCGTGAGGGTGACGCTGGGGGATACGGAAAGCTGTCCCTACGCCAACAACTCTTGGGGCAGCATGACGACGGCTTCGGTGGGTCCGGCAGTGAGGATGGCTGCCGAAGACGCGCTCCGGCAACTTTTGGAAGCCGCTGCGGATTTGTTGAACGTGCCCGCCGACAAATTGGTGGCGAGAAGGGGAAGGATAGTTGCCAGGGGGACGCGGAGGTCGGTGTCCTTCGAGAAGGTTACCGAACATCTGGGCGACATCGTGATCGTGGGTAGGGGACATCGGGGGCCCAACCCCACGACTGTTACGGTGGCGAGTTTCGGCGTGCAGGGGGCGGAGGTGGAAGTGGATCTCGAGACCGGGGTTGTACGGGTGCTTCGGATCGTAGCGGCACACGACTGCGGGAGAGCGATAAACCCGGAGTTAGCCGAAAGCCAGCTCCACGGCGGAATAATCCAGGGATTGGGATACGCGCTTTTCGAACGGAGGCTTCAGGATCGCCGGCTGGGGGTGCCGCTAAACTGCGGGCTGCACGAGTACAAAGTGCCCACCTTGGCCGACATTCCCGCCATTGAGACCCGGCTGATCTCGGTCGCCGAGCCTGCGGCCAATCATGTGGGGGTCAAGGGGCTGGGGGAGCCTCCTATCATCCCCACGGCGCCGGCGATCGCCAACGCGGTGTTCGACGCGATCGGAGTGCAGGTAACGGAGCTGCCCCTCACAGCCGCCCGGGTACTGGCGGCGATCAAGAAAGCTCGGCGGAGGAAGAAAGGAGTGCTCGGTGTCAGATAACAGCGTGGTCTACAAGTCCAATGTTCGGATCGAGCGAGTAAAAGGTCCGCTTCGGCGGGCCCACCTTCCTGCGGAGCCGGATCCGATCTGGTTCGGGGTACACGGCGCGATCGCGGCTCACTACGGCGTGCCTGCCGGTGTGTCCGAGCCCCATGCCACAACGCTGGATTATATCGTAGCGGCCGCAGCGGGGTGACTCACGGGGACGTTTGGAGGCGCGCTGGAAGCGCGCGGGATACCGGCGGGTGAAGGAAGGCTCAGCTCCGATGCTACGGGAGAGGTCGAGGTGGAGGACGGGGTGCTGGTTCTGCGGCGCATCCACGTGGTCTACCGCCTCCGGGCCGGCGAGGAGCATCGCGGGGTGGTAGAGAGGGTGCACGCGTCCCACCACGCCGCTTGCCCGGTGTATCGATCGATTCACCGGGCGGTAGAAATCACAACGGAGTATCGGTTGGAGAAAGCGTAACGCAGGTTACGGTGGATTCTTTGGGTTTTCACAGGGCCTCGTCTTTC
Organism: bacterium HR33; assembly: GCA_002923375.1. Lineage (GTDB taxonomy): Bacteria > Gemmatimonadota > Gemmatimonadetes > Gemmatimonadales > GWC2-71-9 > HRBIN33. The sequence goes on from BEIJ01000001.1 coordinate 1,052,172, forward strand.
GAAGAAGCCGCCGGACTGTTGCATTCGGGGGCGGCGGTGCTGGCCGGCGGAACGGATCTGGTCCCCCTGCTCAAGGATGGGCTGGTGAAACCCTCTCTTCTGGTTTTCATCGGGGATATCCCCGGGGCCGCGAGTATAAGCGTGACGCGCCGGGGCGGGGCCCGCATAGGAGCGGCGGCCAAGCTGACCGATATCGCGAATAACCCCGGTGTGCGGCGCCTGTTCCCCGCCCTGGCGGAAGCGTGCCGCTCGGTGGGAACCCTGCAGATTCGTAACGTTGCGACCCTGGGAGGTAATCTCTGCCAGCGCCCGCGTTGCTGGTACTACCGCAGCGGAATCGCCTGTTTCAAGAGCGGCGGAGAGAGTTGTCCGGCCCGCGACGGGCTCGACGAAGCCCTCGCCATATTGGGAGGAGGCCCCTGTTGGGCGGTGCATCCCAGCGACCCGGCAGTGGCTTTGCTGGCCCTCGATGCCAAGATCACCATTCGCCGCGCCGACGGATCGGTAAGGGAAACTTCGTTGGCCGACTTTTACTGCTTGCCGTCCGATAGGCTGGATCGGGAGACCCGCCTGGATGCGGGCGAGATCGTAGAGCGCATCACCGTTCCTGCGCGCTACGCCGGGTCGCCTCAGCGCTACGCGAAAGTGACCCAGCGCGCGGCCTGGGATTTCGCATTGGTCAGTGCAGCGGTGGTGTGGGAGAAACGCCGCTTCCGCCCCAGGATTGCTCTGGGAGGCGTGGCACCGCGACCCTGGTTGCTGGACACTGCCAGGCTGAGCGATCCTCCGGTTTCACGCCGGGGGAGGGACCCGACCGCGTGGGAACTGTGGGCGATCCGCACTGCGGAGCAGGCGCTGCGCGGATCGCGGGCTCTGTCCTCCAACGGCTACAAGATCGAGCTGGCCAAGAACTTGATCCGGCGCACGCTTCTGGAATGGAGGAGAGTCTAGAGGGGTGCTAGACGAGCTCCGCCGAACGAGGGGCCCAGCGGGTTGTGGGTTCTCCGTATCGACCCTGAGCGGACCAGTGCCGGTGCCACTCTTCTTTGAGACAGAAGGGGTCGAGGCCCGTGGCACGGTCCACAGCCAGCACGCCGTCGAGGTGATCGATCTCGTGCTGCAACAACTCGGCCAAGTCCCGTTCCGCCTCGATGGTATGCTCCCGCCCGGAGAGATCCTGGTAGCGAACCCGTACCTGATAGGCGCGGGAGACTCTCACCATCAGATCGGGGAAAGAAAAGCAGTCGTCCCAGACGGTGAAGTCCATATCCCCGATATCCACTATTTCCGGATTGACCAGAGTCCAGGGGCGATCGATTTCGACGTGGATCAAGCGAATGGGCGCTCCGATCTGAGGTGCGGCGATCGCCCTCCCGTAACCGTAGCGCTCCTGCCAGTCGCGGAGCGTGTCGCGCAGGTCGTCGGCCACTACGCGCACCGCGGCGGAACGAGGCCGCAAGACCGGCTCGCACTTGGACCGGAGAACCGGATCCCCGAGTAACCTTATGCGATGGACCGTCACGGGCCCAATGTACGGCTGGGCCGAACCGAGGTAAAGACCTTCGCAATGATCGCCCTGTTGGTACTGGCTGCCGGAGAGTCGCGGAGAATGGGTTATCCCAAAGCGCTGCTACGCTACCGGGGCCGGACCTTCCTGGAAAGCATCCTCGATGCAGCTTGGGCGGCAGGAATAGAAAGAAGGCTGGTGGCCCTTGCACCGGATGAGGACAACGTGTTGCGGGCTCATGAGTTACACAACGTCGTGGTGGTCCGCAACGAGACCCCTCAAGCAGGCCCCATAGGGTCTATCCGAGCTGGCATCAGAGCTGTTTTCAACCATCCGGTTGAGGCGCTGTTGGTCTGGCCCGTGGACCACCCTCATGTCTCGGTGGCGACGGTTCAGGCTTTGGTGGCGGGTTTTTATCAAGCCAAAGGGGCGATCGTGGTTCCGTCGTACGGGGGGCGGCGCGGGCATCCGGTGGTATTCTCGAGGTCGGTCTTTGAGGAGTTACTCGAAGCTCCGGACTCCGAGGGTGCTAGAGCCGTGGTAAGAAGAGACCCTAGGCGGGTGGTGGACGTGGCGGTGGAGGATGCTGCGGTTCTCGAGGGGATCGACACGCCCGCTCAGTACGAAGCTCTGTTGCGCCGCAGTGCTTTCCCGGAAGCCCGCGGGCCGGCTACCTAAGACCGGCGCGCGGCTTCCTCGATGCCGATCGTGCCCCGCGAAGTTCGGATCACTTCACCCCGATGGAGTGGAAACGCAACCGGTATGCGTCCCCTTCGGCATCGTACTCTGCCACAAATTGGGTGGGATAGGTGACCCCGTTGCCGTGCGCGAGCTCCGGCATCGCTAGGGGGAAAGATTGGCGCTCCACCAGTTTCTCCCGCGTGATCATCGGCTCTACAAAGATCGGTTCTCCCGCATAGTAGCCGATGACCATCGTGGCCTCGAAGGGCCGGCCGCTCTGCAGTTCCGATCGGGGGAGAGCATGCATTCCCATGGCGGGAACACACAGTCCCGGTAGTACACCCACAGCTGGGATCTCCACGTCCGGCAGGGCGTATCCCACCGGAGGCGTGTGGGGCTTCTGCGTGTCCTCGCAGTCGATCGCGGTGACCCTTTCGGGTCCCATGTTGTAAAAGTGGAAATCGAAATGGGGGTACAAGTACGGGCCGGGCGGGTGGCCGTGATGCTCCCAGTAGAGCTTGAGATGGTCGAACCCCGTCTGGGCGGTGACCGATTGCGGCAACCGGAGAGAAGCGATCTCCACCGGGGGCCAAGGTATCTCTCCGTGGGCCGGGGCGCCCTCCACCGACAGCATCGGTACGGTGACGCCGAACTCAGTGACCTCGGACCCTTGGGTCACGCCCCAAGTGCACACCCTGCCGCCGAATACATCTGCGCACTCGCCGTACTCCAGAGTTGCCGCGTTCGAACCGGCACACGCCGCGGCAAAAAAGCTCACCACCGCCGCCACCGACTTCGCTTTGCTCGTACTCTGCATGGTCCACTCCCGCGTTTTGGCCCGCCTGGAAACTGCGCTCTTGCTCCGGCGGGTACGGTGCTTTAACCTAAGACCCTAACAAATAAGCATTGGGCCCGCCTAGACCATCCCCAAGGCCTTATCAACCACGCCTTAGGGGAGCGTTTGAGCAGCGAGAAGGCGCGGGAGTTTCTGGCGAACATCTACCCCGAGCATGAGGCGGACCTCTTTCTAGATATGGCTACCTCCGGCGCTCCGGTAGCCACCCTCCGACTCTCGGCCTCGGGCACCCGAAGTTCCCATCACTCCGCCGCTTTTGGCAATTGGCTTCAGGAGCAGGGGTTCTGCTACGAGCTTCGGGCGGTCTTTTCTGTCCGGGGAGTACTCTGGGGAACGGGTTGCTGGATGCGTGGCGGCCGCGGTAGGGCCTTCGATGAGCGAGAGGTGCGGCTCCTCCGCCGAGCTGTGCCTCATGTGGCCCGGGCGCTCCGCGCCGCTGCCCTCAAGGAAGCGACCCAAAACGGGAGTGCCCTCGACTCTCCCGGTGACGATCCGTTGATCGGAGTGCTAGCGACTTCGACCGACGATCGAATCGTCTTTGGCAATCTGCCAGCCCAGCGCTACTTGGCAGACCTAGCTCGACATGACCGCTGGGATTTTTCCGATTCTCGGTTGCCTTGGGTGCTCTCTCTAGTGCTGGGCCGGGTGAGTCACTTGCATCGAGGAAAGGCTCGCGGCGAAGGCGCCCGAACGCGGTCAAGCTGGCTTTGATCGCTCCCGTCGGTCTGCCCCACTTGGCCACTGTGCTAGCAGAGCTTCACGGTTTGAGTCCTAGGGAGCGGGAGGTGATAGGTTGGGTCGTCCGCGGTGAGTCTTCTCGGGAAATGGCAGCCCGGCTCAACCTTTCAGTTCACACCGTGCAGGACCACGTCAATCACGCCTGTCAAAAACTGGGAGTGAGGGGGCGCAAGCAGCTCCTAGCTTATCTGTTCGGCACCTGCCAGGCACGAGTTCCCTAAAGACAATCGCCCGCAAAAGCAATCGGCAAAAACAATCGGCGGCCGATCATAAGGCGACTGGTCCGCCGTAGAGGTAGCGGTGCTTGTGCGCTATCAGATTGTGACACAATAAGTTAGCATTAAGACAACAAAAATCTTTTCTATGTTTGCAAATTGGCTCTAAAGTTGCTACCTTTGGAGTCGGTCATATGGCTCAGTCTTTTGTTGACTCTTTGTCTGCCTCCTTGCCGGGGCATAGAGGTCTGAGGGGCCAGATCCTGTTGGAGCTGAAGCGTAACCAGCCTCTTACGGCCAAGGAGCTGGCCCAGCGGCACGGTGTTACCGCTGCGGCCGTGCGCCGGCATCTGAAGGAACTGGAAGCCGAGCAGCTGGTGGTTTACCGCCGGGAGCGGCGGGGCAAGGGGGCGCCGGCTTTCGTTTACCGATTGAGTCCTGCCGGCGAGGAGTTGTTTCCTCGGGGCTACGAGGAGGCGCTCAAAGCTGCGCTGGAATTCTTGGAGCGCACCGGCGGGCGGGAGGCGGTGCGTCGTTTCTTCTTTGAACGCTTCGCCGAGGTTGCCGAGTCGCTGAAGCCGAAGATCGAGGGAGCGACGCTTCAGCGGAGGCTCGATGCGGTAACCGAGGAGCTGTCCCGGCAGGGGTTTATGGCCGAGTGGTCGGCTGGGGAGGGTGTGCTGAGGATGGCCGAGCACAACTGCGCGGTTCAGGCGGTGGCGGAGCGGTATCCGGAGATTTGCGAGGAGGAACGGAGGTTTCTGAGGGAAGTGCTGGGTGCGGAGGTGGATCGGCGCCAGCACATAGCCAGCGGGTGCAATTCTTGCGAGTACGTGGTCGAACCTCACTGTGCCATAGAGTTGACCGAGCTGAAGGAGAGATCCTGATTAGGGAGCGGACATGACGAGCGCTATAGAAGCAAAGGTTCTCAAGCCCTACAAGTACGGCTTCTACACCGATATCGAGTCCGAGCTGGCTCCTCCGGGGTTGAGCGAGGAGATCATCAGGCTGATCTCGGAGAAGAAGGGGGAGCCGGACTGGATGCTCGAGTGGAGGCTCAAGGCCTACCGCAACTGGCTGAAGATGGAAGAGCCTCACTGGGCGAATGTGCGTTACGGTCCCATCGATTACCAGGCGATCCACTACTACGCGGCACCGAAGCAGCGCAAGCAGCCCAAGAGCCTGGACGAAGTGGATCCCAAGTTGCTGGAGACGTTCGAGAAGCTGGGTATTCCCCTTGAGGAGCAGAAGCGTCTCGCCGGGGTGGCGGTGGACGCCGTCTTTGACAGCGTTTCGGTAGCCACTACTTACAAGGAGACGTTGAAGCAGGCGGGCGTCATCTTCCTGCCGATTTCCGAGGCGATCCGGGAGTACCCGGAATTGGTGAGAAAGTGGCTGGGCTCGGTGGTGCCGCCCAACGACAACTTCTTTGCGGCCCTCAACTCCGCGGTCTTCACCGACGGTTCGTTCGTGTACGTGCCCAAGGGCGTAAAGTGTCCCCTGGAGCTTTCCACTTACTTCAGAATCAACGCCCAGTCCACGGGGCAGTTCGAACGTACCCTCATCATAGCGGACGAGGGGAGCTACGTGAGCTACTTGGAGGGTTGTTCCGCCCCCATGAGAGACGAGCACCAGCTCCACGCGGCCGTGGTGGAACTGATCGCCCTGGACGACGCCACCATCAAGTACTCCACTATACAGAACTGGTATCCGGGGGACGAGGAAGGCCGCGGCGGGATCTACAACTTCGTCACCAAGCGCGGAAAGTGCCTGGGCAAAAACTCCAAAATCTCCTGGACCCAAGTGGAGACCGGGTCGGCCATCACCTGGAAGTACCCCAGCTGCATACTCCAGGGTGACAACTCGGTGGGCGAGTTCTACTCCGTGGCGGTTACCGCTCTGAGGCAGCAGGCGGACACCGGCACGAAAATGATCCACATCGGCAAGAACACCAAGAGCACCATCGTTTCCAAAGGAATCTCCGCGGGTTACGGGCAGAACACTTACCGCGGGCTGGTGAAGATAATGAAGAGCGCCGATCATGCTCGCAACTACTCTCAGTGCGATTCTATGCTGATCGGCGACAAGTGCGGAGCTCACACCTTCCCGTACATAGACGTGCGGAACAGCACCGCGATCATGGAGCACGAGGCTTCGACTTCCAAGATCGGCGAGGACCAGATCTTCTATCTGCGCCAGCGCGGCCTCAAGACGGAAGATGCGGTCTCCATGATCGTGGCCGGCTTCTGCAAGGAAGTCTTCCGGGAACTCCCCATGGAGTTCGCCGTAGAAGCGCAGAACCTGCTGTCCATCACGCTTGAGGGAAGCGTGGGATAAACCTTGAAAGGAGCCATCAGTGACGCCTAAACCGTTGCTCGAAATCCGAAACCTACACGCTTCGGCCGACGGCCACCCCATTCTCAAGGGGGTCGATTTGGTCGTCAACCAAGGAGAGGTGCACGCCATCATGGGTCCCAACGGGTCGGGCAAGAGCACCTTGGCCCAAGTTCTGGCGGGACACCCGTCCTTCACCGTGACCGAAGGGAGCGTGCTGTACGAGGGGAGAGACCTTCTGGAAATGGAGCCCGAAGAGCGCGCCCAGGCGGGCCTCTTCCTGGCGTTCCAGTACCCGGTGGCGATAAGGGGTATCACCAACGCGTACTTCCTGCGGTCGGCGGTCAACGCCATCCGCAAGGCGCGGGGGGAACCCGAACTGGATCCGATCGACTTCCTGGAAGTGCTGGAGGAGAAGCTCAAGGTCATCGGCTGGGACGACAGCTTTTTGAATCGCCCGGTGAACGACGGCTTTTCGGGTGGCGAAAAGAAGCGCAACGAGATCCTTCAGATGGCGGTCCTCGAGCCCAAACTGGCGATTCTGGACGAGACCGACTCGGGGCTCGATATCGACGCCTTGAAGACCGTAGCCGAAGCGGTAAACAAACTTCGTTCCCCCACCACCGCCAAGGTGGTGGTGACCCACTACCAGAGAATCCTCAACTACATAGTCCCCGACGTGGTGCACGTGCTGGTGGACGGCAGGATAGTCCGCTCCGGGGGCAAAGAGCTGGCGCTGGAACTCGAAGAAAAGGGCTACGACTGGGTCAAGCCGGAGGCGCAGGCGGCATGAGCGTGATCCAAAAGCCCGAGGCCGAAAGCGCCCTCGATCCCAGAGAACGCTACCTGGCCGCTTACGACGACCTGCGCCGGGAGCGGGCGGGAGAGCCGGCCTGGCTTTCGCAGCGCCGCGAGGCCGGACTCGAGGAATTCCGCAAGGCGGGCTTTCCCACCACTAGGCAGGAAGCGTGGCGCTTCACCAATGTGCAGCCGGTACTGCGAACTCCCTTCGGGCTTTTCGAAAGGGATAGTCGCTTCCAGGTCTCGGATCGCGAGCTGGGCGCTCTGATCGGCGGCACCACGCCGGGTCAGGTAGTGGTGCTGGTCAATGGAATCTTCAGGCCTGATCTCTCCACGCTGAAGGGCCTGCCCAAGGGGGTGATCGCGACCGGGCTGGCACAAGCATTGGCGAGCGACGGGGCCGCCATAGAAGAGCACCTGGCCCGCTACGCCAGAGATTCGGCCAATCCCTTCACCGCGTTGAACACCGCTCTCTTTCGGGACGGGGCTTTCATCCTGGTCCCCCGGGGGACGGTGCTCGAGCAGCCGATCCAGATCGTATGCCTGGCGGTGCCGGGGGGCGAGCCGCTGATGTGGCATCTGCGCCACCTGATCGTGGTGGAAGAGAACGCGAAGGCGGCGGTGGTGGAGTCCTACCAGAGTCTGGGAGGCGGGGTGTATTTGACCAACGCGGTCACCGAGTTCGTCCTGGGCGACAACGCCGACGCCCACTATTGCAGGATCCAGTACGAGAGCGACCAAGCCTATCAACTGGCCACCACACACTCGGTTCAGGGCCGGGACAGCCGGCTGGTGTCGTGTAGCGTCGCCTTCGGTTCGGCCTTGGCGAGACACGACATCAATGCGGTAATGGGAGGCAGCGGCGGCTACCTGATTCTGGACGGCCTCACCGTGATCGGCGGGCGGCAGCATGTGGACCATCACACCACGCTGGACCACGCGCAGCCGCACTGCGAAAGCCACGAGCTTTTCAACGGCATCTTTGACGGCCATTCCCGGGGAGTCTTCAACGGGAGGATCATCGTCAGGCCGGGCGCGCAGCGGACCGACTCGAAGCAGACCAACAACAATATTTTGCTCTCTCCGGACGCGCGGGCAGACAGCCAGCCGCAGCTCGAGATCTACGCGGACGACGTCAAGTGCACCCACGGCTCCACCACCGGGCCTCTGGACCCGGCGGCGATCTTCTATCTGCGGAGCCGGGGCTTGAGCCAGGCCCAAGCGCGCCACGCCCTCACCTACGGCTTCAGTGCGGAAGTACTCAACCAGATAGACTTGGCCGAGATTCGGTCCGCCCTGGACCGATTGGTGCAGGCCCGCCTCATGGCGGCCGGGGAGGGGAGAGCGGTAGCGTGAGCACGGCCCAGCGGGCGGCAGCGCCGGCCTCGAGGCCGGAATCGGTCTCCGCGCCGCTGGACGTCGAGCGGATTCGGGCGGACTTCCCTATCCTGGAGCGCAAGATCGGCGGCAAGCCGCTGGTCTATCTGGACAACGCGGCCACGGCTCAGAAGCCCCGGGCGGTGATCGATGCGATCCAGCGTTACTACCGGGAACAGAACGCCAACATCCATCGGGCGGTCTACCGGCTGAGCGAGGAAGCCACCCGGGAATACGAGTCGGTGCGGGCGCGAGTGGCCCGCTTCCTCAACGCCGCGGAAGCCCGGGAGATCGTTTTCGTGCGCGGGACGACCGAGGCGATCAACCTGGTGGCCCACAGCTTTGTTCGGCCGCGGCTGGGTCCGGGCGACGAGGTGTTGATCACCGCCATGGAGCACCACTCCAACATCGTGCCCTGGCAGATAGTCTGCGAGGAACGGGGGGCCAGGCTAAGGGTCGCCCCCATGAACCGCTCGGGCGAGCTCCTGGTCGAGGAGTTCGAGAAACTGCTGACTGAACGCACCAAGATCGTATCTCTGGTGCACGTTTCCAATTCGCTGGGTACGGTGAACCCGGTGAAGGAGCTGGTGAGCCTGGCCCGGGCCCGCGGCATCCCGGTGCTGGTGGACGGCGCGCAGGCGGCGCCGCACTACCGGGTGGACGTCCGGGACTTGGGATGCGACTTCTACGCGCTCTCGGGCCACAAACTGTTCGGACCCACCGGGATCGGGGTGCTTTACGGGAGAGCGGAGCTGCTGGAAGAAATGCCCCCTTACCAAGGCGGCGGGGACATGATCCTCTCGGTGAGCTTTGAGCGTACCACGTACGCACCCATACCGGCCAAGTTCGAAGCCGGTACCCCCCACATTGCCGGAGTGATCGGCCTGGGCGCCGCGATCGACTACCTCGAGAGATTGGACCGCTCCCAGATCGCCGCGCACGAAGCCGATCTGTTGTCCTACGCTACAGAACGGCTCTCGGAAGTGCCCGGGCTCAGGATCATAGGCACCGCGGCCCATAAAGCGGCGGTGATTTCTTTTGTGCTGGAAGGAATTCACGCCCACGACGTGGGAACCATAGTCGACCAGGAAGGAGTGGCGATCCGAACCGGCCACCACTGCACTCAGCCGGTGATGGAATTTTTCGGGGTGCCAGCCACGGCGCGGGCGTCGTTTGCCCTCTATAACACCAGAGACGAGGTGGACGCGCTGGTTCGCGCCCTGTTTAAAGTGCGGGAGGTATTCGGCTGATGCCGGACCTGGGGGACCTCTACCAGCAACTGATCATCGACCACAACCGCAACCCCCGAAACTTCCGGCGCCTGGAGGACGCCAACCGAATGGCTTCCGGCGACAACCCGCTGTGCGGCGATCGCATACAGCTTTTTCTCAAAGTGGAGGGCGGTACCATCACGGACATCGGGTTCCAGGGATCGGGCTGTGCCATATCGCAGGCTTCGGCATCGCTCATGACCCAAGCGGTGCTGGGAAAGTCTACGGAAGAAGCCGAAGCGCTGTTTCGGGCCTTTCACGAGATGGTGACCGGGCCGAGGGACAAGGCTCCGGATCGGCAACTTCTAGGCAAGCTTGCGGCCTTCGCCGGGGTTCGCGACTTTCCCGCCCGCGTCAAATGCGCCAACTTGCCGTGGCATACGCTCAAAGCGGCGTTGCAGGGAGCTGAAGAACCAGTGACCACCGAATGATGGCGAGCGATTTCGTACGAGTAGCGGAACTGAGCGAAATCCCTGAGGGCACTCCGTACGGCGCGCAGCTGCCCGACGGGGAGCGGGTTTGCCTGGTGCGGGTGGGAGACCAAGTATTCGGTTTCGAGGATCGCTGCAGCCACGCCGAGTTTCCCCTGACGGCGGGAGAGATGGTGGACCAATACGTCATCGAGTGCGCGTTACACGGGGCCCGATTCGACGTGCGCGACGGAAGCGTGGTGGAACTTCCCGCCACCGATCCGCTGATCTGCTACGAAGTGAAGATAGAGAACGGATCGGTATGGCTGAGAAAACGCCGGTGAGCGCGCCGGCGAGCCAGCTATACCAGCGCCTGGTACTGGAACACTACCGCAGGCCCCGCAACCGGGGCTCTCTGCCCGATGCAACTCACCGTGGGAACGCGGCCAACCCGCTTTGCGGGGACGACCTTACCATGGCGCTGAAAGTCGCCCAGCGCCGAATCGAAGCGGCGACTTTCTCGGGCCGCTGCTGCGCGGTGAGCCAGGCGGTGGCATCCCTCCTGACGGAAGCGCTGAAGGGGAAGGCGCTGGATGAGGCCCTGCGTTTGTGCAGCGGCTTCCGCGCCCTTATGAGGGGAGAAAGAGCTTTAGAAGCGGAAACCGGACTGGGGGAGTTGGAGCAATTCGGCGCTCTGACTCGCTTTCCGGCCCGGGTCCCATGCGCACTGCTTCCCTGCTCCGCTCTGGAAGAGGCTATCGCGTCGGCCGGGAAGGACTGATCTCGCTCCCGAGCTTCACGTCGCCCCGCGAAGTTTCCTGCGGCATTCCTCGGCTATCGCCATGAGTTCGGAGCGGCCCAACGGAGCCGCCACAGCGTGTACCGCTCCGGGCTCGCGCCATACAACGACCTCGAAGCCGCGCGAGGATAAGGTCATCACCTCGTCCTCGGGAATCTCCCTGCCCATTAACGAGGTGCCCGGAACCACGAAGTAGATGAGCGGCATCCCCCAGGAGCGATAATGCAGCGCGGCGCTTCGGACGCCGTCGATGTACGCGACCCTCCCCCCCACCAACTCCGCTCCGGGGATCTCCAACACCGGAACCGCGTGCCCCAGCCGTTCGGCAAACCACCGGGCCAAGTTCCTGGGATCGGCTTCCGCAACGATCCCTTCCGGCATTTCCCTCAATACCTCCTCCACGAACGGCTGGGCCAACCTTTCGGCGGAAGGGGCGGGATGATAGAACAGCAACCACGCCGCTACCGCCGCAGCCGCGGCCGCTACCGCCCAAAAGGCGCTTCGTCGGCGCCGGCGTGAAGCCGCGGCTACCCGAGCCGCCGCCAGTTCCGCGTAAACCCGCTCGCGAAGCTCGCGGGGAGCGACAATGGACTGCCCGGCGCGCTTCAACCGCTCCCTCAGCTCGCGCTGCTGCGCGAAGAAACTCTGGCAAGCCGGGCACTGGGTATAATGGTCGAACGCCTCGCACAACTCGGCAGAGGGCCGGCGGGGCCCGGGTTCAGGCCACAAAGCTAGGCGCGTCTCCTCGCAGCTGGGCATACGGTCTCCGGTTCAGGCTCTGAGCCGCAGGCTCGAGATAGTATCGCGCACCGCGCCGCGGGCGCCGTAAAGGCACCGCTTGGTATTTTCCAACGACAGCCCCAGCAACTGGGACACCTCCCGGATATTGAAACCCTCCACGTCATGCAGCCAGAGAGCCAATCTGAAGGGCAGTTCCAGACTGTCGATCGCCTCCAGCAGTCCCCTGTCGGTCACCTGGCTCAAGTCGCTAACGCCCGAGGTGCTCCGCTCGGGCGCGATCACGCCGGCCGGAGGGGTCCAGCGCGCTTCCTCGAGCAGGCGCCGGAAGAGTTCTATGCGGAACGCTGCTTCGGAAGCCGTGCGCCTTCCCGCACGCGCCGCACGCCTCACAGCGGCGGCCACCAGGTCCCCCGCTCTGCGCTCGGTCCCCTCGAGGCGGAGCGCCGTTCGGTACAGCCCGTCCAGGTGCTCCGAGAGGCGCTCCTCGAAAACCCGCTCGCGCTCCTTGGTCACCAACAAAGCTAACCTCTTTCAAGACCCGGGAGTTCCCGGGCACGAGGGTTTCAAACTGGCGGATAGCTGTGCCTGGGGTTTATTGTAAGGGCCGCTCGCGTAACTACCCATGGGTGCCGAATGAGAGAAGCTCACGCCGTAATATTACGCGACGTCACCAAGCGCTACTCCGGTCACACCGCCGTAGCAGGGCTGTCGTTAAGCATCCCTCGGGGCAGTCTGTACGGGCTGCTGGGACCCAACGGTGCCGGCAAGACCACCACTATCAGGATGGTTCTCAACATACTGTTACCGGACGAGGGGACCATAGAGGTGCTGGGCCGGCCCGCCTGGGACCGCACGCTGGCGTCGCGGATCGGGTACCTCCCCGAGGAGCGGGGTCTATACCGCAAGATGAAGGTGCTCGACCTGCTGGTCTTCCTGGCCGAGACCCGGGGAGTCGGGCGCAAAGAGGCGCGGGGCAAGGCGGGCGAGTGGTTGGAGCGGTTGGGCCTTTCGGAGTGGTCGGGCCGCAAGGTGGAGCAGCTTTCCAAAGGGATGCAGCAGAAGGTGCAGTTCATTTCTACGGTGCTTCACGATCCCGAGCTGTTGATCCTGGACGAGCCGTTTGCGGGACTGGATCCGGTGAACAGCCAGGTGTTGAAGGACACGGTGGTGGAGCTGGCTCGCGGGGGCACTACGGTTCTGTTTTCGACGCACATCATGGAGCACGCCGAGAAGCTTTGCGATTCGGTGTGCATAATAGCGCGGGGGAGGAAGGTGGTGGACGGACCGCTGAGCGAGGTGAAGCGCGCCCATGGGGGAAAACACGTGGTTCTGGCGCTTGAAGAATGGCGGGACGGATTGATCGACGAGGCGCTGCAAGACCGCTCGCTGGTAACCAGGGTGGACCGTTACGGCCAGTACGCGGAGCTCGAGCTGGCGGACGGGGCGGCGCCGCAGGAGGTATTGGAGAGAGTGCTCAGAGCGGGGGCCAAAGTGACTCGGTTCGAGGTGAGCGAGCCGTCGTTGCACAAGATCTTCATCGACAAGGTCGGGGAAGTGGCTCAATGAGCAAAGTGTGGGTGGTGGTTCGGCGAGAGTTCATGGAGCGGGTGAGAAGCAAGTGGTTCATCGTCTCCACGGTGCTGGGTCCGGTATTGATGGTAGCCTTCATAGCGGTGCCGATAATCATGGCTTCTCGCGGCACGGGAGAGCGGACCGTGGCTGTACTGGATGCCAGCAGCGGGGGTTTCGGCGAGCGGTTGACGGAGCAGTTGGATCAGGCGCCGCTGCTCAGAGCCAGCAGGGTTCCGGTGCCGGTGGGGCGGCTGGAGGAGGCGGCCGACTCGCTGGCCGAGTTGGTCGGGTTCAGGGCGCTCCACGGTTTTGTGATCGTTACCGACGCCGCGGTGGAAGACGGCAAATTGGAGTACCGGGGATCGAACGTAACTTCCATTGCGGACATGAGCCTTTTGAGGGGCCTGCTGGAAGACGCCGTCTTCGCCGAGCGGTTGAGCCGTGCCGGAGTGGATCCCTCGGTGGTAAGGCGCGCCCGCATTCCTCTCGAGTTCACCACCTTGAAGATCACCGGTGCTCGCACCACTCGAGCTTCCGGTGCGGGTTCGTTTATGCTGGCGTACGTGATCTGGTTTTTGCTTTACATGGGGATACTGCTCTATGGCGCGAACGTCATGGGGGCGGTGGTGGACGAGAAAACGTCACGGATCGTGGAGCTTTTGGTTTCGAGTCTCAGACCGTTCGAACTTTTGGCGGGCAAGATTTTGGGGGTGGGCAGTGTGGGGTTGCTTCAGTTCGGGATCTGGGTGGGTTTTGCGATGTTGGCCCTGGAGCAGCGGGACATGATAGCCCGCCTTTTGGGCCAGCCTGGGTTGGGAGCTGCCGGCAGCTTTCCGGAGGTTCCGCTGTCGACGGCGGTGGTTTTTCTGGTGTACTTCTTGTTGGGCTATTTCCTCTACGCCGCCATGTTCGCGGCGGTTGGGGCGATGACCGGTAGCGAAGCGGAGGCGCGGCAGGCGGCCAACGCGGTGGTTATGGTACTGGTCCTCCCGTCGCTTTTGATGATCGGGATTTTGAACGATCCGGCGGGATCCCTTGCCGTTGCTCTCTCCCTGATCCCGTTTACCTCTCCCATAGCGACGCCGGTGCGCTGGGCTGCGGGGGAAGTTCCACCGGACGAGCTGGTGGCGTCTTTGGTGCTTTTGCTCCTGGGCCTCTGGGGTGTGATCTGGGTTGCCGGCAGGATTTATCGGATCGGGATCCTGGCGTATGGCAAGCGGCCCGGGATCAGAGAGCTGGTTCGCTGGGTGACGGCTGGGTAGCTTTAAGCACTCTCTATGGTCGAAGTCATCGTGGTAGGAGGCGGCCATGCGGGCTGCGAGGCGGCGTCTGCCGCAGCCCGGATGGGAGCCCGAGTGTTACTCATAACCTCGAGCTTGGACACGATCGGGCAGATGTCCTGCAATCCGGCCATTGGCGGTGTGGCCAAGGGCACTGTGGTCCGGGAGATAGACGCCTTTGGCGGTATCATGGCGCGAGCGGCGGACCGGTCCACTATTCAGTTCAGGATGCTAAACCGATCGAAGGGTCCTGCCGTGTGGGCCCCCCGGGCGCAGTGTGACCGCACGATATATCGCAGGGCGGTGCGGCGCCTGCTCGAAGAGAACGACAACATCATGTTGCTCCAAGGCACTGTGGCGGCTCTCAAGTTGAGGGGTGACAAGGCGATAGGCGTGACGACCGTGGATGGGCGAGAGCTTGCTGCGGACGCCGTAATCCTCACTGCCGGGACGTTCCTCAGGGGAAAGATCCACATTGGAACCGAGACGCGGATTCCGGGTGGGCGCGCGGGCGATCCGGCGGCGGTGGATATAGCCGAGCAGCTGGAAGCTTTGGGTCTGGAGGTGGATCGGTTCAAGACCGGGACTCCGCCTCGGGTTGACGGCCGGACGGTGGATTTCTCCAAGCTCGAGCGGCAAGACGGCGAGATGCCCGAGTATCGGTTTTCTCATTTCGAGAGGGTGCCGCGGCCGGAGCAGCGTCCCTGTTGGATTACTTGGGCGGGCGAGGAGGTAAAGGAGATCATCCGGCAAAACCTGAAGGCGTCGGCCCTGTACGGCGGTGCGATATCTGGCCGGGGTCCGCGGTATTGTCCCTCGGTGGAGGACAAGGTGGTAAAGTTTCCCGATGCGGAACGCCACCAGATATTCTTGGAGCCCGAGGGCCTCGATACCTGCGAGCTTTACGTAAACGGCCTGTCCACTTCCCTTCCGGTCGAGGTGCAGCTTCGCTTTTTGGCGGCGGTTCCCGGGCTGGAGCGGGCGCGGATGACTCGACCGGGGTACGCCATCGAATACGATTATTATCCTCCCCATCAGCTCACTCCTTGGCTCGAGGTCAAGGCGATCGAGCGGTTGTTCTTTGCTGGCCAGATCAACGGGACCACCGGCTACGAGGAAGCGGCGGCTCAGGGTGTGTTGGCCGGGATCAATGCGGTGCGCCGTGCGAGGGGGGAGGAGCCCGTCATGCTGGGTCGGGATACCGCCTACATAGGAGTGCTGGTGGACGATCTCGTGACCCGGGGTGTGGACGAACCGTACCGGCTGTTTACCTCGCGGGCGGAGTTTCGTTTGTTGCTGCGGCAGGACAATGCGCTCAAGCGACTAGGTCCTCTGGCCCGCGAGTTGGGCATGTTGAGATCTCACGAGGTGGAGATCTTGCAACGGAGGTTGGAGGAAGAAGAGCGGCTTTTGGAATCGAGCCGGACCACGAGGGTCTCTCCGGATCAGGCGAATGGCTGGCTCGAGCTGTGGGGAGAGCGGCCGTTGCAGGAACCGACGAGAATAGCGGAGTTGGTCCGGCGGCCGCGGGTGCGGCTGCGGGAGCTGCTGCGGGCGTCGGGGGTAGAGTTGGCTCTCGGTGACCTCGAAGAAGCGCTCATGTCGGTAGAGATAGAACTGAAGTACGAAGGGTATCTCGAGCGCGAGCGCCAGGCGGCTCGGAAGCTCTCGGAGATGGCCAACTTTCGCCTGCCCGTCGACCTGCCCTATCTGGAGTTCAAGTCGCTGAGCACCGAGGCGCGGCAGAAGTTAGACCGCATCAGGCCGCAGTCTCTGGCACAAGCCGGCAGGATCCCCGGCGTTTCTCCAAGTGATCTCCAGAACTTGGTGCTAGAGGTTCTAAAAAGGCGGCGCCAAGTCGCCTGAGGGGCCTGTCGGGTCGCTGTTCCTGTTTCACGTGAAACAAAATTAGAACGAGATCACTGCCCGGCACTAAAACGAGCTCGCTGCCCGGCGCTGCGGTGGCAGTGGCGATCGAATGCCACTGTTTCACGTGAAACATCGGCAAGTCGTTATAAGACTTTACGCTTTGCCATTCGAGCGCTATATTGGCGCGACTCTGCGGTCCCACTAGGGAGACCGGGGCTGGCTAACGACTTCATAACTGCTTGATATAAAAAGAGATAGGCAATGGCCGCTAGGGTTATAACGATTGCCAACCAGAAAGGCGGTGTGGGCAAGACCACAACGGCCGTCAATCTTGCGGCCTCCCTGGCGGTAGCCGAGCGCCGCACCCTGCTGGTTGACGGCGACCCGCAGGCCAACGCTACCAGCGGCGTGGGGATCGACCGGCTGACCCTCGAGCGATCCCTCTACGAGGCGTTGATGGACGGAGTGCCCCTGTCCAGCGTAGTGCGCAAGGAGATTCAAGTTCCCTTCCTGGACGTGATTCCTGCCAGTGCCGATCTGGTGGGTGCCGAGATCGAACTGGTGTCTCGTCCCGGCCGCGAGTACGTGATGCGGGACTGCCTCATTTCACTGCGAGAATCGTACGAGTTCATTTTGATCGATTGCCCGCCTTCGCTGGGTCTTATCACTCTCAACATGCTTACCGCTGCCGACTCGGTGCTGATCCCCATCCAATGCGAATACTATGCTCTCGAAGGGCTCTCCCAGCTGCTCAATACCATCAAGCTCGTGCAGCAGAACTTCAACCCGGGCCTGGCGATCGAAGGCGTATTGCTCACCATGTACGACGCCCGCCTCAACCTTTCCAAGCAGGTAGCCGCAGAGGCCCGAGAGTACTTCGGCGGTCAAGTGTTCCAGACGCTGATACCCCGCAGCGTACGGCTCGCGGAAGCCCCGAGCTTTGGCAAGCCGATACTGCTCTACGACGTCCAGTCGGTGGGGGCGAGGAGCTACCTGGCTTTGGCACAGGAGCTCATCAAGCGCGTCGAGAGCAGAAGCAAAACCGAACCTACGGTGAAAGAGGCGGTACTGTGAGCCAGGCATCCAATAGGCGCCTAGGGCGGGGGCTGGCCGCGCTTTTGGGTCCCTCGGTTCTGGAGCAGCGCCAGGGAGAAGAACTCCGCCGCCTGGGCCTCAAAGACATTCTCCCCAACCCGTTCCAGCCTCGGCGCGAGTTCTCTGAAGAGGCTTTGGCCGAACTGACCGAGTCGATGCGCGAGTCCGGCCTACTGCAACCGATCGTGGTGCGTCCCGCCTCCGGCGGGCGCTACGAGCTGATCGCCGGGGCGCGCCGCTGCCAAGCCGCCAAACGGCTGGGCTGGGAAACGATCGATGCTTTAGTGAGAGACGTCGATGACCGCACCGCCCTTACCCTGGCGCTGGTCGAAAACCTCCAGCGGGACGCCCTCTCTCCGATAGAAGAGGCGAAAGGATACGAGCGACTGATCCGCGAGTTCGGAGCGACTCAGGAAGAAGTAGCCGGCATGGTGGGACGGGCCCGCTCCACCGTCGCCAATGCCCTGAGACTGCTTCAACTGCCCGAAGAAGTGCAAGAACTCCTTCATTCAGGCAAACTTTCGGCGGGACACGCCAGAGCGCTCCTGAGTCTCAAAAGCCAGCGGGAGATGGTTAAAGTGGCAAGGCTCGCCGTGGAGCGCGGACTGGCGGTAAGGGAACTCGAGGATCTGGCCCGCACCGCGGGAGCGGGACGCAAAACCGAATCCAAGCGGGCCCGCCGGAGGGTCGATCCCGAGGTGCAGCGGATAGAAGACCGGCTGCGGAAGAAATTGCAAACCGATGTTTTCGTGGTGCTTCGGGGAAAGGGCGGCAAGATCTCGATAAGCTTCTACTCCGCCGACGATCTGCTGCGCCTGGTGGAACTGATCCTGGGCGAGGAGTACGCGTAGTGAGCCGCACCCGGCGCTGGGTAACGATCATCGTTCATACCGACGGCAATCCGGGATCTCGTACTTACCGATTACCGCTAAGCCTGGTGCGGGCAAGCGCGATCGCAGCGTCGATCGTCGCCGGTCTAATCGTGATGGCTGCTATCTCGTACGCTCCCGTGGCTGGCACTGCGGCTAGCGTTCCCGGCTTGCGGCGAGAAATAGCCGCCCTCCGAGCCGAAAACCAGCAAGTCCGGCTGCTGGCGACCCGGCTAGAAGAAATCGAGTCGCGCTACGAGCAAGTGCGCGCCATGCTGGGCGCCGACATCGTCCCGCCGCATCCCGAGGAACACGGAGGGCTCCAAGTGGTGCGTCCGGTGGTAGCCAGGACACCCGACGAGCCGCCGCGTTACCGCACGGGGCCGACCCTACCCGTATATTGGCCCCTCGAGGAGCAGGGGATTGTAACCCGGGGGCCGATAGGCAGCGGGACCGAAGCCGAAGCACACCCCGGCCTCGACATCGCGGTGCGAGCCGGGACCCCGATCAGAGCAGCGGGTGGAGGCGTGGTGGCGGAAGCGGGAGTGGATCCCGACTACGGAAGATACGTTCTGATCAACCACCCCGACGGTTATCAATCCATGTACGGCCATGCATCCCGCGTCTTGGTCCGCGCGGGAGACGTTGTTCAAGCAGGCGAGGTGATCGGTCTTTCCGGCTCGACCGGCCGATCCACGGCTCCTCATTTACATTTCGAGATACGGCGCAACGGACAACAAATAGACCCCAGGTCGTTGATCCCGAGTCCACGGCTATGAGCACCCGCAGAGAACCGCTTTCCGAACCGCGAATATCGATCATCGCTGCCGGCATGAAGATCTCCGGCGAGATCGAAAGCGACGGGATTGTGAAGATAGAAGGCCAGGTCCTGGGTAACGTCAGAGCGGAAAAACAGGTACTAGTGGCGAGAGGCGGCGTAATAGAGGGCGACATCGAAACCGCCGAAGCCATTGTGGGGGGCGAGGTAAGAGGAGCGGTTCAGGCCTCCGAGCGGGTGGAGGTGCAGGCCGGAGCGTCGGTTCAAGGCGACATCACGACCCCCAGAATCGTGGTCCAAGAGGGCGGAGAAGTAAACGGCCATCTCCGCATGAGCCCGCTACCTTCAGCTACCCGAACAACCGGACTGTCGCACCCGGCAGTGGCGCAAAGCTGAAAGATTCCGCTTATCAACACCTAATGTCAATTCGAGATCTATAGCTCTAATATCTTGTGTGTCAGTAAGTTATGCGGCCAGCACTGGAGTCTGCAATTGTTGTACTGATCACTTGATGACGTGATACTGACGTGACGATGTAAATTTCGTCCTCAGCTCTTTAGCGGTATTACAAAGCGAACGGTGAGGGTTTCAGCGGTGTGGGGGGTAACGCTACAGAAGCACTCTTGCCCGATCAGTCGTTTTACGCCCAGTAGTTCGTTCTCATCTATCCTGGGTACTTCCCTATAAACCACCTCGCAGGTATGGCCGCCAATGATGTGGAAGCTCACCGGCCGTCCCACCAGCCGCCGGTGAGGATCCACCTGATGGAGGTCTTCTGCAAGCCGCCTTTGGATCTCGGTGAGCTTTTCTCTGAGGACCGGATCGGTTACCGTCTCAGGGACGTCCGGCATAGGCTCCCCCGCTTTGGAGTCGTCGAACGATTGCTGCGTTTCGCTGCATAGCTTCTCTTCCGGCTCTCATGATGGCAGTGCGGCCGAAGCGTTTTCTGAACTCGGAATCCGAAAGCGACATGATCTCCTCGAGATCGAGCAGTGCCATATTGGGGTCCGGTTCCAGCAAGTCGTCGCCGGGGGGCTCGGCAAACTTGATGTTCCAGGGGCAGACGTCCTGGCAGATGTCGCACCCGAAGATCCAGTCGCCAAAGCGGTCCGCCAAATGCGGCTCTACGGTGTCGCCCTTGTACTCGATGGTCAAGTAGGAAATGCACTTTCGGCTGTCCAAGACTCTTTCCGCGGCGAACGCTTCTGTAGGGCAGGCTTCCAGGCACCGGTTGCAGCTCCCGCACCGGTCGGCTTCGAAGGGAGGGTCGGTTGCCAGATCCAGATCGGTGAGAATCGCGGCTATGAACGAGTAGGAGCCTCTCTTGGGGTCGATCAGCATGGTGTTCTTCCCGATCCACCCGAGACCGGCTCTCTGGGCGAGTTCCCTTTCGGGAACGGGGCCTGCGTCGCAATAGGGCTTGGCCAGAGTGCCGGGGCCGCCCAGCGACCGAATGTAGCCCGCCAGGTTTTCGAGAGCCGGTCTCAGAGCCTTGTGATAGTCCCGCCCTCTGGCGTACTTGGCTACTCTTCCCTTCCCTTTCCGGGCCGGCGGGTCCGAGGTGAGATAGTGTTTGGTCACCACCACCGCCCGGGTTGCGCCGGGCAGTATGGTCTCCGGCCTTAAGCGGGCTTCCAACTGCCGCTCCATGTACCGCATCGTTCCCGCCATTCCTTCATGGATCCAGCGCCTGAGCGCCTCGCCGTGCGGCGGCGGGCTGAGGTCGGTTACTCCTACCGCATCGAATCCTAGTTCCAATGCTTTTCGCTTTACCAAACCCGCCTTCAATTCGGGCGTCACAGGCGCATCACCTCCCTGCGCCAGCGGGCGAACCGGATGACATCGTCTACCGGGGGCACCGCGGCCTCATCGCCGTACGCGGTGTACATTCGCCAGCGCAGATATTCCCGCGGGGGCAGGGGGAGAAGGGGGATGCGGCGGTACCAGTCCCGGGCGCGGAATGCCCAGAGCATGGAGCATAAATCCAGCGCCAGCCTCGGATTGAGGACGCATCGGGCTGCCAGCTGCACAGTTAACCTGGTCCAAGTCTCGGCGCTCACTGCTCGGCTGCTCCTCTCCTGCCGGTCCGGTCTCCTCCAATCTACTGACGCCGCCGGCCGCAACTACTATATTGGCGGCGATGGCGGGCCAGGCTGTAGAACTGCACGAGCTAGCGCGCTACCGCGCGGAATTCCCGGTCTTCGAACGGCAAATTTATCTCAATACCTGCTCGCTGGGAGCGCTCTCCTTGAGATCTCGCGCATGGGTGGAGCGGTTTATCCTGGAGTGGCAGGAACGTGGTGCGGCGGCCTGGTACGACGTTTGGTGGTCCAGATTGTCCGAACTGAGGGAACGCTACGCTGCAGTTATCGGCGCGCGCCGGGAGGAGGTTGCTCTCCACGCGTCGGTCTCCACCGCCCTGGCGGTGGTGGCCAGTGCGCTGGACTATCGCCACCGGCCCCGAGTGGTGACCACGGCTCTCGACTTCCCCACGGTGGTGTACCAGTGGCTGGCCAAGCGCAACGAAGGGGTGGAGGTCGAGATCCTCGAAAGTCCGGATGGGATTACCGTGCCTCTGGAGGCGTTCGAGAAAGCGGTGGATGATCGCACCGCAGTGGTGGCCACCTCGCAGGTTTACTTCACTTCCGGTGCCGTTCAGGACCTACGGGCACTGGCCGAGATAGCCCATTCCAAGGGGGCGTTCTTGCTGGTGGATGCCTACCAGAGCGTAGGTCAGATACCGGTGGACGTGCGCGGGGAACAGGTGGACTTCCTGTTGGGCGGTGGACTGAAGTGGTTGCTGGGGGGTCCCGGGATTGCGTTTCTGTACGTCCGAAGCGAGCTGTTGGAAGAGCTTTCGCCTTCGGTGACCGGTTGGTTTGCCGATCGGGATCAGTTTCGCTTCGAGCCCCGGTCGCTGGAATTTCACCGGGATGCCAGGCGGTTCGAGCAGGGCACTCCTTCTCTGGCCTCGGTGCATGCCCAGCTGGGAGGGCTGGAGCTGCTGGAGGAAGCCGGGTGGGACAGGGTATACCGCGTCACGTACGAACTCAAGGAAGACTTGATCGCTTGCGCTCGGGAAGCGGGGCTCGAACCCAAGGTCGCCTCTGAGCCGGCTCGCCGGTCCTCGATTATAATGATCCCCTCGCCGGACCCCGGGGCTGCCGTGAGAACCCTGGCCGAGGCCAACATAGTGGTGGATGCGAGGGCGGGTTGCGTGAGGATATCGCCCTTCTTTTACAACTACCGGGACGACTATGCCGGAGCAATCGAACTTCTCAAAAGAAGATGACGGATCGCGGCCTATAGGCCAGCGGCCTACGGCGGACCAAGTTCTACTGGCTCCACGCCCGGCGAGGGAACGGCAGGCGTTTACCCGCACCGATCCCTGGCGGGTGTTGAGGATCTTGGGCGAATTTGTGGAAGGCTTCGACACCCTCTCGGATGTGGATACCGCTGTTGCCATTTTCGGTTCGGCGCGTATGAAGCCGGATAACCCGTGGTATGCGAAAGCGGTCGAGACCGCCCGGCTATTTGCGGCTGCGAACTTTGCCGTCATCACGGGCGGGGGTCCGGGGATCATGGAGGCCGCCAACAAAGGGGCCCGGGAGGGGGGCACTCTGTCGATCGGACTGAACATCGAGCTTCCTCACGAGCAGGCGCCTAATCCATATCTGAACCGAGTGATAAATTTCCGTTACTTTTTTGTCCGCAAGACCATGTTCATCAAGTACTCCCGGGGCTTCGTTTTTTTCCCCGGCGGGTACGGCACGCTGGACGAGCTGTTTGAAGCGCTGACCCTTATTCAGACCGACCGTATCAAGAACTTTCCCGTGATTCTGATGGGGAGGGACTACTGGAGCGGAATGGTGTCGTGGCTCAAGGATGTAGTAGCCAAAGAGGCTATGATCAGTCCCAAGGATCTCGAACTTTTTCGGGTTACGGACGACCCGGAAGAGGCGGTACGGGTGGTGGTGGAAAGCGTCGGCAGGCAGTTGCTGGAGGGTCGTCCCGGTGGGTGAGAGGGGGTGATGATCGCGCCGGCGCAGGGTATGGTGACGCCGTCGGGGCGTCTGCGGCTTTCAACGCTTACACGAGGATAGCCAGATGACCAAGCGGAAGAAGGACTACCTCCGTGGACAGCGGATCGACCCGAAGCCGATCACCGGCACCGAGACCGCAGCCGAGTTGATCGAAAACTCGTTCTTGGCGTACAACGCGGGACGGCTCAGGGATGCGGCTCGCCTTTTCGTGGAAAAGATGCTGGCCGAGGATTGCACCGTGGGGATGAGTCTTTCAGGCGCCCTGACTCCGGCGGGTCTCGGGATGTCGGCCGTGGTTCCGCTCATCGAGGCGGGTTTCGTGGATTGGATCGTTTCCACCGGTGCGAATCTCTACCACGACGCCCACTTTGCCCTGGGCATGAGCATGCACCGCGGCACTCCTTTTGTGGACGACGTGGATCTCAGGGCCAACGGTGTGGTCCGGATTTACGACATTTTCTTTGACTACGCGGTGTTGCTCAAAACCGATCTCTTCCTGAGAGACGTATCGTTACGGCCGGAATTTCAAAGGCCCATGAGCACCGCCGAGTACCACTACCTGATCGGGGGCTATCTCCGGGAGAGGGAGAAGGCTTTAGGTCTCGGCAGGAAGTCGATCCTCAGCGCGGCCCACGAGTGCGGCGTGCCGGTGTACACCTCCTCTCCGGGCGACTCCTCCATCGGGATGAACGTGGCCGAGCAGGCGCTCGAAGGCGGGAAGCTGAGGTTCGACGTTTCGGCGGACGTGAACGAGACGGCCGCCATTGTGCTCCATGCGAAGCGCAAGGGCGGAAAGAGCGCGGTGTTCATAGTGGGCGGGGGGAGCCCGAAGAACTTCGTTCTCCAGACGGAGCCGCAGATCCAGGAAGTACTCGGCATCGACGAGAAAGGGCACGACTACTATCTCCAGATCACCGACGCTCGTCCGGACACCGGAGGACTGTCGGGTGCGACTCCCGGAGAAGCGGTAAGCTGGGGCAAGGTCGATCCGGATCGGCTCCCGGACGCCGTGGTCTGTTATCTGGACAGCACGGTGGGGCTGCCGCTGATCACGGCCTATGCGCTGGCGCGCCGCAAGCCGCGGCCCCTCAAGAGGCTCTATCAGCTCAGGGAAGCGATGAATCGCAAGCTGCTAGAGGCCTATCGAGCTGCGAAGAAGTTCAGGGACGAGCGCGCCACCGCAGCCGCGCTGCCGGGTGTCGGCTGATCCCAGAATCGCGGCCCAGGTACCGGGTTTCTACGCCTGGTACGCGCTGGCGCTGCTCACCCTGATAAATGCGGTCAATTTCATCGACCGCAACATCATCTTTGCCCTCTTCGAGCCGATCAAGGACGAGCTCGATCTTTCCGATGCCCAGTTGGGATGGCTCGGGTCCGCCTACATAATAGTCTTCTCCGTTGCCGCCATACCGCTCGGGATCTTGAGCGATCTCAAGTCTCGCAGGGCGGTAATCGCCTCGGGCGTTACCCTCTGGGCGGTGTTTACCGGCATGGCTGGACTGGCTCGGCATTACTGGCAGTTGTTGTTCTGCCGCTCGATGGTGGGAGTGGGTGAAGCCGCCTACTCTCCCGCAGCCCAGTCTTTGCTCGCCGACTACTTTCCCCAGCGGGGCCGGGCACTGGCGCTGGGAATCTTTTGGTCCGGGCTGGCGGTAGGAGGTGTGGCCGGCATCTGGCTGGGCGGAGAGCTAGCTCACCTTTACGGCTGGCGAGCGGCGTTTCTGGCGGTCGGGCTCCCGGGCCTGCTGCTGGCGATGCTGGCTTCCAGACTAAGGGACCCCACCCGCCGGATTCGCCCCTTCTCCCTGGGCGACGCGATACGCCGTTTCGAGCTCACCGTCTGGCACCTGCTGGTGGCTTTATGGCCCCTGTGGGTCATGGGTGGTTTGGGTCTAGCCGCCGCCTACTTGCTGGACCGTTCCGGTTGGGTTGGGCCCGATGTTGAGGGAGCGGTGTTGGGGGCCGCCGTAGCTCTAGGGGTAGTGGCCACGGCCGCGCGCGGCATCCGCGCGATTCTGGCGCACCGGCACGATGAGCTAAGGCCAGCCACACTCTCGACGCTGGACGACTTCGTAGAAGCCGCCAAGGTGGTAATGAAAACCCCGACCCTGGTTTGGGTATTCCTGGGCGGTGCGCTCATCTCCTTCGCCATGAACGGGCTGGTGGGATGGTCTCCCTCCTACATGCAGCGCGAGTTGGGCTTGCCGCCTCAGGTAGCGGGTAGGACGATCGGCGCTTGGGGACTGGCAGCGGGACTGCTCGGCGTGGTCTTCGGGGGAAAACTGGGGGACAAGCTGGCCGAGCGCTGGGACAGCGGGCGCGTTATAGCCGGCTGCGCCGGGTTTCTCGCCGGAGGACCGCTGTGCATCTGGCTGCTCTCGGTGCGCGATCTGGAGGCGTTCATACCGCTCTTTTTCGTTACGCTGTTTCTGTTCACCTGGTATCACGGACCCGTAAGCGCCACCATCTTCGACGTGGTACCTGCAAGAGTGGGCGCTTCGGTCATGGGCGCCTATGTGTTTTTTACCCACATGGCCGGGGATGCCATCGCGTACCCTCTGATCGGTGCTTTTTCCGATCGGTTCGGCATACGCATCGCGATGCTGGTACTTCCCGTGGTGGGTCTAATCGGGGGAGCGGTGTTCCTCATGGCAGCCCGCACTGTGGCCCGGGATGTGAAGCGCGCCAGGCAGTTGGTCAGCTAGCCTCCGCTCCGGCGGTGATCTCCTCCCTGAAAGCCAGAGTGCGCTCGACCTCGTGGAGGTACGCCGCAAGCTCCGCAGCCTTGCGCTGGGCATCCCAGCGTAGCACTTCCCCCACCAGATCGACCAGCACGGGCGCGGCGGCCACCGCGTGGTCGTCGGTTTCGTAGAAGACATGAGTGCGTCGGATCAGAAGGTCGCAGAGGGTGAGAGCCATTTCCCTTTCTATCGCGTGGAATAGCTCTGCCAAGATCGCCGGGTGGCCTGGGACTACGGGCCGGTTGAGGGTTTTGTCCGATCGCGCAAGACGCACCACCGCCATCGCCTCGGTACCGTATTGCCCCACGAGGTAAGCTGCCGCTTGGGACGAAAACCCCTGTTCCTCTATCTCTCGGGCGATGACCCCGAGATCCCGCGCCTCTCCGCCGGGAAGAGGCTCGCGGTCCGTAGGAGCCCTTTTGGGAATGGGCCGGCCGTCGAGCTGGTGGAGCCTCCGGGCGACCAGATCGACGGCCTCCGCCGCCATGAGCCGGTATGTGGTTAGCTTCCCGCCCGCTACGGTGACCAGACCGTCGGGGCTCTCCACTATTTTGTGTTCTCTGGTAACCTGGCTGGGATTGCGCTGGTCGTCGGAGCGGAGCAGCGGGCGGAGGCCTGCCCAGGTGGAAAGCACATCCCGGAGGGAGAGCCGTGCGGCGGGGTAGTAGGCGTTGGCCGAACGCAAAAGATAGATCACGTCGGCCGCCGTCGCGCGCACCTCGTCGGGACTTTCGCCGCAATCTGTATCGGTGGTCCCGATATAGGACAGCTCTCCCCACGGGAGGATGAACATCACCCGCCCGTCGATGGGGGAAATCATGACCACCGCCTCCCGGTTTCCCAGGCGGTCTCGCCGCACGGCTACGTGGGCTCCCTTGGTCGGCCGGAGCAGTGGCGCGCGGGATCCCGAGCCCACTCGGTCGGACCAGGGACCGGTGGCGTTCACCACGGCGAGGGCTCTAATGGTGAACTCCCGCCCGGTCATGCGGTCCACCGCTCGAACCCCGCAAATTTTTCCTCCTGCGGTCAAAAACTCGGTCGCTTCGACGTAGTTGGCTACCAGCGCCCCGTAGTAGTGGGCGCTGCGGGCGTTGGCCAGCACCAGTCTGGCGTCGTCGCACTGGGCGTCGAAATAACGGGCTCCGCCCTTCAAGCCCTGCGAACGAAGCCCCGGCTCGGCCTGGAGGACCTCCCGCTTGCTGAGTCTGCGGTGAGGCCGCACATTCCCGAACAGCGCCAGGAGATCGTAAAGCCACAGTCCGGCTGCTAGCTTCCAGCGGGAAACCCTGCCGCCGGCGTAGACCGGAAAGACAAAAGACCTGGGGCGCACCAGATGGGGGGCGATGCGAAGTAAAATTCGGCGTTCGCGGCTGGCTTGGAGTACCAAGCGCCATTCTCCCGTTTCCAGATATCGCAACCCCCCGTGGATCAGACGGGAGGTACGGCTGCTGGTACCCGATCCAAAATCCCCTTTGTCGATCAGTGCCGTGCGGATCCCGCGCATGGCGGCGTCGCGAGCTATGCCGCAGCCGGTGATGCCTCCTCCGATGACCAGCAGGTCCACCGTCTCGCGGGCCATGGTGGCGATGCTGGCGGCACGGGTCTCCTGATTGAAGGAGGTTGTCACGGAAGGCTCAGGCGTTCGGGACCGGCCCAGCAGCTGGTTCCTCTGGCACGCGCGGGTGATCCGCCCGGGAAGTAGGGTGCTGGACGTCGCGTGCGGCTCGGGGCGGCACGCGATAGCTGCCGCGAATCTGGGCGCCCGGGTGGTAGCCGTCGATTCCGACGCCGCTCGAATAGCCCTCGCCCGGCAGCGCAGCCGCGGGCTTTCCATACAGTGGATAGCCGCCGATCTGACTACCTATCCCATCCCCCGCGCCGCCTTCGATGTGGTGATGGTCTTCAATTACCTGGATCGAGCCCGAATGGCCGAATTCCGGGAAGCGGTAAAGCCCGGAGGCTTGCTGCTGTTTGAAACTTTTCTCGAAACGCAGCTCGAGCTGGGATGGGGTCCGACGTCGCCGAATCACTTGCTGAAACCCGGAGAGATTGTCCAATTGGCCGAACCGTTCGAGATCGTACTGGCTCGCGAGGTGCTGGAATTCGTGGGCGGGCGCCCGATGGCGGTGGCCAGTGTTTTGGCCCGGCGCCCACCGGCAGGTCCAGAACTTGATCGCTCGAGATAGAGCACCGCGGAACGTCCTCGACGCTTCAAGAGCTACGCAGTATAGG
The DNA here is from genome assembly GCA_002923375.1 of bacterium HR33. Taxonomy (GTDB): domain Bacteria; phylum Gemmatimonadota; class Gemmatimonadetes; order Gemmatimonadales; family GWC2-71-9; genus HRBIN33. Next base: position 1,080,381 of record BEIJ01000001.1, read on the forward strand.
GCTCCCTAGCACACCTCGCAACTTTCCGCATCTAGCGCTTCATGTTCGGGATCGGCGTCAGTTCCTATTTTGACCCGTCTCGCATAGCTTCAAGTCGATGAGCGCCGGGAACCAACGCGTCGCCGTAGTTGCCGGTTGCAGGACTCCCTTCTGCAAGGCCGGCACTGAGCTTCGGAATTTGAGTGCGGTGGATCTTGCCCGCCACGCCACCGTCGAGCTCTTGCATCGAGCCAACCTCGACGGCCACGAAGTGGACGAGATGTACTTCGGCCAAGTCGTAGCCAGCCCTCTGGCGCCCAATCTGGCGCGCGAGGTGAGCCTCTTGCCGCAATTTCCCCGGACCATACCCGCCGCCACGATCAACCGGGCCTGCGCTTCGGCCAACACGGCGATCGCTCAGGCCCACGACCAGATCGCCCTGGGACACGCTCGCGTGGTCATAGCGGGCGGTGCCGAGAGCCTGTCCGATATACCGGTTCTACACTCCCGCCGTTTCGCCGACACCTTGATCGCCTTTAACCGCGCTAAAACCTTGGGCGAGCGACTGCGCCTGCTGGCCCGGATCAGGCCCAAGGACTTGGTCCCCGTCGCTCCCGCAATCGCCGAACCTTCCACCGGTGAGACTATGGGCGAGTCGGCCGAGAAGATGGCCAAGCTGAACGGCATTAGCCGGGAAGCCCAGGACGAGTTCGCGCTGCGCAGCCACCGGCTGGCGCTGGCGGGAACCGAGGACGGCCGCCTGCTCCACGAGATCGCGCCGATCCTCACACCCGAGGGCAAGGTTATCGACCGAGATAACGGTATCCGGGCTGACACCTCCCTGGAGAAGCTCCGGGCACTGAAACCGGTCTTCGACCGGCGATACGGAACGGTGACGGCGGGGAACTCCTCGCCGCTTACTGACGGCGCATCGGCTCTGCTCCTCATGAGCGAGGAGGCGGCCAAGGCGCTGGGCTACGAACCGCTGGCTTACATTCGCTCCTACGCGGTGGCGGCGTTGGATCCCGGAGACCAGCTCCTCATGGGACCGGCGTACGCCGTGCCGAAAGCCCTGGAGCGGGCGGGGATCTCCTGGAGCGATCTCGACCTGGTGGAGATGCACGAGGCTTTCGCGGCTCAAGTTTTGTCCAACATCCAGGCGTTCGAGTCCCGGGAGTGGGCGCAAAAACATTTGGGGCGCTCGGAACCGATCGGAAAAGTGAACTGGGACACCCTGAATGTGATGGGGGGATCGATCGCGATAGGGCACCCCTTCGGCGCTACCGGAGGTAGGATCACGCTTACGCTGGCCAACGAAATGAAGCGGCGGGGCGCGCAGTTCGGCCTGATCTCGGTTTGCGCCCAAGGTGGAATGGGGTTCGCCATGGTGCTGGAGAGACGTTGAGCGAATCCTGTTTCACGGTTTCGGTGCGGGACGGCGTAGCACACGTCGTCTTGGATCTTCCCGGCGAGCCGATCAACAAGATCACCAGAGGCGTGCGGGAAGAGATGGAGACCCTTTTTCCGAGGCTGGAAAAGGACGCCGCGGTCAGGGCCGTGGTTCTCGCGAGCGGAAAGCCGGACACGTTCATCGTCGGAGCCGACATAGACGAGTTCGTAGCCCTGCGCTCGAGCGAAGAGGCTCGAGCGCTGGTGCTTTCCGGCCAGGCTTTGATAAACCGGCTGGCGAGCTTTTCGAAACCGGTGGTTGCCGCCATCCACGGAGCCTGTCTGGGTGGCGGGCTGGAAACCGCTCTCGCCTGTACCTATCGCGTGGCTACCGATCATCCCAAGACCATGATTGGCCTTCCAGAGGTGCAGCTAGGGATCATACCGGCCGCGGGGGGGTGCCAGCGCTTGCCCCGCCTCATCGGCCTGCGCGCGGCGCTGGACATGATCCTCACGGGCAAGAGCGTTCCGGCAAAGCAAGCCTTTCGCCGCGGAATCGTGGACGAGTTGGTGCATCCCGCAATTTTGGATCGAATCGCTCACCAGGCCGCAGTTCGCCTTGCCGGAGGGTGGCGGCCCCGGCGGCCGAAAGGAGGATTCCTGGGCTGGCTGCTCGATAGGAGCGCTCCCGGGAGGCTCGTGGTCGTGGCCTTGGCACGGCGTAGGGTGTTGGCGCAAACCAAAGGTCACTACCCCGCCCCTCTCGCCGCCCTGGACGCCGTATCCCGGGGCTTGCGCCGCGGGATGGAGGCGGGGCTAGCCGCGGAAGCGGAATGGTTCGCCCGACTTGCGGTGGGCGATGTGTCGCGAAACCTGGTGCAGATCTTCTTCGCCACCAGCGCGCTGAAGAAAGACCCGGGAGTGGAGGGTGAAGCTCCACCGCCCCGAGCGGTGAACAACCTAGCCGTAGTCGGGGCCGGTTTCATGGGTTCCGCCATCGGCGGAGTTGCGGTGAGCCAGGCAGGCGTCGATGTAAGGCTCAAAGACACCGATCTTGCCAGGGTGGCCCAAGGGCTGGTGAACGCCCGCAGAATTCTGGACGAGAGACTCAGGCGGAGGAGGATCGACAAGTACGAGCACCGGCGCCTGGTGGCGTTGCTCTCCGGCGGTGTGGACTGGTCGGGATTTCGGCGGGCCGATCTGGTGATCGAGGCGGTCTTCGAGGATTTGGAGGTAAAACACCGGGTGTTCCGGGAGATCGAAGCGGAAGTGAGGGACGACTGTGTCCTAGCCTCGAACACCAGCACGATCCCCATTGCTCGCATAGCCCAAGCGGTCCGGCGTCCGGAGCGAGTGCTGGGGATGCATTTCTTTTCGCCGGTGGAGCGAATGCCGCTACTGGAGGTGATCTTGGCGGAAGGCACCGCGCCCTGGGCCGCGGTTACCGCGGTGGCCTTCGGCCGCAAGATGGGCAAAACGGTGATCGTGGTTCGAGACTCCCCCGGATTCTGGGTGAACCGCATACTGGCTCCCTACATCAACGAGGCGGGCCGGCTGCTGGAAGAGGGAGTGCCGATCGAAGTGCTCGACGAGGTAATGGTGGCATTCGGATTTCCGGTGGGGCCCATAACCCTGCTGGATCAGGTGGGATTGGACGTGGCCGCAAAGTCCGCGGCGGTAATGCACGAGGCTTTTGGAGAGAGACTCCGCCCTATCGCCGGCATACAGCGCATGACCGAAGAGGGGAGACTCGGGCGCAAGAGCGGCCGGGGTTTCTATCTGTACGAGAAAGGGCGCCGGCGAAAGGTGGACCGGAGCGTGTACTCGCTGCTGGGAGTGAGTCCCGCAGCTTCTTTGCCGCGGGCTGAAGTGCAGGCCAGGATGGTGTATGCGTTGCTAAACGAGGCGGCGCGGGCTTTGGAAGAGAAAGTGGTGCGCAGCCCGCGGGACGGAGACATAGGCGCGATCTACGGGTTCGGATTTCCCCCGTTTTTAGGGGGTCCGCTGCGGTATCTGGATTCTCTGGGAGCGCAAAAAGCCGTGAGCGAGCTCCATCGGCTCCGGGATCGCTACGGCGAACGGTTCACTCCCTCCGCAGGGCTGGAAGAAATGGCACGGAACGGCGGCCGGTTTTACCCCGCCGGCTAAAGCTTTTTGGGCCGTCCTTGATCGATCTGCCCGGCCGTGTGATGGAGCCCGATGCCACCCTCGGAGGCTATTTGAAGCTGCATTCGCGGCCGCCCGCGTTTGGAGGGTCGGACGGGAAGGCCTACTCGGTTGCTATGTATGTGGACGAAGAACCGGATCAAACCGGACGGTTTGGCGGGGCCTTGCTCTTTGTTTCCTGGGAAGCGAACGGTGAGCGACCTGTGGGGCATTTGGAAACCGACTACCTGGTTTTCGGCCGCACCCGGGAGGAGGTGGAAGCCAAACTCGGAGAGCTCACGCTCTACGAGGTGAAGCGGAAGTTGGAGGAAGCCATAGCCCGCCGCGCGGAGGAAAGCTTCTAGCCGTGCAGCGGGGAGTGGTGATGAGCGCCTTCGGCGGGCGGTATCGAGTATGGAGCGAAGGGAATGAGCTGCAGGCTACCTTGCGGGGGAGGCTGAAGCAGGGTGAGGATCGGGTGGTGGTGGGAGACGAGGTGCTGGTGGAACTGCAGCCCGACGGTTCGGCGACCATAGAGAGGGTAGAGCCTCGCCGCTCGGCATTGAAGCGGCGCACTCCGGGAAAGTTACGCGGCGTTCGGGTGGTGGCGGCCAATCTCGACCAGGTCGCGGTTGTGGGGTCGGTGGCGAGGCCCGATTGGGATTGCCATCTGATGGACCGGTTCATAGCGGTGGCGGAGGCCAATCGTTTGCCCGTGCTGCTGGTGATAAACAAGGCCGATCTCGGGTCCCGAATCGACGAGCTCGCCGCTCCGTACCGCGACGCCGGTTATCGGGTCGTAATCACCAGCGTGCCGCAGCAGCTAGGATTGGACGAGTTCAAGGCGTTGCTCTCGGGGCGGGTGACCGTCGTCACCGGACCTACGGGTGTGGGCAAGTCTAGCTTGCTGAACGCGATCCAGCCGGGGCTGCGCCTCAGGACGGGGGAAGTGGGCCGGAAAGGCGGCCGGCACACCACGGTGGCGGCGGAGATGCACCGCTTGGAAGGAGGAGGATTCGTCGTGGATACTCCGGGGTTGAGGGACATCGGTCTTTGGGGCTTGAGTCCTGAGGAAGTGGAGATGGCCTTTCCTGAGTTGGCGGAGTTCGCCGGAGGGTGCCGGTTCGACAATTGCAGGCATATGGAAGAGCCCGGGTGTGCGGTGGTGGAAGCAGCCGCCCAGGGGAAGCTGTCCGGATCCCGGCTAGCATCGTATCGCAAGCTCTTGGTCGAGGCGCAGGCGGCGGCGCGGCCGTGGGCTTGAGCTTCAGATGAACCTGCCCCCGCTGGTGGTACCTTTCGTCGGGGAGCGCTACGCGGCGTCGGATCGCCTCAGCCGCCTGATCGCTCCTCCCTACGATGTCATCTCGCCCGCGGAGCGTGCCGAGCTGGCCGCCGCCGATCCGTGCAACGTGGTGCGGGTTATCTTGCCGGAAGGAGGGACCGACCGTTACCGGTCGGCCGCTGCGATACTCGAAGAGTGGCGCAGGTCCTCGGTGCTGGTGCGCGATCCCGAGCCCGCGGTTTGGGTGGTGCGGCACGAATACTCGGACTCGGGCGGAATTCGGCGCTCGAGAACCGGCTTCATCGGCGCCCTGGCGGTGGAGCCGTTTGCCACCGGGAGGGTGAGACCTCACGAGCGGACCCATAGGGGTCCCAAAGAGGACAGACTGGCGCTGCTCAGAGCGACGCGAACCATGTGCGAAGCTCTGCTGGTAGTGGCGCCGGATCCGGCGGGCGAGCTCGCTACAGCTCTGGAGACTTCCACTGCTCAGCCGCCGTTTGCGGAGGCCGAATTTCAAAAGGGAGTGCTTCGCCTGTGGAGGGTTGCCGGCGCTGCCGCCGCGGAGTTGTGCCGGACGGCCTCACAGGGAAAGCTCTACATAGCCGACGGGCACCATCGCTACGAAACCGCCTTGGCGTTCAAGGACGAGTCTCCGGGGGCGGACCGAACGCTGGCACTAATCGTTTCGGTCCGGGATCCCGGACTGTTGTTGCTTCCTACTCATCGTCTGGTGTACGGCGGTGCGGTAGAGTGGGAACCGCTCCGGGAGCGCCTGAGCAGATGGTTTCGCATCACGCCGCTTCAAGCGCCGCCGCCGCAGAGGGATCTCGTCCTTGCGCTCCGGGGACCGCGTCTCTTCGAGCTCAGCCGATTGGATGCGGGATGGGAAGAGCTTGAAGACCTCCACCCGGTGGTCAGGAATCTGGCGGTCGCCTGGGCGGACAGGCTGGTGCTGCCGCTCTTGCTTCAGGGTGGGGACGGCAGGGTGGCCTACACTTCCCGTGCGGAGGAGGTAATGGAGCGTCTTGCGGCGGGGGAAGCTTCGGCCGGCCTGCTGCTTTCGCCTCCCACCGTAGAGCAGGTTTTGGAAGTGGCGGACGCGCAGGCCGCGATGCCTCAGAAATCGACTTATTTCTTTCCCAAAGTGCCCAGCGGCTTGGTAATGTTGAACCTGGCGGACTCGGGCGGTTAGATTCTCGCCGGTCAAGCCTGGAGTTCCCATGAGCCCGCGACCTAGAGCCAGGATACTGGCGAACCTGGAGTCGATCTACCGCGAGGCGTACGAGCGCGCGCGGGCGGCAGGAGACCGGGCGCGCATGCTGGATCTGGATTCCGCTTTTCAGAGAGAACAGCTGGTGCTCGAGGTCCTGCTCGATATCAGGGACGCTCTGCACGGGGCTACCGCTCCCGGCAAGGCGTTGCGGAAGCTGAAGGGCTAGGTATCTTGCCTGCTATGGCTACCCGGACCAAAACCGCTTCCCGAAAACCCTCCGCCCGCCGGCTGGAAAAGGCGGAGCTGCTCGACATTTACCGGATAATGTTTCTCTCCCGGCGCTTGGACGACCGGGAAATTCAGCTGAAACGCCAAAACCGAATCTTCTTCCAGATTTCGGGTGCCGGTCACGAAGCGGTCTTGGTGGCCGCCGGCAAGGTTCTGAAACCGGGTTACGACTGGTTCTATCCCTATTACCGCGATCGTGCTTTGTGCCTCACCCTGGGGATGACGCCCACCGAGATGCTTTTGGAAGCGGTGGCGGCGGCGGCAGATCCCAACTCCGGCGGGCGCCAAATGCCCTCCCATTGGGGTCACAAGGCGCTCAATATCGTCAGCCAGTCGAGCCCTACGGGAACGCAGTTCCTCCAGGCGGTAGGTTGTGCGGAGGCGTGGCTGCGCTACGATCGGATAAAGGAAATTCCCGATCGCGAGCAGGCGATAAAGCCCGACGAAGTGGTGTACTGCTCGGGGGGAGACGGTGCAACCAGTGAAGGGGAGTTTTGGGAGGCGCTGAACACGGCGTGCAATCTCAAGCTGCCCGTCCTCTTCCTGATCGAGGATAACGGGTACGCCATTTCCGTGCCGGTGGAAGTCCAGACGCCGGGCGGCTCGATCTCGGCCCTGTTGAGGAATTTCCCGAACCTTTACATCGAGACGGTGGACGGGTGCGACCCGCTGGCTTCGCTGGACGTCATGTCCCGGGCGGTGGCCTATTGCAGGGCCCGCAAGGGTCCCGCCCTGGTACACGCCAGCGTCATACGACCTTACTCCCATTCTCTGTCGGACGACGAAGTCCTTTACCGCCCGCCGGAGGAGAGGGAAGCCGAAGCCCGCCGCGATCCGTTGCGAACCTTCCCTGAGCGGTTGTTGCGGGAGGGAATAGCTACCGAGGAGGAGTTGGAGCAGATAAGGTCTTCGGTGGAGGAGGAGATCGAGCTGGCTACGGAGCTGGCGCTGGCTTCGCCCCAACCGGCCCCGGACACGGTTTACCTCCACGTTTACTCTCCCGAAGTAGATCCCACCAGCGAGCGATTCGACACCGAAGACGACCCGCAGTTCAGCGGCGAACCGACCACCATGGTGGACCTGTTGAACAGCTGTCTCCGGGACGAGATGGCGCGGGATCCGAGGATCGTGGTCTTCGGCGAAGACGTGGCGGACGTTTCCCGGGAGCAATATCTGGACAAGGTCAAGGGGAAGGGCGGGGTGTTCAAGGTGACCTGGGGACTGCAGCGGCAGTTCGGAAGCGATCGGGTTTACAACAGTCCCCTGGCCGAGGCGAACATCGTCGGGAGGGCGATAGGACTGGCCACCCGCGGTCTCAAGCCGGTGGTGGAGATCCAGTTCTTCGACTACATCTGGCCCGCCTACATGCAGATTCGCAACGAGCTGGCGCTGATGCGCTGGCGCAGCAACGGCGCCTTCAGCGCACCCGTGGTAATCCGCGTAACCTACGGCGGTTACCTCAAGGGCGGGGCCATCTACCACTCGCAAACCGGAGCGGTGGTCTATACCAGCGTCCCGGGGCTCAGGGTCGTCTGTCCTTCCACCGCGCTGGACGCCAACGGGCTTCTCAGGACCGCGATCCGCTGTGACGATCCGGTCATCTTCTTGGAACACAAACACCTTTACCGTCAGACTTACAACAAAGCTCCCTATCCCGGGCCGAACTTCATGATCCCCTTCGGCAAGGCCAAGGTGGTGAGAGAGGGACGCGACGTTACGGTGATCACCTACGGTGCGGTAGTGCAACGCGCTCTGGTGGCCGCCCAGGAACTGGCGGAGTCGGACGGTATCGAGACCGAAGTGATCGATTTGCGATCGCTCAACCCGGTGGACTGGCACACCATAGAGCAATCCGTCAAGAAGACCAACAAAGTCATCGTGGCGTACGAGGACGCCCTGAGTTTCGGCTACGGGGCCGAGATCGCCGCGCGCATAGCGGATCAGTTCTTTGCCTGGCTGGACGCTCCGGTAAGGCGGGTCGCCTCCACCGATACGTTCGTGGCGTACTCGCCCGAACTGGAGGACGTGATCCTTCCCCAGGCGGAAGACCTCAGGGACGCCATCGCAGAGATTTACCGCTTCTAGTTTCTGCCGCTTTTTCCGAACTACTTCCGCAGGAGCTCCTTGACGTCCGCGGCGGCCCCGATAGCCGCCTCTACATCTGCCGAGAGAGCTTTGGCCTGCTGGGTGGCGCTGGTGAGGTCTTCCAGGGCGGCTGCTACGCCGGCGGACCGCAGGCGCAACAGATCGAACCGAATGTTTTGCATCGCCAGAACACAGGACTCGAGCTGGGCTTCTATCTGCCTGCGCCGTTCTACCAGCTCGCAGAGCGCATCGCGCTGCCGCCTGAGTAGATCCAGACGGCGATCTTGTTCCGGGTTCGGGCTGCCGTTTTCCAGCTCTCGGATCCTCTGGTCGAGCCGGGCGATCCCGCCGGCATCTACCCAAGTGTCCAATTGATTCAAAGTCTGGGCAAGCTCGCGGGCTCGCGCCAAGAGGGCGTCCACCGTGCCCTGAACATCGGGCAACAGCCGCCGCTCGGTGGGGGGAAGTCGATCGAGCAGGCGGGCGATCGCCGTCCTATCGGCCTGCATCTGGCGCACCTGTGAAGCCCAGCGGCCGAGCTCGTCGGTGGCCGCTTCCGGGGGTGCGCCGGGGGAGTGGTTGACCGGCGTTTTTTCCCGCGGCGGCAACGCACCGGGGGGCAGGGCGTCGCGGGCGGGAGGGGGATGCAGCACGTCTCGCCAGGAGTAACCCTGCTGCCAGAGTTTACTGTACTGGGGTGCCAGTCCGAAGGCGCCCCAGAGTATGGCCGGCCAGAGAAACCACGGGTCGCTGATTCCGGTCGCCAAGTTCATCAACAGAAAACCGCCGTTTACGCACAGGTAGGTGGCGAGATGCGCCCTGAATTTTCTAACGGCGGGTGGTTCACCGGCTGGCGGGCCGGGAGTTTGGGCCTCGGGTAATTTTGACGGCGATTCCGCCGGTGGTCCCGAGGGCTTCGGCGAGCGGCCGAGCGAGCTGGGTGCCGCTCTCCTGACCGGAACTGCGGACCGGCTTTCGAGAGCGCGCCTTAAGGCATCAGCTGTGGGCCAGCGGTCCTCGGGCTTCTTCTCCAAACAGCGCATGATGGCGTAGGCCAGATCGTCGGGACAGTCGGGCCGGACCTTCTTTATATCCGGCGCTGGCTCGGAAATCTGTTTCATGAGGATCCCGGGCACCGTGGCGGCTTGGAAGGGAGGCTCGCCTGCCAGCATCTCGTAGCCCACCAAGCCCAAGGAGTAGATGTCGCTGCGGGCATCGATGTCCCGCTCGCCCGCAGCTTGCTCCGGACTCATGTAGCTGGGAGTTCCTATCACCACGCCGGTCCCGGTCAGCGTGCCCGCACCTCCTTCGGAAAGCGCCTTTGCGATTCCGAAGTCCGTCACCACGACGCGGCGCCGCGTTCCCTCGAGGAGAATGTTGTCGGGTTTGATGTCCCGGTGGATCACTCCCATAGCGTGAGCGATTCCCAGCGCGTCGGCGGTCTCTTTCATGATCCGCCGCACTTCCTCGGGAGGAAGGCGCTTGCGGCGCCTCAGCCTGGCGGCCAGCGACTCGCCGTCCACGTAAGCCATTACGAAGTAAACCAGGTCGTCGGCTTCCCCTACGGCGTGGATGGGAACGATGTGAGGATGGGAAAGTCGAGCGGCGGTCTCGGCCTCCCGCAAAAACCGGGTGCGAATCTCGGCCCGGAAGGCGAGCTCGGGAGGCAGCACCTTGATCGCGACCCGCCGCTTGAGCTTCAGATCGCGGGCACTGAAGACTACACCCATACCCCCGCGCCCGATCTCACCTTCGATCAGGTAAGAGTCCCGCAGAGCTTCCTGTAGCTTGGAGGCCAGCGGGCCGGCGCGCTCCTCACTCATGTGGCATGGCGTGACAACCCGCCATAGATTAACGGTGGCCCCAAAGCGGGGCAACCGGTAAAAGCACTAGTCTTGGGAGCCTGTATGCGCTGGGTTACCGACGAGGCCGGGCGGCGCTGGGGGGTAGAAAGGGTCGGCCGCACGTCCGGTATCGTCCCCGCCAAGGGGAAGGACGGTCAGTTCCCTGAGCCCACGGACATAGTGAGGTTCAGCTGCGAAACCGACCGCTCCGAACCCCCGCGCGAAGTCGCCACCCGGGCCGGACTACTGGAACAGCTGACCGACACCGAGCTTAGAGCCCTCCTCAACATAGCTCCCCGCGCTCCGGGGGCATAACGACACCCTGCCATACTGGCTGACCGGCCCGGGCTGTGTGGCACAGGCCGGCACCTAATGGCAGTGTCCACTGGCACGGTACGTGCTCAAATCCCAGGGGACTATAGGAGGCGACGACCGAGTGGAACCTGAAATCAAAACACCTAGCGAACAGCCCAGCGGCTCCGCGCGGATGCGCCTGGGGGTCTTCCCCCTGCGGGACGTGGTGTTGTTTCCCGGGGTGACCGCGCCGATAGCGGCGGGCCGGCCGGGTACACTAAGGGCCATCGAAGCCGCTCTAAAGCGCGAAGACCGGCTGATCTTTGCCGTAGCGCAGCGGCAGAACGTCGAAACCGTAACGCCGGAGATCCTCTATACCACCGGAACGGTGGCCCGGATCGGACAGGTCCAGCGCGGTTTGGGCGGGGTGCAGCTATTGTTGCACGGCGAGTACCGGGCGACGGTTCTCCAGTACTCGCCGGCGGACGGTTATCTCGAGGCGGTCGTGGTTCCGGCGCCGGATTTGCCTCCTGCGGCGCCGGAGGATCCCGCTTTCCTCGCCTTGGAGAAGGAGCTTCGCGAGAGAGCTGCGGAGCTGGGTCACAAGTCCGGACTTCCGGAGGAGGTGGTCCAGCAAATACTCGACGGTGTTCGAGACCCCGGTCGCTTTGCCGATCTGGTGGCTGGTTACGTGGACATCAGTCCGGCTGAGCGGCAGTCTCTGCTCGAGACCCTGGAAATCGAGACCCGCATGCGGCGGGTGCTGGTGCACGTTCAGCGCCAGCTGGCTCTGCTGGAGGCTCAAGAAGAGATCAAATCCAAAGTCCAGGAAGAACTGGGCGAGCGCCAGCGGGAGATGCTGCTGCGCGAGCAGCTGAAGGCGATTCGCAAGGAGCTCGGCGAGGACGACGAGGAGAGCGACATCGCCGAACTCAAGGCTCGCTTGGAGAAGCTCGACCTTCCCGAAGAGGCGCGCAAAGAGGTAAACCGGGAACTTAAGCGCCTGGAACGCACCTCCCGGGAGTCGATGGAAGCCCAGGTGATCCGCACGTATTTGGAGACTATAGCGGAGCTTCCCTGGAACATAAGGAGCGAGGATCATCTCGACGTGGAGGCCGCGGCGCGGATTTTGGACGAGGACCACTATGGCCTGCGCAAGGTAAAAGACCGGGTCTTGGAGTTTCTGGCGGTGAGGCAGCTGCGCCAGGAGCGGCAGCGGCTGGAGAAGTCCGCCGGAGAGGGGGTTGAGGGCAGCGGTGCGCCTTCGGCCGGAAACGAGGACGACCGGGCGAAGGGATCGATCCTTCTGTTCGTGGGTCCTCCGGGGGTAGGTAAGACCTCCATAGCCAAGTCGATCGCCCGGGCTATGGGGCGAAAGTATGTGAGGATTTCGCTCGGCGGAGCGCGGGACGAGGCGGATATCAGAGGACACCGCCGCACCTATGTGGGCGCCATGCCGGGAAGGATCATCGAGGGAATCAAGCGGGCCGGAACCAAGAATCCGGTCTTCCTGCTGGACGAAGTGGACAAGTTGGGCGTCTCGTTCCAGGGAGATCCTGCGGCAGCCTTGCTCGAGGTTTTGGATCCGGCGCAGAACGACACTTTCACCGATCATTACCTGGGCGTCCCCTTCGATCTGTCCGAGGTATTGTTTATCGCGACGGCCAACTTCATTCAGGGGATCCCGGCGCCGCTGCTGGATCGGATGGAGGTGGTGGAGTTCTCCGGTTACACCGAGCAGGAGAAGCTGGAAATAGCCAAGCGATACCTCATACCGCGCCAGTTGTCGGAAGCGGGTCTTACGCCGGAGCAACTCTCCTTTACCGACGATGCGATTCTGGCGCTGATTGCGGGATACACTAGAGAGGCGGGTGTGAGGCAACTGGAGCGCGAGCTGGGTAAGGTGGCTCGCAAGGTGGCGCGGCGCATAGCGGCGCGGGAGATCGAAAGTTTCCGGGTCACTCCGGAAGAGATCCCCAAGCTGATCGGCCGGCCCACGGTGCATCCCGAGCGGGCGGCGGCCAAGGATCAGGTCGGTATCGCCACCGGGATGTACTACACGCCGCACGGCGGGGACATAATGTTCGTCGAGGTGGAGGTCATGCCGGGCAAGGGAGAGCTGGTGCTCACCGGGCAGTTGGGGGATGTGATGAAAGAGTCTGCCCGGGCGGCGTTGACCTACGCCAAGTCTCATGCTGCGGAACTCGGCATACCGGAGGAGAATTTCAAGGATCGCGACGTACACATTCACGTCCCGGCAGGGGCGACTCCCAAGGAAGGTCCTTCGGCCGGCGTAACCATGGCGGTGGCGCTGATCAGCCGGCTGTCCGGTATCCCGGTGAGGCATGACGTGGCCATGACCGGCGAGATCACGCTATCGGGACGGGTGCTGCCCATAGGAGGAGTGAAAGAGAAAGTCCTGGGTGCTTGCCGTGCGGGGATCACCACGATCATTCTGCCCAAGGAGAACCTGCCGGATCTCGAGGAGCTGAGCGAGAGCGAGCGCGCGAAGCTGACCGTACACGCGGTGGAGACTTTGGACGAGGTGCTGAAGGTGGCGCTGGCTCGCTCCGCAGGGGAGGCGCGAGGCGAGGAAGAGTATCAAAGGGCTGAGGAAGAAGAACTGGTAGGGCAGTCCCGCTAGGGGGGTCGCGGGCCTACCAGCCCATGCCCCTCACCCAGAGATCGACGCTCGCCTCGATCCATCCCTCTCTCCGGTCGGAGCCGCCCGCAGGCAAAGCGGGCTCGAACCCCAGAAAGCCCAGGATCGAGACAAGGATCTGCACCGACGCCAGGTCGGGGTCGACGTCGTCGCGAAAGAATCCCAGACCTTGGCCTTCGGACAGGGGTCTGCTGAACAGGAACGCCAACGAGCCGAGGAACTCCCCGGTTTCCTGGAGGGGGCCTCCGCTTCGGAGCACGTCTAGCAGTACCAGCCTTACAAGGTCGCGGCGCTCGCCTAGAACGCTCAGCACCCGCCGGGCCTCGGCGCGCAGGCGATCGGGAGCGGAAGAACTCGGTGGCTGCCGGACTCCGAAGGAGGGTGGGACGGAGGGAACTGACTCTTCCAGGCGCAGAGCACTGGAAAGCTCGCCCAGCGCCTGCCGCACCGCGGCGGCGTAAAGTCCCGTCTTGGAGCCGAAGTAATGGAAAAGAAGCTGCTTGTTCACCCCGGCGAGCTGGGCGATTCTGGCCACCCTTGCGCCGTCGAACCCCCGCTCGGCAAACTCGGCCCTGGCGGCGTGGAGTATTCGGCCCTTGGACGCTTCAACCTTTTGGTTGATCATTGACTAGGAAGATCGGCTGGGGTGCCTGTTTCGGTCAATAGCTTCTGCGGGAGTGAGGAAATCGGGGCGCAACGGGCCCGGCCTGCGCGGTAGGTCCCGTAGATCAGCCGGGACTTGAGGCGGCTGGTTCGTTCTGCGTGAGCAGGTGGAACGTGGCGGCACAGAGTCCGGCAATGAACGGAAGAGTGATCCAGTATGCCGCTGTCTGCCCCGGGTTCAAGGTGGCGACAATTGCCGCCCTCCCGCACAGGAGGATGCCGGCGTCGGCGTGCCCCAGGTAGCCCGCTAGGCGCTCCGGGCTCACCCACCCGGAGATTGCCAGCCCTCTGGTATCGGCCGGTTCGCCCGCTGCCCAAAGCTCGGTACTCAGGCTTTCGGCCTTGCGCTTGTTCCAGGCGGGGGCGAGGGCAGCGAGAAAGTCGAGCGGTGCCAAGCAGCGGACCGGATCCGGACTTTTGGCGGCGGTTTTCAGCGAGAGATCCAGCACCGCGCGGCGTCCGGTCAGCTCGACGATCGCCGGTTCTCCGCCGGGTTCTTGCCGGCGAAGTTGCTGTTCTAGTCGATCTAGCAGCTCCGCCTGGTGACCTGCGATCTTGGCGAATGCAGCCTGCGGATCTAGGGCCCGATAGAGATTGGGCCGGCCGGCTTGTCGCCGGACCAGGCCCTTGGCGACCAAGCCCTCCAAAGCCTGGTAGGCGTTTGCCCGTGCAATGGACAGTGCCCGAGCCAGGGCGTAACCGCTCAAAGCGCCATGCCGGACCAGCGCGCCGTAAGCTGCGCTCTCGGTGGGCGTGAAGCCGAAAGGAGTGAGATCAGGCAACGGTTGCAAGGCTATTAGTAGTGTGCACTACTACTACGGCTAAGTCAACTCCTGACCCGACGGGGCAGCCGGCGCTTCTTTTAGCTCAGGTGTACTCCAGGTGCCAGCCCGCCAGCTTGGCGATCAGGGCCAGCCGGAAGGTAACGTCTGCCTGGCGGCTTTCCGCTTTCTTAGTGTCCGCCTCCAGCGGAAAGGCAAACCCGACCAGCTTGGAAGGACTGCGCGGAATGCTGCGCAAATTCTTGGGGCTCCAGACACCCCGTTCGTCGCACTCCGAGAGGAGCCGGGCCAGCACCCTTTGCGCGGTGGCCGAGGTGTGGAGCATTCCCATCCTAACCAGGAGCTCGATCCAGTGGAGGGCCAGGGGTAGGTCTTTAGGCCTCCCGGAGCTGTCAGCCTCAATGGGTTCGCCCAAAAGGTGGATCCACGGCTTTACCAAGCGCTTGCCGACCATGATCGACCAATTCTTCTTTGGGGCGGGGCGGGCCAGGTACGACGCTAAGCGCTCCACAAAACCGGCGCGCTCCCGCTGGAGGTTGGGCATCCAGGCGACCATTGCAACCGACAGCAAGGTGGGCGGCCGGGCATCAGGGTGAAGCACCGAGCGGGCACCCTTTCTAATGAAAGGCTTTTCCGCAAGTTCGCTTCTCAGAAACTGAGAAATCTCGGTAGCGATGCGGTGGGCCGCCCCGCGCACCCTGGGATCCTCGACACAACCGCCGTGGGCCAGTGCTGCCGTCGAACCCTCCCGCATCAAAGCCCGAGACCACTCGCCGAGTTCGGGCGTACCCTTTACCGCGCGCTTGAACTCGAAGAACAGCTCCGGTGACTCGTCTCGCGAAAGCAGCCTGAAAAAGACCCGCTCGGCCATTCGATAAGCCCGTTCCTCCCGGGGTACGCCCAACTCTATGAGCCGCCGGTACTGCGACACCGTGCCTACGTTCTCCAAAACCGACCAGCGGGCGGGGTCTATGCCGAGGATGTTGTCTCCCCACGTCCCGTTGGGCTTCTGTTTCTTGAGTATCTGCTGGACGGGTTTGTAGGTTCGCAGCTCGTCCATCAATTGTTGTCGCTGCTCCGGAGTTGCCGCTTCCGGAGGCAAGATGTCCCTGACCGTACGCCATTTAATGGCGGGCGAGGCGTGATCTCTGAGCCAGCTCACCGGGACTTTGTGGGAATTGGGAAGCTCGGGGGTCAGAATTCGCTCCTCGGTCTTCTGGGTTGTCCGTAGCGCTGTGCCGGGCTTCCGCCGGGCGTTTTGGGCAAAAATCGGCCGAGAACTTACGCCTTTTGCCGCGTGAAGGCCAGTCTCTCAGCGCAGCTGCCTGAGTCGCTGCCCCGCCGCACGAAACTCGCTAGATGGGAGCCACTCAGGGTAGCCGGCACTCTGGGCTAGAGCCCAGGCTAGGCGCGCCAAAAGCCTTCCCTGCTGGACCAACCCGGTGTAGTCATACTCCGCTCGCGGCTCGTCTTGAGGCCGGTGGAAGCGTTCCTCGTAGTAAATGCGGTGCTGTTCTCTTCCCCATCCTCCCGGTTTGCCGGCGTAGTTTTGACCCGGCCGGAGAAGGAGCGCGGGTATGCCGGCTTGGGCAAAAGGGAGGTGGTCCGAACCGAAAAAGCTGCCCCTTTCCGGATGCGGGTCCCCGGTCGCACTCAATCCCTCGACCCGGGCAGCCTGCGCCAGAGTTTCTCCCAGGGAAGAAAGCTCGCTTCCCACTCCCACCACGTCGGTGGTGGCTCCCCACAGATTCCCGATGTCCAGGTTCAACACCGCCACGGTTCGGCTCGCCGGGAAAACCGGCTGGGCCAGGTAACCCTGAGCGCCCTTGAAGCCGTATTCTCCCGCGGTGGTGAACAAAAAGACAATCGAACGCCGCGCTGCGACAGGGACGCGGCTCAGAGCTTCAGCGACTCCCAGCAGGGCTGCCGCCCCGGCTGCGTTGTCCACCGCGCCGTTGTAAATGGAGTCTCCCCGCACCGCCTCGCCGGTTCCGTAACCGTCGTAGTGCGCCATGAGAACCACTGCCTCCGCTCTGCCCTCGGGATCGCTTCCCTCGAGTATCCCCGCCACGTTGGGCGACCGCACGCGCCTGAGCCTGGCTCGAATGTCCACCGCCATGTGGGCGCCCACCTCCAGGGGCCTGAACTCCCGGCTTTGGGCTCTCCTCAGCAAGAGCTCGTAGTCCTTGCCCGTAAGCTCCACGATCCGCCGGGCGGCGCCGGTGGTAATCCATCCCGCAAAGCGCAGGGTGTGGGGCGGTTCTCGCTCCAATCTCAACTGCTCCTTTCCCCAAGCGGCGCGGATCGCGTCCCAAGGCTCGGCAACAGTTTCGCCGGAGTGGATCAAAAGCACTCCGGCTGCGCCTACGCGCGCAGCTTGTTCGAGCTTGTAGCGCCACCAGCCGTAACGGGTAAGAACCCGGCCCTTGAAGATCGAGGAATCCCTCATCCCGGGATCGTTCATTTGGATCAGCAATATTTTTCCCGTAAGCGGCGCTCCCTTGTAATCGTCCCACTGCCACTCGGGGGCTTCGATGCCGTAGCCTGCAAAGATCAAGTCGCCGTCCAGCGTGGTGAGCGACTCGGCTCGTTCCGGCCAGATCACGAAATCCTCTCCCTGCTCGAGAACCAGTGTTCGGCGCTGCGCGCCCACGATGACGGAAGCGTCGCCTTTGACGCCGGTAAGCTCGAGCCACTGCAAGAACGATCCCCCCAGAGCGGGTTTCAGGCCAAAGGCCTGGAGCCTGGTGGCTAAATAAAGCGCCGCTAGATCGCCGCCCGAAGTTCCCGGCCCCCTCCCCCCTAGCAGGTCGTGCGCCAAAAACTCCGCGTGAGCCTTCAGGACTTCCGGCTTTATCGCCTCGACCACTCCGGCCGGCAGAACCGGCGGGCCCTCCGCCCCCCGCTGCCGCTGGATGCCGTGTGCGGCGGCAAAGGGAAAAAACCCCGCAATCGCGGTCCAAAGCGTCCCTTGCCGGATCGAAGCGGAATTCAGCATCGCGGCGTCAGCATCTTACCAAGTGAATGCTGCCGGGTTGATTCCACGCGGCTTCACTGGTGAGTACCAGAGTGTCTTCGTCCCAAAAATCCACCGCTTCTCCCTGTGGTTCTAGGCCGTCTATCAGGCAGGGAGGACCGTCGGGTTCCAAGCCCCGGCTGCTCCGGCGGAAAAAGTGGAGTTCGTCGTAGGTTCTTACCACAATCCGCCTCCCTGAGGGAGAAATCGCAGCACCGGTAACCCACCGAGCTCGGTTGCCTTGAACAATGAAATCGCTCTCCAGCAGAACTGCAACCGCGCTGTCCTTCGTCACGCTCGATCGGGGAACGGTGTAACGCCTAATGCCTCCGGTCAAACCCTTGGTCACCAGCATCAGGCTCCCGTCAGGTTCCACCCACATGGCCTCTACGTCGTGAGGCCGATCGGGGTAGCGGATAGTTATCCCTCTTGCCGGCTCGGTTGCCTTGGCGGAGGTGTCTCCAGCCGGAGGTAGCATTTCAGGCTCCGGCACGATCCAAATCGTGACGGAAGGCCTGCGTTCCAGGTTGTCGCCGGTGTCGGATATGTAAAGACAGTGCCGGTTTCCCTCGGCACATCGGCCCAGAGCTAGATCTTCCCAATCGATCGCTCGGGCTCCGCTGACTCGAAAAGTGCCCCGGTGCTTTCCTTCGAGGTCGAACGCGTACAAAAACGGCCCGTCTCCGGAATCGTTGTGGGTCCAAAGCACTCCCCGGTGGGTTCGGCTCACCGCGACTCCCGAACTTTCGGTGATCTTGGCCAACTGAAAGGTGCCCGTTCGCCGTACGGACTCCGGCCGCCGCTGCTGGGCGAGCAGCGGCCAGGTTGCGCAGAGTAGCACGGCGACTCCAAAACGCACCACCCTCATGGTCCAAGCAAACTAGACGCCTTGCTCCCGGAGCGCGACGGGGTAAACTTTTCCCTTGCGATGATCGCCAACTTTTTGCCATGATCGACAGGTTGAAAGCCATTCCGGTGGAGAAGCGCCCCGCTACGGTCAGGCTCCAAGGGCGGATTCTCTACTTGGTGGACGACGCCGATCTGATCCGGCGCCAGCTGGCCGGGGAAGACTTGCACTGGCCTCCGCCGGCCCCGTTGCGGGACGATATCTCCACCGACGAAATCACTCCCGCTTACATCTGCTATTACTACGACGAGCGGCTGGGCGACTTTCCCTATCTGGGACTGCGAGCCGGGGGAAGCTTTCCGGTGACCCCCGGCAGCGTAAAGGCCGGCGGTTTCGTCTGTTCGGTGGCCGGGAAACGCCGCGGCAAGGGATCCTCCCGGGAGCAGTCTCCCTACGCCGAGCTTTGTGCCGGAATCAAGCTGGTGATCGCCGAGAGCATCGAGCGGATCTACCGGGAGAACTGCCAAAACCTTGGCATGCTCACCAGCACCGATTTCTCCCTCATAGGAAAGGTGGAACGGGGTGAGGAGATACCGCTTTCCGAGTTTACCAAAGGGGAGGGGGAGATAACCCGCGGTATCATCGAGTACGGCGGGCTATTCCAGTACAACTTGGCGCGGCTCCAGGGGAAGGTTCAAGTTCCGGCCGTCAAAACCGGCAAGCGGCCCATGACGTTGGGCGAGAAGATCATTGCGCGCCATTGGGTGCGAGACCTGGCCCGGGACCAAGTGGGGGTGCCGTACGTGAAGCCGGGCGATGAAGGCTTTGTGCGCACCGACATCCGGTTCAGCCACGAGTACGTAACTCCGATGGCTGCCATCTTCTGGGAGCAGTACGTAGGCAAGGACGTAAAGATCACCGATCCCGGGTCGGTCTTTTTCTTCCGGGATCACCTGACCTTCTTGGAGCTGGCGATGACCGAGGAGCGCAAGGCCCAGGGACTGCTGGACGTAGCCCTGGAGCTCAAGCGCAAGCAGGAAGAATTCGCAGCCGAGCAAGGAGTGAAACTGTACGGCGAGCTGCCCCGCAGGATGCTGGGGAGGATGGGGCTGCCGAGCGGATCGGAGGCGATCTGTCATTCCAAGATCCTCGAGGCGCACGCTCTTCCGGGTCAACTCATCATCGGGAGCGATTCCCACACTCCCCATGCCGGAGCTATCGGTTGCGTGGCCTTCGGGGTGGGCACCACCGCAATCTTCAATTCCTGGCTCACCAAGGACGTCCGGATCACCGTTCCGCCGTCGGTGCTGATTCGGATCAACGGAGAAAAGCCGCCCGGCGTGACCGCCAAGGATTTCATGCTCCAGATCTTGAGGCACCCTTATGTGAAAGAGGGCCACGCTATCGGCAAGCTGGTGGAATACGCCGGCGAGGCGGTGGAAGCCCTTCCGGTGGACGAACGGGCTACCATGACCAACATGTCCGCCGAAGTGGGCGCATTTACCGGGATCATTCGGCCCGACGAGAAGGTAGTCGAGTATTTGGTCAGGGAACGGGGAATGGACCCGGAGGAAGCGTGGCCGCTCATAGAAGGCCTGTTTTCCGACGAGGATGCCGAGTGGGAGACCATCATAGAGCTGGACGCGAGCGAACTCGAGCCCATGGTGGCGCTGCCGGGCGATCCCGGAAACGGAATCTTCATCTCCGAACTCGGCGGGCCGGTCAAAATCGACATCGCCTACGCCGGATCCTGCACCGCCGGGAAGAAGTCCGACATGGACATGTATGCCGCCGTCTTCAAAGACGCCCTGGAGCAGGGCAAGCGGGTCCATCCCGATGTGAAGTGTTACGTGCAGTGCGGGTCGCAGGAAGTCAAACGCTACTGTGAAGAGAAAGGCTACCTCGAAATCTTCGAGAAGGTGGGTGCGATTTTCATCGAGCCGTCGTGCGGTGCCTGCATCAACGCCGGGCCGGGAGTCTCCTACGACAAGAACACCGTCACCATCAGCGCCATCAACCGCAATTTCCCCGGCCGCTCCGGACCCGGACAGCTGTATCTCGCAAGCCCGTACACTACGGCGGCGAGCGCCATAGCCGGCTACATCACCGCCTGGGAACCGGCGGCGGTGGCGGCAAAGTAAGAGCCTCGGATATCCCTTCTTCGACCACCGCCGCCCCATGGGGCAAAAACGCCTCCGCGGGATAAACACCCCTGGGGTTCCACAAAATCCACTCGCTGATACCCAATTCCTCGGCCGCCCGGATCTGGGCCCTGATTTCCTCCGGGCCGTAACGCACTCGGAAGATGGAAAAGGCCTGCAGGTACGGCCGCACGCGCGGGGCGCGATCCAAGGAGCGGTTCTTCCGCAGGGCGTCCTCCAAGGCCCGCCTCACGGTGAGATAGGGCTGCGCGTTGGGGTGGGCGATCCCAAACTCGCCCCTGCGGTAGTGACTAGGATAGACCATGGGAAGCATGACATCCGCCAGCGGGGCCAAGTCTTCCCACACCTGCCCGATCCCCAGGTCCCCCTGGGCGCTGGTGGTGAGTCCGAACACGTCCAAGGTGAAAGGAACGCCTAGCGGCCGGATCAATTCCCGCATCAGCGCTACGTGACGGCGAACTGCGGCCCTGCGGGATTCTCCATCCCGCCGGTAGGGAAAGATCGCCCGATTGAGCAGCTCCGGGGGCTCGTCCGGGAACCGGAGGTAGTCGAACTGGATTTCTCCGAATCCCATCAACACCGCCTCCGCGGCCAATTCGGCGGCGTAGATCCAGATGGAATCGTTGTAGGCATCCACCCAGCGGGTCCCCAGGCGGTCCCGCCAGAATCCTCCCTCAACGTCTCTTATAGCCCACTCCGGTTTCCGCAGGGCCAGCAGGGGATCTTTCGCCACCACGATTCGGGCGATGGGGTGGATTCCTCGCTCGCGAAGCAGGGCCAAGCGCCGCGCGGCGTCGGGCGCCCTGATCATTCCATTGGCTCCGATCTCGATCGCCAGCGGGACACTGGAGGGATAGGTGAGATATCCCGTGTCGTCCTTGACGTCGATTACGAAGCTGTTGATTTCGGTAGTGTCGGCCAGGCGCACCAGCTCCTCGAATCTTCTAGATCCGAAGACCCAAGCGTTGAGGTAGATGCCCCTTACAACCGCAGGAGGTTCACCCGGTGGAGCGGGCGGTACGAAGGGACTTCGGGTCAATGGCCGGGGAGCCAAATGGGCGAAGTAGTCGGGCACGGTCTCTTCATGGTGGGCGAGGGGCACCCACTCGGCAGGCGGAGGGGGAAGCTCGATTGCCGGCTCCGGCGGCGGCAAGAGTTCCGCCGCGTAGTCGGGAGGGACCGCCTCGTGGTGACGGGTCTCGAGAGCGGCCCACTCCGGTACTTGGGCGGCAGCCGGCATGGCGCCGGCGAGCACTAAGGAGCTGGCCAGAATCGCCCTGATAAGCACACCGTCAAGGCAGAGTCGCCACACTGTACTTACTGTCTCCGCTTGTTGTCGGTGGACCAAGCCCGCTCGAGGGCTCTGGCTAGGGTTCCCGGCCTTCGATGAGGTGGAGCTCCACGCGCCGATTCATCGCCCTGCCGGAGGGGGTGGCGTTGTCGGCCACCGGGCGGTCGGGCCCGTAGCCTCGGGCCACCAGCCGGTCGGGTGCCACGCCTTTTGAGATAAGGTAGTTCCTCACCGCTTCGGCGCGGGCCAAGGAGAGCCGCATGTTGAGGGCGCGGGATCCGCTGGCGTCGGTGTGGCCCGCGACCTCGATCCGCACCGCGGGGTTGGCGATGAGGGAAGCGGCCACTCGGTCCAGCACGGCGTGGGACTCCGGGGTAAGCTGGGCGCTTCCCGAGCGGAAGTTGACGCCGGTCAGGACCAGAGGTTGAGCCCGGCCTTCGACGAATTCGAAGATGTTTCTGGCTTGCGCCTGCACTACTTCCTCGATCACCGGGCAGCCCACTTCATCTACCCGCTGGCCCGGTGCGGTGTTGGGGCAGCGGTCGTTCTGGTCGAGGACTCCGTCGCCGTCGCTGTCGCGCTGGACCGTGCAGCCGCGCTCGTCCACCTCGGTGCCGGCCGGCGTGTCGGGGCACTGGTCCAAGCCGTCGAAGACACCGTCGCCGTCGGTATCCAGGGGGCATCCGAAGGCGTCCACCGTCGCCCCCGACGGAGTGTCGGCGCAGCGGTCCAAGCCGTCGAAGACGCCGTCCTGGTCTTGATCGGTGGGGCAGCCGTTGGAATCGACCGAGGCCCCCATGGGCGTGTTGGGACAGATGTCGATCCCGTCGAAGACGCTGTCTCGGTCGGTGTCCAGGGGGCAGCCCCGCTCGTCCACTATGGCGCCCGAAGGGGTTCCGTCGCAGGCGTCCAGGCCGTCATACACGCCGTCGCGATCCCCGTCGGTGGGACAGCCCTGGGCGTCCACCCGGGCCCCCAGCGGCGTGTCGGGGCATCGGTCGTGCTTGTTGGCGACCTTGTCGCCGTCGCTGTCCCGAGGAGGTCCGCCGAAGGCGAAGACCGAGAGCCCGATGTTGCCGGAGAAATTGAGGGGCCGGTTGGCGGAAGTGCCTCCGGAGGGCAGATAGGCGATTCTGGCTTCCACCCTCAGCGCGGCGCGGCCGCCCGGTGAGAGGCGGCTTCCCAAGAGGAAATGGGCGCCGTCGTCTTCGCCCTGTAACGCTCCGCGGTAATAGGATCGCTCGTATCCCGCCCCCAGGTAGAAGCCCATAGCTCTGGCGTGCAGCAGGAGGGAAGCGCCCAAGCGGGTGACGCCCACGTCGGCACCTTGCGCTGCAATCTCGGTGGGCGTGTAGTCGCCGGAGGTCTCCAAGGAGAGCAAGCGGCTGAAGTAGAAACCGAGCCTGCCGCCGATCCCGTACCCGCTCGAAAGGCTGGTGGCGGGCTGGTCAAACCGGTTGAAGACGCCGAAAGTTCCCAGTTCGATCTGCCCGCCCACGCCGCTTTGGGCGCGGGCTGCGGATCCGCCGGCCAACAGCGCGGCTAGGGCGAGCAGGGCGGAGGCGTTCCAGCGCATGGTCTTTCAATTTACCCACGGGCCACCGGTATGCCAGGGTGGGTGTCGGGCGTGCCCGGGGCGCTCGATTCCGTTAGCTTGGTGGTGGCGAAGTGGTGGGGAAAGAGCCAGCTGAGCCGGCACGCGAGCTGGTTGGGTCAGGTCTTTCGGTACATGGTCGCAGAATTCAGGTGGAGGGAACCGTGAAAGTAACGATCCAGTATTGTGTAGTATGAAACTACGGTCCTAGAGCTGCCAGTTTGGCGGCGGAGATAAAGGGACGCTATCCCGGCGCGGAGGAAGGCGAGGTTTTGCGGCTGATAGAGCAGCGGCAAGGAAAGCAGGGCGAGAAGTCATGAAGGTGGCCATTTCTACCGGCGGTGGGGACGCTCCGGGCCTCAATGCGGTGATCCGTGCTGCGGTTCTTTCGGCGCTCCATCGGGGTTTCGAGGTCTTCGGCATCAGGAGGGGGTTCGGCGGCCTGCTGGAGGACGAGGAGGTAGTGCCTTTGGGCCGGGAGGACGTTCGGGGGATTACCCATCTTGGCGGTACGATTCTGGGGACCACCAATCGGGGGAATCCGTTCAAGTGGCCGGTACGCAATCCCGACGGCAGTTGGAGCGAGGTGGATCGTTCGGACGAGCTGATCGAGCGGTTTCGGGGGCTGGGTCTCGACGCTCTGATCATGGTGGGTGGTGACGGGAGTCTTCGGATCGCCTACGAGCTGTGGTGCAAGGGGCTCCCGGTGGTGGGGGTTCCCAAGACCATCGACAACGATGTAGGGGGAACGGTCATAACCTTCGGGTATGATACCGCGGTGACCACGGCTACCGAGGCGATAGACAAGGTGCATTCCACCGCGGAGAGTCATGAGCGGGTGATGGTGGTGGAGGTGATGGGGAGGTACGCGGGTTGGATCGCTCTCAATGCGGGGTTGGCGGGTAGTGCCGATGTGATTTTGATTCCGGAGATTCCTTACGACATCCAGCGGGTGTGCGACAAGATTCGGGAGCGGGAGGCGGAGGGGCGTCATTTCTCCATCGTGGTGGTGGCTGAGGGGGCGGTTCCCAAGGGTGGCGGTCCGACGGTCAAGGAGGCGGCGGGTGCGGGGCGGATGGAGCGGCTGGGCGGGGTGGGCGAGGTGGTGGCGCGGCAGATTGCCGAGCTTACCGGCAAGGAGACTCGGAGTTTGGTGTTGGGGCACCTTCAGCGGGGCGGGTCTCCCACCACCTTTGATCGCCTCTTGGGTTTGCGATTCGGGGCCGCCGCGGTGCGCGCGGTGGCGGAGGGTAAGTTCGGTCATATGATTGCCCTGGACCCTCCCGAAATTACCAGCGTTCCCCTGGCGGACGCGCTGGCGGAGTACAAGCGGGTTCCCTTGGACAGCGATTCGGTTCTTACGGCGCGGGAGCTGGGGATCTGTCTGGGAGATTGACTGGGGTGCGACCGCAGCACCACTTCCGGGATCACTTTCTCCCGCCGGACTCCGAGGCGTTTCGGCGCGCGGAGCCGCCTACCGGGAGGATAATCGTAATCGCTCCTACGCGTGCCGCGTGCGAAACGATCGAGCTGGCCATGCAGCTCAGGATCGAGACGGTCTTGGAGCGGGAGCATGGAGCCGAGATTCGGGAACTCGCCCGGCGAGGTTTGGGCTTCGGGATCGTTGCCGCCACGGGGACCGGCAAGACGCTGGCCATCAGGCCCATTGCGGAGGAGATCCTTCAGGCTCCCCTGAAAGTCGGGGTGGTAAACCGCGAGCGCGAGGCGACGCCCGAGACGCCGACCTGGAACGTGGTGATCGTCACCACCGGGATAGCGCGCCGCTGGTTCCAGGCGGAGCTGATCCAGCCGCAGGACACCCTGGTGGTGGACGAGATCCATCAGACTTCGGCCGAGCTGGAGCTGTGCTTGGCGCTGGGGAAGCGGGTAGGGTGTCGCTTCATCTGGCTTTCGGCCACGGTGGATCCTTCGTTCTATGCCAGCTACCTCAATTCGGCGGAGGTTCTGGTTACTTCCGCATTCGACCCCAGGCTGGCTGCGCGGGTGAGCACCAGGCGGCAGCAACCGTTGGAGTTTTTGAACGACCAGTTCCTGCGGCACGTGATGCGGGAGCGGCGGGGAGTGGCGGTGTTTCTTCCCACTCGGGCGGAGGTGGAGGAGATCGCCAAGGAGTTGGGCGATCGCTGGCGCCGGCTCAACACGGCATTTTATCACGGCGGGGAGCCGATTCGCGTGATTCGCCCGTTTTTGGAGGGGACTGCACCCAAGCCTTATCTGCTGGCGATGACGGCGGCGGGGCAGTCGGCTTTGAATATTGCGGGTTTGGACACGGTGGTGATTTACGATGCCCGATACAGCAACGTGGTGGAGCGGGGGCGGAACATTCTGACCCGCCAGTACCTCGGAGCCAACGAGATACTCCAGATGGCGGGACGGGTTCACGGGCGGGTACCGGGAGGGGAGGTCTATATCCTTACCGATCGGGAGATTGACTTCGAGTCGCTACGCCCAGAACCGGTGGAGTTCCAGCTGGCGGGGGATGCGGAGCGGGTGGCCCTTACCGCGGCGGCTTTAGGGATCGATCTGTCGGAGCTGGAGCTTCCGGTGCCGCTGGACCGCCACGCCTATCGCGCGGCGGTTCGCCGGCTCACCGAGAGGGGGATCATAGAGGACGGAAAGCTCACCGCTTACGGCCGGGATGTGGAGGCGATGCCGGTGGAGCGGCCTTGGGGCGAGCTGCTGGTGCATGCGCCCGAGGAGTTGATTCCCTACGTCGCGGTATGCGCCAATGTAGAGTCGTTGCACCGCATGACCCGGGAGGAGCGGGACTTGAGGGGGTTGGTGGTGCGGGGGAGCGATCATTTGACGGCGTACAACATCTACGCAGAAGCGCTGAACGAATACGGTTACGTGGGCGAGGTGTACGGCCTGCCGCGGCATTTGTTCGGCGAGGGGTTCGAGGAGTGGGCGGAGCGGCGCGGGGTTCTGGTGAAGGCTATCGAGGACGTGGCGCTGGGGACGGCGTCGGTGTACCGGACTTTGGAGATGGAACTGCCGGCCCGGCTGCCGCGGGCGGATCAGAAAGTGTTGCGCAGGTTCCAGGACTTCCTGGCGCGTTACATGCCGTTCGACCTGGCGATAGAGGGGGAACTATCCAGCGGCGAGCCGGTGAGGGTGGCTCGGGGATCGGTTTGCAGCGAGTGGGGAGCGGTGGCGGGCACGGTGCGCTACTTCGCGGACCGCTACGGCCGTCCTCGCGCGGCGATCGAGGGAACCAACATCCCCTTCGAGCTGATCCGCCGCTACGCCCTGAGGAGCGCTCCCGCGGTGGAGCTGCGCAACGGCCGCCGGCAGGGATTGGTGGTGGTGCGCCGCACGAAGTACGCCGGTTTCGAGCTGGAAAGCGAGCGGGATATGCTCAGGGGGGAGTTCCCGCCGGAGCTGGCGGATCAGGCGAGAGCGGTTTTGGCCCGGGCTCTCTTGTCGGGCGAGACTCGGCACCCGGATCAGGATGCGATCGCCAAGGTGGCGCGGCGGGCCGCCGAGTATTGGAGGCGATCCAAAGGGGAGCTGGAAGGCGCCGGGCCGGAGAGCTTGGAGCGGAAGCTCCGGCTTCAACTGGAGCGGGTCAACAGCTGGCACGACTTTTTGGACACGCGGCTCAACCTGGAGTTGGACGAGATCGTCCCCGAGGCGGCCCGCCGCGCCTTGGACGCCCTGCCGGCCTCGGTTCACCTGCTGGGGGATCGCGTGCCTTTAGTTTACGACTTCGAGGACGGCCTCCCCGTAGTGCGCCTGAAGCTCCGGGAAGGCCAGGCGCGGCGCCTGAAAGAGTGGCACATCCCGGAGTTGGACCGCCCGGTGCGTTTCAGCGTGATGAGAGGCAAACGGGAGATACTGAGAGCCAGGTCCGTGGAGGAACTCAAGGCCGCGCTGAAAGCCCTGGCGGTCCGCCGGCGGTGAGAGCCTCCGAGCGGTGCGGCACTATGGGGGGAGCCAGGGCGGCCTAGAGCGGCTTTTTTAGACCGCCGCCGGCCGGGAGAGCGCCAGAAGACCCAGCCAGGCGGCTGCGTAGATCGCTTCCAGATGGGCGCTGTCACCCCCGGCCTGAAGCTCCAGCCCCACTCCGTGAACTACCGCAGCCAAAAGTCCTCCCATCTCCGAAACCGGGACTGTGGGATCGAGATCCAGGGTTCTCAAGAAGCTTCCCAGAGCCTCCGAAAGCGCCGCGGCGAAACGCTCCGCCTCTCGTTTGACCGTCTGGCCAGTCAGTTCGCCTGAAAACGCCAGTGCGCTCCAGGCTTTGAGGGTCCCGTCGCGGGCCTCGCGGGACAGCAGCGCCCAGCTGTTTTGAATTGCGGCTTTGGCGTCCGCCGCGCTGAGGGCGGCGATCCATTCTTCTCTACGGGTAGCGCCCAGGTCTTCTGCCACGGCGGCCAAAAGTCGGGTCTTGGTCTTGAAGTGGTAGTGCACCAGCCCTTTGGCGCAGCGGGCCTCCCGGGCCACCGCCTCTACGGTGGTTCCCGCCAGGCCTTTCTTTCTGAGCACCCTAAAAGCGGCGGCTACGATCGCCGCCCGGCTCGCCTCCTTAGTGCGGGCCATGGAAGCCTCCTTTTCGGTTGGCGTCCTGCTTGGCTGCGCGGCCAAAATACGTTCCCCGCGGCCAATATACCGCTGGCTCAGGGTCTGCCAACCCGCGGCCAAGGTGGTAGCTTTCCTGCCATGAACGGTCCGTTCGTAGTGCAAGAGTATGTCCGTTGGTCGGACGTGGACTACGCGGGGATAATCTTTTACGGCGCTTACGTGCGCTTTTTCGAGATCGCCGAAACGGAGTTGTTCCGCGCGGCGGGGGTTCCCTACGGAGAAGTGTTCGACCGGTTCGACATCTGGCTGCCTCGGGTGCACCTCTCCTGCGATTTCGAGTATCCCGCCCGCCTGGATGACTGTCTCAAGGTGGCGGCGTACTTCACGCGGTTCGGCAGGAGTTCGGTGCACATAAACTTCGACGTAGTGCACGTGGCGAGCGGCAGGATTGCGGCTGCGGCGCGCGAGGTTTTGGTTTGCGTCGATCGCAAGACGATGCGGCCCCGGCAGCTCCCCGATGCGCTGAAGGCGGCGTTTGAGCGGTTCACCTTTACTCAGGAGGACGCGCGCCGGCAGTTGGGCATCCGGGGCGAGGAGCGGGCGGGCCGGTGAAGCGGCTTGTCTTCGGTTGCGCCTGTGTGGGGGTACTGGCTTGCGGTTCCCCGGGCCCAGCGGCGGATCAGGTGGGAGTCGTGAGCGGCGCCGACACGCTGAAGGGCGCGGCGGCCGAGTCGGTCCTTTTAGCCGAGGTGACACCCCCTCAGCCGGTAGCAGGCAAGTGGGTCGGCCGTACTCCCTTGAGGGAAGTTCTGACGGGGGCCTTACCGGTGCGGGCCGGGCGCTGCGCCGATCCGCCCAGTGTGCAGGTCATGGCCCAGGGCGACAGCATTGACGCGCTGGTGGTGGTCTATTTCGGCGTTGCCGGGGGTGAGACCGGTGAATACCGGGTGGTTCCCCGAGACCAGCCGCCGCCGCAGAGCGGGTATGCCAGGGTCGGAGTGCAGCGGGTAGGTTACGTTTCGCACTTTTACGAGGCGGTGGAGGGTTTTGTGGTCCTGGAGGAGTTGGGGCGGTCTGTGAGGGGAAGGGTAGAAGTGGTACTGCGTGAGGTGAGCTCCTGGGAGAAGGTTCGCTATGCGGCGGTGTTCTCAGTGCCGGGGCTGGAGCCCTGGCCCGAGGAGTACTGCGGTGCGCCGGTGCCGCCGGACTCGATATCCGCGCTGGATCGCCCTATCGGATGAGTAGTTACGCTCAGCTTTCGGGGCGGATGGGTCCGGATGGTGGGCCAGCGGCGCCTGGGCCTTTTGGCGGTCTCGGGGGTTAAGCAAACATTCGGCAGAAACGGGCGAAAGGAAACGCCTGCAGGTGAAAAAGTGTTAGATTGGTGCGATGGTGGAGACTTACTTCAGGCGCGGCTTCGGGCTTAAGCGGGAGATCGAAGAGGATCTAAAGGCGTACCACAGCCGCCTGGTGGATCGCATCCGGGCGGAAGGGTACACTCTGACGGTCGGCGGCATCACCATACGGCTCGCCAAAGAGTTCGGTTTTTGCTACGGGGTGGACCGCGCGGTGGAGTATGCCTACGAGACCCGGAAGCAGTTTCCCGATCGCCGCATCTTTCTGGTGGGAGAGATCATTCACAATCCTCATGTGAATCGGCAGTTGGAAAATGCCGGTATCACGATTCTCCGCCCCGGCCCCGACGGCCGGTTCGATTTCAGCGGCATCGGTCCCGAAGATGTGGTATTGATTCCCGCCTTCGGGGTGACGGTGGGCGATTTCCGGCGGCTGCGCGAGTTGGGGTGCGTGCTGGTAGACACTACTTGCGGTTCCGTGCTCAACGTCTGGAAGAGAGTGGAGCGTTACGCCAAGGACAACTTCACTGCGGTGGTCCACGGCAAGCATTATCACGAGGAGACGAAGGCGACGGTGAGCCAGGCGGCCAAGCATCCCAGCGGTCGCTACTTGGTGGTGCGGGACATGGATGAGGCTGAGGTGTTGTGCCGCTTCATCGAGCGGGGCGACAACTTGGAGGAGATGGAGCGGGTTTTCCGCCACAAGGTTTCTCCGGGGTTCGACTTTTCTCGGGATCTTCAGCGAATCGGTGTAGCCAATCAGACCACCATGTTGGCCAGCGAGTCGCTGGCGATCGCTCGGAGGATTGGAGAAGCGCTGGCGCGGCGGTATCCGAACGATCCGCCGGAGGAGCACTTTCGATCTTTCGACACCATCTGCTCTGCCACCCAGGAGCGGCAGGATGCGGTGTTGGAGCTTTTGGAGGAACCTTTGGATGCGATGGTGGTCATTGGAGGTTACAATTCCAGCAATACCAATCACCTGGCCAAGCTGTGTGCCGCCCGGCGTCCTACCTATCATATCGAGGACTCGAGCTGTATCGAGCCGGAAACCGGCACTATCCGCTACAAGCCGGTGGGTCGCGACGAAGAGGTCGTTGCGGAGGACTGGCTGGGGGAGGGTCACCGAACCATCGGTATTACCGCCGGCGCTTCCACTCCCAACAACAAGATCGGTGAGGCTATAGAGCGCATTCTGGCTACCCGGGGTTTCTCGGTCGCGGTGTAGCTCTGGCGGCTCGGCGGCGGTCCTTTCGCGCGACATTCTCAAAAAGCGTAACTTGTTGGCGATCCGCACCGAGAGGTAGCCATGGTTTGGGAGTTTTTCCAAAACCTGCCGCTGGTGAAGATTGTAATTGCGGCGCTGCTGGTCTTGTTGGGTGTGCTCTCCAGCCGGTTTCTCGAGTCTTGGAGCGAGCGGGGAATTCACACCCTCATAGACCGCGTCGGGCGGCGGGGTAAGGGATCGGCCGCGGCGAGCGCCAGCGAGGTAGCCGAGTCGGTACCGGCGCTGGTGGGCCGGTTCGTCTACTGGTTCGTTTTCCTTTCCTTCCTGGCGGCGGCGCTGGAGTTGGTGGGGCTGCCGGTAGTGAGCGCCGTAGGGGAGAGGCTGGCGCCCTATGTCCCGGGCGTGCTTGCGGGACTCGGCATCGTGTTGTTGGGAGTCGTTGCGGCGAGTTTGGCGGGAGGGGTGGTGGCTGCGGGTGCTGCTTCCACCGGGTTGCGGTACGCCGGGGCTGTGGGGCGCCTGGCGCAAGGGCTGGTGCTGCTCCTTGCGATTCTTTTGGCGCTGGAGCAGGTGGGGATTCACGGCGAGCTGATCGGAGTTTTGCTGGCGGTCTTTTTAGGGGTGGCTTTTTCGGGCGCCGCTTTGGCGTTCGGTTTGGGTGCCCGCACCGCGGTAAGCAACATTTTGGCGGCTTACTACGTGACCCAGACCTACAGCGTGGGGCAAACCGTCAGAATCGGGGAGATCGAGGGGAGGATCGTCCGCACCACTTCCACTGCGGTGGTCTTGGACACTCCTGCGGGTCAGGTGCAGGTGCCGGCTTCGCTCTTCAGCGAGCGTCCTTCCACGCTGGTGGCTGAAGGCGGCTGACCGTGAAAGACGAACTGGCGCTCGCTAGCAGGTTTGTGGCGGATCATCCCGAGCAGGCGGCGGAGGTGTTGGAGCGGCTGTCCTTCTCGGAAGCCGCAGCCGTCTTAGCGCAGCTTCCTCCTCGGGACGCTTCGCGAGTGGTGGCGCGGGTGAGCGCGTCGTTGGCGGTGGACTGCCTGCGCCCGCTGGAGAGTTCGAAGGCAGGGGAGATCCTAGCGGAGCTGCCGCTGGAACTCGCGGCCCGGCTTTTGCGCCGGGCGCCGGACGAGCTTAGAGAGTCGTGGTTGGAGGGGATGCCGCGGGAGCGTTCCGAGCTTTTGCGGCGCAAGTTGCGCTATCCCCAGGGCACCGCCGGCGCGCTGGCCGATCCTCTGGTCCTGGCGCTGCCGGAGGATATGAGCGTCAGCGAGGCTCAGAAGCAACTGCGGCGTTCGCCCGACCGCGCGTACTACTATCTCTACGTGGTGGATCGCGATCAGCGGCTGGTGGGAGCGCTGGATATTCGAGAGCTGATGCTGGCCGACGGGAAGCGGCGGTTGAGCGAAGTGATGCGGAGCGAGGTGGTTCGGGTGCCGGCCCATGCGGATATTCGCTCGATCCTGATGCATCCCGCTTGGAAGGATTTGGATGCCATCCCGGTGGTGGACAGCGGGGGAGTGTTCCTGGGGATCGTACGGCATCGGACGATGCGGCAGATGGCCGGATCGCCGGCGCCGGAGGAGGCGTCGCCGCTGGTGGCGGCGCTAGTGAATTTAGGGGAACTGTATTGGAGCGGTATGTCTGCGTTTTTGGCCGGGGTGAAGGTCCCGGTGAAAGGTTTCTCCGCGGGGGAAGAGGAGACAGGCCATGGTCAGGGTTAGTCCCGAGCGGGGGGTTCGCGCGCTGGTGGAGCGCTACTTCCAGAGTTTCCCGGAGGAAGCGGCGCGAGAATTGGAGAGTTTGCCGGCGCAGCGGGTCGCTGCGCTTTTGGCTGCGCACTCGGTGCTGGCGTCGGGTGCGGTATTGCGGCGGTTGACGCCGGAGTTGGCGGCGGAGGTTCTAGCGCTGTTGGACAGGGATGCCTTCGGTGGTTTGATGCAGACGCTGGAGCCGGTGCGGGCGGCGGCGTTGCTCGCCGCGTTGGATCCCGAGGTACGGGAGGAACGGTTGAGCCTGCTCGATCCCGCCGAGGCCAAGGAGCTTAAGGAGTTGATGAGCTATCCCCCGGATACGGCCGGTTCGGTGATGGATCCCAGGATCACGGTCTTTCGTTTGGAGACGACGGTCCGCGAGGCGCTGGCCAAGTTACGGGCGCGGCGCGGGCGGCCGATTACCGACGTCTTTGTGGTTGACGGGGAGGGGCGCCTGGTGGGGGCGCTGCCGTTGCAGGAGTTGGCGGTGGCCGATCCCGGGGTGCGGATCGAGGAGCTGCGCCTGCGGGTTCCGGTGAGCGTTCAGGCGACGAGCTCGCAGGAGGAAGTGGTCGAAGTTTTTGCCCGGGGGATCGGCACCAGCGTGCCGGTGGTGGACTACGACAACCGCCCGGTGGGAGTGATCCGGCACGATGCCTTGGTGGAGGCTACTCAGGAGGAAGCCACGGCGGATCTTGCCACCATGGTGGGCGCCAGCAGGGACGAGCGGGCGTTGTCTCCGGTTTGGTTTGCGGTGAAGAAGCGCCTGCCTTGGTTGCAGATCAATCTGGCGACGGCGTTTCTGGCTTCGGCGGTGGTGGGTTTGTTCGAGAGCACTATTGCGCAGTACACCGCCTTGGCGGTGTTGCTTCCGGTGGTGGCGGGTCAGTCGGGCAACACCGGTGCCCAGTCACTGGCGGTCACGATGCGGGGTTTGGCGCTGCGGGAGATCAGGTTGCGGCACTGGTTGAGGGTGGGAGGGAAGGAGCTGGCGGTGGGGGCGATAAACGGCTTGGGGGTGGCGCTGGTTACGTCGCTGGCGGTCTTTTTGTGGAGCGATTCGGCTGGGTTGGCGCTGGTGATCGGCACGGCGATGGTGGCTTCCATGGTGATTGCCAGTGTGGCGGGGGCGTCGATACCGATGATCCTGCAGGCCATTGGCCAGGATCCGGCGCAGTCGTCGTCCATAGTGCTGACCACGGTGACGGATGTGATGGGATTCTTCAGTTTTTTGGGGTTGGCCACGGTGATGAGCGGGCTTTTGTAAAGTCGAGGCGTCTGGCGCGGACATGAAGAAAGCTCTCGTTGGCAGCGGTTGTTCTGCTGTCCCGAGATCGAGGTTCCCGGGCCGCGGTACCTTACTATCTATGGTTCCTTTCGCGGCTATCAGATGTGTGATCGCGCTCTCCTGCGCGGCGCTTTCGCCCGGCGCAGCCCAAGCGCAGTCGCTAAGCGAGCGGGTGGCGGAACATATCCGGCAGCGCTTGGAAGCCGCCGGCACCGCGGCGGCGGTGAGCCTGGGCGGGGAGCTGGTTTTTGCGGTTGAAGCTCTGCCCAGCTACTACCGGCGCGCGGGATATCGCCCCGCGTGGTCGGGAGATCGGGGCGTGCTGCCCAGAGCGTTCAGCCTGCTAGAGGCGCTGAGGGGTGCAGAGCAGGAAGGGTTGCGCGCGGAGGATTATCACTTGGAACGGCTCGCTTCCGCTTTGCGCGATGCGCGGAGCAGGCAGCTTAGCCGCGAGCCACCGGATGCGGAGCGCCTGGCGGAGCTGGACCTGCTGTTGAGCGACGCTTTTCTGGTGTACGCCTCGCATTTGGCGCTGGGGCGCGTCAACCCGGAAACCATACACCCCGAGTGGAAGGCGAACCGCCGGGGTGTGGATCTCACATCCGCGTTGGAACGGGTCGTTGCCGGGGACGATCCGGGAGCGGTGTTGCGGGAGCTGACGCCGGCGCAGGAGGAATACGCGCGGTTGCGGGAAGCGCTGAGTCGCTACCTTCGTCTGGCAGCCCAAGGCGGCTGGGTGCCGATCGAGCCCGGACCGCCCCTCGGTGTGGGATCGCGGAGCGCAAGGGTGGCGGCTCTGCGCGCACGCCTGGAGGCGACGGGCGACCTGGGGGACACGGCAGTCGCAGACACCGATCTTTTCGACGAGGCGCTGGCGAGCGCTGTCCGGAGATTTCAATCGCGTCATGGTCTGGAGGTAAACGGCCGTGCGGACTCGGCTACCATCGCGGCGCTCAACGTCCCTGCTGAAGAGCGGGCGCGCCAGATCGCCCTCAACCTGGAACGGTGGCGCTGGATGCCGGAAGAGCTGGGGTCGCGCTACATAGTTGTGAACATAGCCGGGTTCGACCTCCGGGTAGTGGAGCGGGAGGAGACCGTGCTTGAGATGCGGGTTATGGTGGGGCGACCTTACCGCCGCACTCCGGTTTTCAGCGACACCGTTCGGTACTTGGTGCTGAGCCCGTACTGGCACGTGCCCCATAACATCGCGGTGCAGGATATACTGCCCCGCATCAAACGGGATCCGTCCTATCTCACCCAGCAGGGCTTTACGGTGTTCGAAGGCTGGGGTCCCAACGCCCGGGTGGTGGACCCGGCGTCGGTGGATTGGTCGAAAGTCACGGCGGCCAATTTTCCCTACCGGTTGCGGCAGGATCCGGGGCCCCTCAATGCCCTGGGGCGAGTGAAGTTCATGTTCCCCAACAAGTACAACGTTTATCTCCACGACACGCCGTCCCGGGAACTCTTCGACCGCCCGGAGCGGGACTTCAGCTCGGGCTGCGTGAGGGTCGAAAAGCCGATCGAGCTCGCTGAGTATCTTTTGGCCGACCCCGTGCAGTGGAGCAGGGAGCGCATCATCGCGGCGATCGATCGCCGCGTGGAGCAGACGGTGCGCCTCTCCCGCCCGATTCCGATACATATTCAGTATTGGACGGTTTGGGTGGCCGAAGACGGTACCGTGCATTTCCGCAGGGATCTCTATGGTCGAGATCAGATGCTGGCCGCGGCTCTGGCTCGAAGCGTCGCCTACGCGGGAAGCTGAGGAGAAAGGAATGGCTCGCATAGGCGCTCTGTTTCTGGCGATGCTCGCGTTTTTCCCCGCGAAGGCGGTAGCGCCGGTCGGTTCCTTCGCTTTGGAGTGGGCTCCCACCGATACCAAGGCCGGTTTTGCAGTCCGGTACAAGGGTCTCAGTTCCAGGTATCGGGTGAATGCGGTGAGCGTTCTTCCGGGCCAGCGCCTCTCGATCGGGGTCGCAGGGCCGGGAACCGGTTTTCGGCTGCGGGACTTGGAGGGCGCCACGGCTGTGCTGTCCGGAGGATCGTGGCAGTGGGTGGCGCCGGGGGCAAGCGGTCTCTATCGCCTGCTAGTCTCGAGGGAATCGCCGCCGGATTCGATCGTACTGAACGTTTTCGTGCTGGTTCCCCGCAGCCGAATGAACGGCGAGTACCTGAACGGATACCGAATCGGACGCTATCCGCCGCCCTGGGGGCGGGCGCCGGAGATTTACCAGCCTCCCGCCGGGTTCATCGAGGTCACTCCGGAAAACCAGGACACCCCGGTGAGTCCCCGGTTCCGATTGGGGCAGTTTCTGTGCAAGCAGGCCGGGGGTTATCCCAAATACGTGGTGCTAGACGAGCGGCTCCTCTTCAAGCTGGAGGAGTTGTTGGATCGGGTGAATGCGGCGGGGATTGCGGCGTCGAGTTTTCACGTGATGAGCGGCTATCGGACTCCCTATTACAATCACTCGATCGGAAACGGCCGATACAGCCGCCACGTTTGGGGAGCGGCGGCGGACATCTTCATCGACGAGTCTCCGGCCGACGGTAACATGGACGACCTGAATGGAGACGGCGTGGTGGACCTCCGGGATGCGGATGTGCTTTATCGGATCTTCGATCAGGCCGCGGCCGATCCTTCTTACAGTTATCTGCTGGGCGGGCTCGGCAAGTACCGGGCGACTCGGACTCACGGGCCGTTCGTGCACGTGGATGTCCGCGGGTTCAAGGCCAGGTGGTAAGAGGAGGTCGAGGCGCTGGAGTATGACTCGGTCACGGTCGAGATCGTGATCAACGGGGTGGCGTTCCGCGGCGAGCGTGCGCTGCGCCAAGGCGTGGCGGTATGGGTGTACCCGTAGCGGGATGATGCGACGGCAGCGCCTTTCGTGCCAGAGCTGTGCCTGGGGCTATTCGAGCCGATAGGAGTGGAGCGGGTCGTGTCGCTGAAGACCCGGGATTCACGAAGCGTTGCTGGAGCTTGCGCATTTCTGCGGACAGCGCCACACTAGCGAGAGCGACTCGAGAGGAAGACGATGCGACCGGTGCCCCGGCGCCGCTACGAAGAGAAACTTGGCGAATCGAAGCCGGTACCAGAGACCGACCTGGCCGAGAGAACGCGGCGCGTAAGGCTTGCGTATTATGCAGCGGTCGGGGGCGTGATGGGGGCTTGGGTGGGAAGTTTCAAGTTCGGCCCTATAGGCTTCATGATCGGTGGTGTCTTGGGGAGCGCGTTGGTCTACTACGGCACGTTGGCCTTGAGTGAGGGTGCGGGCGCGTTGATGGGGAAGATCTATCATCCTTCAGGTAAGTCCACGCCCCGGCGCCCGGAGTATTCGGACGCGCAGGCTCTGGTCCTGCGAGGACTGTTCCAGGAAGCGATCGACTGCTATCAGGGATACGCCGCCGAGTATTCCAGCGACCCGGAGCCCTGCGCGGCGATCGCGCGCATTTACCGCGACCACCTCGGCCAGTACCAGGAGGCGGTGAGCTGGTTCCGCAGGGCGAGACTGGCCCAGGACGTCACCGCGGCCCAGGAGATTCTTTTCACCCGGGAAATCATCGAGACCTACATCTCCAAGCTAGGTGAGCCGCGGCGGGCGATACCGGAACTGGCACGGCTGGCCGACCGTTTCGCCGGGACGCGGGAGGGGGAGTTGGCCAAACAGGAGCTGAAAAGGCTGCGCGAGCAGTTGCGCAATGCGCCGGAAGCGTGAGAGGAGGCGCTCCACCAGCCCCGCCACCTCTATTGCAGCGTTCTGTGCCAATTCCGCCACGCGGTCGGATTGCACGATCCCGGGCGGGAGGGCACGCCGAAAGCAGCGCAGTGCTGGCCTGGCTGTTGGGAGAGCCTTCGGAAGCCGAGGTGCGGCGGGCCCTGGAGGGCGCCGAGCGCGTGGTTACCTCGAAGCTCACCGGGCTGGAGTGTGCGGGGCGCTGGCCGGCGCGGTGGCATCAGGCCGCTTAGATGAGGCGGGGCAGCTGGCCGCGCTCAAGCTGCTGGACCTGGCTGCCGCATCATGGGTCCTGCTGCCGCTGACAGATCGCGTGCTGCACCGCGCACGAGAGCGGTTTCCCCAAGAGCCCGTCAGGACTCTGGATGCATTGCACCTAGCCACGGCGGCGCTTACATCGCAAGCCTATCGCGATCTCGCGGTGCTTTCTCTGGATGATAGAATCCGCGCCAACGCCCGGGCCTTGGGCTTGGGCGTAGTACCGTAGGCGTTGGGTCAACTCCAACTTCTGGCATCCGGCGCATGCCGGCGCAGGCTCTTCAGGAAAGCCGTAGGCTCACGGGAGGAACGATCCGACTCGGTAACCTTGCAGTGACGCCGCCCGGTGCGTAGCGCCCGCACCTCCTCGGCGATCAGGTTGAGCGCGCCGTCGTCCTTGGCGAGCTTTCCCCGGACCCACAGGAACGGCTCCCCTCGAATCGCCACCCGATCCCGCTCGTAGATATCCGGCCGCACGATGACGTTGATCATTCCCGCTTCGTCTTCCAGCAACACGAAGACGAACCCCTTGGCCGTGGCGGGACGCTGGCGGGCTACCACCAGGCCGGCCACTTCTACCTCCGCGTTGTGCTCCAATTCCGCCAGGCGGTCGGATCGCACGATCGCGGGCGGGAGCGCGTCTCGCACCAAGAGGAAGGGATGCCCGCTCGCTCCGAACCCCAGCATCTCGTACTCGGCGATCAACCGCTCGTCCGCTTCCACGCCGCCAAAGGGCAGGTTCTCGTAGGGATGATCTAGGGGGAGCTCTAGTTGGCTGCGAACTCTCGCGGGGTTGCGGCGCTCGTGCTTGGGCGGCAACCAGAGCCCCACCTGCCACAAAAGCTCGCGGCGGGTGAGTCCGAAACAGTCGCA
This sequence comes from bacterium HR33, assembly GCA_002923375.1. Classification (GTDB taxonomy): domain Bacteria; phylum Gemmatimonadota; class Gemmatimonadetes; order Gemmatimonadales; family GWC2-71-9; genus HRBIN33. The sequence goes on from BEIJ01000001.1 coordinate 1,118,955, forward strand.
ACCGCCCACCCAGACCAAATTCTCGATCGCGGTGCGGGAAAGCTGGGGCGGAGCGCGGCGCACCAGATCGCCCAGACTGGCGAAGGGGCCGTTCTTCTTGCGCTCTTCAACCAACTCTGCGGCTGCTTCCTCGCTCCAGTCGCGAACCAACGACAATCCCACGCGGACCGCGCCGGACACAGCGGCAACCGGCGCCTGGTGGGAAACCGCCGCCGTGAGATCGCCGCAGCCGGTTTGCCATTCCCCACTTGCGATCCCGCTCTCCCCGTATTCTACCGTGCAATACACATCGCTCAGGTTCACATCCGGCAGGCGGATCTCGATCCCGTGCCGCGCCGCGTCGCGACACAAAGCGTCCAGCGAGTAGAAACCCATGGGCTGGTTGTTGAACAGCGCGGTGTAGTACTCCACCGGGTAGTAGTGCCTGAGCCACGCCGACTGGTAGGCCAGAAGCCCGAACGCCGCGGCGTGGGACTTGGGAAATCCGAACTCGGAAAAGGCTACGATTTGCTCGAACACCCGCTTCGCCACGTGCTCCGGAACGCCGCGCTCCGCCGCTCCCCGGCGGAACTCTTCCCAGAAACCTTCGATCAGTTCCCGGGAGCGGCGCCGGCTCATCGCGCGGCGCAGCGCTTCCGCCTGCCCCGCGGTGAAGCCCGCGAGCGCTTGGCAGACCTGAAGCACCTGGTCCTGATAAAGGATCACGCCCAGGGTTTCTTCTAAAGCGTCTTCTAAAAGGGGATGATCGAGCGGCGGCTGGTAGCGCTCGCCTCTCTGTTCTGCCAGACGCTTGGCCTCGCGGCGCCGGACATAGGGGTTCACCGCGCCTCCCACTATGGGGCCGGGCCGCACGATCGCAACCTCCACTGCGAGGTCTTCCAGATTGCGGGGCCGGGTTCTGCGGATCATCTGGATCTGGGCCCGGCTTTCGATCTGAAAGAGGCCCACGGTGTCGCCGGCGCAGATCTGGTCGTAAACCGCCTGGTCATTGAAGTCGATCCGCGAGAGATCGGGCGGCTTGCCCTGGCGCGCGGCGATCAGCTCGACGCACTCCTCCACCAAAGAGAGCATCCCCAGCGCCAGAAAATCGATCTTGATGAACCGCGCGTCGTCGCAGGAGTCTTTGTCCCACTGGCAGATCACGCGGTCCGGCATGGCGGAGCGCTCCAGCGGCACCAGCTCCACCAGCGGGCGGCTGGAGATGATCATCCCGCCCACGTGCTGGGAGATGTGGCGCGGCAGGCCGGCGATCTCTTCCGCCAGGTCGCACAGCTCGCGCCACAAAGGCGCGTTCACTCGGCTCGCGTAACCGGGCAGGGTGCGGAGTTCCTCGCGCAACTCTTCCGCGGAGTAGCGGGAAGCGAGCTTGGCCACCTGCTCGATCTCTCCGGGCGGAAGATCGAGGGCCTTGCCCACCTCGCGCACCGCGGAACGCAGCCGATAGGTGGGAAACGAGCACACTAGTCCCGCATGCTCGGCGCCGTAGCGGCGATACACCCGGCGGATGAGTTCTTCTCTGATCTCGCGGGGAAAATCGAGATCGATGTCCGGCACCGAGGCCAGGGTCTCGTTCAGGAAGCGTCCCAAGAACAGCCGGTTGGCTACCGGATCGATGTGAGAGAGACCCAAGAGGTAACAGACGATGGAGGATACGGACGATCCCCGGCCGCGTCCCGGCAGGAGGTTGGCCGCAAGGCGTCTGGTGCCGCGGCGCACGTCGGCTGCGACCTCGCGCGCCAACTCGAAGAGATCGTGATACACCAGGAAAAAGCCGCACAGCTTGTGGTGCTCTATCAGCCGCAACTCCTCGGCGAGCCGGCGTTCGGCTTCTTCGCGGTGGGGCGAGTCGGGAGGATAGAGTTCTTCCAATCTGATGCGGCAGAGCTCGTTCAGGGCTTGCGGTGCGCTGAGCTGATCGGAGCCGCTGAAGTCGGGGAAAGTGTAGCCCAGATCCTCGGTGAGGTCGAACGCCGCGCAGCGATCGGCGATGAGTTTGGTGTTGGCGATCGCATCGGGCCGGTCGCGGAAGAGCCGTGCCGCCTCTTCCGGAGGTCTGAGATAGAATTCGCTGTTGGGGCGGCGCACCGAGTGGGATTCATCCAGCGTGGTGCGGTGCCGGATCGCCACCAGGACGTCCTGGAGGCGGTGCCGCTCGCGGCGGTGATAATGGACGTCGGTAGTAGCTACCACGGGGAGGCCCACGCTGTCGGCCAGGTCGCACAGCGCGCGGGTGAGATCCCGGTCCCCGCGCACCAAATTGCGCTGGATTTCCACGAAGAAGCGGTTCTTGCCGAAGATCGCAGCACAGCGTTCGGCGAACCGCCGGGCGGCGTTGGGTCCCTGTTCCAGCAGGATGCGGGGGAGGAGGCCCTGGCGGCAGCCGGAAAGGATGATCAGTCCTTCGTGGCGCTGTTCCAGGGATGTGAAGTCGAGCCGCGGGTCTCGCCGATCTTCCCGGCCCAAGTGCGCTTCGGTGATGAGGCGGCAGAGGTTGCCGTATCCTGCGGGAGTTTCCGCGAGGAGGGTTACGTGCGAGCCATCGAGGAGTGTGACTTCGGCTCCGGTGATCGCTTGGATTCCCATCTGTTTGGCGGCTTGGGCGAAGGCCATGGATCCGTAGAGGCCGTTGTGGTCGGTGAGGGCGAGGGCGGAGTAGCCGAGGTTCGCCGCCTCGAGGATCAGGTGCTCGGGGAGCGAGGCGCCGTCTAAAAAGGAATATGCGGAGTGGCAGTGAAGCTCGACGTACATGGCGTTCAGGGGTTTCGTGTCGCTTGGAGGTTCATGGCGGTCAGGGTTGCTGCGCGAACCACTGGCCGGTTGCCAGGTCGCGATACAGCAGTGTGCGTTTTCCCCCTTCCAGCACCGCTTCCACGTAGAGGCGGGCGACCGGTTTTCTCCACCACTCGTCGTCCACGCGCCAGATTTCGATTATCGCTTCCAGCGGTTTCCATTCTTCGTAGTTCGGTGTTGTGATTTCGAGTCCGGCGGTTTTAGTGCGGGCGGTGCCGTCCCGGCGGATCGGGCCGGTGCGCGGGCGTATGTTCCCGGCGGTGGTTGCTGCTAGGGCCGGACTGTCGGGGATGTTGTGGCCGGCGGGATGGGGCGATCGAGGGATAGGGAATCGCACCGCGGCCGGCAGGCCCTCGGTGTCGGTCCTCACCTCCACCGGTTGCGGCAGGTTCAGGGCTCGTAGTCGATCAACGCGTAGCGGCGCTCTGGGATGCGCGACCATGGTTGAATTTCCACCACGTGGTAGAGGGCGTTGCGTTTGAGCCGGGTTTTGATCTCCGCCGCTGCGGCGCGGAGGGCGCGGCGGCGCCCGGCGCGGGCTGCGGCTTGGGCGTCCCGGGCGAAGAGTTGGAGTTCCACGGTGCCGGGGGCGAAGGAGGTGAACTCTATGGTCAGCCGTTCGACCGCTCCGTTGGGCGGTGCCTGTTCCAGGCGGGTCTTGAACGGTGCTGCGATTCGGTCTCGGTCCGCCGAGGGGTCTTTGAGCGTGATCTCCAGCATCCAGGATCCGCCCGATTCCAGTTCGGCGCGGGCGCGTACCGTGTGGACTCGCACGCCGGTGCGGCGCGGGGACTTCAGGGCTCGCTCTATGAGTTGTTCCAGGGCGCGGGCTAGGAGCGTGCGGTCGGCGACCGGTGAGGGGAAGTCCATTGCCGCGGTGATCGGTTCGGGGAGTTGGCGGCCGATCACGGGTTCGATGAGTCTTCCAGATGCGAGTCGCCACAGCCGGCGGCCGATGCTGCCGAATTGCGAGGTCACTGCGGCTTCCGGCAGCGCTGCGAGGTCGCCCAGAGTTTTCAAGCCCAGGCGGTAGAGGCGGCTTTGGGTGTCGGGGTCGAGGGGCAGCAGGGCGATCGGTTGCGCTGCGAGGAAGCGCTGTTGTTCGGTCTGGTTCAGGATGACGAACTCGCCGGGTTTGGAGCGGGTGGCGGCGACCCAGGCGGCGAACTTGCCGAAGGCCCATCCCAGGCGTGCGGTTGCTGCGGGGGTGGTGTTTCGAGCAGTGCAGGTGGCGCCCTCGATCGCCCATTGATCTATGGCCTTTGCGATTGCAGCGATCACCCGTTCCGGCGGGCCGTAGAGTCGTTCCAGACCTTCTACGCCCGCGAAGGCGCGGCCCGGTTCGGAGTCGGGTTCGATCACCGGTGTGACCTGGTAGAGCCGGTGCAGGAGTGCGGCGAAGCGTTCGTCGTACCAGACCGGGTCGGGTTCGATGAGTGTGAGTGTGGGGCAGAGGCCGATGGCCTGGCTTACGGTGGTGCCCGGTTTAACGCCCTGGTGGCGGGCGAGGGGGGATACTTGCCAGATCTGTTTGGTGTTGTGGGGGTCGAGCAGTGCTGTAGGTTTGGACGAAAGGTCGGGGCGGCGCACCTCTTCGCAGCGGAGCGGGAAGAGTGGGATCCAGACGCAGCAGGCCAGGTGGCTTTGGAGCATAGTGGTTTTCGGGTTTTCCGGTGGAACCCGAATATATCCCGAAAGATGGGGTGGTGCAAGGGTAGGGTGATGTAGACGTAAGTTGTTGTATCTCAACCTATTATGGTGCTCCCCAGCAGCCCGCAGGATCTACAGAACCTGCGGGCCCTACGTCCTCGGTGCTACCCTGAGCGCGTTTATGGATCTGATGAAGTATCATGCATTGCACCGGTTGCCTTTCACCCTCTGTCTCCATCATCTTGCTTAACCGTGGCAGATCGTGGCGTACACCAGCTGGGCTGCAAATCGAAGGAAGGGGCCAGTTGCCATCCGGCAATGAGCCCAAGGCGAGCCTGCGCCTTTGCGCTCTTAGTGGTAGCGGCGTGCACGGCGTACACCCCGGACTCGTTGGAGCCGGCGCCGGCACCGCTGCCGTCGCGACTCCTGCCGCTGCACGTCGGGCCGGGAGAGGCGCAGCTAGTGCACTTCGAGGGTGTAGCCCCTCTCGCCATCCACACCGATTTCGCCACGGTGTTCAGGCGCGACCTCGAGGCCAACGTCTTCATGCCCGACGAGAGGCGGTGGGGCTACGCCGAGTTTCACCTCACGTTTGACGACGACCGAATCACCGGTCTCGGGATTGTCCTTGGCGGGCTCAATGCAGTGACTCTCTTTGTACCGGCGCTCCTGGGCGCTCCGGTGACAGTCCGGGAACGTACGCTCCAGGCGGAAATCGTCCTTTACAACGCACGGCGGGTGAGCGTCGCCAAGTACGTGATCACAGGCCGGCATACCTACACGGTTTCGGCGTACAAACGGCAGGCGTCCCGGCGGGCCGGTATCGAGGCGGCTAAGACGATTATGGAACAGTTTCGAGCCCAGCTGGCGCCCCATGCGGCGGCCCTCAACGCGAGGCTCCGCGAGACCGGGCCGGTGTCCTGACGGATGGGGCCCGCCTAATATCCAGTTGGCCAAATACCCGAAACCGCGCGAGCCGAGATCGTTCTCCCGGTGGTATGGCGGCAGCAGACGGCGGTAGGTGCGCTCGCTGTACGTTGAACCGCCTTTTAAATTTCCGTCTCGTACAACCCAACAGGAGGAACGCCATGTTGCGCGTCGTGTGTGGTGCGGCAGCCGCGGCATTGGCGTTCGCGGCTGCCCCGTTAGCTGGACAGGATCGGCTAGCCCTTGAGGTGTCGGGGTACGCCGGGAGACAGTCTCCCAAAATCACCCTATATGCGGGAAGCTCTCCCCAGTACCAAAAGAGCTGGAGCTTCGGGTTTGGCGGAGCGCTGCTACTGAATCCCAATGTAGCTTTTCGGGGGGAGTTGGCTTTCACCAGAAACGGGGTATCGGCGCCCGCGATAGGGTCTAAGGACTTCAGCCGGATGTTTAGCGCCGCCGCTGTGGAGGTTCGCTTCCCGGTTCGCGATCTGGTGACGCCTTATGCCTTCGCGGGGGTCGGTGCGGTGCGCGTAGCGGAATCGGGTAGTGATTCGCGCCACATCGTGACTCCCGCGGCGTGGTATGGAGGGGGAGTGGCGATAAGCGCACCGGGTGCGCCGGTTGCCCTGTTCGGGCAGCTCTCGGGATGGTCTTACCAGATGTACGGCTGGCCGGGAATCATCGGTACTCAGCGGGACCTGATCTATAGCGCGGGACTGAGATACCGGCTGCCTCTCTGATCGGCGAGCGCCGTAGCAGCGGCTGCCGGACCGGGAATGGGGCATGGCGTTCGGTTCCCGAATCGCCATGCCCCCTTAGCATTCCCGCCGCGCCGGGTCTCGAGGCGCCTCTCTCAGTTCGACCTCACTAGAAGGTGTACCGCCTCCAGGTTCTGCCAGTCGCCACTGGCGGGTAGCCGCACGGGCGTACTGGCTCCCGTGCCCATATCGGTGGCGGTGAATTGGAGATGCCCGGTGAGCGTGGTAGTTCGAGCTTCCACCTTCATGCCGCCCACCGGAGCGACGTTGGGTTGGACCAGATAGGCAGGGTTTTGGTACCCGGTGTCGCTGTCTCCGGTGATCGAGTATTCCCCCGCGGTGGCGAACCAGGAGGCGGACAAGTTGGCTAGGTTAGGTACAAAGATCGCACCCCTAGCCTCGTTCTCTTGGCCTGGGAAAGTGGTTGTCTGCTGGTGGATCTGGGGAGTGATCCATATTACCGCTGCCTGTTGCTGGGTGTTCAGCGGGTTGGCTCCGTACGCTACGCCCAGAGTGTACCTGCTGGTCTGACCTTCACCGGTGGGCACTCCGTCAATCTCCCAGATGCAGATCCACCACCCGTCTCTCTGCTGGCTCCCCGCGGAGATGGATGTGGTGGGGAGCCGAGTTATGGTGCTGGCTATGAACTGCGCGATGGGTCCTGCTTCGGATTCCCCGGTAGCGCTCAAAAAGCCCGATATAAGGTTTTGGAAGGCGCTGACCTGTTCGCTTGCAGCCCATTCGCAGGCGGTTTTCGCGGTCCTGCTGGCGGTCCAGTTCCCCTGATCGCCGAGCCCGCCGTAGGTGCCGGACGCCTGGGATCCGCTGAGCCGGCCGCTGAACTGTAGCCCGCCCACTACACCGTACGATATGGTATCGCCGCGGACTTGGCCCGAGACGCTGCCCACCAGCCCGCGGCCCGCGACGTAAAGCTGCCCGGACAGCGAGTTGCCCGATTGCTCCAGGGTCACGCAAAAGATTCCCTGGAGTTGGCTCTGGGTAGACTGGAAGCTTCCCTCCCAGACTCCGGCTACCTGTGGCGGCTCTTGGGGTTGGGTAGGCCCGCCTTCGCCGCAGGCGAGCCAGAGTGAACTCAAAATTGCCAGTATGGAAAATTGAAGGGGAAAGAGCGGCGATCTCCGGTTACCATAAGACGCCATGTCACAATTCCTCCTTCGCTACGACTATTGCACGGCGTTTTTATGGTCGTGGCGACCACCAAAGCGCCCGACGGCGCCGGTCGTTAGTAGTGGTTTCTCGATCCTCTCTGTATAGCTGGGATAGTGATTGTAGGCGACCTCTGCCGCTGCTTCAAGTCCCAGCCCGGCTGGCTCGGGTTCGCTGCTGCACCAGGGTTCCGCGCTGGGCGTTGCGGTCCGCGCCGCTGCTAGCCCGAACCAGAGGCGGGAGGCACTACAACGTGTTCCTCACTGCGCTGCTCCGCCTGGTACCAGCGCACGAACATGACCGACATCACGCCTAGAATGAGCAACCCTCCGGCCACCTTCATGACCAGTCCCGCCACTTGTTGATCGGAAACGGCCGAGATCCCGCTCACTCGGGGTGCAAGCTCGTACAAGGTGTAAATCGGATATTGGGAGAACGTAAAGAAGGAGGCGGGCACCGTCGGCAATAGCAAATTCAACGCAAGGTACCCGATTCGGCCCGGATAAGACATGGGCTTCAGTTCCGGCACTCGGCCCAGGGCGGGCCACCAGAAAACGAAACCTGTTGCCACCACGGTAAGGTCCATGGCGAAGACGCCCAGTTGGCTTCCGGCCAGCCCGTTGATCGCCGCCGGCGTGTGTGACACCACGAGCACGGTGTTGGCGATCGCCAAAGGAAGGAGGGGACGGGTAAGCATACGGGCTGTGCGAAACACCCAGCGGGGCCGGATCATTCTGCGCAACAGCCAGCGGGGCATGCCTAGGAGCATGAGTCCGGGAGCGATGTAGCCGATGAGCAGGTATTGGACCGTTTTGGCGCTCAGGAGATAACCGGCCGCCAGGGCGCCTACGGGCCAGTCGAGACCCACCCAGAGCAGCAGCCAGCCCAGAAGGAAAAGGAATATGTGGCGGCGGGTGGTCGGGCCGTCGTCGGCGGCGAACTTTTTAGGCTCCAGCCTGCGAATCGCCCAAAAGTAAAGCCCTATCAGCAGGCCCACGAACGCCCAGATCCCGGGATACGCCTGCCATTCCCAGCTCCAAGGCGTGCCGAGCTGGGCGGAACACCACCATCTCAGCGAGTCCACTCTCCGGCTAGCAATCGGGGCAGGTCACGGGCCCAGTCTTCCTGGCGGGTCCCGAAAGGATAGACGAACCGGGCCAGGTTGTCCGGGGTGAAGGCGATCACGTAGCCGGCGTGGGCGACGGTGTAGCCCCCTTTCGGTGTGGGGGCGGACTCGATCACAGCCGGTGGAACGTTGAGCTCGTCCTGCATCCGCCGGACGGTGGCGCTGTCGCCGGTGAGGCCTACGAAGGATGGGCTGAACTGCCCGAGCCACTCCTTGAGACGTTCCGGAGTGTCGCGTGTCGGGTCGGTGGTGACGAAGACGACCCGGATCCGGGATGCATCCGATGCGCTGAGGTTGTCTATCACCCGGGCCAAGTTAGCCATGTGTACGGGGCAGACGTCCGGGCAGTGGGTGTATCCGAAGAACAAAAGCGTCAGTTTGCCGTCGGTAGCTTGCCGGAAATCGAAAGGTTGGCCCTGGGCGTCGGTAAGAACCACCTCCGGTTTGGGCAGCGGTTCTACCAGCGCCACTCCGCTCCACGCTTCTGCAGAGCCTTCCCCTGCCGAACACCCGGCGGCGATCCAAGAGGCCAGAGCCAGGCTGGCGATCAGTGAGGTGGTACCTGCGGTGCGCACGAAAGGCAAAATAGTTTGCGTGCGCTAGCGGTACAATTGCAACGGGATTGCTGGGGGCAGGGGAGGCGGGCGCGGGCGGATGTGTCGGGCTTCCCAGGCAGCCTGGCTGTGCAATAGGTGACGAAAATATCACAGAAAATATCACATGTTGCCGGGTCGGCCACAGCCGACAGGAAGGGTTTGGCGTGGGATTAGATTTCACCGGGACTATGGTTCGCTTCGGAGTTGCCGGCTGGGACTACAGGGACTGGTGGGGTGTGGTCTATCCCGCCACCAGGCCCCGGGGCTTCGATCCCCTGGCCTACCTGGCGCGATACTTCGATACCATAGAAATAAACTCGACCTTTTACAGGCCGGCCGATCCCCAAGCCGCGGCCCGGTGGAGTAAGCGTGTCTCCCACAACCGCAACTTCAAGTTCACCGTGAAACTGTGGCAGCGCTTCACCCATCAGCGCGATACCGCATGGAGCCCGCAAGAAGTGAACCTGGTGCGCGAGCCTCTGGAACAGCTGCTGGAAGCCGGACGCCTGGGCTGCCTGCTCGCCCAGTTCCCCTGGTCTTTCAAGCGGACTCCTGAATCCCGAGAGTGGCTGGAGGACTTGGTGAACGCGTTCTCCAACTACCCGCTCGCCATAGAGGTGCGCCACTCCTCTTGGAACGTGCCCGAGTTCTACGCTTCGCTGAGCGAGTATGGAGTGGGCGTCGTCAACATCGACCAGCCGGTTTTCAGAAACTCCATCAAGCCCGGCGCTCAAGTGACGGCCGACATAGGCTACGTTAGGCTCCACGGCCGAAACTACGAGAACTGGTTCAGCGAGAACGCCGAGCCGCATGAACGCTACGACTATCTCTACAGCGCCGAAGAACTGAAACCTTGGATCGAGCGGATCCACGAAGTGGCCGAGCGCGCGCGGGAAACCTACGTGATCGCCAACAACCATTACCGCGGCCAGGCAGCGGTGAACGCGGCGATGCTGCGCAAGCTGCACGGCGGCGGAGAGGTGGAAGTGCCGCCGGAACTTGAGGAGGCTTACCGCTCGGTGCTGGCCCCGCTGGGCATCAAGGCTGCAGCCCCGGAAGCCCCCCGACTTCCGCTCTGACCCAGCGGTAGAGCCAGCTGGATCTCGAACTCCGCCCACCCGGAGGCATCCAAGGGATCGACGGTGGGGACGCCCACTTCCCGGGCGATCTTTCCGAACCGACACTTGAGAGCCGCAGCGTAGGCGGGAGGCGCCGCGCCGGATCCGGTATACGCCCGCCGATATCGATCCGCCAGGCGCGGGAAGCGCCGCTCCAGGATCGGCAGCAGCAGGGGGCGTACTGCGGGGTAAAGCCTGAGGGGCCCGCACCGGGCATAGCAGGCGCCGTGTTCCTTGGCCGCCTCTAACAGTTTCCTTAAGGAGGACACGCGATCGGTGATACCGGGCAGCACCGGCGCTACCAGTACGCCAGCGTTGATTCCGGCAGCGGTGAGCCTGGCGAGTGCCCGGAGTCTCGCATGGGGCATGGGCGAGCGGGGCTCGAACAAGCGAATCAGAGACCGGCTGGCGGCTATAATGGAAATGTTCACCGACAAGCGATGCCGCTGTTTCAACTCGCAAAGCAGCGGTATGTCCCTCACCACCAGGGGACTCTTGGTGATGATCTCGAGCCTCAGCGGAAAAGCGGTACGGAGGCGCTGCAGCACGGCTCTAGTGATTCCGTACTTTCGCTCAGCCGGCTGGTAAGGGTCGGTGGCGGTGCCTATCACCAATGTTTCTTTAGCCGGGATGCCGCGGCTTCGAGCCGCGATTCGGGATAAATCATGCTCCAACGCGCGCAGTACCGACTCCGAACGCTTGACGAAAATATTCTTCTCGAATCCTTCGACTCCCCGCCGGCCGCGGAGGTTGCGAAAGGTAGCGGCGTCTATCAGTCCGCCGTCGCGGGCCCGTTCGGTCACGTAGCGGTGGGCGAAGCGAGCGTAACAGTAACTGCAGCCGAACTCGCAACCCACGTAGGGATTGAAAGACCAGCAACCTATGCCGGTGGATTCCGGAGGATTCAAAACCGAGCGCGCTTCATGCTCCAAGAACAGCGTCCCCCTGAGCTGCCGGCCCAGGACCGGGAGCGAAGCAAGACGCTGCGGAGCGACGGGTCGAGTCATTGCCAAATCCCGAATATAACCCGAACCCCAGGCCGGACAAGCCCGGACGCTTTGCCTACGAAGCTCGGCGAACTTATGCCGCGAGCCGGACCCAAGTTATCCGGCCTGCGGGTACGGGCCGCCCTGGCGGCCGCCGGTTTTCGAGATACTTTTGCGAGCCGTTCAGACCGTTTCGGGTCCGATCAGAGGGGGGCACCGTGGCCATACGTCTTTTGCCGCGCGAGGAGGAGTTTTTCGATCTCTTCGTGGAAGTCGCTACCCGGGCGGCGGAAGCCGCGGGTCTGTTGTACGATCTTTTCACCCATCCGGAGCGACAGCAGTACTGCGTGGACTCGATCAAGCGCCTAGAAAACGAGGCCGACGACCTCACCCACGAGTTGGTGAACCGTTTGGACCGGACGTTTATCACTCCCATAGATCGCGAGGACATACATCTGTTGGCTTCGGATTTGGACGATGTCATAGACCGCATCGACGGAACCGCCCGGAGGGCGGAGATCTTCCGGCTGGGTCCCGCTCCCGCGGGGATCGCGGACCTGTGCGACGTGGTACGGAGGATCACCGCCGAGGTAGCCGAGGCGGTGCGCAAGCTGCGGGGCAGAAACGACGTCATGAAGCACTGCATCGAGGCCAAACGGCTGGAGGAAGAGGGAGACGCGGTGTACCACGAGATGTTGGGTCGCCTGTTCGACACCGAGCGCGACCCGATAGGCATCATCAAATGGAAGGAGATTTACGATAACCTCGAGACCGCGATCGACGAGGCGGAGGACGTGGCCAACGATCTGGAGTCGATCGTGATCAAGCACGCCTGATGGAGGGTAGCGTCGGGTACGTACTGGCGATCGTACTGGTTGCCCTGGTCTTCGATTTCATAAACGGCTTTCACGATGCGGCCAACTCCATAGCCACCGTCGTCTCTACCCGCGTGCTGTCCCCTCTCGCCGCGGTGGTGTGGGCTGCGTTCTGGAATTTCGTAGCCGCTTTCACCTTCGGCACGGCGATCGCCAAGACGGTGGGGAGCGGGATGATCGACCTGAGCGTAGTGGATCCCACGGTCATCCTGGGCGGGTTGTTGGGAGCCATCATCTGGGATCTCATCACGTGGTGGTTCGGGCTCCCCACCTCTTCGTCTCACGCATTGGTCGGCGGTTACGCCGGCGCTGCGATGGCGAAGGCGGGTTTCGCCTCGATCATCCCCCACGGCTGGATCAAGACCCTGGCATTCATAGTCATCGCTCCGCTTCTGGGTATGGTCCTGGCTGTCAGCCTCACGGTGATCCTCTCCTGGACGCTGCGCCGCCAGACGCCCCGGCGGGTGGATCGAGCTTTTCGCCTCCTCCAGCTGGTGTCGGCGGCCCTGTACTCTCTGGGACACGGCACCAACGACGCCCAGAAAACAATGGGAATCATCGTGGCGCTCTTGGTTTCGAGCCAGGCTCTGTTCGAGAACTTTCCCATCCGCGCCTTCCATCTAACCGGCGCGGAGGTAGTTCCCACCTGGGTGATTCTTTCGGCTCACGCGGCGATCGCGCTGGGGACGCTGGCGGGCGGGTGGAGGATCGTCAAAACCATGGGCCAGAGAATCACCAAGCTCAGGCCTTTCGGGGGCTTTTGCGCCGAGACCAGCGGAGCGATGACCCTGTTTCTGGCCTCCCATTTCGGAATTCCGGTGAGCACCACTCACACCATCACCGGAGCAATCGCGGGAGTGGGTGCGGCCAATCGCCTCAGCTCGGTGCGGTGGATGGTAGCGGGCCGGATCGTGTGGGCCTGGATCCTCACCATACCCGCGTCGGCCGGTATCGCCGGGATCAGCTACGTGGCGATCCGCCTGATGGGCGGCTAGAAGTGCGCTCCGGGGCGGCGCTCAAGTCCAGCATCTTGACGCCCCCGGCATACTCGGTCACGGGGGCCGCGGCCAAGTTGCTGAGCTTCCGCAAATCGTTCCCTATCTTGAAAGCGGCGTCGCGGATGATCTCGATGGAACGGCGCTGCTCGTCGGTCAGCTGAGATGCAGCCTCGCTCAAGAGCTGGCTTTCCGCCACGATCGCCGTGAGAGCGTTGTTGATCTGATGGCGGACCGTTATGGCGAACTGGCCGACGGTGGCCAGGCGCTCGTTCGCCAAAGCCCGGGTGTAGTGCTCGTGGAGCTGCTCCGAGAGCCAGCCCACGCTTATGGCCAGCGTACCGTAGGCAATGTAGATCGGAACGGTAATCCGCCAATCGTCGGGAGTGTAATTGAGAGCCACCACGATCTGTACCGCCACGAACAGCGCAGTCCCCATCAGCAATCCGGCCACGGCACCCTTCAAGCCGTAGTGCAACGACAACAGAAAAGCGGGAGCCAAAGTTACCAGCCATACCAGCTCGTCGTACATGCCGGGATCGTCGGGCAGGACGATCTGAGACACCACGGGCATCATATAGGCGGCCACACAGTACAGCCAAAAGCGAGGCTCCAGTTTGGGCCGGTGCGCCATGGGAGGGAATCCCACCAGGGTGAGTATTCGATCGTGGAGGCTCATAACATCGCTCCGGATGGTCGGCCAAGGTCGCTGAATCTCAAGCTACGCTTCCGCCGGGGGCCCAAATCTCGCCAATATTGCCCGAATATCAAGTTGGCGCCTTCACCCCGGCGGGCAGCCCACAAGTACCGCCTCGAGTACCGGCACCGTGTGGTGCTCCGAGGGACCGGAAAGGCGGCGCAGCAAAGCTGTAAGTTGGGCCCGGGCGCGGGGCTGGTCCAGCGCGTCCTCCAACTCGAGGAGGGCCCCTACGGGAAGCCCGCACTTTACCGCGTGGAGTGCCCGGTCGAGAACACCGAGCATAGTCAGGTCGCGACGGCTAGCCGCCAGGCGGGCCTTTCTCATGATGCGCCGGGCCATGCGGCGCGTGTGCCGGTCTCTGGGGCCGCGGCCGGGCTCCCGCGCCAGGCTTTTCAGTAACGAGTAGAGCCCCTCCACCGCCTCCCCGGGCGGAGAAAGCGGAACAGCCTCGGCCGCCAGGAGCTGTTCGGCGATCCGGGCGACTGCTGTTTCTTCGAGCACGGGGCGCGGCGGCGTTCCCTCGAGCACCCAAAGCTCGGGGATCTCGGCGTGACCCAACCGCCATCGAACTGCAGCAATCACGCCGCTGGGACCTCTGACCACGGAGAAAAGGGGTTGCTCCGCGGCGGTTGTGGCGGGTGCCGCAGCGAGAGACTCGCGCCAGTCGAACAGCCCTCCGGAAATTCGGGCTCTTCCCACCGTACTCGAGCCCGGCATCCCGGAGCGGAGCTGGTGTAACGCCTTTTCCGCGATTCGCCGCTCCAGGGCCAAGTACCGCTCCAATATCGGATGGGGTGCGAACCAAACGGAACGAACCGCAGCATGTTGCGAGCCCAGCCTGGAGATCCTCCCGATTCGCTGTTCCAGACGCAGCGGTGACCAGGGCAAATCGTAGTGCACCACTTGTTCGGCGTCCTGGAGATTGAGCCCCTCGCTTGCCAAGTCGGTGGCGATCAGCGTGTCCACTTGCAGAATCTCCGGAGGATCCGCGCTTCCTTGAGCTCGGGGAGCAAAGAGCGCCAGAGCCTCGGCGAAAGGAATCGGTCCCGAGGCGATCCGAGCACCGCGTCCGGTGACCACCGCCACGCGCTTCCAGCGGAGTGCGGATGCCAGATGCAGGGCGGTACTCACGGCGGTGGTGAAGACGATCGTTTTTCTAGGTTTTTGCAGGATCAGACGCAGGCGCGCGGCCTTGGGATCGGACTCCCCCGCTGCTGTGGCGGTGCGGAGGATTTGGTCGATTTGCCGGAGCTCCCGCTCCAGCGACGCGACTTGCGGGAGGGGACGGCCCGAGGGCTGCAACAGAGCGTTCAACTCCAACTGAAGCTCGTCCCCTTCTCCGACGAGGGTGCGCGCCGCCCGGCGGGACAGCGGTTCGCCTCGCCTGGCGCACTCCAGCGCGCGCTGGAGATATCGCCGGTGCCGCTTCACGGTATGGATGAAAGCCGGGAGAGAAGATGAAAGCCGCAGGTAGAGATGCAGCCTCATCAGGGCGGCGGCGTCGCGGTCTTGGAGTGCGGGGAGGGAGAGTTTAGCCACCGAGCAAGCCAGGCGCTCCAGCATTTCGGGGCAGACTGGGGGGAGGCGAAAGGCCGGAGTGTCTTTGACCCGGGGGAAAAACTTGTTCGCTTCCTTCAACGAGGCTCTGACCGTGCGGGCCACGGACACCGCGGCTATGGCGTGGCCCAACGCGTCGTAGCGCCGGTTTTCCACGGCCTGCTCGAGGGAAGGCACCCCGCTCAAGGCCAGTCCGTGGTCGGGGAGAAAGAGGCGCAGCAGGTGTACGGCGTCGTTTACGCGGTTCACTACGAAGGTGGCGGTGATGAGCAGTAAGTGCTTTCCTACTGCGGCGCGCGCCAGGCGGTCGTAGCGGCGGGTTGCCGGATTTCGGAAGCGATGCGCTTCGTCCACTATGAAAAGCTCGGCGGGCGGGATTGCTTCTCCTGCGCTGATCGCCTCGTGGGAGATGACGGCGAGCGGCACTTCCACGGCTCGGGCGATTCGGTACCACTGCTCTCTCAGCGAGGCGGGGACCAGTGCGGTGGCGGACTCGTAGCGGGTGGCGACCGCGAGGGCCACGTAGGTTTTGCCTAAACCGGGAGCGTCCGCCAACAGTGCTCCCCGAAACGCCTTCAAGCGTCCGGCTATGCGCCGCGCAACGCCGATTTGGTGAGGCAGCAGCCAAGGGGGCGGGTTCCATTGGTGCTCGGTGGCGCCCAAGGCTGCGGCCGCCAGGCGGGAACGCAGCCCCTGGGGATCGGTGCGCTCGCCGCAACCGAGCTGCCAGGCCATCGGCTCCCGGACGAGTTGCAGCTGTTCAGCCGTTATCCGGGGCCAGCGATCGCAGAGCTTCACGGGCGTCGGCTGAGAGCGACAGCGCATCGGCTGCGGCGGTGTCCAGAGCGTCCTGGTCGAACGAACCGGCGGCGTGGGCGCTTTGGCTGAGGGCTACCAGCCGATCGAAATGCGCGCCTCGATGGGGTACGGGGATTTCTGCGGCGACGCGCGCGTTGATCCGCCGGTATCCGCCGCGCGCTTCGTCCGCCGTGACCGAGACCAAGGCGGCAGCCCAGGTCGAATTCATAACGCCCACCGCCGCCAATGCGGTATCGCGGTCCGGTGCCGAGGCCACGTAGCAAGTATTGAGCGGAAGGGCGCGGGAGTGGCAGGTTTCGTCCAGGGCCACAGCTGCCGGCCGGCGGGAGATGTCAGCCCACACGATGCGGTGTGATCCCAAGGCGCAGCGCAGTCTGAAGATCGCCCAGATAGGCGATTCGATACCGTCGGCCCGGGCTGAAAGGAGCGATCGGTGCTTTTCCAGATATCGCGCTGCCAGCGGCGGCAGCGCATCCAACGGAGCTCCCGAGGGACGGTGGGCGTACAGAAGCACGTTTGCAGGATCGGCGCGGAAGGGGCGTATGTGCCGGCCGCGCAAAGCCGGGCGCAAGAGGAAGGCTTCCAGTTCCACCTCTTCGGTTTCGAATTGGACAATAGCGGTGTGACCTTTGGTGCGAACCAGCCGCCCGACGAACACGCGGTCGGCGCCGGTCTTTACTCCCAGAGAAGGAGGCGCGATTTCGGCCAGAGGGCGGCCGCCGGACTTGAATTCCTCCAGCGCCGCGCGGGCGCGGTCTTCCACCAGAATCCACGGTCCCGGAGCGCGGAGGGCTTCTTGTCTGATCAGCTTCGCCTTCCGCCGGTCGAAGTCGAGGCTTATCGCGTGCCCCCCGGCGGGCGGTTCTTTTTTCACGACCACGGCGAGAGGATAAGTGGTGGCTCCGAAAGCAGCTGCTTCCTTGGGCGGTACGCGGTGCAGATAGGCGATGGTGCTTTCCCGCACCAAGTGGGAGCGTGCGGTCTCGCCGTAACTTGCCGACGCGATCTTGGAGGGGAGGAGCAGCCCCACGGCACCGCCGGGCCGGGTCAGCTCGAGGGCTCGTTCCAAGAAAGCGATCGCCATATCCGGCAGGTGCGCGAAACCTCGCCGGGCGGAACTGCGCCACCAGTTGAACCTTTCCACCAATGCGCGGCGGAGTTCGGGCGAGAGCCTCTCGGCCCTGACCCAAGGCGGGTTTCCCACTACGGCGCTAAAGCCGCCGGCGGAGTGGACGTCCGGCGCATGGACTTCGAAGGCGAAAAACGGGACCGTTCCGTCGGCCAGTTGTCTTTTGGCGCGGCGCAACGCGAGGCGTTGCTTTCTCAGCGCACGGTAGTGCCGTTTTTGAGCCGCGTCCAAGCCGAGGCGGTTCCCGAAAAGGTCCCGCCCGGATGCAGCGGCGGTGAGGTCGCCCAATAGGCAGTCGATTCGCCGCGCGGCGTCGGCTATCAATTGCGCGGCGAGGCTGGTCTCCATTCGGCGAAGGCGGCGTACCAGCGTCCAATGGGCGTTGCCTCGGGCTTCGAAAAGAAGCTGCCGCAGCTTGCTCGCGCTTTCCGCCGCCTCAGGGTGGAGCTGCACGCCCGCTCCCAGCGCTCGGGCCGCGCTCAAAGGATCCAGGAGTGAATCTCCCTGGCGGACGACGCCGTCGAGGTTGGGAAGAGGGGCCACCGAGGCGATGTCGCTGGTGGGATCGTCGGCTATGACCGCGAGCCACAGTCTGAGCTCCGCCAGCCGTACGGCGATCGGACTCAAATCCACCCCGAAAAGATTTTCTTTGAGGATGCGGCGGCGGAGAATCCAGCGGGCGTTGGGTTGGGGATCCTCCAACAGGGGGAGTCCGATTTCGGTGAGACACTCCAGCGCTCCCAAAAGAAAGGCTCCCGATCCGACGGCGGGGTCGAGGAGGCGTAGCTCCCGCAGTGCTGCCCGGGCGGTCCGCCGCTCGGCGGGCGTTAGCGGCTCGCAACTCATGATGCGGCGGGCGAGATCGGGCGCAAGGCCGCCAGTACCCGCCAGGGCGGTTTCGATGGTGGCTTTCACGATTTGGCGCACCACCGATTCCGGAGTGTAGAAAGTTCCCGTGAGGTGCCGCTCTTCGCTTTCCATGATGCGCTCGAAGACGCGGCCCAGCATGTCGGGAGCTATGGAGTCCACTTCCTCGGCTTCGCGCACGCAGAAGCGGAAGCGCTCGAAGACGGTGTCGAAGGCGTCGCGCCACAATCGGTTGGAAAAGGCGATCGGCCCGATACGTTTTTCTACCGGATGGGGTTCGAAAAGACCGCCGTTGAGGTAGGGGATCTTGCCCAATCGTATCCGGCGCGACCGGTCCGCGGGCTGGCGGTTCAAGGTGCCGAAGAAGAGAGGCTCCAGAGCGGTTTTGTGAAAGTTCCGCTTCCGGGCGAGTGAGCGGTCCAAGAGGTCCCTCAAGTAATCGGTGCGACCGTCGAGCCAGCCCTTGGCTTGGACGAAGTAAAGAAACAAGACCCGGGTGAGGGCTATGAGGGCGGCCATCTTGCGGTCCGCCGCCGAGTGGCGGCGGTCCAAGGATGCGGCCATTCGTTCGAAGATGGCTCGGAAAGCGGCAAAAAACCGTTCGCCGGCGGTCTCGCTGCTGAGCAGCTCGGTCACTCTGATTGCGTGGGCCAAGGCGGTGTCGCTCTTGGGGCTCAGATCTTCCAGGAGCTGGAGCATGGCGGCGGTGGGCGCGGAGCGGGAAATGATCGCGACGCGGGTGCTCCCGTTGCCTCCGATCATCGGAGCTGCGAGAACCAAGCGGTCGTCGTTGTCTAAGGCCGCTACCATGGCGGATTCCGCCGCTTTGGCGAGTCTGGCGGCGCGGGAGCGGGCTTCGTGGCAGGGGTCGGAACTGACGCAGGCCAGCACCTCGAAGCTTTTCCATCTGGCCGCAAGCCAGAGGTTGACCTCCCGAGGCTCGACTTGAGACTGGTATCCCAGTACGGCGAAGAGCCGGGAGACTCCGGTTACGTCTCGGGCGTTCCCTAGGGCGGATAAAATTTCGGACCGGTGCATGGTGACACCGGTCCAGGGTAAAGGGAGGCCTTGTTTAGATCGTCGTCAGATTCTTGCGGGCCGGTACCGAATCTCGCGCTACACCGGCGGGGTTATGCGGTGGCGGCTATGAGCCTCCGCACCTGTTGCAAATCCAGGTCCCTGGTCACCCGGGGCGGCCAGCGCCCGGTTCTGAGTTCTAAGTCGATCAAGGAGCGCTCATTCATCGCCCGCCGCACGGTAGCGGTGTCCAGCAGGCCCCGCCGGGCGGCCGTTTCGAACTCCTCCTCGTCGAGCCAGACGGGACGGCCGGTCACCGGCTGCCAGAGATCCAGAAAAAGATCGCGGGCCGACCAGTTGTCGCCCTGCATCTCCACCGGTGTCGTTAAATTGGTGTACCAGCCGGTGAAGGTTCCGTCCGCCAGGTGGAATCTTCCGATGTCGTGCCACTTGGTGGGAAAGACGAACCAGACTATCGGAGCCCCGGTCTCCAGGATCGCCTGTCCCCCGACCTTCAGAGCTTCGCCTTCGAATCGCTCGCTCAAAAGCACCTTTAGGTCCGGGCGATCGAGGACCAACCGCTGGCGGAAAACCTGCACTCCCTTTCCGGGACGGCTGTACTGGAAGGAGATCACCCGGCTCACGTGCCGCTCTTGGGCCCCGGGTCCCTCAGCAGATTGCCGAGCGGAAAGATCTTGAACCCCGGAGCCTGGTAGTCCTTGGGGAGGTAGTCCGCCGGGATGGTAACCTGGTTTCCGTCCCGGACCGCCGTGTAATGGGGCGACATGATCTCTATCCCCGCTTCGTTGAACTTGTCCTGGATGTTCTGGTGGAGCTCGGAGTAAATCCGGGCCATTTCATTAGGGCGGTCAGTGTAGGCGTTGAGCTCGTAGCTCACATAAAAGTCGTTGAGCGCGGTTTGGAGCACGAACGGTTTGGGTTCTTTGAGGATTCCCTCTGTTGCAACGGCTGCGGCGATCAGAGTTTCGTGCACCTTGCGCCAGGGAGCATCGTACCCGATGGTGACCGAGGTGTGGAGTATGAGTCCGCGGTCCTTGGCCGAAGAGCTGTAGTTGATGATGTGGCTGGCGAGGACCATGGCGTTGGGGATGGTGATATCCACGTTCTTAGTGGTGCGCACTCGAGTTACCAGCAAGGTTTTCTGCACCACGTCACCCACCGTGTCCGCGATCTTTACCCGGTCCCCTACGGAGAAAGGCCGCATGTAGGTCATCACCACTCCGGCCACGATGTTGGCGATGGCTCCGGCTGATCCCAGGGATACCAAAACGCCCATGAAGATCGAAACTCCCTGGAAGGCGGCGGTTCCTGCCCCGGGGAGATAGGGGTAGATCATGATCAGGGCGAACACGATCACCAGGAAGCGCACGATCTTGTAGGTAGGCTCGGCCCAGTCGCGGTAGAAGCCGGGGAAGGAGATAGTTCCCCGCTCCACGCCTTCGAATATCAGGCGGATGAACTTGAGCAGGTAACGGACTACCAGCGCTATAACGGCGATGGCGAAGAGGTTGGGCAGGTAATCGACTATGGCCGTTCCGGCGCGCTTCAACGGGTCGAGCACGTATCCGAAGAGCGTGTTGGCCAAGCCTCTGGTCCAGGGGAAGAAGCTGAAAACCAGCGGCAGATAGATATAGATCAGGAGCGCCACGGCCAAGACTCGTACGATTCGCGCCGCTCCCAGGGCTGCGCTGGTGAGTTGGCTGGCGCTGATGAGTTCCATGCGCTGGATTCGGATGGCGCGGATCCGGGTCCCGCGCCAGCTCTCCAGCTTGGCGTAGAAGGCGGGGAAGAATCGGTTGAGCAGCCTGAAAACGAAGATGAAAGCTGCCGTGGCCAGGATCGTGTAAAGAATCCCCAGCAGAATGCTTATGAGGTTGGCTTCTCCTTCGTAGCTCCTGATCACCGCCTGGATGATGGCGGCCCACTGGGCGGCGAGATTTTGACGGGTAGTTCCCATCTCCGCCGCGTCCCGTTCGGTTACGGTCATCACCACGACGTCGCCCAATTTGATGTCGGTGACGCCCGCGGTATCCACGATCACGACATCGGCGGCCTTGGCCAGGGGATCGCGCGCCAGGCGGTCGATCCGCTGTGCCAGCGCTGCGGCCCGCTCTTCGGGGGTGAAGGGGCCCAAAGTTCCGGTAAGGCGAAAGAGGGTATCTCCTCTTACCACCACGGGAGCGCCGGCCGGTTGCACTTGTTGGCTTTCCTGGGCGGACGCGGCAGGGGCCGCTGCGATGCAGGCGAGTGCCACTGCGGAGGCAATGGCGTGGATGCGCCGCAACCAAGATGTGCGATTCATCGTGTTACCCTGTCGAGAAGTTTGACCTCTACTGTGGGTACCTGGACCAGCTCGAAAGTGGCCGAAGCCAAAGCTACGCTTTCCTTGGCGCGGTCGAACTCTTCCAGGATCCGCGTAAAGATAGCGTCTTTGGTGGTTCGCCGGCGCCGGTAATCCACCACGTAACGTACCGTGAATTCTATCCAGTTGTCGGTGGCGACGAGGGTAACCAGAGGATCGATCCGGGCGTCTTCGATCCGATACTTGCGTACCATCTCGGCCCAGGCCTCGCGAGCGAACTTGGTGTAATCGCCCACTACCGAGTTGGTGACCGTTTCTATTATCTCCCGCGCGCGCCGCACGTCCGAGCCGTACCGAACCGGGATCTTGATTTCGTCCCAGAGAAACGGGAAGTCGGCCGAATAGTTGAACACCGGTTCCTTGAAGACGAAAGAGTTGGCGATGCGGACTATGCGGCCGTCGTAAAGATCGCCGGCCACCCACTCGCCGCACTCCATGAGGGTGGTGCGCACGATCCCTATGTCGATCACGTCGCCGCGGATACCCGCGAGCTGAATGCGGTCGCCCACCCGGTAGAGATTCCCGAAACTGATGGCCAGCCAGCCGGCCACGCTAGTGATCACTTCCTGGAGGGAGAAGACGACCGCCGCTCCCAAAACTCCCACGGTGATCCCGAAAGCTCCCAGGTTCCCCGACCCTATGGCGATCACCAGCAGCACGCCCGCGGCGTACCCCAGGAAGGTCACGATTTTTCGGGAACGGTACCTGGTGTCGGGGTCCGAGACGGCACGGGTCAAGACCCGGTTTACCAGCCTCACGACCAGGGCCACGGCGAACAACGCCACGACCGCCGCGGCGATCCTTCTCACTACGGGGCTCAGTAAGATTCCAGTCACTGCGTCCTGGGCGATCACGGTTCGGCCCTTCCTCCCAAGTGTCGTGCCAAGAACCGCTCGGCGGCGGCGTAGAAGCGCAATCGGTTTTCGGGCTTGGCAAAGCCGTGCCCTTCGTCCTCGAAAAGAAGGTACTCGTGGTCTATGCTTTTTTCCCTCATCGCCGCCACGATCTGCTCCGACTCCGACCGCTTGACTCGCGGGTCGTTGGCCCCCTGGGCGATGAGTATCGGAATCCGGATGCGATCCACAAAACTCAAGGGAGAGCGGGAAAGCAGAAATTCAGCCTCGGTGTCGGGGTTCCCTACCCTGCGATGCAGCATCGAGAGATAGGAGCTCCAATAGGGCGGTATCGACTTGATGAAGGTCACCAAATTCGAAGGCCCCACCACCGAGACGGCACAGCGGAAGAGATCGGGCGTGAAAGTCGCTCCGACCAGCGCCGCATAACCTCCGTAGGAGCCGCCAAAGATCCCCACCCGGGAGGGATCGGCGATACCCCGGGCCACCGCCCACTTCACGCCGTCGACCAGATCGTCGTGCATTTTTCCGCCCCACTCGCGATCGCCTGCATTGAGAAACGATTTACCGTAACCGGTGGAACCGCGAAAGTTGACCTGGAGGCAGGCGTAACCCCGGTTGGCGAGCCATTGGGCCTCAGGGTCGTAGCCCCAAATGTCGCGGTGCCAGGGTCCTCCGTGTACGTTCAACACCAGAGGAAGATTCCGGGGCGGAAGGCCGGGGGGAAGGGTGAGGTACCCGTGAATGGTGAGCCCGTCGCGCGCGGTGTAGGCGATCGGTTCCATGGGGGCAAGGGTGTAGTCCGCCAGTCGGGGCCTGGTGTAGAAGAGGAAGTGGCCGGTTTTGGTCCTGCGCTCGAACCGGTAGTAGCTGGCGGGCGCGTCGTCCTCGGTGAAGGCTACCACCCACTGCCGGTCATCGTCGGTGCGGCTGGAGATGGTGAAATCTCCGTCGCGCAGTAGGCGTATCGCTGCTACGTCGTCTTCGATGGAACGATCTAGTATCTGCCACTCCTGGCGCTCCCTCAAGAAGGCCACCATTTGGACTTCCCGGGTATCCGGATGGCGCACCACCGGACCGGCGTCGTACTGGGGATCTTCGGCCAGGATGTCCAGCTTTCGCGTTCTGATATCGAGTTTTACCAAACGGGCGGCGTTGGCGTCGCGGGAGTCGTGGAGATAAATGGCGGCCCCGTCCGCGGTGAAGCCCACCGGTCCGCTGTTCAAAGCGTCTTCGGCGGTCCAACTCACCAAGGTGAACCAGCCGGAGCCTTCGGACTCCCGCACCCGCAGGTCGAACCCGCCGTCCTCCCGGGCAGCCATGGCGCCCCGCACGGCCAGGTCGGCGTCCGCAACCCAGGAAACCACGTCCCCGGGATTCTTTTCTATCAGAGTAAGCTCTCCCGTGCGCAGGTCGAGATGATATACATCGTGAAGTCGCGGGTCGTCCCGGTTGATCGCGAGCAAGAGCTCGTGGGGGTGCCGCTTCTCGTGGGCCACCAGCTGGACCTGCACCCCGTCGAGCGGCGTGAGGCATCGCTCCCTGCCGGATTCGAGATCCACTCCGTACAGGCGCCAGTTTTCATCTCCCCCGATGTCCTGCAGGTACAGGATGTGCCGGCGGTCCTTGGCCCAGAGAAAGACGCGGATGCCCCGGTCTGTGTCTCGAGTTACCGGTCTGGCTTCCCTACCGCTCGGGTCGGACACCCATACGTTCAACACTCCGTCCAGCGGAGCCAGATAGGCCAAACGATCGCCTCCCGGAGAGAGCTGAGCCTCGGCTCTCTCCGGGTTGCCGAACAGAACTGCGCGGGGAATCAAAGGCGGAAGGCCGGTCATTTTCTCCTAAAGCGGAAGTAACCGAAATAGGCCGCGGCGTTGATCGCCACGACCAAGCTCCCGAAAACCAGCCGGAAAGACAGGGTCCACTCTTCCGGGTATATCAGGGGAACTATGTAGTGCTCGATGAATCCTCCCTGGTACCCCGATTGGCCCGCCAGGCGCCGGAAATGGTTTTCCAAAGGAGTGAGGGGACAAATCCAACCCGCGAACTCGATCCAAGCGCCCCAAGCCGCTGCCGGAATGTGCAGCCAAACCAGGCGGCGCCAGCGCCAGGCGAGGAATCCTCCGACCAGCACGAAGACTATGAAGCTCAGGTGGAAAACCAGCAGAAAATCGGCGATGAGGCGATAAAACACGTTCCGAGCTACGCTCCTAGGGCGTTACTTTGCGCGGCATTCCGTCTGCCGAGCATGCGCTCCGCCACCACGCTGGTGGCGAGATGACCGGTCACATTGGTGGCGGTGCGCAGCATGTCCGGGATCCGATCCACTCCCAGCAAGATACCCAGCCCGTCCAGCGGAACGCCGGTGTGGGAGAGTGCGGGGGCGAGGCTCACCACGCTTCCTCCGGGTACGCCGGCCACGGTGAAAGCGACCAGAAAAGTTGCGATCGCGGCGCCGGCCACTCCCGCCAACGGGAGGGGCACATTGTAGAGCCAAGCCAAGAAGACCAGCCCCGCACCCTGAAACAGAGCGCTTCCGGCGCGATTCAAGGCCGCGCCTAAGGAAACGACGAAACCGGCCACGGGGCGGGATACCCCCAAGGGGCCTTCCGCTGCGGCCAGCATGGCGGGGATGGCGGCGGCGGAACTCGTAGTTGTGGCGCCGATAACCTGCGGTCCCACACAAGCTCTGAGGAAGGGACCGATCGGGTAGCGGCCCAGCATCTTCACCGCCGGCAGATACACCGCCGCCACGAAGACCGAAAGCCCCACCAGCACCGCCAGAATGAAAACCAAGAGGCTCTGCAGCACCGCCCATCCCGACCGCGCTGTCACCGGAGCGGCCAGGGCGAAGACGCCGAGAGGGGCGGTCCAGAGCACCCAATAGACCAGTTTGATGAGGGCTGATGTGATCGCCTCGGCAAGAGAGAGCAGTCGCTCGTGCTGCTGGCGCGGCAGGGTGCTGGCGGCTGCGGCGAAGCAAAGTACGAAAAAGATCAACGGTAACAACGCCCCGTCCGAGGCGGCGCGGAAGGGATTGCTGGGGATAAGCCCTAGGAGGAAATCGACTACTCCGGGCATGGATGCGCCCTGCTCAATGCGTTCGGGGGAGATCGCCCGGGCGGCCTCGGGATCGGCCAGCGGCAGAAAAAGGCGCATAGTGCCCATTCCCAGGAGCACGCCTATTGCGGTGGTGGAAGCGAAGAAGGACATGGCCAGCGCGCCCAACCGCCCCAACTTCCGAAGGTCTCCGAGACCGGCTACTCCCACGAACACTGTGGCGGCAACCAGCGGAATTACCACCATGCGCAGAAGGTTGACGAACGCCGTTCCCGCCGGCTCCACCGATTCCGCCGCGGCCAAGAGCCAGGGAGCACCGGTGGCGGAGGCGAGCAGTCCCAGCGCGAGACCCGCCAGTAGTCCCGCGGCGATGGCGACGTTAAGTCTCACAGGCTAACTTGTCGCGGCCGCTTTCAGTGCGGTCGTACCGAGGATTCAACGCGGAGGTGTGGGATTGGCACATGCACAAACCGTTACCCCCCGCTGGGCTCTGATTCTCGGAGCTTCTAGCGGTTTCGGAGAGGCCTGCGCTAGAGAGCTCGCCAAGGCGGGCTACGACATAGCTGGCGTACATCTGGATCGGAAAGCGGGGCTGCAGCACGTAGAGGAGATCAAGCAGGCGATAGCGGAAGCCGGGCGGCGCGCCTTGTTCTTCAATGTCAACGCCGCCGACGAGGACAAGCGGCGGGAAGTGCTGGACGCCCTCGCCGCCGACATCGCGCAAAACGGGGGCACGGTGGCGGTTCTCATGCACTCCCTCGCTTTCGGAACGTTGAAGCCCTACATCGGCGACGACGCTCTTACCAAGGCCAACATAGAGATGACGCTGGACGTCATGGCCCATTCGCTGGTGTACTGGGTCCAGGATCTGGTAAAGCGGAAGCTCATGGGCGAAGGGGGACGGATCTTTTCGATGACCTCTTCCGGCTCGACCCGGGTGATTCACGCCTACGGGGCGGTTTCCGCGGCGAAGTGTGCTCTGGAGTCGCACACCCGGCAGCTCGCCCTGGAGCTGGCGCCGTTCAAGATCACCGTCAACGCCTTGCGAGGGGGCGTGACCCGCACACCGGCGGCGGAAAAGATACCGGGGAGCGACCAGCTGTTCGAGCAGGCGATGCGGCGCAACCCCCACCACCGGCTCACCACACCGGCAGATGTGGCGCGGGCAGTGGTCGCGCTGTGTCATCCCGGCACCGACTGGATCACCGGCAACGTCATCAACGTGGACGGCGGCGAAGAGATCGCAGGTTAACTCAGTGCGCCGAACGCCGGAAAGCCTCCAGCTCGGCCTCGAGCTGCTGGAGTCGATCCAGTATCTTCTCCTCCGAAGGGCCTTGCTCGGCGAGAAGTACCCCGCGCTGAGCGAAGAGGAGCTGGACCAAAGCATCGGTATAGCCCACCACGGCGTGGGCGATGCCTCGGTCCAATAGACGGTTCAACCTGAGAAACGTGGCCATGGAGTAGCGCGCAGGGAGCGCGGCTATGATTTCGGCCAAATCCCGGATCAGGATCTCCCGCAAATGCTGGACTTCCTCCACCACCTCTCCCGCAGCCAGTCCCCTAGTGGCGGCGGTCTGCCCGTAGAACTCGCAGGCGTCGAACCAGAGCTCGGTGATCCGGCGGCGCAGAGGTCCGGTCATCTCCACCAAGATGTCCACCAGCAGTCTGAGCTGGCGCTCTACGGTGGGCCGCCGCACCTGCGGCGCCTGACTCATCCGATCGCCGATCCACCGGGCCCAGCGCGACACCAACTGCTCGCGGTTGGCAGCCAGTACCCGGCCCACGCTTTCCAGGGCGGGATTGGAAGGACGTATGGTAAGGCCCATGGGCCGTAGAATGTACCCCGCGATCGCCGTGCCTGTCAAAAAGCTCGGGTGGAGGCCGCCTGATGGCCAAGCCACCGGACCGCCGCTGAAGACCGGTGCGGGAGCTTTAAAAAGGATTCGATGGCAACGGTAAAGCGGACCCCGTACCGGCTCGCATCCCGCAGCGGGTTCGCGATCCGCGGAGAGGTAAACACTGCCGGCGCCCAAGACCGCCGTCCCGCAGTATTGGTCTTCATCGGCCCGGAGGGTCGTAGAGACGCCGCCGCCAAACTGGTGGAACGCTTAGGGCGAGCCGGGCTAACGGCGATCTCGGTGGAGATGGTTCCCGATTGGTCGCTCGATACCCTGGAACCGGCGGCGGGCGCAGTGGGCGAGTTCGCGGGGAATCTTCTGGAAGAGCGCCACCCGGGATTGGCACCGCCCAGAGCTTTGGGGCTCTTTGGAGAAGGGCGCCACGGACTCCTGGCGATGGCGGTTGCCGCCCGAGAACCGAGAGTGAGTTCTCTGGTGACCGTGGACCCGGAATCTCCCGATCCTGTTCAAAAAGTCCGCCTCGCCGAGCGGCTCGCCGGGGTAGGACCTCGTTGGCTGGAGGTGGCACGGGTGGAGAAATTCCCGCCTCGGGGGAGTTCCCGGGGCGAGTTCGGCGGCCCCTCGGAAGTTCGCCGCGTTTCGAGCGAAACGGAGATCATAGACGCCGCAGTGGAGTGGTTTTTGGCTATGTTAAGCTGAACGCCCGGATGCTGGTCGCACCCGGGCGTTCAGCGGCGGCTCCTGGCGGCAACAGCCGCTCTCAGAGACCGGCTGCGTACAGGTCGTCGAAAGCCGGACTCCGGCGTGCGGTGTAACCCGCCAAGGCCGGCCGGCGACGGCGGCTGAGCAGGAGACCGACGGCCGCCAGAGCTGCCAGAGCGATGAGTCCAACGCCGAAGGTACGGATATGCGCCTCCTTGTGAGTGGTGGCCGGGCTTTTTGTTACCACATGAATTATAGTGCATAGCGCAAGGGGTGCGCGACAGTGACAGGCACAAGAAAACGGTGACCGCCATCACGTTCGACCATCTCAAGGAGTGTCTGGCCCACCATCCTCCGCGGCGGATCGC
The DNA here is from genome assembly GCA_002923375.1 of bacterium HR33. Taxonomy (GTDB): domain Bacteria; phylum Gemmatimonadota; class Gemmatimonadetes; order Gemmatimonadales; family GWC2-71-9; genus HRBIN33. The sequence goes on from BEIJ01000001.1 coordinate 1,147,261, forward strand.
CGAGCCCCGAGGGTGGCAGGCAGCGGTAGCCCTGGTCCTGGTGCCGAATACCGGGCGTGAGGGCCTGGACCTTCTGCTCATCAAGCGCGCTGAAAATCCCCGCGATCCCTGGTCCGGCCAAATGGCGCTTCCCGGCGGCCGGTGGGAACCCGGGGATCCAAGCCTACTGGAGACCGCTGTCCGGGAAACCAGAGAGGAGGTAGGCCTCGATCTCGCTCCGGGTCAACTATTAGGCGAGCTGGACGACCTGGAGCCCAGGACACGCACCCTCCCCCAGCTGGTAGTACGGCCCTTCGTGTTCGGCCTCGGCTCAAAGCCGCCTTTGAATCCCAGTCCGGAGGTGGCGTTGTATTTGTGGGTACCGCTGGAAGAACTTTTGGCCGAAGGAAGCCGGCAGGAGGCGGAGATACCGGCCCTAGGCCGCAGTTTCCCCGCATATATGGTGGGCGCAGGTTATCCGGTGTGGGGGATGACGGAGCGTATCTTATCTCGTTTCTTGGACTTAGTGCGGCAGCGCTAATTCCTCCCTTGTGCTAACGCTCGCCTAAAGCTATTATTAGGATCGGTTAAATTCTTTATGTGGCTTCCCTCATTCCGGCGCGAGCTTGGGAGGGTCTCAGGGTGGCTCCTCAGCTCGCCAGGGAAGCCGCAGCGTGTTCACCAACGGCGCGCCTGGGAGGGTCTTATGGTGGCTGCTCAGCGAAGCGAGGAGTTATCCCGCTCGACCGAGGATTATCTCAAGGCGATCTACCAGTTGGAAGAGAGCGGCGGGTCGGCGCAGACAAGTGCCATTGCCGATCTTCTTGCCATAGCGCCGCCTTCGGTGAGCGGGATGATCAAGCGTCTTTCCGAGGTGGGGCTGTTGGAGCACGTCCCTTATAAGGGGGTTCAGTTGACGCCCAAGGGGCGGCGGGCGGCTCTGAAGATGGTGCGGCGGCATCGGATCCTGGAGACTTATCTCATGGAAAAGTTGGGCTACGACTGGGACTCGGTGCACGCGGAGGCGGAGCGGTTGGAGCATGCGGTTTCGGACGAGCTGATAGAGCGGATGGCGATGGCGCTGGGCAATCCTCGCTATGATCCTCACGGGGCCCCGATTCCCACGGTGAGCGGCGAGGTGGAGCAGTTGGATCACGTGCCGCTGGTGGACATACCGGTAGGCGAGACTGCCGAGCTGAGGATGGTTTCCGACGAGGATCCGGAGCGGCTTCGCTTCATAGCGTCTTTGGGGTTGAGGCCCGGGGTGGCGTTTCGGGTTGTGGGGCGGCAGCCGTTTCACGGTCCGGTGACGATCCGGGTGGCGGGAGCGTCGCGGGATCAGGTGGTGGGTTACGAGCTGGCGCGGGGTCTTTACTGCGTGATCGTTCCGGAGGAGGTGGGCTGATGGCGATCGATCGGCGCGAGGCGATAAAGCGTGGGGCTTTGGGGGTAGCGGGTTTGGCCGCGGCGGCGCGGAGTCTGGAGGCTTCGAGGTTTCACCAGCCGCACGATCCGGCGCTGATGGGGATTGTGGGGGAGGTGACTCGGGCGGGGATAGATCCGGTGCGGTTTCTGGAGGAGTTCGACTACGGGAGAGTGTCCCGGCTCCCTTCGGGCAAGACTTTGAGGGAGTACGAAATCACGGCCATGGATCGGGAGATCGAGGTGGCGCCCGGGGTTTGGTTTCCGGCCTGGACTTACAACGGGCAGGTGCCGGGGCCCACGCTGAGGGCTACCGAAGGGGACATAGTGCGGGTCTATTTTCGCAACGCCGGAACGCATCCCCACACGATCCATTTCCACGGGATTCACCCGGCCCGAATGGACGGGGTGTTCGAGGTGGTGGTGCCCGGGGACAGCTTCGTTTACGAGTTCGAGGCGAAGCCTTTCGGGGTGCACCTGTATCACTGCCATTCGGTGCCTCTGAAGAAGCACATCGCCAAGGGCTTGTACGGGACGTTCATCATCGATCCCCGGTCCGGCCGGCCTCCGGCCAGAGAGATGGTGATGGTGCTCAACGGGTTCGACACCAACTTCGACTCCGAAAACGAGATCTACGCGGCCAACACGGTGCCGTTCGCCTATCAGAAGCATCCGATCCCGGTGAAACTGGGGGAGCTTCAGCGCATCTATCTGGTGAACGTACTGGAGTTCGATCTCATCAACTCCATGCACCTGCACGGGAACTTCTTCTACGTCTATCGCACCGGTTCGTCGCTCACGCCGCACGAGTACACCGACACGCTGATGATGTGTCAGGGCGAGCGTCACATCATCGAGTTCACCTACGACGAGCCGGGCAGGTACATGTTCCATGCCCACCAATCCGAGTTCACCGAGCTCGGATGGATGGGGATCTTCGACGTTCAGGGGGAGGCGGTGGCGTGAGCGATCGCCGCCGATTGTTGGGATGGGGGCTGCTTCCCCTGTTGCTGCTGGCGCTGCTGTCGGTTGCGCTGGTGCGGGGCGGGCTTTTGGAGTTCTTGCGCCGGGGAGTTCCTCCGGTGGAAGAGCTCTCGTTCGAGCGGGTGCGGTTGGTTCCCGGGCAGATCGAGCTGGAGGTGGTGAACGGCGGTCCCGATCCCGTGACTGTGGCCCAGGTGATGGTGGACGAGGCGTTCTGGGACTTCCAGATCGCGCCTTCGGCCACGCTCGGGCGCTTGGGCCGGGCTACCGTGAGGATTCCGTATCCTTGGGTGGAGGGCGAGCCTCACGAGGTAACGCTGCTCACTTCTACCGGGCTCACTTTCAGTCACGAGATCGCGGTGGCCACGGAGACGGCGCGCCCGGATGCGCGGTACTTTGCGGTGTTCACCGCGATCGGGGTGTACGTGGGGGTGCTTCCCGTGGCGATAGGGTTGCTTTGGTTCCCCTTCCTCAGGCGCTTGGATCGCCGCTGGCTGCATTTCGCCTTGGCTCTTACCGCGGGCCTTTTGGTATTCCTCGGCGTGGACGCGCTGGACGAGGCTCTGGAGGCGGCGGAGGCTCTGGCGGGAGCGTACCAGGGTGTTTTGGTGGTGGCGGTGGGAGCGCTGGGGGCGCTGCTTGTGTTGCAGGCGCTTTCCCGGTCCAAACTTTCAGTCGAGGGGGAAGCCGGCCGGCGTGCGATCGCCTATCTGATCGCGCTGGGCATTGGGCTCCACAACTTAGGTGAAGGATTGGCGATAGGCGCGGCTTACTCGCTCGGAGAAGTGGCGCTGGGCGCCTTTTTGATCGTGGGGTTCATGCTCCACAATACCACCGAGGGGTTGGGGATCGTAGCTCCCATAGCTCGGGACCGCCCCCGGGTCGGGACCTTGGCGGCTCTGGGTCTCTTGGCCGGCGCTCCCACGATTGCCGGAGCGTGGATCGGAGGACTGGCTTACTCGCCGTTCTATGCGACTCTCTTTCTGGCCGTGGGTGTGGGGGCCATCGCTCAGGTGGTAGCCGCCCTCTACCGCCTGGTAGCCCGCGAGACCGACGGGGCGGTTTGGACGCCCTATACCGCAGGGGGCGTGCTCGCGGGGATGCTGGTGATGTACGGGACCGGCCTTTTGGTAGCCGGCTAGCGGACTCAGGGGCGTCTTTCCCCTTTGTCGGTTCTGGCTTCTTCCAGCGCTCTGAGGATCGCCGCTAGCCGGCGGTCGCGAGCCCGCCGAATCTCGGAGATCTTGCCCGCGTAAGCTTTTTCGATCATCCGAATCAGCCGCTGCTGATCTTCGGGCTCCAATCGGGACCAGTTTGCCAGATCGTTCCAATAGTCTTCGAACGTGGTGAGGAGACTCTGGAGGAAAGCCGCTACGCCGCGTTCTCCGGCGGCGAGGTGGTAGGTGAGATGGGGGCCCGCGGCCGCCCACCCTAAAGCGGGCCCCAAGGAGACTGCCCGGTCGAGGTCGTCCACCTCGATGGCGTCCTTGAGCACCAGGTCAATCGCCTCTCTCCAGACCGCGGCGGCTATTCTTCCAGCCACGTTTCCCAGTATCGGCTTCTTGATCACTACTGGGATTCTTCCCAAGGCTCTCAGCCACCCTTTGAGCAACTCCAGGAGGGCGCCGTCGGTATCGGGGCCCGGGATGAGTTCCACCAAGGGGATCAGCTCCGGAGGATTGAGCGGGTGTGCAACGATGCAGCGATCGGGCCTCCGGCACCGGGCTGCGATGTCTTTGATCTTGAGACCGCTCGACGAGCTGGTCACCGCTCTGGCGTTCGGCGCTACCGACTCCAGGGTTTCGAACAGCCGCTGCTTGGCCAAGAGATCTTCGGGTATGGCTTCGATGATCCACTGGGCGTCTTTGCATGCTTGCAGGAGACTGCGGGCCACGCGCAGCTGTGCTATACCCCGCTCGACTGCTTCCTCTTGCGCTCTTCCCAAGTACGCCAAGGCGCGGGCGCGGCCGGCGATGATCGCCGGGGCGGCGTCGAGGGCTGCGGCCGAGTTGTCGAACAGGGTCACCGGCCAGCCGGCGGACACGCACAGCGAGGCCCAGCCGGATCCGATATCGCCCGCACCTACTATCGCTACCTGCACTCGAGCGTGTGTCATATGGCTATTCTCCGCATTCGAGCGGCGGCCTCGTCAAAGGTCGGCAAAGACTCGCCGCAGCAAAGTTTTCATCCGGGGGACATCCACATCGATAGCCACATCGACCGGACTTCCGCCGTCGCGCTCCTTTGTATGCCCTCTGTGCTCGCCCTCGTCAAGGTCCACCTCCAGTAAGACGCGCTTGGTGCGGAGCAGTCCGGGCGACAGTAGTTCTCCCACGGTCAGTACGTCGTTGACCACACACCCGTCGAGTCTCTCCTGCCGGCGGTGGAACTCGACGTAGAACCTCAGCGCCTCCGCGAGCCAGGAAACCAGCGGATCCTGCGACCGGGCGAGCCGCTCAACCTCGGTCCGGCTCAGGGTGAAGCGGCGGGTGGCGTCGAGTCCTACCATGGTAGTGGGGAGTCCCGCCTTTAGCACCGTGTCGGCGGCTTCGGGATCGGCCCAGGCGTTGAAATCCGCCCAGCGGTTGGTGTTCCCCCGCTCTCTTAGGTTGCCGAACATCCCCAAATGGCGCCGTATTTTGCTCTTGACCAGCTTCGCATCTCTGAGAACGGCGCGGGCCAAGTTGGTAAGCGGTCCGAGAGTGATCAGAATTACCGGAGCGCTCTGCTGAGACAGAAGCTCCAGCAAGACCTCGGGCTGTGGCGTTACGGGTTCGGCGGGAGGAACTTGGGCGTAACCCACGCCGCTCGTTCCGTGGGTTTCGGGCGCGGTTATCAAAGGTCGGGACAAGGGCCGGTCCGATCCCGGCGATACGGGGATATCGGGTCTTCCGGCGAGCTCCAATACGATGCGGGCGTTCCGGGTGCAGTTCTCCAGGGTGGAATTGCCGTAGGTGGTGATTACCGCCGCCAGGTCGAGTTCGGGAGATTTGGCGGCCAAGGCCAAGGTCACGACGTCGTCGATTCCCGGATCGGTGTCTATGATCACCCGCATCGTTCCCCTTCTGCGGCGCGAACCTGAGTGCTTCCATTACAGGCCGCCATGCCGCGGCTGGTGAATGGGTAATACGCAGTAATCTTATCCGCTCGGTTAATGGCGCGTAGCTCCCGTGTTGCGGGCCCGGAACGCCAGCCGCCGATTTGGCGGGCGGACTGGCGGCGGGAGGTTGGGGCGTCTAACCTAATCGGCCGTGGGCCGAGGACACGGATTGACATGGGCGCTGTGCTCTTAGGCACCCAGGGCTGGGAGCATGCTTCGTGGGTTGGGTCGTTTTACCCGCGGAATATCCCGTGCAGTGAGATGCTGGCCTTTTACGCCGCGGAGTTCGGGACGGTGGAGGCGGGCGGGAGCTTCTATTGCACGCCCGCTGCAGCTACGCTTTCCCAATGGCGCCGTTCGGTTCCGGAAGAATTTTTGTTCTCCCTCAAGGTTCCTCACCACGTCACCCACTGCCGCCGCTTGGAGGATTCCGCCCAATTTATGGAGGATTTCTGCCGCCGCGTATCCGGTTTGGGTGCCGGGCTGGGTGCGTTGTTGGTGCAGCTCAGTCCGGATTTCCATCCGGGGGAGTTCAACCGGGCCAGGTTTGCAGAATTCGTCGCCGCTCTTCCGCCGGGCTTTCGCTGGGCTTTCGAGTTCAGGCACCGGGGATGGTTGGAGTCCGGCACCTTATCTCTCTTGGAGCGGTACGGGGCGGCGCTGGTTCTGGCGGATTCGCGCTGGGTGTCTCGACCGCGGGTTTTGGACTTGGCGCTCGCGCCCACCGCGGATTTTGCTTACGTCCGATGGACGCTTGGGGCTCGGGAAGATGGCCGGGGGCATTCGTTTCATCTCTGGGCCCGGGTATTGGAGGCGTTGAGCGCGAAGGTGAACTTGGTTTTGGGCTATTTTGCCGAGGGCTATAAGGGTTCCGCGGTGGCCGCGGTGCGCGAGATGGAGTCGATGTTGGGTATCGACCGGCCGGGGATGGTTGGGCGGTGAGGGCGGTCGTAGTTTTGGCGGTGGCCGCAGCGGCGGCGCTGGGGGATCCGCGGGCCCTGGCGGCTCAGCGGGATTTGGTTCTGGCCACTACCACGTCGGTTCGGGATGCGGGTCTGCTGGACGTGTTGCTCCCACCGTTCGAGCGGGAGAAGGGGCGCAGGGTGAAGGTGGTCGCGGTGGGGAGCGGGCAGGCGATGGAGCTGGGGCGGAGAGGTGAGGCGGACATCTTCATCTTGCACGATCCCCGGGGAGAGGAGGCGTTTGTGCGGGAAGGTTACGGGGTCGAGCGCGCGCCCCTCATGTATAACGAGTTCGTTCTTGCTGGCCCTCCGTCCGATCCGGCGGGGGTGCGTTCGCTGAGTAATGCAGCAAAGGCGCTGGTCGCGATCGCCTCGGCCGGTGCGAAATTCGTATCGCGCGGCGATCGTTCGGGGACCCATATAAAGGAATTGGAGCTGTGGCGGCGGGCGGGGATCGAGCCGAGGGGGAGTTGGTACCTGGAATCCGGCCAGGGGATGGGAGCCACGCTTCAGATCGCCAACGAGCTTCAGGCGTATGTTCTGACCGATATCGGGACCTTTCTGGCGCACCGTTATCCTTTGGATCTCCAGATTCTGGTGTCCGGAGATACGGCTCTGTTCAATCCCTATCACGTGGTGCTGGCCAATCCGGAGAGATTTCCGTGGGTAGATTTCGAGGGGGCGCGTGCTTTGAGGGAGTATCTCTTGTCGGAGCGGGCGCAGCGGGCTATCGGAGCGTTCGGCAGGGACCGGTTCGGGCGGTCGTTATTCAATCCTGCCCTGACAGGGCAACCGGGCCGTTCGAGATAAGCGTAGGAGCGTTCCCGCGATGGGTGCTAAGCGAGGTATGCGGCTGATGTCAGATCTGGAACCGCGGCCGGTGCGGGAGTCTCACGCGGTGATGTCCGAGCTGATGCTCCCGCATATGGCCAACAATTTGGGGCACGTTTTTGGCGGTGTGATTTTGTCCCTGGTTGACCGGGTGGCGGCGGTTGCGGCGATCAGGCACGCCCGGAGGCCGTGTGTCACGGTGGCGATAGACAGTGTGGTGTTCTACGAGCCGATCTATCTGGGGGAGCTGGTGACTGCCAAGGCCAGCGTCAATTACGTGGGTCGCACTTCGATGGAAGTGGGTGTGAGGGTGGAGGCGGAGGATTTGTTTACCGGAAAGCGGCGGCATACCAATTCTTGTTATGTGACCTTCGTTGCCATAGACAGCAATCACCGTCCGGTGCCGGTGCCGAAGGTGATACCGGAGACCGAGGAAGAGCGGCGGCGGTATGCGGAGGCCGAGGAGCGCCGGCGCAGGCGGCTGGAGGAGCGGAAGCGCTCCGGTGGTAGGCGGGGCTGAGGCCGTTGCGGGTGGTTTGTGTGCTGAGCGGGGGTGGCGCCAAGAGTGCGGCCCACATAGGCGCGGTTCAGGCGCTTTTGGAGCGGGGGCTGGTGCCGGGGTATTTCGCGGGTACTTCCATGGGGGCGGTGATAGCCGCGTGCTTTGCCAGCGGTCTTTCCTACGAGGAAGTTCTTTCCCGCGCGGCGTCGGTTTCCCGGCGGGACGTGGCCCGATTGGCGCCGGGGGTTTTGACCGGGCCTTGGGCCAAGAGCCTGCTTCAGCGGGAGCCGCTGGAGGAAACGATCGAGCGTCTGGTGCCGGCGGAGCGGTTCTCGGATCTTCGGTTTCCTCTGACGGTGACAGCGGTGGACGCCGAGAGCGGGGAGTTGGTGCTCTTCGGGGCCAAGGGGCGGGCCGATGTTCCGTTGCGGCTGGCGCTTTACGCTTCGTGCGCTCTTCCCGTCTACTATCCGCCGGCGCTGATCGACGGCAGAGCGTACGTGGACGGCGGGCTTCGGTCGCCGCTGCCGTTGAAGGTAGTGGAGCGGGAAGATGCCGATTTGGTGTTTGCGGTCTATGTCGGTCCCTCGTTTTCCGAAGAAGGTCCGCGGCGGGAACGGGAGCCTACGCTGCTGGCCGCACACAACAATGCCATGCGGATAATGATGGCTGCTCAGGCGGAAGCGGAGATAGCTGGGTGGAAGGGCGGGGCGCGGCTGGTGCTGGTACGCCCTCCGGTGGAAGCTCAGGCGACCTTTGCCGTAGACCGTGTGGTGCGTTATGTGGAGCGGGGCTACCGGGCTGCGGTGCGCGCACTGGAAGACTGGAGGCGGGCTTGAGGCGGGACCTTACGCCGGGCGGCCGGTTCTCTATCTTAGGATCGTTGTATGTCTAGGAAGTATTTCACCGTCGAGGAAGCCAACCGGACGCTTCCGCTGGTGCGCCGTGTAGTGGGTGACATAGTGGACGAGTATCGGCGCTGGCGGGAGAACGTTTACCGCTACGAACTAATCGCGGCGACCCGGGCGCCCGGCCAGCCGGAGACGGACGAGCAGGTGGCGTTGCGCCGGCTGGTGGATCAGAGCGCTCACAAGATAAACGGATATATGGAAGAACTGGCGCTGGTGGGTTGCCTTTTCAAAGGATTCGAAGAGGGGCTGGTGGACTTTTACAGCAAGCTCGAGGGGCGGGACGTCTTTCTGTGCTGGAAGCTCGGCGAGCCCGAGGTGTCGTACTGGCACGAGCTGGACGCGGGTTACGCGGGAAGGCGTCCCTTGGCACCCCGGCTTGCGGAGGGACGTACACGGTGACCGGGTTTGTGAAGTTCCTGCACCTGCTGACCACCGCCGCGTGGTTCGGCGGAGCTTTGGGCGCCATGACCTTGGCGGTTGCGGCACGACGGGAGGGGACCTCGGAACGGGCCTTCGTGGCCGCCCTCATCGGGCGATTGTACTCCAGGTTGATCGGCCCGGCGGCGGCGGTGAGTCTGCTCAGCGGTTTGGCGCTCACTATGATGCTGGCAATCCAGGGATTCGGGCCGATGCTGGGGAGCCCGCGGTTGGCGGTGATGCAGGGTGCGGGTCTGGTGGCGGGCATCTTGGTGTTGTTCGTCGGCCTTCCCACCGCAGTGAAGCTGGGGCGTCTGGCTGCGTCGGCAGAGGGGGATACTTTGCCTTCCGAGTTCGACGAGCTGCGCAAGCGCCAGGGGATCGTCCAGTCGGTAGCCGGCCTGCTCATGGTCATCGCCTTTTACGCGGCGGCCGCGCTATAGGGTCTCGCGCACATCCAAAAGGGCTTCGGTTTTTTGACCGGTGCTTGACTCCGGCCGGCAAGGTTGATGGCCGGGAGTGGGCAAGTAGGGCGGTGTGCGGATATACTAATTGGGGCTGACAATGGCGGAGCGTCACAGCGTCACCTTGGATGTCCGCCGCCTGGTGGGTCGCTACAGCCTGCACGCGACCAGCCATGTGGGGCGGGTTGCGTACCTGCTGCTGGAGATGGTGCGGGCGCTGCCCGAGTGGCGGGTGTGGGTGCCCAGGGCGTTCGAGCAGGCCCAGGCGGTGGGTTACGGATCCCTTTTCATCGTGGGCCTCACCGCGGGGTTCGCCGGGGCGGTGACCTCGCTCCAGACGGGATATCAGTTTACCGGCAGCATTCCGGTGTACTTTGCCGGAGGGGTGATAGTCGAATCGATAATTCTGGAGCTGGGTCCGGTGCTCACGGCGTTGATCCTGGCGGGGCGGATCGGGGCCCGCTACGCGGCGGAGCTCGGCACCATGCGGGTCACCGAGCAGATCGACGCTTTGGAAAGTCTGGGCCGGTCGGCGATCTCGCATTTGGTGTTGCCCCGGGTGCTGGCGGGAACCTTGATGCTTCCGGTGCTGGTTATCTTCGCCGATCTGGTGGGTATTACGGCGGGCTGGCTGGCGGCCAAGGGATCGCTGGAGATGACCAACGCCGATTTCGTTTACGGCGCGCAGTACTTCTTCAAGCCTTGGGATCTGTGGTATTCCATGATCAAGTCTTTCTTCTTCGGCCTGGCCATCACGGTAGTTCCCTGCTACGTGGGTCTGAGCACCGCTCAGGGCGCGGAAGGTGTGGGGCGATCTACTACGGCGGCGGTGGTGTCGGCCTCGGTTTTGATTCTCTTTTTGGATGCCGCGTTGGCGAAGGTGTTGTTGCAGTGATCGAGCTGCGGCAGGTTTCCAAGAGGTTTGGCGATCTGGTGGTGCTGGACGGTGTGGACTTCGAGGTTCGCACCGGGGAGACGGTGGCCCTTTTGGGCCAGTCCGGTGTGGGGAAGAGCGTGCTGCTGAAGCACATAAACGGTCTGATTCGGCCGGACAGCGGTGAAGTTTACGTGGACGGTCTCAACGTCAATCGTTTGCGCCGCAAGGAGTTGGCCAAGTTGCGGGCTCGCATCGGGTACGTCTTTCAGGCGGGTGCGCTGTTCGATTCGATGACGGTGTACGAAAACATCAAGCTGGGGATCACCGACGATGCGGCTCAGTCGGACGAGGATTATTGCCGCGAGCGGGTGGCGCGCTGCCTGGAGCTGGTCAACCTCCCGCCCGAGGTGGCTTCCAAGTATCCCGCCGAGCTTTCCGGAGGGATGCGCAAGCGGGTGGGGATCGCCCGGGCGATCGCGGGGCAGCCCACTTATCTCCTCTGGGACGAGCCGACTTCGGGTCTCGATCCGGTGAACGCGGACATCATAGACTCGCTGGTGGAAAAGTTGGACGACGAGTTGGGGGTGACCAGCGTGGTGGTGACTCACGATGTTCGCGGGGCGTTCAGGGTGGCGGATCGGATCGCGCTCTTGAAGGATGGCAGGATCCGGGCTATGGGTACGCCGGAAGAACTGCGCAACAGCACGGATCCGGCGGTGCAGCAGTTCTTGGAGCGGGATCTCACCGAGCCGGTGACCCACTGAACGGGGGACTATGGACCTCTACTATAAGCAGGAACTGACGGTCGGCGCACTGGTGATTTTGGCGGTGGTGATCTTTACCGCCGGGCTGATGTGGCTGTCCGGCCGCTCCATCGGCCCGTCCGGGACCGTGGTGGTGCCGGTCAGGTTCACCAACGCGGGAGGGTTGAGGCCGGGCGACCCGGTGCAGATCTCCGGGGTGAAGGTGGGCAGGGTGGCGAGCGTGGTGTTGGAGGATGTGGGGAACGTGATGGTCTATCTGGAGGTGGACCGTGCGAATCGCCCGCGGGTTGATGCTCAGGCGATCGTGGCTTCCGCCGACTTTTTCGGCGCCAAGTATGTGGACTACATACCCGGCAGCTCTCCGGAGTTTTTGAAAGAAGGGCAGGTCATTACCGGGACCCGTGAGGTGGCGATAACCGAGTCTGCGGCCGAGTTGAGCGGCCGGGCGGCCGAGGCTTTGGCCGGCGTCCAGAGCTTGCTTTCGGAGCGAACGGCGGAGGACATCCACAACGCCCTGGTGGCCTTGGAGCGGGCTCTGAACCTGCTGACCGAGATCGCGGGCGGTCCGGCGGTGCGGGAGGCGCGCAGTACGCTGAACGCCCTGAATCAGCTCGCCGTAAGGCTGGATTCCACCTTCGCCAATCCGGACTTGGGCAAGTCCCTCAACCAACTGGACGAGACGGTGACCGCCCTCAACGAGATGTCCCAGGGGCTCGCCACCGCGACCAACGCGCTGGGTTCGATCTTGGCCAAAGTCGATTCCGGGCAGGGAACCTTGGGGCGGATGGTGACCGACTCGACGCTTCACCAGGATCTGCACGAAGTGCTGAGATCTTTGAAGCTGCTGCTCGACGATATTCGCGAAAGGCCGGGACGGTACGTGAATGTCAAAGTCTTCTGATCGGACCGAGCCCGCGTCATGCTCACAGTCACCTTTCTCGGTACCAGCGCGGCTCGACCCACGGTAGAACGCAACGTCTCGTCCACGGTAATCGTGCGGGAGGGCGAGACTCTCATGTTCGAGTGCGGAGAAGGGACTCAGCGCCAGATGATGCGCTACGGGGTTTCGTTTTCTCTGTCGGACATATTCGTGACCCACTTTCATGCCGATCATTTCTTGGGAGTGATCGGGTTGCTCAGGACCCTGGGGCTTCAGGGTCGGACCGAGCCGATGAGACTGTACGGGCCCAAAGGTGCCAAGCGGGTTCTGGGGACGGCGCTCAGGCTGGGGATCGAGCGGACCCCTTTCGAGGTGGAAATCCACGAGCTGAGTCCCGGCGACAGGATCTCCCGCAAGGGCTACGACATCGTGGTGTTTCCCACGATGCACGGGCGTTACTCCGTGGGCTATGCCCTGGTGGAGCATCAACGGCTGGGGCGTTTCGATCCCGAGAAGGCGCGCGCTTTGGGTGTTCCCGAGGGTCCCCTGTGGGGTAAGCTTCACCGGGGCGAGAGCGTTACTCTGGAAGACGGCCGCACCGTAACTCCCGAGGGGCTGGTGGGGCCGCCGCGGCCGGGGCGCAAGATCGTCTATCCGGGTGACACCCGTCCCTGCGAGAGCGTGGTGGAGGCCGCCGAAGGGGCGGACCTGTTGATTCACGAGGCGACGTTCGGGGACGAGGAGAAGGAAAGGGCGGTGGAGACCGAGCACTCCACCGCCACGGAAGCGGCTCAGGTAGCCCTGGCGGCGCGGGTCAAGAAACTGGTTCTACATCATCTCTCCGCCCGCTATTCGGCGGATTCGGGCGTGCTACTGGAGCAGGCCCGTGCGGTCTTTCCCGAAACCGTTGTCGCCCGGGACGGCATGGTGATCGAAGTGCCCTTTCCCGACCGCTAGGGCTGTTTTTGCCGCTTAGTTGTTGGGTGCACCCTGAGCCACCCACGTGCGAATCAGGTCGATCTGGCTTTGGGAGAGGAAGTTTCCCGTAGCCGGCATTCTGACCCCCGAACCGCCGACCTGTAGATGGGTGCCCTGGATCTTGTGGACCAGGTAGCTTTGGTCCGGCTGGCCGGGCTCGATTCGGTCCATGGAGCCCAGTTGAGCGGAAGACACGTTCACCGTGTTGGAGTACGCCTGGCCGGCGCTCAGGTTCATCGGCTTTTCGGGTGGCTGGAGGTTGCCCGATCCGTGGCATCCGCCCAGGGCGCAGCTGGCGGTGAAAATCGGTTGGATCTGCTGGGAGAACGAGACCTGGTTGTTGCCCGGTTGGGTGGTGTCTTCGCCGCAGGCGAGCAGCGCGGCCAGGGCAAAGACGGGGACCGTGCGGTGCAGGTTTTTCCGACTAGAGTTTGTCTTCATCGCGCCTCCTGGTGGAATGGGGACACTTTACTAACGGCACTTTACTAACAGCTTCACCCCGAAGAAGTTTCCCTCCGGGGAACGGATTGGGAAGGGGCGGGGGCCGGGTTTACAGGCGGCGCTGGAGCGCATAGTTTCTCATGTCCCGGAGCCGGCAGGGCGGTTGGGGGTTACGGGGGTCGGGGTGGATTGCCCGTACCGCCCGGCGCGCCCGGCCGCCACGCTCAGGTTGCCGGGGCTGTAGCTCAGTTGGGAGAGCGCCTGGATCGCACCCAGGAGGTCAGGGGTTCGAATCCCCTCAGCTCCATCCTGCCCCTTGGTGTAATTGGCAACACGCCTGACTCTGGATCAGGAGAGTCCTGGTTCGAGCCCAGGAGGGGCAATCCTTCCAACCGTGCGGGGTCTCCATGCTCTTTGAGAGGCGTCGTTTCCTGGAGGTGGGGGCGGCCGGCCTGGCGGGCATGGCCCTGTTTCCGAGAAGCCAGCAACAGGGCCGCCGCCCGGCGTTCAGGCTTACCACAAGTGAGGCGTTCGATGCAGCGGCTCTTCCTGCCTACCGGGGCAACCACTCCAGGGTTTACCGCTACATAGACCAGAACCTCGATCGTCACATCGCCAGTTTGCAGCGCTGGATCCGGCAGCCCTCGGTGAGCGCCCAGGGTGTGGGGATTGAGGAGATGGCGCGTCTGGTCCTGGAGGACTTCAGAAGTCTGGGTTTCAAAGAAGCGGAGCTGGTTCCCACCGGTGGCCATCCCGGAGTGTGGGGTTATTACGATGCGGGCGCTCCCAAGACATTGATGGTTTACATGATGTACGACGTCCAGCCGGTGGAGCCGGAAGACTGGAGATCTCCGCCGTTCGAGGCGAATCTGGTCGAGACCGAGCTTGGGACCGTGCTGATGGGTCGCGGCGCTACCAATCAGAAAGGTCCCGAGCGGGCTTTCCTTAACGCGGTGGAGGCGATCCTGGCGACCGAGGGGCGGCTGCCGGTGAACCTGATGATCACTGCGGAGGGAGAAGAGGAGATCAGCTCGCCCCATTATCCTGAGATAGTGGACCGCTACGAAGAGCGCCTGCGCCGGTGTGCGGGTGCTTTCTTCCCCTTCAACTCTCAGGGTCCGGACGGAGAGGCCGAGCTGGATTTAGGGGTGAAAGGGATCTTGTACTTGGAGCTCGAGTCCAAAGGAGGCCCTCACGGTGGTCCCACTCGGGCCGAGATTCACGGCTCGTACAAAGCGCTGGTGGATTCCCCGGTCTGGCGTCTGGTGCAGGCTTTGGGCTCGATGGTGACGCCGGACGGCAACACCATTCTGATTCCCGGTTACTATGACGCGGTGCGTCCGCCCACGGAGGAAGAGCAGCGCTTGATCAACGGTGTGCTCAGGAAGTGGAACGAGGCGGCCCTGAAGCGGCTGCTCGGTGTGGAGCGGTTCATTGACGGCTGGACCGGGGCGGATGCGCTGTTGGCCTATCTCTACCACCCCACTCTCAACATAGACGGTATCTGGGGAGGTTATACCGGCGAGGGGTCCAAGACCATTCTTCCCCACAAGGCGACTGCGAAGATCGACTCCAGGCTTCCGCCCGACATGCGTCCGGAGCAGGCTCTTTCCATGATTCGTTCCCATTTGGAGCGGCAGGGTTTTGGCGACATCGAGATCCGGCAGTTGGGTGCGTATCCGCCGTCTCAGACTTCGGTGGAGGCGCCTTTGGTTCGGGCGGCGATCAGCGTGTTCAACAAGTATGGCCATCCTCCCGCGGTTTGGCCCCGTTTGGCGGGGAGTGCTCCCTTTTATCAGTTCACCGAGCGGTTGAGGTTGCCTTTGGTCTTTTCCGGTTTGGGTCACGGTTCGGGGGCGCACGCTCCCAACGAGTACATGGTGATTCATCCGCGGCCGGGCTCGAAGATTGCGGGGTTGGCGGAGGTGGAGAAGGCTTACGTGGATCTGTTGTACGCTTTGGCGGCGGCATGAGGTAGGTTGCCGAGAGCTGCCGCCTAGTGGCAAACCGGTGACCAGTGGGGCATGGTCTAATGGCGTGGTGTAATTAATGAACGAGGCCTCGCAGTCGCGGATGTGACTTCAGTCAGGGTTCACTAGCGAATAACGAACGATAGCCGGCTCGGGGCTGTGGCGCGCGGCGTACAATGTTCGCCCATCGGGATCCACGGCAATCGCCAGCGCCGCGGTGTCTAGTCTCAGAACCTCCCTAAGCGTGCCGTTCCAATCGAATACGTGCACGTACTCGCCGAAGTTGGCTTCCCCCGGAAAATCCGCTCGGCGGCGGCCGGAGAACAGTGCGAACAGGCGGCTCTCCGTGGATTGGTGACCAGGGCGGCTTGGTAGGCATGTTGCAGCACGTGCACCGGGGTAGGTACTGAGCTCGCAGGCAGGGAACCGAATCCGCCCACGCGCTTGCCCAGCGAATCGAACACCCAGACGCGGTGCCGGTCGGGGAAAAAACCCAGCGCATAGAAGCCTTCGTAGTGGTTCCCCGCGTCGCGGCTGCCACAGCCTTGGTTCGCCGCTAGGCATGCGAGCAAGAGGGGCAGGAAGCTGCGGAGTAAGCGGCGATCCATTCGGCGAACGCTCTGAGCCAGTACCTGCGTATTCCAACGGGGGGATCGGGGACGACGATATCTCTTAGCGATCGCGGCCGAGGAGACGCGTAGGTGCCAGCCACGCATAGCCTTAGCTCCCGGAGCTGCGGATCGGCGACCCACACTGCGCTCGCCGGTCGCTCCGCGCATACTGCGACGAAAACGGGCTCTCACGAGGAGTCCCAGTGATCTTGCTGGACGACCACCGCGTCATACGTCGCAGCGGCTAGTCCCGTCGCGAGTGTGTCTATCATTGCCGACCGCGTGAGAAGAACCGGACTGTCCCGGTGCGCGCGGGCAACCTCGCGAGGGCCCAAAATGCCTATCACCATTCACCGAAAAAATGGTGCCGCTCGACGAGGGTTTGCAAGCTAGCCAGGACTCCTTCGTCTCCACTCGGCTCAGGACGAAAGTGGTGATCAGCGTCTTCAACAAGTATGGCCATCTTCCGGCGGTTTGGCTGCGGGTTGCGGGTAGTGCCCCCTTTTATCAGTTCACCGAGCGGTTGAAGTTGCCTTTGGTCTTTTCCGGTTTGGGTCACGATTCGGGGGCGCACGCTCCCAACCAGTACATGGTGATTCATCCGCGGCCGGGCTCGAAGATTGCGGGGCTGGCGGAGGTGGAGAAGGCGTACGTGGACATTCTGTACGCGATGGCGGCAAGGTTGTGGCGTGGGCAGGTACGCCGGCTTTTTGATACGGCCCGCAGTTTTTTGGTACCGCCTTTCTTGCTTTCCTCGCGGACGTTAAAAGGTGGTTCGGCGGATGCAGCATAAGTCCTTATTCTTGCAAACGGTGCGGTATAAGGCGCGGGCGCGGCGTCTTAGCCGTCGTACGGAGCGCGCGTATGTCGGCTGGATAAAGCGATTTATTCGCTACTACGGATTCAGGGATCGGGGCGAACTCGGTGGGGCGGAGGTGGCGCGGTTTCTCAACCACCTGGGCTGCTGCCGTGGACCCCTTGAAGCGCCATCTTGTCGAGGTGCGCGAGTTGCATCGTGCCGATCTGGGGCGGGGAGTGGAGGTGGAGCTGCCCGGAGCTTTGGGAGAGAAATATCCCAGTGCGGGGCAGGAGTGGGCTTGGCGGTGGGTATTTCCGGCGGCCCGGGTGTATGTAATGAAGGACGGGAGGCGGCGCCGGCACCATCTTCACGAAAGCGTGGTGCAGCGAGCGGTGAAGGAGGCGGTTCGGCGGAGCGGAATCAGCAAGCGGGCTAGTTGTCATACGTTTCGGCACTCGTTTGCGACCCATTTGTTGGAGGCGGGCTATGACATTAGGACGGTGCAGGAGCTCCTGGGGCATAAGGATGTTAGCACGACGATGTTGTACACTCATGTGTTGAATCGTGGGGGGTTGGGGGTACGGAGTCCGGCGGACGGCTGGGCAGGCGCGGAGCCTCGCAGTGATAAGGACTTATCTTGACAGCCACCAGGGATAGATGCAATGTAATCACAGGTTAGGCTGCGGTTCCAAAGGGTGGCGTGTAATGGCGCAGGTATTCATTTCCCACAGTGCGCGTGACAAGGACCTGGTCGACTTTTTCGCTCGGTTGGGCGCCCGCACGAAGGTCCGGCTTGTCTTTGAGGAGCTAGAGGCTATCTTGGCCGGCACTATTAGCCCTCAGAAGATTCGTCGGGATATCGCCTCGTCGAACGCCGTATTCCTTATCCTCTCCAAGAACGTGCAAGCGATACCTCACACCCGCGACTGGGTAGTTTGGGAAGCAGGCGTGGCTTCGAACAAGGACATCTGGATCTTTGAGCTAGCCTCGGACCGCGGTACGGTTTCTGTTGTCACGCCGTTCCTAAGACACTATGTGGTGTTTGAGCCCAATGATTCCTATTTCAACTATCTGAGCGCCGTCTTGGAGAGCTACGACGATTCTCATGTGCTTGGCACCCTAGCTGCCACGACCGGCATCGGCGCCGCTCTCGGGGAGGGTGCCGGTGCGCTCCTAGGATTAGTCGCTGGCGCTATAATGTCGGACAGACGGGGCTCCCGGCCCACTGGCGTTCCCCTTAAGTGCGTTCACTGCTCGTCAGTCTACAGTGCCCATTTGCCCGACGGCACGACTACGTTTCGATGTCCTGTCTGCAACACAGCGCTCGTGCTGCCACCTCCGGCTGGAACCGCCGCCTAACAGGGGCTTGAAGCTGACGAGCCGGCTGGCCGCGCCAGACGCCACGTTGTATTCTTGGAGTTGCGCGAGAGGCGCGGCCAAAGCGCCGGCTCGCAGCTTAAGCCCTGGTCGTTAGGCCGCCGGTTCTCAACGCTGCCGGCGTACGGGGTGCACAACCTACTCTAAGCCGAGGCACGGCGTGCAGTAAGGAGGTTGATAGCATGAAAGTCCACGAAGATGAGCAGAAAATCACACAATGCTATTTCAAGCAGACCGGTGATGTCGCGAACGTGAGCCTCTTGATAAACCGACGCCCCGATATCGTCTACGGCACCGCTGCGAAACGCTACCCCCTGAGCAAGATCACGGCGGTCAGAATCATCTTCAACCGGTCATGGTTAAGGGGAGTGCTCGGCGGCGTCCGATTTCTGGCCCGGCTAGCTGTGCTTAGCAAAAGCATCCCGGTACGCGTCGTCACGCTAGCCATCATTTTTACCCTCGGGTGTACCGATTACGACAGGTCGTCCGAACGCGCGCCGCGCACCCAGACGCTCCACCACGGTCCCCTACCCGTCGACGCGCCGGATTGGGCCGATTCGCCCGCGCGTCCACTGGTCGAAGAAGCGGACTCGATTGCCGCTGCTTCTACACCGGAATCGCTCGACAGGGCTCTCGCGCTGTTGCAACGTGCGCTTAAACTCGATCCGGACTTTCAACCTGCCCTCGACCGGCTCGTCTTGTTTTACCTGACCCGTGCCGAGCAGTCAGGTGACATCCCTGCCGCATACGATTCCGCGGCCGTCTATGCCCGGCGGATGAACGAGTTGGACCCGGTTCGCGGCGGCTACCTGCTTGGCCGCGTCTACTGGATGCGAGGCGAGCACCGGCTGGCCGAAGAAGCGTTCCAGAGTTCGCTCGCCGCGGACCCGACGTACTGGCCATCGATCCACTTCCTCGGCTATCTGTACTTCGACCTCGGGCAGCATGACCTGGGGATCCCGCTGCAACGCAGAGCCGCAGCCATGAACCCGAACAATCGCAGCACACGCCTGCTCTACGGATTCTCCTACTTCCACCTGGGGCTGCCGGATCTCGCCGTCCAGCCGTTCGAAGAAGCCTTGGCGCTGTCTCGCGACACGTACACGCTGGGCGGGCAGCTCGCACTATACATGATCCGGGGCGACTACGCCGGTGCGATCGCGTACCTGGATAGCATCTGGCGGCTCGAACCCGAGGCCGCTTACACCTGGGCCAGGCTGGGCGAGGCGCACTTCATGGCGGGGAATGCGGACGAGGCGGAACGGTATCTCAAGGGCGCGCTCGAGCGCGATCCCACGGTAACGTGCCTCTACACCTGGAAGTCCGTTGCGCTGCCGCTCGCGTATCTCTACGTCAAGAGCGGCCGCGCGCAGCAGGCCGAGCCGTTGATCGCGCACGCCTATGCACATGCCGACCAGCTGCTGAACATCGGGCAGGAGCCGTGGAACGCCTACTACCAGTACGCGGCGCTGGCGCTGCTCGAGGGCGATCGGGGCGGCGCGATCCGCTGGCTGCGCGCCACCCATCTGGCGGGGATGCCGGCGCCGGTCCTGATCCGAGAGGACCCCTTGCTCCGGGATCTGCACGGCGACCCGGAGTTCGAGGAGATCGTGCAGCGTCTCGAGTGGCGGGGCGCCGAGCTCCGGCGGCGGTTGGGCGCTGCCCAGACGGAGCACCCGTGATGAGGGCGGGTTGCGCAACGGGAGTGCAGGAGAAGAGCCCCAAGGGAGGAACCGTCGGTTGGTCAATGCGGAGCTATTCTCATGAGTGAGGCAGCCTAACATTGCATGCAGCGGACGAAGGGCTCATGTTCAATGGCTACTTCAGTACCCTCTCAAAGATTATTCTAAAAGCGCAGCTCAAGCGCCCTGTCATCCTTCCCCGCTGATGCCCTTGTTAGCCCGCTTGAAAGGAGAAGCATGTGAAGACAACGCCTCGCCAGCTAAAATCCTTGTATGAACAAGGGAGAAATATCAGCGCACTGTTGCGTGAGGAAAAGGGACTTCAACGCAATACGGATGAGATTATTGAGATCGCCTATGGTTTGCAGACAGGAAGTTACATTGCCTCGATGGAAAATGCAGAAATGGCAGAGCACCAGAGGAATTATACGTTAGAGATAGCCAAGACAATTCTCTCTTTGTGCAAACCGATGTCTATATTGGAAGCTGGTGTTGGTGAAGCCACCACTCTTTCTGGTGTGTTGCAACACCTGCAAGCCGAGGTCAGCAATTTTGGTTTTGATTTGAGTTGGTCACGAGTTGCATATGCAAAACGTTGGCTTCAAAGCCAAGGTGTCTCTAATACGACCCTCTGCACAGGGAATCTCCGTCACATTCCCTTCGCTAGCAATTCCATTGATGTTGTTTATACGTCACATTCGATAGAGCCTAATGGCGGAAATGAAGAACCAATTTTGCAGGAGCTATTCCGAGTCACCAGAAGATTCCTCATCCTACTGGAGCCTGGCTACGAACTTGCCAACGATGAAGCAAGACGGAGAATGGATACTCATGGATACTGCAAAAATCTGAAGGGTATAGCTGATTCTCTGGGTTACGATGTTCTGGAACACAAGCTCTTCCCCTTTACATCAAACCCGCTCAATCCAACCGCAATAACAATCATCAAGAAAGACGAAGACGCCGTGCCGCCATCGTATATTCTTGCGTGTCCCAAGTTCAAAACACCGTTAGAAGAGATTGGGAACATGTTGTTCAGTCCAGAAGCATTGGTGGTCTATCCAATAGTTGGCGGTATCCCTTGTCTAAGGATTGAGAATGGTATTTTTGCAAGTAAGTATAAAGAAGTCATGGGAGCGGGCTAACAACGGGTTGCAGCCGACGTTGCTCCGCTGCGCTCCGCAACGCGGCTGAACCCAACCGTTATACCGGCCGGGAGGAATGGTGCTGCGACAGGCCGTTCGTGGCGACGTTAAGCTCCCAATTGCCTTTTGGGGTCTCGCCGGCCTCGGTACGCTGGTTGTTTTTCTGCTGCTGCTCCTCGAACGACTCCTCCTCATTGGGCTATGGTACCTGCTCGTTCGTGCAATTGTAGTCTCGGGGTGGGGGCTGTTCGTGTTGGTTGTAGTCTGGAGGAGCAGCGCTCGGCACTCGGGACTGCCCATTTGGAGATGGCTCGCGCGGGGGATACTCGTCGGCAGCTACGCGCTTTGGCTGTTATCCGCTGGGACGGTCTGGTACCTGGTGCGCCCGGACTTCACGACCACTAGCTTGAATGTTCAGGGTAAGCTTCGCTACGATCCAGCCTACCCGTATATCGGGTTCTGGAAGACCGAATGCTCTGAGCCATACGGCCTCGTGGCCGAAGCCGGGCCCGACGGAGCATACTTCTTGCGCTTCTGCGGTCCAGGAGGGTGTTTCGGTAAGGGACCACTGAATCGTGTCAGGCTTGGTGCGGATTCTGTGTTCCGAATAATTGACGACACAACGCTGGGTGTCCCGGCATCGCGTTTTGCTCCCGACCAGCTCGACGACGCGGAGAGAGGAAAGATGCAGAGAAAGGTCAGGGACGGCATGCTCCTGTTCAGGAAGTGCAGCTAAGGCGGTATAACATGGCGCTGCAGCCGCCGGGCTTCGCCCGCGGCTGAGCGCCTGATCGTTGGGCGGCACTGAGATGACAACCCATGCCAGAACGCATTAGCAAGCAAAAAAAAACGTTTCGGCCCTCGCGCGTGTCCGGGCGGTTGACGGCAACTCGCCGACGCTTCTTCGCCGGTCGCCTGGCCGAATTGGAATTGTTCTCTCAGGCCCTGTCAGCTAAGGAATCGCCCTTTGGCGTGCTCCATCTTTTCGGCCCCGGTGGCGTCGGCAAGACCACCTTGCTGCGCGAGTACGCCGATCTGGCTGCCGAACACGGCCGCCCTGTTTACTGGCTGGATGGTCGCGATATCGAGCCCTCTCCGCAGAGTTTTCTCCTTGCTCTCTCTCATGCCATTGACCCGGGAGCTCCTCCCTTTTCCCTGGACGCCCTGGCCGATCTGCCACCCGCCGTGCTCATGCTCGACACCTATGAGCGCTTGACAGCCCTGGATGACTGGCTGCGCGAGACGTTCTTGCCGGCGTTGCCCGCCCATCTGCTGGTGGTCATTGCCGGCCGGCAGCCGCCGGCCGAACCCTGGCACACCGATCCCGCCTGGCGCGATCTCACCCGCATCATCTCCCTGCGCAACCTGCGCCCGGAAGAAAGCCGCCAACTGCTGACCATGCTGCATGTGCCCGCCATGCTTCAGGAGGCGGTTCTCAATGTCGCCTACGGCCATCCCCTGGCCCTGGTCTTGCTGGCCGACTGGGTGGGACTGGGCGCGACCAGGGCGGAAGAAATCAGCCTGGAACACGCCCCTGACGTGATCCGCCTGCTGATGGAACGTTTCCTGCGAGACGTACCCACCGACTACCATCGTCGGGCACTGGAAGCCTGCGCGCTGGCCCGCGTGACGAGCGAAGCCCTACTGGTTGAAGTGTTCGGTGAGGAAGCCGCGCCGGCGCTCTTTGCCTGGCTGCGGGGGCTCTCTTTCATCGAAACCGGCCCCGAAGGCATCTTCCCCCATGATCTCGTGCGCGAGGTGCTGGAGGCCGACCTGCGCTGGCGCAATCCCGAAGGGTGGCGACAGCTCTACCGCCAGGTGCGCCACCACCTGAGCCGCTGCTTTTGGAACAGCAGCGGTTTGGCCAAACAGCGGGCTTTCTTCGACCTGATCTACCTGCAACGCCACCACCCCTTGATGAAGCCCTTCTATGACTGGAAAGCCATGGGTGGCGCTTATCACGAGCCGGCCACGACGCAAGATCACCCACACATTCTGGCCATGGTCGAGCAGCACGAAGGAGCGGACTCGGCCCGCATTGCCGCCTACTGGCTACAGCGACAGCCACAGGCATTCGTGGTCTACCGGGGACCGGGGCCTCAGCTTCTGGGCTTTGCCGCCAATCTCTTGCTGGAAACCGTCACCCCGGAGGACGAGCAGGCCGACCCGGCCGTGCGCGCCATCTGGGCCTTTGTGCGCCGCTACGGCCCCCTGCGTCCCGGCGAGCGCATCCAAATCGCCCGCTTCTGGATGGGATACGAGAAGTATCAGACGCCCCTTACCCACAACATGATCACCCTGAACACGGTAATCACCTGGCTCACCACTCCCAACCTGGCCTGGACGTTCTGCTGCACCGCCGACCCGCCCTCCTGGGAAGGTTTGTTCACCTACATCAACTTCTGCCGTGTCGCCGAGGCTGATTTTGAGGTGGATGGCCGGCGCTACGGCGGATTTGCCCACGACTGGCGGGCGGAATCGCTCCCGCAATGGCGCGAGATTTTGGCCGAGCGGGAACTGGATATGGCTTTCCGCCCGGAACCGGCCACGGCTCCGGCTCCGCCGCCGCTGGTGGTGCTTTCTCAGCCGGAATTTGCCGAGGCGGTGCGCCAGGCGCTGCGGGATTTCGCCCGCCCGGATCGACTCCGCACCAACCCCCTGATGCGTTCCCGACTGCTCAGGGACCGCTACGGCCCGCAAGCGAATACCGAAGATCTGCAAGAACTGATCGAAGAAGCTGCCAAAATAATGCAGGGGCATCCGAAAGACGATAAACTCTACCAGGCCCTGCGCCGCACCTACCTGCGGCCGGCGCCATCGCAGGAGAAGGCCGCAGAAATGCTTGGCCTCCCCTTCAGCACCTACCGCTACCACCTGAGCAAGGGCATCGAACGCGCCACCGAGTGGCTGTGGCAGCAGGAGGTGTATGGGCTGACGGCCTCGCCCCCGCTGAAAGCACCGTCATCGCCCCGGTGAAGGCCCGAACGGACTAAGTCTCGGCCGCATATTCGCGCGCTTCGCATGTCCTGCTTTCAGGCTGCCGCTCGAGGCATCCCCCGGGCAGCCCCCGTCGCGCCGGTCGTCTCTTTTTTTCCCGTCTGACGCCCAAAATCCCCGCGCCTCAACCACCGCCACGCTCCTTACGGTGTTTTCAGAAAACACCGCGCTGCCTCTCCCTCCTGCTTTCAACTCTGCTTTCAACAAAAAGTTAGCAGGTTTTCGTCTGGCAATTTAGCAAAATCCGGCCTTATCATAGAGCGTGCCAGGGACAAATCCCTGGGAATAAAAACCATACCACTGAAGGGAGATCGGATATGAAATCGCAAGACAAGGTTGCCGCCGACTACGTGCTGGGCCACTCGCAGCCGGAACTGGAGCGGCTGGTCCACCAGGGGCGCTTCTTCGGCGAGCTGACCGAAATCATGCTGCTCAAAGCCGGCCTGGCGCCCGGCATGCGGGTGCTGGATGTGGGCTGCGGCGCCGGGGATGTCTCGTTCCTGGCCGCCAAATTCGTCGGGCCGGAAGGGACGGTCATCGGCGTGGACAAAGCACCGGAGGCCATCGCCTTCGCCCAACAGCGGGCACAAAGCGCCGGATTGAGCAACGTGCAGTTCATCGCCGCCGACCTGGCCGATTTTCAGCTCGACGGCGAGCCGGTAGACGCCCTGGTCGGCCGGCTGGTGCTGATGTACTTTCCCGACCCGGCGGCCGTGCTGCGCCGGCTGCTGGCGTTCGTGAAGCCCGGCGGCATTGTCGCCTTTCAGGAGCTGGATCTGCTGCCTTCGCCTCCGCCGGAAATCATGTCCCACCCCCAATGCGAAACCTATGTTGCAGCCGGCACCCGGATCAATCAGGCCTTTGCCCGCGCCGGCATCGACGGTCGCATCGCTTTCAAGCTGGGATCCATTTTTCAGCAGGCCGGTCTGCCGGCGCCGGAGATGCTGGCCATGCAGCGCGTCGAGCGCGGGGCGGATTCGCTCATCTACGAGTGGATCGCCCAGACGACCCGTACCGTTTTACCGCTCATGCAGCAGACCGGCGTGGCCACCGCCGAAGCGGTGCAGGTGGACACCCTAGCCGAACGGATACGGCAGGAGGCGGTGGAGAAGGACTGCACCCTGATCACCCCGCCGCTGATCGCCGCCTGGGCGCGGAAGGAATAAGGAAGAAAACAGCGATGATCGGCGCCTGGCTTGCCCAACGCAAAACCCCGGCCATCTATCAGGCCTTCAACCGCCACGATCTGAAAGCGGTGCTGTCGAACCTGGCCGATGAGGTCACCTTCATCTTTCCCGGCGACGTGCGTGCCAGCGGCGTGCATACCGGCAAGGAGGCCGTGGCCCGCTGGTTCGAGCAGTTCTTCGCGCAGTTTCCCACCCTGCGCTTCACCGTCCGCCGGGTGGCGGTGGCCAACCTGTTCGACATGGTGGGCAATAACGTGGTGGTCACCCGCTGGGATGTGGAGGTCGTCAACCGCCAGGGCCGGCAGGGTCAAAACAGCGGCGTCACAGTGACGACCCTGCTGCGAGGCAAGGCAGTGCACATCCAGGATTTCATCTTCGACACCGGCCCGAACTTCCGGGCCGCCTGGGGGGAAGGCTGATGAATTCGATTTTGTAATGGTGATGAACTATTCGTTTCTACGGACAAATTAAAAGGAGGATGAAACATGAACCCATGCAAGCTTCTCTTCACTGCAACCCTGATTTTCTTTTTCTTGTCGTCGAATACGCTGGCCCAGCAGGAAGGACTCCAGCCCGAAAGACCCCTTGTGTACGCGTGGCTCTTTGACGTCACTGTGGAGCTGGAGCCGTCCCTCGCCATCGGACCAACCGGTGCAGGGCAGCGAGAGATCTTCCCCATTCGGGGTGGTTCGATCAAAGGACCGCACCTCCAGGCTGAAATCCTTCCAGGCGGCGGCGACTGGGCACTCCGGCGGGAGGACGGCAGTCTGCTGCTGGATATTCGCTCCACGGCCAGAACCCACGACGGGAACTTGATTACCGTCACCGGTCGCGGCTACTTCTCGATGACTCCCCAAGGGATGCAGCAGATGCAGGAAGGAAAACCGGTGGCCGCGTCGGAACAATACTTTCGAGTGGCTTACACATTCGAAGCCGGCGCCGAGCCTTACGCCTGGCTCAATCGCACCCTGGCGGTGGGGGTAGGGGAATTTAGCCCCGGTTGGGTGAAGTTGAGCGTCTATGCCATTCGTTGAAGCTGGACGGAAAGATGGACGTCGTCATGAGCATGAGAAGATCCACCACCAACACGGCTGAAGTAACCCGCGGCGCGGTCACCTATCAGGGCATCCGCTCCCCTTATCTGGAGAGCGGCGACCGGCACAGCGCTGAAGCCGTGGTCTTCGTCCACGGCAACCCCGGCTCGTCGGAGGACTGGCGCGACCTGGTGGGCCGGGCCGGCGGCTTCGCCCGGGCCGTGGCCCCGGACATGCCCGGCTTCGGCCAGGCGGACAAGCCCAAAGATTTCGACTACACCGTTGAGGGGTACGCACACCATCTGGACGGCATCCTCAACCACCTAAGGGTGCGGCGGGCGCACCTGGTGCTGCACGACTTCGGCGGGCCGTGGGGCCTGACCTGGGCCGCCCAACACCCGGAGCGGCTCTGCAGCGTGACCCTGATCAACATCGGCATCATGCCCGGCTACCGCTGGCACTCCCTGGCCCGCATCTGGCGCACGCCGCTCCTGGGGGAGCTCTTCCAGGCCACAACGACCCGCTTCGGGTTTGGTTTTTTGATCCAGCGCACCAACCCCCGCGGCCTGCCCAAAGCCATGGTGGACCGCATGTACCGAGACATGGACTGGGGCACAAAACGGGCGGTGCTGCGTCTCTACCGGGCCACGGACAACCCCGGCCAGATGGCCGAGGCCCTGGGAGCGCTCTTCCGGCAACTGGACGTGCCGGCCCTGGTCATCTGGGGCGCAGCCGACCCGTACGTGCCGGTGCGTTTCGCCGAACGTCAGCAAGAGTTCTTCCCCCGCGCCCGGATCGTGATTCTGGAGCAGAGCGGTCACTGGCCCTTCGCCGACGACCCTGAAGCCGTGGCCGGTGCGCTCATTCCGTTTTTGCAGAAACAACTGAGAGGATAAAGGAGACAGCCATGCCAAATCAAAACCATGCTATCGTCATCGGAGCCAGCATGGGCGGGCTGCTGGCCGCCCGGGCTCTGGCCGACTTTTACCAGCAGGTGACCCTCGTCGAGCGGGACACCTTTCCGCCCATCGGCGAGAACCGCAAGGGGGTGCCCCAAGGCCGGCATACCCACGCACTCCTTCTGCGGGGCGGCGAGATTCTGGAAGGCATGTTCCCCGGCCTGACCGCCGACTTGATGGCACGGGGCGCGCCGTTCCTCGACCGGCCCGAACAGGAACTGATCTGGTTCGACGGCGGCGGCTATCATGCCCGCTTTACCAATGAAGACGGCCGAAACGGCGCGCTGATGGTCAGCCGGCCGCTGCTGGAAGGGTATGTGCGGCAGCGACTGCTGGCCCTGCCCAATGTGACGGCCATCGAACAGTGTGACGCCCTGGGGCTGGTTCCGTCTGAACGCGCCGGCCGGGTGCGCGGGGTGCGCCTCGTGCGCCGGGCCGGCGGCAGCGCCGAAGAGGTGCTGGAAGCCGACCTGGTGGTGGACGCCAGCGGCCGCGGCTCCCGGGCGCCGAAATGGCTGGCAGACATGGGCTATACACCGCCGGCGGAGGAACGGGTGACGGTCAACCTGGCCGGTGTAACCCGGCTTTATCGCCGGCGCCCGGAGCACCTGAACGGCGCAAAGGTCGTCATCATCACCCTTTCTCCCACCCTCAAACGCGGCGCGGTGATGCTCGCTCAGGAAGGGGAACGATGGACGCTCACCCTGATCGGTTTCGCCGGCGATCCACCACCCAGGGATGAAGAAGGATTTCTGGCTTTCGCCAGAAGCCTGGCTGCGCCGGAGGTCTATGAGGTGATCAAAGACGCCGAGCCGCTTTCGGATTTTCTCCCCTATCGCGTCAGAGCCAACGAGCGCCGGCGGTACGAACGCCTGACTCGATTCCCGGAGGGCTTTCTCATTTTTGGCGATGCCCTGTGCAGTTTCAACCCGATTTACGGCCAGGGGATGTCGGTGGCGGCCATGGAGGCGCTGGATTTACAGCAGGAGTTGCGCCGGGGAGGCGAGGGCTTGTGGCGGCGCTTCTTCCGCCGGGCGGCGCGGAGCATCGACATCCCCTGGCAGATCGTGGTCAGCGGCGACCTGCGCTTCCCGGAGGCGGAAGGAAAACGCACGCCGGCCATCCGCTTCATCAATGCCTACATGGCGCGACTGCACCGGGCGGCCCATCGCGATCCGGTGGTGGCGAAAGCCTTCAACGACGTGGCCAGCCTGCTGGCCCCGCCGCAAAGCCTGATGGGGCCGGGCATCCTGTGGCGGATGGTGTGGGGGTAACTGCTAATGGCCGCCCAACACGCGCTTGCACCTGACGCCGCTCCGCGGCGCAGGTGAAGCGCAGGACGTTGGGCGTCATGAACGTCGTACTAAGATTTGGCGCCGCAGTCATAATCCTTGCAGCGGGGGTCGCGATCGTCGGCTTCTTCGCCACGATGCTGCCACCGCATTTGGCCAAGCTGCTGCCCGGCCTGATTGGGGGCACCGCAATTCTGGTAGGCGTCCTCTACATATTCCTTGCAAGAGAGTCCGGTATCACCGTGAGTCAGATCCCGACAGTCCTCTCAAAGTTGCAGAGCTACGGGAAGAACGGTGCCTACGCCCTCTTTACATTTCAGCCGTCTGATTCTGGCGGCGAGATTAGCTTTCAATTCTCAATCGAGGGCAATTCGATCGGTCTCGACTGGTATCGATTGCACAAAGAGAGAGGGGAAGACGCGTATGTCAGAAACGAGACTGATCTCCCACAGTTTCTTGCGTTCGTACGCAAGCTCGGCTATGACACGACTGAGAAGGAGGCTAAAGGGTACAGATACGTGCGCGTAGAACGCGGTGGGGCGCTTTCAGAACTTGCAACGAAGCTTGTTCGAGAGCTTTATGGCCTCAAGCCAAAGAACCGCATCAAGCTTGAAGTGGAGGGTTTCGAGTGGAAGACATGACGCCCAACCAGCGGTTCCAGGCGACGCCCTCGCGCTGCGCGCTCGGGTTCCCTCGGCCGCTGCGCGGCCTCGGTGCGCCTGAACCGGCGCGTTAGACGGCCGCACATGATCGCGGCAGGAGGTTGAAATGTCGAAGTCCTACAAGAGAACCGACTGGCTCGGGAACGAGTACTGGGAACATGAGGATGGCAGCCGCTCCTACGAGCGGGAGGATTGGCTCGGAAACAAGTACCTAGAGCACTCTGACGGCTCCCGCTCCTACGAGCGGGAGGACTGGCTCGGGAACAAGTACAAGGAGCACTCTGACGGCTCCCGCTCCTACGAGCGGGAGGACTGGCTCGGGAACAAGTACGAGGAGCATGATGACAAGGGCTCGGGGGGCTGCTTTGTAACCACGGCCTGCGTCGAGTACGCGGGCCTCCCCGACGACTGTTGGGAGCTGACGATGCTTCGGCGCTTGCGTGACGACTACCTCAAGGGGCTCCCTTGGGGGAAGGTGTTCCTGAGTGAGTACTACGCTACTGCTCCGGCGATCGTCGCTGCGATCAGGTCGCAGCCAGATCAGGGGAAGGTCTTCGATGCTCTTCTTCATCGGGCACGAGCCGTGGCGCGACTGATTGAGGATGGGCAGGTGGCCGAGGCGGCTGCTCACTGTCGCGATCAGTTTGCCAAGCTCAAGCGTAGGTACCTGGGAAGTGACCACGCGAGCCAGAGGCCGAGCGGTCCCGAGGCCGTCTAACCACAGCATGCAGCGGACGGCGCTGCGCGCCGCCGCTGATGCTGAGCGTTAGACGTAAACGGAGGGACGTAAATGCCGGAGGTTCAATTGCACGGGATACGCGTCAGCTACGACGACCAGGGCCAGGGAGAGCCGGTGCTCCTCTTCATGCCGGGCTGGTGTGGCAGTCGCAGGGTCTTTGATGAACTCGCCCGGCGCTGCGCCCAATGGAGGCGCGCACTTGCCCTTGACTGGCGCGGGCATGGACGGTCCGAGAGGACGACTGATGATTTCGGATTCGGCGACCTTGTGGACGATGCGCTCGCCGTCATCGAGGCGAGTCGAGCTCAGGAGGTCGTGCCGGTCGCCATGGCGCACGCCGGCTGGGTCGCCATCGAGTTGCGCCGCAGGTTGGGTGTTCGTATCCTCAAGCTCGTCCTGCTCGACTGGATCGTTCTGGACCCTCCGCCTCCCTTTCTTGGGGCGCTTCGATCGCTCCAGGATCCTGCGCAATGGCAGCAGACGCGCGATCAACTCTTCTCGATGTGGCTTCACGGGTTGGACATTCCTGCGTTGACCTACTACGTGCGGGAGGATATGGGTTCCTATCCCTTTGAGATGTGGGCCCGCGCGGGCCGCGAGATCAGCGATGCATATGCGAAGGCTGGGAGCCCCCTCCAGGCTCTGGCCAACCTCGACACTCCAGTCCCGGTGTTACATCTCTATGCCCAGCCAGAAGACCCGGAATACCTGGCTGCACAGCAGTCGTTTGGTGCCGCGCATCCGTGGTTCCAGGTCTCGAAGCTAGAAGCGCGTAGTCACTTCCCCATGTATGAAGTACCCGGCGAAATGGCAATGGTTATAGAGAGATCTGTTGCGGCCTGATTCATCCGTGCCGCGCCTGACAGCAGCATCGAGCGGGCGGCGCTCTGCGTCCCGCTGATACCGAGCGTTAAGCAGACAAATACGGAGGCGCACGATAGAAAGAGGGCGATTGGTTGCGTGTCTTAGACAAGTGGTTGAATCCCGAGCAAACCGATAACGTACCTGGCTGGTGGCTGCCCCAAAATGCCCCTACCTTCACAAAGACCACCTGTGGAAAATGAAGAGGGGACCAGAGTGTTGAAGCCCATGTGCGTGTGGATCCGCGGGCATGATCCGAACCATCAGTGGTTTTGGGGTCCGGTCAGGAGGCTCGCTTGCCTGGCGCGCTGGCGCGCAGCAGAGGATGCATGCCACCGGGCCCCGGCGGCGCTCAATGCCGAGCAGCGGACCTTGCAGCGGAGCTCCTGCGCGTGCAAGATCTTTGATATGGTTAGGCCTGAAATAGAGTTCCGGCAACTCAGCATCGCGGAGCGACTGGAGCTCGTCCACGACATCTGGGACAGTACCGCCTGGGACACGGAGGTGCCGCCCCTGACCGATGCGCAGAAGGCGGCGTTGGATCGTGGCCTCGATCAGTATCGGCGAGATCCGGGTTCGGGGATCTCGTGGAACCGGTTCGGGAAGAGCCCCATAAGCGCGGCGAATGACGCCGCGCTTGGTTTTTCGTCCCGCCGCGCGCGCTGACTTGCGGGCGGCTCGGGAGTGCTATGAAGCCCGGGTTGCTGGACTCGGGCCCCGAGTTTGCTCGGGCGATCGAGGTTATGGCTGAACCGTTAGCCCGCTCATTTGTGAGCAAAGGAGATAAATCATGGCGCCACGATCGGAGAGCATTACGGGTAAGAGCTTCGACTCACCGGACGAAACTCGCCGACCCTTCGAAAAGGGCCGCATCGACGTCATTACTGTCGGTGGATTAACGTTCTATCGCGAGACCCTTGAACCTGGCTGGCGGTGGTCGGAGCACGTGAAGCCGGTCGTTGGCGGCGAAAGCTGCCAGCGATTCCATGTAAAGATTTTTCTTGCAGGACGTCAACGAATACGGATGGATGACGGCACCGAGATGGAATTTGGTCCGGGGGACGTGGCGATCATGCACCCTGGACATGACGCTTGGGTCGTCGGCGAGGAGCCGAATGTATTGATCGAGCTTGCAGACGCCGTCAAGCAACAAGGATGATGCGCGTGCGCACGAAGCTCGGACTGGCAGCGAGTGAGTCCTGTCTCGCGAGCCACCGTGATCGCCGGGCGCCCGTGTTGTGGGTTGGCATTGCCCGGGTGACACATCCGGGCGGAGTGCCAACGGTTTCGGCGCTCACGATCCGAACGAGTACAGGGTGATCCATCCGCGGTCGGGGTCAAAGATTGCAGGGCTACGGGCAGTGGAGAAGGCGTACGTGGATCTCTTGTTTGCTTTGGCGGTGGTTTGAGGCTTTGTAGCTTTCTTCGAAACGGCAGCGAGGTCCGGAGGGACAGCCCAGTCTGAGGAGGGTTTTACCTATGGCGAAATTGCGCGCGTCTAGAGGACTGGTTCTCGGGCTGCTGGCGGCCGATCTGACTGCGGCCTGCGCGAGGGAGGAGACCATTCCCCCGAGCCGGATACCGAAGCCGGTGATGGATGCTTTGCTTGGAAGGTTTCCCGGGGCCAGGATAGAGAAGGCGAGCCGGGCGGTGGAGGCCGGGCGGGTGATTTACGATATCGAGTTCAGGCAGGATGGGAGAAGGTGCGAAGCTGATATAAAGGAAAACGGTGAGTACCTGAACTACGAGATCGCTATCGGGCTAGAGCAGCTTCCGGAGGCTGTGCGGGCTCGCCTTGAACAAAACTATCCCGGAGCGAGTGTGAAGGAGATCATGGAGGAAACCCAGTTGTCCGGAGGCGAGGAACGAGTCTCGGCCTACGAGGTTCTGCTGGTTACGCCTCCGGGTCGAGAGATAGAGGTCAGGTTTTCGCCTGCCGGGGCGATCTTGGAGGCAGGCCGGCCGTAGTTGCGGCGGGTTGGAATCGCCCGGGATTTCAATAGCTGCAACGAATTGCAAGCGCCGGGCATCTATCCAACCGGCGAACCCGAACCCAGAGCCGACCGAAAAACAGACCAGCGCAACAGGAGGTGGCCGTGATTTGGCACCGGGTTCCGATGCTCGGATTTTGGTGGATTTGTCTGGCGGCTTCGCTTGGGGCGCAGTCGGTGGACCTGGTCCGTCTGGAGCCCCCGGAGGCGAGGTTCGGCGAAGCGTTCAGCCGCATCGCGGGATTGCGGGAGCTTCCCGACGGGCGCGTCCTAGTGAGCGACATGCTGGAGGTAGCGGTCAGGTTGGTCGATTTCGCACGCGGTACGATGGCGGACGTGGGGAGGCAGGGCTCGGGACCGGGCGAGTACGGGATGCCGGGGGCGCTCTTTGCGGGGCGAGGTGATACCACCTATCTGCTGGACATGGGGAACCGCAGGTTTTTGCGGCTCACCGCCGGAGGAGTGGTGGGCGAGGCGGTGACGATAAATCGCCCCGCTCGGGGGCTTCTTCTGATCCCGCGGGCAATAGATGCCGGCGGCCGGGTCTATGTGGATCTCTCCGGTCTATTGATGCGAGGGACGGAAAATTATGCGGCCAGCGGGCGGGCTCCGTTGCTGCGGCTGGACCCCCAGACCGGTTCGGCCGATACGGTAGCCTACTTGCAGTTCACCCCGCTGGTACCCCGCGATGCGGCGATGCCCCCGGGCGAGGTAAGGGTGACGATGGGACCTAGCAAGCCGTACGAAGCGCGGGACGCCTGGGCAGTGGGTCCCGACGGGCAGGTTGCCGTGGTCAGAGCAGAGCCGTACCGCGTGGAGTGGTATTTGCCGGGGGATGTTTCGCCCGTAGTCGGTCCGGCGGTGAAGTATGAGCCGGTGAAAATCGGCCGGGCGGAGAAGGAAGCTTGGGTAGAGCGCATGGGGCAGGGCATTGCCGTGGTGGTGGAAAACGGTGTCCGGCGGACGATGCGTCCTCCTAAGCCGGACATCGAATCTCTCGAGTGGCCGGAGGTGATGCCTCCCTTCGACGGTGCCCCGATGGTGGCTCCCTGGGGCGAGGTATGGGTGCGCCGTTCTCGGCCCGCCGCCGAGCGCCGCGCCCGCTACGATGTCTTCGACGGCCGAGGTCGGCTGGTCCGGCAGGTGGTGTTTCCCGAGGGGCGGAGGTTGATCGGTTTCGGCGAGCGCTCGGTTTACGCGGTCCACGTGGACGAGGACGATCTTCAGTGGTTGGAGCGGTATCGGCGGCCGTAGGACGGCCTGTGTCCTTACCTGCTAGGGCCGCGTCAAGCTGAACTACAGGTAGACCTCCCCGAGTTTCCGGGGGAGCGCCGCCCGGTGCCCCGGTAGCGCGCCTGGAAGAGTTGTTGGCCGAGCTGCGCCGGGATCGGGACGCCCGGTGATCTACTTGGATACCTCAGTCCAAGATCACGGGCTCGGCGTACTTGGCGGAGATTACACGATCCGGCCAGCGCTCGAGAAACCAGCCCAGCTTCTGAGTGTGGACCGGGAGGATCTTTCGAGGATTGACGGTCTCGATCAGCCATTGCATCCCGGGACCGTCTATGTGACCGGACGCGTGATACGGCCCCCGCTCCGCGCCGGGAAGACCGCCTACCGGTTTGAGATCGAAGTGATCCAGCCAGTTCTTGAGCCTCTCTAGATCCCACTCCTGCTCCTCGTTGTACGCCTCCGAAGAGGAATAGATGTAAGTCCCGCCCCTCGGCTCGAGATCAATCAAGTTGGTGATGTCGAAAAACGAAAGACAAAGCAGATAATCTCCCGGCGAGCGCCGGATGGAAGGCGCCTCCAGCAAGTTGTCGGAAAACCGGTTGAAAACGTAACGCTCCCAGCCCTGCCGGCGGGCCGCGGGTTCCTTCAAGATGGCTATCGTCTCCTGATCGGGCGAGGGAATGTTGGGATCTATCAGGTGCATTTGCGCCAGGAGATAGGCGTCCTTGGTGGTGACCACCAGCCTGCGGCCCACCGCCCGGGCGATGTCGTGGAAAGTGCGCAGGCGCTCTATGTTCCGCGGCGAAAAGTCCGCGATGACCAGTCCTTTCTCCGCCCGTACCACTTCCTCGGCAGCTTGGTGTACCTCGGTTTCCTCGGTGGAATGATTTTGGTCGAGGCGCGTACCCTCCACTATCAAGAGTTCCGGCTTTAGCTCCGCTACCGCCTCCGCAAAGCGCTCGGTGCGCCATTTGGAGTGACCGTGACGCCTCAAGTCCCCGGTGTAAACCACCCAACCGATAGGAGTCTCCAGAGCGAAAGCGCCGGACCCCGGGATCGAGTGATCCACGCGGTAAAACTGAATTCCGATATCCCGCAGCTCCTTGAGAACTAGCGGCTGTTGCTCCAGGGTCTTGCTGGTGGAGGGCGACATGTGCCAGAACTCTTCCAGAGCCTCCAACGCTTTTTCGATCCCTTCCCAGTATTCGCAAACGACATGCCACCTCCCCAAGGTTACGCCCCGGATCGCTTCCAAAACCCCCTCGGCATTGGGCTCCCGGGGCTGGATGTAACAAAATTCCGACTGCGGTCCCCCGGATTTGGTGTCCTGGAGCCCTTTACCGATGATGGAGGTCATCAGCCCGGTGTACACGGGAACTTCTTGCTTGAGAAATCCAATGGCTCCGTTGTGGTCCACGTGGGCATGGGATAGGAGAACCCCGTCCAAGTGCTCGAGCCTGCGATATCCGGGCCGCTTTCGGTAGCGCTGCCACAGTTCGGGATCATGGGCGGCCAGGTCCTCCCGGTAGATCCCTTCGATCGGCGGGATCAGACCCATGTGCAGGAAATCCTTGAGCCCCAGCACGGTGCGCGGCGTGAGAAACTCTTCGAAGTACTTCGACGCTATAGCGAACCGGGTTCCGAAGTCCAGTAAGTAAGCTCGCTCTTCCCACTCGACGAGAATCTGGTTGCCGCCGATCTCGCCCTCTTTTCCCTCTCCCGCCACCCCGCCGTAAACCGTGACTCGCAGCATAGCGGCTCCTCCTTTCCCCGGCGCCTCTTGCACCGGACGTCCTCCGGCGCTATATGAGGTGTCCACTTCGAACCAGGGAGAGATAAGATGGGCAAAGGCCAGGAATACGTGAAGCGGGTTCAGGAAGCGCTCGATGGTTTCGAAAAAGCCGTGGTCCGCAGGGAGAACAAGGGGTTGATGGAGAGCAAGGTCGCCCTGCAGCAGGAGGTGGATCGAGCCAGAGAGCATGTCCTGGAGGTCGTGGCCAAGATCGTGGCCGAAGAACGGCTGCGCGCGGGGCAGTAGGGCTTGACTTTTCGGGCCGGCGATTGCGAATGTAAGAGATAGAGGCGCTATGTCGGCTGGTATTTTTCCTTCCACCTTGCTGGTCATCGCGCCGGCGCCGTACGGGGATCGCCGCTACAGCGCCGTAGGTCCCTTCTGTAGCTAGCGCCGCTCTTTCCCCGGAGAGACGGCGGGAATCGGCCCGCCGCCACCGCGTGTGATGAGCGGCGCTTTTCCATTCATAGTCGTCTTGCAACTGCTGGCAATCGACTGACCGCAGCCGGTCACCGGGCGCACGGCTCTCTCGGTTCGGGGGCGCCAGGCTCGAGATCGGTTCGGAAACCCTTTGAAGCGTTAAAAGGAGGTAGAGTATGGCAACCGAATATGCCAATCCAAAGGCTTTGGTAGAGACCGCTTGGGTGGCCGAGCATTTGGAGGATCCGAAGGTGCGGATCCTCGAGGTGGACGTGGATACCTCGGCTTACGAACAGGGTCACATACCGGGAGCCGTAGGGATTCACTGGAAGCGGGATCTGGAAACACCCGTAACGCGGGATATCGCGACCAAGGAACAGTTGGAGGAGGTCCTGAGCCGGGCGGGAGTCTCCAACGACTCGACCGTGGTGCTTTACGGCGACAACCACAACTGGTTCGCGGCCTACGCTTGGTGGCTCCTGAAGTACTACGGCCACGAAGATGTTCGAATCATGAACGGCGGCCGCAAAAAGTGGGTGGAGGAAGGGCGCCCGCTGGTGGCGGAAGTTCCCGCTCCGCCCCGCACAGCCTACCGCGCGCGGCGGCCGGACCGGAGCATCAGGGCCTTCCGGGAAGACGTCTTGCGCGCCATCGGCAAGAAGAGGTTCGCGCTGGTGGACGTGCGATCCCCCAAGGAGTTCAGCGGAGAGTTGCTGGCCCCCGAGCACCTGCCGCAGGAGGGGGCTCAGCGCGGAGGTCATGTTCCCGGCGCGCAAAACATCCCGTGGGGAGAGAACGTAAACGAGGACGGGACCTTCAAGTCCGCCGGGGAGTTGCAGCAGCTGTACCAAAGCAGGGGGATCACACCGGACAAGGAGATCATCACTTACTGCCGAATCGGGGAGAGATCTTCCATAGCGTGGTTTGCGCTGAAGGAGCTGCTAGGGTATCCCAAAGTCCGCAATTACGACGGGTCGTGGACCGAGTACGGATCCCTGGTGGGCGTCCCGATCGAGCGGGGCGAGGCTGCGTAAAGTAAGGTTCCCGGAGCGAAGCCGCCAAAACCTCAGGCGGGCTGCGCTCCGGGGCGTCCCTCCTCCACCACGAACGACGCTCGGGTAACCAGCGGGGCGTCGGGCTGGCTCACGTAGGGTACGATCCGGTAGTGCGCGGTCAGCCGATCGCTTCCCAGTTCGCAGCTCACGTAGCCCCGCTGCCCGTTGTGGAACTTGACGTGAGGGTTTTCTGCGAGAATCGCGGCGTTCCGCTCGCTCAAGTCCACTCCGTCTCCCCCGGAGCTGATAGACGTTCCCACCAGCTCGGTGGCCACCGTGCGCGACTCGGGGTCGTCAGGATCGGCCTTGAGATCCACCACCCAGTTGGAGTGAATGTCGCCGGTGAGGACCACGGGGTTCCTGGTCCGGCCGGAGGCGAAATGGTCCAGCAAGATCTTGCGGTCCGCTGCGTAGCCGCTCCACTTGTCCATGGAGTAGCGTTTTTCTTCTCCCGGGGCCAGGTCCAGGGGGGCCATCAAAACTTGTTGAGCTAGGACGTTCCAGCGCGCCGGGGAGTTGCTCAGCTGATCTAGCAGCCAGCGGCGCTGCTCTGCTCCCAATATCGTGGCGTTGGGATCGAGCGATGCGGGGCACGGCGGGGCCACGCGCTCGGGGCCGCACGGTTGGTCGGTTCGGTACTGGCGGGTGTCGAGGACGTAAAACCGCGCCAGGCGGCCGAAAGACAGCGATCGGTAAATCCAAGCATCCGGGCCGCGAGGCATGGAAGAGCGCCTCAGCGGCATGTGCTCGTAGTATGCCTGATAAGCGGCGGCGCGGCGTGTGAGAAAGGCGGTCTCCGGGTCGTTGTTTTCCGAAACCGCCCCGGCGTAGTCGTTGTCCACCTCGTGGTCGTCCCAGGTTACGACCCAGGGAAACGCCGCATGGGCCGCTTGCAGGTCGGGATCGGTTTTGTAAAGGGCCAGCCGATTGCGATAGTCCTCCAGGGTTTCAATCTCCCGGTAAGTGTGGAAGCGCACTTGATCCCGCACCCCGCTGTACTCGTAGATGTAGTCGCCCAGGTGGAAGACCAGGTCCAGATCCTCGCCGGCCATATGCCGGTAGGCGGTGTAAAAACCCTGCTCGTAGTGCTGGCACGAAGCGAAGGCGAAACGGAGCGAGCGGGGCTCCGCCTCAGCGGGAGGTGCGGTTCGAGTGCGCCCCACCGGGCTTGCTTCTCCGCCGACTCGGAACTGATACCAGTACCAGCGGTCCGGCGCCAGGCCGGAGACTTCTACGTGAACCGAATGGGCCAGATCGGCGGGAGCCACGGCGGTACCTCTCTTTACGACGCGGCTCAGTTTTTCGTCCTGAGCCACGATCCACTCCACCTCCACGTTTTCCAAAGGCATTCCGCCGCCTCTCAAAGGGTCGGGCGCCAGCCGGGTCCAGAGCACCACTCCATCGGAAGTGGGATCGGCCGAGGCCACTCCCAAAGTAAACGGGTAAGACCGGAACACGGGCCGGCGCCAGAAAGTGCGGACCAAGCCCGGCCAGAGTATCACCGCTCCGGTAATCGAGATTCGGTGTAGAAACGTTCTGCGGGTGAGTGGATTCATAAAGTCGCGCTCCCGGTGATTCCTCGAGCAATGCACATCTGCAGGAGGAGTTGTCCCCTGCATCGATGCAGCAATACTAGACCCAAACGCCGAATTTTACCATGAGTTCCCGACGGACACACCGGCGAAGGTCTTGGTTTCAAGCCCACCGCCGGGGTGTGCAGCTTCGGCCAGCTCAATAGGGCATGTGGCCAACCCCAATTATGTCTTCTGCGCCGCCGTAAAGGGCGAGGCCAATCCCTAGATGCGCCTCAAGGGGTTGGTCCCTCCGTCGAGTCAGGGGCCGGATCTAGCGGTAGCGAAATACTCGGCCAGCGTATCCGCTAGGGCGTCGATGCACCGGTGCCCTATTTCCGCCGATAACCCGCGGGCGTCGCCGATGATGCCGTTGGGCGATACTTTGTGGAACCCTTCGCTGATTATGCGGCGGATGAACTCCGGTGTGACGGGCTCGGTGCAACCCGGCGCCGCCTCCTCCTGGCGGACCAGCCCCGGGTGCAGAGCGAGCATGACCGAACTTTCGGCGATGTCTGCGTGCCCTCCTACCCGGTCTCCCAAGCCGCTAGCCTCCTGCACAACCCGGCGCCATATCTCGATCACCTCGGGGAGATCGGTGTAAACCAACACCTCGGTCCCCGGGACGACCGCCTCTCGGAGTCGTTCCTTCATGGCCTCCAAAGGAGCGAAGTTGCCGCCGTGCGAAGGAATGATACAAATTGTCCGGAACCCGTGGCGGGAGAGGCTGGCGCAGTAGTCGCGGCAGACGGCTTCCAAAGTTTCTGCGGTAAGAGAGATGGTGCCCGGAAAGTGCATGTGGTGCTCCGAGCAACCCACGCGAACCGTGGGGGCCACTAGCGCGTTTCCCAGTTTGCGAGCCACTTTTTCAGCCAGAGCGGTGCCGTGTTCCGCGTCGGTAAAAAGCGGTAAATGAGGGCCGTGCTGCTCCACCGCGCCGCAGGCAAAAACCACGGTGGTCGTGCCGGATTCCAGGTGGGCTTTCACCTGAGGCCAAGTCATGCGCTCAAGAAAGATTTCTCGATTCATAGCCGGTAAGTTTGGGACAGTGTGTGACAATATGAGACCATTGCTAACGGTAAGCCGATGGTACGGACGCGCAAGGCGCGCTGGTCCCGGATCGAGGATGCCACCGGTTTTCGGGCTACTTGCCGTCTTGCTGGCGGCTGCGGTGGGAGGATGCGAATCCGACGTATTGGAGACGCCGGTAGAGCTCAGGGGGCGGCTGGTATCTCCCAACGGGCCGGAGGGAGCCGCCGTACTGGAACTGATCGGGCCGGGCTTGGGGAACGCCCGTGCTGCCTCCGGTCATCTTTTCACCCGGCAGAACGGAGACACGCTGCGTCTGGTGGCGGTTCTGGAAGAAGCCGGCACGGTGGAGTTCGTCGTGGAGTGGTTCAGGAAGAAATCCCGTCCCGAGGTGCGAGTTTTGGAAGTAGCCGGCGGCGACAATGCGATCCGCGGCTCCCTGAGCGGCTACCGCGTGGAGTTTACACCATGAGAAGGCTAGGTAGCGGCGCTTTGGCTTTGTGGCTGGCAGCAGCCGTGCCGGGCGCAGCCTGGAGCCAAGACATCGAGCTTGCAGCCCAGATGTTCGGCAGGCCGCTGCCCAGAGGGTACTACGAGTTGATCCGGCGGCAGCCGGATTTCTTTACGTTGAGCAGGGGTTGGATTCAGCGCTCCGAGAGCGCGCGGAGTGCGGGTGCCGCTGTGGCTGGCAAGTTGCCTCTGGTGGTGGTACTGGGTCTCTTCGCCGATTCTCCCGAACCGCCGTTCAGCGCGTCCGACATCGAGCGGGCGTACTTCACCGGTCCCGCGCAGTACGGAACGATTCCGGAGCTGTACAGCGAAATGTCTTTGGGGAAGCTGCAGGTGGCCGGTACCGTCCTTCCGTGGGTGAGGAGTTCGCTTACGGCTGCGGAGGTTTCCGGGAACAGCGCCGGATTGGGAGGAGACGCCAAGCTAGGACAGTTTTTGCTGGAGATACTGGCGCTGGCGGATCCCGCGGTCGACTTCGGTCTTTTCGACAACGACGGCCCGGACGGCGTGCCGAACAGCGGTGACGACGACGGGTTCGTGGACGCTGTGGTGTTCCAGTATTTGGAGAGGGGCGCGCATTGCGGCGGAGTAGGTCCCTGGCCTCATCGTTCGCGGTTGGAGAATCGGACCGGCGCTCCTTTCGCAACCAACGATCCGCGGCCGGGTGGTGGTGTGGTCATGGTCAACGATTACATCATGCTGAGCACCGTGGGGTGCGAGGGAGAGGGGATAGGGCCGATCAGCGTGCTGGCTCACGAGATCGGCCACGTACTGGGCCTGCCGGATCTGTACGATACCAGTCTGGGTTCTCAGCCGGAGCAGCGGATCTGGATCATCGGGTGCTGGGCTTTGATGTCTGGAGGAGGATGGGGCTGCGG
The DNA here is from genome assembly GCA_002923375.1 of bacterium HR33. Taxonomy (GTDB): domain Bacteria; phylum Gemmatimonadota; class Gemmatimonadetes; order Gemmatimonadales; family GWC2-71-9; genus HRBIN33. The sequence continues at coordinate 1,188,567 of BEIJ01000001.1, forward strand.
GGATGCGGCTGCGCGAACCGTGGTGGATCGGCCGCCCCATATGGGAGCCTGGGAGAAAAGCGAGTTGGGCTGGATCACGCCGGTGGAAGTGGGAGCTGGAATAAACCAGGTATTGACCTTGGCACCGGTACGCTCGAGCGGCAGGGTGCTGCGGGTTCCTCTCAGCGGCCGCGAGTGGCTGCTGGTCGAGTACCGCGACAAAAAGGGCTTCGACCGCGATCTTCCGCTTCCGGGGATTCTGGTATATCACGTGGATTTGGACCAGCCGTTCCGCAGGTGCTCCACCTGCGACCGATTGTTCAGGGTCATGCTGGTGGAAGCCGACGGAAACGGGCGCCTCCTGCAAAACGCTCTCGAAGGCGGCAACCGAGGCGAGCCCGGGGACGTCTTCGGTCTGGACGGCAGAACTCGGCTCACCAACCGGGGTGCTTCCTCCACTCGGCTGAATTCCGGCCTGCCGTCGAGTGTGACCTTCTACGAACTCGTAGTGGAAGACAGCGTTGCGCGGGTAAGGCTCTCCACAGTCGACCTGGATCGTGACCGCCTGCTCGCGAAATTTCTGACCGGCAACGATGCCGCTCTTACCAGCGAAGAGGCGGCATACCTGGACGGCGAGGGAAACCGCAACGGCAGGTACGACCTGGGCGACTTGCGCCAATATCTACTGGAACATCCCCGGGTATTGCGGTGAATCGGAATCGCGGAGGGTTTACGCCGCGATGCGCTGCAGCACCTCCCGCAAGGCGGGTTCGAACCAAACGGTAAAGCTCGAAGGCCGGTCGCCGAGTTCGCGCAGCAAATCATTCATTTCTACCCAGCGCCACTCGGCGACTTCCGAAGGATCGGGTCGAGGGTCGCCGTTGTAGCGGCCGGTAAACAGGTGGTCGTATTCGTGCTCCCATAAGCCTTCCGCAAGTGCGGCTCGATAAACGATCGTACCGGCCGGCTGCAAGGAGCAGCCGAAACCCATTTCTTCCTGCAAGCGCCGGACGGCGGCAGCAGCTGTAGTCTCTCCCGGCCTCGGATGGCCGCAGCAGGTATTAGACCAAAGGCCGCCGGAGTGGTATTTTCCTAATGCCCGCCGCTGAAGCAGGAGCCTCCCCCGTGGGTCGAAGACGAACACGGAGAATGCGCGGTGGAGACGGCCGTCGCGGTGGACGTCGAGCTTGGGAGCGCTCCCGATAGGGCGATCGGCCGCGTCCACTAGGATGACGCTCTCGTCAGCCTCCGCAGAGTGCATGAACCAAAATATAGGCATGAGGGATCTCTGAAACGAAGCGGCCATGTCGGATAAGAAAATCTTCGTTCTGGTCCTGTACAACCACGTGGGCGAGGACGAGTACGAGAAACTCAAGCAGGTGGACGAGTCCCAGCTCGACTTCGAGCCGGAGTATCCGATTCAGGTGGCCACCGTACGGGAGGAGTATGCCGCTTTGGTGAAGGCGCTGCGCCGGGAAGGATTCATGGCGGGAGCGCTCAATCTGGAGGACGACATCTCCAAGCTGGAAGCTCTTATCCGGCGGAGACCGCCGGACGTGATTTTCAACTTGGTGGAGCATTTTAGAGACGAGCCGGCGTTGGAGGCCAACGTCGCCGGGTTGCTAGAGCTGCACCACATCCCCTATACCGGTGCACCGCCTTTTTCCCTGACGCTTTGCCAGCGGAAAGGACTGACCAAGCAACTGCTGATGGCGAACGGCATCCCCACCCCGCGATATCGGCTGCTCCACACCCCGGAGATGCCGCGGCGGCACGGCCTTAGATATCCCCTCATCGTAAAGCCGGCCAGGGAGGACGCGAGCTCCGGAGTGGAGAAATCCTCGGTGGTCCAGAACCTCGAGCAACTGGAGGCCAGACTGAAGGCGGTGTTCGAAGAGTACTCGCCCCCGATCTTGGTGGAGGAGTTCATCGAGGGCAGGGAACTCCACGTATCGATCCTGGGCAACGACCCGCCGGAGGTGCTCCCTATAATCGAGTGGGATTTTTCCGAACTCCCCCCGGACCACCCGCCGATCATAAGCTATGCGGTGAAGTGGGATCCCCTGGAGGAGGTTTACCACCGGGTGCATTCCTTTTGTCCCGCCAAATTGTCTCGCGCCGCGTTGCGCAGGGTGAAAGAGGTGGCGATCAAAGCGTACCGCGTGACCGGGTGCCGGGACTACGCCCGCCTGGATATCCGGCTGGCCAAACGCGCAGTCCCTTACGTGCTGGACGTGAATCCCAATCCCGATCTCACCGAGGGCGTTTCTTTCATGGAGTCAGCGGAAGCTGCGGGATACTCCTTTTCGCAAACCCTCAGGAGGATTGTGGAGTTGGCGCTGGAGCGGCGGGACGAGGACTGCTAGATCGCCCAGCGAACGGAGAAGCTGACCGAACCGTAGCGCCAGCTCTCCGCCGACGGCAAACCCTGGGGTGCGATCTGCGAGTCGTACCCTTCGAGCTCGAGACCCAAATGCCGTCCGGGCGCCAAATACCAGTGGATTAGAGAGTAGAGACGGAAGGCCGGCCGCCACGACCCCGCCGGCGAGCCGTGACGCGCCACCCGCTGAAGTCCGGCTCCGAGATCGAGGGCGAGCATAAAGCGCGCTCCCTCGGCCTCCCAGTAAGAGCCCAGCTCCGCCACTTCGGCAAGCCGCGGGGCGAAGTACCCTGCAAGGGTAGAGTCCCGATAACCGGTACGGTGGTACATGGTCATGAGCTCGATTCCGCCGGGCAAGGGAACGCCCAATCCGGCCGCGACTGCGCCGCGGGTGTTGCTGTCCGTTCGGGAACTGATCAGCGTTCCTCGGCTCGAGCCTTTGACGCGCAGCGGGCCTAAAGGAAAGTCCAAGCGGCCTTCGAGTTCGGTGCGCACCACGCGGTTCGCGGTCAGGTCGGGACTATAACCGAAGGCCGAGTGGGAGGCCCTGAGATCGACCCTGGGCCCTTTTCTCGGTGCGGTCCAGCGAGCGCGAACTCGGAGCATGGGTGCCGGAGCGGGTTGGAGAGGGGAGGCGCTCGATTCGAGTTGAGTCAAACCGGCGGAGGCTTCCAAAGACCAACTGGGGCGGGGTCTCCAGCTGGCCGAGAAGAAGGCCGTCCGGTTCGCGGCGGTGTTGAGTCCGTCCTCGATGCCTGCGGTTCCCAGGTTCAATCGGACGCGGGCGCCGTCGCCCGCCATTAGATCGCCCCCCAGGTTTAGCGATCGGGTGACGTTGCCGTCGGAATCGCGGCTGTAACCGAAGGCTAAGAGACCCGCCGGTGCCGCTTGGGCCCGCGCGGCCGCTAGGCGCGCCGCGGTGCGCGAGCTGGGCTCTAGCGAGTGAGCTTTTTCGAATGCGGCTGCGGCACGGCGGGGACGGCCCGCTCTCAACCACTCCCGGCCTATCTCCTCCCATACCTCCGCGTCCTCGGGGTGTTGGTCCAACCATCGGAGATATGCTTGGATAGCCCGCTGGCGGAGTTCGGCGCGCGCCAATAAGCGAGCCTTTCCTACAGCCACGTCGCGTTCTCCCGGCGCCAGAGCGGCGGCTCGATCGTACCACTCCAATCCTTCCTCTACCCGCCCTAGGCTGCCCAGTACGTCTCCCACCGCCATGTATCCCCAGGGGTCCCCCGGCTCGAGTTGCACATAGCGTAGGTACCACTCCAGCGCTCGGTGCGGGCTGTCGCTCAATTGGCCCATCCGGAATACCGCTCGAGACTGATCGCCGTTCCTTTCCAAAACGGCCGCGTAAGCGGTTCGCGCGGCTTCCAAGTCGCCGGCCGCAAAAGCCGAATCGGCTTTCGCCATTTGGGTGTCGACCGAAGACTGTGCTTTGGAGACCGAGCCGAGGGCCAGCGGCGCCGAGCAGAGCAGGGCCGTCAGCGCGCCCCGGGAGATCAGCTCATGCAGCATCGCTGGCCCCAGCCGCGGCCGCACTGGGTGAAGCGCGGGAAGCAATAGACGGTCTTTTACGGCGCAAGAAAAATCGCGCGGCCTCCACCGCAGAGAGTACCAGTCCCAGGGTGCCGAGTCCCGCCAGGACTGCAGCCGTTCCCCAGAGGTTGTGCACTCGCGTCATCGAGCCGGAAGGGTCGACTCCCTCTGCCGGACCGAGCGGCTGGGTGATCAAGACTCCCAAGATCCAGCCGGTAATCCAGATCCCAGCCAGTATGCCGGTGACCAGGAACGTCTGCCTTACCACCAGCCTCCATCGCCTGGCCCTGCGTTGGGCCTTTCGGGTCCCGGCCAGAATTTCTCTCGCCGGGATCAAGAGCCCGCTTATCAAATAGAAGAGCCCGCCGACGCCCGTACCCGGAATTCCTACCGACATTTCAATGTCCTTTCTCGTACCGCCGCAGCGGGCGGCCTGCTATCAGCTCCTCCCAGGTGGCGCGCACGAAGAAATATGCGTTGACCGTACGGAGCACGAAGAAAGCCGGTAAGCTGGCCAACGCTCGCAGCGTTTCTCCCCGGGGAACGGCACCCGCCAGTACCGGTACCAGAACCGCCGGGATGTCTATCACGTAACCCAGAAGCAGCCAGGGCCGATCCAGTATCAAGGCGGCCGCCGGCAGAGCAAAGAGATAGACCACCGAAGCTACCAGGGCGTCCCAGAAGGCGACGGCCACTGCGTAGCGGAGAAACGGTACGTCCAGAAGATTGCGCCAGTGGAGCTTCACGTTCTGCACAAAGCCGTGGGACCAGCGTCTCAGTTGCTTGCTCAGGAAGTGGAAGCTGTGGGGCTCCAAAGGATAGCACACTGCTTCCGGCACGAATCGCACCGCATAACCTTTCTGGTAGAGAGTCCAGGTAAGGTCCATGTCTTCCGCCATGGTTCGGTCGGACCAGCCGCCCTCCCGCCTGAGGACTTCGGTCCGGTACATGGAGAAGCATCCGGAGGCGATTAGCGGTCGCCCGTAGTATTCTTGCACTTGCTTGTAAAAGGTGAAGGCGAACAGGTACTCGATGTATCGGCCCCGCTCCCAGATGGTGCGAACCTTTCGGGGCAGGACGAACCCGCAAGCTGCCGCCACTTTGGGATCCTCGAAGGCTTCCAGCAAGCGCTCGATGGCGTCGGGGGCCAGCACCGTATCGGCGTCGATGGCGATGGTGAGGGGAGTGCGCACCCGGTCCAGGGCCGCCGTCTGCGCCCCTGCCTTGGAGCCGGTGTTCTGCACCGGCCGGACCACGGTAACCCCCAGTTGGCGCGCCACCTCCCCGGTGCCGTCCGTGGAGCAGTCGTCCACCACGATTATCTCGTAAGGCTTGACGGTCTGAGCCTCGAGGCTGCGCACCGTGTCTGGGAGCGTGGCAGCCTCGTTGTAGGCCGGTATTATGACAGTAACCGGCGCTGTTCTGACCGCACTATCTCCTGCCCCGGCTGCCTTTTTGGCGGGTCGCCGCACCCGCCGGGGTCTTAGAAGCGTCTTCACTGTTCCCGACCTATTCTTTATTCGGACCCTTTCCTTAGATAGACTCTAAAAAGGTGCCGCCGGTAACGGCAGGGGTGGCGCCGCATGTGCTCCAAGCCTTGCCCCATCGCCGCCGGGCTGTAGACTTAGGGGGTCGCTTTCTAGTCCGGGACGGGTTTCTCTATGACCGTACTTGCCGCAGCTGAAGCTTTCCTCGAGGCCAATCCTTCATACCGCGCAACGGGCAAACTGGACGAGCTCAGGGCGACCGACTACGCGCGCTTGGACGCTCAGGGACAGGTCTATCTAGACTACACCGGATCGGGGCTTTACGGGGTTTCCCAGGTCGAGAGGCACATGGTGTTGCTGAAGGAGTTGGTGCTGGGGAACCCCCATTCTGCAAATCCCGCCTCGAGCATCGCTACCGAGCTGGTGGAGGACGCGCGGCGTGCGGTGCTGGAGTTTTTCAAAGCGTCGCCCGAGGAGTACGTAGCGATCTTCACGCCCAACGCCACCGGGGCACTTAAGCTGGTGGGAGAGGCCTATCCCTTTGGCGAAGGGGATCACTACTTGCTCACTTTCGACAATCACAACTCGGTGAACGGGATCAGGGAGTTCGCCCGTGCCAGAAGGGCCCGAATTACGTACGTCCCGCTGACGCTGCCCGACATGAGGATTGACGAGGGCGAGCTATGGCGCTGCCTCGATCTAGCCCGTCCTGGAGGGCACAATCTCTTTGCCTATCCCGCGCAGTCCAATTTCTCGGGCGTGCAGCACGACCTCCGCTGGATCGAGCGGGCCCAGGCAAAGGGATGGGATGTGTTGTTGGACGCGGCGGCGTTCGTTCCCACCAATCGCCTGGATTTGAGTGTTTGGCATCCGGATTTCGTATCGATCTCGTTCTACAAAATGTTCGGTTATCCCACCGGAGTGGGTTGTCTTTTGGCACGGCGGTCGGCGCTGGCCCGCCTGCGGCGTCCTTGGTTCGCCGGGGGGACGATCACCGTGGCGTCGGTTCGGGGAGACCGGCATTACCTTGCCGAAGGGGAGCGGGCGTACGAGGACGGAACGGTGAACTTTCTCTCCATTCCGGCGGTGAAGATCGGCCTGGAACATCTGGAGTCGGTGGGGATGGACCTGATCCACGAGCGGGTACGTTGTCTTACGCGGTGGTTGATCGGGCGGCTGCTAGGGCTGCGCCACTCCAACGGCCGCCCGGTAGTGAAGCTGTACGGGCCTGCGGTACTGGAGGGGCGCGGTGGAACGGTGACGGTGAATTTCTACGACCGGGACGGGAAGGTAATCGACCACCGGCTGGTCGAGCGCGAGGCAAGCAAGCGGAAGATCTCGATCAGGACCGGCTGCTTCTGCAACCCCGGGGGAGGGGAAGTTGCCTTGGGGCTCTCCTCCCGGGAGTTGATCCGCTGCTTGCCGAGCTCGAGGGACCGTCTCTCCCTGGAAGACTTCAGCATGTGTATCGACGGCAAAAGCCTGGGAGCGGTTCGAGCCTCTCTCGGGCTAGTGAGCAACGTGGCCGACGTGGAGGCCTATGTGGACCTTGCCTCGAGCTTTGCCGCCTAGGCGACTTCGGCCTTGTGCAAGTAGAGAGTCTGCGTGGGATACGCGAACTCTACTCCCTCCGCTGCGAATTTGCGGATGATCTCCAAGTTGATCGCCTGCTGGATGTCCATGTACTTGTTGTAATCCGGATCCTGGACCCAGTACACCACCTCGAAATCCAAAGAGGAAGGGCCGAAGCCTTTGAGATGGGCGCGGTCGAACCGGGCAAGCGGCTGGGCCTGCACGATTTCCCTTATCCAGCCCGGTATCTTTTCCAGCACGTCCGCCGGCGTCTGATAGACTACTCCGACAGCGAAGACCACGCGCCGCTGGTACATTCTTTTGAAGTTGCGGATCCTGCTGTTCAATAGATCCGAGTTGGCGAAGACCAGTTGTTCTCCCCACAGACTTCTCACTCGCGTGGTCTTGAGTCCTATATGTTCCACCGTCCCCAGATGCTCGCCCACGATGATGAAGTCGCCGATCACGAACGGTTTGTCGAGCACTATGGAAAGGGAGGCGAACAGATCGCCCAAGATATTTTGCACTGCCAGGGCTACTGCGATCCCTCCCACCCCCAAGCCGGTCAGCAGGGGAGTGATCTCTACGCCGAGGTTGTCCAGGGCCAGCAGGAGTACTGCGGTCCACAGCACCAGTTGTCCCAAAAATCGCAGGGCCGAGACCGTGGTGGCGGTTGCGGGATCCTCCGCCAGCTTCTTGCGGGTGATGCGCGAGACGTAGAAGGCGATGACGCCGTTTCCCCAGAGGGCGATTTGGAGAAAGATTCCCACCACCAAAAGGCCGTGCACCCAGGGATTCAGGCGTTCCGGCAGATCCACGAAGCGAGAGCCGAGGTAAAAGCCGACGACGATGAGAAAGAAGGTCCTGGTTCGAGCCACGACGTCGGCCAGAAGGTCGTCTATTTCGTTTTGCGTCCGCGCCGCAATGGCTTGGAGTCTATGCTGGATGCCTCCCTTTAGCATCCTGAGGGCAGCGGAGCCCAGGACCCAGACCGTAACCGCGATGGTCCAATCCGCTACGGAGTTGCCTAGAAATCGGTTCTCGAAGAACTGCATGACTTTCCTCCCTGTCAGGCGTGGCTATGCCGATCGGAGGTCTGGCAAGACCGCAAGATTCACTTTTGCCGGTCGCGTGCCAGCTGTACGACCACGGTATTGGTGAACAAGGTGGAGTTCGGTATCAGAATGCGCGCGGTCTCGCTCTGCAGCGTGGTGTAGCGCAGGTCGATTTCGCTCACCTGGCCTTCGAAACCTGCCACGGAGATCCGGTCGCCCGGCTTGAACGGTCGATACGCCAGGATCAGCACTCCGGCCAAAAGGTTCGACAAGGCGTCACGGAGGGCAAAACCGAGAGCGAACCCCGTCAGGCCCAAGCCCGCCACCAAGGCGGAGACGTTGACCCCTGCGGTTCCCATCGCCGTGATCGCACCCACGGTCCAGAAGGCGAGCTTCGAAGCACTCCCCGCAAGCTTGAGCATGCTCTGGCGCTCCTCTTCCACTCTGCGGGCGGCTTGGCGGAAGAGGGCCGCAGCGACCCAGCCCGCCGCCAGGAAGGGAACGAACAGAGCGACCCCCAGCAGCAGCTTCGCACCCAGCACACCGATTTGAGCGCCCAATTGTTCGAGTAAGGAGCTCCAATTGGAGATGCTGTACTCGACCATGCGCCGCCGATGGGAAACTAGGCCGCGGGCGCGTCGGAAAGCAAGCTCAGAATCGCTTTCAGTTCGGCAGCCGACTTCCTGTCCAGCTCCGCTCGGAGGCCGCCGGCGGTTGCCCTTCCTCTCCCCACCACCCATCCGTCCAGAGCCAACGCTGCATCCCCGTCGGAAAGATCGGTGGTCAGGCTTCCCCCGCTCAGCAGAGAAGCGAGTTCCGCTCGGGTCAGATCTGCTCTGGCTGCCTTGACGTGCGGTCCTAGAAAGCGCAGGAACACGTTGGTGGGGCGCCTCAGCCCGGTAGCCCGGAAAGCCGGCAGGCCCAAGGAAACAAACTGCCATCCTGAGCTCTCACTCCAAGCGTCCAGCGGCAGGGCGCGGCAACGGTGAGCCCAGAGAGTTTTGCCCGTGCGCCACCACCGGAGCCCCGCCAACCAATCTTCCCCGACGCCGAAGCGCCGCCTCAACGCTTCGGCGGCCTCGGCGGGCCATGAGGACGAATGTTCGGTTTCGCAAAGCTCCCATCCAGAACACGGTCCATCGCTCTCGCCAATACGCTTCAACCGGACCATGAACAGTCCGCCCGAGTCTAGATGGTGGGGATAGACCCGCCACGCTCGCCGCAGCCTGGGGTCGAATTTCTGGTTTCCGAACTCCGTCACGCCGGGTTCATGGGGGAGGGGAAGGTCGATCGATTCCACCTCCAGCGGGAGATCTTGGAGCACCCTGCTCACCACCGCTTCGTTCTCTTCCGGATCGAAGGTGCAGGTGGCGTACACGATGGTTCCGCCGGGCCGCACCAACTCTGCGGCCCGGCGCAAGAGCGCTTCCTGTACTCTTGTGATGTAGGCCGCGAACTCCGGCGGCCTGGTGGGAAGCTTGCCCCCCTTTCTGCGCAGCGTCCCTTGCGCGGAGCACGGCACGTCCACCATGACGCGATCGAAGGTGGCTCCCCGGGGAAAGGTGCGCCCGTCTGCGGCCACGACCAGCACTTCCGCAAGGCCCAACCGGTAGAGGTTGCCCACCAATTTCTTGAGCCGATCCCGGGAAGGTTCCACAGCCACCACCGTGCCGCCCCCGCACATGAGATCGGCTAGGTGCGAGGTCTTTCCTCCGGGAGCGGCGCATAGATCGAGCACCCGCTCTCCCGGTTTGGGGTCCAGCGCCAGCGCGGGGAGGCCCATTACCGATTCTTGGATGTAGAACCAGCCGAGCCAGTGCTCCAGGGTTTTGCTCGGAGAATACGGTCCGCGTTCCACCCTGAAGAAGTCGGGGAGTCCGGGAACGGGACTGAGCTCGAAGCCCAGCTCCTCGAGGCGCTGTCTCGCCAAGGCCGGGGGTGCTCTCCTGCTCCGAAGTCTAAGGCAAGAAGTTTCCCTCGATCGGACGCACGCGAGGAACGCCTCCCAGTCCGGAATCAGGTCGCGGTATCGCTCCAGATCCATATCGGTGCTAGAATATCGCACGATGTCCCGGATCAAAGTACCGCCGCTCGCGATCCTGGCCGGCGTTCTTGCCTGCGGTTCGCCGGAGTTCGAGGTGGTTTACACTCTCACTCCGCCCACTTGGTTCGAAGACGGGTGGAGTTATTACGACGTTTCACCCGCTCAGGATTGGGCGGCGTTCGGCGCGCGGTTCGGTTTTCAGCTGGTGAACTTGGTGGGGGCAACTCAGGATTCGGTGCGCTATGCCACGCTGGAGGAGGCGCGGGCGGCCGCAGGGGCCTGGCCCGAGGTAACAGGCGTATCGGCCGGGGTCGTTATCCCTGCGGGCGCGCTCGCGGAGTGGAGCCCCGCCCGCGACAAGGTGGCGTTCTTTCTACCGGGCAGCTCGGTTTTGGCTGTGGGTTCTGGGACCGGTCCGGTGGAGTACGAGTTGGGGGGACCGGTGACCGGTGTCGGGTGGGTACCGGCTGGGGATGTTCTCTACGCGCTGGTGGTCCAGTCGGACGGGAGCTCGTCGCTGATGAGGATCACGCTGGAGTTCAGGACGGTGGAGGCGATACTGGAGAATCTGGATGCGCCGCAACGGTTCAATTCTATCGCAGTTTCGCCCGATGGCCGCAGACTGTACCTCGCGCTGGTGAGTGCGGAGCCGCCGGATGCCGAGAGCCGCCACCGTCCCGAGGTTGATCGCGATACCGACATCTACGTTTACGATCTACGAGAGCGGCGGCTGGATCGCGTGGTAGCCGATCCGGGAGACGACTTTCATCCTCTGGTGCGGGGGGAGTTTTTGTATTGGACCCACAACGATATGAAGGATCAGATCGTAGTGGTTCCGGTCTCCGGGGGCGAGCCGCGGGTGGTGGTCGAGGATGCTCAGATACCGGCTTTCAGCCCGGACGGTCGTCAGCTCGCTTTTACCTACGGTGGCTGGCGCATAGCCGACTGGGCGTTGAACTTGGACGCCGGGGTGGTGTCGATCGACGACTCGGTGAGGCCGATTGCTCCCCCGCGTTCCCTGGTGACCGGTTATCACGAGGATTTCACTCCCGCTTGGTCGCCGGACGGCAGGTGGATCGCCTATCACTCCCACCGTTCCCCCGGTCCGGTTCCATCCTACGCCTCTCCCGGCAGCACCGATGACATCTACCTGCGGAGGACCGACGATCCCTCCGCATCCGAGATCCGGCTTACCGAGTTCGGCTGGGAGGTGGGGATGGCGGACTGGTCGCCCGACGGGCGCCGGTTGGTCTTCGATTCTTGGGAGCGGGGAGGCGAGCCCGGTCTGGCGAAGCCGTGGATCGTAACCATCGACCCCGGGACCGGGCAGCGGGTGGATCTGAGGCGGCTCCCGCTGCCCCCATCGGTTCGGGGCACGCTGCTCGCGGCGTGGTCTCCCCGGGGAGACGAGATCGCGGTGATTGGTCAAGGCGAGCGAAGGCGCCAAGAGTTGTGGGTGTTGTCTCCCGACGGAAGGCGGGCGGAGAGGATTGCGGAGTTCGAGGGGAGCACGTACGGAGGGGTCGACTGGACGCCTGACGGGGAGCTTTTGATTTACTCCGCGCTGGCGGGCGGGAGGATGCAACTGTTTGCCGTCCCGCGGGCGGGCGGTGCGCCGCGGCAGCTTACGCAAGACGAGGCGAGCCTGATTCATCCTCAGGTATCGCCCGACGGGCGCTGGATCGCGGCGACCCAACTGGTGCGCCGCAAGGAGCTCCGCAGGATGAGGATATGATCCCGCCGCATCGGCTCCGGATTCGGGGAGGGCTTTCTGGGGGCTCACGGTTGATCTTTCGGCTCGCAGCTTTGTCGATGGCCGCCTGGGTTGTGTCCGGGTGTGCCGCTTGGACCCGGGGCTTGGTGGCTTGGCGCGTAGAGGAAGAATATCGTGCAATCGCCGGCCGCGGAGAGCTCTGGCCGGGATTCGACCCGCTGTCGATCCCACTCGCCGCCTATGGAGATCCGTGCTGTGCCTCTTCTTTTTCTGCTTGCCTGCGCCGGGGAGGGTCCTTCGCGTCCGGAGGTCGAAGTCGGCGTTCCTCCTAGCGTCGCCGGCGGACGCGGGACCGTAGCCTGCGACACCTTAGTCGATACCACCGGCTTCACCAGACCCACTGGACAGCCGCCGTCTCCCTGCGCCCGCAGTGGGGTCACCAGGGACAGTTCTAGGTAAGCGCGCTGCCGTGGGTCGGGAGCCGGACCGGGCATGGTACGAAACCCGCGGCGTGGTTCTGCCGTACGGGACGAGGAAACCTAAAGGAGTACCCGAAATGCGGAGTCTGGTTTTTGTGGCGGTCCTTATGGCACCGGCTGTAGCGGAGGCTCAGGGAAGCTTCGTCATCAAAAATGTCCGGGTTTACGACGGGGAGCGGGTTTTGCCGGCAGCGACCGTGGTCGTGGTTGGCGGACACATCCAGTCGGTGGGTAAGGACAGTGCTGTTCCTGCGGGAGTGGAGGTAGTAGATGGGTCGGGTCGCACGCTGCTGCCCGGTTTGATCGACTCCCATACGCACACGCTCGCCGCCGAGCATCTTCGCACCGCGCTCGCCTTCGGGGTGACTACTGTCCTGGACATGTTTTCGGTTCCGAACTTGGTGAAAATATGGAAGGGGGAGCAGGCGGCGGGGCAAGCTTGGGGACGGGCCGACATCTTCTCCGCTGGGATTTTGGCCACCGCACCGGGAGGCCATGGCACCGAATACGGCATGGTCATACCGACGGTTTCCTCTGCTTCGGAGGCAGAAGGCTTTGTGGCGGCGCGGCTCGCTGAAGGATCCGATTGGATAAAGATCGTTTACGATGACGGTGCGTCTTACGGCCTGAGTTACGCCACGTTGAACGAGGCGACGCTGAGAGCCCTCGTGCAAGCGGCCCACAGGCGAGGAAAACTTGCCGTGGTTCACATCTCTACTCTGAGCCAGGCAAGGACTGCTGTGCGGGCGGGTGTTGACGGGCTGGTGCACATCTGGCACGACTCTGTTCCGGATCGTGACTTCGTGCGCGAGCTTAGGAGCCGCAATGTCTTCGTGATACCCACCCTCACCGTTTTGGAATCGGCGACCGGAGTGGCCAGCGGGGCAGTCCTGTTGGAGGATGGGCGCGTTGCGCCGTTCTTGGATTTCCAGGCGCGGTCGAATTTGAAGCGCGCCTTTCCTCGGCGTGCGGGTGCGCAACTGTCGCTGGAGCCGGCACTGGTTTCGGTGCGGCGCTTGGCTGAGGCAGGCGTGACGATCTTGGCGGGCACCGATGCGTCCAACCCGGGGACTTGGTACGGCGCGAGTGTGCACCGCGAGCTCGAGCTCTTGGTCGAAGCCGGTCTCACTCCGGAGCGTGCCTTGCAAGCCGCCACTTCCCTACCTGCGGCGGCGTTCGGACTGGACGGACGGGGGCGTATCGCGCCGGGTCTCGCGGCCAACCTGGTGCTGGTCGAAGGAGATCCCACCACTCACGTGGCGGACACCAGGGCAATAGTGGCGGTTTGGAAGGAGGGCCGGAAGTTCGATAGGGACAGCCTGCGGAAGGAAATTTCGCTGGCGCTGGAGGGCCGGGCGAATGCACCCCCGGCGCTTCCATTCGGCACCGGCGGGATTTTGGTGAGCGACTTCGATGACGGGACGACCAAAGCAGCGTTCGGTTCGTGGAGTTCCACTACTGACGCGATGGCCGGCGGCAAGTCGACGGCTGTGCTGGATGTGGCAGAGGGCGGAGCAGAGGGCACTCCGGGGGCACTCAAGGTGCACGGTGAAATTGCGCCGGGTCTGATGTACGCCTGGGCCGGAGCCATGTTTTTCCCCGGCGATCGCCCGATGTCACCGGCGAACCTAGCCTCCGCCAGCGGTTTTTCGTTTTACGCCCGCGGGGACGGCAAGACCTACAGAGTTCTGCTTTTCACCCAGAAGGGGGGCGCCTTCCCTGCAGTATCCACTTTCACTGCAGGAGCGGAGTGGCAAGAGGTTTCCTTTACATGGCAGCAGTTGCAGGGCGGCGACGGTTCGGACGTTGTTGGGATCGCGATCGTCGCCGGCCCGGATCCGGGACCGTACGAGTTCTGGATCGACCAAATGCGAATCCGCTAGCCGCTAATATCTCCAGCTCAGCGTGTCCGGATTGGGCGGGTGATTCTTCCGGATCTGGTCCATGATCCGCGGGATGAACATCTGCGGATACCTCAGGCGCGAATAGGCGTTGGGCCGGGTGTGATCTCCGTTCCAACAGTGCTCGGCCCGATCCCCGTAGTCAATCTCGCCGTCATAGTACGGATCGCTGGTGCTCTCCAAGAACTCCTCCACTAGGTAGACGGCGTTGTTGAGGTAGTAGTTGTCCATGTCACCGACATAGATGTGCAACTTGCCCTTGAGCTTGGGACCCAACGTCTTCCAGTCGCGGCGCAATATGTACGAGAGGTCGTAGTTCTCGCGCCAATACTCGGCGACCGATCGATCGATCTTGCCGGTCAGTTTGTCCCAAATCGGCTTGGGATATCCGTCCGGACCGACCGGCGAGTACACGGCTTGCCAGATATCCCACTGCTCCCCCGACCGGCCGCGGCTGCCCAGCACCAGCTCGCGGTGATTCATTTCCTCGAGCGTAGCCCTGATCTGGCCCAGCCAGTCGCGATACCCGGGCCGCGGGGTGCGCTTCCAGCGACTGGGATAGTAGTAGGCGTTGGTATCCTGGTAGATGTTGACCACGGTGAAGGCCCGGAAGTCGATGGGGTCGGGACAGGCGATCCAGGCGCCATTGAACTCGTCGGGATAGAAGACCTGCACCGCCATCGCCTCCCATCCGCCGGTGGACCCGCCGAAGGTGAAACGGGCGTATCCCTGTCCTATGCCGCGATACTTGCGTTCGATGTACGGTATCAGCTCGTACATGATGGCGTCGCCGTAGGGGCCGTTGTTGGCCGAATTCACGGCGTAGGAGTCGTCGTAGTAGGGGGTGGGGTGCTGGATCTCGATCAGGAGCACCCGCGGGAAGTTCGGACCGGTCCAGTCCTTGTAGAACTGGTAGGCATACTCCTGCTGGATCCGGTTATAGCAGTCGAGACGGAAACGTTCGCTGTACTCGCAAGGGAGATTGGGATCGGGCGGCGTTTCCCTCCAGCCGCCCATGGTGTAGGGGAAGTGACCGTGAAAGACCACCAGCGGGTACCGGGCCTGCGGGTGGGTGTCGAATCCCTCCGGCAGCAAGACGTGCGCGCCCAGGTACATCGGACGCCCCCAGAAGTCGCTCAGAAGTTTGCTCTGGATCCGCTCGTGCTTGACGTATTTGGTCTCCGGGGGATCGGGGATCGGCGGAATTTCCTGATCCAGCACGATGCGTATGGTTTCGTCCCGCTTGGGATCTACGTAAACCGCCCGGGGCCTGGAGTAAAGATTCCCGGGTTTTCGGTTCCACTGCTGCCCTTCTCCTTTGTCCGGTGGCAACTTGACGACGTGGCCGTCGGCGCGGTGAAAGGTCTCGTAGCGATTGAGTAGTCCCTGGACCCAGTAGCGGCCCGGCGGCAGCGCTGCCAGGCTCTTTACGGGATAACCGAAAATCGATGCGTCTATGATCGCCTCCGCTCCGGGAGCGAGACCTTCGACGTCGATTCCGAATATGAGCTGCGTGTTGTAGCCGTCGTTGATCTGGAAGCGGGGCTCCGCGGTGGAATCGACCGAAAGCATCAGCAGCATCCGGCCGTCGAGGGGTAAGGCGCTCCGTTCCGGAGGGAAGCTCAGGGCGAACCTGACACCCTGCATCTGCCGCTCAGCGGGATGAGCGCTGATCGCGACTGTGGCGAGAGCCGCCACCAAAGCGGGCCTAGCGAGAGGTCTCATAGCAACTCCCTTGATAGCCGATCGAAGTTCGCCTAAACCGTGCCGCCGCGATACATTGGCACGAGGATAATTGCGCCGAAGCGTTCAAGGAGGACGGGTTCATGAAAACCGCCGTCATGCTCGCGCTGCTTATGCTGCCCGTTGCGGGGCTGGAAAGTCAAGAGCTGGGCACGGTGCATTTCCCCACCACCGCCGGGCCGGAGGCGCAAGCCCACTTCCTGCGCGGCCTGGCTCTGCTCCATTCGTTCGAGTACGACCGAGCCGCCCGCGAGTTTCGCCAGGCGCAACGCATAGAACCGGGTTTCGCCATGGCGTACTGGGGCGAGGCCCTGACCTACACCCACCCTATCTGGAATCAGCAGGACCGAGACGCCGCTCGGGCGGTGCTCGGCAGGTTGGGCGACACTCGAGCCGCACGCCTGTCCCGGGCGGCCGACGCCCGGGAGAGAGCCTACCTCGAAGCGGTGGAGATCCTCTACGGGGACGGGCCCAAGGCGCGC
Organism: bacterium HR33; assembly: GCA_002923375.1. Classification (GTDB taxonomy): domain Bacteria; phylum Gemmatimonadota; class Gemmatimonadetes; order Gemmatimonadales; family GWC2-71-9; genus HRBIN33. The sequence continues at coordinate 1,204,942 of BEIJ01000001.1, forward strand.
CGGGATACTCTGTACGCCAGCGCCATGGAACGGATCGTGCGCGAGTACCCGGATGATCAAGAGGCCAAAGCGCTATACGCTCTCGCCCTGTTGGGGCTGGGCCAAGGAGTGCGTGACGTCCCGACATATATGCGCGCCGCCGCCATAGCCCAAGAGGTGTTCGAGGCGAACCCGAATCATCCGGGAGCCGCTCACTACATCATTCACGCCTTCGACGATCCGGTTCACGCACCACTCGGCCTGAAGGCGGCGCGGGCCTACTCGGCTATTGCGCCCGACGCGCCCCACGCGCAGCACATGACCTCCCACATTTTCGTTGCGATGGGGATGTGGGACGACGTGGTGCGAGCCAACGAGCAGGCGACTGCGGTGACCGCCCGGCTCGCGGGGCGGTCCAGGGTAGGCTGCGGGCACTACAACGAGTGGCTGGCTTACGGGTACGCGCAACAGGGCCGCTACCGGGACGCTGCCCGGCTGGTGATGGAGTGCGTGGAGGAGGTGGAGAGTGGCCGGAGAAATCCCGTGTCGCTGGGCATGATGAAGGCGCGATATCTGATAGATACCGGCGATTGGTCGGGTACGGTAGCCGCTGCAAGAGTCGACACCGCGCAAGTGACCCCTCCGGTACGCTTCGCTTTGGATTTGGCGGCGGGATTGGAAGCGGCGGCTGCGGGTGAGTCGGTTGAGGCGCGCCGGGCGTTGAGCCGAATGGAGCAGCGATTGCAGCGCTCTCCGGGTGGCGAGCGAGGGAATCTCGAGGTGATGACCCTGGTCCTGCGGGCGGCGGTGCTCCACGCCGAAGGCAGGTCTGAGGAGGCGTTGGAGACCGCCGAGCGCGCGGCGCGACTGGAAGCGGATCTGCCTTACGAGTTCGGACCTCCCGCAACCTACAAACCTCCCCGGGAGCTCAGGGGCGAGCTGTTGCTTTCCTCGGGGAGGGCGGAGGAGGCCGCGAAAGAATTTCGCCGGGCGCTCGAGCGCACACCGGGCCGGACTCAGGCCTTGTTGGGGCTTGCCCGGGCTGCCAGCCGGGCCGGGGAGGTGGAGACCGCCGCGGCGGCCTACGCTCAGCTGGCTGAAATCTGGAAGGCGGCGGATTCGGCGCTCGGCGCGCTCAGGGAGGAGGCGCTAGGGTTCGCTAGGCGGCGGCCGTAGCCAGCGATCGCCCCAGCGCAGCCGCGATCTGTTTGACCTGCTCCATCAGGCTGGCGAACGTCCCTAGCGTGAGGGATTGATCGCCGTCCGAGCGGGCCCGGTCGGGATCGGGATGGGTTTCCACCAGCAGGCCGTCCGCCCCGGCCGCCACTCCGGCTAAGGCGATGGGTATCACCAGGTCGCGCCTTCCCGCGGCATGGCTGGGATCGATCACCACCGGAAGGTGGGTCTCCTTTTTCAGGAAGGGCACCGCACCTATATCCAAGCTGAATCGCAGCGCCCGCTCGAAAGTGCGGATCCCGCGCTCGCACAGTATGACGTTGCGATTGCCCCGCGAGAGGATGTATTCCGCGGCCAGCAGGAACTCTTCCAGGGTGGCCGAAAGCCCGCGCTTCAGGAGCACCGGTTTTCCCGCCTCGCCTGCTTCGGACAAGAGAGCGAAGTTCTGCATGTTGCGGGCTCCGATCTGAAGCACGTCGGCGGTCTGGGCCACGACCTCCACTTGGCGGGTGTCCAACACCTCGGTGACCACGGGAAGGCCGGTTCTTGCCCGAGCTTCCGCCAAATACTCCAGGGCCTGGGGACCCAGGCCGCGGAACGAGTAGGGAGAAGTGCGCGGCTTGAACGCCCCGCCCCGGAGAGCCACCGCGCCTGCTTGCTTGACCGACTCCGCCGTGTCGAGAATCATTTCCCTGCTCTCCACCGAGCAGGGCCCGGCGATAACATGGATCGCGCCGTCCCCGACGCCTCCCGCCGCCTCCCGGAGTTTCACCACGGTGTCACCCGCCGCAAACTCCCTAGCGGCGAGCTTGTAGGGCTTTTCTACTGGAAGGATCGTCTCCACCGCCGGAAACGAGAGCATCGGTACTTCGCGAAGCCGGTCTTCATCTCCGATACAGCCCACGATGGTCCGGGTGACACCGCGGGAGACGTGGGGCGTGAGTCCTAGTTCCTGGATTTTTTCTATCACTTGTTCTAGATCGCTCTCGGTGGCGTCGGGACGCAGGACCACGATCATCTCTACTCACCTCCCTAAAAAGAAATCGGCCCCGAATTTTTCGGGGCCGAGTGGGTCGTCAGGGTCGTTACCGACGTTGCGCTATCGTTTTCCGATGGCGCACGACTCCACCGGCCCCGCGGGGCCGTACCAATACCAGGAGTACCGCCGTGCGCTCATCGTGCTTCAGCATACTTAGTCGGCGAGGCTTCTGTCAACTCGCCGGCTGCACCGCCTGTTTGGCGCCGGGAGCGGCCCGCATGAGAAGCCAGTAGCATCCGAAGGACACAAAGCCGGCCGAGAACCAAGCGGGGTCGAACAAAAAGCGGAGGCTTTCTACCAGGATCCTGCTCAAAGCGGCGAGGATACCGGCCAAAAGAGCGGCCAGCATCACTCCCCCGACGGCGCCGAGGAGGCCGGAGTAGCTCACCAGCCACTTTATCCCCTCGGTCCCGGTCCAGACGAAGTGAAGGTTGAGGAGCCAGAAGCCAAGGAAGCTCAAGTATTGCAGCAGACCGGTCGCCATCAGCGCGCGATTGAAGCTCCCTTCAGGATCGCTCTTGCGAACCGCTGCACCGGGAGGAATCATTGATCGCTTCCCTCGCACGGCGGAACACCTGGCAGGAGATGGTAACCATGGAGCAAGTCCGACGAGCAATCGCAGCAGCGGTGGCCCTTCTTTCACTCGGAGGGCCGGTTCAGGCCCAGCGCCGCCAAGCCGGAGGGTCGCAGCCGGTCGTGGACCCTTCGCTCTACAGCCAGCTGCGGTACCGCCACATCGGGCCGGTGGGTAATCGCATAACCTCGGTTCATGGCGTTCCGGGCGATCCCAATACGTACTACGTAGGCGCCGCTTCCGGGGGAGTATGGAAGACCACCGACGGCGGCGTCAATTGGAGCCCGATCTTCGACGATCAGCCGGCTCAATCGATCGGCTCTATAGCGATCGCTCCCTCCAACCCCAACATAGTCTGGGTGGGAACCGGGGAGGCTCACATTCGCAGCCACATCTCTATAGGCAACGGGGTTTACAGGTCCCTGGACGCCGGCAAGACCTGGACCCACATGGGACTGGACAGCACCGGCCGCGTAGCTCGGATAGTCATTCATCCCCAGAACCCCGACATAGTGTTGGTCTGCGCCCAGGGGCACAACTACGGCCCGCAGCAGGACAAGGGTGTCTATCGCACCACCGACGGCGGCAGGAACTGGACCCAGGTTCTCTTCGTGGATCCCAACACGGGTTGCTCGGATCTTGCGATGGACCCCACCAATCCGGCGATTCTTTTCGCCGGGTTCTGGCAGCTGGAGATCAAGACCTGGGGGCGCGAGTCGGGAGGGCCCGGCTCGGGAATATTCAAGTCCACCGACGGAGGAGTGACCTGGAGAAGGCTTCGCGGTAACGGGCTTCCGGAGCGCGATCACGGCAAGGTGGCGCTGGCGATCGCCCGAACCAACCCCAATCACATCTACGCCCTGATCGAAACCGGAGACGGGGTTCCCTGGCACGGAAGGCCCACCGACAGCGGCGAGCTGTGGACCTCGATGGACGGAGGAGAGACCTGGCAGCTCACCAGCCATGACCGGCAGCTGGCAGGGCGCACCCAGTACTACTCGCGGGTGGTGGTGCAGCCGGACGACGAGAACGAGGCGTACTTTTTGTCCGCGGCGTTCAGCCGGACGCTGGACGGCGGGAGGACCACGGTGGATCCCTCCTTCGGCAACTCGCCGGGCGGAGACAATCACGATATGTGGATCGATCCGCTGAATCCGGATCGCATGATCGTGGGCAACGACGGCGGGGTTTCGATTTCAACCAATCGCGGCCGGACCTGGTTCCGCATTCAGCTTCCGGTGGCGCAGATGTATCACGTCACGGTGGACAACCGGATTCCCTATTACGTGTACGGGAACCGGCAGGACGGTCCTTCGTTCCGCGGGCCGAGCAACAGCCGGACCGGGGGGTTCGGGGGCGGGAACATAGCGCGCTCGGAGTGGCATTCGGTGGCGGGGGGTGAGAGCGGGTGGGCCACTCCGGATCCGGTGGATCCGGACATCGTCTGGTCCAGCGCTTCGGGCTCGGGCTCGGTGGGCGGGATCGTGACTAGAATGGATCTCAAAACGCGGCAGGCGCACCATGTGGAAGTGTGGCCGGTGAGCACCGTGGGCTGGCCGGCGGCGGATCTCAAGTACCGGTTCGTGTGGACCTTCCCGCTGACGATCTCCCCCCACGACCACAACAAGGTTTACGTGGGGAGCCAGTACGTTCACGTGACCACGGACGGCGGAAAGAGCTGGAAGGAGATCAGTCCCGACCTTACGCTCAACGACAAGAGCAAGCAGCAGATCTCCGGCGGGCTTACGCCCGACAATATCGGGGTCGAGTACTTCAACGTGATCTTCGCCATCGCGGAGTCTCCGCTGAAGCCGGGTCTTTTGTGGGTGGGTACCAATGACGGTCTGGTGCACGTTTCCCGCGACGGCGGGCAGACCTGGACCAATGTCACCGCCAACATTCCGGATCTTCCTCCCTACGGCACGATCAGCAACATCGAGCCGTCGCGCTACGACACGGGAACGGCGTACATCTCGGTGGATTTCCATCAGGTGAACGGCCGGGATCCTTACCTTTACAAGACTACCGACTACGGCCGCACCTGGAGGAAGATCACCAACGGGATCCCGCGGAGTCCCTTGAGCTACACTCACGTGATCCGGGAAGACCCGGTGCGGCGCGGGTTGCTCTATGCGGGGACGGAGAATGCGCTCTACGTGTCGTTCAACGACGGCGAGCTGTGGCAGCCGTTGCAGCTCAATCTCCCCCACGCTCCGGTTTATTGGATGGTGATCCAGGAGCACTTCAACGATTTGGTGGTTGCGACCTACGGGCGGGGCTTCTGGATACTGGACGATATTTCCCCGCTCCAGCAGCTGACGCCAGAGGTGATGGCTGCGGACGCGCATCTTTTCCGGCCGCGGCCCGCGTACCGCTTCCGGAACATACCGGGACAGATGTCCACGCCCAACGACCCGAGCGTAGGAGAGAATCCCGAGTACGGAGCTACCATCAACTACTGGCTCAAGTCCCAGCCGGAAGGAAGGGTGACTATTACCATCCTCGACGAGCGGGGCAATACGGTGAGAACTCTCAACGGCACCCGGAACGCGGGGATCAACCGGATCTATTGGGACCTCCGCAACGAGCCCACCAGGGAAGCGCGCATGCGGGTTAAGCCCCTCTATGCCGACTGGGTGGAGGTTCCTCCCGAGGGCCGCACGGCTCCCGGAACCGGCCGCTTTTCGGTGCTCATGCCGCCCGGGAGATACACGGTAAAGCTCACCGTCGGGGGCCGGGAGTACACTCAGCCGCTGGAGGTTCGCAAGGATCCCAACTCGGGCGGGAGCGAGGAAGAGATCCGGACCCAGGTGGCCAGGTTGCTCGATCTCCAGAACGACATGAACGCCGCGGTGGACATGTACAACCAGATCGAGTTGATCCGGATGCAGCTTCAGAATCTGGGCCGGACGTTGGCCGCCAATGCGGAATTTTCCGGGCTTAGGGCGGCTGCCGACTCGCTGGAACAGAAGTTCATAGCGGTGGAGGAGAACCTGCACCAGCTGCGCGTGACCGGGCGGGGCCAGGACAACATCCGGTGGCCCATAAAGCTCATAGGGCAGATCGCCTATCTGGCCAACGGGATGGCCTCTTCGGATTTCGCTCCGACCACGCAGCAGGTTCAGGTGCACGAGCTTTTCAAGGAGCAGATAAGGACCAACCGGACCCGGTTGGACGAGCTGATCGCGAGGGACTTGGCGGAGTTCAACTCCAGGCTCCAGAGTCGCGGCGTAGGAAACATCGTATCGACCGTGCCGCAAGCGCGGCTTACGCCCTGACTGGGGATGTTTGAAGCGCAGGCGGCCGAATGCTCGGGATACCGCCCTAGCCCGAGCGCGGCTGGCCGCGGGGTCTTGACGCGGGGGGGGAAGTGCATGTTATCGGGAACTGGATGTAGCCCGGTCGAGGGATCCTCCAATGCTGTGGATTTCCGGATTGTTGGCCGCTGGAATGATGGCGGCGCCTCCCGATACGGTCCGAATTCGAGGCGATACTCCGGCCTGCTCCTCTTGTCGCTTGACGGTAACTCCGCTGGTGGTCCTCGGCAGTCCCGGTGATACCGTGGGTCCCGACCTACAGTACTGGGTCGCCGCCGATAGTAGGGGGCGTTACTACGTGGCGCCTACGATCGGGCTGGGGCAGGTGGCGGTGTACGACTCCACAGGGCGCTTGCTTGGACTGCTCGGCCGGCGGGGGCAGGGCCCGGGAGAGTTCGAGCATGCGGGTTCTGCGATACCGCAGGCACACCGAATCATCATTTTCACACCAACTTTCAATGTCAAACCGGGGTCAATTGCTACCAGTGCACGTGCCACGTTGCCTGGATGGTAGGGAGTTGTGATGAATACGACCTTCACTGCGCTGGAGATGCGGAAGATCAAGCCGAAGCAGGCGCTTCAACGGGTGATGTTGAGCTCCTATCGCGACTAGTGACCGGTTCGAGCCATGTGCGCTACAATGAGTTGCGTCAGGCCATCCAAGTGCATGGCTGCGGGGGCCAAGTGGTAGCCCACTTTCCGGTCTCGCGGAAAGTGGCTTCGGAGCTTGCTGCCCTCGTTCGCCGGCGGAGTTAGGACGCGCTTACCCCGCTCATCGAAACTCGCGTTTTAACGGGGCTGGTAGGCGCGCGGGCGATCTGGAGGCCTTGGGTTCTGGTGGCGGTAGGGAGAGGGCCATTGATAATCCCACATATCAACGATCGTAGATATGTCCCGCAGGAGGACCCTCGGCTGCGAATGGTTCGGTTAATGGGCGGGTGCCGGGAGATGTTGCAGCTGGGACCGAACGCGGCGCGGCGGGTTCGGCGTTGGCGGGTCCCGGTATATTCACAGACTACCTGCGGAAAACGCCGGGCCTGAGAGCCAAGATGCGGTCGTCATCCGAGCGCGGCCGGCCGCGACCGTCCCGGTTGCTGGTGCCGATGTAGAGGAGCCCGTCTGGGCCGAGCCTAACCGCCCGGATCCTCCCCAGCTCGCCGCGGAAGTGCACCTTCACTTCCACCCGCGATCCCGGGGCGTACGAATCGACCCGCGCTTCGTACAGCGCCTCGCCCCGCAGCCCTCCAAAGAACACGCTTCCGTTCCAGTAGGCGGCGCCCGCGGGGGCCCAAGTGTAGGAAGGCCCCGAGTGGGCGACCGGAGAGATCATGCCCTCGCGCCGCTCGTCGGCGCGGATGGTGGGCCAGCCGTAGTTGCCGCCCCGCTCGATCAAGTTCAATTCGTCCAAGCCGCTCTGCGCCCCCGAAGGTCCGTGCTCCGTGCTCCACAGGCGGCCCCGGTCGTCCCATGTCAGACCTTGAGGGTTGCGATGGCCCAAAGAGTAGACCGCGTTGCCGAACGGATTGTCCGGCGGAACGCCGCCGTCAGGGGTGAGCCGCAAAATCTTGCCCGCGAGCGACGAGGTAAGCTGGGATAGAGATCCGTCGCCCGCGTCTCCGGTTGTTATGTAAAGCATGCCGTCGGGCCCGAATGCTATTCGCCCCCCGTCATGAAACCGCGCTCCCGGAATGTCACCGAGGATGAGCGTGCGACCCGAGAGCTGCCCGCCTGCAAACCGGTATCGCTCGACCACATTCACCGTACGCCCGTTCTGGCGGGTCGTATAATAAACGTAGAGCAACCGGTTCTCGGCAAAGTCGGGATGCAATGCCAGGCCCATGAGCCCGCTTTCACCCGCCTCGTAAACCGAAGGGATCTCGATGCGGCGCTGCTCGCCGTCTTGTATCTCGACCAAGTTGCCCGGGCGTTCGGTAACCAGCATCCCGCCTTCCGGCAGAAAAGCGATCTCCCAGGGGGTATCTAGGCCGGTGGCGACCACCCGGATGTCTTCTTCCGAAAGATCCGCAAGCCTCAATCCTTCGGTTCCCTGCGGTGGCTCTCCGGGGCGGAAGAAGAGGGCAAAAATCTGAGACCTGAACGCGTAGGCTCCGAGGAACACTAGGGCCAGCAGGGCTACCAGTCGTATCCACCGTATTCGGAACTGAGCGATCATGGCGCCGTCTGCTCGCTGTTGCAGGCTGTCCTAGCCCCCGGTGAGTCGCTTGACCAGGCGGTAGCCGAACTCCAGGCCGTCGAAGAACCAGGTGCTGTGGATCCGCTCGTCCCGCCCGTGGGCGCGGACATCGTCGATGTCGCCGAAGACTCCGGAAACACCGTAAACCGGAATACCGGCCCGCCGGAGGTAGAGGGCGTCCGTGGCGCCGGTGCTCATGGTGGGAATCACCGGCACGCCCGGCCACATCTCTTGGGTGATCTCCTCGATCGCCCCCATGATCTCCGGCGTAAGCGGCGAGGGCGGGCTGGGCTTGGCCTCGGCGATCGGCGTGATCTTGACTTCCGGATCCGCCACCACTCTTCGCAATGTGGCGAGCACTTCTTCCGGCGGTTCACCCGGGAGGATGCGGCAATTCACCACCGCGGCGGCGCGCTGAGGCAGAGCATTTTCCGCGTGTCCGCCCTCCAGCATCGTCGCGACACACGTGGTTCTCATCCTGGAGTTGTAAGCCGGAATGGCCGAAAGCTTGGCTACGGCCGCGGGATCGGGAGGATCTTTGAGGATACCGCGCATGGCGGCCGCTTCCTCGGGCGAAACGATTGCGGCGGTGCGCTCGAAGAAGGCGCGGGTTATTTCGTTGAGCTTTACCGGGAACTGGTAGGCTGCAATACGTCCTAAAGCCGCGGCCAGCTGGTAGATCGCGTTGTCGCTTCGGGGAAGCGAGCTGTGGCCGCCGCGGTTGGTAACCTCCAGCCTGAAGCTCTGGTAAACTTTTTCGCTGGCCTGCACGTTGTGGGACAAGCGCCTGCCGTTCTGGATCACGCCGCCGCCTCCTTCGTTCAGGGCGAAGGCGGCGTCTATGAGCTCGCGGTGGTTTTGGACCAGCCATTCGACGCCGTTGTGCGGTCCTCCCTCCTCGTCCGCCGTGAGAGCCAGAATAATGTCCCTATCGGGAACGTAGCCCTCTTGCTTCCAGCGGATGAGGTTGGCGGTCCAGATCGCCGCTTCGTCTTTGTCGTCGGTGGTGCCGCGGCCGTAGAACCAGCCGTCCTGCTCGGTGAACTTGAAAGGATCCACGCTCCAGTCGGCGGGGTCGGCTTCCACCACGTCCAGATGGGCGAGCAGCAGGATCGGTTTCTTTCCCGTGTTCCTGCCGCGGAGTCTCGCTACCAAGTTGCCCTTGTGGGGGACCGGGCCCAGAATCCGGACGTCCGCTTCGGGGAACCCCGCCGCTTTGAGGCGCGCCGCCACCGCCTCGGCGGCGCGGGTAGTGCCTTCCGACTCGGTGGTTTTGATCTCGATCAGTTCCTTGAGAATGTCCTTTGCGAGCTGCCGGTAGGTCTCCGGGCTTTGATGCCGGGCCGGGGTTTGGGCCAAAATAGCCTCTCTAGGTCCGTAAACGGCTCCCATCGCAGCCAATGTGGCAAGCATGAGCAGTCCTCGGGTCATGTTCGATCCTCAACCTCGGGTTGCGGGGAAAGCTAATGTGCTGCCCTAGCGGCGCGGAACCGAGCCGTCGACCATTGGGCGTGCCCGGATGGACCCCTCCGGACCTTGGGGACGGTAGATGCACTCTTGGACCGAAAGATCCAAGCAGTATAAAGATTAGGGTTTGTCACTTTTGGGGCTGGCGCCGTTCATGCATAGCCACAACATTAAGACCCGGTGGTTAGTCTGTCGCGAACTCTTGGACCCAAGGCTAAGAACTATCTGACATGTCAGGGTGGTGGTCTGAAAACTTCCCCCGGCGTATGGACCGCATGGCAGAGGGTCTTTTACGGTCGGCGGTGATAGCTACGTTTGGCCTATGGTTGGCTTCAGCCCCTCTAGCGGCGTTCGGACAACAGTCGGCGGTCATCCCCGACGAACCCGTATGCCGTACGTGCACGATCGAGGTAGAGCTGATTGCCACTCTGGGAGATCCGCACGATTCTATCGGCCTGCTGTTGGAGTCGAAGCTCGCAGTCGATAGTCACGGACATTTCTTGGTAGCTCCGGTTGCTCCGCCGGGCCGGATTGCGCTGTACGGGTCGGATGGGCGCTTTCAACGCACTTTCGGCCGCCCCGGCCGCGGGCCCGGCGAGTTTGGATCCTGGGTCTCCCATTTGATGGTGGGTGCCGGAGACTCGCTCCACGTTCTCGAATACAACCGGCATACAGTCGTATTGCCGGACCTCGGCGGACTGGCTTCCGCACGCCAACTGCCCGTCGCTCCCTTCGATATTTCCTTGCTCGCGGACGGTCGCGCTCTGATGGCTTTTCCGCTGCGACACTCCCCCGACTCCCAAACGTTGCTTCAGGTTGTAGACCTGAAGGCTGGCGAGATTGTGAGGTCATTTTTGATGGCGCAGGTGTACACCGCTCCCTGGTATCGGTACGAGCAAATCCGGGTGCTGGGGAATCCCGTCGCGGACACGGTTTGGGTGGCGCAAATAACTCGATATCAGTTGGAGCGGTGGACCGCGGGTGGCGAGCGCCTTCAGGTCCTGTCGCGTCGCGCCGAGTGGTACCAGCCGTGGAGAACGGACCGCCTGGACCCGTACCTGGACCGTGCCTATCCGCGGATTACGTCGCTGTTCGCCGATTCCGCGGGTCATCTTTGGGTCAACATTCTGGTTCCGGATCCTTCCTGGAGGCCTCCCGGGGCTCGGGGCGAGAGGCGAGTGATGGAGCGTCACGGGGAGATATACGATACGGTGCTGGAGGTTCTGGATCTTTCGTCGGGCCGCGTCTTGGCCCGCCGGCGGTTCGGCGAGCCGTTGTCGGGATTCGTACACCCGCGAGGCTGGCTATATGCAACCCGCACGGACGCGCAGGGAGAAGTCGTCATGTACATCTATCGCCCGTTCTTGGCGAAAAGGGTCGGACGCCGGTGATGCACTACGTCGAGTATGAGCACGCAAACCAATACGGAGGAGTCACCCTATGCCTCTTCGCTTTCCTACAATGTTTCCGCTGATCGCGACAGTAATGTTGGCGCCAGGGAGTCCCGACGTTGTGCTAACGGGCCCTCCCAGCCAGCAAGTCTGCGGTTTCTGCATCGACGAATGGGATCCGAACGTTGGCGACGTGCACATATTCGACCGAATCGGTGCATCCTCCGCTGAAGCGGCTATCGTATGGCAGCCAAGTGGTGGGCCACTTTTCCGCCTCTCGCTCGGTCCGCTCGGTGGTGCGGTCCTTCGGCGGGTGTCCCGAGCTGGAAACCGTAGGATTGTGGATGCTGCTGATCCTGCGCTGAAGGTGCTACGTCTCCTACGGCCGCCATAGGTTGTTGTTTCGGTCGACGTCGGGAAAGACCCGCTCGGGGTCGATCTCCACGCGCGCCACGGCGGGGGATGCGGGGAGCCGCAGTTCAGCGCTCCGGTGCCCTTGGAGCCAGTGCTCCACCGGAACTTCGCGCCGCAGCACCTGTCCGTTTTCCAGCGTGATCGCCAGTCTCGCTGGCATGACCGCCCAGCCTCGATCCTCCACCACGATTACCGTCTCCGATCCCTCGCGCCTTACCTCGGCTACGGCCTGATCCAAGGTCCAGGTCTCGTAATACCAGGTTCGCCAGAACCAGTCGAGATCGCGCCCGGTGACGCTGCTGAACGTGTTGAAGAAGTCCCAGGGATAGGGGTGCTTGAACGCCCAACGCCGGAAGTATTCCCGGTACGCACGGTCGAAAAGCGTATCTCCCAGAAGTCCCCTCAACGCCACCAGCAGGGTGGCGGGTTTGGCGTAGGAAGCGACACCGTTCTGGCCCGGATACAAATAGTCGGTCCAGCGCATCAATTCGCTCTCGTAACCCGAACGGGCCGCCCTTACGTAGGTCTCCAGATCGGCCCGGTCCGCGTCGCTCCCCGGGTAAAAATCGGTGCGGGCGCGGTTTTCGTTGAACGTGGTGGTTCCCTCGTCCATCCAGCCGTAGCGCCGTTCGTCGGTGCCGAGGATCATGGGTACCCACATATGAGCCAGCTCGTGGGCTATCACGTAATAGAGAGCGCTGTCGGTGCGGCCGCGGTAATCTCCGATCAAAGTCATCATCGGAAACTCCATCCCCCCGCCGATTATTCCCGCTCCCTCGACTGCGGTCATGTGCGACCACGGATAGGGCAGCCCGGTGAAACGGGAATGATGGGATATGGCGTGTCGAGCGTAGCGCGCAGCCTGCGTCCAAAGGTTGGCTTGCTCCCGGTACAACGCGTCCACTCGGGCGTAGTCGGTCGTCCCGTTCCCGTCCCGGTCGCCCACCGGAGTTCGCAGCGCGTCCCAGCGGGATGCGCGAGTGGCGGAAAAAGCCACGTCCCTTACGTTGCGGGCGGTGTAGCGCCATACCAAGCGGCCGTTCGGTCCCTCGAGAGTGCCCCTGCCGGACGCCAAGTCCCCGAAGTCCAGGACCGTGACTACCGTGTCGCTCCGCTCCGCCCTGCGCAAGCGCTCCCGCACGGCGGGAGCGAGAGTTTCCTCCTCGTTCTCCAGTTCCCCGGTCGCAAGGACGATCCAACCCTCGGGCGCCTCGATGCTCAGCGTGTAGTCGCCGAAGCCGTCGTAAAATTCGGCTTGTCCCAAGTACGGGTCTCGCTGCCATCCGACCACGTCGTCATAGACCGCTACCCTGGGGTACCAATAAGCGATGAAGAACAGGTTGTCACCGCTCCATCCCATCCGGCCGGCGCCGCTTTGGGGGACCCGGAAGCTCCAGGCGAAATAAAACCGCGCCGAGTCGCCGGGAGGAATTGGCCTCGGCGGTTGCATTCTGAGTATCGTCCCCTCCACTGCGTACCCCGGTCCGGAGCCGGGTGTCGGGCGCAGGGGGATGCCTTCCATACTCACCGCTTTGAGTTCCACGCCTCCGGTTACCTCCTGGGGTTCGTTGCGCACGACTCCGGGAGCGTGAAGGTTTTGGTAGAGGTGGAAGTACAGCGTCCGCAGCGTGTCCGGCGAGCGGTTGAGGTAAACGATCTCCTCACGTCCTTCCAAGAGTTTGGTTTCCGGATAGAGAAACGCCTCGATGCGGTAGCGCGCGTATTGCTGCCAGTAGCGCGGTCCGGGCTCGCCCGTGACGGTGCGGGTACCGCGTTCGATCGCTCGCTGGAAGTCGCGCGGGATGACTATCGGTGCCGGAAGGGGGCGTTGCTGTTGCGCCTGAACAGCGGGTGCTATCAGGGCGAAGCCGGCGACTCCGAGAACGAGTTGGCGTTTCATGAAGACTCCTCCTGGTCGGCCCAGCGCCCGCACGCTAGGTACGGGGACCGGGTGGCGCAAGTGGAGGGTTGCGCTTCGCCTTCCGGCGAGCTACCTAGAACCGATGGAGCGGGATACTCTGAGGCTGGCGGCGGTTCAAGCGGCTCCCGAGTTTCTGGATTTGGAGCGGTCGGTGGACAAGGCAGTTCGGCTCGTCGAAGAGGCGGCGGCCAACGGGGCGCGGCTGGCGGTCTTTCCGGAAGCTTTTCTCCCCGGATATCCACTGTGGATTTGGTTCATACCGCCGGGTCATACCCATCCGTTGCGGAAACTGTACGCCGAATATCATCGCAACTCGGTGACCGTTCCCGGGCGGGCGGTGGATCGGTTGGGGGAGGTGGCGGGCGATCTAGGGGTGACGGTTGCAATAGGTGTGAGCGAGCGCAACAGCGAAGCCAGCGACAGCAGTCTGTTCAACACGCTTCTTTACCTGGGACCCGACGGCAAGTTGCTGGGGCGACACCGAAAGCTCGTGCCCACCGCGGGCGAGCGGCTCATCTGGGCCCAGGGCGACGGCAGCGACCTTGAAGTGTACTCCCTGCCGTTGGGCCGGCTGTCGGGGCTCATCTGCTGGGAGAACTACATGCCGCTGGCTCGCTACGCGCTTTCGGCGTGGGGGGAGCAGATTCACGTAGCGCCTACCTGGGACCGCGGGGAGCCGTGGATTTCGTCGATGCGGCACATTGCCAAGGAGAGCCGCTGTTTCGTGATCGCTTGCTGCCAGGCGTTTCACAAGGATCACATTCCGGACGGGTTAGCGTTCAAGGCGGAGTATTTGGCGGGCGCGGACGGGTGGCTCAATCCCGGCCACTCCCTGATTGCCGATCCGGACGGGAAGATTCTGGCCGGTCCCGCCGAAAAAGAGGAGGTGATCCTATACGCGGACCTGCGGCCCGAGCAGTTGGTGGGTCCCCGCTGGCAGCTGGACATCGCCGGGCATTACGCTCGTCCGGACATTTTCGAGCTCCGGGTCAAGCGCAAGCCGAAGCCGGTGATTGTGGAAGAGCCCGACGAATCCGATTGACAGCAGGTTGCCCTGCCGCCGCCGCGCTGGATCGGTCCATCAGGCCGCGCGCAGTGCGCCGGCAAACCTGTTCCCGGTCACCTATTCTGGTTGAAGACCCGGATTCTGAGCGGCACCACGGTGGTACCCCAATGCATGCGGAGGACCGCCGAGTCGGGCCACACGAGGGGGAAATAAAAGGCCAGCACCTCCATGTGAGCGCCTTCCTCGGGAGTGATCTTCAATCGCAGCGCGTCATGTTCTTCTCCGGGATAAGGGGTGTGGAAGATATTGGTTGCGCGGCTGAAGATTACGGTCCAAGGCTCGGGTGGCGGCTGGGGGATCATCCAGAGGGTGTAGCTTCCCGCTTCGAGCCGCTGTCCCTCTACTTCCACGTCGCGGCTGAATTCGATGGTCGTGGCGGAGTCGGCGCCGGGGTTCCAGATTCTCCCCCATCGCACCACGCCGGGGAAGAGTACCCGCCCGCGGGCTACCGGCCGGTTGTATCGAATGGAGATGTCGGTGTAGCCTACTCGCTGGGACACCGTTCCGTGTTGGCTGAAGGGTATTCCTTCCTGAGCCTGAACGGTGGCGGCGAAGAGAGCCGTCCAGGCGAGCGCTACCGTGGCGGTTCTGATCATAGGCAATCTCCTTTCCCGGGGGATCGTAACCTCGATGCCCATGCGTCTCAACCGGCCTACCGTTGTAGAACCGCCGGGCGGCCCTTTCGGTTTCGAGGTCCAACCCGCCGGACAAGGTTGACATGTCGCTCGCCACAGGCCGCGGAGTGAACAGGTGGCGGTTTCGGCGCGCCTTGCCGGACGGGACTTGACGCTGATCGGGCGAGCGATGTACATACATCGAATGATTCGCACTCAGCTCTATTTGGACGAGGATGTCCATCGGCGCCTCAAGGCGATGGCGGCGCGGCACGGACGCACGATATCCGATTTGGTGCGGGACGCGATTCGCCAAGCGTACGGTGGGGCAGAGGCGGACGAGCGGTTGGTCACTTTGGATCGGGTGGCCGGTATATGGCGGGATCGAGAAGAACTCGGCGCCGCGGTGGAGTACGTGAGGCGGCTGCGCCGAGGTACTCGCCGCAGAAGACTCCGCGGGTGATCGGAGTCCTTCTGGACTCCGACGTGATCATCGAGGTTCTGCGCGGGCGCCGATCTGTGGTGGCGGCACTGCGGGCGCTGGAGGCGTCCGGCGTATCTACCTACTGCACGGCGATCGGTTGGGCGGAAATCTATACCGGTGTGAGGCCGGGGGAGGAGTCGGTCACGGCTGCCTTTTTCGAGGCTCGCGGTGAGGTACCGTTGGATAGTCGAGTGGGACGTAGGGCTGGCGAGTACCTTGCCTCGTACCGCAAATCGCACGGTGTGGAGATTGCGGACGCTCTGGTCGCGGCGGCGGCGGTCACCTCCGGGCTGTATTTGTGGACACTGAACCGGCGCCACTACCCTATGCCCGGCGTTCGGTTTTACGAGCCGTAGACTGAGCTTGGAGATCCTGTTCGAGAACGACGACCTTCTGGTGGTCAACAAGCCGGAGGGGATAGCCTCTATCCCCGAGCGCGACCCCAGCAGACCGTCGGTGCGGGCCTTGCTCGAGGCGCAGGGGCGCGGTCCCATTTACGTCGTCCATAGGCTGGACAAAGAGGTGAGCGGCGTTCTGGTGTTCGCCAAGAGCGCGGCGGTGCATCGGGAGCTGAACCGGCAGTTCGAGGAGCGCCTGGTGCGCAAAACCTATCTGGCTCTGGTGCACGGTGAGGTGGGTCCGGAGGGAGGGCTAATCGAGCGGCCTCTGCGCGCCTTTGGCTCCGGCCGCATGGGAGTGGACGACATCCGGGGCAAGCCGTCGGCCACCGAGTATCGCGTGCTGGAGCGCTTGAGGGGATACACTTTGCTGAACGTGTTTCCCGTAACCGGCAGGCGGCATCAGATTCGGGTGCACTTGTACAGCATCGGCCATCCGATCGCGGGCGACCTCAGGTACGGGGACCGGGCCGTATTTCGGCAGTTCCCCCGCTTGATGCTGCACGCGCAGCGGGTGGAGTTTGCACTGCCGTCGGGCGAGCCCTTGGCGGTGGAAGCCCCGGTGGCTGCGAGCTTCCGGGCCGTTTTGGAGAACCTACCGGAGCGGCTCGGGGACTATCCCGGCTAGGATTTTGCCAGGCCGGCAACGGTTCTCCCTCCTCGATTGGCCAGGCGCCCCGCGTTCGCGCCTAAGGCCTGCCTATCGGCACCCCGCGCGGCTCGGCGGGCGGCTGGCTCCGAGCTGTAGGAGCATCCCGGCGATTCAGAAATCGCTCTATGTCCGCCGCAACAAGCTCCAAATGGGACTGCTCCTCGGCTCCACTGGGCGGAGCGCCTCGCGCGATCTCGAGAATCCTCCTCAAACCCCACTCTGCACCGGCCCGCGCCTCTACGGATGCTCTGTCGCTCGCGGCCAAGTCGATGAGTTCATCGACCACCACCCGCTGCACCAGCCGGCGTAGCTGCGCCGATCCGGGATCGGCGGGCCGGGGCGCGCGCCAGGTGCGCTCTATCACCCGGGATACTACGCGCTCCAACGAGGGTACCTCGGGGTTGCGACCGTGGAGCGCTACTATCCGGGAAGCCCGAACGGGGTCGAACAGCCCGCCTATCACCAAGCCGGCGATCACCCGCGCGGCGCCGAGTTGGTCGAAGGCGTGCCCCGTGGTTCCGGAAAAAGCACGGGAACTGGTGGTGTAACCGAAGGGCCGCGGCGCCAGTTGCACCAAGATCCGCTCCGGGATCGCCAACTCGCGCGGTTCCAAGGCGTCCAGCAGCAACTCCAAAGCGCGGCGCTGCCGTTGCGGCGGGACGATCGCCGTGGGCGGCAGGGGATCGCCCCGGACTCCGTAGCGGAACTCCATCCCTCCCACCGCCTTGATCGCAGCAAGCAGGGTAAAGCGGTGGTGGAGATAGACCGTGGTGAACCGCTGGTTCAACAGATGCAGCGGCTCGCCCGGAGCGATCGCGCTCTCGTCGAACCGATCGATCAACACCCGCCGCACTTCTATCACCCGGGCGAGCTCCTCCACCATGTCCGCTCCGTTCACCCAGGTGCTGGCCTCGGGATAGGAACCGGAGCCCCCTTCGTCCGGGTTGGTGATGAACTTGAGGCCGCGGCGGGTTGCTTCTTCCACTATAGCCGCCAGGCCCCGCTCTTCTTCGCCTTCGGGGAACTGGGTGTAGGCGTAGCGGATGGCGATCGAATCGTAGGCTCCCGGGCCTGGGCGGTAAGCGTCGCTCAGATCGATTCGCCCGTTGACCAGCTTGATGAGCGGGGCGGGATAGTCCATTACGGATGCGCGACCGTAGCTCGCCGCGATGAAGTTGTGTGCCAGCCCGAGGGTATGTCCCACCTCGTGAGCTGCATGCTGCCTGCGGCGCGCCATCGCGAACTCTAGGGGTGAGACACTCTGATCCAGCGAAGCGATCCAGTCTCCCAGACCGGGATCGGCCAGGAACGGATCGGGCTCGTCTTCCACTGCAGGCCGCGCCGCGGCGTAGATATCGAAGTCCGGGAGGGAACGGTGCGAATCCATGCGGACGGCGGCCTTGATGATTTCACCGGTGCGGGGATCCACGAAGGAAGGTCCTACGGACGATCCCGCCTCGCTGCGGTGGAACCATTGAATGACGTGATAGCGCGCGTCCAGGGGATCCATGTCGGGCGGCATGTCCTCCACCCTGAAGGCGTTCACGAATCCTGCGGCTTCGAAGACCCGGTTCCACCACATGGCTCCTTCTCTGAACGCGCTGCGGTAGGGCTCCGGGATCGCCGGATCCATGTAATAAACGATCGGTCTAACCGGCTCGCTCCTGGGCGCGGCGGGATCTTTTTTCACCAAGCGGTGGCGGATGATGTACCGCGTTACGTAATCCTGATCGAATGACTTGGCGAAGTCGTAGAAAGAGACCGAGAATAGCCCGATTCTGGGATCGAACTTTCGCGGCCGGTACCCCGGCTCCGGGAATTTGACCAGCGAGTGATGCTGCCTAAGAGTTACGGCGCGCCCGTCAGGGGCGTGGCGGCGGAGCTCTGCGCCCGGGTTGTCGATGGCGAAGGTGAGGGACGCTTCGATCTCCGTGTTTTGGGGAAAGGCCTTGGTGCGCGGCAGATATATCGCCGAGCGGTCCCGATCCAGGGTCACGTTACCGGTGGCGACGCGGCGCAGCCGGCTGCGAGCGTCCATCACGTCGCTCAGGAAGTAGGGGGTGGCGTCCACCAGCACGCGGCCTTGCTCTTCGGCCAAAATATCGAACGATGCCACGGTGGAAGTGGCGAACGATTCTTCCACCGATCGGACCAGATGGGGGTTTTCGCTCGAAGCGCGGAATCCCGGGTTGGCCAGCACGAAGTGGATCCGGGGCCCGTGACGATCGAAGCGGGCGATGTACTCGTTTCCCGCCATTCCGCGATCCAGGCCCAGCTCGTCCGAGCCCAGGCCGGTGGCCAGCGAGGTGAAATACAGGAACTCCTCGCCCGGCCGGGCGATCTCCAGCAGCAGGCGTCCTTTGCCTGCGTCCCAATAGAAAGGAATGAATCCGTCCCGCTTTTCCATGCCGCGGGTGTATTGGGAGATGGTTTGCTGGGCGGGTGCTGCGCCTCCCAGGCTGCCGAGGATCAGGATCAGAGCCAGTTGCCGCATGGGAAACCTCCGTGTTGAGCTGCCGAGGGTGGCTGCGCTTCTGCGAAATATTGGGCTTGCCGCCCGGCGCAGCAACGCGCGGTCTCCGAGTGGGAAGGAGTTAGGACTGAATGCGCTGCCGGCGATAAAAGGCTCTGCGGCAGGGTGGTTATTCGAGTATCGAGAAGCCCTCCCATGCGAAGTCGGGGTCGTACGTGAAGACGTCCTCGACTCGGTCATCGCGGATCGCCACGAACGACACTGCGTCCACCAGGCTCAAATCGCGGCGTCGCCGGTTAAGAAGGAGGGCAAGACCTCGTTCGTGCAGCTCAGGCCCAACCCACGCGATTTCGAGTAGCTGCTGAAAGTCCTCGCGAAAGGAAGCTACCGCCTCGAGCCCTACACGGTTTCCGAGAAGCGCGTATGTCTCTACCAGCACGTAGGAGGTGGTCAATAAGGTCGCCGTTCTGGCTTGGAGCGATCGGAACACAGGTACCGCGTGGGCGTGGTTCTTGGCGGACGACATCAGCAACGCGTAAAGCGCCGACGTGTCCACGAACACGCGGCTCATTCAAAGATCCGCTGCAGATAGCGGTCGTGGCGGTCGGAGACGTCCATGGCCCCGTCTTTGTCCTGAAAGGCTCCCAGCAAGCGGGCTGCTCGGGCATAGCGTTCGGCCGTGTCCGGCATTTCCGCGTCAATGCAACGGTCGATAAGTCTTCGAATCAATTCGGCAACCGAGACGCCCTGGGCTCGAGCGGCTCGTCGAACCTTGCCCATCTGTCGCTCGGTAAGCTGAATCTGCGTACGGACCATATGCGGCGAGTGTAAGCACATCATGATGGTACGTCAAGCTCTCAAGGGACTAGTTCGGGGACACGGGTCTGGCGCTCACCTCCCTCCCAGCCGAGCGGCGACATCCGCTGCCTGTGGGCGCGGCAGCCCGCAGGTTCGGGCAAAGCGCTCGATCGCCGCGGAGAGGGTTTCTCTTCTTCTACTCTTTGAGAGCCGAGTCACGTCTGCCAACAGCTTGCGCCGCAACCCGCGAACGTATTTCGTGGACAGTCCCGCTTGCGCTGCTGCGCGGGCTACACTGATTTGCTCCCAATCCGCCACGGCCAAGACGTAGATCAGGTTCAGCCATTCTACGAGGCGCTCAGGCAGAGGAAGCCCGCTGCTGCGACAGGCTCTGCGGATGGTCCAGATTGGCAGGTGGCAACGTGTGGCCAAGTCGGCCACGGTTGGCGCTTCGATTCCTCCTTGGCGCAGCCGGTCTAGCAGTGCTTCTACAAAACCAATCAGTCCCGAAGGCGTGCCGCGGGTTGCCAAGTCCATAAGCTCGCGGATCAGCATCTCCGGCACCTTGGCGACGAGTGCCGCTGTCACCTCTGCCAACACAGGAGCTTGTTGTTCTATGGTACCGGATTCCGCGGTCCAGGAGACGACGGCGGGCAGTCGTCCGAACCGGGCGGCAAGGCTTGCCCTGTAGGGTCCAGGCTCTAGGTACAGAATCAGCGGTCCAGGAAAGCGCGTTCCGGTACTAGTTCGGCGTCGACGCCATTTTCGGAGAGGGCCGGATGTGCGTAGCGGAAGAATTCTTCCGGAACGCAACAGATGACCACACGGCTGGGCGCGGGCATTGGGGCGGTTCCCTCAAACTGCGAGGGCAAATATGCGGGTCTGGTTTTGAGTCTGCCAGGTGGGTAGCCGGTAGAGGGTCCGCCGTGTGCCGGGTTTAGGGGTGCGCGGGGCCGCCTTTGGGCAACTGGGGCGCCGGTTCCGCCAGGAGTTTGTCACTTTTAGGGCGGTTTTTGTCACTTTTGAGGCTGGCGGGATCTGCGGGATCGCCCTTGGCTTGGGAGTGAGTCGGGCTTGTTGGCGGAGGATCCTTGGCTATGTCAGCGCTACGTCGAGGAAACAGTCGACAGCGATGCGCATTCCATAGTGGACACAGCGTCTCAGGCGCGCCGAGGCCGAGAAAGTACCAGATAACACAGCGCCGTGCTGGGGTATGGCTCCACTTAGTCGCCCCTGTGGTTCTTGCTGGACTGCTCTCCGCGGAGCTGCGCGCGCACTGCCCGCTACCGGGACAGCCGGTCGCGGGAAATTTTCGCGTTTGGATTCGCATAATCAACGTAGGGGATGTCATGTTCTGGGCGTACGGCCCGCACGTCCTGCACTCTGTGGTAGACCCGGACAATGGGTGGTTTGTGTCCGTTTTGATGGATGGGTACGATGCTCAGGGTAGGAGATGGGGAGCCGAAGGGCATCAAATCATACCCGATCCGGAGGGATGTGGCCTCTCGGGGACTGGAGGTGGTGGGCCCGGTGAGAGCGTGTCATGCATTACGGAGTACATCTGCGTCGATGTGTGGGACGAAGAAGCCGGAACTTGGCAGGTTTGGTGGTGTGGATGGGCGACCACTTGCACCTAAAGAAGGTGGGATCTGCTACGGCTCTGGCGGGAAAGTTAATTTGGGAGGGGCGTATGAGGGTAAGACCGTCTATGCGGTACTGGCGCGCGCTGTCCTTGGCTCTGGGCATGGTCGCGCTCGCGGGATGCGACACCACGAGCACCTCCGATGAAGAGTTGGCTCGAGCGGCGCTGGTCGGGCTGAGGGAAGAGCAACGGTCTTACCCGCCACCGACTTACGTCCCCGAGGGCGAAGAGCGGGTTTTGATCGAGCAAGTCTTATCCCGCTTCGAAGGCGCACAGCGCGAAGTCCTGCGCTTGATACTGCTCGACTCCGTGGCCGGGGGCCTGTACTTCCTGGGCGATCGCGAAACGGACTCCCTCGTGCGCCGCATCTACGAGCTGCGTGCCGAACGGCTTGCGCTGCCGCCCAACCCGGGTAGAGGTGATCGGGTTCCCGTGATGCTTGCCTTGGTCGATAGCTCGCGGGCAGATGAAGACTTGTCCATCTTCCGGCGCTCGATGACGTTTCCAATTGACGTGATCGTTTTGCGAGACGATCGTGCCACGGGAGAGCGGTTGGCCGCGGCAGTGGTGGCACTCCAACGGCTGTGGCGGGCGTCCGGCAACACCCCCCCTGATCCCGTTCGGCTGCGAGTCCGCGCGATGCGAGAGGTAGGAAGGTCGTTTCCAGGAGAGGTTCAGCGAGCCAGCAAATGGATCGCGTCGGCGCGGCAGAGAGATCCCATTGTTCTTCCGGTGGTGGGAAAAGCGCGAGTGGTAGTGATTCCCATCAGACCGTAGGTTCACCATTGTCCGCCGGGCATGCCTGCGAACCTGCGACCGCCAGAGGTAAATTCCTCGAGGTTCCGCCGCAGGAGCGCAACTCGTAGCTCTCGGCAAACATATCAATGAACATTGATAGGTTCGCAGAAAGGACCTAGCAGCGGGGCTTGCGTGGGCCGAAACCTCGAGACCCTGATATCGGACATGATTGTCGAGAAAAAGGGCGGATCGCTGTGGGACTGATTTATCTGACACTGCTGCTCCTTATTGTCAACGCTTGGGCCTGTCGCGAGGAGCCGCAGGCCGGTGGTGCGGATTCGTCTTTGGAATCGTACCTGGAGGGACGGGGCGCGCCCCGGCTGGACGTCACGCGAGTGCTGGAGTTGGCAGCCGGGGGGCCGGGAGATCCGGAAATTCTCAAAGTGGCTGACGCTACCCGGCTGGCTAATGGAACATTCGTAGTGGCGGACGAGTTTAGACCCGGGCTGCTCTTTTTCGATTCCCAGGGACGGTTTGTCCGAGCCGTGGGGCGACAGGGAAGAGGACCCGGAGAGTTCGAGCATATCGCCGGTCTGGTGCGGTGCTCGCGCGACTCGGTTTTTGTGTGGGACAACGGCGTTCAGCGGATCGCGGTGTTCGACAGTTCGGGAGCCGCGGTGCGTGAATTCGCGATCCGCGGCAGTCCGTATATCGTCGCCTGCTCTTCCGGCGGGGTGCTTGCGGTGCTGGAGCAGCCGCGGATCATAGAGCGCATGGATCCCGAGGGGAGATCACTGCGGCGCTACACCGGGGAGCTTTGGCTTGGAGATCCAACCGGCCGCAGGGCTCTCAGTGTCGGGACTTTCGACTTGGGAGAGAATCGCCCTCTGGGCCGGCTTACGCGTCTTGCCGTGGCTCGGGATCGGATCTATGTGGGGACGGCCGAGAGTCTGGTTGTGCAGGCCTATGGCATGGACGGATCGAGCCAGAGTGAGATCGAGATCTTGGCGCCGATGCGCCGGCCTAGTGATGCGGATTACGAGCGTGCGATTGAGTTGTTGGTGGAGGGATTTACGGAGCGTGATTACCGGGAGCAGATGAAGCAAGAGCTCCTCAAGATCCCGAAGCCGGAATGGCTTCCCCCTTATCGTGAGATCTTCAGCGATCCTGACGGTTTCCTATGGGTGGTTGTGTCCGGGCCGGGCGAGCCGGTCACAATACTAGAAGGCTTCACCCGAGCCGGAGAGATTGGCGGTTATGTAGTTCTCCCGGAAAGGTCGCGGGTGCTGGAGGTTGGTGTGGATTACTTCCTCGTGCTGGAGAGTCGAGAGGAGAAAACGGCGGTGGTGCTTTACCGCTACGGAATTGCGCCCTGAAGCAACTTTAGCGGGCCTGCCGGTCATAAGGATCGAATTCAATCCCTGTCCGAGCAAAAAGCTCGACATTCGGATGAAATCCGATGGGCGCGTAAACCCGATCCGCCAGAAACGCCTGCGAACCTGGGACCGCCCGAGGTAAATTGCTCGACGTTCCGCCGCAGGAGCGCAACTCGTAGATCTCCGCGAACATATCAATGACCATTGATATGTTCGCAAGGAGGGCCTAGCGGCGTTTTGTGTCGCCGCGGTCGCCAGGTTGGCCCCCGGGCCGCCTTGACCTCGTTTTGCCAGCCGCACTATCGTGCCCGTGGCCCCCGAGTTCGGAGGCGACAGGACTATTCGGTCCCAATTAGCCTTTGCTCGAATCACCGCCGCGCTCCTCCTGGGAGTTTGGCTCTCCGGCTGCGGCCGGGCGGCGTCGCCGCTTTCCACCGAGGAGCCGTGCGGCGCGCTGGAGCCGGTACCCGCGCGCGGCACCGCGGCGAGCCTGGACGTCGCCACCTGGAACCTCTACTGGTTCGGCAGCATCCAAAACGGCCCCGGAGACGAAAGCTGTCAGCTCAAAAACGTGCGCGACATCATCGCAGGGCTCGACCTCGATCTCTGGTCGGTTCAGGAGGTGGTCGACCCGGCGCACTTCGCCGCACTCGTCGCCAGCCTCCCCGGCTATGGCGGGCTGCTCGCCACCGACCCCGCGGTAACCGACGGCTCCAGGTACTACAGCGACTTCGAGGGGCAGGAACAGAAAGTCGGCCTCATCTACAAAAGCTCGGTCGCCACGGTGCGCAGCGCGCGGGTCATACTGGGAGAGCACGAGCGCGAGTTTGGGGGACGCCCGCCGGTGGAAGTGGAACTCGCCGTCACCCTGGACGGCACGCCGTTCGAACTGATCTTCATCTTGATCCACGCAAAGGCTGGCTCAGGGCAACCGGACTGGGAGCAACGCAACGCCGCCGCGGCTGTCCTCAAAGACTACCTGGATCGAACCCACCCCGCGGCCAAGGTCATGGTCGTGGGCGACTTCAACGACGACGTGGATGTTTCGATCACGCCGCCCAACCCCTCGCCCTATATGCGTTTCGTGGACGACTCGACCGCTTACTTCATCCCCACCAAGGCGCTGTCCGAGGCCCGCAAGAGATCCACCGTGGATTTCACCGAAATGATCGACCATCATCTGGTTACCGACGAGCTCAAGGGCGCGTACCTGCCCCGCTCGGCGGAGGTCTTTCCCGCAGATCAGTACCTGGCGAGTTATCGGCGAACCACCAGCGACCACTATCCGGTCCTGGTGCGGTACCTGCCGAGGTGACCCTAGCCGGCGCCGATCCGAAGCTACTCTCCCGGATGGCGGACCGTAGCCCGGTACAACCTTTCTGCCGCGGCCCGGCTCGCCGCATCGCCAAAGATCTTCTCGCCGTCGTAACGGCCGTTTTCTATGAAAATCTCAGATATCTCGCGCCCCGCTGTGACACTGCCCGCCAAGTAAACCCCCGGCACATTGGACTCCAAAGTCTCGGGATCCACCACCGGCCTTCCACTCGAAGGATCGAACTCGATCCCTATCCGGGAAAAAAGCTCGAAATCCGGATGGAATCCGATCAGAGCATACACCCGCTCCGCCGGCACGCTCTCTTCCCCGGCAACCCCGCGAATCACCACCTCCCGCTCGGTAATTCTCACCACCTCGGCCGGCATCTTCGCCGCTATCTCCCCGGACTTGATCCGGTTCTCGATGTCCGGCCTCAGCCAATACTTGACGCTCCGGGGAAACTCGGAGCGCCTATATACCAGCGTTACCCGGGCGCCCGCCCTGAAAAGCTGAAGCGCCGCCTCTACCGCCGAATTCCGGCCCCCGATCACCACCACGTCCTGCCCGAAACACCGGTGGGCTTCGTCGAAATAATGGCTCACATGGGGCAGGTCCTCTCCCGGCACATCCAAGAGGTTGGGATGATCGAAATAACCGGTGGCTAGGACCAGCCGTTCGCACCACAACTCCTCTTCGCCGAGCCGCGTCTGCAACTTGCACCGAATCCGGCCGTTCTCCGCTCGGGCATCCACCAGCCGAGTGTAGGTGCGAATCCTCAGCCCCTCAGCCCGGGCCACGCCGCGATAGTACTTCAGCGCCTCCTCCCGAGTCGGTTTCTGGCCAAAGCACACCAGCGGATGACCTCCGATCTCCAACCGCTCGGGAGTGGTGAAAAAAACCAGTCCCGGAGGATAGCGATATATGGAATTGGCCACCGCACCCGCGTCTATCACCAGCGGGTCGAGTCCCCGGCGCTTGGCCGAAATGGCGCAGGCCAGACCGATCGGCCCGGCACCCACAATTAGCGCGCGTTCCACGACCTATTCTTCCTCGGGAGGGCCGGCCGCCCCGGCGAGCTGCTCGGGACGGACCTTATTCACATCGAACCGGCGGGCCGCAGCGAGCATTTTCTGGATCGTCTCCTCGAATTCGCCCTTGGCCCCGCGCTTGAACCTCAAGGGGTTTATCCGAGCCACCACGAACGCCTTGAGATACGGGCTTTGCAATCCTCGCTCCTTGAGTTTTTTCACCACGTCGTTTACTGCCTCGTTCAGCTCCAACAACAAAGCCGCGCGCCCGCGCCTTTCCTCCAACGCCTTTGAAAGCCTGGCGGCCAGAAACTTTTCCACCCGTTTGAGAACCGGATGGTACGCTCCCCCGGAAAACCTCCCATCCCGCTGGTAGCAGAAACCTAAAGTTAACAGGGAAGGCTCTTCGAACTCGGCCTCGAATTCCCGCTCCGGGCGATCGTCCAACTGCGCCAGCCCTTCGGCCAACCGGGCTACTTCGAGGGAACGCTCTCTCAGGTTATGGGCCTTCTCGGTGTTGAGAAGCAAGATCCGGCGCGCCACTTCCACTTCCGGAACCACGAGCGCTACCACCGATCTCGCACCCAACTCCTTCAAAGCGGCAAGACGGTGATGCCCGTTGGGAGTCCAGTAACCTCCTTCCTGCGCCCGCACCACAATGATGGGATCCAAGAAACGGCCCAAACTCTCCATCGCAGCCGCCAGCCGGGTCACGTGGGTCGCGGAGAGATCCCGCTGATAGGGAGTGGGCTTGACCGCATCCACCGGCAAACCCGCCAAGATCTGCCAGTGGCCCCCTAGCGGTTCCCGGTAAATGCCGATCACCGATCCACCGTCCCGCTCGATCTCCCGCGCCAGCCCCTGCACCGCGGCGGGAGGCTCCCGCTCGACCAGGGCTACAGCCTCCAACCCCCGGGGCTCCGGCGCCTTTTTCTTCCTGCTGCGCTTGGCCGCCATGGACTATGATGTCACCTGCCATTAAGATGGCGCCGTTGGCGCAATATGAAAACCGGCAACCAGAACAGCGCGAGGTCTAGACCATGAAGCGTCACCTTCTCCTGCCCGCTTTGCTGGCCGCGGTCGCGGCGTGCGAGCGTCCGGAACCGGCGGACCTGGTACTGCGAAACGGGAAGATAGTCACGGTAGATTCCCAAGTCCCGCTGGCCCAGGCGGTGGCGATCAAGGGATACACCATCGTGGCGGTGGGAAGCAACCGCCGGATCAACCGGTATATCGGCCCGGAAACCGAGGTGATCGACCTCGAGGGCCGGCTCGCCGTCCCCGGGTTCATCGAGGGGCACGGTCATTTCATGAGCCTGGGGCGCGCCAAGATGATCTTGGATTTGAGCCGCGCGCAAAGCTGGGAGGAGATAGTGGAGATGGTAAGACAGGCAGCCCAGCGCGCGCGTCCGGGTGAGTGGATACTGGGGCGGGGCTGGCACCAGGAAAAGTGGACCTCGGTACCCACCCCCAACGTGGACGGCGTGCCTCTGCATCACGAGCTGAGCCGCGCCTCGCCCAACAATCCCGTATCCCTCAGCCACGCCAGCGGCCACGCCTCCTTCGTGAACGCTCGTGCCATGCAGCTGGCGGGGATTACACGCTCGACCCGCAATCCGCCGGGCGGAGAGATAGTCCGGGATGCCCAAGGGAATCCCACGGGGCTGCTGCGCGAGACCGCCCAGCGGCTGGTCAACCGGGTGATCCAGCGCGCCGAACAAAGCATGAGCGCGGAAGAGCGGGAAGCGCGGAACCGCGAAATGGTGAGGCTCGCCGGGCAAGAGGCGCTCTCCAAGGGAGTGACCAGCTTCCACGACGCGGGCTCGCCTTTCGCCACCATCGATTTCTTCAAGAAACTGGAGGAAGAAGGCGCGCTCCCGGTCAGGCTCTACGTCATGGTGCGGGGAGAGTCGGAGCAGAGCCTTCAGGAGAATCTTCCCAAGTACCGCATGGTGGCCGAAGGAAACGATTTTCTCACCGTTCGCTCGATCAAGCAGCAGATAGACGGTGCTCTGGGATCCCACGGGGCGTGGCTTCTAGAGCCGTACGAAGACATGCCCGGCAGTACCGGGCTGGTGCTGGAGCCGGTGGATCAGATCGAGCGCATCGCGCGGATCGCCATCAGGTTCGGCTTCCAGGTGAACACCCACGCCATCGGAGACCGCGCCAACCGGGAGGTGCTCGACATCTACGAGCGGGTCTTCAAAGATCATCCCGAAGCCACCGATCTGCGCTGGCGGATCGAACACGCGCAGCACATTCACCCGGACGACGTGCCCCGATTCGCCCGGCTGGGCGTAATCGCATCAATGCAAGGGATCCACTGCACCTCCGACGCCCCCTGGGTCGCCAAGCGACTCGGCGAGGAGCGAGCCCGAACGGAGTCCTACCTCTGGCGCTCCCTGATAGACTCCGGAGCGATCGTGACCAACGGCACCGATGTGCCGGTGGAAGACATCAACCCCATAGCCAGCTTCTACGCCTCGGTGACCCGCAAGACCGCGAGCGGGGAACAGTTCTATCCGGAGCAGAGAATGACCCGAGAGGAGGCCCTGAGGAGCTACACCATCAACAACGCCTACGCCGCCTTCGAGGAACACCTCAAAGGCTCCATCACCCCGGGGAAACTGGCGGACATAGTGGTGCTGTCCAAGGACATCATGACGATTCCGGAAGACGAGATCCCCACCGCCGAGGTGCTCTACACCATAGTGGGCGGCGAGATCAGGTACCGAAAGGAGGCTCGATAGCGGAAGCGCGCTCTACTCGATTCGCACGATCCACAGGCGCATGTGCGAGGGCAAGATGTTGCCCGCGCCGTCGCGCGCCTTGAAAGCGGTAGGAGGCCGGTTGGAACCCGAGATTAGGGCGTAGTAAGTGGAACCGGCTCTCACGTTCACGTTCTTGGTGAAGTTATTGAAGCTCAAGGGATCGGGTATCAACCTCAGGGCCGGTATGAGGCGGAATCCGCCGGAAGTGCCGTAGTAAATGTCGAGCAGGTTCCAGCTGGTCATGTTCAGGACCGGGTTGCTCACCCGGTCATCGGCGTAGAGCATTGCGGCCCACTGTGCCAGTATCGAGTCAATCGGCATCCCGATCACCGAAGCCAGCATGGAGTAACCCGGCTGAGCGTGGTCCAGGATCGCCTTGTGAATCTTGTCCTCGCCCCCTCGGCTCGGGCCGAACCGGTCGGATAGATACCGCAGCAGGGACCAGGGCGCTCCATAAGGATCCAGGCCTCCCACGCACGGCCAGTTGCTTATCCCTTGGGGTTTGGTGGTGAGCCAGCTGCATTCGTGAGGGGCGTTCTGGGCGCGCCCATCCGAGCTCCCGGTGGTGATCGGATCCCAGCCGAAGTAGAGCGACAGGGCCACTATCATTCCCGAGTACCAATCGGTGGGAGAGGTCAGGCTGTCCTCGTTCAGGATCACGCCCAACCCGTAGTTCTGCCCCGGCTGCCGCCCTTCGGCCCGGTGTCCCACGATCTCCTCGCCCAGCGTGGCCTGCCCCTCCGACACCCAGGTCGCAGGCAGGCTGCCTCCGGCCGCCACCCTGCGGCCGAACTGCAATACGTGCACCGGTTCATGGGCCAGTACCGAGGGCATGTTCTCCAGCGCCCGGTCCAGCGAATAGGTGGGGCCGAAGTTGCCGGAGGGATCCGGAACGGCTATGTAAAAGAACTCTCCCTCGTTGCTCGCCTGATTGTTGCTGGAACGCGGGAAGAAATCGCAGGAAGTGGTAAAGCCGAGAGACCCGCGGCGGTTTACCTCTTTGCTGGCCACTATCACCACCCGGTTGTTCCCGTCCATGTCGGTGAAAGCCCCGAACTGGTCCACCAGAGCGGGATAGACCAGCGAGTCGAACTGCGCGCTGAACGATTGATAGTGAACCGCCTCGAAGCCGCCTGTGGGATTGGCGATGTCGGCCAGGAAGAAAGCGCGATCCCCCTTGGCCTGGATGACAGCCGTGACATCCACCAAGTTGGAGGTGCAGGAGTTCGAGGTCGTGATCTTCAGCCGGACCGTGTCCCCTACAGCCGCCGTGTCGGGAACCCGGGCCGCCGCTCTGGCCAAAAGAGCGGCGGCTCGAGGTTCCCTGCCCGCAGACCAGGCTTCGAAAATCATCCGGTCGAATTCCCGCTGCTCCAACTCCACCTCGCGATGTCTCCTCCAAAGCCGCAGCCGCTCAGCGTCGAAACGGCCCGGCATCACGGCTTGCGACCCTTGATAACCCCGCGTTCGCGGCGCCGCCCCCGCGGTGCCAACGCGCGCCAAGAAGGACGCCGGTCCCGCACTCGCGGCACCGGGCACGCTGCCCGAAACGGTTACGGCGGTGAGATTGGTGGCGGTCTCGGAAACCGACTGCACGCCCACCAAATAGGTCTCCGTGCCCGAGGCTCTCGCGAATTGGAAACAGAAATCGGCCGGGTTGCGGACTATCAACTGCTCGCCGACGGCCAGATTGAGAAACGACGCCGGCCGCAGGGAGTCAGCCTTGGCCCGCGAGGGGATGCCTGAAACGGTGACCCGGACGTTAACCGGGCGCTGAGGCTTGCAGTCGTAGGTCGGCACGGTGATCGTGAGCGAAGTGGCGCTCGCCGCCGTGACCGCGGCCGCAACACCGTCCACCGTGACCAGATTGTTAGCCGCGTTGGGGTCGAACCCGGTACCCGTGATCGTCGCCGCCTGGCCTTCCACCAGCGGTGTGGGGGATACCGATTCCACCCTCACGTTGTGCGCCACGGCCGTAAAGGTCCGCGGACTTCCGGTAAGCGGCGCACCCCCGGGCCCGGTAGCTATCGCCCGCAAACTCACCGTTGCCGACACCGTGCCCGGCCCCCCGCTCAAAACCGGCATTACCCAACCGGTTCGTGCCGTTCCGGTGGAGTCGGTAAACGCCACCGACGAGTCCGGAGTCCCGTTCCCCGGATCGGTCTCGAACAACACGGCATGATTCCGCACAGGGTTGCCGAACTGATCCCGTACCAACACCGCGATCAAAGTGTCGAGCCTGGTCCCGTGAAACCCGAACTGATTGTCTCCCGCAACCTTGGAGAGAATAGCAGCCGGCCCGGGGTCGGCTCGGGCGCTGAAGGTCACCGACTGGTTCGCGCCGGAAATGGTGGCCACTACCTGATACGAACCGGCCTTGGTGCCCAGGGTCCAGACAGTGGAAGCCTCGCCTTGCGCATCGGTGGTGGCGTTTTGCGGCGAGACCGAGCCGCCATCGGCGCTCACGCTGAAGCTGACGGACAAACCGGCTATCCCATTGTTGAGCCGATCCCTCACCCGGACTACCAGTGGCTGCGGCAGCTGCTGCCCTACGGTCCCGGTCTGTTGCCTGCCGGACACCGCTTCCACTTGGGTCGGGTTCTGGGTTACCGTTACCGGAGCCTCCGCGGTTATCGTGCCGGCGGTGGCTTTTATCCTGGCCGATCCCGCACTCACCGCGGTCACCAAACCGGTCTCGCTCACCGTGGCGACCTGGGCATTGTCCGAACTCCAGGTCACGGCAGCGCCGGTAATATCCTTCCCGTCCTTGTTCTTCACCACTGCGGAGAGCTGCTGGGTCGCTCCCAAAGCGTCTAGAAACACGGCCGACGGTATGATGGTGACCGAAGCCGGTGTGTCCGGCTCGGAACACCCCCAGAGAGCCAGGCCCAACAACCAGCCGGCGGCTGCTCGGTTCGCAATGAGGCGCATCCTACGCGAATTGCCCTCGCATGCTAGCTAATCTATTCCCCGGGCTCCGGGTTCCGGCCTCTCCCGTTATTCGGACGAGGTACGGGCGCCCAGCTCCTTGTCTATCAAAAGGAGGGCGGACTTGTTGTCCCCCGCCAACTTGAGACGCTCGAGAATTTGCGTGGACATCTTCTCCTCTTCCACCTGTTCGTCTATGAACCAGTGCAAGAAGGTCTGCGTAGCGTAATCCTGCTCGCTCAACGCCAGCGCATAGAGCTTGTTGATCTCCTGGGTGACCATCTGCTCGTGCGATCGGACCTGTTGCATCAGGTCCAGCGGAGACTTGAAACCGTCGGGAGGCTGTTCCAGCGCCTGCAAGCGGATCCTGGCGTTGCGATCCTCCAGGTAGCGGTAGAATCGCATGGCATGACCCGCCTCCTCGCGGGCCTGAAGTTCCAGCCAATGGGCGAACCCCGGCAGGTTCTCCGCCGAGCAGTAGGCGGCCATGGCGAGATACATGTAGGCCGAGTAAAACTCGCGCTTCATCTGATCGTTCAGTGCCTGTTCCATCTTCTGGCTCAGTGCCACGCAAACCTCCTGTGACGATTTTCAGGGGGTCATCGGATTGTAGTACCTGCGACCCCGGTTCGGTTACTTTACCCCAAGTGCTCCGGCGGCTTTCTCTACGTCTTGCGGCTTGACCCAGAAGAGCGCCCCGTAGCGGCCCCCTCCTGCCCTTACGGCGTCGATAGCCACCACGTTGACGCCGGCGTCTCCTAGCCGCTTCATGAACTCCGCCACCGCGCCGATTCGGTCTTCTCCCTCGACCAAAAACGCGGTCTTGGGACCCGTTAGGCTGATCCCCGCTTTCTTCGCCGCCTCCTTCAGTGCCCCCGCGTCCTCGGCCACCAGGTCCACCTGAGACTGCGCTCCCACGGGGAAGGCGTGAAAGGCCATGAGATTGACCCCCGCTTCTTTGAGCGCTCCGAGGATCCGGGCTCCTTCGCCCGGCTTGTCCGGAACCGTGGCGTAATAGTACTCGACTTTCCTGATTTGGTCCGGCATGTTACTTCACCTCCGTTCCGCTATCCAGAGGGGCATTCGGATGCGGCTATCTGACTCCCCCGGCCGCCATCCGCGGACGCCCCTCCCGCTGGGCTAATTCCCAGCTGGTCTGATAAACCAACCGAACGATCTTCTCCAACTTCTCGTAATTTATCTTCTCCGGCCGATCGTATACGGTATGGTAATCGGGGTGGAGGCCGGTATGGAAGAAGATCGCCGGTACACCCTTCTGCAAAAACGGCCAGTGATCGCTCCGGCGAAGGAGGTTCGAGGGGTTGTTGTCGTAACGAGCCCTGAGCTCGAGCCCCACCCCCCGGTTGGCTTCCCGGACGAGCTCCCATAAGTCCGGCGAACGGGAATAGCCCAACACGTTGACCGCGTTTCGGTTCGATTCGGCGGTCTGAATCTCCAGCCCCCGAAACCTTCCCCCGCCGCCTTCCGGAACCTCCTCGTTTCTCCCGATCATATCCATGTTCAGCACCGCCACCGTCCGATCCAAGGGGTGCAGCGGGTTCTCCACGTAGGCCCATGCACCCAACAGCCCTCGCTCTTCGGCGTTCCACGCCGCGAACAACACGGAACGGCGCGGCCTCTGTCCCCGAGCGGCAGCCAAAGAGTACGCTTCGGCGATTTCCAACAAACCTACCGTCCCCGAGCCGTCGTCATCGGCACCGTTGTAAATCTGATTCCCATCCGAGCCGTTGTGGTCGAAATGAGCGCAGACGATCACCCACTCGTCCTTTAGCCGGGGATCCGATCCCTCCAGCAAGCCGACCACGTTACGCTCGGTGAGGACGTTCCTCAGGACCTCGGTCTCAAGCTCCACCCGAACCCCGGGAAGGGGCAAAGCCCGGAAGCCTCCCGGCGCCTCGGCGCCGGCGGCGAGTTCCAAAAGGGTCTTTCCCGTACCGCTCACCAGCGTTTCGGCCAGGGCGCGGGAAATCTGGATAGCCGGAATCCGCACCCGGTCCGCCCAAGAAGCCAGGGTGTAGCGCTCTATCCGCAACGCCTCCGGCGGCCAATAATTGCGAGCCGCCGCACTGAAATTCTCCTCACCGGGATGGTTGTGAACATCGGCGACGAAGATGATAGCCACCGCGCCCCTCTCCTGCGCCGCCAGCGTTTTTTCCAAAGGGCTAGACGCCTGCGAGCTGACCAGTCCGTCAAAGGGACTGTCGGGATCGTTCTCGCCGGGTTCGTGGTCCAGTACCAGAACCACACTGCCCCTTATCTGATTGCCGCGGTAGTCGTCGTGGCCCAAGTGGGGTGCCGCGATCCCGAATCCCGCGAAGACCACAGGACCGGACACCGCGGCACTGGCACTGAAGCGATGAGGATAAAAATCCTGCCCGAAGCCGAGCCTGAGCTGCACCCGGTCCGGCAAGATCACCCCGAGCCGGTTGTTCTCGCCCAGTGTGGCGGTCATCAAGTTGAAGGGCTGGTAGTAACTGCGTCCCGATCCCGCCGGGACCAAACCCAGACGCTCGAATCGGCCTTTGATGAATTCTGCAGCGATGCGGTTCTCCAAAGTTCCCGTCAACCTCCCGCCCATCTGGTCTCCGGCCAAAAAGAACAGATCCGCGCGCAGGTCTTCCTTTCTGATGGACGCGATCTCGGGCGCGGGCTGCTGTGCCGGCGCGACAAGCGGGCAGAAGAACGGACTGAACGCCAAAAACCAAACCGCGAGCGCATACCTGGGACTCTTCATTCGATCCTCCGCCAGTGGTTGCGTAGCCCCAGGACAAGTATCGCTCTCCGGCGCGCCCGCCGGAAGGACGGGTATCCCGAGGTGGGGTCCGGGCGTTATCTTGGCCGCTTAACCGAGCGGGCGTGATCCAGTGAACCGAAGCGCCAGTGCAACTCTCATCATCTTGGACGGCGCGCGACCCGACGTATTCCGCCACCTGGTGGAGGAAGGTCGCCTCCCCAACGTGAGCCGCTACCTGCTGGAAGAGGGCGCCATAGTTCCGGCCACCACGGTGTTTCCCTCTACTACCGGTGTGGCCTACCTGCCTTTTCTTACCGGCTGTTTCCCCGGCACCCTGGACGTACCGGGAATCCGATGGTTGGATCCTGCCCTCTATCGGGGAAGATGGTTCAGAGATCGAATGCACGTGAGAAGTTATTGCGGGTGGCAGGCGGGCTGGCTCAACCGGGACATACGTCCCGAGATCGCAACCTTGTTCGATCTCGAGCCGGACGCGGCGGCTTTGTGCACCCCGTTCACCCGAGGGCTCGGCACCGGCGGAGAGCGGATGCGGCGGCGCCGAGGGATCCTGGGATCCCAGGCACACTACACCGGTTACTACGAAATTTTGGACCGGGCGGTAGGCCGGGAGCTCGCGAAAGTGGCTGCGCTCGGGAAGCGCTTGGTGTTTGCCGTGTTCCCGGGAGTGGACGGAATAACTCACTGGTACGACCCATGGCACCCTAGAGTGCTCGACCTGTATCTCGAGTTCGACCGGGCTTTGGGCCGTTATGTCGAGGCGCTCAAGACCAAGGAGGAACACCTGATCGTCCTCGCCAGCGACCACGGCGCAACCAGGATATCCCTGCACAGCGACGTGAGCTCGGCCCTAGAACGATTCGGCCTGCGGACTTTGAGACATCCGATCGTCTGGCGCCGCTCGCCCGAGGCCGCCGTTATGGTTTCAGGGAACGCCGCGGCGCACTTGTACTTCGCACCGGGAGTACCCCGCTCGCGGCGATGGACGGTGGCCGAAATCGAAGGAGGGACAATCCCGAGTGTACCCGGGGAGGTGTTGGGATATCTTGCGAACCTACCTGGGGTGGCGCTGATAGCGGGCAGCGACGGCGAAGGCGGCATAACACTGGTCTCGCGAAAGGGCCGGTCTCGAATCCAAGAAACGGACCGGGGTACGTTCATTTACTCGCCGGAAAGCGGAGACGTGCTGGCCCTGGGATCCAAAAAGAGGGAGTACACTCCACACGAGTGGCTGGCGGAGAGCTTTCACTCGCCCTACCCCGATGCCGTAGTGCAACTTGGTACTCTGTTCCGCTCTCGCCGCACCGGAGACTTGGTTGTAGCGGCGGATGCGCAGTCGGACCTGCGAGATGCCTGGGAAATCCCCGAACACCGCTCCGGGCATGGCAGTCTGGTGGCCGAGCATATGCACTGTCTTTTGGCGGTAAACCGCAAGATCGCCGGACCAATCCGAACGGTCGATGTCTTCTCCTTGCTGCTCCAGCACCTCGGCTATCCCATACCGGCCGGGATCGACGGCCAATTGCCGGTCAAGCGCTCGGCCGGCGCGAAGCGGGTACTTACGGCCACACCTGCCGCTACGGGAGAATGAGGGAGGGACCCAGCGCGTGAAGC
Organism: bacterium HR33; assembly: GCA_002923375.1. GTDB lineage: Bacteria > Gemmatimonadota > Gemmatimonadetes > Gemmatimonadales > GWC2-71-9 > HRBIN33. The sequence continues at coordinate 1,241,084 of BEIJ01000001.1, forward strand.
AATCAATGATGGCCGAGCTGGGAAAAATGGCCAGGCGCCGGCACGGTAACCTGGTATGGGACGGGATCGTCAGGGGATCCGGGGTTCTGGGTCTGGCCGCAATTCCCGCGGTCCTCTCGCTCCCGGAAGCCGGCCCCCTGGTGGGCTTCGTGTTGGTTACGATTTGGGTGAACGGTCCCATCGCTCCTTTGCTTCCCGCAACCTACGAGCCGATCCTCATGCTCTATGGAAGACTCTATTCACCCGTCGTGGTGGGTCTTTTGGGAATCGGCGGCACCATTTACGTGGAGCACCTCAATTATCACTTGTATCGCAAGATGTTCGACTCCCGCATTCTGGCGCGACCCCGGGATAGCCGCTGGTTGGCGTGGGTGGTGCGGAAGTTCAATCGGTCTCCGTTTTTTACCATTTGGTTGTGTTCCTGGTCTCCCCTGCCGTATTGGGCGGTTCGCTTTCTGTCGCCCCTGGCACGCTACCCTGTGGGCAGGCATTTGTGGGCAACTTTCTTGGGAAGGTTTCCCCGCCTCGTCTTCTTTGCGGCGCTGGGCACGTGGTGGCAGGTGGAGATCGGTTGGCTGCTTTGGATTACCGGGGCTTCCATTGCCGTGGCGGTCGCGGTCTGGTGGTACCGGAGCCGAGAGGCTCGAAACGCACCCGCTGGTGTAGTAACCTTCAACCGATGACCCTGAGGGCTGGAATCAAGGTCGCGCTCGCAGCGGGACTGGCGCTTGCCGTCAGCGCCTGCTGGTGGCTTTGGCGGCCCGGGTTTGAACAACCCGCGATACAACTCAGGGACGTGGCGGTAACCGGGCTCAGCGCGGAGGGAGGATCGCTCCTGCTCTACTTGGACGTTTACAATCCGAACCGCTACGAAATCAGAACGGCCCGACTCCATGTGGCGATCGAGATAGAGGGGATTCATTTTGGGGACGCTTTGCTGGAAAGTCCTCTCAGACTCGAAGCAAGGACGCGCACTCCGGTGCAACTCCCTCTGACTTTTACCTGGGCCGGAGTGGGCGCCGCCGCGCGCGGCATCCTCAGTCGAAGCTCGGTAACCTACGACTTGGCCGGTCGCATGCTGGTGGGAACGCCTTTGGGAGAGCGGGACGTGGGCCTGCGCCGAACCGGGTCCGTCAGTCTGAGAAACGTGATGCGATAGAGAGAACCCGGTAGAGCGCTCCTGCCCGCGGATCTATTTCGGCGGGATCGAGACGGCGGCGGTATAGATCAGATCTCCGAATTCCGACGCGTCGTCGTTGGCGGCGTTGGCCGCAGCGTGAAACACTACCGGACCGCCGGGCTCTTCCGGCGCCCGCCAAGTGAGCACCCACCTGGCTACGCCGGCTTCGGCCAGATAGCTGCCCGACTGCGTGTGCTCCGCATAGGCCACCCCATTGCTGTCGACCACCACTTGAACCCGAGAGTCCAGCGATACCAACTTCCCGGCCTGGCTGCCCTGCTGCGCCCCCTCGAGGTACCTGACCGCTATCTGGAAACCCGCCCGGCGTGCTTCCGGGTGCCGGAGCTCCACGGTCAAGCGATAAGTCTCACCGGGAGCGTAAGCATCCGGAAGTCCCGAGAGCTCTAGCTTCCCCGGAGGAGTGTTGAGCTCCGCCCCGAAGTGACATTGGGCGCAGGTCGGTTCCCCGAAACCCCCCGTATGGCCCGGGGGAGGGCCTTCGGCGTAAAAACCCAGCGCTGACAAGAGGGGTGCAACCAGCACCCCCCAGGCCAGCGCGGCGAAGAACCCTCGTCCTCCCTTTCCCTCAGGGAAGCTTTGCCCTGCCAATGTAGTTGGTGTCCGTGCCGAACCAGATTTCCTGCGCCGGGCGGTGATAGTACATGTGCCGCACCGCACCCGCGCCGCTGGGAATGGACGTCACGCTGAAAACCTTCTGAGACTTGGTGTCGAACCCGACGAACTGATTCGGATTGGGTCCGGTCTCCACGAACCAAATGCGATCCTTGTCGTCCACTTGCATGGCATACGGCCGGGATTCCCTCCCGCTGGGTGCCGGCCACTCCCGCACCTCGCCCGTTGCGGGATCGTACCGGCCCACGTATCCCCCGGCATAATCCACGTACCAGATCTTGTCGTCCGAGGTAATAGCGATGCGGCGCGGTCTGGTCTCGGGACGCGGAAGAGCGATCTCCTTGAGCTGCAACGTCTGGGGGTCCACCGTCGCGATCTTGTTGGTTCCGAACAGGACCGCCCAGGGGATCCCTTTGGAGTCGATCCAGATGCCGTAAGGCCGGGCATTCGGCGTGGGAACTCGGATGAGGTCCACCTTGCGGGTGGCGATCGTGAGCCTGCCCAACATGTTGCTGCCTTGCATCGTGAACCAGATGTGCCCCCGCTGGTCAAAGACCAGAGTATGGGGATCCCGGGCTGCAGGGTCGGGCATTGGAATCTTCTCTATCGATCCGTCCGCGGGGTTCAAGCGGCCGATATGAGCGTTCCGGTTGCCGGCGTACCAGACAAACCCGTCCCGGTCCACGATCAGATTGTGGGGACCCGTCCCGGGCTCCAGCTCGTAACGCTTGAACTCGCCGGTCGCAGGAACGAAGTAGGCCGCATAGTCCCCCTGCTGTCCCACGAACCAGACCTTCCCGTCAGGCCCCACATATGGGTCCCGCGGCCGGGTTCTCTCCCAGGGTACCGGCCATTCTTTGATGTCTATCGGGTTGATATCCACCGCCCCCAAGGCGGCCAGGGCAACTGCCAGCGCTGTAAAGTGCTTCATGGTCGGTATCCCTCTGCTTCGGTACGAGATCCTTATCGCCTCCCATGGAATTCCCCGGATATTCCAAGCGCGGGGAGCGCTGCTCTCGAGTCCCCGGTCCCGAACCTTCCGCTCGGCCCCTCTTACCACAGGCCAGCCTGGTATATACCACTACGCCCAACCCGCGGCGAGCGTTGGCGCCGCCTATCGGTTAGCTTTCCCGCCGCTTCCGTGAGAACCAGCACCGAGCATGTAGCTTCCGCCCCCGCAGGGCTGTCGAGCACCGATCTGCTCCTCGCCCTGATGGCTCTCATATGGGGCGTCAACATCATAGTGGTCAAGGCGGCGCTCTCGAGCTTCCTGCCCTTGGCCTTCAACGCGGTCCGCTTTCCGCTGGCCAGCTTGGCGCTGATGCTGATCGCTCGGCTCATGGGCGCTCCGATTCCAGAGCGCCGCTATTGGAAGCCGCTGGCACTCTACGGGATGCTGGGAAACACCCTGTACCAGTTGGGCTTCATCCAAGGGCTCGGCCTCACCCGGGCCGGCAACGCTGCGCTGATCATGGCTGCCAATCCCGTGCTCACCGCGCTGATCAGCCACTGGGCGGGGCAGGAACAGTTCCGGCTGCGGCACTGGGCGGGAATATTCCTTTCGGCGCTGGGGGTGAGCCTGGTGGTCGTAGGGAGCGGCGAGTCGGTCGGTTTCGGGAGCACCGTGATAGGAGATCTTTTGGTGTTGGGCGCCGTACTGTGCTGGTCCCTGTACGCCGTTGGATCCCGGCCTTTGGTACACGCTCTGGGTGCTACCAACATGACGGCCTGGACCACCTTTTTCGGCACGGTCCCTATCGTGCTGTTCGGTATCCCGGCCCTCAGGTCCCAATCCTGGTCCAGCATCGCTCCGGCCGCTTGGGGAGCGGTGGTTTACGCATCTTTGGGCGCTATCGTGACCGGTTACCTGTTGTGGGCTCGAGGGATGCGCACCCTGGGGTCGACCCGGGTGGCGGTGTATTCCAACTTCACTCCGGTCTTTGCGTTTCTCGCTGCCTGGCCGCTTCTGGGGGAAACTCCCACGGCGTGGCAGGTGAGCGGCGGGGTGCTAATCTTTCTGGGCCTGTACCTTACCCGTTATGGATGAGCTTTTGAACTTGGACGACTTCGAGGCGGCCGCTTGCGAACGGCTCCCGGCGGCTGCAAGGGACTACGTGCGCGGGGGTGCGGCGGACGAAATAACGCTGCACGAGAACCGGGAAGCGTTCAGGCGATTCCAGTTACTCCCCAGGGTGCTGCGTGACGTCTCGAACATAGATCTGACGATCGACCTCTTTGGGGAGCGCCTTTCGTTCCCGGTGCTGGTAGCGCCCACTGCCTTCCACTCGCTGGCGCACCCAGAGGGTGAGCTGGCCACCGCCCGCGCCGCCGCGGCTGTCGGTACCGTGATGGTGGTCTCCACCATGTCAAGTTACCGTCTGGAAGAGATTGCGGCGGCTGCCAGTGCACCAAAATGGTTTCAACTCTACTGTTACCGGGACCGCTCCGTTACCAGGGCCCTGGTGGAGCGCGCCGAGGCCGCAGGTTACCGGGCGATCTGCATGACCGTGGACCTCCCGCGGGTTGGGCGCAGGGAGCGAGACCTGAGGAATCGATTTTCCCTCCCGCCGGGAGTCAGCCCCAAAAACTTCGAGGATTTTCTCGACCTCGGCCGGCTGGCGGCGGACGAGCGGGTTAGGGCGTTCGAGCGCTATATAGGCGAGCTGGTGGATCCTTCATTGACTTGGGAGGCGGTGGACTGGCTGCGTTCCGTCACCCGCCTGCCGCTGATCTTGAAGGGCATCATGACGCGGGCGGACGCAAGATTGGCCGCGGAACGCGGGGTGCAGGGGATCGTGGTGTCCAACCACGGAGGCCGGCAGCTCGACACGGTTCCCGCTGCAGTGGAGGTACTTGGAGAAATCGTAGAGGAGGCCGGCGAGCGGGTGGTGGTCCTCATGGACGGCGGTATCCGGCGAGGTACCGACGTGGCCAAGGCACTGGCTCTGGGCGCCCGTGCGGTCTTGGTGGGCCGCCCGTGTTTCTACGGTCTTGCGGTGGCGGGTGCGGAGGGGGTGCGCCGGGTGCTCGAGCTTCTGAAGTCGGAGCTGGAGTTGACGTTGGCGCTCTTGGGCTGCCGGAATCCCCGAGAAGTCACCCGAGAATACGTGCGCCGCTCGAGCTGACCTCGGCCTGGCAGATCTGGGCCCGTCCTGTTACGATACGTTATCCGTGACTAGCACCAAACCTTCCGCGCGCCGGCCAAGAAGTTCGATTCCGGCGCGGCCTCCCCGGCTCATCATAGAGAATATCCGGCCCTCGGTGGACGGCGGTCGGTTTCCCGCCAAACGCCTAGTCGGTGATCGCGTCGTTGTAGAGGCTACGGTCTATAAGGAAGGGCACGATCTTATCGCCGCCAGGGTGCTTTACCGCCCGCCGGGGGAGAGGCGGTGGTGGAGCGCTCCTATGGTCTACGAGCGGGATTTCGACCGCTGCCGCGGGGAGTTTTCGGTGGATCGGATCGGCACTTGGGAGTTCACGGTCGAAGCCTGGACCGACCGTTTCGGTAGCTGGCGGAGCGACCTGGAGCGGCGCGGGGGTGGGGAAACCCACGTGGATCTCCTGGAAGGCGCGCTGCTGATCGAAGAAGCGTCCCGCAGGGCCAAGGGAGAAGACCGTGCGGGCCTCAAGGATGCGGCGCGGGTGCTTCGCGAGGAGGCCGTCCCGGTGGCGGATCGCACGCGCAGAGCATTGAGCGCCGAGCTAGAGAAGCTGGTCCAGCGCTATCTTCCACCTGCGGACTTGACCCGCGCTCCTGCGGTAATGAAGCTCTGGGTCGATCGGCCGGAGGCTGGGTTCGGAGCTTGGTACGAGATGTTCCCCCGATCCCAGAGCACCGTACCCGGTAAGCACGGCACGTTCGAGGATGCGGCCCGCCGGCTTGCAGAACTGAAAGAGCTCGGGTTCGACGTTATTTACCTCCCGCCTATCCACCCGATAGGCAGAACCCACAGGAAGGGAAAGAATCATTCTCTGGTGGCCGGCCCCGACGACCCCGGTAGCCCTTGGGCCATAGGGAACGAGCACGGGGGTCACACTGCGGTGGAGCCCCAGCTCGGCACGCTGGAGGATTTCGAGCGGTTCGTTAGGCGAGCCCGAGAGTTGGGAATGGAGGTGGCCCTGGACTACGCTCTCCAGTGCTCTCCCGACCATCCCTGGGTGAAAGAACATCCGGAGTGGTTTTCGATTCGCCCGGACGGAAGCATAAAGTACGCGGAAAATCCTCCCAAGAAATATCAGGACATCTATCCTTTGAATTTTTGGTGCCAGGATTATCCGGCTCTCTGGCGTGCCTGCAAAGAGATTCTGGAATTCTGGATCGCCCGGGGAGTGAAAATCTTCCGAGTGGACAATCCCCATACCAAGCCCTTCGCTTTTTGGGAGTGGCTGATAGGCGAAATGCGCCGGGAGCACCCCGAGGTGATCTTTCTTTCCGAAGCTTTTACCCGCCCGGCGCGGATGAAGGCGTTGGCAAAGTTGGGGTTCCACCAGTCTTACACCTACTTCACCTGGCGAAACACTGCCCCGGAATTACGCGAATACCTGACCGAGCTCACGCGCACCGACATGGTGGAGTACTTCCGGCCCAACTTCTTCACCAACACGCCCGACATACTCCACGCTTATCTGCAGCAGGGAGGGCGGCCGGCGTTCCGGGTGCGACTGGTCCTGGCCGCCACGCTGTCGCCGGTTTACGGCATCTATTCCGGGTTCGAACTGTGCGAGAACACACCGTTCGCTCCGGGAAGCGAGGAATACCTCAATTCCGAGAAGTACGAGATCAAGGTCCGCGATTGGAACGCTCCGGGAAACATCAAGGAGGACATAGCGATCGTAAATCGCATCCGGCGGGAGCATCGGGCTCTGCAACGGCTCGACAATTTGACTTTCTGCCACTCGGAGAACGACCAGATCCTTTGCTACCATAAGCACGCTCCGGGTGACGATCTCCTGATAGCCGTGAATTTGGACCCCCACCGCGTTCAGGAGACCATGGTTCATGTCCCACTGGAGGCTCTGGAGCTGTCCGAAGAGGAGCCGTTCGAAGTAGAGGACCTGCTGACCGGCGAGAGATACGGCTGGCGGGGGAGGCGCAATTACGTGCGGCTGGACCCCGAGCGCCAGGTGGCCCATATCTTTCTGGTGCACCGGGCATCGGATCCCGCAGGGGAGGGCGGCGGTCGAGTCCCGTGAGCGACGCTTACTGGTACAAGGACGCCATTTTCTACGAGCTCCGGGTGCGGTCCTTTTACGACAGCAACGGAGACGGGATCGGCGACTTCCGCGGTCTTACCGAGAAGCTCGACTATCTTCACGACCTGGGCGTCACCACCCTGTGGTTGCTTCCCTTCTACCCGTCCCCCTTGCGGGACGACGGCTACGACATCTCCGACTATACCGGCGTCCACCCTCAGGTAGGCACCCTTCAGGACTTCAAAGTGTTCATCCGCGAGGCTCACCGCAGAGAGCTTCGGGTGGTCACCGAGCTGGTGCTCAATCACACCTCGGACCAGCACCCCTGGTTCCAGAAAGCCCGCCGGTCCCCGCCGGGCAGTCACTGGCGAAACTTTTACGTGTGGAGCGACTCGCCGGACAAGTATCAGGAAGCCCGAATAATTTTCAAGGACTTCGAAACCTCCAACTGGGCCTGGGATCCGATAGCGAAGGCCTATTATTGGCACCGCTTCTACTCCCACCAGCCCGATTTGAACTACGACCACCCCGCTCTGAGGAAGGCCATGTTCCAAGTGATGGATTTCTGGTTCGAGCTCGGGGTGGACGGTATGCGGCTGGACGCGGTGCCCTACCTCTACGAGCGCGAAGGAACCAACTGCGAAAACCTGCCCGAGACTCACGCCTACCTCAAGGCGCTGAGAAAGCACGTGGATCAGCATTTCGCAAACCGGATGCTGCTGGCGGAAGCGAACCAGTGGCCGGAAGATGCGGTAGCCTACTTCGGGGACGGTGACGAATGCCACATGGCTTTCCACTTCCCCATCATGCCGCGGCTCTTCATGGCGGTGCACATGGAAGATCGCTACCCCATAGTGGACATCCTGGAGCAGACTCCCCCGATACCCGAATCCGCCCAGTGGGCCCTGTTCCTGCGCAACCACGACGAGCTCACCTTGGAGATGGTCACCGACGAGGAGCGCGATTACATGTATCGGGTGTACGCCCACGATGCCCAGGCGCGCATCAACCTCGGCATTCGTCGCAGGCTGGCCCCACTCCTCGGCAACGACCGCCGCCGTATCGAGCTGCTGAACGGGCTCCTCTTCTCGCTGCCGGGAACTCCGGTCATCTACTACGGCGACGAGATCGGGATGGGCGACAACATCTACCTCGGCGATCGAAACGGGGTGCGGACCCCCATGCAGTGGAGCGGAGACCGGAATGCGGGATTCTCGAAGGCTAACCCGCAGAAGCTGTTCCTCCCGGTCATCGTGGACCCCGAGTTCCATTACGAAGCCGTCAACGTGGAAACCCAGCAGCGGAATCCCCACTCGCTTCTGTGGTGGATGAAACGCCTGATCGCCTTGAGGAAGCGCTTCCGCGCTTTCGGCCGGGGCAGTTTGGAAATGCTGCATCCGCGTAACCGCAAAATTCTGGCGTTCGTGAGGCGTTACGACAACGAGTGCATTCTGGTAGTGGCCAATCTCTCCCGCTTCGTACAACACGTGGAGCTCGACTTGAGCGCCTATCGCGACACCGTGCCCACGGAACTGTTCGGAGCCACCCCGTTCCCGGCGGTGCGGGATCAGCCCTATCCTCTGACTTTGGGACCCCACAGCTTCTATTGGTTCGCCCTCGTGCCGGAGAGACGGGAAGTCACGGTAGGGGGCGCTTCCAGAGAACCGCTCCAGGTGCAGGTGCGGGAGAGCTGGACCGAACTTTTGGCCAATGGCGGGAGCCGGCCGTTCCTGGAAGCGGTTCCCGAGTTTTTGTTGAACCAGCGATGGTTCGGCGGCAAGGCACGGCGCATAAAGGGAGTTTCCTTGGAGGACAGCGTTCCCCTCAACGAGGAGCGCAACGGCCCCAGGCTGGTGATCGCGCGGGTGGATTATGTGGAAGGGGCCTCCGACGTTTACGTGCTGGCCCTCGCGTATGCAACGGGCGAGCGCGCTTCCGCGCTGTTGCGCAACCGGCCGGCTACCGTACTGGCCAGGGTCGTGGCTCAGGAAGGGAATCCCGATTCGCCCGGGGTGGTATACGATGCTCTGGAGGAAGCAGACGTGGCCGCTGCTTTGCTCGATGCGATCGCCCGGCGCCGCCGGCTAAAGGGAACGGCCGGCGTGCTGAGCGGCGGCCGGACCAGGCTCTTTAAAAATCTCTTGGGCGAGATCCAAGTTGCCGCCCTTCAGCCCGCGCCGATGGGCGCGGAGCAGAGCAACAGCTCGGTCCGCTACGGCGAGAAGTTCGTGCTGAAGGCGTTCCGCCGCACCGACGAAGGCGAAAATCCCGAGCTGGAACTGGGGCGCTTCCTTTCGGAGCGGGCTCGCTTCCCTCACATACCACCTCTGGCCGGGTACCTGGAATACGAGACCGACGGCGAGAAGAGAACTGTAGCCGTCCTCCAGGGATACGTGCCCAACGAGGGCGATGCCTGGGAGTTCACCCTGGACGAGGTGGAGCGGTACTTCGAACGGGCGGTGATCCACTACCGGGAAACCGGAGAACTTCCCGAGACCGCAGATCCTTTGAACCTGATCGACCGGGAGCCGCCGCAAAAAGTGGCGGAGTTGATCGGCGGCTACCTGGAAAGCGCTCGGCTCCTCGGAGAGCGCACTGCGGGTATGCACCGGGCTTTGAGTTCGGAGAGCGAAGATCCCGCCTTTGCCCCGGAACCGTTCACCTTGTTCTACCAGCGCGCCCTCTACGAGTCCGGACGGCAACTGACAACCCGGGCTATGCGGCTCCTGGACGACGCCCGATCTTCCCTCGACCCTCAAACCGCTGCCGATGCCGAGCGGGTCCTTGCCCTCCGCCAGCGGATCCTGGCGCTGTTGCGCCGGGTCACGGAGCGGAAGATCAAAGCCGTGAGGATCCGCTGCCACGGCGATTTCCACCTGGGACAGGTCCTCTGGACGGGCAAGGACTTTCTCCTCATAGACTTCGAGGGGGAACCGGCTCGCACCTTGAGCGAGCGCCGCATCAAGCGCTCGCCGCTGGCAGATGTGGCCGGGATGATTCGCTCCTTCCACTACGCCGCGGCCGTGGTGTTCAGAACCCGGGTAGAGGGGCACATGGTAGCCGCCGACGAAGCCGAGAAGTTCCGGCGGTGGGAGCGCTGCTGGTGCGACTGGGTCGCAGCCGCCTACCTCAAGGCGTACCGGGACGGCACGAGCCATACCGAGCTAATACCACCCGACTTCCAGGACTTCAGCATGCTGCTACAGAACCATCTGCTGGAAAAAGCCCTCTACGAGATCGCCTACGAGCTCAACAACCGCCCCGAGTACGTCTGGATTCCTCTTCGCGGAATAGTCCAGCTGCTAGAGCCTCTCGCTGGATGAAGCCACCCTGGAGCTTGGAGCGAGGCGCCCGCTTTCACCCCAAAGAGCCGGTCCGTTTCAGCGTCTGGGCGCCACGTTGCAGGTCAGTGGCACTCAAACTTCAACTCGGCGACGGCTGGGTACAGCACGAAATGGAGCCCCAACCGGGGGGCGTCTTCTCTGCCGCTGTCGACGGGGTTACGCCGGGTACCTTCTATTGGCTCTGCCTGGACGGAGAGAGCGACCGCCCGGATCCGGTGAGTTGCTGGCAACCCCGGGGCGTACACGGTCCGTCCGCAGTGGTCGATCTGGAGGGATTCGAGTGGACCGACGAGTCGTGGAGAGGGATCGATCCCTCGGAATACATCATCTATGAACTGCACGTAGGGACCTTTACCCAAGAGGGAACTTTCCAGGCGGTGATCGAGAAGCTGCCCTACCTCAGGGACCTGGGAATCACCGCGCTGGAGCTCATGCCGGTAGCTCAATTCCCCGGGGAACGCAACTGGGGCTACGACGGAGTCTATCCGTACGCCCCGCAACACTCCTATGGCGGGCCGAGGGGGTTGATGCAACTGGTGGACGCGGCTCACCGCCACGGTCTGGCGGTGGTGCTGGACGTGGTGTACAACCATCTGGGCCCGGAGGGTAATTACCTGGGAGACTACGGGCCTTACTTCACGGACCGGTACCGCACTCCCTGGGGATATGCCATCAACTTCGACGGCCCGGACAGCGACGAGGTGCGGCGATACTTCATAGAGAACGCTCTCTACTGGATCACCTACTACCACCTGGACGCACTACGGCTGGACGCGGTGCACGCCATATACGACACCAGCCCGCTGCACATAGTGGCCGAGCTGGCGGCCGCGGTGCACCGCCAAGGCGAGGCGCTCGGACGCAAAGTGGCCGTCTTTGCCGAAAGCGATGCCAACGATCCGCGCCTGGTACGTCCTCCGGAGGCTGGGGGACTGGGCGTCGATGCCGTGTGGAACGAGGATTTTCACCACTCGATCCACGCGCTTCTTACCGGGGAACGACTGGGATATTACAGCGACTTTGGAAGGGTGTCCGACGTGGCGAAGTGCCTGCGAGAAAGGTTCGTGTTGAACGGGACCTACTCCTCCTATAGGCGCAGGCGCCACGGGGCCCCCGCGGCGGACGTGGCGGCTCGCCATTTTGTCGCCTTCGTGCAGAACCACGACCAAGTGGGGAACCGGGCCGGGGGAGAGCGCCTGTCGAAGCTGGTCGGTTTCGAGGCCCTGAAGCTGGCAGCGGGACTGCTGCTTCTGTCGCCTTATTTGCCCTTGCTGTTCATGGGCGAAGAGTACGGAGAAGAGAACCCGTTTCTCTATTTCGTGAGCCACGGCGATCAGGGCTTGATCGAGGCGGTTCGCAAAGGCCGGGAAGCGGAGCTGAGGGCCTTTGGGTGGAGCGCCGCAGTGGTCGATCCAGCTTCGGTGGAGGCTTTTGAAGCGAGCAAGCTCACCTGGGAGACAGACGCCGGCGAGAAGCGGCGCGCCTTGGGCCTGTGGTACCGCGACCTGGTGGCCCTTCGGCGGCGGGAGCCGGCTTTGGGTCCGGGTGGCGAGGTGGAGGTGGAGTGCGATGCCGATGCTGGCTGGCTTTCTCTGTTGCGCCGGAGAACGAACGGAGCGAGATGGTGGGTGGCGTTCAATTTGCGAGGGAGTGACATCGAGACCCCGCTGCCCGATGCGGCGCGGCGGTGGCGGATCCGGCTGGACTCCGACGACCCGCGTTACGGCGGCCGGGGTCGAACGCCCCGAATGTGCGGTTCCGCGTCGGAGGTCGGGGGATCCCTGGCTCTGCCGGCTTACGCCGTGGCGGTCTACCGGGAGGAGGGAGAGTGAGTCCGATTCGAGTTTGGCCCGGCAGGCCCTATCCCCTGGGAGCGAGCTGGGACGGAGAGGGAACCAACTTCGCCATCTGCTCGCAGGACGCCGAAGCGGTGGAGCTGTGTCTTTTCGACGGGCCGCTGGCGGCCTCGGAATCCGAGAGGATCCGGCTGCCGGAAAGAACCGGCGATGTCTGGCACGGTTATTTGCCCGACATCAGGCCGGGACAGTGTTACGGGTACCGGGTGTACGGGCGGTACGCTCCCGAGGAGGGACTGCGGTTCAATCCCGCCAAGTTGCTCTTGGATCCCTACGCCCGCGCCATATCGGGCACGATACGCTGGGACGACAGCCTCTACGGCTACACCATAGGCGATCCGGCCGGGGATCTTTCGCTCGATAATCGCGACAGCGCGGCCGCGATGCCGAAGTGCGTGGTGGTGGATGACACCTTCCGCTGGGACGACGATCAACCCCCGGACATTCCCTGGCAGCGGACGGTGATCTACGAGTGTCACGTAAAAGGAATGACGATCCGGCACCCGGAAGTTCCGGACCCGCTGCGCGGCACCTATCTGGGGCTGGCTACGGATCCGGTGATAGATCATTTGAAAGCGCTGGGAGTGACGGCGGTGGAACTCCTTCCGGTGCACCACTTCGTTTCGGAGCGCCCTCTGGTCGATCGGGGGCTCAGCAATTATTGGGGCTACAATACCATAGGCTTCTTCGCCCCCGACGTGCGCTACGCCACGGGAGGGCTGGGGCAGCAGGTGACCGAGTTCAAATCCATGGTGAAACGGCTCCACCGGGCCGGCATCGAGGTGATACTGGACGTGGTTTACAACCACACCGGCGAGGGTAACCACTTGGGGCCCACCTTGTGTTTCAGAGGCCTGGACAATCGGGCTTACTATCGGCTCGCCCCGGAGAACCCGCGTTACTACGTGGACTACACCGGCTGCGGTAACACGGTGAACGTGAATCATCACCGGGCTCTCCAGCTGATTCTGGACAGTCTGCGTTACTGGGCGGTGGAGATGCGGGTGGACGGCTTCCGGTTCGATCTGGCCCCGGTTTTGGGGCGCAAAGCGCCGGACTTCGATCCCAGGTCCGCATTTTTCGAAATCGTTCGCCAGGATCCGATTCTGAGCCGCCTCAAACTGATCGCCGAGCCCTGGGATTTGGGCCCCGGCGGGTATCAAGTAGGGCGGTTTCCCCTGGGCTGGGCTGAGTGGAACGACCAGTTCCGCGACACGGTACGCCGCTTCTGGAGAGGGGATCCGGGACACTTGGGGGTCGTGGCGTCGCGTCTTTCGGGAAGCAGCGATCTGTTCGCAGGGAGGGGCCCCATGGCCAGCATCAACTTCGTCACCGCTCATGACGGCTTTACGCTCCGCGATCTGGTGACCTACCAGCAGAAACACAACGAGGCGAACGGCGAAGAGAATCGCGACGGTGCCAACGAGAACTTCAGCCGGAACTGGGGCGTAGAGGGACCCACCGACGTTCCTCGGATAGTCAACCTGCGCCAGCGCATGATGCGCAACTTCTTGGCTACCTTGGCGTTCTCCCAGGGTGTGCCGATGATTTCCCACGGAGACGAGATCGGACGCACCCAGCGGGGCAACAACAACGCCTACTGCCAGGACAACGAGATCAGTTGGGTCGATTGGGACCTCACCCGCGAGCAGCGAGAGCTGTTGGAGTTCGCGCGCTCGGTTTTTCGGTTGCGCGCCTCGAACCCGGTTTTCAGACGCCGGCGTTTCTTCCGGGGAGAGCCGGTTCATTCCTCCGGGATGAAAGACGTCACCTGGCTGAGGCTCGACGGGCGGGAGATGACCGAGGCCGACTGGCGAGATCCTCACGGCCACGTCTTGGGGATGCTGATCGACGGTTACGCTACCGACGAGCGGGATGAGAAGGGAAGGCTGATGGTGGGGGAGACGGTTTTGCTGCTGGTGAACGGAGGAGGGCGGAGCAAACATTTCGCTCTGCCCCAGCTGAAGCGGCCCGGACGGTGGATCGAGGAGCTGAATACCGCGAAGCCTCCTGCGGGAGCGGTGAAGACCAAAGCGGTCCATCTCGTCGCTCATTCATTGATTCTTCTCCGCTACGAGGTGCCGCGTTGATTGCCCGCACCACTTCCTTGCTGGAAGTGCCGCCGGACGAGGCCGCACGTCTCGTGGCCGGGGAGCATCCGGACCCTCACCGTATCCTGGGCGCGCATCCGGCCGGGGAGGGAAGCGTGGTGCGCGCCTTCCACCCCGACGCGGTCAGGGCCGAGTGCGTTCTGGAGACCGGACAAAGCTTGGCCATGGTGAAGCTGGGCGAGGGGGGACTCTTTGCGGCTCTCCTACCCGATATCCGCCCTCCGTTCCGCTATCGGATCCGCTTCCAGTTTCCCGGCGGAGGTATCTGGGAGCGGGACGATCCTTACCGCTTTCTGCCCACGGTGTCGGACCTGGACCTCTATCTCTTCAACGAAGGGACCCACCGGCGACTGTGGCGATCGCTGGGAGCCCGCTGTCGCGTAGCTCAGGGGACCGAAGGAGTGGCTTTCGCGGTTTGGGCTCCTAACGCCCGCCGGGTGAGCGTGGTGGGGGATTTCAACGGGTGGGACGGGAGGCTCTTTCCCATGAGGCAGCTGGGAAGTTCCGGCGTCTGGGAACTGTTCGTGCCCGGCTTGGGGCCCGGCGCCCTCTACAAGTACGAGATCAAGACCCGGGAAGGGATGCTGCGGCTGAAGGCGGACCCTCTCGCCTCCTGGATGGAAGTCCCGCCCGGCACCGCGTCCCGCGTGTTCCGTTCGGAGTACTCCTGGCAGGACCAGGAGTGGCTTGCCCGGCGAGCCGATCGAGATCCGCTGCGATCCCCGATGTCCATCTACGAGGTGCATTTGGGCTCCTGGGCTCGGGTGCCGGAGGAGGGGAACCGATTTCTAGGTTACCGGGAGATTGCGCCGAAGCTGGTGGAACACGTCAAGCGCCTGGGCTTTACCCACATCGAGCTTTTGCCTCTGGCGGAACATCCGTTCCTGGGTTCCTGGGGCTACCAGGTTTCGGCGTACTACGCGCCCACCTCCCGGTACGGCAGTCCGGACGACCTGCGATTCCTGGTGGACTACTGCCACCAAAACGGAATCGGCGTTCTGCTGGACTGGGTTCCCGCCCATTTCCCCAAGGACGACCATGCGCTGCGGCGCTTTGACGGAACGGCACTGTACGAACACGAGGACCCGCGGTTGGGCGAACATCCCGACTGGGGAACTTTGATCTTCAATTACGGGCGGAACGAAGTGAAAAGTTTTTTGGTCTCCAACGCCCTGTATTGGCTGGATGAATTCCACTTCGACGGCCTGCGGGTGGATGCCGTAGCCTCCATGCTCTATCTGGACTACAGCCGCGCGCCGGGAGAGTGGATCCCCAACCGCTACGGGGGGCGCGAGAACCTGGAAGCGATCGCCTTTCTCCAATCGGTCAACGAGGCGGTGCGAGCTGAGTTTCCGGGCTGTATCACCGTAGCGGAGGAATCCACCGCCTGGCCCGGAGTGACCAGGGCGGTGTCCCAAGGCGGGCTGGGCTTCACCTTCAAGTGGAACATGGGCTGGATGCACGATACCCTGGAGTATTTCGGCAAAGACCCGATCCACCGGAAGTATCATCACGATCGCCTGACCTTCGCCATGCTGTACGAGTACAGCGAGCGATTCATCATGCCCCTGTCCCACGACGAAGTGGTGCACGGCAAGCGATCCTTGCTGGAGAAGATGCCGGGAGATCTGTGGCAGAAGTTCGCAAACCTCAGGCTGCTCTTCGCCTACCAGTACACCCGCCCCGGCAAGCAACTCCTGTTCATGGGAAGCGAGCTCGCGCCTCACCGGGAGTGGAACCACGACTCCAGCCTCGATTGGCATCTGGTGCAGGATCCGATGCGCGCCGGGCTCCAGACTTTCCTGGCGGACTTGGGGCGACTTTACGGCGAGTGCCCCTGCCTGTGGCGCCGGGACCACGACCCGGACGGGTTTTCTTGGATCGATTGCAACGACCGGGACAACAGTGTGATCTCGTATATCAGGCGCGATGGAGAGGACTACTTGCTGGTGGTCCTCAACTTTACTCCGGTGCCGAGAACCGGATATCGCATCGGCGCTCCGGAATCGGCTAGGTATGTCACCCTACTTTCGGGAGACGACCCGCGCTACGGGGGGAGCGGCTTTCCCGTCAAGGAAGCTCCCGTAGCGGAGCCTGTACCGTTCCACGGGTACCCGCAGTCGCTGAGTCTCGATTTGCCTCCCTTGGCAGCTTTGATCCTGGCCCCGGAGCAGCGCAAGCCCGCGGGCTGGCCGCCGGCCTGGTGAAACGGGAACTCCGCGAGCTTGCCAGGCGGGCGGGGATCCTCGACCGATATGTAGCCGCCACCGGAGAGCTGCGGATGACCTCCGACCAACAAAGAATATCGCTGTTGGCGGCAATGGGATTCGACACCGGGAGTGCGGCGTCGATACGCAGGGCGGTGGAATCTCTGGAGGCCCAGGAGCAAGAAAGATTGCTCGAGCCGGTGAAGGTGATCCGTGCCGGGCGGGGCGCGGCACTGGAGATACGGCCCGGTGTGCTGCCGGCCGGTTCGGAAGCCGAATACCACATGCAGATCGAGAGCGACCGGGGCGAAAACTGGAGTCTGGAGGGAAAGGTCAAACTGCACCGCCGTATCGGAGCCTCGATAAGACTTTCCCCGTGTGCCCGGAGCGGTTACTACACCGTGGCTCTGGAACTGAAAACGCCGTCCGGATGGAAGAGAGAATCCCAACTCGTGCTGGTGGTGCCCCGGGGAGGGTGCACGCCCTTCCGGCAGCTGCTCGCAGGAAGAAAGGTTTTCGGCCTTACGGTCAATCTCTACACGGTTTCCAGCGAACGGAATTGGGGTGCCGGCGATCTCTCCGATCTGGTGGAGATCGCCGAATGGGCGAAGGAGCTGGGGGCGGCGTTTGTGGGCCTCAACCCGCTCCATGCGACCCGAAACCGAGGTCACGCGATAAGTCCCTACTCGCCGGTAAGCCGGCTGCTCAGGAACGCGATCTATCTGGACGTCACCGCCATCCCCGAATGGCTCGAATCCGCGGAAGCGCGTTCCCTGGCGAGTTCGGAAGATCACCTGAGGCTTCTGAAAGCGGCTCGTTCCGGCGGGAGAGTGGATTACGAAGCCGTCATGAGACTCAAGGAACCGATACTGCGCCTTTTGCACCGGCGCTTCCTGGAGCGGCACGGCGGTAACGCCACCCGCAGGGGACGGGAGTACCGGGAGTTCCGCCGCCGCTGGGATCCCCATCTCACCCTGGCTGCTACGTTCCTGGCTCTCGAAAAGCACCTGGGAGAGAAAAGGGGTGAAGACTGGCGGTCATGGCCGCTGGAATTTCGATCTCCGGACTCGCCCGCGGTGCGGGAGTTCGCCCGGACACACGCCGGGGAGATTGATTTTTACCGGTACTTGCAGTTCGAGCTCGATCGCCAGTTGAGACGGGCCGCTCAGAAAGCCCCGCTCCCGGTGGGTATTCTGGGCGATCTCGCAATCGGAAGCGACCCCGCAGGCGCGGACAGCTGGATCTTCCGCGATCTTTTCGTAAAAGATGCCAGTATAGGCGCACCGCCGGACGCGTTCATCTCGGAAGGGCAGGATTGGGGGCTGGCGCCGATCCATCCGTCGCGACTGCTGGAGCGCAGGCTCGACTTCTGGATCGCTTTGGTGCGATTCTCTTTGGCTCACTGCGGGGCGTTGCGCATCGATCATGTGATGGGACTGTTCCGGCAGTATTGGATACCTCGGGGCTCGACGCCAGCCCGGGGAGCCTACGTTCGCTATCCGGCGGAGGCGCTTCTTGCGGTATTGGCCATCGAAAGCCGCAGGCGGCAGGCTCTGATAATAGGAGAAGATCTGGGCACGGTTCCGAGGGGCTTCCCGGCGCTGTTGGCGCGCTGGGGAATATTGTCTACCAGGGTTCTTTACTTCGAGAGAGATGCGGCGGGCAGGTTCCGATCCCCTCGCAAGTATTCTCGGCGCGCTTTGGTCAGCGCCAACACCCACGACCAGATACCACTTGCCGGTTTTTGGGAGGGCCGCGACCTGGAGATCCGACGCAGCCTGGGCCTGAAGTTTCCCCAAGAACCTTTGGAAAGTCGCCGGAAAAACCTCGTTCGCGCCCTGATCAGAGAACGGTGCGCCTCGTCGGAAGCCGGCCTGGGGTCGCCCGGGGAACTGTGCCGGGCTGTGAACTGCTTTCTCTCCCGTACGCCGGCGCCGATGGTGGGCATTTCCCTCGACGACCTCGCCCGCGAAAAGGACCCGGTCAACCTGCCCGGCGTGAGCCAGGATCGCTACCCTAGCTGGACCAGACGCTTGGGCGCTACCGTGGCGCAGTTGCGCAGCGACCCGGCGGTGAAACTCGCACTGCAACCTCTAGAGCGGCGCAAGTGGCCAAAATAACCCCACCCCTCCTCGCCACGTATCGGCTGCAGCTCAGCGCGGCCTTCGACCTCCGGGCTGCCAGGTCTTTGGTCCCGTACCTTCATGGCCTGGGGATCAGCCACCTCTATCTCTCGCCGCTGCTCCGGGCCCGGACGGGGAGCGAACACGGTTACGACGTGGTAGACCCCACCGCGCTCAATCCCCAGCTCGGCCAAGAACGGGACTTGGCCCGGTTGCACCGGGCGCTGGCCAGCCGGCAGATGGGAGTCATCTTGGACATCGTTCCCAATCACATGGCGGCCAGCGATGAGAACCCTTTTTGGGAAGACCTGCTGGCTCACGGGAAGACTTCCCGGTACGCAGCTTGGTTCGACGTCCACTGGGATGCGGGGCCCCGGGGCCGCATACTGCTTCCGGTTTTGAGCGATTGGCTCGGCCGGGAACTTGCCAGGCAGCGCCTCTCGCTGGTGTACCAGCCGCGGGGGCTCAGGATACGGTATTTCGACCAGGCCTTTCCGCTGGATCCGGCCACCTGGGTGCCCGTGCTCCGCGAGGTTCAAGTGGCACTGGGCGGCTCCGCGGTGACGGCTGAGAAAGTCGAAGCGATAATCGATCAGCTGGCCGAGCTGCCACGTGCGGGTGCCGCTCAGAGCGGCGAGCAGCGGAGCGAGGTGAGTCGCGTTCCTTGCGAGGCTCTCTTCGATCTGTACCGCCGTTCCGCGGTCTTCCGCCGCGCTCTGAAACGGGTTTTGGCGGACTACCACAAGGGGCGGCGGGGCGAGAAGCGAATGAAAGAGCTTCTAGAAAGTCAGGTCTACCGGCTTGCGTTTTGGAGGCGGGCCGCCCGGGAGATAAACTACCGGAGATTTTTTACCATCAGCACGCTGGTGGGTGTGCGGCAGGAAGATCCCGAAGTGTTCCGTGCCACTCACCGCAAGATCTTCTCCTGGGTCGCATCGGGCTGGGTAGCGGGACTTCGAGTCGACCACGTGGACGGCCTTTTGGAGCCGGCGAAGTACCTCGCGCGGCTCCGCGGCGTTCCGGGGCTCGAAGAGGCTCCGATCTTCGTGGAGAAAATCTTGGCGCGAGAGGAAGCACTTCCGGCGGAGTGGCCGGTTTCCGGTACGACGGGATACGACTTTTTGGCCCAAGCGGACGACATCTTTTTCGACTGCGTCGCGGTCGCGTGCCTTCCAGTCTACCGAACCTACCTGCCGTCCGAGTCCCGTTCGGGGCCTCGAGGGCTCAGGCTGCTGCTGGACTCGCTAGCTCGGGCCAAGGACCGTGGCGCGCCGGCGGGTGCGCTCGGCTTGATCCGGCGGGTGTTGGTCAGCTGCCGGCGCTCCGAAGCTCGACTTCGGTGGGTCCAGAGGTTTCAGCAATTGTGCGTGCCGGCGGCTGCAAAGGGTATCGAAGACACGGCGTTTTATCGCTACGTTCCCCTTGCCGCCCGAAACGAGGTGGGTGCCGATCCGCAGTTCGTGCCGGAGGATGCGGTAGCCGAGCTTCACCGCGCCAACTTGGAACGCGCGCGCCTTTGGCCTCGCACTATGTTATGTTCCAGCACCCACGACACCAAACGGAGCGCCGATGTGCGAGCGAGGTTGGCGGTTCTCACGGAGACACCCGAGCGGTGGTGGAGCTGGGTCGAGCAGTGGAGGAGGTACAACCGGCGCCATCGCTCCAAGGTGCGCGGCCGTTACGCCCCGGAATTCAACTTGGAGTATCTCCTGTATCAGACCTTGGTCGGAATTTGGCCGGCGGAGGGCGAGAGGCGGCTGGCCGCGCTGAGAGAGAGGATAGCGGCCTACGTGGTCAAGGCTGCGCGGGAGGCCAAGCGGCGCACCAGTTGGGTCGCTCCCGATCCCGTATACGAAAGGGCTTTGCTCAGGTTTGTGGGCGCCTTGCTTGATCGTTCGCGGTCGAGGCTGTTCCTCGAAGCTCTCGATCACTTGGTGCGGGAGATATCCCCGGCAGCGTTTTGCAACAGTCT
Organism: bacterium HR33; assembly: GCA_002923375.1. Taxonomy (GTDB): domain Bacteria; phylum Gemmatimonadota; class Gemmatimonadetes; order Gemmatimonadales; family GWC2-71-9; genus HRBIN33. The sequence continues at coordinate 1,261,703 of BEIJ01000001.1, forward strand.
CTCGCGGACTCTGATTCAGCTAACCTCGCCGGGCGTGCCGGATATTTACCAGGGCGATGAGCTGTGGAACTTCGCGCTGGTCGATCCCGACAACCGGCGGCCGGTGGACTTCGACTCCCGCAAAGAGATGCTGGACGAATTGGAGCGCAGTTTTCGTGCGTCGGCGGGGCGGCGCCGGAATCTGCTCCGCGAACTGGTTGAGAATCCGGCGGACGCGCGCATCAAACTGCATGTCATTGCCCGCACCCTGAATACCCGGCGCGACTTCCCCCAATTGTTCTCATCCGGAACCTATCTGCCGCTCGGAGTGCAGGGCCAGCACCCCGGTCCAGCGGTGGCATTCGCCCGAGTGTACGGGCGCAGTGCGGCGATCACCATAGCGCCGCGCCTGGTCTTCGAACTCACCGGCGGCAAAGATCTGCCTACAGGTGAGGTCTGGTCGGATACTGCGGTGTCGGTCCCTTTTCGGGGCGAGTTGCGTTCGGTGCTCTCCGGTGAGAGGGTCACCGCCGAGCCGGCGGGCCGGAAGCATGCCATATACCTGGCACGGGCGCTTCGGTCCCTGCCGCTCGCCCTCTTGGTTACCTAAGGGGACAGGGTTTGCCTGGAACTTTCGGTAATCACGATGCTGCGCTGGCACACGGAGCAATGCAGCACCCAGACTCCCGAGCGCCGGTCTCGCCCCCGGGTGCGGCTCATGGAGGTCTCGCAGCTCGGGCACGGGACCTGCTCGATCCCGGACAAAACGGCCCGCCGGATCGCTACGGCTTCGTCGAGGGAATAACCGCCACTGCGCCGAGGGCCAACCGGGGTATCGGCCATGGTGCACCTCCTTTCCATGCCGATCCAAATGAAAGTTGCATTAGGCGGAGGTATTGCGCCACCGCTAGTCATTATATCTTCTGGTCTCCAAAACTCCCGTTAAACCGGTCTTAAGATTTCCAGCGGTGAACGCTCGCCACTCGACCATCGATCTTCCGGAACGAATAGGGGGTCTGGCCGGACTAGCCACCAATCTTTTCTGGAGCTGGGATCGTGACGCCCGGAGGCTGTTCCGGACAATCGATCCGCAGCTGTGGCACATCACCTGGCACAACCCGCTGGAACTGCTGCGGCGGGTGTCGCCGGAGCGCCTGGCCGCTCTGGCCCAAGACCCCGGCTTCTTGGAGCTATACGACCGGGTTATGGAACGGCTCGACGCGCTGGACTCGGGCGCAGGCAGCTGGTTCAGCTCCCGCTACCCGGACCTCGCCGGCCGGTCCGTCGCCTACTTCTGCGCGGAGTTTGCCTTTCATAACTCGGTACCCATCTACTCGGGAGGCCTGGGGGTGCTCGCCGGGGACCACTGCAAGGCGGCTTCGGATCTGGGAGTGCCGCTGGTGGCTGTGGGATTGCTCTATACTCGAGGCTATTTCGACCAGCTAGTAGACGTGGAGGGCAGGCAGCACGACGTGGACGAGGTCTTGGAGCGGGGTATTACGCCGCTCACGCCGGTCTTGTCCGAGAACGGAGATCCGTTCTTGACCAAGGTCTGGCTGTGCGGCAGGTGGGTGCACGTGGGGGTCTGGAAGCTGGCCGTAGGAAGGGCGGCCGTTCACCTGCTGGATACCGATCTGGAGATCAATCATCCCGAGGACCGGCAGCTTTCCCACCGGCTCTATGCCAGCGGCGCCGACGTGAGATTGAGGCAGGAGTGGGTCTTGGGCGTGGCCGGGGTCAGAGTGCTGCGGGCCCTGGGCGTGGCCCCCGATGTGTGGCATGCCAACGAGGGCCATGCCGGCTTCATGCTGATCGAGAGATTGCGGGAACTGGTGGCCGGGGGTGCCAGCTTCGAGCAGGCGGTGGATAAGGTTCGGGCCAGCAGCCTCTTTACCACCCATACGCCGGTTCCGGCAGGGCACGACGTTTTCGCCCACCAAGATCTCGACCGCTGCGTGGGAGGGGTGTGGGAAGAGTTGGGGATCAGTCGCGAGCGGTTTTTGGCTCTGGGCCGGCCGCCGGGAGAAGACGGCAACCGGTTCCACATGACCACCATGGTTTTACGGCTCTGCGGCCGGGTGAACGGCGTGAGCCTGAAACATCGGGACGTAAGTCGTTCCCTGTGGCGAGGTCTGTGGCCGGGGCGCGAGCCGTCCGAGGTGCCCATCGGTTACGTGACCAACGGGGTGCACGTGGCAAGCTGGATGGCATATCCCATAAAGCTCCTCCTGGACCGGCACTTGGGTGCGGGTTGGGAAGAGGAGCTGGAGGACCCCGAACTGATAGGCCGGATTGCGGAACTCGACGATGCCGCTCTTTGGGAGGTTCACCTTCAGCTCAAGGTGCAGCTTTTGGATTTTGTCCGGGAGGATGCCGCGCGGCGCTGGAGGCACCACTGGAACGCCGATGCGAGACATCTCGCGGGCGGCGGAGCTCTCCTGCATTCCCGGCCTCTAACCATAGGTTTCGCTCGCCGTTTCACGTCGTACAAGCGCGCTGATTTGATCTTCAGGGACGCGGAACGGCTCCGCCGCATTTTGGTCGATCCGGTCAGGCCAGTGCAGATCATTTTTGCCGGGAAGGCCCACCCCGCAGACGAGCCCGGCAAAGCGATCCTACAACGCGTCTACAGGTACGCTCGCGACCCGGCGTTCGAGGGGCGGATCGCGTTTTTGGAAGACTACGAATTGCATCTGGCGCACCGGCTGGTGCAGGGAGTGGACCTCTGGCTCAACCTTCCCCGCCCGCCCATGGAAGCTTGCGGCACCAGCGGAATGAAGGCGGCCTTGAACGGAGTGCCTCAGATCAGTACCGCCGACGGGTGGTGGGCTGAAGGATACGACGGTTCCAACGGGTGGCTCATCGCGGATCCGCCGGACGGGGGCGACCTGGACGCGGCTCACGCCGAACAGTTGTACCGCCTTTTGGAGAACCAGGTGGTGCCCGAGTTTTACGACCTCGATCATGCGGGAATACCGGCGACATGGGTACGGCGAATGAAGCGCGCCATGCAAAGAGCTTTGGAGCGTTTCACGGCGCGCCGAATGGTGAGGGAATACGTGGAGCGCTACTACGCTCCGGCGATGCGATGCGAGCCCCTCGAAGACCCCCCTCCCTCCGGCTAGCCGCCGCCGAGGCGGCGGGTTTCCCGTTCGATCGCGCGGCGTTCTTTCTTGGTGGGCCGGCCTTTGCCTTTGTAGACTGGCAGCGGTTCCGCCCTCATCAGCGCCTTCAGGTTCTGCCGCTCCCAGACCGATTCGGGAGTTTCCTCGTACAAGGTACGGGCCTCCGAAGCCGGCCCCCTCTTCTCGGACAACCCGCGGACGATCACCACGAATTCATAGGGACCCTTTTTTACTCGTATCTCGTCTCCCGGCGTTACTTCCTTCGACCTTTTCGCCCGCTCCCCGTTGAGTTTTACCTTACCGCCGTCTATGGCCCGGGCCGCCAAAGCGCGGGTTTTGAAGAAGCGGGCCGCCCACAGCCAGGTGTCCAGCCTGACCGATTTTTGGGTTTCGGCCTGCTCTCCCATCTGCCGTTCCCGTGGCGACCCGGTCACTCCGGCTCCTGAGAGGCATAAGCGCTGGCGATCTGGGCGAGGCGTTGCTCGATCGCCTCCCGCGAAAGCCACCGCCCCCGGATCATAACGCCGGCGCGGCGGTGTACGTTCGCGATATTTTCCAGCGGGTTGGCGTCCAGAAGCAGCAAATCAGCTCGCTTGCCCACCTCGATCGTTCCCTGCCGGTCGGCAGCGCCTAAAAAGACCGCCACGTTCCGGGTAGCCGTCTCCAGAGCCTGGTAGGGGGTTAGCCCGGCCGCCACCACGGCTTCCAGCTCCCTCAATGCCGAAAAGCCCGGTACGTTCCACCACTGAGGCGCATCGGAACCTAGCAGTAGTCCCGCACCGGCGTCGTGCAGCGCCTTTAGCAATTTTCGCCTCAGCTCGATGAAGCGCCGGCGCGCCTGGGCGGTGGTCTGCCGGTGCAAGTTGCGCTTTTGCTCCATCGAGCGCTCCAAGAACTGGCGGGGCATGTAGCGATAATCTTGGCGCAAAGCCAGCGACTCGGGCGGCGTTTCGCTCGCCAAGTTTTCCATGAGGGTCTGGGTGGGTACGTTCCATACCCCCGCCTCGCGCGTTGCTCGTGCGATGGCGGAGATTTTGCTCTCGTCCACGTAATCCACCAGCCCGATTCCGAAAAAGCCGCCGGCTTCCTCCACGTTCACCGGAGCCCCGTCGGCTACTATCGCGTGCATGTAGCCGTCGAGGTGGTCGATCGACCAATATCCCGCAGCCAAAGCCCGCCGGACTCCGACCGCGGTGGGAACGTGCCCGGCGAACTTTATCCCCACTTCGTCGGCCGCCCGGTCCAGCGCCTCGAAACTCTCCAGGCTGAGGCCGGGGTGAATCTTTACGAAGTCGTAGCCGAACGCCTTCTGCGCCCGGACCAAAGAATCCGCCTGGGCGGGGGTCCGTACCGAGTTGCCGCTGGCCGAGGGCCCCGAGGTCCACAGCCTGGGCCCGACTATCTCGCCGGCTTCGATCCTCCGGCGCAGTTCGAGATGCGACGGATGGCCGAGCATGCTGCGCGCGGTGGTCACTCCGTTGGCCACGTACAGGAAAAGCACCCTCTCGGTGTACTCTGGGTCCTGCTCCGGGACCGGTATGTGGGCGTGCATCTCGGCCAAGCCCGGAAGGAGATACTTCCCGGTGCCCTCTATCCGCAGCGCTCCCTGGGGAATCGGTGTGCTGCCGGCGGGCCCCAGGGCAACGATGTTCCCGTCCCGGACCACCACCGTCTGATTCTGCAGCACCCGCTCGCGGTCCATGGGTATTACGTTTACGCCCACGAAGGCGCTCGCCTGTTGTGCGGCTGCGCCGGGTACGTACAGTAGGAAAAAGACCAGCGAGCTGAACTCAGTGCGCCTCATGTTGTTTTCTCCGCACCTTTACGCCGAGCAGCCCGAACCCGGCCCGAGAGATGATGGGTAGCAGGAGAGCGGAGACGATGGTCGGCAGCACCAGATCTCCGAGAACCGGAGCTATTCCACCCAGGAGAAGCCCCAACACTCTCCATGCCGCAACGAACAGCACGAACGTGGCCAGCAAACCGAGAACTTGTCTCAGCCCGTTCCCTCCTTCCACGTCCACCGCCATCCCGCCGAGGTAGATTGCCGCCGCCAGCCAGAAGAAACAGACAGGGATCAGCCACTCGAGCATAGGGCGCAGTCTCCTTTCCTTGGCCGCTTGCAGGGTTTACAAGGAAATCTTACCGCCCGGGCCGCGGGGGAGCCAGATCCGGGGCGCGGCTTGGATCTCAGTTGACGCCGCTCGGACGGCGGATAGGTTATATGCCGTTTCCCCGATAACCTACAGACCGGAGGAATGCACATGCGATGGTACAGAGTGCCCTCGGTCCTGGCGGTTCTCACGCTCTTCGCATGCGCCCCGAGCGATGAGGTGTCGCCCGCCGAGCAGGCAGTTGAAGAGCAGGTGATCAGGGACCTTATTCTGGCGTGGGAGAGAGGCGTCAACAGCCTCAAGTGGGATTCGGTCACCATGTTCTACCACAAGTCGCCGGACATGGTGGCGATCTGGTCGGACGGTCGCCGCACCGAGGGCTGGGAAGCGGAGTCCACCGCGACGGCGGAATTCCTGGCCCGGACCACCGCGTTGAACTTCGACGTTCAGGAGCCGTCCACCCAGGTGCTGAGCCGGCGAGTTGCCCTGACCACGTTCCGCCACGCGATCGACCTGACGGACAGTCTCACCGGACGGCAGTTGTTCTCGGGCTACGGTACCCTGGTTTGGATCAAGGACCCGACCGACAATCGCTGGAAGATTCACGCCCGGCAGATCTCGCGTAATCCGCCGCCAGCCCAGCCGGCCCGCACGCCTGCGCGGCGGCGGTAAGGCCAAAGTATTGCCGGGGCTCGGGAGGGGTTCCCTCGTCTCCCTCCCGAGCCGTCTTCAGGTACGGTAGCGGGCGTTTATCCGTACGTACTCCTCGGACAGATCGCAGGTCCACACCGTCGCTTCGGCTCCGCCCATGCCCAGGTCGAGCCGAAGGGCGAGCTCTTGGGCTTCGAACAGCGGTTTGAGCATTCGCTCGTCCACTTCCGCCGCGGCGCCGTTCTGAGCCAGGGTGATCCATTGCTCCGATCCGGGGTTTTCCCTGGACGCGGCACGCACCGAGAGGTGCAGCCGTTCGGGAACGATCTGAAAGCCCGCCGCCCCAGCCGCGGCCAGAATCCTTCCCCAGTTGGGATCCCCGCCGGCCAAGGCGGTCTTGACCAGCGCGCTCCGGGCAATTGCCCGGCCGATCTCCCGGGCCATCACTTCGGTCGGCGCGCCGGTCACCGTAAGCTCCACGAACCGCGTCGCCCCTTCGCCGTCTTTGACGATCATCAAGGCCAGCTCCCGCGCCACGGAAAAGACCGCTTCCTCGAACTGCCGCCAGCCCTCGAGATCCCTTCCCACGGCCACCTCGCTCGAACCGTTGGCCAGGATGAGCACCGTGTCGTTGGTGCTGGTGTCGCCGTCTATGGTGATGGCATTGAAAGTTCGGTCCACCGCCCGGCGCAGCAGATCCTGGAGCTGGGCTACCTCCACCACCGCGTCGGTAGTGATCACCGCCAGCATCGTGGCCAGGTTCGGATGCACCATGCCAGCTCCCTTGGCCATCCCGCCCACGGTCACACTCCTGCCGTTGACCGTGAAACGCGCGCACAAGGATTTGGGTTTGGTGTCGGTGGTCATGATGGCCCGGGCAACCGCCCGGCCGCCTTCTTCCCGGTCGAGGCGCTTCGAGGCGCGCTCGATACCCTTTTCGATCAGATCCAGGGGCAACTGGACGCCGATGACTCCGGTCGAGAGAACCAGCATGCTGCGAGCCGGCAACCCCAATGCCTGCTCGGCAGCCCGGGCCATCGCCTCGGCAGCCTTGAGGCCCGGCTCCCCGGTACAGGCGTTGGCCACCTTGGAGTTCATCACCACCCCGCGGATGCGGCCCGGGCGCTCGTGCAGTAACGCCTCGTCGTAGATCACCGGTGCCGCCCGCACCCGGTTCTGGGTGAAGACCCCAGCCGCGCTGCAAGTGGTCTGGCTTACCAGCAGGCCCAGGTCAAGCTCGCCCCGCGGCTTGAGACCTGCGTTCACCGCAGCGGCGGCGAACCCCAGCGGACTGGTAACCCCGCCCTCGAAAGACAACTCCACGCCGCTCACGGGGCCCAAGCTAGCCGCTCGCCAAATCGGCGGCAACGGCTTGTTTTCGAAGCCGGATGGTTTTATTGTTGCGCGACTCTCCAAGCGGAGACCGGCCGATGTCCGATGCGTTTCCCAGTTCCGAGGACTACAGCGACAGAGCCCATCAACTTTACAACGAAGGCGCCTACGACGAAGCCGTAGAACTACTGCGAGAAGCGTTGGAGATCTACCCGCTGGCGGCGGAGCTGCACGTGGGAATGGGATACGCCCGCTTGGCCCGGGAAGAATACGCCTGGGCTCGCTTGAGCTTCGAGAAAGCTCTGGGCTTGCATCCCACCCACGAGGACGCCTTGGCTGGCTTGGGTGAGACGCTCCTCAAACTCGGCCGCCGGGCCGAGGCCTTGTCCTGCTTCGAGCGGGTGCTGAACCTCGGTTTTGGAGAAGACCACGACCTGGTGCTTCAAATGGGCCGGGCGCTGTTCCGGGAGCAGATGTTCCAGCACGCGCGGGGATTCTTCGAGATCGCGGCCAACAACCGGCCGGATTCCGCCGAAGCCGCCGCGTGCCTGGGATACGCCATGCATCGTAGCGGCGAGGAAGAATCCGCCTTGTACTGGCTCCGCCGCGCCCTGGACCTGGACCCCGGCTACTCCGAGGCCCGCATCTACCTCGCCAACCTGCTGTACGACCGCGGCGAGTACGAGGCCTCTCTGGTGCACTTCGAGCAAACCGATCCCCAAGACCACACCGACGAGCTCGGGATTTGGCGGGTCATGGAACTAAAAAGAACCCTCTACCAGCTTCCCCCGGACGACCCCGAGCTGGTCCCCTGGGAGCAGCGGCTCAACGAGCTGGACGCGGAAATGGACGAGGTGGAGCGGCTGCTCTCGTCGGTGGAGGCGACACAGGCCGACGGCTCGGTGCGGGACCCCAACCAATTGGAGCTGTTCGGCACACTGCTGGTGGAACTCGAGGGGATGAGGCGGCGCTCCAGCACCGAGATACACCGAGTGCTCACCGCCGCCGGCGTATCCTATACCGGCACCTGGGAAGAGATCGTCCTTCAAATGAAGATGGACGACCGGGAATGGTCCGGCGTTTCCCTCAGCGACTACATGGAACAGGTCTCCCGCCGAAGCCGGATGCAGACCGGGATAGTGATTCCGGCGACCGACGCCGAGAGCTTCGTTCGGGGGAGCGCCGCCGCCGGGCTGCTGAAGATCATCAAGTAATCGCCTCTTCCCGCGGCCCGGCTCGCCAGTCGCCGGGCCGCCCCGTGAGCATGTCCTGGACCGAGGGAGTAACCAAGGAAGTACTTCCCAACGGGCTTACTCTGCTGCTCAAGCCCGATCCCGGTCTCCGCACCGTCGCGGTGGTAACCCACGTGCGCGCGGGATACTTCGACGAACCCGACGAATGGGTCGGCATATCTCACGTTTTGGAGCACATGTTCTTCAAGGGAACCGCCCGGCGAGGCCCGGGAGAGTTGGCCCGTGAAATTCAGCTGCTAGGCGGCTACCTGAACGCGGCGACCAGCTACGAGAAAACCGTTTACTACGCAGTGCTCCCCGCCGCGCCCGGCGCTTTGGAAAAAGCCCTGGAAGTCCAGGCCGACGCCCTGCTCAACTGCGCTCTGGATCCCGCGGAACTGGCGCGGGAGATCGAAGTCATTGTTCAGGAAAGCAGGCGTAAACTGGACAGCCCCGCCGCGGTGGTTGCCGAGACGTTGTTCGCCCAACTGTTCCGAGTGCACCGCATCCGCCGGTGGCGAATCGGAAAAGAGGAAGAGCTCCGCCGGCTGAAGCGGGAAGATCTGGAGGCGTATTACCGGAGCCGCTACACGCCGCAGCGGACTATTCTCTGCGTGGCGGGTTGCTTCACCGCCGAGGCCGCTCGGGAGATCGTGCTGCGGCTGTACGGCGACTGGCGTCCGCCCGCGGCTCAGGTTCCGCCGGGGCCGGCCGAACCCGGGGAGCGACCCGAGGGCAAAATCGCGGTGCTCAGAGGGGACGTGCAGCGCCCCTTGGCGGCCGTGGGATGGCGCACAGTGGATGCTCTCCACCCAGATTCCATCCCCCTGGACTTGTGCGCCGTGGCGGTGGGATCGGGGCGCGGTTCCCGGCTGTGGCGCAAGCTGCGCAAGCCGGGTTTGGCCACCAGCGTGTCCGCCTCTCATTTCTCGCCTCCGGAGGTGGGCGTCTTCGCGATAAGTCTGGAAGCCCAAGAGGAAAAACTGGACGCGGCGGTTTTGGCTGCACTGGAGGTGGTGCAGGAGGGGATTCGAACTCTCGGCGCCGGCGATCTCGAACGGGCTCGGGCTCTTCTGGCCAACCAGTGGGCGCTGCGCTTCGAGACCGCTGACGGGTGCGCCGCGGCGCTGTGCGAGTTCGAAGCTCTGGGCGGCTACCGCCTGGCCGACGAGTTCTACCGCCGCCTCATGGATACCGGTGCTGAAGAAGTCGCTTCAGCCGCCTCCCGATACTTGGACCGACAAAGCGTTTGTGGGGTGGTTTACTTGCCGCCCGGGGGCCGCACCGCGCTGGAGGAGCGTTGGCCTCCTGCGGTCTCGCCGGTAGCGGCGCCGGATCCGGAGTTGGCGGTCCCAGTTGCTGCGGCGTCCCGGAAAGTCGTAAGAGGCGAGCGGCGGGAATGGGCCGGCGGGGTCACCCACCTGGCCCTCGACGGAGCGGATTTCTTGGTGCTGCCGGTTCGCCGTGCGGGACTGGTTTCTTTGGGGTTGTTTGTTCCCGGGATGCGGAATTTGGAGAACGAGCACGATGCCGGCATATCGGCGCTCACGGTGCGCGCGGCGCTGAGAGGAGCGGGTGGGATGAACGCCGACCAGCTCGCACTGGCCGCCGAGCGATTGGGAGGTGTCATCGGGTCGAGTGCGGGAGCAGAGGCGGTCGGTTGGACCATCACGGTTCCCTCCGCTGCGCTGCCCGAGGCGGCGGAGCTGTTGCGGCTGGTGGCGCGGGAGCCTCATCTGGAAGATGCCGACGTGGAAGTCGAGCGCAGCGTGCAGGTCGATGCCGCATCCAGACTGCGGGACGATATGTTCGCCTATCCGGTGCAGCAGGTCCTCCGACTCGGTTTCGGCACCGACCCTTACGGCCTTCCGCCCCTGGGAGATCCGGAAGTTTTGAGAGAGATGGCGCCGGAGCGGGTGCGGGACTGGTGGCGGAAGCTCGCGGCGGCGCGGGCGGTAGCGATTGCGGTAGGCGATCTCGAAGCCGAGGCGCTGCTGGAAGGGCTCGCACCTCTGGCGGAGTGGCCGCATGCGGAGGCGGACAGTTTCAGGCGGGACCCCGCCCCGTGGAGTCCGGGCAGCGCTTCGGAAGAGCGGAAAAAGGAACAAACTGCTCTGGCAATGGCCTTTCCCGCCGCTTCCGCCGGTTCTCCCGATCGCTTCGCACTGGACGTGATGGCGGCCCTGTTGAGCGGTCTTGCGGGACGCCTGTTCAAGGCGTTGCGGGATACCCGCGGCCTGGCGTACACGGTAACCGCATCGCCGTGGCTGGCGGTACGGGGAGGCGCCATGATCACCTACGTGGCCACGTCGCCGGAAAAAGAGAACCAAGCCCGGGAGGCGATGCTGGAAGAGCTGTACCGGTTAGGCCGCGGCCCGATCGATGGCGGCGAGTTGGAAAGGGCGCGAAACTACGCCGCCGGCTTGGTGCAGATCGCCCGCCAGCGTACCCGGAACTTGGTCTCCGAGATGATGGAAGCGTGGCTCAACGGCTTTCTGGACCGGTGGGATCGCGAGCCAGAGACCCTGAGGGAAGTAGCAGCCGGCGAGGTCGCGGACTTGGCTCGCCGCATCTTCCGAGAGGAATCCAGGGCGGAGTACGCGGTCCGGGGGCGCTCCGGCTGACGCACTCCGCCGCCGGGCCGATGCAGCTCGGGCGCCGCGCTGTTAGCTTGTGGGTCAAAACATGGACATGGCGAGGAACGACCGCAGGTTCTCGTTGGTGACCCGCAGTCGCTCGCTCAAGAGCCGGACTACGGCCCAGAGGATCTTGTAGGCGAGGTCGCGGTTGAAGTCGAGCAGCATTTCGAAATCGGACCGCGTGATGGTGATCAGTTTGCAGTCCGTGTTGGCGATTGCGTCGGTGGAGCGTTCCGAGCGGTCGAACACCGCCATCTCTCCGAAGCAGGCCCCCGGTTTCAGGACGGAGAGCGCCTCTTCGCCGCTGCCGGGCACTTGGCGGGAAATGCGCACCTCGCCTTCGGCTATGATGTACAGGCGGTTGCCGGGTTCGCCTTCTTTGAAGATCGTCTGGCCGGACTTGAACAGTTGTTCTTTGCACACTTCGGCGACCTTGTCGAGCTCGTCGTCGTCAAGGTCGGCGAAGATGGCGGCTTGTTTCAGCAGCTTGCGGTCTATCCCGTGGCTCATGGTGTCGCCTTGAGGGCCGAACATGCAAGGTACAGGTGCGGTTGAGAGGGGGCAAGGAAGGCGGCTGGTTCAGCCACCGGATGTGCTTACGGCGCTTAGACTTCCGCTGGCGGCGGCGTTCCTCTTGGCGGACCAGACCGCAACCCGTCTGGGGATCGTCCTTGCGGCGGCGGCGAGCGATGTAGCCGACGGAATTTGGGCCCGGCGCTTGGGAGGCTCTCGCATCGGGGTCATTTTGGATCCGGTGTGCGACAAGCTGTTCATGCTGGCCGCGTTCAGCGTGGTGTTCCAGTCGGGATCGCTGTCCATCTGGGAGATCCTGGGCGTGCTTGTTCGGGACATAGTTGCCATGGTCGGATTTCTGGCCAGCGTGGTATTGCGCCGGCCCACCGCGCTGCCGGCCCGGGCGGGAGGGAAAGCGGTGACGGTGGGTCAAGTGCTGACCTTGGTGGCTTTTCTGGCGGAATCGCCCCTGATGCAGCCGCTGGCTTGGGCCACGGCGGCGATGGCGGTTTACGCGATCGCGGACTACGGCCGCCTGGCGTGGCGCTGATTCCAACCCGGACCTGAGAGGTGGAGATGAACCGAGCCGTTTTGGTCTTTGCTCTGGCAATGGCGGGAACTTTGAAGGCCCAGCAGTTCGTGCCTCCCGAGGAGCGGAGCTCCGCTGGTTCTGGAATCAGGGTGGGCCTTTTTGGGTTCGGTTCCCGCCTGGGGGTGGATTTCGAGGGTACCAACGAAGTCATTGTCAGCGTGACTTTGGATGCGGCTGACGTCTTCACCCCGCAGGTGCGGCTGCGGCCCTCGCTCGAGATCGGAATCGGAGACTCCCTGGGCAGTTACGTCGGGAGTTTGGAGCTCATGTACCGCTTCACGCCGGACAGCGAGATCGCGGTGCCTTATGTGGGTTTCGGCTTGGGGATGTGGTTCCAGCAGCGGTGCAGCGGCAATCCCGACTGTCCGGATCTGTGGGCTCAATTCGCCTTGGGGTTCGAGCTCAGGATGCGCGACCAGATTAACTGGCTGCTCGAGTACCACGGCGAAAACGGACTCCGCAGGCATCGCTTTCTCATAGGGCTCACCACCAGGAGAGGGGGATGACTTCGGGCGAGCGCAGGGCCGTAAGGCTCGAGTGGACCGGTGACGGCTTGCGATTTCGGGGCGGAGGGATCGAGCCCTCGACCCCCGCGGTGGAGATCGACGGCGACTCGCAGAGTGGTCCCAGCCCGATGCTCGCCTTGCTCCTGGCGGCGGCGGGCTGCAGCGGGGCGGACGTAGTTTCGATCTTGAAGAAGATGCGGGTCGAGTTGCGGCGGGTGGAGATCGAGGTGAGCGGCCGGCGCAGGGAGGAGGCACCCCGGCGGTACGTGTCGCTGCATTACCGCTACCTGCTTTCCGGCTCCGGGTTGGATCGGGACAAAGCGGAGCGGGCGGTCAAGCTGTCGCTGGAGAAGTACTGCTCGGTGGTCCACAGTTTGGCTCCCGATATCGAGCTGAGCTACGAGATCGTTGTCGAGTAGAGCGCCGGTCCTCCTGGTTGCAGGCTCGTTTTGGTTGCTGCCGGGGGCGGGTGCGAGCTGGGCTCAGCAGGGTCCCGCCTTGCAGGCGCACAGCGTGGTGGTATCGGGACGCCCCTGGTTTGCGGGAGCGGGGCTCGGTGCGTCGCTGGGCCTGACCCTCAGGACCGCCGTAGGGCTGACCGCGTCGTTCGGGGTAGAGGAACGCCGCGCTGCGGCCCGCGCCGAGGTTCTCGCCTCTTTTTATCTCAGCGCGCCCGGTGCGGTTAGAGTAAATCCTTATCTGGCGGGGGGCGCCGCCCTGACATGGTCCGGAGTAGCCGATCGGCAGTACATGGTCCTGGCGGTGGGTGTAGAGCGGCGTCTGGGCGGCAGGGTTAGGGGTTTCTTGGAGGCGGGCGTAGGCGGAGGTTGGAGGGCTGCTGCGGGTCTGAGGGCCGCCCCGTGAGTTCGGGTTATTGGGATGCGCTCACCGGAGACTGCCGGGAGATCACCGGCTGGCAGTAGCGCTCTCCCAGCTTTCTCAACTCGGCCAACTCGGCTTCCGTAAGGTCGGGATATCGCTCCGCCAGGTATTCCATGGTGTCGTCGAACCACTCTTTTTGGTGCTCCGGTGCGGCTTCCAGTACGCCGCAGCGAAGGATGTGGCTGTATAGCTCGTCTCGCGCCTGATCGAAGGTTCGGGGTGGGGTGTAAGCTCGCCTCGACTGCTTGCGTTTCGCCATTCCGCTCCTCGGATTAGTGTAGGGTCACAGACGGGCCGAACTATAACGTTCTTGGCCTCTTCGCGCAAACCCTCGCCCTTCGCCCCCGAGCTCGGCTCGATTAGTTTACGCAGAGCCGGTTGGATGTGTTGTCCCGGAAGTCCGAGTTTTGGGTGCGAAGTTCTGATACGGAAGGCGGTTTCCTATGCATGAACAGGTGTACGATCCCGAGAGAGCGGCGCGTTTGGTAGTGCTCTTGCGCAGTATCGCCGCTAGGATTAATTCGCTGCAAAGTGACGCGGAGCTTTTGGCCGCGGGGCCGGAACTTTTGAAAATGATGGGTGACGCCCGAAGCGAGCTCTTCCACTACGAGGTGCGGGTCACTTACGACACTCCCGAGGTGGCGGAAAGCCGGCGGATAGTGGAGGAAGCGCAGCGCGCGGCGGAGTGTTTGAGTTTCGAAGACCAGGAAGACGAGGAAGACGAACCGTGGCGCGGGTAAAGAATCTGAAGCCGTTTTACGCCGTTCTGGCCGTGGTGGCCGTGGGTGGCGCGGGATGGATCTGGATGGCGGCCAGGGGTGGAGGGGGCGCGCCGATTTCCGCGCCGGTGGATGAAGCAGCGGTGGCTAGAGCGGCGGGCTTTCCCGGGTACTCCTTGGGCAGCCCGGATGCGCCCGTTACGGTGATCGAGTACGCCGACTTCGAGTGTCCCGCCTGCGCCCAATTCGCGATCCTCACCATGCACGACGTCAAGCAGCGGCTGATCGCGGCGGGTCGGGTGCGATGGCAGTTCCGGGACTTTCCGCTCCCGGGACATCGCCACTCCCGGCTGGCTCATCACGCCGCCGCCTGCGCGGACGAGCAGGGCCGCTTCTGGGAAATGCACGACCAACTCTTCTACGGCCAGAGCACTTGGGCGGCGGAGCGCAATCCCTATAACCGCTTCCGTGACTACGCCCGCGCGATCGGTCTGGATTTGGCGCGTTACGACGAGTGCATGGAGAGCGCCCGCTACAGCGCCCGCATAGAAGCCTCGGTGCGCGACGGCGAACAGCTGGGGGTGAGCTCCACTCCCACTTTTATCATTGGGAACCGGCGCTATCCCGGGTTCATGGCCTACGACGCCCTGAGGGCGCTCATCGACAGCGCGGCTGCGGCTTCCTCTAACCGGTGATCCACCGAATGGCCGCCGCCCTGCTTTCTTTGGGCGGCTTCTTCATATCGCTGTACCTCTGGCTCTGGAAGCTGGGGATGGTGGGCGAACTCGCCTGCGGCGCCGGCGGCCAGTGCGAAGTGGTACAGAACAGCAGCTACGCGGTGATCTTCGGCCTCCCGGTGGCTGCCTACGGAGTGTTCGGCTACGCGGCTCTTCTGGCGGTCTCGCTGGCGGGACTTCAGCCCCGATGGCAGAGCCGCCGCGAGCCCACTCTCCTCCTGCTGGCGCTCGCGGCGGGAGGGGTCGCATTCACCGCCTACCTCACTTACTTGGAAGCGTTCGTCATCCGCGCCTGGTGCCGCTGGTGCCTGGTTTCGGCGGCCATCATCGTGGCTATCCTGGTCTCCGCCCTCGCCGGTCTTAGAGAGCTTCGGCGCGCGGGATCGCAAAGCTAACTCTCCTGCTCTTCGTACTTCTCCTTGAGGGCCTGTACCACCGCGGGGTCCGCCAGGGTGGTCACGTCACCCAAGGCGCGTCCCGCAGCGATGTCCTTGAGCAGCCGCCGCATGATCTTCCCGCTTCTGGTCTTGGGTAGATCGGCGGTAAAGATGATGTCGTCCGGCCGGGCGATCGCGCCGATCTTGGTGGCCACGTGCTGCTTGAGCTCGTCCGCCAGTTCGGGTCTGTTGGAAACTCCGGCTCGGAGAATCACGAAAGCCACCAGGGCCTGGCCCTTGAGTTCATGCGGCTTTCCTACTACCGCAGCCTCCGCCACGGCCGGGTGGGACACCAGTGCGCTTTCCACCTCCATGGTCCCGATCCGGTGCCCTGCCACGTTCAGCACGTCGTCCACCCGACCTAGGATCCAGAAGTACCCGTCCCGGTCCCGCTTGGCGCCGTCACCGGTGAAATACTTCCCCGGCCAGCGGCCCCAGTAAGTATCCCGGTACCGCTGATCGTCTTTGTAAATGGTGCGCAGCATACCGGGCCAGGGACTGGTGATCGCCAGAAATCCCCCGCCCACTTTGATCTCGTTCCCGTCGCCGTCGAGTAGAGCCGCCTCGATTCCGGGGAAGGGAAGGGTGGCGGATCCCGGCTTGGTGCGGGTAACCCCGGGGAGCGGAGTGATCATGATCCCTCCGGTTTCGGTCTGCCACCAGGTGTCCACAATGGGACAGCGCTTTCCGCCTATGTGCTGGTGGTACCAGATCCAGGCTTCCGGATTGATCGGCTCTCCCACCGTGCCGAGGAGCCTCAGACTGCTCAGGTCGTGGCGTGCTGGATATTCGGGACCCCACTTCATGAAGGCTCGAATCGCGGTCGGAGCGGTGTAAAAAACCGTCACGCCGTAGCGCTCCACTATCTCCCAGAAGCGGTCCTTGTCTGGCCAGTCGGGCGCCCCCTCGTACATCACCACGGTGGCTCCCAGGCTCAGCGGCCCGTAGACGATGTAGCTGTGGCCCGTCACCCAGCCTACGTCCGCCGTGCACCAGAAGACGTCGTCGTCCTTGAGGTCGAAGACCCATTTGGTCGTGGCCGTCACGTGCGTGAGATACCCGCCCGTGGTGTGCACTATCCCTTTCGGCTTCCCCGTGGTCCCCGAGGTGTACAGGATGAAAAGCAAGTCCTCGGCGTCCATCACTGCCGGCTTGGCATCGGGGCTGGCGCGGGACATTAGCTCGTGGTACCAGTGGTCCCTGCCGGGCTGCATTTCTATTCCCGCCGCTTCCGATCCCTTTCCGTCGCGCGCCACCACTACCACGTGCCGAATGGTCGGTGTTTCCTTCAGGGCTTCATCGGCATTTCTCTTGAGCGGCACGACCTGACCGCGGCGATACCCTTTGTCCGCGGTGATCAGCACCGTGGCTTCGGCGTCGTTTATCCGGTCCTTGAGCGACTCGGCCGAAAATCCCCCGAAGACCACCGAGTGGGGCGCTCCAATCCGGGCGCAGGCCAGCATCGCCACCACCACTTCCGGGATCATCGGCATGTAGATCGCCACCCGGTCGCCCTTCTTGACGCCCAGGTCCCGGAGCACGTTCGCAAAGCGGCACACCTCCCGGTGGAGGTCCCAATAAGACAAGGTACGCCGATCTCCGGGCTCGCCCTCCCAGATCAGTGCTACTTTGTTCCGCCGCCCGTTCTTGAGGTGCCGGTCCAGGCAGTTGACCGAGGCGTTGAGCTTACCTCCCACGAACCATTTGGCGTGGGGCGGGTTCCATTCCAGGACCTTCTTCCAGGGCTTGAACCATTCCAACTCTTTGGCCCGAGCCGCCCAGAACTTGAGGCGGTCGCGGGAGGCTTCTTGGTAGGGCTTTTTGGAGCGAACGTGGGCGGTTCGCTTGAAGGCTGCGGGAGGTTGATAGGTGCGCCGCTCTTTGAGAAGGGTCTCGATACGCTCGGCTGTCTGGCTCATGGGGTCCCTCCGCCCGATGGGCCGCCGGATGTTGACGAGTCCGGCGGCTGGTTATATACTCTCCGCGTTTTCTGGTGTCCGGACGGCAAGCTTTGCAGAGGGCTCGCGTCGGACCGAGGTTCAACACATCTGCATCAGGAGCGAGTAACGTATGTCCCGCATCACCGGCAGAGTCAAGTGGTTCAACGATGCCAAGGGTTTCGGTTTCATCGAGCGTGAGGGAGGACCCGACGTCTTCGTCCACTACTCTGCCATCCAGGCCGAAGGGTTCCGGTCGTTGAAGGAGAACGACCAGGTCGAGTTCGAGGTTCGGGAAGGCCCCAAGGGTCTTCAGGCTGCGAACGTCGTCAAGATCTCCTGAGGCCTAACGCTCCGCCAAGCTTGCGCGGCCGGGCCCCGGAGACGATCCGGGGCCCGTTGTTTGGAGCCGGCCCACTTGTGCGGGGCGGCCGCGCCGTGTCACTTAATCCACGTCCTAGGCAACGCCTCTCCTTCGGGGATGGAGCGGTGAAGCGCCCGCAGCCCGAGAAGGTTCTAGTAGCCCCAGAGCGGTTGGTATATCCTGCGTCCCGGGCTTTTCGGCGCGCCGGACTGGAGCTGATCGCTTCGCTGGGGCCTCAGCCTCACAAAGTGATAGTGGACCTCGGCCCCACGGTCGAGGCGGACAGCACCGGTCTGGAGGCGCTGATAGCGATGAGGCGGCGGGCTTCGTCGCTCCGGCACACTCTGGTGTTGCATAACGTGGGGCCTCGCGTGGCGGAGCTTTTGGAGATCACCAAGCTGAAGGACTGGTTTGCAGTGGAGAACGCGGTTCGTTGAGCGCGGCGGGTGCGGATTTTGCGCCGGTGGGGGATCGGCGGCCTTTGATAGCGGCGGAAGGGGTGTGGCGCTTTTTTGGGGGTAGGGCCGTGCTCCGGGATGTCACCTTGGTTGCGGGTGCCGGGGAGGTGGTGCTGCTGCTCGGTCCCAACGGTGCAGGCAAGACCACGCTTCTTCGGGTTCTCGCCGGGCTTTTACGGCCGAGTCGGGGGAAGGTGGAGCGGCGCGGGAGGGTGGGGATGGTGGCGCACCATTCGATGCTTTACGACGCTCTGACCGCCGAAGAGAATTTGCGTTTTTTCGCGCGGTTGCGGGGGGTGGAGCCGGAGCGGGCTGGGGAGCTTTTGGCGCGGGTAGGTTTGGAGCCTCGGGCTCGGCAGCGGGTGGCGAGTTTCAGCCGGGGTATGGTGCAGCGTCTGGCCATCGGGTGTGCTCTTCTGGGAGATCCGGAGATACTTCTTTTGGACGAGCCCTTGAGCGGATTGGACGAAGTATCTGTGGGGACGTTGCTTGAGTTGTTGCGCGAATCCCGGGGGCGTGGTCGGGCGGTGCTGGTCGCTTCCCATCAGTTCGCCGAGCTAGTGGAGGTGGTCACTTCGGTCGCCTATTTGGGAGGGGGGCGCTTGTTGGCTTGGGAGCCGCGGGGTGAGCGGGGCGGTGCCGCTATCTGGGATCGTTACCGGGAGGTGTTGAGCGGTGGGTGAGGGTGCTCGGGCGGTTTGGGCGATCGCGGCCAAGGATCTGGCGATCGAGTGGCGCACCAAGACGGCTTTCGTTTCGGCGCTGGCCTTTGCGGTTCTGGTTCTGGCGGTGCTCTATTTCGCCCGCGACCCCACGGCGGTAGCGTCTTTGGACGTAGCGCCGGGTGCGCTGTGGGTGACTTTCAGTTTCGCCGCCATGTTGGGGCTCAATCGCGCTTTTCTGTTGGAGCAGGAGAACCGAGCCTTGGACGGCGTGCTGCTTTCCGGGGTTCCTCGGCCCGCGGTCTTTCTGGGCAAGATGCTAGCCAACCTGGTTTTCGTGGGTGCGGTGGAGTTGGTGAGTGTGCCGCTGTTCATCCTGTTTTACGATGTGCCCTTGTGGCATCGGGTGCCGGAGTTGTTGGGCGTTACTGCGATGGCCACGCTCTCCTTTGTTGCGGTGGGGACTCTTCTCAGCGCCATGGCGGTTCGTACTCGGTTTGCCGAGTTGATGCTCCCCTTGCTTTTGCTTCCCTTTCTGGTGCCGCCGGTGGTAGGTGCGGTGCAAGTCACGGCGCGGATCTTGGCGCAGCGTCCCTTGAGCGAGGTTGCGGGGTGGCTTAAGCTTCTGGCGGCGTTCGACATCGTGTTCTTGTTCTTGGCGATTTTCCTTTTCGAGGCTACGCTGGAGGAATGACCTCTCGGGATCGGGCTTGGCTCTTGGCGCGCCGCGGCAGCGTGGTGACTGCGGTTGCGCTCTTGGGGTTGGTGGCGGTTTACGTGCGCGCCCTGTTCTTTACTCCTATCGAGAGGTTTCAGGGACCGGCTCAGAAGATCTTTTACATCCATGCGCCGTCGGCCTGGGTCGCCCTACTCTCGTTTGCGGTGACCGGGTTGCTCAGCGTTCTCTATCTCTGGCTCAAGGATCGCCGGTTGGATCTCGGGGCTGCGGCGTCCGCGGAGATCGGTGTGGCGTTTTCGGTAGTGATGTTGACCACCGGTCCGCTGTGGGGGAAGCCGATCTGGGGTACTTGGTGGACTTGGGATGCCAGGCTCACGTCGACCTTGTTCATTTTTTTGTTGTTCGTGGGTTATCTGGTCTTGCGTGGGGCGTTGAGCGATCCCGAGGTGCGGGCGCGTTACAGCGCGGTGTTGGGGATCTTGGCGATACCGCTGGTGATCTTCATTCATGTGACGGTGTATCTCTTTCGCACTCTGCATCCCGATCCTGTGGTCTTGAAACCCGAGGCTCCTTCGCTTCCGGGTGAGATGTTGGTGACGCTGCTTTTTTCTCTGGCGGTTTTTACGCTCCTTTATGCCGGGTTTTTAACCCAGCGTTATGCGCTGGCGGTGTTGCGGGAGCTGGAGGATCAGGAGGCGGCGGATGCAGTATCCTGAGAATGCCGGTTACATGATTGCCGCCTATGTGGTGGCTGCGGTGGTGATCCTGGCGTATGCTGGGTCTTTGCTGGTGCGGTTGAGGCGGTATCGGGGGTGAGCTGCAGGCTGTAGCGGCGGCTAAGTGCGGGGCCGGGCGTCAGGACGGGTTCCCGGTTCTTTTTTAAGAGACGAGTTGCGGGGTGACCGGTTAGTTGAACCGCATTCCTCCTGATGTACCCGCTGGGGTTGTGACACCGGATGGGCGATCGAAGTCACTCCCAGGATGGCCCCACCTGGCAAGCCGAACCCGAGGGCTCTGACAACCGAACCCCTTAGCTCGGGCTTCCCCACTGTTCGAAGACCCGGAGGGAATCCCCGGTAATGCAGCCAGAGGTACAAGGAGGCGCTAGATACTCAGACTCTCGCGCCGACGTTTCAGCGCTCCGGCAGATGGCCCGCGCCTCGCTTTGCTACTCCCCCTCCACCCACTCCCTCCCCGTAACCTGCTTCCACAACGCTATAGCCTCCTCCGCCGCACGATCATCACCCGCCGCCCTCAGCGCCCGAGCATTCGCCCTCAAAGCATCCGCCCCCGCACCCGCAGCATACGCCCGAGCATACCGCGCACCAGCATTGACATAATCCCCGCGGCGAGCATACAAATCCCCCGCCGCCATCGCCGCATCGGGACGCTCCTCCAAACTCAAAGCCTGCTCGAACGCCACCAGCGCATCGTCCGGCCGAAACGCCGCCAAATAAGCCTCCCCCAAAAGCATCCACGCATCAGAAGACCCGCTATACCTCCGCGCCGCACGCCGCGCCACCTCCAACGCCGCCAGCCGATCATCCCGCCGCCGGCACCAGGCCACCAAATCCCGATGCACCGCCGAAAAACCGGGCGCCACCCAAGCCGCAAACCTCAACCACCGCTCGGCAGCACCACGATCGCGATCCGCCAAACGCGACGCCCGCCAAGCCCCAAAACGCTCGGCTAGCTCCCGAACCCTGCGGTACAAGCGCGCCAACACTCTCATAAACTCTCGATAATGCCCCGGCTTCGACCCTTTTCCATGGACGCGCGGCGGGAGGCACCCGGGCGGACCATGGATCTCGATAATGCCCCCGACGCAACACCTTTTCCAACAACCTCCCGAACCTGAGGCCACAACCCCGTCGCCCGCCCGCTTGATAATGCCCCACCTTCAGGTTCTTTTCCACCGTCGAACCGTGAACCCCAACCGCACCACCTTGCGCATCGGCACCCGGGGCAGCACCCTGGCACGCTGGCAAGCAGGACGAGTCCAACACCTGCTGGCCCAAAAGGGAATCGCCAGCGAACTGGTGATCATCCGTACCTCCGGAGACCGGCGCTCGATTCCCAAACCCCAACCGGGAGAGACCGGAAAGGGCCTCTTCACCAAAGAGATCGAAGAAGCACTCCTGGCAGGCGAGATCGACCTCGCAGTACACTCGCTCAAAGACCTGGCTTCCGAAATACCGGAAGGACTCACCCTGGCCGCATTCCCCGAACGGGAAGACCCGAGAGACGCACTGGTTACATCGGGAAACTGGACCTTGGAAAACCTGCCCCGCGGCGCCACCCTCGGCACTTCGAGCTTGAGACGGAAGGCCGCACTCCTCGCCGCGCGGGAAGACTTGAAAATCGTGGAACTGAGAGGAAACGTTCCCACTCGGGTCGCCCGCGTGGGCAAAGACCTGGACGGCGCGGTGCTCGCCCTGGCGGGTCTCAAGCGGCTGGGGCTCGAAAGCAAAGGCGTCCCCCTCGACCCCGAGATACTGCCGCCCGCCCCCGGCCAGGGCGCTCTGGCGGTGGAAGCGAGATGCGACGACCGCGCAACCTTAGCGCTGCTCGCTTCTCTGGACGACCCCGCAGTGCGAACCGCCGTGGAGGCCGAGCGCGCCGCCCTGCGGGAACTGGAAGGCGGATGCCGCGCCGCCATAGGAGCTTACTGCACCCAACAAGGTTCCGGCGAGCTGGTTTTGCACGTGAAAGTTTTCGCTCCCGACGGGTCGCGCTCCCTGGCGGCGCAAGTGACGGTGGACCGCCGCGATCCTCGAGCGAGCGGCCGCGCCGCCGCTAGGGAGCTCATAGAACGCGGAGCGCGGGAGTTGATCCGACAAGCTAACCGCGAAGCTTGAGGGTGAAACAACCGGCGAACGGTGGAGTTTTAAAGGCGAAGGCAATCGAGAGAGGTCCAATAAAAGGGAGGTGGAAGTCGATGGCGGGATTTCCCGTAACCCGCATGCGCCGGCTGCGGCGCACCCCGGGCTTGAGGCGCCTGGTACAAGAAGCCCGCCTGAGCCCGCAACAACTCGTCTGGCCTCTGTTCATAAAGGCCGCCGGATC
Organism: bacterium HR33; assembly: GCA_002923375.1. Taxonomy (GTDB): domain Bacteria; phylum Gemmatimonadota; class Gemmatimonadetes; order Gemmatimonadales; family GWC2-71-9; genus HRBIN33. The sequence continues at coordinate 1,284,327 of BEIJ01000001.1, forward strand.
GCGCACCCCGGTGGAAGCCATGCCCGGAGTCTTTCAGCACCCGCTGGGCGAAGCCGCTGAACTGGCCGAGCGCGCCGCCGCTGCGGGAGTGGGAGGGGTGCTCCTCTTTGGACTCCCGGCATCCAAGGACGACCTCGGAAGCGGGGCCTACGACGAAAAAGGCGTGATCCAGCAAGCGGTACGAGCTATGAAGAAAGCCGCCCCTGACCTGGTGGTGATAACCGATGTCTGCCTCTGCGAATACACCTCCCACGGCCACTGCGGCGTGATTCGAAACGGGACCGTGGACAACGACGAAACCTTGGAACTTCTGGCGAGAACCGCAGTCTCCCACGCCGCCGCCGGCGCCGACATCGTGGCACCCAGCGACATGATGGACGGGCGAGTGGCCGCCATCAGACGCGCCCTGGACGACAACGGCTACCCCGATACCGTGATCCTTTCCTACGCCGCCAAGTACGCCTCCGCCTTCTACGGGCCGTTCCGGAGCGCCGCCGACAGCGCCCCCAAGTTCGGAGACCGCAAGGCCTACCAGATGGATCCCGCCAACGGCGACGAAGCGCTCAAGGAGATAGCCTTGGACTTGGAAGAGGGAGCTGACCTGGTGATGGTGAAACCCGCGCTCCCCTGCCTGGACATCATCCGCCGCGCCAAAGAGAAATTCGGAGCACCGATTGCCGCCTATCAGGTAAGCGGCGAGTACAGCATGATCAAGTTCGCTGCCGAAAGAGGAGCCCTGGACGGCGACGCCGCGCTGCGGGAAGCGCTGCTGGCAATCCGCCGCGCGGGTGCCGATATCGTCATAACCTACGCGGCATACGACATCGCCCGCGCCGGCGGGCTCTGAAAGGCCGTTCTTCCCCTCCGCACCGCTCCGGCGGGGGGCGCGCCGCTGGGGTGCGGCCTACTCTTCCTCTTTCGCAAGCAGCAGCGCCGCCCAGAGCAAAGCCGCCACCGCCGCCCCCAACAACGGACCCACCCAGTAGATCGCCTGGGCGTGCCAGTCACCCGCGGCAACGGCGGGGCCGAAAGCGCGGGCCGGATTCATCGCCGCCCCGGTAAGAGGACCGCCTACCAAAATGTCGAACAACAAAACCAGACCTATCCCGAACCCGCCCACCTTGGGTGCGCTGGGGGATACGGCGGTGCCGAAGACCGCGCTTACCAGAAAGATGGTGAAGATGGCCTCCAGCACTACCGCCTGGGCAAAGTTCAACTCGGCCGATACCCGGGGCAGACCGTAGGCGGTGGTGGTGCCGGCAGCCGCAGGCAACAACCATTTCACCGAGAACGCGGCGAGAAGCGCCGCCGAAAGCTGCGCCAGCACGTAGAACACGGCACCGCGCCCGGAGATCTTCCGGGCGATCCACAAAGCGAACGTCACCGCGGGGTTGAGATGACCCCCGGAGACGGGAAGCGCTGCGGTCACCATCACCGAGAGCACCAGCGCATGAGCCAGCGCCACGCCCACCAAACCCAACTCGCCGCCGGAAGCGGTGTCCATCACCACCGCGCCCGCTCCAATGAACACCAAGGCAAAAGTGCCCAGAAACTCCGCCGCCAACGCCTTGTGCATACCTCCCCCTGTGGAAACGAGACCTGTCTAGCCGCGGCTTCCCGCCGGATTGCGGGCGCCCAAAAGCCGCCGGTCTATTGCGCCCGCCGCATCACCAGTACCGCATTCACACCGCCAAAGCCGAAAGAGTTGGACACCATGACCTCCGGCGCCCCCGCCCGCCCGGAGGCGGCAAGATAGTCGAGATCGCACGCCGGGTCAGGATGCTCCAGATTGAGCGTGGGAGGCAACCAGTTGCGCTCGAACGCCAAAGCACAGATGGCAGCCTCGATCGCCCCGCTCGCACCCAAAGCGTGCCCGTAGTAACCCTTGGTACCGCTCACCGCAAGGCGATAGGCGTGCTCGCCAAAAACCTTCTTGATCGCCAGGGTCTCGGTGGCGTCGTTGAGAGGCGTGGAAGAACCGTGAGCGTTTATGTAACCCACCTCCTCCGGCCGCACCCCGGCGTCCAAGAGGGCCAGGGCGATGCACCGCGCCGCTTCCCGGGCATCCGGCTTGGGAGCGGTCATATGGTAGGCGTCGTTGGTGAGCGCGTAACCCGCCACCTCCGCATAGATCTTGGCCCCCCGAGCCAAGGCTCGCTCCCGCTCCTCCAGTACCAGCACCGCCGCACCTTCGCCCATCACGAAACCGTCCCGATCCCGGTCGAACGGGCGGCAGGCCTTCTCGGGTTCGTCGTTGCGACACGACATCGCCCGGATCAAGGCGAACGCCCCGAAACAAAGCGGAGACAGAGGAGCCTCCGCCCCGCCGGCCAACATCACGTCGGCCTCCCCCGAACGTATGGCCCGCAACGCGTCACCCAGCGCCACGGTTCCGGAAGCGCAAGACATGGCATTGGTGGAATTGGGACCTCTCAGGTCGAAGGCGATCGCGATGTTGCAGGAAACCGCGCCGGCAAAAACCGTAAGCGCCAGCGCCGGATTTACCGCTCTAATCCCCTCCTTTCGGTAAACCTCCGCCTCGGCTTCGGCAAAGGCCACCCCTCCCAGGGCCGAACCCATGGAAACGCCGATTCGGTCCCGATTTTCTTCTTCGAGCCTCAAGCCCGCGTCCTCGATCGCAAGCTTTGCCGCGGTCACACCCAGCTGGGAGAACCGGTCCCAGCGCCGCGCCTGCTTGGGATCCAAAAACTTCAAAGGATCGAAATCGGAAATCTCGGCGGCGATCCTGCTGCGAAACGGCGAAGCGTCGAACCGGGTGATCGATCGCACCGCCGAACGGCGCGCCAAAAGCCCGCACCAAAACTCCTCCACCCCGATCCCGATGGGAGTGACCGGGCCGATACCGGTGATTACCGCCCTGCGAACCATGATTCGGCCTTGCGCTTTACCCCCGCCAAGGTGCGGGAGGCTATCCCGTGGATAAAGATCGGTCCGATCACCAGATTTGCCGCGGCACCGCCAATCAAAGGCCACGGCGGTCCGGTCCACCGGTGCAGAATTCTTACCTCTACGGTATCCCCCTGCTCCTCCAAAGACCACTCCACATCCATCCCCGCCGTTATCCCTCGAATGTGGCGGTATCGGATGGCTCGCTCCGGTTCCAGACGCATCTCGGAAACCCACCAGGTGGGATACTTGAACCAACCGAAAGGCCGCCAAGCCGCCATCTCCACCACCGTCTTGTCCGCTGCCCGCTCCAGCACTTTCACCCACCGGTAGTGGGGCAAAAACTCCGGCCATCGCTCCACCTCGCTGGCCACCCAATACACCACGCCGAGGGGCGCGGCAACGGTGATCCTATCGAGCGTTACCAACCCCGGTCCTCCAATAGGCCACCAGCCTGAATCCCGGCCGCCGATACACGCGAGCTTCAATCCCCGCGCGGCGCAACCAAGCGCAAAGCTCGCCGCGGGTAAAGCCGCGATTGAGAGATATCACTCCGTCCGCTTCGGTGACCGGATGCAGCCTCATCCAGCGCGACAAAAACGGGAACCAGAAGGCGGCAAACCTGCTGCGTACCAGGTCGGCAATCACCACCCCGATTCGCGCCACGCGGGAGAGCTCCAAAACAAATTCCGGTATCGCCGCGCGGTCCAGATGATGCAACACCTGGCTCGCCACCGCTACGTCCACCGCGCCGGCCCGCAGCGGTAACCGAGCGCCGTCCGCCCGCAGCGTCACCGCGCCGGATCCCGCGCACACTCGCGCCGCCACCGGGTGCAGCTCTACCGCCAAAAACCGTACATCCTTGCGCCCCAGCCTCGCTTTGAGATGGGCGATCACGTCGCCGCCTCCCGCTCCCACGTCGAGGATCTCGATGGGAAGACCGGCAGGCAAATCCTTCAGCAAACACCTCAAGCCGAACCTCACCGCCGCGCAACCGCCCAGCCGGGCGTTCACCCGCGCGATGTCTTCCAGCGTCTTCCGTACCAAATAAGGGTCCGCATCCGGCCGGTCCAGCGTCTCCAGCACCGCGCCGGCCCTATTGATCGAGATCACCTCAAGCCCCAGTACGAACCGCGGAAGTGGAGAAGCGGCCGGCGATCGTAGGCCTCTCCTCCGAGCACCCGGGCGAAAAACACGACGTGATCCCCGGCATCCTTGGCCTCCTCCACCTCGCACCAGATATGAGCCACCACTCCCTCCAAAAGCGGCAACCGCTCGGAACAGATCCGATAGCCAACCCCCGCAAAGCGGTCTATCCCCTCGGTGGCGAATCGGCGCGAGAGATTTTCCTGATCCTCGGCCAGCACGTTGATCGCGAAGCGCAAAGAGCGGCGCAGTATCGCACAAAACTCGATGTCGCGGTTCACGCAAACCAAAAGGAGCGGAGGATCGAGCGATACCGCCGAAAGGGCGCTGGCCGTCATCCCCGCAGGCTTCCCCTCGCCGTCCAACGCGGTGAGCACGGTCACTCCGGTGGCGAACCGGCCCAACAGCTCGCGGAACCTCTCGGGACCTACTCCTTTCACGATCCCACCCGGCAAACTGCTCCCCGCGCAGGGCCTTCCTCGCCGGGAACCGGCGCCGCAGCCGGCAACGTCCGGGAAAGAACCTTGTTGAAACCGCCGAGTTCCGCGTGGCCGGTGAGCCGCACCAAAAAATCCGCTGCTCCGGGGTGTCTCTTGAAGAACCGGGCGAGAACTGAAAACCGCGGTCTTTTGGCGGTGCCGACCACTACGCGCTCCACGATCCGCTTGCCCGCAAATGCACGGTTCCGAGCCCGGCGGTAGCCGCTCAGTTGCCGGACTGTAAGGGCGTCTTTCTCCAAAGCCCGAGAAACGCAACGATCGATCAACTCGGCCCCGCGAACTGCGGCGTAGATCCCGTCGCCGGTCAGGGGGTCGTAAAACTCCGCCGCATCGCCTACCAGCACCGCCCGGTGCGCCACAGGAGAAAGGCAGCGAATCCCGAACGGTCCGACCGCCTGCGGCCGATGGACAAAAGTTACCTCCGGCAACTGCCGCTCGACCTCCGGGTACCCCCGGAGAACCGTACCGAACCACTTCTCCAGCGGCATTCCCGGAGGGCGGCCCGCTCCGGTTACGACGGCTACGTTGACCAAGCCCCCTCCCACCGGAGCGAGACCCAAGTAGCCGTCCGGGCCGAGGTGTATTTCGGCAAGACCGTCCTGGAGCTCGATCCCTTGGGCGTGGCTCACGATGGCCACCCGCTTGAACCTGGGCTTCCCGGCCAGGCCCAGCCTTTGAGCGATGCGGGAATGGAGTCCGTCGGCGCCGATTAGCAAGCGCGCCTCGAAGGTAAGGGCTCGATGGTGATCGGTACGCGCGTTCACTACCACCCGCCGTTCCTCGAGCAGCAGGTCCGTGACGGTGGTTCTCTCCAGCACACAGGCACCCCGCCGTGCGGCGAGTTCCACCAGCGCGGTATCCAGCAGCTCGCGTCTTATCCCGATGCCGCGTTCAGGCGCTAGAAACCGTCCCTCGAACGCCGTGCCGTCGGCGGCGACGATTCGCATGCCGCAGATCGGCGACCGGCTGGCGGAAGCCGGCGGGTCGAAACCGATCCGCTGGAGGATGGAAAGCGCGCCGGGTCCCAAATACTCGGCACAGGGCTTGGGTCGCGGAAAGGCGGCCCGGTCCAGAAGCAGCACTTTGAACCCGCGGGCTGCGAGCAGCGCCGCCGCGGTACTCCCCGCCGGCCCGGCTCCCACTATCGCCGCGTCCCACATCGCGCCGCGCATGAAACTGTCCATCCTTTCACCCCGGTCACTTTCACCACAGTCGTGCCCAGGCGACCGCAGTGGCGGCTCCAACGGCGGTGGCCAGAAAGTTCACGCCGTCATTGTCCAGCCATCGCAGCCCGCCTTCCCAGCGGCCCGTCCTTCCGCAAAGGTGCCGCCTTCTTTCGGAAATCGCCTGGCATACTTCGCAATAGAACCGGCCTTGGGCCGTAGCCCCTAGGAGCGAGTCGGCGAGCATGCCGGCGATGCCGCCTAACAGGGCGCCGCTCGCCAGCGATAAAGACAAACCGAGCGAGAAGGCGATCCCGCTCAGCAGGATAGCGCCGGAGACGCCGCCCAGAGTTCCCGCAAGGGTTACGGCGCCGGAGGTACCCGCCGGGACCGGGCGCCCGCTGGTGATCAACCGGGCGGTAGCCGATCTGGCGATGCCCAGTTCTGTGGCCCAAGTATCGGCCTGAGCTGCGTTAAGGGCGCCGGCGAAGGTGGCCCACCCCAAAGCGGGAGCGGCGGGGAGAATCAACGTTCCCAGAGCCGCCCAGGTGCCGTTTGCCAGAACCTGCCTGGCATCCCGGGTCGCAGCGGTTCTCTTTCTACCGCCTCGCGCTCGAAGGTTGCCCAAAAGGTTTGCAGAAATAAAAAAGGTGCCCAGCAAGACTGCTCCCACAGGCCCCGCCCGCCAGAACACGGTACCTCCTATGAGCCATCCGGCGGCGGCGCCTCCGGGCGTAAGCCAGCCGATTCTCCAGCCGGCGAGAGCCAGCAGTCCGGCCGCGCCGAAGGCCGCAAGGGAAGTCATTCGGCGGTGTTACGGCGGGCTTGGTCCTTGTGGAGCAGTTCTTCCACGCGGCGGCGAAGCTCCTCCGGCGCTCGGATCGCGGCGCCGCGCCGGGCTAAAAGCTCGAGAAAAGCCCGCTGAAACTCGAAATGGTCGTAGCAAGCGGGGCACGCCTCCAGATGGCGCTCGATCTCGAGCGCGACTTCAGGGGTGAGCTCACGATCCAGGTACTCGTAAACCCGAGCGGCTGCTTCGTGGCAGTTCACTTGGCCCTCGCCTTGATGTAGCCCATCTCCACTGCGTACTCGTACAACTTGCGCTGGAGCGCCTGGCGGGCCCGGAAAAGCCGGGACTTCACCGTACCCACAGGTACCCCGAGAAGCTCTGCGATTTCGGCATAGGAAAGATCTTCTAAGTCGCTCAGCACCACCACCTCGCGAAACTCTTCGGGAAGCTCCTCGATAGCCCGAAGCACTTCCTCATCCACGATCCGGTCGAAAAACTTGCCTTCCGGGTCTCTCTCCTGGACTTCAGGAAACGCGGTGTAGGATTCCATCTCGCCGAGATCCACGCTGGTGCCTTCGTGCTGCTGCCTCCGGTATTGGTTGATGAACGTGTTGCGTACGATCGTCAAAAGCCACGCCCGGGCGTTGGTACCCGGCCGATACTGGTGCCACGACCTATAGGCCTTGAGCATCGCCTCCTGTGCCAGGTCCTCGGCTCGCTGTGCGTCCCGGGTGAGGCTTCGGGCGAAGCGATACACCGCGTCCAGATGAGGCAGAGCCTCGGCTTCGAAGGAGCGGCGCTTCTCGTCTGCGGAGCTATCCATGACGCTGAAGATTCGCCCGCCGGAATGCGCGGCGCAATGGGGCTAGTCCGGCGACGGCGGCTATGCTAAGTTGCGCCCGGACTACGTACGCCTTCCGGTGAGCGGAAACCGTTCCAACGACAAGGTTGCGGCTTGGGTGCCGCTGACATTGTTCGAGGCGCTCCAAACCGCGGACGCCCCCGTCGACGACGATTGGGAAGAAGTCTCCGCCGAGGAGACGGCCAGGCGACTGGGCCGCAGCAAGACCGTAGCGTTACAAATCGAGCGGTACCGCCGGCTGGCGCGGTCGAACCGTGAGGTCAGCGGCGTGGAGGTTCTCGGTGTCTTGCGGCTGGTCGCCCGGCGCTCGGACGCGGCGCTAGTTTTTGCCGAAGCCGGTCGCAGGGCGGGGAGATACCTCGCCCGCAGCGGCGGGGCGTGGGAGTTGATCCGGCGATTGGTTCCCTTTCGAGCGGTGCGGGATGCAATGGGCTGGAAACTGGCCTGCAATGCGGCCGCCGCGCGGCTGGGAGTTCAACTTTCCAAAGAGGGAAAGACGGTCATCGCCTCCGTGGAGCACAGCGTGGCGGCGCGAGCCACACCGGACGGCAGCGCCTGCAGGTTCTACGGCTCCGCGGTGGCAGAGTTGCTGCGGAACGTGACTTCTTTCGACGGCGCCCTGGTGCACGAGACCTGCGTCGCGCGGGGGGATCACACCTGCCGCTGGCGCTCGGTTACCGGATCGGGAGAGTGAACGTGGCCCTTTTGGACCGGATCGACCTGAACGAGCTGAGCGCGTCCCTCAAGTCGCTCAACTTGGACGGCTGGCTGTTGTACGACTTCCACGGAATCAACCCCATAGCCCGCCGGGTAACGGGTTTGGGCGGGCTCGTGACCCGGCGCTCTTACGTCTGGCTTCCGGCCACGGGCGCTCCGGTGATTCTGGTTCACCGCATCGAACTTTCGGCGGTCAGGGACTTTCCCGGAGAGGTGCGATCCTACACCACGTGGCAGGAACTCGAGCGGGAACTGGCTTCTATCGTCAGAGGCCGCAGGGTCGCCATGGAAACCGCTCCCGAGGGGGCGGTTCCTTATCTGGACCGGGTGCCGGCGGGCGCATTGCGGGTGCTGGAACGCATGGGCGCGGTGGTCAGAAGCTCCGCTCCTTTGGTCAGCCGCTTTGCCGCTCGATGGTCCCAAGCGGAGCTGGAAGAACACAAGGCTACTGCGGAGATTCTGCGGAGCGTGGCTCTTGCCGTTTTAGGCGAAGCGGTTCGGGAGGCGGGCCGGCTTACCGAGCGCGAGTTGCAACGGCGGGTGGTCGAGCGGCTGCGGGCGGCGGGGGTGGAGATTACCGATCCTCCGATCGTGGCCTTCGGCGCCAACTCGGCGATGCCCCATTACGAGCCTGGATCCGGGGGGGACGTGGTACTCCGTGAGGGAGACGTGGTGCTACTCGATCTTTGGGGGCGCCGCTCTCCCGGGGGAGTGTTCGCCGACCAAACCTGGATGGCTTTTGCGGGATCGCAGATACCGGACGACGTGGCTCGGGCTTGGGAGGCGGTGCGCGCCGCTCGAGACGCGGTGATAGAGCGCCTTAGATCGGCCCATCTGTCCGGCGGAGTGCTTACCGGCGCGGAGCTCGATGCCGTGGCCCGGGAGGTGCTGGCCCGCTTCGGATTCGGCGATGCGATCCTTCACCGTACCGGGCATTCGATAGACGCGGAGCTACACGGCTCCGGGCCGCATCTCGACGGCTTCGAGACCAACGACACTCGGGAACTGATCCCCGGTTTGGGGTTTTCGGTGGAGCCGGCGGTGTACCTGGAGGAAAAATTCGGAATGAGATCCGAGGTGAACGTTTACTTGGGACCCGGCGGCCCGGAAGTAACGCCTGCGGAAATACAGCGGGAGCTAGTTCACGCCTGAGAGGCGGGGTTTTTGCCGTCGAGCTCGCCCAGCAGAAGGGTGGCGATCCGCTCGTAGCAATCTACCGCCGCCAGCAAATCCGCTTTGGAAACCTTTTCGTGGTCGGTGTGCGCCACCCGAATCGAACCGGGACCGATCAGGAATTTTTCTCCCCATCCCTCGAGCCACGGTAAGTCGGTGCCGTATCTCACCACCGTGGTCTCGAAACCGGGCAGAGCCCTCAAGCGTACCGGAGGAGCCTCCAGCAGGACTTCCAATTCGACACCCTCCGCAAGAACTGACCGGAGCGCGGAGCGAAGCCCCGTGGTGTCGCACACGGTGCGGAACGAGAGCTCCGCGCGGCAGCGGTCCGGGATCACGTTGGGGCGAACGCCTCCTTGGATCGTGGCGATGTTCAGGGTGCACTCGCCCAGAACCTCGTCGGAAGGCAGAGGCAGTCGCCGGACGCGCTCGAGTGTGTCCAGCATCCGCTCGATCGCCGAGATTCCCTCTTCCGGATAAGCGGAATGCGCCGCTTTGCCGCCGGCCCTGAGTTCGACGCGCAGAAACCCCTTGGTACCCAGAGCGAGACGGTTTTCCGTAGGTTCCCCGTTGACCAAGTAGCGGCCTTTGGGCTCCAGGGCATTGGCCGCTCTGGCTCCGTCCGCTCCGTATTCCTCGCCGACTACGAAAAGCAGCCCCACTCGCCGTTCGCCTTTGGCTGCGAGGCGCTCAGCGGCGGCAACTTGTGCCGCGACGATCCCCTTGGCGTCGGTGGTGCCGCGCCCGTACAAGAACTCCTCGTCTTCGGCGAGAGGTAACTGCGGCGGCACGGTGTCGATGTGGGTGGAAAACACAACCTCCGGCGGGTCCCGAAACGCGTATACGTTGAAGCGCGTTCCGGCTACCGGTTGGCGAATGACCCGGTAGCCCAGCTTCTCCAGCAGCTCCGCCAAAAATGCGCCGGCCTTGGTTTCCTCCCCGGTGGGAGAGTAAATAGCGACCAGGTCGCGAGTGAGTCGAATCGGATCCAAGGGCGGACCTAGGGTCATGCGGTTGCACCCGCGGGGATGCTCTTGCGGCGTCTAAACATGCCCGCTTCCCAGGCGAACCACACCAGAGTCACCCATATGCCGGTGCCGATTGCCGCGTGCAGCGATCGCCACCACAGCGAAAACGGTCCGGTTACCATCGCAGCCGCCACCCCTATCTGAAGCAGCGTGGTTGCAACCACCGCCCATACGGCGGCGCGGGTGCGCGGTGAAAGCTCGAGCCGGGATCCCCGGTAGGCTAAGAAGGCTATCGACAAGGCGAAAGTGTAGGCGGCGAGGCGGTGGATCCAGTGAATGGTTGATAGCGCCGATCCCGAAGGCCAGAGTTCGCCGTTGCACAGCGGGAACCCCCGGCAGGCTACGCCGGCGTCCAGGTTGGCGGTGAGACCGCCGAGCAACAAGGTCAAGATTCCCACCGCTACCGTGAGGCGAGCGAAAGGAAGCGGATTGGCTTCCGTGCTCCGCTGCGGCGCACCCGACCAGGCTCGGAAGGTCGCTACCACCAGGGTAGCCAACAGGGCGAGCGCGGTTGCCAGGTGAAGTATCACGGAGGCGGGCGGCAGTTCCAACCAGACCGTAACCGCTCCCAGTAGAACCTGGATCAGCAGCAGTGCGGTGGCGAGCAGGGAAATCTTTCTGAGGTCGACCGTGGTGCCGGACGGATTGCGGCGAGGTCGCGCAGCGAAAGCTGCGGCCGTCAGGGCGAACACTGTGAGGCTGGCGGCCAGGGCCGCAAGCCGGTGGCTCCACTCGAGCACGGTGGTCCAGTCCGAAAGGTCGGGGATCAACCTCCCGTTGCACAGCGGCCAATCGTCTCCGCAACCCATGCCCGAGCCGGTGATGCGGACCACGAAGCCCAAGACGATCAGCGCGTAAACCGCGAAGCTGGCGGCGGGAGCTAGGATTCTAAGGGCGCGCACGGCAAGAAAGCTGGCCGCTCGCCGATGCCAAAGCAAGCGCCGGAGTTGATGGTTTGCACCAGCGGTCTTTTGGGTTAGCATTGTCGGCCATGTCTTCGGTTTCGCCGGATCGCTGGGGGGAGCGCCTGCCCCGGCGGCTGGGTCTGTGGAGCGCCGTGGCGGTGCTGGTGGGCACCACCATAGGCAGCGGGATCTTTCGCACCCCCGCGGTGGTGGCCGAGCGGGTGGATCTAGTGGTTTTGTTCGCTGCGGGCTGGATTGCCGGCGGGGTGCTGGCGCTTTGCGGCGCTCTCACCTTTGCGGAGCTGGCTGCTTTGTTTCCCCGGACCGGCGGGATGTACGTCTATATCCGCGAGGGGTTCGGCAGGCTGCCGGCTTTTTTGTTCGGCTGGGCGGAGCTTTTGATCATTCGGCCCGCGGCTTTGGGAGCGATCGCGGTGGTTTCGGCGGAGTATTTCTGGAGGTTGTTGGGTGTGGATGGCGGCCGGCTGTTGGAGCCTCTGCCCACTTCCTTGGCCCAGGTCACGGCTGCGGTGTTCATCGTGGTGGTGGGTGCGGTCAACTATGTCGGTGTCCAGCACGCCGCTTTGCTGCAGAATGTGAGCACGGTCTTGAAGGTGGGTGCCTTGCTGGCGCTGGTGGCTCTGGGATCGCTTCTCGTCCCTCAGTACCCTCTGGACCGCGCCGTAAGCGAACCCGCGGCGGCGGCGTTGTCGCCCCTGGCTGGGTTCGGCCTGGCGCTGGTTGCTATTCTGTGGGCTTACGACGGCTGGGCTGACGTCGCCTTCGTAAGCGGGGAGGTCAAGGATCCGCAGCGCAATCTTCCCCGGGCGCTGTTTTTGGGAACCGCTTCGGTGGCGGCGGTATATCTGGCGGTGAACGCGGTTTACTTGAGGCTGATTCCCCTCGAACGGATGCCCGGGTCTCCCCTGATTGCGGCCGATGCGGCGCAGATTGTGTTGGGTTCGGCCGGGGTGGTTTTTGTGTCCGCCTCGGTTATGGTGAGCGCTTTCGGGGCGCTGAACGGCTCCATGCTGGTGGGCTCGCGGATTTTCTACGCCATGGCGGAGGATCGCCTCTTTTTCCGTAGTTTGGCTCGGGTGCATCCCCGTTACGCCACGCCTTCCGCGGCGATTGTGTTGGCCGCCGCTTTGGGGATCGTGTTCGTGTCGGTGCGTACTTTCGGGGAGTTGGCGGACCAATTCATCATCGGAATCTGGCCGTTTTACGCTCTGGCGGTGGGAGCGACCTTTGTGCTTCGTAAGCGGCTTCCCGATGTCGAGCGCCCGTATCGCACCTGGGGCTACCCGGTGGTGCCGGTGCTTTTCCTCCTGGCCGCCTTGTTTCTGCTGGCCAACTACATGATTTCCGAGCCGTTGCTCTTTTGGGCGGATGTGGCGGTGATTTTGAGCGGCGTTCCGGTATACTGGTTTTGGGTACGGCGGGCCGCGGTCCGCGACTCGGGGGGGCCGGGATAAGAGGCACTTCCCTTGACGGGGCGTGGTGGCCGACTACATTGACTGTGCCCTTGTGAACCAGCCGCAGTAGGTATCCCACATAAGGAGAAAACCGACTATGCGAAGGACGTTGGTGCTGTACCCCTTGATGCTGGGGGTGCTGGCGGTGGCGACGAGTGCCGATCTGAGGGGTCAGGGGGTGACGACCGCCTCCATTCAGGCCCGAGTGGTCGATGCCAACGGCTCTCCCCTGGACGGCGCTCTGGTTGTGGCGGTGCACGAGCCTTCGGGCACCACTTATCAGGCGCGAACCCGCGCCGATGGCCGGGCTTCCATTCCGGGGATGCGGGTGGGCGGACCCTATCGGGTAACGGTGAGCTACATCGGTTACGGCGCCCAGACGCGGGAGAACGTTTATCTCTCCCTGGGCGTGTCCACCGACTTGGAGTTCGTCATGCGGGAAGTGGCGGTTCAGTTGGAAGAGGTAACGGTCACGGCGCCCCGGGTGGCGATCCTCAGCTCGGAGCGCACCGGGGCCTCCACGGCGGTGGACCGGAACGTGTTGGCGACCCTTCCCACCATCTCTCGCAGGATCGAAGACATCGCCCGGCTTACGCCTCAGTACAGCGGCGCCGGATTCGGTTTCTCGTTCGCTGGCCAGGACAACCGTTTGAACAACATCACGGTCGACGGAGCGTACTTCAACAACTCTTTCGGCTTGGCAGGTCAGCCCGGTGACCGAACCGGTGTAGCGCCCATCTCGCTGGAGGCGATCGAGCAGATCCAGGTGAATATCGCCCCCTACGACGTGCGCCAGGGCAATTTCGTGGGCGCCGGAGTGAACACCGTGACCAAGAGCGGCACCAACGAGTTCTCCGGCTCCCTGTACTATCAATTCCGGGATCAGGATCTGGTGGGTACCAAGGCCGGCGATCTCGACTTCGATCCCGGCACCTTCAGGTACAACCTGATCGGCGCGAGCTTGGGCGGCCCCATCATTCGCAACAAACTGTTCTTCTTTACCAACTTCGAGCATGACGGCTTGACCGAACCGGGCACCACCTTCCGGGCGAACCTGGGCGGCGAGCCGGTGCAGGGAAACGTGACCCGGGTGCTCAAGTCGGACCTAGATGCTTTGAGCAACTACTTGCGGAACAACTTCGGGTACGAGACGGGTCCCTACGAGGGGTACGACGACGAGACGCCGGCCACCCGGTTCTTGGTGAAGCTGGACTACAACATCAGCGATCGTAGCAAGCTCACGCTCCGCTACAACCACCTAGACTCTCGGACCGATGTTTTGGCGTCGAATTCGTCTTCGCTAGGGTTCGGCGGCCGCAGGACGAATTTGAACGCTCTCAATTTCCAGAACTCCAACTACATCATTAAGGAGAACATTCGCTCCATAGTGGGCGAGTGGAACGCGATGGTGGGGCAGCGGGCTTCCAACAACCTCCTTATCGGCTACAGCTACCACGACGAGAGCCGGGACTCCCGGGGCCAGTTCTTCCCGATGGTGGACATTCTGGAAGGCGGGGTGACCTACACCACCTTCGGCTTCGAGCCGTTCACCCCCAACAACGAGCTCCGATACAGGAGCTTCCAGCTACAGGAAAACTTCACCATCTACGGCCGCGCCCACACATGGACCTTCGGCTTGAGCGCCGAGCGCTACCATTCGGATAACGTTTTCTTCCCGGGGTCGCAGAGCGTCTATGTGTACAACTCGCTGGCGGACTTCTACACCGACGCCAACGATTTCCTGGCCAAGTGCGGAACCAACCGCGACGCCTGGAGCACCTGCAGCAGGGCCACCTCGCCTGTCACTCTGCGCCGATTCCAGGTCAGATGGATGAACATCCCGGGGCTGGAAAAACCCCTGCAGCCACTCAAGGTCTTCTACGCGGGAATTTACGCCCAGGACGAATGGCGCATCGGGCGTAACCTGCGCCTTACCCTGGGCTTCAGGGTGGACGTCCCGTTCTTCGACAGTACCGGCTACCGCAACGCCGACGCGGACACTTTGGTCTTCCGGGACGAGAACGGCAATCCCGTGCAGTACCGCACCGCCAAACTCCCCGATCCCAACCCGCTGTTCGCACCGCGGCTGGGATTCAACTGGGACGTCACCGGAGATCGCAGAACCCAGATCCGGGGCGGGACCGGTATCTTCACCGGGCGGCCGGCCTACGTGTGGATCTCCAACCAGATCGGCAACACCGGGGTGCTCACCGGCTTCGAGCGGCTGGACAACACCACCCTAAGGCCGTTCCACCCGGACCCCAACCATTACAAGCCCAAGAACGTGACCGGGGCCCCTGCCTCCAGTTACGAGCTAGCCCTCACCGACCCGGACTTCAAGTTCCCGCAGCTGTGGCGCAGCAACATAGCGATCGACCAGCAGCTGCCGCTGGGTTTGGTGGGCTCGCTGGAGTTCATGTACAGCCGCGACGTAAACGGGATCTACTACATCAACGCTAACCTGCCCCCGCCCAACACCAGGTTCAACGGGCCCGACAGCCGGCCGCGGTGGACCACAGGAAACCGCATATACTCGCGGGTGGACAACGCCATCGTTCTCAAGAACCAGAACGTAGGCTACTCCTGGAACTTCGCCGCTTCCCTGGAACGACCGTTCAGCGGCGGGTGGTTCGCGAAGGCTGCGTACAGCTACGGGGTCGCGAAGAACACGGTCAATCCCGGATCGATCGCCTTCGGCTCTTGGAACAACAACCCGCATGCAGGTGATCCCAATAATCCGGGGTTGGGCTTCTCCGACCAATCCCCGGGCCACCGGGTGTTCGCCGCGGTCTCCTATCGGGGTGAATACTTCGGCTTCGGAGCCACTACTGTCAGTCTCTTCTGGGAGGGACGCACCAACGGCAACGCGAGCTACACTTTCTCGGGCGACCTAAACGGAGACGGCGGATTCAGCAACGATCTGATCTATATCCACCGGGACATTTCGGAGATGAACTTCGAGCCCTACACCGTTACGGTAAACGGCCAGCCCAGAACCTTTACCGCTCAAGAGCAGGCCCAGGCCTGGGAAGCGTTCATCCAGCAGGACAAGTACCTGAGCAAACACCGCGGCCAATACGCCGAGCGCAACGCGGTGTTCCTGCCCATGGTGTTCCGAGCGGACTTGAGCGTGGTGCAGGATTTCTTCACCGATATAGCCGGGCGGCGCAACCGGCTCCAGTTCAGGCTCGACATTCTCAACGTCGGTAACTTGATCAACAGCAACTGGGGTGTGGGCAAGCGGCTGGTGACCACCACGCCGCTGATAGCCCGCGGGGCTGACGCCAACGGCGTAGCTCGCTACCGCCTCCGCAGTATCGGCGGGGAGCTCATAACCAAGTCGCTGGAGCCTTCGGCTGGCTTCGCGGACGTGTACCGGATCCAGTTGAGCGTGAAGTACATCTTCAACTGAGCCGCCTTAAATCTCACGGAACGGGGGCCCCAAAGGGCCCCCGTGTTGTTTATATTCCTGATTGATGACCGCTTCGCTGGTGGAGGAGATTCTCCGGCTCAAAAGAGAGCGCAACGCGGCGATCCTGGCGCACAACTACCAGCGCCCCGAGATCCAGGATCTGGCCGACGTGGTGGCGGACTCCCTTAAGCTCGCCCGCAGCGCCACCGAGATCGATGCGCCGATCATTGTTCTCTGCGGCGTCCACTTCATGGCCGAAACCGCCGCCATCGCCAATCCCGACAAGACCGTGCTCATACCCGACCTGAACGCCGGCTGCTCCCTGGCGGCCACCATCCAGGCGGAAGACGTCCGCCGCTGGCGGGCGGAACACCCCGACGGGATCGTCGTGGCATACGTCAACACCAGCGCGGCGGTCAAAGCGGAGGCCGATTACTGCTGCACCTCCGGCAACGCGGTTTCCGTGATCCGAGCGCTCCCACCGGACGTCCCGGTGCTCTTCTTGCCGGACTTCTTCCTGGGCAGCTACCTGAAAGAGATAACCGGGCGGGAGATGGACATCTGGATGGGGGAGTGCCACGTACACGCCGGACTCACCCCGGACATGGTGGCGGCCAAGCGGGGGGAGTTTCCCGATGCCGAGTTCCTGGTACACCCCGAATGCGGCTGTGTCTCCAACGTGGTTTACGCCATAGGATCGGGCGACATCCCCTCGGAACGGTGCCACATTCTGTCCACCGAGAGGATGATGGCCCGGGCCAGAAGCTCCCCGGCACGGCGCTTTGTGGTGGCCACCGAAACCGGAGTGCTGCACCGGTTGCGGCGGGAAAATCCGGAAAAGGAGTTCTACGCCGTGGCGGAAGAGGCCGAGTGCGAGTACATGAAGATGATCACGCTGGAGAAGCTACGGGATTCCCTCCGGGATCTAAAATACCGGGTGAGCGTGCCCCCTGATATCGCCGCCAAAGCTCGGCGAGCGATCGACCGAATGCTGGCGATCCAATAGAGGCCTCGGAAGCTCAATAGCTTGCAACCGAGCGAGCTTGTAACCGCCGCAGACTTGGTGCGCCGCGCGCTAGCGGAAGACCGCGCTCGGGAAGACATAACTACTGCTCTTCTGGGAGCGGCGGCCGGGCAGCGGTCCACGGGCGTGTTCAGGGCTGAGGAGCCGCTGGTGATCGCCGGCCTTCCGGTGGCGGAGCTGGTTTTCCGGGAGCTCGAGCCCGGTTGCCGTTTCGAGTCCCTAGCCCAAGAAGGAGAACGGGTGGAAACCGGCCGGCTGATCGCCCGGGTGGAAGCGCGAGCCGCGACTCTGCTCGCCGGCGAGAGGGTGGCGCTCAATTTCCTGCAGCGGTTGTGCGGGATCGCAACCGAGACCCGGCGCGCCGTAGAGGCTGTGCGGGGCACAGGAGCGGTGATCACCGATACTCGCAAGACGACGCCCGGGCTCAGGGAGCTCGAGAAATACGCCGTGCGAGTGGGAGGAGGTGTGAATCACCGGCATTCCTTGGCCGATGGAATTCTCTGGAAGGACAACCACTGGGTGCTGCTCGAGGCGAGCGGCATGACGCTAGCCCAAGCTCTGGCCTCCGCGCCACCCGGGGTTCCGGTAGTGGTGGAAGTCGAAGACGAGGTCCAGCTGGAGCAGGCGATTGCAGCGGGCGCCAAGCGCCTCTTGGTGGATAACCAGCCCCCGGACCGGGTCGCCGAGTGGGTTCAAAGGCTCGGACCCGGAATCGAGGTGGAAGCTTCTGGAGGGATCACTCCCGAAACTGCATCCGCCTACGCCAAGGCGGGGGCGCGGTTCATCTCAATCGGCGCGCTTACTCACTCAGCCCCGGCGGCCGAGATCGCATTTGAGATCGCAGTAGGGGGAGATCCGTCCAGCTGAAGGTTCCCTTACCCCTCCAGCCAAGCGCCGCTCGAGAAGCGCTGCGTGAGGGCGCTCAAGAGTTTTGGGTAATTTTACTCACCGCATTGAGTAAAATCACTCAGAGACAGCAGCAAAGCAATCCAGCCCTCAGGTGGGAGCCCTGCGGAATAGCCACACCCCGGCAAGCCCGAACAAGATGTTAGGCACCCACGCAGCCAGCGTGGGCGGCAGTACTCCACCGGCCCCCACCGCTTTGGAAAGCTGCACCAAGGTGAGAAAGACCACGGTAATGGCGAGACTCACCCCCACGCCAAAGGCACCGCTCGCCCGCGGCGCGGTGATGGCCAGGGGAGCCGCAAAGATCGCGATGATGATCGAGGTTGCGGGTATGGCCAGCTTCAGCGCCAGCTCGACCTTGAGCTTCCGCACGTCCCCTCCCGAGCGCTCCAGCCAGCCGATATAACGGGCCAGTTCCCCATAGCGCATCTCCTCGGGCTCCTTGGGCTCCGCGAGCAGAGCGGCCGGCGGTTCGACCAAACTCGCCAGCCTGAGCGAATCGAACCCGAAGGTGAGCTCCCCTTGAGAACCCATCACCATCCGCATCCGGCCCTCTTTGAGGATCCAATGCCCCAGACTGTCGGAGTATTCGCCCGCTTCGGCGTGGACGATTATCGTAGGGTACTCGGGCCCCGCGCCGGCCCGCTCCAGTACGGCGTCCCTCATGACCCGCTGCTCGGCGTCGAGGGCGCGGATGGCGTACACCCACCCCCGGTCCGCTCGGTAGACGAAGTTGTACCGGGCCGACAGCGAGCGGATTTCGCGTTCGCCCAAAAGCTCCATCTGGCGGCGCTTCAAGAGCGGAGCCAGTTCGCCCAAAGCCAGACCCAGGAGAGCTGCCAGCACCGATGCCACCAGCACCGGGACGATCGCCCGGTGAAAACTCCTCCCAGACGCCTTCTGCGCGGTGAGTTCCGAATGGCGGCTCATGGACACCACGCTGAACACCGTGGCAAAGAGCACCGCTGCCGGAACTATGAGAAAGACTTTTTCGGGGATGCTGAAAACGTAGCTCAAAGCGATCGCCTTGGGCTTTAAGCCCCGTGCCAGATACTCGTCCAGCTTGTCGGTAAGCTCCAGTATGATCGCCACCAGGGGAAAGCCCAGCACGGTGACCACGAAGATCTTGGTCCACTCGCGCCCGAGGTAGCGATCCAGGATGCAGAGCCTGGGGGCGAACCTCACTAGCCGGCGCCTCCGGACGCGATCCTGATCCGCACGCGCCGCCACAGCGCGGCGCGCCGGGGTACGGTGGCCTGGCGGCGCAGATACCACAAGCCGGCCAGGCTCAGAGCGGTGAAGATCACGTTGGGCGTCCACATGGCCCAGAACGGAGAAACGATCAGCCGGTTGGCCAGCGATTCTCCGCCTATGAGACACACGTAGTATACGCTGAAGATCGCCAGACTCGCGCCGATCACGAACCCTAGCCCTCCCTGGGGGAAAAGAACAGCTAGGGGTACCCCCACCAGCACGAACACGATGCACGCGGACGCTATGGCGTATTTCTTGTGAAGCTCCACCTTGTAGTTGGCCGCCCTAATCGCCGCCGCGCGGACCCGATCCTCCAGCGCCCGTACGTCCACCAGCCGCGGGGTCTCGATCACCCCGGTGGTGAAGGCCCGCCTGGCGGGTTCGTTGAAGCGATCCAAAAGCCCGCCGCCGGCGCTGGGCGGGATGCTGTCCCGAGACTGCGGCGCCGCTCCCCCTGGCCGCTGCGGCGGCCGATCCCAGGCCCTGAGCTCTTGCGGCAGAAGGAAACCGGCGAACCGCCGCAGTGCTTTGCAGTAGAGGCTAAAGGACCCGTAGGGGACCGCAGTGTCGGCAGGTATACCGCGCAGTCCCACCAGAGCTCTCAGACCGTTGCGCCGCACGGCGGCGATACGGCGCCGGTTGAGCTCTTCCTCCCGGCGGGCGGCCCGAATCACGTTCTCCATCTCGCAGACCCCCATCTCCCGATCGCCCTTGTAGTCGTCCCGCTCGGTGCGCCTGAGCTCGTTGCCCACGTCCTCTACCCGAATCACCTGGCGGCGGAATTGAGCGGTTTGGAATACCTTGAGGTCGTTCCGATCGATCTCGTACATCGTCCCGTCGTAGAGGGTTAGATGGAGATCTTCCTGATCCGGGGTGAGGGCCATGTGCCCGCTGTCGGCGTGAATAATCCGCTTGCGCTGCTGGTCGCCCAGATCGTAAATGGTGACCTCTCTCAGGAAAAACCGGGACTGGTCTATGCGCGCGGCACGCAGGAATAGACGGCTGCGCTGGAGTTCGTTGATCACCTGCTCTTTCAGGGCGAAGGTGGGTTTCTTGCGGGAGATGTCGCTGAGCAGGGTCCTGAGCCTATGGTTGGAACGCGGCAGGACTTGGTCGGAAAACAAGAACGCAACGACCGCCACCAGTACGCCGGCCGAGAGGAGGGGGACCATCAGCTGGCCAATGGAAATGCCGCTCGCCCGGATGGCGGTCAGCTCGTGATCCGCCGTGAGTCTTCCCACCGCGTATAGCACCGCCACGAGCACCGCCATGGACATGGTGGTCGTTACGATGAAGGGGATGGAGAGTACGAAGACCTCCACGATCCAGCTCCAGGGCAGGCCCTTGCCCACCAGCTCGCCCAGCCGCCGCGCAATTTGGTTCAATAGCTGGAACGCGGTGAGCGCGGAGAGGGCGAACAGGAACGGCGCAACGTGTTGCTTGAGAAGATATCTGCTAAGGATGCGCATCGGTCGCCGGCACGTAGTATATGCGAGTGCTCCTATACCCTCAACGAAAGGTACCCCGGAGGCTCTAGAACGGTGTCATCGCGGCTGATGGCGATCCTTGCCGCGGCTTTTCTGGCGAGCCCGGCCGCCGCCCAGGATTTTCGCTTCGGGTTTCCGGAAACGGCTGCGCCCATTTGGCGGCCTTGGGGTGCGGGACTCCGGCTCGAGGCTCGGGATCCGGCTAGCTGGCTCGAGACCACTATGGCGCGGATTCAGCGGGCGCGGCGGGAAAGATGGGATCGCGAGATCCGGGAACGCCTTAGCGGGGAGCGGCCTTGGGCCCACAGCCGCCGATCGGCGGGGAGCCAGGAGCCGGAGCTGGGAATCGCTTTCCGCGGGCGGTTCGAACTGAAGTTGGATCGCTTGCGCAACGAGCGCTGTACCGCCGCGGACATCGGCAATCCGGTTTCCGGGTGCCGCGAAGGGTTCCCGCTCCTGGGGCTGGACCAGCAGTTCAATTTGCGGGCCGGGGGCACCGTGGGCGAGCGGATTCATGTGAACATCGACTTCGACAGCGAGCGGGAGTTTTCGGCCAGCAACGACATTCGGGTGTGGTATCAGGGTCAAGCCGGCGAGCTGTTTCAGCGTATAGAAGTAGGTAACGTCACCCTCGACGCGCCGGTTTCGCGTTTCATTACCTCCGCGGTGCCCGCCAATTCCTTCGGCGTTCAGGCTTACGCCCGCACGGGTAGCTTGGAGATACGATCTATCGTGGCGCAGCAGCGGGGGTCGTCCCTGCGATCCCGGGTCTTTACCATCGGGGAGCGCACCACCCAGCCGGTGGAGCTGGAACTCAGGGACATAGACTTCGAAGCCGGCAGGTTCTTTTGGGTGATCGATCCCCGCACCCTCCCCGGCTACCCCGATCTGGATGTCTTGAACCTCGAAGCTTTGGCGTTGTCGCCGAGCTTGAAGCCCGCCGCGATCCGGGTGTACCGGCTTCGCGCCTTGGGAGGCCCGGCCGGAGCCGCCCCCAACTTGGGCGGCATTCCGGCCGTCGCGGTGCGGCCGGACAGCCCCCAGCGAGTAGGTCCCTTCCCGTGGGAGCTGTTGATAGAAGGCAGGGACTACTACGTGGACCCCTCGGGGCTCTGGTTCGCGCTGGCCAACCGCGTCGCGGGAGAAGATTTCCTCGCGGTTTCCTACGTAACCGCCGCGGGCGATACGGTAGGAACTTTTCCTGCAACCGCGCGCGGCGCCGACACTCTGCTCTTGATCTACGAGCCCCGCCGCGGTCCCGAGGTGCCCACCTTTTTCCACGAGATGCGGCAGATCTACCGCCTCGGCGGCAGCGAGATCGACCGCTCGTCGATCGAGGTGAGCGTGCTGCTGGATCGCTCGGAAAAACCCGTCGGGAAGGAAGGCACCTATCTGTCGCTGTTGCGACTGGCCCGCCCTACCGACCCGTCCGCACTGGACCAGTACAGCCGCGTATTCCCCCGCGAGCGCGATCCCAACGGAGGAGCTCCGCTGAGAGATCTCTTTTTGGTGTTCCCCCATCTGCTGCCCTTCGCCGACAGCTCCAGGCTTTCTCCTTCGGAGCGGAACGACTCCCTTTACCGAACTCCGGTGCATCTGCTCGCTACCCAGGGTCCGGCTCCGCGGTTCCGGATTCGCGCTGGATACGAGGCTACCGGCACGGGGGATCGGTCCACCTTGAACCTGGGCGCCCTGCAAATCCGCGAGGGGAGCGAAAGGATCTACTTGGGTGACCGGCAGCTCGTCCGAGGCCGGGACTACGACATCTTCTACGACATCGGTCAGGTGGTGTTTCTCAATCCCGACGCCCTGTTTGCGGGCCCCGCGGCTCGAGTCCGAGTGCAGTTCGAAGAAAATCAGTTGTTCGACGTCGCTCCCAAGAGCATCGTGGGTCTCACCACCTCCTACGACTTGGGCTCCCGGGGAAGAATCGACGCCATCGGCCTGTTCCAAAGGGAACAAACCCTTTTCACCCGCCCCCAGCTGGGCTTCGAGCCCAAATCCCACTTCATCGGGGGAATAAGCGGTACGCTCCGGTTCGATCCCCAAGGGTTGACGCGCGGGCTCGACGCCCTGCCCTTGATCGAAACCGATGCTCCCTCGAGCCTGGTCTTGAACGGCGAGATCGCCGTCTCGCAGCCCAACGCCAACCAAGCCGGTGTGGCCTACCTGGAAGAGTTCGAGGGCGGCGCCGGAGCCAGGGCGATTTCTCTCAGCGAGCAGGCGTTTCAGTTGGGCAGCATGCCCGCCTCTGGGCGGGGAATACCGGCTACCCACTTGGCGCCGGACGGACGGTTCAGCCCCTTCGATGCGGCGGCGCTGGTCTGGCAGAACGGGGTGGAGATCGGGGGCCGGGTAATGGAGTTCGAGCCGCGGGATATCGACTCGAGCATCGTACTGACGGGAACGGCGAGACAACTGGAAAGGGTGCTATGGCTCACCCTCAAGCCGGACACCGTCGGAGGAGCTCCTGATCCCGTTACGGGAAGGCCGCGCTGGATAAGGCCCCACACTCCCGGGCCCCGCTGGCGCTCGATCAGCCAGCCCTTGGATCGCTCCGGGTTGGGGATCGATCTCTCCACCGTGGAGTTTCTCGAGTTTTGGGTGCTGGAGGACGAAAGGCGTACGGCGCGGTCGCACGACGCGCTGTTGATTTTCGACTTCGGGACGGTGTTGGAGGATGCCTTGGCACTGGTCCCCGAATCGGTGTCGGTTTCTCCGGACACGGTGTTCAGGGGTGTGGCGCTGGCGGGGATCGGCCGTCTGGACACGGAGAAGGACACGATAACCAACGTGTTCAACGCCCAGATCCACGACCTCGGGCTGGTGTGGGATCGGCCGGATTCGCTGATCGATGCTGCAACCGGGCGGGTCGTGCGGAACCTGCCCCTGTGCCGGGGAAGCCCCGCCGCGGGCCTGCCGATCTTCCCCCTGGGAGACCTTGCAGCGCGCTGCACCAGGGGTAACGGGCTGCTCGACACCGAGGATCTCAACGGAGACAATCGCCTGGACCTGACGGTGGGAGCCGCGGAGGAACACGTGGTTCGTTACGTGGTGCCGGTGGGAAGCGATCGCTATGTGGTGCGGGACGGGGGAAGCGTGATCGACGGCACAGGGCGCCGCCTTACCTGGAGGCTTTACCGCGTTCCGTTTCGGCGCGACACCGTGCTCATCGGCAATCCCGAGTTCCGGCACATCGCGGCGCTGCGGATCACCGTGGTGGTACCGGGCGCGTCCGGGACGGAGGAGGAGATCTTCCTCGCTTTGGCGCGGATGCGGCTGCTGGGCGCGCCCTGGCTCAAACGCTCCCCCACACCCCTAGCCGGTCTTGCCGGAAAGGTGGCACTCCCGCGGGGAGAGGTCAGCGCTTCGGTCATCGGCACCGACAATCGCGACTTAGGTTACACCTCTCCTCCGGGAGTGCTGGATCAGGCCGCGGAACGAGGTCTCGCTTTTCAAATCGCCCCGGTTCAGATCAACGAGCGCTCTTTGAGGCTTACTGCGCGCGAGCTTCGCGCCGGGGAGCGGGCGGAAGCTTTTACCCGCTTCGTGGCCGAAGCGGACCGTAACTTTCTGAAATACCGGGAACTCAGAGTTTGGGCTCAGGGCAGGGGAGCGGGTTGGGACGAGGGCGATCTGGAATTTTTCGTCAAGGTCGGTACCGACGAGGACAACTTCTACCTTTACCGAACGCAGCTCAGGGCGGGAAGCTGGGAGCCCGAGCTGGTCATAGAACTGGGCAAATGGATCGAGCTCCGGAGCCAAATCGAGCGCTCCTGGCTCGCCGGATCGCCACCCTCGGGTGCCGCGCTATGCGGCGGCGACTCGACGGCCTATGTGGCGTGCGACGGGAAGTATTTGGTGCAGGTCCGCGATCCCGGAATCGCCCCTCCCAACCTGGCACGAGTGTCGGAGCTGGCAGTGGGGATCTACCGTACCAAGGAGTCGGTGGCGGCCGATCCCGCCGAAGTTTGGATTGACGACATCAGACTCAGCGGAGTGGTGAACGATCCCGGTCTGGCCGCCGCACTGGATGCCCGCCTGGTGGCGGCCGACGTAGCCGAACTCGCCGTGGGGTGGAGTGGAGTGGACGGCCGCTTCAGGCAGTTGGACGAACAGCCGGGATACGTGGGGCAGACGCAACTGCGGCTGAGTACCACTCTCCGCCTGGACAAGCTTCTGCCCGGAGCCCTGGGTCTCAGCGTGCCGTTCACCGTCCAGCACCTGCGCGGCGCAGAGCGGCCTTTCTACCTCCGCAGAACCGATGTCCGGGCCTCGGAGCTGAACGGCTTCCGGCAGCCTGAGAACCGGCTTACCAGCTACCAGCTCTCTATCCGGCGAACCACCCGCGGCGAGGGATTCCTCGAGCGGTTGCTGATCGATCCGCTGGCGATCTTCTTGGTGAAGCAGCACGGCCGATCGAGTACCGAGCTCTCCCGGTCAACCACCTCGAACCGCCAGTTCAGGGTCGACTACAACTACCGGTCCGCGGATCGGCGGATCACGCTGAGCGCCGGGACGCATTGGCTCGACTTCGATACCCGCCGATTCACCTTTCGCCTTCCGGTAGCGGCCGCCGGTGACTCGGGATCGGCCGTGCTTTCCAGCATAACCCGCCTGTGGCGCAATCGGGTGGCGGCGGAGTTTCGCCCGATCGAGCCGCTGTCGTTCAGGGCGGAAGTGGCAACCGCCAGGGATCTCCAAGACTACGGGGATTCCACCCTCTACGGACGGCTGCTGAAGCGGGAGCGAGGTCGCATTTTGGGAAGGGACGCCGGTTTCGAGAGAGAACGCGCAATCTCCACCGGAGCCGGGTTCGAACCCCGCATCGCCGCCTGGTTGCGGCCCAGGGTGCTCTTGACTACCGGCTTCAGCGCGGTCCGGGATCCGAATCGGCGCCTAGCAGTTCGGGAGAGTCCCGACTCCTCGGCTCCGCTCCGGCCCCCGGTGGCGGCTAGCAACTTCCAGCGCCGTGAGATCGGGGCGCGGTTCGATCTGGCGCAGTTGGCTGCGGCGGGAACCGGCTCCCCAGGCGCCACCGGATCGGCCCTGCTGTCGTTGTTTGCGCCGGCAGACGTGTCCTACACGCTCGAGCGTCGCTCCACCTTCGACCGCATGCCCCAGATGCCGGGTCTAGACTACCAGCTCGCCCTAGGGGGACTCGGGAGCTTTCGGGAACGAAGATACCAGGTAGCCTCCACCGCCGCCGAAACCGGTACCCTTCAGGCCACTGGGGGGCTGAGATTTTCAGCCTCCGGGCAGTTGCGACTCAGTTACCGCAACTCGGAAGGAACGACTTGGATTCGCCGCGGCGCGTCTCAAACGCCCATCGATCAGGCCAGTACCGAGTGGCCCGCCGGTAGCCTCAACTTCTCCTTCCGCCCGCCCGGACTTGCCGGCGAACTGATCAGGTCGCTCGACAGCCGCGCCCAGTTTCGCCGCAGCCGTACCTCGGTGAGGCAGGCCGGTGTCTTGGGCTCGGGCGATCGGCCGGCGCTGACCGAAACCGAGGCCACCAGCCTGGCACCTTCGATATCCATCGCCTGGGCCAAGGGAGGGATCGGCACTTCCGCCCAACTCAACGTGAGCCAAAGCATCCTCCAGACTGCGGGCAGCACCACGCGCACCGATCGGGTGGAATGGTCCGCCGGACTCGCATTTTCGGTACCCTCTCCCCGGTGGTTGCTCCGGTCGGGCTCGCCCTTGAGAGCGTCGCTGAATTGGTCTTCCTCCGACTTGGACGTATGTTTGACTCCGGCGGGTGAGCTCCTTTGCCGTTCGGTTGCGGAGAGCATCCGCAGGCAGCTGGACTTTCGGATCGATACCGGAATGGCGGAGAACGTCGTCGGCGGGGCCAGTCTGAGCTACATTGTGACGGATCAGCGACACTTGGCGAGTCGTTTCTCCCAGCTGGTTCTCACCGTGTTCGCGGACATCAACTTGGTTGCGGGACGGGTGCCATGAAAGGATCCAGATCGATCGTTGTCGCGGTGCTGGTATGGGCGGTAGCCTGCGGATCGGGAGCTTTTGCGTCCCGCGGAGAGTTCGACGGGGAAGCCGCCCTGGGCTATGTGGAAGCCCAGTTGCGGTTCGGGCCCAGGGTTCCCAACACCGAGGGACACCGGAGGACGGGCGATTGGATTTTGGAGCAGTTACGGGCGAGAGCCGATACCGTCGTGGTTCAGGAGTTCCAGCACGTCACCGTGGAGGGGGACACACTCCGCCTCAGGAACTTCATCGGCAGCTTCCGGCCGGAGCTCAAGGATCGAATTCTCTATGTAGCCCACTGGGATACGCGGCCCATCGCGGACAACGACCCGCCGAACCGCCGCAACCAGCCGATACCCGGCGCCAACGACGGTGCTTCGGGAGTGGCCCTGCTTCTGGGCGTGGCCGACGCCCTGCGGCGAACCCCGCCCGCCGTGGGCGTCGATTTGCTTTTCGTGGACGGAGAAGATTACGGGGATTTCTCGCTGGACAGGGACGTTCTCATAGGGTCCCGCTACTACGCTTCGCAGGTAAACCGGGAGCATTTGCCGCTCTTTGCGGTGGTGTGGGACATGGTGGGTGATCGGGATCTGGCGATTCTGCAAGAAGGCCACTCGGTTCGCCGGGCTCCGGAGGTAGTCGAGCGGGTGTGGAACAAGGCCAGGGAGCTGGGCTACGAGCGGTTTTTCAGGCCCACGGTGGGAGGAGCGATCACGGACGATCACTTGCCTCTTTTGGACGCCGGGATCAGGGCGATAGACGTGATCGACATCGACTACGAGTATTGGCACACCACGGAGGACACTATCGACAAGGTGAGCGCCAGGAGCCTCAAGATAGTGGGCGACGTAGCCGTGGCGCTGCTCCGCTAGGGCTCCGCGAGTTTTTCGCCCGTTTCGCAAAGATCCGGTTAGGTGCCGCGGCGGCGCGCCTTGGATCTTTGTAGTCCATGGGAGAAAGGCGCGCTGCCCTTTTGTTATTGCTCCTCGCTGCCGCCGGGTTGCTGGTGCGCTTCGCGCGGCCGGGCCCGGAAGCACCCGGGGCAGTGGCCTACCGGTGGGCCGAGGATCGGCAGTCTTTGGACTCGGTGGCGGCAAGGGCGGCGCGGCTGGCACGGCCCCTCAAGCCGGGGGAGAAAATAGATGTGGACCGAGCCCCGGCCGAAGAACTGATGCGCCTGCCGAGGATCGGACCGGCCATGGCGGCGCGGATCGTGGCGGATCGGGAAGCCAAGGGGCCGTTCGGCTCCCTAGAAGCCCTGGGCAGGGTGTCGGGGATAGGCCCTGCCACCTTGGATGCGCTGAGACCGCACGTTTCCTTTTCGGGCCGTCCCGAGCCGCCCTGGGTCTTGAGCATGCCGCAGTCGGGGGATCTCGCTGGCAAGGTGAGATTGAACACGGCGACCGAGCGCGAATTGGTGCAACTTCCGGGAATCGGTCCGGCGAGGGCCCGAGCGATCGTGGCCGACCGGGAGGCCAACGGTCCCTACAAGACCCTGGAAGACCTTTCGAGGGTGCCCGGTATCGGGCCTGGCATTTTGCAAGGGCTCCGGGGCCGGGTGATCGTCCCTTGACACGGTGTAGGTGCTCCGTAGCTTGCCAATTGAATACTCGCAGGTTGGACCACTGGATGTTCTTCAGGAAGGTTAGGTTGTAGGTATGGCTGCTACCGCTGCTGCCACTGCCGAACGGCTAGGCGATCTGCTGGTGCGCGAGGGGCTCATTACTCGCGAGCAGCTGCAGAAGGCGCTTCAGGAACAGAAGGTTACCGGTATGCGTTTGGGCTACACTTTGGTGAAGCTCGGCTTCGTTCAGGAGGTCGAGATCACCAAGATGCTGGCCCGGCAGTACCGGATGCCGGCTGTGGATCTGTCGCGCTTCGAGGTGGATCCCAAGATCATCAAGCTGGTGCCGGCGGACGTAGCCATCAAGCACACGGTGCTCCCCTTGAAGCGGGAGGGCCGCACCTTGACGGTGGCGATGGCGGATCCCACCAACGTCGGGGTGATCGACGATCTGAAGTTCATTACGAGATTCGACATTTTTCCCGTGATCGCCGGCGAGTACACGCTGCGGAATGCGATCGAGAAGTACTACGAGCAGACCGATGCGCAGCTTCAGACCCTTCTCAAGGATATAGAGGAGGAAGAAGAGCTCGAGGTCATCGAGGAGAAGGAGGAGGAGGGACCGGTCCAGGTTGCCGATGATGCTCCGGTGGTGAAGCTGATCAACGGGATCTTGACCGACGCGGTGAAGCGGGGTGCGAGCGACATCCACATAGAGCCTTTCGAGCACGAGATCCGGGTACGGTATCGTATCGACGGCGCCTTGCAGGAGATCATGAAGCCGCCGGTGAAGCTCAAGGCGGCGCTTACCAGCCGGATAAAGATCATGGCGAACCTGAACATCGCCGAGCGGCGGGTTCCCCAGGATGGGCGGATCAAGCTCAAGATGGGCAAGCGGGTGATCGATTTCCGGGTATCGACCCTTCCGGTGATCTTCGGCGAGAAGATCGTGCTGCGGATCTTGGACAAAGGGAACCTCACGCTGGACCTGAGCAAGTTCGGGTTCGAGCCCAAGGCGGAGAAGGATTTGATGCGGGCGATCCTGAACCCGTACGGGATGGTCTTGGTGACCGGTCCCACGGGGTCGGGAAAGACCACCACGCTCTATTCGGCTCTTTCCCGGGTGAACACGGTGGAAGTGAACATCATGACCGCCGAGGACCCGGTGGAGTACAACATTTATGGGATCAATCAGGTGCAGGTCCGCAACGAGATCGGGATGACCTTCGCGGCTGCCCTGAAGGCGTTCCTGCGGCAGGATCCCAACATCATCATGGTGGGAGAGATCCGGGACATCGAGACCGGCAGTATCGCCATCAAGGCGGCGCTCACCGGTCACCTGGTGCTTTCCACGCTTCATACCAACGATGCGCCTTCTACGATTACCCGGATGATCGACATGGGTATCGAGCCGTTCAACGTGGCCAGTGCGGTGAATCTGATCGTGGCCCAGCGGCTGGTGAGGCGCATTTGCAGCGAGTGCAAGCAGGAACACAAATACAGCGAGGAGGAGTTGGAGGCTTTGGGATTGACTCCGGAGGAGGCTTCCAAGATCACCTTCTACAAGGGAGCCGGCTGTGCTTCCTGCAATGGAACCGGGTACAAGGGGCGGGCGGGGCTTTACGAGGTGATGGCCCTTTCCCCCGAACTGAGGCGGATGATTCTCCGCGGGGCCTCTGCGGCGGAGCTGAAAGAGCAGGCGATCAAGGAAGGGATGCTCACCCTCAGGATGGACGGTATCGAGAAGATCAAGAAGGGAATCACGACTTTGGAAGAGGTAGTCAAGGAAACGGCGGGTTAATTCTATGGATCAGGCTGCTGCTAAGCCGGCTGCCCCGGCGCGGGCGAGTTCTCAGACTTTGAATCTGAGGGTCCTGCTCGAAGAGATGATCGAGCGGGAGGCCTCGGATCTTCACATCACCGCCGGGGCCCGTCCCAAGCTGAGAATAGACGGGGATATCGTGGATTCCAAGATCGATCACGTGCTGACCCCCAAGGATACGCTCCAGCTCGCCTATTCGGTTTTGACCGAGAATCAGAAGAAGAAGTTCGAAATGGAAGACGAGCTGGATTTCTCCTTTGGAATCCAGAACCTGGCGCGGTTCCGCGGCAACTGTTTCAAGCAGCGCGGCTGTGTTTCCATGGTGATCCGGCAGATCCCCTTCCAGGTGAAAACCTTCGATGAGCTGGGGCTGCCGCCCATCGTCGCCAAGCTGGCCGAACGGCCCCGGGGCTTGGTTCTGGTGACCGGCCCCACCGGTTCGGGAAAGTCCACCACTTTGGCGGCGATGATCGACAAGATCAACCGGGAGACCAAGGGCCACATTCTCACGATCGAAGAGCCGATCGAGTTCATCCACCGCCACCACCAATGTGTGGTGAACCAGCGGGAGGTGGGGACCGATACCAAGAGCTTCGCGGCGGCTTTGAAGTACGCTTTGCGGCAGGATCCCGACGTGGTCTTGATCGGCGAGATGCGGGACCTGGAAACGATTCAGGCGGCCCTCACCATCGCCGAGACCGGACACCTGGCCCTGGCCACGCTGCACACCAACTCGGCGGCGGAAACCATCAACCGCATCATCGATGTTTTCCCGTCGCACCAGCAGGCTCAAGTCCGAGCGCAACTGGCTTTCGTACTCGAAGGAGTGATCACCCAGACCCTTCTCCAGCGGGCATCGGGAAAGGGCCGGGTGATGGCTTGCGAAATCATGGTCTGCACGCCCGCCATACGGGCTCTCATCCGGGACGACAAAGTCCACCAGATCATATCGGCCATGCAGGCCGGCAAGAAGCACGGCATGCAAACCTTGGCGGACGACTTGTATCGCCTCTACATGAATCGCGAGATTACCTTGGAAGAAGCGCTCAGAGTGGTTCCGGATCAGAATGAGTTCCTCCGGATGGTGGGCGAGCCGATCCCCGGGGAGGAACGGCCGGCCGGGTCCCGCCCGGCCGCCGGAGCACGGCGCTGAAGACAGACGAGGGTAGCCTATGCCGGTATGGGAGTACACCGCCCGCACGCCGACCGGTCAGGAACAGACCGGCACCATCGATCTCCCGAGCAGGGATGACGTAGTAGCCCACCTCAGAAGGAACCGCTTGGTTCTGGTGAGGATCCGGGAGGCCAAGAAGGCCAAACGGAAGGGAAGAATTCCCACTCGGGACGTCGTGGTCTTCACCCGGCAGTTCGCCACCATGATCAACTCGGGCTTGCCGCTGGTACAGGCCCTCGACATCCTGGCCAAACAGACCGACAACAAGATCCTTGCGGCTGTCACCAAGGAAGTGGTGTACGACGTGGAAAGCGGCCACACCCTGGCCGACGCTTTGAGCAAACACCCCAACGCTTTCAGCCAGCTCTACGTGAACATGGTGGCCGCCGGAGAGGCGGGCGGCATCCTGGACACTATTCTCCTCAGACTGGCCACCTTCCTGGAGAAGAACGACGCCATCGTGCGCAAAGTCAAAGGCGCCATGATCTATCCGGCGGTGATCTTCTCGGTCGCCGCCATCGCGGTGGTGGTCTTGCTAATTTTCGTGATCCCCACCTTCCAGAACATGTTCGCCTCGGTGAACCTGGAGCTGCCTCTTCCCACCAGAATCGTCATAGGCCTGAGCGACATCCTGCAAGGCTTCTGGTGGCTTATCGGCGGAACTATCGCGGCCGTAGCCTATGGGATCAAACGGTATTACGCCACGCCCAACGGGCAGCTGGTGCTGGACCGGCTCATGCTCAAGCTCCCGGTCCTGGGGGACGTTTTGCGCAAATCCGCGGTCTCGCGGTTTACCCGAACCTTGGGTACCCTGATCGCCTCCGGTGTCTCGATCCTCGAGGGCCTGGAGATCACCGCGAAGACCGCGGGCAACCGGGTGATCCACGACGCGATCATGGAGTCCCGCGGCTCGATCGCCGGAGGCGAAACCATTGCCGTACCGCTGGAAAAATCCGGAGTATTCCCGCCTATGGTGACCTCGATGATCGCGGTCGGCGAGGCCACGGGCGGGCTGGACGAGATGCTCACCAAGATCGCCGATTTCTACGACGACGAGGTGGACGCCGCGGTCTCCAACCTGCTTTCCCTCATGGAGCCGGTGATGATCGTGGTACTCGGCGTCATAGTGGGCGGCATGATCGTGGCCATGTACCTGCCGATCTTCGACATGATCAACGCGGTGCAGGGCTAGAGGAAGAAACCAGAGCCTCGGCTTCGATCTCCACCAGATACCTGCCGTCAACCAAGTCGGCTCGGATGAGCGTGTTCGCCGGGCGAGCCCGGCGGAACCGCTCTCCGTGTACCCGGGCCACGGCCTCCCAATCCTCCATGCGGGGAAGATATATCCGGGTGCGTACCACGTTCTCCAGGCTTGATCCCAGCGATTCCAAAGCCCCTTCGATCTTGTCGATGGCAAAGTGCGCCTGAGATGCGGGATCCGAGCCTCCGATCACCCGATCCCGATGGGTGGCGGTGGTGCCCGAGACCCAAATCCTATCACCGATCCGGAGCGCCCGGCTGTAACCCGCCAAGTCTTCCCAGGGAGTGCCGCTCGACACCCACATCCGGTTGCCGGAGGACTGCACCGGATACGGGGATGGAAACGAGTCTACGTGGTGACTCAGATCCCCGGAGGCGGTGAGAAACGGGGGGCGCCGGTACTCGTCGCCGCTTTCGCCCGGTATCGGCCGGAGAGCGGCAATCGCCTCCTCGAGCTCGATTTTGCTCTCGTCGTCGAGAGAAAAATCGAAAAGGCGCAGGTTCTCCGACAAGTGATCCGCTTCTCCCAGTCTGGCACCCACGATGATGCCTCCTACGCCGGGATGCTCCAGCACGAACCGGCAGGCGACGTTCGCGATGGAGACTCCCAACCTCTGCGCCACCCGGTGGGCCGCCCGTAGCACGCCCTGAAACCGATCCCACCCTCCCGCAGCCTGGATGAACCGGAAATACTTCATTTGGGACCAAGTGGCCAGGTCCTCCGCCGAAGGCTCCGGTTTTCCCAGCCAGCGCTCGCTCAAAAAACCCCCCGCGAGAGTCCCGTAAGCCAACAGTTTGATCCCGCTTTGGGCGCAAAACCCGAGCATCCGGCGGCGGGGCCTGGTATCCAGCAGCGAGAAACAAACCTGATTGGTGACTACCTCGATTCCCGAATGGTACACCATGGCGAGATGGGGCGTGTCGAAATTGGTAAGCCCCAAATACCGGATCAGTCCCTCCCGCCGTAGCTCATCGAGCCAAAAGAGTCCGTCCAGCCACGAGGGATCAAAGTACCTCCAGGCGTGAAACTGCAGGAGGTCGATCTGCGAAGTCCTGAGCCTTTGCAAGGACCGCTCCACCGCCTGCCGAACCTGATCGCGAGTGAGCGAGCCCGGTGGCGGCACCCACTTGGTGAGAATTTCCGCCGAAACCTGCTCAGAGTAACGCTCCCGGAACGTTCCGGCGATGTCCTCAGCGGATCCATAGTGGTCGGCCAGATCGAACGTGGTAAAGCCCGCTTCTGCATAACGCGCCATCTCCCAAGCCGCCGACTCCCGGTCTACGGGACCGCGGCGTTCCATGTCGGCAATCTGCCACAACCCGGTGATGATGCGGGATATGCTGAAGTCCTTTGCCAGATCGCAGCGCTCCATACGGATCACTCCGGCGGCAGGGTTGAGAACACCGCTCGGAGATCTACGCCGGAGCGGCGCAGGCGCCGGGTTTCAATTCCGTAGAGCAGAGTCGCCAGAGCCATCACCGCCGTCCATATGACCGTGGAGCTCAGATACCAGGCTTCGGCGCCGGATAGATCGCGGAAAGTGTGGACTCCCAGCAATACCGCCAGCATCGCGGTGCAGGACAGCATCAGCGGGGTGCGCAGCCGGCGGCCGGCCAGTACCTTGGCGCGGGCTGCAATTGCAGGGTTACGGCGGGGAAGCAACAGAACCGAAAGCGCCATGAGAATGAAGTTCACCAGCATCGCCGTCACCAAAATATCGACCCCCAGGAAAAAGTCGCCGGCCAGATGGCTTCCCAGGATTCCCAAGGAGGCAGTTACCCCGCTCGCCAGAATCGCCACGTGCGGGGTGTGCCAGCGATCGTGGACTCGGGCTACCGCCTTGGGGAAGACTCCGTCCTCTCCCCAGGCGAACATCAGCCGCGATACGGCCAGGAGCATCGCCGGAAGGTCGTTGATCAGGGCCACGGCGGCTCCTAAGAGGATCGCCGCGGTAGCAGCCGGAGGCAGCAGGTATCCCAGCAACCCGGGCGCGGTGACATCCCGCTCCGCTGCCTGGGCGGCCACGTAGGTCCAGGGTACGGCGTGGTAGACCGCCCCGGTGAAAAGCAGGTAGAAACTCCCCACCGTCACTATCGCGATGGCGATCGCCAGGGGGAGCGAACGTTCCGGATTGCGCGCCTCCCCTCCGGCCTGCGCGATGGAGTCGAAGCCTATGAAGCTGGAGAACAGAAGCGTGGTCGCCGCCAGGAATCCGGGGAGTGTAAGAGGCGGGGGGTCGGCTTCGGCCGGCAGCGTCACTCCGCTGGCCATGACCGCTCGGGTGAAATCGTTCTGGTCGAACCAGAATCCCGCTACGATCACCACCCCGCCTAAAGCGAACATGAGAATCATGAGCGGCACCAGGGTCGCCACGTACAGGGGAATACCCCGCAAGTTGATCCCCACGAAAGTCCACAGGAAGGCCAAAGCGAGCGCCACTCTGATCGCCCCGGTCTCCAACAGCGCCGCCCCCTCCGTCCACCCTGCCGTCGAGGCGGCGTCGCGCAGGAACGGGATCAACAGATACGCCACCACGCCGATGGCGATCGAGAGCCCGAACCACTGGGAAAAGCTGGCGGCGAAGCCCCAGTACGGGCCGATCGCCCGGCTGGCATAGACGTAGCTTCCTCCCGCGCGCGGCATGGCCGAGGCCAGGATGGCATACGCCAAAGCAGCGAGGGCGGCGGGGACTGCGGCAACCAGGTAGGCAGCAAGCACGTGGGGTCCGATTCCCGGGATGGTTCGCTGGATGCTGAAAGGAATGACGTTTATGGCGGCTCCGAGCATCGAGCAGATCCCGGTGGCCGCGAGCCCGAGAAGGCCCATCTGGCGAGTAAGGCCCGTCTCCTGCTGCATGGGGGCGACCCAATCTAAGAAGCGGTCCGGGGCGGCGGGAGCAGGAAGCTCGCTCTGAAAGGGGTGCTTGACGGTGGCGGCACCGGCTTAGAATCTCAAGGGAGGGTGTCTCGAAGGAGTTCAGCGATGAAGCAGCGGTTTTATCGGACCTGGAAAGCGGTAGCGGTGGCCGCCGGTTGGTCGGCCTTCTTGGTGGGTGCGCTCCAAGCGCAACAGCACAAGCGCCAAATTCAGGAATTCCTGGACTCTCGCTACGGGGAGCTTTCCAGCGTGGCCCGGCAGATCTGGAGCTGGGCGGAAGTGGGCTATCAGGAGGAAAAGAGTTCGGCCCTGCTCGCAGAGAAGCTCCGGGAAGCCGGGTTCAGGGTTCAGACCGGAGTTGCGGAAATACCGACTGCTTTCGTCGCCTCTTACGGTCAGGGGAGGCCGGTCATCGCACTCCTCGCCGAGTTCGACGCTCTTCCCGGTTTATCCCAAGATACGGTTCCCGAGAGAAAACCGCTGCCTGGAAGAGACGCCGGTCATGCCTGCGGGCATCACCTCTTCGGCACGGCTGCCGTAGGGGCGGGGATCGCGGTCAAGGAGTGGCTTCAAAAGGAGCGAAGGAGCGGTACGATACGGGTGTACGGCACGCCTGCGGAGGAAGGCGGGTCGGGTAAGGTGTACATGGTGCGTGCCGGCCTGTTCGACGATGTGGACGTGGTCTTGAGCTGGCATCCCGGGGACGAAAACGATGCGGGGCCTTCCACCAATCTGGCCAACAAGTCTGCGAAGTTCCGCTTCCACGGTCTTTCCGCTCATGCCGCAGCCGCTCCGGAGCGGGGTCGTTCGGCGCTGGATGCGGTGGAGGCTATGAATTTCATGGCCAACCTGATGCGGGAGCACGTTCCCTCCACTTCCCGGATTCACTACGTGATCACTGCCGGAGGCCGCGCTCCCAATGTGGTTCCGGATTACGCGGAGGTTTATTACTACGTGCGCCATCCGGATCCGCGCACCGTGGAGGAGCTCTTCCAGCGGCTGGTAAAGGCGGCTGAAGGCGCAGCCTTAGGGACCGGTACCACGATGGACTACGAGGTTATCGGGGGTACATACAGCCGGTTGCCCAACGAGACCCTGGCGAAGGTGGTGGATGCCAATTTGAGACTGGTCGGTGGTGTAACCTATACGCCGGAAGAGCAGGCTCTGGCGGAAAAGATTTACGCCACGCTGGCGCCCACGGGAAAGAAGCTGGGCTCGCAGTCGGAAGTGGAACCTTACGAAATGCACGTCACCAACGCATCGTCCGATGCGGGAGATGTGAGCTGGGTAGTGCCTTCCGCTCAGTTCACCGCGGCGACTTGGGTGCCGGGCACTCCGGCACACAGCTGGCAAGCGGTGGCGGCGGGGGGGACCAGCATAGGCTTCAAGGGTATGATGGTCGCCGCCAAAACCCTGGCTCTTTCGGCGGTCGATCTTTACTTGCAGCCGCGGTTGGTGGCCGAAGCGCGGCGGGAGTTCGAGGCCAAGCGCGGTCCAAATTTCACCTACCGGCCGCTCTTGGGCGATCGCCCGCCGGCTTTGGATTATCGCAAGTAGTAGGTTTTGAACCGGATCGCCGGCGGGTTCATGACCCAAGGTCACCGGGAGGCGGTGCCGAGAGCTCATGAAGTGGGTTAGCACCTCCTCGGACCGAGCTACTCTTCGGGAGTCGCGGGTCTCGCGCATACCTGCGGCTCGAGACCTGCTCCAGTGGGTTTATGTGGGGCGAGTTTTGGTGGCGGTGGTGGTATTCGTCGCCGCGGCGTTCTATTTTCGCGCTCAGCCCCCCGAGGTGATTGTCACTTTGGCCACGGCGGCAATAGCCAGCGTGGTGGCCAGCAGTGCGTCATTCCTCTACACCCATTTGAAGCGCGGCCCTTTGGGCCCGACTTTCTTCTACATCCAGGCCCTCTTCGACCTCGCCTTAGTCACCACCATCGTTCACGTCACCGGGGGAATAGAAGACTTCTCCGCCCTGTACATACTGGTCATAGCGGTAACCTCCCTCTTGATGCCGGTGGCCTCGAGCCTCTTGCTGACCCTCCTGGCGTGCATCCTTTACGTGGCGGACATCGTCTGGTTCCAGCCGGTGGATCTTTCCGTGGCGGTTTGGCTCCAGCTGGGGATCTTTGTGGCGGTGGCCATCGCCACCAGCTGGCTGGCCAGCCGCGTTAGGGTAGTGGGCGCGGCCCACGAGCAGCTGCGGCGTGAGGTGACCAGGCTCCGGCTGGAGGCGGGAGATATCCTGAGGAACATCCGTAGCGGCATACTCAGCGTGGACGGCGAGGGGAATCTGGCGTACGCCAATCCTGCTGCGGAGGAGCTGTTGGGGATTCGAGCGGTGAGCTTGATTGGAAAGCCGGTGGGCGAACTGCTCCGAAAGAGAGCACCGCAGCTTTGGGCGGCGATCGAAGCCACCAGATCGGGAGGGCGGCGGGTGTTGAGAGCCGAGGGGGAGATCGTTCAAGACAGCCGTTCGTTCCCCATAGGGCTCACCGCCACAGCCGTGGGATTGGAGCAGGGGGAGCAGCGCTCGGTCACGGCCATCTTTACCGACATCTCGGACCAAAAGCGCCTGGAGGAACTCAGGCGCCGAACCGAGCGTCTGGAAGCGGTGGCCGAGCTTTCGGCGTCCCTGGCGCATGAGATCAGGAATCCCCTGGCCTCCATACGCTCCTCGGTGGAGCAGCTGGCCAAATCGGCCAAAGCCGGAGAAGACGAAGCGGTGCTGGCAGGGTTGATCCTCCGGGAAAGTGACCGATTGAGCCGGCTGCTGGAGGAGTTTTTGGACTTCTCCCGGGTCCGGGTGATGGCCAGGCGAGAGTTCGACCTGCTGGCTGCGGCCGCCGCCGCTGCGGAACTGGTGCGCAACCATCCGCACTGCGGGGAGGATGTGGAGATCGCGGTGAAAGGCAGTCCCACGGTGATAGAGGGAGACGAAGACTTGTTGCATCGGGTGGTCGCCAATTTGGCGTTGAACGCAGTGCAGGCAGCAGGACGGGGAGCGAAGGTGGAGATCGAGGTCAGAGCAGCCGGGGAGGACGAGCTGCCGGCGGGGGTGAACCTGGAAGAGCCGGTGCTGTTGAAGGTGAGGGATAACGGGCCGGGGATCAGCCCCGAGATTCGAGACCGGTTGTTCCAGCCCTTCGTGAGCGGGAGACCTGGCGGGTCCGGCCTGGGTCTTGCCATCGTTCAGCGGGCGGTGCAGGCTCACGGGGGTGTGGTGCTGGTCGACTCCGCCCAAGGAGGCGGGGCCTGCTTTCGGATCTTTCTTCCGAGGAGACTCAAGACGGAGACCGATCAGCGATGACGCCCGGCAGGCCCAGGGTACTGATCATTGACGACGAGAGCGGGATTCTCGAAACCCTGAGGATCCTGCTCAAGAACAACGGCTTCGAGGTCGAGACGGCCCAGGGGGGGCAGGCGGGTCTCGAGGCGTTGGCCGACGGGGCGCCGGACATTGTGGTCACCGACATTCGGATGCCCGGGGTGAGCGGGATGGATATCCTGGAGGCGGCCAAGAGCCAGGATCCGGACATTCCGGTGATCCTGATGACCGCGCAAGCTTCGCTGCAGAGCGCCATTCAGGCGGTAAATCAAGGCGCCTTTTACTACATCCAGAAGCCCTTCTCCAACGACGAGTTTTTGGCGCTTTGCAGGCGGGCGGCGGAGCAGCGGCAGCTCAGGGCCGAGAACGTCAATCTCAGGCAGGAGATCAGACGGCGGGATCGCTCTCGGGCGGTGAAGCCGGTGGGAGCCTCGGAGAAATTCTTGGAGGTGCTGCGCCTCGCCGAGGAGGTGGCGCCTACCGAATCCACGGTGTTGATCCTCGGGGAAAGCGGCACCGGCAAGGAGGTCATCGCCCGCTACATCCACGAGCTTTCCCGGCGGAGCGAAGGGCCGTTCTTCTCTATCAACTGCGGGGCGCTGCCGGAGAGCCTGCTGGAGTCCGAGCTGTTCGGGCACGTAAAGGGGTCGTTCACCGGCGCGGTCCGGGACAAGGAAGGTCTTTTTGCAGCCGCGCGGGGAGGAACGTTCTTTTTGGACGAAATCGCCGAGATGAAGCCCTCCACCCAGGTGAAGCTCCTCCGAGTGTTGCAGGAGCGGGAAGCGCTGCCGGTGGGAGGGACCGAACCGATCCCGGTGGATGTGCGGGTCATCGCGGCGACCAACCGGGACCTGGACGACGCCATCAGAGACGGTTCTTTCCGGACCGATCTCTACTACCGGCTGAACGTGATCACCCTGCATCTGCCGCCCTTGAGGGAGAGGCGGGAGGACATACCGCTGCTTTGCGACTGGTTCTTGCAACGGTTCTCCGAGCAGAGGGGAACGGGCCCCAAGCGCCTCTCACGCTCGGCGCTCGAGGCGCTTATGGCTTACGACTGGCCGGGCAACGTCCGGGAACTGGAGAACGCCCTGGAGCACGCCGTGGTTCTGGCTCAAGGGGATACCATAGAGGTCGAGGCGCTGCCCAAGCGGATCCTGGAGCCCAAAATGGAGCCTCTGGTCTCCGAGAAGCCGCTACCCACCCCGACTCTGGAGGTCATAGAGCGGGCTTATATCATGTGGGTCCTTCAGAGCGTGGGGGGGCACAAAACTCGGGCCGCGGAGATCTTGGGGATCGACCCTTCCACCCTCTATCGCAAGCTGGCTCGCTACGAGTCCGAGTCTGCATAGCGCCCGGAAGTCTTGCAAAATGAGAAACTAAAGCCCGGGTTGCTCCCGGCGCTCGGCACTCCCAAGGACGCCAACTTCTTGATCCAAAGGAGGTTGCGTGATTGGCAGGCGGGCGGCACGAAGATTGCAAATCTGGCTGCGGGAATGTCATCGGCTTTAGTTTGTTAAACGTTTCAACCCCCGGAGGAGTTTATGATGAACCGTAAAGGCTTTACCCTCATCGAGCTTCTCATCGTGGTGGTGATCATCGGGATTCTGGCGGCGATTGCCATTCCGAAGTTCGCCAACACGAAGGAGAAGGCTTACGTCGCGGCCATGAAGTCGGATCTGAGAAACCTGGTGAGCGCCCAG
Source organism: bacterium HR33 (assembly GCA_002923375.1). Taxonomy (GTDB): domain Bacteria; phylum Gemmatimonadota; class Gemmatimonadetes; order Gemmatimonadales; family GWC2-71-9; genus HRBIN33. The sequence continues at coordinate 1,324,793 of BEIJ01000001.1, forward strand.
GAGTCGTTCTTCGCCGACAGCATGGTGTACGCTACGGCCAGTTGCACTAGCCCCACTGCCTGCTCGCCGCTTAACTTCACGCCGTCTGCCGGAGTCACCGTGAACATAACTGCCAACAGCGGGCTGGGCTGGAGCGCAACGGCTACCCACACTGGCACCAATACGACGTGCTCTATCTACGTCGGAACCCCGTCCGGAGGCGCTGGTACTGGGGCTGAAGGCGAGCCCGTCTGTCAGTAATACAGGCTGACCGGTTGTTCGGGCTGCTACAACCTCGGAATGCAGTGGGCGAGGCGGTGGGCGATGTCCTTGCCGCCTCGCGGCTTTTTGGAAAGGGCGGTAACTTGGGGCGGGGTCCCGAAGCGAGGATAATAGTTCTGATGAGAAACGTTGTTCCCAACCTAGGTTTCACGCTGGTCGAGCTGCTGGTGGTAATCGTGATCATCGGCATTCTGGCCGCGATCTCGATCCAGAGCTACTCCAACAGCAAGGAGCAATCCTTTCTGGCCGTGATGAAAGGGGACCTGCGCAATCTGGCGACCTCACAGGAAGCCTATTACTACAACAACCAGACTTACTACGGCGGTCCGATCCCGGATCCGGCCCTGCTCTTCAGCCCGTCGCCCGGGGTTACCATCACGCTCCAGAACGTAAGCGCCCAGGGCTGGGCGGCCACCGCCACACACACCAACACCAACCGTACTTGCGCCATATACGTGGGAAACGGCGGGCCCATCGGCCCGGCCACGGTGGAGGGGGAGGCGGCCTGCACTAACTGAAGCGGGTTTTTGCCTGCTGGCTTCCGCCGCGCGGCGCCGCCATTATCGTAGCATGAACCGCGAAGGCGGGGGTGCACTCTCCATCGGTTCCGAAGCCAAGGTCCCCCTGCGCCGGGAGTTGCTGGTCAACCTCGGTCTGCTGGTGGTCGCGGCTTTGTCGCTGGCGGTGGTTACCGCGCTCGTGGTGCAGATGTTCGATCCCCGCTACGCGCTGATCGCCCTCCTCGCTCTGATAGCCGCGGACGCCGCCATCGTCTTCGCTTTCGGGCGCTACCTCTTGGATCGCTTGGTCCTGAAGCCGGTGAACGCCCTCAAGGAGGCCGCAGAGCATATAGCCTCGGGCGATCTCGACCGCCGCGCTCCGCGCGCGGAGACCCGGGAACTGGACGAGCTGGCCCTGTGCTTCAACCGGATGACCGAGCGGCTGCTCGACGCCCAGAGCCAAGTGGTCCAAAGCGAGAAGCTGGCCACCGTAGGGCGCCTGGCCGCAGGGATCGCCCACGAAATCGGCAACCCGCTTTCGGCCATAGGCACCTACCTCGAGGTCTTGAAAAAGCGAGACGCCATCGACCCGGAGCTGCTGGCCTCGCTGCAGCGCGAGGCCGAGCGCATCGACCGGATCGTGAGGAGCCTGCTGGAGTACGCCAAGCCTCGCGCCGAAGAAACCGGGTTGGTGGACTTGGTGGCGGTAACTCGGGAAGCGTGCGAGCTTCTAAAACAGCAGGGGGTGCTCAAGAACGTACAGTTTCGACTCGAACTGGACCCCGTTCCTCTGAGCGTTAGAGCCAGACACCACGCCATGGAACAAGTGGTGGTCAACCTGGTTCTCAACGCGGTGGAGGCCGCACCTGGAGGGTCGATCGTCGTAGGCGTTACCCGCTGGGTTCTAGAGGATTCGGCTCTGGCCGCCAAGAGGCGCCAAGATCCGGACCGCGAAGGCGCAAGCCACCGGCGACCGGATGCGAGCACCTCCCGGCGACCGCAGCTCGCGCCGGGCGAGCCGGGAGCGCTGCTCTACGTGGCCGACTCGGGCCCCGGTGTCCCGCAAGAGGAGCGGGAAAGAATCTTCGAGCCCTTTTACACCACCAAGGACGCAGGCCGGGGCACCGGGCTGGGGCTGGCCATCGTTCAACGGACAGTGCACGAACTCGGCGGGCTGGTTTGGGTGGACGACGCCCGGGAGGGAGGAGCGGCTTTCAAGGTCTTCCTTCCTCTGGCCGCGGAGGCGAAATGAGCCGCGTGTTGATCGTCGACGACGATCCCGGACTCAGGCAGTCCCTGGGGCTTCTGCTCCAAGGCGAAGGCTACGAGGTGGTCTCGGAGGGCTCCCCAGCCCGCGCCTTGGAACGGGCTTCATCCGAAGCGTTCGACCTCATACTGTGCGACGTCCGGATGCCGGAGATGGACGGCCTGGAGTTTCTCCGCCGATACCGGGAGGTCCGCGGCCGGGCCCTGGTGATCATGATGAGCGCCTACGGGGGAGAGGATCAGGCCATCGCCGCCATGAAGGCTGGCGCCTACGACTACATACCCAAACCCTTCCGCTCGGACGAAGTGATTCTCACCCTGAAAAAGGCGGAAGAAAGAGAACAACTGCGCTCCCAAGTAGCGAGCCTTCAAGCGGAGTTGACCCGACGGACGGACCGGGAAGTGGTGGCGGAATCCCCGGCGATGAGAAAAGTGATGGAACTCGCCTCTCGAGTAGCTCCCCACTCCACCACGGTGCTCATAACCGGGGAGAGCGGAACCGGCAAAGAGGTCGTGGCCCGGGCCATACACCGGATGAGCCCCAGAAAAGACCGGCGGTTCGTGGCGGTAAACTGCGGCGCGATACCGGAGAATTTGCTCGAATCGGAGCTCTTCGGGCACGCGCGAGGGGCGTTTACCGGCGCTACCTCGGACAAACCCGGACTCTTCGAAGAAGCCGACGGAGGTACCCTCCTGCTGGACGAAATCGGGGAACTGCCTTTGGAGCTGCAGGTGAAGTTGCTTCGAGTGCTTCAGGAGGGAGAGGTCCGAAGGGTGGGGGCAGCCAAGACGCGCCGGGTCGACGTGCGGGTGCTGGCGGCTACCGCCCGCGACTTGGAAGCGGATGTTCGCCAAGGGCGATTTAGGGAGGACCTCTACTATCGGATAAACGTCGTAAGAATCCACCTACCGCCCCTGAGGCAGCGGCCGGAAGATGTGGAGGCTTTAGCCCGGCTCTTTTTGGAACATGCGAGCCGACGCTCCGGGCGGGCGCTCACCCTTACTCCCGCGGCCATGGCGGCCCTGAAAGCCCATCCCTGGCCCGGCAACGTTCGGGAACTGGAGAACGCCCTGGAGCGGGCCGCGGTGCTATCGGCCGACGGCCGCATAACCCCTGCGGAGCTGTGGCCCGAGGCCGCCGAGAGCAGCGGCGGAGCCGGAGGGCCCGGATCGAGCCCGGGAGCGGCGGGACCCACCACTCTCCGAGAAGCGCTGGAGCAAGCTACCCGGGAAGCGATCCAGCGCGCTCTCGATGCATGCGGAGGCAACCGGGCTCAGGCGGCCCGGCTACTGGGCATCAGCCAGCGAGCCCTGTTCTACAAGCTGAAACAGCTGAAGCTTGGTGGCTGATCGGCTGGCCGCCGCCGGTGCGAGCCGGTAGGTTTCCGCAGCCCTTTCTGGATCTCGGGTGCGCCAAAGACCGGACCGGCCGGCTGCAAGATTGTGCAGCTCTGCACTTGGCTGCGCCTTCCTGAGACCACCTCCGCTATGCTAAGCTTCTGATCTCTAAGGACTTACGATTGTGGTATGCAACTTGTTACCGAAAGGCGTGGACCTTCTTTAGGATGGATATCGATGCGGGAACGGGGTTTGACGCTGGCCGAGGTAGTGATTGTACTGGTGCTCATCGGAGCGCTGGCGGCCTTTGGGTTTCCGCGGCTGACCGATGCTTGGGTGAGGCAGAACGTAAGATCGGCCCGTAACGCCTTGGCGGGTTTTTACGCCAAGGGCAGGGCCACCGCGATCGAGCGGGGGGCGGTGGCCCGGGTGATCGTGGAGAACAATCGGGTGCGGATCGAGTCGGTTAATCCGGTTACGGGTGCCACGGTGATTGTGGGCAACGTCGAGGATTTGCACGCCCGCTACGGGGTGACCATCTCTCCGCCGTTGGATACCTGTCTTTACGATCCTCGGGGCGTGGCTCGGGAGGCCAGTGAGACGGTGTTTACCATAACCCGGGGCACGGCGGTGCAGACGCTCCGCATAAATCAGTTGGGGAGGGTGATTCAGTGAGGTCAGAACGCGGGTTTACCGTAGTCGAGGTGCTGATAGCGGTGCTGGTGCTCACCGTAGGGCTTTTGGGCATGGTCACCACCGCCGCTCTGACCACCAGGATGATCGCCCAGGGGCAGCGCTACAGCGAGGCGAGCGCCATAGCCAACGAGCGGTTCGAGATTTTGAGATCCAGGCCCTGTTCGGAAATGACCGGAGGGTCGGCCCAGGTAGGGCGATTCTCGGTAAGCTGGACGGTTACGCCGGACGCGGCCGATACCTGGCGACGGGTGGATGTAACCGTGGTCTCGCCGGTGGCGGGCGGAACGCGAACCGACAAATTCACAACCATTATAGCGTGCAGATGACCATGAATAGACGCGGTTTCACTTTGATCGAGCTTCTGGTAGGTCTGGTCCTCACCGGGATAGTATCGGCGGCCATATACCAGCTCTTGGTAAGCAACCAGCGGGTTTACCGGGAGCAGACTCAACGGATAGAACTGAACGACAATCTGCGCTCGGCGGTTGCGATTCTGCCGGCGGAGCTTCGGGAGCTGAGCACCATAGACGCAGCGGGGAGCGACATCATAGCGATGAACGATTCCACCCTGCGCTACAAGGCGATGCGGAGCTTTTACACGGTTTGCTCTCCGCTGGCTACCGGCTCGACTATCTCCCTGAACCCGATGATCGGAGGGTTGCGCCCGCTGGACGCATCCCGGGACTCCATCTTGATCTTTGCCGACGGGAACAGCACCGACGCCCGGGACGACCGCTGGATCCGGGCCAATGTGGTGTCGGTAAGTTCGGGGACCAACTGTAACGGTGGCCCCAGCGTCGATGTGACTATAAGCGGGGTCACCCTGGGCGCGGTGGACAGCGTCGTCCAGGGTAGCCCGGTACGGGGCTTCGAGGTCGTGGAGTTTCTGGTTTACCAGGATGCCTACGGGGCCCGCTGGCTGGGGATCCGGCAGTACAGCAAGGGCGGCACTCCCGGAACGCCCCAGCCCCTTTTGGGCCCGCTGGAGCCGGGAGGACTCAAGTTCACGTACTACAATGCGGCGGGAAACCCGACGACGGACCCAACGCAGGTTGTCCGGATCGGAATCACGGTGATCGGGCGCACCCAGCAGCAGGTGAGAAGGCCCGGTGGGGTGATGGACCACGTGGTGGACACCTTGAGCACCCAGGTGGCGCTCAGGAACAGCAGATAGACACTGGAGAACCCTAGCGGCTTCGGCAGGGAGTCACGATGAAAAAGCGTGCAATTGGACGGATCCAATCGGAGCGAGGGATCGCTCTGGCGGTAGCCATTTTCGCCCTGGTGGTGGTTGGGGGTCTGGTGGGAGGCGCTCTGTTCGTGGGAACTCAGGAACAGCGCATCGGGCGTAACACCCTCAGGCAGCAGGAAGCCTTTGCTGCGGCCGAGGCTGCAACTCAGGAACTGGTGGCGAGCTGGAACACCCAAGCGTTCAACCAGATGCCGGTGGGGTCCACGGTAACCACTCAGGGGCAGGCGCCGGACGGCCGGGGATGGTATAGGCGCACGGTACAGCGCCTCAACCAGATGCTCTTTTTGGTGAGCGCCGAAGGCTTCAGCTCCGACAACAGCTCGCGGCAGCGGGTGGGTATGCTCATGCGGCTCAGGCCGTTCCAGTTCAACATCAATGCGGCCCTCAAGACTCAGGGCCAGGTGCGCGTGGGCGGGTCGTCTTGGATCAGCGGCCGGGATGCACCGCCTAGCGGCTGGCCGGGGTGCAGCACGCAGCCGATGCTCCCGGGGATCCGCATGCCCGACCCGAGACAGGTCCAAACCTCGGGCTGCAGCCCTAGAGGAAGCCCCCCCGACTACCCCTGTATCGAAGGTGCACCTCAAGACGTGGTCCAGGACACCAGCATCACAACCCAGAGCCTGACCGAGGTGGGGGGGATTCCTTTCGATTCATTGAGGCTGTACGCCACCAAGTACATCAGCTGTCCTTCCGGCTGCAATCTCAAGATCGAGCCCTCGGCCAGCGGAGGGGTGTGTAACACAGGGTTGCAGAGGAACTGGGGTGAACCTTGGGCCCCGGGAACGGCCGGAGCAGTCAGCGAGTGTTTCAACTACTTCCCCATCATTTACGTCGATGGGAACCTGAGCATTAACCAGAATCGAGGTCAGGGGGTCCTGATCGTAAACGGAAACTTGGATGTCCAAGGTGGGTTCCAGTTTTACGGCCCGGTCCTAGTGCGGGGGACGATCAAGACCACCGGCACCGGCGGTCACTTCAACGGCGGCGTCATTGCCGCCAACGTGGAGCTGGAGCAGAACGTGGTTCTGGGGAACGCGGTCATTAACTACTCCAGTTGCGCTCTGATCCGAGCGACGACAGCTTCGGCCACCGCGGTCCGGGTGAAAGATCGCGCCTGGATCAGCCTCTATTGAGGCTCGCTCCAGGGCCATCTGGCAGGCGGGGTCTCGGACCGGCGGCCGTCCGGGGGCCGGTCCGATACGGGCTGCGTGTGATATAACTCACTGGCCGATAGGTACTTGTGCTGGCTCGGTTAAAGTAGCTTGGAGCTTGACAAAAGCGCGGGTGGGCGGTACTGTAGTGGGCCGCTCACCCCTTTTATGTCCTTAAACTGTGGGCAGATATGGCACTTTTTGGGCTTGGGGGATCGAAAACAACGGTTGGCGTCGATATCGGCAGCGGTCTGGTGAAGCTGGTCGAGATTCAGCATGGCAAGGAGCCGGTGATCACCAAAGCCTACGCTGCGCCGATGCTTCCCGACGCCATCGTGGAAGGGGAGATCATGGATCCCTCCGTGGTGGCGGATGCGGTGCGGGGGCTGTTTCAGACTGCGGGGGTGAAGCAGAAAAAGGTCGTGGTGGCGGTAGGGGGGCGGGATGTGATCATCCGCAAAATCCAAGTGGATCGGATGAAGGAGTCCGATGCCTATGAGGTGGTGCGCTGGGAGGCCCAGCAGCACATACCCTTCGACATCGAGGGTGTGGAGCTGGACTTTCAGGTCCTAGACCCCGAGGGCGAGAGTATTCAGATGGACGTCCTGCTGGTGGCGGCCAAGAAGGAGCTGGTGGAGACCAAGACGGCGCTGCTGGCGGAAGCGGGGTTAGAGCCGGCGATCGTGGACGTTGACGCCTTCGCCCTTCACAATGCTTTTGAGGTCAACTATCCCGAGGCGATGGACGGAGTGGCTGCCCTGGTTCATATCGGACACGAGGTTACGAACATCAACCTCCTTTACAACGGGGTGCCGCTTCTTACCCGGGACTTGAGTGTGGGTACCCGCAAATTCCGGGAGGACTTGCAGCGGGAGCGGGGGCTCTCTGCGGAGGATGCCGAGGCGATGTTGCGGGGGTTCGAGAGGACTCCGGAGCTGGACCCCTACGTACAGAATCGCGGCGAGGAGATCGCAATCGGGGTGGAGCGGGCTGTGGCGTTCTTGCAGTCTTCCTCCAGGGAGGCGGGGGCGATCCAGAAGGCCTATTGCTCGGGCGGGGGCGCGAGGATCCCGGGTCTGGCCGAGGTGTTGGGCGATCGACTCCGAGTGCCAATAGAGGTGGCTGATCCGCTGCGGGCCATTCGGGTAAAGGAAGGGGCCTTCGGCACGGTGCCGGTGGACGAGTTGGCTCCTCTCATGATGCTGGCCGTGGGGCTGGCGCTAAGGAAGCTCAATTAGCCGTGCGGGACTAGTGTCGCATGATCGAAGTCAACCTGCTTCCGGGTCCCAAGAAGCGAAAGGCCGGTGCCGGCCTGACGCTGCCGGACTTTTCGGCTCTGGCGGCCAAGGTAAAAGATCCCCTTTTGGCCGGGGCGGTAGGGTCCTGGATCTTGGCCGCCGGGATCATCGCGACGCTCTACACGGTGGAGTCCCGCCGAATCGCGGCGCTGGAGCAGGAACTGAGACAGGTAGAGCGCAGCGAGCGGCAGTTCAGAGCGCTGATCGCCCAGAAGCAGAAAGAGGAGCAGCTGCGCGATTCTTTGCTGGCCGAGCTGGAGGCTATAAGGGCCATAGACTCGGACCGCTACAATTGGCCCCATATCCTGGACGAGGTGAGCAAAGCCCTGCCGGACTATACTTGGCTCGAACGGTTGGCCGTGTTAGCCCCGCCCCCCGGGGAAGACACGCTGGCGGTACAGCGGATCCGGTTCGAAATCGAGGGCCGCACAGCGGACATGGCCGGCTATACTCGTTTCTTGAGGCAGCTCAACGCTTCGCCTTGGCTGACCGATATCGTCCCCGGCGCGACCCGCGCAGTGGTGGAAGAGGACCGCGCGGTTTTTTCGTTCAACATAGTCGCCGCCTTTCGGCGCGCCGATTCGGCGTTTATACGGACGGTACCGGTGATCGAGTCGGTGGTGCGCTAGGAGACCGCGATGGCTCTATCGGAAAAGGAGCGAAAGCAGCTTCTGGGGTTTTTGATCTTCCTTGCGGCCGTGGCGGTGGTCGGTTTTTGGATGTACTGGCGCGCCCCGGCGGTGGAGAGAGCCCGGGAGATGCGGGTGAGAATCGATTCGCTGGAGAGGCGGGTAGCCCAGGCTCGCAGGGACTTGGCCGCCGGGTCGGTAGAGGCTTTGAGGCAGCGGGTAAGGGAATACGAGGCTAGTCTTCAAGTGATGAGGCAACTGGTGCCCAGCGGCGCCGAGGTACCCACTCTGATAGACGACATCTCCAACCGCGCCCGGGTGAGAGGGGTGGAGATCGCTGAGATCACGCCCTTGGGACTGCAACCCGGTTCCCCGTTCAGCGTGGAGCGCTATCGGCTGGCGGTGGTGGGTAATTACGATGCCATAGGCGAGTTCTTGACCGACATAGCCTCGCTGCGGCGGATCATGGTGCCTTTCGGAGTGACCCTCACCCGAGCGCCGGAGCAAGCGGCGCGGACTTACGGTGATACCACGGGGTCGCTGGTTGCCGCCACGTTCCAGATCCGGACCTTCGTCAAGCAGCCGGCGGACACAACTGCGAGGGTAGGGAATTGAACAGCACCCGATTTACTTGGGCGTTGGGGCTCGCCGCGGCGATGGCCTGCGGCGGGGAAGAAGCTCCCCCTCCCGGTGCGCCTGCCGCAGTTCCGCCCCCCGCCCAGCCTGCAGCGGCAGAGGCGGCGTCTCAGGCGCAGCCAGCGGCTACGGATACGGCTGCAGCTTCTCAGGGTACCGGGTTGTTGAGGGAAGTGTTCAGTTATCGAGGGTCGGGGCGCGATCCTTTCCGGTCGCTTGTGACGACCGGAGCCGTCCGGCCCCTGCTCGAGGACTTGAGGGTAATGGCGATCGTATATGACGCCGCCTACCCGGCAAGGAGTGTAGCGATACTGAGAGATACCACTACCAAGAAGCGCTATGACGTGCGGGTGGATGATGAGCTGGGACGGCTGCGCGTGGTGGCGATCCGTCCCAACGAGGTGGTCTTTTCGATCGAGGAGTTCGGCGTGGAGCGCCAGGTGACCCTGGCCCTCAGGCGCCGGCAGGAGGGAGTCCCATGATGCGGTTCTTGTTGCTCGCCGCCGCCCTGTTGCCGCTGGCGGCGCCCCGAGCCCTTGCGGGGCCAGGCGAGGTGACCGCGGTGAGAGTGCTTTCAGGGCCGGGACGCGTGGAGGTGGTAATCGAGGTGCGCGGGGGAGTAAGCGTCCAGGACTTCGTGCTGCGGAACCCTGACCGGCTGGTGATCGACGTGCAGGGGGCCACGCTCGCCGCACCGCGGGTGGCCTATGACGGACAAAACCGCGGCGGCGTCATCAATCTGCGGTACGCCCAATTCCGGCCCGATGTGGTGCGGATCGTATTGGAGCTCGAGCGGCTGCAAAGCTACGAGATCCAGCAGGCGGAAGACGTCATCCGGGTGTCGTTCGGGACCGATCGAACCTTTGCCGCCTGGTCTTCTTCGGACCTCGGCTGGCTCAGGGAAGCGGCCGAGCGGGAGGCTGCGGTACGCCGGGCCGCCTTGGAGCGGGCCGAACAGCAGCTGCCGCAGTCGCAACAGCCGGCGATAACCGTCTCCTACGACAACGCCAATATCTCCGACGTCATAGCCGGCTTCGCCGCCTTCAGCGGCAAGTCGATCATCGTCGGTAAGGACGTGGAGGCGACGGTAACCGCCACCATCACCAACCAGCCGTGGGATATCGCCCTCCAGCAAATTCTGCAGGCCCAGGGCCTGTCGGCGAGGGAAGACTACCCCGGGATAATTCGGGTGGACGCTCCCCAAACCCTGGCGCAGCTGGACTCGATCGAACCCTTGGTCACCCAGGTCTTCCGGATCAACTACGCCACCGCCGCTGACCTGGTACAACCGCTGGGAGCGATTCAGTCTCCCAGGGGGAAAATCGTGGCCGACCCCGGAACCAACAGCCTCATCGTCACCGACACGCGAGAGCGGGTGCAGCGCTACGAGGAGATGATCCGCCAGCTCGACGTTCGCACGCCGCAAGTCTCCATCCAGACCCGGTTGGTTTTCGTGGACCGGAGCGATCTCGAAAATCTGGGCGTCAAGTACGATCTCGGCTCCCCCACCCAATTCTTCAACCGCCTGGTTCAGCGGCGCGATCCCTCCACCGCGCAACCGGTGGACACCGACGGGGACGGGGTGCCGGATGCCATTCAGCCCACGGAGTTCTTCGATCCGGAGCAAACGATTATAGATCTGGGAGGGAACTCTCTCTCCGCTCTGGCCAACGCGGAAGCGACCATACCGCAGGCCGCTTTGCGCCTGATCTTCTCCACCGCGATCGGAAATTTCAACCTGACGTCGTTCGTGGAAGCTCTGGAAGAAGTGCAGCTCGCCGACTTACAGGCCGAACCCCTGATCTCCACGGCCGACAACACTCAGGCCCAAATCCTGGTGGGCGAGCGCACCCCGATCCGGGTGATCGACGTGAGCGCCGTGGGAGGAACCGGTGCCAACGTACCCCGGGCCACGGTGGACTACCAGGAGACCGGTATCAAGCTCACCGTGACCCCGCACGTCACCAACGATCGCCGGGTACTGATGGACATCCGGGCCGAAAACTCCAGCGTGCAGCCCGCCCCGGGAGATCTGGGTTTCACGTTCCAGACGCAAGAGGCGATCGCCAAGCTCCTGGTCAATGATGGCGAAACCGCGGTCATCGGAGGGCTGACGGTGACCGAGATCCGGGTTTCCAAAACGGGGATCCCGTTCCTGGTAGACCTTCCCCTCATAGGCCGGATCTTCGGTTTCACCTCCCGGCGGGAAACCCGGCGTGACCTCTTGATTCTGGTCACTCCGCACATAGTGGACGAGCCTTCGGGCTCCGAGGCGGGGCGCCGTTAGGGCGCGGGAGGCGACATCTATGGCGAGGTACGCCCTTACCCGACCCGGAGCCGGAATAGCCCTGCTGGCGGCCTCGGTGGCCGCTTGCACGGAGCAGCGATTCCCCCTCGGCTTTGAAGCCGACATAACGTCCCCCACGGTACAGGTGGTAAAGACCGCGGGCGATACCATCAACGTGGCCGACGGGATCAAGTTTTCCATCCGGGCCCGAGACAATCTCGGCCTCAAGAACATAACGCTGAACCTGACCGGGGCCCTTACCTTGACCCAGGACACCACTTTCCGCACGGCCGTGACGGAGGTGGAACTGCCGGTGGACATCCAGTTGCCGTCGGGGACCGTAGTGGGCGGCACCGTGGTCATTCGCGCCACGGCCACCGACGGTAGGGGGAACTCGGCTTCGGTTACCGATTCGGTCTTTCTGCTGAACCTGGCCGCCTTAACCGTCACGGTAACCCAGCCTCCGCCGGGGCAGGTCACGGGGCCCGGTGTCCAGCTTCCGATCCAGGTCAAAGCGGTCCAGGCGTCAGGGGTCCGCAGGGTGGGTTACACCGTGTCGGGCGTGGTGACCGCTGCGGACTCCGCCTCGTTCCCGCTGCCGGACACCGCGATATTCAACGACACCTTGCTGGTGCCGGTCGGTACGCCGGCCGGAGATTTCTTTATCCAGGGTTTTGCCGTCGATTCCGCTAGCCGGCGAGCCTCCAGCAGCGTGGTTACGGTCACCGTTCAACAGGCTCTGGTGGACACCATTCCGCCCAGAGTGAGTTTTACCGTGGCGAAGCGGGTGGAAGTGGGCGATACGATTACGGTCACCGCTTCCGATCCCAGCGGCATTGTGCGGCTGGGCTGGATCGCCAGGGACACTACGGCGGCCGGGAACGTGGTGGCGGGCGACTCCTTCTCCCTGGCCACTCCCATCAGTCCCGCGAGCCGTTCGTTCAGGCTCACTCTGCCGCAAAGCATTTTGGGCCAGGCGATAAGAATCGGGGCCTTCGCGGTCGACGGGGCGGGTAACCGGGGAGAGGCCCGCCTGGCAACCGATACCACCGTCGTCAGGCAGGACACGGTGCTGGCGGTCTTCGGTGTGACCCGGGCTCTGCCTCAAGGCGGGAGGATCGCGGACGCCATCTACAACCCCAATCGGAACGAGGTCTATCTCACGAATATCGCCAACGACCGCCTGGAGGTTTTCCGGATTGCAGACACGTCGTTCGGCTCTCCCGGCGTGCTGGCGAGGGGCTCGCAACCCTGGGGTATCGCCCTTTGGCCGCGGGACACGGTGACCGGAGCCAACGCGGACACCGTGGTCGTCGCCAACTCGGGAGGGACCAACCTTTCGATCGTGAACGTGGCGGTTTCCCCGCCGCGCGAGGTGCGACGGCATGCACTGCCCGTATTCCGGGTATTCAAGGTCAAGACGGTGATCAACGACGCCGGATTTCCGGAGCCGGAGATCACCGAGTACCACTTTGACGACCGGCCGCAGTACGTGGGAACGGTCTGCAGGGGAGGCGACTGCACCGCGGGAGGCGGGGGTGACGTGATAGCGGTGTACTCCACCACCCCCACCCGGGGTCAGAGCGAGCCCTTCCCGCGCCGCGCCAGCCTCAGATGGGAAAAGCTGACCAACCTGGCCACACCGGAATCGCATTTCTTCTGGGAGCACGCGGGGGTGCAGGCTACCTCGCAGTCGTCCGACACCCTCGGCATAGTGGTCAGGCGCGGCGGTGTAGAGACCGAGCTCTTGAGCTATCTCTGCGGCCGAATCGTCACCATAACCGAGCTGGGCTTCCTGGACACCACCTTCGTCCGGAATTCAGGAAACTTTGCGCGGGTGCTGGTGGGCGAGGGCGGGCGCGGCGATCCTCCCTTGGTCTTCGCCCGGGCGCTCACCTTCGACGTCAACGTCGGGGTTACGGCCACGTGCGTGGACACTTCAGGGACCGCACGACCCCTCAACTTGGACAACGGCGTGTCGCCGGATCTCGAAGTCAGGAATTTCATAACCAACACCGCCGCCTCGGTGAAGTCGATCGCCACCAACTTCAACGGCACGACCAACCTGATCCGGGCGGACTCGATCTACGTGATAGACCGGTTCCTGAGATTGCAGGGGATTATCCCGGTGGGCGGGACCAACTTCGGGATGGACCTTAACTTCAACCATAACTTCGACGCTAAGGACGAGCTCAGTCCTACGGGCGTCAGCCCCAACGAGCGAATCGTCTTTGCGGCCAGCGCTCAAGCGACAATCGACGTGTACGATACTTACTTCTACTCCAAGATCACGAGCATCCCGATCCGGGATCCGATCACCGGCCCCCTGAGGGTGGCGAAGCTGCCGTCGGGAGAGCAGATCTTGGTGGGCGTAACTGCTAGGGGAGTGGTGACCGTGAGGCTGCCCGCGATAACCAACCCGTTCCAGGCTGCAGGGAGATGAACCGGAGCGGCTGATGGCCGCCGCCTCGGCAAAAGCGCCGGTGCGGGCTCGGAGGTGAGCGGGAGCTGCAACCGGCAATCGGAATGCAAACCGGGGCGCCCGAAACGATACGGGCGCCCCTTCGCTTCAGCGGCAGTAGGCGGTGCGGTCCTGCCTTTGGCCCCCGGCGCGGGACCCCGGCCCCGAGCCCCGCCCTCCGGAACCCAGGTGTCTCAACGGGGCAAAGACCAAAGCGGTTATGCGTAGCCCAGCACTAGGCAGATTTGCCGCGCCCCCCTATTATGGGACTCGCATCCCTGTTATGGACCCGAACAAGTGTGAGGAACCAGCAACGCATGCTGCGCTTTACCACCGCCGGTGAATCGCACGGCCAGGCGCTGGTGGCGATCCTAGAAGGGATACCGGCGGGCCTACCTCTGGTATCGTCGGACATAGACGCGGAGCTCGAACGCCGCATGGCGGGCTACGGCCGCGGAGCCCGGATGAAAATCGAGGCCGACCGCGTGGAGTTGCTCTCCGGAGTGCGGGCCGGGGAAACCCTCGGCTCTCCGATCGCAATGCTGATCCGGAATCGCGATTGGGAAAACTGGAGCGACGTCATGGCCCCTGAACCCGACGAGCCGGGCCGGGGCCCGCGCAGGCGGAGGCTTTTGCGCCCGCGGCCGGGGCATGCGGACTTGGTGGGCATCCTCAAGTACGACCGGGAAGACGCCCGCGACGTTTTGGAACGGGCCAGCGCCCGGGAAACTGCGGCTCGGGTGGCCTGCGGAGCGGTATGCCGCAGGCTGCTCAGGGAGTTCGGCGTGGAGATCGGAAGCCACGTAGTGGAACTGGGCGGGATCAAAGCTTCGGTACCGGATCCTCTTCCGATGCCGCTCAATCAGGCGGCCGATCGGTCGCCCGTGCGGTGCTTGGACGATAAGGCGTCTGAAGCGATGGTGGCGGCGATAGACCGCGCCAAGGGCGAAGGGGATACGCTCGGCGGGGTAGCGGAGATCGTAGCCCGCGGTGTAGTGGTGGGCTTGGGCTCCCATGTCTCTTGGGACCGTAAGCTGGACGGCAGGATCGCCCAGGCGATCATGTCCATTCCCGCGGTGAAAGGCGTGGAGATCGGCCTCGGTTTCGAGGCTGCGCGGCGGCCGGGGTCGCAGGCCCACGACGAGATCGTGAGAGGAGGCCGCGCGGGCACTGCAGGGTTCGCCAGGCGTACCAACCGGGCCGGGGGTCTGGAAGGAGGGATCACAACCGGAGAGCCGCTGGTAATTCGAGCTGCGATGAAGCCGATATCCACCCTGATGCGCCCGCTGGAGACGGTGGACTTGGTTACCGGTTCGCCGGCTCGGGCGCAGGCGGAGCGATCCGACGTGACGGCGGTGCCGGCGATGGGCGTGATTGCGGAGGCGATGCTGGCCTTGGTGCTGGCGGACGCAATGCTGGAAAAATTCGGCGGTGACTCCCTAGAGGAGATGCGCTGCAACTTCGACCAATACGTGGAGCGGATCAACCGCAGGTGGGACGAAGCGTGGGGGAAGGGAGACGCCACCTGATTCTGGTAGGACTGCCGGGCTCGGGCAAATCCACAGTAGGCAAGCTGGTGGCGGAGGAGCTCGACGCCCGGTTCGTGGACTTGGACCTCGCGATAGCGGCCCGCGCCGGCAAGTCGATCGCCGAGATCTTTGCTACCGAGGGAGAAGCGGTCTTCCGCCGGCTGGAACGGGAGGCGATGGAGCGGGAGCTCGAGGGCGCTCCGGCAGTGATCGCCGCTGGGGGCGGTTGGGCGGCTCAGCCCGGCAACTTGGAGGGCGCGCGGCGAAAGGCGGTGGCGATCTATCTGGAAGTGCGCCCGGAGGAGGCGGCGCGGCGGATGCAACAGAACAGGGAACTATCGGAAAGACCCCTGCTCGCAGGACAGGAGCCGGAGCGGGCTCTGAGGGATCTGCTGGCCCTCAGGGAGAGTTGGTACCGCCTTTGTGAAGCGCGAGTGGACGGCTCGCCTGGTCCGGAGCAGGTGGCCTGGGCGGTGGTGAACCTTGCGCGATCGCTGGGCGGGTGGTAATAATGCCCGTCCCTCGAGGTGAAGGACCTGAGTCCGGAGCTGACCCGTAAGTTGTTGTCCGCAAATAAGTTGACACTTCAGCTTGCGGGCTTTGGCGGATCGGCCGGGAACCGGGGGGTTCCCGGCTGGTAGTTTTGATAAGACCTTGAGGGGTGGTACTAGGGTTTAGATCGAGGGTGAGTTTTAAGTGGCTTCTGTAAAACGCAAGACCAAGTCGGGTGCCAACAAGTCGGGTGCCAAGAAGAAGGCGGGCACGGCGGCTGCCAAGCCGAGTCTCGTGGTAGTGGAGTCTCCCGCCAAAGCGCGCACCATAAGCAAGTACCTGGGTCCTCGGTACTCGGTCAAGGCGACGGTGGGGCACGTGCGGGATCTCCCGCAGCGGGAGCTGGGGGTGGACGTGGAAGGCGGTTTCGTGCCCAAGTATGTCACCATTCGGGGCAAGGGTAAGGTTTTGGCCGAGCTCAAGCGGGCGGCGAAGTCGTCGGAGGCGGTTTATATCGCCACCGATCCCGATCGGGAGGGGGAGGCGATAGCCTGGCATGTAGCCAGCCATCTGGGCAACGGGCAGAAGATAAAGCGGGTCTTGTTCCACGAGATCACCAAAGATGCCGTGGCGGAGGCGATGGCCCATCCGGTGGAGATCGACGAGCGGAAAGTGGAGGCGCAACAGGCTCGCCGGATTTTGGATCGCCTAGTGGGCTACAAGGCGAGCCCGCTTTTGTGGAAGTCGGTCAAGCGGGGTCTTTCGGCGGGGCGGGTGCAGACGGTGGCGCTGCGGCTGATCGTGGAGCGGGAAGAGGAAATCCGGAACTTCAAGCCGCAGGAGTATTGGAACATCGAGGCGGAGCTGGAGGCCAGGGAGAAGCGCTTCAAGGCCAAGCTCCACAAGGTGGAGGGTCACAAGCCGGCGCTGCACTCCGAGGCCGAGGCGCTGGCCGTGGTGCGGGAAGTGGAGGGGAAGCCGTTCATTGTGACCTCGGTGGCTCGCAAGGAGCGGCGCAAGCGGGCTCCGGCTCCGTTCATCACCAGCACGTTGCAGCAGGAGGCGGCCAAGCAGTTGGGCTTTTCCGCCAATCGGACGATGCGTGCGGCGCAGGAGCTGTACGAGGGCGTGGAGCTTCCCGGCGAGGGGGCGGTGGGGTTGATCACCTACATGCGGACCGATTCCACTCGGATAGCTCCGGCTGCCGTGGAGTCGGTGCGTTCGTTCATTTTGGAAGAGTTCGGCGAGCGCTATCTTCCCGAAACTCCCAACGTCTATCCTCCGCGGAAGGGGTCGCGGGCGCAGGATGCCCATGAGGCGATTCGGCCCACGGATGTGAGGCGGCGGCCGGAGCGGTTGAAAAGGCATCTTACGCCGGATCAATTCAAGCTCTACGAGCTGATTTGGCGGCGCTTTGTGGCCTCGCAGATGACCCCGACGGTTTACGATACCACGACCATAGACTTTGAAATCGGGAAGTATCTGTTCCGGGCGGTCGGTTCCGTGGTGCTGTTCGACGGTTACCACGTCCTCTACCGGGAAGCCAGGGAAGAGGAGGAGGGTCTCACCCTGGACGATCTGGCGCCGGTGCCGTTCCTCGAGGTGGGGGATCGTGCCGAGGTGCACGCCATTGTTCCCAGCCAGCACTTCACCGAGCCGCCGCCGCGTTACAGCGAGGCCAGTCTGGTCAAAGAGTTGGAGCGCCTGGGGATCGGCCGGCCGAGCACTTACGCCACGATCGTCTCCACGCTCCGGCAGCGGGGCTATGTCCATACCAAGGATCGGCGGTTCCACCCCACGGAGCTGGGGGAAACGGTGGCGCGGGTGATGGTGAGCCGCTTCCCGGACATCTTCAACGTAGAGTTCACCTCGCAGATGGAAAGCGAGCTGGACAAGGTGGAGGAGGGGGACCTTAGCTGGCGGCAGGTGCTGGAGGATTTTTACGGCCCCTTCAAGGCAGCCCTGGAGGCTGTGGATACCAAGGAGATGATCCGGGAGGCTTACGACGTGGAGCATTTGGAGGGGTCTCCTTGTCCGGAGTGCGGCGGCACGCTGACGGTAAAGAGCGGCAGATTCGGGCCGTTTATCGCGTGCAGCAACTACCCCGAGTGTCGCTACACCCAGCCGCTCAAGCAGGACCGTCCTCCGGATCGTCCCACGGACGAGAAGTGCGAGGAGTGCGGTGCTCCGATGGTGATCAAGACCGGGAGGTACGGGGAGTTTCTGGCCTGCACGCGTTATCCCGAGTGCAAGCACACCCGGTCGGTTCCGTTGGGAGTCAAGTGTCCGGCGTGCGGCGCGGAACTGGTGGAACGCCGCACCCGGCGGGGGCGGACCTTCTTCGGCTGCCAGCGTTATCCGGAGTGCGAGTTTTCGACCTGGTATCGTCCGGCAGCGGTGGAGTGTCCCAAGTGCGGGTATCTGGGTGCGGAGCAGCGCTCCACCAAGGAGCGGGGATCGTATCGCAGATGCCTGAAGTGCGAGCACGAGTTCACGGTCGCGGAGGACGCGGCGGCGGTGACCAGCTGAGAGCCACCGTAGTAGGCGGTGGCCTGGCCGGGTGCGAGGCCGCTTGGGCTCTGGCCTCGCGGGGAGTGCGGGTTACCCTTTACGAGATGCGCCCGGCTAAACAGACGCCGGCGCACCGCACTGACCGGCTGGCGGAAATCGTCTGCAGCAACACCTTCAAATCCACCGAGCTGACCAACGCCCACGGGCTCCTCAAGGCAGAGCTCCGCCTGTTGGGAAGCTTGCTGTTGGAGGCGGCGGACCTGGCGCGGATACCCGGTGGCGCCGCGCTCGCCGTGGATCGGGAGATATTCAGCGCCGAGGTTACCCGCCGCGTTCTCGAGCATCCGCTGATCACCGTGGTACGGGAGGAAGTAACCGACCTTCCGTCCCCCGGAATCGTAGCCACCGGCCCCCTGACGTCGGATCGCTTGGCGGAGGTCATTCGGCGGCGCCTGGGGCTGGATTCGCTGGCGTTCTACGACGCCATCGCCCCCATCGTGAGTGCCGACAGCCTGGACCTGACCAAGCTGTACCGGATGTCCCGCTACGGCAAAGGCGGTGGGGAGGACTATCTCAACGCCCCGATGACCCGGGAGCAATACGATTCTTTTGTAGAGGCCCTGGTCACGGGGGAGCAATTCGAGGGACACGAGTTCGACCGGATTCCCTACTTCGAGGGATGTCTGCCCATAGAAGAGATGGCGCGCCGCGGGCGGGATACGCTCCGCTTCGGCCCCATGAAGCCGGTGGGCCTGCCGGATCCCAGGACTGGAAAGGAGCCGTACGCGGTGGTGCAGCTCCGGCAGGAGGACAAGGCCGGTCAGATGTGGAATCTCGTGGGCTTCCAAACCCGGCTCAAGATTCCCGAGCAGAAACGGATCTTCCGGATGATTCCGGGATTGGAAGAAGCCGAGTTTCTGCGCTACGGGAGCGTGCACCGGAACACGTACCTGAACTCGCCGGCGGCGCTCACAGCTCACCTTTCGGCGAAGGATGACGAGCTGTTGCTCTTTGCCGGCCAGTTGGTGGGAGTGGAGGGCTATACCGAGTCCCTGGGTTGCGGCTTGCTCGCGGGGATCAATCTGGCGCGGATGCTCCGCGGAAAGCCGCCGGCGATACCCCCGCCGGAGACGATGCTCGGGGCGCTGATGCGGTACGTCCACGAGGCCGATCCGGCCCACTTCCAGCCGATGAACGCGAATTTCGGCCTGCTGCCTCCTTTGGAGACCGAGGTGCGGGACAAGCGGCGCCGCAAAGAACTGCTGGCGGAGCGGGCTCTGGCGGCGATGCGGGAGTTCGCCAGCGAAGTGGGAGTGGCGGGGGAAGAGGTGGCGGTTACGGGGAGCGAGCGGACTTGAAATCTTCCGGCAATAGCGCGGTGCCGGGCCGGGGGACAGACCGGCCGTTAAGGCCGGAGGTGGCGGAATTTCTGGTGTATCTCGAGAAAGAGCGGAACGATTCGCCTCACACGGTGCGGGCGTATGCCCGCGATCTTCGGGCCTTCGAAGAATTTTGCGACGGTTACTACGGGGGGACCGGGAAGTGGGGTTTTGCGGGGGTGGATCGGCTGGCGGTGAGAAGCTTCATGGGTGAACTCCAGCGCCGGGGCCACAGCAAGCGCACCGTGGCGCGGGCGGTTTCCGCGCTGCGTTCGTTTTACCGCTTCCTCGGCAGCCGCCACGGGCTGGAAGTGAATCCCGCACGGAGCGTCAGACTGCCCAAGCTGGAACGCCGGCTACCGGCGGTGTTGGATCGCAAAGATGTGGAGGAGCTCTTCAACTTGGCGGAGGATCAAGCGGCGAGCGGCCGGTTCGAGGCGGTTCGTAATTTGGCGATCCTGGAGGTGCTTTACGCCGCGGGCTTGAGGCTTTCCGAGCTCGCCGGTCTCAACGTCTCGGACGTGGACCCCATCGGCGAGCAGCTCAAGGTTAGAGGCAAGGGTAAGAAGGAGCGTCTGCTTCCTCTGGGCAGTCATGCGGGGCGGGCTTTGAGGCGGTACGGCGAGCTGCGGGATCGGCTGTTGGAGAAGTTGGGGCCGGGGAGGGGCGACGCTCGAGCGCTGTTCCTTTCGGTCCGGGGCCGCCGGCTCAGTCCCCGTTCCATTCAGCTGGTGGTGAGCAGATACCTGCGCGGTGCCGCGGGCAGCGGTCTGAGCACGCACAGCCTGCGCCACAGCTTTGCCACTCATCTTTTGGACGCCGGGGCGGATCTGCGAGCGGTCCAGGAGCTCTTGGGGCACTCCTCTTTGAGCACCACTCAGGTTTATACTCACACCAGTGTGGAGCGGTTGAAGAAAGTTTACCAGCAGGCTCATCCGAGGGCCTGAGGCTATGAAGCCGGCGATCAAAGGTACGACGATCCTGGCGGTTCGCCGCGACGGGAAGGTGGCCATGGGGGGCGACGGGCAAGTCACCTTCGGCGACAGTGTGATGAAGTCACACGCGGTGAAGGTGCGCCTTTTGGGAGACGGGAAGGTGCTGGCGGGCTTCGCCGGGGCGGCGGCTGACGGGCTGACGTTGTTCGAGAAGTTCGAAGAGAAGCTGCAGCGGTTTCCCGGAAATCTTCCCCGGGCGGCGGTGGAGTTGGCCAAGGACTGGCGGAGCGACCGGGTGCTGCGCCGGTTGGAGGCGCTGCTGGCGGTGGCGGATCGCTCCCACGGGTTCGTGATCAGCGGGAGCGGGGAGCTGATCGAGCCCGATGACGGAATTTTGGCCATAGGGAGCGGCGGCAACTATGCGCTGGCGGCCGCCCGAGCCCTGATGGGGTGTTCCAACCTCGGCGCCCGGGAGATCGTGGAGCGGAGCCTCGAGATCGCCGCCGAGATCTGCATCTTCTCCAACCGCAACCTGACGATTCTGGAGTTGGAGTAGGGACCTTGAGCGAGCCCAAGCCGATCGAGGAGCGTCTCGAAGAGATAGACCAGGGGCCGGAACCCCTTCCCTGGCTTGAGGAGCTGCCGCCCAAGCAGATCGTGGCGGAGCTGGACCGCTACATAGTAGGCCAGCACGAAGCCAAGAAGGCGGTGGCGATAGCGATCCGCAATCGGTGGCGGCGGGCGCAGGCGCCGGAAGAGATCCGAGACGAAATTCTTCCCAACAACATCATAATGATCGGTCCTACGGGCGTGGGGAAGACGGAGATCGCGCGGCGTCTGGCCCGGCTGGCGGGCGCTCCCTTCGTGAAGGTGGAGGCGAGCAAGTTTACCGAGGTGGGTTACGTGGGCCGGGATGTGGAATCGATGGTGCGGGATCTGGTGGACGTGGCGGTGAACATGGTGCGCGGGGAACGGGAAGACGAGCTCTATCCGGAGGCGGAGCAGAGGGCGGAAGAGCGGCTGCTGGATCTGCTTCTTCCCTCGACGGTGGAGGGCGGCGATGCCGCTAGCGAGGAACCGCCGGCCCAGACGGCCGAAGGCTCGGGGTCAAAAGAAGGGGGATCGCGTAGCCTGTTCGTGGTCTCTCCCAAAGGGGAGGTGCGGGCTCAGCCGGCGGCCGATGCCGCCACCGAGCGGCGGCGCCGGACTCGGGAGAAGCTGCGGCAGATGTTGCGGGAGGGAAAGCTCGAGGACCGGCAGGTGGAGGTGGAAATCACCCAGCAGAATTTCCCGCTCTTCGAGTTCATGCAGCCTCCGCCCGGGATGGAAGGGCCGGATTTCAACTGGATGGAGTGGTTCCAGGAGATGCTCCCCAAGCGGAAGAAGCGGCGGACGGTGCGGGTGAGCGAGGCGCGGCGGATCCTGATAGACGAAGAGCTGCGCAAGCTGGTGGACATGGACGAGGTGGTGAACGAGGCCCTGGATCGGGTGGAGAACCACGGGATCATTTTCATCGACGAGCTGGACAAGATCGCCGGAGAGCGTGGTCCCAGTGTGGGACCGGACGTTTCCCGGGAAGGGGTGCAGCGCGACCTGCTGCCGATCGTAGAAGGTTCGACGGTCCAAACGCGATACGGTTATGTGCGCACCGACCACATTCTGTTCATCGCCGCCGGCGCGTTCCACGTCTCCAAGCCTTCGGACCTCATACCCGAGCTTCAGGGGAGGTTCCCTATCAGGGTGGAGCTCTCGCCGCTCACCAAGGAAGATTTCGTCCGCATAATGACCGAGCCGGAGAATGCTCTCACCAAGCAGTACGCCGCGCTGGTTGCCGCCGAAGGGGCCACCTTGGAGTTCACGCCGGACGGAATCGAGGAGATCGCCCGGATCGCGGCGCTGGTCAACGAGCGGCTGGAAAACATCGGTGCGCGCCGGCTCCACACGGTCATGACCACGCTCCTCGAGGACGTACTCTACGAGCTTCCCGACTACCCCACCAAGCACATCGTCTTCGATGCGGAAACCGTGCGGCAAAAACTGATGCGCATCGTCGAGGACGAGGACTTGCGCAAGTATATCCTGTAGCTAAACTCCCCCTCGCAGTACCTGTCATTTTGACCTACCTTTGGCAGTGAGCATGTCGAAACGGGATTTTTTAGCTTTGACCGACTTGTCCCGCGAGGAGATCGAGCGGCTGTTCGATCTTGCGGCGGAAATGAAGGCGGGTCGCTACCGTGGCCGCCCGCTGGAGGGCAAGGTGCTGGCGCTGTTGTTTGCCAAGAGCAGCACTAGGACCCGGGTCTCTTTCGAGGTGGGGGCGATACAGCTCGGCGGTCACGCTCTGTTTTTGTCCGCTAGGGATCTGCAGCTGGGCCGGGGTGAGCCGATCAGGGATACGGCGCGGGTGCTGTCGCGCTACGTGCAGGGGATCGTGATTCGTACCTTTGCCCATTCCGAGGTGGAGGAGCTGGCGCGCTACGCCACGGTTCCGGTGATCAATGGTCTCACCGATCGGTTGCATCCCTGCCAGGTGTTGGCGGACGTTTTCACGATTCGGGAGGTGTTCGGCAGTTGGGAGGGCAAGGTGGTGGCGTGGGTAGGTGATGGGAACAACATGGCCAACGCCTGGCTACAGGCGGCGCAGTTGTTCGGGTTCGAGCTGCGCTTGGCTTGTCCCGAGGGTTACGAGCCCGATCGTGAGATCTTCGAGGAGGCGAAGAAGAAGGCAAAGGTGAGCATCACCGAACTGCCTGAAGAGGCGGTGAGGGGGGCGCACGTGGTGAACACGGATGTGTGGGCCTCGATGGGGCAGGAGGAGGAGGCCGAGGCTCGGGCGCTGGCGTTCCAGGGATACACGGTGGATCGGGAACTCATGGCGCTCGCGGCTCCGGATGCGATTTTTTTGCACTGCCTTCCGGCGCACCGCGGCGAGGAAGTGGAGGAGGAAGTGATAGAGGGCCCTTGGTCGCGGGTGTTCGACCAGGCGGAAAACCGGCTTCATGTACAAAAGGCTCTTTTGGCAACGTTGATGGGGTGAGACTTCGTGAGACAGGACGAAAGGAAAACCGAATGAGCGAGACCGAACTCAAGCGGACGCCCTTTTACGAGCTGCATTTGTCGCTCAAGGCCAAGATGATCCCCTTTGCCGGCTTCGAGATGCCGGTGCAGTATCCCACCGGGATTACCAAGGAGCACGAGATCGTGCGGACTTCGGTGGGCGTCTTCGACGTATCGCACATGGGGGAGTTCGAGTTCAGCGGGCCGGACCGGAACGCTTTTGTCAACCGGATCACTTGCAACGATGTGGGGGCCTTGAGGGACGGTCAGGCTCAATATTCGGCGATCTTGAGCGATCAGGGAACCTTTGTGGACGACTGCATCGTCTATCGTTTTGACGACCGGGTGATGATGGTGGTGAACGCTGCCAACATCGAGAAGGACTGGGAGTTCATAACCCGCCGCAAGGCGGGTAACGTGCGGATCAAGAACATTTCCGACGAAGTGGCCTTGCTGGCGGTGCAGGGTCCCGCCTCGGAGAGCTTGCTTCAGCCTCTTACCAAGATCGACCTTTCCAAGCTCCACTACTATCACTTCGAGGTCGGCTCGGTGGCGGGAGTCGAATGTTTCGTGGCCCGTACGGGTTACACCGGGGAAGACGGTTTCGAGCTGTTCTTTCGTCCTGCTCACGCGGAGGTCATGTGGCATGCCCTGGTGGGTCCGGGCCGGGCTGCGCCGGTAGGATTGGGGGCGCGCGATTCGCTGCGTTTGGAAATGGGCTATCCGCTGTACGGTTCGGACATAGATGAAACCATCAATCCCTACGAGGCGGGTTTGGGCTGGATCGTGAAGTTGGACAAGGGAGTGCCCTTTGTGGGGCGGGCCGCGCTCGAGAGGATCAAGGAGAAGGGGCCCGCGAGGAGGCTAGTGGGTTTCCGTTGTCTGGAGAAGGGGGTGATCCCGCGTCACGGTTACGACGTTTATCTGAACGGTTACAAGGTGGACATCGTGCGCAGCGGGGGTTTCAGTCCCACGCTAAAGGAGGCGATCGGGACGACCTATCTTCCCATTCACTCCGTGGCTCCGGGTACGAAGTTCGTCATCGATTGTCGGGGCAAGAAGGTGGAGGCGGAGGTGGTGAAGCTCCCGTTTTACACCGGAGGTTCGGTAAAGCGCGCCAAGAAGCCGGCATGAGGGTCGCAGTGCTTACGGTTTCGGACTCGGTAGCCGCCGGAAAGAGGCAGGACCGTTCCGGCGACGTCATCGTGGAGTGGGCGCGTGCCCGGGGCTTGGAGGTGACGGCGCGGGAGGTAGTGCCCGACGAGAGCGATGTCATCGCGCAGGCGCTGGCCAGGTTGGCGGACGAGGATCGGGCGGATCTGATCTTGAGCACGGGAGGGACCGGTTTGGCGCCGCGGGATGTCACTCCGGAGGCAACGCGTGCGGTGATCGAACGAGAGGCTCCCGGGATTGCTGAAGCGATCCGAGCGGCCCACCGGGAGGCGGTTCCCCGGAGCATGCTTTCCCGCGGGGTTGCGGGAGTGAGGGGGTCGGCGCTGATCGTGAATCTTCCCGGCAGTCCCAAGGCTGTGTCGGAAGCCTTGGCGGTGCTCGATCCCGTAGTGCAGCACGCGGTGGATCTGCTGAAGGGAGCGGTGACGGATCACGATTCCGCCGCTCGCGGTGAGTGATGGCTGACAAGGCTCTCATCACTATGGACGACCTGGAAACCGCGGTTCGGACCAACGCGGCGTTCGAGCAGTCCGGGTTCGAGACCACCATGGTTTCTTCTCTGGACGACGCAGGGGGAGTGCTGCGCCGGGCCGATCCGGATGTCGTCGTTTTGACCGGCGCTTTGCACGAGGCGACGGCGGACGAACTGATCCAATTGGCGCGAGAGCACTCGATTTCCACTCTGGGGCTCCTGGAGCCCTCCGATCCCGATCCGTCCCGGGTGGCGCGGGCGCTGGGGCTTACCGCGTGGATGGTAAAGCCGGTGGACCCTGCGGAGGTGGTGGCCACCGCCCGCCGACTGGTGGAGCGCCGCAGGCTCCAGGAGCGCACCGGGATCATCGGCGAGAGCCCGGCGATCCAGGAGGTGCTGGTCAAGATCGAACAGATTGCACCGGTGTCCAGCACGGTGCTGATCGAAGGGGAGTCCGGGACGGGAAAGGAGCTCGTGGCCCAGGCCATTCACCAGCTTTCTCCGCGCCGCGATCGTCCTTTCATCGCGGTCAACTGCTCGGCGTTGCCGGAAACGCTGCTCGAGTCGGAGCTTTTCGGGCACGAGAAGGGAGCTTTCACCGGTGCGGCGGAGCGGAGGCTGGGTCGTTTCGAGTTGGCCGACGGAGGGAGCATTTTCCTGGACGAAGTGGGGGACATGCCTCTTTCACTCCAGGCCAAGCTTTTGCGGGTGTTGGAGAACCGGAGCTTCTTCCGCGTGGGCGGGAGCCAGCCGATCCGGGTGGACGTGCGGGTAATAGCCGCCACCAACCGCTCCCTCAAGGAGGCCGTGGCTATGGGGCAGTTCCGGGACGATCTCTACTATCGGCTCAATGTGCTGTCTATCTACCTGCCTCCTCTGAGGGAGCGGCGCTCCGATATACCGCTGTTGGTGAAGCGTTTCATTCGGGAATTCTCGCGCCAGCATGGGAGGTCGTTTCCGGGGATCACGCCGGAAGCGATGCAGGTATTGGTGGACGCCCACTGGCCCGGCAATGTGCGGCAGCTCAAGAACCTCATCGAGTCGATGGTGGTGCTGGCTCCGGATCATGAGATCCGGCCCAGTGATATTCCGGCCGACATACGCGAGGGAGGTACCAGGCTGCTGCCGGTAAGGGTGCCCGGTGCGAGCCAGGAGGTGCACGGCAAGGAGTTGGAGTTCATCTTCAGAAGTCTGGTGGAGCTCAAACTTCAGATCGAGGACTTGAGGCGCCGGCTTGACGAATCCACTCAACGGGTGGAATATGTGGAAGTGCCGCGTTCGCGGGTGTACGAGGAAGCGGTAGCGGGCACGGTGGTGAACGTTCAGGAAGTCGAGGGGGAACGTTCCGCCGCAGCAGAAGGGACCGTGGTCTATCGGCCGGGGATGACGATGGCCGATGTGGAGCGCGCTGCGATCGAGGGTGCGCTTCGGGAGACCAAGGGGAATCGGCGCCGGGCGGCCGAGCTTCTGGGTATCGGGGAGCGGACGCTGTACCGGAAGATCAAGGAGTACGGTTTCACCTGATGCTCCGCAGGTGATCCTGCTCACCGACAGTGTGGGCCGGGAGATGATAGCGTCCGGTTCACAGGGCTTGTTCCTCGTACCCGGGAGGTTCTATGCGATACCGAACCGCTGCGACTCTGTCGCCATTCGTTCTTCTAGCCGTCGCCGCCTGTGGAGACCCGGCATCCTCTGGGGATGCCCTGACCGAGGCCGAGGCCGCCGAGCTTGCTGCGGCCATCGCGGAATCGGGGTTTCTGACCCCGCCGGCAGGAGCGTCGGCCCATCAGTCACCCGCCGGACCTGCTGACCGGATCACGATCACCATCAACGAAACTGCGCCTTGCGAGGCCGGTGGAACCGCAGCGCTGTCGGGTTCGGTGACGGTGGACTTCGACCAGCAGACCGGCGCCGGCACCATGGAGTTGAACTACACGATGACGCCCTCCAATTGCGCGGTGCGGACCGAAAGCGGGCGGGTCTTTACCCTCTCTGGGGATCCCAACCTCAAGGTCACCGGACAGTTCAATATCAGCGAGACGAGTTTTGGCGGCTCCATCACCTACGAAGGGGGCTTCGCCTGGCGTGCGGACGACGGGCGTGCCGGGGGGTGCCGGATGAATATGCGGGCGACCTACGACTTCAGCCTGACCGAGACGACGATGAATGGCACGGCGACGATATCGGGCGAGGTATGCGGGCACAGCGTGAACCGCACGATTACGGTGACCGCGTCGGCGTGAGTTGAGCCGCTCGGCCGGGGATGGTGAAGGGCCGCGGTTTTCGTTCCGCGGCCCTTGCCCTTATGTGAGCTTGTGGGTCGCGGCCGCTATCTTGCGATTTCGCAGTTCAGCCTAGACCGGCTGGCGTCCCAGCAATCTCGCTATCCGCTCTTCGGTGGGCGGGTGGGTGCTGAACAGGGAGAGGATCCCGCCGCCCGAGAAGGGTTTCACGATGAACATGTGAGACGTAGCCGGGTTGGCCGGTAGTGGTTTGCGGCGCACCGCCGCCTCGATCTTTCTGAGGGCGTTGGCCAGCCCGTGGGGTCGTCCTGCGATCTCCGCTCCGGTTCGGTCGGCGGCGAACTCCCGGGCTCGGGAGATTGCGGCCTGGATGATCATGGCGGCGATGGGAGCGATGAGTGCGGTGGCCAGGAGTGCCAGGGCGTTGCCGCCGTTGCGGTCGTTTCCGCGTCCGCCCAGGCCGAAGATCGCCCCCCAGCGGGCGATGGATGCGAGGACCATGATGGCGGCAGCTATGGTGGCCGCCACCGAGCTGATGAGGATGTCCCGGTTTTTCACGTGGGCGAGTTCGTGGGCCATGACTCCTTCGATCTCGTCCTCGGTCAGGAGTGCCAGGATTCCCTCGGTGGCGGCGACGGCGGCGTGTTTCGGATTCCTGCCCGTGGCGAAGGCGTTAGGGGTATCGGTCGGGATGATGTAGACCTTGGGCATTGGCAGGCCGGCTCTCGCTGCGAGGCGTGCGACGATGCGGCTCAAAGGATGGTCGGGTCCCACTTCTCGGGCTCGGTACATGGCAAGTACGATCTTGTCCGAGAACCAATAGGAGCCGAAGTTCATTGCGGCGGCTATAGCGAACGCCACCAGCAGCCCGGCCTGGCCTCCCACCGCCTGGCCGGCCAGCAGCAACAGGGCGCTGAGTGTGCCGAGCAGAAAAGCGGTCTTCACGGTGTTTCCCATATCGCGTTCTTCCTCCGCGACTGTCGGGGTAACTTCCCAGTGGTTTCGATTTTAAAGATAATCCACTCCCGATATTGGGGTATTGGGGTGGTACCCCTGTCGTCACCAGGAGCTTGCGAAGCGGAGGTGTCCCCCGCCGGGGGTCGTGGAGTATCAGGGCGGGCCTTCATGATTCGACTTTACGGCATTGTAAGTCTCCGTGCTACAGGGGGTTGGGGCTCCCCCGCTATTGACACAGCGCGGGCGGCGCGGCATAGTATGGGGCCTGTTTTGCTGTTTTCCTTGGCCTCGGGTGCGGGCCGGTGGACTTGTCTTTGGGAGAGCTGTGCGTTTTTGGATCGATCCGCAGAAGTGTGTGAGCTGTTTGGCCTGCGTGCGAGTTTGTCCCGCCGAGGCCGTAGCGGTTGACGGGGATTCGGTGAGCATCGTGGAGGAGGCGTGCATTCGTTGTGGGATGTGTGTGCCTGCTTGTCCTCACGATGCGATAGATGCCAGTGGTGAGCTGGCGAAGGCGGTGGGTTATGCGGCGGGTGGCAGGGCGGTCTTGATCTTGAGTGTGGAGGCGGCGGCGTACTTTTATCCCAGTACGCCGGAGCAGGTGGTGAATGCGGCATTCAAGGCGGGGTTCAGGGCGGTGCATCACGGGGTTACCGGTGATGAGTTGGTGGCTGCGGAGTATTTGAAGTTGTGGGCCGAGCCGGAGTGGGGGACGATGATTCGGTCCACTTGTCCGGTGGTGGTGGAGACGATAAAGCGGGAGTATCCCGAGTTATTGCCTTATTTGGCTCCGGTGGAGACGCCGGTGGCTGCCGAAGCTCGGTATTTGAGGCGGTTGTACGGCAGGGATGTGCCGATAGTGTATGCGGGTGTTTGTCTGGCCGATGGGGAGGCGGATGTGGATGCGGTGGTGACGTTCCAGGAATTGGCGCAGTTGTTCGAGGCGCGGGGTGTAGTGGTTTCCGAGCAGCCGTTGTATTTCGATCGGGTGGTGGGTGAGCGGCGGCGTCATTGGAGCACGGCGGGTGGGATGCCCCTGCCGGTTTTGCAGGAGGAGCATCAGGCGTCGCGGCGTTTTCGGAAGGTTAGGGGTTTGGGGGGATTGGCTGCGCTGGCTCGGGCGGTAGCGGTGGATCGGATCGACTTGGGTTTTGTGGACATTTTGCCTTGTGAGGGCTGTTTGGATCATCCGCTTTTGGGTCCGCGGGAGGAGTTGTTTTGGCGGCGGCGGGTGGTGGGTGAGGCGGAGCCTCCCCGGAGTCGGGTGCCGGTGTTGGAGGACGGGGTGGGTTTGGAGGTAGGGAGGGGATTTGAGCCCGGGCGGAATGGGCGTCGGGTACCGGAGTCGGACGTCGAGGCGGTGATTGAGGCTATCGGGCGGGCGCCTACGGGGAAGCCGTGGGATTGTGGTGCGTGTGGTTATGGTACGTGTGCGGCGTTTGCGGAGGCTTTGGTCAAGGGTCGGGCGACGTATCGCCAGTGTCCGCCTTATCAGGAGCGGCGTTTGGCGGAGGCGGCTCGGGAGGCGGCGGTGGATCGGCTGACCGGGTTGGCGACGTTTCGGGTGTTCAAGGATCGCTTGGTGCAGGAGGTAGCTCGTAGCAAGCGTAGTGGGGAGCCGTTTGCCGTGGTGTTTGTGGATTTGGATCGGTTCAAGCGTTTGAATGACACCTATGGTCACGAGGCGGGCAACCGGGTTTTGGAGGGTGTGGGCCGGGAGTTGCACCGGGCGATTCGTTCTACGGATGTGGCGGCGCGTTATGGTGGGGACGAGTTCGTATTGATTTTGGTGCGGACGGACGAGGTAGGAGGTCGGCGTGTGGGCGAGGTGGTTAGGCGGTCGGTGGAGTCGATGGGTGTTGCGATGGGTTATGGTGAGGGGGTGGTTACGGTGTCTGTAGGGGTGGCGGGTTATGATCCTGGGCGGCCGGAGGTTGATGTGGTGGAGGAGGCGGATCGGGCGTTGTATCGGGCGAAGGCTGCGGGTGGGAATCGTGTCGAGTGATTTTAGCGGGGTGAGTTGATTGGCTCTGGTTGATCCTGGTGCGGGGTTTCCCGGGCGGGAGGGTGGTAGCGCTGAGGGCGTGGTGTCGGATCCTTGGGGTGTGAAGCGTGCTGAGAATTTGATCAGCAGTTTGCAGGGGGTATTGTCGGCGCGGGTGGTGGTATCGCCGGTTGGGGAGGTGACCGAGATCCATGTTTTGGCGGAGCCGGGGATAGCGCCGAAGCAGGTGGTGAGGAATGTGGAGAGTGCGTTGTTGGCGCAGTTGGGTTTGCGGGTGGATCATCGTCGGATCAGTGTGGCGCAGGCGGCGGCGGAGCGTGCGGCTGGGGTATTGGAGCGGTCGGTGGTGCGGGAGGCTTCGCTGAGGCGTGCGGTTTTGTTCAGGCGGGTTGGGGTGAGGGAAGGCAGGTCGGGGAAGGTGGTGGTAGCGGTGGTGTTGGATGTGGGTGGTGAGGAGGTGTTTGGGGAGGTGGAGGTGGCGGATGTGAAGCGTTCTAGGGTGCAGGGTGCGGCGCGGGCGGCGGTGTTGGCGTTGGAGCGGGTGTTGCCGGAGGGGGTGTTGGAGTTGGAGGGTTGCAAGTTGGTTCGGGCGTTCGATTTGGAGTTCGCCTTTGCGGTGGTTCAGGTGGTGGAGGGTCGTGGTGGTGGTCGGATGTTGGCGGGGACGTGCGAGGTGAGGGAGAGTGTTGAGGAGGCTGCGGTGTTGGCGGTTTTGGATGCGACTAATCGTTGGGTGCAGTCGCGGGCGTGACTTGATAGTTGTTTTAGGTAGCGGGTTTTTTACTCACTTCGGAAGGAGGATAAGGGGCCCCCGAGTCGGTCAACGGTTGAGTAGTTAGCGGAGCGGATCGGTCGGTCGGTCGAGTGGAGCGTCGGGGTGTGTCGTAGCGGGACATGCCACTTCTCGTGCAGGGCATGTGACCTGAGAGGAGGTGACGCTTACACATGTTCGGGTTTGGCTGGCTGGCTTCGATTCTGAGCGCGCTGCTCGGCTTTATCGCCGCTAATGGTCAGACGTGGGCTTGACGACTCAAAATAGGGCCCCATCCTTCGGCAATATGCGACAACTTTCCACGCCGGAATTCCTCGTCAGGCTTTACGTCGGCTTCGTCGTCGGGTTAGGTGCCGCCTGCCTGATAATACTGGCCTGGTGGGACGCCTCCACGGCGGTCTATGACGTTCAAACGCTTCTCGGAGCTCTTCTGTTTCTCCTACTAGGCCTGATACTTGAAAGGTCACAGCATAGGCTAGCCTTGGGGTCGGCCGCGGGTTCTATAGCGTTCGTAGTCTACCTGGCATCTGCCGTGGTCTTCGGTCCCTTCTGGTGTGTGCTTATAGCTGCATCCAGTCTTGCTATCGCGGAATATCTAATTCGGAAGCCGGTTGTCAAAATAGTCTTTAACGTTGGCCAGCACATGCTGGCACTCGGTCTAGCCGGCCTCATGTATACCACGTTGGGTGGTTCGGTTCCCTTGGATTCTATGGACAGAGCCGCTGTGCCGTACATGGGTCTGGCTCTCACGTACATTTTGGTTAATTCCGGCGTCGTCAGTGGTGTGGTAGCTTTAAGCGAGCGGAGGAACTTTGGAGAGGTATGGATTCGAAATACCTGGGGGTTGGTTGGTTACGATCTAGTGGCTAGTGCGCTAGGTCTCGCGATAGCATGGCTATATCTAACGTGGGGTATTTTGGGAGTCGTGGCGGTGGTTATTCCAGTGCTTTTTCTGCGCCACACCTACTTGGTGAACCTTCAGTTGCAGGCGACTAACAGAGAGCTTCTGGAGCTAATGGTAAAGTCGATGGAGGCACGGGATCCTTACACAAGCGGCCACTCGCAGCGAGTTGCGGAAATAGCTCGACTGTTAGCCCGGGAATTGGGTTTGCACTTCCGGGAGGTTGACAACATCGCTACCGCTGCCCTACTGCACGATGTTGGAAAAATCTATGAGGAATTCGCGCCGATCTTACGGAAGGCAGGCAAGCTTAGCGCGGAAGAACGGAACATCATGTGCTCGCATCCTATAAAGAGCGCCGAGCTAGTTGCGACGATTTCTAACCTTAGAGGGTACGTGGAAAGATGCATTAGACACCATCATGAGAACTTCGACGGCACTGGATACCCGGATGGCCTAGCGGGGGAGGACATTCCCCTCGGGGCGCGGATAATCCTCGTGGCAGACACTACGGACGCCATGACGACCGACCGTCCGTATCGTAGGGCCCTGAGCTACGAGCGCGTGGTAGAGGAACTTGAGAAGTATTCGGGCACTCAATTCGATCCCCGAGTTGTTTCAGCCTTCAAGCGAAGCACGGCAGTTGCTCGTTTCGTTCGTAGTCTAGCACCGACGCTGGGATCCGGATCCTCTGAGGGCTCGGATAAAGCCTCGAGAGAATCACAGCAGGTGGTTGGCCTTTGAGGTCCTGGGCTAGTGTGAGAGGACTACAGTGTACGGCGATTAACCGAGATATAAGCCCGAGTGCGCCTTTCTGTTCGATTTCACTAATTACTCTATCTAACTCCAGAGACGGGGTCCCGGTTTCTCTCTTCCGTATCCAGTGTGCCATTAATTGTATCTCAAGCCAGTCTGTAGTACGCTTGTAGTTACCTTCTCGAGGTGGATTGAACCACTGCAGCGCTCCCGTAATCCCTCGTGTGCTCCACGCAAAGTGGAGGGCCAGGCGGTGGTATTGGCCAACGTCGTAGAGAAGGCGCGCCTTGGTCCCTACGATCCTTATGGCTCGTTCGACTAGAGGCCACGCTAGTTCGGGGCTGGAGCGCGCAAGCAGGAGGTCTGCTCTGCATAGCAGAGCTAGGGCACGATGTCTCCATAGGCCGGATTTCGACGCTTCGCGGTCGCACAGCTCCGCGAATTCCTCGGCCTCCCTGAGGTTCCCCAGCTGAATGGCTAGCCACATCGCGTTGGCGTAAACCTCGGCGCCCAGACGTACCTGGGGAGGGGTATTAACGGACAGCGCTGCTCGGAAAGCAAGGGCGGCGTCAGCAAAGAAGCCGAGATCGGTGTACAGGGATCCTAGGTTGCTCCATGTCAAACTTAGGGCCAGGTCGTCGCCGAGTAATCTGGCAATTTCGATCGCGCTCTTGAATGCCTGGGTGGCGTCAGAAAACCGTCCGAGCGCCGTCAATGTGACGCCGAGACCGTTAAGCGCCTGACGAAGATCGTTCTGCATCGCCAATTCCTTGAGCATGGGTAATACTGTCTCTAGCCCGCCTACAGTTGCGTCAAAGTGTCCAAGGCCCCACTGGCTGTACGAGCGCGCTATGATCGCGACAGCCGCCGAATGTCTATCGGCCGCGGTCGTAACCAAGTGGTCGGCGTCTTGAGACACCTCCTCCAGGCTGACGAGGTCGCCTCTATCCCATGCCGCTTCGGCGCTAATCATTAGCGCTCTCGCCAGCACGTCTTCTGCCTGGGCTGCCTTGGCGACCAAAACAGCTTGATGTGCCGCCTTGGCAATGGTCTCGTCGTCTGCAGTACGGGCTCTGTGGAGTGCTTCAGCTCTAAGCTGCGTGGCAAATGCGTCCCCTCGAGGGTCTTCCCCATAAGTCCAGTGGTCAAGGGCGTTCTTCGCGCGCTCGTGGTCTCCTAGTGAAAGCGCTGCCCGAGCTATGAAGAGATACACCCACGGACTCTCCGGATCAGGGTACGCTCCCAGCAAACCATCCAACACCTTGAGCGCTTCACGGAAAGCGCCGGCGAATACAGCATTACTTGCAGCCGCGAGGGCGGTTCTGGTCGCCTCGACTGGCATCTCAGCGCAGATGAAGTGGTGTGAGGCTTCCGCAGCATCTTTAAACTCAAGGCCAGAATGCCGTACCCACGCACTCTGAGCCAGAAGTATGTGGTGGGTCTTGCGTAGGTCGGGAGGCATAAAATAGTACAAAAACGCCCGGTGCAAATCGTTCTTGAACTGGAACCTACCACCCTCTATGCGCAACAACCCTCGCTCTATCGGACCGAGTAGAGCGGGCTCTACCTCGCGAACGCGTAAACCCAAAACCTCCGCAATCTCCGCAGCGGACATCGAGCGAGCCGCGACCGCCAACAAATGCAAAATGTGACGCGCTGTCTCAGAAACATCGTGATACTGGGCCAAAAAGGCCCCGCGGAACGTGTCCGGAGGATCCCACTGCCACGAGCGCGCAGCCGCAGCGTCCTCTAGCATCAACAACGACTGAGCACCACGCTGCCGCCAATCCGTAAGCAACAACTCCACATGATAAGGATTGCCCTGCGCCAACTCCAAAACCCTCTCCCTAACCCTCCGCTCCACAGGACCGGCATCGCCCGCCAAGACATCCACCATCTTAGAAACACTATCATCATCCAACGGACCCAAGCGAATCCAATTCTCCCACCACAAAGTCCCCGCCTCACGACCCCAGCCCGTCGCACTACCATCACCCGCCCTCATGGTCCCCAAAATCACTACATGAACCCGCTCCAACCGGCGAGTTACCAGAAACAACACATCCCGACTGGCAGGATCCATATGATGAACATCATCGAACACCAAAAGCACAGGCCTGCCATCGGAAACCGACTCCAACATCGCTACCAGCGCATCCGCCACCCGAATCCTCACCGACTCAGCCGGCGCCTGCGGAGGCTCCGGAACGCCAGGATAAATACCCCGCAAACCAGGACTCACACGACTCGCCTCCGCCAACCACCTGGGATCAGTCCCCGACACCAAAGGATCGCTCCCCAAAGCCAATATCAAATCGGCTACCGCAGCAAACGGTATCCCCGAACCAATCTCCTGACAGGCGACCACATAAACCGGCAACGCCCGGGCCGCAACCGACATCGCAAAACGCCGAGCCAACGTGCTCTTCCCGATACCGGCAACCCCCGCAATCACACAGGTCTGACATACCCGCTCCCCAACCTGCTGCCACAAACCCTCCAACTGCGCAATCTCCCGCTCCCGAGAAACAAAAACCTCCCGAGGCAAACGAGGAGCAGTCCCAAAACGACCGGTAAAAACCAACGCAGGACCCTCACCCCGCTCCAACCGCCGCAACAACGCCGCAATCTCAGGATGAGGATTCGCACCCAACTCCTCCTGCACCCGATTCAAATACTCCTTCATCACCCTCATGGCACCGATCGTGTCCCCATCCACCAAGGCACGCTCGGCTAGGGCCAAAACCCCCACCGGCTCCACCGGATCCAAACGATGCAACAACAGAGCACGACGATAAACCCGGTCCAAACAACCCTCCACCCTGGCATCCCTCACCGACCGCACCAACACCTCCCGCGCCCGCCGCACCAGAGCCTCCCGCATCCGATCAACCCAATGCCCAAACGCCACACCCGCACACAACTCCATCCCCTCCAAAGGATCCGCCAACTCACCCACCCCGTCCCACCCCTCGGCCAACAACTCCAACTCGGTAACCAGCGGGACCACCAAACGAACTCCCCCAACCCCGCACTCCACCGCCCCAGAACCCAAATGCCCCCTTATCGAAGTCAAAGCCTGCGACAACGAATGCCGGCCCTTCGACAACGACACCTCCGGCCACAACAACTCCACCAACTCCTCCCGAGGCACCAAACGCCCCCGAGCCTCAAAATGCAAATAGACCAACAAACCCAACTGCTTCCGAGTCCGAAACCGCAACACCCGACCCTCTACATCCAACAACTCCGGCACCCCAAAAACCCGTAACCTGTAACTCGCCTGATCCATAAACCCAAACTCCGAAAAACCACGCTACAGCTAGCTTCAACCGGGAGCTTCAACCATCCGTCAACGCTTTGCTAGACCAGAACTTATCCCTCATAGAGTCCCCCGCCAGTACGCCATCCACAAGCGCCCTCAACTAAGTCGCAAACGAGCCCCGGATCCACCCCGCCTTCTCTCAAGCCCAATTCCTTGTATGATTTAGGGCCATGCAGCATGCCGGACCCCCAGGCAAACTCATCGCCTTCGAAGGCCTCGACGGCTCGGGACAAACCACCCAGGCCAAGCTCCTCACCCTGTGGCTCGACCAGAGGGCCGGCATGAAAGCCCACTACACCAAAGAACCCACCAGCGGGCCTATCGGGACGATCATCAAACGAGCCTTACTTCAGCCTGACCACACCAAAACCGCACCCGAACTCAGCTACAATCCCGCCACCCTGGCACTGCTATTCGCCGCCGACCGCCTAGACCACCTAGAGCGGGAAATCCTGCCCTTGCTCCGGCGCGGGACCTGCGTCATAAGCGACCGCTACACCATTTCCTCCCTCGCCTACCAGTCCCTAGAACTCGACCCCAAATGGGTCCGCTCCATCAATCGATACGCCCTTTCGCCGGACCTCACCATCTTCTTGAACGTACCTCTGAAAACCTGCCTCGACCGAATCCGCAACCGGCACCCACAGCCGGAACTCTACGAAAACCCCGCCACCCTGCAGCGGGTAGAACACAGGTACCGCCAGATCATCCGCGCCCTGCAACGCCAGCGATACCGGATCGAGATCGTGGACGGTACCCCGCCGCCGGCCGAGGTACACCGCGCCGTCGTAGAGGCGACCAAGAAGTTCTTCCGCAAAAGACGGGCCCGGCCTCGAGAGGACGAAGATCAAATCGCCGCGCTGCTCAAAACCCCACCGCTCAACCCGGAAGAGATCCGAGTACACCTGGCGGCCGGCTGACCCTCCGCAGCTCTCAACATTTCTGGGGCCACCGCCGTATTTGCATCGGACGATACCGAAGCGCAGAATTATCCCCGTGCGCTACGGGTTACCCCGTTAAGAGAACGAACCTGTCTTGCCGCGAGGAGCGAGAACCATGCGCGCCGTTTACCTGTGGTCCCTGAATCTGGCATCCGCCCTTGCACTCCTGGCCGGCCCCCTGCACGCTCAAGGCCCGGAGCGAAACACACAACCCCAAAGCCAACGCGCCGAAAACGGCTACATCAACCAGAGCGACGACCCGCTACTCAGAGCCTTCCGCTGGCGATCCATCGGACCGGCAGGCCAAGGAGGTAGAGTGGACGACATCGCCGTGGTGGAAGGCGACCCCTCTACCTTCTACGTGGGCTTCGCCACCGGCGGGGTTTGGAAAACCACCAACAACGGCACCACCTTCGAACCGATCTTCGACACCTACTCCGCGGCATCGATCGGCGATATCGCTATAGCACCTTCCAACCCCGACATAGTGTGGGTGGGCACCGGCGAGCCCAATAACCGGCAGTCTTCTTCCTTCGGAGACGGGATCTACAAGTCCACCGACGGCGGGAAGACCTTCAGCCACATGGGACTGCGCGAAACCCAAACCATAGCCAGGATCGTGATCCACCCCACTAACCCGGACATCGTTTGGGTGGCGGCAGTGGGCCGCCTCTTCGGTCCCAACTCCGAACGCGGAGTCTTCAAAACCCAAGACGGAGGGCGAACCTGGCGCCGCGTCCTGTACGTGGACGAAAACACCGGAGCCACGGACCTGGCGATCGATCCCTCCAACCCCAACACCCTTTTCGCCGCGACCTACCAGCGCCGCCGGACCGCCTGGGGCTTTGTAGGAGGCGGACCGGGAAGCGGTATTTGGCGATCCGACGACGGCGGGGAGACCTGGAACCGCATCACCGGGAACGGCCTGCCCAGCGGGACCATGGGCAGGATCGCCCTGGATTTCTCCCGCTCCAATCCCAACGTGATCTACGCCCAGATCGAGGTGGCGCCGGACAAACTGCCGGTGGTAGCCCAAAGAGGCCGTGGCGGGCAAGGGCAGGGAGGAGCCCAGGGGCCGGGCGGGGGCGGCGGATTCGGCGGGCCGCCTCAATGCCCCCAAACCGGAGTGGTCCAGGAATCAGAAGCCGAGTCCGAAGAACCCGGAGCCCAGCAACAACAGGCCCCGGAGCCCGACCCGGAATGCTCCGGCATCTGGCGCTCCAACGACAAGGGCCGCACTTGGGAGTTTCTCGCCAACCAGAACGTGCGCCCCATGTACTTCAGCCAAATCCGAGTCGATCCCAACGACGAGAACACGGTTTACACCGCCGGAGTTCAAGCCTACAAGTCGACCGACGGCGGCCGCACCTGGCGGATCCTGAGAGGGATGGGGCACGTGGACCATCACGCCATCTGGATCAACCCCAAGAACAGCCGCCACGTGATGTACGGCAACGACGGCTCGGTAGACGTCTCCTATGACGGCGGCGAGACCTGGGAGTCGCTCAGAAGCTGGGCGGTGGGACAGCCCTACCACGTGTCTGTGGACATGCGGCGCCCCTACTACGTGTGCACCGGACTGCAAGACAACGGGAGCTGGTGCGGCCCCAGCTCGGTGCGCAGCGGCCCGATCCTCAACCAGGACTGGTACCGGGTGGGAGGAGGCGACGGTTTCTATACCGCGGTCGACCCCACCGACTGGACCATAGTCTACTCCGAATCGCAGAACGGCAACGTCAACCGCTACGACTTGAAAACCGGCGAACAAAGGAGCATCAGGCCGAGAGCTCCTTTGCGCCCCGGACAAACACCCGGCGGCGGAGCCGGGCAATTCTTCCAGCAGTTGAGCCCGGAGGAACAGGAACGCTTCAGGCGCGGCAACATCGTGCCTCCGCCTCCGGAGGGAACCCAGTTCCGCTGGAACTGGAACACCCCGATCCTGATCTCTCCCCACAACCCCCGCCTCATTTACGTGGGCGGCAACCGGCTGTTCAAATCTTACGACCGGGGCGATACCTGGACCATGACGGAGGATCTCACCAAAGCCATTGATCCCGACCGGCGCGAAATCATGGGACAGCGAGGCTCGCTACCCCGCTGCGGGCGGGAACGGGTGGGCCCGTGCATCCTCTCTAAAAACGACGGCGTAAACGCCTGGGGGACGATCACCACCATCGCCGAATCGCCGGTAGTTCCCGGAATCCTGTGGGTCGGCACCGACGACGGGAACATACAGGTAAGCCGGGACGGCGGCGCCACCTGGACCGAAGTGGGAAAGAACATCCCCGGCGGAACCAAGGAGTACTACATCTCCCGGATCGAAGCCTCCTACTTCGACCCCGCCACCGCCTACGTCTCGGTGGACGGCCACCGGCACGACGATCTCAGGCCGTACGTGTGGGTGACCCGGGACTACGGAGCTACCTGGACATCCATCGCGGGGAATCTGCCGCCGTACGGCAACGTAAACACCATACGCCAAGATCCGAGAAACCCCAAACTCCTCTACCTCGGCACCGAATTCGCATTCTACGTGTCGCTAGACGAGGGGAAGACTTGGAAGAGGTTCATGACCAATCTTCCAACTACCCGCTTCGACGACGTGCTAGTCCATCCCCGTGACAACGATCTGGTGCTGGCCACCCACGGCCGCAGCATCTGGATCGCCGACGACATAACGCCGCTGCAGCAACTGAACGATTCGGTACTGCAACAGGACGTCTATCTTTTCCAGCCCCGGAGCGCGGTACTCTGGAAGACCGACCGCACCCGCTCCCGCTCGGTAACCGGAGACAAGAACTTCGCCGGCGAGAACGCGCGGGACGGAACCGCCATCAGTTACTACCTGAAGGCGCCAGCGCGCGAGGTGAAAATAGCGATCGTGAACG
This sequence comes from bacterium HR33, assembly GCA_002923375.1. Classification (GTDB taxonomy): domain Bacteria; phylum Gemmatimonadota; class Gemmatimonadetes; order Gemmatimonadales; family GWC2-71-9; genus HRBIN33. The sequence continues at coordinate 1,364,901 of BEIJ01000001.1, forward strand.
CCGTAACGGGAGAAGTCTTCCGCAACCTGGATGGCAGCGCGGAGCCGGGGATCAATCGGGTGCAGTGGGACCTGCGCGGCAACCCGCCTCCGCGAAGGCAGGGCCAAGGCGGAGGGTTCGGCGGGCAGCAGCGGGGTCCGCTGGCAACCCCGGGAATCTACCGAGTGGTGTTGACCGTGGACGACCAGGAATACTGGCGCAACGTGGAGGTGCTCGAAGACATCTGGCTCATGGAGCGCTAGGAGGCTCCTCCCTTACGGTCGCGAGCAGGATCGCACCCATTAGGAAAAAGCCAAAAACGGTTGCGACTCCTGCTCGCTGGCTTCCCGCCGCCTGCGCTACCGCTCCCAAGATCAGAGGACCCAGGAAAGAAGTGATCTTGCCCGAGAAGGCGTAGAAGCCGAAAAACTCCGCCCGGTGCCGTTCGGGCACGATGCGTCCCATGAACGACCGGCTGGCGGCCTGGTTGGGCCCGCCGAAAATGCCGATCAGGAAGCCGGCGACCCACAACCAGGTCTTGGTCGGCGCCCAGACGGCTAGAAGCACGGCAGATCCCAGAGCGGCCAGGGTGATCATTACGGTCTTCTTGCTTCCTATCTTGTCGTCTACGAAACCGAACAGCAGAGCGCCCAGTCCGGCCACCACGTTCAGCACTATGCCGAAAACGATCACTTCGCTCAAAGGCATCCCGAAGGTTCCCGCCGCGTAGATTCCACCGAACGCCCATACCGTTACCAGCCCGTCGTTGTAGATCATCCGGGCGAGGAGAAACTTGGCCACTTCCCGGTAACGGCGAACCTGACGCAGGGTTTGCCGGATTTCGCGGAAAGTTTCCCCCACGTTCCACCGCCTTCCGGGAGCCGATTCCTCCCTCAAGAAGACAAAAAGCGGGAGACTGAATAGGGCGAACCAGAACGCCACCAGAAGATTGGTGGCCCGGACGTTGAAGCCTTCCGCACGACTCAGTCCGAACCAAGGCTCCTCCGGCTGCACGAACCCGACCAGCGCCACGATCAAACAGAGAAGCCCGCCCACGTAGCCCACACCCCAACCCCATCCCGACACTCTTCCGATCCGATCGGGCGAGGCGATGCTCGGCAAGAAAGCGTTGTAGAAGACCATCCCCACTTCAAAACCCACGTTCGCTACAACGAACAGAAGCAAGGCGAGCGCCACCGCGTGGTCCGGGCCCGGCTTCACGAAAGTCAGAGCAGCGGTCGCCAGCACGCAGGCTGCTGTGCTGGCCGCCAAGAACTGCTTTCTTCTGCTCCCTCGATCCGCCGCGGCGCCGAGTATGGGGGAAAGCAGGGCAATGAGGATGCCGCTCGCGCCTACGGCACGGGACCACAGGGCGGTGCCGGTGACTTGGTCGGGCGCTATGGCCTGGGTGAAGTAGGTGGAGTACACGAAGGTCACCACCAGCGTGGTGAATGCGGAGTTGGCCCAGTCGAACATGCACCAGGACACTATGGTCTTGGGATCGTTGACCCGAGATGCCTTCATTAAACGCCGCGCGCAAAGGGAGAGCCGCAAAGCTAAGGTCCCGCGCCGACTTCAGGCAAATTGCGGCGCCATTGTGGATCGCCGCCGGTTGCGGCAGATTGGGTTCGGCGTCCAAGGGAAGGTCCGCAGAAAATGCCAAACCCGGAGGCTGTTGCGCGGCTGCATCGGGAAGCGCCCCTTACCGACGTGCACGCGCATCCTTCACTAAAAGCCTACCTCTTCCGCCGCAACTTGTGGCGTCACTACTGGTCGGGAAGAGCGTTCAATCCGTTTTCCAGCAGGTCGGACTTCCGAATGTTGGAGCGGGGAGGGGTGGGAGTACTATGGGCGGCGCACTACGTGCCCGAAAGGGAGCTGAGCCAGGATTGTCCCCTCCTCCGGTTTGCAGCCCGGCTACTCGTGCCGGTGTACGGGAAGCTCTCGAGCGGCAGCCTTTTCGACCGCCTGCTGGAAATGATGGACGCACTCGAGCGGGAAATCGACCGCCGGCCGGACAAAGCGGAACTCGCCAAGAGCGCCGCGGAGATTCAAAGGATCCGCCGGGAGGCAAAGATCGCGGTGGTGCACGCGGTGGAGGGGGCCCATGTCTTGGAGGGAAACCCGGAACGCCTGGAGGTTTTGGCCCGCCGCGGGGTCGCCATGATCACCCTGACCCATTTTTACGCCAACGGTGTGGCCGATCAGGTGGACGGCATTCCCAAGGACATGTTGGTCCGTAAAGTCTGCAATTTCCGGTTCGGAAAAGTCCAGCCGGCACTTACCGAGTTCGGCCGCGAACTTTTGAGGCGGATGTCAGACCTAAAGATGCTGGTGGATATTTCCCACTGCACCCCGGAAGCACGCGAGGCGATCTACCGCGAGCTTCCGGGCGACCGGCCGGTGGTAGCGAGCCACGCGGGCGTCTCCCGGTACCGGCCAGACCCGTACAATCTTACCGACGAGGAGATCCGGCACATTGCACGAACCGGCGGAGCGATCGGCGTAATCTTCATGACCTACTGGCTTTCCAGTATCCATCCCCGGGTGGGACTCTCGATCATCTTCGAAACGATGCGCCACATCCACGACGTCACCGGTTCCTGGGATTACATCGTGCTGGGGAGCGATTTTGACGGTTTCACCGATCCTCCGGACGACATTCACAACGCCTCCCGCTTCCCGGCGCTCACCGAACTTTTGCTGCGGCGCGGGATGAGCGAACCGGACATTCGCAAAGTGCTGGGAGGCAACGCCCAGAGGCTGCTGGAGGCTGGCTGGCGGTGAGCTACGAGGAAGAGATCGCCCGGGGTCTCGATCGCGCGGTGGCGGGTGCAAGCCGCGGGATCCTGGATCTTGGAAGGGCCAAGTGCGTCATCCTCTCCGACCAACACAAAGGCAAGCGCGACAAGGCCGACGATTTCCTTCGCTGCGAGCCGGCTTATCACGCAGCTCTGGGGTACTACTTGGAGGCGGGCTACGAGCTTTGGACCCTGGGCGACGTGGAGGAACTGTGGGAATGCCGGCCGGCGGAGGTGATCCGATCCTACGGGCGGACGCTGGAGCTAGAAGCGGAGTTCTACCGCTCGAACCGCTATCGCCGGTTTTACGGCAACCACGACGACGACTGGATGAGTGACTCCGCCGTGCGGCGCTGGCTCGTCCCGTTCTTCGGGCCGATCGAAGTCATCGAGTGCCTGGTCCTGACGGTGAAAAAGGGAACCGACGAGCTGGGTACCCTGGTGCTGGCCCACGGCCACCAGGGAACCAGGAGCAGCGACCGGAACCGGAAATTGAGCCGGTGGGTGGTGCGCAACATCTGGCGCCCGGTGCAGCGGATCACGGGCTGGAAGCTCACCACTCCGGCGACGAGCTTCGCTCTTAGGGAGCGGCACGACCGTGCGATGCACGCCTGGGCGGCGCGCCAGTCCCGAGTGGTGCTCATAGCCGGCCACACCCACCGCCCGGTTTTCATCCCGGAACCGGGCTCGGCAGAGCTGGAAAAGCGGGTTGCGGGGCTGAAGAGCGCGGGCCTGGTAGAGGAAGCCGCAACGGCCCGTGCCGAGTTGGAATGGCTGAAGGTGCTGGAAGGCGAGGCGGCGCCGGGTCCGGTAAAGCCCTGCTACTTCAACACCGGGTGCTGCTGTTTCAGCGACGGGGACTGCACCGGTATCGAGATCGCCGGCGGCGAGATCCGGCTGGTGCGCTGGCCGGACGACGATGGCCGGCCCCGGAGAAAGGTGCTGCGCAGGGCTTCCCTCGAAGATGTGCTGGACCAGTGCGAGTGAGTAGATTGTGTGGCGAGCGGTTTGCAGCCTGGGACCCGGTCATGCGGGGAACTTTCCGGTTCCGGAGGGGCTTCCTATGAAGGCAAGGGTTGCGGCTTTTCTTGGCGCCGCGGCCATACTGGCGGCGGCCTGCGGCGAAACCACCGGCATCACGATTGCTGACCTGGTTGGAACCTGGAACGCTACCAAACTCGAGTTTACCAACAAGTCCAACCCGCTTCAGAAGGTGGACGTGGTCCCGCTGGGAGCCCGCCTCACGATCGTGGTGGAGCCCAGCGGCCGGGCCATCTCCACGTTTTCGTTCCAGGACTTCAGCGACGTCGATACCAGCCAGATCGTAATTCGGGGTGACACTTTGCTGGTGGACGATCGGCGCCTCTTGTTCACCTTGTCGGGCAATACTCTCACAATCACCGACAACAACGAAAGTTTCGATTTCAACCAGGACGGCGCGGAGGAGCCCGCCACCCTGCTGGCGGTCCTGCTGCGGCAATAGGCGTCGCCGGACGGCAGGGCCCCGGGTTCGCACCGGGTGTGCGGTGCGCCGGCTCGCCCGCAACACCTCCTCCGCTTGACAGAATCGGGACTTGGAGCGAGAGTTGCGCCCCAAGCTTTCATTCCGGAGTCTGCGATGAATCTCGAGCGTCTGACCGAATACATAGTGAAGATCGATTCCTGGGTGTGGCAGCCAACCGTGATGCCGCTGGTGTTGGTGATTGTCGGCGGGGTCCTCAGCGTGGTGACCGGCTTCGTGCAGATTCGCCGGCTCCCCTTTGCCGTGCGGACGGTGTTCAAGGGGGCCTTCAGGAAGCCGGAGAAAGGGAGCGGGACGATCACTTCGTTTCAGGCTCTCTCTACCGCTCTTGCGGCTACGGTCGGGAACGGTAACATCGGCGGAGTGGCGACGGCCATCTTGATAGGCGGGCCGGGGGCGGTCTTTTGGATGTGGGTAACCGCGGCGGTGGGGATGGCCACCAAGTACTCCGAAGCGGTCCTCGGAGTCCATTTCCGAGTCACGCGCGAGACCGGCGAGCTCGCCAGCGGGCCGATGTACTACATCCTGCGCGGTATAAAGAAGCCGGGTCTGGCCAAGACCCTGGCCTACCTCTTTGCCGGATTCGCCACCGTGACCTGCCTGGCCGGCACGGGAAATATGGCGCAGTCCAACACCGTTGCCCGGACCTTCGTAGAGGCGTCGCAGACCATATTCGGCGTGAGCGTACCGATGTGGGTGCCTGGCATCCTGATAACAACCCTCGTGGGTTTGGTGCTTCTGGGCGGCATCAGGCGAATAGCTGCGGTGGCGGAGAAGCTGGTACCCAGTATGATTCTCCTCTACGTGGGGGCGGGCCTCGCTTACGTCGTGCTCAACGCAGGGCATCTGCCCACTGTTTTCGCGGAGATTTTCAGTGAGGCGTTTACTCCTACGGCTGCGGTCGGTGGGTTCGTGGGAGCGAGCGTGGCCCAGGCGGTGGCCGCAGGAGTGAGCCGAGGGGTGCTCTCGAATGAAGCGGGATTGGGCAGCGCTCCCATAGCCCACGGCATCGCCAAGGTAGATCACCCGGCGCAGCAAGGGGTGGTCGGCGTGTTCGAGGTGTTCGTAGACACGATCGTGGTCTGCTCCATGACGGCGTTCGTGATTCTGTCTTCGGGACTGTGGACCGATCCCGCCTATCAGGGAGCCAGCGGCGATCTTACCGCCGCGGCTCTCAGCACCTCCCTGCCCGGCGCTTCGCTGATCGTAGCCCTGAGTTCGTTCCTTTTCGGCTTCTCCACCCTGATAGCCTGGTGCTACTACGGGGAGAAGTGTATCGAGTTTCTCTTGGGGTCGCGGGTCATCGTGCCGTATCGGGTGGTGTTCACCTCCCTAGTGATGGTCGGCTCGCTGGTATCGGTGCCGCTGGTATGGGCAGTGGGGACGCTCCTCAACGGCTTTATGGCTTTGCCTAACCTGGTGGGGCTCTTCTTCCTGGCCTCCGTGGTGCGGAAGATAACGCGGGACTATTTCGAAAACGGCGGTAAGGAGTACTCGGTGAGCAATCCTGTTACCGGAGCCCCCTACAACCGGACTCTCGGCAGCTGATCCCTCGGCGGCACGGGGCCGATTGCGAAAATCGGCCCGGCGCTGCAACATTCGCCGGTTTTTACAGAACCGGGAGCCGAGCGCATGACCGACCTCGGAGCGATGGCCCGGGGCACCGCCCTGGCAAAGGCATAATCGGGAGCTGAGCTTATGACCGACCCTGCCGGAAGACCGTTCAAGCCGTTCGTTCCCCCCGAGCAGTCGATGGCGGAGCTCACCGCCAGAGCCTTGATCTTGGGCGTCGTCATGGCCGTGGTTCTGGGCGCGGCCAATGCCTACGTAGGCATGAAGGCCGGCCTCACGGTTGCGGCTACCTTCCCCGCAGCCGTGGTCGCTATGGCGGTGCTCCGGGGACTCAAGGGAACGGTACTGGAAGAAAACCTGGCCCGTACTACGGCCTCCGTGGGCGAGGCTCTGGTGGCGGGAGCGATCTTCACCATACCGGCGTTCGTGATCAGCGGCGCCTGGGACGACCTTCGATACTTCGAGAGCACAGCCATCATGCTCATCGGTGGGGTGCTGGGCGTGCTGTTCATCATCTTCCTGCGGCGGACCCTGGTGGTGGAAGCCAATCTCCCGTTCCCCGAAAGCGTGGCCGCGGCGGAGGTGGTCAAGGCGGGCCAGGGAGGCCAAACCGGCGCCTCCTACCTGTTCGCCGGCATGGGGCTGGCCGCCTTCTGGGAGCTGATCAAGAACTCGAACGGCATGCGATTTATCCAGGAAAGCGCCGAGCGTTTTGTTTCCTTCGGAAGATCCACCGTGCAGATCTTCGATCAGCGGATCGAGTATACCGGCGGCATGCTTTTGCCCACACCGGCAGCCTCACCCATGCTGATGGGTGTGGGCTTCATCGTGGGAACCAGAATAGCAGCAGTGCTTTTCTGCGGGGCGGTACTGGGGTGGCTGCTGCTGGTTCCGCTGGCCTTGTTTTTGAACCCCGGACTTACCCAGGTTCTCCCCGAGGGAAGAGGGATGGGCGATCTCGCGGTCCAAGTCTGGCGCAACCAAGTCCGCCCTCTGGCGGTGGGAGCGATGATCGTGGCGGCGTTTTATACGCTCTACACCTTGCGATCCTCCCTGGTGGCGGGAGTCTCCAAGGCGTTCAGAAAACTGGGTTCCGGCGGGGGCGGGGGAGCTCCCGAACGAACTGAGATTGACCTTGACTTGCGCAAGGTTGCTCTGGCGGTAGGCGGAATGGCAGTGCTCACCGCGCTCTTGTACTACGAGTTCTCCCAGTCCTTCCCCGGCGCCGCCGTGCTCACCGTGGTGATGGTAATCCTCGGCCTCCTCTTTGCCGCGGTGGCCGGATATCTGGTGGGACTGATTGGAAGTTCCAACAATCCGATTTCGGGACTCACCCTCAGCGCGCTCATCATAGCGGCTGTCTTGATGGTCGCCCTCGGCGTGACCGGACCCAGGGGTGTAGCCGGGGTCTTGGGCGTGGCCGGCGTGGTCTGCTGCGCTGCGGGGATCGCGGGAGACATGATGCAGGACCTGAAGGTGGGCCACATCCTGGGAGGCACTCCCTGGCGGATGCAGATCGCCGAAATCGTGGGCGTGATAGCCGCCGCTTTCGTACTGGCGTTTCCGCTCATGGCCCTGCACCGGGTCTACACCATCGGATCGGCCGAGTTGCCCGCTCCCCAGGCTGGGCTCATGGCTCTCATGGCCAACGGGATCGTGGCGGGAGAGATGGCCTGGCCTCTGGTCATAGCCGGGATGTTCTTGGCGCTCGGGTTGATTTTGATACGCGCGCCCGCCCCGATGCTGGTGGCGGTGGGCATGTATCTTCCGTTCCAGTCCACCGCGGCGATCTTCGTGGGCGGCCTGATCAGGTGGGTTTTCGACTTCAGGCTCAAGCGGCGGGCAGCAAATGAAGAGGAGCGCCAGAGGGCGGAAAACCTCGGCGTCCTGCTCTCTTCCGGGTTCATCGCGGGAGAATCGTTAATGGCGGTGCTTTTGGCCCTGCTGGTGATCGGCAACGACTTCATTCCGGGGCTCTTGGCCTTCCAGCGTCTGAACTTCGGATTCGAGCCGAGTTTTTACCTCGGCCTGCTGATCTATCCCGTGGTGATATACCTGTTGGGCTGGCTCACCATCTCCCGGATGAAGACTCCCGGAATACCGGCGGCGAAGGTGGAGTAGGGCGATGAAGCTTCACAACAAGATACTCCTGGGTCTGGTGCTGGGCGCCGCCTGCGGCGTGGGGGCGCATTTTCTGGCCAAGGATGCAGGCTGGCTCGCCTGGTTCAACAACAACGTGGCGAACCCCGTGGGACAAGTTTTCCTGCGGATGCTGTTGATGGTGGTTGTGCCCTTGGTCTTCGCGTCTATAACTCTCGGTGTTGCCGGGTTGGGCGACCTCAGGAGGGTGGGACGGGTAGGGGCGCGGACCATCTCGTACTTCTTCCTCTCCACAGCGCTATCCGCAGCGCTGGGTCTTACTTTGGTCAATCTGGTCAAGCCAGGCGCGGGAATGGATCCTGAAACCCGCCAGGAGTTGTACGCCGCCTACCAGTCCGACGCCGCGGGACTCCAGGCGCGGGCCGAAGTCGGCTTCGGGATCAGGACTTTCGTCAACATCGTCCCCCGGAACCCGGTGGAGGCGGCTGCCAATATGGACATGCTGGGCGTGATCTTTTTCGCGCTGATGTGCGGCGCCGCCCTCACCCTCATACCGGAGCAGCGGGCGCGGCCCATGATCCAGGTGCTGGAGTCGCTGGGCGATATCGTTATCAAGATCATCGATTTCGCCATGAAGCTTGCGCCCTACGGGGTCTTCGGGCTGATCTTCTACACCACGTCCAGATTCGGATGGGACGTGCTGCGGCAGCTTGGGCTCTACGTGGTCGTCGTGGTCCTGGGACTGTTCATTCACGCCACCGTGGGTCTGTCGGCCCTGGTATCTATCTTCGGCAGGCTGAACCCGCTGGTCTTCTGGCGCAAGGCTAGGGCGAGCGTAATAACCGCTTTTTCCACCAGCTCCAGCAACGCTACTCTTCCCACCAACATCGCGGTGGCCGAACAGGAGCTTAGAATACCGTCCCAGATCGCAGGTTTCGTCCTGCCCCTGGGCGCCACGATGAACATGAACGGCACCTCGCTCTACGAGGGCGTGACGGTGCTGTTTCTGGCCCAGGTTTTCGGCGTGGATCTCAACCTGGGGCAGCAACTGATAGTGGTTTTACTTTCGGTCCTCATGGCCATCGGGGCCGCGGGAGTTCCGGGAGGATCGCTCCCTCTGATCATGATCGTCCTCGCCACCGTGGGCGTACCGCCGGAGTCGATCGCCATTATTTTGGGCGTGGACCGGATCTTGGATATGTGCCGTACCACCCTCAATGTGAGCGGCGATCTTACGGCGGCGGTTTACGTGGCGCGGGTGGAGGCCGGCTGGAAGCCGGAAATGGCGGTGGCCGGGGAGGGCACGCCGCCGCCGTTGCGCAGCGCGGCTTCCTAGCCGGCGGCGCCAGCTGTGCTCTGGGTAATCTTCGGGATCGCCGTGACGGCGATGCTGGCGCTCGATCTGGGCGTCTTCCACCGCCGCGCCCATGTGGTCGCCTTCCGGGAAGCCCTGGGTTGGTCCGCAGCTTGGTTTACCCTCGCCTTTCTCTTCATGTGGGTGGTTTACTACTGGCGGGGATCGGACGACGCGCTGGCGTTTCTGGCAGGATACCTGATCGAATGGTCCCTCTCCGCGGACAACATTTTCGTCTTCCTGATGATCTTCTCCTACTTCCGGGTACCGCCAGAGTACCAGCACAAGGTTCTCTTTTGGGGGATCCTGGGCGCGATCGTCATGCGGGCGATCATGATCACGGCCGGCGTGGTGTTGATTCACCGCATAGAGTGGATCGTGTACATCTTCGGGGCGTTCCTGGTGATCACCGGCATCCGGATGGCCACCCAGCGGATCGAAGAAATCCACCCGGAGCGCAACCCCGTCTTGAGGCTGGTGCGCCGATTGTTCCCCGTGACCAAGCGTTATCAGGGAAGCCGCTTCATGGTGCGCCGCATGGGCCGGCTGGCCGTAACCCCGCTCTTCGTGGTACTGACCGTGGTCGAGTCCACCGACCTGGTGTTCGCTATCGATTCCGTACCCGCGGTCCTGGCCATCAGCACCGATCCGTTCATAGTGATCACTTCCAACGTCTTCGCCATACTGGGCCTGCGGTCGCTGTATTTTGTGGTGGCGGGTATGATGCAACTGTTCCGTTACCTCAAGTACGGGCTGTCACTGATCCTGGTCTTCGTGGGATTCAAAATGATCGCATCGCAGTTAATAGAGATCCCCGTAGCTTTGGCCCTCGGCATCGTGGCCACCATACTATTGGCGTCCATCGCCGCGTCGCTGCTCCTCCCAAAGGCGGAAGCCGATACCGCGCCGGATTCACCCCGGAGGGGAGGGCGCTAGAAGCTTCCGGCATCCGGCCGCGCTGAAGCGCTAGATGGCAAAAAAGTGGCTGCTGCGGTTGGCCGTCGGTCTTTCGGCGGCCTTGTTTCTCGCCGTCGCTTACCAGGCGGCGACCTGGCCGGACGTAGCGATCCTGGCCCGACAGACCCCCAAAACTACCGCGTTCATCGAACGCTACAAGGAAGCGCGCCGCCGGGAGGGCAAACCGGTAGCTTTGCGCTGGCAGCCAGTTCCCTACGAACAAATTTCGGTACACCTGAAGCGTGCCGTGGTGGCTGCGGAGGACCTGGAGTTCTTTTCTCACCGCGGCTTTTCCACGGCCGAAATGCGAAAAGCTCTCGAGGACGCGGTAAGAAATCGGAAGCCGCCCCGCGGAGCTTCTACCATAACCCAGCAGCTGGCCAAGAATCTCTGGCTTTCACCGTCCAGGAATCCGCTGCGGAAACTGAAGGAAGCCATCCTCACGATGCAGCTGGAGAAGCACCTATCAAAGCGGCGGATCCTGGAGCTGTACTTGAACGTGGTGGAATTCGGCCCCGGAATCTACGGGGTGGAGGCCGCGGCACGGTACTACTTCGGCAAGCCAGCAGCCGAGTTGGACGAGCACGAGGCGGCGCTATTGGCAGCTAGCCTCCCTAGGCCCCGGACTTGGAACCCTCACAACCGCACCCGGTCGTATCTGCGCTACGCGGCGGAGATCGAGGGCCGGATGGCGCGAGCGACTTTTCTCTGGAGAGCGGTGGGAGCCGTTCCTCCTTAGACCTCAACCGCCATCCAGCGACCCTCCTCCACCAATTGGCGGCAGATATCTTCGGCCGATCGCCCGGCAGCCTCGGCGGCGAAGTTGGGCACCACCCGATGCCTCAGGACGGCAAGGGCCACGGCCTTTACGTCGTCCAGATCCGCCATCGGGCGCCCATCGAGTGCCGCTCGAGCCTTGGCGCCAAGCACCAGGTACTGGGAAGCACGCGGCCCCGCGCCCCAGTTGACCAATTCCCGGACGAAACCCGGCGCCGAAGGATCCGCCGGTCTGGTCATCCGGGCAAGAGCCACGGCGGCCCGCACCACCAGCTTGGGCGCGGGTATCCGGCGGACCAACCGCTGAATCTCCAGAAGATCGCCGGCGTCCAGTACGGCCGTGATCTCCGGTTCTAGGTCGCCGGTGGTCTCCTCGACGATCTTTTCTTCTTCGACCCGGCTCGGATAGGGCACCCTCAGTTCCAGCATGAAACGATCCAATTCCGCCTCGGGGAGGGGGTAGGTTCCCTCCTGTTCGATGGGGTTTTGGGTGGCCAGAACGAAAAACGGGTTGGGCAGCGGATAGGTCGCCCCGGCAACTGTGACCTCGCGTTCCTGCATCGCCTGAAGCAAGGCGGCCTGGGTCTTGGGAGGTGCTCGATTGATTTCGTCTCCCAGAACGACGTTGGCGAACACCGGGCCGTGGACGAAACGGAAAACCCGTTTCCCGGTGGCGTGGTCCTCCTCCATTATCTCGGTGCCGGTGATGTCGCTGGGCATCAGGTCCGGCGTGAATTGGATGCGGTGAAACTTGAGGTTCAGAGCTCGTGCGATCGTGGAGACCATCAAGGTCTTGGCCAGCCCGGGTACTCCGACGAGCAGAGCATGGCCCCCCGAGACCAGTGCGGTGAGTATGCCCTCGAGGGTTTCCTTCTGGCCCACGATCCGGCGGCTGATCTGGTCGAAAAGCGAATTCCGCGCGTCGGCCAGCCGCTCGAGCAGCTCCACATCACGGTCCTGAATTCGAATCGGTTCGGCGCTCATCGGCGTTTCCCTGTGCAAGATCGCGCTCGCCTTCACTGGCTTTCATTATAAGGCGGCGACTTTCGCCTGACCACAGGTGACCTGGTGCGCCGGCAACGTCGGGCGGGCGCCCCGGCGGCCCCGGATTGAAAAAAGGGGACCGCGGAGTAACATTTCGCCCGGCCCATGGCCGCCCAGCCGCCGCAGTCCAAGTACTACCTCCTGTACCGTTACTCGGGAATGGGGTGTACGTTTGCGGCAGCCGTGCTCCTGTTCATGGCCGGCGGATGGCTGCTGGACCGCTGGCTGGGGCTTACGCCGATCTTCACCCTGCTGGGAGCACTGGTCGGTCTCGGCCTGGCCTCGATCAACCTGTACCAGAAGCTGAGGCTGGGAGAGGGCAAAGAGGGCAAAAACCGAGAGGACGGAATCTGACGCTCAAACACATCCGGCTCGGACTGCTGTTGACTGCCGTCGTAACACTGCTGGTCTGGGCTGTGTGGGATAGACGAGCGGCGTTAGCGGCTTTGCTCTTCGGGCTGCTGGCGGTGGTCCTGCAAACGGTCGCAATCGTCTTGCTCCGGCCGGCCATCGAGGCGCCGCTCAAACGGCTGGCGGTGCGGTGGCTGATGGGTACGGCGCTGAGGTTGGGTGGGGCGGCGCTTTGGGCGGCGGCAGCGGTGCTGGATCGGGTTGCGTTTCCGCCCCTTCCCACCGCGGTGGGTTATCTCGGCGTGCTGGTACCGCTACTGTTTTTGGAGACCCGGTTCTTGAAATGATGCAAGAGCAAGTCAACATTGGCGAACTCATGCTACACCACACCGCCGACGGGTACTACATCGAACCCTTCGGCTTGTTCAAGATCGAGTGGCACCGGCTGCCGGATCTGCACCTCGGGCCGCTCACCCTGAACCTCACGCCCACCAAGCATGTGGTCTTCATGGCGATCGCGGCGGCCTTGGTCTTTTTGACCATGTGGGCGGCCGGGCGCTCGCTGGAAAAGCAGCGCGCCGGGGAGAAACCTCCGCGCGGGTGGGCCAACGCTATAGAAGCCATCGTGCTGTGGGTGCGGAACGAGATCGCCATAGACAACATAGGGCACGAAGCGGGCGCCAAGTTCGCCCCGTACATAACCGCGCTGTTCTTCTTCATCCTCTACTGCAATCTTCTGGGACTGCTGCCCGGGGGAGCTACCGCGACCGGAAATCTTGCGGTCACCGCCGCACTGGCGGCTCTGGCCCTGCTCACCATCGAAATCAGCGGCCTGGTGAAGCTGGGTCCCAAGGGCTACTTGAGGACGATCTTCCCGACCATGCCGGGCATGAGCGGTGCCGGTGCGGTGGTGATGTCGATCGCGATGGCGCCTATCGAGATCTTGGGCAAACTGGTCAAACCTTTTGCCCTGTGCTTCCGGTTGTTCGGCAACATGACGGCGGGGCATTTTGTGATACTCGCCCTTCTCGGTCTGATCTTCATGTTCGGGCACCTGGAGCACTGGAATTGGGCGATCGGAATCGGATCGGCCACTTTGGTCCTGGGCGTTATGGCGCTCGAGATCATCGTGGCGTTCGTGCAAGCTTATGTCTTTGCGATCATCACGGCGGTGCTGATCGGAATGATGCAGCACGCCCACTGACACCCCGGCGCTTTGCGCTCGGCGCCGCGGGGAAGGTAGCCGGTCGGGTGGCCGGCGAAACCCGCTGACCCTAACGGGTCGCCGGCGGGTCACCGCGAGGCCGGTCGTTACGGGAGAGACGCCGGGCCTAGCGGGAGCGCAATGGGCATACGGTTCTCCCTCAACGTGGTAAGAGGTGCAAGCCATGATGGATCTCTTGATGCTGGTTCAGGAAGCGGCTCAGGAACTCACCGAGGCTCAGGCCATGGTGGAAGCTGCGAAAAACACCAACGCGGTTCTCGGAGTCGGGATCGGGATCGGCCTAGCGCTGGTCGGTGCCGGCCTGGGACTCGGGCGTATCGGAGGGCAGGCGGCCGAGGCTATTGCCCGGCAGCCTGAAGCGGCAGGCGACATCCGCGGCACGGCTCTGTTCATCGCCTTCCTCATGGAAGGGGCGACGATCATCGCGGTGATCATGGCGCTGGCCGCGAAGCTTATCGGGTAGCGGCCATGCTTGCCGTTTTGCTGCTGCAGCAAGGCGAGCACGGAGCGGGGGGGCCGGGCGGTCCCTTCGCTCTGGAGCCCGGCCTGATCATCTGGACTTGGGTGATCTTCGGGGTGCTGCTGTTTCTGCTCTGGAAGTTCGCTTTGCCTCCCATTGTGCGCCTTACGGAAGAGCGCGAGCGCAAAATCAAGGCCGAGTTGGAGGAGGCGGAGAAGCGGAACGCCGAGGCTCAGGCGCTGCTGGAAGAGCATCGCAAGCTGCTGGCGGGCGCCCGGGAGGAGGCTCACGCTCTGCTGAATGAGGCGAAGTTGGTAGCCCAGAAGGAGCGGGAAGATCTGCTGGCCAAGGCCAGGCGCGAACAGGAGGAGATGCTGGAGCGCGCCCGGCGCGAGATTCACGCCGAGCGGGAGCGGGCGATTGCCGAACTCAGGAAAGAAGCGGTGGAGCTCTCTCTGGCGGCCGCTTCCCGCCTCATAGAGGCTAAGCTGGACGACCAGACCAACCGCCGCTTGGTGGAGGAGTTTCTGGCGTCTCTGGAGAAGCGACGGTGAGGGAACCGACCATAGCCCGCAACTACGCCGAGGCGCTCTTCGAGATCGCCGAACGTTCGGGAGAGATCGAAACTTACGGCGCGCTGATCGAGGCTGTAGCCGGCGCTATGGAGGCGGATGAGAGGATCAGAGTGGCGCTGGAGTCGCCTCGGGTACCGCGGCAGGTCAAGCAGGAGATTTTGGCACGGGCGCTCGCGGACAAGGCGCCGGATCGATTTGTCCGATTCCTGGCGGCGGTATTGAAGCGCGGGCGGCAGGGGCTGCTGCCGCAGATCAGCCGGGAGTACCTGGCGCTGGTCGATCTGAAGTTCAACCGGGTGCACGCGGGCATTACCCTGGCCCGAGAACCGGACTCGAAGTTGGCGGCTGAAATCAAGCGGCGGCTGAGTCGGATAGTCGGCAAAGAGGTGATTCCCCACTACCGCGCGGATCCGAGAATTCTGGGAGGCATTGTGGTGCGCATAGGCGATAGGGTGATGGACGGTTCGCTGCGCAGGAAACTTTTGGCTTTAAAAAGGCAGATGCTGGGGGCAAAGATCGGATGAAAGTCGGATTTATCGGGCTGGGTGCCATAGGCCGTCCCATGGCGGCGCACATAGCGAAGCGGTTCCCGACGGTGGTGTGGAACCGCACCGGGTCCAAGGCGGAGGCTTTTGCGGCGGAAACCGGAGCTGCGGTGGCCCGCTCGCCGGCGGATTTGGTCAAGGCGGTGGACGTGGTGGTAACCTGCCTGCCCACCTCCCATGAGGTCTGGGAGATAAGCGAGGCGGCGGGGTCGGCCTGGCGGGCCGGGCAATTGCTGCTAGATCTAACCTCGGGTGACCCCATTACCTCGCGGGAGCTGGCAGCCCGGCTGGCTGAAAAGGGTGTGGGATTCGTGGACGCGCCGGTAAGCGGAGGTACCTCCGGCGCCGAAGCGGGGACGCTTACCGTCATGCTGGGTGGAGAGGAGCGTTGGGTGAAGCGCGCCCTGGAAGTGGTCGGTGCTTTCTCTTCCAAGGCGGTGCATGTAGGTCCCGTGGGAGCGGGTCACGCCACCAAGGCGATCAACAACGCCCTGCTGGCCGTGAACCTGATAGCGGCGGGGGAGGGCCTTGCCGCTCTGGTGAAGATCGGAGTGCCCGCGGCCAAGGCGCTGGAAGTGATCAACGCATCGAGCGGCCGGTCCAATGTTACCGAGAACCTCATCCCGCAGCGGGTTGTGACCCGGGCGTGGCCCCGGACCTTTAGGCTGGCTCTGCTCTACAAGGATCTGGATATCGCCGACGACGTGCTGCGCGATACCGAAGTGCCCCACGAGATGATCGGACTCGCCTGGCGCCTCTTCGCCGAAGGCAGGAAGACGCTGGGAGACGAAGCCGATCACGTGGAAATCATCAAGCTCATAGAGAAACAGGCGGGGGTGGAAATAAAATAGGGCGCGGCTGGAACACCGCACCCTGCCGCAAACCGGGAGGCGATGCCTAGCGCCTGAAGTCCACCCGCGGCGCTTCCCGAGCTTCGGGGGTCAGCACCTCGAAGTATTCCCGCTCGCGGGCGTTGATGAGTTTCGCGGTGATTACCTGGGGGAACTGCCTGATGTAGGCGTTGTACTCCCGCACCGCGTTGTTGTAGTCCTGCCGCGCCGTGGCGATTCGGTTCTCGGTGCCTTCGAGCTGATCTTGAAGCATCCGGAAATTCTCGTTGGCCTTTAGCTGGGGATAATTCTCGGCGATAGCTATGAGCCGGCTTAGCGCGGCGGAGAGGCCCTGGTTGGCTTCAGCCATCTGTCTCAGATCGCCGCTTTGAAGAGCCCCGCCGAGTTTCGCTCGAGCTTCTGCCACGGCGGTGAAGATCTCTTCTTCGTGCTGGGCGTAGCCCCTTACCACCTCCACCAGGTTGGGTACCAGATCGGCCCTTCGCTGGAGTTGTACTTCTATCTGGCTTTTGTAGGCGTTCACCGCCTCGTCGAGTTGTTGGATCCGGTTGTAGCCGCACCCGGCCACCAGTCCGGCCGCGGCCAGGATTGTCACAGTTCGCCTCATCGCCAACATGCTCCTCTCCCGCTATAGTTTCCGGTTGACCCGGCTTTCTCAAGAAGACAACGCCTCAGGGCGAAAACCCGGATTGCTGCTCCGGACCGAGCTAAAGTCAAGCCGGCCCGTCTAGGCCAGACTATCTATATGTAACACCAGTCGTTCGATTGCTTCCAGATAGCGGGCTGCAATGGGATCGTATGGCCCGAGTGGGGCCACCTTCTTGCCGGCGTTGCGATCCAAAGCCCAGCGAAACGCCTCCAGGTCCAGCCCCGCAATCGCCGAGGCCGACTGTACCAGTGCTTCCGGAGTGCGGGGCGGAGCCTCGCCGGCTACCCGTACCAGCGCGCGGAAGACCACGAGAAAGCTCCTGAACGAGCTCTCTACCAGCCTGCTCAACGCTTTGCCGTCTGCCTCGGTGGCGGCGTAGTGCGCTCGGAGCTGGAGCAGCTTTTGCCGCGCCTCGCGCTCCAACTGAGCCCTGAGGTGGGTGCGTTCCACTTTGATGTCGCCGAAGGGGCTGGAACCGCGCAGCACTCGGTGTGCTTCCTTCATGTCCTCGATCTCCATAGGGAAGACGTCCGCCGAGGCCCTGAAGCCCGCTTCGCTGAAAATCCAAGGGGGCGGCTGGCCCCGCCTCACCCAATTGCGGACTGCATCTCCCAAAGGCCTCAGCGTGGCCGGTGTCACCTCCCGCAGTATCATCAGGAGATTGAGGTCGGATCGTTCGGGATCGAAATCTCCTCTCGCCGCCGAACCGTAGAGGATGAGGGACACCAGATTGTCTCCCGAGGCGCGGCTCACCTCCTCTGCGAACCGTTCTAGCTCCTTTAACGGATCCCGGGTCATGGTGCGCTAGAACTTGCCCGATGCACCGCCGCCTGAGAAGCCCCCGCCGCCTCCGAACCCTCCAAAACCGCCCCCAAAGCCCCCCAACCCCCCCCCCCAGCCCCCGCCAAACCAGCCTCCCCTGCTATGCCTCCCGCTTCGGCGTTCTCCCAGCAACGCTCCGAGGAGAATCCATTCCAGGGGACTGGGCCCGTAGTAAAGCGTGCCGCGGCTTCCGCCGTAAATCCTGGCGTAGCGGCGAGAAGCTCCGGCCAGCACCAGAAACAAAATGACCGGTAAGAGCAGAAAAAAGATCGCTACCCAGGCCGGCATCGGGCTGCTCGGCTGAACTGCAGGGCCCGGCTGCTGGGCGATCGCCCCGGTGAGCTCGAATCCGAACTCCTCCGCATATGCCTCGGCCAAAAGCTGAACCCCCACTACCAGTCCCGCCGCATAACTCCCGGTGCGTACAGCCGCTTCCCCTATGGCGTCCCTTATCCGCCCGGCGCGAGCATCGGTTATAAAGCCCTCGGCTCCGGTGCCGGTGGCAATGGCAAGCTCTGCCTGGCCGTCTCCCGGGCGCCGGCCGGGCTTGAGGAGCAATACCACACCGGCGTTTCTCGCCCGATCACCGGGCCCGCCCCGAGCCCCCACACCCCACTGCCGGCCGATGTCGCGGGCCACCTCGATCGACGGGCGGCCGCCGAGATCCGGCAGTGTAACCACCACGATCTGCCCCCCGGACTTGGAGCGCACCTCCTCGATCAAGGCCAGCATAGCCCGCTCGGATGCCGGGTCTATGACGTTCGCGAAGTCGTTGACGAACCCCACCGGCTGGGGGATCTGAAGCTGGACTGCCAGCGCGAGGGCCGGAACGATAGCTAGCGGGTGCATGACGTCGAAGCTTTGCCCAAGTTAACCAACTCGTGCCGGTACGCCTACCCGCGGCTGCTGAGGTGGGGTTTGGTTCTGGGCGCGGACGCGAACGCAGCGGTGTAGACTAGTTGACATTTAGACGGCAGGTTGTGATCATTTTTATGTATGAAGAGAACCACGTTGGTGCTCGACCGAGATTTGCACCGGCGCCTCAAGGAGCTGGCGGCGGCGGAGGGAAAGACTTTCCAGGCCGTGGTCAACGAGCTGTTGCGAAGGGCGCTGGCTGCCAGCCAGAAAGGCCGGTTCAAGCTCGAGATTACGGGTTGGGAGGCGGTAGAGCAGCCCGGGGTTGACATCCTAGATCGGGACAAGTTGTTCGACTTGATGAACGGTCGGTGAGCGGGTGCGGGCGGTCGATACCAACGTACTCATCTACACCGAGGTCGTTTCCAGCCGCCATCACGCGCGGGCCCGGAAGGTGTTGCAGGACCTCGCCGAAGGCGGGGCAGCCTGGGCTATTCCGTGGCCCTGCATATACGAGTTTTTGCGAGTAGTTACCCACCCGAGGGTTTTCTATCCGCCGGTGCCGGTGGAGTTGGCTCTTGAGGACCTGGAGCAGATTTTGGCTTCGCCCTCCCTCTTGTTACTGAGCGAGACTGCTCGGCACGGAGAGGTAATGTCACGGGTAGTTCGGGACGCAGGAGTCAGCGGCAATCTGATTCACGACGCGCACATCGTGGCGCTCTGCCTGGAGCACGGAGTGAGCGAGCTTTTGACCGGGGATCGAGACTTTTCCCGGTTCAAAGGGATCAAGGTGGTGGATCCTTTTGCGACCTAGAACCAGGCCAATCTGCGCCGCAGGCGGGGGTGGGGTCGCCGCTCGTCGAGACGTTTCAGTCCGAGGTCCCGGGCTATAGCCTTCGCTTCTTCGAATTCGCGGCTAGTCAGCCGGCGGTTGATCTCGGGGTATTGGGCCGCGCTCACCTTCCCGGCCGGATAGTACTGGTCCATGAGATTGACGTAGGTATCAGGGCCGAGCTCGGTAGCGATCCACTCCAATATGGCTCGGGTCTCGTCCAGGCACCCCGGCATCACCAGATGGCGTATCAAGAGTCCCCTCTTGGCCAGGCCGTCGGCGTCCAGGATCAAGGGTCCCACCTGCCGGTGCATTTCCTTGATCGCTGCCCGGGCTGCCTCGGGGTAGTCTTCCGCTTTGAGATAGACCTTGCTTCGCTCCGGGCTCCAGTACTTGAAGTCTGGCATGTAGATGTCCACGATCCCGTCCATCAACTCGAGGCTTTCCATCGAGTCGTAGGCGCTGGTGTTGTAAACGATGGGAAGGTTGAGTCCTTGGGGTATCGCCACGGCCAGAGCCTCGACTATCTGGGGCACCACGTGTTCCGGCGTGACGAAGTTGATGTTGTGGCACCCCATGGCTTGGAGTTCCAGCATCATGGCGGCGATCTGTTCGGGCCGGTGACCCGGGGCTGCGGTGGGCTTGATGGCCTGGCTGATGTCGAAGTTTTGGCAGAAGACGCATCTCAGATTGCAATGGGCGAAGAAGATGGTGCCGGACCCGTTCCAGCCCCGCAGGCAGTCTTCCTCACCGAAGTGCGGGAAGTAGCTGCTCACCACCGCGTACCGCCCGGTCTTGCAAGCGGCCCATTTGTCTTCCAGGCGGTTGACCCGGCAGTCCCGGGGGCAGGCCCGGCAGTCGGCTAGGGAGGCGAGGGCGCGTTGCACCCGCTCCTCCAGTTCCCGGCGCGACAAATAGGCGTACGCTGGCCGGAAGGTCGCTGCGGTCGCTGACGCCGTCATGATAACCGTAGGAAATCTGAGGTCTTTTGCGGTTTATGGGAAGCCAGGCGATGGCGAATCCCACGCGACTGGTCTCTAGCCCGAGCCAGTGTGCAAGCCGCGGTTGACTCTACCCGTGCCGTGCGGGTACTGTAATCGCCCTAAGAGCCGAAACTTTGATTCAGTGGGAGGATCCGTGGAGCTGCCGTACCGAGTGGAAAAACCCTGGGGCTACGAGCTGGTCTGGGCCAGGACCGACCGCTACGTGGGGAAGATCATTCACATCGAGCCCGGCCATCTGCTGAGCCTCCAGTATCACAACCAGAAAGACGAGACCATATTCGTCCTTAGAGGGGAGATCATCTTCCGCATCAAGGAAGGCGAAAAGCTGGTGGAGCGCAGAATGCGCGAAGGTGAGAGTTGTCACATCCCGCCTCTCACCGTCCACCAGATGGAGGCGGTAAGCTCGGCCGACCTCTTGGAAGCGTCCACTCCCGAGCTGGACGACGTGGTCCGACTGGAAGACCGCTACGGCAGGGTGTAACGCTCGGGCGTACCCATGAAAGTCATTCTACCGCTCGCCGGCAAAGGCACCCGATTGCTCCCGCTCACCAACTACGTGCCCAAGCCCCTGGTTCGGGTGGCAGGCCGTCCGGTGATGGACTGGGTGATGGACAACCTGGAAGGCCTGGACGTTGAAGAATTGATCTTCATCACCGGGCATCTGAAGGAACAGGTCGAGGAATACGCGCGCCGCAACTATCACAAGCCGATGCGCTTTATCGAGCAGAAGGTGCAGGACGGCACCGCCGGAGCGGTGGGGCTGGCCGAGCCCTACGTGAACGGCCCGGTGCTGATCGTCTTCGTGGATACGCTGTTCAGAGCCGACCTTTCGCTGGCCAGGACAACGGACGCCGACGGTATAATCTGGGCGAGCGAGGTGGAAGACTATAGGCGTTTTGGCGTGGTGGTCACCGACGAAGCGGGCTACATGCTGCGCATCGTGGAGAAACCGTCGGAGCCGATTTCTCGCCTGGCCAACATCGGGGTCTACTACATCCGGGACTGGAAAACTCTGTTCGAGGGAATTCGCTGGGCCAAAGAGCGCCCTCCTCTGAAGGGCGAATGGTTCCTGACCGACGCTTTCCAATACATGATAGACCAGGGGCGGCGGCTTTACACCGCGCGGGCCACGGACTGGTACGATTGCGGCAAGCTGGAAACGCTCCTGGAGACCAACTTCCATCTGCTGAAAAGCGGGCACAGCCGGCGCCCCCCTGACCAATCCGGCGTGACGATCGTAGATCCCGTGCATGTCGCCGAAGGAGCGCAGCTTTCCGACTGCACCATAGGGCCCAATGTGACGATCGAGAGCGGTGCGGAGATCAGCGGGAGCGTGCTGGCCCACACCCTGGTGGGCCGCGGAGCCAGGGTAAAGAACTCTCGCCTAGTGCGATGTTTGGTGGGTGATGGCACCACCCTGGAAGGACAAGATCTGGAGGGCTTCATAGCTGCGGGTAACGAGTTGGCCCCTGCCCCCTAAGCCCTCTTCCGGCCCCGGGTCTCTTGCCAGTACCCACGCTGCGTAACATTTTGTTCCGGCTCCGTATCGGTCGTGGCACGATTTGATCCTCGTTCTCGAGTTTTCTAGAGCTTTTTCAGAGGACTTGAAGGCCCTAGCCTCGAGTTTGGGTGCAGCGGCGGAGTTTTCCCAACCGCAAGGAGCTGCCAATGTGCGGTTCGACCGAGCTGCGGCCGTAGTGCTGGCGTGCCCGGGTACTGAGCGCGAGGCGCTGGAATGGGTGGCTTCATGCCCGGAGCCCGAGGCGGGGCATTTGTTCGCCGTGGGCCGGGATCCCAGTAGGCGGCTGGCTTTGGACTTTGTGAATCGCGGCGCGCGCGATTATTTCGTCCTCCCCGACGATGCGGAGCTTGTTCAGAATGCCCTGGAGTCCGCGGTAGCCCGTTTCCGGGAACGGGGTCGTCTAGAGCGACTAGATCGGGCTGATCTCGAAGTCTTCCAGCGGATCGTTGGAGAGAGCCCGCCGATCAAGCAGGTGCTGAAGCAAGCAGAACGCTTGCTTCGCCACAGCAGTGCGACCGCCTTGATCATGGGGGAGACGGGCACGGGCAAGGAGCTTCTGGCGCGTGCGATCCATGACGGGGGTCCTCGCCGTCATGCTCCTTTCGTGGCGCTCAACTGTTCCGCGCTTCCGGGCGAGCTTATCGAGTCCGAGCTGTTCGGGCACGAAAAAGGAGCTTTCACGGACGCCCACGCCGCCAAGCCCGGTTTGTTCGAAGTGGCGGACGGGGGAACTCTGTTTCTGGACGAAGTGGGCACGCTCCCGCTGTCCGTGCAGGCCAAGCTCCTCCGCGTCCTCGAGGACATGGAGATACGCCGAGTCGGCGGCACCCGGGCCAGAAAGGTGGACGTTAGGATCATAGCAGCGACCAACGACGATCTTTCCAGGCGGGTTGCGGAGGGAAGTTTCCGGGAAGATTTGTACTATCGGCTGGCGGTTGTGACGCTGGAGCTTCCTCCTCTCAGGGATCGCGGCGACGACGTGATACTGATCGCCGAGCGGCTCTTGAAGGATCTCTGCCGGCGTCACGGGCTTCCGGTGCCGGTATTGGACGAAGTGCTGAAGCGCCGCCTGCGCGAGCATTCCTGGCCCGGCAATGTGCGGGAGCTGAAAAACGCCATAGAGCGCGCCCTCCTGCTCTCGCCTCCTGGAGAGTTGGCTGCTTCAGAGTTGGTTCTTAAACCCGCAGCCGGCCAGAACCGGGACAGAGCCGCCGGGTCGGGTCCCGAGGCGGAAGCTCTTCCGTTCCCCGCAAAGCTGGACGAAATCGTGGCTGCTGCAGCCCGCAAGATGCTCCAGCTTTGTCAAGGCAATCGTTCCGAAGCTGCTCGCAGACTGGGCATTTCCCGCCCGAGGCTTAGACGCATATTGCAAGAAGGCCCGGAATGATGCATTCCGCCTAGCTGGAACGATTCGTTCCATGCCGGGACCTGCCGCTCTCCTCTTCGAAGCTCGTCTTATAGGCTACAAGTCCTTGCCGCTGTTACGGTTAACCTAGAGCGATCGTAAAGGGCATAGTCTGTGCGCCGGAGTGCTGCGGTGGGCCGGCACGGGTTGTGCTACAGGTGCAGGCCGAGAGGGCCGGGCCAGTCTCGGGTCAATCAGTAACGGGAGGCAGACCTTGGTGCGATCCGTCGGTAGAAAGCATGCGGTTTGGGCTGTGCTGCTCGCGTTTGCCTGCGGGGGAGAAGCTGTGGGTCCCCCGCCCTTTGCGAGCGGCGGGGAAGGTTACGCATTACGTCCTCCGGCGCTGCGCTGGGCCGATTCCAGGCCGGTAGCCGTTGTGGTGACCAGTGGCGAGGACTCGACCGCCGGAGGTAGTTCGGCGGACAGTGTCGTTTTGTCCGACGCTGCGGGCGCCTTCCTTTCTCTGGATCGTTACGAGGTAAGGTTCTGGGCTGCGAACGATCGCCGCCACCTGATAGAGATCTACTATGCGGACGGGTCGGATGACGACGAAGACGGCGGCGATTCCGGGTCGCTCGCCGGCGGCTGGGGTGGGAAGAAGGCTAGAAGGTTTCTGAGACTCAACATCCCGCCTTTTTCTCTGTATCGCCTGCCTGACGGTCGGAGAATAGGCGCCCGTGACTCGGTGGAGATCACGGTGCAGGTGGACAGCACCGAGGTGTTGGTGCACTTCGGGCCCAGCGGATTGCAGTTTACGCCGGCCTGTCCGGTATTGTTGCAGCTCTGGTACCCGGGTGACTTGGACGGTGACGGGGATGTTGACTGGCGGGACTTCAAGCTCCGGTGGCGGCTGCATTTCCTGCACCGGGGTTCGGATGGCCGTTGGACTGAGTATCCCGCAGAGCACGCGCCGCTGTACGGGTGGATCAAGGCCAAGCTCTGTGGTTTTTCGAGCTACCAGATCTCGTTTTGACCAATGGGCGCCCGGCTGACGTTCGAGATACTTCACCAAGCGCGCCAACTGGCCGAGGCGGGCAAGTATGCGGCGCTGCTTTCCTATTGCCAGTCGTTGGGAGAGGACTTGTTGCGGCTCTCGCCCACACTGGCGCTTTTGAAGGGAATTGCGGCGGTTCGTTTGGGCTTTCCCGAGGAGGGGCGGCGCTGGGCGAAGTTGGCTTTCGAGCGGGCCAGGGAGCGAGGCGATCGGACGATCGAGATTCGGGCCCTCAATGCGCTGGGAGGAATCAACCTGGCGACGGGTCTCACCAGGGAAGCCGAGGACTGTTTTGCCTTGGCCTTGGGTCAGGCGTATGTGGTGCGGGATCACGCGACGGTGGGCCGGTGCTGCAATAACCTGGGCATTTTGGCGAACCTGCGTGGATCCAGAGCGCAGGCCGTCGGGTGGCATACCCGGGCCGTAGCGGCGTTTGAAAGGGTGGGTTCTCATCGGGGTGTAGCAGAGGCGCTGCACAACCTGGCTCACGTTTACAAGGACGAGGGCGATTGGGAGCGGGCTTCGGATACGGCGGCGCAGGCTATCCAAGCGGCCGAGCTTTCCGGCGACCTCTCTCTGGTAGCCGCCACGATTTGCGGCTACGCCGATGTCCAGCGTCTAGCTGGAGATCCGCTATTTGCAGCGAGGGAGGTGGAAAAGGCGATAGCGCTGCACCGGGAGCTGGGTGATGTGATGGGGGAGGCGGAAGATTTGCGCGTGCTGGCCGGTGCTCTTGGGGCACAGGGCGAGTACGCCAGGGCGGAAGCTTTGTATCGGGAGGTGATCCGGCGGGCGGAGCAGGGGGGCGACGAGCTTATGGCGGCGGAAGCCGAGCGCGATCTTGCGGCCTTGCTTTGGTCTCTGGGTAGGGAGGCGGAAGGGCGGGAGACCGCCAGCAGATCCCGGGCCCGGTTTTCGAAGATGGCCGCCTTTGCCGAAGTCCGGCGCTTGGACCAGATGTTGAGCGGCGGCTCGGCGGCGGGGTTCGGCTTTGTAGGGCCGCTGGTTTCCGCAGAAGCAGGTTCAGGAGGTTCAGGATGATTCAGTCGCGTCGCGGATTCACGCTGATAGAGATACTGATTGTGCTGGCCATGATCGGGATCGTGGCGGCCATTGCCGTTCCCCGGATCGACCTTACCCGCTATCGGGTGGACTCGGCGATGCAGGGGATAGGAACCACGATGCTCGTGGCGCAGCGGCTCGCGGTTACGCGCCAGCACGACGTGATAGTGCGGTTCGACGTTCCGGGGGCGGCGCTGATAGTGCACGAGGATGCCGACAACGACGGCGCGGTTGATTCCGGAGAGCGGGTCCGCCGCTTCCCGCTGGGCGAGCACATCGTCTTTGGGCGGGCGGGGGCACCGCCCGGTCCGATTCCGGGTTCGGGGAACGAGGTGACGTTTACCCGCACCGTTGACGGTATGCCGGCCGTCGTTTTCCACCGTAACGGCAGCGCCAGCGAAGCCGGGGGCTTTTACCTGACGTCCAAGCGCGCGGTGCTGAATCCCGGGCATGAGACCGACACCCGGGCCATAGAGGTGGAACGCGGTACCGGAAGGGTCTCGTGGTATCGCTACACTTCCGGCGGTACTTGGGTCAGGGGGTTCTGATGGGCCGCGGTGGTTTCACTTTGATCGAGGTGATGATCGCCCTGGTGATATTGTCGGTGGCGATTCTCGGGATGGGAACCCTCACGGCGGGGCTGGTGAAGACAACCGCGGTGGGAGACGTCACGGCGGCCGCAATTCAGCTGGCCGAGGACCGCATAGAAGAAGTGCGGATCGAGCCGGTGTACGCCAAGATCGACAGTTTGTACGCGGGTACGGAAACGGGATTTCCCACTCTCCCGGGGTTTACCCGTACAACCGAAGTGGTTCACTACGGCGGGCCGGGGCAGTCGTTCGACTACAAGAAGATCACGGTGACGGTGGAGGGTCCGGGTCTGCTGGCTCCTGTGGTGCGCACGGTAACGGTGGCGGCTCCATGAAGCGCGTGAGAGGCGCCGCAGAGCGCGGCATGACTCTGATCGAAATGCTGGTTGCCCTGGTGGTGTTCAGCATCGTGATCGCCGGGGCTCTGGGGTTCATGCGCTCCCAGGGCAGAGCTTTTACTCTGGGCAACCAGCGGATGTCCACGCTCCAGAATCTGCGCTTTGCGTTGAACCTGATGGCGCAGGATCTTCGGGCCTTGGGCGCCGGGGTTCCGGACGAGCAGCCCATGCTGGTTTACGCCGGCCCCGACGTGGTGGCGTTCAACGCCAACCATACGACCAATCTCCGGAACGACGTGTTCGCCGTATACTACGACCCGGACGCACCGTCTGGAGCGGTTTCGGCGCTCACCAAGGCGCTGGCGATAACTATTCCCAACACCGCGGTCACCTATCCGGACACCAGTTATCTCTTCGGGGGAGTGAACAGTCCCGCGGAAACCATCGTGTTCTTCTTCCGGCCAGATACGACCACTAGCCGTACCGACGACTATGTCATCTACCGCCAGGTAAACCGGGGAGCGCCGGAGCTGGTTGCGCGCAACATCTTGAAGACACCCGGCACGGACTTTTTCGAGTACTACGTGCTGGTGACGCCTGCCAGCGGGGAGCCGACTACCCAGCGATTGCCGGCGGCCGAGCTTCCGCTGGTTCACAGCGTCCCGATACACGGATCGCCGGCCGATACCGGAAGTGCCGCCAAGATCGACTCGGTGCGGGCCATTCGGATCAACCTTACCGGCACCAACGGCCTCACCGGTCCCGAGGAGCGCCAGCGGAGCGTTTCCCGGTTGGTTCGGCTTCCCAACGCCGGGCTCGCCGTAAAGCGTACCTGCGGGGACGAGCCGCTCTTGGGAACCGGCTTGGTGGCGAGCGTGGGTACGGGGCCGGGCGGGGTGCCGGTCGTCAATCTGACCTGGGGAGCGGCGGTGGACGAAACAGGAGGAGAGGGAGACGTGGTGAGTTACGTCATCTGGAGGAGACTGCAGTCCGAGAGCGATTGGGGTGATCCCTATCTCAACATTCCGGCGGGAGCAGCGCCGTATGTGTATCAAGACGCGGCGGTGGTGAGCGGTGAGAGCTACGTCTACGCTCTCGCGGCCCAAGATTGCACTCCTCTTCTTTCCCAGCTTGCTATCTCCAACGTCGTTACGATCCCGTAAGACTGAGAGGTTTGTCTATGAAATGGACGGGGAACTCTCGGATACAGAGCGAGCGCGGTATAGCGCTGGTAGTTGTCATATTGGTCACCCTGGTGGTGGCGGCGGTGGCGGGCGGAGCGGCATTGGTGAGCAGTAACGCCACTCTCATCGGCCGCCACGCCGATCGCCTAGGCCTGCTCGAAGCGGCAGCCGACGCCGGCCTGGAAGAGGCCCGGGCACGCATCAACGGAGATAAAACCCTCTACCCGGACACCGGCTTCGCCGTTTTGGAATTGAACGCCCAGGTGACCGACGCCAGAGGAAACGTGATTCCCAACCTGCGCCGGTCCACCTATGTAGGGCCCACCGGGATAACCAGCGGCCAGTACGGGGTGTTCGGAAGCATAGTGGTTGTGGTCGAGGATGCTTTCGGGAACCGCTTGGTCCGGCGCGGGGAAGTGGTGCAGGAAAGCTTCGCCAAGTACGCCTACTTCACCGACATCGAACCGAGCTATATCGCCTTCGGCGGAGGGGATCAGATTTTCGGTCCGGTCCACACCAACGATTATCTCAAAATCTATCCCTCGGGTGCGACGTTCCATGGGCCGGTGGTCACGGCGAAAACCGTTCAGGGCGCCCAGTACGGCGTTTTCAAGCAGGGCTATACGGAAAACGGACCATACATCGCCATGCCTCAGACCGCCGATTTGAACAAGCTGAAGAGTCAGGCCCAAGCGGGGAAAACCTCATTTACCTCGAGCACGGCCGGCGATGCGGGGGAGGCTACGACCCGCATCGAGTTCGTTGCTATCGATCTCAACGGCGACGGGAGCGTGAACGGCTCCAACGAGGGTTTCATCCGGGTCTACCAATCGAGCAACGCGGGCTGGGTCTCCGGCTCGCTGCCTTCGGACTACTCTTCTAACCGGCTCCGCAACTCCGAGAATTGCGGGCACTACCACAGCGGCGGAGTGTTCGTGAACGCCAAAAGCCATCCCAACAGCGGCCCTGATAGCTGGGTGGCGGCGGTAAGCAGCAGCACCAAGCGCTGCTACCTGGGAGGCTCGGACTCCCTCTGGGGCGGGTTCCAGCCGTCCGACGGCAAAGGAGCGTGGCTACAGTGGCCCGGGCCGGTGAGCCCGCTATTGTCCGGGCGGCCGGACGCGCAGTACCTGTTTCCCATTTCCCGGGAACTGAACCCGTCCTTCAAAGGAGTCATCTACGTTGAGGGCAAGGTGGCGGTGAGCGGAGTGGTGAGGGGTAGAGTCACGCTGGCAGCCACCGACGACATCGTCATCGTTGACGATCTCACTTACGCCACCGCACCGGGACAGAGTGCCTGCAAAGACGGCGACATACTCGGCCTTTTCTCGGGCGGAGACATAGTGGTGTCGGACAACACCCTCAACTCGCCCGTACGCCCCACGTCGGCGGCGAACTATTTCACTTACGACGACACCAAGGACGAGTTCATCAACGCTGTGGTCCTGGCGCTGAACATCTTTACCGTGGAGAACTACGCCAGCGGTGCTACGAAAGCCGAACCCTGCGAGAGCAAGCTTTGGGGTCGGGGCTGCCTCTACCTAACTGGGGGAATCATTCAACGAACCCGCGGTGCGGTGGGGACCACCTCGGGCACCGGCTACCTGAAGCGCTACTCTTACGATTCCTGCGCCTTCAGCGAGCCGCCCCCTTACTTTCCCACCACCGGCCACTTTGCCCGGGGCCGGTATTACGAAGTCGACCCCCGAGGCTTCAACGTAGCCGAATACTTCGCCCGCCTGACGGGTCGATAAGCCGCACCTTCCGCTGGCAAACCCGGCCGGGCGTCGCACTCGGTTCCGCCACGCCCGGCCTCCGCTTGACCCGGAGAGCCGTTCCCGGCATCGTTCCTGCCATGGACCAGGCCTCGCTGATCTACGATTGGAACGCGATCGACGGCTTCGACTGGTCGTCGGTGCGCGTGGACCTCAACGACGAAACCCTGCGCGACGGGCTCCAGTCGCCGTCCGCCATCGACCCGCCCGTGGAAACCAAGATCCAGCTCCTCCATCTGATGGCCGATCTGGGAATCGCGGCCGCCGACATCGGGCTGCCCGGGGCCGGCCCGAGAGCGGCCGAGTCGGTAAGATGCCTGGCCAGAGAGATCGCCCAAAACCGCCTCCCCATTCAACCCAACTGCGCCGCCCGCACCGTGATCGCCGACGTGGAGCCGATCGTGAGAATATCCCAAGAGGTGGGGATCGCCATCGAAGCCGCCACCTTCATCGGTTCCTCTCCCATCCGCCAGTACGCCGAAGACTGGACCCTGGACCAGATGCTGAAGGTTACCGAAGAAGCCGTAAGCTTCGCCGTGCGCGAAGGGTTGCCCGTGATGTTCGTAACCGAAGACACCACCAGAGCGCGCCCCGAAACCCTGAAAGCGCTATACGGCACCGCGATCCGCTGCGGCGCCCGCCGCATCTGCCTGGCGGACACGGTGGGACACGCCACTCCGGCGGGAGTCAAGAATCTGGTACGGTTCGTCAAAGAAGAGATCGTGGCTCCGTCGGGGGAGGATGTTAAAATCGACTGGCACGGACACCGGGATCGAGGTCTGGCGATCATCAACTGCCTGGCCGCCATCGAAGCCGGCGTGGACCGAGTGCACGCCACCGCCTTGGGGGTCGGCGAAAGAGTGGGGAACGCCGAAATGGACCTGCTGATCGTCAATCTGTATCTTCTAGGGGCGCATCGTCACGACGTGTCCCGCCTGCGGGAGTACTGCCAGTTGGCGGCGGAAGCGATCGGAGCTCCGCTTCCGCCCAACTACCCGGTGATCGGCGCCGACGCTTTTCGGACCGGCACCGGAGTCCATGCCGCCGCGATCATCAAGGCGAAGAAGAAAGGCGACTCCTGGCTGGCCGACCGGGTCTATTCGAGTGTGCCGGCGGGCGCCTTCGGATTGAAGCAGAAAATCGAAATCTCACCCGTCTCCGGGCTTTCCAACGTGAAATACTGGCTGGCGGAACACGGCTACGATGCCTCAGACTCCTGGCTCTGCGAAGCGTTGTTCACCGCCGCCAAGCAGGCCGACCGGGTATTGACCGACGAGGAGTGCCACCGCCTGGTGGCCGAAGCCGAAAGGAGCAAGCGGCAGCCGACTTGACGAGCGCACTCAAGCTGGAACAGCTGGTCGCCTCGTACCTCGACGTACGATGGCACTTGGATCCGGTGGAAGCCACAGCCGCCGGCCTCAGGGAGCACGATCACCGGCTGGGCCGCTTCACCCCGGAAGACGTACGCCAGCACTTGGCCGCCCTTCGCTCGCTGGCGGGAGCGGTCGAGCAGGTGGAGGTAGATTCCCTCGAAGACGAGATCGACCGCACCATGCTGCTGAACGAGCTCCGCATGTGGGAGCACCGTTTCAAAGTCGAGCAGATTCACATAAAAAATCCCGGCTTCTGGGTGGGACACGCCCTGGACGGGCTGTACCTGTTGCTCTCCCGGACCGATCGCCCGCTGGCGCACCGAGCCAAATCCGCCGCCAGCCGGCTGGCGGAGTTTCCCGCCTTCTTCCGGGCGGCGATGGAAACGCTGAGCGGGTGCCCGGAGGTTTTCGTCACGATGGCCCTCCGCGTGGCAAAAGGCGGCAGAGCGCTGCTGGAGCAGGTGTCGCAGGAGCTCCGCCCCGAGGGCGACTCCGACTTCGATACCAAGTACCGCGACGCTCAGGAAGCGCTCGACTCGTTCGCCCGGTTCATGGAGGGAGAACTCCTGGATCCCACAAACAACAGTTTCGCCATAGGCGAGGATGCGTTCAATTTCCGGCTGCACTACGAGCACGCTTTGCGCAACACGGCTCCGGAGCTGTGGCGTTACGGGAACCGCCTGGCCGAGGAGATAGAACAGGAGCTCGCCCGCATGGCTCGGGAGATCGATAGCAGCG
Source organism: bacterium HR33 (assembly GCA_002923375.1). Lineage (GTDB taxonomy): Bacteria > Gemmatimonadota > Gemmatimonadetes > Gemmatimonadales > GWC2-71-9 > HRBIN33. Next base: position 1,396,157 of record BEIJ01000001.1, read on the forward strand.
CGCGATGGCCCGATTTGGTCGATCGCCTGCGGGCCGAACACCCCCGGGCCGAAGAGCTGGTGGGGGCCTACGCCTCCGAGATGGAGCGGGCGCGCCGGTTCGTAGAAGAGCGGGACCTGGTACCGATTCCTCCCGGACCCCTCAAGGTGGTGGAAACACCGTCTTTCTTGAGACCTCTAATACCGTACGCCGCCTACCAGGCTCCCGGGGCGTTCTCCCCGGACCGCACCGGTTGGTTTTTCGTCACCCCACCGGACAATTCGGCGCCTCCGGAACAGGTTGAGCGTCTCCTGCGGGACCACTGCGTTCACGAAATAGCCTCCACCGCCCTCCACGAAGGCTATCCCGGGCACCACCTTCAGTTCCTATGGGCCCAGCAGCAGGAGCGTACCGTCCGGAAATTGCTCGGCACGCCGCTCACGATCGAAGGATGGGCCCTCTACTGCGAAGAGATGATGGGAGAAGAGGGATTTTATCGGGGGATCGAAGAACGCTTCTTCCAGCGGGTCCATCTCTTGTGGCGGGCTTTGAGGATCGTCTTGGACGTGGGGCTCCACACCCGGGGCATGAGCATAGAGGAGGCGGTGAACATTTTGGTCGACAGGGTGCACTTCGAGCGGGCCAACGCCGAGGCCGAGGTGAGCCGCTACTGCGCGTATCCCGCATATCAGTTGTGCTACGCCGTCGGCCGGCGGGAGTTGCGAGCGTTGCGGGATGCCTACCGGGCCGTGGCCGGAGGATCGTATTCGCTGCGGGACTTCCACGAAAAGGTGCTGAGCTACGGTGGTCTGCCGGTCAGCTTGATCCGGTGGGGGATGGGGCTGGAGGAGTGAGCGGCACGGGGCGGGAGGTTGGAGGACGGCAGCTCCGTCCCAAGTTGCCGCCCCTGGTAAAGTCCCTCGGGGCGGTTTCGTTTCTCAACGATTTGGCGAGCGAGATGCTCTATCCCCTGCTCCCCGCACTGGTAACCCGCGGGCTGGGAGCCGGCGCCGTCACCCTCGGCCTGCTCGACGGGCTCTCCGATGCGGGATCCAGTTTGGCGAAGCTCGGGTCCGGCTGGTTCTCGGACCGAAGAGGATGGCGCAGGCCCCTGGTAGTTGCAGGCTACGCCGTGGCGGCGGCGGCGAGACCGGTCATTGGGCTTGCGACGGCCGGATGGCAGGTTGTGTTGCTGCGCTCCGTAGACCGGCTGGGCAAGGGCGCCCGGACGCCGCCGAGGGACGCTTTGATAGCCGATGCGGCGGCGGAAGAAATGCGGGGACGGGCTTTCGGCTTTCACCGGGCCATGGATCACGCGGGTGCGGTGGCGGGACCTTTGATCGCAACGCTGCTGCTGGCCGTAGCCGGGCTGGGGCCCCGGGAGGTGATCCTTTGGACCGCTCTGCCGGGTGCCTTGGCGGTCGGCACGGTGTGGTGGGCGTTGTATGCCGGAAAGGGCCCGGCGAGGGTAGAACCACCGGTTCCGAACTCGGAAATGCTGCTTCGCGATCCCCCGCCAACCGGACGTCCGGCAGGGGTGCTCTTCTGGTTAATCGTTCTGTTTGCATTTTCCCGGATGCCGGAAACGCTGATGCTGCTCCGCTTGCAGGACCTGGGGTTGCCCGTCGCCTTGGCGCCTGTACTCTGGGCTCTGCTCCATGTGGTGCGCACGGCGGCCAGCTATCCGGGCGGGCATCTCGCCGATCGCTTGGGGCCGGGCCGGGTGATGGTGTTGGGGTGGCTGTTCTACGTTTCGGTCTGCGCGGGCTTGGCGGGGGCGACGAGCGCTGCGGCGGGAGCGGTGTGGTTTGCTCTGTTCGGATTGGTGGCGGCCGCTACCGAACCCGCCGAGCGGGCTTATGTGGCAGCTATGGGGGGAGCGGGAAAAAGGGGCCGCGCTTTTGGAAAGTACCACGCGGCTGTGGGTGTGGCGGCGCTGCCCGGCGGATGGGTGCTGGGCACGATCTACGACGAGGCGGGCGGCGCTGCGGCGCTGGGATTAAGCGGCGCTCTGGCGGGGGCATTGGCCGTGGTGTTTCTCCTCAAAGAGCTGAGGGTCAGGCGGTAAGAACCTGACGCCTTACGCCCCGACTTGCGGGTGGCTGGCGCCCATTATGTCCTTTGCGTTCGCCGCGACTCGCGTGTTAGGCTTTAGGCCCTAACCCAGAGATTGGAGGTCAGATGTCACCCGACAAGCGTATGGATCGACGGCGGTTCGTGAAGCGAGCGCTGGCCAGCGGTGCTGTGGCTGCGGCGGTGCCCGCACTGGCCTCTTGCGGTGGAGAGGGGAGCGGTGCCGCCGCCGGAGGCGCGCCCGCGGTGCAAACCCGGCGGCGGGTTATGTGGCGGTTGGCCTCCAGCTTCCCGAGGGGCTTGGACACGATCTACGGCACAGCCCAGGTTTTCGCCGAAAGGCTGGAGGCTATCTCGGAAGGGCGGTTCATAGTCAGGCCCTACCCCGCGGGGGAGCTGGTGCCCGGGCTTCAGGTCATGGACGCGGTGCAGCAGGGCACCGTCCAGGTGGCTCACACCGCGAGCTACTACTTCACCGGGAAGAATCCCGCTCTGGCGTTCGATGCCGGCGTTCCGTTCGGGCTCACCGCGCGCCAGCAGTTCGCCTGGCTGTATCACGGCGGCGGCTTGGAGCTGGTACGTGAACTTTTTGCCGATTTCGGGATCATCGTTTTCCCCGGCGGGAGTACCGGGGCGCAGATGGGCGGGTGGTTCAAAAGAGAGGTGAACCGGGCGGCGGACCTCAGAGGGCTGCGGATGAGGATTCCGGGTCTGGGAGGAGAGGTGATGAGCCGGTTGGGAGTCACGGTCCAGGTCTTGGCCGGCGGGGATATCTTCCCCGCACTGGAGCGGGGAGTGATAGACGCTACCGAGTGGGTCGGTCCCTACGACGACGAGAAGCTCGGGTTTCACAAAGTGGCGCGGTACTACTACTATCCCGGCTGGTGGGAGCCGGGCCCGACGCTTTCTTTCCACGTGAACCTGAGAGAGTGGAACAGCCTGCCTTCTGAATACCGGGAGATGTTCCAGACGGCCGCGGTAGAGGCCTCCACTTGGATGCTGGGTAAATACGACAGCGTCAACGCTCCCGCGATGCAGCGGCTGGTCGCGGCGGGAGTGCAATTCCGCCGCTTCTCGGACGAGATCATGCAGGCTGCCTACGAGGCGGCGTTCTCCTTGTACGAGGAGCAGGCCTCCAAGGACTCGGGCTATCGCAAAGTTTACCAGGCGTGGCTGGCTTGGAGGCGCCAAATGTACCGCTGGTTCGACACTGCAGAGCGAGCCTACGCCGATTTCGCCTTCGGCCGGGAGGTCTAGCCCGTCTCTCGCACGGCGACGGGAGTTCCCGTCACGCTCGCGCCGTTCCTTGGCGGTTCAGGGCGCCCGCAAGCCGCCGCCGGGCCGGAACCCCGCCTTCCCGGTACAGGACCGTCCTCAGCGAACCAGTGCCAGCACGATCTCGGGGAAGAGGACGATGAGGATCAAGCCGATGAGCTGAATTGCGATGAAAGGTACGGCGCCGCGGTATATCTGCGTCGTGCGTACCTCCGCAGGCGCCACGCCGCGAAGATAGAAAAGCGCGAATCCGAACGGGGGAGTCAGAAACGAAGTTTGGAGATTCATGCCGATCATGACTCCGAACCAAACGAGGTCGATCCCCAAAGCCTGTGCCGCCGGCGCCAAGAGCGGGACCAGTATGAAGGCTATCTCGAAGAAATCCAGGAAGAATCCCAGGACGAAGATTGCGAGATTGGCCACGACCAAAAGGCCGATCTTGCCCCCCGGCAGCCCGGTCAGGAGGTGTTCGATCCAGAGGTCGCCCCCAACTCCTCGAAATACCAGGGTGAACGCTGTAGCCCCGATGAGGAGAAAGATCACCATGGTGGTGAGTTTGGTGGTCTCGTCCATCGCGCCTATCAGGGCCGCGCGATTCAGTCTCCGATTGGCTGCAGCCAAGATCAGCGCTCCCAGAGCCCCCATCGCTCCGGCCTCGGTGGGTGTCGCCACGCCGGCAAAGATGCTGCCGAGCACCAGGAGTATGAGTACCAGCGGCGGGACCAGAACCAATGCCACCTGCTTGATCAGGCCCAAACCGACCGCTACCCGCTCGTTCTCCGGCATAGCCGGAGCGGAGTTGGGACGGAACACCGCTACGCCGCCCACGTACGCCGCGTAAAGGCCGGCCAGCATGATTCCGGGCAGCAAGCCGCCGAGAAAGAGGTCGCCCACCGATACGCCTAACTGGTCTCCCAATACGACCAGCACCACGCTGGGCGGAATGATCTGCCCCAAGGTTCCCGAAGCCGCTATCACTCCGGTGGAAAGCTCCACCGAGTAGCGATAGCGCAGCATCACCGGAAGGGAGATCAGGCCCATCGCGACTACCGAGGCGCCGACCACGCCGGTGGCTGCGGCGAGCAGCGTGCCTACGAACACCACCGCCAAGGCGAGACCGCCGCGCACCGGCCCGAAGAGCAGTCCTATGGTGCGCAACAGGTCCTCCGCCAAGCGGGAGCGCTCCAGGACCACACCCATGAAGATGAAAAACGGGACGGCGAGCAGCACGAAGTTGGACATCACGCCGAAGACCCGCTCCGGCATGGCGAACAACAAAGGGAGATCCAGCGCTCCCAACGCGCTGCCCACCGCGGCAAACAGCAGCGCCGTGCCGCCCAGGGCGAAGGCCACGGGAAAACCCGAAAAGATGAAAGCCAGGGCCACCACGAACATGGCGGGGCCCAACCACTCGGCGTTCACAAGATTTCTCCGCGGTGCGGTTCGGCCTCGCCCAGACCGGCCAGCCCCCGCAACACGGCGATCCTGCGGACCAGCTCGGCCAGCCCCTGCAGCAGGAGCAGAAAGAACGACACCAAGATCATGGTCTTGATGGGATAGCGAGGCAGGCCTCCGGGATCGGGTGAACCCTCCAGAATGGCCCACGAGTTCCTCACCGCCGGCCAGGAGACCACCAGCCCGAAGACACAGAAGGGAATGAGAAAGGCGATCGTTCCCGCCAAGTCGATCCACGCCCGTGCCCGCTCCGAAAGCCGGGCGTAGATCACATCTACCCGGACGTGCCGGTCGTACTTGAGGGTGTAGCCGGCTCCGAGCAGAAACAGCAGGCTGAAAAGGTACCACTGAAGCTCGATGTACGCGTTGGAGGCAAGCTCCGTGCCGAAGCGCCGGCCGGCGTATCGCGCAACCGTGTTGAAGCTGCCCACCAGTACCATCACCAAAGAAAGCCAGATTACCGCACGCCCCACGGTTTCGCTCAGCCGGTCGATGGCGCGGGCGGCCTTGAGAGCTCGAGAAAGCAGTCCGTTCCAGGTCATTTTTCCGATCCGCTCCGCGAGGGAAGTTTGGCCATAGCGGGGCTAGAGAATGGGGCCGGAGAACCCGGCTGGCAACCCCGCCGCCGGAGGCCGGGGTCGGTTCGCCCCCGGGCGGCCGGTGTTGCCCAATCGGGTTTCCGAACGTACGTTCGAATCTGCCCTAACGGCAGGGGACCATTCGCTACCATCCGCTAGACCCGCAGGAATTCGCGGCCGCCGGAGGTCGAACCTCGGGTGCCACGGTGGCTCCGCAACCCAGCCCTGAGGCGGTCAAGCCCAGGGAAATGAAAGGGAACGTAGCCATAGTCACCGGAGGCGCCACCGGATTAGGCCGCGCGATCGCTTTGGAATTTGCGCGCCGAGGAGTGCACGTCGGCTTCAATTACGTGCAGCTCGAGGAGCGCGACGTAGCCGCCCAGGCGCTGCTCACCGAGACTGCCCTTAGGGGCTTCGGAGTGGAGGTGTACAGCGCGGTTTGCGACGTGCGGGATCCTCAAGCGGTGGCGGCCTTTGTGGAGGCGGTGAAGGGAGAGCTCGGCGGCGTGCACTACCTGGTGAACAATGCAGGTGTGGCCCACGACGGCGCTCTGTGGCGGTTGTCGGACGATGCCTGGCAGGAGGTGATCGATACCAACCTTACCGGCGCGTTCAACTGCATTCGCGCAGTGGCCCCCACATTTCGCAAGCAACGCTACGGCAAGATCGTCAACGTAGCTTCTCACCAGGCCTACACCCCGGGTTTTGGGGTCGCCAATTACGCCGCAAGCAAGGCCGCTTTGATCGGCCTCACCCGCGCCGCGGCGGTGGACCTGGGTCCCTCCAACGTCAACGTCAACGCCGTGGCTCCCGGATTTGTGAAGACCGAGCTCATCGCCCGGCTCCCGGCGGAGGTGATCGAGCGGGCGGAGAAAGAATCTCTGCTGGGGCGGGTGGCCGAACCAGAGGACGTGGCCCATGTGGTGGTCTTTCTGTGTTCGGAAGAGGCGCGTCATATCACCGGCCAAGTGATCGTGGTTGACGGAGGGCTCACGCTTTCCTGAGCCGGCCCCACCTTGGGGTGGTCTTGCCCCTCGGCGGCGGCCGGCTAAGTTCCCGGCACCCTGAACCGAAAGAACGCGATTGCCAATGCGGTGGTTTACCGTGGTGGCCGGCCTCTCGCTGGTGGCCTGCAGCGGTTCCCGAGCGGCGGGGACTGGATCGCCAGCCCCGGTGGCGCCTCTTCCCACTGCGGGATTGGCGGGCCAGAGGGTAGCGGTTTATCCCCTGACTATGGTGGGCGCGGCGGACGAGCTGGGGTGGCGCGATCTACTCAGTCCCCGGCGGGCGGCTCTCGACAGGGCGGATTCGGTCGTGGCTGAAGAACTCTCCGCCCGGGCGCCGGAGGTTACCTGGATCTTGCCGGACGAGCTGAGGCGTGCGGCCCGCAGGGGACAGCCGATGCTGACCGATCCGGACCAGATGGCCACGGCATTGTTGCGCTCGCCTGAGCTCAGAATCGTGCCGGATCCGCTGCGAAGCCAGATGAGAGCACTCACTGCGGTTGCAGCCGATCGGTATGCCCTGGTCCCCGCCAGCCTGGTGTTCCTGCCGGACGAGAGCGGACAGGCTCGAGCCGAGCTCACCGTGGTACTGATAGATGTGAGAACCGGAGAAATAGGCTGGCGCACCGTAGCCCGCGGAGTGGGAAGCGCCCCGTGGGAAGCGCTGCGTGCGGCTATCAAGGCTTTAACCCCGGGGTTACCATGAAGCGTCCAGCCACGTTGATCCGCGGTGACGGGATCGGCCCTGAGATAATGGAGGCTACTCTCCGGGTGCTGGAAGCTGCCGGTGCGGAGTTCGAATGGGACGAGCAGCTGGCGGGTCTGGAAGCGCTCAACGAGGTGGGGGACCCGCTGCCCGACGCCACCATCGAGAGCATCCGCCGCACGCGTCTGGCTTTGAAGGGACCTCTGACCACTCCGGTGGGTGTAGGGTTCCGTTCAGTTAACGTGGCGCTGCGCAAAGAGTTCGATCTCTACGCCAACGTGCGCCCGGCCCGCTCCATCCTACCCGACGGGCGTTACCAGGACGTGGACCTAGTGCTGGTGAGGGAGAACACCGAAGGGCTGTACGTGGGGGTGGAGACTTTTATCCAGGTGGCGGGCGATCCCAAAGCGGTGGCCCAGTCGGTAGCGATCGTGACCCGGGTGGGCTGCGAGAGGATAGTGAGGTTTGCCTTCGAGTACGCTCTGGCCAACGGCCGCAAGAAGGTGACCATCTGCCACAAGGCCAACATCCTGAAAGCGGTAAGCGGGCTTTTCTTGGATGTGGGCCGGGAGGTGGCGAAGGAATACGCCGGGCGGGTGGAAGTGGACGACGTGATAATCGATGCCTGCGCCATGAAGCTGGTGCTGGACCCGGCTCAGTTCGACGTGATCGTCACCACCAACATGTTCGGCGATATTTTGAGCGACGAGATAGCGGGACTGGTGGGAGGCCTAGGCCTGGCTCCGGGAGCCAACATCGGCGCTTCGGCGGCGATCTTCGAAGCGGTTCACGGTTCCGCTCCCGATATCGCCGGCAAAGGGGTCGCCAACCCTTCGGCTCTGATACTGGCTGCTTGCATGATGTTGGATCACGTAGGTGAAAGGGATCGGGCGGAGGCCATAAGGAGAGCCTTGGAGCGGACGATCCGGGAAGACGGAGTCCGTACTAGGGATTTGGGGGGCGATGTTAAGACGCTTCAGTTCGCCGACGCCGTTTGCCGGCGGCTTGGTTGAGCACGAGTGCCCCCGCTGCGGGCGGGAGGTGCGCCTGCCGCTGGGCGCCCTGTGCGGGGAATGCCGGGCCCAGATCGAGCGCAAAGCCCGGAAGCTGGGCCGCTGGGCGAGCGGGATATCCACGTTGTTGCTGGTGGTTTACGTGCTGATCCGGTTGCCGCCGGATCCGTACGCCCGTCTGGTGAGCGCCGTGGGCGTCGTAGTCTGGTACCTGTTGAGCAATTTGGTGGTACGACGTGCAGCGCGGGAGCTGCTATCATAGGGGCCGGTAGGGCCGAAGGTGCCGCCGGGCTTAGAGGAGGCCAAGTTTGGGTTTCGGCATAGTTCACTTCTCGGACACCCACTTCGGGGGCAAGGCCGACCTGGCGCAGATCGAGGCTCTCGAGGCACTGGTGCCGGACCTCGAGCCTCAGCTGGTGGTTTTGTCGGGCGACGTAGCCCAGCGAGCCCGTCACGGCGAGTTCCAGGCCGGCCGGCTGCTGGTGCGGGAACTGGAGAGAACGGCACCGGTTTACGTCTTGCCGGGAAACCACGACGTCCAGTGGTGGCGGCGGCCGTTCTTCCCCTTGGGGAGCCGAGCCAAGTATGCAAAGTATCTGCGCTACTTCGGTCCTGAATTGGCGCCCACTTTAGTCTTCCCCGAGGCGATCGTGGCGGGAGCGGTCACCGCGCACGGGTTGGCCTGGGGATCGCTGACATGGAACCTGAGGGATTTGGCGGTCAAAGGCCATCTGCCCAAAAAGGAGTTCAAGAGGGTCAAGGCTCTGTTCGACTCCGCCGCTCCGGAGCAGGCTCGGGTTCTGGTGGTGCACCACAACGTCTTGCGGGGGGAGCTTTCCCGGAGGATGGGACTGGCCCGGTGGCGCCAGGCGCAGCGGCGAATTGTGGAGTCGGGTGCAGAAGTGGTGCTGTGCGGCCACGACCATCAGGAGCAGGTGGATCTGCTAGAGCGGCGGGTGGTGGTGTCCTGCGCGGGGACGGTCTCCAGGGGTTCGCGCGGGGGCAGGCCGTCGGTGTTCAACCGCGTGGTCATTCACCAGGATGCTGTGGAGGTGGAGTTATATCGCTGGGACGCCGCGCGGAGGCAGTTCAGGAGGTCGGACGTTCACGTCTTCTCGCGTTGGCGGAGGACCGAAGATGACGCAGCAGAGGTCGCCGTCGCTTGAGGCCTGGGTGCTGGGCCGGAGGCTCGAGCTTCTGGGCTTGAGGGGGGTCAAGAAGCTCGAGCTTCATGAGAACCGGACGGTGATGGTGACTTTGACCGAGCGCGGTGTGTTGCGGCTGCACCGCGGTTATTACTACGCTCCCGACTCGGTGCTCCGGGCGGTGGTGGATTTTGTAAGTCCGCGGGTACCCCGGCAGCGGAGGCTGCAGGCGGAGCGGGAGCTGTTGGCCTTTCCGGTAGGGGATTTCGTTCCACCAAAACCCCGGCCCTCTCGGAACGGAAGGGTTCGACCCGGAGATCTGCGGCTGATCCGGGAGCTGGAGAAGCTGCACCGCAAGTTCAACCGGGAGTACTTCGGCGGCAAGCTTTCCGCGGTGCGGATACGGCTGTCTTCCCGGATGCGAACCAGGCTGGGGGAACTGACCCTGGACGAGCGGACCCACCGTCCGGTGGAGATTGCGATCTCCAGGCGACACCTGGAGCGCGACGAGTGGAGCGAGGTGGAACACACCATGCTCCATGAAATGGTTCACCAGTGGCAGGCCGAATCCGGGCTGAACGTGGATCACGGCCCCGCGTTTCGCCGCAAGGCTCTGGAGGTGGGGATCGAGCCCAGAGCGCGTCGCTTCGTGCGATCGCGCAGGCGGGCTGCCAGGTACGGTTGAGGGAGGAGTACCGCGATGGCATTCCAAGGCGTGGATTTCTACGACATAGACTCCCTCCTTTCGGAGGAGGAAAGGGCGGTAAGAGACACGGTTCGACGCTGGGTGGACGAAAAAGTGATTCCCATTATCGGGGACTACTACGTGCGGGGGGAGTTCCCCTTACACCTGGTTCCCGAGATGGCGGAGCTGGGGCTCTTTGGCGCGAACTTGCCCGAGGAATACGGTTGCGCCGGCCTGAACAACGTGGCCTACGGCTTGATAATGCAGGAACTGGAGCGGGGCGATTCGGGAGTGCGTTCCTTCGCCTCGGTGCAGGGAGCCCTGGTAATGTACCCGATCTACGCCTTCGGCAGCGAGGAGCAAAAGAGGTATTGGCTTCCGCGCATGGCGCGGGGCGAGGTGATCGGCTGTTTCGGACTCACCGAACCGGACTACGGCTCCAACCCGGCGGGTATGATAACCACCGCGCGAAAGACCGAGAGCGGATGGGTTATAAACGGTTCCAAGATGTGGATCACCAACGGATCCACCGCCCAAGTGGCGGTGATCTGGGCCAAGACCGGAGCCTTGGACGACCCCAAGTCGATCCGGGGTTTCTTGGTACCCACCGATACCAAGGGTTTTTCCGCCAGGGACCAAAAGGGAAAACTGTCCCTCCGCGCCAGCGACACGAGCGAGTTGGTGCTGGAGGACGTTTGCGTTTCTTCGGACGCCCTGCTGCCAAAAACCGAAGGGCTCAAAAGTGCGCTCATGTGTCTCACTCAGGCCCGCTACGGTATAGCCTGGGGTGCCGTGGGAGCGGCGATGGCCTGTTACGAAGAAGCCGTGCGATATGCCAAGACCCGAGTGATGTTCGGCCGCCCCATAGGCGGTTTTCAGCTCCAGCAGGCAAGGCTGGCGGACATGCTGACCGAGATCACCAAGGCGCAACTTCTCTGCTTGCAGCTCGGCCGCTTGAAGGACCGCGGCGCCATGACCCCCGAGCAGGTATCTCTGGCCAAGCGCAACAACGTTAACATGGCCACCGAGGTAGCCCGAGAGACCCGCCGGCTGCTGGGCGCTCAAGGGATCCTGGCCGAATACCAGGCGATGCGGCATCTGGCGAATTTAGAAAGCGTGTACACCTACGAGGGGACCCACGACATACACACCCTCATCCTCGGCGAGGCGATTACCGGGCTGAGCGCGTTCACCTGACAGGCCGCGCTTCGGGGTGCGAACCGCCGGTTTCAGCGAAGGGGCTACCGGGGTTAGCTTGCTTCGTGACGCCGCGTCCCGGGCGGTGCGATCCTCGGCGACGGCCCGGGGCTCCGGCGGAAACAGGGACGTTTCGATAGGCATTGTTGGATCCCGGGGGAACCGTGGCTCAAAGGCGTTACTGGCTCATGAAGTGCGAACCCGAGGCTTACACTATAGAAGACCTCGAGCGGGATGGGTCCACCTGCTGGGAGGGCGTGAGAAATTTCCAGGCTCGCAACTACATGCGCGAAATGAAGGTTGGCGACCGGGTGCTGTTCTACGCTTCCAACGCCAACCCTTCGGGAGTCACCGGAGTGGCGGAAGTGTGCCGCGAGGCGTACCCGGACCATTTCGCGTGGCAAAAAGGCCACAAGTACTACGACGCTAAGAGCCGGCCCGATCGGCCGGTGTGGTATATGGTGGACATCCGGTTCGTGGAAAAATTTCCCCGAATGGTCACCCTCGAGACTCTCAAATCCACGCCCGGGCTGGAGAAGATGATGGTGGTACAGCCCGGGCGCCGGCCTTCGGTGCAACCCGTTTCCCGGGAAGAGTTCGAGATAGTCTTGAAATTGGGCCGCGGGTCCAAGCGGGCGCCGGTGCGTGAGGAGGGCGGATGAGGCGGCTTAGCGGGCCCCTTTTGCTGTGGAGTATCGCCGCCTGCGGAGGCGGGACCGAGCCGGGCGGAACGGCGGGGGACACCCTCGGCACGATCCTCGTCGTACAGGTGGTGGCCGGAGGATTGGTGAATCCGGTGTATCTCACCTCGCCGCCGGGTGATCCGAGGTTGTTCGTAGTGGAGCAACCCGGACGAATCCGGATCATAGAAGAGGGCGGCCTGCGCCAAACCCCATTTTTGGACATCAGCGGCAAAGTTCTTTCTGGCGGAGAACGAGGCCTGCTGAGCCTAGCCTTTCACCCGAATTACGGCGTCAACGGCTTATTCTACGTCGATTACACGGACACCCAGGGCAACACGAAGGTCGAGCGCTATCGGGTGAGCGCCGATCGAAACCGAGCCGATCCCAACTCTGCCACTCTGGTCCTGGCAGTGGACCAGCCGTTCTCCAACCACAACGGGGGTCTCGTAATGTTCGGCCCGGACGGGATGCTGTATGTGGGACTGGGCGACGGTGGCAGCGGCGGCGATCCTTTCGGTCACGCCCAGAATCTCGGCACCCTCCTCGGGTCCCTCCTGAGAATAGACGTGGACGCCGCCGTCCCTTACGCCGTACCACAGGACAATCCTTTCGTGAACCGGCCCGGAGCCAGGGGAGAGATTTGGGCCTATGGCCTGAGAAATCCGTGGCGTTTCGCCTTCGACCGGGAAGGCGGGATGCTCTATATCGCGGACGTCGGCCAGAACCGCTGGGAGGAGATCAACGCTGTTCCCATCGGGGCTGCGGGCGTTAACTACGGCTGGAATATTCTGGAAGGGTCGGAGTGTTTCAACGCCCCTTCCTGCAACCGAGAGGGACTTACCCTTCCGGTCCATGAATACCCCAGAACGGGCGGTGCATGCGGCGTCATAGGGGGATTCGTCTACCGGGGCCAGCAAATTCCGCAGGTCCGCGGCCACTATTTCTACTCGGACTACTGCGCTGGATTCCTGAGAAGCTTCAGGCTGGTGGACGGGAAGGCGGAGGATCATCGGGAATGGAACGTAGGCAACCTGGGACAGGTTCTTTCTTTCGGAGAGGATTCGGCGGGCGAGCTTTACATTCTGTCGGCCAACGGCAGGGTTTACCGGCTGGCAGCCTTCTAAGCCCGCCGTTGCTATCGCTAAGCTGTCTGTCTAGACTCTGCAACCCTAAGGCTATTTGAGGAGGATGCGGCAACATGGCAACTATCACCGTGCGCAGGAACGGACCCTACAGGATCCAGGGACCGGTCACTTTACAGGACCATGACGGGAACCCTATTGCGGTGCCGGGCGAGGTCTTTGCTCTGTGCCGCTGCGGGCACTCCAAGAACAAACCTTTTTGCGACGGCACGCACAAAACGGTAGGATTTACCGATCCCCAGCCGGCCGATGCGGCGGGAGCGTCTCAGAGCTGAGGTAAGGCGGGTGAAGATAGCAGTTTGCGTGAAGCGGGTGCCCGACACCGAAACCCGCATCAAGATCGCTCCCGACGGTAAGAGCATCGACGAAGCCGGGGTGAAGTTCGTGCTCAACCCGTACGACGAGTTCGCCGTCGAGGAAGCCCTGCGGCTCAAAGAGCGGGCGGGTGAAGGAACCGAGGTGACGGCGATCGCCCTGGGCCCGGAGGCTGCACAGGAGACGCTGCGCACCGCCCTGGCGATGGGGGTGGATCGCGCCGTTCTCTTGACCACCTCCCGCCAGCCCATGGATCCCCTGATAACCGCCCGGGTGCTCAGCGCCGAACTTCGTTCCGGCGGCTACGACTTGGTGCTCTGCGGCAAGCTGGCGATCGACGACTATAACCACGCCGTGGGGACGATGATGGGGGAGCTCTTGGGCGCGGCCTCGGTGAGCGGCGTCTCGCGCCTGGAAATAGAGGGAAACGGCGGCCGCGCGGAACGGGAGGTGGAAGGGGGGATCGAAGTGGTGGAGTTCTCGCTGCCGGCAGTGGTGACTACCGACAAAGGGCTCAACGAACCCAGATACCCTTCCCTCAAGGGAATCATGCAGGCCAAGAAAAAACCGCTCGAGACCAAGCCCGTGGAGCTGGAAGAAGAGACGCTGGAGGTGCTGGAGCTGGCCTTGCCTCCGGAGCGCAAGCCCGGGAGGATACTGGGCGAGGGACCGGATGCGGTTCCCGCGCTGATCGAAGCGCTCCGTAACGAGGCCAAGGTGCTGTGACTATGGGTGGCGTGCTGGCGATCCTGGAGCAGAGGGAAGGGATGCTGAAACGGGTCTCGTACGAGGCTCTGACCGCCGGCAGACGTCTGGCGGAGGCGAAGGGAGGTCGACTGCACGCTCTGGCGATCGGCCCTGCCACCCTGGATCCCTCTCAGGCCTCGCGCTTCGGGGCCACCACCATCTTTGCCGCTCGGGACGACCGGCTGCGGCACTACCAGCCGGACGTCTATGCAGCCCTCGCGGAAGATCTGGTGCGCCGCAACGGGTACGACGCGATAGTCCTGGGCGCCACAGCGCTGGGCAAGGATCTGGGACCCCGCCTGGCTGCGCGCCTGAGCTGCCCTCTTACTGCGGACGTCACGGCGCTGGCAATGGAGGACGGCGCGATCGTGGTCTCCCGGCCGGTTTACTCGGGGAAGGCGATCCTGAAACTCCGAGTCCGTGCTGTCCCGTGCGTGATTTCCCTCAGGCCCAACAATTTCTACCCGGAAGAAAGCCCCGGTGACGGCAAACTCCAAGAACTGGCGGTTCCCGACGTGCAACTTCGCACCCGGACGGTGCAGTTCAAGGAACCGGAAACGGCGAAGCTCGATGTGGCCGAAGCGCCTATCGTGGTGAGCGGAGGCAGAGGACTCAAGGACCCGGCAAACTTCAAGCTGCTGGAGGATCTGGCGGCGGCTCTGGGGAACGCGGCGGTGGGAGCGTCTCGCGCAGTGGTGGACGCCGGGTGGCGCCCCCATTCCGACCAGGTGGGCCAAACCGGCAAGACGGTGAGCCCGGCTCTGTACTTCGCCATAGGGATCTCGGGAGCGATCCAGCACTTGGCCGGAATGCGGACCGCCGGAGTTATAGTCGCCATAAACAAGGACAAGGACGCTCCCATATTCAAGGTGGCCGACTACGGAATCGTAGGAGATCTTTTCGAGATCGTGCCTCGCCTCACCGAGGAGATCAAAAAGCTGAAAGCCAGCGAATAAGATGGCCTCCCTTCCGCTGATCCCCGCCGCCCATCAGCCGGCTTTCCCCTTCGAGCGCGTCGTCCTTTCGGAGCGTCCCTCGGAGGACGCCATCTCGCTCGACGTCCTTTTCGTGGGCGCCGGTCCCGCCGGATTGGCGGGGGCAATAGAGTTGGCCAAGCTGGTGGCGGAGGATAATCAAAAAGGCGGGGGCGTGGGGACCGTAGAGATCGGCGTCCTGGAAAAGGCGGAACGCCTGGGAGACCACTGCCTTTCCGGTGCGGTGGTGAACCCGCGGAGCTTTCGGGAACTGTTTCCCGATCTCTCCGATCGGGATTTCCCCTTTAGAGCTCCGGTGGAGCGCGAGAAGGTTTACCTGCTCACTTCCTCCCGGGCGATTCCCGTCCCCACACCGCCCACGATGCGCAACCGGGGCTACTACGTAGCTTCCATCTGCGAAATCGTGCGCTGGCTGGGCCAGAAGGCCGAGGCTTTAGGGGTAAACCTGTTTCCCGGCTTTCCCGCTGCCTCTTTGCTGGTCGAAGGGAGCAGGGTGGTGGGAGTGCGAACCGCGCCGGCGGGGTTGGATCGCGAGGGCAGGCCGCTTTCCGGTCACCTGCCGGCTACGGACGTGGTCGCCAAGGTCGTGGTCCTGGCCGAGGGAACCCGCGGTATGCTCACCGAGGGATACCTTCGCTGGCAGGGGATAAGTTCCAGCAACCCTCAGATCTACGCCTTGGGCGTCAAAGAGCTTTGGGAAACAAAACGCCCGTTGGACCGCGTGGTGCACACCATGGGGTGGCCCCTCGATTGGGACACTTTCGGGGGAAGCTTCATGTATCCCCTGGAACCGAACCTGGTGGCCCTCGGCCTGGTGGTGGGGCTGGATTCCCCGGACGCTTCGCTGGACGTCCATTTTCTGCTCCAGCGCATGAAGACCCACCCCCTCTTCAGATCGTATCTGGAAGGGGGGCAGATGGTGGAGTGGGGTGCGAAGACCATACCCGAAGGTGGGTACTACTCGCTTCCGCAACGCCGGTATGGAGACGGAGTTCTTATTCTGGGCGATGCGGCAGGTCTGGTTAACGTTCCCGCGCTCAAGGGGATTCATTACGCCATGCATTCCGGGATCTTGGCCGCAAGGGCGATCTTTCGCGCCCTTAAAGCGGGGGATACCTCCGCCGCCCGACTCGCCGAATACGATCGCTTGTTGGAAAGTTCTTTCGTGATTCGCGATCTCTACCGAACCCGAAACATGCGGCTGGCGTTCAAAGACGGTTTCTATGCCGGTGCTCTCAAGGCGGGCCTGATGACTCTGACCGGAGGGCGCTTTCCGGGCGGTAAAATCGAGATCCGCAGCGACGCCGAACGTCCCCGTACCCGCTCCAGCCGGACTCACCTGTCACCCGACGGCCGGCTGACGTTCAGCAAGGTGGATGCGGTTTACCGCTCGGGCAACGCTACCCGCGACACTATACCGCAGCACTTGGTGGTCCCGGATGCGGTACCGGAAGAAGTGGGGCGGCTTTACGCTCACCTCTGCCCCGCGGGTGTGTACGAATGGGTGGACGGCAAGCTCCGGGTCAATTCCCCCAACTGCGTGGACTGCAAGGCTACGGATGTTCTGGGTCCTCGCTGGACGCCCCGGGAAGGAGGGGCGGGGCCAAAGTACCAGCGGATGTGACTTGCAAAGTCTAGAAGGGCGGTTCCGAAATATGGACCGGCTCTTCCAGCATGATGGCTTTGAGGGTCGAACCGGCGGGCACCTCCTGCATCTCCTCCGGAACAATGAGCAGAGCGTTGGCGCGAGCCATAGAAGTCAAGATCCCCGAGCCCTGAGGGCCGGTGAGGCGGGCTGTCCGTGTTCCGTCGCTTTCGGTGACTGTGGCCCTTAGAAAATGAGTAAGCCGGGGCCCCAGCTTGATCGGTTCGGCCAAGGTAACCGGAACCGCTCTGCGAAAGAAAGTGGAATGACCCAGGAGCTTGCGAATGGCCGGGCGCACGAAGAGCTCGAAGGTCACCATAGTGCTCACCGGGTTGCCCGGAAGCCCGATCCACGGTATTCCCTTGAATCTCCCAAACGTCACCGGCGCCCCGGGGCGCATTCGAATTCTCCAGAACTCGACACTGCCCCCGGCCCCTTCGATTGCGGTTCGCACGTAATCGCGCTCCCCCACGCTCGCTCCCGCCGTGGTGACCAAGAGGTCTGCCAGAGCCGCCGACTTTAGGCGGCGTTCGAAGTCAGCCGGGTCGTCCCGCGCAATGCCCAGATTGAGCGGCTCCCCTCCCGCCGCGCGGATCATGGCGTGGAGTGTGTAGGTATTGGAAGAGGCTATCTTCAGGCCGCGCCTGATTTCCTCCTGCTGGTCCAGATCGGCGATTTCGTCGCCCGACCCCAAGAACGCCACCTTGGGCCTGCGGTGTACGAAAACCTCCGCCTCCCCGATCGAAGCCAAGACACCGAGTTGGGCCGGTCCCAGCGGCGTTCCCCTGGTCAGAACCACGCTCTGCTTGCGGATGTCTTCCCCGCGGTACCTGACGTTGCGCCCCACATCCCGGGTGTTCTCCACCCTTATGCGCTCCTCGTCCAGAACCGTGACATCCTCTTGTCTGATCACCCCGTCGGCTCCTTCTGGCAAGGGTGCACCGGTAAAGACCCGGGTGCACTCTCCGGGGCCGAGCTTCTTGGTGGGAAAGGAGCCGGCGTGTACCGTTTCGATCACTCTCAACTCGACCTTGGCCCCGGGCGAGGGGTCGACAAAGTCCTGGCTTCGCACGGCATATCCGTCCATCGCCGAGTTGTCCCAGTAGGGGACATCGATGGGGCTGATCACGTCTACGGCCAAGACCCGACCCAAACTTTCCGGCAGCGGTATGCACTCTACCGACAGCGGTTCCACCGCCGCCAAGATCGCCCGCGCCGCCTCTCCGGGTTTCAACTGCTCGATCACGGGGCTATTTCTACCGCCTTCTCCCAGGCAAGGTTGGCGAGGGATACGAGCCAGTGGGTGTCGTCGAAGCGGAAAACCGGAATCGGAAGATCGAGTTCCGGATCGTCGGTGAGGATGGCGATCCAGCGCTCGCTTCCCTCCGCTCCCGGCTGATAAAGGGGATCGGCGTGCTTGGCGCGGCGGTGGACTTCGATCTTGGGCAGCGGCTCCTTGGTGAATCCCTCGATCAGCACGATGTCCGCGGCGATGAAGCGCCGTACCAGGTCCAAAGGCCCCAGGGATTTGTCGGTGCGCTCGAAAAAAACCCTACCGCCGGGAAATTCCATCAGCACCTGCGAGGCCAGACCTTCCTGGTAGTGACGGTAGGTGTCGGTTCCCGGCGTATCGATCCTGGCCGGGTGACTCCCGTGTTTGATGGTGCTCACCCGCCGGCCGCGCTTTACGAATTCGCGAGCCAAGGCCACGACCAGGGTGGTCTTGCCAGCGTCCTTCTTGCCCACGACGGAGATTACCCGGACAGTTTGCGCCACAGCTCCTCGGCTCGGGCCAAATCCTCAGCGGTGTTCACGTTGAAGAAAATGGTCTCCGCGTCCCCGTAACGGACTACCTCCTCGAGCGGCAACGTGCCCACTTTGACCTCCCGGTGAAAACCGATCGCGCGGAAATCCCTTCGCTCGAGCTGGCGAAGAATCGGTCCCGCGCAAGCGGGCCCGTAAACCCCGCACAGAGGTTCCACCCCGCGCCTTCCCCCGCTTTCGGGCAGGAAGACGTCGTAACCGTTCGAGCGCTCCGCCAGCTCCCTGAGCAGCCCAGCTGGCACGAACGGCATGTCCCAAGCCACCACCAGCACCGGCCCGCCAGCCGCACATATCGCAGTGTAGATGCCGCTCAACGAGCCGCGCACCGCCAGCTGATCGGGTACCACTTCCGCTCCGGGAAGCCAACTGCGCGCCTCCGGAGCGTTGGCCACGAGAAAGGGACGTTCTCCCGTGGCCTCGATGAGGGAGCGTTCCAAACGATCCAAGATCCTAACCCCCCCTACACGCTCCAGCCCTTTGGGCCTCCCCTCGAATCGGGTTGCACCCCCTCCGGCCAGTATCGCGCCTTTCATCGCCGCGACACCCCGGATTCCGGGGTCAGCCGGAGGACCGCGATCCGTCCACTGCCAGCGGCAGATGCAAGTGCGGCTGCCCGCTCACGGCGCGTCCCACCAGCACCATTCCGGCCCGCCGCGCTATTTCGGCGGCCAGCGAAGAGGGTACCGAGGGAGTTGCAACGTAAGCAATACCCGCCCGCGCCGCTTTGAATGCGAGCTCCGCCGAAATCCGCCCGGTGACCAAAAGACCCAGCCCCGCAAGTTCGTGCCGCGCCAACAGCGCCGCTCCTATGACCTTGTCCACTGCATTGTGGCGCCCGATGTCCTCGGCGTGGTGAAGCAACCGGTCTCCGTCGGTCAGCGCCGCGGCGTGAATCCCACCGGTAGTCTTGTATCTTTCGCCCCGGGCGAACAACTCCTTGAATAGCTCCCGCAAGCGAGCCGGCTCGGGAGGCTCTTTCCCGGCAGCCACCGACGGCGAAGCGGACGGATCGGCTAAGAAAGTGGTTACCGCACCGCAACCCGAGGCCAGAACCCGCTGGCGGTTGTCTCGCTTCACCTCCTGCACCAGGGCGGGATCTACCTCCGCCCAGAAACCCAAATCGGTGGCGCAAGGTCGCAGTTTTTTCAAATCGGCCAACGAACGGATGTAGCCTTCCCCGTGCAGCCAGCCTATGGCTAGCTCTTCCAGCTGATCGGGTGTGCACATCCACGTAACCGTGGGCTCGCCGTTCACTTCCAGCCATACCGGCACCTCTTCCACCAAGGCGAGACCGGCCATCTTGCCTCCCCTTTTGGCCGGCTGGGCTCGGGTCAAGGGAATCGTATCTCCAGCCTCTTGCATCGCGGTGCTCCTCGCCGGTGCACCAGTAATCTACGGCCGAATCAGAACACCCGCACGGCCATGGTCTTGACCGTGAGGACCACCGGAGAACCCACCGTGAGATCGAGCTCGTCGAGTGCCTGCTTAGTGATGCGGGCAACCAACTCCGTACCCACGTCCACGGTGAGCGTCACCCTACCCCGCCCGTCGTCGCTGATCCTCAGCACCCGCCCGGTGAACTGGTTCCGCGCGCTGGAGTGCAGCGGCTCGGTGCTGACCACGATGTCCTCCGGCGGGATCGCTACCGTAGCCGGCCCCGAGCGGTCGGTCAAAACGTAGAGTTCCAGAGGGCCGGCTTGCACTCGGCGCGGGCCGCTCCCTTCCGGTATCTCGGTTCGAAAGAGGTTCTCGGGAGTGACCGGACTCGGGCGCCCCTCCGCCAAGGCCACCACCCGGTCTGCCCAGCGGTAGGCCTCTTCCAGCTGGTGAGATGCCAGGCAGAGCCCTATCCCTCGCGCTCGTAACTGATCTAGGAGCCGGTACAACGCCGCGGCGGAGCGGGGATCCGCCGCACTGGCGGGCTCGTCCAGGAGCAATATCTCAGGGTCACAGGCCAACGCCCGAGCGATAGCCACCTTCTGGATCTCGCCCTGGCTGAGCTCTCGGGTGTCCCGGCCGGCGAGCCCCTCCAGGGAGAGCATGGCCAAGGAGTCCGCGACCCGGCGTTCGGCCTCCGCCGCACCCACCCGGCGCAACTCTAGAGGGAACCGAACATTGTCCTTCACTTTGCCGCGGAATAGCCAGGGATGCTGCTCTACCAGCGTGACGCGCCGGCGGATCTCCTTGAGCTGGGCGGCGCTCTTTACCGGTTGGCCCCGCCAAGCGATGGTACCGCGGCTGGGTCTTTCCACGCACGCCAGGATTCGAAGCAGGGTACTCTTGCCCGACCCGTTGGGTCCCACTACGGCTAACACCTCGCCTGGCCGCACCGAGATCTCCGGGACCTCGAGCACCCGCCGCCGGCCGTAGTAGTGCTCGACATCGCGCGCGCTAAGCATCGCCTCTACCCTGTAGCAGCTGAAGCAGCACGTTCACGGTCAAAGCTAACCCCAGCAGGATCAGGCCGAGGGCCACCGCCAAGGGAAAGTCTCCCTGGGACGTTGCGAGAGCTACGGCGGTAGTGAGCGTGCGAGTTTGATGCCGAATGTTGCCGCCCACGATCATCGCCGCCCCTACTTCGGCCAGCACCCTGCCGAAGGCTACCACCACCGCTGCCAGCAACGCGAAGCGCGCTTCCCGGGCGACCAGCCAGTGCACCCTCCATCCCGAAGCTCCCAGGGTAAGTGCCGTGCGCCGGACTCTGGGATCGATTCCCTGAACCGCTGCCGCTGTGAGCGCCGCGGCGATAGGCACCGCGAGTATCACCTCGGCGATCACAATCGCCCACCAAGTGTAAAGCAGGCCCAGGTCACCCAGCGGGCCCCGCCGTGACAACAGGCCCCATACGATGAGCCCGACTACCACCGTGGGAAAGGCCAGCATGGTGTTTAGAACCGTTATCAACGCCCGCCGGCCGAAGAAACGCGTAGTGCCCACCACAAATCCCACCGGCACTCCTATTACACAGGCCACCACCGTGGCGACCAAGGCCACCCTGACAGACAGAAAGGTGATCCCTAACACCTCGGGATCACCTCCCAGAATCAGCTCCAGGCCGCGCCGCAGTCCGTCGCCGAAAAAATCCAATTCGCTACGACCGAATTCTGAGCCCTATGGACAACGTCAAGGCTGGATTGTGGGTCCACTCCCGCTGGGAATCGATGGAGGCGTCGAGAAGCGGATCGTTCGGCGGATTGACAAAGAAGCTCCGGGGATAGACCAGCCGCCACAGTATGTCCCGCAACTCCAGCCTCACGCTCAACGCCTGCGAGGGATACCACCTGACTCCTACATGAGGGCCGAACTGGAAACGCCTGCGGAAGGCGAAGCCGGTGGTGTCTTCAGGAACGCTCTCGCCGAACGCCGCTCCCAGCGTCGCACCGAAATACGGCGCCAAACCGCGCCAGGTCTTACGGCCGGTCAACAGAAATCCCAAACCGGCATCCGCTACCAGTACCTCCTGGCGTACCGTGTCGCTGGGGATTCCGTTACTGTAGATCGGTCTCAAGAGACTGGCCCCCGCTGCCCCGATTACCGCCTCAAAGGGACCGCCCAGGTGGATGCTGTAGCGCAACCCGGCTATGGGTCCTTCCGATGGCCCGGCCCCGATCTTGCCGCCCGAGCCCCGCAAATATCCGCCGCCGAGTATCAGGGAGTGGCTTACCCTGATGTCCCGGTAGGGCGAGCGGTCGGGCGGATGGCCCACCTGAGCCTGAAGGGACCCGCCGATCAGCAGCGCCGCTATGCTCGCTGTCGCGAATTTGTTTGACATTCGAAACCCGCACCCGTACAATGGGGTAACTTGAAAAGATGACGCAATCTAGCCTGCTCCAATCGGCCCTACCAGCCTGGTTGCTTTGCTTCCTTTGGGCCTCGATTGCGCCACCCGCCATCCTAGAAGCCCAGACACGTTACCGTGTCGTTCGGAACGAGAACTTCCGGCAACAGCCCGGCCCTGACGCGCGCCTGTTGGGCACCGTCCTGGAGGGGACCGAGCTTTTGGGAGAGCGCTCGGAGGGAGGGTGGACCGAGGTGGTACTCGAGGGTTTCATTTGGGCGGCTTCGGTGGGGCGCACCGAGCGCGACGGATTCGATCTAGTGGTGACCGCCTCTGGCGGGGAAAACCTGAGAGCTTCGCCGAACGGGCGGGTATTGGCGCGATTGGCTACCGGCTTCTTGCTGCAAGAGCTGGGTCGAGAAGGCCCCTGGGTGCGGGTACGCCGGAAGGGATGGATGTGGAGCAGGTCCTTGGAGTCGGTTCAGGTGCAAGCCGAGTCGCCGCCCGGGGTACGAGCGAGGGAACAGACTCGTGCGGCTGAGCCGGAGCGGGCGGCGTCCGGGGGCGATTCGCAGCCGGATCTGGAGCGGGGAGTAACCTTGGGCCGGGTGGAGCTGAGGAGCGTGCCGGACGGTGCTTCCATCGGTACTCTGGAAGAGGGCGCTTCCGTTAGGGTGTTGGCCCGCTCGGGCGAGTGGGTCAGGGTGTCCACCGAGGGGTGGATTCGGGAGACCGACATCAGGCCTGCAGCCGGTGGCGTGCTGGTGGGAGTGACTGCGGCCGAGGTGCGAAGCAATCCGGCGGCGTTCGAGGGCAAGCTGGTGCAGTGGACCGTACAATACATCGCGGTACAGACGGCCGACGAGTTGAGGCGCGAGATACCGGCCGGCCAGCGGTACATGTTGGCTCGCGGTCCTTTGCCCGAGGCCGGATTCGTTTACGTTATTCTGACCCCGGAGCAGGTCGCCGAGCTGGAGCGGTTGAGACCGCTGGCTGAGCTGGTCATCATAGCCCGAGTGAAGGTGGCCCGGTCGCAGTTCTTGGGAAATCCGGTTCTGGAGCTGGTGGATTTGTCGGTAAGGCGACCCTGATGCCGGTGCCGGCGGTACATGGAAGGAGTTCCGAGGATGAACGAGCTATTCAGAAAGCGAATAGAGCGCAGGCTGGAGAGCTTGCCGGACGACCTGGCATACCAGGTACTGGACTACATAGAGTTTTTGGAGGCGAAGTACGGCCAGGGCGGGACCAAACCGACGCCTTTCGAAAAGCTGGCTGAGGGTGTGGAAGACGTCTTGAGAGCGGGGAAGCTGCCGGTGGCGGCGGTCAAGGGTACGATGCAGGTGATGGAGTCGGCTAGCCGGCTAATGAGTCGCCTGGCTGAGGCGAGCCGTGCGGCGGCGGCGGAGTTGGGCAAGACCGTCTCCCAGGCCGGGCCGGAACAGGGAGAGCCTGCAGCGCCTTCGGCGCCGGCGCCCGAACCTCGCACGGACGCCGAGAATTCCGTGCCTTGATTCCGTGGTTCATGGCGGATAACTTCCGCCATGGAGTGTAGTAGTCGATGGCAACTGACCCGCCTGGCTCGAGAGAGCCGGCGGGTCATTGTGCTTTTTGCAACCGGGAGGTGAGCTTGTGAGTCGTTTGAGGCCGGGATTGGCGCTCACGTTCGACGACGTTCTCTTGGTCCCCAGGCACGCTACGGTGCACCCCCGGGACGTGGACGTGAGGACCCGCTTTACCCGGGGAATCACCTTGAATGTTCCTCTCGTCTCCGCGGCTATGGACACGGTGACGGAATCCGAGATGGCCATTGCCATGGCCCGCGCCGGGGGGATCGGGGTGATTCACAAGAATATGAGCATCGACCGCCAGGCTGCCGAGGTAGACCGGGTGAAGCGATCGGAGAGTGGCATGATTCTCAATCCCATCACCCTCGGCCCGGATAGACCTCTGAGAGAGGCGTTGGCCCTGATGCAGCGCTTCAAGATTTCGGGTGTGCCCATCGTGGACTCGGGAGGGCGGCTGGTGGGGATCATAACCAACCGGGACCTTCAGTTCGAGCGCGATCTGGAGCGTCCCATCTCGGAAGTGATGACCCGGGAGAATCTCATAACCGCTCCGGTGGGGACTACCCTGGAGGAAGCCGAGCAGATACTGGGCCGCCATCGTATCGAGAAGTTGCCGGTAGTGGACGAAAACGGCGTGTTGCGCGGACTGATTACCGTCAAGGACATATTCAAACGCCGGCAGTATCCCGATGCCAACAAGGATCAGCACGGCAGGCTGAGGGTGGCCGCGGCGGTGGGGGTGGGACCCGACACCATGGCCCGCGCAAAAGCTCTGATCGATGCGGGGGTGGACGCGATAGTGGTGGACTCCGCCCACGGGCACTCCCAAGGAGTTCTGGATACGGTTGCGCGGCTTCGCGAGGCGTTTCCCGACACCCAGCTAGTGGGGGGCAACGTGGCGACCATGGAGGGGGCGCGTGCCTTGGTAGAGCGCGGTGTGGATGCCGTGAAGGTGGGTGTGGGGCCGGGGGCGATCTGCACTACCCGGGTGGTCACCGGGGTGGGAGTACCGCAGATAACGGCGATCGTGGATGCGGTGCGGGGTGCCGGCGAGGTACCGGTGATCGCGGATGGCGGGATCAAGTATTCAGGCGACGCGGTAAAAGCCCTGGCGGCCGGTGCCTCGAGCGTAATGATCGGCACCATGCTGGCGGGAACCGAGGAAAGCCCGGGAGAGGCTTTCTTGCTCGAAGGACGGCGCTTCAAGATGGTGCGCGGCATGGGATCACTAGCTGCGATGCAGGAGGGCTCCGCCGACCGTTACTTCCAGGAGGGCGAGCTGTCTCCCCGCAAGCTGGTACCCGAGGGGATCGAGGCGCGGGTTCCCTACCGCGGACCGGTGGCGGATGTCCTCTTCCAGTTGGTAGGCGGCATCCGGAGCGGAATGGGTTACTGCGGGGTTACGACCATAGAAGAGCTGCGGTGCGAGACGGAGTTCGTGCAGATCACCACCGCGGGCCTCAGAGAGTCACACCCCCACGACGTGGTGATCACCCGGGAGGCTCCGAACTACAGTCTGTAGGAACTCACTGGGCGGGCGAGCTGTGGATCACCCCTTGCTCTTCCAGCGCCGTAATCTCGCTGTCCTCATAGCCTAGCTCTCTCAACACTTCCCGGGTGTGCTCCCCCAGCAGCGGAGCGCCACGCTCAATCTCCGCCGGGGTCTCGGTGAGTCTCACGGGAAAGCCCAGGGTTCGGACCTTACCCAACCGGGTGTGGGGGACGTCGGTCACCATACCGCGCGCCGCGGTCTGGGGGTGCTCCAGCATCTCTTTGACCGTAAGGACCGGTCCCGCCGGTACTCCCGCTCTTTCCAGGCGGTCCAGCCACTCGGCGGTGGAACGCTCCCGGATGCGGGCGGCGATAATGGAGGCCAACTCCTCGCGGTGCTCCATCCGGGCGGCGTTGTCGCAGAACCTTGGATCCTGCGCCAATTCAGGCACGCCGAGGGCTTCGACCAGCCGCTCCCAGGTGGCCTGGCTCGCCGCTCCGATATTGATCCAGCCGTCAGAGGTCGGAAAAGACTGGTAGGGAGCGTTGAGGGGATGAGCCGAGCCCATGGGCCCGGGAGAAACCCCCGTTGCCAGGGCGATCGCCGATTGCCAGTAGGTCTGGGTGATCCCGGCTTCGAACAAGGAGGTGTCCACCCGCTGGCCCCGCCCCGTCTCCAAGCGGTGGATATAGGCGGCTAGTACGCCCATGGCCGCCAGGATACCCGCGGTTATGTCCGTAAGCGGAGCGCCGCACTTTACCGGCGGCCTTCCGGGTCCTTCCCCGGTGATGCTCATGAGCCCGCTGTATCCCTGAGCTATTAGATCGAACCCTCCTAGATGAGCGTAGGGCCCGGTTCTCCCGAACCCCGAAATCTCGCAGAAAATAAGTCCGGGATTATCTCGTTTGAGGCTCTCGTATCCGATGCCGAGTCGCTCCATGGTGCCCGCGCGGTAGTTTTCGATGGCCACATCGGCTCGAAGCAGCAGTTTGCGCACGATCTCTCGTCCGGCGTCGGTCTTGAGATTTACCGCGATCCCGCGCTTGTTCCGGTTGAGCATTAGAAAGGCCGCCGCCTCGCCCCCGATGTCCGGGGGCAGGAAACTGCGGGAGGGGTCGCCGCCGGGAAGCCGTTCCACCTTCACCACATCGGCTCCCATATCGGCCAGCATTCTGCCGCACACCGGCCCGGCCATGATATGGGCCAGCTCCACCACCTTCAGGCCCCGCAGCGGTCCCATCCGGTCAGCGCCCCTTGAATTCCGGCGTCCTCTTTTCCAGGAACGCCCGGTAACCTATCCGGTAGTCTTCGGTCCCGAAGGCGGCGTAAGATTCGTCCAACTCCTCCTGAGTCAGAGGCTCGGGACGTTCGAGCCTGCGGATGAACTTCTTGTGCCACCGGTTTACCAGGGGGGCGCCCGCGGCTATCCGCCGCGCCGTGGCGTAGGCTTCCGATTCCACCGAATCGTCTTCCACCACCCGGGTCACCAGGCCCAAGTGGTAGGCGCGCTCGGCGTCTATCACGCTCCCCTCGAGCAGCAACTCCAAGGCGACCGCCCGGCCTACCGTCCGGAGGAAGAACGCCAACTCGGGATAAGCCATGGTCAGACCCAGGCGGTTTATGGGTATGCCGAACCTGCTAGACCGCCCGCAGATCCTGAGATCGCAAGCCAGAGCCAGCTCCAAGCCCCCGCCCACGCAAACTCCCCGGATGAGAGCCACCGTAGGGTGCCGGCATTCCAACACTGCAAAAACTCCGCCGTGTTCGGCTTCTCCGTAAATCTTCGATTGGGCGACATCGGCGCGGGCCTCGGCAAACTCGGATATGTCGGCGCCGGCAGCGAAGGCTCGGTCGCCGGCGCCTCGGAGCACGATGCAGCGGATCGAATCGTCCTCGTCCAGTTCTTGCATCACCTCGCGGAGTCGCCGCCAGGAAGCGGTATTCAGGGCGTTGAGCTTCTCCGGGCGATTCAGCGTCACGGTAACGATGGGACCGTCTCTATGCTGTAGGATCAGATCCGACATGGGGCAGCCTCAACGATAGAATGCGTTGACCAGCCACAACGGCACGGCCGGAACGTAGGTAACCAGCACCAGGATCGCCAGCAGCACCGCGATGAAACGAAGGTTGACCTTGGTAACCTCCCAGATATCCGCCTTGGCCACCGAGCAGGCGGTTACCAGCACGCTCGCCACCGGGGGAGTTTGCTGTCCGATTCCCAGGTTCAAAGTTACCACCAGGCCAAAGTGGACCGGATCTACACCGACGGCCTGCACCAGCGGCATCACGATCGGCACCACCAGAATGATCGCCGCCGCGGAGTGGAGAAAGAGTCCTATGATCAGAAAAAACACGTTCAGCAGGGCGAGAACCGCAAGCGGGCTGGACGTGAAATCCACGATGGCTTGCGCTATGCGCTGGGGCACCTGCTCCTCGGTGAGGAAATTGCTCATTAGAGCCGAGGTGGCCACCAGGAGCATGACCACGGCGGTCTGGATCCCGCCGTCCACCGTCGCTTCTTTGAGCGTGCGCCAGTTGAGTTCGCGATACACTCCGGCCCCCACCAAGATCGCCGCCACCACTGCCAGCCCCGCTCCCTCGGTAGCGGTAACCCATCCGCCGAAAATCCCACCCAGGATGATCACCGGGAGCAAAAGCGCCCAGATGGCTTCCTTGAACGCCCTTTTGAGCCTCCCTAGTTGGAACGCCTCGCCGGCCGGCAAGTCGTAGCGCGCCGCCATCAGATACGCCATCACCATCAGGCCTAAGCCGCCTAGCACGCCCGGCACGATCCCCGCCACGAAAAGCTCCACCACCGAACTCCCCGACATCGCCCCGTAAAGGATCATCGGGATCGACGGAGGAATAATGACCGCCAGGGTGGCCGAAGAAGAGGTGACTGCGGCGGCGAACGGCGTCGGGTAACCCTTTCGCTTCATTTCCGGAATCAGGATGGACCCCAAGGCCGCTACGTCGGCTACCGCGGAGCCGGATATTTCGGCGAAGAACAAAGAGGCCCCGATGCTCACCATTGCCAGACCGCCTCTGACAAATCCCAGCAAGGCCGAGGCCAGCTCCACCAGCCGGCGGGAGATGCCGGTGGCGTTCATGATGGCTCCGGCCAGGATGAACAGAGGGACCGCGATCAAGGGGAACTGGGCCGAGCCGTCGAAGAGAATCAGCGCGGCATTGGCCAAAGCTTCCGGACCGGAAACCAGCAGCGTAGCCGCCACCGCTACGGCACCCAACGCGAGGGCTATGGGCACGTCGATGGCGACCAGCCCGGCCAGGGCCAGTAACATCAAAGCCAGCGTCATGAATCGGCGTCGGTTTTAAACGAACGGGCGGCGTGAACCAACTCCGCCAGGATGAAAAGAACGGCTCCGATGGGAATGACCGACTGCGTAATCCGGGCCGGAAGCCAGGGGACAGTGACTAAGTAGTGGCCCTCCAGTACCACCAGTACTTTCCACCCCGCCCACGCCACCAGCAGCAAGAAGGTCACGATTACCGCTTCCCGAATCACCAGCAGAGGCACCCGCAGTTTCCGGGGAAAGGCGTCCTTGATCTTGGGAAACCCTAGGTGTGCGCCCCGCAAGGCGGCGAGGCTCGCGCCGTAGTAAGTAAGCCAGGCCAAAAGGGTCGCCGCGATCTCGTCGTACCAGGAAAGCGCCGCTCCCGCCTTTCTGAAAACGACGCCGATCACCACCACGGCGGCCAGAGCCAACATCAGTCCAATGACCAGTACCTGAAGGGTACGCTCCAGTGCGGCCTCCAGGCGGTCCAGCGGGCGCATGCCTATGGCTGCTGCCGCAAAGCGAGCGCGTGAGTCACCAGGTCGCGCCCGCCGGGAACGCTGGTTGCAAATTCTTCGTAGATCGGTTTGCTCGCGGCGGCGAAGCGTTCGCGATCGGCTTGGTTTACGGCGATCCCGCTTTGTCTCAACGCTTCCAAGAACTCCCGGTCCATCCGCTCCGCCGTCTGATAGACGAAAGGTTGAACCTCTTTTGCGACCTCCTCCACCAACTGTCTCACCTCCTCCGGCAAACTCCGCCAGGTTTGCAGTCCGGATGTGAGAAAGGCCGGAGTGTAAACGTGGCCGGTGAGAGACAGATATTTCTGTACCTCGTGGAGCTTGGAGGTGTAGATCTGCTGCAGGGGGTTTTCCTGCCCGTCCATTACGCCGGTCTGGAGCGCTACGAACACCTCGGCGAACGGCATAGGAGAAGGGTTCGCGCCGTATGCCTGGAACATGCGTACCCGCCAGCGACCCCGAGGGACCCTGAGCTTTATGCCCTTGAGATCCTCGGGCGTCACGACCGGCCGCACCCGATTGGTGATGTGCCTAAAACCGTTTTCCCACACGGCGATGATCTTGTATCCCGCTTCTTCCGCCATCGGTGCCAGCACCGGCCAGACAATTTCTTGCTCTATTCGCTTCATATGCTCCCGGTCTTGCACCAAATAGGGAAGCTCGAAGAGACCGAAGGCTTCGATTAGAGACGACATCACCGTGGAGGGAAGCGCCAGGTCCAGAGTTCCCAATTTGAGTTTCTGCATCATGACCTCGTCGCCGCCGAGTTGCGACGACCCGAAAACAGCGATGCGAACTCTTCCCTGGGACCGTTCCGCTACTCGGCGGGCGAACTCCTCGGCCGATACGGCGTACAAGGAGCCGGGCGCACCCACGTGCCCGAGCTTGAGTTCCACCGTATGCCGGTCGGCGGATCGGTCACCCGCAGAGCATGCCGCGAGGGCCGAACATGCGGCGATCGCCAAACCGGCGGCGATATCCCGTCTGAATTGGGGGCTCACGGGTTCAGTCCGCTCCGGGTGCCGGGTTGCTGGATAAAAAGTCCAAAGCCGCTTGTACTCCGCTCGCGGCGATCGGGACACCGGCGGCCTTCAGTCCCATCTCTACTCCGCACAAGGTACCCGCAAGCATGAGATCGTTAAAATGCCCAAGGTGTCCGATTCTAAAAACCTTGCCCTTAAGTTTTCCGAGTCCGGCGCCCAGGGACATGTCGAAACGCTCGAGTATGATACGGCGAATCCGGTCGGCGTCCACTCCCTCAGGTGTGAACACTGCGCTCACCGTGTCACTGTGCTCCCGGGGATCTGCGCTCACCAGCTCCAGCCCCCAGGCTGCGACGGCCCGGCGTGCCGCCGTCGCCAGCCGCCGGTGCCGGGCGAAGACTTGCGGCAGACCCTCCTCCTTGAGCATCGCTAGAGCCTCCCTGAGGCCGAAAAGCAGGTTGGTCGCAGGAGTGTAGGGAAAAAACCCCGCCTCGTTGAATTCCAGCATGTCGTCCCAGCTCCAGTAAGAGCGCGGGAGCTTGGCAGCCTTGCTCGCCTCCAGAGCACGAGGCCCGATGGCATTGAAGCTCAAACCCGGGGGAAGCATCAGCCCTTTCTGCGAGCCGCTCACCGTGACATCCACGCCCCACTCGTCATGGCGGTAGTCGATCGATCCCAGGGAAGAGACCGTATCCACCATCAAAAGCGCAGGATGCCGGGCGCGGTCCATCGCCTCCCGGATCTCCGGGAGCCGGCTGGTGACTCCGGTGGAGGTCTCGTTGTGTACCACCAAAACCGCCTTGTAACGGTGCTCCCGATCCCGGGAGAGCTTTTCTTCGACCACCGCCGGATCCACCCCGCGCCGCCAGTCGCCGGGCACCACCTCTACAGCCAATCCCATGCGAGCCGCTACCTTGGACCAGTTCGCGGCGAAGAACCCGTGGTCGAAGGCCAGAATTCGGTCTCCGGGGGACAGGGTGTTGACCAGCGCCGCTTCCCAAGCCCCGCTTCCCGAGGAGGGATAGATCACCACTAGGCCGGAGGTCTGAAAGACTTCCTTGAGACCGGCGATCAGGTCCCGGGTGAGCTGGGCGAACTCCGGACCGCGATGGTCGATAGTCGGGCGGTCGATCGCCCGTAGAATCCGGTCCGGCACATTGGTGGGGCCGGGAATCTGGAGGAAATGCCTTCCGCTGCGATATGCCACGAGCCTGCTCCTTGACTGAAAGAAGTAGCAAATTGTATCGATCTGAACCCGGAACGTGAAGGTTATGGTCCAAAAAGGAGAATGGCGAAGACTGGAAGCTCTCCTCAAAGACGAACTGGAGGGAGAAGTGCTGTTCGACCGGTTCGCCCGCGGCCGCTACAGCACCGATGCCTCGATCTACCAGATCGAGCCCGTAGGAGTGGTTCTTCCCAGAAGCGAGGAGGACGTGGTGCGAACCGTCCAGATCGCGGCGTCGGAGGGCGTGCCGATCGTGCCGCGGGGCGCCGGGACCTCGCAGAGCGGACAAGCCATAGGCCCCGGCCTGGTGATAGACACCAGCAAATGGCTGAACCGCATAATCAGAATAGACGAACAGGCGGGATACGCGGTGGTGGAACCCGGCGTAGTGCTGGAACACCTGAACTCCCGCCTCAGGCCCTCGGGGCTCTTTTTCCCGATAGATCCCGCCACCGCCGCCCAGGCTACCCTCGGAGGCATGGCCGGGAACAACAGCGCGGGTGCTCGATCGATCAAGTACGGCATGATGGTGGATCACGTTCTGGGAATCGAAGCTGTTTTGTCGGACGGAACTCGGCTCCACTTCGGCTATGTCCCGGCGGACTTGTCCGCATTCCAGAAAGCGAGCGTGGCCCCGGAGTCGGAACGCTATGTGCAGCTGGTGCGAGCGGTACGAGCCATTTACCTGCGGGAAGCGGAGGAGATAGCCAGCCGATACCCCAAAGTGCTCCGCAACGTGGCGGGTTACAATTTGAATCGAGTGTCCCTGGAAGGCCATAACATGGCGCACCTCCTGGTAGGGTCGGAAGGAACCCTTGCGTTTTTCACCAAAATCCACCTCAAGCTTTCGGCTCTTCCTCCCTCCACCGCGCTGGGTGTCTGCCACTTCCCCTCGCTCCGGGCTGCCATGGAAGCTGTGCCCCAGATCGTGACGCTGGGTCCGTCGGCGGTGGAGCTGGTGGACGACACCCTCCTGGGACTGGCGCGTGCGAACCCGATGTTCGCAGGCCGCATCAAGCGGTTCGTCCAAGGGGAACCCAAAGCCCTCCTGCTGGTCGAGTTTACCGGTGACGATCCGCACCTTTTGGAGCGATCCCTTGCCAGCCTGGACCAACTGATGGGAACGCTGGGATATCCGCAATCGGTCATCTCCGCCGTCGATCCGGCTTTTCAGCGGGAGATCTGGCGGGTTCGCAGGGAAGCGCTGAACATCGTCATGTCCATGAGGGGAGATACCAAACCGGTCTCTTTCATAGAAGATTGTGCGGTCCCGCTGGACCACTTGGCCGAGTACACGAGTCTCCTATCCGAGGTCTTCCGCAAACACGGGGTGAGCGGCACCTGGTACGCGCACGCTTCGGTGGGGTGCCTCCACGTGCGGCCCGCCCTCAACCTGAAAGACCCCGCAGACGTCAAGAAAATGCGGGCCATCGCAGAGGAAGCCCACGAGCTCGTGCGCCGTTTCAAAGGATCGCATTCGGGCGAACACGGGGACGGATTGGTACGCTCCGAGTTTCTGGAACCGATGCTGGGGCGGCGGCTGGTGCAAGCGTTCGAGGAAGTAAAGCGGGCCTTCGATCCCGAGGGACTTTTCAACCCCGGCAAGATTGTCAACCCGCCGCGCATGGACGACAGAACTCTGTTCCGATACCGGCCGGATTATTCTCCCCTCCCGCTGGATACGGTGTTGGACTGGAGCGAGTGGGGCAGCCTGCTGGGAGCGGTGGAGATGTGCAACAACAACGGCACCTGCCGGCAGGCTCAAAGCGGCGTGATGTGCCCGTCCTACCGCGTGACTCGGGACGAAGAGCACGTGACCCGGGGCCGGGCCAACACTCTGCGCCTGGCGCTCACCGGGCAGCTCGGCCCCGAGGCTTTCACGTCGGAGGAAATGTACGCGACTTTGGAACTCTGCATCTCTTGCAAAGCCTGCCGGCGGGAATGCCCCACGGGGGTGGACCTGGCCCGGATGAAGCTGGAGTTCCTGGCGCGCTACCGTCGCCGGCGCAGGCCCTCGCTGCGGGATCGGCTGTTCGCCTACCTTCCCCGCTACGCTCCGCGGGTGGCCAGGGCTCCGTGGATTGTGAATCTTCCCCAGCGACTCCCCGGCTTCGGCCGGATAGCGGAATGGGCCTTGGGTATAAGCCGGCAAAGAACTCTTCCCCGCTGGCGTCGCGACTTTTTCCGGGATGGCGAGTTAGCGCCGCCGGAAGGCGAGTCGGGGCGCGAGATACTCCTGTGGGTGGACACCTTCAATACCTATTTCGAACCGGAAAACGCGCGGGCGGCGGTAGCGGTGCTGCGGGCGGCAGGTTACACGGTGCGGATCGCCGCTCCCAAAAGGGGCGCGCGGCCGCTCTGTTGCGGCCGCACGTTCCTGAGCGCGGGGTTGATCGACCAGGCCAGAGAGGAAGCCCGCAGAGTAGTGGAAGCTCTTGCGGATGATGCCGCTCGTGGAACTCCCGTCGTAGGCTTGGAACCCTCTTGCCTGCTCACCCTGAGAGACGAGTTCACGGTTTTGTTCCCGCGAAAAGAGGTGGAGGCTCTCTCCCGCAACGCCTTGCTCTTGGAGGAACTTTTGGCGTCGGACGAGACGGCCCGGGGCAGGCTGGAAAAGAACCTGCGGCCGCTGGACGGGCGCACTCTCCTGCTGCACGGCCATTGCCATCAGAAAGCCTTTGGCGTCATGGGCGCGGTCGAGGAGGTGCTGCGGCTGATCCCGGGGGTGTCGGTGCGCGCCATAGAGTCCACCTGCTGCGGGATGGCCGGCGCTTTCGGATATGAGGCCGAGCATTACCGGATCTCACTCCAAATGGCGGAATTGAGTCTGTTTCCGGCGATCCGAAACGCCGGGGCCGGCGTTTGGATCGTGGCTGACGGTATCAGCTGCCGCCGGCAGATAGCCGACGGTCTGGGCCGTCCGGCTTGGCACGCGGTGCGGGTGCTGGAATCCAGTATCTCCGGTACGCTTGCCGAAAGTCCTCCGGAGATCTAGCGTCACACCCATGGCCGCACCGAAAGCCAGACGGCCCGCGGGCGGAGTGGAACTCCCGGCGCCGCGAAAGCGCGCCGCCGCGGAGCTGGCCAAACTCTTCAAAAGCGGCATGAGAGTCGCCCTGACCACCCACGTAAACGCCGACGGAGACGGGCTGGGCTCCGAGGTGGCGTTGTGGCACATCCTCACAGCAAAGGGTGTGAGGGCGGTCATTACCAATCCCACTCCGGTCCCCGAGCACTATGCGTTTCTGTTGCGAGGGATCGAGCACGCTGACAAGTCCCGCGAAGCGGTGAGGCACCTCCGCAGGGCCGACGCCGTGGTGGTGCTCGACATCTCCGACCTCGGCCGCTTGGGCCAGCTGGGAGAGGTGCTCCGAGAGCGGAAAGTTCCGGTCGCCTGCATCGATCACCACGCAACCGACGGCGTCTTGCCCGACGGGCCGCGCCTGGTGGATCCCGAAGCGTGCGCCACCGGGGAACTGGTGTACGATCTGGCCAGGGCCCGCAGGTGGGCGCTCAGCGGCGATGCGGCGAGGGCGCTATACGTGGCGATCCTTACGGATACGGGAGGATTCCGATTCAGCAACACCTCGCCCAGGGCACTGCGGATTGCGGCTGATCTGTTGGAGCACGGGCTGGACCCGGAGGAGATCTACCGGGAGGTCTACGCCAGCTCGTCGGAGGGCAGGGTGCGACTCCTCGCCGAAGTCCTGGAGACTCTGGTGGTGGAACCGGAACTAGGGTTAGCGTGGGTCACGGTTCCTCCCGGAGCTTTGGAGCGCTACGGAGTGGATCCCGAGGAACTGGAAGGCGTTGCCGAGTTTCCCCGATCGATCAAGGGAGTACGCCTGGCGCTTCTATTCCGGCAGTTGGCCAACGGGCGCGTGAAGATCTCGTTCCGTTCGGTAGGGGACGTAGATGTGGCGAAACTGGCCGCGCAATTCGGGGGCGGAGGACACCAGCGCGCCTCCGGCGCGAGCCTGGTGGGCTCGCTGGCGGAGGTGCAGGCGACCGTGCTTCAGGTCTGCCGGGAACTTCTTGCCTCAAACCGGAGCCGCTGAAAAAGCCTGGCCGCAAAACCGGCGGTTGCTCCCGGGGCTCACCGCTGCCTATCATTCCTTACCATGCCTCGCGACCTAGAACGCCGGGTAGCCTCGGTGCTGTCCCAGATCCGCAACCCGCGCTCGGGAGCCGATCTCATGTCGTCCGGGATGATACGGGATCTTTCAGTGACCGACGACGGAACGGTCGCTTTCACGTTCCTCTTGGCACCCGACGATCCGGCAACTCTGGTAAGGGAGACTCGGCGCGCCCTCCGTGCGGTGGAAGGCGTTACGGATGTCAAAATCGAAGTCATCGAACCCCGGGTACAGGGACCGCCTCCCGGGACTCAGCCGGTGGCTCCGGCGCAGCCTCCCCAGCCGCCGAGCTTCGACGACTTGGGACGGATCGTTGCGGTCTCCAGCGGCAAGGGAGGCGTGGGGAAGTCCACCATCTCGGCCAACCTTGCGGCTCAGTTGGCGAAAAACGGGCGCCGCGTCGCTCTCATGGATGCGGACGTGTACGGGCCGGATATTCCGCGCATGTTCGGCATCAGCGGCAAACCGCCGGTGCGGGAGGGCAAGATAGTCCCCGCCGAAGCCCACGGCGTCAAAGTGATATCCTTGGGTCTGTTGGTCGAGCGGGACGCACCGGCCATATGGCGCGGGCCGATAGTGACCAAAATCATACGACAATTCTTGAGCGACGTCGCCTGGGGCAAACTGGACTTCTTCATAGTGGATCTCCCTCCCGGTACCGGCGACGCCCAGCTGTCGCTGGCACAGGCGGTGCAGATCGACGGGGCGGTCATCGTCACCACTCCTCAGGAAGTTGCCGCGGGCGACGCGCTGCGCGGCGCCAAAATGTTCGAACGGGTCGCAGTGCCGGTCCTGGGGATCGTGGAAAACATGAGTTACTTCGCCTGCCCCCACTGCGGGAAGCGCACCGAGATTTTCCTGCAAGGCGGCGGGCGCAGGCTCGCCGAGGAACTCGGGGTTCCTCTCCTGGGAGAGATCCCCCTGCAAGCGGGCATGGCCGATCTGGCCGACCAGGGCAAGCCGATAGTCGTGGCGGAGCCGGACTCTCCGGCGGCGATCGCTCTGGCACAGATGACCAAGGAGATCGAGGCCAGAATCGGAGGAAGGAAAGTCAGGCTTCCCATCCTGACCGGCTGAGCGCTCCGGGAGTGAGCCCTCTCGTTACCCTGCTCACCGACTTCGGCTATCGGGACAGCTACGTGGCGGAGATGAAAGCCGTGCTTCTCAGCGCGGTTCCGTCGGTCCAACTGGTGGATATCAGTCACGAGGTGCCGCCCGGCGATGTTCTAGCCGCCCAGTATATTCTGGCCCGCACTTGGGCCCGATTTCCCCCGGGGAGTGTACATCTGGCGGTAGTCGATCCCGGCGTGGGGACCGACCGCCGCGCCATCGCGGTCTACTCCGGAGGACACTACTTCGTAGGTCCGGACAACGGTTTGTTCACACCGGTGCTCGACGGCGCCAGGGCCGTGGAGCTTTCGATACCCCGGACCGCCGCCCCCACTTTCCACGGCAGGGACGTGTTCGCCCCGGCCGCTTCGCTGCTGATCGGGGGAAAGCCATTGGAACAACTGGGCGCTCCGGTGCAGGATCCGATTCGGTTGAGCCTTCCGCAACCGGTGCTAGAAGGGGGCCGTGTGGTAGGGTCGGTGATCTATGTTGACCGTTTTGGAACGTTGGTGACCAATATCGGCAGGGACCTTTCGGAGGGCAGGACCGCAGTGGAGATCCGCGGCATCCGGATTCCCATACGGCGCACCTTCGGGGATGTGGAACCGGGGGAGTTGGTGGCCTTCGTGGGATCCGGCGGGACCGTGGAGATCGCGGTAAGAGACGGGGCGGCGGCAGCCAAGCTCGGCGCCGGAGTGGGAGAACCGGTGCGTTGCTAATCCCTCCAGCGGATTTCCACGCTTCCCAGCGCAGCCTTCACGTCCAGGTCGACCTTTACCCGCGCGGAGTCGTAATCCGCCGAGTAGTACCGCTCTCCCCTCCGCCTCAGGCCCGAGCGGTCGAAGCTTGCCAAGAACCGGTCCACCCGGGCGCTCAGGCCGACTGAGCGGGGAATCTCGAGGGTCACCGAGCCCATCCCTAGCGCCAAATCTACCGATACGCTGCCGCTGTCGGGCCATTCACCGCTAAAGTCGAGGGTAACGTCGGCGGCAGCGCCTTTGAGACTAATAGCCGAACAGCGGGAATTACCCAAGCCGCTTACTCTCAGATCGATCGCCCCCACCTCGAATCGCAGGTCTTCGCAGCGTATTCTATTCGGCGACGCGAAGCTAACCCTCGTCTCCGATGCGCCGGTTCTCACCGCGGCGCTCTGCAGGGACATCCCGCCCAGCTCGATCTCCGCCGATCCTGCGCCGAAGGTGAGCTCCAGTTCCGCGGGCACCTCGGGCGAGAGAACTACCTCCAGCCGCTGCTCGGGAAGCTCGCGCTTGGATACCCTGATCCCTCCGTCAAGGCCCTCGATGCCGAGTCTGAGGCGCCGGAGTGCCACGTCGTATTCGTGAACCGGCCGGAAGAGGCTGGCGTCGTAACGCAGGCTCGTGCGGTAAAGGAACGGCCCCGCCGCCGATCCCAGCCGAAAATTGCCCGCGCCGTACTCTACTGTAACCGAGAGATCCGGCTCCCCGGCAGGGCGCCTCGATGCCGTTGTGGTTCGGTAGTCCTGCGCCGGGGCCGGCTCCCAGGGACAGAAGACAAGCAACGCGGCTACCAGTGAGCGTTGGAGAAGTCGCACCGCGGTCCTCCTATGTCGAGGCGTCCGCCTTGGGGAGAGGTTCGCGCCACAAGTCGGCGCCGCCCGGCAACGCCGAACCGGTAGCAGCAAACGTCGTCCTGGTGCCGGCTCGCGATAGTACTACGGCTCCCAGCCCCGCTGTGGCCATGATCCAGGTAAAGACCCCGGCCACCAAAACGAACGCTGCGCCGAGTACCGGAATCCAGCCCAGCAGTGCGGCGGGGATCCAAATGGCCAGCAGCCCGATGAGCCCGTACGCCAAATAGCGAAATACCGTCCAGCCCCCGGTGTACTGCTCTGCCCACCCCTTTCTCCTGGCGTACATCTCTCCCACCACCCGGGCCACCGCCAAATACCCGCCGATCACCGCGGCCGCCAGTCCCAGCACAAAGAGAACGACCGCGACCGGGATCAAGAGGATTCCTACCACGGTCAGTACCAGCGCTATGAGAAGCGTGGCCAGCGCCGGCAGGATCAGCGGCTGGGTGCACAAGCCGGCAAGGAAGCAGCGGAAGGGGGAGTGGGCTACCGTCTGCGCTACGGTTTCCACCCGATCGGGCACGAAAAACAGCGCTCCGAACCCCAAAGCGGCGAGGGCTACCAGCCCCCCCAGGACAGTCAGCAGCCCGGTGGCTACTCGCTCTACCGCCGGAACCTCCTGCACCTCTACGCCCCGCCCGGTTGCTCTTTCGGAGCCTGACTGAAAGACCCGCGTGAGGGGGGCTCCGGATTCCTCCAGCGGTTGGTACAGGGATGGATCCGGCGGGGGGAGCGTTTCTGCCGCTTCGCCAGCAGGGAGCGCTGCCAGGAACCGATTCCACGCTTCGAGTTCTCTGGGACCGAACCCGTCGGTGGGCATCTGGCGCAGGGCCGTGAGAAGGGCCTCGCTTTCCAGCTCGGCCGACCTCGATACCAGAGCGCGCAGGCGCTGCTCCAGCATACCGCCGGCGGTGTATCGGGCTGCGGTCTCGCCGTTCAACTCCAGGCGGCCTTCTCCGGCTACTATCTCGGTGGACCTGCCATCGGCCCATTCCAGCCGGACGGTGACCGCGCGGCGCGAAAGCTCGGTGGTGTGTCCCACCAGCTGGGCGTATCCGGCGGCGGGAGTCACTGCCGCCGCAAGCCAGAACAGAAGCTTAGCGCAGCGCATGGGTCCTCCCGGCGGATGCAGGCGAGCGACTTAGCAGGTATAGTCCGAGCATACTCAAAGGTATCGCTGCCACGCAGCCCGCTAGAATAGCGGCCGCGGCGGGCCAGCCTGTGCTGGACGCCACCGCCGCAGCGGCTTCGCCGAGGAACGACGACCACCGGGCGAATTGGCGCAGCAACTCGTCCAAAGCGGAGGCAGCCAAGGCTGTGGCATAGCTCCTGGCGCTTTCCGCCAGGGACTGGAAGTTCGAGGCGATCCAGAGGGTGAGCAGGCTGCTCGAGGTTGCAGCCATGACCGCCAGCGCTGCAGCGAGGCGTTGTATCCCTGCGGGTACAGCCCGCGGCCGGTAGTACCAGGGTACCCTAGCGGGCGCGGGATGTGGAATTCGTATTCGCGCCATGACCCGGTCGGCGAATCCCGGGGAAGGATCGAATCGCGGCAGTGCAGCCAGCCTCAAGTCGAGCAGGCGGTCCTGCTCGTCGGGCGGGCCGGGCTGGTTGGGGTCGTTGAACGTCGTCGGATTCATCTGACCTTCCTTACGGTTCGGGGTTTGGGCCGGTTTCACTCTCTGAGCGGGCCCAGGATTTCCTTCAGTTGCGCTCGGGCCCGGTGGATATATGTCTTTACGGTTCCCAGAGGCAGCTCCAGAATCTCCGCGATTTCTTCATACGGGCGTCCCTCGATGTGTCTCAAGATTATGCAGGCTCGGTATTCGGGCCTGAGTTGTCCTATAGCGCGCTCGATGGCGCTGCCAAGTTCTTGGGCTTCCAGTTCCTCGAGGGGGGATTCGCCGGGGTGGGGTACCGATATAGCCGTAGCCTGGGCCTCTTCGGGGTCTCTGGCATCCGGCCTCCCTTCCAGGGAAAGGGTTTCCAGCTTCCGGCGTCTCAAGTGATCGATGGCTGCGTTGTTGGCGATCTTGAAGATCCAAGAGGAGAACTTGAACTCCGGGCGGTAGGTGTGGAGTGCGTTGAGCGCTTTGACGAAGCACTCTTGAGCCAGATCTTCCGCCAGTTCGCGGTCCCGCACCATGCGGTAGATGAGCGAAAAGACCGGTCTCTGGTAGCGGCGCAACAGTTCCCGATAGGCCGCTTCTCTGCCCTCGAGGGCCAGTCGGACGATTTCTTGATCGGTGAGAGTCGAGAGATCGGGATGGGCGTTCACGGCGCGCCTTTGCGGTGTCGGCTTGCGGTGCTTTGTCGTACGCCTGTAGGTTTCGCCGCTATGATCCGCACCGACGGTTCACCTTCGACTCTTCCGGCTCCGGACGCGAAGCGGTCGTACGTAAGGGATATGTTCACTGCGATCGCGCCGCGTTACGACTTGTTGAACCATTTGCTCAGTCTCAACATCGACCGGCGGTGGCGGCGGCGCGCGGTGGATCGCCTGGGCTGGGAGAGCAATCCGGAGGGATTGTACTTGGACCTGTGTGCCGGTACTCTCGATTTGGCGATCGAGCTGCGGCGCAGGCCGGGATTTGCGGGTCGGGTGGTGGGAGCCGACTTCGTGATACCGATGCTCAGTCGCGGCCGTCGCAAGGACGGCGCTATTGCAGCGGTGGGGGCAGATGCCCTCCAGCTGCCCTTTCCCGACCGTCGGTTTGACGGGTGCCTGGTCGGGTTCGGAATCCGCAATCTGGTTGACATCGACCAGGGATTGAAAGAGATGGCGCGCGTGCTGAGTCCCGGAGGTCGCTTGGTGATTCTCGATTTCTCGGTTCCCACGGTATGGCCGATCCGACCTCTTTATCTCTTTTACTTTCGCCGGGTTCTCCCCTGGATCGGGAGACTGGTGTCGAAACATACGACTGCCTATCGATACTTGCCAGCTTCGGTTTCGGAATTTCTCCCGCCGGAGGATCTGGTCTTGCGGCTCGAGCGAGCGGGTTTCGCTGATTCGGGTTTCGAGAAGCTGACCTCCGGCATCGCTTTTATCGCTTGGGGCAGGGCAACATGATTTTGAATACGCTGCGCGAGTTCGTAGCGCGCCTGGAAGACTGCGGCGAGTTGGTGCGGGTTTCTCGCCCGGTATCGGTGGTAAAGGAGATCACCGAGATCGCGGATCGCTGCATGAAATCGCCGGGGGGCGGGCCGGGTTTGGTGTTCGAGCAGCCGGTGTTGGCTAGCGGCTCGGTGAGCGGCGTCCCGGTGGCGGTCAACCTTTTCGGCTCTATGCGCCGTATGTGCATCGCTTTGGGAGTGGAGGATTTGGATCAGATCGGCGCTCGCATCGAGGAGCTTTTGAAGTTCAAGGCGCCGGAGGGATGGCGGCAGAAGCTGGCGATGCTTCCCAAGCTGGCCGAGCTTGCCAAATACCCGCCCAAGATTATCAAGGAGCGGCCGCCGTGTCAGGAGATCGTCCTTCGGGGTTCGGAGGTCGATCTTTACCAGCTGCCGATTTGCGTTTGCTGGCCGGAGGACGGCGGGCCCTATGTGACGCTTCCTCAGGTGATCACGCGGGATCCTAGGACC
The DNA here is from genome assembly GCA_002923375.1 of bacterium HR33. Taxonomy (GTDB): domain Bacteria; phylum Gemmatimonadota; class Gemmatimonadetes; order Gemmatimonadales; family GWC2-71-9; genus HRBIN33. The sequence goes on from BEIJ01000001.1 coordinate 1,437,915, forward strand.
GGTGGCAGGAACGTGGGGATGTATCGGATTCAGGTTTTGGAGCGCGATCTGATGGCGATGCACTGGCAGCGGCACAAGGTGGGTGCGGCTCACTGGAGAGAGATGGCTGCCCGGGGGGAAAAGATGCCGGTGGTGGTAGCCTTGGGCGGGGACCCGGCCTCCATATACAGTGCTTCGGCCCCTCTGCCTCCCGACGTGGACGAGTACCTTTTCGCCGGTTTCTTGCGAAGGGAGCCGGTCAGACTCGCTCGCGCGGTAACTTGCGACCTGCACCTGCCGGCGGAGGCGGAAATCGTCTTGGAGGGCTACATAGATCCGGCCGAACCTCTGGTGATGGAGGGTCCTTTTGGCGACCACACCGGGTTTTACTCTCTGGCCGACGAGTACCCGGCGTTCCATGTGACCGCGATAACCATGCGGCGCGATCCGATCTATCCCCACACCATCGTGGGACGCCCCCCGATGGAGGACTACTACCTGGGTCACGCCACCGAGCGGATCTTTCTGCCCCTGATCCGCCTCATGGTGCCGGAGGTGGTGGACTATCACATGCCGGCGTACGGAATTTTTCACAACCTGGTATTCGTCAGCATCGACAAGCAATACCCGGGCCAGGCGTGGAAAGTAATGAACGCCCTGTGGGGTATGGGGCTGATGTCCCTGGCCAAGGTGATCGTAGTCTTCGATCGGGATGTCAACGTGCGGGATCCGGAAGAGGCATGGTGGGTTGCGCTCAACCACATAGACCCCCAGAGGGATATCCGTTTCACCATGGGGCCGATCGATGTACTGGATCACTCTTCGAGGGCCTTCACCTACGGGTCCAAGATGGGGATCGACGCCACCACCAAGTGGAAGGAGGAGGGTTTCGAGCGGGAGTGGCCCAAGCGTATCGTCATGGACGAGGAGACCAAGAAACGAGTGGATGCCATGTGGAACGAGCTGGGCATTCTCCTGAAAAACCGCGGAGCGTAAGGCCGCCGCAGGGGGCTAGGAGTCGAGGTATGCGGAACACCCAGGCTTGGCGTCCCGATCTCGAGCCGGTCGTACGTTCACCCGAGGTAAAGCGGGGGCCGCGGGAAGGGCAGACCCTGGCAGGCGACTCTCTCTGGGTGCGCTACTTCAATTTCGTGAAGCTGCCCCACACGCTTTTTGCCCTCCCCTTTGCGCTTTTGGGCGTGGTATATGCGTCTGGCGTGAGGGCGCTGGAGTTGAGGCAGCTGGTCTTGGTAGTGGTGGCCTTCACGGCTGCGCGGTTTGCCGCCATGGGGTTCAACCGGATAGTGGACCGCCGGATAGACGCTTTGAATCCCAGAACCAGGGACCGGGAGTTGCCCGCGGGCCGCCTGTCGCTGCGGCAGGCGAGTGTTGCCGTGGCGATAGGGTGCCTCGTCTTCGTGCTCGCTGCGGGAATGCTGAACCGCCTGTGTCTCCTGCTGAGTCCGGTGGCGCTGGCCTGGATCCTGCTTTACAGCTATACCAAGTGGTGGACCCACTGGTCCCATTTCTGGCTGGGGGCTTCTTTGGCCATCGCGCCGGTGGGAGGATATCTGGCGATAACTGGCGCCTGGAGCGATCCTTGGTGGGCGCTGCTGGCGATCGCCGGAGCGGTCACCCTTTGGGTTGCCGGCTTCGATATCCTTTACGCCTTGCAGGACGAATCTTTCGATCGGGCGCAGGGTCTAAGAAGCATGGTGGTCTGGTTGGGTGCGCGGGGAAGCATTTTGGTGGCCCGAGCGGTGCATCTGCTCACGGTGCTGCTTTTGGTGCTGTTCGGGCTGGGGGCGGGTTTCGGTGTATGGTACTATGGAGGCGTGGTTGCGGCCGGTCTCCTTTTGTTCTGGGAACACCGGTTGGTGCGTCCCGGAGATCTGAGTCGATTGGACGCCGCTTTCTTTACCATGAACGGGGTATTGAGTGTGGTGGTTTTCCTCGCTGCGCTCATGGATCGCATCACATGAAGTCCGGACGAGCCCCTTCCCGCTTGAAGAAGGTACAGCCCGTAAAGCGCCCGGCCCCAAAAGGTCCTCCGCGTCATCCTCACAAGACTCCCGCGCCGAACCGCCGAGGCCGATAGTGTCTCCGCCTCCCTGGGTACTGGCAATTACCGGAGCTTCGGGCGCCCCTTACGGAGTGCGTTTGCTGGAACTTTTGGCGCGCCAGAAGGTCCCTTTGTATTTGATCATCTCGGGACACGGGTGGCGGCTCTTGGAGATGGAGGCCGGGATCTCCTCGGAGCAGGAGCTGCGGCGGGTGACCGGCGGTGATTGGTCGAGCGTTACGGTTTTCGACGACGCGGATCGCGGTGCGGTCCCCGCGTCAGGTTCGGCTGCGACGGCGGGAATGGTCATCTGCCCGTGCTCTATGGGAACCGTTGCGGCGATAGCCCACGGTACCAGCCGGTCGCTGATCGAGCGCGCCGCCGATGTCACCCTGAAAGAGAGGCGACCTTTGATCTTGGTGCCTCGGGAATCGCCGCTCTCTTTGGTGCACCTGCGGAACCTGATCGCGGTGACGGAGGCGGGTGCTACGGTCTTGCCTGCAGCGCCCGGGTTCTACCATCGGCCGACTTCGGTCGATCAGCTGGTCGATTTCGTGGTCCAGAGGGTCATAGACCATATGGGGGTTTCGGTGGAGCTGGTCCCCAGATGGAAGGGTTGAGGTGCGAGTAGGGATAATCTCCGACACGCACGGGAATCTGCGGCCCGAAGTTTTGGAGGTCTTCAGCCGGGTGGAGCATATTCTCCACGGGGGTGACGTGGGCTCCGTCGAGGTGCTGGAACGGCTGGAGAACCTGGCCCCGGTCACGGCGGTTTACGGTAACGTGGACGGGTTGCAGGTACGCTCCCGGTGCCAGAGGGTAGCGCGTTTGGAACTCGAGGGATTCCTGGTGGTGGTAACTCACGGAGATCAGTTCGGTACGCCAACCCCGGAGCGGCTGCACCGGGAGTTTCCCGACGCCGAAATCATAGTCTTCGGGCACACGCATCGCCCGCTTTTGGAGTTGGTGGACAAGACCGTGACCGTAATGAATCCGGGCGCGGCGGGCCCTGCGCGTTTTGGAGTGCCTCCTAGCGTGGGGATCATGGAACTCGAGCCCGGGATACCGCCCCGCGCGCGGCTGGTGCCACTGTTGTAACTGGTCGGTTGACGATTGGAGGAGGCTGTCACATGCCGATCTACGATTTTCGCTGTAAGGGATGCGGTGCACAGTTCGAGCTGCTGGTTCGCGGACAGGACGCGCCGCAGTGCCCCTCCTGCAAAAGTCGGGAGCTGGATCGCCTGATCTCCGTACCGAATTTGGTGACTCCCACCACCCGCCGGCAGAGTATGCGGAGCGCCAAGAAGCGCGAGGAATCGCGAGCCAAGGAGAGAATCCATGACATGTTACAGTACGAGAAGAGCCATGACAGGCACGGGTAGGTTTCTTTTCTCCAGGCGCACCGCTTCCACTTTGGTAGGAGGCTTCCTCCGGCTGGGGCTGGTCGCGCTCCTGTGGGGTGTTTTGCCGCGAGGTGCGGCAGCGCAGTTGAAAGCCGGCACTAACGAGCTGGCGGTGCAGGTGGGCGGATGGACCGGGGAAGATTTCCTCCGCCGGACTGCGGTGTTTACCGATTCGGTACTGGGACAGCTGGAATTCGGGACAGAAGTGTTCCAGGACAACGGATGGATCCTCGGGCTGCGATACACGCACATGTTTCTTCCCTGGCTCGGTGCTGAGGCCACCGGCGCCTACTTGGCGGTGGACGCCACCACGGTGGTCGGCAGGGTGGTGGACGACAGCGTTACCGGCACCACGGATCGGATTCGCAATCTCGTCACCGGAGCCTTCGCCGGGGGCGTAGTCGCCTTCTTGCCCTTGGCACCGGGGTTACCCGCACCGTTTCTCAGCGCGGGAGTGGGGGCGGTAACCTATCGCGCCGCCGAGCTTCGAGGGCCCCTCACCTTCGATCCGGTGGTAGGCGAGACGGTGGACACTACTCTTTTTGTGCTGGATCTGGGGGTGAACGGAGGGCCTACGTTCGGCGGCGGGATAGCGTACTATCCGACCGACGAGCTGGGTTTTCGCTTGGAGGCACGCTGGTGGTTCATCTCCCTGCACGAACGGGTGGCAGACGAGAGGTTGAGGCGGCGGAACGCGTGGATTACGGCTTCGGTTAACGTAAGGCTGTGAGGTGGTCTATGACCGACTCCTTTTATGTAGCCCGAGCCGAAGTGGAGAAGATCGCCGGAGTCCACCGCCGGGCGCGGCTGGCAACTGGCACTGTAATCGACTTTGGGGTGCACGGTCCGATCAAAGCACATTACCGGCTGGAGGAATCAGGGGATCTTCCTCTCCCGGTGGACTATCTGGTGGCGGCAACCGGCGGCTGAATGTTGGGAACCTTGAACGGCGCACTGGAGGTGCGCGGGGTAAGCTTGCCAGGCGATGCGATAAGGGCTACGGTGGAGGGCGAAAACGTACTGGAAGGGAAGCTGCCGGTTCTCAAGAGCATAAGGGTGCACTACCGGCTGAAGATACCCAAAGGCAGCAGGGAGGTGGTCGAGCGGGCGCTAGCTTCCCATCAGGAAAAATGCCCTACGGCTCAGTCGCTGAAAGGTGCGGTGGCAGTGAGCTGGACCGCAGATATGGAGGAGGTGTGAAGGTCATGACAGTAAAGCACGCTGCTCAGGTACCCGAAGAACCGGTCAGCGCAGGCCGGGGGACTACGCGCCAGGTGCTTATCGGTCCGGACGAGGCTCCCAACTTCGCAATGCGGCGTTTCATCATGCAGCCCGGCGGAGGGATGCCGGCCCACACCAACACCGTAGAGCACGAACAGTACGTGCTCAGGGGGAGAGCCCGCATCGGGATCGGCGACAGAGTGGTCGAAGTGCAGCGAGACGACGTGGTGTACATACCGGCCGGCACTCCTCACTGGTACGAGGTCATGGGGGACGAGCCGTTCGAGTTCATATGCGTGGTGCCCAACCGTCCCGACCGGGTGGAACTGGTCGACCGTCCCGCTACCTGAGACGGACCGTTCCGACCCCGTCGCGCCATTCTATCGCGGTTCCAAAGGGCCGCGACCGCTCGGCCAGATCCTGAATTATCTTCCGGCCTAGTTCGGCATCCGCGAGCATGGGCCGCCCTCTGACCGTACGAGGCCGGCCGAATCCCAAGGTTATGGGATAAAGGTCGATCGCTTCCAGCGTCTTGCCTCTCCAGCGGGGGACCGCCACCACCGATTCCCAAACTTCCCGCTGGGTGGGGAAGCCTCTGGTATCGTTCGCGTAGCGGGCGTCGTTGAAATCGGCGACGTGGTGGTTTTCTCCCAGGCCGTAGGGACTGTAGTTTTCGTACGGTAACCTGAGCACGGTTTCGTTCTGAAAGATGAAGTCTCCTAAGCTGTAAAAGATCGGCTTGCCGCGATAGATCTCGATCCCCCTGAGCACATGGGGCCCGTGACCCACGAACATATCGGCTCCGGCGTCTATCATTGCGCGGGCGAACGTGACCAGGAACTCGGCGGGTTCTTCGAGACGGCCGCTACTCTCGTGGGCGTGGATGCTGACCACCACGTAGTCCGCCAGGCGCGAGGCGTTGCGCACCACGGCGGCGATTTCTTCCACGTCTTCCGGATCCGGGGAGCTTCTGATACCCGGGCGGTCGCCGGCCACAAAGACCGTGTTGAACGCTCGGAGCGTGTCGCCCCGCTCCGGTACCCGGACGCCGATCTCGGATAGCAGGGCGCGCATCCGCTCCAGCTGGTTTTGGGTAACGACCCTCGCAGTGGTGTATCTCAGAGGGTTCAGGCCCGGGCGGCCTTTGACCGCTCCTTTGGGTTTGCTCGCGGCGGAATGCGGGGGGAAGGTGGAGGCCACCGCCACGAGCGCCACCCTACCGTCCGCAGTTTCCAAGAAGCGGGCCTCCCGAGCTTCGTACAAGTTCTCGCCCGCCCCGGCGTGGACCAGTCCGGCGGCAGAAGCGTGTTTGAGGGTCAAGCGCATTCCCTCCACGCCGTAGTCGCCGGTGTGATTGTTAGCCGCTGAAACCAGATCGAAACCGGCCCAAGCCAGCTCCGAAGCGAGGGCCGGTTCGGCTCTCATGTAGGTTCCTCCGCTCTGGTGCATGGGATACGGCTCGTAGTCGTGAAACAGCATTTCCAGGTTGGTAAACGCCGCATCCGCGTTTCGGATGATTTCCAGCAACTTCAAAAACTCGGGTTCCCGGTAGGGGGAGAGCCTGCGCGTGATGATAGCGTCGCCCGTCAGCGCGATGGTGAAGGTTCCATCGCCCTGTTGGGCAGCTGCGGGAGGAAGGACTGACACCCACCAAACGAGGGCAAAAGCGATCCGTCGGACCATTTTTCCAGCCTCCTGCTGCGAACCGGGATAGATATGCGCCCGGCGCTATTCCCCGTCAAACCGAAGGCTTGACTCCGGCGGTGCCTTTGGCGAGCATTGGAGCACGCCGGAAACGGCGCTTCCTTTCTGGTTTTCGTGTCTAAGCAAAGCAAGCAGGAGTGGAACGTGGGAAAGGGTGACAAGCGCACTCGGCGCGGAAAGCTGTGGCGCGGTACCTACGGGAAGCGGCGCCCTAGGAAGAAGAAGAAAAAGTTACAGCAGCAAGCTGCCGAGGGCCTGCAGGGCGAGCCGGCCCCCGTTTCCGAAGGTCCCGCAGCCTGAGCCGTCATCTGCGGCCGCGTATATAGTCGTGTAGGGCGAGGAACTTCTCGTACACTACCGGCGCTTTGCGCTTCTGGCCCAATTCTGCCAGCAGTTCGCGCATCCGGCCCCGGCGGGTTACGTAGAAGCGGAACGTCTCGGCGAAGTCCTCCTGCGGGTGAGTGGCGGCGTACGCGGTCACGTGGTTCACCGGCACGCTCGAGATCCGGCGCCGTTGAAAATCGACCCAGGTATCGTCCACTCCCCGATACGCCTTGTCCACCTCGCCGAAGACCCGCCGGAAGCGCTCGGTGCGAGTCCAGCGCCAGTTGTGAAACAGGAAACTGTGTCCCAGTTCGTGGGTGATGAGCCCCACCAGGGTGGACCAGGGGATCTCGTCTTTGGTGCGCTTTCCCACCACGTAGCGCTGGTCTATCTCCACGATCTTGGGCCACCTCGGGTCCACTCCGGAGACTCCCGGACGCAGCAACACTCTGTAGCCCCAGGGCTTGATCCGGGAAACCGCCAGGAGCCGGCGCACCCGCGTCAAAGCCTCGGGTATCAGGTCCTGTCCGGTGGCGTCTTTTCCGCACCAAGGACACCAGTTCATCCAGTCGTCCACTCCCCTCCCGCAATGAGGGCAGGTTCCCTCGAACTGATCGTCGCTCCAGGTCTGTTCCTTCCCGCACCACGGGCAAAACGGCATGGGATATTCCAGGCCGCCCCCGCAGCCCCAGTCGCACCGGGCATGAAACTTGAAACCCTTGGGAGCCTTCAGCGGCGTCTCGCTGGAGTAACCTTCCTCGTAGATGTCGGCGCCGCACCAAGGACAGTAAGAGAACTTGTCGGACACCACCCACCCGCAGTTGTAACACTCCGCTCCGGTCACTTGTCCTTCGTCCCGCCAGACCTGACGGCGGCCGCAGTCGGGGCAGTACGGCCAGTACCGCCTCAGTTCGTAGCCGCACGCACACCGCAACTCCGGGCGGGGGATCGGTTCCCTGCGTTTGCGACGTGGTTTACTCATAGCGCCGCAATGCCTCCGCCGCTATTCGCTCGATGAAGTCGTAGTAATCCATGCCGGCTTTCTCGGCGGCCATCGCCAAATCGTGGCCGAAGCTCAAGTAAGGATTGGCGTTCACTTCTATCACCTTGACTTCCCCGCCGGGGGTCAGCCGAAGATCCAACCGGGCGTAATCCCGAAGCCCCAAAGCCCGGTACGCCACGCGGGCGATCTCCCGGATCCGCTCGGATGCCAGCTTCGAGATCGGCCTGGCGAAGACATTCTTGATACCTTTGCGCTCGCGGTATTCCTCGTCCCATTTCACCTTGGTGGTGGCGATCCGGTGCTCCGGCCTGGTTTTCTCCTTGTCGAACACCAGTTCCACGATCGGCAAAATTTCCAAGTCGTCCCCGTTTCCCAGAATGCCCGCGTAAAGCTCCCGCCCGTCCACCAACTCCTCCGCAATGGCCGGCTGGTCGAACTTCTGGTGCACAAACTCGACCCGAGCCTGTAAGGACGCCTCGTCCCGAACTACCGAGGCCTCCGCTATCCCTTCCGACGCATCCCTACCCACCGGCTTTACGATCACCGGAAAGTCCAGTCCCGGAGGCAAGACCGCTGGATCCCCCGGCCGATAGGTTGCGAAGCGAGGCACCGGTACGCCGTGAAACGCCAGTACCTTCTTGGTCAGCGCCTTGTTGCGCGTGGCAAGCAGCGTTAGAGGCGGCGATCCCGTATACCGGTAGCCGTAAGCCTCCAGCAACGCAGGGAATAGATAATCGAGGGACGGGTTGTCGCAAAATCCCTCCGCCAAATTGAATACCAACTCCGGGCCGAAAGCCGCCAGGCGCTCGGGTAACCGGAAAAGGTCCTCGCGGATACCCACCATCAGCACCTCGTGCTCGCGGGCCAGCAGCGCCTCCGCAACCTCGTATTCGGCTTCTTCGACCCCGGCCGCAACCTCCTCTTTGAAGTCCTCGTCCTCCCAGCCGGAGTAGGGGGTGTCGAAGACTACCGCGACTTTCACCGGGTTCTGCGGGCCGGCCGGCCTCCCTGGCAGCGCCAGCAGAAGGTGGTGGCCCGCCCGTCTATGGCGTGAGTGGTGACCAGCGAGGCGCCGCAACGCACGCAGGGCTGACCCCCGCGCCCGTAGACCCGCAGCGAGAACTGAAATCCGCCCGGCTCCCCGGTGCCCCGCCGGTAATCCCTGAATGTCGTGCCGCCCCCGGTTATCGCCTCGGAGAGAACCTCCCTGACCGCCAGAAAGAGGCGTTCCAACGACGACCGATCCAGCCGGTTGGCCGGCCTCGACGGATCGATTCCGGCTCTGAACAGCGCTTCCGCCGCATAGATGTTTCCCACGCCCGCAATCCGCCGCTGATCCATCAGGACCTTCTTGATGGCCTGCGAGCTGGCTCCGATACGCCGGGCGAATTCTTCCACTCCGAAGTCCGCCGCAAGAGGCTCCGGTCCGATCCGGGAGGTATAAACCTTCCACTCCCGATCGGTCAGAAGCAATATCCTGCCGAGTCTCCTGACGTCCCGGTACAGCAGTCGCTCTCCGCGCTCCAAGCCAACCCGAAGAACCACGTAATCGGCGGCTGAGGGTCTCGCGCTTCGGCCGGTTATCAGCAGGGCACCGGTCATTCCGGGCTGGATGACCATCCGGTGCCCGCTCTCCAAACTGAAGACGGCGTGTTTGGCCCGGCGGGACAGCTCTACGATCCGGTTGCCCGAGAGGGTCCCCAGTAGGCGCTTCTTGCTTACCCCCCTCAACACGTCGGAGTGGAAAAGTTCGGGATCTTTGAGGGTTCGACCGACCAGCCGCGGAGCTAGGTCGCGAACGATGGTCTCAACCTCGGGGAGCTCCGGCACGCTTCAGCTCCCGCCAGGCAATGTCCCGGCGGTAGGTCTTTCCATCGAAGCGGATCAGATCGGCAAGATACCGGCTCGCTTGGGCCGCCTTTGGCACGTCGGGCCCCATCCCCACCGCGTTGAGCACCCTCCCTCCCGCTACTCGCAGGGTCCCGTCCGGATCTCTGCGGGTTCCGGCGTGGAAGACCAGAGTGTTCTCCGGCAACCGGTCGGGCAGCTCGATGATCGCTCCCTTTTCCGGTGCCTCGGGATAACCTCTCGCCGCCAATACGGTCGCTACCACGGCCCGCTCCGCCTTGAACGTGGGCTCCACGGGACGCCAGTCTTCACCTGCGGCGATCCTCCACATATGCTCTGCCAGACCGGTGGAGACGGCGGGCAGCACGACCTGCGCCTCCGGATCGCCAAAGCGACAGTTGAATTCCAGCACGTAAAGTTCCAAGTCCCGGGTCACCATGAGGCCCACGTACAGCACGCCGCGGTAGGGCGCTCCCGAGTCGGCCAATGCCACGAGAACCGGGCGGACAATGACAGTTACCGCCCGCTCTATCATGAATTCGTCCGCGAACGACACCGGAGCGTAAGCGCCCATGCCCCCGGTGTTGGGCCCGGTGTCGCCCTGACCCAAACGCTTGTAGTCTTGCGCCGACGGGAAAGCGCAAGTTTTGATACCGTCCGTCATGAACAGAAGAGAGACCTCTTCCCCCTCGATATACTCTTCCACCAGCACCTCGCGCCCCGCATCCCCGAACTTCCCGGCGAACATCTCCCTCACCGCCACCTCCGCTTCCCGGCGGGTTTGGCACACGATCGCCCCCTTGCCTGCCGCCAGGCCGGAGGCTTTGACCACCAGCGGTTCCCGGTGACCCGCCACGTAGCGGAGCGCTTCGGCCTCGTCGGTGAAGGTACGGCTGCGCGGTGTGGACACGGTGCCCCGGGCCATGATCCGCTTGGCGAACGCCTTGGAGGCTTCGATTTGGGCGGCGGCTTTGGTGGGCCCGAAGACACGAATGTCCCGCGCGGTGAGCTCGTCCACAATTCCCGCGGCCAGCGGTGCCTCGGGACCTACCACCACGAGATCGATGCCGCGCTCCTTGACGGCGTCCGCTATTGCGGGAAAGTCGTCCTGAGGGATGGGAAGATTGGTGGCCACTTCCGCCGTCCCGGCGTTGCCTGGGGCGCAAAAGACCTCGGCCTCCTTGGCCAGCGCCCAGCAAAGGGCATGCTCCCTGCCGCCGCCGCCTATCACCAAGATCTTCATTGCCCGGGGCGCTCCTTGAAGGCCTCGGTGAACGCCTTGGCCGCGCGCCGAGCCGCGTCCGCAACTTGACCCACGGTCTTCTTAGCTTCGGAAGCGTAGTGGGCCGCGGCCTCTTCGAACTCCGCGCCCAGAGGCCGCTTGTGCTCCTCGGCTCCGCGCTTTACGTATCCGCCCTCCAAGATCTCCTGGTATCTCCCCTGGTCGATCCAACGCTTCAGCTCGGCCGCGCGGAGAGTGTGAAACGGGTGCGTGGCTCCCAGGGTGTTCAGGACTTTGTAAACCGTGTCCAGCGCTCCACCCTTGGCTTCGTACTCTTCCGCCTGACGCATGAACGCTTCCAAATCCATCTCCTTCATGTCGCCGCCGCCGGCCAGCTTGAGAAAAACCCGCATCGCTGCAGCGGGGTCTTGGCTCGCCAGCAAGCCGGCCCGGTCAGCGGAAAGCTCGCTTTTACGATACCATTCCAGCAGCGCGAGCTTGATGGGGAGCAGAGCGATCCCGGCCAGAAACGGCAGGTTCTGGAAGCCCAGCTCCAGGATAAGAATCAGCACCGTACGGTACAGCGCGTGGCCGCTCATCACATGACCCAGCTCGTGGCCGATCAGCACCCTGAGCTCGTCCGTGTCCAGCAGCCGAACCGCACCCGAGTTCAAAATAATGAAGGGGTGCTCTACTCCCACGGCTCCGGCGTTCACCATCGGCGTCTGGGTGACGTAAAGCTCCGGTACCTCGGGCCAGTCCAACGTGGCCGCGGTTTCTGTCGCCAGCTGGTGCAAAACCGGGAACTGGGTGGGACCCACCCTCACCGCGTTGGCTTGAAACAGCAGCCGTATTCCGCGTTCGCCGAAGGCCCCGACGATCTTCTTTACCGCCTCGTCAAATCCGGGAATCGCACGCAGCGCCTGAAGGGCCGCCCGGTCGGCGGGATGCTCCCAGGCCGTGGGGGAAATTTGGGCCAGCACCCTGCGGGGCCGCGCGGCGGGCAGGGAAGTGGAATCGTGGCTCATGGCGAACTCCTCATATCTTGGCGGCTTGGCTTAAAGCCTGGTCCAGGTCTTCCCTGAGATCGTCCACGTCTTCGATACCCACCGAAAGGCGAACCAGACCGTCGGTAAGTCCCATCGCTTCCCGCAGCTCCTTGGGTACGCTGGCGTGGGTCATGCTCGCCGGGTGTCCGATCAGGCTCTCCACCCCTCCCAGAGACTCGGCAAGGGCGAAGATTCGGGTGCTCTCCACCACCCTGCGGGCCCGCTCGGCGCTGCCCACATCGAAGGAGATCATCCCGCCAAAACCGGTCATCTGGCGGCAGGCCAGCTCGTACTGTTCGTGCTCTGGAAGTCCGGGATAGTACACCTTTTTCACTACGGGATGGTTCTTGAGCCACTCGGCCAGACAACGTCCCGACGCATCGTGCTGTTGCATCCTCAGCGCCAAGGTCTTGGTTCCCCGAAGGGCGAGCCAGCAATCGAAAGGACCCGGAACCGCTCCCGCTGCGTTCTGCAAGAACGCGAACCGCTCGGCCAGATCGTCCCGGTTGGTGATCACCGCCCCGCCCACCATGTCGCTGTGTCCGTTCAGGTACTTGGTAGTGGAATGCAACACCACATCGGCGCCCAGCTCCAGAGGCCTTTGGAAAACCGGGGTGGCGAAGGTGTTGTCCACCACCAGCAGAACGTTGCGGTCTCGGGCGATCTCGGCCACGGCGGCTAGGTCGGTGAGCCGCATCATGGGATTGGACGGGGTTTCCACAAAAATCATCTTGGTGGCGGGAGTAATCGCCTCGGCCACCTTCTCCGGATAGCGGGTGTCTACGAAGCTGAAGGTCAGCCCCAGTTGCTGGAACACCTGGGTCATTATCCGGTGGGTGCCGCCGTAGAGGTTTTCTCCGGCCAGCACATGGTCCCCCGCCGAGAGCAGGTGGAGCACTGCGTCGGTGGCGGCGAGCCCGGAGGCGAAGGCGAAACCGTGAAGGCCTCCCTCCAGTGCGGCCAGGTTGCGCTCTAGGGCGTCGCGCGTGGGGTTGCGGGTACGTGCGTACTCGAACCCCTTGTGCCGCCCCAGGCCTTCCTGGACATAGGTCGAAGTCTGGTAGATGGGCGTCATGATGGCGCCGCTGGTCTCGTCCGGGAGCTGTCCGGCGTGGACCGCCCGGGTGGCAAACCTCAAGGCGAGGTCGGTATCGAAAACACGCGTCATCGAAGGTCCCAAGTACAAGGGCCACCGGAACCTACACTTAAGGGCCGGCACTCAGCAAGCGACTGGCCGCAAGGCCCTTTCATAGGTACGTTTGGTAGCTTGTGAGCGATAGTCTCATATTCAGCATCTCCGGCGTTCGGGGGGTCGTAGGGAAAGCCCTTACTCCAGAGCTGGCGGCCCGGTACGCGGCTGCCTTCGGCTGGCTGGTCTCGGGCGGAAAGCCCGGCGCTGTGGTAGTGCTGGGACGCGATTCGAGACCCTCGGGGGATATGTTCTCGGCTGCGGCTGCCTCCGGGTTGCAGTCCGTGGGATGCGAGGTGATCGACTGCGGGCTGGTGCCTACTCCTACTGTTCAATTGGCGGTAGAACACCATGGAGCGGCGGGCGGGATTGTGGTGACTGCGAGCCACAACCCGCCGGAGTGGAACGCCCTCAAGCTGGTCGGTTCCGACGGAGTTTTCCTGGATGCCGATCAGGGTGACAAGATCAAAGAGCTGGTGCGCGACGGGGAGGGCCAGGGTGTTCCGCGGGTCGCTTGGGACCGGGTGGGGGCCCGCAGGTTCGACGGGGAGGCGTCGAAGCGCCACATCGAGGCGGTAGCCGGTCTCGGTTTGCTGGACGTGGAGCGGATTCGCAGCCGCAGGTTCAAGGTGGCGCTGGATGGTGTCAGGGGGGCCGCCGGGCAGGTCGTAAAGGAGTTGCTGGAGGTTTTGGGGTGCGAAGTGCGCGGGCTGGATCTGGAGCCTGACGGCAGGTTCCCGAGACCTCCTGAGCCGCTTCCGGAAAATTTGGGTGCTTTGGGCCAGTTGGTGCGCGATAGCGGAGCGGACCTGGGGATGGCTCTGGACCCTGACGGCGACCGGCTGGCTCTGGTGGACGAGGGCGGCAGACCGATCGGAGAGGACTACACCTTGGCTTTTGCGGTTCGTGCGGTTCTGGGTAAGGCTCAAGGGCGATTGGCGCCGGTGGTCTGCAACCTTTCCACGAGTCTGGTAGTGGAGGATGCCGCTCGCCAGTTCGGTGCTGCGGTTGAACGGGTCCCGGTGGGGGAGGCGCACGTGGCTCGGGGCATGAGGCGAGCCGGGTCCATCGTAGGAGGGGAGGGCAACGGAGGGGTGATTTTGTCGTCGCTTCATCTGGGTAGGGATGCTTTGGTGGCGGCGGCGCTAGTGTTGGATCTCCTAGCGGCCACGGGAAAAACCGTGGGAGCGCTGGTGGAGATTGCTCCCCGGTATGTCATTGTCAAGCGGAAGGTGTCGCGGGAGGGATCTCTGGAGCAGGTGTACCGGGTGTTGGAAGAGCGGTTTTCCGGGGCGGTGTTGGATCGACGCGATGGATTGCGAGTTGCCTGGCGCGACCGGTGGCTTCACGTGCGGCCGTCAGGCACCGAGCCGGTGGTGAGGCTGATTGCGGAGGCGCCGTCTGAGCGCGAGGCGCTGGATTTGTTGGAGGCGGCTTACAGCGCGCTCGGTAAGCAAAAGGGGGCAGTGAGCACATGTGCGGGATAGTCGGATACGTTGGTCGCCGGGAGGCGTCGGCGCTGGTTCTGGAAGCACTGAAGCGGCTGGAGTACCGGGGGTATGATTCCGCCGGTCTGGCGGTGGTGGGAGGTGGTGGGATGGCGGTGGAGAAAGCTGCGGGAAGGATCTCGGTATTGGAACAGAGGCTCGATGGGAGAGCGCTCCAGGGTAGGTTGGCGATTGGGCACACCCGGTGGGCCACCCACGGCATGCCGACCGATGCGAACGCGCATCCCCATGTCGATTGCTCCGGTGCGATTGCTCTGGTGCACAACGGGATCATCGAGAATGCGGGGGTATTGCGGGATAGGCTGGCTGCCAGGGGGCACCGGTTCAAGTCGGAAACCGACACCGAGGTATTGGCTCATCTCATCGAGGAGCACTATTCCGGTTCTCTGGAACTGGCGGTAGCCGCGGCGTTGAAGCAGGTGGAAGGGGCTTACGGCATAGCGGTGGTTTCGGCTCGGGAGCCCGAGCTCTTGGTTGCCGCGCGGCACGGATCGCCGCTCTTGGTGGGTATCGGCGAGGGTGAGCATTGGGTGGCGTCCGATGCGGCCGCCTTGCTTCGCCACACCCGGAACGTGGTCTATCTCGACGATGGCGAAATGGCGGTGGTGACTCCTTCCGGGCATCGGATCACCGATTTGGACACCGAGCCGGTGCAGAAGGCGATAAGTATCGTGGACTGGGACGACGAGGCGGCGGAGCGAGGTGGTTATCGCCATTTCATGCTCAAGGAGATCATGGAGCAGCCGGACAGCGTGCGGATGACGCTTCGGGGCCGGTTGTTGCAGGACGAAGGGAATGCCCGGTTGGGTGGCTTGCGCCTGAGCGACGAGGAGCTGCTGGAGATCGACCGGATCGTGCTTACGGCGTGCGGCACTTCTTGGCACGCGGCTTTGATCGGGGAGTACATGCTCGAGGAGCTGGCCCGGATACCGGTGGAGGTGGAATACGCTTCCGAGTTCCGCTATCGCAATCCGCTGGTGGACGAGCGGACTTTGGTGATAGCGATTTCCCAGAGCGGCGAGACGGCGGATACTCTGGCTGCGGTGCGGGAGGCCAAGCGGCGGGGGGCGCGCACTTTAGGGATCGTGAACGTGGTGGGGAGCAGCATCGCCCGGGAAGTGGACGGCGGGATTTACCTCCATGCCGGTCCTGAGATCGGAGTGGCCAGCACTAAAGCCTTTACCTCTCAGATCGTGGCTCTGGCGCTTCTGACGCTGCGATTCGGCCGGCTGCGGTCTCTCTCGGTGCTTCAGGGCAGGGAGATCGTGCGCGCCCTTATGAAGCTTCCGGAGCAGGTGGCGGAGGTGTTGAAGCGGGCTGCGGAGGTGGAACAGATAGCCGCGGCTTTCGCCCGGGCACCTAACGCCTTGTATCTGGGTCGGGGTTACAACTTTCCGGTGGCTTTGGAGGGCGCCCTCAAGCTCAAGGAGATCTCCTATGTCCACGCCGAGGGCTATCCGGCGGCGGAGATGAAGCACGGGCCGATCGCTTTGATCGACGAATTGATGCCGGTGGTTTTCGTGGCGCCTCAGGACGCGGTCTATCAGAAGATCGTGAGCAACGTGCACGAGGTTAAGGCGCGCAAGGGTCGGGTGATCGCGGTGGTGACCGAGGGCGACCGGGAGATAGCCGAGCTTGCGGATTACATCATCACGATTCCGCCGACCATCGATCCGTTGACACCGGTCTTGAGCGTGATCCCTCTTCAGCTATTCGCCTATTACATAGCGGTTCGCAGGGGCTGCGACGTGGACAAGCCCCGCAACTTGGCCAAGTCGGTCACTGTGGAGTGAGTCGATCGCAGATGAGGGCGGTAGTGCAGCGGGTGAGCCGGGCCTCCGTGAGCATAGACGGCAGGGAAGTGGGAGCGATCGGCAAGGGATTGTTGGTGCTGTTGGGCGTCGCCCGGGGCGACGACCGGAACAAGGTTGCCTGGATGGCCGACAAGATTGCCGGGCTCAGGATCTTCTCGGACGAGGAGGGGAAGATGAACCGGGATCTGGCGTCGGTCGGCGGCGAGGTGCTGGTGGTGTCGCAATTCACCCTCTACGGTGACGTCAGCCGGGGGCGCAGGCCCTCGTTTGTAGAAGCGGCTCCCCCGGAGGAGGCGATTCCGCTGTACGAGGAGTTCATAGCGGCGCTTAGGCAGCGCGGGCTGCGGGTCGCCACGGGCGAGTTCGGAGCGATGATGCAGGTGGAGCTGGTCAACGACGGGCCGGTGACGCTGGTGATCGAGCGGTGATCGTGCTGGCTTCCCGCTCTCCCAGGCGCCGGCAGCTGCTAGAGATGCTGGGGATCGAGCACATTGTGGACCCGCCCGATCTGCCGGAGATTCCCGAGCCCGGGGAGCTTCCCGAAAGTTTTGCGGTACGCTTGGCCCGGGAGAAGGCGCTGCAAGTTGCGGCGCGGCATCCCGGCGATTACGTGCTGGGGGCCGATACGGTGGTGGTTTTGGAGCAGCGAATGTTGGGCAAGCCGGCGACCCCGGCGGAGGCCGTCAAGATGCTCAGCGAGCTCTCGGGCAGGGAGCACCGAGTGATCTCCGCCGTAGCGTTGGCCCGCGACGGCGAGGTGAGCGAGCACTACGACGTCACTCGGGTGTGGTTTCGCCCCCTCTCTTTGGAGTTGATCGAGGCCTACGTGGCTACTGGCGAACCGATGGACAAGGCCGGCGCTTACGGCGTGCAGGGCTACGGCGCGGTGCTGGTTCAGAAGATAGAGGGCGATTTTTACAGCGTGATGGGTCTGCCGGTTCGCCTAGTGGTCGATCTCCTGGAGGGGGCCGGGATTCCTTATCGCTTCACCCGATAGACCTGTACCGCCTGCTCCTTGCCTTTGAGCTGCAGCGGCTCCAGAGGTTCAACTGAAGGAGGGGAAGAAAGCGCCCGGTAGAACGGTTCCGATATCAGGATCTCATCCGGACCCGCTTTGGAGCAGAGGCGAGAGGCGGTGTTTACCGCGTCGCCGATAACGGTGTATTCTAGCCGCCGGTCGCTTCCGATGTTCCCCGCGAAGACTTCCCCGTAATTGATACCGATGCCGATTCTCACCGGCTCGCGGCCTTGGGCGGCCCATTTCTTGTTGAGCTCCCCCAGTACCTCCTGCATTTGCAGCGCCGCCCGCATGGCGCGGTCGCAATCGTCGTCGTGGCGGATCGGCGCGCCCCAAATCGCGAGTATCGCATCGCCGATGAACTTGTCCAGCGTGCCGCCGTGCTCGAAAACGATCTCCACCATCTCGGTGAAATATTCGGTCAGCAGGCTGGCGATCTCGTCGGGTCCCATCTTCTCCGACATGCGGGTAAAGCCTCGAATATCGCTGAACAAGATCGCCACCGGCAGTTTGGTGCCTCCGAGCTGTACTGCACCTTCCTGCTTGGCAATCTGCTCCACCAGGCTGGGAGCGAAGTAGCGCTGGAAGTTGGAGAGCACCACCGCCTCCCGTCTGATCTGCTCGGTGAGTCTGCTGTTCTCGATCGCCACCGCGGCGATTCCGGAGAAGGCGATCAAGAACTCCAGGTCCTCGTCCGTAAAAGAATGGGTGGCGGTGAGGTTGTCCACGTAGATGATCCCCAGGACCCGCCCTTCGCTCCCCATGAGCGGCGCGCACATGGCGCTCCGGACGCTCTGGAGGACGATGGACTTGCCCTTGAACCTCTCGTCGGCTGCCGCGTTGTCGGTGAGGATAGCCAGCCGCTCGCTCACCGCGCGCCGGGCGATGGACTGAGGTACGTGCCGGCTCCCGCCGGACTCGCCCAGCCGGTTGCGCGAAATTCGGGGGATGAGTTCGCCCGACTCGTCCTCCACCATCAGCACCGACACCCGATCCACATTCATTACCTGGAAAGTGATGTCCACCACCCGCTCGAGCAGCTTGTCCACGTCGGGCTGCTTGGAAAGCTCCTTGGAGATATCCAGCAGGAGGGAGAACTTCTTCGCCCTTCGCTCTTCCGCCGATTCCCCTGCAACCTTGAGCTGAGATTCTCCGCTGGGTCTCGGAGCGACCTTGGCGGCGATCTTTCCCGGTTCCTCCACCGGGAGCTGCCGCACGATGGTGGCCTCCGGAGGCCGCACCGCGAAACCTTCCGCTTCCGGCCCCTTGGCCGGCACGGCCTTGGGAGGTGTGACCTCCTTCACCCGAAACGCAACCTTGCCGAAGGTCACGATATCGCCGTCTTGGACCGCCGACTCGGTAATCTGGGTTCCGTTGACGAAGGTCCCGTTGCTGGATCCCAGATCCCGCACCGTAACGGTGCCGTTCTTCAGAGAAACCTGAGCGTGGCGGCGGGAAACCGTAGGATCGTAGATGGGCACATCGCTGGTAGCCGCGCGTCCTACTACCAGGGAGCGGCCTTCGGTCAGTTCGACCGTTTGATCTCCTACGGTGCTGATCAGCTTGAAGGCGGCCACGAATTCCCTCCCAACGGTCCAATATACTGGCTTCGCTTGGGGGTCGCTAACCGGCTCCAAGGTTCCCGGAAGATTCCGCCAGGGCCAGAGCCGCAAGCACCGCCTGAGCTTTGTTCTCGGTCTCCTGGTATTCTCGACCCGGATCGCTGTCCGCTACGATACCGGCGCCGGCCTGGACGTAGGCTTTCCCTGGGGTGAGTACCGCGGTTCGGATGGCGATGGCAGTGTCGAGAGCTGCCGCTCCCCAGCCCACGTACCCTACGGCGCCCGCGTAAGGACCGCGCCGGGTGGGCTCCATCTGGTCGATCAGTTCCATGGCCCGGATCTTGGGAGCGCCGGTCACGGTGCCTGCAGGGAAGCAGGCTTTGAGAACGTCCAAGGCGTCCAAACCCGCACGCAACCGGCCCCGCACCTCGCTAACGATATGCTGCACGTGCGAGTAGCGCTCGATCACCTTGTAGTCCGTCACCCGTACAGAACCGTATTCCGCCACGCGGCCGACATCGTTCCGGCCCAGATCCACCAGCATCAGGTGTTCGGCTTGTTCTTTCTCGTCCGCCAGCAATTCGGCGGCGAGTTGCTCGTCCTCTTCGCGACTCGCCCCCCTCGGACGGGTACCGGCGATCGGTCTCACGGTTATCTCCCCGTCTTCCACTCGAACCAGCACTTCCGGAGAGCTGCCTGCAATGGCCAGACCGTCCAGTTCGAGCAGGTAGAGGTAGGGAGCCGGGTTGAGCGCCCGAAGAGCCCGGTAAACTGCGAGCGGAGGAGCGGAGCAGGATACTTCCTGCCTTCGGGACAAGACCGCCTGAAAGATGTCTCCCGCTTTTATGTACTCTTTGAGGCGTTCGACGTCGCGCTCGAAGGCCGCGCGACGGTAGGGACTGCTGCGCTGCAGCTCCCCTTTGGGCCGCAGGTTCAAAGGATCGAGCCGAGGAGGGTTCCGAAGTCGGGCGAAAAGCTCGTCGATGCGGGTCTCGGCGGCGGCGTACAGGACGCGGAGCTGTTCTTCCTGCGCGTCGGGTGGTATCTCCACGTTCGCGATCACGATCGCTCGCCCGAAAGCATTGTCGATCACCACCAGGGAGTCCACCAGCATGAAGACCGCATCGGGTAGGCCTAGATCGTCCGCCGGTCCGGGCGGAAGGCGCTCCAAGGTTCTCACCACGTCGTAGCCCACGTAACCCACCATCCCTCCGGTAAAGCGCGGCAAGCCGGCTAGCTCGGACGCCTTGAGGGGCCGGATACGATCGGCCACGAATCCCAGAACGTCGGCCGCGCTGCGGGGTTCGCTCCAGCCTCGTTCCGGAGTCCATCGCTCGGCCATACCTTTGGAGAACCGCCATGCTTCCAGCGGTTCGGTTCCCATGAAGGTGTAGCGGGCCCACCGTTCGCCCCCTACCAGCGACTCCAGCAGAAACGAAAAAGGCGGCCGCGCAATCGCGGCGTAAGCCGTGACCGGAGTGAGTGTGTCGGCGGAGAATTCTCTGGCCACCGGGACGATCCTTCCCTGGCGGGCAAGCCGGCAGAAGGTGGAGAAATCGGTTTCCGGGACCATCCTCGGCGTGCTAGCGGGGTGCGGCCACGATGTAGCGGCCCGCTTCCGGAACGGAGGTCCGGATGTCGGTACCGGGGCTACCCGATCCGCCCGCCGAGGACCAACGTTCGATCCCGACCTCGCGCCAGATCTCCAGCGCCTCCGCGTAATCGTCCGGGCTTTGGTAGCGGGAGGAGCCGGAGGCTACGCTCAAATCGCCGTAGCGAGCGTATGAAAATCTTAGCGACGGAGGCGCCGTGGCGGAGAATTTGAGTCCCGAGGGAGTGATCCTAACTCCGTATATTCCCGATTCGGAGCTTAGGGTTACCAGGACAGAATCGCTCGGACCCAGAGGCGAGCCCTCCAGGCTGACCAGGGATCCCGGGGGGAACTGGACTTCGGCGAACAGGGTAAGAGACCCGTCGCTATGGCGAAGCGAACGAGCAACCTGCCGGGCGTTGGACACGTAGAAGGTCGCGCTACCCGGTGACGGTGCCCCGGCCTGCTGCCTCAGGATAACCAGATCCGCGGTGCTGAGCGTGGCAGCCGGTAGGGCGAGATCTTCGCAACCGGACACGATGGCGGACGCCGAAATGAGGGATATCGCGGCTATGATTCTCCCGATGCGGCGGCGATGAACAGCATCGCCGCTCTGCTCCTCGCCGGCGCGATTTTGCAGGATACAGGTCCCATGCAGGCCTGGAACGATCCTTACGTTCTGAGTTTGATCCATCGGGCCATCGCGCGGCGGTCTGCCGCTCAGGCCGATAGCGGACTCAAGGATTTTAGGGCTAGGGCTCACGGGTTCGTTTTCTTCCTGGGACAGTTGGGCGAGCAGTTGACCGATCCGCCCCGACTGATCAAGACCGATCAGCTCGTCTTGGAAGTTTACTGGAAGGCGCCGGGCATGAGCAAGCAGCGTATCGTAGGGTGGCGAGATCGCTTGGACCTGCCCAGCGACATTCAGTACCATCGCGATCATCTGGGGATCGTTATGGGGGGATTCGGAGACCGCATCCAGCTGGGCGAGGGGACCGAGGTGCGGGGTGTGCCGCATCCTCTCTCGCCGGCGGGACCGGCCCTGTACGACTA
The DNA here is from genome assembly GCA_002923375.1 of bacterium HR33. Classification (GTDB taxonomy): domain Bacteria; phylum Gemmatimonadota; class Gemmatimonadetes; order Gemmatimonadales; family GWC2-71-9; genus HRBIN33. The sequence goes on from BEIJ01000001.1 coordinate 1,459,465, forward strand.
CTGGTTGACGGACTCTCTGGCATTGGACCTGCCGCACCGGAGGGTACGGGTGTACGAGGTCACGGTGAGGCCGAAGGATCTGGGCGCGCCGAGGGTCGCAGGCCGGCTTTATCTCGATGTCGATTACGCGGAGCTGGTGCGATTCAGCTTTGAGTTCACCCCTAGCGCCTATCTGGATCGAACCCTGGAGCGCATCACGGTGGTGCTGGACAACGGGCTCTGGGATGGGCGGTTCTGGCTTCCGAGGCGGCAGGAGATTGAGATTCGGCGGCGTTCCGACGTGCTGGACCTTCCGGCGCGGGGAATCATTCGGGGGCGCTGGGAAATAGGAGACTATCAGTTCAATCTGGGTTTGGAAGACGAGCTCTTTCGGGGGCCCGAGATCGTGGCTGCGCCTAGGCAGGAGAGGGAGCGGTTCGTTTGGCCCGAGACCATAGATGAGGCGGTCGCAGCTGAACTGGCGGTCGAGAGAGCGGACTTGCAGGAAGTACGTGCTACGGTTTCCCGGATTCTGGAACGGCGGGCTGCCGCGCGGTTGCCTGCGGTGCAACCTGGAGTGCCTTCGATCTCGGAGGTTGTGCGTGTGAACCGGGTGGAAGGGATGGCTGTGGGAGCGGGAGCGACGTTGCGGCCCGGTCCGCTGGAAATCAAGGGGAGCTTTTCATACGGAGCGGCTGATCGGCGTGCAAAAGGGGCGGTTCGGGTCTCGTGGCGCAGTGAAAGCTGGTATGCGGGCCTGCTAGCATCGCGACAGGTACGGGACGCGGGAGACGAGCCGCAGATTGCGCCCCTGGTCAATTCGCTGCTCGCTCAGGAAGCGGGAATCGACTACGGGGATTACTTCCTATTGGACCGGGTTGAAGGACGGTTGAGACATGCCGGAGCTGGAAGCCTGGATGTGGGAGTCTCTGCGGGCGTGGAGCGAGCGGGAGACTTGGCGGTGGCTGCGTCGCCGGTCCGGGGGACCTACCGGGAGAATCCTCCTTTGGGGTCCGACCCCTATCTAGTGGTCCGGCTCGAGTTGGTTCGGCGGGGCGTGAGCGTAGGAGCGGGGGGGATCACGCTGGAAGCCGAGGGAGGATCGGGTCCGGGGCCGGATTATCTCCGGTTGCGGGGGACTTGGTCGGCCAGTCTTCGCCCGGGGCTAGGGGAAGTCGTGTTGGGCGGCTCCGGGGGTTGGGGTTCTCCCGGTCTCCCGGCTCACCGTGTATTCCTTTGGGGTGGCCGGGGAGCGGCTCGGTGTGACGATGTATGGCCTCGTTGCGGGGGGCGTTACGGCGCTAGCGGGGGCGCCGAGTGGAGGTTGCGGCTTCCGTTTCCCGCCCTTCAGCTGAGTCCCGTGATCACGACCGGCAGGCAGGTAATTGTAGCTCCATTCTTCAAGGCGGCTTGGTTTGGTGGTGTGGTAGCCGGCGCTCCCTGGTCGGGTACCGGCGGGGTGCTCCCCGTGGGTGGGGTTGCGGTGGAATGGCTCCATCAGCTGTTGCGTTTGGAGGTGGGGATGGACTTGAGGGAGGGGAGGCTGGGGGTGACGCTTGACATCAACCGGGTCCTGTGGCCCATTCTGTGAGAGAGGTCGAACCTCTGGCCGGGCGTGGTAGCCGGGGTGTATTTTGACTTATAACGCTTATTCGAGGGGGCTTCGGTTAACCGATTCATCGACGAGTGGCTGAGCGCCACTTTGGAAGAGCTTATCGGCGCGGAAGAGCTCCGCGCGGTGCGGGAGAGTGCGGGCGCCAAGGATTCTCTATGGGAGACGGTGGTGGCGCAGGGGAAGGCGACCGACGAGCAGATCTTGAACGCCCTGTCTGCGCGGTTCAGGCTTAAGCTGGCGGATATCAAGCAGAGTGATCGTCACGCCAGGGAACTGGTTCCCGAACAAGTCGCCCGCCGTTACCAGATTCTGCCGCTTAGGGCTACCGATTCGTTCTTGGAGATCGCCACTGCCAATCCTTTCGACCTTGACTGCGAAAAGACCTTGGCTTTTGCCACTGGCCGCGAGGTTAGGATTCAGCTTGCGAGCCCTTCGAAGATCCGCGAGAAGATCGACGAGTTTTACCGTCCCGAGAATGTGATCGGCCAGCTTCTGGAGGGGATGGGCTCCGATGCTGAGGTGACTCAGGTCGAGGATCGGGAGGAGGTGGATGAGATCCGGATCACCGCCGAGGAGGCTTCCCAGAGGCCGGTGGTGCGCCTGGTGGATCTGCTCCTTTCCGAGGGGATCCTTTCTCGGGCGAGCGACATTCACGTGGAGCCGGAGGAAGGCGGCGTGGCGGTGCGGTATCGGATCGACGGGGTGTTGCGGCAGGTGATGAAGATACCTCGCGCCGCGGGGCTGCCGGTTATTTCCAGGCTGAAGATTATCGCCTCGCTGGACATAGCCGACCGCCTGCGCCCGCAGGACGGCAGGGCGCGGGTAGCGGTGAACGGGGTGCCGGTGGACTTGCGGGTCTCCACGCTGCCCGCTTCCCTGGGCGAGAAAGTGGTAATCCGCGTGCTGGACTCCAGCCGGACGGTGCTCTCGCTGGATTCTCTGGGTTTCAATCCGGAGGAGGCCGAGCAGATAAAAGTCCTGCTGGAGAACCGGGACGGGATCATTCTGGTGACCGGTCCCACCGGGTCGGGCAAGACGACCACGCTCTATTCGGCGCTGCGCCACATTCAGACCGAAGGGGTGAACATCGTGACGGTAGAGGATCCGGTGGAGTACCGGCTCCAGGGTGTGGTGCAGGTGCAGGTTAACGAGAAGGCGGGGCTCACCTTTGCTTCGGCGTTACGGTCGATTCTGAGACAGGATCCCGACGTCGTGCTGGTGGGCGAGATTCGGGACAGGGAAACAGCTCAGATCGCGGTGCAGGCATCTCTCACCGGGCACCTGGTGCTCTCCACTTTGCACACCAACGATGCTCCCAACGCCGTCACTCGCCTGATCGACATCGGGATCGAGGGTTTCAAGATCGCTTCGGCGCTGCGGGGTGTGGTGGCTCAGCGCCTGATGCGGCGGTTGTGCCCCACGTGCAAGGAAGTCTGGGTGGAGAAGATCCCGCCCAAGTTACAGCGCTGGATAACGCCCGATACTCCGCTGTATCGGGCGGTGGGGTGTCCCGAGTGCGCCATGACCGGCTATCGCGGTCGGTTCTCCATTGTGGAGGTGCTGACGGTCACGCCGGAGGTGGAGCGGCGGATCGCGGCCGGCGAGACGGCGGATCGGATTGCGGAGGCCGCCAGAGCGGCCGGGATGAAGACTCTTTGGGAGAGCGGTTTGTGGCACGTGTTGCGGGGAGAATCCACCATCGACGAACTACTGCGGGTGGTGGACGTGCCGCAGGAAGAGGAAGAAGAAGTCTCCCGGGCTCGGGAGCGGGGGGCGGAGTCCCGCGGTGCGCCGGCGGCTCCGAAGGCGGTGGAGGAAGCGCGGGAGACGCGCCGGTCGGGAGATTTTGTCAAGCCTTTGTTCCCCGATCTGGAGCTTATCGGAGTCGAATCGGGGGCCCAAGTTGCGACCGAAGCTGCGAAGGTCCTTTTGGTGGACGACGAGGATATGCTGCGCCGGGTGATGAAGGATCTCCTCGAGCGGGAGGGTTACCAGGTCATAGAGGCGAAAGACGGGGTGGAGGCTCTGGATCAGGTGGACCGGCACGCTCCCGACATTATCGTCTTGGACCTCAACCTGCCCGGGCTGGACGGCTACGGTGTTTTGTCTCACTTACGCTCCCGGCCGGCAACCGCGCATATCCCGGTGGTGGTGCTTACGGCCAGGGGTGACGAGGAGAGCGAGGTGAAGGTCTTCGAGCTCGGAGCCGACGATTTCCTGAGCAAGCCGTTCAGGGCGAGGGCGCTTTCGGCTCGCCTAGCTGCGGTGCTCAATCGCACTCGGAAAAGGTAGGAGTCACCTTTCTTTGGGTGCGCGGGAGAGCACCGCCGCCCGCTCCCGGTCTAGAATCGGAAGGATCCTTTCCCACTGCTGGGAGATTATCCCTTCATAGGCTACGATCATGGGTTCGAACAGGGCGATGTCGCTTTCGTAGAGATAGATTGCGCTGGCGGTCTCCCGCTGTTGTAGCATCAGTTCTCCGAAACGGGGTGAAAGGGGGACTATTCCCGCGGGCCGGAAGACGCGGTTGCGGCTGGTGATGGTGAGTTCCTCCGGGATGAAGCGGGCTCGATGCTGGAGTCCGAAGAACGTTACCAAAAAGAGAGCCGGCTCCGAGATGCCCGCCCTCTCGGCAGTTTTGCGGATTTCGTCCTCGCGGCTCCGCTTGAGGTGGAGGAACGAGCGGTAGGTATCGGGAGTGAGGAGCCGGATTATCCGTTCGTCCAAGGGGAGAACGCGGACTGCGAAAGTGGGAGTGCGGAGTTCCACTCCCACGTCGTCCTGGCGCAGGGTTCCGTATCCGGCAGGGGGGAGGCCGGGTTGTGGGGCTACGTTGGCGGTGTCCTGTGCCAGCAGGGGAGCGGTGCACGCCGCTACCATTAACGCTACGCATCTTGCTATTTCCACAGACCCTCCATGCCGGTGAGCCGTTCTATGGCCGCCCGAAGCTGCGATATTCCCTCGCCGGTGCGGGCACTGGTAACTACCCATTGAGAATCGGCAAGGTCCACCGGCAGTTTCTCCCGGATCGCTTTGACTCGTTCGAGTCGTTGCGCCCAGCGCAGTTTATCGCTTTTGGTGAAGGCTACGACCGTGGGCAGCGAGCGCTCGGTTACGACTGCGGCCAGCTCTTCGTCCTCGGGGGAGGGGTCCCGCCGGATGTCCAGCAGCCAGACGAGTCCGGCCGGGTCCCGCTCGGCAAAATAGCTCCGTAAAAGGAGACTCAGTCTCCGCCGTTCGGTCCGGCTCAGCTTAGCCCACCCGTAACCCGGAAGATCCACCAGGTAAAGGCGACCCGCCAGGTCGAATACGTTGATGGTTCGAGTCTTACCCGGCGTCCGGGAAGTGAATGCCAGTTTCCGGCGCCCCACCAGCGCGTTGAGAAGAGAAGATTTGCCTACGTTGGAGCGGCCGGCAAAGGCGATCTCCGGTCGCGATGGGGCGAGTCTGAAACCAGCGTCGGCGAAGCTGCCCGAAAACTCTACCCGGGTCAGGCTTCCTTCTTAACGCGGGTACGCTCGGTGACTACCAGGGGCGGCCTTCCCTCGGTCACGCACTCGCGGGTGATGACTACCTCCCGCACGTCGTCGCGGCTGGGCAGCTCGAACATGATGTCCGTCATCAGCTGTTCCAGAATGGCCCTCAGGCCGCGAGCACCGGTGCCGCGCTTCAGCGCCTGGCGGGCTACCGCCACCAGAGCGTCCCGCTCGAACGTGAGCTTGACGTTCTCCAACTCGAAGAGCTTGCGGTACTGCTTGGTCAGGGCGTTCTTGGGCTCCACCAGGATCCGGACCAGGGCATCCTCGTCCAGCGCATCGAGGGGAACCACCACCGGCAGCCGGCCTACCAGCTCCGGTATCAAACCGAAGCGCAGCAGGTCGTCCGGCTCCACCTCCATGTAGGGATTCTTCTTGAGGGCTTCCAGCTTGCCGGTCTTGACCTCCTCTTTGCTGAACCCGATCTGCCGGCGCCCCGTGCGGGCCTCGATGATCTTGTCCAGCCCTTCGAAAGCCCCGCCGCAGATAAAGAGAATGTCTTTGGTATTGACCTGGATGTACTCCTGCTGCGGATGCTTGCGGCCTCCCTGAGGAGGTACCGAGGCGATCGTTCCCTCCAGAATCTTCAACAGCGCCTGCTGGACACCCTCACCGGAAACGTCCCGGGTGATACTCGGGTTCTCGCTCTTGCGGGCGATTTTGTCGATCTCGTCGATGTAGACGATCCCCCGCTCGCATTCGCTCACGTTGAAATCCGCTGCCTGGAGGAGGCGAACCAGTATGTTCTCCACGTCCTCTCCCACATAACCGGCCTCGGTCAGGGTGGTGGCGTCAGCGATCGTAAAGGGGACATCCAGCACCCGAGCCAGCGTCTGGGCGAGAAGGGTCTTGCCTACGCCCGTGGGTCCTATGAGCAGGATGTTCGATTTTTCCAGCTCGACGTCGTCCCGGGTGGAGTGAGAGTTGATCCTCTTGTAGTGACTGTAAACCGCGACCGCCAAAGTGCGCTTGGCGCGCTCCTGCCCCACCACGTACTGATCCAGCACTTCCTTGATCTCGGCGGGGGTGGGGATTTGGGTGATCGCCTCGTGGACCTCGCGCTCCTCGTCCTCCGCCAGGATCTCGTTGCAGAGCGCGATACACTCGTTGCAAATGTACACCGACGGCCCCGAGATGAACTTCCGGACCGCATCCTTGGATTTGCCGCAGAAGGAACAGCGCAGGTGTTTGTCGTTCGCCATATGGAGCCCTTGGGTTTGGGCCTAAAATGCTTCTCCCGCGCCGGCTGTCAAGCTTTCTTGCCGTCGTCGGTCTGGCTTATGTTCTGGATCACCTTGTCTATCAGACCGTACTCCACCGCCTCCTCGGCGGACATGAAACGATCCCGGTCCATGTCCTTCTCGATCTGCTCCACCGGCTTGCCGGTGTGCTTGGCGTAAAGCTCGTTGAGCTTGGACCGGAGGTAGAGGATTTCCCGCGCCTGAATCTCGATATCCGCCGCGCTCCCTTGGGCTCCCCCAGATGGCTGGTGGATCATGATCCTGGCATGGGGAAGGGCCGCCCGCTTGCCCTTGGTCCCGGCGGCTAACAAGAAGGCCGCCATGGACGCCGCCATTCCCATGCAGATGGTGTTCACCGGCGCCCTGAGGAATTGCATCGTGTCGTAAATCGCCATCCCGCTCGACACGATTCCCCCAGGAGAGTTGATGTAGAGGTAGATGTCCCGCTCCGGGTTGTCGGCGTCCAAGTACAGCAGTTGGGCGATGATGATGTTGGCGACGTCGTCGTTGATCGGCGCTCCCAAAAAGACGATGCGGTCCATCAAGAGCCGCGAGAAAATGTCGTACGTCCGCTCCCCGCGGCTCGAGCGCTCTATGATGTACGGTGGATAAATCGTGGCCATCTCAATCCTCTGTTACAGTGGACTGTTCTAGAAGATAGGCATAGACCTTCTCTTCCGTTATGCTCCGCTCGAGCTCCCTCAACCTCCCCGCCTTCTCCAGAGAAGCGTACACTTGTCCCGGTTCAGCGTTCCGCCTCCGGGCGATCGCGGCGATCCTTTGGTCCACATCCTCCGCCGTGGCCCTGAGGCCGAACTTCTCCGCCACATGGTCTATTACCAGGTCGCGTTTCACTTGGGCCTCGGCAATGGGCCGAAACTCGGTGGCGAAGCGCTCTAGCTCGCTATCCGGAATTTCATAAACCTGAGCGTAGGACGCCAAGAGGCGATCCACCAGGGGGCGCGGAGCCACCACCCCGTTGGCCGCTACCAGCTGCTCCATTAGCTGGCGCCGCAACTCCGCGTCCGCCTCTCGGGCCGCTTCCTGTTCCAGATCTTCCCGCACCGCGCGCCGCAGCTCCTCCAGCGAATCGAAATCCCCTATCTCCCGCGCGAAGGCGTCATCCAACGGGGGAAGTTCCTGGCGCTTGGCCTCGTGAAGCACGATCCTCACCCGGCGCAGCTGTCCCCGGCGCTCGGGGTCCGGAAAATCGTCAGGGAGGCGCACCTCCGTCTCGCCGGTCTCCCCGGGCTTCATACGCTGAATGCGCTCCTCGATCCCAGGTAGCGCCCTTCCCTCGCCCAGAACCAGCTCGTAACGGCGCACGTCTTTCTCTTCTTCCCCCTCAAGCGTCGCCAGGGTGACCTGTACCAGATCGCCGGGACCGGGCTCGGTGTTGAGAGGTACCCAAGGCGCGCGCCGGCGCCTAAGATCCTGGATCTGGGCATTTACCATTTCATCCGTCACCCGGGGTACCTTGCGGACCAGCTTGAATCCGCCGAGGCGGGACAGCTCGAGCTCGGGTTTTACCTCTACCAAAAGCTCGAAAGTTACCGGCGCGTTTTCTTCGAACTGGAGGTTACGGACTCGGGGATCGGCTATCGGTTTGAGCTTCTCCTGCTCGAGCGCCACCTTCCAGCTCTCTCCTATGAGCTCCCGGATCACCTCCTCGCGGATCGCGTCGTAAAACCGCCGGCGGACCACAGAATGAGGTGCCTTCCCCTTTCGGAATCCCGGCAAGCGCACCCTCTTGGCGTACCGCGCCGTGGCCTTTTCCTCGGCGGCGCGCACTCGCTCAGGTGCCACCTCCACCCGCAGGCTGGTGGCGCCGGGTTCCTCCCGCGTCTTGGTTACCACAATGTCCGGCATCGCTCCTAATCTAACACCCGGCACCAGGGTGTGAGCCCCGGGGGCGCTTGGGCGCCTCGAGGCCGATCGGTAGCGTGGGGCCGAGGTTCGGGGACTGGCGCAGGTGGGACCTCCCGTGCAGTTTGAGCCCCGACTTTAGCCCTTGGAGGAGAATAATGCGCCTAGTTTCGCGGGCGTTGCTCGCCGGCTTGTGGGCGGCAGCCGCGGCATGTTCGGATCCGGTGCCCTTCGATCTTTTGATCGTCAATGCCCGGGTGGTGGACGGCACGGGGAGTCCTTGGTACCGGGCGGACGTGGCGGTTCAAGGCGGCAGCATCGCCGCAATGGGGAGGCTAGCGGGGCGGCCGGCGCGCGTGGTGATCGACGCCAGGGATCGGGTCTTGGCTCCCGGCTTTATAGACATGATGGGCGGGAGCACGCTCCCTCTCCTGCTGGACCCTCCCAGCGCGCTCAGTAAGCTCACCCAGGGGATTACAACCATGTTGGTGGGCGAGGGAGGTTCGCTCGCTCCTCAGAACGAAAAGACACTGGCCGATGCCGCTCCGGGGCTAGACACGGTCGTTACTTGGAGAAGATACCGGGAATACTTCCGCCTCTTGGAGTCTAAGGGGATCCCCCTCAACGTTCTTCACACCGTGGGAGCCACCCAGGTGCGAGTTGCCGTCATAGGTGAAGAGGGTCGCGAACCCACTCCGGCGGAGTTGGAGCAGATGAAAGCTCTGGTGAGGGAGGCGATGGAAGACGGGGCGGTGGGTCTATCCTCCGCATTGATTTACCCGCCCGGCGCATATGCTACCACCGAAGAACTCATAGAGCTGGCCAAGGTGGCTGCGGAGTACGGGGGAGTTTACTTCTCCCACATGCGCAACGAGAGCGGCGGGTTGCTGGAAGCGATCGAGGAAGTGGTAGCGATCGCGGAAAGTGCCGGCTTGCCGGGTCACATCTATCATCTCAAGGCTGCCGGCGAGGAAAACTGGCGTCTCATGGCTCCGGCCCTCGATCTAATACGGCGTGCTCGGGATCGCGGGGTGGACATCACCGCCGACATCTACCCGTATGTGCGAAACGGCATAGGGCTCGGCGCTTTTCTGCATCCGCGCCACTACGTCCAGGGCGACGAGGCGCTGCGGCAGAGACTGGGCGATCCCGCCTTCCGGCGGGAGTTGCGCCGGGAGCTGGAGACCACTTACGACTGGGAGAACTGGTACCGTCACGTGGGGCGGAACTGGGACAACGTTCTCATTACCTCGGTGGGCAGGAACGGCGATCCCCGCTTCGTGGGGCTTTCGCTTTCGGAAGCAGCACGTCTGGCGGGGCGCGATGTATGGGAATTCTTCTTCGATCTGGTCAGCCAGGGAGGCGTGAGCGTGAATCCGCTGAGCATGGACGAGAATCAGAAGCGGCTGGCGCTCCGGGCGCCGTTCGTCATGTTCGATACCGACGCTTCCCCGGTCAATCCCCGTAATGTTGCGAGCGCGCACCCGCGCGCTTTCGGCACGTTCCCGCGCATTCTCGCCAAGTACGTGCGGGAGGAAGGAGTGATTCCGCTGGAAGAGGCGATTCGCAAGATGACCGCCCTTCCCGCCGATCGCCTGCGCCTCTATCGCCGCGGTAGAATTGCCCCGGGGATGGCGGCCGATCTGGTCATCTTCGATCCCTCCAGGATAACCGACCGTGCTACTTTTACCCAGCCGCTCCAGTATTCCGAGGGGATCGACTATGTGATCGTCAACGGGCGGCTGGTGATAGACGCCGGGCGGTTCACCGGGGCGCTACCGGGGCTGGTGTTGCGGAACGTGCCATGAGCGGCCAGGGCCGGCGTATCCCGGCCCACTAAGCTCATGTGGCCGGGCGATTTCGTACCTTACCCCGGTGTCAATCCGCCCGGTACATGGTCTTCCCCCCTACCACGGTGCGCACTATCGGGATGTCTTTGAGCGTCAGCGGATCCACCTCGTGAGGATCCCGGCCCAGGATCACGAAGTCGGCCAGCTTGCCCGGCGTGATCGAGCCTTTGAGGTGCTCCTCGAACGAGGCGTAGGCGCCGTTTACGGTGCAGATCCGCAAAGCCTCTTCCACCGTTATCCGCTGGTTCGGCCCCCACTCCCGGCCGCGGAAATCCCGCCGGGTCACCATGCTCTGAAGGGCCATCATCGGCTCGTAGGGACCCGGCATGTAGTCGGACGCAGGAGCTACCGGTATCCCGTAGTCCAGGAAAGACCGGTGCGCGAACATCCAGCGCATCTTCTCCTCGCCGTACTCGGCCCACTTGTCTCCGTGATAGTAAACGTAGGTGTAAAACGGCGTGGGGATCGCCCCGGTGGCCTTGATGCGGCGCAGGAGATCCGGATTCACCAGGGAACAGTGCTCGATGCGATGCCGGGGATTTATCTCTTTGGGCCACAGGTGGAGCACCCTCTCGTACGCGTTGAGCACCATGTCTATGGTAACGTCCCCGTTGGCGTGGATCCCGATCCTCCAGTCATTGCGGTGGGCGTCTTCCACGGCCTCGTGGATCTCTTCTTGGGTCATGGTAAGGATCCCGTAGTCGTTGGGCCGTCCCACGTAGGGCGTGCTCATTCGCATGGTGCGTTCCGAGGCGGAACCGTCGGCGGTGTACTTGACCGGCCCGATACGCAGCCACTCGTCCCCGAACCCGGTCCTCACCCCCGCGGCCTTGAGCCGCTGGTAGGTTTCGCCCCGCGGGAAGAAATACATGCGGAAGCGCATCTCGCCCGCGGCGTAGGCGTCTTGAAGTGCTATCAAAGACTCGTCGTTTCCTCCAGTCTGGTGCACCGAGGTCAGTCCCGCCTTGGTCATCTGTTCCGAGATGAACTTTATTCCGGCACGCCTCGTGTCCCGGGTTATCTCCTCCCGCTTCCCCACGTTGTTGAAGACCGCCCGCGCCCGTTCGGCCACCTTGCCGGTGAGCTCGCCGTTCTCGCGGTAGAACTTCCCTCCCGGCGGATCGGGGGTTTCCGCCGTGACGCCGGCCAGCTCGAAGGCCTTGCTGTTGTAGACCGCGGTGTGGCCTCCCCGGTGCGCCACCATCGCGGGATGATCGGGTACCGCCTCGTCCAGGTCTCTCCTCGTTACCGGCCGATCTAACTTGGTGTCGTCGTACATGTAACCGGTCACCCAATAGCCCGGTGGTGTGGTGGCGGCCTTCTTGCGGAGCGCTGCCTTGACCTCTTCCACCGTGCTCAGGTTCACGTTCACGCCGATCAGCTCGTTGACCCCGCTCGGATGGCAGTGGGCGTCGATGAACCCCGGAACGACCGTAAGACCCGCGGCGTCGATGACCTCCGTTCCTCGGGTTACCAAGTTTCTTATGTCGGACGTGCTCCCCACCGCCAGAAACCGTCCGTTCTTGACCGCGAACGCCTGCGCCCGCGGAAGCGCGTCGGCCATGGTATAAACTCTGGCGTTGATCACCACCATCTCCGGCCCGTGATCCGAAGGGCGCCGCTGCCGCTCAGGAGGCCGGATTCTCAGGCCGGGTGCCAGCTCTTCGACGTCTATCCCCAAAGCGGCTGCAAAGGCGACTGAAGACTCCAGAAACTCGCGGCGGGTAGGCATACCGCACCTCCTTGAGCTACGATTCCTCGACGGCTCGCGCTACCGATTCCAACTCCGCGCCCGCTCCTTCGGGCGGCCGGGTCAGCAGGCTGACCAAAACGGTGGCGCCAAATCCGGCGGCAAAGCCCGGTATCATCTCGTACAGATCGAAGAAACGCTCTTTGAAGGCCACCGTCCAGATCACGGCGGTGAGGAACCCGGCGGCCATCCCGGCTATCGCTCCCGCCCGGGTGGTGCGCTTCCAGAACAAGGAGCAGAGCACCACCGGAGTGAAGGCCGAGGCGAGTCCCGACCAGGCGAAGAGAACGAACCAGAAGATTAGCCGGACTTCCTCGAGGGCGAACCAAACCGCCACCGCACCGATGACTGCGGTTACCCCTTTGCCGATCAGCGCCACGGTTTTATCCGAAATGTCCGGACGCCAGATCTTCTGCACCACGTCTCTCGCCACCGACGATGACGCCAGGATCAGCAGCGAATCGACCGTGGACATCGACGCCGCCAGTACGACCACGAGAAATATGCCGGTGAAGACGGCGGGGAACAGCTCCGCAGCCATGGTGGGAAGGATCGTTTCCTGGTCGGGCAAGCCGGGAAAGAGCGCCCGGCCCGCTATGCCGGCGAACACGGCTCCGAGATCGAACACTATGATGCAGATCACAGCAATCAGGCTGCCCTGGACTATCTCTCCGCGGTCCCGGGCGGAGATCCAGCGCACCAAAAGCTGGGGAGCGCCCAGGAAGGCGAAACCCACGGCTACGAAGCCCAGGGCCCCCAGCACGCCGGAAAGTGACAGTCCAGCCGTTCCCATAGGCCTGAGCAACGCGGGATCGACTCGCTGCAGTGTCTCGAAGGTCGCGCTCCAACCGCCGGCGGCGCTGAATCCCACAATGGGAAGGACGAGCAGCGCGAGGAACATCAGTACCCCTTGGAGGACATCGCTATAGGCTACGGCCTGGAATCCTCCGACTGTTGTGTAGAAGAGAATGATCGCTGCTCCGATCAGGACACCCGCTCCGTAACTCGTTCCCGCGAACGATCCGAAGGCTTTCCCCATCGCGGTGAACTGGGCCGCAGTGTAAGCTGCGACCATGCTGACGATGATCACCAACCCCATGAGCTGAAAAACGTGCTTGGTGTCCCGGAAACGCGCTTCCAAGTAGTCCGGGACGGTGATGGCGCCGTAGCGGTCGGTGTACTCTTTGAACCTGGAGGCCACCAGGGTCCACCCTAGGGTGACGCCGAGCACTTCGCCCAGGACGACCCAGAGGGCGTGGATTCCCACCGCGTAGCCCATTCCGGTGAGGCCCAAGAGGAGCCAGGCGCTCTCGCCCGTTGCGTTGTTGCTGAAGGCGATTACCCAGGAAGGGAGCCGCTTGTCGGCTACGTAGTAGCCCGCCACGCTGCCGGTGCTCCTTCTTCCCAAAAGCCCGATCCCAAGCAAGATCAGGCAGTAAAGGCCGAGGACTAGGGTGACGGGTGGAAAGCTCATGGGCCTGGCCGGGCTGGCTGTGGCGCTCCGCGCCGGCGCGCCCGCGCTCGGTGACGAAGGTAGAAAGCAAGCTCCACGGCGAGGCCGATGCCGAAGGAGGCCAAAAGCAAAAGCCAGGCCGAAAGAGGCAACCCGGCTATCACTCGCGGCTCAGAGTTTTTCTTCCACCCGGCGGCAGGCTCGTTCCAGCCGTCCGAGGGCGTCGTCCATCTCCTCTTCGGTGATGAGCATGGAAGGTCCGAGGCGGATCACGTGCCCGTTCAATCCCCCCACGCCCAGCAGGAGGCGCTCTTCTTTGGCCGCTTCCAAGAGCAGCTTGGCCTTTTGGGGACTCGGCGTCTTTTTGCGGGGATCGTCTACCAGCTCCATTGCCTGCATCAGCCCCATCCCTCGGACTTCGCCGATCCACTCGTGTTTGCGCTGGAGCGCTTCTAGACCCTTTCTCAGTTGCGCTCCTCGGGCGGCAGCTCGGGCGGGAGTGTTCTCCCGGACCATCACCCGGTTGGTGGCGATACCCGCAGCCATGGCCACTGGGTTTCCTCCGAAGGTTGAGATTGTCTTGGCCTTCCACGCCTCCGCGATCTCGGGGCGGGTGATGGTGGCGCCCAAGGGGAATCCGTTGGCGATAGTCTTGGCCATGACCATGATGTCGGGCTCTACCTGCCAGTGCTCGATTCCGAACCACTTCCCTCCGGTTCTTCCGAATCCGGCCTGGACTTCGTCGCAGATGAAGAGACCCCCGTAGCGGTGCACCACCTCCACGATACGCTGGAAATATCCCGGAGGAGGCACGATATAGCCTCCCACGCCCTGAATAGTCTCCGCTATGAACGCTGCGATCTTCCCAGTAGTGGTCGTGAGAATCGCTTCTTCCAAATCCTGGGCGTAGCGCTCCACGCAGGATTCGTCGCAGGGCGATTTGAAAGGACAGCGGTAGGGGTAAGGAGAGATCACGTGTTTTATTCCCGCAATGCTGGACGCCGCGGGCCGCCAGGAGGCGTGGGCCGTTAGATTCGTGGCCAGAGTGCTCCGGCCCGAGTAGGAGTAGCGCAGTGCGATGACTTCGCTCCGGCCGGTATACTGGCAGGCCAGCAGGATCGCCGTTTCCACCGCCTCGGTGCCGCTGTTGGTGAAAAAAGTTTTCTTGAGCCGTCCGGGAGCTATTTCTGCGAGCCGGCGCGCCATTTCCACCTGCTGCTCCGTGAGGTACAGCGTGGAGACGTGTCCCAGGGTGGCGACCTGCTCCTGGATCGCCTGCACCACCTCGGGATGGCAGTGGCCCAATCCGGTGGTGAGGATCCCGCTGAAGAAATCCAGAAATTCTCTTCCCTCGGCGTCGGTGACGAAGACTCCCTGGCCGCGCACCAGCACCAGGGGATCGTCATAGTAGGGAGGTGCGCACTGGAAGAGGAACTCCCGGTATCCTGCCTTTACAGCTTCGGCGCTGGTCTCCGCAGCGGCCATACGAGTTGCGCTCATCGGCTCTGCCTCTTTAGTTGCGGGTTTGTAGGTTGCATCCTCACCATCTGGAAATTACTACTCGCTTGTCGGTGTAGAATTCGATGGCGTCCTTCCCCTGCGCCTTCAAGTCGCCGTAAAAGGAGCCGCGCGATCCCCCGAAAGGAAAGAAGGCCATGGGAGCCACGACCCCGATGTTGATCCCGATCATGCTGATTCCGGCGCGGTAGCGAAATTCCCGCGCCGCCTTGCCGCTGGTGGTGAACAGCGACACTGCGTTCCCGTAGCGGCTGCGGTGGACCAGTGATAGGGCTGCTTCCAAAGACGAGGCGCGGGCGATCCCCGCAACCGGACCGAAGATCTCTTCCTTCCCTATGGTCATCTCCGGCGTCACGTCCTCGAAGACCGTAGGGCCGATCCAGTTGCCTTCCGGGTAGCGCTCCACCCGCGCTCCCCGCCCGTCCAAAAGCAGCCGCGCCCCTTCCTGCTCGCCCGCGTGTATGTAGCCGATCACCCGCTCCCGGTGCCGCCGGGAGATCACCGGGCCCATGTCCGCGTCCTCCTCCAGGCCGTATCCCAGCCGCAGAGACGAGGCCGCATCCAAGAGGCGTTCCCTCATCGGCCGGTAGGCTTCACCCACCCCCACCACCACGCTTCCGGCAAGGCAGCGCTGCCCGGCCGAGCCGAAGAGGGACGATACCACCGCGTTGGTGGTGAGGTCGAGATCGGCATCGGGCAGCACGATGATATGGTTCTTGGCTCCGCCCAAGGCCTGGACCCGTTTACCATGCTCCGCGGCCTTGGCGTAAATGAAGCGTGCCGTCTCGCTCGATCCCACGAACGAGACCCCCTTGATATCAGGGTGCTCCAGTATCGCCGACACCGCCTCCCGCGCTCCGTGCACCACGTTCAGGACTCCGGGTGGAAGCCCTGCTTCCACGGCAAGTTCCACTACCAGTTGGTGAGTGAGGGGATCCTGCTCGCTGGGTTTGAGCACCACGGTGTTGCCCGTGGCGACCGCGTAGGGCCAGAACCACAGCGGAATCATCACGGGGAAGTTGTACGGTGTGATCACCGCGAAGACGCCGAGGGGCTGCCGGATGGTTTCGCAGTCGATGCCCGGCGCTATGTCTTCCAGGGTGTCGCCCATCATGAGGGTGGGAATCCCGCAGGCGTGTTCCACGTTTTCGATGCCCCGCTGGATCTCACCCAGGCTTTCCGAAAGGGTTTTCCCGTGTTCCCGGGTCAGGCTTTTGGCGAGTTCCGGTTTTTCCCGTTCCAGCAGCGCTTTCAAGCGGAAGAGCACTCGGGCTCGCTCTATCGCGGGCGTGCTGCGCCAGTCCGGAAAGGCTTCTCGAGCCGCCCTCACTGCCCGGTCCACGTCTTCCGCGCCGGAGAGGGGAGTGTAACCCAGGAGCTCTGCGGTTGCGGGGTTTCGGACTTCCAGGCATTCGCTGGCCTGGGAGCGAGTCCAGCTCCCGCCGATGAAGTTCGGTATCGCTGTGGGTGGTTGGGTGGTGCTCATGGGTCTGCCCATAAATTGGCTTGCTACGCCCGGGGCCCGCCAGTCGGATCCGTCGCCCCGCCGAGGATCGCCAGTCCCACCTTGCGGTTCTCTTCGGGGTCGGTGGGCAGTTCCGACTCGGGTATCTCGAGGTAGCGGTCCAGCACGGCGAGGCAGGCGCGGATGGTGCTCGCCACTTCCCGGGAGCGGATCGCCTGGTCCAGATAAGGTGATTGACGCCGCCCCTCTACGAAGTCGAGGAGGGTGTTTAGCGCTTGCCTTATGGTTTCCTTGGGATGAGGCAATATCGCTGCCGGCTTGAACCAGCACTCCGCGTAAGGGCCGCTCTCGTCGGCCAGTTGGCGGGAGTAATCTTCGCGGATCCGGTCGATCAGGCGGACGTGGCGCTCGTTTTCGAGATCGAACGGTCCCGTGACCCCGGCGATCCGGTCGTCGGGGCGCCGGCGCCTTCTGGTGAAGGTTATGGACAGTGCGGCTGCCACGAGGCCTGCCAGCATTCCGCTGGCGTAGCCTGCGATCGCCCCCAGCCAGCCGAATTGCCAGCCGTATCTGAGCGATAGCAAGAGCGATCCCACGGCCGCTAGAAATCCTCCCCGGCGGTGCCAGGGGTCGGCGGGCTGCGGGATCGCTGCGCCGGTTGCGGATCTGCCGAGGGCCACCGCGCATCCCGAAACGACGGCTGCAGCGGTGAGTGCCCCGGTGATCGAGCCAGGGATACCTGCGCTCGAATACCCCACTATGGCCGCCAGCAACGCCGCTGCGACTAGAAACTGCACGCAGCCTCCGGGTCAGTGGTCCGGATCGTCGGGTTCTGCACAGCGCTGGGGCGAGCCGCGCCTGTTTTTCCAGGCTCCGCCGTGCACCAGTTCAATGTACCCTGAAAGTGCGCGGTCGGGGCCCGCGTGTATTGCATAATGTAAGTCGCGAGAACGCAATGAGACGGGGTTCGCCGGCTGCCGGTCTGCGCTCTCGGCGGGTCGGAGGTTGATGCGCCGGCGCGTGGCTAGCCGAAGAGCCGCTTTAGCAGTTCGGTGCGCTCCAGCCCGAAGTGAGTGGCCACCTCGTCGAGGATGGCAGCGAGGGTGCCTACTCGGAGGTAGTCGTGGTCGGGTATGGTGATGTGGTGTTCACCTCCCTGCTGGGTCGTTAGGCGGAGGTGGCTGCCGGTCTGGCGAGTGATGCGGTAGCCAAGGATCGTGAGGGCGCGGGCGAGGTCGCGGCCGGATAGGTCCCGCGGCAGTCTCACGCCGCGATGATCTCGTCGCGGACGTAGTGAAGCCGGATGAGCTTGGGCAGGTGGTCGTCCTCAAAGTGGCAGCGCACGGCGTCGCGCACTTGGGCCCGCAGTCCCTCGAGGTCATCGGCTTCTGTGACAATTGCAGCGCCCACGGCGCGGGCAATGTAACCGCCCTCCGGTGCTTGCTCGACGACGAAGAGTATTTCGCTCATTCCAGTCCCTCCTCGCAAAATTAGCGCCCGCGTTGTGAGCGCGCGAGTCCCTTCTCGGACCTCGGTTCGTGTTGTGATGCTGAGAGCAGCGCCGCAGGACTACTTGTTCCCTCTGTGCAGGCCGCGTATGTTGCGGCCCTTGGCGGGCGTTACTGCCTCGGGCAATCACCGTGCGACGGAGGTCGACAATGGCCGCAGTCAGGGTTCTGGTAGGCACGCGCAAGGGGGCGTTCATCTTGACCTCCGACGCCGGGCGCAGGCGCTGGAAGGTAAAAGGTCCTTTTTTCGGGGGCTGGGAGATCTACCACATAAAAGGTTCTCCCGCCGATCCTGACCGGATCTACGCCTCGCAGAGCAGCTCCTGGTTCGGACAGATAATTCAGCGCTCCAGCGACGGGGGAAGAAGTTGGGAAACGCCGGGGGGCGGGCCGACGGTCTCGTCGGACGGCATGCCGCAGGGCGAGAGCAACAAGTTTGTGTACGACACTTCCCAGACCGGCGCTCCGCTCGGCACGCACCAGTGGTACGACGGAACCCAACATCCTTGGGAGTTCAGGCGGGTCTGGCACTTGGAGCCCTCTCCTGGCGATCCCGACACCGTGTACGCCGGGGTGGAGGACGCCGCTTTGTTCCGATCTACCGACGGCGGGCGGACTTGGCACGAGCTTGCCGGTCTCAGGGGGCACCGTTCGGCGTCGCAGTGGTCGCCGGGGGCGGGCGGAATGGGGTTGCACACCATCCTGATAGATCCGAGCCGGCCGGAGCGCATCTTCGTGGCGATCTCTGCCGCGGGGGCGTTCCGCACCGACGACGGAGGGGAGACCTGGAGGCCGATCAACCGCGGGCTCAAGTCGGACTACATTCCGGATCCCGACGCCGAGGTGGGGCACTGCGTGCACCGGATCGCGATGCACCCCTCTCGGCCCAACGTGCTGTTCATGCAGAAGCATTGGGACGTGATGCGGTCGGACGATGCCGGGGATTCCTGGTACGAGGTGAGTGGGAATTTGCCGTCGGATTTCGGATATCCGATCGAGGTGCATGCTCACGATCCGGAGACCGTTTACGTGATTCCTATCAAGAGCGATTCCGAGCATTACCCGCCGAAGGGGAGGCTGCGGGTTTATCGCAGCAGGACCGGGGGCAACGACTGGGAGCCTCTTACCAAGGGTTTGCCTCAGCGGAACTGCTATGTGAACGTTTTGCGGGATGCCATGGCAATAGATTCGCTGGATCCCTGCGGCGTGTACTTTGGTACTACGGGCGGGCAGGTGTATGCTTCGGCCGACGCTGGCGACAGCTGGAAGCCTATAGTCCGCGATCTTCCTGCCGTGCTCTCGGTGGAGGTTCAGACGCTGTCGTGATCCGGGTGGTGCTGCCGTATCATTTGCGAAATCTCGCCGGTGTCGAGTCCGAGGTGACGGTGGAGGTCGACGGGGAGGTCACGATTGCGGCCGTGCTGGACGCTCTGGAAGCCCGTTACCCGGTACTGAAGGGTACGATTCGGGATCATGCGACGGGGAGGAGACGCCCGTTCTTGAGGTTTTTCGCCTGCCAGCACGACTTCTCGCAAGATTCGATGGAGGTGCTGCTTCCCGCCGAAGTTGTCTTCGGGGCGGAGCCGTTTCTCGTAGTGGGCTCTCTGGCGGGAGGGTAGTCGCGGGGGGTTACGCGCAGCCTAACCCACTAGGCTAGACTCAAGAATGGGAGGACGGTGAGCAGAAGACATCTACCTCGGCCTCTGTCCTCGGCCGCCCTTGTCCTGTGGGTCGCCAACCTAGCAGGATGTCACCCATTCGCGTCTTTGGAGCCTCCCTCTCGTGAGGCGGATATCCTCGGCGGGGGGTCGCAGCTGAGATCGCTGTCCTAGCCCTCAGCCCGCAGTAGAAGCGGACGTAGCAGCCACCGATGCGAGGCGCTGCGTGCGGTGGTGAAGCGCCGCCTGATGTACGCTCGCCAGCTTGACCGATAGGGTGCGATGCGACCGGAGGGAGTCGAACCCTCACGGGGAGGTCCCCACAGGATCCTAAGTCCTGCGCGTCTGCCAGTTCCGCCACGGTCGCACGGCTGATCCGGTTCAACTTACCGAATCGCACCGTGAACTCGGTAGGGCGGGCGCTAGACGCCTTGTTCCCCACTGTGGCAAGTATACGAAGACCGCCTGGGTGAAGCCGCCGCCGTGGCGAGGCCGGGCGCTGCAGAGCATCTTTAACGTGCGTCCGATGCCGAATCGCCACGCAGCAAAGCCTTTCGCCACGCTGAGAGTGGGAGCCGTTTTGGCGTTGACTCTCGGTCCCCTGGCCTCCCTGGAAAGCCAGACGATCCCGGCAAGCAACACGATCCCCGAAGTGTCCGGTATATGCGCCACGCGGCCGATCGTCACCGGCGCGCCGGCCGATCCCACTCAAAACACCGGCCCCCGGCGCGCCGGCAGCGCCGTAGGAGCAGCCGCCGCCGACCTTCTCTGCATGGACCTCCTGCCTACTCCTAGCGCCACAACCGCCCGCGGCGTAATCGAACTGGGACGCCCGCACTCGCCTTTCGGGGTCGCGGTTACTCGCGAAGGACACCAGCGTTACACCCTCACCGCCTGGATCGCAGGCCTCCCGGACCCGCAGGCGCTGGGCGGAAACCACTACATCGCGTGGGCCACGACCCCGGTGCTGGATCCGGTCGTCAAACTGGGCCCGGTTACCAACGGCCGGAACGCGCTGGGCGAGGTGTCGTTCGACAAATTCCTGATCCTCATCTCCGCCGAAGCTGATTCCGCAACGAACGAACGGCACGGCCCTCTGGTGCTCCGCGGCCGAGCGCCCTCGATGCTGATGGAAGGGCACGATCCCACAGCCCGCGCCCCGGCGGCAGTGGCGGCACAACCTGACGATCACGAGCACCACTCCAGAGTCTGGCCCATGCCACCGATGTATCCGGGACTCACCATGCTGCCGGGTCTCATGCGCCTGGCCCCGCAGGTCACACCGCTCGCGCTGGACACTCTCGCTCCGGCTTCTGCGCCACCCGCGCGGCCGGGCCGAGTGGTTCGCCTGGAAAACGGAGGCACTCTCGACCTCGAAGCCGGATTCGTGACCCGCCGGATCGCAGGCCGCACCGTGACCATGCTGGCATTCAACGGCCAGCACCCGGGACCGCTCATCGCCGTCCGGGAGAGCACCACGATCTTCGTCAATTTCATGAACCGCACGCCGTTCCCTACGGCTATCCACTGGCACGGCGTACGTCTCGACAACCGGTTCGACGGGGTGCCGCACGTCACTCAGGAACCCGTGCTACCCGGCCGCACCTTCCGCTACCAGATCTTCTTCCCGGATGCAGGGATCTATTGGTACCACCCGCACCACCGGGAAGACGTGCAACAGGAACTGGGACTCTACGGCAACATGCTGGTGGAACCTCGCCGGCCGGTTTACAGCAATCCGGTAAATCGGGAAGTACCGCTGATCTTGGACGACCTTCTATTGGACGAACGTGGCATCGTCCCCTTCGGAACCGAGGGCGCCAACTACGCGCTGATGGGCCGCTTCGGGAACGTGTTCTTGGTGAACGGGGAGCCGGATTGGCGAACCCAGGTAAAGCGCGGCGAGGTCGTCCGGTTCTATCTGACCAACGCGGCCAACACTCGGACGATGAACGTTTCTTTCGACCCCCCACTACCGATCAAGCTCGTGGGCTCCGACGTGAGCCGCTTCGAGCGCGAGGAATGGGTGGAAAGCGTGGTACTCGGCCCCGCCGAGCGGTACATAGTGGAGGTCAGGTTCCCCGAGGAAGGAACCTATCGGTTGATGAACCGGGTCCGCGCCATAGACCACCGCACGGGCGTGTTCTTTCCCGAAGAGACGGTGCTGGGTGCGATCGCGGTAAGTCCCGAGGCCGCCGCGCCGGACCATGGGGATGCGTTCGAGCGCCTGCGGGAGTATCCCGACGTCGTGGCGGAGATCGCCCGTTACCGGCCTCAGTTCGACCGCCCGCCGGACAAGGAGCTGATCTTGTCGATCGAGGTGGACTCGCTTCCGGCCGCCATGGAACAGGTGATGATGTGGGACTGGGTGTATTTCCACCCGGTGGAGTGGGCGGGTACCATGCCCGACATGAACTTCGCCAGCACGCCCCGCGAGGTTCGGTGGGTATTGCGCGACCCCCGGACCGGGTTGGAGAACGACGCCATCGACTGGCGCTTCCGCGTGGGCGAGGTGATCAAGATCCGGGTCTACAACGACCGCCACGGCTTCCACGCCATGCAACACCCGCTTCATATTCACGGGCAGCGCTTCTTGGTGCTGTCCCAAAACGGGGTTCCCAATCGCAACTTGGTATGGAAGGATACCGTCCTATTGCCCACCGGATCCACCACCGATCTGCTGCTGGAGATCAGCAACCCGGGACGATGGATGGTGCACTGTCATATAGCGGAGCATTTGGAGGCGGGGATGCGATTCGTCATGGAAGTAGAGGAGGGAAGATGAGAGCGATCTTGGGGAGCGAGGGCCGGCCCGCTGTGGCCGGCGTGACAGCGGGAGTAGTGCTGCTCGCGGGCTTGGCCGCGGCAGGGCCGGGCGCCAAAGCGCAGCAGACCGGCCGGCCGCAGGAGCTTCAACAGTTCGTCGCGGTGGAAGCGCCGGTTGTGGTGCTTCGGAACGTGAAGGTGATCGACGGCACCGGAGCTCCGGCCAAGGAGAATCAAACCATTGTCATTCGAGGCGAAAGAATAGCCTCGGTGGAGCCGTCCGCGGGCGCTCGAGTGCCCGAGGACGCGCGGGTGCTCGATCTTGCGGGCCATACGGTGATTCCCGGGCTCGTGGGTCTTCACAACCATAGCTACTACACCGCTGCTGGAGGCCGCGCGGCGCAGCTCTCGTTCTCGGGGCCCAGACTCTACCTGGCTGCGGGAGTTACTACTATCCGCACTACGGGCGCTCGCCATCCCTACGAAGAACTGAATTTGAAACGGGAGATCGATGCGGGCCGCGTGATCGGTCCCACCATGTTCACCACCGGACCTTATCTCACCGGCCAGCGGGGCTCGCTTACCATGACGCGCCTCAACGGTCCCGAGGATGCCCGCCGGGTGGTGCGGTACTGGGCGGAAGAAGGGGTCTCGTGGTTCAAGGCCTACACCGAAATCAGCCGGGCAGAGCTCGCCGCTGCAATCGAGGAAGCCCACAAGCACGGCGTCAAGGTGACGGCACACCTCTGCTCGGTGACCTATTCCGAGGCGGTGGACTTGGGGATCGACAATTTGGAACACGGCCTATTCGCCAATTCGGAGTACTATCCGGACAAGCGGCCGGACGAATGTCCTCCGGGCTTCTTGAGGGAGTACGAGAATCTGGACATCCAGTCCGAGCCGGTGCAGCGGACCATTCGCAGGATGGTAGAGCGTGGCGTGGCGATGACTTCCACGCTCGTGGTGTATGAGATCTCGGTGCGGGATCGGCCTCCGATCGACGAGCGAGTGTTCGAAGTTCTGGCGCCCGAGATCGCGCGGGATGTGCGGGCCGTAGCCGAGCAGCGGAGGAAGGACGGGCTCTCGCCCGCGATCCTCAAGAAGGCCATGGAGTTCGAGTACGCCTTTGCCAAGGCGGGTGGTCTTCTGGCCGCGGGAGTGGATCCCACCGGGTACGGTGCCGCTCCTCCGGGTCTGGGCGATCAGCGCAACTTCGAGCTGCTCCTAGAAGCGGGGTTCACGCCGGTAGAGGTGGTGCAGATCATGAGTGCCAACGGTGCCAAGGTACTCGGCATCTCGGACAGCGTGGGCACAGTGGAGGCCGGAAAGATCGCCGATTTGGTGGTCATTCAAGGCGATCCTGAGCGCGAGGGTCACATTCGCAATGTGCGCATCGTGTTCCGCCGCGGCGTAGGTTGGGACAGCCAAAAACTCATAGAGTCGGTGAAAGGGATCGTAGGCATCCGCTAGGGAAGTGGCCAGATGAACCAGGATCGAACTGTTCGGCTCACACGGCCGATGGTCTGCTCGTGCCGAGATTGCTCGTGCAGGGAGAGAGGAGGAGTCCAATGTCCGCGTTGGACCGCCGCAACTTTCTGAAAATTGGAGGACTGAGCTTGGGCGCCGCGGTGACCGGGCCCCGGTTTGCCTGGCCGGATGAGCGCGCCATGGCGCGGGCGGAATCGGCCACGGACAGTTTCGTCCTTCTGAGGAAAGAACAGCAGCGCCGCCGGCACGAGTTACCGCCGGCGGCCGACTTCCACCGGCTCCCGCTTTCGTGGTACAAAGCCAAGGCCAAGGCGATCAAGGCCGAGGCGCGCTCGCGGGGAGTAGACGGCGGCGTGCTGCTTACCCGCACGCTCAACATCATCTATGTGACGGGGCTCTTTCATACCAACACCGAGCGGCCCTTCGCGTGCTTCCTGCCGATGGACGACGACGAGGCCCTGATCTGGTTCAATCCTTACCTGGACCAGCAGCTAGTCAACGAGTGGTGGAGCACGGGGAGCTATGCTTACTTCGATTACCACCACGCCGAGGGTGCGTTTCCCAACGAGGCGAAAGTGGTGCAGGGAGCGACCGTGAACCCCTACCGCTGGTGGGGCGAGACGCTGGCGCGCTTTGGGTACGACGGCAAGACGATAGGCGTGGATTCGGCGGGAGGACCGGAGGTGGGGATCATGCCGGGGCAGGACGCGAGCCGCAGGCTCGATCTTTTCGCCTCAGTCGAGACCCCGGCGAAGATGCGCCCGGCGGCGGGGGGCCTGGGCCAGCTGGCCCAAGGGCTGCCTCGCTCCCAGTTCGTGGACATCAACGACATCCTGATTCGGCACCGGGTGATCAAGGACGAGATGGAGAACCGGCTGGCCCAGCGGGCGATGGACTATTTCTCGGAGCTTCACGCCTTTGTGCGCAACTATATCCTGGAGCGGGGCTTCGGCACTCTGGACTGGGAGATCGAAAACGCCGCGCGGCTTTGGGGGATGCACCGGATCATGCAGGACATCCCTCAGGAAGGCGAGCTTCACAATGCGGTGGGGATCGAAGTCAACGTGGCGTGCCGTACCGGCCGGAAGACGGCGTACCCGCATCCCAATCAGGTGTCCTGGAGTCGGATCGAGCCCGGGCATGCGCTCCAGTTTGCAGGTGTGGTGCGGGTCGGCGGTTACGGCGGCGAGCAGTATCGGTCGTTTTTGTTCGCGCCTTGGACCGATTGGCAGAAGAAGGTCTGGGATGTGCACACCGCGTGCTATTTCATTCAGGCGGAGCAATCGCGGGTGGGGAACAGCTGCTCGAATGTGGCCAAGGCGGTGCATGACTACCAGGTGGCGAACGGCGTGGCACATTTGGTCTATCACCGGCCGGGGCACGGTGAAGGGATGGAGGGCCACCAGCCGCCCTACCAGGCTTTGGGTGACTACACGGTGTTGAAAGCGGGTATGCATTTTTCCAACGAGCCTGGGCTGTACGATCCCGAGCACGGGTTCGGCTTCAATCATTCGAACAACATCCTGGTGTCTCGGGACAAGGGGCTTCAGATGGGTACCGCGCCGTGCGACGAGGAGTGGTGTCTGTTGAGGCTTTGAGCTACCAGTTAGGAGTTAGGGTTGTAGACTCCGGAGGTTGCTGAAGTCATGGATCTCCAAACTCTCGAATCCTGGCTCTGGGACGCCGCCTGCGTCATCCGCGGGCCGGTGGATGCGCGTAAGTTCAGGGACTACATCTTGCCTCTCGTTTTCCTCAAGCGCCTGTCCGACGTGAACGCGGAACGATCGGCAACAAGGAGTACCAGCAGCTAACGGGAGCCTCGAAGCCGACTGTCACTCGGGATCTCGACGAGTTGGTGGGAAGAGGGATCTTGGTCAGGAAGGGAGTCGTGGACGGGGCACCCGCTACACGCTGAAAGGCTCAAAATGGGCTCAAAAGGCTCACAGTGGGCTCAAAGAGGGCTCATGGGCCCCGGACGGTGAGCCGTAAAAGGAGAAATGCTGTGGAAAGTGCCGCAAACAACTAAAGGGGCCACCAACGGGCCAGAAACGGGCCAACCGTGCGACGGCACCGGCCGGAAAAACAAGCTCGATTTTATGACCGACGCGGCTACAAACACCGTCAGGCTTCTGGAGAAAGATTGGAGTGCGCGTTGGCCAGCGCCAGATCGCGTTCGCTGCTCCGCGAAATTCGTGAGCTACGGGCATGAAGACTACCAAACTCATGTGCCTTGAGCAGCACATAAGGGAGTCGTCGAGGTTCAGCAGCGGCGCGAGGGACTTTTGTTCCAACGGTTCCAAGCCCATCTTATAAGTAACGACTAATCAGGCCTTGAACCCTGGAAAAGGGGTTGGGGCCGTGAGCCCGGGCTAGGACAGCATGAGCGTCGCCGAGACGGTCTATCCCACGAAATACTGGCACCGGCTGGAGGACGGCCGCGTGCAGTGCGACATCTGCCCGCGTGCCTGTCGCCTCCACGAGGGGCAGCGGGGGATGTGCTTCGTGCGGATGTGCCGGAACGGCGAGATCGTGCTCACCACCTACGGCCGCTCCAGCGGGTTCTGCGTGGATCCTATCGAGAAGAAACCGCTGAACCACTTTCTCCCCGGCACCGCCATTCTGTCCTTCGGGACCGCGGGGTGCAATTTGGCCTGCAAGTTTTGCCAGAACTGGGACATCTCCAAGTCCCGGGAAATGGATACCCTGGCGGACCGGGCGTCGCCCGAGGCGATCGCGCGGGCGGCGCGGGAGCTGGGCTGCCGGAGCGTGGCCTTCACTTACAACGACCCGGTGATCTTCCACGAGTACGCGATAGACGTAGCCCAGGCGTGCCACGAACTCGGGCTCAAGGCGGTAGCCGTCACCGCAGGATACCAATGCGCCGAGCCGCGGGCCGAGTTTTACCGCTACATGGATGCCGCCAACGTGGACCTCAAAGCCTTCACCGAGGAGTTTTACCACAAGATCTGTGCCGGACATCTGCAGCCGGTCCTGGAGACACTGGAGTACCTCAAGCACGAGACCAACGTCTGGTTCGAGATCACGACCCTTCTAATTCCCGGGCTCAACGACTCGGACGCGGAGATCCACGCTGAAGCGGAGTGGATCATGGAACACTTGGGCCCCGATGTGCCGCTTCACTTCACCGCGTTTCATCCGGACTTCAAGATGCTGGACCGCCCGCCCACGCCGCCCTCTACCCTCACCAGGGCCCGGCGGATCGCGCTGGAGCACGGGCTGCGGTACGTGTATACCGGAAATGTGCATGACGAGGAGGGAGGTACCACCTACTGTCACGTGTGCGGCGCCAAGTTAATCGTCAGGGACTGGTATTTACTGAAGGCCTGGAACCTGACCGACGACGGCCGGTGCTCCACCTGCGGGACGCCTTGTGCCGGGGTGTTCGAAGGGCCGCCGGGCGACTGGGGACCGCGGCGGTTGCCGGTGCGGCTTGCCGCATACCGCTAGGGGTGGGGGCTGCGGGAGCCCGGAGAGGGCATCTGTATTGCAAGAATTCGATACAGGCCGCCATCTTCCGGTACGGCCCCCGCCGAGCGTATGTTGAATGTTGTTGCCGGTATCGAACTAGGAGCGAACGATGCCGGTAACGGTAAAGCTGTCCAAGTTGTTCTACGAGCGTCTAGGCGAGGAGATCGCCAACGAGATGGTGGACTGGTTCAACGCGGTGGATGCTACCTACCGGGACGACCTCCGGCAGCTCAATGAGCTGAACTTTGCGCGCTTCGACGCCAAGCTGGAACAGCGCGTGGTAGAGTTGGACGCCAAGATCGACGGTGTGGCGAAGCAGTTGGACGCCAAGATCGATCAAGTGGCGGTGCAGCTGGATGCCAAGATAAACCACGTGGCAGCCCAGCTTGACTCCAAGATCGACCGGGTAGCTGCGGAGCTAAAAGAGGTGCTCGAGCGCCGGCTGGGAGAACACACTCGCTGGCTGGTCGCGGCTTGGGCCTCGCTGCTAATCCCTATAATCGGGCTCTGGTTCAGAGGATAGGTAAGGCTTCCTGGCGCAGCGGGGACCCTAGGGTACACCTGCTGCGGCGCAAATTGCAACTGCGCGGTACACACGCTGCCCCCAGGGTTCCCCGTATCTGGCGGCGCCGGATCCCACAGCCAGCGGCGCGGGACGGCGTTTTCAGGGAGAGATTACTGGCCCAGCGCCAGGGTGTTCCACCCAGTGCTATAGCTGTAGGCCATGACCATGAGCAAGGCCCCGGCTATGGCCATGTTCTTCATGAACTGGACCATTTCGATCATGCGCTGCTGCTGATCCTGCACGGTCCAAAAGTTGTGCATCATGAAGGCCACGGGAACCAAAAAGAGCACCAATATGAGCGCCGCTATCCACACCTGCCACCCCAGAATCAGCATTACACCTCCCGCGAGCATCTGGAGGCCGGTTCCCAGGACCGCGAGCTTGGGCGCCGGCACACCCTTGGAGGCAGCGTAGCCGGTCATCATTCCGGCCATCCTGAAATGGTTCATGCCGTTCATCACAAAGAAGCCGCCCAGAATGAGACGACCCAGAAGGAACACCACATCCATACTTCATCTACCTCCTTTAGTGAACGTTGATTGTGCAGTCTTCCTTCCGCCGCGCCTTCCCGCCGAGAGGGGAACAAAGAGCCTGAGCCTATCCTCGTTTAGACGGAAGAAGACGTGGCTCCCCTTCTTTCTGGTGCTGACCAGGCCGGCGTTTTCCAAAATTCGGTAGTGGTGCGACATAGCCGACCGGGTGATGGGGAACTCGCGGGCCAAATCTCCGCACCCCAACTCGCCGCGTTCCAGGAGCATGAGCACGATCCGGTAACGCGTCGGGTCGGCCAGAGCCTTGAAGACCTTGACCGCATCTCGGACAGCCGCCTGGTTCATTTCGCTAAAGGCCCCTAGAGGGAAGTAGAAAGTGTTTTAGGGATTCTAGAGTTAAACAATTGTTAAAATGTCGCCGGCCTAAAATCAAGGCCGGGAAAAAGTGGCTCACCCGTCCAACACCTCGCGTACCTTGCGGGCTAACTCCTCGGCGGTGAAAGGCTTGGACAGATAGGACACCCCGGGATCCAGGACACCCCGGTGAGCTATGTGATTCTCCGTGTAGCCGGATACGTAGAGAGCCTTCACTTTTCCCAGCCGCTGGACGAGAGCATCCACTACCTGCTTACCGCTACCGCCCGGCATCACTACGTCCGTGAGGACCAGGTCGAACCGCTGCCGCGCGGCCACCGCCAAAGCCTCCCTGAGACCGCTCGCCTCGAGAACCGTGTAGCCGTAACTCTCCAAAACCCGGCGCACGGAGGACCGGACTGCAGGGTCGTCCTCCACCAGCAGGATGGTCTCGCTCCCCCGCAGCGCCTCCATCGCCGGGGGCTGCCGGGTAGACCCGCTTTCCTCGGCACTCCGAGAGATGTAGAGAGGCAGATAAATGCGAAATGTGGTTCCCTCTCCCGGCTCGCTGTACACCGAGATCACCCCTCCACTCTGCCGCACAATCCCGTAAACCGTGGCCAACCCCAGCCCGGTACCGCGACCCGGATCCTTGGTGGTGAAAAAGGGCTCGAAGACGCGCTCCTTCACCTCGGGCGGCATCCCGATCCCCGTGTCGCTAACCGTCACCACCACCCAGGATCCCGCGCCCAACCCGGGATGCGAGGTCGCGGACTCGGCATCGAGCTCCACAATGGAGCTCTCGATGGTGAGCAGCCCTCCCTCCGGCATCGCGTCCCTCGCGTTGGTGGCGAGGTTCATGATCACCTGCTCCAACTGCCCCCGGTCTGCCAGAACGGTACAGCCCCCCGGGTGCAACCGCAGGCTCACCTCTATGTCCTCTCCAACCAGACGGCTCAGCAAGGGGAGCAGCTGCTCCAAGACCAGGTTGAGGTCCAACACCTCCGGCTGGAGCACCTGCCGCCTGGCGAAAGCCAAAAGCTGTCTGGTCAATGAGGCTGCATGATCCGCGCTCGCCTGGATCTGCTCCAGATCTGATCTAAGGGGATGATCGGGGGAAAGGTCCTGAAGGGCGAGCTCGGTGACGGTCTTGATCACGGTCAGGGCATTGTTGAAATCGTGCGCTACGCCGCCCGCTAGCCGCCCCAGCGACTCGAGTTGCTGAGCGGTGCGAATTCGTTCTTCCTCTCGGCGGCGCTCCGTAACGTCCTCCACCGTTACCAGAACCTGCCTCGATCCCCCGGGTAGCAGGATCGGTGCGATCCCCAGGACAAGAACCCGCGGCTTGCCTCCGATCACCACCGATGTTTCGGCACCGGTCAGCGGCTGCCCGCTCCGGAGTGTTTCTTCCGAACGCTCCCGCGCCCACGGGACCGGAAGGCACTCCTCGAGCCTCTTGCCCACCAGTTCGACTTCCGGCCCCAGCAGCGCGGCCGCCGCCGGATTGGCCGTCTTGACCGTGAGATTCTCGTCCAGCAAGAGAACACCCTGCGAGATATTGGCTACGATTCGCTCGGCGTAGGCCAGCTCTTCCCGCCGCCGGACCAGCTCCAAAGCGGCAGCTCGAGCCTGCCGCCGCTGGCTTTCGGTGTAGACCGCCAACCCACCCAGCAGGAACAAGAGCGCGAGCCCCGTATAGGAGATCGACCGCAACCGCCAGTACTCCACCAGCGCCTCGTCGCGGTCGATCTTGCGCACCACCCGCCAGTCGGAATCGGCCACCGAACGCTTAGCCGCCAGGACGGTCTTTCCCCGATAATCCACGAACTCGCCGAAGGTATCGCCGCCGGCCTCACCCAAGGCCGGAGCCACTTGCTCCAGCGTAAGCATCTCCGGCACCGCGGAGTCGGCAGGCCAGAGAGGAGGGCGCGACAGCACTCGGGAGCGGCCGTCGATTTCTTCCACCAGCACCGTTTCCCCGGTAGCCGTGACGGCGGGATCGGCCAGAATCAATGGGAACAGCTCCTGTGACAGGTCCGCCACCACTACTACCGCTCCGATCGGCGGGGAGCTGCCGTAGCCTTGAACCGGGACCGCTATTGCCAACAGGGTTTGCCCGCCGGCGCCGATCCAGTCAACCTCCACCCGGCTGCCACCGGCTATAGCCGCCTGCGCGGCGTTCCGGATCTCATCCCCGGGCTGCACATCGCCGGCCGACGCCACCCATCGGCCGCTCGCGCTCGATAAATGCACGGCCTCCAGGGCGTAGCGCTCGCGATATCTTCCCAGGTAGCCTTCCAGTTCCCGGTCGAACGGTACTCCCCTCTCCACCAGAAAGCTTCTCAAGCCTTCGGCGCCCAGAGCCACTCTCACGGCCGGGGTGAGCGCCAGGACGGCCGCCGCGTCGCGCTGGTGATCCAGCCACGCACCGGCGACGTCCGCGCGGTGCTCGGCAACCGCGGTGAGCCGATCTTCCCAATAGCTCAGGATTCGGCGTCGCTCGGCGGCGAGACGCCAGGAGACCGCGGCCACTGCGGTGATAGCTAGAACGACCAGTACTACGATGCTACGGAGAGAAAGAAATGAACTTTCGCGCGGAGATCGTTGTAATGGAGAGTCCGGCGAGCTCATTGTTGTTCTTCGTCTTGGCCTCGAGGCCACGCCCGGTAGCCCCAGGAACTCCGCGGGTCCACCCTAGCAATCCGGGTTCGGGACCGAGCGTTCAAGAAATCGGCCGAGACCACCCAAAAGCGGGCGTCGTGGAAAAAGCCCTCGAGTTCGAACGGGCGGAGCTCTTCTTCGTCCGCATCCACCGTTACCTCCAGCAGCGCGTCTCCGTGCAAGACGTCGTCATCTTCGGTGTCCAGCGGCCGGCTGCAAAGCCACACACCGGTGAGTGCCAAGTCTTCTCCGGTATGTACGTCCTGAAGGCCCAAATCCCAGGTCCGGTCCACCCAACCCTGGCTTACGATCGACCGGGCTTCTCCAATGGTGGTGCGATGAAAGAGAGTGATCGCCATAGCGGCAGCGCCTATTGGGATGCGGTGCGTTCGGCGAGCCAGCGGGCGGTCTCCGGATGAAGCGGTATCGGCGCCGCCGCCAGCGCTCCCAACTGGATCTGCCGGGCGATCTCGTGCACCTGAACCAGCGCGTCGCGTTCCCGGTCCAAAATGTCTAGCAAGGTTCGCACCACGCTCGCGTCCAGATTCTCCGTGCCCACGATCCAGTTCATTACCGCCACCGTAGGAATGTCTTGCTCCACACCGGGATAGGCTCCCCGCGGTATCGCTCCGTCGACATAGTAAGGATACTTGCGCTTGAGAGTTTCGCGATACTCCTCCTCCACCGGAACCAGCCGGGCCGCTCCCGCCGTAAGAGCTTCCAGGACCGCAGAAGCGGGGTAGCCCGCCGATATGATCGCGGCGTCGATCGCCCCGTCCTTGAGAGCATCTGAAGATTCGATGAACGAAAGGTATCGAACCGTGATCATGTCGTACGTGATCCCGTACGCCTCCAGCAACTGGCGGGAAAGTTCCTCGGTACCGCTGCCCGGGGCTCCTACCGACACCCGCAGCCCTTTGAAATCGGCGACCGATCTGGCCGGAACACCGCGCCTCACCAGAACATGCGTCACGTTGGGATAAAGGGGCGCCACGATGCGCAGATTGGTAAGCGGCCGCGGGTAGTTCACTCCGCCGTTGAACGCCTCGTAAACCGTGGGCGCCATGCTGAAGCCTAGATCCATCTCCCCCTTGGCCACCCGGTTTACGTTTTCCACCGATCCGCCGGTAACTTCCGCGGTGTACTGGCGATCCGGGTCCGCCAGCGAGAGGCGCGCTGCGATCGCCCCTCCCAGAGGGTAATAGACTCCTCCGGTACCCGCGGTACCGATGCTGAAAAACCTGCGCCCCCCTGCGCGCTCGCCTCCCTGGCAAGCACCGACCGCTAAAGCCAGCGCCAGGAGCGCCGCCGGACGGCAAGAGCATCGCACCATAGCTTCCGCCTAGTTAGCAGCCGGTTCCGCCGAGGTCAACCGCTGCTTTTTGGCTC
Organism: bacterium HR33; assembly: GCA_002923375.1. Lineage (GTDB taxonomy): Bacteria > Gemmatimonadota > Gemmatimonadetes > Gemmatimonadales > GWC2-71-9 > HRBIN33. The sequence goes on from BEIJ01000001.1 coordinate 1,492,107, forward strand.
CGGGGGTTGCGAAAACCAGCAGCATCACGGAGAGCCCAAAGAGGTCAGTAACGAGCCCCGGTTTGATGAGCCCTATCGCCGCAGCTGCCAGTAATGCCCGTTCCCACCAGGTCACCGGCCGGCGGGCGTGACCTATTACCGCCGCCGCCAGGGCCACCACGCCGGCCGAAGCGGTAAGCACGACCACGAGCATTGTGGAATCCGCCCCTCTGGTGGCGCTGACGCTTAGGACTGGTGCTGCCAGCGGTTGAGGAAGAAGGAGAGAGCCACGGCGTGACCTGGAACATGCTCATGGTAGTTCAGAAGGGGTTGCGCAGGCTCAATGTGCCGGAGCTGCTGGGGGAGGTTTACCGTCGAGTCGAGTAGAGAGACGGGCTTGAGGTCGCACCGGAGGACGGTACCGCGTGATGGCATATGAACAGCTGTTGACAGAGCCGTCGGAGTCCACATATTCCTAGGTTTTGTATCCTGGTCCAAGGAGGTGCTGATGTCTCCGACGCTAATGGTGGGCGCTGGCATCATAATTCTGGGGTCTACCTTGCCGATCTCCCTTGATCTCGGACCTCCGGTTCCGCAGGCGGAGCTCACCACTGCGCGTTGCGTCGACTGCACAGGGTCTCTCTGCCCCTACTGCACGCAGGATCCGGACATGGAGTGCTGCAATCACCCGGCTAGTTATTTCTGCGAAATCCACTACCGTCCGGTGCCAGGGTACCCTTAAGCGTGCGACCGCCACAAGGCAATTGCTGTCCCGTGAGCTAAGGTGGCGTTTTGGCTGGCCCATCGTCTCTTTCAGCGAGCTGAGGAGCGAACGGCGTAATGCGCAGCATTCTGGCTGCGAGTTTTTTTCTTGTTTTGGTTTTGCCTGTGCGTGTACATGCTCAGGCTTCCGGACGGCCTACTCGCATGGGGACGCTCGTAGCGGTTGTGAAGGATTCTCGAAACGGCGAGCTGCTGGTCGGCGCGGTTATCGAGGTCTTGGGCACCGAGATAACAGCCCACACTAACCGCCAGGGTTTGGCGCGGTTGGCCGGGATTCCGCCTGGCGTGCACAGAGTCAGGGCGCGGCGCATTGGGTATCGTCCCAAAGAGCATGTGGTAGAGGTGACAGCCGAACCGGTTCAGACCCTTGAGCTTACCTTGCTCCTCGAGCCCGCACCGGTCCAGCTCGCTCCCGTGGAGGTAGCGGGCGAGCGCATTGAGCACCTGGAGCTTGCCGGCTTCTATGAACGCCGTGCTCTGGGTTTCGGAAGCTTCCTGACGCGAGCCGAATTCGAAAAGTGGGAGCCGCGGATAACGACGGATGTACTCCGTCGGCTGCCGGGAATACGTGTCCGGATCAATCCTAACTGGGGCAAGAGAGGGGATAACCGCCGCTTCCTGGTCGAGTCGCATCGCGGGGCTGTACGGATCTCCAAAGGGACCTGTCCGCCTCTGTTCTTTTTGGACGGCGCCTATATCGGAGATGCGGATGGTCTGGACATAGACGAAGTAGTTTCGGTCACCCACCTAGAAGCGGTAGAAGCCTACGTAGGCGGGGGCGGCATTCCGGCCAGGTTTAACCGCACCGGGGCTGCATGTGGGGTGATCGTTCTGTGGACTAGGTAAGTGGACGTGAACAACCGACGCTTTGCATGGTCCGCCTAAGACCTTCCTTGTTAACTGTTTTTGGGCCGACATTTGCGTTGGTGACGTGGTCGGCCTGCGACGGCTCTGCTCGGTTGCAAGAGCGATTTCCCTCCGTTGAGCTTAGTCTCCGGCGCACCCTCGGGGATAGTCTGTCCTGGAAGATGCCGGTTCACCTGCTAGTCTTGGATAGTTTGTTGCTTGTTGCTGACGGCTTCGGTGATCCACATGTCGCCGTGGTTGATCTGACGAGCGGTCGGATACGTCGGCAGCTCGGTAAGCATGGCCCGGGCCCCGGTGAGCTGTTGCATCCACAGTCGCTTGCAAGAGATCCGGCGAACCCACATAAGCGAGTGAGGGTCCTACGACGCCAAGGCTAATCGCTTCTCGCTCTTCGATTTGAGCGTTCCGGCAACAGAGAGTTTCGTTAAACAGGTCAGTTTCTACCCTGATGTGGCCGCCAGATTCCCTATACCTATACGCAACGGCTTCGTGCTCACGGCGATGTCTGCAGAGAATCTGTTATACTTGGCAGACACCACCGGTCACGTCCGTTCACTTCCGGCCGCCGCTCTGCCCTTTTCTTCCCGTGAGGAACCCAACCCCCTTGCACGGCTCATGTTCAACATGAGGTCGTTGACCTCCGATTTTTTAGGGCACAGGCTAGCTGTTTCGTACCGGTTTGCCAACCGTGTAGACTTCATTAGTGTGGACGGTAGGTCCCTCACATCGGTCGCGGATCCTCGGCGGACGCGTCGCCCCGATTTCCGGGTGACCAAACGCGGCATCGTGTGGCGCAGCGGCACTCACCTGGCCTACGCTGCTGCAATTGCAGCTAGTGATCGGTACGTATACGCCGTATTCTGTGGGTGTACGGAAGAGGAGCGCGATCGAGCCGAGCAGCCTAGGTTGGTGCACGTGTATTCGTGGAATGGGCCCTTTGTCGCCGAGCTCTCCCTGCACCGGGCGGTTACCGCTATCACTGTAACCCAGGACGACAGGCTCTTGTACGGTGCATTGAGGGGTCAATATCCCCTGATCGGCGAGTGGGTGCTGCCCTTCGCCAGTCAGGAGCGGCCACTTACGGTCTCAGACCCAAGCACGCAGACGAAACCTGCTTCGGCACGGGCGGGCGAGAAATAAAACCAGTCTGCTCGCACTTGCCGGTACCTGGGAATTCGTCCTTCTGCGAAGGCTCGCTGCAGCAGATCCAGCGGCTAGCACGTTATCGGATTCGTGCTATACTCGCGAATCGCACGCGCGAATCCTGCGCGCTCTTCTAGGAGGACGGGCAGGGACAACGGAATACAGAGGCCGGTGCAGAACCACACCACGGGGTGGCAAGGCCCCCTCGTAGCAGCAGGCGTGTGACATTGGGCTCGGAACGCGGCCGTGATCCGCAGATTGCTCGCGGCCGCGGGTAGTTCACTCCGCCGTTGAACGCCTCGTAAACCGTGGGCGCCATGCTGAAGCCTAGATCCATCTCCCCCTTGGCCACCCGGTTTACGTTTTCCACCGATCCGCCGGTAACTTCCGCGGTGTACTGGCGATCCGGGTCCGCCAGCGAGAGGCGCGCTGCGATCGCCCCTCCCAGAGGGTAATAGACTCCTCCGGTACCCGCGGTACCGATGCTGAAAAACCTGCGCCCCCCTGCGCGCTCGCCTCCCTGGCAAGCACCGACCGCTAAAGCCAGCGCCAGGAGCGCCGCCGGACGGCAAGAGCATCGCACCATAGCTTCCGCCTAGTTAGCAGCCGGTTCCGCCGAGGTCAACCGCTGCTTTTTGGCTCCGGGGGTTGCGAAAACCAGCAGCATCACGGAGAGCCCAAAGAGGTCAGTAACGAGCCCCGGTTTGATGAGCCCTATCGCCGCAGCTGCCAGCAATGCCCGTTCCCACCAGGTCACCGGCCGGCGGGCGTGACCTATTACCGCCGCCGCCAGGGCCACCACGCCGGCCGAAGCGGTAATGATCGCGAGCAGGATCTCGTGAACGGGTGCGGCGAGCAGAAGTGCAGGACCGTAAACGAACATGAAGGGCACTAGGAAGCCGGTCGCCGCGAGTCCCATGGCGGTAACTCCCGTGCGCAGGGGCGGAGCGCCCGCAAGTCCCGCTGCGGCGTAGGCCGCAAGCGCCACAGGCGGGGTTACGTTGGAGATGCAGCCAAAGTAGAAAATGAAAAGGTGCGCCGCCAGCACGGGCACTCCGAGCTCGATCAGCGCGGGGGCGCCCAAAGCGGCTAAAACCACGTACGCCGCAGTGGTTGGAAGTCCCATTCCCAGCAGAATCGAACCGATGCCCGTGAGGACCAAAGCCACCGGCAGGTGACCGCCCGAGAGCGTAACTATGAACTCGGAAATTCTGAGCCCTAGCCCCGTGAGCGATGCCACTCCCACCACTATACCGGCGGCTGCGCAGGCGGCGGCCACCTGTACCGTGCCCGAAGCGCCGGAGACGAGAATGTTCACTATACCGCGCCAATCGAGCTTTCTTCCCGGGCCCAAAAGCAACGTCACTGCGGCGGTCGCCACGCCCCAGAAAGCCGCTCGCATGGGAGAGCGGCCCAGAGCCAGCAGCGCTACTATGACGGCAAGCGGCGCCAAGAGATGGAGCCGGGGCAGAACTGGTTCTCGGGGAGCGTCTCCTTGAGCTTCGATCCCGACCTTGACGGCTCGAAAATGGATTGCGGTGTACAGTGCTACGTAGTAGAGCACCGCCGGGATTGCCGCAGCCAGGGCCACCTTGACGTACGGAATTCCAGTCCAGGTCGCCAGAATGAACGCGCCCGCTCCCATGATGGGCGGCATGAATTGCCCGCCGGTGCTCGCTGCCGCTTCCACCGCCGCGGCAAAGTGGGGCTTGAATCCGGTGCGCTTCATGAGAGGTATGGTGAACGCTCCGGTTGTGACCACGTTGGCTACTGCGCTGCCGGAGACGGATCCCATGAGAGCGCTGGCGACGGCTGCGGTCTTGGCCGGTCCCGCCCGAGTGCGCCCGGCTATTCTCGACGCCAGGCCGATCAAGAGCTCGCCCCCTCCCGCTCCTTCCAGCACCGCACCGAAGAGCACGAACAGGTAAACGAAATCCGCCGACACGCCGAGTGGCACACCCCAGATCCCTTCGGTAGTGAGATAGAGGTGCTCGATCAGCCTGCCTGGGGAATAGCCGCGGTGGGCGAGAAGGCCCGGCAAGTAGGGCCCCAGGATCCCGTAGGCGAGTGCCAGGAGGGCCACTGTCACCAGTCCCCATCCGGTAGTTCGCCGCGCCAGTTCCAGAACCACCAGAATCGCCAGCGCTCCCGCGGCGAGGTCGAGTTTTGTTGCCGAGCCTGCGCGGCGGACCAGCGCGTTGTGTTCCAGAACCATATAGAAGGTGGAAAAGAGTGTCGCGGCTATGAGGACTGAACTGATGGCGAGGTACGCTCGATGGATTCCGCGGCGCTCCTTTTCGGCGTCCCGTTTCATTACGCCCACGCCCAGGAATCCCAGGGCTGCCATGAAGGCCAGGTGGACCGGTCGCTGCACGAAGGCGGTAAAGGGCGATACCCCCGCGGCCCACAGGTGAAAGGCGGCGGCACCGATCGCCAAAAGGGGGATGAGAAATCTCAAGTCTTTTCTCCCGCGTCGTCCGAAGGAGCTCCGCTCGCCAGCCAGGAGCGAAACCCTTCCGACTCCAGGGCCAGGCGCCACTCGGCGAGCACGCTTTGCGCCATAGCCCGCACCGGGCCGGCAGCCTCCGTTTTGAGACAGCGCTCCCACAACCAGGCCTCGAAACGCTCCGGATCCGGATCTTCTTTCACCGCCGCCTCGAGCAGCTCCCGCTTGATGGCAAGCCCTATGGCGTCGGGCGTGGTGTCGCGCTTGCGGCGACGCCGCCGGCCCTCTGAAGCCTCCAGGGCGGCGAGCAACTGCCGGCAGATTTCGGCGGGGCGAGGTTCAGAACGCGCCATCAGCCTGAGAACCGTCCACCAGCGCCACCGAGAAAGAGTATCCCACGACCCCCGGCCGCTTATATCCCCGCTCCAGCGCGGCTAGATCCAGCTCCACGTTTTCCAGATCCCAGATCAACAGCTCCACCATCGAAAGAGGCGTCAGCGTAGCGAGCGATTTCAGATAACCGCGACAGGTGGTGCACGTCTCCACCTTCCTCGTCTCCAGCTCACCCTCGAGTTCCAGGAAGCCTAACTTTCTATGATCCGGTTCGCCGCAATAAATGCAGCGAAGCGGCGGTGCGACCCAGTCGGAACCGCAACGCGCGCAGCGCAGATGGCGGGAACGATCGATCCCCCGCGACTCCGCCAGCGACGCCCACGCTCCGCAAAGAAAACAATATCCCCTACTCCAAGCCCGGCGCTCTCCGACCCCCAAATGCTTGCTGCATGCGGCGAGTATCGGCACGGCGATCAAAGCGACCAGACTCGCGATCGCACCGCCCGCAACAGACTGCCCGCCGATGTACCGGGCCACGAGATCCGCCAGCTCACCGGAGCCGGGAATAGAATGTTTCAGCGATCCTGCGGCCGAGTTCCGCGGCGCACCCTTAGCCGCAGCCCGGGCCAAGCGTTCGGCAAAAGCGCTCAAGGAGCGAAAGGAGACTTTGATGCGAGCGCCGTCGAGAAGCGGCGCGTCCTCGGCCGGCTTTGCCGGTTCCACCCTGAGGCCGGCAGTCCACTCTCCTCCTTCAAGTGCCCGAGCCGCTTCCTCCGCCATCGCGATCCAAGACCGCCACTCAGGGCGGCTGCGGCGGAGCGAGGCGAACCTAGGCCCGAGATCGCCTGCAAGGGAATCGCTCCTGGAAGGCATGGGTGAAAGGTGCCGATCCGGACTCTAACGTTCGCCCGGCTTGGAACCGGTGTCGCTTGGCACGGGGCCGAATACCGGACGGGGTCCGTCACAGTGCTCGAGCGTGGTGGCGCAGGGAGTCAGATAGTACGGGTCCGCGCCGTCGTGAAACTGGACCGTATCCCGGCGGTTGCCCGGATCGGCCCCGGGTCCGCCACCTCTGGTTCGGCTCGCTTCCGGACTGGCGCAGGAAAGCCACACGGCAGCCGCAATCAGAAGTGTGGCGCTTCCCGCCGGAAGCCGAGAACGGTCCAGAACGCTAACTGTCCCTCCCCTCACGGCGATACACCGGAACCGGCAACATGGATCTGGTTGGAAGAAAAGATCACCACGATCCGCAACAACAATCCACCCGCCAGCACCAGAGCCGCCGCCCGGACCAGTGTTCCGGTACGGTGTCCCTGCCTGGCCTCGAGAAAAAGAGGCAAGATGATTCCCGCCCCCAGCACTCCCAAAACCAGAAGCGCTCCCCACCATCCCAGGAACACTTTGGCCACTGAGCCCAGGGAGGCTACGAAGGCTAGCAGCACCAAGAGTTCCAGCGCCAGCGCTCCGCGGTCGAACCGGCTCAACCATTCGAGGGAGCTGCGATCGGCGGAACCTCTCCAAAGCCCCAAGAGAATGAGCGTCCCGGCGGCAGTGGAAGCGCCGGAAACGAGAAACAAAAGGCCCAGGAGATTTGAATCCGCCCATACGGGCCGGTTGGTCACCGCGAGCAAGACGCCGGTATAGCCGGCGAGGAAGAAACCCAACACCGTTCCGGCCCCCGCGATTACCATGGCCGGAATCCCTCGAGCCAGCCGGCGAAGGGCGGCCAGGCTAAGGTTCTTCTGTTCCGCAAACTCGCTCGCGGCCGCAAGACCCGCGAACAATCCGAAGAAGGCCAGCCCCCACGCGCCTACCGACATGGGAGCCCAGGCTTTGAACATCAAGCGCCCGGTGTTGGATTGAATCAGCATGTGCCAAAACCGTTCCGGGCGGGTGAGATCCAGAGTGAGCAGCAAGCCGCTCAACAGCGCGCCGGCGAATGCCACGTAGTAGCCGGTTCGGATGACAGGGGTGTCCTCCGGCCGGCCGAACAGCTTCAGCAGGGAAGCGATGAAGAAACAGCCGCCCGCTATGCCGCCGACGAAGAAATACCACACGATGTACCAGGCCCAGTGGGGCGAAGCGGTGTAGAAGGTATCGGGCATCGCCCGGAATCATAGTTTTCGTGGCGTCGGGCGCAAGGGTTCGAGCGGTTTGCTCCGCCAGCTTTCGGTGTATAGAGTAGATGGCATGAAGAGCGTGGGATCCCATCTGGCCTCCTACCTTCAGGGGCGGAAGTCCGGCCTGCGGCCCGCCAGGCCGTTCATTCAATACGTCATTCTACTGGTAGCGATCATCCTCCTATACGGCTGGCTTTTTCATGTGATCATGGAGTGGGAGGGCCAAGAGCACTCCTGGTTCACGGGGATTTACTGGACGCTGACCGTGATGAGCACGCTGGGGTTTGGGGACATCACCTTCACCAGTGACCTTGGCCGCGTATTCAGCACGGCAGTTTTGCTTACCGGAATCGTGTTGCTACTGGTGATCCTCCCCTTCCTGTTCATACGGCTGGTTTACGCACCCTGGCTGGAAGAGCAAAGCCGCCGCCGTTTCAAGGCGTTACGATCGGTGCCCAAGGATACCCGAGATCACGTTATCATCTGCGCCAACGATCCCATAGCGCTCGGCCTGGTGCAACGGCTTCGACTCGCCGGAGTGCGATCCTGGGTGATCGAGCCGGATGGCGAGCTGGCCGGCCGGATGAGCGATGCCGGGTTCCCGGTACTGACGGGTGACATAGATGCGGTAGAGACTTACGCCGGTGCTCGAGTGGAGACTGCCCGCTTGGTGCTGGCTAACGCGGCCGATACGGTGAACACGAACATCGTCCTTACGGTGCGCGAGCTTTCGCCCACGGTACCGATCGCTGCGATCGTCGAGTACGAGGATTCGGTGGACATTTTGGAGTTGAGCGGGGCGACCTATGTGTTCCCTCTAAAGCAGCGCCTGGGCGAACAACTGGCAAGCCGGGTGAGCGCGGGAAATGCTCGGGCCAACGTGATCGGCAGGTTTCATCATCTCCTGCTGGCAGAGTTTCCGGTTCACAACACTCCGCTTCAGAACAAAACCGTGCGGGAGACCAGGCTGCGGGAAGCCACGGGGGTGAGCATAGTGGGAGTGTGGGAGCACGGGCGGCTTTTGCCGGCCCACCCGGAGCTGCAACTCTCGCCGCTCAGCGTTCCGGTAGTGGTGGGAACTGAAGAGCAGATCCGGGGTTTGGACGAGTTATTGGTGATCTACGACGCCAATCCCAACCCGGTTCTGGTGATCGGAGGTGGCAAGGTTGGGCGCGCCGCCGCGCGTGCTTTGAAAGCACGCGGTCTGGCGGTGCACGTGGTCGAGCGCAACGGAGCCCTGGAGCCCAAGGTCGCCGGCATCCCCGATAAGGTCTTTATCGGGGACGCCGCAGATCGAGAGGTGCTCGCCGCTGCCGGAGTGGAGCAGGCCCCTTCGATTCTGCTCACCACCCACGACGATGCGATGAACATCTACCTCACGGTTTACTGCCGCAGGCTTAACCCGGATGCCCGGATTCTCACCCGAGTTACTCACGAGCGGAACGTGGAGGCGATCCAGCGCGCGGGTGCGGATTTCGTCCTGAGCTACGCCGCTCTGGGAGTGCAGACCGTCTTCGCAGCGGTACAGGGGCGCGAGCTGGTGGTATTGGGCGAGGGAGTAGATCTGTTCTACATCCCGGTGCCCCAGGGCCTCGCCGGGCAGAGTCTGGCCCAAACCGGAATCGGGGCGAAGACGGGACTCAACGTCATAGCGGTGCAGGCGGACGGCAAGATAGAGATGCATCCTCAGCCGGGAGAGCCTCTGAGGGAAGGCTCCGTCTTGGTAGCGCTGGGAAGCGCCCAGCAGCGCCAGGCGTTCGAGGAGCTCTTCGTGAAAAACTAATGCTTTGCCTGTTCGTCCAACCTGCGCTTGCGTAGAGTCACCACTGCGAAGAGGGCCATGACCAAAGCGCCGGCGGTGGAGAAAAGCGAACTTAGCGTCAGGTTCCTCGTCGGCAGCTTCGGGTTTCTGGGCAGCCCGTAAACCTCCGGCTCGTCAACCAGCAGATAGAACGAGTTCAGTCCTCCCAAGATCTCCTCGTCCGCCCCGTAAAGCCGCGCCCTGGTCTCCCCCATGGCCCTAAGCTGCGCTAACCTCGCCTCCGCCCTCCGCTTGAGCTCGGCGATCGGGCCGAACTGGATCGAATCGGTGGGACAAGCCTGGGCGCAAGCCGGTTCGAGTCCCGCCTGGAGCCGGTCGTAGCAAAGAGTGCACTTCTGGGCGGTGTTGGAAGCGGGGTTGATCCCGATTACCCCGAACGGACAGGCCGCAATGCACATCCTGCACCCGTTGCACACGTCGGACTGAATCACCACCGTGTCGAACTCGGTCCGGATGATCGCTCCCGTGGGGCAAACTTCCAAGCACGGGGCTTGAACACAATGCTTGCAGACGTCGCTCATCATCAACCAGCGAGCCTGGCTGCGATCGTGGTTGAACTGCTCGATGAACTTCACATGCCGCCAGTTGATCCCGTCCAGCCGCCGGGTGTTGTCGTAGCTGTCGCCGCTCATCTCCACCACACCGCCGCCGGTTGCCGGAAGCTGGTTCCAGGCCTTGCAGGCGACCTCGCAGGCCTTACAGCCGATGCACACCGTCGTGTCCGTGAAAAATCCCATCGGCTCAGGCATCAGGCCCGCTCCACGTTGCAGACAAAAGCCTTGCCCTCGTGAATGCTGACGTTGGGATCCCCCACCAGGGCGGTGAGCTCGTTGACTACGTCCCCCGTCACCACTCCCTGCCACCCCCAGTGCCAGGGCATGCCTACCTGGTGCACGATCCTCCCGCCCAGATTGAAAGGACGCATCCGCCCGGTGACCAGCGCCTTGGCTCGGATCTCGCCCCGTGGCGTTATCACCCTCACCCAGTCGGTGTTCCTTATTCCCTTTTCCTGCGCCAGCTCGGGCGAGATCTCTATAAAGAGCTCCGGCATCAGCTGCGTGAGCCACGGGTTCCAGCGACTCATCGCACCGGCCAAATAGTGCTCAGTCAGCCGGTACGTGGTTATCACGTACGGGAAACGCTCGTCCCCTACCATCGCCAGCAAATTGTCGTCCCGCCGCCAGTACTTCAGCACCGGGCTGGTCTGCTGGCCGTAAAGGGCGTTGCGCACCGGAGACTCGGCCGGCTCGTAGTGCGTGGGCAGCGGCCCATCCACCAGACCGATCGGATTGAACAACCACCCCACACCGTCCGGCTTCATTATGAAGGGATGACTCCCGGAGTGGGCGTCCAAGCCGATCCCGTTGGGGTTGGCTCTGGCCCAGGGCGGCTTGGTCAGGGGGAAATCCGGGGTGTCCAGCCCGATCCAGCGGCCGTTTCCCCACCAGACCCAGCGCTTGCGATCGCTCCAGGGCCGACCCCGGGGATCGGCAGAAGCGCGGTTGTAGAGGACTCTCCGATTGGCGGGCCAGGCCCAGCCCCAGTTGAGATGCGCCCCTACCACGTCGGGAGGGTCCGGCTCCCTGCGTTTGGCGAGGTTCTTACCCGGTTCGGGGAAGACGCCGCAGTAGATCCAGGAAGCGCAAGTGGTGGAACCGTCATCCTTGAGCTCGGCGAAACTCGACAGGTGCCTTTCCGGATGACCGGTGTAGTACCCGTTTATCTCCCGCAAAATCTTCTCCGGGTCCGGTTCTCCCTCCATCGGCCCGGGCACGTCGGGATCGAAATCCCAAACCAGGTTCTTGAAGCCCTGGTCCCGGGGCAAGTCGCTGTCCGCGTAAAGCGCCTTGAGGCGCTTGGCCAGCTGGTGGGTGAACCAAAGGTCCGAACGGCAGTCGCCCGGCGGCAGTGCCGCCTGATAGTGCCACTGCAGCATCCGCTGCGTGTTGGTAAAGCTCCCCTCGGTTTCCGCCACCTGGGCTGACGGGAAGAAGAACACCTCGGTCTCGATCTCTTCCGGCTTTACCTCGCCGTTTTGAACCTCCGGGGCTCGGTACCAGAACGCCGCGGTTTCGGTGATGAAGTTGTCCTTCACCACCAGCCACTCTAGACGCCTCAGACCCTTGCGTTCCAGACTAGCGTTGAGCGACGTCGCCGGGTTCTGTCCTATACAGATCATCCCTTTTACCCGGCCCTCCGCCATGGCTACGAACATCGGCAGGTGAGAATGATCTCCGCTGATCTTGGGGTGCCAATCGTAGCCGAAGTCGTTTTCCGGCGTGGCGGCGTCTCCGTACATCGACTTTAGATACGACACCATGAACTTGGGCATGTTGGCCCAGTAGCCCGTCGCGCTAGCCTCGCTCGCCAAATACTCCCGCAGCGTCCCGTGCCGCTTCAAAGCCGACGGCGCCGGCATGTACCCGTGGATGCTGTGATACAGGGTGGGAATATCGGTGGAGCCCTGAATCGACGCGTGGCCCCGCAACGCCATGATCCCGCCGCCCGGCCGCCCGATGTTGCCCAGCAAAAGCTGCAACAGGGCGCAGCAGCCGATCATCTGCGGCCCGTAGGTGTGCTGGGTCCAGCCTACCGCGTAAACCCACGCCGTGGTGCGATCCCGGCCGGAGTTTTCCAAAACCGTCTCGGCTACTCGGAGAAAAGTATCCCTCGGGCAGCCGGTTATACGCTCCACCATCTCCGGAGTGTAGCGCGAGAAATGTCGCTTCACTATCTGGAACACGCAGCGCGGGTGTTGGAGGGTCTCGTCGCGTTCCGCCGGCGGCCGGCGCAGCGAGCGTATCAGCTCGTCGAAACTTGCGGCGTTGGGATTTGGCGCTCCGCCTGCACCGCGCCGCGCATACTGCCAGCTCGCAGGGTCGTACTGACCCACAAATCCGTCAAACGGCCAGTCCTTGGGATTCCCGGTGTACTGCATCAGCCCCGAGAAGACGCCGTCTAGATCCTCCGTGTCCCGGAATTCCTCGCTTATGATCGTCGCGGCGTTGGTGTAGTTGACCACGTACTCCCGGAAGAAGGGGTCGCTGTTCCACTTCTCGCTGTTCAGCACGTAATTGACCAGGCCCCCCAGAAACGCGATGTCTGTCCCGGCCCGCACGGGGGCGTAAATGTCCGCCATGGCACTGGTGCGGGTGAAACGGGGATCCACGTGTATGATCTTGGCCCCGCGCTCCACCTTCGCCTTCATGGGCCAGCGGAACGCCACCGGATGGCATTCCGCCATGTTGGATCCCTCGATGACTATGCAGTCGGAAAATTCGAGGTTCCTGGGATAGAGTGTCGCCGCTCCGCGTCCGAGTCTGGTCCCCAGACCGGGGACGCTAGAGCTGTGTCATATGCGCGCCTGATTTTCGATCGCTACCACCCCCAACCCCCGCATCAGCTTCTGCTGGAGGTGGTTCCACTCGTTGTCCAGCGTGGCCCCTCCCAAGGCGAAGATGGCGGTGGTGTGATTGACCAGAGTTCCGTCTTCTAGTCGCTCCACAAAGGTTTCGTCCCGGGTCTTCTTGACCAGTTCCGCCACCCGGTCCATCGCCCAGTTCAGATCCACCTCTTCCCAGGCGGTGCCCCGAGGTCTCCGGTAGAGGACCTTGGTGGCGCGATTGGGGTTCTTGTGAAGCTGATAGATAGCCGCGCCTTTGGGACAGAGGGTCCCCTCGTTATGAGGGCTTCGGGGATCGCCTTCGATGTTTACGATTTCACCGTCTATCGTGTGGACGATGGTGGCGCACCCTACGGAGCAGTAGGGGCAGAGACTGGGGGTGGCCTTAGCTTCGCGAATCCGCAAAGCCTGCGCCCGCGCCTGGGCCGGCCGCAGCGAAAGGCCAAGGCCCAGGAGAGAGCCTAAGGCGGTGCCGCAACCCGCCGCAGCCAAGAACTCGCGCCGCGACAGGGAGGAGAACTCAGTCATCTCACAATCAGAATGCGCCCTCGGCCCTCGCAGCGCAAGACTCAGAGAAGCCCGGTCTTTGCCGCCTCCCACATCTTGTACAAGCGGTCGAAGCCGTCCTGTAACAGGTCTACCTGCTGGGGACTGGGGGTGGCCCGCAGCGCTACAAGCAGCTCGTCGCAGAGAACCGGCATCTCCCTCCTACCCCTCGCGGCCGATTCCCGCTTGATGGACTCGAGCACTTCCTTGAGTCTTGCGCGGGTGGCCTGATCGTCCGGCACCTGCCAGAGGTAGGTCGCCGCGTCCTTTCCCTCTACAATGAGCTTGCCCAAACGGTCGAGCAACGGCTGGCTATCGCGTCGTTCCGCTCCCATGGCGCGTAAGAAAACCTGCCGCTCACATGGCGTCAACCGCCACGATCGTCCTGAGCAAAACGTTGGCGCCGTTTACCACGTCCTCGGGAGCGGTGAACTCGAGCGGCGAGTGGCTGATCCCTGACTTGCTGGGCACGAAAATCATCCCCGCCGGGCCGAGCTTGGCCATACTCTGAGCATCGTGGCCAGCGCCGCTCGGCAAGCGCATGTGACTCAGTTCCAGCGCCGAAGCCGCCTGCTCGATCGCCTGTCTCAGGCGCTCGTCGGTGAGGGCGGCGTAACTGACGTAAAATAGCTCGAAAGCAAACGCCGTACCGGTATCCCGGCCGATTGCATCAGCCTCGGCTCGGAGCTGCTCGAAGATCCGGTCGATCTTCGACATCTCCAAATCCCTGATCTCCAGACTGAACAAGACCCGCCCGGGGATCACGTTCGGAGCCCCCGGCTCCGCGCTAATACGCCCTACCGTCGCCACCTGCCGTCCCGGAGTCTCCTTCGCTACCCGGTGTGCGAGATCGACGAACCGCGCCGCCGCTACCAGAGCGTCTCGCCGGGCGTCCATCGGGGTCGTCCCCGCATGATTGGCAAAACCTTCCACGGTCACGTTCCACCGCTTGATCCCCACGATCCCCTCCACCACGCCTATCTGCACCCGGCTTTGTTCCAGCACCGAACCCTGCTCCACGTGAAGTTCCAAGAAAGCTTTTATGCTCCCGGGCTCCCGCTTCACCTGCTCCAGCTTTTCAGGATCCCCACCCACCAAAGCGATCCCTTCTCCGATAGTCCTGCCGCTAGCGGTGGGAAGGGACAGCTCCTTGGGATCGACTTCTCCGATCAAGGCACGGCTTCCGGTCTTACCGCCTTCTTCGTTGGAAAAAACCATCACCTCGATAGGGTGGCGCAGCTGAATTCCACGCTCTCCCAGCACCCTCGCCACCTCGACCGCCGCCAACGCCCCCACCGGCCCGTCGTAGTTGCCGCCCTCCGGCACCGAATCGATGTGGGAGCCGAACACGATCGGTAACGCTGCGGCCTCCCGCCCGCCGCGCGTACCCACCAGATTGCCCGCATAGTCCACCTCGACGTCCAGACCGGCCTCGCGCATCAGCCCGGCCACGTAGTTGCGCGCTTGAAGATCGGCCTCGCTGAATGCCAGGCGGTTGATCCCCCCAGTTGCAGGGTTGCGTCCGATCCGACCCAAGGCCTCCAGCGTTGCGTTCAACCGGCGGCCATCGACCCGGAGATCGCCTTGATGTACCCCAACCCTCCCGAGCAGCTCGCGGGCGGGCTTCCCCGCCAGGAAGCCGGCAAGCAAAACCGCGAACTCTCGGCGATCCAAAGTGTGCATGGAGATCCTCACATCGCTGCGTGCTGCAACAGCTGCACGTAAAATCTCACCATCTCTCCGTAGTTCTCGATCCCCACCCGCTCGTCGGTCCCGTGAATCCGGTTCATGTCCCCTGGACCGGCCCTCACCAAACTCACCCGGTAAACGTCGGGCGTAAGTCTGGTGAAATGCCGCGAATCGGTGCCGCCCACCACTAGCCACGGAACGACCACGGCTTGGGGAATCACCTGCCGGATACTGCGGGCTATCAGCCGGAAATGCTCCGAATCGACGCTGGAGGTCGGCGAGGGTTCGCTTCGAAATCCCAGCATCCGAATCTCGACCCGCGGATCGTCGATCGCCCGCCGCACGTGCTCCAGGACGTGACCGATGCTGTCCCCCGGGAGGATTCTGAAGTTGACCACCGCCGAAGCCGAAGAAGGCAGCACGTTTTCCTTCACACCGGCTTGGAACATGGTCGGGGCGGTGGTGGTTCGCAGCATGGCGTTGCCTATTGCGGTGGAGCCGAATTGCCGCACGATGACCGGCTCGAACAACCAGCGGTTGGCCATAACCAATCGAGCGAAAAACGGAAGCTCCGGCCCCAAGTAGTCGAACATCGCTTCGGTGGCGGGTCGCAGGCCGCGGGGCATCTGCTTCCGCTCCAGACGCTCCAGCGCCCGGGCCAGAATTCCTATCGCCGTCTGAGGAGGCGGCATGGACGAGTGTCCCCCTTCCACGCGGACGGAGAGTTCCAAGCTAAGGTACCCCTTCTCTGCCACGCCCACGGCGGCAACCGGGAAACCGAGCCCTGGTATTATTCCCTCGGCTACAGCTCCCCCTTCGTCCACTACGAAAGCGGGACGCAGGCCCCGTTGCTCGAGAAGCTCCACGATCCGCGCCGCCCCGTTCAGACCTCCGACCTCCTCGTCGTGACCGTAGGCTAGGATGACCGTCCGCCGGGGCTCGTAACCCCTTGCCAGAAGCAACTCCACCGCCTCCAGCTGGGCGGTGAGATTGCTCTTGTCGTCGATCGCGCCGCGCCCCCAAACGTATCCTCCCGATATCGCACCGCTGAAAGGCGAATGAGCCCAGTCGGCTTCCGTTCCGGGTTCTACCGGAACCACGTCCTGGTGCGCCATCAGAACGATGGGGGCTAGGGAGGTGTCCGCCCCCCGCCAGGTGTAAAGCAGGCTCGCGCCTCCCACCGTCTCGCGTCCCAGCGCTTGATGAACTCTAGGAAATGCCGTTTCCAGATAACGGTGAAGGGCGGCGAACTCGGCCAAGTCGAAATCCGAAGTGTCCTGATACGAGATCGTGCGGAACTTCAAAACCTCGGCTAACCGCTCCGCGGCGGCGGTAACGTCGATCGTCACCGTAGTGGGAGCAGCCTCGACCTGCCGGGACCGAAAAGTCAAGGTGCGGATTACAAGAACTCCGCCGAGCACCGACACCGCCGCTACCAAGATGAGCAACAATCGCCTGATCATCGGCACTGACCCGGAATAGGAATTGCCGGAGCCCCCAAAGCGGGGCGGGGATCACAAACCGGTGGAAAGATAGCGCCGCAACGCGGCAACCGTTCGCTCCACCTCGGCATGCAGATTGTAGAGATGGGGAGACAGCCTCAACCCCGGCCGGTCCTCTCCTCCCCTCGCCGCCAAGACGATACCGTGCTCCCGGTACAAAGCCTCCGCTAGTTTCCTCGGGTCCAGGTTCCCGGGCAGGAAGGTCACCACCGCTCCCGAGCGCGCGGGATCGGGGTGACTCCACAGCTTCACACCGGGAATGCGCCTCAACTCCTCCACCGCGGCGTTCCGCAGCTCGTAGGCCCGCTTCTCCACCGCAGCACGACCGATCTCGAGTTGGAAGTCTATCGCCGCCCCGAAAGCGATCATCGCCGGCTCGTCTCTCTGCCCCATCGCCTCCAGTACCCGAGAGATCCCCACCGCTCCACCGTAAAGGCTGACGATAGTGGGATATATACGATCGTGCACCTGGCGGTTCACGTACAGCAGGCCCGCTTCCCTGGGCCCGCAGGGCCATTTGTGAGCGCTCCCGGTGTAAAAATCCGGCTGCATGTCGCTCAGATCCACATCCAGCACGCCGAACGACTGAGCTCCGTCCACCAGCGAAAGTGCGCCTTTCTCCCGCGCCAGGGCGCACAGCTCCTTGGCCGGAAGAAGATCGCCCGCCGTATTGGTCACGTGGGTAAAGGCCACCACTCGCGTGCGCGAAGTCATCGCCCGGGAAAAGGCTTCCAAGTAATAGTCTGCGCCGGGATGGGGATTTACTTGCTCCACCACCTTCACCGAAAAGCCGAAACGGCGGGCTTTTTCCCGCCAGGCGGCATGGTTGCTGGGATGATTGTCCGAAAAGATCACCACCTCGTCACCCGGACCCAGGTCCAGCCCCGAAGAGACCAAGTTGTTGGCTTCCGAGGTGTTGCGGGTGATAACGATCTCCTCCGGCGAAACCCGGAGATAAGCCGCCAACTTCTGGCGAACCAGTTCCCGCTCCTGCTGGAGTTCTCCTTTGACCTGCGGCGAAGGATCCCGGTCCAGCCGCCGGGTCCGCTCGAGAAGCGCCTCTACCACCGGAATCGGCGCGGGGCAGAGGTTGGCCGCATTGAAAAAGGCCAGATCTTCCGGCAGAAAGAACTGCTCGCGAATCTCCGACCAGTAATTTTCTCCCTCGTGGAATGGCGGCGGGCGGCGCGATGGCCGGAGCAGGCGCTCCAAGTCGCTTTCGGCGAATGCCGCCTCCGCGAAGACGGCGAGCGGCCCCCCCGCGGCCAGCAGTTCGGCGAAACGCCTCCGCGTAAGAGCGGACACGCGGTCCTACCTCAGATCTTTGACCGCCTGATCGTGGAGGGTTTCCAGCTCCACGATCTTGAGCTTCCTGGTGACTTCCGGAAGCCTGACCGTGACCTGATCGCCCGCCTTGCGATCCAGCAGCGCCCTCCCCAGCGGGGAGGCTACCGATATCTGGCCCGCGTCGAAATCCATGGCATCCGGGATGACCAGCTCGTAGGTGATCCGTTCCCCGGTCTCCAAATCCTCCACCACCACACGAGATCCCAAGCCCACCCGGTCCTTGGGGACCTTGGCCAAGTTTATCTGGGAAAGCTTGGAGAGCCGCGCCCTGAGCTGAGAAAGCCGGGCCTGCACGAACTGCTGGCGCTCCAGGGCGGCCTGATAGTCCCCGTTTTCCCTAAGGTCCCCCTGCCGGATCGCCTTTTTCAGGACCTCCGGGAGCACCACGTTGAGCTCGTGGTTGAGCTGCTCTACCTCCTGCGCCAATCTCTGCTTGATCTCCTCGATCATAGTTTTAATCCTACGCCGTGTCGCCCCAGAACGCCAGGCACCGCGCGCTGTACCGGAACTTGTAGCTCATCGCGGCCTCAGCACCCTTCCCGGTCTGGCTCCCGTGTGCTCTCCGTCCCGCAGGACCCATTGGCCGTTGACCATGACGTGGGGAATCCCCACGGGGTACTGGTGCGGCCGTTCGAAGGTGGCGCGGTCGGCAACAGTAGCCGGGTCGAATACTACCACGTCCGCGTAGCTCCCAGGAGCCAAAACACCCCGTCCTTCGAGCCGGAGGAGGCGGGCGGGAACGGCGGTCATTTTGTGGATCGCCTGTTCCAGAGAAAGAGCCCGCCGCTCCCGGCAGACGTAGCCCAGCACTCGGGGGAAAGCGCCGAAATTTCTGGGATGGGGCGACCCCTGGGCCAGCGGCCCTTCGGCGGCGAGGGCCGATCCGTCGGAACAGACCATCGCAGCGCGGTGTCTCAAGAATCGCAAGACGTTTTCCTCGCTCATCCCGAAACCGATCATCCCGCTCCGGTTGCGATCCTTGACCACCAGCTCGACCAGCAGCTGGTACGGTTCCGTGCCGCGCTCTCCCGCCAGTTCGCCCAGGCGCCGTCCTCGCGCCCAGGCCAAACTGTCAGCCCCGGTGTTGCTTATCTGCACCGCATCCCAAGAGCCGAGTTGGGCGATCTTGTCGCGCACGTAGACCTCGATCCGCGATGCGAGCGAAGGATCCGCGAGCCTCGCCAAAAAAGCTTCGGTGCCGCCTTCCCGAGCCCAAACGGGAAACAGGTTGCTGAGCCCGGTACTGTAGGCGACGTAAGGATAGACGTCGAAGCTGAGATCGATCCCGGAGGCGGCGGCGCGGTCAATCACTTCCAGCAGCGGGTCCGCCTTCCACCAGTTCCGCTGGCCCTGGGCTTTGAGATGGGAGATGTGAACCGGTACCCCGGCCCGCCGTCCGACGTTGATCGCTTCCTCCACGGCAGCGAGGAGCCGGTCGTCTTCGTTGCGCAAGTGGCTGGCGTAGGGAAGCCTGCGGGGTGCCAGCGGCCGGGCGATCTCGGCCAGCTCCTCGAGATCGGCAAAAGCTCCGGGCAGGTATTCTAAACCGCTGGAGACTCCGCACGCTCCCTCTTGCAGCGCCCGCTCCACCAGTTCGGCCATCTCTCTGCGCTGTTTCTCGGACGCCGGTTCCGCGCTGTCACCCATGACGAAGCTTCGTACCGTCCCGTGCCCCACCATACTGGCCAGATTGACCGCCGGTTTGTCTCGCTCCAATCGCTTGAAGAACCCCGCCAAGTCCCGAAAATCGATCTCGATTCCGTAGCGGGAGCGATAAGCAGCGCGGGTTTCTTGGAAACGGGCCTCACTCCACGGGCCGATCGAGCTCCCATCCTGTCCCGCCACCTCGGTGGTCACTCCTTGCCGTACCTTGCTTTGGGCAAGGGGATCTACCAGGAGAACCAAATCGCTGTGCGAATGGATATCGATGAAACCGGGAGCCACGGCCAGCCCGTCCACCCGTACGATCTCAGCGCCCGGCGCCTCCAGGCCCGCGCCTATCGCCTCTATGCGGTCGCCTGCGATCGCCACATCCGCCTCCCGGGGTGGTGCTCCGGTGCCGTCGTACACCAACCCGCCCCGCAGGATCATTCCCGCACGGGCGCTGCCTCTGGTTGAGACCCGCAGCCAGGGCAGTGGTCCAAAATCGAAAGAGACCACTGCCCCGGCGGCAAGGGACACCGACCGGAGGAACTCTCTTCGCGAACGGACGCCCCGGGACACGGACTCAGGGCTGCGGGGATACGCGGGCGGCTTCCCGCGCGGTGTCCGCCGGCGGTTTTTCCCAAACGTAAGTGCGGTTCATAGCGTACCGCTCGAACCAGTCCAGCTCGGCGTTCATTTTGAAGAGCTGGTGCCGCAGCTCGCGCCAGCCGTGGGGCTCCCGCGGTGCCACGTACAGCCGGGTGGGCACGCCGTTAGACTTCAGCGCGCGATACAGCTCTACTGACTGCGGCATCGGCACCCGCTCGTCGTTTTCGCCTACCAAAATCAGCGTCGGCGTCTTCACATTGGCGATGTACTTGAGGGGCGAATGCTCCCAGTACACGTCTATGGGGGCGTTCGCTTCCCAGGGGGTGCCGCCGAACCACGGCGTACGGTTGTTTCTCACGTCGCTCTGCCCGTACATGGAAATCCAATTGACCGCCCCCGCTCCCGACGAGGCCGCTTTGAAGCGGTCGGTGAAGGTAATGATCTTGTTGGTCATGTGGCCGCCGGCGCTCCAACCCATCTTCACAAGCCGTTCGGGATCGGCCACGCCCATTGCGATCACATGGTCAACCCCCGCCAGCACATCCAAGTGCGCATTGTTGAAATAGTGACCGACCATATCCCTTAGAAAATCGTCGCCGTAACCGGTGCTTCCCCGGTAGTTGGGACGCAGCACGGCGTACCCCTTGGCGGCCAGCACCGGCACGTAGTTGCCCGTCCCGCCGGCGAAACCGTACTTGTCCGACGCCCGGGGACCGCCGTGGGTCTGGACCACCAGGGGATACCGGGTTCCGGGCCGATAGTCGATGGGATAATAAAGCAGGCCTTCTACCGTGACGCCGTCGGCCCCCTTCCATTCGATCTTTTCCTGCCGGGGGAGTTCGAATTCACGCTCTAGATAGTCGAAAACCCGGGTCACCTTCCGGAGCGGTCTTCCCGGCCGCTCTAGCAGCCACACGTCGCCCGGATTGGTGGGCTGATCGAGACTTAGAACATGGATATCTCCCTTGGGAGCCGGTTCCCACGAGCGAATGGCGTGATTTCCTTCGGTGAGCTGGCGCAGCCGGTTGCCGGCCAGTTCGAGCTGAAAGAGCTGGCTGTGGACTCCCAGATTTGCGGTAAAAAAGATCGACCGGCCATCGGCGGACCAGTGGGCCTCTCCGATTTCGTAAGGGAGATCTTCCAGTAGAATCTGGGGATCGCCTCCCGCCGCGGGCAGCAAAAAGAGATTGTCGTTGTAGTAAGGCTCGAAGTTCCGGTTCACATCGGCGGTAAAGAGTATCCGGCTGTTGTCGGGCGACAGTTTGGCTCCGCTTTCCGCCACTTGGTTGCGGGTCAGCTGCGTCGCTCCGGAGCCGTCGGCATTCATGACCCATATCTCGCTCTGCCAGCTATACCCCAACAGGGGATTGGGCGCGCGGTGGAAGACTATCTTGGTCCCGTCGCGGGAAAGGGAGTAGTTGAGCACCGAGTAGTCGCCTTGGGTAATTCGCTCTTCCCGCCCCTCAGGAACCGCAACCTTCCACAGGTGCCGCTGCTGGTAATTCTCTTCGAAAGCGTAAACGTCGTCACGGGATCGCTCCCGTTCCCGCTGTTCGGCGCTTTTGGGATCCGAAGCGAGGAAATAGATCCACTTCCCGTCCGGTGACCACGTAATGTTGGACACTCCGGTCTGGTGCCGGGTCAACTGGCGAGCTTCACCGCCGGAATTTTCGATCAGGTAGATCTGGGTCTGCTCGTCGTCGCCCCGCTGGGCCAAGAAGGCTATGACCCTGCCGTCGGGAGACCAGCGGGGGCTCGATTCGCCGCGCTCGCCATTGGTCAACTGTATCGCCCCACTGCCGTCCGCATTGATGCGCCAGATGTGGCTGATCCGGCGGTTTGCCTTCCAGTCGGCTCGGGCTAAGGTGTAAACCAGCTGGCTCCCGTCGGGAGACAGTTGCGGATCTCCCAAGGACGGTACCTCCAAGAGATCCACCAGCGTCATAAGCCGTTTGTTCTGAGCCGCGGCGGGCTGGATAGCGAAAGCCAGGAACAGCCAGGATACGGCCGTCAAGATTCGAACTATCCGATGCATCGAGTGCCTCCGAGAACGATCGTGACGATCTTTTGCGACGCCTGTCGCGAACAAGATAGGAGGCCGAACTCGGCTCGGCGAGTGGCAGCGACTCTTGCGCCTCCTTGCATCCGGACCGTAACGTCACAGGACGGAAACAACGAGAATCGTCAACCCAAGGGGAGGTTGCATGACGTCACCGGCTAGGGTGCGCCATTATCGCTGGGAGGATCTTCCCAAGGAGCGTTTGAACGACCTGCTGGACCGGCGTCTCATCACCGGCGAGCGGGTGATGCTGGCCCACGTCTATTTGAAGAAGGGCTGCGTCGTACCCCGGCACGCCCACGAGAACGAGCAGCTTACGTACATCCTGGAGGGGGCGCTGCGGTTCTGGATCGGAGAGGACGAGAGCCAGGAGGTGGTGGTTCGTTCGGGAGAAGTGCTGCACATTCCTTCGAACGTCCCCCACAAGGCTGAAGCTCTGGAGGACACCTTGGACGTGGACGTCTTCAGCCCGCCGAGGCAGGACTGGCTCTCCGGCACGGACAGCTATTTGAGAGGTTGAACCCGAGGTGATGTACCGTTCGGACTCGGTCATCGAAGCGAGAGGTTGGACTCGTGACATACCATCGGATTAGGGAATCGAAGTGGATCTGGCATAACGGGGAATTCATTCCTTGGGGCGAGGCCAAGGTTCACGTGATGAGCCCCGCGGTGGCTTTCGGCTCTTCGGTTTTCGAAGGGATCCGCTGCTACCGCACGGCGCAGGGCCCGGCGATCTTCCGCCTTCGGGATCACCTGCGCCGGCTGGAAGACTCCTGCCGGGTTTATCGGATGCAGCTGCCCTACACCCTGGACCGGTTGGCGGAGGCTTGCGTGGCGGTGGTGGAAAAAAACGAGCTGGAGGAATGCTACATCCGGCCGGCGGTGCTGCGGGGGTACGGTCCGGCGGGAATGAACGCGCTCCAAGCCCCGATCGAAGTGTACATACCGTGTTTCCCCTGGGGCCCATACCTGGGCGAAAACGCCCTGGAAAAGGGCGTGGATGTGTGTGTTTCCACCTGGCAGCGGGCCGAACCCAACACCTTCCCCGTAATGGCCAAGGCGGCGGGTCACTACAACAACGCGCAACTGATGAAGATGGAAGCGATCCTCAACGGATATGCGGAAGCGATAGCGCTGGGCCCCGGAGGCCTGGTGAGCGAAGGCAGCGGGGAGAATGTGTTTTTGGTGCGCGACGGAGTCTTGATCACGCCCCAGGTGGACGGAACCTGGCTCAAGGGGATCACGCGGGACACGATTCTGGTCTTGGCCCGGGAGATGGGCATACCGGTCAGGGAGCAGTCGGTGCCGCGCGAGATGTTGTACACTGCGGACGAGGTGTTCGTGACCGGAACCGCCGCGGAAGTGACCCCGGTGCGCTCCATCGACAAGATTCCCGTAGGTAATGGGGAAGTGGGGCCGATCACCCGCAAGCTTCAATCTCGTTTCCTGGACATAGTGCACGGGCGGGTGCCCGACTCCCACGGCTGGCTGACCTTGGTGATGCGGCCCGCCGCCGCGCGCCGGTGAGGGTGAAGGCTCCGGAATCTCTCACCCTGATAGCTCGGGCGGCTGAACACAACGCGCGGCTCGCGATCGTGGCGCGCGAAGGAGAATTCTCCTACCGCGATCTCTTGGACGCCTCCCACCGGATTGCGTCGGCTCTTCTGGAAGACGAACCCGATTTGAGGGAAGCTAGAGTGGCATATCTCTGCGAGCCGGGTTTTACCTATGCCGCCGCTCAGTGGGGTATTTGGCGCGCGGGCGGGATCGCCGTACCGCTTCCTCCCTTCTATCCCGAGGCGGAGATCGAGTACGTGCTCCGGGACAGTGAAGTATCTCGGGTGGTGGTCCAGGATGCCCTGTCCCAGAAGGTGAGCGGTTTGGCTGCGCGATACCGGATCCGAGTGCTGGAGGCGAAAAAGGCGCTGGCTGCGGCAAAAAAGCCTCTGCCTGCGGTCGAGCCCCGGAGGAGAGCCCAGATCTTCTACACCAGTGGTACCACCGCCCGGCCCAAGGGCGCGGTCCTCACTCACGCGAACCTAGAAGCGCAAGTGAGAAGTCTGGTAGAGGCGTGGGAGTGGAGCTCCGCCGACCGGATCTTGAACGTGCTTCCCCTGCATCACGTTCACGGGGTGATCAACGTGCTCACCTGTGCGCTCTGGTCCGGTGCCGTCTGCGAGCTTATGCCGCGTTTCGATCCCGGCGAGGTCTGGGGCCGGATCGCGCGCGGCGGACTCACCCTTTTCATGGCGGTGCCGACGATATACGCCAGGTTGATCCGCGCCTGGGAGGAAGCCGATCCCGAACGTAGGGAGGCGATGTCTCAAGGCGCTAGATCGCTGCGCCTTATGGTGTCGGGCTCCGCTCCTCTGCCGGTAACCGTCATGGAACGATGGCGCGAGATCACCGGCCACGTTTTACTGGAACGTTACGGCATGACGGAAATAGGGATGGCCCTTTCGAATCCCCTCAGAGGGGTCCGGGTACCGGGCTCCGTGGGGACACCCCTTCCCGGTGTGCAAGTGCGTCTGGTGGACGAAAGCGGCTGCGAGGTCCCGCCCGGTGTGCCCGGCGAAATAGAGGTGAGAGGTCCGGGAGTATTCCTCGAATACTGGGGCCGGCCGGAGGCTACTCGGGAAGCGTTCCGCGACGGGTGGTTTCGAACCGGCGATATCGGCGTCTTGGAGGAAGGCCGCTATCGGATCCTGGGGCGCAAGAGCGTGGACATCATAAAGAGCGGCGGCTACAAGATATCGGCGGTTGAGATCGAAACCGCCCTGCGCGGCCATCCCGACATAGACGACTGCGCCGTGGTAGCCGTACCCGATGCGGAGCTGGGAGAAATAGCCTGCGCCGCGGTCGTCCCGCGGCAGGGAAGGGACTTGGACGCGGAGGATCTCCGCCAGTGGCTCAAGGAACGGCTGGCGGCCTACAAAGTGCCCAGGCGGTTTCTGGTGACGAGGGAGCTACCGCGCAACGCGTTGGGTAAGGTCCTCAAGCCGGAGCTCGCCGCGCGCTTCAGCTGAGCTCCATCGCTCGGGAGCGCTACAGTAGCCCGAAGAAGACCCAGCAGACCACAGCCCCTACCACGGACATCGAAAGCCCCCAGGCTAGAACCTGGTTGAACAACTTTTGCCGGTCGTCGGTCGCCGCTGCAGCGAGGCAGATAGCCCCGATGGTAGAGAGCGGGGACACGTCCACCAGGTGTCCGCCCACGTTGATCGAAGAAGCTATCGCCATCGGGTCCGCCCCCAACCGTTCCGCCAGTCCCGGAACCGTGGGGAGGAAGGTCGGCAGCACTACGCCGACGGTGCTGCTGTATGCCGAAATCAGGCCGGCGACGAACGCCACGATCCCGGTCACAGTGGTGGGTGTCGAGAGCGCTACCAGCATGTCCACTATCACCTCGATGCCGCCGGTTTTTTCCAGAACCGATACCAAGGTGGAAACCCCGCAGACCAGCAAGATGGTGCTCCAAGGGACAGCCCTGATGGCGGCTTCTTGGTCAGCCACCCTGAGAATCAACAGCAGGGCCACGGCTACGAACGCGCCTACGATCAAATCCAGCTTGAAAAAGATGATGCTGGCCAGCAGAGCGCCGAGTACCGCAAGGGTGATCCACTGGCGGCGATCGAAAGGTTCCAAATCCTCAGCCGGCAGATGGTCCGCGAGATTGACTCGCTCCTTGCTTCTCAGGAGCTTCATGCCGCCGAGGAGGAAGTAACCCGAGAACGCCACGAAGGATTGGGCGATGAACGTGTTCCAGTAGGTGCGCCACTCCATTCCCGACAGCCCAGCTTGGCTCATCAGTTGGTTTGCCACGATGCCGGTAGGCGCGATGGGCGAAAACGCTCCCGCATTGCATCCGTTTCCCACCATGATCGTCATCAGGAAAGCGCTGATGCCCAAGCGGCCTGCGGCGGCCATGGCGATCGGAGCGACCAGGGCGGTAGCCGCGATGTTCCCTCCACCCATCGTCGCGATCGCCACCGACAGGCCGAAGAACACTATCGGCACCATCCCCAGATTGCCCCGCGCCAGTCGGATGCTGTGGCGCGCGAGCTTGCTCAAGGTGCCGTTCACCTGCGCCTGGGCAAAAAGCAACATGACAGCCACCAAAATCAGGAACAGCGGCAGCGGAAAGCCCGACGTCACCTCCGAAGCCCGGAGGCCTCCCATACCCACACCCACCACGTAGGCCAGTGCGAGGGACAAAAGGCCCACATTTATCCGGAGAACGATTCCACCCACTACCGCCAAAGCCAGAGCCGCCAGAGACACCCACGCGAGATTCATTGCACAGCCGTCCCCTGTCCGATGGCGGGATAATTATGGTGTCGCGAAACCGAGGATGCCAGGAAGGGAAAAACCCGGGTCCGGCGATCCGCCGGGCCCGGTACCGGTGCCAGTCGGGGCCTTATCAGGCCGTCCGGCGCGACCTCATCTGCTCCTCCACCGACAGGGCTCCGGCTCCCCCCAGCATCAAGGTCACCAGGCCTCCGATGTAAAGCAGGCTTATCTCGTAACCTGGCATGCCGAACTGGGGACCGCTGTCGGTCATTCCGGTAATGTTCATGAAGCTGAAGCCTTGCGGGAGGTGAACCGTGAACATGGCTACCAGCATGTCGATGATCAGAGGTATCGCCGCCAGCTGAACAAAGGCTCCGGCCAGCAGCGCCAGGCCCCCCACCAGCTCCACGATCCCGACGACCCACGCCGCCAGGCCGGGCGCAGGGACCCCTATCATTTGGAGCATTCCCACAAAGCTCTCATGCCCCGCGCTGGAGAACAGCTTGGGAAATCCGTGATACACAAATCCGAACCCTATGACCAGGCGCAAAGCCAGGGGCGCCCAGTCGCGAACGGTCCGATGCATAGATCTTGCCTCCGGCGTTACGGTTGAACTGGAGCAACGAGCTGCTCAAAGGCACAGTTGCTAAACCACGCCGGAGGCTCCGAGGTTCCTTCAGTTCCCGATCTCGGCGGCTGCCGCTATAGCTTCCACCAGCAGCTTCCTCGCTCGCTCCAGAGACGAAGCCAGGGCCCCTGCCATCCGCCGCGCCGTCTCCACGTCGTTCTGCTCTATCGCCTCCCTCACCCCGGGAAGCGTCTTCACGCCGTACCCGGTGTAGTAACCCGGGGCATAAATCTGGTGCCGGAACCAAGGACGATCCGGAAGCCCGCCCTCGTCCAAGAACGCCTGCTCCACGCGGGCCATCAGATCATTCAGCCGCGCCAGGCTTTCCCGGTAACGCCCGTTCTCAGCGGCGGCCAGATCGGAAGCAAGAATCCGGGCCACTTCAGCGTTCAGGGCCTCCGCGGTAGCGCCCATCCTCCGGTTCGCCCGGCGCACTCCGGAGAGGTCCAGATCCAACTTCCGGTTCTCGATCTCCCGTTCCAGCTCGTCCAGATAGCGGTCTACGGTTTCTGCCGTGCTGGCGTAGTCGAACGGCAGGATGTCGGCGTTCGCTAGCCGCAACAGGAACAACCCCACCAGCTCCGCAAGGCGCTCGCCGTAGGCAAATCCCGGGTCGCCGAACTTGGTGTAGAACCAATGGGTGTCGTACAGCGAGTGGTAGATGCCGTTACCCGACTCGAAGCCGAGGTTCACAGAGGGGATGCCGAGGTGATCCAGGAAGACCGTGTAATCGGATCCGGAACCGAGGGCCCCGATTCGCACCTGTACCGTTCCGTCCACCCGGACGAGATCTTGGGGTCCCGCTTTGGCCCTCCAGGAATCGAACACCGTTGCGGAGCCGTCGGGCATGCGGACCGCCTTGGTAACCTCGTTTATGAAAGGCTGGAGCGAGTGGCTGCCGCCGGCATCGAAGTCGCCCGCGGTATAGCTCTCCCGGTTGAGGTAAACGATGAGGTCCTGCTTGAGCTCGGCGGCGAACTCTTCGCCGTACTCGGTGGAACCGATCAGGCCCTGCTCTTCTGCATCCCAGCTTGCGATCGCTATCGAGCGCTTGGGGCGCGCGCCGCTTTGCGCCAACTGTCCCAGGGCGCGTGCGGTCTCCAGCAGGGAGACCGCACCGCTAATCGGGTCGCGCGCGCCGAAGGTCCATGCATCGCGATGACCTCCGGCCATTATCACCTTCTCCGGCCGCTCGCTGCCTTTAAGCACTCCGATCACGTTCACGATGGGTCGTACCGACCAGTCGGAGCGTAGCCTGATGCGCACTCGAGCCGGTCCCGGACCGATGTGGTAGGTGATGGGCAGCGCGCCGCGCCAGCCTGCAGGTGCGACCGGGCCGGCTAGGTTGCGCAATATGGGCAGGGCATCTCCGTAGGAGATCGGAAGCACCGGGATTTTCTGCAGGGTCGGTGTCTCCGACAGCGGAATCCTTTCCGCGCCCGGCTTCGAAGGTCTCCCCGGCGTCTGCGGATCCCCGGGATAAAGCGGCATGTCCATCACCGAACCGCGCTGCACTCCCCACTCGGGCCGCCACTTGCCTTCCGGCATCACGTCTCCCTGAGCATAGCCGTCGTCTTCCGGATCGGAGTATATGAGGCACCCTATCGCACCCCGCTCCGCCGCAAGGCGCGGCTTGATTCCCCGCCAGCTGCGACCGTAGCGCGCTATGACGATCTTTCCCGCCACCGAGATCCCCAGCGAGTCCAGAACGCGGTAGTCTTCCGGAATTCCGTAGTTGACGTACACCACCTCCGCGGTAACATCGCCGTCGGCGGCGTAAGCGTTGTACGGCGGTAAGGCGCCCCGCTTTCGGGTGTCGGGATCCGGGTCCAAGGGGGGTTCGTTCAGCCTCAGCTCGTAGCGCTCGGGCGCCAGCAGAGTCACCCGCCTTTCCACCGGCCAGGGAAGGAGGACCTCGTAGCGGTTCATTAAAACGGAGTCGAAACCGAATTCCCGCAGCCGAGCTGCGATATACTCCGCCGTCCGATGATTGGCCGGCGTTCCCGCATGATGCGGCTCCGCTGTCAGGGCCCGATGGTATACCGCCATCCGGTCGCCTGACGGAAAGCCGATGATCCTCGCTTCCAGCGCGCGTTGCCGCTGGGCCGACGAGGGGCCGAAGCCCATGATCGCAACATCCTGAGCCCGAGTCCCGCCGGCGCTCAGGAGTGCCAACACTCCTAATGCCAGAATCGAGTGATGGTACCGCACCGCTACCTCCTGCTCGGATAATGAAGGTGGAATGCTCCGGGGTAAGTTGACACGAGTTCGCCCGTTGCGCCACACTATGGCTACGACAAGAAAAGTGGGTCGCCGCCCCGCCGGCGGCTCTTCCGTACCGCTTGGCAGTTCACATCAAGAACCGGAGGTGCAGATGAAAGTTGTCGCTTCTCTGGCCGCTACCGCATGTCTGGCGATGGGGTCGGTGCTGGCGGCGCAAACCACGGAAACCGAGCGCGCCGCGGCTCGGGACGTGGTGCGCCAGATAGAGGAGCTCCAGGCCAGGCTCAAGCCAACGCAAGTCGCTCAGCGCATGGCGTCGCGCCGCGACGCGGACCGAGACCGGATTTTTCAGCGCGTCGAGGAGCTGTGGGTCAACTCGATGCGCGACCTTTCGGATTGGATCGGTAGGAATCCGGAAGTGGGATTTCAGGAGTTCAAGGCCGTGGACACCCTGACCGCGGTACTGCGGGCCCACGGGTTCAAAGTGGAGCGCGGTGTGGCCGGGCTGGAGACCGCCTTTGTCGGAACCTGGGACTCACCTGCCGGAACCGACGGCCCCACCCTGGGCGTGATCGTCGAGTACGATGCCCTCAGAAGCACCACCCAGCCGTTCCACGGCTGCCAGCACAACGCCCAAAGTCCGGTCGGCTTCGCCGCGGCTTTCAGCATAGCCGAATACATGAGGGACAAGAACCTCAAAGGCCGGATCAAGGTGTTCGGGACACCGGCCGAAGAGGTGGGTCCCCCGTCCAAGGTCACCATGTGGGAGGCGGGGGTTTTCCGGGGCACCGACATATTGGTGCGAAGTCACGGATCGGCGTCCACCGGAAGGAACAAAGCCGGCTTCGGCGTCTGCTGCCTCAACATCAACGAGGTGAAGTACATCTTCAAAGGGCGTTCCGCCCACCAGCGCGCTTCCTGGTTCGGCCGCAACGCCCTCACCGCTGCGGTCATGTTCTACACCGCGGTCGATCATCTGCGGCCCAGCTTTAGACCGGAAGCCTCCATCCAGGGGGTCATACCGGAGGGTGGGATCGCACCTAACGTCGTCCCCGAGCGCGCCGTGGTGGACTACTACATTCGTTATCCGGACGAGGTCTATCTTGAGCATATCGACTCCATGATGGCCAACGCGGCCCGCGCAGCCGCCCTCGCCACCGGTACCGAGGTGGAAATCCAGAACTACGGCCGCTACCGCGACGGCATCACCCTGGGAACGCTGGAAGAACTGGTCTTTGCCTACGCTCAAGCGCTGAACGCGCCCAACATAAATCCCGAACCCGAACGGCCCGCCGGATACGAGGAGACGGGCTTCGTCACCCGCGAGATTCCCGGAGTGGGCGTGAGCGTCTTCAGCTCTCCCGCTCCCGGCCACTCCTTGGAGCGCTGGTACGACTCGATGAAGCCGGTAGGCCATACGGGATTCCTATTGGACGCCAAGATCATGGCGGCAGTGCTGTATCACTTCCTCACGGACGCTCGGTTCCGCGAAATGGTGAAGGAGGAACACCGCACCATGGCGGGACTGTTCGACCAGTATCTGGAGAGCCTGAGAAAGGCCTACGCTTCCGAGATCGGCGGCGGGAGAGTGGGGCGGTAACACCGTCCGGCGTTTTAGAAATGCCCGCTAGAGCCGCCGTAATGGTTGCGCCCGAGCAAGGGCTCCAGGTCTGGGAGCTGAGAGCTCCTGACTTGGAGCCCGGCTCGCTTCTGCTCGAAACCGTAGCCAGCGAAGTCTGCGGCACGGACGTGCACCTGTGGCACGGCCGGCTCTCCGGCGTACCCTATCCCATAATCCCGGGACACGTGAGCGTGGGCCGGGTGCTGGAGACCCGGAGCGTAGATCGCGATGCCCTGGGTCAATCTCTCGCGCCCGGCGATCTGGTCACATTTTACGACGTGCACGAGGTCTGCCACCGCTGCTGGTTCTGTCTGGTGGCGCGGCAGCCGAACCGGTGTCCCCAGCGCAAAGTCTACGGGATCACCTACTCGGCCAAAGACGGGCTGCTGGGAGGTTGGTCCGAGCGAATCTATCTCAAGCCGGGAGTGAAGGTCGTAAAAATTCCTCCGCCTTTGGACGCGGAGGACGTGATCGGCGGAGGCTGCGGCCTGTTCACCGGTTTCGCAGCCGTAGAGCGGGCCGGCGTGAGATTGGGGGATACCGTCGTGGTGCAGGGCGCCGGGCCGGTTGGGTTATCGGCCGCAGCCTTCGCTTCTTTGAGCGGGGCCGAAAAGGTGATCGTAATCGGCGCCCCGCAGGCTCGCCTCGAGCTTGCTCGCGCGCTGGGTGCGGACCTCTCGCTGCTTTTGGACGAAAGCTCGCCGCGGGATAGAAAAGCAGAGGTGCTCGATGTGACCGAGGGCCGGGGTGCTGATGTGGTGATAGAAGCTGCCGGAAATCCCGAAGCCGTAGCCGAAGGATTCGAGCTGTTACGGGACGGTGGCATCTACGTCATCGCCGGCCATTATACCGACGTGGGATCGGTCACCGTGAACTTTCACCACGCGGTCAATCGGAAACACGCCGATGTGCGGGGCCAGTGGGGTACCGAGTTTCATCATCTCTACAAAGCGCTCAGACTGCTCGCCAAGTACAAAGAGCGCCTGCCGTTCAGGCGGATAATCGGAGCTCGTTATCCGCTGGAACGGGCGCAGGACGCTCTTCAGGACGTAGAAAGGTTGCGCGTCACCAAGGCAGTGATAGCTCCGCGATCCTGAATATCATCCCCGGCGTGCGGCGGAACTTCAGGCCGTCGTGGCCGGCGGGAAGCAGCGCGGGAATGGGTGCCGGCAGGTCTAGGTCAACGCGGCCGGCTCTGACGCTGAGCAGCGCCGGACTCCCGCTTTGCGACATTGCGGGGCCGGAATCTTCACCGCGGGAGAGGCTTACTCCGGCTCCAAGTCCGAGAGCGCTGGTGACCAGGGGGATGGCGAACACAGCCCGGTCGTCATCGATCTCGAAAAGCAGGTCGATTCCGGCCCCCACCAGCCCTCCCGCCAGCCCTATGGCGCTGATCAAGCGGTAACGTCCGGGGCTCCATCCCAACCTGGGTGCGCCCAAAGCGGAGGCGAGCAGGGCGGCATTTCCTGCCAGGAGGGCGGCGGTGAGCGCCGCATCTTCGCCGGGATTCGGGTCCAGGGCCAGAGTGCTGGCGATTCCGAACCACGTGCCCCACAGCGAAGCGAGCTCGAACGCGGTGGAGGTGGCCGGTTCGATCTCCCGGGTGCGGGCCAGCGCGGCTCCTGCCACGATTCCGGTCAAGCCGCCCACGATAGCTGCAGTGACGGGCGCCTCCTCCGGAGTTTCTTCTTGGTCGAAGCAAGCGCCTCCTTCGGGCGGGCAGAAGGTGTGCCTGCGCTTGCCGATGTCCAAGACTTCGCGCCAGCCGATCCCCTGCCAGGTGCCCCAGATGCTCCCCCAGCGGATGGCGCGCGCTTGGCCTACGCTCATCGGTCCCGATCGCCCAAAGGCGCGGGCGGCCAGTAAGCCGGCCGG
This sequence comes from bacterium HR33, assembly GCA_002923375.1. Taxonomy (GTDB): domain Bacteria; phylum Gemmatimonadota; class Gemmatimonadetes; order Gemmatimonadales; family GWC2-71-9; genus HRBIN33. The sequence goes on from BEIJ01000001.1 coordinate 1,525,036, forward strand.
CGCGCCGGTAAGGAAGCCGAGCCCGTAGGGGCTTGGCTCATCGGCACCCAAAGCCCAGGGCACCGCCAGGCCGAGCCAGCCGCCGTAGATCGCGCCCCAGACGACGAGCTCCACCCGGCCGCTGCGGGATAGGTCCTGGCGCAGCATCGATCTCAGTTTTTCGCCGGCTTGGTCCGCGGCAGTGGTTCCCGGATACTGCTGCACTACGAACCGCAACAGGCTCTCAGCCAGGCGCGACTCTCCAGCAGCTTCTGCCCGAAGTGCGGCTCGGTACAGGACCATCGCCGTGTCGGACGCGGTCTGCTGTGCTGCCGCGGCGGCATCCGTGACCGCCAAGGTACAAGCCAGTGCCAAGGCCGTGCTGAAGCTCCAACCGATCTTCATAAGTCTCTGCCCTCCGTGGGTCCGAAGACCGCAGGCAAGACTAATGGCTGCGAGTCAAGCGGAGATCAAGCGAGGCGGATTGACCTTCGGCTTCGGGGTTGCTAGCATGGTACAACCTTTTTGAACCTTGCCCGGCGCGCTGCCGGGGCGATTCACTGACAGCCGAATCTTAAAAAACGATAAATGCATTTTCACCGCGTGCCGCTGGTTGCCGCGATCGGATCCATATCGCTCGTTTTGTTCCTGGTGGCGTGTGGAGGCCCGTTTCCCCAGTCTGCCCTCCATCCTACCAGCGATTTCGGCTACGCTCTGGACGATCTGTTCCGCACCATCTTCTGGCTGGCTCTGGGCGTTTTTGTCGTAGTCGAATCGCTCTTGGTCTATGTCATCGTTCGCTACCGTGCCCGGCCGGGACAGCCCCCTCCTCCTAGAGTTCACGGCAACACCTTGCTGGAGGCGGCTTGGACCTTGGCGCCCGCCGTTATTTTGATGTTCGTAGCGGTGCCGACCATTCAGACAGTGTTTCGCACCGACGGCTCGGCGCCCGAGGGGGCGCTGGAGATCGACGTCATAGGCCATCAGTGGTGGTGGGAGTACCGCTATCCTGAGTACGGAATAGTCACGGCCAACGAGCTTCATGTGCCCCGGGGCCGCCCGGTGGTTCTCAAGCTCACTTCGGCGGACGTGATTCACAGTTTTTGGGCCCCGCGGATCGGGGGGAAGCGGGATGCGATCCAGCGGCGCCAGAACCGCTTGGCCTTCACCGCGGACTCGGTGGGTGTCTTCATGGGCCAGTGCGCCGAGTTTTGCGGGGAATCGCACGCGCGAATGGGGCTCAGGGTGCTGGTCCAGGATTCCTCCGATTTTGCGGCCTGGGTGGCGGCCCAGACGGCTCCTCCGGTGCCCGAGGATTCTCTGACCGAGCTGGAGCGCAGGGGTCTGGAAGAGTTCCGGGAGATCAGGGACCCGGCCAGCAATTCGTGCATCGCGTGCCATGCGGTGCAGGGAATCTCAGCGGGAGTGCTGGGACCCAATCTGACTCACGTGGCCAGCCGCGGTACGATCGCCGCCGGGATGTTGCCCAACGATTCGGCGAATCTGGCGCGCTGGCTGCGGGATCCTAAGGCGATAAAACCGGGGAGCAAGATGCCGGCAATCGGGCTGAGCACCGACGAGATCGAGGCTCTGGTGGCGTACCTTAGGCGTCTGAGATAGCGGGAGCTATGGCAACGGCAGTCGCGGAAGTAAAAGCAGAAAAGGCCTCGCTGGGCTCCACGTTGTGGAGCTGGCTTACCACCACCGATCACAAGAGGATCGGAATACTGTACGGAGTCACCGCCTTCGTTTTCTTCCTAATCGGAGGCTTGGAGGCTCTGATAATTCGAGCGCAACTGGCGCACTCGGGAAACGATCTGGTGAGCGCCGAGACCTTCAATCAGCTGTTCACCATGCACGGCACCACCATGATCTTCCTGGCGGTGATGCCGCTGTCGGCCGCTTTCTTCAACTACATCGTGCCGCTCCAGATCGGGGCCCGGGACGTGGCGTTCCCTAGACTCAACGCGTTCAGCTACTGGGTCTTTCTGTTCGGCGGCTTGTTGCTCAACGCGAGTTTCCTCTTCGGCGCCGCTCCGGATGGAGGATGGTTCGGATATCCGAATCTCACTTCCAAGCAATACTCGCCGGGCCTGAACATCGATTTCTGGGTGATCGGACTCCAGGTGCTCGGCATAGCCTCCTTGGCCGCCGGATTCAACTTTGTGGTCACCATCATCAACCTCCGGGCCCCGGGCATGCGGATGATGCGGCTGCCGGTCTTCACCTGGATGACGCTGGTGACTCAGTTCCTAGTCATTACCGCCTTCCCGGTGATTACGGTGGCTCTGGTGTTCCTAATGTTCGACCGGTTCTTCGGAACCACCTTCTACTCTACCGCCGCCGGAGGAGATCTCCTCCTGTGGCAGCACCTCTTCTGGCTCTTCGGGCATCCCGAAGTGTACATACTGATTCTTCCGGCTATGGGGATAGTCTCCGAGGTGCTGCCCACTTTTTCCCGGAAACCGCTGTTCGGCTATGCGGTGGTGGTGTATTCGGGACTGCTGATCGGAGTTATGGGGTGGGGCGTGTGGGCCCACCATATGTTCGCCGTAGGGATGGGGCCGATCGCCGACTCGGTCTTCAGCGCCACGACCATGCTGATCGCGATCCCGACGGGAGTGAAGATATTCAATTGGCTGGCCACGATGTGGGGAGGGCAGGTGCAGTTCCGTACTCCCATGCTCTTTGCCCTCGGCTTCATCGCCATGTTCATAATCGGCGGCCTGTCCGGCGTGATGCACTCTTCGGCCGCAGCGGATCTCCAGCAGACCGACACCTACTTCGTGGTGGCCCACATTCACTACGTGCTCTTTGGAGGTGCGATCCAGGGGATCTTCGCCGGGATCTACTACTGGTGGCCTAAGATTACCGGCCGGCTGATGAACGAGAAGCTGGGGAAGTGGCATTTCTGGCTCAGCTTCATAGGCATGAACCTGGCTTTCTTCCCGATGCACTTCATCGGCCTGTTGGGGATGCCCCGGCGGATCTATACCTACAGCCCCGAGTTGGGCCTCGACACATTGAACTTGGTGTCGACTGTCGGCGCCTTCTTGATCGGAATCTCTGTTTTGATCTTCATCTACAACGTGTGGTGGACCCGGCGGCACGGCGAGGTGGCGGGGAACGATCCCTGGCGGGCGGCTACGTTGGAGTGGACTATCCCTTCGCCTCCGCCGCCCTACAACTTCTCGGTTATACCGGAGGTGGTCAGCCGGCTGCCCCGGTGGTCCGTGACCCAGATGAAAGCGATCCCGGAGGTTCCGCCGGAGCCGATCCATCTGCCCGGCGGATCGTACTGGCCCGTGGTTACCGCCTTCGGGATTCTGGTGATGGCGGCCGGGGCGCTGCTGCACTCACTGTGGGTAGTACTGCTTGGAGGGGCCGTCCTGGTGGTGGGGATCTACGCCTGGGCCTTCGAGCCGTTTGAGGTGTGAGCTGGCATGACACACTATACCGCCACCGGATTGGATAGCAGGAAGCTCGCTTTCTGGGCCTTCATAGGCTCGGAGTGCCTTCTTTTCGGTTCGCTGATCTCCACCTACCTGGTTTATAAAGGCAGGAGCGTCAGAGGGCCCACTCCCCAGGAGATCCTCAACATTCCCCTCACCTCGGTCAGCACGTTCGTACTGCTCACCTCTTCTCTGGCAATGGTGTTGGCGCTGGCCGCCGTCGCCAGGGGCGACAAGCTGTGGAGTCGGGTGTGGCTCTTCAGCACCGCCTTTTTGGGATCGATCTTCCTGGGCTTCCAAGCGTACGAATTCACCGAGTTCGTGCACAACGGGCTCACCATTACTACCAACCTGTTCGGTTCAACGTTCTACACCCTTACCGGCACCCACGGAGCTCACGTCGCCGTGGGTGTGATCTGGCTGCTGACGCTGCTGGTCAGATCGTTTCAGGGCAAGCTGGGACCCGACAAGGCGCTGAACGTGGAAATAGCGGGTCTTTACTGGCACTTTGTAGATGTGGTGTGGATCGTGATCTTTACCGTCGTTTACCTCATTCAGTGACGATCGGCCTATGAGCGACACCGCCCGCCACGAACACCAAGGCCACGCCAGTACCGGGACTTATCTGGCGGTAGCCGCCGTGCTGACGATCATCACGCTGGTAGAGGTGGGGGTCTTCTACGTACCCGCTTTTCAGCCGGTACTGGTCCCCATTCTGCTGGTCCTGTCCGCGGCGAAGTTCGCCCTGGTGGTCATGTTCTACATGCACCTAAAGTTCGACCACCGGTTGTTCACCTTGATCTTCAGCCTTCCCCTGCTGCTCGCCCTGGGCGTAGCTATCGCGCTGTTGTTCCTCTTCGGCGCTTTCGTTCTGGGCTGAGTCTGCCCGGGCTCAAGTTTCCGCCGGCTCGTCCACTCCCTGGTCCATCGGCTCTCCCAAGGGGTGGGCGGCGAGTTCCTCGCGCAGCTTGGGGTGCATCCGCCACAGGTAGTATCCCATCCCGAAAGCTGCGATGGCGTTTCCGATGGCTACGTTCCACCAAGCCAGAGCTCCCAGCAACGGCTTCGCGAGAGTGGCGACTATGACGTAAAACCCGAATTCGAAAACCGCGAAGAACACTATAACGATGAACAAGGTGGCCGGAAACAGCTCTACCTCGTAGGCCAACAGCGCCGCCACCATCCCTACTACCACGAAGGCGATTACGTGAACCATGGTGTAGCCTACAACGGTGGGAAAGGCGATCGTCACCTGGGCGGGATCTCGCTGCCCCCAGAACAAGGCGTCTCCTAGCATGGCAGGGGTGAAGAAGGGGCGGCCCGCTATGGTGTCCACGATCAAAAACCACAACGCCACGGCCGCAGCTCCGATCAGGCCCGCAACAAAACCTTCCCGCACGATTCGCCCAAAATCCATGGTGCGCTCCGAGTGGTGGTCACCCGAATATACGACTTGGCGGCCGGCGCGCGAGAGGGTGGTTAGTGGCCGGCAGCGTCCCGGGCCCGTGGTCTCGGTATGCGCTCTGGTTGCTTCTCCAACCGGGCCACGGTATTATGCCCTGAGTCGGACCCTGTGGCGCTGCGGATTCTCGTCACTCGGGCGGGCCTCCCTTCGCCGCTACTCCGGCTACCGGCGAAACCGAAAAGAACCAACCCGAAGAGGGAGGCCAACCGTGCACCCGACCACTGCTTTGCTCACCGCGGCGCTGCTTTTCGCCACCGCAGCTCAGGCCCAAGACTTCGCTGGTACGTACGTGCTACCCACGTCTCGCGGGCAAATTACCGTTAACCTAACCGCGGCTCCGGAAGGCAGGTTTCGGGGCACGCTGGTCGGGGATGATGGTCTGACCTTCCAGTTGGAAGCTCGGGTCAAGGGAGAGCGGCTGATCGGCCACCTCAGCATCGAGAACAGCCGCCGGGCGGTCGTGGAAGCATCTCTCCAAGGAGACGAGCTTTACCTCACGCTGGTTCCTCTGGCAGCCGACCAACAGCCGAACCGGGCCGCGGCACAGCAAATCGTCTTTCAGAAGCAAGCCCCCGCTCAGCCCCCGACCGGGGCAGCGGCTCTGGACGGCACTTTTCGAGGCGACATCGCCGGAACACCCTCGACCGCGGTTCTGTCGCAGCAGGGGAGCAACCTCAGTGGGGAAATCGATGCCGGTGGCTACCGGTACCTTCTCCAAGGCACGGTCGCAGGTAACCGAGCTACGGGCACCATGAGCGACCCCCAGACCGGGGGCAGCGCCCAGTTCGAGGCCGCTCTCCGAGGCGAGGAGCTGAGTTTCACCATCCGTGATCCGTCAGCGCAGCAGATCGAGCTGGTCTTCAGGCGGGGAGGCCAAGGGCCGTCTTCAGCGGGAGGGCCCGCCGCGAGCCCTGACGAGTTCGAAAGGGATCCGGCGCTCGTCGGCGTGTGGAGCAGTCAGGATGTGATGACCAGCGGCGATGCCTCGCTCGCAGTCGAAAACGTTCTGCTGGTAAACGCGGACGGCACTTTCTCCTACGGCAGCGGGCGGGCGGCAGCCGGCGGTGCCAATCCCTGGGGATCCTGGGGAATCGAGGGTGGTCCCGGTGGCGGAGAGGTGAGAGGGAAGTGGCGCACGGCCAACAGGCACATCTACGTGTTGCTGGAACAGGTCGGCCAATGGGTGCTGATGGCGCGCTACTATATCGAAGGGAACAAGATGCTGTTGTATTTCTCGGACGGTTCCCGGGAGCTCTGGTACCGGCAGCGCTAGCAGATCGCTGATGGCTCCCCTTTGGCCCCTTGCCGCGTCGCTTGTTTGGGCTTCGGGCCCGGCCGGACCCGCCGCTGCGCACGCCGGGTGCCCCCCGCCGCTCGACCTGGTAGAGAGCCGGCTGTCGGCCGCCGGTGCACCGCAGGATCTGCAGGCCTGGTGGCGAGCGGTTTCCGACGGAAGCCGGCTGATCCTCGAGTCCACCGACAGCGAGAGCGGACTGCAGGCCCTGCTGGTCGTGTGTATGGAGGACCCGTCGGAGCATCGGGCCGAAGGAAACGAGCAGTGGTTGCTAGTGGTAAGGCGTGAGGGCGACAGCCTGCAGTTGGTCAGCTCCACTAGGATAGGCTGGTTTTACTGCTGCGGCGGTAGTTGGCTGCACCAGCCTACCATTGCATGGATGGACGCTGACCAAGACGGAGCGAAGGAAGTGTTATTGAGCGGGCGTTACGAGCGCGGCAGCGACATGTATCAGCTAGAAGGAGAGATCGATCTATATGTCTTCGCTTCCGGCGCAAGCGGAGCGCCAAGCGAAAGAGGATGCTGGTACCCCCCTCCCGGGATGGGGCTGGGCGACGGCACCGTTCCGGTGTTGAGAAACGCGACCTACCGCTATTTCGGAATCCCTCGGCTAGACTTGGCCCCGGTGAATCTGGTCCGCTCCAAACTGACCGCCGCGGGCAAGAACCTCATGCGGTGGGAGCAGAGTTGGCGGGTACCTTCGGACCCCGCCGAGATCGACCGCTGGTATGAAAGCGGCTCCCTGGATGATCTGACCAAGTTCGAGGACAAGCGCAGAGTGCAGCTGATCTGGCACGACCCTCATCGGCAGCGGCTTGCCATCGCCTGTCCTTCCTGGTCCCACAGCGTAGAGATCGTCCGAAACGGAGCTACCCGTCTGACGGTAAGACAGCAGGGCTGGGACGTCTGGGCTTTAGAGTTCGACGATCCCGTAGTCAGCGTCCAGCGCAATGCTACCCGCCCCCTGGCGGTGGTCTTCACCTCTGCCAAGCCGCCAGCTTCCGGGGATGCGGGCGCCGCTCGGGTGGGCACGGCTCACCTGGTCAACCTATGGTCTGGAGAAGAGATCTGGATTCCTGCAACCGGTGCGGCACCGCGGGAGCGATGGTCCGCGGTATGGTCGCCCGAGGGGGACTACTTGCTCGTTCCTCGAGGAGATACCGGAGGGTTTCTTTTGTTCGATAGCGATCAGCTTCTGGACAAGTACGGACTGCTCAAGGTCGACTGGTACGCGAACTACCTCGACCGCCTCTCGCCGGAGTCGATTCCCAACGCTCCTCCCGGGTCGGAGCTGTACTGCGGTGTTTGGCGCGGAGAGGCTCTGGTGGAATGTGCTCTGCGGTTCGGCGATCGGGAGTGGACCTACCGCTACGACGTAAGGAGGCGGCGGTGGGATGGCCCTGGGGCAGGAAATCTATGACGAACCGGAATTACGAGGAGGGCAAATGAAAATCCTGGTCGCACTGTCTCTAGTCTTGGTGCCGCTCTATTTCCATGCCGGTAGCGGCGGGGACGAGTTGGCTTCGAGGTTGAAACAAGCCTCCAGTACGGTCTTCGAGCTTCACATCGGGGAGCGGGTATTCGAAATCGGCCTCGACCAGCCTGCGAGGGTGGTGACGCCCGGAGGGGAAACGATCGAAGTGGTGTTGCGGAGGAAAGCGGTGCTTCATTATTCCGGCGCGGGAGTTCGGTTCGACTACCCTTCCCAACTGGAAGTGGGCACCGAGACCGAGGATGGTGTAACCACCATCACCTTGGAGGGGACTAGTTCGCCCTTCGTGCTGGTCCAGGTGTATCCCGCCTCCTCCACCACGCCGGCGGCGGTGCTGAACAGCCTGCTGGAGGCTTTTGCCGCCGAGTACGCCAGCAAACAGGCGCGCGCGCTTCCAGGCAGCGGCCAGCCGGTGAGCCGAACGATAGGGGGAACTCGGCTTGAAGGACGCGGCCTGCGGCACGACTTTCTCGGCCAGGAGATCGTGACGGAGATCTACTCCTTGGCTAAGGACGGGGCGGTGGTCGCGATGGTGTTTCAACACGACGCGGCGGAGCGCGAGCTGGCGGAAGGATACTTCCAAGTGATCGCTCGCAATTTCAGATAAAGCCGACGAGGACAAAAGCGGCGCCGTTTCGGCGCCGCTTGATAACACTCTTATTGTCCTCCGGCCCTGAGCCTGACAACCCCGAAGGAATCGACCTGCGGGCGATACACCCGCAAGGACACCACGTCTCCCGGTTTGACGTTCTTGAGGGCGGCCTCCAGGTCCGCCATGGTGCGCACCCGCTGGCCGTTTACATGGGTGATTATCTGCTGGGGGCCGATCGCCTTGTCCGCGGCCGGGCCGTCGGGATCGACGCCCGTTACCAAAAGCCCGATCTGCTCGTCGGACAAACCCTCCCGGGCGGCGACCTCGCGAGGCAAGGGTTCCAGCGAGAGGCCCAGCTTTGCCTCGTAGGGAGGACGGTTGTCCCTTCCCTCGCCTCCCGCTGCGGCGACGGCGGACTGATCTTCTTCCCGAGCGACTAGCCGCACCGTGAACGTCCTCCGCTCACCTCCCTTGCGAACCACGGTCACCCGTACCCGATCTCCCGGACGCTTGAAGCCCACCAGCTGCTGCAGCTGAGCCACGTATTCGATCGGCTGGCCGTCCACTTCCACGATCACATCACCGGGCTGAATCCCTGCCTCCTTGGCGGGGCTGTTGGGGATGGAGAAGTCTTCCACCACCACACCGCGTATGGAGTCCATTCCCACATAGGCTGCATCCTCAGGCTCCACCGCCCGGATGGCGATCCCCAAGATGGCCCGGGTGACTTTTCCGTGGGCAATCAGTTGCTCCGCCACGGTCCGAGCCAGGTTGATGGGCACCGCAAACCCGTAGCCCTGGAAGAAACCGGTAGGGCTCGCTATAGCCGAGTTGATGCCCACCACCTGGCCGTGCACGTTCACCAGAGGACCTCCGGAATTGCCCGGATTGATGGCCGCGTCGGTCTGGATGAAGTCGTGGATGCGATAGCTCCGGTCCGGCTGCTCCAGGCCTCTCAAAAGCCGGCCCTTGGCGCTGACTATCCCGGCGGTCACCGTAAAGGAGAAGTCCTCTCCCAGCGGGTTCCCAATGGCCAGCACCCACTCCCCGATCCGCAATTCGTCCGAATTGCCGAATGTGACCGCGTGCAGTCCGGTGGCGTCGATCTTGATTACCGCCACGTCGGTATCCGGATCCCGGCCCACGACGGTGGCGGTGAATTCTCTCCGGTCGAGGAGTTTCACCCGCAACCGGTCCGCGCCTTCGACCACGTGATTGTTGGTAAGGATGTAACCGTCTTCGGAGATGATGAATCCGCTGCCTTGCCCGCGACGGATTCGCGGTTCTTGGTCTTCGGGGAATCGGAAGAACTCGTCGAACGGCGGAGGCAACTGGGGCCTCAGTTGCCGCCCGCGCGGTTCGCTGCGGCGCTCCGCCTGGATGAACACGACTGCCGGGCGGACCGCTTCTGCCACCTGCGCAAAGGCGTCCCCCAGCGCTATGGCAGCTTCCGAAGCGTGAACCGGCGGGCGTTCACCTACGTGCAAAGCCACCGGGCGCTGCTGCGCGGCAGACGCTCGCGGGAAATCCACCGCCTGCGCAAAGACCAGCGCCAACACCACCGCCAAAGCCACGAGCACGCCGAACTTCATCCACTCTCTGGTTCTATCAGCCATCGTACCACTCCGACGCAAGACCGTGTCCCGGGTTCGTTCTACCTACGGATGCCTGCAAAGTAGCCCTGAACTTCCCTTCCGGTAGAGCCGGGGCCGGAGCGCGCTCCGGCCCCTATCTATGATACACGGGCGGTCGAAATCAGGACTTGTTCTCGTCCACGATCTCGTAATCCGCCTCGACTACGTCCTCCTTGCCGGAACCTTTGCCCGAGTCGCCGCCCGGCGCTGTGCCGGCGGGCTCGGCCTTGCCCGCTTGATAGAGCGACGCCCCCGCGGCGGAATAGGCCTGGGACAGCTCCTCGAGAGCTTTGGAGATCTCGCCCGCAGCACCGGAGCGCAGGGCCTGCTTGGCCTGCTCCAGCGCCGCATTCAGCCGCTCCTTGTGAGAAGCCTCCAGGCGATCGATCCAGTCCTTGCTCTCTTTCTCCACCTGATACACCAGAGCATCCAGCCGGTTGCGGCGCTCTACCTCCTCGCGCCTCCTCCGGTCTTCGGCGGCGTGCTCCTCGGCCTCCTTGACCATCCGCTCGATGTCCTTCTCAGATAGGCCACTGGAGGCCTCGATCCGGATCTTCTGCTCCTTGCCCGTGGCCTTGTCCTTGGCCGAAACGTGCAGGATTCCATTGGCATCGATATCGAAGGTCACCTCGATCTGGGGCACGCCCCGCGGAGCCGGCGGGATCCCCGTCAACTGGAACCGGCCGATGGTCCGGTTGTCGATCGCCATCTGCCGCTCACCCTGCAACACGTGAATCTCCACCGTCGTCTGGTTGTCCTCCGCAGTGGAGAAGATCTCGGACTTGCGGGTGGGAATCGTGGTGTTGCGCGGGATGAGCACCGTGGTGACCCCGCCCAGCGTCTCGATCCCAAGGGACAACGGCGTCACGTCGAGCAGGAGAACGTCCTTCACCTCTCCCGCCAGCACGCCGCCCTGAATCGCAGCGCCTATGGCCACGACCTCGTCCGGATTGACGCCTTTGTGCGGTTCCTTGCCGAAGAAGTCGCGCACCACTTGCTGAATCTTGGGCATCCGGGTCTGGCCGCCTACCAAGATCACTTCGTCGATATCGCTGGGCTTCAAACCCGCATCTCTGAGAGCCTGCTCCATCGGCGGGATGGTGCGCTGGATGAGATCGTCCACCAACTGCTCCAGCTTCGCCCGGGTCAGCGTGTAGTTCAAATGCTTGGGACCGGACTGGTCCGCCGTGATGAACGGCAGGTTGATCTCGGTCTGCATTACCGTGGACAACTCCATCTTGGCTTTTTCCGCCGCCTCCTTGAGCCGCTGCAACGCCATGGGATCCTTGGAGAGGTCGATCCCCTGGTCGCGCTTGAACTCGGCGATCAGCCACTCGATGATCCGGGCGTCGAAATCGTCGCCGCCGAGATGGGTGTCACCGTTGGTGCTCTTGACTTCGAACACGCCCTCGGCCAGCTCCAGGATGGAAATGTCGTAAGTACCGCCGCCGAGGTCGAAGACGGCGATCCTCTCTTCTTTCTTCTTGTCCAGCCCGTACGCCAAAGACGCGGCCGTAGGCTCGTTGATGATCCTCAGCACCTCCAGCCCCGCAATCCGGCCCGCGTCCTTGGTCGCCTGCCGCTGGGCATCGTTGAAGTAGGCCGGAACCGTGATCACCGCCTTCTCCACCTTGTGGCCCAGATAGTCCTCGGCCGTTTGCTTCATCTTCTGCAAGATCATGGCCGAGATCTCGGGCGGAGTGTAAACCTTGCCCATTACCTCCACACAGGCGAGGTCGTTGGGTCCCGGCACCACCTTGTACGGCACCCGCTTGATCTCCTCGGCGACCTCGCTCATTCGCCGGCCCATGAACCGTTTGATGGAAAAGATGGTGTTCTTCGGGTTGGTGACCGCCTGGCGCTTGGCCACTTGGCCGACCAACCGTTCTCCGTCCTTGGTGAAGGCGACCACCGAAGGAGTGGTCCTGCCGCCTTCGGAGTTGGGAATGACTACCGGATCGCCCCCCTCCATCACCGCCACCACGGAGTTAGTAGTACCCAAGTCGATCCCGATAACCTTTTGAGCCATGCTGACACTCCTCCGCCCGTTAGGTTTAGATGTATGCTCCGACGACGAGGTCGCAATGCAAGCTGCGTACCAGCCTTAGATGCCAAAATGGCAGCCGCCCTAGCTCTTTGTTGCGCTTGAAGTTGCGCGCGGGTACATTGCAGCATGTTTCCTTACAAAGACGAGAATCCCACGGTACTTACGCCCTTCGTCACCGTAGGGATCATAGTCTTTACCACCGCTGTCTGGATCCTGGGACAAGGCGCCGGAACCTACCCCACGCTGGCGGAGTCGGTCTGTAGACTGGGGGTGGTGCCGGCCGAGCTTACTGGCCGGCTGAGGGAGACGGTGGCCCTGCCCTTGGGGCCCGGGCTTTCCTGCGAGGTGGGGCCCAATCCGGCGTGGTACACACTAGTTACCTCGGTCTTTGCCCATGGCGGCTGGTTTCATCTGATCGGGAACATGTGGTTCCTCTGGGTCTTCGGGAACAACGTGGAGGACTCCATGGGGCATACCCGGTTCTTGATCTTCTACCTTTTGACCGGCGTGCTGGCTGCCCTGGCGCAGGTAATGGTCCAGCCGGGCTCCACGGTGCCGATGGTGGGGGCTTCGGGTGCTATCAGCGGGGTCATGGGGGGATACTTGGTTCTCTACCCGTTTGTTCGGATTCACATGTTGGTCTTTTTCGGTTTCTTGGTGACTACGATAACGGTCCCCGCTTATTTGATGCTTCTCTACTGGGCTCTGATCCAGTTCCTTTCGAGTTTGTGGTCGCTGGGATTGGGGCAGGAGGGGGGTGTAGCTTTCATGGCGCACTTCGGAGGGTTTGTCGCGGGTGCGGCTTTGATCAAGCTGTTCGCCAAGCCGGAGCTGGTGGCGCGCCACCGCTACGGGAGGTGGGTGCGGAGGCGGTACTACGGTCCCTGGTGACCGGGTTGCCTTTCTTCGATGTGGTGCTTGATGGTCTTTCCTTCTACCAAGAATACCACGTCTTCGGCGATGTTGGTTGCCAGATCGGCCACCCGTTCCAGGTTGCGGCTTACCAGGAAGAGTTCCATGGCGGCCCCAATAGTCCTGGGATCTTCCGCCATGTGAGTGATCAAGATTCGGAACAGGGATCGGTGGAGGGCGTCCACCTGGTCGTCCCGGGCGCAGACGGCCCGGCCCGCTTGAGAGTCTCCTTTCACGAAGCTTTCCAGGGCGGCCGCTAGCATCTCGCGGGCCACCCGGGCCATTTCAAGGAGCTCCGGTTCCGGGGTGATGACGCGGTGCTCGAGCAGCCGCTGGGCGCTTTGGGCGATGTTCACGGCGTGATCTCCCACCCGTTCCAAGTCGTTGGAGATCTTGAGCGCGGCCAGAAGCAACCGGAGATCCCGCGCCATCGGCTGGTGGAGAGCCAGCAGGCTGGTTACGGAGTCTTCGATCTCGATCTCCAGCGAGTCGATCTCGCGGTCCTCTTCTATTACCCGCTGGGCCTTATCCCGGTCGCGCTCGAGCAGTGCTTGCACGGCGCGTCCCAAGGCGTCTTCGGCCCTGCTCGACATGTCGAGGAGGTGCTCTTTGAGCCTGCCGAGTTCTTCGTGAAAGTGTCGTTTGGGTTCAGGGCTCATCCGAATCTCCCGGTTATGTAAGCCTCGGTTCGCGGATCCCGAGGTCTGGTGAACAGGTCGTGCGAGGGAGCGAACTCGATGAGCGTTCCCAGGTAGAGGAACGCCGTGTAGTCTGCGATCCGGGCTGCCTGCTGGAGGTTGTGGGTGACGATCACGATAGTGTATTGCTCTTTGAGCTCCACCAGCAGCTCTTCGATCCGTTGTGTGGCGATCGGATCCAGCGCCGAGCAGGGCTCGTCCAGAAGCAAGATCTCCGGATCGTTGGCCAGCGCTCTTGCGATGCAGAGCCGCTGCTGCTGCCCTCCGGAAAGCGAAGTTCCCGGCTGGTGCAGGCGGTCCCTGACCTCTTCCCAGAGGGCGGCCTGTCTCAGCGCTTTTTCCACCCGAGCCGGAAGCTCGTTCGCCGGGCAAAGGCCGTTGATTCGGGGCCCGTAGGCGACGTTGTCGAATATCGATTTGGGAAACGGGTTGGGGCGCTGGAAAACCATGCCCACCCGGCGGCGCAGCTCTACCAGATCGGTGCCCGGGGCGTAAACCGATCGGCCGAAGACCTCGATGTCCCCCGTGTGGCGGGCGTCGGGCACCAAGTCGTTCATTCGGTTTATCGACCTGAGCAGGGTGCTTTTGCCGCAGCCTGAGGGACCGATAAATGCGGTGATCGCGCGGGGCGGCACGCTCGCGGTGATGTCGTGCAGTACGTGGTTGCGCCCGTACCAAAAGTCGAATCCCTGGATTTCAATAGCCCCTTTGCCGCTCTCCGCCTGGCGGACTTCAGGAGAACCAGCCGGAGCGGCCAGTCTTACCGTTCCGCTCATCCGAATCTTCCCGTGATGTAGGCCTCGGTCCGGGGCGAACGGGGCCGAGTGAAGATCGTGGCGGTAGGTCCGAATTCCACCAATTCCCCCAGGTACAGGAAAGCGGTGTAGTCCGACACCCGCGCAGCCTGCTGCAGATTATGGGTTACGACGATCACGGTATATTGGCGCTTCAGCTCCTGTATCAAATCCTCGATCGCCTGAGTGCCTGCGGGATCCAGGGACGATGTCGGTTCGTCGAGCAAGAGCACATCCGGTCTGGGAGCTATCGCGCGCGCTATGCAGAGGCGCTGCTGCTGCCCTCCGGAAAGCCGGAGTGGGTTGTCTCTGAGGCGATCCTTGACCTCGTCCCACAGGGCCGCGTCTCGAAGCGCTTTCTCCACCAGCTCGTCCAGCTCGGCCCTGGAATATCGCCTGCTCCCCACTTTGAGTCCCGCCGCCACGTTGTCGTAAATGGTCATGGTGGGAAAGGGCGTAGGACGCTGAAACACCATGCCTATTTTGCGGCGCAATTCGACCGGATCGGTATCGGGGCCATAGATGCTCCTGCCGTCCAAATACACCTCTCCGGAGACCGACGCTCCCTCTACCAGCTCGTGGAGCCGGTTCAAGCAGCGCAGCAACGTGCTCTTGCCGCATCCGGACGGTCCGATGATGGCCGTGACCCTCTTCGGGGCGAACTGGAGGCTTATGTCTTTAACGGCAGCGGTGCCGTTGAAGTACGCCCAGAGCCCGTCGGTGCGGAGCTTGGGGTCGATCTCAGCGCCCGCCGGAGAAACGTGTTCGGCTAACATAGCGGGCCAAAAGTCCCAAGACCAAAACCATCATCATAAGCACCAGAGCCGCTCCCCAGGCCAGGCGGTGCCACTCTGCAAAGGGTCCGGTGGCGTAGACGTAAATCTGCAGGGATAGCGTTTGCATCGGCTCCAGCAGATCGGTCTTGAAGTTGAGGTTGCCGAGGGCGGTAAACAGCAGGGGTGCCGTCTCCCCCGCTATGCGGGCCACTCCCACCAGCGCTCCGGTGACGATCCCGGGCCACGCGGTGCGGACCACTACCGAGAGAGCAGCGCGCCAGCGGGGATAACCCAGCGCCAGAGCGGCCTCTCGCAAAGCCCCCGGCACGAGACGCACGATCTCCTCCGTGGTGCGGGTGACCATGGGTATCATCAACACCGCGAGGGCCACCGCGCCCGCCAGAGCGGAAAAGTGACCCATGGGGCGTACCATCCAGGTCCACACGAAAACTCCGATCACGATGGAAGGCGTTCCGTTCAAAACGTCGGCCACGAAGCGCACCAGCCATCCCATCTTCCCGTGCCCGAACTCCGCCAAATACACGCCCGCACCTATCCCCAGGGGTAAGCCGATGGCCGCGGCAGTGCCCACGATGATCAGCGTACCCACAATGGCGTTGGCCACGCCGCCGCCCGGCTGGCCCGGCGCTCGAGGGTTTCTTATGAAAAACTCGAGGTTCAGGCTGGACGCGCCCCGGGCTACGAGGTCGAACAGTATGAGCACCAGCGGCAAGAGAACCAGCACCGCCGCCAGCGCCGTAGCGGCGATGAAGGCCCCGCTCAGCAGCCTGCGCCGCAGCCTGCGATTCATTACAACGCCCTACTCCCCGCCGCGCTGGCACGGGCCACGCGCCACACCAGCAAGCGGGCCGCGGCGTTCACCGCAACCGTGATGGCGAACAGGATCAGCCCGATCTCGAACAGCGCCGCCAGATGGAGTTCGGTCACCGCCTCGGCGAACTCGTTGGCGATCGCCGCCGCCATGGTATAGCCGGGCTGCAACAGCGATAGGCCGATCTCATGCCGGTTGCCGATGACCATGGTCACGGCCATCGTCTCACCCAGCGCCCGCCCCAGCCCCAGCACCACGGCGCCCATCAGTCCGGCCTTGCCATACGGCAGCACCGCAGTCCAAACCGCTTCCCACCGAGTAGCCCCCATAGCCAGTGCAGCTTCCCGCTGGTCGTTGGGCACAGCGAGCAACACTTCCCTGGCCACGGCACTGATGTAGGGCAGGATCATGATGGCCAGGATGATCCCGGCGGCGAGCATGGAGTTACCGTAGAAGGTTCCGGCGAACAGAGGTGTCCATCCGAAGGCCCGCTGGAGAAGCGGCACCGCGTATTCCCGGAGCAATGGTATCAGGACGAAGATGCCCCAAAGGCCGTACACCACGCTGGGGATAGCGGCCAGGAGCTCCACCAGCCGGGCGATCGGCTCGCGCATCCAGAGGGGCGCGAACTCGGTCAAAAAGATCGCGACACCCAACGCCAAAGGCACTGCGATGAGCAGGGCGAGCAGCGACGAAACCGCAGTGCCCACGATCATGGGTAGAGCGCCGTAGGTGTCGGTTACCGGATCCCAGGCGGTGCTCACCAAAAATCCCCAGCCGAAGCGGGTGATTGCGGGCCAGGCGGTAACGGCGAGTTCCAGAACGATCGCCAGCAAAAGCAGCGGAATCGATGCCGCGCAGATCCACAGCGCGGCGTGGAACACCCGGTCTCCCAGAGCGACGGAACGGGTTCGCCGGTAGCGCGCCATTTAGGGCCGGCCGATCGGATTTTCCCAGACCGGGCGTCCCCCTACGTTCACCGCCGCTAGCCGTTCGGCTATCCAAGGCAGCAGCGACTCGGGCAGGGGCGCGTATCCCAGTCTTGCAGCCTCCTTTTGCCCTTCGGTCAAAGCCCACCAGAGGAACTCCACCAGCGCCCGCGCTTTCAGCGAGTCCGACTGCTCCCGGCGCACCAAGACCCAGGTGAACGAAGCCACCGGATAGGCGTCAGCGCCGGGCGGGTCGGTGAGGGAGACCCGGAAGTCGGTTCCGGGACCCATCGTTTCCATGGCGCCGCGGGCCGCCGCGGTGATCGCCTCTATGGTGGGGCTTACGAAAACACCGGCACGGTTGCGGATCGCTGCCGCCGGCGCTCGATTGGCCAAGGCGTAACCCAACTCCACATAACCTACCGCCCCGGGTGTCTGGGTAACCGTGGCCATAACCCCTTCGTTACCCTTGGCGCCCAGCCCCACCGGCCATGCGACCGAGGTCCCCCGTCCCACGCGGCGCGCCCACTCCTCGCTCACCTTCGAGAGATAATCGGTCCAAACGTACGTGGTACCGGAACCGTCGGAACGGTGCACCACAACGATCGGGGTCGAGGGGAGGGGCGCTCCGCGATTGTGCGCTGCGATTCGGGGATCGTTCCACCGGGTGATGTTTCCCAAGAAGATGTCCGACAGCGCTTCCGGCGTGAGCCGCAGCGTGTCCTGGAATCCGGGCAGATTGTAGGTCGCCACCACGGCGCCCAGCACTGTGGGTAGGTGGATCACGTTACCGCCCGCCGCCGCGATCGCCGAATCGGTCATGGGAGCGTCGGTTGCTCCAAAGTCCACCGTGCCGTCGGAGAACTGCCTTATTCCTCCGCCCGAACCTATCGACTGGTAATTGATCTGCACTCCGGGATTGGCGGCGTTGTAATCCAGAATCCATTGCTGGTAGATCAGATTGGGGAACGTAGCTCCCGCACCGGTGAGGGTTACCCGGCCTTCTCCGGATGCGCAGCCGCCGGCGGCGACTGCGAGGGCCGCAAGGTATGCAAACCGTCGGTTCATGAGCGTTGGGCTCCGGGTGTGTAAAGTCACTGGGTTCCGAGTCGACACTTCCTCCCACGCGGTAAGATGGCCGCAACCGATAACAAAGGCGGCAACTGTTCTGTAACGGCCAGGTAACAAGACCCCCTAGCCGGCCGCTCGGGGAAAGCGGAGCCAGACGGTAGTTCCCCGTCCCACGTAGCTTTCGATGCGCACCGAGCCGCCGTGGGCTTCCACCAGGTGCTTCACTATGGAGAGTCCCAAGCCGGTCCCGCCCTCGGCGCGGGAGCGGCCTGCGTCCACCCGGTAAAATCGTTCGAACACCCGGTGCAGGTGCTCCCTGGGAATGCCGGTTCCGGTGTCTGCGACCGCGACTTCCACCGCTTCCTTTTCCTCCCTGGCAAGCACGGCGATCCTCCCTCCCGCCGGGGTATGGCGCAAGGCGTTGTCGAAGAGGTTGACTAGAATGCGGCGGAAGGCGTCGGGATCGGCACTGACAAGGCAATCTTCCGGCACCTGCACCTCGAAGCTCAATCCCTTGCGCTCGGCTCGGTCTCGGAACATCTCGAAGGCCTCTCGGGCGGCGGCGGCCGGGTCCAGCGGCTGGCGGGCGAGTTTCACCTGCTGGGATTCCAGCTGGGCCAGATCCAAGAGATCATCTACCAGCCGCCTCATGCGGCGAGCGTTTTGCAGGATGGTTTCCAAGAACTGCCGCTGCTGGGGGATGTAGTCTTCCTCCGCGAGCAAGGTTTCGGCATAACCGGAAATGATGGTAAGCGGGGTTTTCAACTCGTGCGAGACGTTGGCCACGAAGTCCCGCCGAACCGCTTCCAGTCTTCTGAGATCGGTTATGTCTTTCAAGAACAACACCGTACCTCCTGCGGGAAGCATGCGCCCCGATAGGACCAGTGTTTTTTCTCCCAGGGTAACTTCGGCCTCAGCCGATTCCGCTCCCGCCTGCAAGCGTTCCACAACTTCGCGCATTTCCCGTTGGCGGAAGAGTTCGAACAAGGCAGGGATCGGCTGCGCGGGCGAGTAACCCAGGAGCCGGCGAGCCGCGCTGTTGGCGATTCGGACGCTACCTTCGGCGTCGAAAGCCAACACTCCGTCGGTCAGCGACTCGAGTACCGATTCCCATGCATCTCTTTCGCGCCGCAGCTCCTCGGTGAGACGCAGCGTATCGCTTCTGGCCGCCTCCAGAGCGGTGGCCACCTCTGCAACCTCCGGGATCGAAGAAAGAGTCAAGGCGGGGCCCTGTTCCGGGGCCGGGGCGCGCGCGGCGTCCTCCAGGCGGTCAAGCTCCGAGCGCAGGCTGCGGGCTGTTCTCCGCGCAACCAAGATGCCCAGCAAAACCGTCGCAGAAGCGGCAAGGAAGATGAGCCGGTCCGCGCGGTCCAAAGCGGGGTCGAGTTCCGCGGCTGCGGCAGATATCCGGACCACCAAGTTTCCGGACCGCACCGCCGCCTTGAATTCCACTCTTCCGGTCGATTCGCTGTAGCGCTTGGCGTTGCCGCTGCCCCGATTGATGGCGTCCCGCACTTCGGGCCGGTCCCCGTGGTTTTCCAAAAGCGGGAGGGCTGTATCGTCGAATTCGGAGTCTCCGATTACGGTACCGGCAGGGTCGATTAAGGTCACGCGGCGCTTCAAAATTCGGCCGTAACGGTGGGCCAGGGCGTTGGGAGCCTCGCCCTGTGCTTCTGACAAAGCGGCGGCTACCAGCGAGGCCTCGCGAATGAGCTCGTCCATCAAGCGCTGCTCCAGCGTTGCCCGGACCAGAGCGCCGCCGGCGAGGGAAAGCGAAGCCGCCGCGGCTCCGCCGAAAAGCGCCGCGCCTACGGTGAAGCGCGTTACTAGGTTCACGGGGACCGCTCTGCGCCGGATGGACCGGTGACGCGGAAGCGGTAGCCGAACCCCCGGACCGTTTCTATCAAGCCGGCCGCGGGGCCCAGCTTGGCGCGCAGGCGCCGGATGTGCATGTCAACGGTTCGAGTCCGTATGGCAGGATTGGCTTCCCAAACCGTCTCGAGCAGCTGAGGCCGCGACTGGACTCTACCCCGCCGTTCGGCCAGCGTGACCAGGAGCTTGTATTCGATAGTGGTGAGGGCGATCTCCCGGCCCGCCACTTCCACTCGGTGGGCTGCCCGATCGATAGTGAGGGGTCCGGCAGTCAGCACCGATCCCTGAGTCAAGGGGGGACCCGCCAATCTCCTGAGCACTGCACCCACTCTCAGGACCAGCTCCTGGGGAGAGAACGGCTTAACCAGGTAATCGTCCGCACCGAGTTCCAGTCCTCGGATCCGATCGGCCTCCTCCCTCTTCGCCGTAAGCAGAATCACTCCGACGTCCCGGGATTCGTTTCTGCGGCGCAGTTCTTTCAGCACTTCGTATCCCGAAATCTCCGGCAGCATGAGGTCCAGGACAACCAGGTCCGGCCTGAGCTCCAGGGCGGCACTCAGCGCTTCGGGACCGCTGGAAGCCGTAGACACCCGGTATCCCGCCCTCGCCAGATGGTATGCCACCAGCGCGGTGATATCGGGTTCGTCGTCCACCACCAGTATGTGGGCGCCCATCACCCGCGAATATAACCGAGCCGCTAAGGGACGTCCTGATTGCGTTCGTTTAGGCCTTCAGTCAGATTCTGTTTCGTGTCGAAGCCGCTCTGGGGAACCGCCTTCCTGGTCTGTTGCGCTTGCCTGTGCTGTTTGAGCGCCGGAGTGGCGTCGGCCCAGGACACTGCGCGGGTGGTGGTGGTGGCCACG
The DNA here is from genome assembly GCA_002923375.1 of bacterium HR33. Classification (GTDB taxonomy): domain Bacteria; phylum Gemmatimonadota; class Gemmatimonadetes; order Gemmatimonadales; family GWC2-71-9; genus HRBIN33. Next base: position 1,545,738 of record BEIJ01000001.1, read on the forward strand.
ACCGACGTGCACGGCAGGGTCATGCACTGGGATTACGAGCGGGATCGGGAAGCGCCCTGGGGTCTCAGTCGGGCGGCTACGGTAGTGGACTCCTTGCGCCGGACCTATCCCGGACAGGTGGTTTTGGTGGACGCCGGGGATCTGCTTCAGGGAAATCCCTTTGCCGCCTATTTCGCCACGGTTCGACGGGTCCGCCCGCATCCCATAGTGGAGGCGATGAACGTCCTGGGTTACGACGCTGCGGTGCCCGGGAACCACGAGTTCGATTTTGGGCTGGAGTTTCTAGAAAGGTCCACCGCGGATGCGAAATATCGCATCGTAGCGGGCAACGTTTTCCGCCTTCCGCAGCGGACTTTTCTCTACCTCGACGGTGCGACGGTAGAGCGGGGCACGGTGCGCGTGGGGATCGCCGGGTTTACCACCCCGGGTGTCATGGTTTGGAACGGCGGACACCTTGTAGGCCGGGTCGTGGTGGAGCCGATTCTGCCTCATGCCGACCGCTCTCTGAGAGAACTTCAGGCGCGGGGCGCGCATCTCAAGGTGGTGCTCATTCACAGCGGTCTGGACGGTGTCTCGAGCTACGACACGGCGGGTGTGGGAGCGGAGAACGTGGCGGCCGCCCTCGCGGGCCTAGGCGTGAAGCCCGATCTAGTAGTGGTGGGCCACTCCCACCGGCGGCTCCGGGATTCGGTCATCGAGGGCGTACATTTCGTGCAGCCGGATCCCTGGGCCCGCAGCCTTTCGGTGGTACATGTCCTTCTTACCGGCGACAGCAGCGCCGGGAACTGGAAGGTGGATCGGATCGCCGGGGAGCTGGTACCGCTGCAGAACGTGGTACCCGATCCGCGGGTAGCGGGGCGTTTCGCTCCTTTCCACGAAGAAGTGCGAGCGTGGGTATTGCGGCCGATCGCCACCACAAGGGAGCGGTGGAGCGCCCAGTACGCCCGGGTGGAAGACACCCCCATAATCGACTTCATCAACCGGGTACAACAAAGCGTGACAGGAGCTCAGCTTTCCGCCACGGCGGCGTTCAACGTCGAGGCGGGTTTCGGCCCGGGGCCGATTCGCTTGGGAGATGTAGCGGCGCTTTATCCTTATGAGAACACTCTCAAAGCGGTGAAGATCGACGGTGCCACGCTCAAGTGGTACTTGGAAAAGTCGGCGTTATATTTCCGCACCTTTCGACCGGGAGAGCCGATCGTCAATGACAGCGTTCCCGGTTACAACTTCGACATCGTGAGCGGGGTGAGCTACTCCATAGACTTGAGCCGTCCGCCTGGTTCCCGCATTCGGGATCTCGAGTACCGGGGGAGGCCGGTTACGCCGGCGGACACGTTCACCCTGGCCCTCAACAGCTACCGGCAGGCCGGGGGAGGGGGCTACGATCGGTTGCGGCAGCTTCCGGTGATTTACGATCGGGACGAGAGCTTGCGGGATTTGCTGGTCGAGGCCATGCGGCGCGCCGGCGAGCTCAAGACGTCCGACTACTTCGAGCCTTCTTGGCAACTGCTTCCGCCTCAGGCGCGAGAAGCCGCCAGGAAAGCTTTTTCTCGGTGATCCGCGCGTGGAGGTCTTCGTAAACGAGGGCAGGGTGGAGCTGGCTCCCGGGGCGGTGGTGAGGGATGCGCTCTCGGTCCGGGATCCCGCACTGCTCGAGGCGGTGCTGTCCGGCGCCGGGTACGTAACGGACGGTGTGGGTCGCAAGATCGGACTGGATGATCCGTTGGCCGAGGGGAGCATTTTGCGGGTGGTACTGAGCGCGCGCGGCCGGAGCGGAAAGCTTTTTAGTACCGGTGGCGGCGAGTGAACCGAGACCTTCTTTGGCGCCTGCCGAAGGCCGAGCTTCACGTACACCTCGACGGATCGATCCGCCCGCAGACGATGATCGAGTTGGCGCGGGAGCAGGGGGTGCGCCTGCCCGCGGCCGATCCGGAAGCCTTGAAGCGGGCGGTGCACGTCAGGCACGCTAGAAGCTTGGAAGAATACCTCGAGCGCTACCAGATAACGCTTTCGGTGATGCGGACGCCGGCTGCCTTGGAGCGGATCGCGTACGAGTTTTTGCTGGATGCCGCCGCGGAGAACCTACGTTATGTGGAGGTGAGGTACTGTCCCGCGCTCCATGCCGATGGAATGTCTCTGGTGGAGGCGGTGGAGGCGCCTTTGGCCGGGTTGCGCCGGGCGGAAAAAGAAACCGGCGCTCTGGGCCGTTTGATCATATGCGGTCTCAGGACTCTGGATCCTAAAATTTCTCTCGACCTGGCGCGGCTGGCGGTGGACTACCGCCGCGACGGGGTGGTGGCTTTCGACTTGGCCGGTGCCGAGCGCGGGCACCCTGCGGCGGCCCACGCTCGCGCTTTCGAGTACGCCCTGTCGCACGGACTCAAGTGCACCTGTCATGCCGGCGAGGGGGACGGGGCTCACTCCATTTGGCAGGCGCTGGAGATCTGCGGGGCGCATAGGATAGGGCACGGGACGCGGCTTTACGAAGATCCGGAACTGGAAGGTTACGTCCGGGAACGGCGCATTCCCCTGGAGGTCTGCCTTACCTCAAACGTCCACACCGGAACGGTGGCTTCACTGGAAGAGCACCCGGTGCGGCGGTACTTGGACGAAGGGATGGTGGTCACCCTCAACACCGACAGCAGGTTGGTGGATGGAACGACGCTGACCGACGAGCTGTGGGCCGCTCATACGCGGTTGGGTTTGGGAAGAAAGGAGATCGAACGGATAATCCTCAGCGGGTTCGAGAGTGCCTTTCTGCCGGAGCCCGAGAAGGAGTCGCTGTTGGCCGAGGTGCGAGCCGAGTTGGAGGCCTTGCGATGATCGAGGGATGGTTGGTTCCAAGCGTTTGGTTGCTTCAGAGCGCCGCGGAACGTTTGGCCGAGGCGCGCAGCGGCTTGGATACGCCGGCTGCTCAACGGCTCATGGGTTTGGTGGGGATCGCCACGATGCTGGGGCTCGCGTGGTTGCTTTCCACCGATCGCAAGAAGGTGAACTGGCGGCTGGTGGCGACGGGGGTGGTGCTCCAGGCGATCTTCGGCGTGGTGGTCCTGAAGACCGGTTTTGGCAGAGCGCTTTTCTCCGGCGCGAACGCGGTTTTCACCCGCCTGCTGGGTTTTACCGAAGAAGGAGCCAGGTTCATTTTCGGGAACCTAGTCCGAAACAATGTTCCGGTGGGAGTGCCGGCGGGTACCCCCAGCGACATGGCTGCGATTACCGAGCCGCAAAGCTGGGCCGCCACCGGAGCGTATTTTGCCTTCGGGGTTCTGCCCACGATCATCTTCTTCTCTTCCCTGATGTCGGTCCTCTACTATCTCGGGATCATGCAGTGGGTGGTGCGGGGGATAGCGTGGGTCATGCAGCGGACCATGGGCACCTCGGGTGCCGAGACGCTCTCGGCGGCGGGGAACATCTTCGTGGGGCAGACCGAGGCGCCGCTGCTCATCAAGCCGTTCGTCGGCAAGATGACGTATTCGGAACTTAATACGGTGATGGTGGGAGGATTCGCCACTATCGCCGGAGGCGTGATGGCCGCCTACGTGGGGATGCTGTCGCCCTACTTCCCGGAAATAGCGGGGCATCTGCTTACGGCCAGTGTGATGAACGCACCGGCCGGTTTGGTGATATCCAAACTCTTGGTACCGGAGGTGGAGGAGCCGGTCACTAAGGGGACGTTGAAACTCAAGCTTGAACGCCGCGAGGCGAACGTGATAGACGCTGCCGCGTCGGGGGCGGCGCAGGGGCTCCAGCTGGCCCTCAATGTGGCGGCGATGCTGCTGGCCTTCATCGCCCTTATAGCACTGATCAATTACGGCGTAGGCGCTCTGGGCGCGCTGCTGGGATATCCCGGTCTGTCGTTGCAAGTTATCCTCGGATGGGTTCTGGCGCCTCTTGCCTGGCTCATGGGGGTGCCCTGGGCGGATGCGGATACGGTCGGGGCGCTGATCGGCGTGAAGACGGTGGTAAACGAGTTCGTGGCCTACTTGCAATTG
>BEIJ01000002.1 GCA_002923375.1 bacterium HR33
TCCCTAAGCCCCTGCCTTTTTACCATGGACACCTCCTAGGGTCTGCCCCCCTAAAAATTTCTGCCAATCAGGTGTCCAAGGAAACTGTAGAGCGGGGGAAGAGGCAAAAAGAGGTGCGCTCGCCGCTAGCCTATCGCCCCGCGTGCCCCGCCCCGGGATTTCGGGTTCTTGCGCCTCGACGGAACAAGCTGCCGAAAGCGCTAAAACCGCGGTCGCTGATATGAGCCTGGTGTCCATGGCTACCCCCGGTGGCTGGCCTAAGTCGGGCTCGTTCGCTAGCGTACCTAACCTACGGTCTTGCGGCCGGTCTGACTAGAGTGGCGTTTTGGTTTACCTCATAGAACGAGGAGCGAGTGATGTCGGCGATGTACCAACACGTCTTCCTGGCAACTTGGCGTTTCGGCCTGACATTCAGCGCCTCTTGGTTCCTGTGGGTGTTGGCTGCGGGTGTCCCACCAGCGGCGGCGCAGGACTCGGGCCTAGATCCGATGATTTCCCGCCTCGTCGCGGAGATTTCGGCCGATCGCTTGGCCGCCACGGTGGACAAGCTCGCCTCTTTTCATACCCGGAACACGCTTTCCTCGACGGATCATCCCGCGCTGGGCATAGGAGCGGCGCGCCAGTGGATTTTCGATCAGTTCCGGAGCTTCAGCCCGCGCCTCGAGGTCGCCTTCGATCGACACCTGATAGCTCCGGGAGGCAGGATTCCCCGGGAGACAGAGGTGGTCAACGTCATGGCAGTACTGCCGGGGAGGAGCGACCGGAGAATCTATGTGAGCGGGCATTACGACACGGTAGTTCTGCGCCCCCCGCCTGAAGATTCGGCTGCAGCTCGCACCTTCGACAACTTCGCCCCCGGCGCCAACGACGACGGCAGCGGGACCGCTTTGACCATGGAATTGGCCAGGGTCCTGTCACAGAGCGGTCTCCAGTTCGAGGCTACCCTGGTTTTCATAGCCTTCGCGGGGGAAGAGCAGGGACTGATCGGCGCCAGAGCCCACGCCCAGAAAGCCAGGGCCGACGGCGTGCGGATCGACGCGGTCTTCAACAACGACATCGTGGGCAACAGCGCCGGCGGGGACGGCACGGTGGACGGAGCGAGCGTGAGGGTCTTTTCCGAGGGCCCCGAGGACTCCCCCTCGCGCCAGCTGGCGCGTTACATCCGGCGTCATGCCGCCCGCTACGTTCCCGGGCACGAAGTGAGGCTCATAGCGCGGGAGGACCGGTTTGGGCGGGGCGGAGATCACACCGCTTTCAATCAGAACGGATACGCCGCGGTGAGGATCACCGAGTCCAAGGAGAACTACGACCGCCAGCACACCGTGCGGGACACCCCCGACGGGGTAGATCCCCGGTATCTGGCTCAGAACGCGCGGGTGAATCTCGCAGCGGTGGCCACGCTGGCGCTGGCTCCACCGCAGCCGGTGGTCGCTGGAGACCGGGGTCCCATGCTGGATCGAGGCGAGAGCCGCTACGACGCGCGGCTGCGCTGGGAGCCGTCTCCGGGGGCTGTGGGCTACCGGATCTTCTGGCGCGACAGCTGGAGTCCGGACTGGGAGCACGAACTCTGGGTGGGCGACGTGACCGAATATGTTCTACCCGGAGTTTCGATAGACGATCATGTCTTCGGCGTGGCCGCGGTAGGTCCCGGCGGTCACGAGAGCCTGGTATCTGCCTACGTAAGGCCGCCGCGGCCTAACAGCCCGGTGCCGGTCCGCCGGTGAGATCGAGACCGGGACCGCTCCGCGGAGCCCGGGACGCCCTCAATCGGCGAGAGAGCGAAGTACGTCGAGATTCAGCTCGTGGCCGCCGTCGAACTCGATCATGCGGTAAGCCGCCCCGATGTCGGCGAGACGTGCGGCCTCGGCCCCCACCCGGTCCGGCGGCCAGTAGGGATCGTTCTTCCCGGTGACAAAAATCCACTGCACTCGTCTTATCTTTTCGGCTCGGGACGCCAGGTCGAGATCGGGCGGCAGCCGGTCGCCCCACAAGATCGCCCGATCCACCCGCCAGCTGCCCATGGCCGTCCATCGCGCCACCGTAGCCGCTCCCTGTGAGAAACCCAGGGCGGTAATGCGAGCGGAATCTTTTTGCGATTCCGGGAGCAGCTCGGATACTACCCGGTCCAGGTATTCCACGTAGTCGCCGATCTCGTGGAGTCGATCCTCGCGGGTCATCCAAGTGGCGCCCACGCGGGCGTTGGCGTGACCTCCCTCCGGGTCTTCCAGATAGAATCGGGACAACGCCTCGGGAGCCACGATGAGCCGCCCCGGCGCGAGCAGCGGCTCGAAGCGGCGAACGAAATAAGCGGCAAGCTGACCGTATCCGTGACATACCACCCACAGCTCTACGGCGCGCTGAGCGGGATCGCCCAGCACGAAGTAGCGAGCCGTTCTCCGCGTTACGATGTGGCGCTCTTGCATCCGTGCACCATCGAGTGGAAAAACCGCTTAAGTTTAACCCCGATCCTCACCGGCCCAAGGAGAGCAAGATGCGCAGGTTCCTGATTGCATGTGCCGCCTGTTTGGGCGCTGCCTGCGGAGGCGAGCGAGTGGACATCGGATCGCGACTTGCCCAGTACGCGGTGGTCCCGCTCGAGGTCAACCTTGACAGCCTGTCCCCGCGCGATCGCCAACTGCTCGCCGCATTGGTAAGTGCGGCTGCGCAGATGGATACACTTTTCTGGCACCAGGCTTACGGTAACTACCAGGCGCTGCTGGCCTCCATCCGCGATCCCGACCTCCGCCGCTACGTGGAGATCAACTACGGGCCCTGGGACCGGCTCGCGGGTGACGAACCTTTCATAGAAGGTGTGGGGCCCAAGCCGCCGGGGGCCAACTTCTACCCTCCCGATCTTACCAAGGAAGAGTTCGAGAGTTACTTGCAGGAGCACCCCGAGCAGGCCGATAGCCTTAAGAGCCTCTACACTCTGGTCCGGCGGCGTTCCGGAGGAGGGCTGGAAGCGATTCCTTATCATCGGGCCTACCAGGAGCGCCTTCTCTTGGCGGCGGCCGATCTCCGAATGGCGGCGGCCCTCGCCCGAGAGCCGGGGCTCAAGCGTTACCTGGAGCTGAGAGCGGAGGCCTTGAGGACGGACGACTACAAGGCCAGCGACCTGGCCTGGCTGGATATGAAGGACAACTCTGTCGACCTCATCATCGGGCCGATCGAGACGTACGAAGACCAGTTGTTCGGCTACAAGGCGGCCTACGAGGCCTATGTCCTGGTTAAAGATCGGACTTGGACCCAAAGGTTGGAGCGATACACGGCCTTGCTGCCGGGGTTGCAACGCGAACTACCGGTGGCGCCCCAGTACAAACGGGAGCGCCCAGGCCTGGAAAGCGAGCTGGGGGTTTACGACGCGGTCTTCTACGCGGGACATGCCAACGCCGGCCCCAAGGCGATCGCGGTGAACCTGCCGAACGACGAAGAGATCCAACTGACCAAGGGGACCCGGCGGTTGCAGATCAGAAACGCCATGCGCGCCAAGTTCGAGAAGATACTGCTGCCCATAGCCGATCTGCTCATCGCCGGGGATCAGCGCCGGCACGTTACCTTCGACGCCTTCTTCACCAACACCATGTTTCATGAGGTCGCGCACGGATTGGGGATCAAGCAAACTATCAACGGCCGCGGCACGGTGAGGGAGGCTCTGAAGGAGCACGCCTCGGCCGTGGAGGAAGGGAAAGCGGATGTCCTGGGGCTGTTTCTGGTGGAGCGGCTCAAGGCGCAGGGTGAGATGGTCGAAGGCGAGCTCATGGACAACTATGTGACCGCGCTGGCCTCGATCCTGAGGTCGGTCAGGTTCGGGGCATCCAGCGCTCACGGGCGCGCCAACATGGTGCGGTTCAACTTCTTCATGGAGCGGGGTGCCTTTGCCCGCGACAGCGCGACGGGCACTTATCGGGTAAATCCCGACAGGATGTCCGATGCGATCCGCGCCCTTTCCGAGCGGCTGCTGGTGATTCAGGGCGACGGGAATTACGAAGCGGCTGCTAAGATGCTCGCCGAGGAGGGCGCCATAGGACCCGAGCTGCAGGCGGATCTCGACCGCTTGAGCGGGGCCGGGATCCCGGTGGACGTGGTCTTCGAGCAGGGCCGGGGGTTGCTTCGCCCGCAGGTGCGGGAAGAGTTCAGGAGCCGGTAGAGAGAATTCGGGCAAAGACCTCCCGGTCCACGTTGCCTCCGCTCAGCACCAAGCCGACTTTGCGGCCGGCCATGCGGTCCCGCTCCTTGAGGAGGGCAGCCAGGGGCGCCGCTCCCGCACCCTCGGCGACGTTGTGGGTGTCGGTAAAGTAATGGCGCATCGCCTCCTTGATCTCTTCTTCCGAAACGGTGACGATGCGCTCCGCCCCCTCGAGGATCATTTCCAGCGCTGCTGGATCGGGTATCCGGCAGGCCACGCCGTCGGCCACGGTGACCGCCGAGTCGGTGGGGACCGCTCGTCTTTGGGCAAAGGAGAGGGCGTAGGCCGGGGCCGCCGCCGCTACCACGCCGACTATGTTGGTCTTAAGGCCCAGCGCGTCACGCACCGAGATCATGCCGCAGATCCCCGAGCCCTGACCGATCGGTACGTACACCGTGTCCAGATCCGGGATCGCCCGCAGGAACTCCAGGCTGTAGCTTGCCACACCCAGCACCAACCACGGGTGGAACGCCAAGATCATGTGGAGCGATCTCTCCTCGGCCAGCTTCTTGGCGTAAGCGTACGCTTCGTCGAAGTCCTCGCCGTGTTCGACCAGTTCGGCGCCCAAGGCCTCCATGGCGCGATTTTTCTCCCGGGAGTTGCCGCGCGGTACCACTATGGTGGCTTTGAGGCCGTGGCGTCCGGCCGCTAGGGCTACACTCTGGCCGTGATTGCCGCGGGTGGCGCTGATCACCCCCGGGATCTGCGGCCGCTCCTGCCTGAGCCGATCCAGATAGACCAGCCCTCCGCGGACCTTGAAGGCGCCGATCGGAGTGTGGTTTTCGTGTTTTACCCATACCTCGCACCCCGCACGCCGGCACAAGAGGGGCCAGCGGATCTGGGGCGTGGGTAACATGAAGCGGTAAACGATCCGGGCTGCAGATTCGATCTCGGCAAGTTCGAACATGGGCGGGAAAGAAACTCCGCGGGCGCGGAAAGGCAAGTTCCCTTGCGGCGCCCCTCGAGGTATCATGGGACGATATCCAAACGTTCCGGAGGCAGTCATGCGCCGATCGGCCGCAATGCTGGTAACGTCGCTGATCTTCCCGGCCGTCCCATCCCTTCGGGCCCAGGATCCGCTGGACACGGTCCAGGTGCGCACCGTTTCCGTCGCTCCCGGCATCTATATGCTCATGGCTGCGGGCGGGAACATCGGTGTTTCCGCCGGCCCCGACGGGGTCTTTCTGGTGGACGACCAGTACGCTCCTCTCACCGAGCGGATCCTCCGCGCCATTCGCTCTTTCAGCGACCGGCCCATAAGATTCGTCATCAATACCCACTGGCATCAGGACCACACCGGGGGAAATGAGAATATGGGCAAGGCGGGAGCCCTCATAGTGGCCCATGACAACGTGAGAAAACGGATGAGCGTGGAGCAGTTCATGGAAGCGTTCAACCGAACCGTGCCCCCGGCTCCGCCCGGCGCGCTTCCCGTGGTGACCTTCAATCAAACCGTGACCTTCTACATGAACGGCGACGAGATTCACGCCTTTCACGTAACCCGGGCGCATACCGACGGCGACGCCATCATACACTTCCGCCGCGCGGACGTGATTCACATGGGAGACACTTTTTTCAACGGGCGTTATCCTTTCATCGACATCGGCAGCGGCGGTTCGGTGGACGGCGTGATCGCGGCGGCGGATCAGGTCCTGGCGATCGCCGGCGAACAGACCAAGATCATCCCCGGTCACGGGCCCTTGGCCACCAGAAACGAGCTGAGAGAGTATCGCGACATGCTGGCCGGCGTGCGGGATCGGGTGGCGTCGCTCATATCACAGGGGCGAACGCTCGAACAAGTGCTGGCGGCGGGGGTGACGGCCCCTTGGGATGGGCGCTTTACGGGCGACTCCCAGCGCTTTGTGCGCTATCTGTATCAGGAGCTGGCCCAGCGCGGGGCGCCGACGCGAGGCCGGTGATCTTGCGGAGCGCACGGCGCTCGCGACGTGAGGCGGCTGCCCGGCGGCCGGGACTATTTCTGATCGGCTGGTTATCTTAAGCACGGCATGTACAGACTCGTCCTGCTGCGCCACGGGGAAAGCGTCTGGAACAAGGAGAACCGCTTCACCGGATGGACCGATGTGGGCCTGTCGGAAAGGGGGATCGAAGAAGCGGTGGAAGCGGGCCGCAGGCTTCGGTCCGAGGGTTACCTCTTCGACGTGGTCTTTCAGTCGGTGCTCAAGCGAGCCATAAAGACCACCTGGCTGGTTTTGGAGCAAATGGACCTCATGTGGATTCCGATCCACAGCAGCTGGCGGCTGAACGAGCGGCACTATGGGGCACTTCAGGGGCTGAACAAAGCGGAGACCGCGGCGCGACATGGAGAAGAACAGGTCAAGATCTGGCGCCGGAGCTACGACGTTCCGCCTCCCCCCTTGAGCCCGGACGACGAGCGGCATCCTTCCCGGGACCCCCGGTATGCTTCGCTCAAGCCGCACGAGATCCCACTTACCGAGTCTCTGAAGGACGTGGTGGCGCGTATCATGCCCTACTGGCACGAGGCGATCGCCCCCGCCGTCCGCCGGGGGGAGCGGGTGCTGATTTCGGCTCATGGCAATTCATTGAGGGCGCTGGTCAAGTACTTGGACGACGTCCCCGAATCGGAGATCGTGGAGCTCAATATCCCCACCGGGATCCCTCTGGTTTACGAGCTGGATGCCGGTCTGCGGCCGATTCGCCACTACTATCTAGCCGATCCCGATGAGGTAGCGGCCGCAGCGCGGCGGGTGGCGGATCAGGGCAAGGCGGCCCGGTCGGGCTGAGGCCCTATCCGCCGCGCCGGTTTACTGTGCAGTCGTGGGACGCCCGGCCAACAGTTAATCTTGCGGGCGAAGGGCGCTCGGCTTTCCGGCAGGTGCTGTTTCACAAGCTGAGCCAGTAGTTGATGTTCACAAGCAAGGTGTTGGTGGCTGGGGCGCTGAAGAGATCGTCCAGCCTAGGCCCCAGACTGAAGCTACCGTCGGTCAGGGAATGAGCGCGCCCGTGCTGCCAGACCAGAAACAGGGTCGAGCCCGGCAAATACTCCCATCGCAGCACCACATTGGACCGAAGGGAAAGCACGGTGAAGTCCGGGGCGCCTAGGTTCAGGTCAGGAGTCCCATCGCGGTCGAGATCGACCCTTACGGTGTCACCGCTGAGCTGCAGGCGATCCGGACCGAACCGGTCGAACCGCCCGGCGAAGGTCGGAGCTCGGGGGTCGACTACACGCTTGAACGCCTTGTAGTCGCCGGAGGCTACGAACGGCTGGGCATAGACTTGAAGGGAAAGGTTGGGCGTAAAGGTCAGGTTCGCCCTGAAAGTCATGCTTACAGTGGTCTGATCCAGCTCGCCAAAGAGGTAGTGGGTTTCTCCCAAAGCGTCCGCCCGGCGCAGGTACTGCCATCCGTTGAACACTCGCGAGAGAGAAGGCGACGCGCTCAAGTCCACCTTCTCCGCCGGGCGCCAGGAGATTCCGGGTCCCACTCGGTAGGACCAGCCGGCTCCTTCGTCCTGCCGGGTGAAGCCCCAGTCCACCCGCGCCCTCACGGTCTTGCGCTGGTCGCTCCACAATCCGCTCCAGAAGTTGACCCGGCCGGGCCCGATGAACCCGGGGCCGCCTCTCAGCGCGGCCGGGTCCAAGCCGCCGAAGTTCCGCTCCACGCCCATGTAGCCGCCCCAGTAGTTGAGCCAGGTCCAGTTGGCGTTGACGTTGCCGCCGAGCCCCAAGCGATCCCACCCGTAATTCCACAGGCTCCATTGATTGAAGTTGAGGTTGAACGAACGGAAAACCTTGCCCGGCCTCAGCCACCGGCGGTTGATCCAAGCTGCTTGGATGGTGCGGTCCGCTTCCCGCTGAAATCCGAGGTCGTTCACCTCGAATCCGGGGGAGCGGGTGTCCAGAGCCGCGCCGTAGCGCCAGTTGCCCTGAGTGCGCATGAACATCAGTTGTCCCGCAAAGCCGGCAAGCGCGGTGCGCGAGGGATCGTAGGTCACGTAGTCGTTGTCCGGGCGCTGGAAGTACCGAGCCGAGGAGCGCTGAGTACGATCGATCGCCTCGGGCGATCCCGAAACCCGGCTTCCCGCTATCCAGCCCGCTACGGCGTAGGTGTCGTTCCAGAACCGGTGATTCCAGCTCGCGCCCAGACTGTAGGCGTCTTGCCTCAGGTAGTTCAACTCCGGCGGTAAATCTCGTTCCACTGCGGTCGCGAATAGCCCGATCTGGGTGAGTCCGTTTCTGAAATCCCTCGCCAAGCGTCCCACGAAATAGCCGGTCAGAGGCTCCACTACGTCCTCGTGGCGCCTCCCCGCGCCGTCGATCACCGAAGCTTTTTCCTCCGCGGTGAGAGCTCCCAGAGCTCCGATATTCCAGCCCGAGGACGTCTTGCCGGAGAGTTTGGCGGCTCCCAGGATCGTGGTCTGGGGGACCGCTTCGGCGAATCCGCCTCTGGGATCGGGACGTCCTTGCGGCGCTCTACCGATCCGGCGGGTGTAGAACAGCTGCTCGTTGGCTCCGTCGCCGTCTCCCAGGGATATAGGAAAGCGGAAAATGTCCAGACCCTCGTTGAAGAAGGGCCGTTTTTCGGGGAAGAAAGTCTCGAAGGCGGTGAGGTTCACCACCGCGGGGTCCGCTTCGACTTGGCCGAAATCGGGATTGATCGTGGCCGAAAGTGTGAGGTTGGGAGTGATCCCCATGTTGAGATCGGCTCCCAGCCGGGCGGAGGATTTGGTCCCGGTGCGGAACGGGTTTCCCGCTTCGGCCGGTTCCCAGGTGTTGCCGGCGGCGCTGTAAGGCAACAGCTCGATGCGCCGCGGGGGTTGGATTCCCACTATGCCCACCAGATCTCCAAAGCGGGAGACGAATCCCGGCTCGTTCTTGGGCGGCAGTTGCCAGAACTGCTCTTCGTTGAGCCGGCTGATCATCCGGTAGAGGTTGAAGCCGAAGCGATGGTTTTCCCCCTTGGGGAACCGCAGTTGGCTGAAGGGAATACGGAACTCTGCGCTCCAGCCCAGCGAGTCTCGGGAGACGGCCACGTCCCAGACGGGGTCCCAGGAGTCGTCTTCGCCGTCGCCGTCGTTGAAGAAGTAGATGTCCCGCTTAACCCCTGCGGGATTGACCATGAACGCGAAGGCGGTTCGGCGGTCCCGGTAGGAGTCGAAGGCTACGCCCAGCCAATCCGACGGTGACCACTGGTCGCGGCGAGTGAGCAGGCCGGTGATGCGCTCCGGCTGTGAATCGTAGGCCCGGATCGCCACGTAGATGGCGCGGTCGGTATAGACCACCCTGGCCTCGGTGGGTTCGGTTGCCGGCATCCCTTCGTGCGGGTCTCGCTGGGTGAAGCCGGTGATCACCGGGGCCAGGCGCCAGGCTTCGTCGTCCAGCCGGCCGTCCACTTCCGGCGGCCTCGGTTGGGCGCGAACTGCTACGGCCTCTGCGGTGCGCCTGGCGGCCCGTGTCGAGTCGGAAGACTGCTGGGGCACGAGCGGTGTTGGGACGGCGGCCGCAGCCGCGGCCGCGAGCAGCAGGTTATAGCTCTTATTGATCATCGGTCTCGCGGTTCAAAGAGTTCGATTGCCGGTCTCGCGTTGCTCACTACGTACCGGCTGCGTTCGGGTTTCAAGTTTCGCTCGGTTGGATGGTTAAGCCAGGGAAAAGGTTGCTGGTCCCCGAGCGCGGAGGGCTATTGACGGGGCAGATACTCCAGGGGATCCACCGGCACCATGTGCGCGTCGTAACTGATCAGTTCGCGCAGGATGGGAGCATGCCCGCTGCCGATGATCACGAGAATGCGGTCGCCCGGTTCTGCAATTCGCTTGAGGTTGGCGAAAATGTGGATGTTGCGCCGATACCACTTGGACACGAGTTCCGCTCCCACGTAGCTGTTTCCCGCTCCCACGCCAGCGAACCGCATGTATGTGGCCTGGTCTCGGGCGAGTCTCTCAGGTTCGTTGAGGGACCGCAGGATCTCTCCGACGGTCTTCTCTCGCTGCCAGCTGTTCAACTCGGATGTAATCCGGCCATGCTCCTCCTCCACGAACTTCACGAACACCGTATCGTGTGCCTGCGCATAGGCCAGGAGCGCATCGAAAGGGAACTCTCCCGGGTGATCGATCGGATAGACGCGCGGATGCTCGAGCGTTGCCGCGAGCCGAAACCCGAGCTGTTCGATCTCGTTCCGCGACAGCTCGTGGTCGCCCGACCGGTATGCGCGGTAGAGACTGTCCAGCCTGGGTCCCGAGGCGGGGACCGCCTCCACCGCGATCTTCGTGGGTGCGAAGCGCACCAGCGCTTCGACTACCGCCCGGATCTCTAGTTGCCTGGAACGGGAGAGCACATCGCTCACCTCCGCCTTGACCACGTCCGAACCGGGGTTGGCGAAGTGGTAGGTGCCCAGGAGCATGACCTGCACGCGATCGGCGCCGGGACGGCCCTGCGCGATCGTGGGCAGAGCGAACGTCAGGTTGGCTATGGCTGCAGCCCCGGTTATGCAAGCGGCTGCTTTCGGGATAAACATTGGTAGCTCTGGGCGCTCAGCAATCCTAAGGGACTGTACGAGGCGGTCAGTCCTAAGGTTTCAAAGGCCTTTGGAACGAAGTCGTCTCTCGCCGCAATGCCCCGCCCAGTCATGGCAGCCCGGCGGAGTCTGGGACGGGTTGACGAAGATGTCTTTGAGGCGTAGGATCGCCCGAAGCCGGGGAGGATTGCTCGACGGTAACCTTCGACCGAGGTGAGGACGAGATGGCTCGACTAACGTTGGATTGTCTGGCGAAGGGGCGCTTTCTGCGCTTCCTTCTCACGGCGCAGGCGGCGGTGCTGGGTTTGGCAACCCTCCATGCTCCGCCCCTTTCCGCTCAGCAGGTCACTTCTCCCGAGCAATTCTTCGGCTTCCGGATGGGAGAAGACCGCAAGCTCGCCCGCTGGGACAAGCTGGTGGAGTACTACCGGCTGTTGGAGCGGCAGTCGGATAGGATGAAGGTCGTGGATATGGGTCCCAGCACCATGGGGAACCCGTTCCTCGTGCTCTTCATCTCGGCTCCCCAGAACCTCGCCCGGCTCGAGGAGTTCCGGGCCATGAATCTCAAACTGGCCGATCCCCGGGGCGTCTCCGAGGAGGAGATTCGCCGGATCGTCTCCGAAGGAAAGGCGGTGGTGGTCCAGTCGATGGGGCTCCACTCGACCGAGGTGGCGGCGAGCCAAATGGCGGCCGAGCTCACCTACGACCTGCTAACCCGGAACGACCAAGAGGCGCGCCGGATCCTGGACAACGTGATCGCCATCATGATCCCGTGCTTCAATCCCGACGGCGAGATCATGGTGACCGACTGGTACAACAAGTACGTGGGAACCCAGTACGAGGGGGTGAGCCTTCCCGTCCTGTATCACAAGTACGTGGGGCACGACAACAACCGGGACGCCTTTCAGACCAACATGGTGGAGTCCCAGTACGCCGCCAAGATCTTGTTCCGCGATTGGATTCCCCAGGCTTATGTGGATCACCATCAGATGGGTGCCTGGGGCCCGCGTTTTTACGTGCCCCCCTACGCCGAGCCGATCCGCCCCTCGGCGGATCCGATCGTGTGGCGGGAAATGGAGTGGTTCGGCGGGCACATCGCCTACAAACTCGAGGAAGCGGGAATCGCCGGCGTGATCAACCATGCCATTTATTCCGGCTGGGGGCATTTTGGTTTTCACTGGATAACGCCGTTTCACAACATCGCGGGGATGCTGACCGAGTCGGCCAGCGCGCGGCTCGCCTCCCCGCTCTATTTGCACCCCGATCAGTTGCGGGGCGGGATGAGAGGGCTTCCGGAGTACGAGGAGCAGACCACCTTTCCCAATCCCTGGCCCGGGGGCTGGTGGAGGGTGAGGGACATAGTGGAGCAGCAGAAAATCGCCGCCTGGGCGACTTTGGATATCGCCGCGCGCAACAAGGAGACGCTCCTTTGGAATCACTATCTCAAGGCGAAACGTCAGACCGAGCGGGGCGCCGCGGGGCCGGTAAAGGCCTACATAGTACCGGCAGAACAGCACGACCGGCTGACGGCGATCACCATGATCAACAAGCTCTTGGCCCAGGGGATCGAGATCCATCGTGCCGAGCGGGAGTTTGTGCACGAGGGCCGGGTGTACGGTCCCGGGAGCTTCGTCATTTCCATGGCCCAGCCCAAGATGGGAGTGATTCGCTGGCTTTTGGGCCGCACCTTCTATCCCGACAACAGCTACACCCGCGACCGTGACGGGAATCCCATCCGTCCCTACGACATGGCGGCGGACGTGATGGCGGAATTCATGGGGGTGCGGGTGGATCCCGTAGGGAGTGCGGTGCCTCTGGAAGGTTTCGCGGTGGTTCGGGAGGAGATAAAGCCGGCGGGCCGGGTGGCGCGCGGCCAGCGCGGTTATCGGATCGACGGCCGTCTCAACGCCGCGTTCAAGGCGGTGAACTTGCTCTGGGACCGGGGCGCGAGCGTGAGTCGTGCGATCCGCGATGCGGGAGGCGCAGTGAGGGCCGGAGACTTTGTGGTAACTTCCGCTCCCGAGGCGGCGGTTCAGGAAATCGCCCGCGCTACCGGAGTCGATTTCGAGCCCTTGAATGCCGATCTGGGCGATGCGGCTCAGCCGATACACAGGCTCAGGATCGGAATGTACCAGCGCTACTACGGCGGCAACATGGACGAGGGTTGGACCCGGTGGATCCTGGAGCAGTGGGGCTTCCCCTACACCTCCCTCCTAGACGCCGACATCAGGCGCGGCGATCTGAACTCGAAGTACGACGTCATCATCTTGCCTGCGGACCGGCTGGAGATGATGACCGGCGAGCGCCGCGGAGAGGAGGGAGGCTTCGGCCCCTCGCCCGAGGACTATCCAGCGGAGTACCGGAGCGGTTTCGGCCAGGAAGGGGTGGACGCGTTGCGGCAGTTCGTGGAAAATGGAGGGACGCTGGTCACCTTTGCGGAGGCGGGGGAGTTGGCGATCCAGAAGTTCGGGCTTCCGGTTCGCAACGTCGTGGCTGGCCTGTCTTCCAAGGAATTCTGGTGTCCCGGCTCGACGCTACGGGTTAACGTGAATCGCACCCATCCTTTGGGTTACGGCATGCCTCGGGAAGCGCTGGCTACCTTCCTGGCCGGAGGTCAGGTGTACGAGGTGGTTCCGGGATCTAGGAACGAGCGGGTCCAAAGGATCGTGACCTTTGCCGACCGGGAGATTCTCCAGAGCGGTTGGTTGTTGGGCGAGGAAGTGATAGCCAAGAAGGCGGCGATGGTTTCGGTGGAGCTGGGGCGAGGCAAAGTGGTCCTGATCGGTTTCCGGGCCCAGCACCGGGCGCAGACCCACGGGACGTTCAAGCTGGTGTTCAATACGCTGGTGAGCGTGCCCGAAGGCGCGGGGCGGCTTGCGGAGAACAGTTATTGAGGAGCCGATATCGAGGGGCCGAGGCGCTTGCCTCAGTTGGCGATGAATAGAATTTCCACTTGAGCCTGGTTCCCGGGCGGCTGCTCGCCAGCGCCGGTCGGTCCGGGCTCGGGTTTGTGCGCGGCTATACCGTAGTCGGCCGGCCTGTAAGACGCCAGTAACACAGCGCCCCCCTCGAGTTCCCGGCGGGTGATGACGGGGGCGGCGGGGGATCCACCTGCACCCCTCGGGGCGGACACCAGGGTAGATTTGCCTTCGGTTAGCTTGACCGCATATCGGGCCGCGTTAAGATTAGTGGCCTCAGCGGCGGCTTGGTAAACGATCCGCGGCACTACGTTGGCCCGGGCCAGGATAGTTGCACTGTTTTGTGCAAAAAGCGGCACCGGGGCAAAAGGCGGCACCGGGCCGGCGGCGCCAGCAAGCGAGACTGCAAGCCCGATCGTTACCAATCTTACCAGCGGCTGAATCCGGCTGCCCATTGCCATTCTTAGATTCCGAGTCCGACTTCCGCCGGTCTCTTAATGGCAACTGGCATGCCGCAGGAGTCATGGGGCTAACTGTATGTGGAGCAATAGCTTGTAGAATCAATCCACAAGGCGAGGCAAGGCACGTGCTTGTATAGTTTCTATACAATCATCCGGAGAGGCATAGCTAAGCCGTTGTGCGAACTAAGGTTATTCCGAGTCCACCAGCATGTGCAATTTCTTTACAGTCTGGCGGCTCTTGTGACTGTTTGGTACAAAGGTTGCAATAAACCTGAGCGTAAAAGTCAAGCCCGTGGATTGGGCTTGGAAGTTGGACAATCAACCTTTGGTGAGGTGAGTCACAAATGAAACGGTTCCTTTCTGCTGTAGCGATTTTGGCCGCTGTGGTCTTAGCTGTCAGGGCGGCCGAGGCTCAGTCGGCCTCCATAACGGCGACGGCCAACGTGCTCCAGCCGCTGTCGGTGACCGGTGCGGCCAATCTGGACTTCGGTAACGTCTTCCCCGGTACCAACGTGAGCGTGGCGCCCACGGCGGCGGGTGCCGGAAGGTTCGATCTCAACGGTGTAGCCGGGGCGGAGGTGCAGTTCAGTCTCACGCTGCCGAGCACGCTCACCAGCGGCGCCAACAGCATACCGATAACCTTTAGCAGCACCGACGGCCGGTACAACACGACTGCGGATCCGAATACCGGTACGACGTTCAATCCCAGTGCTTCGGTGACCACCACCTTGCACGGCACGACCGGCAATCTTTTTGTCTATCTGGGCGGGACGGTGAGCCCCTCGGGTACGACGCCGGCCGGTACTTACACCGGTACGATCACGCTGAACGCCAGTTACACCGGTAACTGAGGATCGGGTTTCTCTGATCCGCCGGGCAGCGCACTGGAGTTCAGTCGGGCTCGGGGCGCTGCCCGGCGCTAATTCGGTGGAAGTTCCGCATGCACTTCTTGCTGCCCCGCCTTTTGCTTGCGTTTTCGGTTATCGGGTTGGCCGCCCCGGACCCGGCTTCGGGGCAGTTCGGCCCGTTCGCCTTCGGTTTCAGGAACCTGGCGTTCGGGTCGCTCCTGCCGGGTGTGCCGGAGTCGGTGAGTCCGGCAGACGGTTCCCGTTCGGGGCGTTTTGTGGTCTTCGGTCTCAGGAGGGCGGAGGTCCGGATCGATTTTTCCTTGCCGGCGGCTCTGGCGGGTGCGGGAGGGGAGAACCTTGCGCTACAATTCGGGCCGACCGACGGCGGATTTTCGACCACGCCCGCCGCAGCCTCCATGGTGGTGTTCGATCCCAGGGTGCCGCTGGTTACCCGGCTGGGGAATAACGGGCTTCTCTACCTCTGGCTGGGCGGCACTGCCCTTCCGTCGGGGCAACAGCGGGCGGGCAACTACTCGGCCACGATAACAATTACCGTGGCCTATACCGGGAGTTAGGCGAATGAGGCTGCGCGCCGCTGCGGTGTCGCTTGCGTTAGGATTGGCTGCAATTCCGGCGGTCGTGGGCGCGGTCTTGGTTGCGCCGCATGCGGTGTTCATAGACCACAGGACGCGCAGCGGGCAGATCGTGCTGGTAAACAACGGCAGCGAGCCGGAAGAGGTGTCGATCGAGCTGGTGTTCGGCTACCCGGCAACCGATTCCTCGGGCAACATCGGGATTCGCTTCATCGAGGATCCAGGTCCGGAGTATCCGTCCGCTGCGGGATGGATTCGCGCTTTTCCCCAGCGGCTTCGCGTGCTTCCGGGCCAGAGACAGGTGGTGCGCCTCCTCGCCACACCTCCCCCCGAGCTGCCGGACGGGGAGTACTGGTCCCGGCTGATCGTCACCTCCCGGGGAGGGGAAGTGCCGGTGGCGACACCCGAGAACGCGGCGGTGCGGGCTGGGGTTAGCCTGATCACCCGTACGGTCATCTCGGTCACTTACCGGAAAGGGCCGCTTCGGACCGGTGTGGTGTTGGAGGACTTTCGTCCCTCGGTCTCGGGCGACTCGTTGATCGCTTGGGTGGCGCTGAGGCGGGAGGGTAACGCCGCTTACTTGGGCAGTGTGGTGTTCAGATTGCTGGATTCCGGGGGGTCCGAGAGAGCCAGATGGGAGACTCCCGTTGCGGTTTACTACGATCTCAATCGGCGGTTCGCGTTTCCCCTGGAAGGTCTTCCCGCCGGGAGCTATCGATTGGCGCTCCGGGTTTCCACCGACCGAGAGGATATTCCGCGGGAACATGTTCTGCCTGCCGCGCCGATCGAGCGCAGCGCGGCGGTCGAAATTCCCTGAAGATGCGTACCGGGACGCGGGCTTTGTCCCTGTGGGCGATGGTGCTGGCGGGGTTGTGCGCGAGCGGCCCGAAGCTCGCGGCGCAGTCGGCTTCCATCGTGGCTTTGGCCAACGTGAGCAATACCGCTCTCTCGGTGGGCTGGAACAGCGAGCTCGATTTCGGGGACGTGGTGCAAGGTGTGCCGGTGACGGTGGATCCCAAAACTTCGGCCAATGCCGGGGAGTTCGAGATCCACGGGGCAAGGCGCGCCGAGATCCAAATAACCATGACACTTCCCTCGGTGCTCACCCGGGGGTCGTTCGCCCTTCCTATCAGCTTCGGGCCGAACGCCGGCTGCCACCGGGATCGCAAGCCGAGAAGCGCGTGCAGCTACTTCGATCCGGCTACTGTGCTGATCGTACGCATCCGGAACGCCAACCCTCCCAACAACACCTACTTCGTCTGGATCGGCGGGACGGTCAATCCTTCGCCTTCCCAACCTGGGGGATTGTACACCGGCACGATCACCCTGTCGGTGTCCTACACCGGCAACTAGTGGGACATGGCCGTGTCGCGCTCCGCTGCAATTGCCGCGGTTTTGCTTGCGGCAGGTTGCGCCGCCACGGAGGCGCGAGCTCAGGAGGCGGAGGGCTTCTTCGAGCTTAGGGTATCGGAAGGTCCCCGGGAAATCGTGACCGTGCTGGTGCGTGACAGCGCGGTACTGCTTCCGGCGCGCCGGGTTTTGGAATTGCTGGAAGTGAGGATCGACAGCTTCGCGGCGGGCAGAATGCTCGCTGCCAGCTTGCAGCCCGAGGGCGTGGTCTTGCTCTTCGACGTTCAGGAAGGCGTGGTTCAAGGGATGGCGGGCAGGGGACCGCTTCCCGAGTCGGGAGCGGTATGGCGCGGAGCGGAGCTGTTCGTGGAAACCGGACTTTTGGCCTCGACCCTCGGGGTCTTGTGGAACATGGACTTTTCGGCCTTGGTGATCGATTTCAGCCAGACCGGCCATTTGCCGCTGGTGCGGCGGCTCAGGCGGGCGAGGCAGCGCGAGGCATTGGCGCGGCAAGAACGAATGAGGCCGCTAGAGGTCTCCCCTAGAAGGGCCTCCCTGGACGGCGCGGTATTGGACTGGCGGTTGATAAGCGGAACTAGGGATCCGCTGTCTTCCTCTACTCTGGACTTGGCCCTGGGCGTCCAGCTTTTGGGAGGCGGGTTGTCGGTGGAGCAGAGTGTGCAATCCGGTCCCTTGGGTGTCAGTTCGAGGTTCGGGGGGAGCTGGTTCAAAGCTTGGCCGGAAGGATCCAGGGTCAGACAACTCGGCGTGGGGGACGTCTTGGGTTTCGGCCGGGAGTCCCGGCCACTGCGGGGGATCGCGCTGAGCAATGCTCCCTTTCTCCGGCCGGCGGAGTTCGGAATGGAAGTTTTTACCGGCCGTTTGGGGCCGGGTTGGGAAGTGGAGCTTTACCGGGGCGGCGAGCTCTTGCGCTACGAGCCGGTAGCGGAAGACGGAACTTACCGGTTCTCCGTTCCGGTCATTTACGGAGCCAACTCTCTGCAAGCCGTAGGGTACGGCCCGCACGGGGAGCTGATCCGCCGGGAGTTGATGGTGGAGCTCTCTCCCCGAATGCTGCCGGCCAAGAAGTTCGAATACGGAATCAGTTTGGGAGAGTGCCGCAATCCGCTTTGCGATCATCTGGTGCAGGCCGATATGCGCTATGGGGCGCTGGATAGACTTACCCTGCAGGCAGGGCTCGAGGCGTTCCGAAACGACAGCTTGGGTTGGGCCTGGCACCCCTATGCAGCCCTAACCGGTATGCCGCACCGCAGTCTGTCTCTCGGAGCTGATCTGGTGCTGAACGGTTTCCTGAGGTTCAGGGGAGATCTCGTGACGAGCTCGGACTTCCAGCTCCGGGTGCAGCATACCCGATTCGACACCTCGATCACCGTGCCGGTGCTCCATTCGGGCTTTCAGCTCCATCGTACCGAGTTGAGCTGGTTCTGGCGGCCGCGCTGGTTGGGGGGAGGCACTTTCGTCCAGGCCGCAGCCAGCGCGAGCGCCGTGCCCGGCGGCACGCAGACCCAGTTCAGAGTGGCGTCCGTCTCCCGCCTGGGGAACCTCAGAGTCACAGGGGCGTTTCAGCGGGTGGCGACTTCGGCCGGTGCGGTCTCTTTCGCGTCCCAGACACTGGAATTGCAGGGGGATGCCGTGGTCAGCCGATGGCCCCGCCAGCTGGCGGGTACTCTGATAACGGCGCGCCTGCAGCTCGATCCCGACAGCGGGCTCATGGCGGGGGTGCTAGGCTTCGGCAAGAGAGTCATGCCCGCTTTGAGGGTAGACCTGCAGGGTGGCTGGCGCCGGCACTCGGGTGTCTCTCTGGATCTTTCCTTGACGGCCAGTGCGCCGTACGCCAGAGCCACGAGCCGTAACTTCTACAGCTCGCAAACTGGGGTTCAGGGAACCCAGCTCGTCGAGGGAAGTTTGCTCTGGGACTCCGGGGCGCAGGTAGTGCGCCTCGGAGGCGGCCGGTTGTCAGGGCGTACCGCGATGGCGGGTGTGGTGTTCGTGGACGAAAACGGCAACGGTAGGCATGATTCTGGGGAGTTGGCGGTGCAGGCGGTCCGTCTTACGGTAGGTAGTCGTTCGGTACTCACCGATTCCCTGGGAAGGTTTCAGGCGAACGACCTGGTGCCCTTTGAGGAGACGATCGTGGAGATCGACACGCTTTCTCTGGCCAATCCTTTGTGGATTCCGGCGGCGCTCGCGTATTCGGTACGGCCGGGGCCCAACGCCGTCACTTACGTGGAGATCCCGCTGGTTGCGGGAGGCGAGGTGAGCGGCTGGGTGCGGTTCGAGGATTCGGGGACCGGGGTGGCGGGTGTTCGGGTGGTGTTAGAGGAGTTGGAGACGGGGAGTGTGCGCGAGATGGTGACCTTTTCCGACGGCGCTTTTTACGCCATGGGCCTGCGTCCCGGGCGCTACCGCTTGAGCATCGATGCGGAGCAGGCGGGGGTGATGGGGTGGGAGGTCGGGGCTACCGAGCTGGTGATCGATCCGTCCACTGCGGGCAGGACGCTGGAGAACGTCGAGCTCAGGGTGCGCCGGCGTCCGTGAGGTCGAGTTGGTACTGCTTGATCTTCTTTATAAGAGTGGCCCGAGAGATGCCGAGGTCCCGGGCAGTCCTGCTGCGGTTACCCTGATGATAGGCCAGCACCCGAGCTATGTGCTCCCTTTCCACGTCGGCCAGGGAGAGGAGCCGTGGTCGTCTCGATCCCCGCTGGGTCTTGCCGCGAATTTCCGGAGGCAGATGTCGGGGCTCGATAGCTTCCGCGTTGCGGGCCATGATGACCGAGCGCTCGATGGCATTGCGCATCTCCCGCACGTTGCCAGGCCAGCTGTAGTTCAGTAACAACTCCAGCGCTTCCGGATCCAGGTTCTGGGGGCTGCCCGGTATTTCCTGGGATACTTCCGCCAGGATCCGCTCGATTAGATAGAGGCGGTCCTCCCTGGTTCGCTCGCGCACCGGAGGCAGGTGTATGACCGCCACGTTAAGGCGGTAATAGAGATCTTCTCGGAACCGGCCCTGCTCCACAGCCGCAGGCAGGTCTCGGTTGGTGGCGGCCAGGAGGCGCACATCCACCGTTATTTCCCGGGTGCCGCCCAGCCGCCTGAAGGTCTTGGTTTCCAGGACCTTGAGGAGTTTGGGCTGCAGTTCCGGCGCCAGTTCCCCCACTTCGTCTAGGAAGAGGCTGCCGCGGTCGGCCACCTCGAAGAGGCCTCTTTTCATCTCTTTGGCGTCGGTGAAGGCTCCCCGCTCGTGTCCGAAGAGTTCCGATTCCAGGAAGGTGGCGCTGAGTCCCGCGGCGTTCAGGTCCACGAAAGGGTGTGCAGCCCGCGGTGACCGATCGTGGATGATCCGTGCCACTCGCCCTTTTCCGGTTCCGCTTTCGCCGGTGAGCAACACGGTGGATCGGTCCGCGGCGGCGATCAAATCGATCTGCCGTTCCAGTTCTTGCATCTTGGGGGAAACGCCCAGGGTTCCCTGGGCGGCGTCCCGCCGGCGGAAGAGCTCCAGCTGGCGTTTGAGTCTAACCTTGTCCGCCGCGCGCGCCACTACGGCCATCAGATGCGCCAGATCTACGGGCTTGGGTAAATAGTTCTCGGCGCCCAATTGCATCGCCCGCACGGCCGTTTCGATCTCGGCGTGGCCGGTGAGCATTATGACCGCGGCGTCTGCGGATTTGAGGGTTTCGAGTACCTGCAGGCCGTCAGCATCCGGGAGCCGCAGATCGAGGAGGGTCACTGCGGGGTATTCGCGCTCGAACAGTTCCAGTCCTTCGGTTGCGGTCCCGGCGGTCAAGGCCCTGAATCCGCTGCGCTCGAGGGCCTCGCCGAGGGCCCGGCGCACATCCGGGTCGTCGTCGATCAGCAGGACCGACTCGGGCATTCAGGCGTTATTCCGGCGGCCGTTCGTCTCGAATGAAGGCCAGCGTTTCGGCGTCGAAGACTCGTATCCGGATAACGACGCCCGCGCGGTGTTCGTCTATGTAGCGCACTCTTACGATTCTCCGGTCCTCCCCGGGGCGGTAGAGAATCATCGCACCAGCCGGGGCCTGGGCGAGGATCCCGTCGCAGGAACGAGCGGGTGGCTGCCGGCCCGGGGGCCTGCCCGGGATCCAGATCCGGCACTGGCCCGGGGGAGGGAGGTGGCCCGGCGGGACGCCGAGGGTGACTGCGGTGCTCCGGCCGCGAGGGGGCGGGGAATCGACCACAACGACCTTTCGCGTGCAGGCGATGAGAGAAACCAGCGCCAGGGAGCCGATGAGGTGTGATCGCATGGGTAGCATAGAAACCTTTCTGTCCGACGAACGGGCATCTTCAAAAATTGGCGCGCGAGCGCCGCAGGAGCCGCCAAGCGGGGAATCTACGGGCTAGTTTGGGTTGCCGCCAGAAGACTGCTGCTGCACCGCCGCCATGGCGCTACGCATCTCTACCAGCGAGCCTCTGAGCGCGCGGTACGCGTTGTCCAGCGTGGTAATAGATCGGGCCACGCTGTTTTCCAGGGTGCGTTCGATCTCGCCGAGCTCGCGCTCCAGTTGCGTCAGGGCTTCGCTTATGCGTTCGGCGTCGAGGCCGGCGGCATACCGGAGGTGGAGTTGATAGAGGGTCAGGAGGTATGGTAGGGCTTGGGAATACGGAATCAAAATCACGCCTTGGCGGAAAGCTTCGGCGTGGGCTTTCCGGGCTACGGCGTAAGCTGCGTCGGGAACGGCGGCAACGGCCCAGGGGAGGGTGTTGGGGGGAGCGACGTACTGGGTTACTTCGCGTACCCGCCGTTCCAAGTTGCGCTCGATCTCTTCCACTACGGAGTCGTATTCGCTGCCGGGGCTGAGCTCGACCAGTCGTCGCAGCAAATCCGAGGCGGTCCACTTGGAGTCGATGGCGAGTCGCCTGCCGTCGGGCAGGACCAGGGCGAACTCCACTTCTTTCCCGTTTACTCGGAAGCCGTATTCCACCATTCCGGGCGGGAGTTCTTTGAGGGCGGCGTGCAGGATTTGCTCGCCCGCTTCTCCCCGGCGCCCGGCTCCGGAGAGGACCGATTCGATCCGGGTGACTGCTTGTTGGAGTTCGGCTTCCCGGCGCTGGCGCAGTTCTTCGGCGGAGCGGATGAGTTCGACAGCACGGCGGGCTTCGTTGAGTTCCCGGCCGAGGTCGGTCTTGATGGCGGATCCGGTTTCCAGCAGGCGGGTCTCGAGGCTGCGGATCAGCTCGCCCATGATTTCCTGCGCGCGGCTCAGGTTGTCGATTTGCTGGCGGAGGGCCGAAAGGTCAGCGGCTTGCTGGAGAAGCTCGGCAAGTTCTTTTGGCTGGGCGCGGCGCAAGGCGAGCAGGATGAGTCCTCCTAGGGCGGCCAGTAGCAGGGCGGCGAGAGTCAGTTCTAGGGCGGTCATGGCAGTTAATTTGCCGCAGGGGCCGGCTTCGCTGCCAGTGAGGGGCTCTAGGGCCCGGGGCGCTGGGGGTGGCACGTTGACCGTTCCGGGTGGATTTAGCTAGCTTCAAAAGCTCGAAGCCGGTGCCGCGGTGGCTGTAGCTCAATCGGTTAGAGCGCCGGACTGTGGCTCCGGAGGTTGAGGGTTCGATCCCCTTCAGCCACCCTGCGCGCGTGGCGGGCCGCGATCGAGGTGGGTGGGGAGGTGCCGTTCGTTATGCGGTGAGGCGCCGGTCCGCCGTTGGCGTTAGGTCCGTAGCTCAATTGGTAGAGCACCGGTCTCCAAAACCGGGGGTTGCAGGTTCGAGTCCTGCCGGGCCTGTGCGAGTAGCTCCGGCAGGCCATTTTGGGCTCCCACGGGCCGCCTCCGCAGCGAGAGAGAGAGACAGGAGTCAACTAGCAATGCACGGGCGGGTCCATGACCTGAGCGGCGAAGAGCGCCGGCAGCTTGCAGAGCGTCTGGCGGCGGCGCTGGCTAGCACTGCGCCCCTCTACTGCGCCAAGCCGCTATAGAAGCCTTTGCAGCGACCGTCAGCCCCTTCTTACCCTGCGGAAAAATCCCGAAGCTTCGATATTGGGCGGTAGGCGAACCTCGATGATATCCCCGGGCAAAGCCTGCACCGGGTGAGACAGGTACACCGCACCGCTGATGATGAACATGATCTCGAAGATTATGGGCCGCGGCTCCCAGCGGATCATCACTTCGGCCTGCTGGCCGTTACCCGCCACGGTCCCCAAGGAATAACGGTGACCCCCGTCGTACTGCGCGTGGATTCGCGCGTCGTAGAAATTGTCGTTGGTTATAGCGACCGTAACGCTGTCCGGCTCTTCCTCGGCCAAAAGATCGTCGTCGATTAGCAAACCGGTCGCTCTAGAACACGCCGCGAGACCCAGCGCGAGGAAAGCGAAGAACCATGCATTCGAGCGCCACCGCATGGGTGACCTCCTTCTTCCGGTTCGCCTCAGGGCGAAGCACTTTGCAGCAAGAAGTCTCTCTCTCCCGAGCGGGCGATCACGCTCCTGTCCGTTACCTCCACCTCCACCAAGCCTCGGTGGATCCCCTCGCCGTAGCGGGCTATCAGATCGGCCGCGTCTCCCAGGTTGATCTCCATAGGACCGTTTATCGCTTCGAACCGCTCGAGCCGCAGATGCTCGGTATCGTTTATCAGCACCTTCGCAACGTAACGACTCTTGGGAACCACGGTTAGCTGAAATACGAACTTTACGCTGTCTCCGGGCTGCGCGGGGTTGGGAAAGACTTCCAAGTCTCCGGCAACCAGTAGCAGGTCGGAGCTACAACTCAGAGCAACCGATAACGCAACCGCCGCGGCGCAGAGCCCCAATAGAGCGCGCCTTGCCGCCCTGCCGGTTCCTTCGTATCGTCTTGCCGGGAACGCAATGCGCATAGTCGCGATTTTCCTCCTGAGCGCCATCGCCGGCGCCTGCGGCGCGGGTTCGACTCCCGTGGGCGGAGAGCCCGGAACTCCGCTCCCGGATCTGCCGGACACTCTGCTCGCAAAGTTCTTCGCCGGCCGCGCCCTCTTCGACAAAGTCTATACCCCCGAAGAGGGACTGGGTCCCATGTTCAACGAGAATCAATGTAGCGCCTGCCATACCTCGCCCGCCAGCGGGGGTACCGGGGGGTTCGAACGTGTGGTCAAGGCTACCCGGTTTGGAGGTCCCGGGGACTGCGATCCGCTGGCCGATTTCGGGGGAGAGAACATAAGAACCCAGGCTACTCCCCGGATGAAAGCTCTGGGTTTCGAAAGAGAGTCTGTTCCCGCAGCGGCAACGGAGGTGGGACATTTTCTAGCCCCGCCTTTGTTCGGGCTCGGCTTGGTAGAGGCGATCCCGGAGGAGGAGATCGTCTTGCGAGAGGATCCCGACGACCGGGACGGAGACGGGATTTCGGGACGCGCGGCTCGAACCAGGGATGGGCGATTGGCGCGCTTCGGCAGGAAGGGCGAGTTTGCAACTCTGCGAGAGTTCGTGGAAACGGCGTTACGCCTGGAGATGGGTCTTACTACCAGGGCGGAAGACGTGGAGACGTTCAACGGAAGGCCGGTTCCCCGAACCGCGGACCCGACTCCTGAGCCCGAGGTAGACTCGGTGACGGTCGATCTTCTTGCGGCGTTCGTTCGTTTCCTCGCACCTGCAGCTCCGTTGCCTCCGAGATCGGGGCCGCACCGCGACACCTTGGAAGCGGGACGGCGCCTTTTCGAATCGATCGGCTGCACTTCCTGCCACGTCCCTACCATGCGGACCGGGCGCAGTCCGATCCCGGCGCTGGACCGCAAAACGGTGGCCCTCTACTCGGACCTGCTACTGCACGACATGGGGCCGGGGCTCGCCAGCGTGTGCGCATTCGACGCGTCTCCCACCGAACTCAGGACTCCGATTCTCGCCGGTTTGAGCTCCCGCAGTTTCTATCTGCACGACGGGCGTGCTATCGACCTCAGGGACGCTATTTTGGCCCATGGAGGGGAGGCGCAACGCGCCCGAGATGCCTTCGCGCGGCTTCCGTGGTTGAGGCAGGAGTACCTGATAAGGTTTCTTAAATCGCTTTAGCCTTCCGGGCCGTCAACCCGCGGCCTGTCAACCGGATCGCTCAGCCGGTTTGGGCTAACGGGCGATTCGCATCAACCCGGTGCGGGTCCAGATGACGATCACGCCGCACAGCGTTTCCACGCTGGTTCCACCGAACTGCACCGGAACCTGGGCGGCGCTGCGATAGACCTCGATCGCCGCTATGGTGGAAGGCGGGCCGATATCGTCCAGGCTGAGACTTTGATCGACCCTTTGCAGCCGTTCGTCGATCGCGGCCTCCACGGCGTCCTCTTCCCCGGTGCGCGCGGGCCGGGAATCTCCCCTGGCCCACATGAGCCCGTCGACGAAGACCCGGGGCCGGCACAGGCCCCCGCGGGAGAGCGTACCACCTCTGAGCTGGACGAATCGAGGTCCCACCGATCCGCTGGTCATTGACACCACCTGCACCCCGGGAAGGCTGGTCAAAAGATCGGTGACCCTCGCCGCCCGGCGTTTCTCGATTTGCTCCGGCGTGATGAAGTGGCCGAAGTTGCTCTTCTGGCGCTCGTAGAAACCGGTGAGCTCCAGATAGGTGCGCACCGCGGCGCCGGACACCTCCACCGGATCGAGCATCACCGGGAGCGGCCGTAAATGGAACACCGACTCGAGATCGTCGTTTTCCTTTATCACTACGGGACCCGAGATCCAGGGCTGGTAGCCGATCCGCCTGGCCGCCACGTAATACGCTCCCGGCCCGGGCACTTGAAAGCTCCAGTAGCCGCGCTCGTCGGTTATCGCCACCCTACCGCCTTTTCCCTCTTGCGGCAACAAAGTGACGATCCCGTACGGTATCGGTTGGTCCGTGAGGAGATCGAGCAGCCTTCCGCTCAACCTTTGGGCTTCGAGAGGCAACCCGAGCGTTGCCACCAGCAGCAAGGTCGAGCAGAAGGCTTTACTCATAGCGAGACACCCTGAGGGAAAATTACCGGCGGGTGAGCGACAGGAAAAGTCGCCACCCGCCGGTGCTCCTGCTACTTCAAGTCCTGAACCCGACGCTGCCCTTAGATTCCCGGCGGAACATTGGGGTCAGCCGGTTTGACCAGCTTGGGGTTGCCCTCGTATTCCTGCCGCGGGATCGGATAGCAGGTCCAGATCCCGTATTCTCCCCAAGTTGGGTTGGGGTGAGTTCCGGTGGGGAAGTAGCTCCCGTTGGCGAACGGGCCCTTGCCCGGGTCGAACCGGGTCCAGCGGCGCAGATCGCCCAGCCTGAACCCGCCCATGAACAGATCCCGGCTGCGCTGCTCTCTGAGTTCCTTTATCAGAGCGTCACCAGAAAGCGACACCGCCGGCTGGTTGCCAACCGCGCGCCGGGCGTTCACGAAGGCCAGAATCGCGGCCTGGTTCCCCACGATGTCCTGCATGGCCAGAGCCTCGTAGTAGTGATGCTGCGCCTCTACGTAGTCGGCCAGGAGAACATCGGTGTCGAACCCGGCTATGAAAGGCATGGCGCTTGGCGAGGTGCCCGTGCACCTAGGACAGGACGGCGAAGGCGGCGCGATGGTCTGGCCGGTGTAGTCGCTGTAGCGCAGCCCCTGGAAGAATCTGTACAGCGGGGTCAGACCGTTGTGCCCGGTTCTCCACCTGGTATCGTGCTGGATCCTGGGGTCGGTCTGGGGAGCAATCACGTTCTGGCTGCGGAACGTGAAGCCCGTGTTCCGAAAGCTGGGATGCACGCCGTTGAAAAAGGGATTGATCCCGTGGGTGAAATTCGATCCGCTGCTGATACCCTGGAGCGGGTTACGACCGCCGGAAACGTCCACGAACCTGATCCACCAGCGGAAGTTGGAGGGCACCTGGGCTGCGAATGTGGCCGCTTGCGCCCAGTTGCCGCGTCCCAAGTGCGCCCGGGCCAGACCGGTGCGGGCCAGGTTCGCCACATCGGTGCGGTTTACGGCCAGGGCGGTGTTCAGCGCCTCTTCCAGATACGGAATCGCCACGTCAAAAGTCTCCAGCGGTGAGAGGATCTTGTCGCTGGGATTGTCCGGATCGGGCGAAATCACCGTCTGGCACATGTTCTCCGCCAATACCAGGGCGCTGTAGCCGGCGAACGCCAGGCTGGTTGCCAGCTGCGGGCGGAGGTCCTTGCTGGGATCCTCCTGCTGCCACTTGCGGATTCGCTCGGCCAAGCTGTGCGCCATGCGCAGCGCCCGGCTCAGTGACCCGAAAATGTTGTTGGTCGGGCCTTCCATCCAGCTCGCAATCCTCTGGTTGGCGCGGGCATAGTCCTCCCAGTTCACCCCGTTGAGCATCTCGTCGGTGAGGAGGTTGGCCCAGCGAATCACCGGATCCACGTAGGCTCCGTGGAAGGCGTCCATCACGCCGTTCAGCTGCGCGTCCACGAGCTGGGGATTGTCCAGCTCCTCAATCAGTATTCCCTCGGGGTTTTCCACCTTGAGCAGCTCGTCGACGTTGCACGCCGCCGCCAGACTCACCACTCCGGCGGCCACGACCGCTGCCCAGGCTCTCTTGTGTCCTAGCTTCATGGTCGCCTCCTCAGAACGACACCCGCAGAGAGGCCGAGAACCGGCGCGTCTGCGGCGTCGAAGCGTAGTCCAGCATCTGGAAATTGCTCGTGGGATCGAAGTTCACCTCCGGGTCACCCTTGCCCTTGTACTTGGTCCACAGGGCCAGGTTTCTTCCCGAGAGAGTGAAGGTCCAGCGGCTGCCCGGAATCAGCGGGAAGGCCGAAGTCACAGAGCGCGGGAGCGTGTAGGTCAGAGACAGTTCCCGGAACTTGATGAAATCGGCCCTGCTGATATGGCTCAGGGTCTGGAGCGACCTCAGGGCCAGCACATCGGCCACGGTCACGTCCGGATTGAGCGGGGTGCCGCCGGTGTTCACGTCCCAGGTGTTGAGATCGATCCTGCTGTTCACCGAGCACAGCGCGCACCACTGGTAGTGGCCGCCCCGATAATCGAACTGGGTGAAGATGCTCAGGTTGTTGAACAGCGTAAAAGTGTTGGTCAGAGACGCTTCACGCGGCGGTACCGAGGGGCCCATGTAAATGTCCTGGCAGTCCCGCTCGCGATCCCAGTTCGGGTCGCTCGGCGCCCAGCGGCAGCTGCTGAGCACTCGCACGCTCTGGCCCGGTGCGTCGAGGACCGGATTGGGGATCACGTTTCCGGCATTGTCGTACACGATCGGCTTCCCGTCCGGACCGCGCTCCACGTCCCAGGCCCAGAAGGCACCCAAGGGGAACCCTTCCCGGTGCCGCTGCACGTCGGCAAAGGCGCCGAAGACGATCTCCTCGCGGACCGGAGTCCCGTCGGGATAGCGCCCGAAGGATACCAGCTTGTTGTCGTTGGTCGAGAGCGAGAGGCTGGCATCCCAGGTAAACGACCGCGTGTTCACCGGAGTGGCACTGAGCAGCAGCTCGATCCCCTTATTGGAGATCTCACCTATGTTGACCAGGTGCGTTCCGGTGAAGCCGGTGGACCGGGGATCGGGTACCGAGATCAGAGCGTCCTTAGTGCTCTTGTTGTAGTAGGTGAACTCGATACCCAGCCGGTTGCTGAACAGCGAGGCGTCGAACCCGGCCTCCCACTCGGAACCGGTTTCGGCCTTGAGCTTCGGGTTGCCGTAGGAAGAGATCACCAAGGTGTTCACCAGGATCTCAGACTCGTTGACGAACCGGCCGCTGGTGTAAGTCCGGTCGGCGGTGAAGGGCGCCGGGGCGTTACCGGCCTCACCCCAGGCGGCTCTGAACTTGAGCTCGTCCACAAAGTCCACGTTGAAGAAATCCTCTTCCGAGATCATCCAGGAGAACGAAGCCTTGGGATAGACCACCAGCGAGAAGTCGGATCCGAAGGCCGAGTTGTCGTCGATCCGGACCGCGCCGGTGAGATACATCCGGTCCCGCCATCCCAGACGCTCTTCCAGGAAGAAGCCAAGAGAGGTCTGCTGAACCCGTTCCTCTCCGGCATCCCGCGTGGCTGCCTGGGAGACCAGATTCAGCTTGTTGGCAACCAGTCCCTCGCCGCGGGCAAAGTAACCCCGGTGGGTCCTGGCGTTGAGCTGCATGCCGGCGGAAAAGACCGAACTGAGACTGGAGGTCAGGTTGGCCTCCGCCGAGCCCGAGTAATCCACGGTCCAGCGGTGGAGGTTCACGATCTCATGGTCCACCACGCCGGTGGCGTTGATGCTACCCCAGGGCTGCCGGCCGGTGGTATCCTGCTGGTAGAAGGTAGTTTCCCTATAACTGTTCCAGTCCAGTCCCAGCGTGAGCTTGTGTCTCATCCAGGAGAAGGGCTGCCAGTTGGCCGTCTGCCCGATAGTGGTCCGCTCGGAACGGATCTGATCATCGAACTCGTTCGAAACCCAGGGGCTGAATCCCAGGAATCCCGGCTCCCAAGGAGCCGTCTGGCCGCGCGCTCTTCCGCGCGATGCGTTGCGGATGATGCCGTTGGAAGCGTTGTTGGCGAGCGGCTGGCGGGTGTGAGTGCGGGCGTAGCTGAACTGGGTTGCGAAGTTCAGGGTCTGCCCCACCTGGAAGTCGAAGTTGCCCCGGCCGCCGATCCGCCGCGCGAAGTTGTTGAAATAGACCCCGTCGTCCGAGCTGCGGTTGAAGGACAGGAAGTATCCCATGATCCCGGCACCGCCCCGCACCGATACGTCCACGTCGTAGCTGTTGCCCTTGCGCAACGCCGCGGGATGCCGGAACAAGGGATCGTCTCGCAAGACGAACTCTTGGGATCCGGGAATGCGGATAATGTCGGAATCGGGAATGCCAGTATACAGCACGGCGTTGCCGTTGGCATCCTTGCCCCACCACTTAAGCGAGTCTGCAGGCCAGACACCGGCCGCCACGGCACAGCCACGCTCGCTGGTAGGATTGTTCTGCATCGCCACGGTGCAGCGCCGATAGGTGCGGTAGTTGTCTCCCGACACGCTCCGGGACCACTCGTTTTGACCCACCTCCACCCGGGCGGTCCACTGCGGCGCCTGGGTGCCCCGGCCCTTCTTGGTAATGATCTGGATCACCCCGTTCGCCGCATCGGCTCCGTACAGCGTCGAAGCCGCAGGACCCTTGATCACTTCGATGCTCTCGATGTCGTCCGGATTGAGGAAATCGAGCGCGGTGCTTCCCTGGAAGAGGCTGGTGGCCTCGAGTACACCGCTTTCAATCCGAACGCCGTCCACGTAGAAGACCGGGTTGTACCCCGCCGTGAGGGAACCGGCCCCCCGGATCCGGATGTTGGGAGCCGAGCCCACCTGTCCGCTGTTGGCCAGCAGAGTAAGGCCGGGCGTCCGGGCAGTGAGCAGCTCCACCACGTTCCGAATCGGAGCATCTTCGAGCTTCTCGGTTACCGGGATGGAGCTCACGGTGATGCCCAGTTCCCGCTTGGCCTGACCGCCGGCGGTTCCGGTCACCACCACCTCGTCGAGCTGAATTACGGCCCGCTCGAGGGAAAAGTTCACCGGCACCGTTTGCCCCGCCATGATGGTTACCGTGGCTTCTAGCCTCTGGTAGCCGATGGCGCTGGCGCGAATCGTCCGCTGGCCGGTGGGTACGTCACGGATGACGTAGCGGCCCTCCAGGTCCGTGCTGGCCGACAGGGTCGTGCCCAAGACCTGGATCTGGACGTTCGGCAGTGCCCGCCCCGTGCCGGCCGCAGTAACGGTGCCCTCGATGGTCCCGGTGGCCTGAGCAGCGAGCGAGCCAGGCACCAGACACCAGGAGAGCACCGCCGCTGCAAGGGCGAGCATGCGACCCGTACAACGACTGTGGTTCATGAACCCCCTCCTTAATAAGGTTGAGAGAGTGAACTGATGTCGGCGCCGCGCGAAGCGGTGCGGGGTTCGAGATACACCTGCACCGGGCGACGCCAAGCACTACAGCCAAACGCCACTCCGACGGCAGCTGCAGCTCGTCAGTTTTGCGATGGGGAAGCGTACCGAGACCCGCCCTCGAATTACACTACGGTGCGCCTACTCCACTCATCGACGTGCAACAGACGACCGCATGCAGCAAGCCCCGGCTTCGGAGCCTACCTAGTTTGCTGCCCCGGCCCGGGGACGTCAAGATCAGGCCCTGGCCCAGCCCCCGGGCACTCCGGGCCGGTCCCGGACCCCAGCCGCGCCAGCCGCCCGGGGTCCTCGCCAGGCCCCGGGGGTCCGGGCAGCTGTTCCGTTGAAGCAGAAAAGTCCTAGGGTTAGTTGAAGCAGAAATGTCCTCCCTCCCGGGCTTGGGGTTGAAGTGCCAGGCAGAAGGGAAACAGTGCCAAGGGGTTGCATCCCGCTTTAGCGGAGGGTGTGCCTGCCTGGGGTGATGGTACTGGGTGCTCATCAGGTGGCTGCTGTCCGGTGGCGTGCCCGTCCTACCAGGATCGGGAAGCGGCGCCAGGGGTGATCGGCTGGGGCTGGTCGCCCTTTGCGTGGGGGCCGCTGGGGCGCCGGTTCTGGCAGCGGCTGCTCGGGGCGCTGCTCTAGGGGTGTGGGCAAGAGATAGCGCCCGCGCCAGCAAAAGCGGGTCGTACCATCTAGCCGCCGCTCAATGGTGAGCCTGCTGTTGGGCATGGCCGGGTCCGCCTCCTGGGCCTGGATCTGGAAGTGCTGGTTGCGGTAGCGCAGGGTAAAGTCGCTTCTGATTACGCGCTCTTCGGTCTCGGCAAACAGCGCCAGAAGATCAGTACCCGGATTGAGGGGCCGGTGGGCATCCAGCGCTAGCAGGGGCGCTACGCTGAAGCGCTCGTTCCAGAAGCCGATGAACTCCTCCTCCAGGAAACGATTGGCTTCTTTGAGGGTCGAGATGCCGCGTATGCGCATCTCCTTGATCAGTCGGTCCTGGAGGGTCTTGAACAGGCGCTCGATGCGCCCCTTGGCCTGGGGCGAGAGGGCGATGATCAACTCGATGTCCAGGGCAGCAAGGGCGCGGCGGATGAGTGTCAGGGCTTGCTCCTGATCTTGCTCCCTGCGCTCTCGGGCCCGGAAGTGAGCTTGGAAGTGCGAGGCACGGTCAGTATACAACGCTCCCATGCGACCGAAGCGCATCAGGTAGTCGACCAGCAGCTGGCGGTTGGCGGCTCCGGTGTCCCGGGGAAAGAAGCGGGCGTACAGCCGGCCGGTAGCGTCGTCGATCATGGCTATCAGCACGATCTCCTCACTGCAACGATCCTCCAGCCAGGGATGCACCGAGGTGTCCATGAGGACCAGCTCGCCATAAGCTGCCCGCCGCGGTCGCTTCTGGCGGTGGCGCTTGCCTTGTTTCCTGACCCGCCACAGCCCCTCGGCGATCAGCCAACGCCTCAGGGTGTGGGGATGGATCGGCCCGAGGGAGAAATCCCGGGCCAAATGCTCGCTCAACAGCGTCGGTCCGAAGTCGGCGTAGAGCGGCTCTTGGGCCAGGCCCAAGACCTGCTCGCGCAGCTTCAAGCTAAGGGCATTGTTGGGCCGCCGGCCCCGGGCTCGATGCACCACCGCCCGGTCGCCTTCGGCTTCAAAGCGGCGCAGCAGCCGGCGGAACTGCCGCAGGCTTAGCCGGGCGCGCCTGGCGCCTTCGCTCACGGTGAGGTTACCCCGGTCTACCTGTCGCAAGATGACCAGCCGGTCACGATCTCTCTGGCTCAAGAGCAGCACATCCTCTCTCCGGAATTGGGGTCGGCCACCAAGATGGCGAAAAGACCCCGAAAGAGGACATTTCTGCTGCAACCAGACTAGGACATTTCTGCTGCAACGTTACACCCGGGGGTCCGGGCAGCCCTTGCCCAAAGCTCCCCGGGCACGTAGCCTCAAGCCATCATCCAGACTGGAAACCGCTCAAGGAGAACCCACAACGCGTAGATCCGAACTGCGTGCCTGCCTGGAGAGCGCCTTGGGAGCGGGCTACCGCATCGAGCGGGAGGTCCGGCCGGCGGGGTCCTGCCGCAGGCTGGTTGCACGAGATCTGGTCAACGGCGGGGAGGTGCTGGTCAAGGTACTTCCCACGGATCTGGCGCTGGCGATCGATCCCGACGGGCTCGAGCGCCGCCTGCTCAGTATCTCGTCTAGGCTCGAAGACCCCAGAGTGGTAAAATCTCTCGCGGCGGGTATGGCGGGGCCCTACCTCTATTACGTGCGCCCCTTCGTTCCGGGAACGACCTTACGGGCCAAGCTCGACAAGAAGGGCGAGATGACCTTGCTCGGCACCGTCCACCTGTTCCGAGTTCTGTTGGAGATCCTGGACTACGCCCACTCCCGCGGGGTACACCACGGTGACCTCCGGCCGGACAACGTATTGCTGTCGGAGAACAGCACCGCCGTAGCGGAGTTCGGTTTGGTGTCCGCTCTGGTGGGCTCTGCCCGGGAGGGGGCGGCAAACCGGATAGGTCTCGCTCTTGGAGACAGCAGGTATCTGAGCCCGGAGCGGGTGGCAGGAGGCGGTCTGCCTAGCGGGAGCGACGACATATATGCGGTGGGGGCGATGGCCTACGAGATGTTGGCCGGGGATCCTCCCGACCCCGGGAGCGCTCCGGACCCCGCAGTTTTCCGGGAGTCGATTCCCTCGCGCCTGTCGGATATAGTGGCCCGCTGCTTGGAGCCGGATCCTGGCAGCAGGTGGCGCCGGCCGGGAGAAGTCCTGGAGGCGCTCGACCGCGCGTTGGGTGTCTAGCCCTCCGGGCCTCTAAAGCTGCGATCGCGGCTTAACGTCCCGCTTCCCTGAACGGCGTCGGATCGATGCCCGGAATGATCCGCAGGGCGTTTTCGTAGTACAGCTTGCGCAGCACCTGGTCCGGCAGATCGAGCCCGTAGAGCTTCCAGAGCGCGTGGCGCTTGCGGTAGTAGTCGAAGTACT
Organism: bacterium HR33; assembly: GCA_002923375.1. Taxonomy (GTDB): domain Bacteria; phylum Gemmatimonadota; class Gemmatimonadetes; order Gemmatimonadales; family GWC2-71-9; genus HRBIN33. Next base: position 33,638 of record BEIJ01000002.1, read on the forward strand.
CGTCCGCGGTCTCCAGGGTGCGGAAGTACACGTGATACTCGGCTGGATTCCAGGCATCCTTCCCGAAGAGCACCCGGTCCTGATAGCGAATGAACCACTGACGGGCGAAGCCGGGCTGGCGGCCGAGTTCGGCTAGCACGGCTCCGATTTCGACGTACATGTTGGGGAGCGAATCCAGGAGCCTGCCCAAGCGTGCGAGATCGCCGCCTAACCAGGAAAGGTGAGCCGATATGAATTTGGTGCGAGGATGCTTTCCTATAATGTTCCACTGTTCCCGCATCAGCTGCTCCCAAGGGGGATCCACCGCGGGGTCTCGCTTGCGGCTGGGCACTTCTTTGAGCTCGAGCCAACGCTCGTTATAGCGGTCCATGGGCTGCCAGAACTGGTGGGGATCAGCGGTGTGGATCAGGACCGGGATCCCGAGTTCTCCCGCCTTGGCCCAAACCGGATCGAAACGGGGGTCGTCCACCGGGATTCGCCGGCCGGCGCCGTCTCGGACGCTGAGGCCGAGGTTCTTGAAGATCTTCAATCCCTGGGCGCCGTTCTTGACGTCGGCCTCGAGTTGCGCCGCCGCTTTGCGGCCGTAGTCGGGGTCGTCGATCCCGTCGAAACTCAAGTTGGCGAAGATCACAAATCGGTCGGGATAGTTGCCCTTCATGTTGCGAACGGTTCGAGCCAGGCGTTCTCCGGTGCCGCCGCTCAGATTCACCATGACTCGCAGGTTGATGGCGTCCATATCGGCCACCAGGCGGTCGAGCTGTTCCCGGCTCATCAGTCCGTTCTGGTGGCTGTGTACGTCGATGAACGGATATCTGGCGCGGGTGACCGGATGCGCCGGCACTACCAGTCCGGAACGCGGTTCGTACTCTTCGATGGTCATGGTTTGCAGGGCGCGGGCCGGAGCTGCGGCGGCGGAGCCCATCAACCAAAGCGAAGCCAACTTCCCTAGCATAGCGTTACTCCTTAAGTCCACGAGAGCCCGAAACCACCGGGCGGGATGTTATCTGCCGTCACCCTACCATACGCCGAAGCGGTAGCCCCCGTTTGGGACTTGCGTCACTGAACCGGCACCGGCGTGACCGATAGCTTGGCTCGAATGTGGCCGCGGTGCAAGCTTGGGAAAGCCGGTCACCGGGTCCGGAGTCCGGGACCGCCGGACTCTTCGATTGCAGGCCGTGCGACTCCGGCGATTGGCGGTTAGCTTTGGGCACAGCGCCGGGTTGCTTACCGGCGCCCGTCGTTTCTGAAGCGGCAAATTCCCTAAGGGGGTTGCGTGCAGGCAGCGTTGTGGCTGCTCTCTTTGCTGGTAGCGGGATCGACCTTAGTCGCGGCAGGATTCGAGGGCTGGCGGCGCAGAGATCGCCGAGCCCTTCTGGGAGTGGTGCCGCTTGCGATCGGGGTAGCGGGCCTAGGAATCCGGGCCGCGGGCTTTCAAGGGGCTGAAGAGATCGCCATTGCCGGGCTTGCCCTTGCTCTAGGCGGTATGGCGTTACGCCGGGAGCGCAGCTTAGCGCCTTCGGCTTCCGGGGACGACGAGCGCCTGATCGGTCTCGCCAAGGCGGTGGAAACGATGCAACTCGGCGTGACCATAACCGACGTATCCGGCCGGATTCTGTACACCAATCCCGCCGACGCTGCAATGCACGGATACAAGCCTGAAGAGGTGATCGGCAAGGATGTGCGGATTTACGCTCCTGCCGGCAGCGCCCAGCCCCTAGCGCCGGAGCAGCTGGCCGAGCTGCGCAGCTGGCAGCGGGATACCGTGAATCTGAGGAAGGACGGTTCGACCTTCCCGGTGCATTTGACCTCGGATGTCATTCGGGGGCGCGACGGCAGTGTGATCGGAGTGGTGACCACTTGCGAAGACATAACCGCCAGGAAGCGGGCCGAGGAGGCGTTGCGGGAGAGTGAGGAGCGGTACGCCCTCGCGGCGCGCGGTGCCAACGACGGGCTTTGGGACTGGAACCTAAAGACCGGAGAGATCTACTATTCCCCGCGCTGGAAGGAGATGCTGGGCTACTCCGAGGAGGAGATCGGGGGATCGCCAGAGGAGTGGTTCAGCCGGGTGCATCCCGAAGATTTGCCCGGGCTTCAAGCCGAACTCAACGCCCATAAAGACGGGCGGACCGGTCACTTCGAGCACGAACACCGATTGCGGCACAAGGACGGTTCTTATCGCTGGATGTTGGTTCGGGGGATCGCGGTACGCGACTCCCAGGGTGCGGCGTACCGGATGGCCGGATCGCTGACCGATATCACCGAGCGCAAAGAGACCGAAGCCCGGTTGATGTACGATGCCCTGCACGATCCTCTCACCGGCCTTCCCAATCGGGCTTTTTTCCTGACCCTGCTGGACCGCTCCATTCGGCGTACCAAGCGGAGGAGGGATTATCTCTTTGCGGTCCTGTTCATCGACCTGGATCGCTTCAAGCTAGTAAACGACAGCCTGGGGCACGGTGTGGGGGATCAGCTTTTGGTGGAGCTGGCGCGGCGGTTGAAGTCCTGTCTCCGCCCGGGTGACGTGGTGGCGAGGTTGGGGGGAGACGAGTTCACTGTGCTGCTGGACGACATTCGGGATGCCAGCGACGCCACGCGGGTGGCCGAGCGGATCTTGAACGAGCTTCAGGCGCCGTTCAACCTCGGGGGCCACGAAGCGTTCACCACCGCCAGCATCGGGATCGCCCTCAGCACCGGAGGTCACGAGCTTCCCGAGTACGTGCTGCGCGACGCGGACACGGCGATGTACCGCGCCAAGGCCAGGGGGAAGGCGCGTTACGAAATGTTCGACGAGGCGATGCACGCCCGGGCGGTGGCTCAGCTCAAGCTGGAGACCGACCTCAGGCGAGCGCTTACGCGGAACGAGTTCAGGGTTCAATACCAGCCGATCATCGAGCTGGCGAGCGGCATGATTTCCGGCTTCGAGGCGCTGGTGCGGTGGGAGCATCCGGAACGTGGCTTGGTGCCTCCGGGGGAATTCATTCCGATCGCCGAAGAGACCGGATTGGTGGTACCGATCGGCAGATTCGTGCTGGAGACGGCGTGCCGGCAGACGGCGGAGTGGCAGCGAAAGTATCCCGCGTACCGAGATCTCTCCATCAGCGTGAATCTCTCGGTGCGACACTTCCAGAGACCCGATTTGGTGGAACAGATAATGGAGGTGCTCGAGGTTACGGGACTTCCTCCCCGGAGCTTGAGGCTGGAAATCACCGAGAGCGTCTTGATGGACGATCCGGAGACCAACAGGGAAACCATTCGCGCCTTGCGTCAGCGGGGCGTGCAGGTTCAGATAGACGATTTCGGCACCGGATATTCGTCTCTCAGCTATCTGCAGCGGTTCAGCGTGGACACGCTCAAGATAGATCGCTCTTTCATTTCCGGTGGGGGAACCTGGGACATAGTGCAGACCATAGTGGGACTGGCCCGCGACTTGGGGGTGGACGTCATAGCCGAAGGGGTGGAGACCGAAGAGCAGAGCCGCCGCCTCAGGGCGCTGCAGTGCCACCGGGCTCAGGGTTACCTGTTCCGCGAGCCGGTGGATGCGGAAACGGCGGAGCGGATGCTTGCCGCCCAGTGGAGAAGCCGCGTTTCTACGGCCGAGCGGCGGCCTTCTGTGGGCTGACTAAAGGGAGGGCCGACTAGACAAGTTCTCTGGCTGCTCTCACCGTATTGCAGTGGATCTCCACGGTGTCGGAGAGCTTCCGGGCGTAGCCGCCCGCCAGGGTGACGGCTACGGGCAGGTTCCGAGAGCGGCAGGCTTCCAGCACCAGCAGGTCCCGCTGGCGCAGTCCTTCCATAGTGAGATTCAGACCTCCCAACTGATCTTCTCGGTAGGGGTCCGCCCCCGCGAGATAAAAGACCAGGTCCGGCCGGTGGCGTTCCAATATATCCGGGATATGCCGCCGAAGGGCGGCCAGATAAGTCTCGTCTCCGGCGCCGTCCGGAAGTCCTACATCCAGGTCGCTGGGAGGTTTCCGGGCGGGATAGTTGTTTTCCTGGTGGATGGAGAAGGTGAAGACGCTGGGATCCTTCGCGAATATCGCCGCGGTGCCGTTGCCCTGGTGCAGGTCGCAGTCGATCACCGCCGCGCGCCGTACGACGCCCCTGGCCTTCAGCTCGGCTATCGCGACCGCCACGTCGTTGATCAGGCAAAATCCTTCTCCGTGATCCGGAAAGGCGTGATGAAAGCCTCCACCCAAGTGAACCGCAAGGCCGCGCTCCAGAGCCAGCTCGCCGGTTAGAATGGTCCCGCCTGCGGCGATCCAAGCGGATTCGCGCAGGGAGGGACTGAACGGCACCTCGAGCAGCGTTACTTCCAGCGGGCTCAGGGTGCCGTTCTTGATCTTGGCTATGTAATCGGAGTGATGGATGCGAGCTATGGCTTGATCCGGAGCGGGGCCCGGCTTTATCACGTCCTCCTCTTTTATAGTCCCCTCTTGCAGGAGCCGCTCCATTACCAGGCGGTACTTGGGAGTGGGAAAGACGTGATCGCCTAGGTCCACCTCGTATGCTTCGTGCCAGACTACCGGAAGCCGTCCCTCCACCGCGCTGCCTCAGCCGTATCGCCAGCTTTCTCCGGGTTCCAGGACTTTGACCTCCACGCCCTTGGGCTTGAAGCCCGAGGCATCCTGCGCCAATAGGGGCCAGGTCTTGTAATGCATCGGTATGGCGACCTTGGGCGATATCAACTCGGCGGCCCGGGACGCGAGTTCGGGACCCATGGTAAAGCGGTCGCCGATGGGGATCAGCGCGATGTCCGGGCGGTAGATCTCGCCGATGAGTTTCATGTCCCCGAAGATTCCGGTGTCGCCGCAATGGTAGACCGTGACGCCGCCGAGGTGGACTACAGCGCCGCAGGCCATCCCCATGTACCGCCCTTCGTAGGAGGACGAATGGAAGGCCTGCGTAAGAGCGATCCACCCGAAGTCCGTGCTAACTCTGCCTCCCGGATTTGCGGGCTCGACGTTTACCCCTTGGCTTTGCAGGTACTCGGTGATCTCATAGGCAGCGTAGGCGGTGGCCTGGTTCGCCTTGGCGATGGCGACGGTATCGCCCAGGTGATCGGCATGGCCGTGGGTTACCACAATGGCCTGGCAGCGTATTTCCTCCGGCTTTTTGGCGGCCAACGGATTGCCGGTCAGGAAAGGGTCGATCGCCACTGCGCGGTTCCCGTCGTCGAGGAGAAAGGCTGCATGTCCCAAGAAGGTGATGTTAATGGCCATCTCGACTCACTCCTCCTCATTCAATGCCCTATTCAAGCTTAGTCGCTCCGCGCTGGCGTGGGGAGGCGAGGCGGGACAAATTGAGCGCATTCTGAAGATTCTCTCAAGGGGGTTGGCCGCCATGAGGCTCTTGAGCTTGACACTGGTTCTGTGTATGTGCGCGGGTTTCTGTGCGGAGCTCACCGCGCAAGCGCCGGAATACGAGACCACGCGGATAGCCGATGGTGTGTATCAATTCCGCTACCGGACGCACAACGCCTTTTTTGTGATCGCCGGGGACGGGGTGGTGGCGGTGGATCCGATTTCCGTGGAGGCGGCTTCCCGGTATGTCCAAGAAATTCGACGGGTGGCTCCCGGCGCCAAGCTGCACGCCGTGGTCTACAGTCATGACCACGCCGATCACGCCACCGGGGCTAACGTACTGCGCCGCGAGCTGGGGCCGGACGCGCCGATCATCGCCCACGTAGCGGCCCATGCCAAGATCGCGGCGGCGAGCAATCCGGACCTTCCTCCCCCTACGCTCACTTTTTCCGACCGGCTGGCGCTCCACTTCGGCGGGAGGGTCATCGAGCTTCATTACCTGGGGAAAAGCCACAGCGACAACATGATCGTAGTCCTGCTTCCGGCGGAGCGGATCGCCTTTGCGGTGGACTTTGTTTCCAACGATAGGGTGGGATTTCGGGATCTGCCGGATTACTACTTTCCCGATTTGTTCGATGCCCTCGCGCGGCTGGAGCAGCTCCCCTTCGATCGGATCGTGTTCGGGCACGGGCCTCCGGGAGACAAGCGGGCCGTGGTGCGCCAGCGGCGCTATTACGCCGACCTTCGGGAAGCGGTGGAACAGGCGGTGCGCCGCGGGCTGAGCGAAGACCAAGCCGCCCGGGAGGTTCGGCTTCCCCAGTACGAGTCGTGGGGTGGATACGGCGACTGGTTCCCGCTCAATGTGAGGGCCATGTATCGCTGGCTCGCCTCGCAGCGGTGACCCGCGCGTTCGAGGTAATAACCTTCGACTGCTACGGGACGCTCATAGACTGGGAGAGAGGGATCGTCGAGGCGTTCCGGGCGGCGGCTCCGGCGGGGACGGAGTTGCCCTCGCCGGAGGAGATAATCCGGGTTTACTCCGAGATCGAGCCGGCGGTAGAGGCCGAACTATTCAGGAAGTACCGGGAGGTACTGCGGGAGGTGGCCCGGAGGGCGCTGGCGCGTTTCGGATGGCGGCTGGGCGAGGAGCGTTTGGGGTTCCTGGCCGAAAGCCTGCCGCGCTGGAGTCCGTTCCCGGACACCAATCCTGCGCTGGAACGGCTCAAGGCTATGGGGTATACCCTCGGAATTCTTTCCAATGTGGACGACGATCTGCTCCGGCTCACGCTACGCCACTTTACGGTGGAGTTCGATTTCTGGATTACGGCGGAGCAGGTGGGCTCCCACAAGCCTGCCGAGGGGCATTTCTCGAAAGCGGCGGCTGTAGTGGCGGGACGCCCTTGGTTGCACGTCGCCCAAAGTCACTTTCACGATGTCGAACCTGCCGTTCGGCTGGGGATCCCGGTGGTCTGGGTGAACCGCAAGAAGGAAGAAGCGCGTGCGTTGCGGCCTACGGCCGAGGTAGATGATCTGTCCGGCCTGGTCGAGTGGCTCGCTCGCTAGGAGCCCCCGGGCGGCAGTTCCTGCCGGTTTCTAAGTTGGGTGAGCAGCCGCTCCAGGAAGTCCACCCGTTCGGCCAGGTCGGTGATTTCTTCCCGCAGGCTCTCGATCTCTTGGTCGAGCTTGCCGGAAGGGGTATCGGTACGCGGATAGCTGGCTATGGTGTCGCCGGGTAGCCAGCGCAGAACCCGCCTGCCGCGGTTGTCGCGGAATTCCCCCGCCGCGATCAGGATCAGGTCGTAGAGCCACCACAGTCCCAGTCCGCCCAGCGTGCACAGCATCAGCACTCCGGAGCCGGTCCGGCCCACGTAGAATCGGTGGGCTCCGAAGATCCCGAGTAGGACGGCCAGGGGGAGGGCTACCCCTCGGGAGTACTCCGATACTTGGGTCGGTTCCGAGAGATCGTTCATCGGCCGGCTTCCTTTCGCGGTCGAGAGTGCGCAGTCAATCGGCGATTCTAGCGGAGTATCTTACGTTCCCGGCGGAGCAGGCGCCAATGCTTTGGGGTCCGGTCCCGGCCGGCTTTTGGGGTATAGGGCGGCACGGTTGCGCGGAAAGGGGGTTTGGAGCGATACTTCTTGCCCGGCGGCGGGAGCCGCCCGTGGCGGTATCGTCTAGGGGACTAGGACGCGGCCCTCTCAAGGCCGAAACACGGGTTCGAATCCCGTTACCGCTATGTTTCCTCGTCCGGCCGCGAGCGCAGCATTCTAGCTCAAGCCCCCATCGTCTAGTGGCTAGGACACCACTCTTTCAAGGTGGGAACAGGGGTTCGATTCCCCTTGGGGGCGTCGCGGTACGCCTTCCGGGGGAGGGCTGTTCCGAGAGTTTTCAGGGCCGGGTTGCTGCAGCAGCTGACAGACAACCGTCCAGTGCGTATGGTTTTCCATATGAAGACCACCCTAGTGATCGCAGACAGCATATTTGCCCGGCTCAAGGAAGAGGCGGCCCGGGCGAGCGGCTAGATAGAGCAGCACCAGGGCGAAGGCCAGCTCGAGTTCCAGAAACGGAGAGAGGCCGATCCCCACGCCGATCGCCGCTGTCGAAAAGGCGTCGGCCAAGCCTGCGGGAGATCGCCTCGAGCAGCCTCCGTTCGGGCTTGGCTAGCGAGAAAATGAGTTCACGCGTACCCGTTTGCCATATCCGCGCTCCTAGGGCAGGGATCAGCAGTACACCTAAGGATGAGCAACAACAACCAGACCGGAATCGAGTAGGCTGCTCCCAGCCATGCCAGGAGGGCGTACCTTGGGAGCCGCCCCGCCGCCACTGCGCTCAGGTAGTCCCGCAAGGGGTAGCGTGCGGCGAACGCGAGCGCTTTGAGAGGAAGAAAGGGGACGGCGTCAGGCCGGACAGGGCGAGGATGGCAAATGGCGCCCGTGGGGCACCGCGGCCATGGCGACATTGGAGACGAAGGCGTAGACTACTAGCAATGCCAGCACGCGGGGAATAATGCCGGGGGCCGATCAAGCGGGAGTCAACAAGTTCTTTTACCGCAGCGCGCTAGGGATCTGGCTGGTGGCGGCTGCGGCGGGCGCCTGCGGGCTGGCTTCGGGGCGCGCGGAGGAGGACGAGTTCGCCGAGCCACAGAGCCGCGAGCTTACGCTGTACGTGAGGAATCAGAATTTTTACGACGCCACGCTGTATGCCGTTTCCCAGGGCGGCCACCGCCTGCGCCTGGGGATAGCCCGGGGCAACAGCGAGGAGACTTTTGTCTTCCGCTGGCCTCATCTCGACTTGAGGATCGTGATCGATTTCCTGGCGGCGGGCTCCACCTTTACCGAGTCATTACCGGTAGAAGAGGGCGACGAGCTGGAGCTGATCATAGAGTCGGACTGGCACCTGCGGGGGAGGCGGCCGTAGGATCACGGCCCCCTCTTGGCGGCGACCAACACCAGCAGCAACAGCGGCAGGTAAACCACCGAGCCGGCGAAGAGGCGACGGGCGGCGCGCTCGGTTGGGTTGGCCCACAGCGAAAGGCTTCCGCCGAACAGTAGGATACCTAGGGGAATAGCGGCCCACAGGTAGAGAATCCGGCTGAGTCCCACCAGACCGGGTAGGAGGCTGGCCGTAAGCAGGGCTCCCGAGATGGCGGTGCAGTAAGCTCCTATGCGGCGGCCGCCGGGATCGGTTGCGCCCAAGGTCCTGAGGCCGGCGGCACGGTAGTCGGAGCGACACAGCCAGTCAAGGGCCCAGAAGTGAGGCAGCTGCCACAGGAAGAGGATGGCGAAGAGCGTCCAGGCTTCGGTATCGATGGCACCCCGCGCCGCAGTCCAACCCCCCAAAATCGGAAGAGCGCCCGGTATCGATCCGGCTATGGTGGCGAGCCAGGTTGTTCGCTTGAGCGGGGTGTAAACGGCTACGTAGAGGAGCAGGGTGAGAAAGGCGAGCCCCGCGGTTATTAGGTTCACCGTCGCCGCCAGGTAGGAAATTCCGGCTGCGGATATGAGCGTGGCGAAGGCGAAGGCCCGCGGCGGGTGGATCGAGCCCGAGGGCAGGGGCCGGTTGCGCGTCCGGCGCATTTTGCCGTCGATCTCTCTTTCGAGCCACTGGTTGAAAGCGTTGGTGCCGCCGCTGGCCAGGGCGGTCCCGATGAGCGTATGCAAGAGGAGCTCCAGGCTGGCCGGTTGTTCGGAGCCCAGGTAGAAGCCGGCGGCCGCGGTAAGCAGTACGAGCAGGGTGATCCGGGGCTTGGCGAGCTGGAAATAGGCGAGCATCCTCGCGCCGTCTGGCACTAAAGTTTCTCGAGCAGTTCCGCCGGATCGAAAGCGGCACCGGTCAGCGCGTAGGCTATCCTGCCCTCGCGATCTATCAGGAATGTCAAAACGGGATGAGTGATCTCCCCGGTCCTGGGATCTCGGTTTCTCGGGACACCCCACGCCTCCAGCGCGGCTAGAACCTCGGCGGTGCCTCCGCTCAGCAGGTATTCGTCGTGCTCCAGCCCCCAGAAGCGGGCGATCGCCGGCAGGCGCTCCGGGGTGTCCCGTTCGGGATCCAGGGTTACGATGAGCAGCGCGGGTTTTGCGCCCCGGTGTTCCCGCCTCGCCCGGATGGCGTTGCGCACTATCAGCGGGCATACCGTGGCACAATGGGCGTAGGCGAAGGTGAGTATAACGGGCCGGCCCGAGAGCTGTTCGAGGCTGAAGCGCGCGCCGTGCTGGTCCACCAAATCCAGGGAGGGAGCCTCCCGGTCCAGTCTGGGGTAGTCGAAGTTGGCCGGCGGCGCGGTTGCCACCTCCGCCGGGGAGGCTCCGGCGGAGGCGATCCGGAAGCCTGCCGCTCCGAGTCCCGCAATCAAGAACGCTGCGGAAAAAGAGACGGCGGCTCTGCCGGAGGCCAAGCGGAGCAGGTAGCGGAGCGCCTCCTCGAGCTCGTTTTTCCATCCGGCAAACAGGATGGCGAGCATCAAGGCCGGTTGGAGGGTGAGGACGATCCAGCCGGAGGCGTCCGGGAGCCCCGACGGAGTAGATCCGAAGCAGGCCACTTTGGCTCGGAGGAGCCAGGCGGGGATCCGCTCCGGGGCCGGCCACAGCGCCAGGGCCCACATGCCTGCCGTGAGAACCAGGATAGCTCCCAGAGCGCCGAGGGCGAATCGGTGGCTTCCCCGCATGGCTTTCCGCCTAGCCCACACGCCAGACGAAGGACAGCAGCTTCCAGTTCACGAAGTAGTACACCACGAACGCCGCCAGGAAAACCAGCACCAACACCAGCGTTCCCGGTGTCCGGTGTTCCTCCGGGGACTCCCCCGCTTTCTCGGGAAGCGGGCGGGGCGGGTTCACTATTCCCGGTGGAAGTCCTTCCTTTGCCATCACGCCTTTACCTCCGCTTCCAGGGGTTTGCCGAAGAATACCGACCACACGGTTATGGCGATGTAGATCGCTCCTCCGGTGATCGCCAGAAGTCCTCCGATCGCCATGGCGGTCATCACCAGATCCACTGCCGGCGAGAATTGGAAGTCGAAGGGCGCTTGGGCGAAGGAGATGTCGTAGTGCCGGCGGGGGACTCCGAAAGTTCCGGCGAAGGTCATGGCTACCGAGAAGATGAGCATGCCGGCCGCGAAGAGATAGGGTTGGATTCTCGCCAGGGGCCAGAAGGCGACCTTCTTGCGGAAGATCAGCGGGATCACGTAGTAGGTGAGCCCCATGAAGGCGAGGGTGGTGCCGGCTACGACGGTGGCGTGGAAGTGTCCGGGCACTCTGAGGGTGTTGTGGGCGATGATGTTGATCTGTTCGGTGCCGAAGGTGACGCCGGTGATTCCGCCCACGAATCCGAATATTATGATCGAGAAGATCAGAGCGCTGAAGCCCGGGTCTCCCCACGGAGCGCGGCGCAGCCACTCGAACAGTCCCTTGGTGTATCCCCGCAGTCGCTGTCCCAGTTCGATCCCGGCGGGGACGGTGAATCCGTGTATCATGCTGGCGAGTACCGCCAGGTACATGGCGTAGCTGGTGTTCCAGACCTTCCAGGTGGGCGGGAGTCCGGGATCGACCAGCAGGTGGTGGGCTGCGGCCATGGAGATGAACAGCACGTACAGGGTGAAGGCGATTCTGCTGATCTTTTCGTTGATCACCACCGAACCTACGGTGAGGGCACCGAGGAGGTACCACACCGCCACCATGGCGGCCACGTTGATCTGCTGCGAGGAGTGGCCGAGTCCCCACCAGACGAGGCGGTAGATCTGGGCGTCGACGTTTCCGATGCCCAAGGACCAGAGGAAGGTGGGTATGTAGATGGCGGCGCCGTGTCCCAGGGTGATGACCGCTATGATCGCGGCGGTGGCGGCGCCGAAGGTGACCAGAGGTATCGAGCCGGTATAGGTGCGTTCCTTCTTGGCTACGATCAGGGTGGCGAAGAAGATCGCCACTACGAGCAGGGCGCCCACGGCAAAGAGGATCACGCCCAAGTAGAACCAGGGGGTGGCTCTCAGGGGGACGTAGGAGGTAAACAGGACATCGGCCCTGCCGGTGAACATGGTCCACTCGACCACCAGGGCGCCCGCCACCATGAGCCAGAAGGAGAACCAGGCGAGCCGCGGCGCGGCGACTCTACTGTTGAGCAGGACCGCGCTGGCGAAATACAGGATCGCCATCTCGAAGAACAGGATGAAGAAGATCAGCATGTTCATCCCGTGGACCGTGAGCAGCCGGTAGAACCAGTCCGCCGGGAGGAGATGAACCACCTGCCAGCGGGTGAGCAGCAGGAGCAGCGCGGCGATCCCGCCGATCAGCAGCGCCACCACACCTACGACCGCATTGGCCTTTATGAGGCGGTCCGCTTGGGCGTGTACCTTGAGCCCCGTGGTGGGGCAGGTTCTGAAATCGGCGCTCATAGGTTGCCTCCTCCGATAGCGGCCCCGCTGGAAGCCCCCGCCGCGGCGGGTTCCGATTCGTCCACCACGATGACCCGGCCGATCATCAGGTGATGTCCGATGCCGCAGAACTCGTTGCACACTATGCGGAAGTCACCCGCTTCGGTGGGCGTGATGCGCAGGCCGTAGTCGTAGCCGGGGACTACCTGAAAGTTGATGTTGAAGGGAAGGAGCGAGAACCCGTGGTTTACGTCGAAAGAAGAGAGGTGCAGCGTGTACTGGGCTCCCTTTCTCAATCTCAGAACGGGCTGCCAACTCCACATCATACCCATGAGGTAGATGTCGCTTCCCGGCGGCGGCTCCACGACCGGTATCCCGTTTTCGGTGCCCACCTGATAGGTGCGAATGAACTCTTGGGTCCGCGCCATGAACGCCTGGGGATCGACCTTGGATCTTATTCCTGACGGGTTCTGCCCGCCGCGCAGGTGCCACAGGGGCATCATGGCGAAGAGGACCAGACACCAGGCGAAGGCGATTCCGACCCAGAGCTTCTCGCCGCCTCGAACCGGCTTCCACCAGACCCCCTGAGGAGACTGAATTCCGGTGTGCATGGCGTCCTCCTTCAGGGAAGGGTGGCCTGCGGGAGAGAGATGACCTCCCACAGTCCCCAGGCGGTGTAGAACAGGACCATGACAGCGATCCCGGCCAAGAGCAGCAACAAGACGTTGTCCAACAGGCGTTGACCCAGGGGAACCCGATCGCGTTGGGATTCTTCCATGACTGCGCCTCCGCGTGATAGCCCTTTCAACTCAGCCGCGCGCCAGCAAATCTTTCACCGTCGTTTGCCGGAAGAATTGGGCGATCTGATCCGCCAGCACCTTCCAGCGCCGGTGGGCGGCGCAGGCGTTGTGATCGCTGCACTCCTTGCGCCCCAAGAGACACCGCCTCCGCTCCCGTATCCGGTCGAAACCCTCCACCACGCGCAGCAGGGTGAGGCGCCCCGGCGAGACCGCCAGGTCGAACCCGCCGTTCCGCCCCCGGCTGGAGCGGAGGACGCCGAGCCTTGCGAGATGGTGAAGGATCTTGGCCAAATAGTTGGGGGGGACGCGCAGAGCCGCGGCCAGCTCGCCCGCCCTCATGGGACATCTCTCGGGGTGCTGGGCCAGAAACAAGACCGCCCGCAGCGCGTATTCCGCAGTGCTGGAGAGCACCGTCACGCTCCTTTCTGCGGGAAAATGATGTTATTCCGATGTTAATGTCCGAATAAGTTCGGCATTAAAGTTTTTTCATGAACCTCCCCTGCAATTCCCGAGTGGTTTAAACTGGCGGCCTGATGGACGTCGCCCGGCGACTCGAGCGCGCGGCCCGGCGGATACTGGAACCGGCGGACGCGTTCATGAACCGGCTGTACGGCTGGCGGTACAACCCCATCTACCACAGCGGGGCCCTGGCCCTGGCGCTCCTCGCCGTGGTGCTGATCACCGGGATATACCTGTTGTTTTTCTACCGCGTCGGAGCGCCGTACGAGTCGGTAGCCAGGATCGAAGGACAGGCCTGGCTGGGCCGCTGGATGAGGGCGCTGCACCGCTACGCTTCGGATGCCGCGGTGGCCGCCACCGCACTCCACCTCCTGCGCATGTTCGCCCAAGGCCGCAGCTTCGGGCCCCGCACTCTGGCCTGGCTGTCGGGCCTTTTGATGCTGTTCGTGATCTTCGTCGCCGGGTGGACCGGGTACGTAATGGTCTGGGATACGGCGGGCCTGATCCTGGCGCGGGAAGGAGCGCGGCTTTTCGACGCCCTGCCGCTTTTCGCCGAACCCATAGGCAGAACGTTCGTGGGCGAGCGCGCACTGCCGGGCGCTTTCTTTTTCTTGAATCTCTTCCTCCACGTGGCGCTCCCGGTGGGACTCGGCCTATTGCTGTGGGTCCACGTCTCCCGAGTCGCCAGACCCAACCTCCTGCCGCCGAAAAAGCTGATGTGGGGAGCGATCGGACTTTTGTTCGCCTGCTCCCTTTTCTGGCCCGCCCCGCTGGCGCCGCCGGCCGACCCGCTTCAGGTGCCGGACCGGGCACCCCTCGACGCTTTCTTTGCTTTCTGGTTGCCGCTTTCGAGGGCGCTTCCCGCCGGAGTGGTGTGGGCGCTCGGAGGGCTGCTGGTAGCGGCTGTGGCACTGGTTCCCTGGTGGACGCGGCCCGCCGCGCCGCTCAAACCGCGCCCGTCCGTGGTGAACCAGCGACTGTGCACCGGCTGCGAGCAGTGTTATCTCGACTGCCCCTACGAGGCGATAACCATGGAAGCGGGCCTCGAGCGGGACCATCCGGTGGCCCGAGTGCACCCCAACCTTTGCGTGAGCTGCGGAATCTGCGCCGGCTCCTGCGCGCCGATGGGCGTGGGCCCCCCTGAGCGGACGGGACGCGACCAGCTCGCCGAAGTCAAAGCTCTCCTCGCAGCCCGCCGCCCCACGGGCCGGGAGCTGGTGGTAATCGCCTGCCGCCACGCCGCCGGAGGGCTGGCCGACCGCGTCCCACCGCTTGAGGTGCGGATACTCGCCGCCGAGTGCGCCGGGAGCGTCCACACCTCGGTGGTGGAATACCTGGTAAGGGCCGGAGTGGGCGGCGTGCTGATCCTCTCGTGTCCTCCCCGGGACTGCTGGCACCGGGAAGGCCCCAAGTGGCTGGAACAGAGGTTGTTCCACGGAAGGGAGGCGGAACTGAAAGAGCGGGTGGACCGCCGAAGGGTGCATCTGGCGTACGCGGGATACGCCGAGCGGCGAGCAGCCTTGCGCGCCGTGGAGGAAGCCCTGGGCAAGATCGCGGCGCTGGAAGTAGCTGCGGGCGAGACCGCAATAACGCTGGACGAGGAGTGCGAGCCGGCGTCCGAACCGGCGTCCGAAGGGGTCAACCGCACATGAGCGCTGCGGCTCGGCGCCTAGTGTCCCTGTTCGCAGCCGCGGCCGCCACCTTCGGTGTCGCCGCTCTTTCGAGAGTGCCGTATCCGCCGGCGCGGCCGGAGCACGCGGCGATCCGGCTGGCCTGGCGGGCCCCGGGGCAGCGGATGGAACAGTGCCGCCGGGCTACCGAGGAAGAATTGGAGCGGCTGCCGGTCCACATGCGCCGCGAGGAAATCTGCGAGCAACACATCTTTCCTTATAGGTTGGAGCTTTTGCTGGACGATTCCCTGGTTCTGGCTCGCACCATAAGGGCGGCCGGCGCCCACCGCGACCGGCCTCTCTATGTCTACGAGGAGATCGAGCTGGACCCCGGCCGTTACAAGGTGACGGTGCGCTTTAGCCGCGAAATGCCCGAGGGCGCGTTGCGGGGCCGCATAGAGGGAGACTTTCCCGAGGAGCTCCGCCTGGAGCAGGAGGCAGACCTCGGCCCCCGGGCCGTTGCGCTGGTGACGTACGATCCAGAGACCCGGCGTCTAGTAATAGGCGGAAATATCGGACAGTAGGGCGGCGCTTTCGCTTCAGGTCCCGACCAGCTTTTGGAGTTCCTTGCGGTTGACCTTCCCGAGATGGGTGCGCGGCAAAGCCTCGACAAAGAACACTTCCTGCGGCTGCTTGTGGGAGCCTAGGCGTTCACGCACCAGGCGTTTCAGTTCTGCGGCGAGCTCCGGACCGGAACCGCGCGCTACCACAAAAGCGTAGGGCTTGGTAAGACCGTCTCGGTCCGTCCCTCCCACCACCGCCGCTTCCCGAACCGAAGGGTGTTCCAGCAGGCAACCTTCGACCTCCTGGGGCGCTACCCACTTGCCCGCCACCTTTAGTAGATCGTCCGCGCGCCCGCAATAGGTGACATACCCGTCGGTATCGCGGCGCACCATGTCGCCGGTCACGTACCACTCGCCTCTGAAGACGCGGCGCGTCTGGTCCATCTGCTGCCAGTAGCCGATCGCCCGGGAGTTGCCCCGGACCCAAAGCGCCCCCACCTCCCCGGCGGGCACCTCCCGGCCCTCCTCGTCACACACCTTGATTTCGAAACCGGGGACCACTTCCCCGAGCGTGCCGGGTTTCACTCTCCCCGGCCGGTTCGAGATGAAGATGTGCCACATTTCGGCGGTGCCCAGCCCGTCCAGCAACTCCACGCCGAAGGTCTGCTTCCAGCGGTGATAGAGCTCCACCGGCAACGCCTCTCCGGCCGAAGTAGCGAGCCTAAGGCAGGAAAGATCTTGCCGGGCGGCATCGGGATGGTTGACCATCTGATTGACCATGGTGGGCACGTTTATCAGGATGCTGGGCCGGAAGCGGGCGATCTTGTCGAACAACACCTCCGCCGTGCTCCGCTCGGGAAAGAGCACGCAGGCTCCGCCCGCGGAAAACGGGAAGAACAAGTTGGACCCGGTGGCGTAACCAAAGAACAGCTTCGGCACCGAGAGGGTAACATCGTTTTCGGTGTAGCCCATCACCTTCTTGGCGTAGCACTCGGTGGTGTTGGCGAAGGAAGTGTGAGTTTGGATGACCGCTTTGGGCCGGCCCGTCGTCCCGCCGGAAAAGAGCCAGATTGCGGGATCGTCCCGGTGAGAGGGGAAATTCTCGAGCTCGTCCGATGCCGCTTGCAGCAGGCTTTCTAGCTCGCCTTCGCCGGCGACCAGCAGATGCTTGAGGTAGCGGCTGCGCTTCCGCGCTTGACGGAACGGGGCGGCGGTGTCCCGGTGCACCACCGCCGTGACTGCGCGGGTGTAGTGGCAGAGATATTCGATTTCTTCGGTTTTGAGATGCGGGTTGACCATGACCACCACCGCCCCGATCTTCAGGCATCCGAAGAGGGCGGCCACGAACTCCGGGCCGTCGGGCAGGGAGATGATCACCCGCTGCTCGGGCTGTACCGAGGCGGCGAGGACGTTGCCGAACCGGTTGGCCAGCCGCTGAATGTCGCGGTAGGTGTAGCTGCCCCGGTCGGTGATGACCGCGGTGCGATCGCCCCTTCCTTCGCGAATTCGCGCGTCGAGGAAGTAGTCGGCGATATTGAACTGTTCCGGCGGTTGGAAGCTCATAGGCATAATATGGCGATCTTCGAGCTGGCTGACATCACCTGGTGGGATTTCCGGTACCTGGCTCGCTCCGGCGATCGCGGCGCGGTGGCTGTTCTGCCCGTAGGTGCCATCGAAGCCCACGGCCCTCATCTGCCTCTGGGTACCGATGTGGTGATCGCACGGGCCATGGCGCGATCGGGCGGCGAGAAGCTCGCCCGGGACGGTTACACGATTTTTTTGCTGCCGCCCTTGGCCTTTACGGCGGCGGGCTTTGCCCGGAACTTCCCGGGCACCATCGCCCTCGGCCCGGAAACGGTGAGCGCTACGGTGGTGCAGGTCGGCGCTAGCTTGAAAAGGCACGGCGTGGAGGTGCTGGCCCTGGCTAACGCTCATTTCGATCCCGGGCATCTGGCGGCCTTGCACGAAGCAGCCCGCCGGTGCCGGGAGGAGGAGAATTTGACCGTAGCCTTCCCGGATCTGACGCGGAAGCCCTGGGCCGTCAGGCTTACCGAGGAATTTCAAAGCGGCGCCTGTCACGCCGGCCGGTACGAGGGTTCCATCGTGCTGGCGGAAGCTGCGGAACTGGTGCGGCGGGATCGGATGGACGGTTTGGCGCCTAATCCGGTTTCGCTCAAAGATGCTATTGCTGCGGGAAAGCGAACTTTCGAAGAAGCCGGCGGTCCGGGGGGCGAGTTGGCTTACTTCGGTTATCCTAGTGAGGCGACCGCAGAAGAGGGACGCAAGACCGTAGAGGTGCTCGGGCAGATCTTGCGCGATGCGGTTTTGTCCGAGCTCGGAGCGACGGGGCGATGACGGGATCCCTTGCGGGGCGATCCGCGGTCATTACCGGCGGCGGGCGCGGAATCGGAGCCGCGATAGCCCGGGTGCTCGCTTCTGCGGGAGCATCGGTGTTGGTCGCCGCGCGAACCGGGTCGCAGGTGGAGGCGGTTGCGTCGGAACTCGAGGCGTCGGGTGCGCGGGCGTTCGGTGCGGTGGCGGACGTGACCGATCCGGCAGCGGTGGCGAAGTTGAAGGAGGTGGCGCTGGAGCGCTTGGGGCGGGTGGACATTCTGGTCAACAACGCCGGGGCCGTGCACTCCGCTCCGGTGGAGAAGATCACTTTGGACGATTGGCAGCGCCTGCTGGCGGTGAACGCCACCTCGACTTTTCTCTGCACCCAGGCTTTCCTGCCCGGCATGCTGGAGCGCCGCTGGGGGAGGGTGGTGAACGTGGCTTCGATCGCGGGTCTTTCCGGCGGGCGCTATATCGCCGCTTACAGTGCGGCCAAGCACGCGGTGATAGGGTTCACCCGATCGGTGGCGGCGGAGGTCGCGCAGTTCGGCGTGACGGTAAACGCGGTGTGTCCCGGCTATGTGGACACTCCCATGACCGAGGAGTCGATTCGCCGGATCATGGAGAAGACCGGGCGGTCCCGGGAGCAGGCTCTGGCGGCGATCCTGGATACTACGCCGCAGCGGCGGCTGATAACGCCGGAGGAGGTAGCGGCGGCGGTGCTCGCACTTTGCCTGGACAGCGCCCGGGGTATCAACGGGCACGCACTGGTGATAGACGGCGGGGCGTTGAGCCGGTGAGTTACGAGATCGTGAACCCGGCCGGCTTGGGTGTCCCGCGGGGCTACAATCACGGGATGCTCGCTTCCAGAGAGGGGCGCGTGTTGTTCGTTGCGGGGCAGACCGCCGGGGGAGAGCCGAAAGGGGATTTCGTGGGGCAGTGGGCTCGAGCGCTCAGGCGTGTGGTGGAGGTGGTCCGTGCCGCGGGGGGCGAGCCGCAGCATATCGGCCGGCTCACGATCTACGTGACCGACATGAATGCGTACCGTTCGAATCTCGAAGCCATAGGGGATGCTTACCGCAGCATCATGGGCAAACATTATCCCGCCATGACTCTGGTGGAGGTGGGTTCGCTGGTGGAGCCGGACGCCATGGTGGAGGTCGAAGCTACGGCGGTGATTCCATGACACTTTCTCCGCGTTCTTTTCTTTATTCCCACGATGCCTCCGCTAAGGTGGCCGTCATCACTTTGAATCGGCCGGAGCGGTTGAACGCTCTGACTTTCGAAGTGTACGCCGAGTTGAGGGATACCTTCCGGGCGATAGACCGCGAGCCCGAAGTGCGGGCCGTGGTGCTCACCGGAGCGGGGCGGGGGTTCTGCTCGGGAGGGGACGTGGAGGAGATCATCGGGGCGCTGCTGGGCCGCGGTCCCGGAGAGCTGCTGGAGTTTACCCGCATGACTTGCGATCTGGTGCTGGCGATCCGCCGCTGCCGGCTCCCGGTGGTGGCGGCGCTCAACGGGACGGTAGCGGGTGCAGGTGCGGTGATCGCCGCAGCCTGCGACTTCAGGATCGCGGCGCCCTCGGCGAAGATCGCGTTCTTGTTCACCAAGGTGGGCCTTTCCGGCGCCGACATGGGTGCCGCGTGGCTGTTGCCGAGGTTGGTAGGTCTTTCGCGAGCCACCGAGCTTTTGATGACCGGCGAGTTCATCGATGCGGATACCGCGCATCGGATCGGGCTTTATCACCGCGTGGTTCCGCAGGACGATCTCCAGCGCGAGGCTCTCGATTTGGCTGCCAAGCTCGCCCGAGGACCGGCCGCCGCGCTGGCGGTCACCAAGGATGCGCTCAACCGTGAAACGGCCATGGACCTGGAAAGCGCGCTGGACTTCGAAGCCCGGGTGCAGGCCGACTTGATGCTGGGAGAAGATTTCAAGGAAGCGTACCAGGCGTTCAAGGCGAGAAGAGAGCCCAAATTCAGGTGAGGCTGCATGCCTGATGTCGCCGCCGTCAGGGCGTTTCTGGAGGAGCGCCACCTCGGTCTCGCTTCCGGGATAACGGAGTTTTGCACCCGGCATATCAGGCCGCTGCCGGAACCCCGCGATGACTCATCGTCCAGGAGCCAGGCCCGCGAGATACTCGCCCTGCTGGGCGGAGGCGGGTGGCTCGAGCCCATCGGGAGGCTCGATTTGAGGGCCTGCTGTCTGATCCGCGAGGCACTGGCCGCAGCTTCTCCTCTGGCCGACAGCGTGTTCGCCCTTCAGGCTCTGGGTACCGTTCCCCTGGTCTTGGCAGGCGAGACGCCCGCTGCCGCGCGCTGGGTGCAAGCGGCGCTGTCGGGCAAGGCGATGGCTGCTTTTGCCATGACCGAGCCCGGCGCCGGGTCCGATGTGTCGGCCATCGCCACCGAGGCGAAGGAAGAGGGCGGCGGCTACGTGCTGAGCGGGACCAAGAGTTTCATCTGCAACGCCGGGATAGCGGACTTTTACACGGTGTTCGCTTCCACCGACCGGTCGAAAGGGAAAGACGGCATCAGTTGTTTCGTGGTGGACGCTGCTACCGAGGGGCTGGCATTCGTTCGGCCGCAAATCATGAGCGCGCCCCATCCTCTGGGGGAGATAGAGTTCAGGAACTGTACCGTTTCCGGCGCGGCGCGCCTGGGAGCCGAAGGGGAAGGGTTGCGGTTGGGGCTCAGGACCCTGGAGCTTCTGCGGGTCACGGTAGGTGCTGCCGCGTGCGGAATGGCGGAGCGAGCGCTGGAAGAAGCTTTGAACTACGCCACTGCGCGCCGGCAGTTCGGGCAGCCTCTTGCGGAGTTTCAGCTCATTCAACAGAAGTTGGCGCAGATGGCCACCGAGCTTGCCGCGGCGCGCTTGCTGGTGTACCGGGCGGCCTTCGACCATGACCAAGGCGCCGCGCGGGTGAGGCTCCAGTCTGCGATGGCCAAGTACTTCGCCACCGAGGCGGCGCAGCGTATCGTGGATCAGGCGGTGCAGATCCTTGGCGGGCGGGGTGTGATGGCGGATCATCCGGTGGATCGCCTCTACCGTTCGGTGAGAGCGTTGCGCATTTATGAAGGGACGAGCGAAATCCAGCAGTTGGTGATCGCGCGGGAGCTGCTCCGGGGCCGGAGGGAAGAGTGACCACCCTGTTCCAGGGGACCGGCGGTTGAAGATCAACGTCATCGGCGGCGGGCCGGCCGGGCTTTACTTCGCCATCCTGATGAAGCGGCAGGATCGCCGGCACGCGATCGCCGTCTACGAGCGCAACCGGCTGGAGGACACCTTCGGTTTCGGAGTGGTTTTTTCCGACGCCACTCGTCACGAGCTTGCCGGGACCGATCCACAGACCTTCGCCGCGCTGGAGCGGCATTTTCACCACTGGGATGACATCGACATTCACTATCGCGGCACGGTGCTTTCCTCCACCGGCCACGGGTTCAGCGGGATAGCCCGCACCACTCTGCTCGCGGTGCTGGCCGGCCGGGCGCGGGAGCTCGGGGTGGATCTGCACTTCCAATGCGAGGTCGCCGACCCCGAGTCGGTGCGGGATGCGGATCTCGTGGTCGCGGCGGACGGTTACAACAGCGGGGTGAGGGAGCGCTACGCCGAGCACTTCGAGCCCCGTTTGGACGAGCGGAAAAACCGGTTCGTGTGGCTGGGGACCACCAAGCCGTTTCCCGCCTTCAATTTCTTCTTTGTCTACGATCGCCACGGGCTGTGGAGGGTGCACGCTTACCAGTACGAGGCGGGTAAGTCCACGTTCATCGTCGAGTGCCGGGAGGAGACCTGGTGTGCGGCGGGTCTGGACCGGGCGGCGGAGGAGGACACGCTGCGGTTTTGCGAAGAACTTTTTGCTCCGCAGTTGGAGGGTCATCGCCTCCTCGCCAATCGTTCTATCTGGCGGCGCTTTACCACCGTGGTCAACGGGCGCTGGTGGCACGAAAACGTAGTGCTCCTAGGCGACGCCGCTCACACCGCTCATTTCTCGGTGGGATCCGGCACCAAGCTAGCAATGGAGGATGCGGTCGCTTTGGCTAGGGCTTTGGCCTCCGAGCGGGTGCTGGCCGATGCCCTGCAGCGCTACGAGGCGGAGCGGCGTCCCGCGGTGGAAAGCATGCAGCGGGCGGCACAGGTGAGCCTCCAGTGGTTCGAGGACGCCGAGCGCTATATGCAGATGGAGCCGATCCAGTTCGCGTTCAATCTGCTCACCAGAAGCTTCAGGATCACCCACGAGGATCTCAAAGTGCGGGATCCGCGTTTCGTGGCGATGGTGGACGAGTGGTTTGCGCGGCGTGCGGAACTGCAGACCAGGCGGCGCATAGAACGGATCGGGGGTGCGGCTCCGCCTCCGATGTTCACCCCTTTTCGGTTGCGGGACCTGGTGCTTCCCAATCGGGTCGTGGTGTCGCCCATGTGCCAGTACTGCGCCGAGGATGGCACTCCCAACGAATGGCACTTGGTGCACCTGGGCAGCCGCGCCGTTGGGGGTGCGGGACTGGTGTTCACGGAGATGACCGACGTGAGCCCCGAGGGGCGGATCTCTCCCGGATGCACCGGGATGTACCGGCCCGAGCACGTGGATGCTTGGAAGCGGATCGTGGATTTCGTGCACCGCCACAGTTATGCCAAGATCGGAATTCAGTTGGGACATGCAGGGAGGAAAGGTTCCACGCGCCGCGCGTGGGAAGGAATGGACGAGCCGCTGCCCGAGGGTAACTGGCCTTTGATTTCGGCTTCTCCCATTCCCTATCTGCCCCACAGTCAAATTCCCCGGGAGATGACCCGGGAGGACATGGACCGGGTCGTGGCCGATTTCGTGCGGGCAGCGGGGATGTCGGAAGAGGCCGGGTTCGACATTCTGGAGCTTCATTTTGCCCACGGTTATCTCTTGGCCAGTTTCATCTCGCCTCTGACCAATAAGCGGACGGACGAGTACGGAGGGTCGCTGGAGAATCGCATGCGCTTTCCTCTGGAGATTCTCCGTGCGGTGCGAGCGGTTTGGCCCGAGCACAAGCCTATTTCGGTCAGGATTTCGGCGGTGGACTGGAAGCCCGGCGGAATGGAGCCCCAGGACGCGGTGGAGGTCGCCAAGCTTCTCAAGGCCAACGGTTGCGACATAGTGGACGTCTCCGCGGGGCAAACCGTCCCCGACGCCAAGCCGGTTTACGGCCGGCAGTTCCAGACTCCGTTCTCCGATCGGATACGGCACGAAGCGGGTATCGCCACCATGGCGGTGGGTAATATTTCATCTTATATGGACGTGAACACGATATTGGCGGCGGGCCGGGCGGATCTGTGCGTTCTTGCCCGCGCCCATCTGTGGGACCCGTACTGGACTCGGCATGCGGCTTACGAGCTGGGCTATCCGCTCCCGTGGCCGCCGCCGTACAGCACTTTGGACCGTTACAAGCCGCGGTTCAAGTAGCCGCGCGGTCCGGCTAAAGGAGCGAAAGCGGTGCCTTCCTATTCTGACTACCTGAAACTGGAAGAGCTCTTGGCCCTCCAGCAGCCGATTTCCGAGGGTCCCGAGCACGACGAGACGGTCTTCATCATCGTGCATCAGGTGTTCGAGCTGTGGTTCAAGGAGATGCTGCACGAGCTCGATTACCTCTGCACGTTGCTGGAGCGGCACGATACGCCCCGGGCGCTGCACACTCTGAAGCGGGTGCTGACCGTGCTCAAAGTCCTGGTGGCCCAAATCGACGTGCTGGAAACGATGACTCCGCTGGAATTCTTGTCTTTCCGCGACCGGCTGGAAAGCGGAAGCGGCCTTCAGTCAGCGCAGTTCCGGGAGTTGGAGTTTCTGCTGGGTTTCAAGCAGTCTTCGGTGATGGAGCGCTACCCTCCGGGGAGCGTGTGGCGGGAGCGGCTGGAGAAGCGCTACCACGATCCGACGGTATGGGACGCCTTCCTGCGTTATCTCCACCGGGAGGGTTACGCGGTACCGCGGGAGCTGTTGGAGCGTGACGTGACGCGTCCGGTGGAACCTTCCGCCGAGCTTCAGCGGTTGCTGATCCAGATCTATCGGACCAATCCGATGGTTACGCAGTTCTGCGAGCGGCTGGTGGATTTGGACGAGGGGTTGCAGGAGTGGCGCTATCGCCATGTGAAAATGGTGGAGCGCACCATCGGGGAGAAGCGGGGGACTGGGGGCACCACCGGGGTTCGTTATCTGAAGAGCACCCTCTTCAAGCCGGCCTTTCCCGACCTTTGGGCGATTCGCACCGAGTTATGAGCGGCGCGCCGGCGCCGGAATCGCTGTATCGCTCTCCCAATGCGCTGGCGGGGTATTACTCGCGCTTTCGGGTTTCGGAGCGGTTGTTGCTGACCGGTCATTCGCACCAAGCCTGGCCCGACTGTGGTTTCGAGGGTCAGGTGGAGGCGTGGAACGACGCGGCCTTGTATGTGGACGAGAAGTGGGAGAGGGCTTTTGCCAAGGCGGAGCGGGTGCGGCGGGGATTCGCCCGGCTGCTGGAAGACGGTTCCGGAGATATCGCCCTAGGTGCGAGCACGCACGAGTTGGTGGTTCGGTTCCTTTCGGCGCTGCCGCTTCGGGATCGCCGGAAGCTGGTCACCACCGATGCCGAGTTTCACACCTTGCGGCGGCAGCTGGCGCGGCTGGAGGAAGAGGGGATTCAAGTGGTGCGGGTGAGTCACCGTCCTGCGGGGGAAGTTGCGGGCCGGCTGATCGAGGCGCTGGACGAGAGGACGGCGGCGGTGTTGGTGTCTTCCGTATTCTATCATAATGGTCACATAGTGCCGCACCTGGGTGAAGTCATGGCGGCCTGTGCGAAGGTCGGGGCGGAGCTTTTGGTGGACGCGTATCATGCTCTGAACGCGGTGCCGTTTTCTTTGAAGCAGGAAGGACTCGAAGGAGCGTTCGTGGTGGGCGGGGGTTACAAGTATTGCCAGTTGGGCGAGGGAAACTGTTTTCTGAGGATTCCACCGGGCTGCCGCATGCGGCCGGTGATCACCGGTTGGTTTGCCGAGTTCGAGCAACTGGAGGCGGCCGACTCTTCCGGGCGGGTGAGTTATCCCCCCGGTCCGGCCCGTTTTGCGGGGGCCACCTACGATCCGACCAGTCATTATCGCGCGGCTCGGGTGTTCGATTTCTTCGAGGAGCGCGGTCTTACTCCGGAGTTCCTGCGGGAGGTGAGCCGGCACCAAGTGGGCTTGTTGGCTGTCCAGTTTGACGCATTGGATTTGGATCCTGCGGTGGTAAGGAGGGATCGTTCAATCCCCTTGGAGGCGCTGGCTGGCTTTCTGGCTTTGGAGTCTTCCCGTGCGCCGGAGCTGGTGCGGGAGTTGAGGAAGCGGGGGGTGATGGTGGACGCCCGCGGTTCGCTTTTGCGCTTCGGTCCGGCGCCTTATCTGTGCGACGACCAGTTGCGCGACGCCATGGCGGCGCTGAAGGAAGTCACCGCCCGGTTCTAGGCTCGCCTGCGATCTCCGCGGGCCGGGCGCGGGCCTCGGGTTTTCCCTCCAGCACGTTGTTGTAGAACCGCTGTGTGGGGTAGGCGAAGTCTATGTCGTCGCACTCGGCGAAGGCCCGGAGGATGTCTTCCCAGATCGCCTGGGTGGTGCCGCGGCGCTGGCGCGGGTCGCAGAGATAGCGGATGGTGAGGAGCACTCCGCTGTCCGCCACCGAAGTATAGACCGTGGGCGTAAGAGTGGTATAGAAGATCATGAAGCGGCTCGATACCTCCCGGAGCTTTGCCTCCGCTTCCGCCGTCAGGTGGGCGCCGTGTTTGCGAGCGATCTCCAGCAAGATGTTCTTGGCCTTTTCCCAGTTGCTCTCGAACGTGACCAGCACCGGGATCTCGTTCCAGATGAACTGGAAACCCTTGGTGAAGTTGGCCAGAGGCTCGGTAAAGACCTTGCCGTTGGGTATATGGATGATGCGCCCGGTACTCTGATCCGCGTCTACCCAGTTGCCTATTTCCAGCAGGGTAAACTGGAAGATTCTGAGATCGATCACGTTGCCGGCGTGGGGTCCTATCTGTACCCGGTCGCCGACCTCGAAGGGGCGGCGCCAGAGGATGAAGCCCCAGCCGGCCAAGTTCACGAGGAGGTCTTTGAGGGCGATCGCCAGTCCGGCGGAAAGCAGCCCCAGGAACGTGGCCAGGGACTGGAAGCCTTCGAACCAGATACGTCCGAGCACCAGGATCGCCAGGGGGACGGTGACGTAGGTGGTGGCCTTCTGCCAGCGATATCTGAGCTTCGGATCGGTAACCTTTCTGAGTGCTGCGAACAGGACGATCCGCCGCGCGGCCCAAAAGACGAGAATGACCGCGATGGAGGTCAAGAGCCGCTCTTGAAGGGCGGGGCTCAATCCGAAGGTTTCGGTCAACCAGGCTTGAATCGGTACGCTCTCCTGCGGCCTGTCGCGGCCGCACCGGGTTTACTTGAACACCGCGCCTCCGCGTCACAGGACCGGGCACAGGCGTGCCGGTCCAGCGGACGGGTTTCCGGCCGGACACCGCGCGTGCGGGTCGGTGTCGAGCCTGCGGGTGAAATATAGCGTTTGGAGGTTCTCGGAGGGGAACAAAAACGGGTGGGGGAGGTAGGACACACAGGCGAACTTGGGCGAGGATCTCGATGGCTGTCAGACGGATACTGCTGGCTCTGTTTTTCACCCCCTTTATGGGTGGTTGTGCTCTTTTGCCCGGCCGTGCCAACTTGGACGAGCCGGTTCAGGAGGAGCGGTCCCGCTATCTCACGGTAGAGGTGGACAACCAGAACTTTTACGACGCCACGATTTACGCCGTGCGGCCCGGGTTGCGGCTTCGCATCGGGCGGGTGGTAGGGTTCAACAAGGAGACGTTCGAGTTCGCCTGGCCGGATTTGGATCTGCGATTCGAAATAGCTCTTCTTTCGGTTGGGTCGTACTATACTTGGTCGCTGCCGGTAGAGCGGGGCGACCAGCTGGCGCTAACCATACTTCCCGATCTCCATCTCAAGCGTCCCGGTACGGTCTTCTTCTAAAGCCTGCCGGTAGCTTTCCGGCCGGCCGGCATTAGGGATCCGGCCGTGCGCTCTAAGGCCGCTGCCCTTAACGCCGGGGGACGTTGGTGCGTATCTCTCCTTCGGACCTCTTCAAGGACATCCTATGCGGCAGCTAGCGGTTGTTTGGGCCTTGGTGTTGTCCTCGGCCCCGCTTTGGGCCCAGCGGGGTCAGTTCACCCCTCCTCCGGATCATTGGTTGACCTTGGATTCCGTGGTGCAGATGGTGGGTGTCACCGATGCGCAGAAACCCGAGGTAGCCAAGCACTATGAGGCGATCAACGCGGTTTTGAAGAAGGCTGCCGAGGAGAGGCGGAAGATGCGGGAGCAGTTCATGGCGGGGGGTGGGCCGCCCAGTCCGGAGCAACGCCAGGCGATGCAGTCGGCGTTCCAGAAGTTTCAGGCCGAGTTGGACGAACATTACGGTGCGCTGAGAGGCCTGCTCACTCCGGAGCAGCAGGCCAAGCTGGATGCCTTGCCTCGTCCTCGGGTGGTCATGATGGGTGGGAGGAGGCAACCGGGCCAGGAGTTGTGACCTAGAGCCCGGTTCGATCGGTAGGCGGCCCGGCGCGGTTGAACTCGGGTCGCGTCTTTCGGATATCGCATTTTCGGTGGCGGGTGAGTATCTTAAAACTTCGCGCGGTTC
Source organism: bacterium HR33 (assembly GCA_002923375.1). Taxonomy (GTDB): domain Bacteria; phylum Gemmatimonadota; class Gemmatimonadetes; order Gemmatimonadales; family GWC2-71-9; genus HRBIN33. The sequence goes on from BEIJ01000002.1 coordinate 61,215, forward strand.
GCCTGGGATCGCATTAGTCTAGCTGCCGCCGCGTTTGACGCCCCGCAAGCGCCGCTAGCTCAATTGGTAGAGCAACTGACTCTTAATCAGTAGGTTCCAGGTTCGAGTCCTGGGCGGCGCATAGAATTCCACTCCGGGTGCGGCGCGCACTCGGTTGTTTTGCGACACACCAGTCGTGGCTCGGGATGCGGTGAGGGAGGGGCCTCCGACAACCCCCGTCCTGCGAGGCTAGCAATGAGGGCAATACTCCAAAGTGGCTTTGGCCGTCCGGGCGCCGTTTTGTCGCTCGGGCGGGTGGAGCGTCCATCTCCTGGTCCCGGCGAGGTCCTGGTCGGAGTGCGCGCTTCCGGGATCGCCAAAGGTGTGTGGCTCGTGAGTCAGGGGTTGCCGTACATAGCCCGGCCCGTCTACGGCATACTGCGTCCGAGACATCGCGTGGGTGGGTTGCAATTTTCCGGGACGGTTCACGAGGTCGGGCCGCTGGTATCGGGTGTCTCTGCCGGTGAGGCTGTGTTCGGGTTCGGGCACGGGCTGGCCGAGTTCGTAGTCGTACAGCCGGAGGCAGTAGCCAAGAAACCGGCGCGCCTTAGCTTCGAACAAGCCGCAGCCGCGCCGATTTCTGGACTTGCCGCGCTCCAAGCGGTGCGGGACGGCGCCAGGGTGAAGCCCGGAGATCGAGTCTTAGTGCTCGGAGCTTCGGGGAGTGTAGGATCTTTCGCGGTACAGATCGCCAAGGCTTGGGGAGCGGAAGTTACCGGGGTTGCCAGCACTCGGAACTTGACGACGCTTTGGGCACTCGGGGCGGATCGCGTAGTGGATTACACTCGGGAGGATCCCGCCGGGCACCGCTGCCGGTACGATGCTATAATCGACATTGCAGGCAATCGTCCGGTGTCGCGGCTGCGCCACGCGCTTGCTCCAAAGGGCAGTTTGGTCATGGTCGGAGGCACCGGTGGGCGATGGACTATGGGGTTCGAGCGCACTGTAAGGGGAATGTTGACGGGATGGTTCGTGCGCCACCGAATCGTAGGGCTGATATCGAAACCGAACAGTGCCGATCTCGCCCTGCTTGCGGCGCTTATGGGGTCGGGGAAAGTCATACCGGTGGTTCGCGCCCGCTATGCGTTGAACCGCGCTCCCGCGGCGGTCGAGGCAGCCGGAGAGAGCACCGGTGCCGGTACTGTGGTGGTGGCTATCCGATAGGATCTGGAAAACCGGGAGGACACCGTGTTCGTCGGACATCTGGCAGCGGCGTTCGCCGCTAAGGGCGCTCGGCCTCGGCTTTCGCTCGGATGGTACTTGGCCGCGGCGACGGCGCCGGACTTGTTGTGGCCCATATTGTTACTTCTTGGTGTCGAGCGAGCGCAGGTTGCGCCCGGAGCCACTGCGTTCAACCCGCTGATTTTCGAACATTACCCCTGGTCCCATAGCCTGCTGAGCGGGTTCATACTGGGGGCGGTCCTGGCGGCTGCTGCCCGCTGGAGAGGTGCGGACCGGTTCAGTGCTACGCTGCTCGGCGCTTGCGTGCTCAGCCACTGGGTACTCGATTTCGTCACCCATGCGCCGGACCTGCCGCTCTGGCCCGGACAGTCTCCGCGGTTCGGTCTCGGACTTTGGAACTCGGTCGCCGGGACCTTCGCGGTCGAGGGCAGTCTATGGGTCGCGGCGCTGGCGCTGTATCTGGCGAGGCGTCAGCCCGCGGGATGGCGGGGGTCTCTGGCGCTGTGGTCGCTGGTCGCCGTCTCGACCGTCTTATGGGCTGGAGGGCCGTGGTCTCCTCCTCCACCCAGCGTCACCGCGCTCGCGTGGTTCGCACTCGTCGGATGGTTGGTAATTCCTTGGGGTGCGGCGGCCGACAGGTACTACCGCAAAAAGCCGGCTCCCGAGCTGAGAGAAGACAACCCGAGTGCGAAATAGGGTGTTCCGTTGAAGCAGAAAAGTCCTAGGGTTAGTTGAAGCAGAAATGTCCTCCCTCCCGGGCTTGGGGTTGAAGTGCCAGGCAGAAGGGAAACAGTGCCAAGGGGTTGCATCCCGCTTTAGCGGAGGGTGTGCCTGCCTGGGGTGATGGTACTGGGTGCTCATCAGGTGGCTGCTGTCCGGTGGCGTGCCCGTCCTACCAGGATCGGGAAGCGGCGCCAGGGGTGATCGGCTGGGGCTGGTCGCCCTTTGCGTGGGGGCCGCTGGGGCGCCGGTTCTGGCAGCGGCTGCTCGGGGCGCTGCTCTAGGGGTGTGGGCAAGAGATAGCGCCCGCGCCAGCAAAAGCGGGTCGTACCATCTAGCCGCCGCTCAATGGTGAGCCTGCTGTTGGGCATGGCCGGGTCCGCCTCCTGGGCCTGGATCTGGAAGTGCTGGTTGCGGTAGCGCAGGGTAAAGTCGCTTCTGATTACGCGCTCTTCGGTCTCGGCAAACAGCGCCAGAAGATCAGTACCCGGATTGAGGGGCCGGTGGGCATCCAGCGCTAGCAGGGGCGCTACGCTGAAGCGCTCGTTCCAGAAGCCGATGAACTCCTCCTCCAGGAAACGATTGGCTTCTTTGAGGGTCGAGATGCCGCGTATGCGCATCTCCTTGATCAGTCGGTCCTGGAGGGTCTTGAACAGGCGCTCGATGCGCCCCTTGGCCTGGGGCGAGAGGGCGATGATCAACTCGATGTCCAGGGCAGCAAGGGCGCGGCGGATGAGTGTCAGGGCTTGCTCCTGATCTTGCTCCCTGCGCTCTCGGGCCCGGAAGTGAGCTTGGAAGTGCGAGGCACGGTCAGTATACAACGCTCCCATGCGACCGAAGCGCATCAGGTAGTCGACCAGCAGCTGGCGGTTGGCGGCTCCGGTGTCCCGGGGAAAGAAGCGGGCGTACAGCCGGCCGGTAGCGTCGTCGATCATGGCTATCAGCACGATCTCCTCACTGCAACGATCCTCCAGCCAGGGATGCACCGAGGTGTCCATGAGGACCAGCTCGCCATAAGCTGCCCGCCGCGGTCGCTTCTGGCGGTGGCGCTTGCCTTGTTTCCTGACCCGCCACAGCCCCTCGGCGATCAGCCAACGCCTCAGGGTGTGGGGATGGATCGGCCCGAGGGAGAAATCCCGGGCCAAATGCTCGCTCAACAGCGTCGGTCCGAAGTCGGCGTAGAGCGGCTCTTGGGCCAGGCCCAAGACCTGCTCGCGCAGCTTCAAGCTAAGGGCATTGTTGGGCCGCCGGCCCCGGGCTCGATGCACCACCGCCCGGTCGCCTTCGGCTTCAAAGCGGCGCAGCAGCCGGCGGAACTGCCGCAGGCTTAGCCGGGCGCGCCTGGCGCCTTCGCTCACGGTGAGGTTACCCCGGTCTACCTGTCGCAAGATGACCAGCCGGTCACGATCTCTCTGGCTCAAGAGCAGCACATCCTCTCTCCGGAATTGGGGTCGGCCACCAAGATGGCGAAAAGACCCCGAAAGAGGACATTTCTGCTGCAACCAGACTAGGACATTTCTGCTGCAACGTTACAAATAGCACGGTGCCTGCCTTGCGGCCGCCGGACCCCGGGTGCAATATTTTCCAGGCCAGGCTAGCCGGAGCATCTGCCATGAAAATCTCCTTCACCGTGAACACCAAACGCGTGACCGTGGACGTCCCGCCGGACATGCCTCTGCTTTGGGTGTTGCGAGACGTTCTCGACCTCAAGGGCACCAAATTCGGTTGCGGCGCTGCCCAGTGCGGGGCCTGCACCGTGCACGTGAACGGAGCTCCCACCCGCTCCTGCGTGCTTCCCGCATCGTCGGTGGAAGGAGCCGAAGTGCTGACCGTCGAAGGGCTTTCGCCCGACGGGTCCCATCCGGTTCAACGCGCCTGGCAAGAGCTCGACGTTCCCCAGTGCGGTTACTGCCAGGCGGGACAGATAATGGCGGCCGTCGCTCTCCTGGCGCGCAATCCCAATCCATCGGACGCGGATATCGACGCGGCGATGAACGGAAACCTGTGTCGCTGCGGAACCTACCTCAGGATCCGCCGCGCGATTCACCGGGCGGCTGAACTGATGGCCGCCGGCGCGCAGCCGCAAGGGAACGGGCGATCGCAGCGCTCGCCCAACGGCGGCGAAGCTTTGCGCCGGTAACCGCCGGAACGAGGTCTGGTCGCCATGGCAACGACACTTCGCGTCAATCGCCGGGAATTCCTCAAGGTGAGCGCTCTCGCCGGCGGCGGGATGCTCATCGCCACTTACTGGGATCCCTGGAACCGCCTGCTCGCGGCGGAATCCGCGGCGGAGTTTGCGCCCAACGCGTTCATCAAGATCACGCCCGACGGCGCGGTTACCATCATCGCCCAGAATCCGGAGATCGGCCAGGGCGTAAAGACGATGCTTCCGATGATCGTCGCCGAAGAGCTGGACGCCGACTGGCGCGCGGTGCGGATCGAACAGGGCGATCTCGACACCGAGAAGTTCGCCAACCAGTACGCGGGCGGCAGCACGGCCACGCCCAATCATTGGGAACCGATGCGCCGCGCGGGAGCCGTCGGCCGGGCGATGCTCATAGCGGCCGCGGCCAAGACCTGGAACGTACCCCAAAGCGAGTGCCGGACCGAAGCCGGGACGGTGATTCACCGGCCGAGCGGGCGCAGGCTCTCCTACGGCGAGCTGGCGAGCCGGGCAGCTACGCTCCCCGTGCCCGACCCAGCTAGTGTCCCGCTCAAGGATCCCAAAGACTTCAAGATTGTGGGAAAGCCGCTGCCCGGAGTCGATGTCCGCGCCATAGTGACGGGAGCGCCGCTGTTCGGCATCGACGTGAGCCTGCCGGGGATGAAATACGCGGTCTTCGAAAAGTGCCCGGTCTTTGGCGGGAAAGTACGGGCCGCCAATCTGGACGAGATCCGTTCCCAGCCGGGTGTGCTGCACGCTTTCGTGGTCGAAGGGGGGAGCGACCTCAGCGGGCTGCTTGGCGGTGTGGCGATCGTGGGCGAGACCTGGTGGGCGGCGCACCAGGCGCGGCAGAGGCTGCGCGTGAGTTGGGATGAAGGTCCCACCGCTGCGCAGAGCAGCGATTGGTTCACCCAAAAAGCCGCGGAACTGTTCCGGCAACCGCCGCACCGCACGCTCCGGCGCGACGGCGACGTGGACGCGGCTTTGCGCTCGGCGCACAAGGTGGTGGAAGCGGAGTACAGTTATCCCTTCCTCGCCCACGCGCCGCTGGAGCCAATGAACTGCACCGCCTGGTTCCGCGACGGCGAGTTGGAGATCTGGGCGCCCACCCAGACGCCGGAGCGGGGCCGGACCCTGGTTTCCCGGACTCTGGAGATTCCGCCGGAGAAGATCACCATCCACATCACCCGTTCGGGCGGGGGGTTCGGCCGGAGGCTCAACAACGACTACATGGTGGAGGCGGCGTGGATCGCGCGGCAGGTAGCGGGAACTCCGATCAAGCTGGTTTGGTCCCGGGAGGACGACATCCGGCACGACTTCTATCGTCCGGCGGGCTTCCACCGTTTGACCGGCGGAGTCGATCGCAACGGCAAGCTCATAGCCTGGCGCGACCATTTTGTGACGTTCGGTGAAGGGGAGCGTTTCGCCAACAGCGCCAACATTTCCGAGAACGAGTTTCCGGCGGCGTTCATTCCGAATTTTGCCCTGGAGGTTTCGTTGATCCCGCTGGGAGTGCCTACGGGAGCGCTCCGGGCGCCGCGGTCCAACGGTCTGGCCTTCGTCTTTCAGTCTTTCATAGACGAGTTGGCTCTGGCTGCGGGAAGAGATCCCGTGGAGTTCCGGATGGATCTCTTGGCCAGCGCGGGGGAGGGTGCTGCGATGAACGCCGAGAGGATGCGCGGCGTGCTGGAACTGGTGGCGGAGAAATCCGGTTGGGGCCGCCGCTCGCTGCCCAAGGGAACGGGCATAGGTGTCGCGTTCCACTTCAGCCACCGGGGTTACTTTGCCGAAGTGGTTCAGGCGAGCGTGAGCGCCGCCGGCGAGGTGAAAGTGGAGCACGTCTGGGTGGCGGGAGACATCGGGAGCCAGATAATCAATCCTTCCAACGCGGAGAACCAGGTTCAGGGTGCGGTGCTGGACGGTCTAGCGGAGGCTTTGGGCCAGGAGATTACGATCGATCGCGGAAGAGTGGTCCAGAGCAACTTCCACGACTTTCCGTTGCTCCGGATGGTGCAGGCGCCGCCCGAGGTGGAGGTCTATTTCCGGCGGACCGATTATCCGCCCACGGGTTTGGGCGAGCCGGCGTTGCCCCCGGTCGTGCCCGCTTTGTGCAACGCCATCTTTGCCGCCACCGGCAAGCGGATTCGCTCTCTGCCTCTCTCTCGCCAGGATCTGACCTGGACCGCCGAGTAATTAGCTCGGCCGGTCCGGGTTCCCCCTTTCGGCCCGCAGGGTTCCGCCTGTCGGATTCGGCTTACCGGGGGAGCTCCGGATCATCTACGGAGCGGCCTGTGCCGCAGGATACTCGTGTTCGTGGCAGATCTGCCCGGTTTCAGCCTGGGTCAGGGGCTCGAGCGTAAGCCCGCAGCGAAACTTACCCGGTCCTTCCCGCAGGAGATGCCGGCAGGTGCGGCACAGGCCGAAGGTGCGATAATTGTTGGCCCGCTGGAGGTGGCGGAGCAAGCCTTCCAATACCTTTTCGGCGGTATCGAGGTCTTGGGCCCGGACCCTTTCCCACTGTTCGAGTTGCGTTAACAGCCGGCGTCGCTCCCGGTCCAGCAGGCGCCGTCCCTGTGCGGTAAGGTGCAGCCTTACCACTCGGCCGTCCTGGCTGTCGGAAGTCCGGCGCACGAGGCCTCGCCACTCCAGCACATCCAGGGACTGGGAGGTGGTGCCCCGGGTGGCCCCGAGATAGGCGGCCAAAGCCCCCGGAGTGTTGCTGTACCGGTTGCACCGCGAGAGGTAGTGAAGGGCGAGAAGATGAACCGGTTGGAGACCTCCGGTCCGGCGGTTGCCGTACGAGCGGAGTAACGCACCCAAGCGCTCCACCAGTTCCAGAAGCCGGTCCAGGGCCATGACCTAATGTATTCGACTCGAAACCATCTTGACAACCCGGGACTTCTCAATAGTTTCGAATCGAAACTATCGAACCGGAGGTGCAAGATGAAGGGCAAATGGCTTGGGGCTTGGGGCGCAGTGGTGGCGGCGGGCGTGGTGACGGCCGGCGCGGCTCAGAATCGGCAGGTCAGCTATCCCGAAGGGTACCGCTCCTGGCAGCATGTGAAATCCATGGTCATCCTGCCCGGGCATCCGCTAGAGAATCCCTTCGGCGGGATCCATCACGTTTATGCCAACTCCCGTGCGGTGGAAGGACTGCGCACCGGGAGCTACCCCGACGGTGCGGTTTTGGTTTTCGATCTGCTGGAGGCCAAGGCGGAGAACCACACGATTCAGGAAGGGCCGCGGAAGCTCGTCGGGGTGATGGAGCGCGACAGCCGTCGTTTTGCGGCTACTGGCGGGTGGGGTTTCGAGGGGTTTGCCGGGGATTCGAAGACCGAGCGGCTGGTCAAAGACGGCGGTCAATCCTGCTTCCAGTGCCACCAGGGAGCCAGTGCTACGTCTTACGTTTTCAGCGCCCTGCGGCCGTAGCGGGGTATCCGGTTAGAACGCCGTTCGGACCCCCGGTCGTAGGCCGGTAGAGAGCGTGCATGCTAACGCCTCCGGAGTTCGCGCGTAATATGTTAGGATAGAGTTCAGCGGGGAACTTGTCGCTTGGCCGGACTTCGGAGCCGTGGAGCTTGGCTGCTGGCGGCGGCGCTCTGCGCCGCCGCGGCGCGTCTGGATGCGCAGATCGGCCTTAGTACCGACATCATAACCGGCACGGTTACCGACGAGTCCGGCGCTCCTCTGGCCGGCGCGGTTGTCGAGGTTTTCTCCCTCGAGACCCAAGTTACCCGAACCGTTAGAACCGACGCCCGCGGCCGCTATACCGTGGTCTTCCCCGACGGAGGGGGACAGTACCGCGTGCGGATCCGCTACCTGGGCAAACAACCGCAGGAAACCCTGCTCCAGCGATTCGCCGACGAGGACCGGCTGGTCTGGGACGTCAGGCTCACCAGCGCTCCGGTGATACTGGAAGAGTTCACCGTGCGCGCTCCGCCCCGGCCGGTCCGCGCTCCGGATCTTCCCACACCGGGATCCACCGAGAGGCTCTTCACCACGGAGATGCTGACCCGGCTGCCGGTGGATCTGGAAGACCTGAGCCTGTTGGCGAGCCTGGTGCCGGGCACCGTGGTAGTGCCCGAGAGCGACAGCACGCCGGCGGGCTTTTCCGTAGCCGGCCTCAGACTCGACGCCAATTCGATCACTCTGGACGGGCTCACCTTTTCCAGCGGCTCGGTGCCTCAAGAAGCGGTGCGCGCTACCCGCGTAGTCACCAGTACCTACGACGTCGCGCGGGGCCAGTTCTCCGGCGGGCTGATCGCTTCCACCACACGATCCGGTACCAATGTCGTCCAGGGTTCCTCCGGATATTCTTTGCGCGACGAGGATTTGGCCATAACCGACGATCCGGATTCCCCCTTTTCCCGCGGCTTCACCCAACACGTCTTCAGCGGCGGACTCGGCGGGCCGCTGGTCAAGGATCGCCTGTTCGTCTTCGGCTCCGCCCAAGCGCGCCTCAGAACCGACGCGCAGCAACATCTTCTCTCGGCCACCGCGTCGGACCTTTTGCGCCTGGGCCTGCATCCCGATTCTCTCAACCGGTTCCTCGAAGCGGTGGAGACCGCGGGAGTGCCCCCTACTATCGTGTCGCCGGAAGGCAACCGGGATAGCGACAACTTCTCCGGCCTGGTGCGCCTGGACTACTTGGTGAATCATTCCCACACACTCACTCTGCGGGGCGATCTCAGAAAGACGAGCCAGGAGCCCGCGCGACTCGCTCCGCTGGCATTGCCGCAGACCGGAGGTCTGGCTAACAGCAGCGCGCAAGGGGTCATGGCGGCGCTCACCTCCAGACTGGGCGCTTCGCTGATCAGCGAGTTTCGGGCTTACGTTTCTTCCGAAAGCCAGGACAGCCGGCCGCTGCTCGACCTTCCCGCCGGGCGAGTGCAGGTGGCTTCCGAACTACCGGAGGGAGGCGTGGGAGTGAGCACCGTTTCTTTCGGAGGAAACGCCGCGCTGCCGTATCGCTCGGACAAAGACGCTTTGGAGGCGGTGCAGGAGATCTCCTGGCTTCCCGGGACGGGGCGGCATCGGATCAAGCTGGGCGCATTGCTGCGGGCCGAGCGGTCGAGCGAACTGATATCCAACAACGTCAACGGGACGTTTTTCTACAACTCGCTGGCGGACCTGGAGCAGGGAAGAGCGGCCGTGTTCCGCAGGACGCTGCTACCCGCCGATCGCGCCGCCAAGCGGCTGGACTACGCGGTCTATCTGGGCGATGTATGGCGGGCGTCCCGCTCGCTACAGCTCACCTACGGCCTCCGGTTCGAAGGAGCGACGTACCCCGATCCGCCGCCGTTCAATCCTGAGATCTCGGCGCTTTTTGGCCGGAGGACCGATCGAATTCCGCCCGAAATTCATCTGAGTCCGAGGATCGGTTTCACCTGGACGATTCCCGGGAGCGGAGTGCGAGGCGGTTTGCCGGGCCAGCCCGGTTGGATAGTGCGCGGCGGTGTGGGGGAGTTCAGGAGCCCGTTACCTTCGGGGCTTCTGTCCGCGGTTCATGCGGCGACAGGTCTGGCGGCGTCGGAAGCCCAGGTGGTGTGCGTGGGTGGCGAGGTGCCGCAGCCGCGGTGGGAGGAGTATCTCAGGGATCCCTCTTCGGTTCCTTCGGGTTGCGTTTCGGGCGGCGGTACGGCGCCCCTCCGGCAGCCCGCTCCCAATGTGACGCTGTTTGCGGGCGACTTCGCCGCTCCTCGGGCCTGGCGGGCGTCGCTGGGGTTCCAGCGGTTTTTGACGTCGCTTCTTAGGCTCTCGGTGGATTTCAATTACGCGCGAGGTGTGAGCCAGTACGGATTTCGGGATCTCAATTTGCGGGCTACGCCGTATTTCAATTTGCCGGCCGAAGCTGGCAGGCCGGTTTATGTAGCGCCGTCGGACATCGCTCCGGTCACCGGTGCGGTACGCTTTGCGGGTTCGCGGGTTCATCCTGAGTTCGGCCATGTTTTGGAGGCGGCGTCGGACTTGGGTTCGGAGTCAAAGCAGCTTTCCGTCTCGCTGGGGGGTGTGACGCGGCGCGGCGTGGTGCTCCAGTTGTCCTATACTTGGTCTCAGTCTCGCGATCAGTTTTCTGCTTCCCGATTCGGTGCGTCTGGGTTCGGCGCGCTTCCGGTGGCGGGCGATCCTGCGGTTCGCGAGTGGGCGTTCAGCGATTTTGACCGGCGGCACTCGGTGGTGGGCACGCTGAGTTACGGTTTTTCTCCCGCTTTGGAGCTCACAGCCATCGGGCGATTCGTGTCGGGTGCTCCCTTCACGCCGATGGTCGGTTCCGACATCAACGGTGACGGGGCGCGGAACGATCGGGCTTTCATTTTCGATCCCGCTTCCGGGACTGCGGAGGGGGCGGCGATGGCTCGGCTTTTGGAGAGTGCTCCGTCGCGGATACGGGAGTGTTTGTCCTCGCAGATAGGGATGATCGCCGGGCGCAACAGTTGTCGCGGCCCGTGGCAGAGTTCGTTCGATCTCCAGCTCAATTACCGGCCGGGTGTGTTGGGTCTGGGGCGCAGGCTGCAGATCTCGGTGGTGACGGTGAATTTGTTGCGGGGGATAGACGAGTTGTTGCACGGTGCCGAAGGAGCGCGCGGTTGGGGTCTCGCGTTGCGGCCCGATCCGATGCTCCTTTACGTGACGGGGTTCGATCCTGTGGAGCGGCGTTTTGTATATGCGGTAAACGAGCGTTTCGGCGCTACCGGTAGCGGGGCCAACGTGTTCCGGGCGCCGTTCCAGATCGGCATTCAGGCTCGGTTCACCATAGGTCCGGATCGCACTCGGGCGGCTTTGGACGGTTTGCGGGGGTTCGGTCCCAGGGGTGGCATGCGGCCCGGGGCGCTCGCAGGAGGTCCGACTCCTGCAGCGGCGCGCGGGGAGTTTTTGTCGCGGTTTTATGCTTTGTTGCCCAATCCTCCGCGTGCCGTGTTGGAGCTGCGGGACTCACTGGGATTGACCGGCGAGCAGGTATCGGCGCTCCAGGCTTTGGCGGACACGTTGTCGCGGCGGATTGAGTCTTTGGGCGATTCGCTGTTTGCGGCGTTGGAGCGCCGCGGCGGGCGGGATCAGAATCCCGGCGAGTTGTTGGCGCTGGTCCGGCCGCAGTTCGAGGCGGGGCGAGAGCAGGTGCGCTGGTCGTTGGAGCGGATCAGGGAGATACTCACTTTGGAGCAGTGGAACCGGTTGCCGGATCGGATTCGCAATCCTACCAATCGTGCCGGGCGGCCGAGGCCGGAGGGATAAAGCCCGCTCTTGTGTTCAGGTCTGCTACATACACTAGCACGGAGTGCGAAGGTGCTGGGCAGTTGAACGGCGGGAGCTTTTAGCGCCAGCCCACTTTCCCCTCCTCCACGATGGCACCCGGCCGGAAAGCCACCACAGAGAATGAACCGGTGACCTGAATCTGCGGCGCACCTGGCGTGATGGTGTTCGGGCTGGTGCACCAGCCCTCAGGGGTTCCGCTGGTGTTGCTCCAGCAATACAGGACACCAGTGAAATCAAAGTCACCTTCGACGCGGTTCCCTGACGATTTAGCGACGTTCACGCGCCCACTAACTGCCGTATAGCTCTCGCTCCTCTCACCAGCCACACGATGGTAGTACGCCGTAAATCCTTGGAGGCTTCCGTCTTTGACCTCTAGAGGAGCCAGCCCGTAAATCCCTTGGCCGGGCCTCCCTTTACCTGGGCTGTAGAGTTGGAACCGCTGCCCCGTGTAGGTTCCAACGCCGGAGGAATACAAGGTGAACTGCACAGAGATGCCACGGCGCGGGTCGCTGCCAACGTTGAACCAGCCTGTTCCCTCATATTCTGTCTGAACCGCGCCGCGGATCTGAGCTCTGAACCAGGAGCTATCGAGGCCAGCGGTGGGTGCCTGGCAAGCAGGCACCAGCAAAACCATAGCCATGATGCCTGCGGTGCTCGTACCTAAGAACTTTTTCTCCTCTCCAGTCATCCGCAAAGCTGCCTCTTGATCTATGGTCTGAGCCGCGGCCTTCTTCGAAACTCCGGGTCCCCGGGTCCCTGGTCAATGTTATTGTTGACAAAGTGAGTGTCAGAACCGGCAACTCCTGCGCTGGACACTGTGATGCGCATCTCGAAATGGCCTAGTTCTCTCCACACGTCCAAAGTCTGCGTCTTTGCCGTACCTAACACATCGGTCGTCCCCGTGTTGAAGTAGTACACCGACCAGTGGTAAGAGTACGATCCGTTACCTCCTGCCGGGAAGGCCTCCCACGCGTACGTGCCAGGGTGATCCACGGCACTCGGGCCTTGAATCTCCACGGCGACCGCAACGGTCGCGAGCAGGGGACCCAGATCACGCTCGACGTTGGCCAGCGGGGCGAACACTGCTAGGTTTTGGACCGTATCCGACCCCCTGTGGATGCCCCGCAGCGTCACAGTGTTGTCGCCGTGCCAAATGAAAACCGGTGCACCGCTATCGTGTCCCTCTGAACTGTAGGTCGCGAAGTCTTGACACAAGAACTTGAAGTCGCCTGGGCCTTTCGTGTGAACGCATGTATCGGTAATCTCTCCATATGTCCAGCCGGTAGTTCTGCCAATCTTCTCAACCACTTCACCGACCAAAGACGTTGGACTCTCGCTGATGATCTGAAGCCGCTGCCCGTTGGTTTCTACCGAGCCACGCAAGCCGCGACCGGGACCGACTCGGTTGAGCGTTTGGGCAATAAACCCCTGCTCAAAGTTACTGGTCTCGTGCAGGATGATCGCCACGTCTGCATATCTACAGTCGTCCCGGTCCCAGAACGGACCGCAGCGAAACGAAGGGGGGTCATGCACCTCGCGCCCTATGCGGTTCCCGGCTTCGGGCAGGGGCTGGTAAAACACCGCACCGTCGCTAGCCAGCCTAACAAAAGTGCAGTGCGACGCGGTTACAAACACGCTGGAAGGCGGTACCTGTTCCCAGATTGCGTTGAGGCCCAAGGTGCAGACTGTGCTATCTGTGCTAACCTGAAGCCCACCGAGCATGGGACGCGCCCGATCCCTGAGGCTGTGTCCCGTTTCCTCCGACACCGGGCTGGCAACAGTAAACCGTATGGCTTCTAAGGGAACTCCCAGCTCGGCGACTTTCGCCTCGATTTCTCCCAGTTTACCTACAACCTCAACTCCGATTTCCACGCGGTTTTTTGCTTCGTCCAAGTCTACGAACACAACCCCAGAATGCGGGAGAATCTTTGCAGTGAGCAGGTCTCGCCACTCGCTGAGTTCACGGAAACGGTACCTGACCTGCCGGATCACGACCCGCGGCATTGGTTCGCGGGACCAAGAAGCCTTCCTAGCCAAGGCGCGCTGAACAAGGTGCGTCACCCGCGCCGCTTGGCCTAGATCTGTTAAGTAGCCCACTACCGTGTCGCCGTGGGTGAAGAAGCCACCGAATTCAGGAACCTGTGCGCTTATCTCCTCGCACGGCTGCTCCTGCGGTAGCGCGTTACCCCAAGGCAAACGCCAATCGGGTGCTGATGTAGGTTCAGAATGAACGCCCCCCCCACAGGGTCCGTAAGCGCCAACCTTTCCTTACAGGCAACCAGGGGCAGGATCGCGAGGCTGATGCTGACTAAACCTCTGCGGGGCGAGCGGTGCGTCATTGCCCTCGTCAGCCACTGCCAAACTAGGGAGCGGCGAGCGTGGCACGAGAGAAGAAACGTCGACCAGCTGCATGGTAAACGGGCCTTGCTCACTTTTGCCCCTTCGTTGCTCCTTGAACTTAGCATAGGGAAAACCAGGGGGTGCGTCAACAGCCACTATGGAACGATCGGCTCCGATTCCGCAGATCGTGGATTACGTTGCTAGACGGATTCAGGCAGCGCACAGTCACAAGTAAAACGAAACTCTCATGAGCACTACGCGGGGTCGGTCTCGATGTCCACGCCGAGCTGACCGCGGTGGCCGTGGTGGGGCCGAGCCGTGAGGTGCGGTCGCTTGGGGTCATTCCCAACCGGCCGGGGTTGGTCCGCCGCCTGGTCGAGAGGCTCGGGCCCGCAGGCATCAGGTTCACGAGAGCGCTGTGCAGCGGGGCGGTGAAGGAGGGGGTTCGGAGGAGCGGAATGAGCAAGCGCGCGAGTTGTGACACATTTCGGCACTCGTTTGCGACCCATTTGTTGGAGGCGGGCTGTGATATCAGGACGGTTCAGGAGCTTCTGGGCCACAAGGACGTGAGCAGCACGATGTTGTACACCCATGTGTTGAATCCTCGGGGTTGGCGGTACGGACGCCGACGGACGACGGGGCGTCCGCGGAGTCTCCCAGTGATAAGGGATTGGGTTGACAACAGGCGGGGATACCTGCAGTGTAACTAGGGGTTAGATTGCCGCACCAACACGACTGTGAGGCGAACCAAGAATCGAAAACTGCGCACGCTTGTCAGGCAGCTGTGTAAGACTGTCGCGGAACTCGAGCGCCTCTATCCCTATCGCAGGTTCACCCTAGACGGCCATTTGGTGGGCAGTCTTGGCGAGGTCGTGGCGGAAGCCCGTTATGCGCTGACGCTCTTGCCCTCATCCACGGCCGCTCATGACGCCCGAGCCCCAGACGGTCGCTTGGTCCAAGTGAAGGTCACACAGGGCAAGACCGTCGCCTTACGCGCGCGCCCGCGTCACCTTATCGTTCTAAAGTTGCAGGGTTCGAAGCGGTGGCCAGGAAGCTCCCGCTCATTCACCCCGGAGAGATTCTCCGCGAAGAGTTCCTGAAGCCCCTGGGCATCAGCCAGTATCGGCTGGCGAAGGACATCAGCGTGCCCCCTCGGCGGATCAACGAGATCGTCCACGGTAAGCGATCCATCACCGCCGACACGGCTCTGCGGCTGGCGCGATATTTCGGCACCTCCGAGCGCTTCTGGCTCAATCTGCAGACCCGTTACGATCTCGAGGTGGAAAAGGAGAGACTGGGGAGCCGGCTGGAGAAGGAAGTAACCGTGCGTTCATAACCTAGGGAGCACACGCGCGGCGTAGGGCCTGCTGCTGTACGGTCCCGCTTTTGTGGTGCAGCCGGTGGTATCGGTCGCCGCTGGATGGGCCCCCGCTCCGGTGTCAGGCTTCCGCCTTGGCTGGCGTCATGCTGCGCGCTTGACAACGTCCGCACGCTCTTTGGCTGCCTCGATGGCCTCTCGATCAAAATCGGCCACAAACACGTGAGCGCGGCAGTGTTGTACGGCGGTGTGTTGAACCGGGAGGGTTGGCGGTAGCGAGTCCGGCGGAGGAGGTGGGGGCACGGAGCCGCGCGGTGATAAGGACTTGCCTTGACCTAGCACAGGGCAACATGCGATCTAATCAGTAGGTTAGGCACCCGGTAGCCGTTGGAGCATTCGGAATGAGGAAACGGGTCGAGAGGATGGGCCGCTGGGTCGATGCGGATCAGGTTTTCGAGGCCTGGACTTCCGCGGATCTCGGCCGAATGCTCGGTGCAAGATCCTTCCAGACGAACCCCATTGATCGCCACTTCCTTCTCCAGGGTATCGTCAGGGCAACCTATCGTCTTCGGAGTGATCCTGAGATGAGGCGAGTCAGCGTCGAAACCGGAATGATGCACCTGAGCGAGCTCTCGACTGTCGTTCGGGCACTACGAATCGAGTTCAGCGGGGCTTTCCCGCGCGTCCCGTCTTTCGCTTGGCTCGCGACGGCTCTCGCCGAAGAGGGTAGGGTGGACGACGCGATACAAGTCTGCGAGACCGCGGCACGTTTCGGTCTTGAGGACGGTACAAAGGCCGGGGGTAGCTCGGACGCGTGGCGCCGCAGGTGAGGTCGCGCTCGTGCGGCTTCGTACGGGTTGCGGGGGTTCGGTCCGCGGGGCGGCATGCGTCCCGGGGGCGCTCGCAGGATGTCCGATTCCTGCAGCGGCGCGCGGGGAGTTCTTGTCGCGGTTTTATGCTTTGTCGCCCTGCTCAGAAGGCCGCTTATGGGACCTGTGGGCTGGCGCTCAGATGCTCCTGAACCCATCCCGCACTCTTCGGGGACTCTGCGACGGCCGGCTTCTCTATGTGTGGAGATAATTCACCCAGCTTGACAGCACGCTGCGCGACAACGGCACGCACTCCGGATTTTTGGTCCTCAGACCAAGGGGTTTTTGAGCGATACTCGGGGGAAGCGAGCGAAGTCGCTGTCAGTGGAATAGAGATCAGCTCCGTACTCGATCGCCAGAGCTGCTAAGTGAGCATCGGTCGTGAGGTTGCCTGCAGTGCCGGAGCCGGATAGGAGATCTTTCAGAATGCGCCAGTGCTCCGATCCCGGCACCAGGGGAACGACGTGGGGTTGGGAGAGCCAGCCGTCCACGATTCCTATTGCCTGATCGGGGGACAGGGGTCGCGGGAATACACGAGGATTCGTCACCAGCCTCAAGAAGCCCAGAATCACCGCCCACGGCAGGGCCACAACTTCGTCATCGCTCAGCGCTTGCTCCAACCAGACCCTGGCACGGGAGTGGTTAGGTGCATCCCGATTACAGGCGTAGAGCAAGAGATTGAGATCCACGAGCTTCAATGCAGCTCTACTTCCTCAGCGATAGCTCTCGGCTGATTTCTTCGTCTTCCAGAGAGTCGGCCAGCGCTAGGGCCTTGTCGAGCATACGAAGCGGCTGGCCCATGGAGTACGTAGGGCACCGATAGCGGGAACGGGGCACCTGCTTGCCCTGCAAAGCCTGCCGGAGCAAACGGTTGAGCATTTCCTTGAGCGAAACACCTTGCCGCCGCGCTTCGGACCGCAAGAGCTTTAGCAAATACGCGTCGATATCTACGGTAGTTCGCACGGTTTGATGCTAACACACCTTGATCTTGATGTCAATGCATCACGACCCGCCTCACAGGGAAGGAGGGTGCCCCGGATCTGCAGACCCGTTACGATCTCGAGATCGAAAAAGAGAGATTGGACTGACGCCTGGAGAAGGAAGTAACTTTGCGTTACTCAGACGCGTACGCAGGGGGCGCAGGGCTTGGATGCGTCAAAGACAGGTTTCTCGGGGCCGGAATGCCCTTCACCCGTTCACCGCACGCATCCCCGACTCCGGATACCGCTCCCCCGCCGCCGATCCCGGCGGGATCGCTTCCTCGATGCGCGCAAGGTCCTCGGCGGAGAGCCGAATCTCCACCGCCTTGGCGTTCTCCTCCAGATAAACCCGCCGCTTGGTTCCCGGGATGGGCACTATGTCCGGCCCCTGCGCCAGCAACCAGGCAATGGCGAGCTGCGCGGGAGTGCACCCCTTCTCCTGAGCAATGGCGCGCAACCGATCCGCGAGCGCCAAGTTCCTCTGGAAGTTCTCACCCTGGAACCGGGGATTATTCCGGCGCCAATCCCCCGGGGGCAAGTCCTCGAAACGCCGGAAGCGACCCGTAAGAAATCCGCGACCCAAAGGACTGTACGCTACAAAACCGATCCCCAGTTCGCGGCAGGTGGGCAGAATCTCGGCCTCCACATCGCGCGTCCACAGCGAGTACTCCGTCTGAAGCGCCGTGATCGGATGGACCTTGTGCGCCCGCCGGAGGGTCGCCGCCGATGCCTCCGACAAACCTAGATACCGAACCTTTCCCTGCTGTACCAGTTCGGCCATTGCTCCAACGGTTTCCTCGATGGGCACACTGCGGTCCACCCGGTGCTGATAATAGAGGTCGATATAATCCACGCCCAGGCGCTTGAGCGATGCGTCGCACGCCGCACGTACGTACTCGGGCCGCCCGTTCTGGCCGAGGAACCTACCGTCGGGCGCCCGCACGTTCCCAAACTTCGTGGCCAAGATTACTTCCTCGCGCCTTCCCTTGATGGCCCGGCCCACCAACTCCTCGTTGGTAAAGGGACCATAGACATCCGCCGTGTCCAAGAAGTTGATCCCCAGGTCCAGAGCCCGGTGGATAGTAGCTATGGATTCGGCATCGTCTTCGGGGCAATAAAAGTCGGACATCCCCATGCACCCGAGACCGATGGCCGATACCTCGAGACCCTGTGCGCCGAGTTTTCTTTTCTCCACTGCTCTCCTCCGCGGTTTCGCTTTCTTTCAGAGCAAGGCGGCCTGCTTACCCCATGCTAAAGAGGTCCTTCGGCGCGCCTCCGCCGAACACCCCGGGAGCCGCAAGAATAGGGCGCGATTCCCGTGCCCCAAGGCTTGAGGTCAGGGGGTCTCGCCCAGTATCCCCTCCCGGATGGCCTTCGCCTTCGCCGAGGCGTCGGGATCAGGCCCGAAGTAGTACTCCACATTCTCCCCAAAGCGGAGCCTAGCAGTAAGCGTCCGCGTTCTCCCACCACGGCGCACTACCACGGCGAGCGGAGTGCCCTCCGGGCTTCCCCGATATCGGGCCCTGAATTCCTCCCCAAAACCGGCCCCGGTTACGTTAACGTCTCCGATGCGCACTAGGTAATCTCCGACCTGCACTCCGGCTTCCGCCGCAGACGAACCCGGAGATACCGCGGTCACCCTGATCCCGGCCGTGTCCGGAACTGTGAATACACCCAGCTGGGGCATCCTGGTAGTATCGGCCCGGAAAGCGAAGCCGCCGAGTGGAAAGACCTCCGCGTAGGGCAAGGGTTCCCGGCCGTCTACGTACCGCCGGGCGAACTCGTCGAACGACTTTCCACCCGCCGCACGACTCACCGCGGCCCAAAAATCGTTCACCGTAAACCCTCGTCCAGACTTGTAAGTCTCCCGGTAGAGCGCCCGCAAAACCAAGTCCAGAGAAGCCCGGTTGTCCGACGCGTCCCGTATCAGTATGTCGAGCAACAAACCGGCCAGCGAGCCTTTGGGATAGTAGAGGTAACGGGAACCGTCCACCGGATCGATCCAGGTGGATAAAGAAGCGTCCTCAAGCGAGACTGGCGGTGCGGCTTGAACGCTCTGGATCTTCTCCAGCGTGAGATCGTAAAAAGCGTCCTCGGGCAGCACCCCGCTTCTCACCATGGCCAGGTCGGCATAGTAATCCGTGATTCCCTCGCTCACCCAGAGCAGCGTGGTGGGCTGCGGGCGGGAATAGTCGTACGGCACCAGCTCCGCCGGCCGGAGGCGCTTGACGTTCCAGGCATGGAAGATCTCGTGTGCGGTGATGGAGGCCAGCACCGGATTCCCGATGAACCCGGGATGGTATATGCCGACGTGCGAGTTCTGGTGCTCCAGCGCCGATCCCCCTGGGCTCTGATGGTCGAAAATGATCAGAGTGGTGTAGTCGCTCCACGGAATCTCACCGAAGACCCGTTCCATGACCGGCACCATGGCGGCGAGTTGCTGCCAAAACGTCCTCCGCGAAGAGCCAGCGAAAACCCCCTCCGGATAAGTGGCCAAGCGGTACCAGATCCCACCGATCATGCTGCTGTCCAGATCGATCCGCCCGACGAATACCGGCATGTCCGCCAACTCGTGGAAACTTTCGGCGCGATAGGTGCGCGGCTCTCCGGCGAAAGTCATCCCCGTGGCGATCTTCCAGTGTGGCTCGGTGCGTATCGTAACCCGGGCCGAAAAGTCGAGCGACTGCCCTTCGGGGTACAGGAGCACATTGGTCCCATTGAACAAAACGAAGTCCGGGCGGGACCATGACATGGCATTGTCCAGAGTGTCGGCCCGGTAGGCGAAGCTCACCACTACCGTCCCTGTGCCCTCAGGCCAGACTCTCCAGGTATCGAAATCCAGTTTGTCCCACCGGAGTTGCCGTCCGTCGGCCACAGCTTCGAACCGAAGGACGTATCGGGCGAAGTTTCCCATTTCGTACGCCCCCGGGGTCCACGCGGGAAGGGATAGCAGAACCGGGTCGGCCCCCCGAGTCCGGAAGGTCATCCTCACACGGATCTCTCGGCTCGCGGCAGTTGCCGAGTCGAAAGCGATCTCGTAGCGTACATCGGAGATCGGCGCCGAGCGCGCAAGCTGGGAGCTTTGCGCCAAGAGAAGGCTCGCCGGGGCGAGGGGTGGCAGGCTCACGACTGGCAGGGTGCATAGGGCCACGGTCAGCAGAGCGAATTTTAAAAGAGCGGCAGTTTCCATAATCGTTCTCCGAACAACGCCATTCGGCGGGTGCGGTCTCATTGGTTTCTTCTCCGCAGTCGGTCTTTGCTGGTACGGTTGGGATCGCCGGTGGCGCAGGTTAAAGGGCTGCGGCCGCTGGCGCCGAGGGCGTAGGATAACGCAATCGTGGCGATTCGCATAGGCTGCGCCGGCTGGAGCATACCGAGTTCCGCGAAGGCCCGGTTCCCCGCCGAGGGCACTCACCTCGAGCGTTACGCCGCCGTCTTCAATGCGGTGGAGATCAATTCTTCCTTCTACCGGGAACATCTGGAGGAAACCTACCGCCGCTGGGCGAAATCGGTTCCCTCGGGCTTCCGGTTCGCGGTGAAGGTACCCCGCTGGATCACTCACGCCAAAGGTTTGTCGGCCTCCGGTGCGGATCTGGAACGGTTCTTGGGCCAAATCCGCGGCCTAGGCCGCAAATTGGGGGCGGTGCTGGTGCAGCTCCCGCCGCGGCTCGAGTACGACGACAAAGAGGCGGCGGTATTCTTCACCCGACTCCGCGCGCTTTACCGGG
Organism: bacterium HR33; assembly: GCA_002923375.1. Taxonomy (GTDB): domain Bacteria; phylum Gemmatimonadota; class Gemmatimonadetes; order Gemmatimonadales; family GWC2-71-9; genus HRBIN33. The sequence continues at coordinate 81,809 of BEIJ01000002.1, forward strand.
GTATCGTGGCGTGCGAGCCCCGGCATCCCTCGTGGTTCGAGAATCGAGCGGACCACTTGCTCCGGCGGTTTCGCATAGCGCGGGTGGCGGCGGATCCTGCGGCCCCGGCCGCCGCGGCCGTGCCCGGGGGATGGAAAGGAGCGGTGTATTTCAGACTCCACGGAACCCCAAGGGTGTACTATTCGTCCTATCCCGAGAGCAAGCTCCGGGAACTCTCCTTGGGGTTGAACGCCTTGCCGATTAGGAGAGATGTTTGGTGTGTTTTCAACAACACCGCAGCCGGCGCTGCGACCCTTAACGCCCTGCGCCTGATGGAGCTGCTGCACATTCATCCGGAGGATCGCTAGCATGTCCAAGTTCAGGTTTTTCGAGCAAGTAAACCGGAGTTTCGATCGCGCGGCTAAATTGACCCGCCATCATCCCACCCTCCTCGATCAGATCAAGGCCTGCAACGCGGTGTACTACATCAGCTTTCCGCTCAAGAGAGACGACGGGACCATAGAGGTAATCCACGGCTGGAGGGCGGAACATTCCCATCACCGCCTTCCCACCAAAGGAGGGATCCGCTACAGCATGTCCGTGGGAGACGACGAGATCATGGCCCTGGCGGCGCTCATGACCTACAAGTGCGCCATCGTGGACGTTCCTTTCGGCGGAGCCAAGGGAGGAGTTAGGATCGCCCGGCACAAATATTCCGAGGCCGAGATCGAGCGTATCACCAGGCGCTACACGTTCGAACTGGTGAAAAAGCGGTTCATCGGTCCCGGGATCGACGTTCCCGCCCCCGACTTCGGCACCGGTCCTAAGGAGATGGCTTGGATCGCGGATACTTACATGACGCTTTCCGGCGGCGACATCAACGCCCTGGCCTGTGTCACGGGCAAGCCGGTCACCCAGGGAGGGATTCGGGGCCGGGTGGAGGCAACCGGCCGGGGAGTCTTTTTCGGGATCCGGGAGGCGTGCGGCATTGCGGAGGATATTAAGCCTCTGGGATTGAGTCCCGGTATCGAAGGAAAACGGGTGGTGGTTCAGGGCCTGGGAAACGTGGGATATCATGCTGCCAAGTTCCTGCAGGAAGGCGGCGCGGTGCTGGTGGGCCTGGCTGAGTACGAGGGCGCGATTTGGAAGGCGGACGGTTTGGATGTGGATGCTGTCATGGAGCACCGGCGCGAGACCGGCTCGATCCTCAACTTTCCGGGGGCCACCAATCTGCCCCGCTCCTCTGACATACTGGAGGTGGACTGCGATATCCTGGTACCCGCCGCTCTGGAAAACCAGATCACCGGCGAGAACGCTTCCCGGGTGAAGGCGAAGATAGTGGCCGAGGCGGCAAACGGCCCGACTACTTCGGAAGCCGAAGCTGTGCTCAAACAAAAAGGTGTGATGATCATCCCGGATGTTTATCTCAACGCGGGAGGCGTTACGGTCTCCTATTTCGAGTGGCTGAAAAACCTGTCTCACGTCCGTTTCGGGAGGATGGAGAAACGCTTCGAGGAAGGGGCCCACCGGAGGCTGCTCCAGGTGGTGCAGCGGGTCACGGGCAAGGAGTTTTCCGAGGCCGACGTGCTGGCTTCCACCCGCGGAGCCACCGAAGAGGATATCGTGAACTCGGGTTTGGAAGACACGATGATCGCAGCTTATCACCAGATCCGCGATACCCGCCTCAGGCTCGGCTCATCGATAGATCTGCGAACCGCTGCTTTCGTAGTGGCGATAGACAAAGTCGCCGTGTCCTACGAGGAGCTGGGAATCTTCCCGTGACGGAACGGACCGGCGGCGATGGCGCCTGCGGTCCCGCCTTTTGTGAGGATCACTCTCAAGGGGACCGCCCGCGGGCCAGCTCGCGCATTCGAGCGGCGCGCTTGCCGGCTCCGATGCGTTCGTAAGCCCCAGCGGATCGGGCCCAGGCCGCCAGCGCTTCCTCCCTGCGCCCCAGCTCGGCCAGCAGATCGCCCCGCGCCCCTTCCACCTCGGCCAGAGACCACGTGTGTCCCAACTTCTCGGCCAAGGCGAGCGCCCGATCCAGAAGCTCCTGCGCCGCTGTGCGATTGCCGGCGCGCCGCTCCAACTCGCCCAAAATCCGCAAACCTTCTATCTCCGCCAGGGGATCTTCCTCGGCTCGGGCAGTCTCCAGGCCTTTCAGCACTTGGGTCCTCCCCAGCGCCGTGTCTCCCGACAAGGCCAGCGCTTCACCCCGCATGATGAGAGCCTGCGCCGAAAGCCGCGGGCTGGGTATCTGCTCCGCTATCTCCAAGGCGCGCTCGGCGGCCTCCCGGCTTTCCTCCACACGATTCAACTCGCGCGATACAATCCCCAGGTTGATCCAGGTTTCCGCCACGCCGTGCCTCATGCCTACACGCTCGAACAGAGCTTGGGCTAGACGATAGAACGCCTGCGCTCTGCGGTGTTGGCCCCGGTAAAACGCCACGTTGCCCAAGTTGTTGGCGCAGCGCGCCAGCATGAGATCGTCTCCCAAGCGTTCGGCCAGAGACAGGGCCCGGCTGAAACCGGCTTCCGCTTCGTCCAGCTCTCCCATGGCGAAGGCGCCTGCGGCAGCTACGTTTTCGGCTCGCATCTCGCCGTCTATGTCACCTTGTGCGCGGTAGGCGTCCCGAGCTTGGAGCGCGGCCACTCTGCTGGGCTGAAAATCCCCCAGCCGCCAGCGCGCCATGGCGGCAAGCAGGTGCCACTCGGCCGATCGCCGCACCTCCGCCGGCTGGCGGGATAGGGCCTCCCAGGCGTCCCTGAACCGGCCCGCTCGGACAGCCCGGCGCGCGTCCCTCAAGGGATCTTCAATCGCGATCGTCATCGCTCGCCAAAATCCTCAAGAGCCGCTGCCGAGAGATGCCCAGCTCCCGCGCAGCGGCGCTCTTGTTTCCGCCGTGACGGTCCACAGCAGCTTGCACGGCCTGCCTGATGATCTCATCGAGCGTGAGGCCGCCCGGTGCTGTGACAGCCGCATTCCCCCGCACACTCCCGGCAGCGGCGGGAGCCAGTTCCTTGGGGTCCAAAGTTCCCGGTTCGGAAAGCAACAGCGCTCGCTCTATAGCGTGCCGCAACTCTCGCACGTTACCCGGCCAAGAGTGCGCTCTCAAAGCGGCGCGGACCTCGGGAGAAAGGGCGGGCTCGGGGAGTCCGTACCGCCGGGCGAGGGATCGAGCGAACGCTTCCGCCAGAAGTTCTACGTCGTCGCCCCGCTCTCTGAGAGGAGGAAGCGACAGAGTGATGACGTTGAGGCGATAGTAGAGATCTTCGCGAAACTCTCCCCGCTGCACCGCCGCGGCCAGGTCCACGTGGGTGGCGGCGATGATCCGCACGTCCACCGCGCGGCTTTCGGTGCCACCCACTCGGCGAATCCGTTTTTCTTCGATGACCCGCAGTAGCTTGCCCTGAAGAGGAAGCGGCAGGTGCCCGATCTCGTCCAGAAAAAGAGTTCCTCCGTCGGCCTCTTCCATCAGGCCGGGCTTGGCCTGGTAGGCGTCGGTAAAAGCTCCCCGCTCGTGGCCGAAGAGTTCGCTCTCCAGCAAGTTGGCCGGGATGGCGGCGCAGTTGACCGTCACGAACGGTCCCGCAGCCCTGGGCCCGCCGTCGTGGAGCGCCCGGGCCAAGAGCTCCTTCCCGGTACCGGTTTCCCCGGTGATGAGGACCGTGACGTCGCCCCGCGGCAGAATCCGGCGCGCTTTTTCCAAGGTCGCTATCAGTGCCGGGCTGCTGCCTATGAGCTCCGCAAAGGGATCCTGGGGGCGCAACGTTTCGCCCGAGCGGCGAATCCTCTCCCGGGCGTTGTCCACCCTCCCTTGGATGGTGCGGCGGAGCAAATGGAGATCCCCGGGCAGCGCGAAGTAGTCTGCTGCACCCCGGCGTACCGCTTCGGCTGCAAACCGGTGAGACTCGCGGGCTCCCACTACGTAAAACGGGGCCCAATTGGGTAGCCGGATCACGGGGAGCACGTCCAGAGCCCGGTCTTCCTCTCCTCCCGCGGCGACGATCACGGCCACCACTTCCGGGCCCGCAGCCTCCGCGACCCGGGAAACGAACCGCAGCTCGGCCTCCAGCTCGGAAGCCAGATCCGACCAGAGACTCTGGAAGGAATCCGACAGCGAGAGGACAGCCAGGACAGGGCGATCAGCCATTGCTCACCCCGCCCTCAACTCCCGCGCCTGCCGTCTCCGTCGCGATCTTCGAACGCCTCCATGGAGCGCTGAATGTTGTTCTTTATCAAGCTCTCGTTCGGTTGCCCCTTGTTCCCGGTTGCAGGATCCAAGAGTTTGCCGTCCGGACCTTTGAACCAATCCGCCAGCGACACGAAAATCGTCACGTTGGTGCCGGAGACGCCTTCTCCGATCACCAGCGGAGGCACCAGGTCCAGCTCCTGATCCACGTTGAGATCGGTTTCGAACACGAAGGCCTGGCCGTTGAACGTCCCCTGCACCCGGATGCTTTTGTCTATAAAGTCCGGATGCTGCTGCCTGAAAACTGCATCCGCGGGATCGTCGTCGCTGACCTTGTGGATCTCGAACTCCACCTCCACGTAGGTTCCCTGGGGCAAGTCCACCTGGAAACGCTGTACCGCACCGGGAGTAAGCGGTAGATCCACCAAAACAGGGCCCAGCTCCACGTCCTCGCACGCGGCGGGATTGGCGTCGCAGTTTCCGGCCTCTTGCCGCTCGAATTCGATCTCGCGAAGCACGATCTCCGCCTTGGTGATGACCAGAACGTTGGTGCCGTCCCTGATCGTGTCGCTTGCCGGGGTCGAACCGTCGAGACCGGCCGCCGCGGGCGGGCTGGCCGACGAGCTCCGGGTGGCGAAGGAGACCTGGACGTTGCTTCCCAAAGGTCCCGCCCCGTTTTCGCAGGCCAGCAGTAACAGAATCGCGATGGTCCATCCTGCTTTGAACTTCATAGCTTCCTCTCGCTGATAGCTTCCTCTCGCTCGCCGGTTTAGGGTTGGGCGCACCGCGGGTGCGATGCGCCCAATTTACCGAGCTGCTCCCCGAGTGTCACAGCCTTCACTCTCAATCCCGCTCGTCGCCCTCGTCACCGTCCTTGTCACGATCCTCGAAGGCCTTTATAGAGCGCTTGATGTTCTCCTTTACCAAATTCTCGTTCGGTCCGCCTTTGTTGGCGGTCGCCGGGTTCACCAGCGTGCCATCGGGCGCGCGGAACCATTGGCGGAGGTCCACCCTAATCGTCAGGTTGGTGGTCGTAGTGGTGTCCGCGATCACCAGCGGCGGCACCAGGTCCAACTCTTGTTCCACGTTGAGATCGGTCTCGTAAGTGAACGCCGTACCGTTGAATGTACCCTGCACCCGGATGCTCTTGCCGATGAAGTCGGGATGCGCTTGCCGGAAGGCGGCGTCTTCCGGATCGTCGTTGGAGACCTTATGAATGTCGAACTCGACTTCCACGTAGACGCCGGGCGGTACGTCCACCTCGACCTGGGGCACCGCCCCCGGACCCAACGGGAGATCGATCAACACCGGGCCGGTTTCGAAATCCTCGCACCCGGCGGGTTCGGGTTCCACGTCGCAGTCCGCTACTTCCTGCCGCTCCAGCTCGATTTCCCTCAGCACCAGCTGAGCCCGGGTAATGATAAGGGTGTTGGCTCCGTCGCTTATAGTATCGCTCGCCGGGCTCGAGAATCCCTCATATGCCGGCGCCGAGGCGGCGGTTTGGGATGGAACTCTGGTGGCGAACGAAAGCGAGACTCTGGGTGCGGTTCCGGGCCCGGTCCCGTCGCTGCATCCCAAGAAAGCCAAGGGCAGCAGTCCTAGCGCGTAAGGCTTGATCTTGAACATCTTTCCTCCTCCGGATTTCGAGGTCTTTCGGCGCCGGCACCGTACCGGCGCTCTTCGGCGTGCTGAGATCGCAAGGGCTGTGCCCCGGAGGTGCGATTCTGCGGAGCGGTCCATCTGGTTGCGCCGCAACAAGATCGGCGCGTGTGATCGGAATCACTCCTAGCATCGGCTGGTGTGTAGCGAGACAGGGCGTTGCGGATCGTAACAAGGAGATAGAGCGTGGCGAGACTCAAGCTGGCCGTCTGTCAGGCCCCGGCCGAAATGCACGCGGGCGATCGGGGCTGGCGTAAATTGGTGGCGCGCGTCCGAGCGCTGAGGCCGGACGTGCTGCTGTTGAACGAGATGCCCTTTGGGCCCTGGTTGGCGTCTTCCCCGAGCTGCGATCTTGCAGCGCTGCAACAGTCTCACGCCTTTCACCGCGAGGGGGTGGCGCGGCTCGCGGATTTCGAGGTGCCCGTAGTGTTGGGTAGCAGGGCGACTCGGGAGAACGGCCGCAGTGTGAACCAAGGCTTCCTTTGGACGCCGGAACAGGGAGTGACGGCGCTCCACACCAAGCAGTTCTTTCCCGACGAGCCCGGTTACTATGAGGCGCGATGGTACGAGCGGGGCGAAACCAGATTTGTGGTGGGCGAGGCCAACGGCTTGCGGGTGGGTTTCCTCATATGCACCGATGTGTGGTTTACGGAATGGGCGCGCTACTATGGGCGCCGGGGCGTGCATCTCATAGCCGTGCCGCGGGCTACGCCGCGGCCTTCGCTGGATCGCTGGAAGATCGGTATAGCGGCGGCGGCGCTGGTGTCGGGCTGTTACGTGGCGAGTTCCAACCGGGCGGGTCGCGGCAGTTCGGGGCAGCTTTTCGGCGGCCGGGGCTGGATTGTGGATCCAAGCGGCCGCTTTTTGGCGGAGACCTCTTCGCGGGAGCCCGTGGCTGCGGCGTTCATCGACTTGGATCTAGCCGAGGAGTCCAAGAAAGAGTATCCCCGGTACGTGAGCGATCCTTTTCGCGAGGCCGGCCCGCCGGGTTGAGACTCCGGGGATTCGCGTGCATACTCAACTCCTGCTGTCCTTCAAGGTCTCGAAGTCTGCAAGGAGGCTGGTTATGCGTTACCCGATCAGATTTTCGGTGCTCGCGTCTTTGGGACTGGCTGCCGGAGTGGCTGTTGCCGGAGAGCTGGAGGCCCAACGCAGGTCGGGCAGCAGCCAGCCGGTGGTGAACCCCGCGTTCTTTCAGGCTCTGGAGTATCGTTCCATCGGGCCGTATCGAGGTGGCCGAGTGACGGCGGTGGCCGGAGTGCGAGGGGAACCCCTCACTTTCTACATGGGATCGACCGGCGGCGGCGTGTGGAAGACCACCGACGGTGGTCTAGTCTGGAGAAACATCTCGGACGGTTTCTTCGCAGCGGGATCGATAGGCGCCATCGCTGTCGCAGAATCCGATCCCAATGTGATCTACGTGGGTACCGGCTCGGCGTGTATCCGCGGCAACGTATCTGCCGGGGTGGGGGTGTACAAATCCACCGATGGAGGCCGGACCTGGGAGCATATCGGTCTCAGGGATGCCGGGCAGATCGGTCGTATTCGGGTTCACCCCAAGAATCCGGACTTGGTCTATGTAGCGGTTTTGGGGCACGCCTTTGGGCGCAACGCCGAGCGGGGCGTGTTCCGTTCCAAGGACGGCGGTAAGACCTGGGAGAAGGTGCTGTTTCTTTCCGACAGTGTGGGTGCGGTGGACCTGAGCATGGATCCCAGCAATCCCCGGGTGCTGTACGCCGCCATGTGGCGGGCGGAGCGGAAGCCGTGGACGTTGATAAGCGGCGCGCGGGAGGGCGGTATTTACAAGACCACCGATGGCGGCGACACGTGGAGAAAGCTCACCCGCGGTTTGCCGGGCGGTCTGATCGGGAAGATCGGCGTCTCGGTGTCTCCGGCTAATCCCAATCGAGTCTATGCCGTGATAGAGGCGGGCGACGATTTGGGCGGGGTGTATCGGTCGGACGATGCGGGGGAAAGTTGGCGGAGGGTGAGTACCGATCCCCGGACTATCGAGCGTCCCTGGTACTACAATCACATCTACGCCGACCCGGGGGATGAAAATACCGTCTGGATTGCGAGCGACGAGTTTCTGAAGTCGGTGGACGGAGGGGTGACCTTCCAGGAGGTAGAGACGCCCCACGGCGACAACCACGACTTGTGGATCAATCCCGACAATCCGCTGATAATGATCGAGGGGAACGACGGCGGCGCCAATGTGAGCTTCGACGGAGGGAAGACCTGGTCGCCGCAGACCAATCAGCCGACGGCGGAGTTCTACATGGTGGCCGTGGACAACGAGTTTCCCTACCGGGTCTACGGGCCGCAGCAGGACAACAGCACCATTTCGGTTCCCTCCAGGACGGAAGGCAACGGGATCGGGATCCAGCGGTGGCTGGCGGTGGGGGGCTGCGAGACCGGACCGGTTGTGGTTCATCCCCGGGACGCCAATATCGTATATGCCGGTTGCTACGGCGGGAGGATCACCAGGTTCGATCGGCGGACCGGGCAGGCCCGGCAGATCATGGACTATCCCCAGCTGCAGTTGGGCATGCCGGTCAGGGAGCTGAAGTACCGGTTCCAGTGGAATGCGCCGATCTTGATCTCACCCCACGATCCCAACGTGCTGTACCATGCTTCGCAATACGTTCACCGCTCCACCAACGAAGGCCAGAGCTGGGAAGTGATCAGCCCCGATCTCACCAGGAACGACACCAGCAAGATGGGTTTTGCGGGCGAGCCGATCACCCACGACATAACCGGGGTGGAGGTGTACGGCAGCATCTTCGCCCTGGCGGAATCGCCTATCGAGCCCGGAGTGCTCTGGGCCGGAAGCAACGACGGGCTGGTGCACGTTTCCCGGGACAATGGCCGGACCTGGCGGAACGTGACGCCGCGGGAGCTGCCTCCCTACAGCACGGTGAACCGCATAGAGGTATCGCGGCACGCTCCGGGCAGGGCATTCATAGCGGTTTACCGCTACCGCATGGACGACTGGAAGCCCTACATCTTCAAAACCGAAGACTACGGCCAGTCGTGGACTCTGCTTACTACCGGCAACAACGGGATTCCGGCGAACTATCCAACGCGGGTGGTGCGGGAAGATCCGGATCGCCGGGGCTTGCTCTATGCCGGTACCGAGTTCGGGATGTTCATTTCCTTCGACGACGGTGCAAACTGGCAGCCGTTCCAGTTGAACCTTCCGGTTACACCGATTACCGACCTGGTGGTGCACCAGAAGGACCTGGTGGTGGCGACTCAGGGACGGTCGTTCTGGATTCTGGACGATCTTACCCCGCTCCACCAGTTGACGCCGGAAGTGATCGCCGCCAGGGCGCATCTGTTCAAACCGCGCCCGGCATACCGTACCGAAGGCAGCCAAGCGGGGCCCAACCAGCTTTATCTGCGCGATCCGATCGGAGGGGCTCGTCTGGACCGCTACCAGATGGGGCAGAACCCTCCGGCCGGTGCCATGATTTTCTACAGCTTTGCCGAAGCACCTGCGGAGGAAGTGAAGCTCGAAATCCTCGACTCGCAAGACCGGGTGATTCGCACCTTCACCTCTGCCGAAGCGGAGGGTCAGAGCCCGAGAGAGCGGCTCAGCAAGAAGGCTGGACTCAATCGCTTGGTTTGGGATCTCTCGTATCCCGGCGCGCGGCTGGCTGAAGGGGTGCAGATCACGGGCTCGACCGACGGCCCCCGCGCGGTGCCGGGGACTTACAAGGTCAGACTCACGGTCGGTTCCTGGAGCGCCACCGAGTCGTTGGAAGTGCTCAAAGATCCTCGGGTGCCGGCAACGGTGGCGGATCTGAGGGCGCAGTTCGATCTCCAAATTCAGATTCGCGACCGGATCAACGAGGCCCAGGATGCGGTGCGGGCCATACGTTCGGTCACCCGCCAGCTGAACGATCTCGCGGCCCGGATCTCGGAGCAGGATCGGGGCGGAGAGATCAAGGCCGCGGCGGGGGAAATTGTGAAGAAGCTCACAGCTATCGAGGACAAGCTGATTCAGCGCAAGGGCGCAGGTCTGGCTCATCAACCGATGCTCACCAGCCAGTTGGCGTGGCTCAACAGCATCGTGGCCAGCGCCGATGCGAAGCCTACGGATCAGTCCTATACCCGGTTCCGGGATTTGGAGAACGAGTTGGCTTCACACTTGGATGCGCTGAGAAACGTGCTGGAAGCGGATGTGGCTGAATTCAACCGCATGGTGCGGGACCGGGGCGTGCCGCCGGTAGTAGTACCTGCGGCCGCTAGGCGGGTTGCCGCGCCGGAACAAAGAACTCGGTGATCGAAAGGAGGATCTAGGATGCTGATACGTGGAGCGGTGACTCTGCTGGCAGGTCTGATGGCTCTGCCTCTCGAGGCCCAGGAACTCCCCGGTTGCTGGCGGAGAGGTAACCCGGCGGCGCTGGCGGAGCGGGCGAGCCCGCCGGACTCCGCAGTCGCCACGGTGGACGGGGCGAGAATCAAGGTCTGCTACAGCCGCCCTTCGGCGCGGGGCAGGACTATTATGGGGGGATTGGTACCCTACGGCGAACCGTGGAGGTTGGGAGCCAATGAGGCCACCAGCATTCATCTTCCTTTCGCGGCGGAGATCGCCGGGGTGCGCGTGGAGCCCGGTTCTTACTCGCTCTACGTGATACCTGGGGAGACCGAATGGACCGTGGCGGTGAACCGCAGCGTGGAGCGCTGGGGGATACCGATAGACGACGGGGTTCGAGCGCAAGACGTGGGGCGGGGGACCGTGCCGGTCGAGCGGTTGGACCAGCATGTAGAGCAGCTGACTCTGAGATTTGGTTCGGTGCGGCAGGGCGCTACGGAGCTAATCGTCGAGTGGGAGCACACCCGGGTGCGAATTCCGATTCGCAAGCTGTAGCCGGACGCCGCGAGGGAAGTGATGCGGGCGGAGCCGATGGCTCCGCCCGCATCGCTTTATTACGGCCTCCAGTCTTCGGAGCAGAACCAATCCCACGGGCGCAGCCACTCCATAGCCGGTTCACCGATGGGCGCTCCCGGAGGCGCGGTGGGCGCGGCCAGGGGCCGGTAGGGTTCCGCAGGCTGCTCGAGGATTCTCTTGATGTCGCGCGCCAGCAGCTGGTGATGCGCCACCGTGGCTTCGTCCCCCGCCGCTACCGCCGCCGAAGCGTTCATTCTTTTTTGGAGGCGATTGGCGGCGATCGCTCGCACCTGCGGCATTTCCGCCCGGGTGGCCAGCCTGATCAGTTCCTCCACGAGCACGCGCTGTGTTGCCCGCGCTATCTCCGCTTCGTATCCGTCCGCGGGCCGCACGCCGAAAGTTGCGGCCTCGAGAGAATCCAGCACCTCTTGGAGCGACGGAAGGCGAGAGTCGAGGGCGTGCTGTTCTACTAACCGGGCGGCCCGGGTCTCGTCCAAGAGATTTCCTATGGTGAGCTGGGCGGCCGCCACGGCCGGGCTGATCACGTCGAACATGGGACCGGTGTATCTGGGGAACAGCTCCCGGTGGTAACCGTAGCCCATGGGGCGGGGCGGGAGAGTTCTTATCACGGCGTCGGGAAGCCGCAGCGCCGCCGGCCGGATCGTGGCCATCAGAGCCGACAGGGCGGCCCGCTGTTCCGAAGCCGGAACCGGGCGGGTAGGCGTGCGCCCGTCGCCCCGAATCGCGTAGATGTAGTGCAGCCCGCCTACGGCGCTGGCGGCGGCCTCCACCTGATAGCGGTGATGGAGGTACAGAGGCACCAGCACCTCTTCCATCAGTGCCATGGGATCGCCCCTTCTGATGGCGTTCTCGCCGAAGCGCGACAGGGCGGCACGCCTCACTTCCATCATGCGCCTCAGCTCAGCCGCGGGATCGGTACCGTTGGACCACTGGTCCGCTCGAGGATTGGCGGAAATATCCTGGTTGGTGAGGAACCGGATGTCCCGCTCCCAGGCGTCGTCCAGGATCTTGCGCAGGGCGGCATCCTCGTCGGTTCCCGGCGGAAAATCCTGATAGCCGTAGGCAATCGCCACCGAATCCCACTCTCCGATTCCCCGTTCGTAAACCTCGGAGTAGTCCAACGATCCGTCGGGCCTCAAAGTGACCCAAGGATGGGGGTAATCCATCACCGAGATCCTCCCGCGCTCGGAGTCGTAGTAGTTGTGGGCGAGACCCAGAGTGTGTCCCACCTCGTGGGCGGCAAGCTGGCGGATCCGAGCCAGGGCCCACTCGCGCATCGCCGCCGGGATCTGGTCTCCGTCGCGGTAGGGTGATAGTAGGCCTTCGGCGATCATGTAGTCCTGCCGATAGCGCAGCGAGCCCAGCGTCACTACGCCCTTGATGATCTCTCCGGTTCGCGGATCGGTAACCGTGGCCCCGGTGGACCACCCCCGAGTGGAGCGATGCACCCAGTTGATCACGTTGTAGCGGACATCGTGGGGGTTGATGGAGTCGGGCCTGATTTCCACGCGGAAGGCGTTTCGATACCCGGCGGCCTCGAAGGCCTGGTTCCACCACGACGCTCCCTCCAGCAGCGCCGAGCGGATGGGTTCGGGAACTCCGGGGTCGAGGTAATACACGATCGGCTTTACCGGCTCGCTCACCGGAGCCGATGGATCCCGCTTCTGGAGGCGATGGCGCCGGATGAAGCGCTTTACCATAGTCCATTGGTTGCCGTCCGCCGGTGCGGCGTAATCGACGTAGCTCACGGCTCCGTATCCCGCTCTAGGATCGAACTTGCGCGGCCGGTAGCCCGGCTCCGGCAGTTGCACCCAAGAGTAGTGGATTCGGATGCTCGCCGCTTCCGCAGTAGCGGCCACGCTGCCCACCCCCTCGAAGAACTGGCGCCCCGGCCCCGGCGGGCCGAACCCGCCGAACCCGCCCCCTCCCGCGCCGGGTTGCAGGACGTAGGTGAGTTCCACCTCGGTCTCGGTGTTTTGCGGGAAGTTCATCGTCATGGCGAGGTAAACGCTGCTCCGGCTGGGATCGAGGCGATACTGCCCGGGGCGCAACCGCTGCGCTATGCCGGGATCGCGCAGCAGATAGTCGGTGATGTCCACCAGCACTCGGCCCCCGGTTTGGGCCGCTGCGGTGAACCCCCACAAGACGCTCCGAGCAAAGGCATCCCGCACCGCGCGGACTTCTGCGGGATTGTCGCTGGTCGCCCGGAAGTCATAATTGGGCTGCACCATGAGCACCTTGGGCCCCACCCGTTCGAAGATCACGATGCTGGAACCGGCCAGCTGTCCCCGGTCGATGCCTATATCGTTAGAGCCGAGTCCGGCTGCGATACCGGTTATGTGTAGGATTTCCGTGTTGAACCGGGAGATCTCCATGTACAGGCGGCCCGCGAGCGAATCCCAGTAGAGGGGGAAGAACCCGTCCATCTTGCGCATCCCGCTGGTTCGCTGTTCGATGGTGGGGAGTCCTTGGGACTGTGCCTGCGATCCTTCCCGCTGCGCTTCCAGCGGATCGAACCCCGTGCTAGCCGCAACAACGGCGCACGCCAAGATTAGCCTGGTAGTGCCCGCATGCATAACGTTGCCTCCTTTGATGAGCGCTGCAACATTGAATTTTGTCGCGAGTCTGTCGGTCCCGGTTTGGGCCTGCTAGAGTCGGATCGGTTTATGGAATCTTCGCGGTTGCAAGGTCCGGGGATCCACCTTCCGCCGCCGATTTTGGTCGCTGCGGTGGGGGCTGCCGGTTTGGCGCTCGAGCGCCTCGTGCCCCTTCCCGACTTCTCCGGGCTTTGGGCGCGTCTTTTGGCCGCGGTCTTGATGGCGGCCTGGTTGCTGTTGTTGGTCCTGAGCCTGCGAGAGCTGTGGCGCTCCGGTACTACGGTCCGGCCGCACAGGCCGGCCAAGGTTCTGGTTACCTCCGGCCCATACGCCAGAACCAGAAACCCGCTGTACCTGGGACTGGTACTCCTCCAAGCTGCAGCGGGGTTCTGGTTCGGGAGCCTGTGGGTACTGCTGCTGATCCCGGCTACGGTGGTACTACTCACCCGGTTCGCGATCCTGCCCGAGGAGCGGTATCTGGAAGCCACCTTCGGCGACGCCTATCGGGAGTATCGCAGTCGCGTTCCCCGCTGGCTTTGAACCTTCCGTCAGGGCCCTCTTCGGTTACCGGTGGTTGCAGAAGGGTCCTCGTACGGCCTCAGGTGCCATTCGAGGAACGTCCACACCCGATTCCAGGAGTCCCGCTGTTCCGGCGTGTCCTCCCTTTCCAGAGTAGTGGGATTGACTCTCCGAGCGAACCCGTGACCGCCCGGCGGATCGACATAGATTTTGGTTTCCGCAAGGTCCGGCTTCAAAGCCCTGAGGGCCCAGATGAGCATAGAGGCTTCCACGAAGTCCACGTCCTCGTCGTTGGTCGCCACATGCACCAAGAGCGGGACGCGAAGCTTTTCCACGTGGTAATACGGGGATCGCTCCACGTAGATCTCCCGCTTCTCGAACGGTAGCCCTCCGATCCTCTTTTGGGTGGCGAAGTTTCTCTGGTAATAAGGGCCCTTGTACGAGAGCCTGAAGATCAGGTTGGTGACCGGGACTTGGGCCACGGCCGCTTTGAAGGGGTGTCGGTCCCGGAAAACCGAGTGAAGCGTGATGAACCCACCGTGGCTCCAGCCCATGATACCCACCCGTTCGGGATCCACGTGCGGGAGGTTGGCCACCATCCAGTCATAGGCGGTCATGACGTCATCCACCTCGTATCCGCCGTAGTCTATGGCGTCGTGAAACTCCTTGCCGTATCCGGTGGATCCCCGGTACTCCGGGGCGATGATCACGTAGCCGCGCTCGATCGCCTCCCGCACGAAGGGGAACATGTTCTCGCTCCAGTTGCCGTGCACCCCGCCGTGCACCCAGATCATGGCCGCGTGGCCGCGAGGCCCGCGCTTTTGGAGCGGCTGGAACAGGTAGGCGGGGATGTCCAGGTCGCCCACTTTGCTCCGGTAGGTGATCTTGCGGTAGTCCATCACTCCGGCTGTACGGGCGGCGTAGATGCTGTCGGTCCTCGCTTTGGCTCGAATGTCCCGCTCGTAGTCGCGGAGCGGATCGTGGTCTTCCCAGCGGTTGCTCACATAGAGCTGGGCGGCCCGCTCGAAGTCGCGTTCCGCCAGCTCCCTCCACAGGCTGTCCGCCCGTTCCCTGGCGCGGCGGAAAGCTTCCTGGGTTTGGGCTTCGACGCCCGCTGAAAGGGATACCAGGGCCGCTGCGATCGTGGCTAGAGCGATGTCCAGTCTCATGTCGGGTCCGTCCTCCGGAAAAATGCGTTGTTCGCTGCCGCTCAGTTCACCGAGGTAACCTCGACCTCAGCACTCTCCGTATCCGGGGCTGCAACCGGGTCATGAATTCCCGATAGTAGCCTACCTGCGTGCGCTGGTCCGCGGTCAGGTTACCCGGCCAGTCCTCGATTTGGTTATAGAGCCTGATCCAGCGCTGCCTCAACTCTTGGGTCAGGCGATCCACCTCGCGGATTTCCCTGGCGAGGTTGCGGTTGCGCCGCTGCTGTTCCGCGGTGAGGGAATCCAGCCGGGCCCGGACCTGCGCCACGCTGTCGGCGATCGGGGCGAAGTCGCGAATCGTCTGAGCGAGTAGCTGCAGGGTGTCGTGCCAGCCTTGAAGCGTAGACCGGTCCACATCGATCCGGGGATCGTTGAGGACCTGTAAGCGCCGCTCATAGCTCCGGCCGGCGACGGTAAGGCGCACTACGTACTCTCCGGGCATGACCCAGGGGCCCCGAACCCGCCCCCCGCCACCAAACGGTCCCTGTCCTCCCTGCTGTCCGCGGGAGGGGCTTACCACGTCGGGATAACGCAGGTCCCAAATTACGCGGTTGATGCCGGGGTTCGGTGTGGGCTCGAGTCGTCTTACTTCCGCTCCCGACAAGTCGAACACGGTGAGCTGAACGGCTCCCGGACCGGCGGTGTCGGCGCGGGAGCGAAGGTAGTAATCGATGATCGCTCCGGCCGGGGGATTTTCTCCGCGGAAGACCATGTCTCCGGTGTGAGCGGTCTCGTCGGTATACCGGATCTGCTCCGCCGGTTCCAGGGTGAAAAGATGGGCTTCGGAGTTGAGCACCTCGGGTGTCAGCTCCTGGAGGGCGTTGATGTTGTCCAAAATCCAGATTCCCCGGCCGTGGGTGCCCAGTACCAGATCGTTGTCCCTGGGATGGATTACAAAGTCGTTGACCGCGACGGTGGGAAGGTTGGCCTTGAGCTCTACCCAGTGCCGCCCGCCGTCGTTGGAGTAGAAGAATCCCAGTTCGGTCCCCAGGTAGAGAACGTTGGGGTTTCGCAGATCTTCCTTGATGGTGCGCGCCACGCGCCGGGGTGGCAGGTCGCCCACTATCGAGATCCAGGTCTGCCCGAAGTCGGTGGACTTGTAGAGGTAATTTTCGAAATCGTTGTTCCGATAGTTATTGACCGCCACGTACACCGTCCCGTCGGCGTGACGGGAGGCTTCGATTCCCGAAATCCACGCCATGGGCGGGAGTCCCGGCATGCGGGGACTCACGTTGGTCCAGGTTTTCCCGTCGTCCAAAGAGACCTGGAAGTTGCCGTCGTCGGTACCCACGTACAGCACACCGCGCCTTCTGGGTGACTCCGCTATTTGGGTGATCGTGGGATAGTAGGGGATGCCGTCGTCCAGGGACGGAGTCGAATCGTTCGCCCTTTGGCCCATGATGGTGAGCTCGCGGCGATTGACGCCTGTAGTGAGGTCGCCCAGGTCGATCCAAGTGTCTCCTCGGTCGGTGCTTTTCCACAGGCGGTTGGTACCCGCGTACAGGGTGCGGTTGTCGAAGGGGGATATGATGAACGGCCCGTCCCAGTTGGCGGGTGCCATGGCGTTGAGGAACTCGGGTTCGGGAAGGCCCGGTCCCCAGGCGTCCCAGTTGCGCCGCTCCGAGATATGGCCTCGGGGGTCGCCGGGGCGGATCCATTTACGCTGGCGCGTGATCAGATCGAACCGCGAAAGCCCCAGGTACTGGGACTCGGTGTAGAGGGTCCGGTTGTCCACCGTGTCCACCAAGTTCTTGAAGCCGTCTCCTCCGTTCACCTGGAGCCAGTCGTCGAACCGGATCCCGGCGGTGAGATAGGTGGCGCTGGGGCCCATCCAGCTCCCGTTGTCCTGCAGTCCCCCGTACACCCAATAAGGCTTGCGGTTGTCGACTGCGACCCGGTAAAACTGGCTCACCGGGAGATGGGTGAGATACAGCCAAGTGCGCCCGCGGTCATAGGAGATTCCCACGCCGCCGTCGTCTCCCTTGATGAGATGCCTCGAGTCCCGGGGATTGACCCACAGAATCCGGTCGTCGCCGTGGAGCGACTGCCGGGGTACGGTGAAGGTGCGCCCTCCGTCGTCGGAGTAGCTGAAAGAGTTCTGCATGTATATGCGCCGGTCGTCGTTGGGATCGACCAGGATCTGGCTGGCGTACATGGGCCGGGGATTCCAGTCGCTCATGTGCTGCCAGGTCTCTCCCCGGTCTTCCGAGCGGTAGATCCCGGCGGCGCGGGCGGTGTAAGCGGTGGAGGCGTTGTACCGGTATCCCTGTTCGATGGAGACGTAAACTATGCGGGGATCTTTGCGGTAGATCGAAATCCCTATCCGCCCCTTGTCTCCTTCGGGCAGTCCCTTGGTGAGTTTGCGCCAGGTCCGGCCGCCGTCGGTAGATTTCCAGAGAGCGCTCCCCGGGCCTCCGCCGTGGAAACCGAAGGGTTTCCGCATTCGCTGATAGGAGGCGGCATAGACGATCTGCGGGTCTACGGGGTCCACCGCCACATCCACCACCCCGGTGACGCTGTCGATGTAAAGGGTGCGGGTCCACGTCACGCCGCCGTCGGTGGACAGGTAGAGGCCCCGTTCCTCGTTGGGCCCCCAGAGGTGGCCCATCGCCGCCACGTACACGATGTTCGGGTTGGTGGGATGGAGCGCTATCCTGCCGATGTGGTGGCTGTCCCTCAAGCCCATGTTGCGCCACGTCCGCCCGCCATCGGTGGATTTGTACACCCCGTCTCCCCAGGAATTGCTCTGGCGGTTGGCTCTCTCGCCGGTTCCCACCCAGACGATGTTGGTGTCTACCTGATGGACCGCAATGGCCCCCACCGAGTGCGTTCCCTCGCGCTCGAAAACCGGTGTTACGGTGACTCCGTTGTTGGTGGTTTTCCAAACGCCCCCGGTTGCCGAAGCGATGTAAAAGGTCGAGGGGTTGGCCTCCACCACCGCCAGATCCACGATCCTTCCGCTCATCGTGGCCGGGCCTATGTTGCGCAGCCGGAGGCCGGCCAGGGTCTCGGAGGTAAGTTGCTGAGCGGACGCCGCGGGAATGGCCGCGGCGTAAAACGCGATACCAGCCAGTGCAAAAATGCGACGCATCGCTCCCCCGGATCCGAGTTGACGGTCCAGCAAAGTCATGTTAGAAAGCCGCTCGATTATTTGGCGTCCGGCCTTACGGCCGCTCCGGCTCTGAGCCGCGCCCGTTCCTGTTTTTGCTTCTCCACCATCGCGGCCACGTCGGCCAGGAGCTGCCGGGCGTCGTAAGCTATGCCGTCCTTGATGGTCCACTTGATTCCACCTACCCGCTCCCATTTGCCGGTCTCGTCGTTGAGCTTCAGGGCCCCGGTGCCGTAAAGCACCTTCAGGTTCTCGAGCGGGTTCTGATCCACGATCACCAGATCGGCCAGCATACCCTCGCGCACGATGCCGAACTGCAAGGGACGCCCGCTCGGTTCGTGCAGCGTGAGCGCGGGGTTGTAGGTGGCCGCCTGGATCACTTCCAGAGGGTGGAAGCCGGCTTCCTGCAGGAGCTCCATCTCATGGATGTAACCGAAACCGTAAGTGTTGTAGATGAACCCGGCGTCGGAACTGACCGTTACCCGACCGCCCATGCGCTTGTAGTCGTTGAGCAGCCGGAACCAAACCTGATAAAAATTCCGCCACGCCACTTCGTCCCAAGTAGTCCAGTAATAGTAGTAGGAGCCGTGGTTGTCCCGGTTAGCCTCGTAAAAGTCCATCAGCGAGGGCAGGGTGTACTGGTCGTGCCAGTCCGCGTTTCTCATCCGCATGAGGTCGCGGCTGGCGGCATAGGCGGTCATGGTGGGATCGAAAGTGGTCCCCAGCTTCACATGCTCCTTCAAGTACTCGTTCCACTCGGGACTACCCGGGGGATAGATCTTGTCCCACAGCCGGGCGACTTGACTGAAGCGATCGTACTCGTTGTTGTGATTGTGGGTCGGCGGCCAAGGCTGTACCACATAGTCCTTGAGCAGCGCCTCGAAGTGCCCGTAAAAATGGGTCACCGTTTTGAGTCCCAGCCGGGCGGCGTCCAGCGCGTTCATCTGAGCCACGCCGGTCTGGGCCAAATGGGCGGTCGATCCCAAGCCCAGCTTCTTAGCCTCGTCCAGCAAGGCAGCCATGATCTCCGGCGGGTGCGCCCCGAGCTTCAGGCCGTCCACTCCGTTCTGAGCGGCCCACCTGACCCATTCTCTCGCCGCCTCGGGGGTCCGTATCGGCCCGCGATTCCATCCGCTCCCCGGCCGCTGGTAATTGTAGATCCGCGGTGCCACTATTTCGTTCCGCGCGCTGCGCTCCTTCTCCCGGACGGCGAGATCGTTGGAAGTGAGCGGCACTCCCCGAACCGTGGTGACGCCGTGGGCCAGCCACAGCTTGTAGGGATACTCCGCCTCCGGGTTCTTGGGAGGACCGCCCGCATGGACATGGAGATCGATGAAACCGGGAAGCAGATACATTCCCGTGGCGTCGATCTCGAAATCGGCGTTCCGCGGCGGGCGATCCTGGCGCAGCGGCAAACCGGGAGTGCCGGCGTTGCGGATGTCCGCTATTCGGTTCCCTTCGATCACGATGTCCACCGGTCCCACCGGCGGAGCGCCGGTCCCGTCGATCATGGTCACGCCCCGGATGACGAAGACCCTGAACGGCCCTTTACCTTCGTCGGCACGGCGCGGGGGAGCAGGAATCAATTGCCGCTGCTCCTCCTGCGCCCACATCCGCGATTCGGCCAAAGACGACAAGAGCACAGTACCGACCAGCAACGGGACGATTTTGATGTTGGACATGGCTACACCTCGGCGTTGCTACCGACCAGGATCCGCTACCCGCAAGAAACGGCAAACCGCCCCAAGATACGGCGCGGGAACCGGCCTTGGCTATACCTCCCGAGTTACTCTCGGAGACGGGCGTATCGGGCCGGCGTCTACCAAATCCAACCGCGGCTCCCCGCAATGATCAGCGATCTGTTCCAAAGCTCGATCTCTCAGCGACACCGCCGCCCGCCATCCGGTTCCCTCGGGATGCAGCGGTTCTCCGACCCACAAATGAATAGACCCGTGACGGGGCCACCACTTGCCCGCTCGGAGAATCCGGCGAGTTCCCCGGAGCGCCAAGGGAACGACCGGAATGTTCCGCTCCACGGCCAGTTCAAACGCCCCCAGCCGGAACGACCTCAACCCCGAAGCCGCGGTGAATGTCCCCTCGGGGAAAAAGAGCACCGAATCGCCCCGATCCACCGCCGCTGCCACCCTTCGCGCGTCGGCAACGCTCCTCAAGGGCTGCCAGCGCTCCACCGCAGGATGGCGGCCGCCTCGTGCCAGCGTACCTATGAAAGGCCAGGAGAGTACCTCTCGCTTTGCCACGAACACGAAGTCTAGAGGCAGCAGTGCCAGCAAGGCCGGAACGTCGGCATAGGACGCGTGATTGCACACCAGGATCACCGGTCCCTCGCGGGGCAAATTGTGCAACCCCTCCGCCGATAGCCTCCAGCCGCCCAACTTGAGGGCCAGCTTGGCGGCCAGACGAGAGATGAACCTGATCCCGCGCGGATCGGGTATCAGCAGCGCGGCCAGCCAGAGCGGCGGTCCCAGCAGTATCGCCGCGGCTCCCAAAACCAGGCCCAGGTACGCGGCGTAGAGCCCTCGTCCGACCCGGCTAGAGAGCCGCTCCCAGAGCGCTCCCAAAGCCTGCCCGACGAGTTTGAGACGCCGCAGCCATCGGGAACCCGTGGTCTCCCCCAAGCCGCCGCTCAAAAAGAGGTCCCGCGTGGCCGCACGCTGGAGCTTGCCGCTCGGCGTCTTGGGAATGGAGCGGGGGGGAACCAGAACCACTCGATCGGGCGGAACGCCGATTGCCGCTGTTACCCGCTGCACGATTTCCCGCTCCAGCTCGAGCAGCCGGCTACGGTCGGCGATCCGAGTCTCCGCTACCAAGACCAGCTTCTCGGTACCGAGTTCCGGTTCGCTCAAGCCAAAAGCGACCACGCAGCCTTTGCGTACTCCGTCGATCTCGCCCGCCACCTCCTCGATCTCTTGAGGTATCAGATTGCGCCCGGCTTTGATGATGAGGTCCTTGCGCCTGCCGGCTATGAAAAATTCGCCTCCTACACGGTAAGCGAGATCCCCGCTGTCCAGCCACCCGCCGGGCAGGCTGATAGCCGCCGTTGCCTGGGCATTTCGAAAATAGCCTGCCATAGCCGACGGCCCTCTGAAAACGAGGCGTCCCACCACTCGGTCCGGGACGTCGCGGCCGCTGTCGTCCACGACCCTCACCTCGTGGCCCGGGAGGGGTCCTCCCACCGAGACGAAGCGCATCGCCTGTGCGGATCCTCGTTCAGCCGGTTCGGCGCGCCCTTCCAACTCGAACCGCTCTCGGTCGATTACGTCTACCACTGCTCGCCTTCCCAAAGGAGGGATGCACAAGCCCACGGTGCATTCGGCAAGCCCGTAAACCGGCATGAGCGCTTCGGCACGGAATCCATAGCGGGCGAATCTCCGGGTGAACCGCTCCAGCGTGTCCGGGCTTACCGGTTCGGCTCCGTTCAAAGCGCAGCGCCAGGAGGAAAGATCCAAACCTTCGATTGCGCGGTCCGGCACTTTGCGCACGCAGAGTTCGTAGGCAAAGTTGGGCGCGGCCGAAAGCGTGATACGGCGGCGGTGGATCGCCCACAACCACCTTTCCGGCCGGGCCAGAAAGGAAAGCGGCGACATCAAGCTCAGCGGAATTCCGTGATAGACGCAGTTGAGCCAGGTGCCGATCAGGCCCATGTCGTGGTAGAGTGGAAGCCAGCTGGCCCCGCTGTCGCTGGGCTGGATCTCCAGAGCTTCTGCGATCGCCCGAATGCTAGCCACCAAGTTCCCGTGGGTGAGCAGCACTCCTTTGGGATGCCCGGTGCTGCCCGACGTGTATTGGATCATGGCGGGAGTTTCAGGAGAGGAGAAATTGGGACCGGCTCGTACCCCGGTGCTCGCCAGATCGCCCGCGGTGAGTATCTCGATGTTCCGGCCGAATTTTCCGCGCAGCTCCCGGGCTACGGCGAGGGCTTCGGGCACGGTTATGATGCAGCGCGTCCCGGCGTCCTGCAGAATGCGCGACTGGCGGGCGAAGTACTCTTCGAGGCGATCGAGGCGAACCGGCGGGTAAAGGGGCACCGCCACCGCTTCCGCCAGGAGCACTCCCATAAAAGAAGCCAGGAAATCGAAGCCGGTGGGGAGGATGATCGCCACCGTGTCGCCCCGGCTCACGCCCCGGTCTCTCAGCCCTCCGGCCACAGTCGCGGCCAGGTCCCACAACCGGCCGTAGGTAATGGGTTCTTCTTTGCCGTCTTCCGACAGCAAATAGACGTGAGTCCGATGGGGTTCTTCCAGCGCCCAATGCCACAGCGCTTCGTTCAAAGTCGCCGCTTCTCGACCCAAACCGCGCGGAGTGGATACGGCAGCGATCCGCTCCCTTGGCAGAACTTCCTGCTCGCCGGGTTGCTCGAACAGCGCGCGGGCGAGCGCTTCGGGGGTATCGAGGAGGAGAAACCGCTCGTCCAGATCCCGCTCGAACGCACTCTCCAACCGGGTTACCAGTTCCACCCGCTCCAGACTGCCGAGTCCCACGTCCCGCTCCAGGGATGCGGCGGGGGCTACCGCCCTGAGCGCCCGCTCGCCTCCCACCTCGAGGGCCAGCTCGCGTACCACCGCGAGGACGCGCTCGAGGCAAAGCTGGTATTCGGCTCGGGCTGCAGTGGTCACCGTTCGCTTCCGCGCCCCGTGCTACTCGCGGACCGAGAGCTCGCCGCGCTTGAGGTACTTTCTCAGCATCCTGGGTCCCACTTCGGCCCCGTAAACGTTCCCCGCCAGATCCACCGCCACGCCCTCGGCGCCGCTGGTACCCGAGTTGTCCGGGTCGGGCTCGGGATCGGGAATGAACGCCGTCACCCAGCCGGTCCTCGCGCTACCGATGTAAATGCCCCTCCGCCATCCCGGATTGCGGCGGCTGTTGGATTCGGAATCGGTGGCGTAGAGAATGTCGTTGCGATCTATGAAAAGCCCGCTGGGACGGCCGAACTGGGTCCAGGTTGCCAGATGATTTCCCTCCTGGTCGAATATTTGGATCCGGTTGTTTCCCCGATCCGCCACGAACAGTCTTCCCTGGGAGTCCATCGCCAGCGCGTGGGGATCGCGGAACTGTCCCGGCTCGCAACCGGTCGAACCCCATTCCTTCAGGTAAGTACCGTCGGGGGCGAACTTCACGATCCGGTTGTTGCCGCCGGCGTCGTGACCGTCGGCCACGAAGATGCTCCCGTCCGGGGCCACCAGCACGTCCGACGGCTTGTTGAAGGTGTCCGGACCGCTGCCTGCTACCCCGCGCTTGCCCAGGGTCATCAGTAGCCTGCCGTCGGGGCTGAACTTGTAGACCACGTGTCCCAGTCCGGGAGGGGTTTCGCCGAATCCCACCGCATCGGTCACCCAGACGTTTCCTTCCCGGTCCACGAAGATCCCGTGGGGCCAGGCGAACATCCCGGCGCCGAAACTTCTGAGCAGCGTGCCGGAGGTGTCGAACAAGAGTATCGGGTCCAGGTTGCTCCCAGTGCAGCTGTTGGCTCCGCATCTTTCGGCGACCCAGATCTTGCCGTCCGGCGACGGAAATACCGCGCTGGTAGCCCCCCAGGTTCTCCCCGCCGGAAGCTTTCCCCAGATCCCTTCCAGCCTCTCGTAGGGGTTGGGTGCGGTCATCTGTGACCGAGACGTCCCCGCCGTCCCGACCGCAAGCCCCGCCGCTAGAAACCATGCGCTCATTCGATGAAGTGATGTCATGGCGTTCCCTCGCTAAAGTCCGGATCCGTGGAAAATTGTGGGCTAGGTACCGGTCGATGCCAGCCCGACCCTGGCGGCCTCGCCGCGGGAGCACCAGTTTTCACCGAGCTCTGGGGGAATCAGCCAAGGAGGGAATTCCGATGTCCAAGTTGACCGTAGTTTTTTGCGCCTCTCTGTTGCTGGTGGCCGCCCATGCCGGTCCCCGGCAGCAAACCCAGCCGATGAGCTTCTTTATCACCAGCGTGGGTCCGGGAGATGGTGCCAATCTTGGAGGTCTGGCGGGTGCAGACCGTCACTGCCAGGCCTTGGCCGAAGCTGTGGGGGCGGGTGGCCGTCAGTGGCGGGCCTATCTCAGCACCATAGCAACCCAGACCGAGCCCGCGGTTCACGCCCGGGACCGTATCGGCCGCGGTCCTTGGTACAATGCCAAAGGGGTGATGATCGCGCGAAACCTCGAGGAGCTTCACAGCGAGAACAACAATCTGAACAAGCAGACCGCCCTGACCGAGAAAGGCGATACGGTGAACGGGCGCGGCGATCGCCCGAACATGCACGACATCTTGACCGGATCCACGCTGGAAGGTACCGCCTATACCGCGGAAGGTTATGACAACTGCGGCAACTGGACCAGCAACGGAGAGGGAAGCGCTCGAGTGGGTCACCACGACCGGACCGGGGGCGGCGAGCATCCCACATCCTGGAACTCGGCGCACAACTCCAGGGGCTGCAGCCAGCAAAACCTTCAGGCTACCGGGGGGAACGGGCTGTTTTATTGTTTCGCCGTGCGCTGAACTCCGGCTAACTCCGCTGGAGGTCCGGCCTGGCTCTCTATGCGGGAGCTAAGTTTGCGGTAGAGCGCGTCCAGCAGCCATGCCGCACCCACTGCGACCAGAGCGAGTGTCGCCCATCGCAGCGCCGCGAGCAGGAGAGCCAGGTCCAGAGCGGGCCAGGTGAACTGGTATTCCGACAAGGTGCCTGCTCTGTCGGCCATCCAGTGCCAACCCGTATGGGCCACGATGGCGGAGAGGATGACGACTCCGATGCGCTCCCGCACCACCCAGCGGAACAGCGCGGCGAGTGGAGGTATGACCAAGGCGACCACGAGAAGCTGTCCCAGTTCCACTCCAAAGTTGAACGCCAAGAGCGCCGTGACCAGGTGCGATCCCGCGAACTGAAGATTCTCTCGCAGGGCGAAGGAAAAGCCGAATCCGTGTATCAAGCCGAACCCGAAGGCCACCATCCATCGCCTCCCGATCTTGGGCCCCGCGATGTTCTCCAATGCCATCAGCACGATGGAAAAGGCGATCAAGGTTTCCACCAGGGGAGGAAACCACAGGGAGTTCGGAGCCATTCCCGCCGCTGACGCGATTAGGGTTATGGAGTGCCCCGCAGTGAACGCGGTAACGATCGGTACCAGGGTCCAAAACCTTCTGAACGGGATGACCAGGCAGAGCAGAAAGAGCAGATGATCGGATCCGTCGAGTATGTGGTCGAATCCGGATCGGACGAAGGTGGCGGCCGCTTGATACCAGCGGGGGTCGAGGCGCACCAGGCCGGGATCCCCGCTGTATTGGAAGACCCGCTCCTTACCCGAAGGGGCGAGGAAGCGCAGCACGGTGGTGGTGCGCTGCCCCAGGTGGGCCAGCATCGGTCTTATGGAGAACCGGGATCTCTCCGAGGCGATCGGGTACTCGAGCAGTACGTCGAGCATCGCCTGCTGCCAGTAGAGTTGGGTTTCCTCTGGAAGAGGAGGTCCCGTGATGTGGGAAAGGGCGGTGTGGTAATTTTCGAAAGAGCGATCCGAAGGCAGGGAGATTCTGACCGCCGCCAGGCGGGCGCCGGTTAACTTCTCCTTTTCCTCGTATATTTCGAGATAGTCGGCGATCCACAGCACCGCGGCTTCTCTGAGGGCCGGTTCCGCCCGCGCGAGGTCGAGATATCCCAGGCCCCTGAGGGGGAGTTCGACATCGCGCATCGCCTCGAGGGGGACTCTGACCAAGACCCGGAGGCGGTCCCCTTCGGGCCGGACGAAGGCCAGTACCGTAACACTTGCCGGGATATCGTGGGCCAGCAGTCCGGACCCGCTCCAACAGGCGGTGCCTAGGAGCAGGGTTGCGAGGGTGCGTCTCGGGCTTAGAATCTTGTGCGGCATCGGCAAATAAGGAGTCACCAATGACGCGGCAGCGCAAGGGTGTCCTCGCGGTTGGGCTGGTGGTTTCAATAGCGGCTCTGGCGGCGGCCCAAGCCGCGCTTCAGGCGGCCATAGAGGATCAGCAAGTGATGGCCCCTGTGTTCGAAGTAGATCCCTTTTGGCCCAAGCCTCTTCCCAATCACTGGATCCTGGGCTCCGCGATAGGCGTTTGGGTCGACGATCAGGACCACGTTTGGGTGGTGCACCGCAGCTCGGCCACCCTGGCCAACACCGAGCGCGGATTGGAGCTCGACCCTCCTACGGGCGAGTGTTGCGCCGGGGCGCCGCCGGTCTTGGAGTTCGATCCGGAAGGCAACCTGGTGCGAGCCTGGGGAGGGCCGGGGGAGGGATACGACTGGCCGGAGTCGAACCACGGGATTTTTGTGGACCGGGAGGGTTATGTGTGGATCGGGGGCAACGGCCCGGGGGACTCCCATGTTCTGAAGTTCACCAAAGACGGGAAGTTCGTGGCGCAGTTCGGGCGGCCCGGTGCGCGGCAGGGGCCTCCCGACGCCCAGGGCAGGCCGACCTACAGGCCCAATTCCCACGATCGGGAGAGCTTTGGAAGGGTCGCCAAGATCTTCGTGGATCCCGAGGGCAGAGAGGCGTATCTGGCCGACGGTTATCTCAACCGCAGAGTGGCGGTGATCGACGCCAATTCGGGAGCGATGAATCGATACTGGGGAGCCTACGGCAACCCGCCGGACGACAACTACGTCTATCCGCCGCGGGGTCCGGATGCTCCTCCCTCCCAGCAATTCCGCAGCCCGGTGCACTGTGCCGATTTGTCCAACGACGGGTTGCTCTATGTGTGCGATAGGCAGAGCAACCGTATCCAGGTGTTCACCAAGGAAGGAAAGTTTGTAAAGGAAGCCTTCATAGCTCCCGCGAGCCTGGGAGAGGGTTCCACCTGGGACGTGGCCTTCTCCCGCGATCCCGAGCAGCGGTATCTCTTTCTTGCCGACGGGCGCAACCAGAAAGTTCGGATTCTCCTTCGGGAAACGCTTCAGGAAATTACCAACTTCGGCGACGGAGGGAGGCAGCCGGGTCAGTTCTTTGGGGTTCACAGTATCGCCACCGACTCCAAGGGGAACATCTACACCACGGAGACCTACGAGGGGAAGCGGGTTCAGAAGTTCGTTTACAAGGGGATGGGTCGGGTAAGCCGCACGCAGGGTGTGCCTTGGCCCCGGAGCGGGCGGTAGCGCGCCCGCTCGGGGAGAGATCGGGGCCTAGCAGGACTGGCAGTTGTGGTTGTTCTTGGAGCCTAGGCGTTCCAGCAGCGCTACCGTTTCGGGATAGGGAGGCACCCGCTGCACCGGTCCGTTAGCCATATCGGCGGTGGTCTGTCCCCGTCGGCTTACGGCCGTCACGTCGGCTCCTTTCGAGACCAGGTAGAGAATGAGCTCGTTGTCTCCTCTTGCTGCGGCGTGATGGAGGGGAGTGTAACCGTTGTGGTCTCGCTGATTGACATCTGCGCCGAGTTCCTCGACCAGGTACTTCACCGCGGGCAGCCACCCGCCGGGCACGTGCCGGTGCGCGTTTCCGGCGTACCCCTCGCCGTAACCCACTCCTGAGGCTGCGTGAATGGGCCAAACCCCGGGTCCTCCTACCGGTACGGGTGGAAGCCCTGACGGGTCCGGTTCTTCCGCGTTGCGCCGTCTCCTCCTTTCCGGAGGTTTCTTGGTAGGTATGTGGGGGTCTGCCCCGTAGGCTACGAGAAGTCTCATGGCTTCCACGTCGGTAGCGTACGCCGCGCGCCAAAAGGGCGTCGCCCCCTGGGTATCGACTCCCAGAAGGTCGAAGGTGTAGGACATGTACCACAGGTGTTGCTTCAGTCTCACGTTGGGGTCGGCGCCCGCATCTAGCAGTGCTCTCATCAGCTCCAGATAGTTCGTTTTCTGCTGGAGGTAGGCTTGCTGTTGGGGGTAGCGCGCCTTAGGGGCCCATTGGGTGTTGATCGCGGCGTACAGCGGGGTAGCACCGGCGTCGCTCGCCAGGTTGGGGTCGGCTCCCCGCTCCAGGAGTATCATGGCCAGATCGAAGTGGCCGTTGATGACGGCCATCAGCAAGGGGCTGGTGTTGTCTCCGCTCGTCTGGTTGATATCCGCGCCCGCGTCGAGCAGTGCCAGCGCGCTCTCGGCATGTCCCTCCCGTACTGCGTGCAGCAGCGCGGTTAGCCCGCCTTGCCGGCCCACCAACGCGGCGTAGCTGTCGTCCGCATCTTCTGCCGGCGCGGGTCTCTGGCCACCCTGCTGCTGGCCTTGGGGCTGATAGCCCGCTCCCGTTCTCCGGTCGGAGTGTGGGCGTTGGGTGGAGTCGGCGTCGGGGCCCAGCTCGGAGCGGTACGCGGCCTGAGCGCGGATTCGCTGCGGGGTCTGATCGGGAGCATCTCGAGGCGACCGCATTGCGGCCAGCACGGCCGCCTGTACCTGGCTCGGGCTAGGGCGCCAAGATTCTCCCTGCGAGCGCGCTTCCCTTCGGAAGCTCGCCAGCATCTCGTCCCTGCGCCGGGCTGCAGCTCGGTCCTCCGCGGCGAGCTGGACCAACTCCACGACTTTGGTGGAGATGGAAACGTCGGCTCCTCTTTGGGCGAGCACCCGCACGACGGCCGCGCGGTTGGCGGAGGCGGCCCACATCAGGGGTGTTTGGCCCCACACCAACTCTCGGGCATCGATCTCCGCCCCGTGGTCCAGGAGCGCTTCTACCGCTTCGACGTTTCCCGAGCGCGCCGCAAAGTGAAGGGGCGTGGCTCCCCCGGTTGTACTCCGCGCGTTCGGGTCTGCTCCGGCGTCGAGCAGCTGCTTGACCACGGCCGCGTGACCCTCTCTGCTCGCAAGGTGTAGCGGTGTGTACCGTCCGATTCGGGTACCGGCATCGACCTTGGCTCCCGCTCTCAAAAGGATGTCGCCGAGCTTCGTGTCGCCCAGGACGGCGGCCCAATGAAGGGCGGTCATCCCGTCTTTTTGGGGTTGGTTCACGTCGGCGCCCTTTTTCAGGAGCGCTTGGACCGTTTCCCGGTCGCCCCGCTGCGCCGCGTCGGCTACCGGGGACTCCGATCCCGCCGCGGCGCAAAGCAACAGCAGAGCGAGCAGGGGTAAGAGGCTATGCTTTGAACGAAAAGTCTCCATTGCTGTCCCCGAAGTTGGCCAGGTCGTCGAGTCCCAGTTGGTGGAGCAGACTCAGCATGACGTTCGCCATGGGAGTGCCGTCGGGCGCTTTTAGGTGGAGGTTGCCTCTCAGTCTCCCGTTGGCCTTTCCCACCAGAAAGAGCGGGCATCGGCGGTGGTTGTGGAGGTTGCCGTCCGCCATGGGCGAGCCGTAGATGATGAGGGTTTTATCCAGCAGGCTGGCGTCGCCTTCCATGGTGTTCTTGAGTTTTTCCAGGAAATAGGGGAGCATGCTCACGTGGTAGCGGTTGATCTTGAAGAAGTCCAAGATCGCATCGGGGTTGCCGCCGTGGTGAGAGGCCGGGTGGAACGGCTTGTCTGTACCGCTTTCCGGGTAGACTCTGGCGGAGGAGTCTCTTCCCATCTTGAATGAAAAAACTCTGGTGGTATCCGAGGCAAAGGCGAGCACCTGGAGGTCGAACATCAGCTGCACGTGTTCCTCGAAGGAGTCGGGGACGCCCGCCGGGGCTTCCGGCAGTTCCCGGGGTTCCCCGCTCAAGTTCTGGGCTTCTACGCGCTGTATGCGACGCTCGACCTCGCGGATATTCTCCAGGTATTGATCTATCCGTGCCCGATCCGCGGGCCCAAGCTCTCGCTTGAGGCTGCTAACGCGCCCGGCTATCCAATCCAGGATGCTCCGGTTGGTCCGCCTCAGCAGCGCCCGCTCTTCTTCGGTGCGCCCCACTCCGAATAGCTGTTCGAATGCGACTCGGGGGTCGCGGATCATGGGCAGAGGTTCCGTAGGGGACGCCCAGCTGATGGTGTCGGTGTAAACGCAGGTATACCCGTAAGCGCAGCCTCCCGACTGGTTGATGTTTTCGATGCAGAGTTGCATCGACGGGATCGGGGTGTCCTGTCCGAAGCGCTGCGCGTAGAGCTGATCCATCGATGTGCCCACGTAAACGTCGGAGCCCTCGGTCTGTTTGGGATGGGCTTGAGTGAGGAACACTGCGCTGGAGCGGAAGTGGTCGCCTCCGATCTCAGAAGGAGACTGAGCTTCGGCCATTCTTACGTCGGTGTTGCTCACGATCGTAAGGTAGTCCCGGAACGGTTCCAGCGGCTTGAGGGCGGTGGGGCTCAGATCGAAGTCGCTCCCCGTGGCTGCGGGTGCCCAGAGGTTTTGCTTTGCCCCCCACTCGCTGCACCCCGCGGCCCCATGCACCATCTCTATGCATACCAGCCTGGTCCGGTCGATAGCGGGAGCTATGGACGCCCACAGCCGGCGGGCTGGGATCATTGCGTCCAGAAGCGGGAGTCCGATGGTAATCCCGCCCAAACCGCGGAGGAAAGTCCGTCGGGGTATGTGTTTTCCGGTGATCAGCTGCATCTTGCCGAATCTCCTGGGTGTCAGGGTTCTTGCTCGTCGGCCGCCTGCTCCAGCCGCTTCATCTGGAAGGGAGCGCTGTGTACCACTCCCAGTATGAAAGCCGACATGCGGTATCCTTGGGATTCCGCCTGCCGGACGATGGCGCGCACCGTGGGCATGTCGTAGTACTCGACTCTGCGTCCTATGGCATAGGCGAGCAAATTGGAGGTGAAGGTTCTCAGCAGAGGAATCGGGCGCTTCAACAACGCTCGCCGTAAGTCCTCCGGTGTTTCTACCGGAGTGCCGTCGTACATCTCGCCTCTGGTGTCCAAAGGCATTCCGTTTTCCTTGATTCTCCAGCGACCGGTGACGTCGAAGTTGTCCAGGGCCAATCCTATGGGATCCATGAACTGGTGGCACGAGCGGCAAACCGGGTTGGAGCGGTGCAGTTCCATCCGCTCCCGGGTGGTAAGGAATCTTCCTTCCTTGGCTTCTTCGGTCTCTTCCAGGTCTGGCACTCCCGGAGGGGGCGGTGGGGGCGGCGTCCCCAAAAGGACTTCCATGACCCACTTACCCCTCAAAACCGGGGAGGTGCGGTTCGCGTGGGACGTGAGGGTGAGAATGCTGCCATGGCCGAATATCCCACGGCGCTTGTCGTCCGGGTACGTCACCCGGCGGAATCGCTCTCCTGCGACCCCTTTGATTCCGTAGTGCCGTGCCAGTCGCTCGTTCAGAAAGGTGTAGTCGGCGGTGAAGAACTCCATGACACTGCGATCCTCGCGCACCAAGTTGTAGAAGAAAAGCTCCGTTTCCCGCCGCATGTCGTCCGCCAGCTGCTGGTAGAAGTCCGGATATTGCAGCCGGTCGGGATGGACCTTGTCCAGGTCCTGCAACCTCAGCCACTGAGCTGCGAACCTCGTTGCTAGAGCCTCAGCCCGGGGATCGGCCAGCATTCGGCGCACCTGGCGGTCC
This sequence comes from bacterium HR33, assembly GCA_002923375.1. Taxonomy (GTDB): domain Bacteria; phylum Gemmatimonadota; class Gemmatimonadetes; order Gemmatimonadales; family GWC2-71-9; genus HRBIN33. Next base: position 113,329 of record BEIJ01000002.1, read on the forward strand.
AGGACGGGTCGCTTGGAGAGTTCGCCTCGGGTGGCTAGCCTGACTAGTTCGTCGTCGGGCGGAGTACCCCACAGGAAGAACGACAGTCTCGAAGCAAGGTCGAAGTCGCTGATCCTGTAATTCCCTCCGGGGCGCGCCGTGGCCGGTACCCGCTCGATTCGGAACACGAAATCAGGGCTGGCCAGGATCGCCTGAAGAGCCGTTCTGATACCCAGCTCGAATCCCCCCTCTCTTTCCCCCGCCCGGTAAAACGCCATCAACTCTTCCACATCGGCCTGCTGCAGCGGCCGCCGGAAGGCTTTGTTCCCCAGTCTGGTGACAATTTCCCTAGCGCAGCCCTCGGCATCGTCGGAAGAGGAAGGCTTGCAGGAAAAGATTCGCTTCCGGCTAGGAGTCTCCGATACTCCGGCGACGTTATGAGGACCCGTGATTACAAGGTCCTTGAGGTGCGCCAGGGCGGTGATCCCGTAGCCGTCAACCCCTATCTGGCGATCTACCAGGGACCACTCGTGCGGTGAGAGGAGATCTTCCACCGGCCCCTCGAAGGTGCGGATAAACGCCGCGGTCACCCGTTGAGGGCCGGCGCGCACAAAGATCGGCTCGGTCTCCATGTTCACGCCGTTGGGATCGGAGACGTGCATCCAGCGGTCCACCCACAGGACCGCTACCGGCTCGCCGTTGATGGAGAGCTCGAGTTGTTCGTTCCTCGCCGTGGCGCCGTAGAAGCCGCCCGTCGTAGTGTGCTCGAAAGCGAACTTGAAAATGTACTCTCCGTCCGCCGGGAAATTGTGAACCACGGAAATCCCGCCGCGCGTTCCCTCGGGCGCTCCGTTCACCCGATCCCATTGGGACACGTATCCCGAGTTCGTGTAAGTGACCGACGTAGGAGTCGCCTTAGCATCGCCTACGGCGAGCCGACTGATCTCCGCCGCCGCTTTTAGGTAGGCGTCCAGCAGCGTCGGTGATAGCATCTGGACGTCCGCTATGTTGTCAAAATTGGCGCTCTTGGTATCCAGCGGCAAATAGTCCCCCGCGTCGACATCCAGGTCCAAAAGGTCTTTGATGGCTCTTTCGTACTCCGCTCGGTTAAGGCGCTGGAAGACGCGGGTACCCGGGTTGGGGCTGGCGGCTGCCGCAGAGTCGATGCGGCGCTCCAGTTCCTGGGCGAGCAGGGTAAGAGTATCTCCTCCCGGCCGCGGCAAGCCGGGAGGCGGCATCATGCCAGCTCGCAGCTTGCGGATCATCTTTTCCGCGGCTTCGGCAAGTTCGGGAGCGCGCGCTACGTCGAAGCCCGCGAGGGACAAATTTCCGGTAAGCGCCACGTCGTTGTGGCAGATGACACAGATGCGCTGTACCACTGCGGTGAGAGCTGCTGCGGCGGTATCGGTCTGGTGGAGGTACGGGGTGGCAGGCCGGGCGAGAAGGTCGCCGCCCTGCGGAGGACTCCGGTAGTCCAGAACGGCCAAGCCCAAACCAGCCAAGAAAAGCGCACCGCAGGCAACGGATTTCATGCGCGACTCCCGAGTGGATTGGCTGCGCTAACTTACGCTCCGCCGCACGGGTCGGCAACCTTCAATGCAGGTGGCCCCTTCAGCGGCGGTCACCGGAGGCCGCTGCAATGGCCGCTCGAATCGCCTTGACGGTCTGCTCCACCCGGAACTGCATCAGCTTTCTGCCCACCTCGACGGTCCTTTCCTTGGGTGCGATGCTCAGACCGTTGATACTCGCTTTGCCCGCCTTCACCCGTTGTTCGTACCGTACTATGGTCGGGTCGACCGTCATCATCAGGGCGGTGATGTAGTAATTGTCGTGCACTCCGTCGTTGGACGGCTCCACTATTCCCAGCTCCTTTTCCATGTAGTTCTGCACCGCCTCGTAGTTGTAGAACTCGGGGATGTAGAACGCCATGGTCTCGCCCCAGCGCTGGTTCTGGCGCTGCGCGACGGCCGCCATACCTCTCTGGTTACCACCGCTGTCTCCGATGTAAATGATATGCCTGAACCCGTGCGCCTTGAGGCTGCTGCCGATGTCGTCCAAGAGGCGTTCGAAGGTCTCCTGGCTGACACTTATGGTACCCGGATAGCGCATGTGACCCGTCGGTGGATCGATGTTCCCTTCCGGAACGAACTTCACGATGGGGGCACAGAGGGCGTTGCCGAGAGCCCGGGCAATGGCTTCACAGGCTCCTTGAAGGATGTAATTGTGCTTGCCCGTGGCCACGTAAGGGCCGTTCTGTTCGATTCCTCCGGTGGGGATTATGACGGTGGTCTTGCCGGCGGCTATGGCGTCTCGCACCTCCATCCAGGTGAGCTCCTCGATCCACACCGAGTTCAACGCCTCGATCGGCCGCGGAGCTTTGAGTTCGTCTTCGATCTGCCGCTCCTGCTGCGCACCGGCGCGTGCGGTGGCCGCAATCAGCAGCGCTGCGATCGATCCGACTAGCCGCATACTCTTCATGGTCGCACCTCTCGGCGAACAGTTTCCGGTCAAATTTCCCGCGGGCAAGCGCAGCAGACTCCGCTTTCCGCGGCGCCGAAAAGCCGGTGGCTACATCACCATGCTGAACTGCCTATGCGCCAGGATTTCCGGGCTGGATCCGTGCATGGCGGCCCGCAGTTTCTCGACTCCCCACAAACTATGGGCGGGCCGGCAGGCTGCAAGAGCGCTCTATAGTCCGATCCAGTAGTTGATTTTCACGATGAACCGGTTCTCGGCGGGCGCGGACCAGAGTTGGGAAAGATCCCTGCCGAACCTGAGGAAGCCGTCTATGTCGCTGTCCCTGCGGCTTTGCTGCCACACCAGGAAGAGCGTGGATCCCGGACGGTACTCCCAGCGGAATACCGCATTGATCCTCAGCGACCGCACAGTGAAGTCCCGCTCGGCAAAAGAAAAGTCGGTAGACCCGTCTCCGTTGAAATCGAGATAGCGCGTATCGCCGCTGCGACAAGTGCGGCCTTCCACGCAGCTCGTCGCCGCACCGGTCTGAACAGGCTTGCCTCCCTCGAAGACGTCGAAGTCGAAGGACTCGGGCCGGAGGAGTTGCTTGTAGGATATGTAGTCACCCGAAGAGAGAAGCGGCTGGGCGAAGAGCTGGATAGTCACCTTCGGGCTCAGAGCGACGTCCACTCGCGTCTCCATAGACAACTCGCGCCGCTCGAGATCGGCGAAAATGTATCTGCGGCCAAAAGTGTCGGCATATCCGGGATCGGACACTCCGGCCACGTACTGCGCGGGGTTGAGCTCCTTTTGAAATCTGGGTTCTATCTCGATTTCCACCCCCGGAGCGGGCCTCACGCCTATCTCGCCGGATAGATTGAGGGAATAGCCTCCGAGGTGTCTCCACTGATAAGAAAACGAAGGTTCCACTGAGAGGCCGCGCCGCCGGTCGGTGTTCCCTCGGAGTTCCAAAGTAGTGGAAGCCGGGTCGATCATCAGGGGACCTCCGCGGGTCGCCACGTCACTCAGCGACTGAGGCGAGTAGCGAAGTTCGACCTGAGCACCCCAGTAGTTCAGAAACTCCACGTTGGTGCTCAGGTTGAACGCACCTCGCTTGTGAGCTCTAACCCACGATCGTCCGGAGAAGGGATCGTCCAGCGCCTCATGCCGCCAGTTGTGAAAGGTAAAGGCGTTGATCCGATAGCTGCGGAAGACCTTGCCCGGAGTGATCTCCTGATAAGAAAGCCGGGCTCCTCCGTCCAGTCTTTCTCCCGCGGTGGAGAAGCCGACGTCGTTTACTTCGAATCCCGGGCTTACCTCCGCCAGCCAGACGGCGCCGGTCCAATGCCGAGCGCTACGGCGCTCGAACTGCAACCTCCACTCGTAGCCGCTCATCCGCGTCGCCAAAGAATCGACCGAAAAGCGGGTAGCGTCGGGGCGCTGGAAGTAGTGATTGCTCGCCCGCTGTATGCGGATCAGGGCTTCCGGCGAGCCTCGCACCAGGCTCCCTGCCCAGAATCCCCAGAGGGCCCAATCCCGGGATCGGCCGCCTCCCCAGTTGTGCTCGAAGTCCACTCCCACCGCGTAAGCGTCCGAGGTGAGAAAATCGAAACTCCCGTCTTCCGGCAGCTCTCGCCGGATGGCGGTGAGTATGGCCCCCACTTGCGAAGCGCCGCCTCTGAAATCTTGCTTGGCCCGAAACGCCGTGAACACCGCGGGGGGCTCGACCGTAAACTCGCTCATCCTGCCGGTAGACGCATTGAACGCGCGCCCCTGCTCGCGAGAGGTCACCGCCGCCAGGGCCCCGAGGGAGAGACCGCTGGGCAGTCGTCCGGTGAGCTTGGCGGCTCCCAGGATGGTGGTTTCCGTGGGTATCGACTCGAAGTCCGCGTCGCCGGGGGCTCTTCCCTGAGGTGCGCGGCCGATGCGACGGGTGTAGAATAGCCGGTTCCGGCCCGATAGGGAGAAATCGAAAACTTGCGCGTCTTCCACGAAGAAGGGGCGCTTTTCCTGAAAGAAGGTCTCGAAGGCGGTCAGATTGATCACCGCCGGATCCACCTCCACCTGACCGAAATCGGGCGCTATGGTGGCGTCCAAGGAAAAGGCCGACCCTAGACCGTAGCGCAGGTCCAAACCGGCTCTGGAGCTCGCGGATGAACCGTCGAAAAACGGGTTGCCCGGCTCCGCGGGACCGAGTCTCGCGCTGGCTAAGGTGAACGGCCGGAACTCCAGTCGCCGGGAGCTCTTGGGCAGGTACAGTCCCTCGAGCTCGCCGAAAAGGCTCACCTTCCCGTGGCGGAGTCTGGATTCCAAGGCGAAATCGGTCAGCTCGTTGGCCGCCAGCCTGCGGCGGGTAAAGTTCACTCCCCAAGACTGCGGCGCGTCCGACGCCTCGTAGCGCAACTGGGACAGGGGTATGCGGATCTCGACGCTCCAGCCGCTGTCGTGGTGCTGCACGGCGGAGTGCCACACGGCATCCCAAGCCTCGTCCTCCCGCACATCGTCATAGAGATAGACGTCCCGCTGCACCCCCGAGGCGCTCACGCGGAAGCGATAACCGGTTCGGCGGTCACGGTTGGGATCGAGGGAAACCTCGAAGTAGTCGTACGCTCCCTGCTGGTCCCGCCGCACCATCTGGGTGCGGACCCGGCTCGGGTCCCGTTCGTAGAGCATTGCGCCGATGTAAATCGCGCTCTGGTCGTAGAGCACGCGGACTTCGGTCCGCTCCTGAGGCGGAGCTCCTTCTACCGGCTCCCGCTGGACGAAGGCGGTAACCGCAGGGACACTGCGCCATGCGGGATCATCCAGCCGGCCGTCTATCGCGACGGTCCCTTCCACGGCCACGGCGCGCGCCTTTGGCACGGCCGTCGCGTCTTCCGACTCGGCGGTTTGCGCCGCTGGCGTGTCGGGAGCGAAACAGAGTGTAATGGCGGCAACAACCGCAGAAAGGTGCAAACGAGACATCCCCCAATATACGCAGACTCCCCGGAGTCTGTTGGATCCGGAGTTTCCGATCGCCCGGGCTCGTCCTTATTTTTGGCGCGATCGATCTTACCTGGGACTCTTCAGGAGCTTGAACCATGATGCGGGCTCGCGCCTTCAGTTTTCTGCTTGTGGCTTGCTTGTTGCCTCGGGCCGCCGCGGCTCAGGAAGGGGAGCTCAACTTCTCCACCTTTTCCATCGCCGCGGTAGATCCGGAGACCGGGGAGGTCGGTGTGGCGGTAACCACCCGCGTGCCCTGCGTGGGAAATATTGTCCCCTGGGTCCGGGCCGGCGTGGGCGCGGTGGCCACTCAAGCCTTCTCGCGGGCCGAGTACGGTCCGGAGCTGCTGGATCTGCTGGAGCAGGGGCTGTCGGCGAGGGAGGCGCTGGCTCGCGCTACCGCCGCCGATACCGGGGCGGCTAGGAGGCAGGTGGGCGTCATAGGCTTGCGCGGCGGGAGTGCCCAGCACACCGGAGAGCGGACCAATCCTTGGGCCGGTCATCGGGCGGGTCCGAACTACGTGACGCAGGGAAACTTGCTGGTCGGTCCGGAAGTGCTCGAGGCGGTGGCCCGGAGTTTCGAGAGCACCGAAGGGAGCGATCGCCATCTGGCCGATCGGCTGATCGAGGCCCTGGCCGCGGGGCAGGCGGCGGGCGGTGACGCGCGCAAAGGGCGGGCGCAGTCGGCAGCGGTCATAGTGGCCGATGCACGCCCCGGCGTGTCCCGCCGCCCGGATGGAATCACGGTGAATATCAACGTGTGCGAGCATCCGGAGCCCGTAGCGGAACTCCGGCGGATCTATAACACCATCTCCCAGACCCTGGGATATCGAACCTTGGAGCAGTTCGTGGGCGCCGATGTGTGGCAGCTCAAGGTGATGCTCCACGCCCTTGGCTATTACCGGCCCGGCGAGTCCCGCCTGGAGCGCGGCCCTGATGCTTTCGTGTACGACCAGGAGGCGGTCGCGGCGGTGGATGCCTTCAGGCGGGCTCAGGGGCTTTCCACGCCGGAGATCGGTTCGCCCCCGGGCTTGGTCGATCCGGAGACCGTCGCCCGACTTTGGGGGGAGCTCGAAAGGATGGGCAAAGCCCGCGCGGTTCGGCGCGAACTCAAGGAAATCGTCCAGGTCCGCCGGTGAGGCGGCTGCAAGGAGGCGGGATGAGGACTCAGAAAAAGATGATCACTTCGCCGCCTCCGATGTTCATTCTCGGGTTGACCACGTTGTTGAAGCGGGACCCGAAGGTGTAGCTGAACCCCAGGTTGGCAAAATAGCGGTAGTCCGTTCCCAGCTGGCGGCGGCGCACCAGTATTTCCTCCGGCGAAACGCCCGCCTTGGAGAGGTACAGTTGGTCTTTGATCCGGGCGACGCTGCCGAAGAGGTTCAGGGAAAGGCCCCTGAACAGACGTACCTGGGCGCCGCCGAAGAGGCTGACCTGGTGTCGCGCGAGGTCATGCAGGAACTGGGAGCCTTCAAGGGATGCATTGAGCGATCCCCACGGCTGGCGCGCTTCGGCGGAAATTTGCAGGCGATGTCTGGGAAGGGTTTCCTCGGTTTTGTCGAATATCGTCTCTTCCTCGTACCTGAAATGCGAGAAACCCGCGCTGTACATGATGGTGAGCTGTCTTCGTGTGGACTCGCCGTAGGGAAAAATGTTGAACTCCACTGCCGGACCCATTTCTACCGCCAGGTCCTGATTTAGACGGGTAAGCGAACGTACGCTCGCAAGTACTCCGCTGGACCAGTGGTTTCCCATGGAGACGGCCAGTAAGCCGTCTGTGTTTATATCTCGTTGTGTGCTTACGAACGTGTTGGCCGAGTCCAGCTCGAACTCGCTTCTACTGTATCTACCCGACAATCGCAGGGTGATTTTGAGCTGCTCGGTAATGCGACTGGCGCTCAAAGAGCCGTTCACCGAGAGGCCGCGCTGCCGGCTTTCCCCGTTCACTGACCCTCCGACGGAGGTCCGGAAGACCCAGTAGTCCCAGGGGTCTTCCACCGGGCCGGCCGGTGCCTGGGCCGAGGGTGCGGTGTAGCTGATTCTGATGCGCTCGGCCGCGGGCGTCAGGGCCACGTATCTCATCAGGCCCAGCTTGAGCGCTCGGACCTGACCGTCGCGGACCTCTGCCTCGGTGTCGGTGTTGCGGGACACGTATTTCAAGGTGTCCGCCTTGCCGGAAAAAGATCCGGCCCCTATGAAGGTCAGGGTAAACTCTCGCCCGCCTCCTCCAGTTCTCTGGGATGTACCTAAGATGTGCACCTGTGCGTCGCGGCGGTCGCGTACCCAGTTCACGAAGGGTATCTCGCGGCGAAAGTGGTCGAAGTCGCAGAAAAAGTTCTGGCAATCCAAGAAGACCCTAAGGGCTTCGGACTCGGCGGATGGAGGAGCGGGCTGCTGGGCGTTCAGCGGAGCCCGGAATACGGCACACAAAACCGCTGTTGCGCAGGCGGCGCCTCGAATGAGTCGCATGGTCCCTCGCCTTTTCATTCAAATGCGTTAGATGCCCGATGCCCGAGCACCGTTGCAGCCGCACCCCTTCAGCCCGATTCTATTGCCGGACACCGGCACCGGGCTCCCGTTGGGAGCATCCTGGGTTGCTCCAAGCGCTCGAGTGTGGCGATCAAATTACGGCGAAGCTCGTCAAGCTCGGTCAATTTTCGCTCCACCTCGGAAAGCCGCGCAAGGAGCCGGGACCTTACTTGCTGGCAGGGCGGGCGGCCCGAGGCGGAAACCGCCATTATCTCGCGGACGTCCCTCAGCTTGAGGCCTGACGCCTGAGCGCGGGCTATGAAGCTCAAATCTTTCAGGGCTTCGGTATCGTAGTCCCGATACCCCGAAGAGGTCCTCCGGGGCGGCTTAAGCAAGCCCGCCCTCTCGTAAAACCTGATGGTATGGGTTCTCAGCCCTGCCAGTCGCGCCAGTTCACCAATGCGCATCGGTTGGTCCCTCCCTTGACCTTGAAGCTTGCTTAAAGGTGCAATGTACCAGCGATAATGGCGATAGGCCAAGGATTAACCGTACGTAGCGACGATGCGTCCCATCAGTTCCGGCTTAGCCAGCTATCTCTCGCTTTTCGCATCTATCGGCACGCTCATATGCTGCGCGCTTCCCTCGCTGTTGGTGCTGCTGGGCCTGGGCGCAACGGTGGCTTCAGTGGTATCCAACTTCCCCTTCCTGATCACTCTTTCTCGGAACAAGGAGTGGGTGTTCGCCGCCGCCGGAGTGCTGATCGGGCTCAACTTCCTGTACGTGTATCGGTTCGCCCCTCGACTGGCCGCCCGGCGCTTGGGCTGCTCTCCGGACGATCCGGCTTGCCGGGTAGCGGGACGGATCAGTCGCGTGGGATTGTGGGTTTCGGCGGGTTTGTATTTCGCCGGTTTCTTCGTAGCCTACCTGCTGGTTCCCATATTGCGCTGGATCGAGCAGTGAGACGGCGACTGTGGGGCCAAGTGCCGCGGCTCGGGGGGAAACGGAACTGGCCGCTAGTGGCTGTAACTGCGGCCTGCTCTATGGTGCCTGCGCCGGCCTCAGGCCAGGGACACGGGCCGGTGTTCGCCCTATCGACCCCCACTTTGGCGCAGGGCGGCTGGAGTATCGACGTAACCAGCATGGGACGAGTGGCCGGGAGCGACGCGATCGTGATGCTGAGACCGATGGCCTCCTACGGTATCACCGAGGATTTGCAGCTGTCGCTTTCGCTGCCCATGCCGCTCTACCGCTCCCAAGGGCTCCGCCCCGAGCGGGCCGCTTCTAGGATGCCGGCGAACCCCGACGTAGAGCTCATGCTGGCATGGCGCTTCCATCGGCGGGGCACTGCGGTCGGGTCGCGGTTCGAATCTACCGCGTACCTGGCGTTCGCCTACCCGACCGACGATCGGCGCGCAGGGTTGCCCACTTCTCCCGGGATAGTGGCGGCCTTGGTCACCGGCTACGCATCGAGGACGGTGTACCTTTGGGCCGGAGGACTGTACCGCCGCTACATGACGCCCGCTGGTCCCGGGACCGATCACCCGGGAGATCTTCTCATGCACACGGTCGCCTTGGGCTACAGGCCTCCTCCGTTTCAGCACGACTTTCCCCGTCCCGACTGGCGGCTTTTTGTGGAGGTGGTGGGCGAGTATACGCGCCGTGACGTGGTAGCGGGCGCGGCGCGCGAGGAGTCAGGAGGGTATCAGCTGTTTGCAGGCCCCACAGTCCTCGGACTCTATGGGAGGTGGGGTGTGGCCGGCGGGCCGCTGCTGCCGGTGTGGCGCAGCTTGAACGGGACGCAGCGGGGGGACGACGTGCGGTGGGTTGTCAACTTCATCGCCTGGTTTTGAAATGCGAAAGGGGGTTGCCGAAATGCTTGGTCGCAACGTAGCAGTGGCTGCAGGGTTGGTCTTGGCCGCGGCGGCGAAGGCAGAGGCTCAGATCGAGCTGATCCGGCAGACGATTTTCGGGATGGACTGAGCGGTCTGCGCCCACGCCGTGCGCGTGGCCGTAGGCAAGCTCCCCGGGGTAGACTCGGTGAAGGTGAGTCTGAACCAGGGATACGCGCTGGTCTATCTGTCTCGGGACAACGAGCTCTCGGTGGAACAGGTCCGTTCGGTAATTCGCGACAACGGTTTTAGCCCCAAAGCGGCGCGGGTGAGAGCGCGCGGCCGGCTCGAGCGGCGGGAGGGCGATCTCGTGCTCGCGGTTCCGCCGCGCGGCCGGATCTTCCGCCTCACCGAGGCCCCGGAGGCAAGAAACCGCTTTGCCGAGATTGCATCACTGGGGGAGGGGAGGGAAGTCCTGGTGACCGGCGTCGTCCCGGAGACGGAAAAAGGCTTCACGGGCGTTCCGACCCTTGCGGTCTTGGAGTTCACCGTCTTGGATAGTTCACCGCGCTGAGGCGCCGAACGCGGCCAGCCGCGAAGCAGGACCGTAAGCGCTTATTGCGGTCCGGGCTTTAGCGGCGGTACCACTTCCATCAGCATCTCGAACGCGCGGTTCAGCGCCCGGCTCCCGGCAGCGGCACCCCGGTACTTGCCCAACCGCACCACCACTAGGCCGTGGGTGGGGATTATGGTAGCCGATTGTCCTCCCGCTCCCCGCATGGCGAAGGCGTCGCGAGGAATGGGAAGCGAGCCATCGCCGTTCACCCAGAAGAATCCGCCGCCGTACACCGGCCGTCCGTCGGCAACCCATGCGGGAGCCGGCGTTTTCACGTAATCGACATAACCCTCCGGCAGAAGGCGCTCCCCGTTCCAGACTCCATCCTGGAGATAGAGATTGCCCAACCGGGCCCAATCCCGGGCTGCAACCATCTCGTAACCTTGACCCAGGAAGTTGCCGTAAGGATCGGTCTCGATGATCGCGTCACGGATTCCGATCTTGTCGAACAGGATGCGCTGCGGAAGCGAGTGATAGTCCATCCCCAACTTCTCCGCGGCCAGGCGCACCAAATAGCTGGCGAGCACCGGATCGGTGTTGCGGTACCGGCCAACCGTATTGGGAGGCCACTGTAGAGGGCGAGTAGCGGCCCATTTGTAGGAATCCACTCCGCCGGTGTAGAGGTAGAGATGGTCCGGATATCCCAGGGAGTCGTTCCAGTCGGGATCCTGCGGTGCCCGGATCCGAAGGCCGCTCGACATGCGCATCAAGTCCATGATCCGGATCTGGCGGCGGGGATCTCCTTCCCGCTGCCACTCGGGGATCGGCGCGGGTTGATCCAGCCGGTAAACCCCCATTTGGATGAGCCGCGCGACCAGCGTGCCGGTGAGACTCTTCCCCATGGACCAGCTTTCCAGCGGAGTGTGGATCCCGATCCCCGGAGCGTAGCGCTCGCCCAGAATCCTGCCGCGGTACGTGATGACCACGGCGAGCGTCATAGCCTGAGGCGGCCCGAAGGCGGTGTCCAGAACCGCCTGAAAAGCTTGGGAGTCGATCTCGGCCGGCCAGGGTTCCGGTGGAATGACGTCGCCCATGGGCCAAGGCGTAGTACTCGGGTCCGGCAGGTTGGGCTCGACCCAGGACGGCGTGAAAAAGACCGAGTCGTGTCCCAGCGGCAAGGTCACACACCCTTGGCTTTTGAACCTGCGGGCCACGCGCGTGACTCCGTTGTTGAGGGTGAGTCTTACCTCTTGCCGCTCCCAGTCGATCACTGTGTCCACCACGTAGCGGCGGTACTCTAGGGGTCCGGTGAAGAATCCGACATTGGCCGCCGCATCGGCCGGGTCGAGGCCGGTGATGAATACCGCCGAGCACAGCGTCTTCGCGAACCCGGCCGTATGATGGAGCAAGGGATCGCCGGGCGGAGGTTCCCATTCTCCCGGAAGCTCCAGGGCCTTGCCGCGGGCGATCAGCGCGGCGCGTTGCTGCGCTTGGTTTTGTTGTCCGCTTGCAGTTCCAGCCGTGAACGCCAGCCCGACGATCAAGGCAGTGAGCACCGATAAAGCCACCGATCGCTGCATGTTCGCTCCCCCCATGTCGGCCAGCAAAAGCTACGGCCCGCGGCGTACAGGGGCTAGGCTTGGGAATCGTCCCTGACGGGGCTCCTGTTGGGGCTGGCTCACCTCCGGAACCAACAGGCGCTGGTCGGTACGCACCCGCGAGTCGGCGCTGCACAGCGGGACTCGGCGCCCTGCACCGTGTGCCGCGAGTAGGCGGTCGAAGGGATCCCGAGTCCAGTCCAGTCGGCGGATCGGGCGCTGTGAAAAGGAGATCCAGAGCACTGCTGCGAGTCTGGGAGCGCGCGGTCGGCGACCGCGCGGGCTAGCGCTGCACCTCCAAGGCTAGGTATCTTTTCTACGCGTCTCCCCGGCGCCGGCGATGGAGTTCGCCGTGAACCGCCGATCGGCTGATGACTCCTACCTGCTACCCACGTGACAGGAGGAGTTTTTTGTGTCTTCTGAAAAGATTTTGCCTTTGAATCCTGATCAGCTGCGCAAGCTAAAGGTGTCCCTGAGGCTGCTGCAGAGCGATCTCGAGCGATTACTCTGGGGCATCAAATTGGAGCGTGGCGCGGAAGAAGACTGCAACCTGCGGGCGGCTATCGAAGAGACTTTGCGCGCAGTGCAACGCCTCGGCCAGAACCTGGCGGTCCGGACGGACCGAGAGGTCCCCTTAGCACGCGAGGTCGCAGCGACTGCCGAGGTGTGGATTGCTCGGCTGGAAGATCTCAAGGCGCACCGGCTGGCGAGCTACGGTACCCTGCCCGTAACCGAGATTAGCCGTGCACTGGACCCGCAGGTAGAAGAATTGCAGCGGGCGCTGTCTGCGCTGGCGAAGGCGGCCGGAGCTACCGTCGCCACGGAAGCCTCCGAGTCGAACCGGGGGTAGCTGCCGATGTTGGCTTATATTGCTCTAGGCGGTGTCCTAGGCACCGTTGCCCGTTACGGACTTCAGGGCTTCTTACAGGAGCGGGCGGGGACGATCCTGCCCCTTGGGACGGTTGTAGTCAATGTGATCGGCTCCTTCGCCCTGGGCTTTGTCCTCAAGTTTGCGACCGGCTCGACGCTGTTGTCTCCCGAGTGGCGTGCCGGCATCGCCGTCGGGTTCTGTGGCGCATTCACCACTATGAGCACGTTTTCCTACGAGACGCTGGCGCTTTTGTACGACGGCGAGTATTGGCGAGCAGGTATTTACGCCGGCGGTACGCTGGCGGGATGTTTCGGCGCGGTTTGGCTTGGCATGAGGCTGGCCGGCCTACTGCTATAAGTTGGCAAGGAGGCGATAATGGCGCAGCGACTCGAGGGTGAGCGCACCCTGATGCGGATATTCATCGGAGAGAGCGACAAGTACAAGGGCAAGCCTCTCTACGAAGCCATCCTCGAGCGCTTTCGCGCCAAGGGATTGGCGGGTGCCACTGTGTTGCGCGGGGTGGCGGGCTTTGGTGCATCCAGCCGCCTGCACACCGAGAAAGTCCTCCGGTTGTCGCTCGATCTCCCGATAATTATCGAGCTGGTCGAGACGGAGGAGCGGATTCAGTCGATCCTACCCGATCTGGACGAGATGATAGGGGGCGGGCTGGTTACCCTGGAACGGGCCCATGTGATTCTCTATCGGCCGGCGGGTGGCCCCGCTTGAGCCAGCCAAAGCCCCCTGTAACGATGGCCGGAGCGCCCAGCCATGCGGCGGAGTCGATGAGCTCTACCACTCGGCGATCGCCGCGTCTGAGGTGACTGTAGGCCGTGGTGTCGAGGCAGTAACGGCTCACCGCCAGGGCTCGGGGTCGACCTGCTCGGATGGAACGACCGCCGCCTCGAAAGCGATAAACTCCTCCATGCTCAGGTACCAGCTAGGGAAGCGAGCGGGCCCGAGCAACTTCCGGCAGTACGTTGCGTATCGTCAGGTACTTCATGCGATGACGATGACGGTTTAGGAGATCCCCGACGAGCTCGCCCCTGTCCTGATCGCTACGCTTCAACCCACCGCAACCTCAGCGCATTGGCTACCACGGAGACCGAGCTGAAACTCATCGCCGCGGCGGCGATAATGGGGCTCAGCAACAAACCGAAAAACGGATAGAGAACCCCCGCGGCGATCGGAACACCGGCGCTATTGTAGGCGAACGCCCAGAAGAGATTCTGCTTTATGTTGCGCATGGTGGCGCGGCTCAAACGCCGTGCCCGCACTATCCCCCGCAAATCTCCCTTGACCAGGGTAACCCCGGCGCTCTCCATGGCCACGTCGGTGCCGGTCCCCATGGCTATTCCTACGTTCGCCTGCGCCAAGGCCGGGGCATCGTTGATACCGTCTCCCGCCATCGCCACCACCCGCCCCTCCGCTTGCAGCCGCTTTACCACTTGCGCCTTCTGGTCCGGCAACACTTCAGCCACCACCTCGTCAATCCCTAGCTTGCGGGCCACCGCCTCGGCGGTAGTGCGATTGTCACCCGTCAACATCACAATTCTCACACCCTCGGCGTGGAGCTGGCGGATCGCTTCGGGAGTGCTCTCCTTGATCGGATCCGCCACCCCTATGAGTCCCACCAGCGCCCCGTCTACGGCCACGAACATCACCGTCTCCCCTTCGCGGCGGAGCGCTTCGGCTTGCTCTGAGGCGGAAGACAAATCAATTCCTAGTTCCTGCATGAGCTTGGCGTTGCCCAGGGCCACTCGGCGCCCGGCAACCGTTCCCTTGACACCGCGGCCGGTCAGCGATTCGAAATCGCCGGCGGGCGAGAGATCCAACCCGCGTTCCTGCGCGCCCGCCACGATAGCGGCGGCGAGCGGATGTTCGCTGGCCCGTTCCAGACTGGCGGCGAGCCTCAACCACTCTACGGTCTCCATCGGGCCAAGGGAAATTGCACTCGCCAGGCGCGGCTTGCCCACGGTGAGCGTCCCGGTCTTGTCCAGCACCAAAGTGTCCACCTTGCGTAGCAGCTCTATCGCCTCGGCGTTCTTGAACAAGACGCCCATGGTTGCACCCTTGCCCATAGCCACCATGATGGACATGGGGGTGGCGAGACCCAGGGCGCAGGGGCAGGCGATGATGAGAACCGCCACCGCGTTGATCAGGGCGTGCGCCATCTTGGGGTCGGGACCCACCAGGCCCCAAGCTACGAAGGTAAGGGCTGCCACTACTACCACCGCGGGTACGAATACCGCCGACACCCGGTCGGCGAGTTTCTGTATCGGAGCCCGGCTGCGTTGGGCCTCCGCTACCATCCGTACGATCTGCGCCAGCAGGGTCTCTTGACCCACGCGTTCGGCGCGCATCACCAGGGACCCGGTACCGTTGACCGTGGCGCCGATCAGCTGGTCGCCCGGACCCTTCTCCACCGGGATCGGCTCGCCGGTGACCATGGATTCGTCCACTGCGCTACGGCCTTCCAGGACCACGCCATCCACCGGCACCTTCTCGCCGGGCCGCACCCGGAGCCGGTCGCCGGGCCGCACCTGTTCCAGCGGAACGTCTTCTTCGCTCCCGTCGTCCTTGATGCGGCGGGCGGTCTTGGGAGCGAGGCCCAAGAGTTCTTTGATCGCGGCGCTGGTCCGGCTTCTGGCCTTCAGTTCCAGGACCTGCCCCAGCAGCACCAGCACGGTGATCACCGCGGCGGCCTCGAAATACACTCCCACCTCGCCCGCTTCGTTCCTGAACGAGGTGGGGAAGAGATCGGGGAACAGGTGCGCGATGACGCTATAGACGTACGCCACTGCCACGCCTAGTCCGATCAGGGTGAACATGTTGAGATTCCAGGTGGCGATCGACTGCCAGGCGCGGACGAAGAAAGGCCAACCTCCCCACAGAACGATCGGTGTGGCCAGGAGCATTTCCAGCCAGCCGAGCAGAGCAGGCGGAGCTATACGGGAAAGGGGATCTCCCGGTATCAGCTGCCGCATGGCGATCAGCACTACTGGGACGGCGAGCGCTGCGCTTATCCAGAAGCGCCGCCGCATGTCCACTAGTTCTGGATTTTCCTCCTCCAGCGGTACCGCTCGCGGCTCCAGCGCCATGCCGCAGATGGGACAAGAGCCCGGTGCGTCCCGGACGATTTCCGGGTGCATGGGACAGATCCACTCGGTGCGTTCCGAGATCTGAGGGACTTCCGGCTCGAGCGCCATGCCGCACTTGGGGCAGGAGCCGGGCTGGTCGCTTCGCACCTCGGGATCCATGGGACAGACATAGGTGCCGTGCGCGGTGGTGCCCTTCAGAGGCGCGGCTGCTCGGTGGGCGGTTTCGCGGTGCGTGCCGGACGCGATGTAGCGGTCCGGGTCCTCGCGGAACCGGCCGGCGCAATGCTCGCAGCAGAAGTAATAGGTCCGACCCCGGTGTTCTACTTTGGCGGCAGCGGTGTCAGGGTCTACCGTCATGCCACATACCGGGTCAGTTGCGCGATGCTGAGCGTGGGAATGGACGGGAAGTTCCGATCGCGGTGTTTTCATGGTCGGATCCTTCACTCAGCGCAGGTATCGGTAAAAGAGTTCCACGATCTCGTTTCTTACCTGTTGAGCCGTTTGGCCGCCCTGTGCGATGGCGCGGGTAGCGCAGCGTTCCAAATGATTCTTGAGAAGCTCGCTTTCCGCCGCTCGGAGGGCGCGGTGCACCGCGGCAAACTGCTGGAGGATGTCGGGGCAGTAGCGCTCATCCTGGACCATCCGCTGCAGCCCTTCCACCTGGCCCCGAATCCGCGCCAGGCGCCGGAGCAGCTCCTCCTTGATCGGAGGGGCGATCCCCAACGCGTGCGGCTTTGCAGCGGCCCTCGACGACATACTATACCCGAGTATAGTGTTGCACTGCCCGCCGGTCAACCCCGCCGCACAAGTTAGCCAGCGCTCCCCAGACGCTGCCCGCCAACTTACTTGTCCTGGAACTCACCTTGTCAACATAGGGCTAGTTTCCGTATTCACCCGCTGCCCGCCAACTTACTCGGCCTGGAACCTGAGGGGCTGGGGCGCACATCAAAGGACCGGTAGAGCTATGTGACAAAAACCATCCTCGTCGCTGCCCCTCCTGTTAACTTGATTCCGGGCAATTTCTGACAGAACGGAGAGTGACCGTGGATGAGATCGCCAACAATTGCTTGAGGCCGCCGGCGCTCGAAGTGGAGGTTCACCCTCTCATAGCAGGACGCTGGAGTCCCAGGGCTTTCGCGGATAAGCCGGTCGAGACGGAGAAGCTGAGAAGTCTCTTCGAGGCTGCCCGCTGGGCCCCTTCCTCGTATAACGAGCAGCCCTGGCGATTTTGGGTCGCGACCCGGGAGGATCCGGAGGCGCTAGAGCGGCTCCAGAGCTATCTGACCGAGGGGAACGCCTGGGCCAAGAGCGCTCCGGTGCTGGTGTTGTCGGCTTACCGTACCCACCGGGAGCGGGACGGCAGGCCCAACCGAGTGGCGCTGAGGGATCTGGGCGCCGCCGAGCAAAACATGGCTATTCAAGCCTTCGCCATGGGGCTGGTCATGCACCAGATGGAGGGGTTCGACCGAGAGCGGGCCAAACGCGAGCTGTTGCCCGAGGGCTTCGAGCCCGGCACCATGTCCGCCATCGGATACCTGGCGGATCCGGAGACGTTGCCCGAGAGGTTACGGGAGCGGGAGCTCAGGCCGCGAACCCGGAAACCGCTGGGAGAAATCGTCTTTCCCTTGAGCGGTGCTTCGCCCGCTTTGGCGGGCTGAGGTGCGGTCTCGGGTGGGGATCGGAATAGATAACAAAGGCGTCACGTATTTCAGGGAGACTCTACTAAGACAGGTTGGCTACTCCATCGGCCTAGTCAGACTCACCCAGAACCCGCGCAAGAACGGCCGCCAGCTCTTCGCGCTCGTAGGGCCGAGTGACGAAGCCGTCCGCTTTGAGCTCGCGAACCCCGGCTGACGAGTCGCCTGCAGTTGTTCCGCTGGAGTCCAGGCCTACTACTATCGCCAGGTCCGGCTTGAGGCTCTTTAGCTCGGCAAAGAGGCGGTCCACTCCTTCCGGGACCGCTCCGCCCAGTATCGCCGCGTCCACCGGCGGGTCTGCCGCGCGGACGTGGGCGATGGCGGAATCGGCGGCTGGGGCCTCGAGCACGTGATACCCCGCCTGCATCAACGCCCGCTGCGCCGCGCTCCGCATAAGCTCGTCGGCCTCCACCAGCAAGACGCTGGCCCGCAGGACCCGCTTCGAAGGTTCCAGCTCCGCCGTGCCAATCACGGATTCTTCCTCCCACCTCGGAATCAGCAGGTGCACCGACGTACCTCGACCCGGAGCACTATCGATCCGCACGCTCCCCCGATGGGCACGGACGATACCGTAGACCGCGGGAAGCCCCGTTGACCGGACCTCGTACAGGGGAGCGGCGGATAAGAACGGCTCGAAGACGCGGTCCAAAACGGCCGGATCCATGCCGGATCCGGTATCGCTTATCGAGATCCGGACGCACTCTCCGGGTGAAGCGCCCGGCCAAAGTGCGGTGCCGGGCCGTACTCGGACGGTGCCGGCGGATATGGTGAGTTTTCCGCCGTCGGGCATCGCTTCCCGGGCGTTCAGCACCAGCTGCAAAACGGCGTGTGCCAGGTAGTCCTTGTCGCCAGCGAGATCGGGAAGTGCGTCCTCGAGCGTTACCTCGATCGTTATGTCGGCGGAAAGCACTGCTCGGGCCAGGGTCTCCATCTGTCTAACCAAGGTCCGGGTATCTACTCGACCGACCGTGAGCCGTTCCTGGCGGCCGAAGCGGACCAGTTCTCGGGAGAGCCTCGAGCCTTCGGCGGCGGTGGCGACGATCTCCCCCGCCAGGTTGCGATCTCGTTCGCTACCCGCCGCCAGCCGTAGAGCCTCCGCCTGCCCGGAAATTTCCGCGAACAAGCTCCCGAACCTCTGCGCCAGGTTTCCTGCAAACTTGCCCAGCGCATCCAGGCGGCGCCGCCGCTCCTCCTGCCGCTCCAGGCGGCGGTGCTCAGTGAGGTCGCGCACCATGACCTGCACCAGCGGGCCGTCGCGGGTCTCGACCCGCCAAAAGATCGTCTCGGTCTCCAAGGAAGCTCCTTTGGCCGTACGGAAATAAGCAACGGTCTCCTGCCGCTGCCCGTTGATGGCCAAGGCGGAGTGGTCCCGGAAGAAGTGTTCGGGATCTTTGCCGTCGGGTTGTATGGGAGCCAAGTGCTGGTTCAACCCCGTGCCTCTGAGGTCATGCACCGGCCTCCCGACCAGCGCGGCGAAGTTGTCGTTTAGATCCAGTATCGTCCCGCCCGCGTCTACCAGGACGATACCGACGGGTGCGGCCTCGAACAGCCCGCGATATCGCGCTTCGGAGGCCGCCAGCCTTTGGCGGCTGAGCCACAACAGTCTCGCTCCGGCAATGCTGATGGCGGCGGCTGCGGCGACCGTCAGAGCCACAGGCAGAAGCTGTTCCCGAGCATCGGGGTTGTCACCGGCCAGCCACAGGGACGTTACAGTGGCGGCGCAAAAGAGCGCGAGGGAGAGTGCTATCTGCCAGGTCCACGGCCATTGCAGGAACAGCGCCGCGCTCAGCAAGACGCCGGTCACTACTGCCCCCAGCTTCCAGAGGGACGTGGGCTCTAGTGCTGTCAGCGCTATGGCGTGCCCCGCGACGGCTAGCAGCAGTGCTAGCGCTAAAGCATTCAGCGCTGTGCGGCTGCGGCGTTCGGATGCCGCCAGGGCTACGGCACCGGCAAGAACAGTAAGGAGCGCCCGCTGGAGAGTTGCGCTGCCCGAGTGAGCCGGTACGGTGATCAGCCCGATGGCGGTCGCTATTGCCACACCGACCCTAGCAGCCGCACCGCCCGCGCCGTATCTCGATGATCCGGCTGGCCTCTGGTCACGGCCCGGGGTAGTTGAGTAGCCTCGCTCAGCGGATCTCGAAGGTCAACGTGGCCCATTTGGATTCGTAATCAAAGTCCGGCTCGGCTAGCGGGACCATGTGGACGAACTTCACATACCACTTGCCGGGCCGATCCAGCGTCATGCTGGCAATGCCATCCTTGTCGGTGCGCACCGACCGCTGGGC
Organism: bacterium HR33; assembly: GCA_002923375.1. Lineage (GTDB taxonomy): Bacteria > Gemmatimonadota > Gemmatimonadetes > Gemmatimonadales > GWC2-71-9 > HRBIN33. The sequence goes on from BEIJ01000002.1 coordinate 133,150, forward strand.
GATCGGCCCGTCGGCGCTCTCCCCTCCCCAGAAGACCACTTGGTTGGCCAGCGGCTTGCCGTCCGCCAGGCAGCGGACTTTGAGCTCGGAGCCGGGCTTTAGAAGATAGGGATTGGCCAGTGGAACGATCTCGGCCGGGTAGCCCAACACCGCGGCGTACGAATCGGTGCGCCGCTCCCCCACCTGGAAGATCGCCTTCACATGCTTGGCGTACCGTTCCCGGGCCGGTCGGTCGAGCTGGTTGTTGCGGGTTCGCGCCTCGAGCACGTCCAAGATGCCATCCTCCTTCAAGTACTCGTTGAATTGCTCGGCCGTAAGCTCGATGCGACGCGGGCGCAGCGACGCCCCGACCACGTAAGTTCCCGCTTCTCCCACGTGTACCTCCAACCACGCCCGCGTTTCCTCCGTGGTCCAAGCGTCATGCGGCAAGCGGGTACGGCCCCGCGGCGACACCAGACTCAGGTCGAGCAGCCGCTCGGGGGCGACCCCGGACTCACTAGCGGCGAAGGTGCCGTTGTAGACCGGGATTCGCAGGTGCGAATGCGGTTCTACGAAATAGCGCTCCAGCTTGAAGAAGAGGTCGTGAGCCAAAAGGAGCGAGGTGGCGACCAGCAACGCGCCCGATGCCAATAGCGGCGCCCTGATTCGCTTCATTGTGCTCCTCCGGTTCAGGAATGTCCGCCGCCACTCACCGAGACCTGCCGCCGGCGCCACAGGTAGTATAACACCGGAATCACCACCAGCGTGAGCACCGTGGCGGTCACCATCCCGCCGATCATGGGTGCCGCGATGCGTTGCATCACCGACGCCCCAGTGCCTCCGGCCCAAAGGATCGGTACCAGACCCATTACGATCGCGGTGGCGGTCATGAGAATGGGCCGGACCCGAAGCACGGCGCCGCGCTCGATGGTGCGGTTCAGGGGCTCGTCTTCCGCGCGGGTTGCCCAGGCACGGTCGAGGTAAACCAGCATCACGACGCCGATCTCGGCCGCCACCCCGGCCAAGGCGATGAATCCCACAGCCGCAGCCACTGAAAGATTGTACCCGGCAGCCCACATCAGCCACACTCCGCCCACCAGCGCAAAGCGGCCTTGCGGGCCGCAGGCTTGGCTGGTCAATGCATTGGCACGCCGCGCACCTCTTTATCGGCAGGCGGCTACACTACTCGGGGAAGGGAGCTAGGCCTGAGGTGGTGGAGTCGGTGGTGCGGGGGGCTCGCTAATCCGGAGTGACGGTACCTCCGCCGAAGTCGCTTCAGACAATGCCAGCACCGTGGGTGCGGACACCGCGGTAGGTGGTGGTGCCGCGGGTGCCCTGAGGCAATCTCCCAAGTCGCAAGTCCCGGCGAGGGGAGGTTGAGCCGAGATGGAGGTGCCAGCTGACGACATGTCGCAACTGCTGTGCTCCGCGAAGCCGCCAACCTCTTCGCCGGCGCAGAGCACGGGCGTGGCGTAAGGCAGGTTCAGCGCGGTTACCTCCTCTCTGTGCTACGCGAGCGGGTCTTGGAATAGGTGATAGAAATGTCACGTGTTGCAAGGATGCGTTAGTAGGATATCCAGCCTCTGTGGCCGGCCAGCGGAACATCTCGGCCCGCTAGACGAGCCCCGAATTCGCTGGCGCTGATCAGCGACCTCGCCCAAGGCCGGACTACTCGCGCTGACGGGAACGCGGATCCGCTGTCCGGCGTTAGTCTCAAGTGTGAGAGCCACGGTTGAGCATCTGTTTCCATGATGAGGATACCTATAACGGGCCGCCGCGGCGATCTTTGGCTGCGCCTCGTCTCAGCCTGGCTGGCTGCCGTTGTGCCTCTAGCCTTGCCGGAGCACGCCGGTGCCCAGGCTGTCACCGAATGGGGTATCGAACGGGGCGACTCCGCCGCACCGGTCTGGGTCATCGAGTTCGCCGACTTCGGCTGCCCGGCCTGCGCTGGGTTCGCCACCGAGTCGTTTCCGGCAGTAGATAGGGAGTTCATTCAGACGGGCAAGGTGCACTGGCGGTTCGTGCCTTTTGTCCTGGGGCCGTTCCGGCATTCCAAATGGGCAGCTGCAGCCGCCCTCTGTGCCGCGGAACAGAACGCTTTCTGGAAAATGCACGACCGACTGTTCGAAGAACAAAGCCGCTGGTCCAAAGCTCGCGATCCCAAAGCTGTACTTAGCGGGATTGCCCTGGAACTTAGACTCGATTCGCTTCGGTTCGCCGGCTGTCTCGACAGCAAAGCGATAGCTGGGAAGGTCTCGCACTTCAACCGGCTGGCGCGGAGGCTGCTGGTGCGGGCCACTCCGACCTTCTTTGTAAACCAGCAGAGGGTAAAGGGCGCTCTACCCCTGGAGACGTTCCGCCGGGTCCTGATGGAAGCGGCCAATCCGTGAGCAGGCGGTAGGTAGCAGGGAACTCAATCGGATGCCGGTGCATTGGTTCCTTATGAAGGGTAACTTGCGGATCAGGAGCCCGGATATGAGTTGGCGATTATTTGGCGTCTCGATAGTAGGTGCTACTCTGGTTGCGGCTGCGCAGGCCAAAGCCCAGGGAAGTTGTTCCGTACCGCACGGCAGCCCGGCGGCCCCGACCAACAGTTTCGTCTTGGTGGAGCCTCCCGGCAGCGGGTGGCTCCAGATCTCCATTTACCATCTAGACACGCGCAACCGCTTCGGTCCCGACGCCCGCAACGAGCCGTTTTTCGCCGACGGGCGGCTCAATACCCAATCGCTCTTCCTGACGGGCGCAGTGGGTGTGTTACGGGGAATCGATCTCTGGGCTCAGCTTCCGATTCATCGGCTGGTGTTTCGGGAGGTCTCGGGCGACCGCAGAGCGACCGGGATCGGCGATCCCCGTTTTTACCTGCGTATCGGCCCCAACCTGTTCGGCGTTCGGCCGACCGCGTTGCCTCTGGGAGTGGCCTTGAGGGGCGGGGTCAAGTTCCCCGGCCGCGATTTTCCGGTGGACGCTCAGGTGATCCCGCTCACCGAGGGACAGCGGGACTGGGAAGCGCTGGTGGAGCTTGGCAGGCTGCTCGATCCGGTACCGGTGTATGTGATGGGTTGGTTCGGCTACCGCTGGCGGGAAGCGAACACCAAAGCGGCTATAGATCCGGGAGACGAGCGCTTCGCTTTTCTTGCCCTGGGAACGACCAAAGGACCGATCATGTTCCGGCTGGGAGTTCAGGGTCTTTGGGGGGATCCTCCTGTAATCAGCCGGTTCGAGGTCCCCACGGCTCGCCGGCGTATGCTGGAAATCTTGCCGACGGCCTCCCGCGCCTTTGGACCGGGGGAGTTCCAGATCGGAGCCAGGTTTCCGGTCTCGGGTCGCAATTTGCCGGGTGGAACGGCCCTTAACGCGGGTTACTTCCTGCGCTGGGGAAAACGGGACGCACAGTCGGAAAAAGAAGTGGATCTGAAGAAGCTGCTTCCCGGGCGATAGGGCAATCGCCTCAGCTCGCGCGGCCCGACTACGCTACGCTGCCCGTACTCTGCTGCTTGCCCGGCAGGGAGCTTCAGAAACTGTATTCCAGAGCGACCGTCCAGGCGGCGTTGGGTCTCAAGCCGCCTCGATTCAACGGCCACAGCGCGTTGGCTATCACCCACAATCCGGGCGCAGCTTCCAGCTTGATCCCCAGCGCGCCGTTCACGATGTCGTCCCGCCGGTTGGGGATGTTGCCCGGCTGGATGATTCGGCGAAACGGCACGTCTATTGTAGTGGGATCGGGCAAGCTGAGCTTGGAATCTCCAGCCGCAAGCTCGGCCATGAGATCCACTGCCACCGTGGCCCAGGGAGAGAGCGCGTGGTCGAACCCTGCCACCGCTACCACCGCGTCGGAAAACTGGTCCCCGCTGCGGTAGAGGTATCCCACGTTGGCGTGAGGACTGAAATCTCCGAATCGCGCCGAGACTATGCCAAGGGTGCGCACCGCGATTTCTCCCGATCCCAAGAGATCCTGCTCGCTCCCGGTGGGGAAGCGGGCATCCGCCAGGACTGCGAATCCGGCGCGCTCGCTGCGCCCGAGCCTAAGTTTGATCCTGGCTGCGAGGTCGCCCACTCCCGTGGCACTCCCCTCAACGTTTCGGGAGGCGGAGAGTACCGGCCGATCCCTGGTGCCGGCGAAGAAATGCGTGGCCAGCGGCCCCCCGAACGGCACCACCTGCGCCTCGCTCCGGCCCCGAAGAGTGGTGCTCACTATGGGCAGCGCCGCCCCGACATCCAAGAAATCGGTTAGCCCGTATGTCAAAACGAAAAGCGTCGCCGTCATGTCCAGCTGCAACGACAGCCGGAGCTCTATGTACTCGTTCTCCAGCGTGGGGACCCCCATCAGGCTGCAATCCGCCCCGAACACGGAGTCGCAGCCGGGAAAATCGGCGTTGACGTGGGTGAAATTGACCTGGATGTTTTCCAGATCCACCCCCCGGAGCGAGGTGAAGCGCATCTTGGTATAGCTCGCTCCCACGAACACCCGCCCTCTGCCGAGCGTCTGCGCTCGCTCTCCGAAGATCGGTCCGGGCGAGGTGGAAGTGGCGACCGGGACGCCGCCCACGAACTGAAAAGTCTGCCCGCTGCTGGTTGCACTTACGGGAAGATTCGCCGCACTGGTGGCTATGGCGCGCGTGAGAAAGGCGATCAAATTGGCGTTGCCCTCCACGGCCGCCGGAATGAAGTGATCGCCGTGAGCTTGAACCGCGGCGGGATTGTTGGGATCGGCGGTCCCGGCCAGGAATAGGGGTTGCTCTCCGCTGCCGAAGATGAAAAGTTGGCTGATGAGATCTCTCAGACCCTGGGGTCGGGCAGGGGCCGTAAGAGACAGCAACAGGAGACCTGCCAGAGCAAGGATGCGCAGCATGGGACCGCCCTTTCTTCGGTGGCCTAGGTTTCGGCCGCCTAGCGTATGCCGGTGATCCGCCAGGCACCCGCGGTCCGCGCCAGGCGGGCCGTGAACTCGGTACGCTGTACTTGGTCGCGGTCGGTTGCGAACCGGTATGTGGCGCTCACCCGAGCCTCGGCCTCCTCGCCCCTCACGTTCAGCGCCACGATCTCAAACTCCGCTCGAAGTCCGGATGCGGTTTCGAAGAACTGGTTCCAGGCCCGTTCCTGATCACGCGTAAGCCCGGGATATGCGGACCGCAACGCGTCGATGTTCTCCGACTCTATCGCCTCACGATAGCGCTCCAGCGCTTGGCGGATCCCCGCTTCAGGGCCGGGAGCAGCTGGTGCAGGCGGCGCTAGCGCCTGCTGTACGGAGACGTGAAGTTGCCCAGTCGCGTTGCCACTCCGTGCGATTACCGTGGTGCTGCCGGGACGCTCCGCTCGAACTACGCCCTGCTGGCTCACCGTGGCGACGGTGGGGTCTTCGCTCTGCCAAGTGATCGGTGCGTCCACCACCCGGCCTTGCGCGTCCCGGGCCTGAGCCGAGACCTGCCGGGACTGTCCCGGTTCGAGTGCCAGAGTGTTGGCGTCCAGGACCACGGCGGCAGGCTCCGCGGCCCGCACGGTTATCAAGCTGGTTCCCTCGCGTCCCCCTGCGGTGGCCGAGATCCGTGCGGATCCGGGACGCAGGGCCCGCACCGAACCGGTGGGCAATACTTCAGCGACCGCGGGGTCCGAGCTGGACCAGCGGACGGTGCCGCTCACCGGGCGATCGCCGGCATCTAGCGGCGTGGCCGCCAGCTGAGCCGTGGCGCCAGGTTCGAGCTCTATGGCCTCCGGCACCACCCGCACGCGCGCCACTGTCGGTGGGGCAGCACCGGAAACGACCCGGGCGGGAGCGGGGGTTACGGTAACGGCTACCGTAGCCGAGGATGACGCCACGCGGCCGGTGATCAGCGCGGTTCCCGCCGCGTGAGCGGTGACCGTGCCCCCCGGGGTAACGGTTGCGATCGAAGGATCGGAAGTTTCCCAAGTCACCGTGGCTTCCACGGGTTCTCCTTGCGGTCCGTAGGCGGTGGGGCTCAAAGCAATCGAACCGCCGGCCGGGATTGCCGCCGTAGCCGGCGCAATCACCAGCCGCGCAACTGGAGTCGCAGCGATCTCGGCCGCTGGCGCTTGGGTTGCGGGTGTCGTTGCCGTGGTCGAGCCATCTCCCCGTGAGAGTAAGAACCAAGCGACCGCTGCGGCGGCGATCGCTGCCGGAGCGATCCAATACACGGGTATGATCCTCATCCGGCGCCGAGCTGCGGCGGCGGGCGCGCTGGCTTGCTCAGCCGGTACAGTCCCCGCCCGCTTGGTGCTGGGAGGCACCGGACTTCGCGGGGTTTGGAACTTTTCCAATATCGCGCCGGTCGAGGTGCGCTGGACCAGGGTTGCCATCTGGGATCTCACATCCTGCGGCACCTCCGCTGCGGCGATACTGGCGATCGCCTCGGCCACGCTGGGAAATCGTTCTCCGGGAGACTTGGCCAGCATCCGGAGTACGGCTTTTTCCAGCTCCAGCGGGCAGTCCGGCCTCAGTTCACGGATCGGCCGCGGCGCAGTGTGGACATGTTCGTACATGAGGGTCACCAGGCTCGTCGCCTCGAACGGCTGCCTGCCGGTCAGCATCTCGTAGGCCATTACGCCCAGCGAATACTGGTCCGAAGCTCCGGTCACCGGTTGGCCGGAGCACTGTTCGGGGCTCATGTAGGCCGGCGTACCCACGACTCCACCGGTCACGGTGAGGGCCTGCGTGCCCGCCACCTTGGCGATCCCGAAATCGGTCACCACAACCCAGCCGTCGCGATCGAGCATTACATTGCCGGGCTTCATGTCGCGGTGGACCACGCCTCGCTGGTGGGCGTGATCCAGGGCGCTTCCTATTTGCTGGAGGATGGTTTGGACTACCGGGATGGGCAGGGCTCCCACCTCTTGGATCACGGTTTCCAAGGAGCGGCCGTCGATGTATTTCATCACGAAGAAGACCAGATCCTCGCTTTCCCGCACCGTGTAGATCGGGATGATGTGCGGGTGGCTCAGAGCCGCCGCAGTTTGGGCTTCCCGCTTGAAGCGCTCGCGGATTCCCGGGTCTTGGGCCAGCAGGGCGGGGGACATCACCTTGATGGCGACCTTGCGGTTCAGCGTGACCTCGTGAGCCAGGATCACGGTCGCCATGCCGCCGTGGCCTAGTTCGCCCAAGATCTCGTACTCGCCGAGGGTGAGTTGGCGGAGTCGTTCGATGATGCGTTCTTGGGTTACGAGCAAGGAGCCCGAGCCGGCCGTCTCGATAAGGGCGGTTGCCTCGTCCGGGCGGGCCCCGGTTATGCGGGTGCCGCAGTGGGTGCAGAAGGCGGAATCGTGTTGTGTCGACTTACCGCAGCGGGGGCAAAAGGGCACTGATCGGTTCTCGGAAACTAGTCGCCTTAGGGTTCGTAGGGGCCAATATGCGATTGACTCGTTGGACGGGCAAGGGTTGGCTGGTAGCGGGGCTGTCGTTGTCCTCCTCCGGCTCGCCCAACTCAATATCTTTGGTTACGATGGTGCCGGTACGGAGGGAGGGAGACTTTGCCCGGAGCTTGCCGGGTGGCGACCTCATTGCCGCCGGACTCGATGATCTGGCGCGGGGCGTCGAGTCAGTGGAGGCCTTGTTGGTCTCGATCGGTGCTCCCCGGTTGGTTCGCTTGGGATACCGGGTGCCCAATCCTTTACCCGATCCCGAGCGCCGCCTCTATGAGCGCTTGTGCGCCGAGGACCCTTTTACCGCTCACTCCCGGTACAACGCATTGATTCGGCGTCTGGTGAGCTTTGAGCGCGCCGCCGAATGCGCGAGCTAGCCGACGCGCAGCGGATTGGCCGTCTAATGGATGCCCTCGGCCGCGTCGCCAGAGAGGACGGACGAGTGTATTTCACCGGCGGCGCCACGGCGGTGCTTCTCGGCTGGCGCAGCAGCACCATCGACGTGGATCTCAAGCTGGTCCCCGAGCAGGATGCGGTGCTTCGGGCCATCCCGGAGATCAAGGAAGAGCTGCGAATCAATATCGAGCTTGCCTCGCCTGCCGATTTTATTCCGGTTCCCGATGGATGGGAGGAGCGCGGGATCTTTATTGACCGGCGCGGGCGGTTGTCGTTTTATCACTTCGATCTGTACGCCCAGCTTCTGGCCAAGATTGAGCGGGGACACCAACAGGATCTGGCAGATGTCAGGGAGATGATCGCCCGGGGATTGGTGGACGCCGAACGGGCTCTGGCCTATTGGGAGAAAATAGCACCCTATCTCTATCGCTACCCTGCGATCCACCCCCCCTCGTTTCGCCAGGCGATCCGGGACGTGCTGGGGCGCTGAACTCCGTGCAACTGAGGCTTTAATTGGAATACATCCCATACGGCCAGCGACCCCGCCAAGAGCCTGAGCTTTCCGGAGTCGAAGGAACCTATCGCCTGAGGCCAGCGTTGCTCTGAAGGCAAAGCGAGGTGCTTGACAGGCTATACCCCAGACGGTATTATACCCCGAGGGGTATAAACCATATGCGAACCGTATCGTGAAGGGGATTCCTATGCCAGAGGTATGTGCTCCTAAGGTCTATTTAAAGCCTGAGGTCGAGCGCCGGCTCCAAAACCGGCTCAAACGGATCGAGGGCCAGATACGCGGCATCCAGCGGTTGCTCGCAGCGCGGCACTCCTGTGACGACCTGCTCATCCAACTGGGCGCGGTGAAGCAGGCCCTGAACAGCGTCACCGTAGAGCTGCTCGAAAGCCACATCGAGACCTGCGTGGCGGAAGATGTGGCGGCGGGCCGGGGCGTCAAGGCCTTGAACCGCCTCAAGGGAGCTTTGGCCCATGCGCTGAGGCACGCAGGATGATGGGCAAAGCGATCCTGGCGGCTTTGGGCGCGGTCGCCGCCGCTTTCGTCTCGGCGCTCTGCTGCGTAGGACCGCTGCTAGCCGTAGCGGTCGGCGTCTCGGGTGCGGGGCTCGCGGGCACCTTTGAGCCGCTTAGGCCATACTTCTTGGGGGGCACGCTGGTGTTCCTCGGCTTGGGACACTACGCGCTCTACCGCGAGGAGCGCAACGCCTGCGAGCCGGGAAAGATTTGCGCTGACCCTCGGGTCAGACGCCGCATGAAGATCGTGCTCTGGAGCGCCACCGCTCTGGCGGTGATTCTGGGGACCTTCCCCTATTGGTCGGTGTGGGTTCTCGCTTGAGCCTCGCCGCTGACTTTGTGACTACAACCATTTCGCTAAGGAGGGCAATTCGATGGTCTTCAACCTAAAGATGTTGGCTGCCGGCGCCGGCGTTCTCGGTTTCATTGGCGCTTCGTCTATCTGTGGGATTTGCGATCAGCCGGCCGCGCGATCGGCCTGGGCGGCGGTCAGCACCGCCGCCGCCGACACCGGTACGGTAAAGCTGGCGATCAAGGGGATGACCTGCGGCGGTTGCGCTACCGCCGCCCGGATGGCGCTCCAGCGGGCGGAAGGCGTGTACCGGGCGGAGGTCTCCTTCGAAACCGCCAGCGCAGTGGTGCACTACGATCCCAAAAAGACCAATCCCGAAGCGCTGATCGCACACTTGAAGAAGTTCACCGGCTACGATGCGCGGGTGCTGACCAGTGACAGGGGGACGGGTAAGTCACGAACCCCTGGCAGCTCAACCGAGAAGCGCGGCTCCTAACGGGGATTCTCGCTCTCCGGGAGCGATCTGAAGAAAGAGCGTGGCTATGGGCAAACGTAAGGTAACCATCGAAGTCCGAGGAATGACCTGCGACCACTGTGAGCGTACCGTGGCCGATGCCCTGAGACAAGTGCCTGGGGTGGAGGAGATCCTCGGCGTGAGCTACCACTCGGGCGAAGCGCAGGTGGTCGCCGCGGCGGAGGTGACTCCGGAAGCTCTCGCGCGGGCGGTCATGGATGCAGGCTACCAGGCTCGTGTCAAGGATGAGCCGGGCGCCACCCGGGAGATCGGAGTGGCACTTCGCTCCGGGGATGGTGAGGGAGAGTTCGATCTGGTGGTCGTAGGCGGCGGCTCGGCCGGGTTCGCTGCTGCCATCAAAGCCGCGGAACTCGGCGCCAAGGTGGCGATGGTGGAAAGTGGGACGCTGGGCGGCACCTGCGTGAACGTAGGGTGCGTGCCGTCCAAGACGCTGATCCGGGCGGCCGAAACCAACCACCGTCGCACTCACCACCCGTTCCGCGGGGTTCCCTCTACGGATGGGCGAGTGGACTGGAGCGCCATAAGGGAACAGAAGGACGAGCTGGTGTCCCGGCTGCGTGCCGCGAAGTACTGGGACGTGCTACGCTCCTATGAAAACATCCAGCTCTACGAACGCCGGGCCGCGATCGCTTCGGGCCATACCGTTACCCTGGACGGCGGAATGCAACTGACCGCCGGCAAGATCGTGATCACCACCGGGGCCTCTCCCTGGGCTGCTCCCATACCGGGACTGTCCGAGGTCAAGTATCTGGACAGCACCTCCGCGATGGCGCTTCAGCGCCTGCCCAGCTCGATGATCGTTATCGGCGGCAGTGCGGTGGGTCTCGAACTCGCCCAAATGTTTGCAAGACTAGGAGTACGGGTGACGGTGTTGGAGGCGCTTCCCAGAATCGTCCCCGCAGAGGATCCCGACATAGGGGAGGCGCTGAAACATTACCTCGAGGAAGAGGGAATGGAAATCATTCCCGGTGCCAGGATCGAGGGGGTGGAGTTCAAGGGCAAGTATCGGGTGACTTTCAGCCGCGACGGCGAACGCCGCACCGCCGAAGCGGAACGCCTGCTGGTAGCTACCGGACGCCGTGCTAACACCGCCGCGCTGGGGCTGGCGGAGGTGGGCGTGGAACTCGGCAAAAAGGGCGAAATCAAGGTCGACGATTATCTCCAGACGGGTAATCCCGATATCTATGCCGCGGGCGACGTGATCGGCGACCCGATGTTCGTCTATGTGGCCGCCTATGCCGGTGCTGTGGCGGCGGAGAACGCTCTGAGCGGCAACCGGCGGCGCTATGACCTCACAGCTCTGCCCAAAGTCACCTTCACCGATCCGGCGGTGGCCTCGGTGGGTCTAACCGAAACCCATGCCCGAGAGCAGGGGATCGAGCCGCTAGTTGCGACGCTCAGCCTGGAACACGTCCCCAGGGCGCTCGCCGCAAGGGACACGCGGGGTTTCATTAAGCTGGTGGCCGACCGCAAGAGCCGCCGGATCGTCGGAGCTCACATCCTGGCCTCGGAGGCGGGGGAGATCGTGACCGAGCCGGCCCTCGCGATCAAGTATGGACTCACAATCGAGGACATTGTCGGGTCTTTCCATCCCTACCTGACGCTGTCCGAGGGTATCAAGCTCGCAGCCCAGACGTTCGATAAAGACGTAGCCCGGCTTTCCTGCTGCGCTGCGTAAGGCGAGCTCACGTAGGTCCTGGCTTTTTGCGGAGCGAGCCTTGCAATGCCCCGCTGGCCCTCGTGGCCACGGCGCGTAGATTGATACCTGCCAACTCTTTCCGGGAGGATTCCTATGCCAACCTATATCCTGCTGAGCAGCGTCACCGACGAGGGTGCCAAAACCATCAAGTCCAATCCCGAACGCATCAAGCAGGTCAACCAGGAGCTGGAAAAGCTCGGCGTGAAGGTGACCGCCCAGTATGCCGTGCTGGGGCCCTACGACTTCGTGAATGTGGTCGAGGCTAAGGACAACGCGGCGGTGTTCAAGGTTGCGGCCGAACTTGCAGCCCGGGGTACGGTGAAGATCACGACCATGGCCGCGGTGCCGGTGGACGAGTTCGTAGGGCTCCTGAAGTAACGGCTTAGCAAGGAGCTCCGAGGCTGAGGTCTGCGGGCTGCACCTCCGCCGGGAACATCTGGCAGCGGGGCCGGTGTTTCTACAGCGTATGACTGCAGTCATGATTTCCGCCGACCAATTGATCGACTGGGTGTGCGACGCGCGCCAGCGCACCCTGGACCTGGTGGCCGATCTCACCGATGAGCAGCTGATGGGGCCCCGGCTTCCGATCATCAATCCGCTCCTGTGGGAAATAGGCCACGTGGCCTGGTTCCAGGAGATCTGGGTCCTACGGAGAACTTGCGGCCTGCCCCCGATCCTCAAAGAGGCTGATTCCCTGTGGGATTCCATAGCGATCGCTCACGACATCCGCTGGGACCTGCACCTGCCTTCCCGGGAGAAGACGCTGAAGTACTTGACCGACGTGCGGGACAGGGTGGTGGAGATTCTCTCCACCCGGGACCCGGAGCCCGCCCTGGTATATCACGTCATGTACACGGTGTTCCACGAGGACATGCATACCGAGGCTTTCACTTACACTCGGCAGACGCTGGGCTACCCGCCGCCGCAGTTTCGCGACGGGAACGCGCCCTCCGGCGAGTTTCTGGAAAGGCGCCTCGATAGCAAGGACGTCGGGGGCGACGTAGCGATCGAAGGCGGCCGCTTCATGCTGGGCGCCGACCCGGCAGAACCGTTCGTGTTCGACAACGAGAAGTGGGCTCACGAGGTCGAGCTTGCACCTTTCCTCATCTCCAGGACACCGGTCACACAGCGGCAATTCGCCGACTTCGTGGACGACGGGGGATACCGGCGCCAGGAGTTTTGGAGCGAAGAGGGTTGGCGGTGGCGGGCCGAAACCAAAGCCGAGCATCCGGTTTACTGGCGGCGCGAGGAACCAGGCCGGTGGTGGAGGCGCCATTTCGATCGCTGGGTCCCGCTGGAGGACAATCTTCCCGTGATCCACGTGAACTGGTACGAGGCGGAGGCCTATTGCCGCTGGGCTGGCCGCAGGCTTCCCACCGAGGCGGAGTGGGAGGCGGCCGCTGCGACCGACGGGAAGGCGCTCTCGCTGAAACGACGGTTCCCCTGGGGAGATCATCCTCCCAGCCCCGATCGGGTGAACATGGACTGGTCCGCCATGGGCTGCGTGGATGTGCGGGCTCTGGGCAGCGGGGACAGCTCTTGCGGCTGCCGGCAGATGTTGGGAAACGTCTGGGAGTGGACCGCCACGACTTTTCTTCCTTACCCCGGCTTCCAGCCGGATCCCTACAAGGAGTATTCCAAGCCCTGGTTCGGCACCCGCAAAGTGTTGCGAGGTGGAGCGTGGGCTACGAGGTCGCGGATGCTCAGGAACACCTGGCGAAACTTCTTTACGCCTGATCGCCGCGATGTCTTTGCGGGATTCCGAACCTGCGCCTTGGAGCGTTGAGAGTCTGCATAGTAACGCCCGCGCCGCGGCGCTCGCATTACGGTAACCGCGTCACGGCGCTGCGCTGGGCCCGGCTGCTCAGGGAGCTGGGGCATCGGGTCGAGATCGCCCAGCGGTTCGAAACCCAGCGATGCGACCTGCTAATAGCCTTGCATGCGCGGCGCAGTGCAGATTCGATTGAGCGCTTCCGGCAGAAATTCCCCGGACGGCCCATAGTGCTCGTGCTTACCGGCACCGATCTGTACCGGGATTTGCCCAAGAGCGCCGTTGCCCAGCGGGCTTTGGCGGCGGCTGATCGACTGGTGGTGCTCCAGCCCATGGCTTTGGAAGCGCTGCCCAGATGGGCTCGCGGCAGGGCCAGAGTGGTTTTCCAGTCGGCCGTGAAGCCCCCCAAGACACCCGCTCCCAATCTCCGCTGGTTCGACGTCTGTGTTCTGGCACACCTGCGGCCGGTCAAAGATCCCTTGAGGACCGCGCTGGCTGCGAGACTACTGCCTCCCTCCTCGCGGATTCGGGTGATCCACCTCGGCGCCGGTATGGATCCCGGCCTCGAGCGAAGGGCCAAGCGGGAGATGCGCCGTAACCGCCGCTACCGCTGGCTGGGAGATCGGCCCCGATGGAAAGCTTTGCGGATCTTGGCGTGCAGCCGGCTGCTGGCGCTGACCTCGGTCATGGAGGGCGGGGCGAACGCGATCTCCGAAGCGATAGTCTGCGGCGTGCCGGTGATAGCGTCTCGCATACCGGGAACGGAGGGGATCTTGGGCTCGGATTACCCGGGATACTTCGAGGCTAAAAACACCAGGGCTCTGGCCGAGCTGTTGCACCGGGCGGAAAAGGACCAGGCCTTTTACGGGCAGCTTCGCGAGCGGTGCCTGAGCTTGGCACCCCTATTCGATCCGGCGCGGGAGCGTAGCAGTCTGGGAGAGCTGTTCGCCGATCTCTTTTCGGAATCCCACACCGGCGGGACAACGCAACTGAGCTCTAGGAGGGTCTCTTAGTGGTCGCGCTTCGTCACGGAATCAGGGCCAACGCGTCCCAGTTTTCCCTGCTCGTGCTGCTGGTGGTATTTCTGGGCGCGGTGGTGGGAGTGGAGCGGTCGGTCCTGCCGCTCCTTGCCGGCGAGGCTTTCGGGATCGCGTCGGCCACGGCGACTCTGAGCTTTCTCATCGCCTTCGGGTTTTCGAAGGCCCTGGCCAACTACGCCGCTGGAAGTCTGGCGGATCGGGTCGGGCGCCGCGCGATCATGCGTGCGGGATGGCTTTTCGGAGTCGCAGTACCGCCGCTGATCATGGTAGCGCCTTCTTGGGGCTGGGTTACGGCTGCCAACCTGCTTTTGGGAATCAATCAGGGATTGGTATGGTCCACCACGATCATAATGAAGATCGACCTTGCGGGTCCCTCGCGCCGGGGATTGGCTACCGGAGTGAACGAGTTCGCGGGCTATCTGGCCGTGGCCGGTTCGGCATTGGCTGCCGGTTACTTGGCTGAAGCTCACGGAATCAGGTTTGCGCCCTTCGCGCTAGCCCTGCTGGCGGCCGTGGCCGGGTTACTGCTGTCCCTGTCGGTTCTCCGGGACACTGACCGGCATGTGGATCTGGAGCGCGCCCTGTTACAGCCGAACGGCGAAGATCTAGGGGAGGACTTGCCCGTGACGCGGGTCGGCATGCGGCTTCCCTCAAACCGGGGACTTTGGGGCGCCAATCAAGCAGGCTTTTGTAACAATCTCAAGGAAGGGGTGGCGTGGGGGCTGTTCCCTTTGTACTTCGCTCAACATGGTCTGGGCTTGCGAGAGATAGGATGGATAGCCGCCACCTATCCCGCCCTCTGGGGATCGGTGCAGCTGGTAACGGGAGCGCTGTCCGACCGAGTCGGGCGCCGGTCGCTGATCACCGGAGGCTTGGTGGTGCAGGCGATGGCGTTGCTGGCTTTCGCCGCGGTGGAAGGGTTCGGTTTCTGGATGGCGTCGGCCGTGCTCTTGGGCCTAGGCACGGCGGCCGTCTATCCCACATTGATCGCGCAGGTGGGTGACTTGGTGCCGCCGCAGGAGCGCGCTTCGGCGATCGGTCTCTACCGGCTGTGGCGTGACTTCGGCTATGTCGCTGGGGCTCTGGTGGCGGGAGTGGCGGCGGACCTGCTGGGGTATCGTACCGCTATTGCGTTGGTCGGAGCGTTGATGGCCGCTTCCGCTCTGCTGGCCCGCGAGCTGCTGCCCGCTCCGCAGAGCAGCCGCGCCGCCGGCTGGGCGGGCGAGTTGGAGACTGGCCGATGAGCGATTCCAAAAGCGCTGTGTCCCTAAGCAGTGCAGCCTGCGCGGATGCCGGGAACCCCGCGCTGGAGTTTGCACGCTCGGTCGCCTTGGGTTTGAGCGATACTCCGCGCTGGATCCCCAGCCGGTATCTCTACGATGCTCGCGGAAGCGAACTTTTCGAGCTAATCTGCGAGCAACCGGAATACTATCTGACCCGCACCGAAGAAGCGATCCTGGCCGCCCGGGCCAGGGAGATCAGGGAGATCACGGGGGATGTGACCGTGATCGAGCTGGGTTCCGGAACTGCGCTCAAGACCCGGCACCTGTTGCGGTGGTACAGCGAAGGCGGCGCCGAACTTTCTTATGTTGCAGTGGACGTGAGCCCTTCCGCGCTTCAGGCGGCCCAGGCTTCGATATCCGCCGCTTTCCCCCCAGTGCGCTTCATCGGGGTCGAGGCCACCTACGAGGACTCCTTTTCCTTGTTCAAGGAATATTCTCCCTGCCTCGTCCTGTTTCTCGGCAGCAACGTGGGGAATTTCAACCATGCGGAGTCGATCGGCTTCTGGCGCGGAGTCTCGGACCATCTCGAGCCGGGCGATTTCTTCCTGCTCGGTGTCGATCTGGTGAAGGATCCGGCCGTGCTGGAGGCAGCTTACAACGACCGGGCCGGAATCACCGCAGAGTTCACCAAGAACCTCTTCGCGCGGATGAACCGGGAGCTGGATGCCGGCCTGGACCTGGGGGCTATCGAGCACGTGGCACGCTACAACCGCGAGTGGCAGCGGATCGAGACCTTCGCGCGTTTTTCGAGATCCCAGACGGTTCATCTCCGTCCCCTCGGATTGGACATCCCGTTGCGCGCGGGGGAGCAAGTGATGGTGGAGATAAGCCGGAAATTCGTAATCGAGGACTTGACCCGCTACCTTGGTTGTTTCGGACTCGAGACTCGAGCTGTGTTCACCGACGAGCGGCGGTGGTTCGCGGTGCTGCTGCTCCAGAAGAGAATGGAGGGTAGATGACGGCTGAAGCAACTATCGACACTGGCACCCTTTTGGAACGGTATCTGCAGGTTCGCCGAGCCAGCGAGGAGCTCTGCAAGCCGCTGGCCATAGAGGACTATGTGGTGCAATCGATGCCGGACGCCAGCCCCGCAAAGTGGCACCTGGCCCACACTACCTGGTTCTTCGAAACCTTGGTGCTAAAGCCGGCCCTTCCGGACTACCGGGAGGTCAATCCCCAGTTCGCTTATCTGTTCAATTCCTACTACAACACCCTGGGTCCTCAGTTTTATCGCCCCCATCGCGGCCTGGTGACCCGGCCCACGGTTGCGGAGGTATTCGCCTACCGCGCCCATGTGGATCGGGAGATGGAGCGGCTCCTTACCGGGGCAGAGCAGAAGGGCTGGGAGATACCTGAAGAGGTAATCGTCACCGGCATGCATCATGAACAGCAACACCAGGAGTTGCTGCTGACGGACATCAAACACTTGTTCAGCCGCAATCCCCTCTACCCGGCTTACGCGGGCGATTATTCTCTTCCGGCCAGACGGGCTCGGCGTTCGCCGGGACCGATGCGATGGGTGAAGCTACAAGGTGGGTTGCGCGAAATCGGTTTTTCAGGGGACGGTTTCGCTTACGACAACGAAACTCCCCGGCACAAGGTGTACCTCAGGGACTTCGCCATCGCATCCAGACTGGTTACCAGCGGCGAGTATCTCCACTTCATCCAAGACGGAGGATACCGGCGCCCCGAGCTTTGGCTTTCCGACGGGTGGGGTGCGGTACAGGCTGAAGGGTGGAAGGCGCCGCTTTACTGGGAGGAGAAAGACGGCCAGTGGTTTCAGTTCACCCTCTCGGGGCTGAGGCCGGTAGATCCCGCCGAACCGGTGTGTCACGTGAGCTTCTACGAGGCGGATGCTTTTGCCCGCTGGGCCAGTGCCCGGCTCCCCACCGAAGCGGAATGGGAAGTAGCGGCCGCGGGTGTCCCGATCGAGGGAAACTTCGTGGAAGACGGTTTCTTTCACCCGATACCGCTTCGCGACCCGGGAGAGGGGATCTCCCAGCTTTTCGGCGACGTCTGGGAGTGGACCGCAAGCTCCTACTCTCCTTATCCCGGGTACAAACCGCCCGAGGGAGCCCTGGGCGAGTACAACGCCAAATTCATGTCCAATCAGTACGTGTTGCGCGGCGGTTCCTGCGCCACGCCGCGCTCCCACATTCGGGTTACCTATCGAAACTTCTTCCCGCCACAAGCTCGCTGGCAGTTCAGCGGCATTAGACTGGCCCGGGACTTGTAAGTTTCGCCCCTCTCGCCCCCCAGATCGGTCCGGCCGGGCCCGTCCCGGCTGGACCGCTTGTTTCACGGTACCCGAAGAAGAGCCAGCGCGGCGCCGGCCGGTTGTGCGGTCGTGAAAACCACCAAAGCCAAGCGGCCCTCGAGGAACAGCGAGCGCTCCGCACCGTTCAGCTCAATGACCCCGCGGGCCCTTTCGGCGCCCGGCGGGCTCAGCCTGTGGGTGAGCGGCCCCGGCGCGGAATCGTCCATTCTCCTCAAGGCTACGGCCTCAATCTGGTCCGCCGGGACTCCTCGTACCCTTACGTCGTATTCTAGCCGATCTGTCAGCGGATCGAACCGGAAGCTGGCGCTCGTGCTGAGGGCTCCGCCGGAAGCCGATACGGTGAAGCTCTTGGGCTCCGGTGCCCTGCCGTTTACCAGCGGCGGTGTCGTGGTGGGAGGGCGCCGCTGCGGGCCGGCTCGCTCGAAGGAGTAAGCCAAGGCCAACAGTCGAGCGTCCGAAAAAGGCTTCCCCAGAAGCTCGATCCCGACCGGCAGCCCGTCCGGCGTGAACCCGGCGGGTGCCGATAGAGCCGGCAAGCCGGTGTGCGCGGCGAGCTGGCAGGTGGAACCGGTCTGGCGCTCGCCGATCAACGCCGGTTTCTGCCGCATAGTGGGATAGACCAGGGCGTCCAGGCGCTGATGTTCCAGTATGCTGACCAGTATGTCGCGGATCATAGCCTGCTTGGCGAGCGCCTTTCTGTACTCCAAGCTGTCGCCCTCGCTCGCCCGCTCGATCCTGCGCACCCGCTCTTCCAGCGCCGAGTGATACAATCCCTTTTCCAATATCTCGGCAACCGATCGTACCGGCGCGCCCGGCACGCGAGCGAGGTAGTCGATCAGATCGAATTTGGTCTCGAAGTCCACCGCCCGAGATCCCGCCAAGAGACTATCCAACCCGGGTATCCTTAGCGGCACGATTTCGGCGCCCAGAGAACGCATCGAGTCCAGCGCGGCCCGGATGACCGAGTCTACCTCCGGATCGGTGTCGGTAAAGTAGTTTTCCAGCACTCCCAGCCGGGCTCCTTGCAGCGCACCGGCATCGAGGGCGGCTTGGAAGTGCAGTGGTTCTCTTCCTTGCAACACCGAAGTTGCGGGGTCGGCGGGATCGTAACCGATCGTGGCATCGAGGGCGATCGCCAAATCCACCACCGTGCGAGCCAAAGGACCGCCTATGTCCTGGGTGTGCGAGAGGGGGATGATACCGTCCCGGCTCACCAGACCCTGGGTGGGCCGCAGTCCGTAGAGACTTCCGAACGCCGCCGGGATTCGGATGGAACCGCAGGTGTCGGAGCCCCAGCCCACGGCGGCAAAGCTCGCGGCTATAGCCGCACCCGTTCCTCCGCTCGATCCTCCGGGACAACGTCTCGGATCGTACGGGTTTCTGGTTTGCCCGCCGAGGGAGCTTACGGTGGTGATTCCCGCGGCGAGCTCGTGCATATTGGCCTTGCCCAAAATCACGGCTCCCGCCTCTCGCAGTTTTCTCACTACGAAGGCGTCGTCCGGGGGTTTGGAGGAAGCCAAAGCTATCGATCCCGCAGTGGTGGGCAGGTCGTAGGTGTCGAAATTGTCCTTGAGGATCACCGGAATGCCGTGAAGCGGTCCCCGGGGTCCGCTCCTCGCCCGTTCCCGATCCAGCGCGGCGGCTTCTTCTCTGGCTCGCGGGTTCACGCGAATCAGACTGTTCAGTTGAGGGCCTGCGCGATCGTAAGCCGCTATCCGCGCCAGATACGCCTCCACCAGCTCCACGGAGGTGACCCGGCCACTCGACATGGCTTGCTGAAGTTCCGGAATGGACGCCTCGAAAACTTCGACTTGCTGTTGCGCCAGACTCTGGCCGGCCAGCAAGATCGAGACCCAGAGGACCGCACAATGTCTCATCCCAGTACCTCCCGGAAAAGCCGCAACCAATTGAGGCCCAGGAGTTTTTCTATGGCGTCCGTCCGGTAGCCTCTGCGGGCGAGGCCGTGGGCCACTGTGCGGAAGCGTTCCGGCCGGTCGAGCTCCGGAATCCAAGGAGGCCACTGCACCTTGTAAGACGGTTTGAAACTCCGCAGCCGAGGTTCGTACCAGTTCTCCCGAGTGGCCCAAGGGCTGATCCCCCGGATCTGGAAATCGGTGGCGAGACCTACGTGATCTATTCCGCCCACCTTCACGGCGTGGTCGATGTGATCCAAGTAGGTTTCGAAAGTCGTCTCCGTTCCCACGTTGGGGCCGAGGAAGTAGCCCAGGGCGGCGATACCGGTAACCCCGCCCTTGTCGGACATCGCTTTTATCAGCTCGTCCGGCTTGGCTCTGGGATGATCGTAGAGCGCGCGGCACATGGTATGGGTGAAAGCCGGAGGTTTGCGGCTCACCGCTATCCCGTCGGCCGAAGTGGCCAGCCCGCAGTGGGAGAGATCCACCAGGATTCCCAACTGGTTCATGCGCTCCACCACCGCCACGCCGAAGTCGGAAAGTCCGGCGTTGGTGCGCTCGGTGCAGCCGTCGCCGATGAGATTGCGGGAGTTGTAGGTGAGCTGCATGCAGCGCGTTCCCAGCGCGTACAGGATGTCCAGATTGCCGAGGTCGGTGCCTATCTGGGCCGTGTTCTGGAAGCCAAGAATGACTCCCAGCTTGCGCTCTTTTTTGGCCTGTTCGATATGCTCGGCTCTGGTAACCTTGAGGTATCGGTGGCCCTCCCGGGCGAACCGCAGGTTCCACTCCGCCAAGTCGCTGAGAGAAGCCTGGAGGCTGGCGCTGCTCAAGGTGGTTTGGATGGCGGTGTATCCTGACTTCTGCACCGCCGCCCACTCCTCGTCGTCCCATCGGTACGCCACGGCCAGCGAGTCGATCACGATCGCGCGGTCGTAGAGCGCGTCGATATCGGGTCGCTGCTGGATCTTGCGCCCGGCGAGCCAAGGAGCCAGAGGCAGAGCAGCCCCGGCGGCCGCCGCGGACCGGATGAATTCGCGTCGGGAAAGCATGCGACCTCCCCGGTCAGGTTACCTTGAAAACCTTATCATGCTGCCGCACCCGCGAGCTCACCTTGATGGCAACCTCGTCCCCGGCCTTGGCCCGCTCGATCTTTTGGTGATTCACCTCCATCGAAGTGATCTGCTCGGTGAAGTCGGTAGTGTGGCCTTTGAACCTAAGCGTATCTCCCACAGCCAGCTCTCCGGATTCCAACTTCACCACCGCAACCTGCGGTCCTCCGAAATAGTGAGTTACCGTACCGATCTGCTCCTCGGGCATAACTACCTCTGGCGATTAGGTCTCCAGTCCAAAGACAACGGCTCTCTAGCAGGGAACCACTCCAGATTAGCTTCTTGCACCAGGCGCCGGAACTCGGCCACCGGGCCGGAGAAGAGCGCGTTCACCCGTTCCAGGGCCCGGCTCAAGTCCGCCTCGGCCTCGCGCAGATAAAGCATCTGAGCCTCGGTGGGCGCGTCGCGGGAGGAGGTGAGCGCCCCGTACACCTGGTCGAGCTGCGGGAGCACTGCGTCCGGTGCGCGAACGATTCCCTGTACATCTTGAGGCCCGGTGAAGAGCTCCTCCACCTCGGCCAGCCTTTTCTTGAGGCTGTCGGCCGCAGCGCGCACCCGCTGGCGAAGGTCGCCGCTCGTGTCGGAATTGCCGTTCAGCTGGTCCAAGACCCGATCCACGCTCCGCTTGGCCTCGCGCAAGCGGTCCACCGCTTCCGCCGCCACTTCCTGGCGCTGCCCCACGCGCATGATGACGTCGAACTTTTCCCGCTGCGCGGCGAGCGGCACGTCGAAGCGCGGATCGTCTCGCACCACCACAGTGGCGCTCGCTTCGTGATCCTTGAGTTTGACCCGGGCGGTGTAGGTGCCGGGCAATACCGGAGGTCCGGCTGGGCGGAACGCCTCGGGCTCTTCCTGCCGCTCTCCCCGCGGCCTTCTGAACCCGTCCCGCCTGAGATCCCATGCGATCCGATTCACGCCCGGCTTGGCCGGTCCCGGAAAACGGCGGATCACTTCACCGCCGGCATCCAACACCTCCACCGTAACCGCGCTGTCCGGAAGACCGGTTCCTCCTACCGAGTACGTGATCAGCGCCCCGTAGGGGCGGTTTTCTCCCTTGAACATGGCGTCGGCGGTGAACCTCATGCCGTCCACCTGGGCGACTTCGTACTTGATCGCCTCCGGTATCTCGAAGAGGTGAAGCGGCTTCTGAGCGATCGTAGGGTCCCGGGCCAGCGCCCTGAGAGGACGGATGTCGTCGAGGATGTAAGCTGCGCGGCCGTGCGTGCCTATGACCAGATCGTGCTCCCTAGGGTGGACCACGAGGGCAAGGACCGGCACCCGGGGTAGGCCGTGTCGCCAGAGCTGCCAGTTTCGGCCTCCGTTGAAGGAGACATACATTCCGTGCTCGGTCCCCAGAAATAGCAGGTTGGGTTCAATCGGGTCTTGCTCTATCACGTGTACAAAGTTGAACGGCTCGATCTCGTCGGTCACCAAACTCGTCCAGGTTCTGCCGTAGTCCGTGGTCTTGAACACGTAGGGCCGGTTGTTGCCTCTCCGGTGGTCGTCGAAGACCACGAAGGCGGTCGCCGCGTCG
Organism: bacterium HR33; assembly: GCA_002923375.1. GTDB lineage: Bacteria > Gemmatimonadota > Gemmatimonadetes > Gemmatimonadales > GWC2-71-9 > HRBIN33. The sequence goes on from BEIJ01000002.1 coordinate 155,376, forward strand.
TGAGGCGAGGCCTCTATGTGGGGGATCCAGGTGTTGGGCGGCACCCCGCGGATACGACTCGCCAGATTGGTCCAAGTGGCGCCGCCGTCCCGCGTAAGCTGGACGTTTCCGTCGTCCGTCCCCACCCAGATCACTCCCCTTTCCACCGGTGACGGGGCGATGACCAGAATGGTGGTGTAGTTCTCGGCGGATGTGACGTCGCGAGTGAGACCGCCGCTCTCCAGCTGTTTTTGCTTTTCGGGATCGTTGGTGGTCAGATCCGGACTGATGATGGTCCAGGTGTTCCCCAGATCGGTGCTCCGGTGCACGAACTGGCTGCCAAAGTACAGCGCCCCGTCGTGGGGATCGATCGCCATCGCCGGGTTCCAGTTGAACCGGAGCTCGATCCCTTCGGGATGGGCCGGCCTTATCGCCTTCCGCTCGCCGGTCAGAAGATCCGAACGGATGATGTTTCCGCCCTGCGACGTGGTGTAGAGATACCGCCGGTTTCTGGGATCCGGCAACGTGGCGAACCCGTCCCCGAAGCCCACTTCTTTCCAGTCGTAGAAGCGGATCCCGCCGTTGTGCCATACCTGACTGGGCCCGCGCCAGGAGCCGTTGTCCTGGAGGCCGCCCATTACGTTGTAGGGAGTTTCCCAGTCCACGGCTATGTGGTAGAACTGCGCCAGAGGAAGGTTCTCCACAAACCTCCACGAAGCGCCCCGGTCCCGGGAGATGTACACACCGCCGTCGTTGCCGTCGTAAAGGATCTTACCGTCGGGGCTGATCCACAGAGCGTGATGATCTACGTGTACCCGCTCGAAAGGAAGCAGCACCCTAAAAGTCTTGCCTCCGTCCTCGCTGAGGTCTATCGTGCCGTGCACGTTGTACACCCGGTTTTCGTTGGTGGGATCGACTCTGACCTGGGCGTAGTAGAACGGGCGCTCGGCTATTCCGCGTTCCCGGTTCACCACCTTCCAGGTGTTTCCTCCGTCCTCCGAGCGGAGCAGCACGCTGCGGGTCGCTTCCACGATCGCGTAGACCACTTTGGGATTGCTGCGGGCGAAGTCGAGCCCAATGCGTCCCAACTCTCCCTCAGGGAGGCCGTCCTCCGGGCCGAGTTTCTTCCAAGTGTCTCCCCCGTCATAGGTGACGTACAATCCGCTTCCCGGGCCGCCGGAGCGGAAGAACCAGGGCCAGCGCCGATGATCCCACGTGGCGGCCAGCAAGTGATTGGGATTCGAGGGATCCATCACCAAGTCGCCGGCGCCGGTGGTCTCGTTCACATAGAGAATCTTTTGCCAGGTCTTGCCCCCGTCGGTGGTGCGGTACACCCCCCGGTGCGGGCTTTCGGTCCAAGTGTTGCCCAGGGCGCCCACGTACGCGATGTCCGGATCGGTGGGGTGAAGGATGATGGCGTCGATGGCTCCGGTCGAGTCGAGCCCCAGATGCCGCCAAGTCTTTCCGCCATCCATCGATTTGTAGACTCCCGTTCCCACGCCGGCGGTGTTGCGGCGGTTTCGTTCGCCGGTCCCGATCCAGACGATGTCGGGTGCTGCCTGGAAGATCGCCACTGCCCCGATCGAGTAGGCGGGGAGGGAATCGGTCAGCGGCTCCCAAGTCACCCCTCCGGAAGTGGATTTCCAGAGACCTCCGGTGGCGGAGCCCACGTAAATGATGTTGGGGTCTCGCTCCACTGCATCTATAGCGCTGATTCGCCCGCTCATACCCGAGGGCCCGATGCTTCTGGCCTTGAGTCCCGCCAGGCGGGCGGGGTCGATCTGGGCCGTGGCTGAGCCGGCGAGCAGCGCCAGCGGCACCACGAGGACCAGCGCTAGGAAACGGAGCAAGGGTAGCATGGTCGTCACTCCCTTCTAGACGGTTCCTGCGGGAAGCTTAAGCCCCGGAGGCGCCCTGGCAAGCTGTGGAATCACGCCGGCGGGCGCATCCAACGGACTGGGAGGCGGACGCGTAAGACTGGCGGGCAGGCGGAAAGTTCGGTAGCATATTGTGAGATCCTACCGTGGTCCTTACACCTAGGGAGATTTCTTAAAGATGGAGAGGTCTGGTGCGATGAGAGGCAGGTGGACACTAGCCGCGTTGCTGCTGGTGGCCTCGGCCCCGATGGCCTGGGCTCAGGGTTACGATTCCAAGCTGTTTGACGCTCTTCAGTGGCGCAACATCGGCCCCGACCGGGGAGGAAGGTCCCAGGCGGTGGCTGGCAGCAGGGCGCGCCCCCTGGAGTACTACTTCGGCGCCACCGGTGGGGGGTTGTGGAAAACCACCGACGGAGGTCAGACCTGGAGGCCGGTGACCGACGGGCAGATCAAGAGCTCGTCGGTGGGTGCCGTGGCGGTCTGCGAAGCCAATCCGGACGTCGTTTATATAGGAATGGGCGAGACCGAACTGCGTGGCAACATCATGCAGGGGGACGGAGTCTATAAGTCCACCGACGGAGGGAGGACTTGGAGGCACGTAGGCTTGGAGCAGACCCAGGCGATCTCCCGGATTCGGATTCATCCCACCGATTGCAACACCGTCTGGGTGGCAGCCTTCGGCTGGCATTCGGCGCCCAATCCGGACCGGGGAGTCTTCAAGACCACCAACGGCGGCGAGACTTGGCGCAAGGTGCTCTACCGGGACGACAAGACCGGCGCCATCGATCTCACGATCGATCCCAACAACCCGGCGGTGATGTATGCCGCCCTGTGGGAGGCGTGGAGGAAGTCTTGGGGAATGTCGTCCGGCGGACCGGGGAGCGGACTTTTCAAGAGCACCGATTACGGAGAGACCTGGACCGAGATAACCCGCAACCCGGGCCTCCCCCAGACGGGGGTAGTAGGAAAGATCGGTGTGGCGATCTCGCCGCCCGCGCCGTGGCGGGTCTATGCCATCATAGAGCACGATTCCGGAGGGGTGTTCCGCTCGGACGACGGCGGGGCAACCTGGACTAAGGTGAACGACGAGCGGAGGCTGAGGCAGCGGGCGTTCTATTACACGAGGATCTACGCCGATCCCAAGGATCCTGACGTGGTGTATGTGCTGAACACCGGATTCTACCGCTCCCGGGACGGAGGGAGGACCTACCAGCAGATCCGGGTGCCGCACGGCGACAATCACGATCTGTGGATCGCGCCGGATGATCCCAACCGGATGATCAACGCCAACGACGGCGGGGCTAATGTTTCTTTCAACGGCGGGGAGACTTGGACGGAGCAGGATTTCCCCACCGCCCAGTTTTACCGGGTCATTACCACCCATCACAAGCCGTACTTCGTCTGCGGCGCACAACAGGACAACAGCACCGCCTGCGTGGCTCACAAAGGGTGGAACCATCTGACGGCTAGGGGCTTCGGCGCAGGGTCCTACTTCTTCGCCGTGGGCGGGGGAGAGAGCGGGCACATAGCCAACAGCCCCGCCGACCCGGACATCTACTACGCCGGCTCGTACGGGGGGCTGCTCACCCGATACGACCATCGGACCGGACAGAGCCGCGTGGTCAATGTGTGGCCGGAAAACCCCATGGGTCACGCCTCGTCGCAGATCAGGGAGCGCTTCCAGTGGACTTTCCCCATCGTTTTCTCGAACCACGATCCCAATGTGCTGTACGTGGGGAGCCAGCACCTGTGGAAGACTACAGACGGGGGGCACAGCTGGGAGCGTATCAGTCCCGATCTCACCCGGCACGATCCTTCCACCATGGGTCCCTCCGGCGGGCCGATCACGCTGGATCAGACCGGGGTCGAGACTTACGCGACGATATTCGCCATCGCTCCGTCGTATCACGATCCCAACGTGATCTGGACCGGTTCGGATGACGGCCTGGTGCACGTCACCCGGGACGGCGGGCGCAACTGGCGGAACGTGACGCCGCCGGACGCCCCACCTTTCATCCGGATCAACACCATAGAGGCCTCGCCCCACACGCCGGGCAAGGCTTATGTGGCGGGGATCCGCTATCTGGTGGATAACGATCGCAAGCCCTATCTATGGAAGACGAGCGATTACGGAGCCACGTGGACCAAGATCGTCAACGGCATAGCGGACGGCGACTTTGTACGCTCGGTGCGGGAAGATCCCAAGCGGCCGGGCCTCTTGTACGCCGGCACCGAGAACACGGTTTATATCTCGTGGGATGACGGAGCCAATTGGCAGAAGTTGGCTCTGAACCTGCCGGTCACCCAGGTCTCGGATCTGCGGGTGACGGAGAACGACCTGGTGATAGCGACCCACGGCCGATCGTTCTGGATCATGTACAACATCGAGCCGTTGAGGCAGCTCACCCCCCAGGTAGCCCAGGCTGAAGTGCATCTTTTCGACCCGGTGGACCCGGTGCGAGACGTGGATCCGGGTGTGGAAGTGTTCTACTATCTGAAGAACGACGTCGACTCTCTGACGTTGGAGTTCTTGGATTCCCGAGGCAATCTGATCCAGTCGTTTACCGGGACCAGGCAGGACCGCGAGCGCCGGGCTGCCCAGGAGCAGGAGGAGTTCCAGTTCTTCGGCGGTGGCCAGCAGAGGCGGCCGTCTACGCGGGCGGGATCCCACTCTTTTACCTGGAACCTCAGGTATCCGGGCTGGACCGACTTCGAAGGTCGGATCTTCTGGGCCGCGAGCAATCAGGGTCCCATGGCGGTGCCCGGCCGCTATCAGGTGCGGCTCAAGACCGGCAACGTGACCCAGACCCAGGAGTTCGAGATCAAGCTCGATCCCAGGCTGGAAGGGCAGGTTACGATCGCCCAGCTTCAGGAGCGGTTCGATTTCGCCATGCGGATTAGGGACCGGGTAAGCGATGCCAACGAGGCGGTAATCCGGATCCGGAACATCAAGTCGGCGGTGGACGATCGGCTGAAGAAGACCTCCGATCAGGCGGTGGTGCGGCAGGCTGACCTGGTCAAGACCCGATTGAGCGCCATCGAAGGGGAGATACACGAGGTCAGAAACCGCAGTAACCAGGATCCGTTGAACTACGGGATCAAGCTCAATAACAAGCTGGCTGCGTTGATCGGAGTGGTGGAGAGTGCGGAAGCTCCGCCCACGACTCAGTCGTACGCGGTCTTCCGCCATCTGGACACGTTGCTACAGAAACAGCTGGACGCACTGGAGCGCGTGATCCAGACCGACGTGGCTCAGCTCAATCAGTTGCTGCGGAGCCGGAACCTCGACCCGGTTCCCACCGAGAGGCCCAGGCGGGAAGTAGCCGGTCAGGGGCGGGAGGAGTGACGGTGGCGTCGCAGGATTACGGTCCCGAGAATGACGATCTCATTTACGCCGCAGTGGAGGAGATCTTCCGCGAGGAGATCAACCCCGCTGTAGCGAGGCACGGTGGCAGGGTGGAGCTGGTGGATGTTCAGGACGCCACGGTTGTGGTTCGGATGCGCGGGGGGTGCCAGGGTTGCGGGATGGCCCAAGTCACCCTCCGCCAGGGGATCGAGGCGGCGCTGCGCCAGGCGATTCCGGGTATCAAGGGGATCAAGGACATCACCGACCACGCAGCGGGTACCAACCCGTACTACGCGCCGCAGTCCGTACGGTAGGGCAAGTTCGGGGAACCGGGAATGCTGACGGATTCTCCAAGGGCTAGTTCTGCCGCACTACCTCCCTGACCGCCGCTATCAGTTCTTGGGCGTCGTAGGGTTTGCCGAAGTACGGCTGGCCCGTGGACTCCAAGAAGGCCTTCACCGCGGGGTCGTACGCGATCCCACTTACGAAGATCATCCGCCGGGCCAGCTCAGGTTTTTCCTCTTTCAGCGCGTCGTAGATCCCGCCCCCCGGAAGGCCCGGCAGGCGGAGATCGCAGACCACCGCGTCGTAGTCTTCCTGCCGCAGGCGCTGGAGCGCCGTCAGGCCGTCCCCCGTCGCCGAGACCGTAAACCCCGCTTGGGTGAGCACCCTCACCAGCGCCTCCCTGGCGTCGGCGTCGTCTTCGATAACCAGCACGGTCATGGGTCGTAACCTCCGGCGCCCCGGATCAGGTGATATACTACAGGCCGGGCCGGGACGCGGGTATATCCCGAGGGCGTCCGCTTGACCCCGCCAGCCGGTTCCAATATGTTGCGGTGCCCTTCCGGAAGACACTACGCCCTGGTGGTGGAATTGGTAGACACGCTGTCTTGAGGGGGCAGTGCCGCAAGGCGTCCCGGTTCGAATCCGGGCCAGGGCATACCCGCAGATAGACTTGCCACCGTAGCTCAGCTGGTAGAGCTCTCGATTCGTAATCGAGCGGTCGTCGGTTCGAGTCCGACCGGTGGCTCTAGGAACGCTCGCTTGCCACAGCCCTCCGCGCGGTTACCTTGCAACTATTCCGATGACGATCCTGGCACTGCACTGGCGCAACGGCGACACACCCTTCGGCTTCGACCCGCCGGGTGGAAGGCCGAGCCGCAAGCTGTGGGGGCGGCGGCTAGGCGTAGAGCGCCGGCGGCTCCCGGACCGGCGGGTGGCCGATCGCCGGACGGCTGCGATCCCGGTGGCGGCGGACCGGCGCCGGGGAGAGCGGCGCAGCGGGATCGACCGCCGCAGCGGGACGGATCGCCGCAAACTCGGCAATCGGCGGCGCGAGTTGTGGCTCGGGATCACCTGAGGCGCCTCCGCAGGGTACGCGTCACCTTGCCGACGATCAAGTCCTTGGGCACGAAACCCAGGAACCTGCTGTCCGGCCAGCCGAGCATGTCCCTTCTGTCAGATAGGAGCAGCAGCGAGTCGGGCGGCACCACCCACGGTCCCCAGTCGTAGAGGTCCTTCGCCAGCGCCAGCTCGGAACGCCGGGCGGCGGGGTTGACCACTCGGTAGGGCCAAGGCTGTACTCTTCCGTTCACCACCACGGCGCCGGCTCGCATCGAGACGGTGTCTCCCGGCAAGCCGGCTACCCTTCTCAATACGTGAAAGGTGCTGTCGGCATCGGTGAACTCGAAGATCACCAAGTCGCCACGCGCCAGCTCGCCCGCCGGTATCCACGCCAGGAACAATTCCCCAGCCCTCACGCTGGGCTCCATCGACGGGCCGGTCATGTAGTAGATCTGAGGCCACCTGGTACCCAGACGCGTTGCCCAGGCGAGCATCAACGCCACTCCCAAAAGCGCCGCGCGCAGCCAGATTCGCCTCAAATTGAACTGCTCAGGGCCCCGTCCAGTTGCGGATATCTGAACTGGTAGCCGGCTTCCAGCGCTCTCGCGGGCAAGACCCGCTGGAGGTTCAAGAGCGCATCCGCCGCTTCGCCCAGGGCAAGCCGGAGAAGTAGCGACGGAGCTCTCAGTATCGCCGGGCGTCCCAGCGCCTTACCCAACGTCCTTGCGAACTGTTCTACCGTTACCGGATTGGGAGCGGTGAGGTTGAACGCCCCGTCCAGCTGGCGGTCTATGACGAACAGGATGATCCCGACCACGTCCTCTATGTGGATCCACGACAGCCACTGCTTGCCGTCTCCCCAGGGTCCTCCCAGCCCCAACTTGAAAAGCGGCACCAGGGACGCCAAGAACGGGCTGTCGCGGCCTAGGACCAAGCCCGTGCGAAGCAAGGCGACCCGCGTCTTCGTGCAGGCCGGCCTGGCGGCTTCTTCCCACTCGGCAGCGAGGCGGGCCAGGAAGTCCGTTCCCGGCGGCGCTGACTCGTCCACCGCTTGGTCTCCGCGGGGACCGTAGTAGCCGATCGCCGAGCCGCTCAGCAGCAACCGGGGAGGCTGCTCCGCCTCCAGGATGGCATCCACCAGTCGGTTGGTGGTGGCTATCCGGCTCGCGCGGATGCGTGTCTTGCGCGCCGCGGTCCACCGGAGAGGAGGTTCCACGATTCGCTCCCCCGCGAGATTGACTACCACGTCGCACCCGTTCACCGTGCGCTGCCAAGGGCCTTTCAGCTTGGGGTCGTGGCGGATGACTTCGACCTCGGGTCGCTTCCACAGGTCGGTGCCGGAGCGGGAGATCACGGTGCAGCGGTCTCCCCTGCGCAGCAGCGCCTCCACCAGGTTGCGGCCGATGAATCCGGTGCCTCCCGTCAGGAACACGTGCATAGTTCACAAGATAAGCTCCCCGCCGGTGGTCGGCGGAGGGGTTGGCACAGCCGGGCCGGCGGGATAACTTGGTAGTGTCGCCCTCACCGCGAGCGCGCGCCTATCGAAACGATTAGCTGATAGGAGTTCTTGACCCCAACCAAAAGGAGGGGCCAATGAAGGTTCGCTACATCACGCGCCTGGATAAACTTCCCCAGTTGTCGGAGGAGGAACGCCGGGCGCTCCAGCCTGTGGCCGAACGGTACGCGTTCAGGCTCAACGACTACTATGCGCAGCTCATCAATTGGGACGATCCCAACGACCCGTTGCGGCGTTTGGTGGTACCGCACGAACAGGAGCTGTTGGAGTGGGGTCGCTTGGATGCCAGCGACGAAGCCAGTTACACCCCGGTGCGCGGCTGCCAGCACAAGTACAGCGACACCGCTTTGCTGCTGGTAACCGATGCCTGCGGGGCGTACTGCCGGTACTGCTTCCGCAAACGCCTGTTCATGAACGACAACGACGATGCGACTCCGGATTACAAACCGGGACTGGCCTACATTCAGGAGCACGAGGAAATCACCAACGTCCTGCTCACCGGCGGAGACCCGCTGATCATGTCCACCCGCCGGCTGGCGCAAATCTTGAGCGATTTGGCAGCCGTGCCGCACGTGAGGGTGGTGCGCATAGGCACCAAGATGGTGGCTTTCAACCCGTACCGGGTGCTGGACGATCCCGAGCTGTTGAAACTTTTCTACGAGCACTGCGAGGCCGGCACTCAGATCTACATCATGAACCATTTCGATCATCCTCGCGAGCTCACTCCCCAGGCGAGAGAGGCGCTTAGGATGCTGCTGATATCGGGCGCCCAGATCGTTAACCAGTGCCCGATAGTGCGGGGAGTCAACGACAGCGCTCAGGTGATGGCTACCTTGTTCCGAGAGCTGTCGTTCGCCGGGTGTCCGCCCTATTACGTCTTCCAGGGGCGGCCCACGGCCGGCAACGCGCCCTACGAAGTTCCCATCGTGGAAGGCTTTCAGATCTTCACCGAAGCCAACCGGCGAGTGTCCGGACTTGCCAAGCGGGCGCGGTACGTGATGTCCCACAAGACCGGGAAGATCGAAATAGTGGGAGTGGACGACAAATACATATACATGCGGTATCACCGCTCCCATCTCCCGGAGGATTTCGGCAAGATGATCGTGGCTTTACGGGACGACGAAGCTTACTGGCTGGATAATTTGGTGCTGGTGAGCGGTCCGGAGTCGGCCGTGAAGTACGCGGCCGGGACGGTTCACTAGGAGGATGCCGGGGCGAGGGCCGGGAGGCTCTGAACCAAAGCGGCGCGAACTCCCGGCCTACCCTCTTACGCGGTCTCGTTCTTCAACCGGCTAGCCTGCAGAACGGTCACTTAACCGGCAACATTACGTGGGCATATGGCGTGCCCTGCCACATCACGTACGGCATACCGCTCTTGTGATCCGTGGAAAGCCCCCGCAGGGAAGCCGGATTCGGCACCACCATCATTACGTGAGGCCCCGTATCGACCCAGGGCTCGCCCGGGTCGGGAGCCATCTTGAAGGGATCGGTATTACTCGCGTCAGAGCCGCCCTGGAGCATGTAACCAAATCCGACCGCGGTGATCTTGGGTGGCTTCTTCGACATCCACGCCGTGGCCCAGGCCATAAAGTGCTGGTCCACACACATCGGATCGTTGCCTGGGGAGGAGGGGATGTCCGGAAAACAAACCCAACCGTTGGTTCCCGACCGTAGCTCGGTGAACTCGCCCCCTTCGGTCTGGGGCCAATCCATTACGGCCGCTTGTGCGGCCACTGCAGCCGGGGCGGCACTCATGGCGTTCTGCAGCTTCCACTCACGCGTTCCCGGTTCCGGACCCGAGGCGGTCTCTCCTTGCTCCCTCGCCGGCTGGCAGGCCAACCCAGCCAAGACGAAGAGTCCTAGCGCTTTCCTCCTGGACAAGAACGGAACGGAACAAGAGCTTAAATGCCCGTGATCTGGCTGAAGCTGGTCCAGCAACTGGTGAAAGCCCTCAATTCCGACGGCACCCCGGGACAGGTCGCCGCCGGTATCGCCCTGGGTGCGGCCTTGGGCCTAACCCCTCTGGCCAACCTGCACAATCTCCTCGTCCTCGCCGCCATCATGCTCCTCAACGTCTCGGTCCCGGGAGCGATGCTGGGCTGGGTGCTGTTCACCCCGGTGGGCTTCGCCCTGGATCCTCTGTTCGACAGCGTGGGCCGGTGGCTGCTGCTGGACCTGGAAGCTCTCCGCCCCCTGTGGGAAGAGGTGGCCAACACCCCAGTGATCGCCTTGGCCAATCTCAACAACACCATAGTGCTGGGCAGCCTGATCGTGTGGCTCTTGATGTTCGCGCCGATCTACCTGCTTGCCCGCTACGGGGTCGTCCAGTATCGCTCCCGCGTCTATCAGCGGCTGCGCCAGACCCGCGCCTTCCAAGCGATTCAGGCCTCCAAGTTGTACAACCTTTACCGCTTGTTCCGGCCGGAGTGAAATGGCTCGCCTGATCCGCTGGAAGGCTCTGGTACCCCTGGCGCTCGCCCTGGCGGCGCTGGCCGTCTTTTGGATGCTGTACTTGGACTTGGCGGTAGAGCGGGCGATCGAATATGCCGGATCCGAGATCGTGGGGGCGCGGGTGGATGTGGCGAGCGTAGATGTTCGATTGACGGACGGTACGGTGGTAGTGCGCGGGCTCGAGGTTGCGGATCCGGATCGCCCGATGCGCAACCTGGTGGAGGCGAGGGAGATCGTAGCTGCCGTTGAGCTGCGCCCTCTGTTGGAGAAGAAACTGGTGCTGGACACTGTAGCGGTCCGCGGCATCAGGTTCGGCACGCCGCGCAGAGAATCCGGAGCGTTAGAGCGAAGAAGCGGAACTACGGGCGCGGTTTATCAGAGAGTGTCCTCTTGGGCTCGGAGTATCGAGATACCGGCGCTCAACCTCGAGGGGTTGGGCACCGTGGTCAACCTCCAAGGGTTGAGCCCGGACAGCCTCAAGACCTTGGCACGGGCACGCGCTCTCGGACTTGCCGTCGATTCCCTGGCGGGAACCTGGCGGGCGCAGTTGGCCTCGCTAGCGCCGGCGGCTGAGCTCGACTCGGCTCGTGCCCTCGTAACGCGCCTGAGAGAAGCCAACCTGCGCGCGCTCGGGATCGCAGGTGCTCGGCGCTTGCTGGAGTCCTCACGCGCGCAGGCGGCGGCGCTGGAGAATACAGCGGAGCGGCTTCGGGCCCTGGAGGAAGAAGCGGCGCGCGGCTTGGAACTGGCTAGGACCGGCTTGAACGAAGTGGGTCGCGCGCGAGAGGAAGACTATGCCTATGCCCGCCGATTGGTAAAGCTGCCTCAGCTCGACGCTCCGGATCTCTCTACTTCGCTGTTCGGCGAGATGGTTTTGGAACGGGTGCGGCCCATTCTCTATTGGGTGCACCTTGCGGAGCGATATCTGCCGCCCGGGCTCGATCCCCGCACCCGGGTGGGCCCGAAGAGGCTCAGGGCCGCGGGCCTCACGGTGGAGTTCCCCCGCAAGGAGACTCATCCTCCTTTCCTGCTGCGGCTGGCGGAAATCGATTTGGAAATCGGCGGGCGGTCCGCGGTTGCGGGGCGGTATGATGGCAGACTGGAGGGGTTGACCTCGGCGCCATCGATATACGGCCGGCCTACGGTGGTCTCAGCCAGTTGGACCTCGTCAGCAACCCGCGGTCTGGAGAGCGGGCTGCGGGTGATCGTCGATCATGTTTCGGTCCCGGTGGAGGATTCCGTTCAACTCAGATTGCGAGGGGTGGTGCTGCCTGCGGTAACCGTGACTGCGGTGGGGGCTCAAATGGGACTCGGCGCCGGAAATTTCTCGCTCGATCTGTTTCGGAGGGGAGACCAGGTGGAGGGGCGGCTGCTATGGGAATCGCGCAACGTATCCTGGGAGCCGATGGCAGGGAGCCTGGCGCGACAGGGCGATCCCGCGGCGCCGGTGGGGAGTGGAGCGTGGGCGAGGGCGCTGGTGTGGAGGACGGTCTCCTCTTTGAGAAACGTGGAAATCGAGGCTCGCATTTGGGGATCCCTTTCGGCGCCCCGGCTGGGTCTAAGATCGAACGTAGGCCAGGAAGTGTCTCGAGCTTTGCGCCAGGCGATCGGCGCCGAGATCGCGCGAGCGGAGCAGCGGGTCAGGGCGGAGGTGGACCGGATGGTGGCAGCGCAGGTGCGGGAGGCGGAAGCCAAGGTGGCCGAGCTCCGCTCCCTTGCCGAAGGCGAGGTGGCGCGCCGCCGGGCGGAGCTGGAAGGCGTGCGCCAGGAGCTCGAGGCGGAGATCCGGAACTTTGCCAGGCGGGTACTGCCGGACTGATTTAGGGGCTACTTTCTCTTTTCCATCGGCACGTAATCCCTTTTGTCGGCGCCGATGTACACCTGTCTGGGCCGCGCGATCTTGCGCTCCGGGTCGCGCAGCATCTCTTCCCACTGGGCCAGCCAGCCGGGGGTACGGCCTATGGCGAACAGTACGGGGAACATGCTGACCGGGAAGCCCATCGCCTCGTAGATGATCCCGGAGTAAAAGTCCACATTGGGGTAGAGCTTGTGCGATATGAAGTACTCGTCTTCTAGGGCGATGCGCTCGAGCTCCACCGCGATGTCTATCAGCGGGTTTTTGCCGGTTACTTCAAAGACCTCGTCCGCTATCCGCTTGATGATCGAGGCCCTCGGGTCGTAGTTCTTGTACACCCGGTGGCCGAACCCCATGAGCAGCACTTCCTTGTTCTTGACCCGCTTGATGTACGCCGGGACGTTCTTTTTGTCCCCTATCTCCCGGAGCATCCGCAGCACCTGCTCGTTGGCCCCCCCGTGGAGCGGCCCGTAGAGCGCCGCCGCCGCCGCGGCCATGGCGCTGTACGGATCGACCTCGCTCGACCCTACGCTGCGCATGGCGTTGGTGGAGCAGTTTTGCTCGTGGTCGGCGTGGAGGATGAACAGCACGTCCAGGGCGCGTTCCAGCACCGGGTTCGGTTTGTACTTGGTCTCCGTGGCGCGGAACATCATGTTCAGGAAGTTGCCCGCATAGGAGAGTTCGTCGTCCGGGTAAACATACGGCAGGCCCACGCTGTGGCGGTAGGCGAAGGCCGCGATGGTGGGCCCCTTGGCTATGAGACGCACTATCTGCTTGCGCCTGACCTCGGGATCTTTGATCTGGTTCGCCTCCTTGTAGAAAGTGGAAAGCGCCGCCACCGTGCTGACGAAGACTCCCATGGGGTGGGCGTCGTACCGGAACCCGTCCATGAACTTCTTGATGTTTTCGTGAAGGAATCGATGATGGGTGATCTCGTAAACCCAGTCGTCCAGTTGCTGCTTGTTGGGAAGCTCTCCGTGAAGCAGCAGATAGGCCGTCTCCAAGAAGGTACTCTTTTCGGCCAGTTGCTCTATGGGGTAGCCGCGGTAGCGGAGAATCCCTTTTTCTCCATCAATGAAGGTAATAGCGCTCTTACACGATGCGGTGTTCATGAAGGCCGGATCGTAGGACATCAGCCCGAAGTCGTCCGGGCCGGTCTTGATCTGGCGCAGGTCCATGGCGCGTATGGTGCCGTTCTCGATGGGGATCTCGTAGGACTTACCGGTACGATTGTCGACTATGCTCAGGGTGGACTTGCTCACAGGTACCTCTCGGATGGTTGACGAGGACGCCTAAAAATAACCGGTCCCGCGGCTGCGGTCATGGCGTGTCTTCCTCCGAGTAGCGGGCCAACAATTTGACGGGAACCGGCTTGGGACGGATCCTCAGGTTCAGGGACTCCACGAAAACCGAGAATCCCATTGCGAAGTAGATGTAACCCTTGGGTATATGCTGGTCGAACCCTTCCGCTATGAGGGATACGCCGATCAGCAGGAGGAAGCTCAAGGCCAGCATCTTGACCGTGGGGTGGCGGTCAACGAAGGCGCTGATCGGCTCGGCCGCTGCCATCATCACCAGTACGGCGACGATCACGGCCGCCACCATGACCCCCAGGTGGCGGGCCATACCCACCGCGGTGATGACGGAGTCCAGGGAGAAAACGATGTCCAACAGGGCGATCTGAACGATGACCGCGGCGAAGGTGGCCGGGACCCGGGCGCTGGCCCTTCCCGGAGCCCCCTCCAGCTTGTCGTGGATTTCGTAGGTTGCCTTTCCCAAAAGGAACAGGCCGCCCCCTATCAAGATCAGATCCCGGCCGGAGATTTCCTGTCCCAAAACGGTGAACCACGGGGCAGTGAGCCGGATGATCCAGGAGATTGAAAAGAGCAGAAGGATTCGGGCGACCATGGCAAGGCCGAGTCCTAGACGCCGGGCAGCTCGCTGGCGGTGCTGGGGAAGCTTGCCGGCCAGTATCGAGATGAAGATTACGTTATCGATCCCGAGTACGATCTCCAGGACCGTGAGGGTGACCAGCGCGGCCCAGATTTCCGGGTTGGCAATCCACTCCATGGCTCGATCCCACCGGTTAGAGCGTCGCCCAAACCTAGCGGGGCCGAGTCGGGCGGCAAAGCGGCGTGTAGATTGATGTGTGCGAAGATTGGCTATTCTACTTTGCCACGGTAGTGCAAAGCCGATCCCGCCACGCCGCTCGCGATGGCAAGGAAGCAGCACGCCCGAAACACCCAGAGCATCCCGTTTCGCCGAGCCGCCGGCCCCGCCGGGAGCTCGGCCGGCCTCGATCCGGAGTTGTCTTGAAGCGATCCTTGGTGCATGCTGCAAACCGCTCGTTCTCAAAGTGGCACCGCTTTGATACGCACCAGACGGTACTGGCGTTTAGCAGGCGGCACACTACTTTAAAGACGAACTTAGCCTTGACACGCCACACCATTTGGGTCCCGGGCTGCGAGCGCCGGCCGCTCTAGAGGCCAGGTCTACGGAGATCGGATGTTAGACAGCGAGCGGATTTCCTACAAACTGAGCAAGTTCCGGCCTTCTTCCACACTCGAACTGAAAGCCATCGTAGCCGAGAGATTGGAGCAGGGGCTCCCGGTGTATGATTTCGGCTTGGGCGAAACCAAGGGTCCTCTGGCCCCGCACATACGCGACGCGGGGGCGCGAGCGTTTCAGGAAGGCCAGACGATGTACGCCGATCCCGCCGGAATACCCGAGCTCCGGGAGGCGGTCTTGAGATGGCTGGGCCTGGAGGGACACTACGGGATCGAGAACGTAGTGATCAGCGCGGGGGCCAAGCAGTCGCTCTTTAACATTTTTCTCGCGGTCTGCAATCCGGCCGACTGCGTTCTCTTCGATGCCGCTCCCTGGGTGAGCTATCAGCCTCAGGCGGTGGCCGCCTACGCCTTCCCGGTAATGGTTCTCCCTGCGGCAGGAGAGAAGAACCATCTGAAGGTTGCGCCGTCGGACCTGAAGCGGAATCTCAAGATGCGGCCACACGCCAAACTTTTTCTTTTGAACAGCCCGGTCAACCCTACGGGTCAACTCTATGCCGCCGAAGAAGTAGAAGCCCTGCTGCAAGTGTGCATAGAGCACCGGATTTACTTCGTGATCGACCGGCTCTACTGGCGACTGGTTTTCGACGGCAAACAGTATCCCGAGCCTAGGGTGGATGAGGAGACCAAGCCCTGGCTGATACAGGTCGACGGGTTGTCCAAGAACTTTCGCCGAACCGGGGGCATCCGCATCGGGTGGACGGTGGCTCCCGAGGACGTCTCCCGGGCCATGGCCAACCTCCAAAGCCATTATACCTCGGGACCGGCCGTACCTACTCAGATGGCAGCGCTGGCTGCAATTGACTGTCCCTACGATCCCGAGCTGTGCCGAGAGCTGGAAAGAAAGCGCGACCTCCTGGTTCGGGAAGCCAGCGCCTTGCCGGATATCAAGGTCTGGCCTACGGAGGCCGCGTTCTACTCCTTCTGGGACGTGCGAGGTCTCTTCGGGAAGCGTACTCCCCAAGGCACGCTGCTCGCTTCCTCCGACGACGTGGCCCGATACTTTTTGACCGAAGCCGGTGTGGTAACGGCTTCGGGGACGAATTTCATGCAGGACGGCTTCTTGAGGCTCTCCTTTGCCACTCCCGACGATCACATCAGGGGCGGCGTTGCCGCTCTGAGAGAGGCGATCGCCAAACTGGCCTGAGCTTGTCAAATCGCCCGAAGTATAGCCTCGATCGCTTCGGGGTTCTGTAGGGTCGAGAGATCTCCCAAGTCGGCCTCTCCTAGATAAGCCGCTCTCACCACCCGGCGCAGGATCTTGGCGCTTCGGGTCTTGGGGAGATCGGAAACGAAAAGGATTTTCTCCGGCCGGTCGATCTTGCCCACGCGCTTGACCACCGCGTCGGCCAGCTCCAGGCGCAGATCCTCAGACGGCTGGTATCCCGGTCTCAGCACCACGAAGCAGACTATCGCCTCTCCCTTGATCTCGTGCGGCACGCCGACTGCCGCAGCCTCGCTCACCTTCCCGGTGGCTATGAGAGCCCCTTCGATCTCCGCCGGTCCTATGCGGCGGCCCGCCACCTTCAGCGTATCGTCCGCCCGGCCCTGGAGGAACCAATAGCCGTCCTCGTCTATGTAAGCCCAGTCGCCGTGGTTCCATACATCCGGCCATCGGGACCAGTAGGTCTCGAGATAGCGCTGGGGATCGTTCCACAGTCCCCGGGTCATGGAAGGAGCGGGCTTGGTGGCCACCAGGTATCCCACCTGCCCGCGCACCGGTCGCCCCGCTTCGTCCCAGACATCTACGGCCATTCCCAGAGCCGGTCCCACGAGAGTGCAGGGTTTCAGCGGGTGTATAGGAAGAGGTGACAGGAAACAGCCTATGATGTCGGTACCTCCCGAGATATTGATGATCGGACAGCGCCCCTTTCCTACGACCTGGAAGTACCACCGCCAGGAAGCTTCGTCCCAGGGCTCTCCGGTGGACCCAAGGATCCGCAGCGATGAGAGGTCGTGCCGCATTACGTTCTCCTCGCCGGCACGCATCGCCATGCGGATCGCAGTGGGCGAGAGGCCGAGTACCGTCACCTTGTGGCGCTCTACGATATCCCACAGGCGATCGGGCCCCGGCCGGTCGATGGCCCCGTCGTACAGTACGACGCAGGCCCCGTGAAACAGCCCTCCGATCATGGTCCAAGGACCCATCATCCATCCGATGTCGGTCAGCCAGAAGAAGCGATCTTCCGGTTTCATGTCGAAGGCATGCCCTACTTCTTGGGCGATCTTGACCAGCGTCCCGGCGTGGCTGTGCACCGTCCCTTTGGGCCTGCCCGTAGTGCCCGAGGTGTACAGAATTAGCGCGGGATCCATGGCGCCCATCTCTGCAGCTTCGGCGGCGCTTCCCGGCGGAGCCAGAAAGGTCTCCCAGAGAACATCGCGGCCTTCGTGCCACAAGAGAGGTCTTGCAGTTCGCCGTACCACCACTACGCGCTCTAGACTCGGGACCTCGCGGGCAGCGACATCGGCGTTAGACTTTATGTCCAAGAACTCGCCCCGCCGAATCGTACCGTCAGCGGTGAACAACACCTTGGCCCCAGCGTCCTGAAGCCGCTCGGCCACCGCCGGAGGGGCGAACCCGCTGAAGATCGGTATGAAGATCGCTCCGATCTTTATGGCGGCGAACATCTGCACCACCACCTCGGGGGCCATTGGCATATAGGCCGCTACGCGGTCGCCCTTTCCCACGCCCAAGGCCCGAAGGCCAGCCGCGCAGCGATCCACTAGATCGGCAAGCTCGCGAAACGTGTAGGAGACGACGGTGCCGTCTTCGCTCTCCGAGATCAGGCAAACCCGGTCGGCGGAGGAGCCGCCGGTGTGCCGGTCGATACAGTTGGCCGCCAGATTGATCCTCCCGCCCACGTACCACTCGGTCCACGGTAAGCCCCGAGAAGTGTCCATCACCCGGCTGTAAGGCACGGAGAAGGAGATTCCCAAGTCCTCCACGATCACCTCCCAGAACCACTCGGGATGTTCGGCGGCTTCACGCGCCAGAGCGAAAGCGTCGGAAAATCCGTGACGTTTCATGAACCGCGTCACGTTGGCTTGCTCTACCAAGACCCGGTTCGGCGTCCAAACGAACTTGCTCATCCTCGTCCCTTCCGGAGGGTCACTGGGGGTATCGTAGGGTCGGAAGGCCCCGGTGTCCATACCGCGAAGTACCGGTTAATTTCATGGCGTTTCTGCCGGCGGGTTTATGTCATGAAGGTCAGTTCTCCACGAGCTGCTGATTGGGCGATCGCCGCCGTTCTGCTGGCGGGAGGCTGCGCTTCCGAGCCGGTTCCTCCGGTAGGACCGCTGACCATGGAGTTCTCCGGGCCTCCGGGTAGTGGCCAACCCAATCTCTTTGCCACGCCGGACGGCAGGGTGCTCCTCACCTGGCACGAACCCAACGGCGCGGGAGGGTACGACCTCAAGATAGCAGAGCGGCGCCAGGGATCCTGGTCCGAACCCAAGACGGTGGCCAGCGCAAAGCCTTTTTTCGTCAACTGGGCCGACTTTCCCTCGGCAGTGGAATTGGAGGACGGAACTTGGGTGGTGCACTGGCTTCAGAAAGTCGCGCCTTCCACCTACGCCTACCACGTGTACGCGGCCATCTCGTCGGATCGCGGGGAGAGCTGGAGGCTGGAGGTCGTGCCCCACCGGGACCGTTCGCCCACCGAGCACGGGTTCGTCTCTATGGTGCCGTGGGAGGGCGGCACGGCGCTGGTGTGGCTGGACGGCCGGGAGATGAGGGATGGCGGCGGTCACGGCGAGGACGGCGGTGAGGGTGCGATGACGCTCCGGTTCACTACGCTGGCAGCGGACGGTTCACTGGGCGAGGAGATCCTGCTGGACGGCCGAACCTGCGAGTGTTGCCAGACGGCGATGGTGCGCACGGCTCGCGGACTTCTGGTGGCGTACCGCGATCGCACCGAAGAAGAGATTCGGGACATACACGTGGTCCGCCTGGAGGGCGGGCGTTGGACGGAGCCGCAGCGCGCAGCGGAGGACAACTGGCATTTTCCCGCGTGTCCGGTTAACGGTCCAGCGCTTTCGGCGCGTGGGGACGCGGTCGCTCTGGCGTGGTTTACGGGCTCCGGAGGCGAGCCCAAGGTCTATGTGGCTTTTTCCAAGGACGGAGGCGCGGGCTTCGGCGCTCCCATTCGGGTGGACGGGGGCCGTCCGGTGGGGCGGGTGGATGTGGAATGGATTTCCGGCGGAGCGGCCCTGGTATCTTGGTTGGAGGCGGGTTCCGAGCACGCCGAGATCAGGGTGCGACTGGTTGGGAACGGCGGAAAGTTGGGCGAACCCCAGGTCTTGGCTTTGAGCAGCGAGGCCCGCTCCAGCGGATTTCCCCGAATGGTGGTGGCGGGTGGTGAACTAGTCTTTGCCTGGGTTGATCCCGGAGAAGCAGGTGGTGTGAGGGCGGCTAGCGCCCCGCTGGTGGGAGCGGCTGCGCCGGCCAACTAGTAGAGCTTTAGCTTTTCCAGACCTCGCGGAACAGGCGCAGCCAGTTCAATCCTACGATCTTTTCCACTCGGGACTCGCTGTGTCCCCGGGCCAGAAGCTTGTCCGCTATGAGTTCCAGGCGCCGGGGCGAGTTGAGATCGACCACGAACATGAAGTCCTCTTCCCGCGGTGCCGCAATGCCGCGCCGCCGTCTTTCCTCCACGAAGCGGCGATGGCGCTCTGCATACTCGGGGGTGACCACATGGGGAGTGATGGAGAGATCGCTCCCGATCCCCACGTGGTCCTCGCCGCAAATCCGTATCGCATGCTCGATGTGACGGATGAGGTCCTCGGAAGTAGGCTGACCCCTGGGGTTGAGGAACGGCATCATGTAAATCCCGATCACTCCTCCCTTGTCAGCCATCGCCCGCAATTCTTCGTCTCTCTTGCTTCGGGGATGATCGTACACCGCCCGGCAGCCGCTGTGGGTAATCGCCACCGGTTTGGAAGAGATCGCGATGGCATCCGCGGTGGTCCGATCGCCGCAGTGAGACAGGTCGACCAGCATGCCCAGCTCGTTCATTCTGGCTACTACGTCGCGACCGAAGCGGCTGAGCCCCGCGTTGGCGGGTTCCAAGCAGCCGTCTCCCAGAAGATTGCGGTCGTTATAGGTAAGCTGGATGATCCGGACCCCGAAGTTGTAGAACAGCTCGAGATTGTCCAAATCGCCTTCCAGCATGGTGGCGTTCTGAAAGCCATAAATCAGCCCCAGCCGCTTGCTAGACTTGGCGCGCTGGATGTCGGCGACGGTATAAACCTTCAAAAACACGTCGGGATGTGCTTGGAGCTCTCTTTCCCAATA
The DNA here is from genome assembly GCA_002923375.1 of bacterium HR33. Taxonomy (GTDB): domain Bacteria; phylum Gemmatimonadota; class Gemmatimonadetes; order Gemmatimonadales; family GWC2-71-9; genus HRBIN33. The sequence goes on from BEIJ01000002.1 coordinate 175,604, forward strand.
CCCCATGCGGGCGAATGTGTCCTGCAGCCGGCTGCCGCTCACCGTGAGATTCACGGCCGTGATGCCGGACAGTTTTACGTTTTGTATCATCTCGCCGGTAAGCGGGTTATCCGTAGCTCCCGGCGTGTTGAAAGGACCGGGACTTGCCAAGCAGTCTATGACGATGGCCTTCTCATAACCCTCCCACAGCGCCCTCGGACTCCCTCCTCTAGTCGGGGTTCGGCGGCTGCCAATCGAAAAAACCGCACCGGGCGCCAGCACCGAGGCCGCCGTGAGCTTGGCGAAGTCCCTGCGGGATAACGTCCCGGGGTTCACGGGAGCCTCACTTCCCGGCTCGCCCTGCCGGCCTTGGGGTGCCAGGCTCTCACCGTCACGGTGGCGCCCGGAGAAGCCCTCAAGATCCATTCGGCCTTCTCTTCCGAATATCCGGCTATGATGCCCAGGTCCTGTCTGGCCTTGGGAGACAGTATTGCCGCCGATCCCGGGACCGAGAGCTCCGCTCGCACCGGCACGGCTCTGCGCTGCGATACCCTTATGGCGAGCTCGGTGGGCTGGTAGCCCAGGTTTCTCACGGTCGCTTCGATGCGGTAGATACCGCCCCCCAAAGGTTCGGCGCGCAGCTCCGCGATGGCGAGTTCCGGTAGCAGGGAAGCCTGCATCAGCACGAAATCCACGTTACGGCGGACCTCTTGGTTCATCCGCTCGCCTACGGGGTTGTTATGGCCGAACTTTTTCCATCCCCCGATTTCCACCCTTCCCAGCTGGGGGTGCTCGAAGGGCGTCCAGTTCTTGAAGACTGCTCCGTTCATGAGGCTGTCGTTGTAGCGGAGCTGCTCCAGAGCGCTCACCCGCCCGTCGCCGTCCAGGTCTTCTCCCATCTGGTAGATCTCGTTGGCAAAGGCCAGCACCCCGAAGAGCTCGTACATGGCGTCGATGGAGCCGCCATAGGCGGGGTAGGCTGCGCCCCCGCCGATGTTGTCCTCGGGCCAGCCTTGGATGTTCCCTTGCCGGTCGCGCCAGATCTGGCCCCTTTTGGTGTTTCGGGAGCCTCGAGGCCAGTTCCAGTCATAAACCGAGGTAGCCAGGTTGTAACCGGTTACTTCGAGTCCGCGGAGAGCGACATCCATGAAGAGGCGGGTGTCTTCCTCCGGCAGTTCAAAGTCGGGCACCGAGGGAGGCCGCAGTATGACCCCTCCGCTCGAGTGGAAATGCTGGGAAGCGGCGATGTTGGGGTGGGCCGCGATGAAATCCAGCATAGCCCGCAACTCCGCTTCCGAGCCGGCGAAGGGTCCCGAACCGTTCTGGCGAATGGACCAGTTGCCGGGGTAGTTGCGATTGGGATCCACACCGCCGATCGGGTCTTCGTTGTACCTGCCGTCTCCGTCATCGTCGATCCCTTCGGAATAGAGCCGGTAAAACGGCCCCGTATCTCCCGGGCGGCGCCGGCGCATCAGCCGGTTGTCACGCTCGTCCAATACCCATTCTCCGGCGGGGTCCTGGCGGCGCATCTGGAGGGCCTGACCGTCACCGTCCAAATCGTCCGGCCCGTCTTCGTCCAGGAGACCGTCGTTGTCGTCGTCCCAAGGACGGGCGGTAGTATCCCGGGGGCGCAGCGGGGTGGTGTGATGAAGCTCGGAGATATCCGGGATCACCATAGGCGCTATGTAGAACGTGCGGCGCTTGAGCAGCGAGGCTATGGCGGTGTCCCGGGAGGTAAGGAGGCGATGAATCAAACCAAGAGCCGCCTCGGTAGCGATCACCTCGTCCGCGTCGATGCCGCCGTCCACCCAGACGGCGGGTTTCTCGTCGGGATTGCCCGAGGAGTAGTCGGTAACGGTGACCAGCCACAGGTCCCGACCCTGATAGCTTTTCCCCAAAGAGCTCAAGCGGGCCCGCCCCGGATACTGCCGTACCGCGTCCTGTACGAAACGCGTCACCTCGTCGTAGGTCCGGTAACAGTCAAAGACCATGTCGGTTTGGAAAGAAGGACACGCCGGATAGTAGAGCTTTCTGGCGGAGGCGGTACCGGTCTGGGCTTCGGCCGGCCCGGTTACTGCTACCAGCAGCGCTCCCACCAGCAGTCTCTCGATCCGCATCTCTCTCCTCCTTTCTTGTCTTCGCCTCATTGGGATCGCCAATCCCGGCTCGCCTATTTCACTTCACCTCATTCGCCGTAAGGAATCCAGATGTTCTTCACCTGCGTAGCTCTCCTCAGGAATTCCGCTCCTTGACCTTGCTTCTCGTCCTCCCAGTTCCAAGCTCGCCCGTAGTTGACCCAAGTGCGCTTCATGTTGCCCGCAGAGAGCCGCTCCACCATGGCGCTCCCCTCCTGCGATCCGAAGTACCACATGGCGTCCACGTCGTCGTGCGCTGCAAGCACTTCCGCAAGCTCGTCCCGGACTCCCGTAACGATGTTGACCACACCCCCCGGTACGTCGGAAGTGTCCAGTACCTGGTAGAAATCCGTCGCCGCCAGGGGCCACCGCTCCGAGGGTATGATGACCGCCGTGTTGCCGGTGGCGATCACCGGACAGAGCAGCGATACGAACGGCAACAAGCACGGCTCGTCGGGACAGGCGATCCCCACCACGCCGATCGGCTCGGGCATGGCCAGGGTCACGTTGCGGAACGGCGTGTGGTGGACCGCGCCCTCCCACTTGTCGGCCCAAGCCGCATAGGTAAAGAGCCGCCGCACGCTGAGCTCCACCTCCCGCTTCGCAGCGGCGGGTCCCGATCCGGTGAGCGCCCGGATCCGATCGGCGAACTCGCGTTCCCGAGCCGCCAGATTTTCCGCGATGTAGTAAAGAATCTGCGCTCTTAAGTGCGCGGTGGTGCGGCTCCAGCCTTCCGCCTTGCGGGCAGCTTCAACCGCGTTGCGCACGTCCTTGCGGTTCCCCCGTCCCACCTCTCCTACCAGCCGCCCGCCGGGATCGTACACTGGGAGACTGTAACCCTGGTCGGGACGAGCTTGCTTGCCTCCGATATAAAGTTTGGCGGTCCGATCGATGGGAGGAACGGCCGCGGCTGCCGTCACATCTAGTTTCCTGCCGCTTCGGGCGCGGGCCGCTACCCGCTTGCGTCCCGCCCTCGCGGTCGCGGCGTCCTCGGATGCCGCTTCCCACTCCGGCCTCACGTACTCGAAGATTCCTTCCTTCCCGCCCTCGCGGCCGAAGCCGCTCTCCCGGTAACCGCCAAACCCCGAAGCGGCGTCGAACAGATTGGTGCAGTTGATCCAGACCGTCCCGGCCTTGAGTTTGGGCGCTATGTCCAGGGCGAGATTGATGTTCTCCGTCCACACACTGGCCGCCAGCCCGTAACGCGTGTTGTTGGCTAGCTCCACCGATTCCTCGGGAGTCCGGAAGGTCATGAGCACCACCACCGGACCGAAGATCTCCACCTGGGCTATAGTCGCCGACGGAGAAACGTTGGTGCACAGCGTGGGCGGGAAGAAATATCCCTCGCGGGGCACGCTCCAAGACGGCTGCCAGATGGTAGCACCCTCCTGCTCCCCCTGGCGAACCAACCGCCGGATCTTCTCCAACTGCACCGGGGCGATGATCGCCCCTATGTCCACCGCCTTGTCCAACGGATCGCCCACTCTCAACGTCTCCATTCGGGCGCGGAGCTTTTGGGTGAGACGCTCGGCTATGGACTCGTGGGCTATTATCCGCGATCCGGCGCAACAAACCTGTCCCTGGTTGAACCAGATGGCATCCACCACTCCCTCCACCACGCTGTCGAGATCGGCGTCTTCATAGACCAGAAACGGCGACTTGCCACCGAGCTCGAGCGTCAGCTTCTTGCCGCTTCCCGCCGTGGCCACCCTGATGATCCGACCTACCTCGGTAGAGCCCGTGAAGGCGATCTTGTCCACGCCAGGATGCCTTACTATCAGCTCCCCTGTCCTCCCGTCTCCGGTGACGATGTTGACCACCCCGGGCGGAAGCTCGATCTCCTGGCAGATTTCGGCGAACAACAGCGCCGTAAGGGGCGTAAACTCGGCAGGCTTTAGAACCACCGTGTTTCCGGTAGCTAGAGCCGGCGCGATCTTCCAGGCCAGCATGAGTAGGGGAAAATTCCAGGGGATGATTTGCCCCACCACTCCCACAGGAACGTAGCCTTCGAGTTCGCTTTCCATCAGCTCCGCCCAGCCGGCGTGGTGGTAGAAGTGGCGGGCCACCAAAGGAATGTCTATGTCGCGCGACTCCCTGATCGGTTTTCCGTTGTCCAGCGATTCGATTACCGCAAAAAGCCGCGAGTGTTTCTGCACTTGTCGCGCCATGGCATACAGATAGCGAGCCCTGGCGTGCCCTCCCAGTGCATACCAACCGGGCTGCGCCCGGCGCGCCGCTTCCACCGCCAAATCGACGTCTTCCTTGCCGGCCTGGGAGATCCGGGCTATCGGCTGCCCGGTGGCCGGATTGACGGTGTCGAAGGTCTCACCCGAGCGGGGCTCTACCCACTGCCCGCCGATGAAAAGGCCGAAAGAGCGCCCGTGGCGTTCCAGCCAGTCCAGCGCCGGTGCCGAGCTCTCGGGCGCCGGCCCGTATTCCATGGTCTCGAAAATTTCTGCAATCTTGGACATCGCTACCTCGTCCGAGGGATGCGCCGGGCTCCTACGCCAGAGGCTGGCGGTAGGCCGCCGAGTAGCGCCCGGTGAGATGATATTCCAGTTGCCGTTCTATATCGGTGAGCAAGGCGCTGGCCCCGGTGCGGAACAGCGCAGGGCGGAGCCACTCGGTGCCCAGTTCGTCCTTCACCATGAGAAGCCAGTCCAGCGCTTCCTTGGCTCGCCGGATCCCGCCGGCGGGTTTGAGCCCTACCCGGTAACCGGTTCTCTCGCGGTAGGCCCGAATGGCGCGCGCCATTACCAGACCGACCGGGAGAGTTGCATTCACCGCTTCTTTCCCCGTAGAAGTCTTGATGAAGTCCGCTCCGGCCATCATCGCCACCAGGCTGGCGCGGGCCACGTTCCGCATGGTCGCCAGTTCGCCCGTGGCCAGTATGACCTTGAGCAAAGCATCCCCGCACGCTTCGCGAAAGGCTCGGACTTCGTCATAGAGCGCGTCCCACCGGCCGGTGAGCACGTGAGCGCGGGTTATCACCACGTCTATCTCTTCCGCCCCGGCTTCCACCGACGCCCGGATCTCCTGCAAACGTTGGGGAAGAGGATTCAAACCGGCCGGGAACCCGGTGGAGACCGCAGCGACCGGGATTCCCGATCCGCGAAGGGCTTCCACCGCGGTTTCGACAAACGCGTGATAGACGCAAACCGCGGCGACTTTGATCGGCAGATCCGAAACTCCGAATCCCTCCAGAATCTCGGGCCGCACCGGCTGCCGGGCCTTGGCGCAGAGCCGGCGCACGCGGCCGGGAGTGTCGTCGCCGGACAGAGTGGTGAGATCGAGCAAAGTCACCGCCTTGAGCAGCCAGGCTACCTGCCATTCTTTTTTTACCGTCCGGCGGCGGGGCAGCGTTTCCGCGCGGCGCTCCACCGCGCTGCGGTTTACCCGGACGTCCCGTATCCAGTCCAGCTCCAGAGGAATGCCGGGATTGCGTTCCGCTCGCACGGGCGGAGCGCTGGACGGGGCCGGAGCTACCGCCCGGGTTTGCGCCGTCGTGGCCTCGATCATGCTCAGAGGAAGATAGCTCGGCGAGGGTAAAAGCGGAAAGCTCGCCGTGTCAGGGGCGGCTGGAACTTGACCGGAAAGGGCGAGGGAGAGCAGCTTGCACTCCAGCCGTCTTCCTGCATCATGTTCTTGAGAGCTATGAACCATGCCGATACTGCTCTTGCTGGGATTGCTTAGCCTCGCCCTACCGGCGCGGCTTGCTGCTCAGTCCGGTCTGAGGGAGGAGATCTCCGCAGAAGTCGCCCGGTATGTGGAGGCGGTTAACAGCGGGGACGCTCGCCGGGTCGCCGACCTTTACGCGCGCAGGCCGGGTGTAAGTTCGGCCGGCGACGGTGAGATCACGCGGGGTTGGTCGGAGATCCTCTCCCTGCTGCGGGATTTCATGGGCGCGTTGGGGTCGGTCACCATGACGGCGGAATCGCTCGCCGTGAGTCCCGTGGGTGCGGGCGGCGCCGTTGCGGTATTCAAGTACCGGTGGGTGGGCCTGCAAGGCGGGGATACCGCGGCGTACCAGGGCGCGATGACGCTGGTGTACGAGCGCACCCCGCAGGGTTGGCGGGTGGTGCATGATCATACGAGCAGCCTGCGCCCCCGACCGCTGGGGAGGGCGGGCCAGCTCACCCGCCCGGTCCGGTCGGGCCGGTCGAGCGTTGTGTGGTCGAGCGGATCGTCGATGGGCACACGCTGGTTTGCGGCGGGGGGATTCGGGTGAGGTTGATCGGGATAGACACGCCGGAACTCAGCCAGCGGCCTTACGGCGATCAGGCGAAACGCGCTTTGGAGGTGCTCGTGCCTGTGGGATCGGCGGTGCAGTTGGAGCGGGACTTGGAACCGGTGGACCGCTACGGCCGGCGCCTGGCTTGTGTCTGGCGGGACGGCATGCTGGTCAACTGGCAGATGGTTCGACGCGGTTGGGCCGTGCTGCTGACCTATCCTCCAAATGTGCGGTACGTGGAAGCCTTTCAGGAGGCCTTGCGACTGGCTCGCGAGGAACGCCGCGCGCTGTGGGCGGTGGATGCGTTTTCCTGCCTTCCCTCGGACCGCAGACGGGGGCTGTGCAACTGATCCGATTTCCTGGCCGCTGCAAGGCCTCCTTGCCGGCGCGGAAAGCGCACCGCCATTTTTGAGTCGGAGTTCGACCGGAGGGTAGGGCCGTGACGAAGACGCTCTGCCTCGCGATCGCCGGGCTGCTCGGATCGGTGGCCCAAGTTTTGGGCCACTAGTCGACTGGCAGTCCACCTGGTCTCCGCCTGGCGGTTCTGTGGATGTGAGCCGGCGGGCTGCTCGATGTGAACCGGTTGTTTACTAGACGTACGGCGTGAACCAGTTGTCTGCTCGAGGTACAGCGATGCCGAACTGGGGAGTGCGCGATCCCGCTCTGAGGCTGGGTGCGGCGGCGATATTGGCGGTGCGATTCTCTACCGCTGCCGCCGCCCAGGAGATAAACCTGGTAGCGCTGGCCGATACGGTATTCCAGCGCTGGAACTCCACCCACACTCCGGGTTGTGCCGTGGGGGTGGCGAGGGACGGGAAGGTGCTGCTGCAGCGCGGCTACGGCATGGCGGACCTGGAAAGCGGAGCCCCAATCACTCCCCAGACGATCTTCGAATCAGGGTCGGTAGCCAAGCAGTTCACCGCCGCGGCGGTCGTATTGTTGGCTCTGGACGGCAAAGTCAACTTATTAGACGAGCCGATTAGGAAATACATCCCGGAGCTTCCGGAGTACGAGCGGCCGATAACCATACGGCATCTTTTGACCCACACCTCGGGGCTTCGGGAATGGAGTTCCCTCGTGGCGTGGCAGGGTTGGCCTCGGGGTAGCAGAGCGCACGAGCAGCCGGACCTTCTCGATGTGGTCTTCCGCCAGAAATCGCTCAATCATCTACCGGGCCAATATTACTCGTACACCAACTCCGGCTACGCGCTCGCCATGACTCTAGTGGAACGGTTGAGCGGCCGGTCGTTCCAGGAGTTCACCCGGGAGCGGATTTTCCAACCTCTGGGAATGAATAACACGCAGTGGCGAGACGATTTCAGGAGGCTGGTTCCGGGGCGGGCCCAAGCGTACTCGCCCGACGGGGAAGGGGGATGGAGGCTCAACATGCCCTTCGAGAGCGTGGTAGGGCCCGGAGGGATGCTGACCACCGTGGGAGACTGGCTGGTCTGGAGTCAGGCCGTGCACGAGGGAAGACTGGGCCGAGCTCTCACGGATTCTCTGCACCGCCGGATGAGACTCAATAACGGCCGGGAGATTCGCTATGCTCTGGGGCTCAACGTGGGGGACTACCGGGGAGTGCGGGAGATATCGCACTCCGGTTCCACTGCGGGATATTCCACGTTTTTGGCGCGCTATCCCGATGAGGGAAATCTAACCATTGCGGTACTGTGCAACGTATCGAGCGCCACTCCGGCGAACTACGTGCGCCGGATGGCGGATCGCTTGATCAGGAGGTTTCCCGAGGAGCCGTCCCTGGACACTGTGCTTATTGACCGGACCCAGTGGGCGCGCTACGCGGGGATTTACCGTAACGAACGCACCTATGCGCCTTTGGAGGTGCGCTCCGAACCGCCGGAGCGGGCCCGAGCTCTCCCCGGGGGCTGGTATTGGATGCCGAACGACAGCAGGTGGACTTTCGAGTTGGGGGCGCAGGGCCGTCCGGCGGTTCTGAGGATCGCCCAACCCGACGGCGATACGGTCATCTACCGTTACGCCTCGCCTCGCCGCTGGGCGCCGAGCGTCCGAGAGCTGGCGGCCTTCGAGGGATCGTACCGGAGCGAGGAGATCGGGGTGACCTACGAGGCGCGGGTGGTGGGAGACACGCTGGCCCTCACAGTGCGTCCGGGCGTCGTGTTATCCTTGCAGCCGTCTTACCCCGACGCTTTCACCGTTCGGGGGAGCACCGTTTGGTTCGGTCGCGACCGTTCCGGCCGGGTGACGGCGATGCACGTGAGCGAGTCGCGGGTTTGGGATTTGGTCTTTCAAAGGGTGAGATAGTGCAATGAAAATCAAAGCCAGATCTTCCGCTGAAGGTTATCTCTCCTCGCTTTTGGAAGAGACTTTGGAGGCATGGTGGGACGTGCGGGCGGGAGTCATCGACGAGCTGCGCAACATACCGCCGAGCAAGCTGGATTTCCGTCCCACCGCCGAGGTTCGGAGCGTCCGGGAGCTGGTACAGCACATCTTGGAAGTGGCCATGATGATGACCGGCGAGCTTACCCGCCCGGACACCGATCTCCATCGCGCTCCGTGGCCCAAGCTGTTGTCCCTGTATGCCAAACCCGCTTGGCGTGCCAAGACAAAGGCGGAGCTTTTGGCCCTGCTGCGCTCCCAGTTTCGGGAGGCGGAGAGAAAGTTCCGCGCGGCCGGAGAGATCGCGCTCTTTCAATTGTTGACCCGGTTCGACGGGAAGCGGGGGACCAAGTTCACCTGGTGGCATCACGGGATCGCCCACGAGGAGTACCACCGGGGACAACTGGCCACCTACGCGCGACTGATGGGTCTGGTGCCTGCGCTCACCAAGCGCATCCAGGGGAGCTGAGCTTCAGCGCCGAAGGCGGGCTCGCTGTTCCGCCGCCTTCTCTACCAGGCGTCTGAGTTCGGCGATGGGTTGGGGGTGATCCTACGCCGAAAACAGGATATCCTTTTCTCGGTAACGCGGTAGATAGGGCGGCCGGGGACGGGTTTCACACCACGAATCGAAGCCTTGACGCGAGGTTACGTCGAATGGCCCAATACCAGAGACTGGACACCAAGCTGATCCACGCCGGAGAGCCCGAGCCTAGAATCGCCGGCGCGGTGGCGATGCCGATTTTCCAGTCCGCCATGTTCGAGTATGGCGGCGAGGCAGAATATCACGACATCACCTACATTCGCCTGAACAACACTCCCAATCATTTGGTTCTGCAAAAGAAGCTTGCCGCCCTGGAGAACGCCGAAGCTGCTTTGGTGGCGGGAAGCGGAATGGCGGCCATAACCACGGCTCTCCTCACGGTACTCTCCGCCGGGGACCATCTGCTGGCCCAGAGCTGCCTCTACGGAGGGACTCACGATTTCGTCACCCGCGATCTGAAAACCTTCGGAATCTCTTACGACTTCATCGAGGGCAACTGTCCCGATACTTGGGCCGCCAAACTGAAGCCCAACACCAAAGCGATATACGTGGAGACGATGAGCAATCCGCTACTGGAAGTTCCCGATCTCGAGGCCGTGGTCAAGTTCGCCAGGGAGCACAACTTGGTTTCCCTCATCGACAATACCTTCGCCAGCCCGGTCAATTTCCGGCCTCCGGAGCACGGCTTCGATTTGTCGCTCCACAGCGCCACCAAATACCTGAACGGTCACTCCGATATCGTCGCCGGCGTGGTGATCGGAAGAGCCCACTTGGTGGAGCGGGTGAAACACCGGCTGGACCATCTTGGAGGATCGCTGGATCCCCATGCTTGTTTCCTACTCCACCGGGGGGTAAAGACGTTGGGAGTGAGGGTGCGGTTCCAGAACCAGAGCGCTTTGGCTCTAGCGCAATTCCTGGCATCTCATCCCAAGGTGGTCCGGGTGAACTATCCCGGACTGGAGAGCCACCCGCAGCACCAGCGCGCCCGCCGGCTGTTCGACGGGTTCGGGGGAATGTTGAGCTTCGAACTGGACGGCGGAGTAAGGGCGGCGGAGCGCTTCATGAAGAACGTTCGCCTCCCCATCTGCGCCCCCAGCCTCGGAGGAGTGGAAACCCTGGTCACTCGGCCCGCCACCACTTCGCACTCTGGGATGTCTCCCGAGGATCGGAAAAGACTGGGCATTACCGACTCTCTGATCAGAGTCTCGGTCGGGATCGAGGCGGCAGACGATCTTTTGGCCGACTTCGAACAAGCGCTCGCTCGAGTTTGAACCGGTCAATGAGACTGGTCAGCACCGCAGGGAAATCCCCTCCTACGGAACTCAAGACGGCTTTGTTGGAGAGTCTGGCCCCGGACGGCGGGTTGTACGTCCCCGAAGTTTTGGCGCCTCTTTCGGAAAGCGTCCTCGAGCACTTTGGCTGCGGCGATTTCGAGACGACGGCGAGCCGGCTGGCTCGACATCTCCTGGGAGATAGCCTCGCCCCGGACGATCTGGATGCGATCGTTCGATCCGCTCTGGATTTTCCCATACCTTTGGTGCGGCTGAACGAACGGATCTTCGCCCTGGAACTGTTCCACGGCCCCACGCTGGCGTTCAAGGACGTGGCCGCGCGGTTCTTGGCGCGGTTGATGCTCCACGTTTTTGCCGGCGAGACCCGCCCGCTCACCGTGCTGGTCGCCACCTCCGGAGACACCGGAGGTGCGGTCGCCCATGCTTTTTACAAACTGCCGAATACCCGCGTGGTGGTCCTTTTTCCCGAGGGAAAAGTAAGCCCGGTCCAGGAACGGCAGTTTTCCACACTGGGGGAGAATGTGCTCGCGGTGGCGGTAGAAGGCACCTTCGACGACTGCCAGCGCCTGGCCAAGGCCGCTCTGGCAGACGGATCGCTGCGGGCCGAGTTCTTGCTCACCTCCGCGAACTCGATCAATATCGGCCGACTGCTGCCCCAGATTTTCTACTACTTTCACGCGCTGGCTCAACTCCCCGGGGAACCGAAAGAAGTGATCGTTTCGGTCCCTTCCGGGAATCTGGGCAACCTTACGGCCGGGTTGATGGCCAAACGCCTGGGGCTGCGCGTGCGGCGGTTCGTTGCCGCAACCAACGCGAACGACGTGCTGCGCGAATATCTCCGGACCGGATCTTACTGCCCCCGTCCGGCTCGTCCTACGGTATCTCCCGCAATGGACGTAGGCGACCCGAGCAATTTGGCCAGGATCCAATGGCTGTACGGCGGGGATCTCGAAGGCTTGAAGGGCGATCTAGAAGCCTTTTCCTACAGCGACGCCGAGACTGTGGAGACCGTCGCGAGGTACAGTGCCCGGTACGACTACCTGCTGGACCCGCATTCTGCGGTGGCGGCACTGGGTCTGGAAGACGCCCTTGCGGCCAGCCCGGAGTGCGTGGGCATTTTTCTGGCGACGGCTCATCCGGCCAAGTTCTCTCCCGTGGTGGAGCGGGCCACCGGGCGGCCGGTACCCGTGCCGGCGCAGCTGGATTTCAAAGGGCGCCGGTCCCGGGTGGAGCGGATCCCGCCGGATCTCGATAGATTGAAAGCCCTGTTGCGTCGAACGTGAGCCGGGTGGGTCCGCTTGTGCGGCTGGAACTTTATCGCCCGCAGAGTGTGATATGGAGCAATCCGCTTATTCAGTGAGGGCCGAAACGTGAAACGAGCATTGTGGTTCGTCTTTTGCGGAGCGCTGTCCGTTCCGCAGCACTTGGGGGCTCAGTCGTTTCGTATGGAGACTCCTGGAGCCGAGCCGCTGATGAGCGGTTTTGCGGCGGCGGTAGCGATCGCCGAGTCTGACGTTTTGATCGGCGAGGCATTGAATCGGCGCACTTCGGGATTGGTGTACGTGTATCGCCGAAATTCCCAGGGCCGATGGGCGGAAGCGCAGCGGATCACCGCGTCGGACGCGTCTTTGGGGGACCGTTTCGGAGCGGCGCTGGCGTCCGAGGGGCGGACCTTGGTGGTGGGGGCAACCGATCGGGGCGGCGAGCGGGGAGCGGTGTACGTGTTCCAGCGGGACGATCGGGGGACCTGGAGGGAGGTGCAGATCCTCACCGCGTCCGATCCGGCTGAAGGGGATGCTCTGGGCCGTGCCGTGGCGCTGAGCGGTAACCTGATTGCCGCTGCCGCTTGGGGCAAAGACCAGGGTAGGGGAGCGGTCTACTTGTTCCAGCGGCAGGGTGCGGGCGGCGCTTGGAGCGAAGCGGCCAAGCTGATAGCGGGCGACGCGGCGGAACACGACCGGTTCGGCAGTGCGGTGTCGGTGTCGGGTGACCGCGTGCTCGTAGGGGCGATGTTCAAGAACCAGCGGGCCGGCGCGGCATATCTGTTCCGGCGGGATACCGGCGGAAGTTGGGTGGAGGAGACCAAGCTGAGCCCCAGCGAACTGAGAACCGGAAGCGGGTTTGGGGCGGCCGTGCTGCTGGACGGGGAGACGGCCTACGTTTCGGCGCCGGGTCACGGTGGCACGGGAAGCGTGTTCGTTTTCCGCTACGATGCTGCCAGGGGCGAGTGGGTGGAGGCGGGACGGCTCAATCCTTACGACGCCGGCAACGGTGCGCTTTTCGGAATGAGTTTGGCCGTGGTGGGCGGAGAGTTGTGGGTGGGCGCGCCCGGAGCCTTCGAGGGGAGCGGGAGGATTTACCGGCTGCGGCGCGATGCTGGCGGGGGTTGGGCTGGGGCCCAGAAGCTGGCAATTGCGGAGTTGAATCCTAGAGAGCAGTTCGGCGGCTCGATGGCGGTGCGGGGCGATGTTGCGGTGATCGGATTGCCGGGCGCGGACTTCGGCGAAGGTGTGGCGGCTATCCTGGAGCGGGACGGGAGGACCGGCGAGTGGCGCAACGCGGGGCGCTACTTCAGCGAGCCGGAGCCGCTGAAGCCGATCGTGGGCAACCGGGTGGAGTGCCGCGACGGCGCGGCCTCCATCTTCCGGTGCGACCGGGTGGATCTCCTGTCGTTCCTGCCGATACAGGCGATCGGCGGCCGGCGAGGAGTGGAACTCAACGACGTCTGGGGTTGGACCGACCCGGAGACCGGGCGGGAGTACGCGCTGGTGGGGAGAGTCGACGGGACGGCATTCGTAGATGTCACCGATCCCTCCAACCCGGTCTATCTGGGCGAGCTTCCTCTCACCGAAGGGGCGCGGCCCAATTCCTGGCGGGACATCAAGGTTTATAAGCATCATGCATTCATCGTGGCGGACGGGGCAGGGCCGCACGGAATGCAGGTGTTCGACCTGAGGCAGTTGCGCAATGTCTCCAACCCGCCGGTCACCTTCAAGGAGACGGCGCATTACGATCGCATACACAGCGCCCACAACATCGTGATCAACGAGGAAACCGGATTTGCCTACACCGTGGGCAACAGTATGGGCGGCGAAACCTGCGGCGGCGGACTGCACATGATAGATATCCGGAATCCCGCCCAACCCACCTTTGCAGGCTGCTTCGCCGATCCTTCCACCGGCCGGAGGCGGACCGGTTACACCCACGACGCCCAGTGCGTGACCTACAAGGGTCCCGACGTAGAGCATCGGGGCAAGGAGATTTGCTTCGGGGCGAACGAAACCGCATTGTCCATTGCGGACGTGACGAACAAGAGCAATCCCAAACCGCTGGCGATGGCGCCGTACCCGAATGTGTCCTACGCTCACCAGGGATGGCTCACCGAAGATCATCGCTACTTCTTCATGGACGACGAGGGGGACGAGCTAGCCGGTTCGGTTTCCGGCACCCGCACCCTGATCTGGGACGTGAGCGACCTGGACGATCCGATACTGGTCAAAGAGTACGTGTCAGAGAACCGGGCCACGGATCATAATCTCTACATCAAGGGCAACTACATGTATCAGTCGAATTACGTGGCCGGGCTCAGGGTGTACGACATCAGCGACGTGACCAATCCCGTGCTGGTCGGTTACTTCGATACCGTCCCTTGGGGAGAGGACGAACCGGGGTTTGCCGGATCGTGGAGCAATTACCCGTTCTTCAAGAGCGGCACGATTGTGGTGACCAGCATGGGCGAAGGAGTCTTTTTCCTGAGGCGCAGCGAGCGCCCGGTGCCGTGAGCTTTTGACCGGAGCGGTGATGTGAGCTGCACCATACGGCTGTTTCTGCTGGCCTTGATTCAGCAGGCTCCGCCCGCGGAGCCGGTGTACGTGGCCAATCAAGACGCGGCCTCGATCACGGTTATCGATGCCGCTCGCAACGCCGTGGTGGACATCGTAGATCTCAAGCGGCTGGGATTTTCTCCCACGGCCAAGCCGCATCACGTGGCGGTGGAGCCGGACGGATCTTTCTGGTACGTCTCCTTGATCGGGGACAACCGAGTGCTCAAGTTCGACCGCGCCAACCGGCTGGTGGGGCAGGCCCGTTTCGATCAAGCGGGTATGCTGGCTCTCCACCCCAGCCGTGACCTGCTCTTTGTGACCCACTCCATGACCGCGGTGAACCCGGACCCCACGATCGGGGTGATTCGGCGATCGGACATGGAAATAGAAGAGGTGGACGTTCTGATACCTCGGCCCCATGCCGTCGCGGTGGCACCGGCAGGATCCCATGTGTACGTGGGAAGCTTGGGGGAGAACCGGATAGCGGTCATGGAGGTGGAGACCCAGCGGGTGAGATTGGTGGACGTGCCCGGTGATCGCCCGCACTCCTTCGTCCAGTTTGCGATCTCGCCCGCTTCGCCGATCATGGTCGCCAGCGCCGAGCTCACCAACCTGCTTTTGGTGTTCGATCTGACGCGACCCGAATCTCCGTCGCTGGTCAAGAGCGTGCCGGTAAATCCCATGCCCTGGGATCCGGTATTCACTCCGGACGGAAGGTTCGTCTATTTCGGCAACCAGCGATCCAACACCGTGACGGTGGTGGACGCTTCCGAGTGGACCGTGGCATCCGTGATCGAAGGCGAAGGGCTGTCGGATCCCTATGGCAGTGCGGTGTCGCCGGACGGCCGGTACGTTTACATAGCCAACCGCTGGTTGCACTCCGGGGGAGGAGAGCACTCGGCGCACGGAGCGGGCGATCCCGGGCGAAAGGCTACGGTGGTGGTGATCGACACCGGCCGGCGGGCCATCCAGAAAGTTATCGAAGTCCCCGGCGACGCCACCGGTGTAGGGGCGCGCCCGGCGGCGTTGCGCTGACGCCGCGGCGGGTGATGGGACGCTTGCCGCAAGGACGCACGGCGTTTGCTCTCGCGGCGCTCTACAGCTCGCTTCTTGGAGGCTGCGCGGCGCCGCGAGGGGCCGGAGATCCGGCGCCCCGGGCCTTGGCTCCCCAGTTCGCGCGGAGGGTGTCGCCTTTTCCCGTAGTCGATCACGCCGGCGTTCCTTACGACTATCCTTTCCTGGGCGGATTCAACGTGCCGCGACCCCAACTGGTGGACATCGACGGGGACGGCGACGTGGATCTTTTCCTGCAGGAAGCTACCGGCTCGGTCATGTACTTCGAGCAAGTTCGGGAAGGAAGCGGCCGGCGGTTCGTCTGGCGGAGCGACCGGTACCAGGAGCTCGAAGTGGGGGAGTGGTACCGATTCGCCGATCTCGACGGCGACGGAGACTACGATCTTTTGGCGGAACAACCCTTCAGTTACATCCGAGTCTATCGCAACGATGGTACTCCGCAGTCGCCGCGATTCGTGCTCGCGGCCGATACTCTCAAGGACGCGGAGGGAAATCCGATTTTCTCCGACCGCCAGAACATACCGAATCTTACGGACATAGATTGCGACGCCGGTTTGGATCTTTTCCTGGGTCGGGTGGACGGAACCGTTACCCGCTACAGAGAGGAACACCGGGACGCCGGTGGGTTGCCGCGCTTCAGGTTCGCGGAGGATCGGTGGGAGGGGATCGAAATCGTGCAGCGGTTCGGAAGTGTTCGACACGGCGCGAATACCCTGGTGTTTCACGACTTGGACGGCGACGGTGATGAGGATCTTTTTTGGGGGGATTTCTTCGAGCCGGGCCTGCTGCTGATCGAGAATCGGGGTTCCTGTTCCTCTCCCATGTTGCGCTCCACGCCTCAGCCTTTTCCCCGCAACAACCCCGTTTCCACCAGCGGTTACAACGCCGCGGCTTTCGGAGACATCGACGGCGACGGCCGGGCGGATCTGCTGGTGGGCGTGCTGGGAGGAGCCTACAATCCCAACCGCACGAGCAGCGAGAACCTCCACTACTATCGCCGAACCGGGGCGGCGGACTTCGAGCTGGTTACCACCCGGTTCATCTATACGGTCGACGTGGGGAGCGAGAGCATCCCGGCAGTAGGCGACCTGGACGGCGACGGAGATCTGGACCTGTTGCTGGCCAACAAGATCGACCCCGAAAATCTGCAGACCTCCCGGATTTATTGGTTTGAAAATGTGGGGACCCCGCTCAGGCCTGAGTTCCGGCTGCGCGGCTCGCTGGGCATCGAGGGCGACTATCACTACGCTCCGGCTCTGGGCGATTTGGACGGCGACGGCGACCTGGATCTTCTTTTGGGCACTTTTCGCGACCGGTTGATGCTTTACCGGAACGAGGGAACGGGAGGAAGATTTCGCTTTGTGCTGGCCGATACGGCTTTCGTGGTGATTACCCGGGGGAGCAATACTACGCCTGCTTTGGGCGATTTGGACGGCGACGGAGATCTCGACCTTTTGATCGGCGAGGGTTCGGGGACGCTCAATTTTTACCGCAACGAAGGAACCCGGGCCGAGCCCCGGTTCGTGTTGGTCTCGGACGAATTTCTCGGGCTGGATGCGGGCCGCCGCAGCGCTCCCGTTCTGGCCGACGTGGACGGAGACGGGGATCTCGATCTGCTGCTAGGGTCCGAGGCGGGTGTGGTTCTCTACCGCAACGTCGGCACGAGGGAAGCTTTTCAATTCGTGCGTGACTCCACGTTCGAGCTCTCCGCCCCGCCGTTTGCCGCCCCGGCCCTGGGCGATGTGGACGGGGATGGAGATTTGGATCTCCTTTTGGGCGGTTTGGGCGGAGGTCTGGTGTATTTCGAGAATTTGAGCGCCGCCCGGCGCCGGTAGCTGTCACTTGAGAAGCAGCACAGCAATTCCCCATGCCATCGTCAACAAGGTCACGGGGACTCCCACCCTCGCGTACTCGCCGAAACTCAGCCGGACACCGTACGCTTCGGCCCGCTCGGCTACGATGAGGTTGGCTACCGAGCCTATCAAGAGGAAGTTTCCGGCGAAGGTAGAACTCATGGCTATAAAGCGCCACATCAAGTCGGGTTCCGGAAGTGCGGGCACCACGTTTCTCCAAAGCATTACAGCCGGTACGTTCGAAATCAGATTGGAAAGGAGCAGCATTGCGGCGCTTGCAGCAATCCCCACTTCCGCCGGGGAACCGCCTCCAGCCAGGGCGAGGGCCTTTCGATTCATCCAATCGGTTGCGCCGGTGCTCTCGAGCCCGCGCATTACCACAAACAGGGCAGCAAACATAAGGAGGAGATCCCAGTCAACTCGCTCGATCGCGTAGGCCGGGTCCCGCTGAGCCACCGCCACCATGACAGCCCCGCAGGTTATCGCTACCACAGGGAGAGAGCCTCCCGCCATCCATCCGACGACCGCGACTGCGAACAGGGCCAGAGCCCGGTACACTAGGCTGCGGTCCATGACTACCGTTTCCGGGTGCGGCGGCTGTTCGAATCTGTCGCGTAGCACGGCGCGGTACGCCCACCGCAGGCACAGGAAAGTTACCGCCAACCCTCCGGCCGCGACGGGAAGCATATCCAGCAGGAATCCGGAGAAAGATGCGCCGCTCCAAATACCGATCAGCATGTTCTGGGGATTACCGGTGATCGAGAGCACCGACCCAACGTTCGAGCCCATGGCTAAAGCTATGAGATAGGGTTGGGGTCGCTCGCCCAGCCGCCTCAGGGTGAGGAGCAACACGGGAGTCATTACCAGGCACACCGTATCGTTCACGAAAAACGCGGACATGAGACCGCCGCCTACAACTACGGCGAACAGCAGTTGAAGCGGTGACCGGATGCGCTCCAGAACTTTGGCGGCCGCCCACTCGAAAAAACGGCCAACCTCCAGGTATCCCACGATCAGCATCAATCCCAAGAGGAACACCAGCACGTCCATGTCGACGGCGGCGTAGGCTTCCTCCACCGTTATCACCCCGAATCCCACCATCGCGACCGCGCCCAGAAGGCTAGCCGCCGGCCGATTGAGGTGGACAAGCGGAAGCCTCTGGACCGCGATCAGAAGGTAGGTGACGGCGAAGATCGCAATACCGGTCACTGCGAGATCAAATCCTCTATGACCTCGGCCAGCCCGTACACCACCCGCGCCATGCGATCGAAATCGAGCCGGGCGGGCCGGTCTTCCGGCGAGTGATAGTAAGGATTCCGGAAAGGCGCAGTGTCGCTGATCATGATCGCCCGATACCCGTGGAGCCAGAACGACTGATGGTCAGACCATGAGATGCCCGGAACGAACGCCGGAGATGCGGCGCCGTGGGCCGGGATGGTGGAGCGTTCCCGGAACACCCGTATGGCCCGGCGCAAAAGATCTCCGGAATCCAGGTTGGAGACGAAAGCGACGAAATTCCCGCGGTCCGGATAGAAAAGATCGAACGGCGGGGGATAGCTCTGGCTTCCCGGCTCGTCCGAATAGTAGCCGATGGTTTCCACGGAGATCATTCCGTAAAGGCGTTCTTTCCGGGCCGCGGCTCGGGCGGCATAGTGCCAACTTCCCATTTGCCGAGTGCCGAAAAACGGCGGCTCTTCGGTGGAGAAAAACACGAAGCGGACGGTTCTCGCCGGCGAGGTTGCGCGGAATATCCGGGCGAGTTCCAGAACCGCCGCAGTCCCGCTTGCGTTGTCGTCGGCGCCGGGCGTGTCTTCCGCCGTGTCGTAGTGGGCGCCCACCACGAGGTCCGGCAGCTCTCCGGATCCAGGCACCCGTACTTCGAGATTGTAATGGAGAGTCCGGTTCCGGCCTGCCGTGTAGGCCATGGTGTCCACCCGGTAGCCGAGTTCGGAGAGTGTGGCGGTGATGTAGAGCGCCGCCGCTCTGGTCGATGCCGGAGTGCGGGCGCTTCGCTCGCCGATCGAGTCCGCCAGCATACTTACGTGGCGTTCCAGGTTCCTCTTGAGGGCGAGCTGTGCCGAGTCCAGGGGCGGCGGGCTGCCCGAGAAGGGCGTTCCCGGCATGCGAATCACGAAAGCCCACATAAGCGCCAGCGAGTAGATCGGGACGCTACCTATCGCCGCCCAGCGCGCGGGACCGTTCCAAATCACGGCCAGCGCGCGGACCGCGATCCATATAGGAACCAGCACGTCCAGGCCGCCGGTCAAGAGGATTCGGGGCACTTGCCTGCCGTAGAGCCTTACGTCGGGCAGCCAGAAATAGGCCGGTACCGCCAGCGCCACGATTCCCAGCCAGATTCCGCACTGCATCCAGGCGGGGTGTCTGGAGGAGAAAAGGGCGCGGCCTTCCAGTGCCGCCCGGGAGCCTAGGTAGAGAGCGGTAAAGATGGTGGTCCATAACAGAAACGCCTCGGTCTCGAGCGTCACTTCCCAGAACCTGAGGAAGGCCGTGATACCGGCGAACCAGCACGCCGTGATGCCGAGTCTGAGTGCGAGTGGCGCCGCCGGTTTGGTCAACCCCCGCTCTCCCAGCGCCGGGCCAAAATGGGGATGCGCTTAGTCAGTGGAATCGTTACGGCGTAGCTTGCGATCCCCGCGGCGTCGGCTAGGAAGTCGTAGAAAGACGGATCCCGGCTCGGGGTTGCCAGCTGCGCCGCTTCCAGCAGGGCTCCGTAACCCAGAAGAAACGCGACCTTGGCGCCGTTGAACCTGGTGCCGGGAAACGAGAAGTCCAGCAAGAGCGCCAGGAGGTAAAAAGTGACGCCGTGAGCCACCTTGTCGTTTATCTGGGAGACCAAGGGGTACTGATCGCCGGTCAGAGCTAGATAAGTGACCGCGGCCAGCCACAGCAAGAGAAGCGCTCGGTATACGAGCAGATGGCTTCGGGGCAACGTGTTACTCCGGTAACGGATCGTATAGGTTAAGAAAACCTTAAAATCGGTCACTAAATCTCGCGGGTACGGTGTCCTCGGGACAATGGGGTCACTGGCTGCCGGTGTTATGCTTCCCGGTTGCCTCTCGTTTTTGCGGCGCAGCGCATTACATTCGGTTTGCGGTGCTGTGCATCACGTTCGATTTGCGGTACTGCGCATCACGTTGGTTCGGCAACCTTATTTGGTTCGCCTTCGGGGAGGTCTTATGCGCTTTCTGTGGTCGACGTTGGGCCTCGCTTTTTGGTTTTTGGGAACGCTGCCGGGGGTGCCCGCCGGCGCGCAGCAAACCGTGTTGCAGGAGCGGCTCGACCTTGCCGCGCTCGAGCGGATACGAGACGAGGGATTGAACCGCTCGCAGATCGACGCCATGGCTCAGGAGCTGCTGGACGGGATCGGTTCCAGGCTTACCGGGTCGGACCAGCTGCGCAAAGCTCAGAATTGGGCGGTGGAGCGGCTCAGAGGGTTCGGGCTGGTCAATGTGTCGATGGAGCCTTGGGATTCGCTTTTCGGCCGGGGGTGGGAGCGGGTCAGTTACAGCGGTCGCTTTTTGGAGCCGTACGTGCAGCCGCTGCGCGCCGAGCCTCAGGCCTGGAGCGGCAGCACGCGGGGCACGGTGACCTGCCCAGTGGTGCTGGTCCAGGTGGAAGACAGCACCGAGCTGGCGCAGTTTGCCGGGAAATTGCGGGGTGCTTGTGTGATGTGGCAGGAGTGGCGGCCCATCGAACCGGAATGGGAGTTCAGGCCGCGCCGCTGGGACGCGGACACATTGATAGCTCGGAGTCGGGAGCGCCCTCAGCCCCAGCAGCAGGGGGGACCTCCGCCGGAGGTGCAGGAAAGGATGCGCCGGCAGCAGGCGTTGAACCAGGCGATGCTGAGGTTCTTTCGCCGAGAGAGGCCTGCGGTGCTGTTGCTTTCTTCGGTTTGGACCTACGGGATACTCAGGACCGGGGGTCATCCGGACGGGCGGCTGGCGCGGGACAGCGCTTACGAGCCGATTCCCGCTCTTTTGGTCGCGCACGAGCAGTACGGCCAGATGTGGCGGCTGATCAAACGCGGGATCACGCCGCGGCTGGAGGTGAACGTCCAGAACCGTTGGACCAATCCCGACAGGCGCGAATACAACGTAGTGGGGGAGATTCCCGGCACCGATCTGGCGGATCAGCTGGTGATGGTGGGGGCCCATTTCGACAGCTGGCACAGCGGGACCGGTGCCACGGACAACGCGGCCGGGTCCTTGGTGATGATGGAGGCGATGCGGATTCTGAAGGCGACAGGTCTGCCGCTGCGCCGTACGGTGCGGATCGCGCTCTGGAGCGGGGAGGAACAGGGCCTGCTGGGGTCGCGGGACTATGTGCGGAAGCACGCCGCCGAGATGCCCAAGGTTTCCGCCTACCTGAACGTGGACAACGGTTCCGGTAGGCTGCGGGGTGTGTACGGCCAGTACAACGAGGAAGCGGTGAAAATCTTCGAGCAGATCTTGGCGCCCTTTAGGGACCTGGGTATTGTGGCGAGCCGCCTGCACCCGACCGGGGGAACCGATCATTTGGCTTTCGACGCGGTGGGTGTTCCCGGATTTCAGTTCATCCAGGATCCGCTAGAGTACGGGATCCGCTCGCACCACTCTTATGTCGATACGTACGAGCGGCTGGTTTTGGACGATCTCAAGCAGGCCGCTACGATCGTGGCCTGGACGGTTTATACCATCGCCAATCGGGACGAGCCGATGCCGCGCAAGCCGCAGGGGAGGGCGGCTAGCGAAGGGAGGTGAGCCGGGTCCTGCGAGCTTCGAGCCTGCCGGCGCCGCGCTGAGTGGTTTCTCTGATCGCCGCGGCTTTCCTTCTGGGGCTGGTTTTCAATGCGGCGCCGGGCCCGGTCTTTGCCGAAACGGTACGCCGGGGAACCGGTGGCGGTTTCGGTCCCGCTCTCGCCGTGCAGCTAGGCTCTCTCGCGGGGGATGCGTTGTGGGCGGTGATCGGGCTCGCGGGGGTTGGTTTTATCTCGCAGCCGCGGTCGCTGAGCCTGGCGGTCGCCGTGGCGGGAGCGGGCTATCTTATCTGGCTGGCGTTCCACTCTTGGAGAGAGAGTCTGCGGGGACCCGCGCTTCCCGGTGCCGGCCCGGAGATGCTGAGTCGCAAGGCGTTCCGTTCGGGCGTGCTGCTGTCGCTTACCAACCCTCAGAACATTGCTTACTGGGCGGCTCTGGGCAGCGCGCTTGCCGCTCTGGGAGCGGAGGACCCCGGTGCTCTCGACTACGCCGGGTTCTTTGTGGGGTTCATGATGTCGTCGCTGGTCTGGGTCCTGCTTTTTGCGGCGCTGGTAGATCGCTTGCTCGGGCGAATCGCAGGGATGTGGTATCGGGTGACCCACCGGCTTTGCGCTATTTTGTTCTTGGCTTTGGCGCTGGCGTCGGTGGCCGGTGCTCTTTGAGTGGCCGGTGGTCTGTGAAAGTAGAGCGCGGCTTCAACTTATACCACCTATCCGACCAAAGTCATTGGGTTTGCTTTTCCCTGCGGGCGCAAGAACAAGGAGCTCGCAGCGATAGCCGACTTTGCCTTCACGATCACCAAAGAGCAATATCGGAAGCACTAGTTTCCGGATCCCTACAGGCTCGAGAGCGGGCGCCTGTCCGCTGAGCCCGCAAAGTGGTGAGATCAGCGCTGCAAGCGCATCTTCCGGTGGCCTGGCACCGCGTCGGTGAGCGCCTACGCTTTGCCGTTTGTGGTCCGGTTCTGGGGACTAGGAACCCGAGTGTCGAGGGCTTAGTTTTAACAGCGCCTTCCCAATCGCTGGCCTGGCGAGCTCGCGGGCTCCGCGGCTTCAGGGGGTCGTAAGGAAGGCGTAGATTTCTCTTAGTTGAAACATCGGGACGTGGCGCAGCCCGGTAGCGCACCTGAATGGGGTTCAGGGGGTCGCGGGTTCAAATCCCGCCGTCCCGACTCGCAAGGACAAACAACGCTCTAGCTAGCTCGAACCGATCACCACCTCCGCGCGCTGGCCCGGCGCGCCCGAACCCTTCCTAGCCTTCGCGCTGTGCGCTGGTCCTAGGGCGCTCGGACCACAAAATGCACCGTGTCGACCACCCAAGGGTTAAGCGGCACATGCACCGCGTCGCCCACGACGGCGATCAGGCGGTGGGGACCCGGCGCCACCGAGTCGAATGTGTAGGTGTCACCGCCCGTACCTAGATGGACGATGTGTCCTGGCTCCGTAGGAATCGGCGTTCCTGCCGGCGTGATGTCGCGATCCAGAAATAGGTGATGGTGGCCGCTGTTGGGCGTGGTATCTCCCGCAGGCACTATGGCCAGACCGTGAGCCTGAAGGCGGACGGTGACCGCGGGGCCCACAACGGTATCTCCGTCTGCCGGCTCGACGATCAGAACCTGAGGCGGACCGGAGTGCTCGCCGGCGCTCATCGAAGCCGGCGTGCGCCCTCGCTCTTCGCCGCCGCAACTTGCCAGCGAGATCGATCCCAAGCTCGCAACCAGAATGATTCGGCGCATGAACATCCCGATCTATTCTCCTTGAAAGACGCCCCAAAAATGCACCGTGTGGACCTACAGTTCCAGTGGCCGGCTCCGGCTCGGCTCCGGGGCCGAGCTTTCTATGGGCGGTCGCTACCTAGTTCCAGGCGCGCCCGAGCCGCTCTCTACCGGCAACTCCGCCCGCGCGTTCCAGTCGATATACGATCCGTCGTACATCCTGGGCGAGTAGCCCAAGTAGCGAAGCACGAAGTATGCGTGACTCGACTGCATCCCGGTGCGGCAGTAGGTAACGATCTCCACGCCCTCCTTCACTCCGAGGGATCGGTAGCGGGCTTCCAGAGTCTCGCGATCCAGAAGCAGCGGTCGCTCCTGGGATACCAGCGCTTCGCGCCAGAAAAAATTGACCGCACCGGGAATGTGTCCGGGACGTGCTATTCCCGCCCCAGGCTCCTTGCCCGAGTACTCCGCCTGAGGTCGCGCGTCTATCAGTACCAGATCCTGGCGACCCAAACGCCGCGCGATCCACTCGGCGTCCACTACGATCTCGGGGCGGGGGCGTACTTCTAGAGATCCGCTGCCCTCGGAGAGGGTTCCCGGTGCGGCGCTCTCCACCGGACGTCCCTCGGCTCGCCAAACTTCCAGCCCGCCGTCCAGCAGCGCGGCATGGCCGCCCAGCCCCAAGTAGTCGAGCGTGAAGAACGCGCGCGCCGCGGCCAGACCGCCTAGATCGCCGTACAGCACAACGAACCGGTCGTTTCTCACTCCCACCGTCTCGAACGCCCGGACCAGGTCGGGAACGGGCGGGAGCTCGTTCGGGAGATTGGGAGGCTGGATAAGGATCGAAGAGAGAAGGAGCAGGCGCGCGCCGGGAATGTGTCCGGCTTTGTAAGAAGCCGAGTCCCGGCCCACGTGAATTACGACTACGCTCGGGTCGCGCAAGTGTTGCGCCAGCCACTGGGTGGAGACTAGGAACCGGGGCTGTTGCGGAGCGGGTTGCTGCGCGCCCGCGGCCGGGCCGGCCAACCAGATTGCGATGCCTATGAGTCCGATGCTCGACCGGGTGCGCATTTACCCTTGCCTCCTTGTCGGCGCTAGAGTATCTGAAAAGACTATCTGAAATATAAAGAACGCGCGTATTACTGCCGTGTTGCGCTGGTAGGCCAACCGGCTCGAAAGACGCTCGACTTCCGGGGCTGAGGACTTACTTTCAAAGGCCCCAGACAGGAGCGATTGAGCCCGATGAGTGTCGAGTTCCGGCGCCATTTTTCTATGGAAGGCCCGATCGCGTTCGCCGAGCGGGTGCTCCGGCTGCTAGACGAGGCGAGCTTCACGGCCACCTACAAGTACGCGGTTCTACTGGCGCTGCTCGATCTCTGTATGGAGAAGGTGGCGAAAGGCGGGCAGCCCGCCGAGGTTTTCACCACGCTGGAGCTGGCAGAGAAAATTGCCCAATTGTATTGGGATCATACCCTGCCTTTTTATACCGGCTCGCGCTCCAAGGTACTGCGCCAATTTGCGGGTCGTCCCGGTGCCCAGGCCAAGATCATCCGCCACATAGAGGAGTTTCGCGCTCGATACGCCAAAGACCCGTCGGCGAGGCTAAAAGTGGCGCGGGAGGAAAGTTCTGGGGCCTACCTCAGGATGCTTCGGAGAATAGAGTTGGAGCTGATCGAGGATCCACTGCCACGGCTGCAAAGGACGGGGGCCGTCACGGAATCCTTCCTTTACACCATAAACTGGGATACCGAAATCTGGCGCCGCCGGCGCGAGGTAACCGCCTACCAGCGGGGCGAGCCGAGCGACTTCGATAACCGCATCATGCTCCGGCCGGGAGTGGGCCTGTACCTGGTCCAGCTCAACGGACTGCTGCGGCCGATCATTCAGCGAAGGTGGGCGGCCATGGTTGCCCGGTTGAACAGGCTGGAGGAAGCGCGGCTGGAAGAGTTCCTGTTCGGAGCCGAGCGCGAAGCGGTTACGGTCGTGTGCGCTCCGCTCCGGGAGTTGCAAGACGACCGCTGTTTCTACTGCGACCGGAAGTTGGGTCGGGTCCAGGGACGCAGGCCGCAGGTCGATCATTTCATCCCCCGGGCTCGCTATCCCAACAACGCTATAGAGAACCTGGTGGTGGCGGACGAACGCTGCAACGGAAACAAAGGAGACCATCTCGCCGCCTCGGGGCACCTGGAGCGGTGGAAAAGCCGGCTCGATCCCGAATCGCATGTGGCTTCTCAGCTGGCCGAAATAGCCACCCGTCTTTCGTGGGATGCCGACCCCACACGGTCGGTCAACATAGCGCGGGCGGTTTACTTCCCTCTCCCGGAGGGATACCCTCTTTGGCTGCTGTCCAACGAGGTGGAGCCGCTCGATCCCGGGTTGATTTGGAGGATTTTGAGTTGACGGCGCGGCTTGTGCGGGGGCTTGATCCGCGATCGGGGCTCGATCGTTGCGGCATTGCCTAACTCTGGCCGACGCTGTAGCGTTGGAAGCCAAATGACACTCGGTCTCCAGCGCGCTCCGTATGCCATGCTCCGGGCTCCGGTTGCCCTCCCTTGTCTCTCGATCCTGGCACTGGTCTTGAACGGCTGCGCTTCCGCCCCGGCCAGGACCGAGGGTGCTGCCCCGCGGCCCGAACCCGCCGCCGCGGCTCGCTCCGACGCCGAGCTGGAGGCGCTGTATCGCGCGCGAATCGACAGCGCCACCGCGGTCTTCACCGAAGCCGACGTCCGCTTCATGACCGGCATGATCGGCCACCACGCCCAGGCCATCCTCATGTCCGAGATGGCCCCGGACCGGGCTGCTGAACCGGCCATCCGCACTCTGGCGGCGCGCATCATCAACGCCCAAAAAGACGAGATCGCCACCATGGAACAATGGCTCCGGGATCGCGGCCAGCCGGTGCCGGAGATTCATTTCAGTGGGATCAACATGATGGTACACGGGCCGCAGTACGCGGCTCATATGCCCGGAATGCTGACCGAGGAGCAACTACGCCAGCTGGAAGCTGCGAGAGGCTCCGAGTTCGACATTCTCTTTTTGCAGTTCATGATCCAGCACCACCGGGGCGCGGTCACCATGGTGCGCGAGCTTTTCGAGACCGACGGCGCGGCTCAGGACGAAGTGGTCTTCCGCCTGGCTTCGGATATTCAGGTGGACCAGTTGACCGAGATCGCCCGTATGGAAAGCATGCTGGCCGCGCTTTCCGCGCGGCGGCAGCGTTGAAGCGTTTCAGTGTCCGGAACTACTACCAGCTTTTCGAGGATCGACCGTATGTCCGACTTCTATTTCAAGGCGTTGGCCGCTCGGGGCGGCTTTCTGTTGGTTTGGTTTTCCTTGATGCTTGCCGGATGCGGAACGTCTCCCGCAAATCGAGCTGTGGTGGCCCCGCAGCCGGAGGGGCCGCCGAGCCCCGATCCGCGGATCGGGCTCAAGCCCGGACTGTTCGACGCGGGACAGGCGCTATGGAACCTGAGGTTGGTCGCCCAGACGCCGCCGCCGCGGGAGTTCGTGGGCATCACCAATTCCGATTTGGCATTCACCGGCAACTACGTGATTCAAGGCAATTACAACGGCTTTCAAATCTGGGACGTTTCCGATCCCGCGAATCCGTCGCTGGTGGTGGGTTACGTCTGTCCCGCGAGCCAGAGTGATGTTTCGGTTTACAAGAACCTGCTCTTCGTGTCGGCGGAGGGACTCAGCAGCCGGCTGGACTGCGGAACCCAGGGCGTGCCGGAGGCGGTGAGCAAAGACCGGATCAGGGGCATAAGAATCTTCGACATCAGCGACATCCGGAATCCCAAATACGTGGGCAACGTCCAAACTTGCCGGGGTTCTCACACTCACACGGTGGTGGAGGGTCCCAACGACAAGGAGAACGTCTATATCTACGTCTCGGGATCGGCGCCGGTGCGTTCGTCCGAGGAGCTCCCCGGCTGTTCGCGCCTGCCGCCGGATGAGGATCCCAACACGGCGCTTTTCAGGATCGAGGTCATCAGGGTTCCGCTGGCCCATCCGGAACAGGCGGCGATCGTCAGCTCCCCGAGGATCTTCACCGGCCTGGTAGCTCCTCCGCGTCACGGCTTGGCACCGGAGGACATCAGGGAGCTGGAAGAAGCGCGCGCCCGGGGCGAATTCATAGTAGATGTCGAAGGACAGCCGATGCGCGTGCCCAACCAGATAGTGCGGGTTATGCTGGACAGTTTGGTGCGCGCCCGGGGAGACAGCGGTGCCGCGACCGGATCCGACAGCGCGCTTTTGCGCCAGATCTTGCCCGCGATGTTCGAGCAGATGATCCGCGAAAGGAGGGGCCCCGGTCCCCGGCCGGGTCCGGATCAGTGCCACGACATTACGGTTTATCCCGCAATCGGGCTGGCGGGAGGAGCGTGCGAGGGGTACGGCCTGCTGATCGATATCTCCGATCCCGTCAATCCGCGGAGGATCGACGCTGCCGCCGATTCCAACTTCGCCTACTGGCACTCCGCGACGTTCAATAACGATGGCACCAAGGTGCTGTTCAGTGACGAGTGGGGCGGCGGCGGGCAGCCCAAGTGCCGGGCGACCGATCCCAAGGAGTGGGGCGGAAACGCGATTTTCACCATCGAGAACCGCAAGCTCCGCTTCCGCAGTTATTACAAGATTCCGGCGCCCCAGACCCGGCTGGAAAACTGCGTGGCGCACAACGGATCTTTGATTCCCATCCCCGGGCGCGATGTAATGGTGCAGGCATGGTATCAGGGCGGAATCTCGGTGTTCGATTGGACGGATCCCGACCGCCCGTTCGAGATCGCTTTCTTCGACCGCGGGCCGGTGGATTCCACCAGGATGCGGTCCGGAGGGAGTTGGTCGGCTTACTGGTACAACGGCTACATCTACAGTTCCGAAATAGCGCGGGGGCTGGACATCCTGGAGCTGGTGCCGAGCGCCTATCTCACGGAGAACGAGATAGCGGCGGCAAAGACCGCACGGTTGGAGTATCTGAACGTGCAGGGGCAGCCGCGCTATGAATGGCCCGCCACGTTTGTACTGGCCCGGGCGTATCTCGACCAGTTGGAGCGGTCGCGTGGTTTGCCGGCCGATCGCATCGCGGCGGCGCACCGGTTGCTGAGCGAGGCGGAGGCGGCCGGTACGCAGCGGCGGAGGGAACTGTTGTCGCGCCTGGCATCCGAATTGGATGCACAGGCGGCTCGATCCTCGGACGCTGGCAAGGTACGCTTGCTGCGAGACACGATCCGGCAGCTGGCAGGCGTAAGTTGAACCTGGATTTTCCCTCGGGGTGAGCCGCATATACGGAAGACGGCGAAGGAGGCGTGCGGGAGTCGGTCCCCGGCGCTGGCAATAGTGTCACCATGTCGGTCTCCGGAGGTTTCCAAATGTATAGCAGGCTGCTCTCCGCAATAACAATAGGTTGGTGGGCGATTGCGGCGGCTTTGGCAACCCGGCCGCCCGTACTCTCGGCTCAAGCACCCAGTCAAAAAATCGACGAGGAGTATACCGAGAAAATTCGGGAGTACCTCCAGGATCCCAGGATCACCACGGAACTGGTGGACCATCTACCCGCTTCCGAAACCGTTCCCACACCGCTCAAGTTCTTCGGCAGGATAGTGGGCACCCCGGGGGAGCTTACTTACGCCAAGGACATCCACCGCTATTTGGCCGCGGTGGATCAGGCCTCCGACCGTGTGGCGATGTGGAGCATCGGAAAGACCGAGGAGGGCCGCGACATGGTGCTGGTGGCGGTGGCGGACGAAGCCACCATTCGGGACTTGCAGCGCTACCGCGCCATGCTGGCCGAGCTGAGCGATCCCCGGAGAACCGCCGAGGACCGCGCGCGGGAGCTGATCCGCACCGCCAAGCCGATTTACTGGATCACCAGCGGGATGCACTCGCCTGAGACCGGCGGTCCCGAAATGCTGATGGAGCTCGCGTATCGCCTGGCGGTGGAAGAAACGCCGTTCATTCAGTCGATCCGAAACAACGTTATCACTTTCATTACCCCGGTGGTGGAAGTGGACGGTCGGGAGAAGCAGGTCGATACGTATTATTTCAACAAAAAACTGCCCAAGGGCTCCCAGAGGTTGCCGCTCATGTACTGGGGCAAATACGTAGCGCACGACAACAACCGCGATCAGATCGGACAGTTTCTCAAGCTGAGCCAGAACATCACCCGGACTTTCTTGGAGTGGCACCCGACCATTTTGCACGATCTCCACGAGGCCCAGTCGTATCTCTACGTGTCCACCGGAACCGGTCCCTACAACGAGCAGCTGGATCCCATCACGATCAACGAGTGGTGGATGCTCGCCGAAAACGACGTAATGGAGATGACCAAGCGCGGCGTGCCGGGCGTGTGGACTTACGGGTTCTACGACGGTTGGGTCCCCAACTACATGTTTTTCGTGGCTCACACCCACAACGCTATCGGACGGTTTTACGAGGTCCAGAGCTACGGTCCTGACATAGTGGAGGAACTGCGCCTGCCCCCTACGGTAACCAGCCGAGAGTGGTTTCGGCCCAATCCTCCCCTTTCTTCGATTCGGTGGGGCCCGCGAAACAATGTCAACATCCAGCAGTCGGCTCTGCTGTTCGCCCTCAAGCATGTGGGCGATCATCGTGAACTCTATCTGGAAAATTACTGGCTGAAGAACGTCCGGTCCGTTGAGCGAGGCCGCAACGGTCCGGTGTTCGCCTGGGTCGTTCCGGCGCGGCAGCGCCGCAAAGCGGATGCGGCTCAGGCGGTCAACGACCTGCGGCGCCAGGGACTCGAGTTCCACCGCGCGACACGGGCGTTTAGGGGAGGGGGCGTTGAGGTCGAGCCCGGAGACTACATCATCCGCGCCGACCAGCCGTACCGCACCCTGGCCGACATGTACTTCTCTCTGCAGAACTATGCGCCGGGAAACCCCCGTCCCTACGACGACACCGGGTGGACCTACCAGTTGATGCGGAATCTTGTGATCCGTCCGGTGACGGACCGAGCGATTCTCCAGGAGCCCATGACCCCCATCACCGAGGACGTGACCGCTCCCGGAGGGATCGAAGGGAACGGCCGGGTCCTGATAGTGGATCACACTACCGACCTCAATCTCATGACTTTCCGTTTCAAGCATGCGCGCGTCAGAATGTACGCTGCGGAGGAGGATTTCGAACTCGCCGGACATCGTTTCCGGGCCGGCGCTTTCATCGTGCCCGATGCCGACCGCGCCGCGCTGGAGACCACAATCCGTACTCTCGGACTTTCCGCCTGGGCTACCAATACCATGCCCAAGGTCGGGATGCACGAGCTCGATCTCCCCAGGATCGGCTACGTCCACAGCTGGCAGCGAACCCAAGACGAAGGATGGGTGCGGGCGGCCCTGGATTACTACGGAGTGCCGTACACTTATTTCTCCGATCAAAAACTGCGCGAAGGCAACCTCAGGGCTAAGTACGACGTCATCATCTTTCCCCATGTTGGCGGGAGCGCACAGTCACAGGTAAACGGAATTCCCAAGACCTCTCCCACTCCGCTCCCCTACAGGCGCACCGCGGAGACGCCCAACCTGGGAGCGCTGGACGAGAGCGACGATATCCGCGGGGGCATGGGTCTGGAAGGACTGCTGGAACTGGTCAAGTTCGTCGAGGAAGGCGGGACGCTGATCGTAGAGGGCTCGACCTCCATCATCTTCCCAGAATACGGCATTACCTCCGGGATCGCTGTCGAAGATCCGGATCGGCTTTTTGCCCGGGGGACGATCCTGAGAGGAATCATCCGAGACAGAAACAGCCCCCTGGTGTACGGCTACGAGGGCGACCAGTTGCCGGTCTATTTCAACCAGGGCCCGGTCCTCAACGTGTCATCCGGTCCCGGTACCGGTTTCTTCGGCGGCGGGCAGGGACAAATACCCGGAGTAGGCCAGAATATCACTCCCATGGCCAACCGCTTGCGCCTCTCGCCCTGGGAACGCGCGGATACCGCCGCCGGGCCGCGCGGGCAGCGAGCGGACAGTGCGGAGGCCGCGATCTTCCGCCAACTGGCACGCCAGTTCGGCCTGGCCATAGACGAGAGTCGGCCGCGGGTGATCATGGCGTTTCCCCGGAATCCGGACGAGATGCTTTTATCCGGCACGCTGGTGGGCGGAGAGGCCCTTTCCAACCGGGCTCAGGTTATCGACGCTTCCGTGGGACAGGGACACGTGGTGATGTTTGCTATCCGCCCGTTCTGGCGATGGCAGACCCAAGGGACATTCTTCCTGGCGTTCAACGCGATCCTGAATTGGAACGATCTGGATGCCGGCAAGCCGGAGCCGGCGGCCGAAGCTCCGGGAGATATATTTTGAGACGGCGATCGGCTGCGGTGGTTTCTGTTTTTGAAACCGGCGCCCGGTAAAAGTCGTATGGCCGTTGTCGAAGGGCGCCTCAGGCCGGCCGCGCTCCTTTGCGGGCTGCGGACCACCGCAGGAAATGCGAACCTCAATCCAGAGAGGCCAGTTATGTGGGGAAATCTCGCGCGTTGCCTTCCGTTGCTGAGCTTGATAGCGGCTCCCGCGATCGTTCAGGCCCAGTCGGTTGACGAAGTCCTGCAGAGGTATTTCCAGGCCTCGGGAGGACTGGACAAGATGAAAGCCGTTCAGGCCACCCGGGTGAGCGGCCGCATGAGCGTGGGTCAGGGCATGGAAGCGACTTTCGTCAGAACCAGCAAGCGGCCCAACAAGGTCCGGCTGGAATTCACGGTGCAGGGAGTGACCGGAATCCAGGCCTACGACGGGGAGACCGCCTGGATGCTGATGCCTTTCATGGGGCAGACTCAACCTGAACTGATGCCGCCGGATCTCGCCCGGGCGATGCAGGAAGAAGCCGATTTTGACGGGCCGCTGGTGGACTATCAGACCAAAGGGCACCAGGTGGAGCTGGTGGGCAGGGAGTCGGTCGAAGGAACGCCGGCTTACAAGCTCAAGGTTACGCTCAAGAACGGCGATGTGAGCTTCTACTACCTGGACGCCGAGTATTACTTGCCGCTCAGGACCGAGAGCACGCGCCGGTTCCAGGGGCAGGAGTTCAACGTGGTAACCAGCTTCGGTGACTACAAGGAAGTCGGCGGATTGATGATGCCCCATGCCATCACGGTCACCGGGCAGGGTCCCGCGGCGCAACAGCTGATCATAGAAAAAGTGGAGCTGAATCCCGAGATTCCCGACGAGCACTTCCGCATGCCCCCCAAGCAGGGCGGCGAGCTGTAGCCCGGGCGGAGTTACCCCAATGGGAAACCGTTGGGCGCGCAGGCGCGCGCACGCCGCCTGCAGTGGAAGAAGGGTGTGGAGTCCCGCCGCGGTGGAGAGGAGCTGGGCTTCCGGTAGGTCTCTGGGCCTTCGCCCGGGGGCTGTTCTTGCGATGGCGGTTCTTGCCGTCCCCCTCTTCAAAGCGGGTCCGCTTGGCGGCCAGCAAGGGGCACCGGTCCTGGACTCGGACGTTCTTGGCGGTTTGGTCCCGCGGGCGATCGGGCCCGCCACCACCAGCGGGCGAATCTCGGCCATAGACGCGGTCCCTACCGATCCGCTCACCATCTATGTCGGTGCCGCGGGCGGTGGCGTATGGAAGTCCGAGGATGGCGGCATCACCTTCAAGCCGATCTTCGACGATTATCCTCAGTCGATCGGAGCCATAGCGGTCGATCCGTCGAACCCGCGGACGGTGTGGGTGGGAACCGGAGAATCTTGGGTGCGCAACAGCGTTTCGGTCGGCTTCGGCGTGTACAAGAGCACCGACGGCGGCGAAACCTGGCGGTTGGCAGGGCTGGAGCGCTCCGAGCGGATCGCACGGATCGTGGTTCATCCCAAGCAGAGCGACATCGTGTACGTCTGTGCTACCGGCCCCGCGTTCAGCTCCGGCGGCGAGCGGGGAGTTTACCAGACGACCGACGGCGGCAAGACGTTTCGCCGGGTTTTGTTCGTGAACGACGATACCGGATGCTCGGACCTGGCGATAGATCCCCAGGAGCCCAGGATCCTCTATGCGGGGATGTGGCAGTACCGGAGGCGCGCCGATTTTTTCACCTCCGGTGGTCCGGGTAGCGGCCTGTACAAGTCCACCGACGGCGGGGAAACCTGGCGTCTCTTGACGAACGGATTGCCGGAGGGAGAGAAAGGGCGGATCGCGGTTGCAGTGGCACCCTCTAGGCCTAGTGTGGTGTACGCGCTGGTGGAGGCCAAGACCACCGCGCTATACCGCTCCGAGGATTTGGGCGAGCACTTCGAGCAGGTCAACGCCTCGAACGTGGTTCAAGCGCGGCCGTTCTACTTCGCCCTGGTGGTGGTGGATCCCACCGATTACAACCGGGTGTACAAGCCCTCGTTTTTCTTGGGAATCTCCACCGACGGGGGGAGATCGTTTTCTTCTCCCATCACGGGAGAGCAGAATGTTCATTCCGATCACCATGCCCTCTGGGTCAATCCCAAAAACCCACATCATCTGATCCTCGGCACCGACGGCGGGGTTTACATGTCGTACGACCGCGGAGCTCACTGGCGCCACGTGCGGGGTCTGCCGGTCGCCCAGTTCTACGAGGTGAGCTACGATCTGGAGTGGCCCTACAATGTCTATGGCGGTCTCCAGGACAACGGGACTTGGATGGCGCCCTCGCGATCGATCGGCGGCGTGAAGCTTGCCGACTGGCGGAACATCGGGATGGGGGACGGGTTCCATGCTTTTCCCGATCCCACGGACCGAGACCTGGTGTACGTGGAGTATCAGGGCGGAAATCTTCTCCGGGTTCGCAAGTCTACCGGCGAGGTCAAGGAGATAAAGCCCTACGCGGGAGCGGGCGAGCCGAAGCTCCGTTTCAACTGGAACACTCCGGTCCATCTTTCGCCCACGCAGCCGGGGACGATTTACGTGGGCGCCCAGTATCTGTTTCGTTCCCGGGACCGTGGCGAATCTTGGGAGCGGATCTCGCCCGATCTTACCACGAACGATCCGTCGAAGCAGCGGCAGCACGAGTCGGGCGGGCTGACGGTAGACAACACCAGTGCCGAGAACCACACGACCATTTACACCATCAGCGAGTCGCCGTTGGATCCACAGGTCATCTGGGTGGGGACCGACGACGGGAATCTCCAGGTAACGCGGGACAGCGGGCGCACCTGGCGCAATGTGGCGGCCAACGTTCCGGGATTGCCGGCCGGTACTTGGGTTTCTCATGTGGAGGCCTCGCGGTTCGGCGCGGGTACGGCGTACGCCACGTTTGACGGTCACTATAGCGGCGATATGCGGACCTATGTGTATCGCACCACCGATTACGGCGCGACCTGGGAATCTCTGGCCGGCGATAGTCTCGAGGGGTACGCCCATGTGATCCGGGAAGATCCGGTGAACCCGCAGCTCTTGTTCTTGGGTACCGAGCTCGGTTTGTTCGTCTCGCTGGATGGCGGGGCGAGTTGGGTTCGGTTTCGCTCGGGGTTTCCCAAGGTAGCGGTGCGCGATCTCGCGATTCATCCGCGGGAGCACGATTTGATCATCGCCACTCACGGGCGCGGGATTTATATCCTGGACGACATCACGCCGCTTCGGGCTTTGAGCGCCGGAGTACTGGCCCGGGATGCTGTGGTGTTGCCGTCGCGGCCGGCGGTGATGGTGGCGCCGGCGGCGTTGCAGGCTTTTTCTGGCGACGACGAGTTCGTGGGTGCGAATCCCGAGGAGGCGGCGATGGTCGCCTATTATCTGAAGCGGCGCCCGTTGTTCGGCGAGCTCAAGTTGTTGGTCTACGATTCGGCGGGGAATTTGGTCTCTAGCGTTCCCGGCACTCGGCGGCGGGGAGTCAATCGGGTGGCGTGGCCGATGCGGTTGCGTCCTCCCAAGGTGCCGCGGGCTACGTCTCTGGTAGCGCAGGCGGGTGCGTTTTGGGGGCCGCGCGTTCCCGAGGGGAAGTACCGGGTGAAGTTGGTGGCGGGGAGCGATTCGCTGGACGCCGAGGTGTTGTTGGAGCCGGATCCGCGGGTTGCGTATTCGGCGGAGGATCGGGCGGTGCAGGATCGTGCGGCGCTGCGGTTGTACGATTTGGTGCAGCGGTTGGCTTATGTGGTGGATGCGGTGGTGGAGTTGCGGGACAGTGTGCGGGCGCGTTCGTCGGCCGATGGGGTGAGCGGCGGTTTGCGGCGCCGGTTGAGCGGTTTGGCGGATCGGTTGGAAGGGTTTCGTTCGGAGCTGGTGTCCACCAGCGAGGCGGGCCGGATGGCGGGTGAGGAGAAGTTGCGGGAGCGGTTGGTGTCTTTGTACGGGGCGGTTAACGGTTATGAAGGTAGGCCCACGGCTTCGCAGTTGGAGCAGGTTGAGGTGTTGGCTGCCGAGGTGGAGGCTGCGGAGCGGCGTTTGGCTCAGCTTGCCGGTTCGGAGCTCCAGGCGCTGAATCGGGAGTTGCGGGGTCGGGGGCTTGGGGTGTTGCGCTTGTTGGCGCGGGAGGAATGGGAGCGGCGGTGACGATCTAGCAGTACGTGCCGCGCGAGGCTATCCGCTCCTCTGCGATCTCCGCTGGGTGAGCGCAGGTCATGACAACTCTCGATTCTAGGTGAGATCCCCGTTATCGCCTCCGCCGGATGTGCCGTCTAATCGGACCGCGACCAGGGAGGATGTAAGTTCACAAAGCCCAGCTGCCAGGTTCTCTCGGCGGGAAGGAATACCGACAGCGCTGAAAGCAGCCGGCTGAGGCGGAGGCGTAAAGTCCTTATGGGGCTTGGGTCGTCCGGCTCCGGGCGCTTCCGCGATCACCGTTCCCGGTTCCGAGTCCCCGAGCGTCTACTCACCCGCTCCACCACAATCCCCGCCTCCTCTGGGCAGGTAGAAGGTCCCGTCAGCTTCCCTTCCACCACTACCAACGCCCCGCGCCGCAGTCCGGAGAGATCGCCGCTCAGCCAATACTCGGTGCCGTCCTCAGCCCGCAAAACCGGGCAGGGAGCATCGACCGACACAACCTCACCCGCCCGCTCCAACACGCCAGCACCGTCGGTGACAAAGAAAAGGTCCGACAGTGCGATCGGATTGAAATAGAAATCGAACACTATGAACCGGTGAGTGAGATCCCGCCGCGCCCAGGAGGGAACCCGCACCTCCACCTGGAACTCGCCCTTCTCGTCGGTCATCACCTGCGCTATCTCTTCGAACCCAAAACGCACCGCACCCATACCGATCCGCAGCGGAGTCAAAGCCGGCATCCGCCCCGACCGGAGCGTCACTGCGGTTCCGGGAGGACCGCTCCGCGGTTGCATCGACTCCACTCGCCGCATCACGGAATCCAAACGCGCTTGGGGAACGGGCTGGGAAGGGCGATCCTGGGCGCCGGCTACACTCGCCAGCCCCAACTGGAGTAGCAACGACCAAGCTGCGCAGATGGCCTCAGCGCTACGGTTCACCAGACCGCCTGCTTTCCGGAACGGCCGAAAGACGGCTCCACGCTGTAAACGGCGCTCCGCATCACTTCCTCGTCAACCCAAGCAATCTCGGGGCCGGCGCCCAGAAAAAGGGAGTTCACGAACGCTAGTCCCCTATCGAATCCGCCACACGTAGAAGGACGGCATGGCTTTCTGCGATAACTAGACTGGTAGTAACCAGGACCCGCTTCTCGAGCCGGAGCGCTCGCCAGATTCTTACAGCAGCGCGGTGGCGCTGGTCACGGCGTACCTGGAGAGCAATCCAGGCGGACGCGTCTACGAAGACCCGCGCGGCGATCGAACCTTCCGTGCTACGAGGTCCCGTGCCAGATACTCATCATGGCGCTCCGCCAGGTCGGCAGGAGCGGCCGGGCTGTCTATGCTCCCGATGAGCTGCTCGAACGCATCGTAGAAGGACGTGCTGTGACGTTCCGCCAATGCCCGTAGGCCGCGGCGGAGCGCTTGCGGGCGGGAGATCCCTAGCTCCCTGGCCCGATCGCGCTCGGCACGCTCGCCCTTGGAGAGGTACGCCTGGATCGGCTCCCGCACGGCACCCTTGGATCGCCTGGACGATGGCATAGTCGCATGAATTTACCGCAACTGTCCGATAAGTGTCCACTCACCGCCGACCGCTACATTCACGAACCGCAGAGCGCCGTCACCGCGTTGAACTTGGAGGCGCTCGCACCCCTCTCGGCCCCTTTTGTCGCCGGAGCGCGATGCACGGTCCAGCGACCGGAGCAACCCTAACGCACCACAACGGTTCCCACCGTTCCCTGAAAATCGTCCTCCACCGCCGTGGTCCCCGCAGGCGCCAACCACTCCCCACCGTCCAAACGAACATTCAGCCGGTAGCGACCCGGAACCAGACGCACGGCGAGCTTCCACAATCCCTCACCCGCAGGCTCCAAAGACACCGGCTGCCAGTCCGTAAAATCGGCCATCAACTCCACCCGCGCTGCACCGGGAGCGCGAAAAACCAAAACCTGGAGCGCCCCTCGGCCTCCACTCACCTCTACCAAGGCGACGGGAACACCGGCTGCACCGTCCGGCACGCTGCCATCCGCAGATCGAATCCCCGGCCGCCGAACCCTCGGGCGAAGCGGCGGCGCGAAACGCAACGCGGCGCTAACGTACCTGCCGCCCACGGTTCCGCGCAACCACTCGGGAGGATATCTGCCCGCAGCGAGTACCAGGGAACTCCAGCGGCTGAGCGGCAACACAGCGGCGGCTTCCCCGTAGATCCCGGGGCGCGCATCGCGATCGCCCGCACGAGCGGCCGCCCGCGCCTCCAGTTCCACTCCTGACGGCCACCCTCGCCGCGCCCGCACCTCGAAGTCGGCATAACCGCTGCGCTCCACCAGCGTTCCGCTTCCCGAAACCGACCAGTCCAAGCCGGCGGCGCCGAAGACCAGACCTCCGCTGAACTGCCCGGCCGCAAGTGCCGTTCCCTGAGAATTGATTGCTCCGGCTATGAGGCCAGCCCAGCCTCCCTGACGCTCCGCGCTTCTGAAATGAAATACCGTTCGGGCCAAAAGCCGCGAGAAGTTACCGAACGATTCGTACCTGCTCGCCCCGATCTCGACTCCCAGTTCTATAGCGGATCCCGGCCGCGACTGCTCCAGCCACGAGCCGAGCAGCGCAGCCTGAAGACTGTGGTTGCCGCTCTCGAAACCGAGCCACGTACCCCGGGCGCGAACGAGAAAACGGTCCCCGGAGGCGGTGAACGCGGGCGAGATGTAGAATGCGGCGGACGGGAGAAACTCGTCATAGGTGACGTGAGAGACGCCGGCGTCCAGAGAAATGCGGCTCCGCTCTGGAACCGTTTGAAGGGCCACAACGCCCGCTACCGCCAGAGCGGCCGCTCCAATCACATCCTACGGCTTGCGGCGTGCGGGCCCGCCCGTCATGGTCGGCTCGCCGCTGAGCCCCGTACCCGGTGCCGCCACCTCCACCAAAATCGCCGCGCTCGCCGCCACCGGCTCCGCGCCCAGGGCGATGCTCCGCTCCAACTCCCGCTGCAAGGCCAAAAGATCGGCATCGGTCACCCTTCGCGCGGCCGCGATCACCATCGCCGCCGCGGTATCCGGTGGAACGCCCCGAGCGGCGAGATCGGCTGTGAGCCCCAGCGGCACGGCCAAGCCCCGATTGCCCAGCTCGCGCTGGATCCTCAGCAACACCTGAGACGGCGTGCCCCAGCGCAAAGCGTCGGCCGCGGCGATCAACTCGGCAGCTCGGGCGCCCGGGCCTAGGAGCTTGCGCGCCTTGCCTAGGTCGCCTGCCAATCGCCTCACCGCGGCAACGATGAGGGGCGCCGGCGCCTTCTTGCTGGTCCCTTCCAAAGCCCGGTCAATCAACGGTTCGGCGGGAAGCCCCGCCGCCACCGCGGAGTCTATGATCGCCACCACCGCCGGACGGGCTTGGGGATCGACCCGCTCGAGACGCGGATCCTGCTGGGCGGCCGCAATTTTCCAGGAGCAGAAACAGAAAAGCAAAGCCGCAACCCCGGCGTAGAAGCCGCTACTGATTAGCCTAGCCCAACGATTCGTGAATAGCTTGGACATGATGCCGGGTCCTCAGTCATAGCAATCCTACAGCGAGCGCCTCCGGCAAGCGACCTCAGTACTGCCGGCCGGTCTTTCCCGTTCACGATCCCACGGTGAGCACCGAATTGGGAGTCCCGAAATCGTCCGCCGGAGCCAACGGAGCTCCGGGATCGGGAACCCAGCGGGTGCCGTCTATTACAAAGGCATAGCGATACCGCCCGGGGGCGAGAGGTACGGTCACCACCCAGGTGCCGGAAGGTCCGGCGGGCTTTAGCGGTGTAGCTGCGGCGTCCCAATCGTTGAAATCTCCCACCACGCTCACCGAGTGGGCATCCGGCGCGTACAAGACGAAAGGTACCGCGGCAACCCCGGGTGTCGCACCTGCCGAACCCGGAACACCCGCCAGCCACCCCGAGCGCACCACGGCGAGCGTGGTGGCGGCGACCAGCGCCGCAAAACCGGCAGCCGCGGCCAGCGCGCCCAGGGGAGAAAGTCTCAGAGTAAAGGGCCGCAACAGCCAGCGGCGCGGCTCCGGCAGGCGCACTGGCTCGTTCCTTATTCGGGCCATGACCCGCTCATCCAGCGACGAGTCCAGCGCCACAGGCCGCCGCAGTTCTTCTACTACCCGCTGTATCAGCTCGTCCTGCTGTTCAGACACTCTCCACCTCCGCCAAAAGCTGGCGCAAGCTGTCGCAGGCGCGCTTTACCCGCATTTTCAAAGCCGAGATTCCCGCCCCGGTAATCTCGGCCATTTGCTCGTAGCTCAGATCTTCTACGTGTTTGAGCAAAAACGCCTCCCGCTGCTCGTAAGGCAGCTGATCCAGCGCCCAGCGAATCGCATCGCCGAGCGCCAATCGGTCGGCGGGATGCTCTACTCGGGCGTCGTTCAGAGCGTCTTCGTCCGCCACCGCGAATCTCTCACGCCGGCCCCGCCGCCCGCCTATGGTGCGGCAGCGGTTCACCAGGATCTGAAATAACCACGCGCCGAACCGCTCCGGCGAGTGACATCGATCCAGCGCCCGGTACGCCCGCACGAAAGCCTCCTGTACCGCCTCCTCGGCGTCTTCCCGGTTGCCCAGCTGGTGGAAGGCATACCTTCCCAGGCGGTCCCGATAGCGGGCGACCAACACGGCGTACGCCTCGACGTCCCCGGAGAGCACCCGCCGCACGACGGCGGCGTCGCTCATTCGCTCCCTCTCGGTTAGACCCACTCGCGGCCTCTTCGGGTCACATGCGGTTCCGAGGGCGAAAGTCCCGCGCCGGGCACGACGCGGCGGTGACGGCAAAACGGAGAGCCGGGTCTCACAGTATGGAAAGGTCGCTCGATTCACGCCAAAACGCGAGGCACCCCATGTTCGCAAAATCGCTGGCTCTGCTCTCGGGTCTCGCCCTATCCGCCATACCGGCCGCGGCGCAACTGATCTCGGTGAAAACCGTACCCGTAGCCCAGGCGGATCAGTTCGCCATCTACCCTTCCCGGAATCTGGCGATGGGCGGCGTGAGGATAGCGCTGGAAGACCCGCTCTTGGATCCGTTCGCCAATCCGGCCGAGGGGAGCCGCATCGCCGAGGCTCGATTTTTCGGCACGCCGTTTCTTTACAGCGTGTCGAGCGATGCCGGAGGCGGGCGCACGCTTCCCGTGGCTGCGAGCGCGAAGCTCGAGCCCTGGTTCGGCGCCTTTGCGCTGGCGCTACAACAAGTGGACGGGGCTGTGAGGAATCGCTTCGGACCGGTGGCGGAGTTCGGGCGGTTGCTTCCCGGGGACGTGGCGCTGCCGCGCGATCTCAACGCCCGCAGCTACAGCAACGAAATGGCGTTCGCCATGTTGGGGCGAAGGCTCCCGGAAAAGCGGCTGGCTTTGGGTGCGAGCGTTTTCTGGGCGGGCCTGAACGCCATCGACGGAGTCGATCTCCTCTACGCCGGAAGCTTTGGAATCAAGCAGTACGGGAACGCCATGGATTTGAGAGCCGGCCTGCTGAAAGATTGGGAGGAGGGGCGCACGCTGGAGATCCTGGCGCTCTACAATCGCTTCCGCATGGCCCACGACGTTTTCTATCTGGATCCGGTGTGGGATCCGAACACGCAGCTCGTAGGGTGGAAGCCGCGCATGGAGCGGAACCTGGACTGGAACGACATCTTCGGCTTGCATCTGGAGTATCGCAGGCCGCTCTCGGCCGACGGGTGGAAAGTGGGATGGATCGCTACCTACAACCGGATGTCGCATCCCCAGATACCCAACTACGAGATCATGAGCATTCCCAAGGATCCCGGCTATTCCAACGCCTTCAATTTTGGGATCGGGATTTCGCGCGAAAGAGAGAAAGTCTCCTTCGGCGTCGATCTGGTCTATGAGCCGATCTGGAGCCGTACCTGGGCAGACGCGGAGGCCCCGGTCCAGGGGGCCAGCGGCATCGTGATTCCCGCAGGGCAAAGGACGGTGGAGAACGATTTTCGGTTTTCCAATATCCTGTTCCGCACGGGTGTCACGAGGGATCTGGGGGACGCCGTCGCCTTCCAGTTGGGCCTGGCGCTCCGGTCGATTCATTACTGGCTCACCCAGTACGACAACGTGAACCTCACTGTAAGGGATCAAGTGGAGCAGTGGGTGGAATGGACGCCCACTTGGGGGTTGGAAGTTCGGTTTCCCGAGTTGGAGCTTCGCTACCAGGGAAGAGTCACCAACGGAACCGGGAGGCCGGGAGTGGCACCAAGGGCGGGGCGTGGTGGCTTCCTGGAGGCTTCCGGTCCGGGGACTGTGTCCGGAACCGTCATCGTGGCGCCCAGCGGGCCGCTCACCCTGGCCGAAGTCAAGGTGGTCACTCACCAAGTGGGGATCGCAATCCCCATAAGGTGATCTAGACAAGGCGATCTAGCCGGAGCGCCTTATGCCGATTCGGCTGCGTTCTGCGCCAGTTACAATGCGTTCGCGCTCGCTTCTGTTGGGTTTGTTGTGGTTTCTGTCGGCCTGTGCGGACAGTGACTTGCTGTTGCCTCCTA
The DNA here is from genome assembly GCA_002923375.1 of bacterium HR33. Lineage (GTDB taxonomy): Bacteria > Gemmatimonadota > Gemmatimonadetes > Gemmatimonadales > GWC2-71-9 > HRBIN33. Next base: position 218,296 of record BEIJ01000002.1, read on the forward strand.
GCTCGATGCCGATAGATCAGCAGCTGAGGCAGCTCCTAGCCCAATGGAACGTGGTCCCCATCGGACCTATTCAGCAGCAAGCTCCGGCCCGGGTGGAGTTAGGCAGGCTGCTCTTCTTCGACAAGATCCTGAGCGGCAACCGTGACGTGGCGTGCGCCACCTGTCACCATCCGCTTCATCACGGAGCCGACGGGCTTCATCTGGCGATAGGTACCGGTGGCACCGGCCTGGGCCCGGCGCGTGCCTTGGGGCCGGGCCGACAGTCCGTTCCGCGCAACTCGCCGTCCCTGCTCAATCAGGGACTGCGGGCCGAGTATCTGTTTTGGGACGGGAGGTTGTCGGGCCACGGGTCCGGTCCCTTCACTGCGCCTCCGGGTGTGGTTTTGCCCGCGGGGTTGAGCAACATCGTGGCGGCGCAGGCGATGCTTCCGGTGTTGAACCGGATCGAGATGCGGGGCGAGCGGGGCGATCGCGATGTGTTCGGTAATCCCAATGAGCTGGCCGAGTATGAAGACTCCGAGTATCCGTTGATTTGGGACGCGATCATGCGGCGGCTCTTGGCGATCCCGGAGTACGCCGACCGGTTCCGGAGGGCGTTTCCGGAGGTGCCGGCTTCCTCCCTCAAGTTCTCTCACGCCGCCGAGGCGATAGCCGCGTTCGTAATTCAGGAGTTCGCCAGGTACGGCAGTCCGTTCGATCGTTACTTGGATCGGGACGATGCGGCGCTGAGCGCCGAGGCTAAGCGCGGAGCGTTGCTCTTCTTCGGCAGGGCGGGTTGCGGCTTCTGTCACAACGGTCCGCTCTTGGGAGGCGGGTCGTTTGCCAACGTCGGGATCCCGCAGTTCGGTCCCGGTGTGGGATCTGGGGCGCCGCTGGATCTGGGGCGGGCGGAGGTGTTGAAGCTCCAGTTTCCCGGCGCCGCGGGATCCTATCGCTTCGCGTTTCGGGTGCCGCCGCTTCGGAATGTGGAGCTCACCGCTCCCTACATGCACAACGGCGCGTATCCCACTCTGGAGGCGGTGGTGCGTCACTACAACGACGTTGCGGCCGCGCTCCGGAATTACGATTTGAACCAGCTCCCGCCGGAGCTGAGAGCTGCATACCATGGCGGCGAGGAAGTGATAGGCGACATATTGGCGCGCCTGCATCCCGCTGTAAGCCGGCGCTTGAATCTCACCGAAGAGGAGCGCGGAGCCCTGGTGGCGTTTCTCAAGTCTCTCACCGATCCCCGGGCGCGGGACCTGTCTGCACTGATACCGGCTTCGGTGCCGAGCGGGCTACCGCTGCCCTGAAGCAGCGCAGCTATCTCGCAAGCTTGAACCTAAAGCTGCGTTCTGGAAACGAGTCGGTTTTCCCGCGGCCCCGCGACCGGCCGGCGGATCATGGCGTAGAGCGAGGCCCCTCAGTGGGTCATGGCGTAGAGCACGATATTGATCGCCAGAGCGTAGGCGTCGGGGGAGAAGCGGTAGAAGAACTCGTATTCTTCTCCTTCCCGCTCCCACCCGTCGGCGATGTCGGTGTTGTGGGACATGAGCACCATCAAACGGCCCGAATGGTCGGCTATTCCGCGGAGGTGGGGAACGGCGGATTCGGCGCCGCGCTCCGAGGTCGCACCGCCGCTCCGGCGCCAGAACTGAATGGAAGGGATCTGGGGGACCCGCTCGACGTCGTAGAGGGAGTGGAAAATCGGGTGATCCGGCGGCAGATCGAAGATGGGGTACTCCGATAGCGGCAGCACTTTGCCGATCTCGTGTACCCATTGTTCCCAGGCGCGGTCGCCCCAGAAATCGTCCACCCAGAGGAAGCCGCCGCGCAGGAGATATTCCCGCAACCGGCGCGCCTCCTCGGGGCTGAAGCCCACGGTGCCCACATCCGACATGAAAATGAACGGAAACTCGAAGAGCCGGGGATCGTCGAGCTCCACCACGAAGTGGTGAAACCCTTCCTCGTCGTCGCCGCTCACTACGGCGGTAGTAAGCTCCGCCAGCCGCCGCATGAAATTGACGTCTGCATTGGGATAATCGGTGCGCCACCCCTGGCCACCCGGTTCCCAGCGGACACTCCGGTACGCGACTCGGGCGAAAGAGAAGTAGCGATCGCGGCGCGTCTCGGGGGTGGGGTAACGAGGCGGTGCGCGCCAGAACTCCCAGTCGCGGATTGGGTCTCTTGGGTTCTGAGCCGCGGCGGGAACCGCGGCGGTGAAAATTCCCAGCACCGCCAGCACTCCCGCGCCCATTAGCCCGGCAAAACGGCGAACCCGGAGCATGCGCCAATATAGCGATACCCAACGGGCGGAAGGAACTCCCGCAGGTTACCTTATTGCGTGGGCCACAACGCCGGTGATTCTCGATGCGCGCTACGGGAGAGCTACGGTTAAGCTGGTTCTCGAGATTGGGTGCCGCGGCTTTGGCACTCGGCGCTGCGGTAGCTGCGCTGGGTTGCGCCGCGGCCCAACAGCAGGTCCCGGCGGCGAGGGGCGCAGCTTCTACCCCGTGTCCGGTACTGGAACCGGTTTTTCCGGCGGAAGAATGGGAGCGGATCGATCGGCCAGAGTGCGCGGGATGGTCCAGTGCTGGACTGGAAAAGGTGCGCGCTAGGCTCTCGGGGATGGCCACTACCGGATTCATGGCAGTGGCCGGAGGCCGAGTGTTGATGGAGTACGGCGATCTGCGGGCGATAAGCTACCTCGCCTCGGTCCGCAAGAGCGTGCTGTCCATGCTCTACGGGATCTACGTGGACCGGGGAGTGATCGATCTCGACAAGACCCTGGAAGAACTGGGTATCGACGATCACGGCGGATTGCACGGCGATGAAAAGCGCGCCACCGTGCGCCACCTGCTGATGGCGCGCTCGGGAATCTACCACCCGCCATCGAACGGAGGGGACGACTTCGCCAGCGCACCGCCCCACGGTTCGAAGCGTCCCGGCGAGTATTACCTCTACAACAACTGGGACTTCAACGCGCTAGGAACGATCTTCGAACAGCAGACGGGAAAGAACATTTACGACGCTCTGGAGGAGGAGCTGGCCCGCCCCTTGGGGATGCAGGACTTCGATCGGGCGCTGCAGCGCAAGTCCGGGGATTCCACCCGCTCGCGCCATCTGGCGTATCATATGTACCTCTCCACGCGGGACATGGCGCGGATCGGATACCTGATGCTGAGGGAAGGGAACTGGAACGGGCGGCAGATCGTGCCGCGCTGGTGGGTGAAAGAGAGCACTACGGCTCATACTCGGGTGTACGAGATGAACCCACCGCGCCGCAGGGAGGGACCGTTCGGTTACGGCTATCTGTGGTGGGTTTTCGATCGCGCCGAGCTAGGTCCCGAGTATCGCGGCGCTTTTGTAGGCTTGGGAGCGGTGGGACAACAGATCCTGGTCATGCCGGCCTTGGACTTGGTGGTGGTTCACAAGACGGCACCCGGCAGAGGCCGGAGCGTGTCCCACGAGGAGTTCCTTCAGGTGGTGGCTCTGCTCTTGGAGGCGCGCTGCGGCGACAATTGCACCCCGCGCTAGCGTTGCAAGCCGCGCCGGAGAGAGGCGCTCAGTAGGCCCGGAAAGCGATACCGGTGAAAAGGTGCAACTGGCGCCCGGAGCCGAAGGGCGCGAGCACCTGCGCTTCGATGTAAGGATGGAGCGTTCGGGTGAGCGCCGCCGTCGCCCCAGCCAGCAGCAAGAAGTACTGTTCCTGCACGGACTCGGTGAAGAGCGGGTTTTGCCGGGCGGGTACGTTGAGCTCCATGGAGGTGGCGCCTGCTCCAAGGTACCACGGCGATCTGCGCCCCAAGGGCCTCGTCCTCAGAGCCCCAGTTGCTTGCCACCCGGATCGCGATTCCGCGGGACCGTCACCCAGCAGCGCCATGATGATGTTGAGGGAGCCCTGAACTTCCATCGGGCCGACGGCGATGGAGACTTGGCCTCCGATGCGGGCGTCTCGCAAGCCGGCCGCCGAATATCTCAGGCCTAGTTGCGGCCCCAACTCGATGTGGCGCCACAGAGGATGCGGCACATCGGTAGTTACCCTGGTCCAGATGCCGATCACGCCGCAATCCGACCCCCGGCGGTTGAACTCGATGGGCATGTTCCCGGGACCGTTGTAGAACTCCATCGCCTCGATGTTGGTCACCGCCAAATGGGAGTCGATATCGAAGTCCCAGGCGGTGCCCACGTACATCCCGTCCAAGAACACCAGCGGCGGGCAGCTCTGCCCGATGTAATCGCCGAGCCGGTTGTTTATGACGAGGTTCTGCCTGGTGTCTCCCCTGCGGCCGTAGTTGGTATTGGGCACCACGGCAAACCCCACCGCCCGGCGCACGATATCGGTGACCTCGGCCGGATTCCAGCGATCCAGCTCTTCCCGGGTGAAAAACTCCCCTCCGGCTCCGCGCGCTCTGCGTTCATAGAAAGAAGCCAGTCTGGCGGGGACCGCCCTCCCTTCCACTACTACCGTGTCCATCTGGGCGGGCGGGAGGGATTGCGTCTGAATCGAGTAGGCGAGGGTTGCGCCTGGAGCCAAATCGATGGCGGAAGACACAACGACCCGATAGCCCGGCGATTCGAAACGCAGCCAGTAGCGTCCCGGTTCCGGGGCCTCGAGGACAAACCGGCCGTTAAGATCGAGCCTCGTGCTCGCCACTTCTCCCCGAGTGTCCAGCAATCTCACCACACCGCTCCGCACCGGCTGGTTGCTCAGCCGGTCGACCACCTGGCCCTGGATCACCTGCGCCCAGACCGCCCGGCTCCCGCACACACAGAGTAGGACCGCGACCCAGGCGGAACGGAGCGGCAGGCACGGCTTCGGGAACATAGGCTCTCCCTCCCTAGTTACACTAAACGCACGGCCGGCGCCAGAGTTTCCCCGCGGCGGCACGGCACGCCGGTGGCCGCGCCCGGGGCGGCGCCCTAAATTGGGTTTTCAGTCATTCACAGGAGTCCGCCGATGCCCGCTCCCGCAGCCCGCTTCAGCCTCCTTGTGATCGCCGTTTTTGCCGCTTGCGACGGCGGCTCGGAACTGAGCGAGGTGCGGGATACTCCATGGCAAGAGGTCGCCTCTCTGCCTCGGGCGCTGTGGAGCTTCGGAGCGGCCGCTTATCACGGGCGCCTCTACGTAATCGGCGGAACCACCAGCGACTTTGCGGAAAGCAGAGCGGCCTACCGCTACGACCCGGCGGTCGATCAATGGCAGCAGCTCAGGGACCTTCCCGAACCGGTAAGCGGCGTGAAGCTGGTGGTAGTAGCGGACACCATGTTCGCCGTGGGAGGGATTCTGGGTGCAAGATCCCGGCGCCTGCTGTGGGCCTACAACGAAAACTCCGACCAGTGGATGTACCGGCCGGAAATTCCCGACGGGAGAACCACGCAGAGCGTGGCGGCGATCTCGGATAAGATCGTGGTGATCGCCGGGGAGGTCCAGGAAGCCTCGATCCACGGCCCCCGGATACCCGGCGATTCCGTACTGGTGTACGATGTGGCCACAGGAGTGTGGAGCTACCGCGACCCTATGCCGGAGCCCCGATCGGACCACTCGTCCTACGGTGTCGACGGGGAGATATACGTGGTCGGCGGCTCCTGGGTCGAGGGTGGCGCCGCGGTTTCCAGATCCAAAGTGGAAGTTTACCGGCCCGATACCGATAGCTGGCGCACCTTGGGGAGCGACACCATCCCCTCCCTCCGGCCCGCCCTCGTCTGGTGGCAAGGGAAGCTTCACGCCCTCGGCGGGATCAGACCGCTGAACGCGGCCACTACGGGCTGGGCTCTATCCTCCCATCGCGCCCTGGATTTGCCGGCGGGAATCTGGACGATCTTTCCGCCGCTGCCTGCACCATTGGCCGACGCCCAGGCGGTGGTACTCGACGGCGCGCTCTATCTGATCGGCGGAAGGGTTACCCAACAAATCGCAAGCGCCAAGGTTTGGGTCTTGAAATGAGACGGCGGCGAGCCCTTCGGATACTGGCGCTGGGTGCGCTGGCTTCGGCCCAGCCTTTAGCGGCGCAACGGCTCCCCTTCCAGCCGGGTGTGAAGGCCCGGGTGGCGGCTGTGGATTCCGCCTCCCGCGACCTGTGGTTGAGCGGAAAAGTGCTCTATGTGACCCGCGCCGGTCTCCTGCTGGATCCGGAGCAGCGGGAAGGCGACACCGTAGCGGTGCGATTCTCCAACCGCATCCGCCTGCAGGTCCAGCGCACTCCCGCTTCCAATTTTCTGGTGGGTGGCGGCATCGGCCTGGCAGTGGGAGCCGCACTGGGAGCGACGGCGTTCTCTTCCGCCTTCGGCGCAACCTGGGGAGACGAGGGACCGGTAGGGGAGATCATCGGCTTCGGCTTGCTGGGGGCGATCGCAGGCACGGGACTGGGCTATCTGCTGGGACCGAAGCGCTGGGAAGATATACGGGTGTCCGACCGCGGGATCGAACCGGCGCCGCTCAACCGGATCTCTCAGCGGAAAGCTTCCTTCGGTACGGCGGAGCGCTGGCAGGTGTTCCCGCCTACGGAGGAAGATTTTGCGGCATTCTTCACCGCGTGGGTGGACAGCCTGGATCCTATCGAGGGAATCTGGGAGCTCGTGCCCAGCGGGATTCAGGAGCCGCAGTTGGTAGCCGTGGTGAGAGACGACCGTTACCCCGGGTACGAGTACGTTGCGGTCAGGCTGCGGCACCGCGAGGCCGAGGCGCGCTATGCCGAAGGGCTGGTAGTCTGGGTCATGCGTCGCACCGAGCGGGTGGGAGAATACGAGGTGCGGCGTACTCAGCGCGCTTACGCCGTCGGTGTGGAGCGTGCGGCTCTCACGCCGCGAGGGCTGATCATCCGCGATGCCCTGCGGGGGCCGGAGGAATGGGTGAAGGCGGTGCCTGCGCCTCCCGGACGCTAGGCACCGCTCACCGCCGCCGCTTGGAGCTCCCTTGCCCCACTCGTAGCTACAGTGTGTCCCGGGAACTGCCGGTGAGTCGGAACGTCACATCCCAGGAACCGTCGCCGAGTAGAGCGAGTTGAAAATCAGTTTGTAGGTTCCCCGGGGCTGCGAGCGGAACTGAGGCTGGAAACCGAACAGTATCGCTTGTCCGTTGCCGTGCCTCACCCGGACCATTGCTGGTCTTCCCGCCAAGTAACGTTCCTGTCCTATCCCCCACCCGCTCATGAGGATGTTCTCCCGGGCGTAGCGGGCTACAATCTCTACCGGGGGCTCCGGGCCGGGAGGGGTTTCCACTCTTCCCCCTTCGCGGTTGCGCGACAGCCGCACGATCTCGAAGGCGCGGCTCCGGCGGAAAAATGCCGCCACCTCGGGTTTCATGCCGTGGGCCAGAGGGTGATTCACCTCGATCGTGGCGCGCACCAGCGAACCCGGAATGAAAAAGTTGTCGGTGGAGACCCCCGCCACAGCGTTGCGGACGGGGAGGCTGAGCTGCTCGGCCACAAAATCGCTGGCATCGTCGAACGCCACGATGGTACCGCCGTTGCGCACGTAACGGTCCAGGGCCGCAACGCCGGCCGCACCCAAACCTCCCACGTACTCTTCGGGCATGGTCCCCGGAGCGTGCCCGTTGAGGATTTGCTCCGCCGGCTGGTCCGGGAGCAGGATCACGTCGTAACGCCGCAGATCTCCCGTCTGGATATCCCGGTTGTGCAGGGTATCGACCGGGAAGGCGTACTGCTCCAAGATCCACAGGGTCCATCCCATGTCGTCCACCGGTATCCAGGATTTGTAGAGCCCGACGCGCGGTAACCGCACGGGGCGCAGTTCGGCTCCCGGGCGGCCACCGAGGGCTACGAAGTCGACGCCGGCCTGTTGGGCCGCATCCCTCACTCTGCGTTCGGTTGTCCCGCCTCGCCGCTCCACCACGAAGGTGCCGGCTTCGTATCGGTTGTTTCCGTCCGAGAAGCCGGAGGCGGCCCAGTAAACTCGTTCTCCCTGCGCCAGCAGAAGATTCACTGCTTTCACGCTAGCGTTCGCTTTCCGCGAAAGCGCCCAGCCGTATCCCGCCGTCCCGCGCACCTCGCCGCTGGGTACCAGCGTGTCCCGGATCGGTTCCGTGCTGGCGCTGAACCGTTCGTCGATTCGCACGACCTCGGCTCCCATCTGCATTGAGAGGGTCCAGCCGGAGAGATCATAGGGTGGCTCGGGCGGCCCGCCCAGATATAGACGCCGGTCGGGATAGCGCTGGGGTTCCATGAGGTTCATGATGAGCGGCCGGAACGCCTGAGCGGTATATATCACGTAGCTTCCCGCGGGATATTCCCGGCCTCCCGCCCGGAAGCTTTGCGTGGCCCGGTGGACTTCCACGCCGCCTTTGCGGAAAACGTTGACCAGCTCCCGCGCGGCGCTGGGATCCCACTGGTCGCGCGGTAGAACGTATGCGTAGGGATTTCCTCGCTCTCCCGCCTCTATCGCGTCGCGGCCCGTGCGCCAGCGGTTGAAAAGCAGCTCCTCGCGATAATTGGCGGCAAGGTTGAGGACCGCGATGGAGGCCTCGTACATGTAGTCGATGGCATCTCGGAAGTGGGACTCGGCACTCTTCCAGGGGTAAGCGTAGAAGATGCTGGTCCGGTCGGTACGCGGTATGTCTCCCTTGCGCGCCGCAATTACTTCAGGCCAAGCCGTGGTATCGTACCGGTAAGGCGTGGGCCAGGCGTGAGAGGTCTCCGTCAGGATACCCACGATGTTGTGGTAATAGGGAGACAGCCTCATCCCGCCGTTCCACCACATGTCGTAGATCACGCGGGATACGTAGCCCGGCATGTGCTTGGAGGCGTAGCGGCTGGCCATCGCCGCGCCCACCATGTTGACCCAAGCGGTAACACCCGGATGGATGTCGGGGTTGACGGGATCGGCATACGGAGGAATCACGATCCGGGTGTACGCCGGGCCGGTCTGGTGATGATTGTAAACGATCTGGGGATGCCAGACGTGATAGAAGATTCGCGACGCCGCCCAGGTCTCCGGCTGGGTGATCATGAACCAGTCCCGATTGTTGTCGGTCCCCACGTAGGGTTGGCCCAGGCGCGGCGGGTCGGTGATCTCGAAAGGCGTGCCCCGCTGCGCCCGGTACCAGGAAATGTCGTTGGCCGCCGCCTCGGGATTCATGTGGGGCATGAGCAGAGCGATCACGTTGCTGCGGATCTTGCGCATTTCGTCGCTCTCCTCGGCGGCGACCCGATAGATCAACTCCGGCATCAGTTGTCCGGTGGCGAGTTCCTGATCGTCCAGGCCGCCGTCGATCCACACCACCGCCCGCCCTTCCCGGGCCAGCCGCCGGGCTTCTTCCTCGCCGATTCTCGCCAGCGCCAGCCGCTCGCTGATCGAGCGCCACCGCTCCAGATCCCGCATGTTCTCTTCGCTCGAGACGATCACGAGATACATCGGCTTGCCGCGGGCAGATCGCCCGATCTCGATCATCTGGACCCTATCGCTCGCAGCGTCAAGGCGGCGATAGTACTCGATCATCTGATCGTAATCGGCCACCATGTAATCGGCTCCGGGCTCGAACCCGAAGACGTCCGCGGGGCGGGGAAGGCCCTGAGCCTGCGACGAGCCCGGTACTGACAGCCATAGCAAGGCTGCAACAGAGCCGGCAGCGAGCGCAACGGTTCGTTTCACTCTCTCCTCCTCCTGTCAACGGTTTGTCCGGCACCGACACCGCACATCGCGGTTTTGCGCTTCAGCTAGGCGGAACAGAAAGGGGCGGAAGCCGCGGGGAGCTCCCGCCCGGGTCTTGAGCTATCCTCCCACCGGTGCTCCCTCCAGGATTTTCACTCCGGCGCCTTCGAGCTCTCTTCTCACCTGCTCGTCGGAAGAGGGATCGACTGCGCGGGTGAGATCCCAGAGGAAATGCACCTGGAATCCCTCACGGGCTGCATCCTCGGCGGTCCACTTCACGCAATAGTCTCGCGCCAGACCGCAGACGTAAATGGTGGTAATCCCGCGGTCCTTCAAGTATCCCGCCAAACCCGTCGGAGGTCGCTCTCCCTTGGGATTCCAGTTGTTCCTGAACCCGCTATAGGAATCGACCTTGGGGTCGGTTCCCTTGCGGATTATTACGGAAAGCTTTTCCCACGGAAGGCCGCGGTGCAGTTCGGCCCCCGGCGTGCCTTGGACGCAGTGGTCGGGCCACAACACCTGCTGGTGCCCGTACAGCTCGATCACCTCGAACGGCTTCCTGCCCGGGTGGCTGCTGGCGAACGAAATGTGCCCTGCCGGGTGCCAGTCCTGGGTGGCTACGTAGAGGCCAAAAAGGTCGGCTTCCATGAGCTCGCGCACCGGCTGGACTATGGCATCGCCCTCGGCTACTGGCAGGGCGCCGCCCGGCATGAAGTCGGGCTGTATGTCCACCAGCACCAGCGCGGTAGTGTCACGATCTATGTTCGGCAGTGCGCCCATGGTGCCTCCTTTGCTCATCTTCCATGTGCAAGATCGCAACTCGGTACCGGGGTTGCCAAGACCGCCTGAGGCGGCCTTTAAAGGCAGGCTTGACGGGCCGCAGCTAAAGCTGAGATTTGCGAGGGTGCAAGGCGAAATGGACCGGCGCCGCTTTCTCCGGTATTCTGCCGGACTCGCGGGTCAGGCGTTCGTCGGGGTGGCCGCGCTCGAAGCGCTGGCAGCTTGCGCCTCGCTGGGCAATGCTCGCTCACTGGCGGGGCCGGGCGAGGGCGGGTACGGTTCTTTGGAGGGGGCGGGACCGGAGCTCGCCCTGCCACGCGGCTTTCAGTATCGAGTGATCGGCGTACAAGGTTCCGTAATGTCCGACGGATACCTCACGCCTGGACAGCACGATGGGATGGCGGCCTTCGCCCTCCCCAACGGAAACATACGACTGATCCGGAATCATGAAGTGGCGAACGCTCCGAGGCCCAATGCGGCGATCGGGAATGTCTCCAAAGCGTACGATCCGGGCGCCGGCGGCGGTACGGTCTCGCTGGAGGTGGATCCCGAGACGCGGGAGCTAGTGAAGAGCTTTGTCAGCCTCAACGGCACGTGGCGCAACTGCGCCGGAGGTCCCACTCCTTGGGGCTCGTGGCTCTCCTGCGAAGAAGCGTTCTTCGGGCCCGAGTCCGGTTTTGGGAAAATGCACGGCTATGTTTTCGAAGTCCCCGCGGCGGCGGAGGAACTGGTCGAGCCTATGCCGCTGGTGGCGCTGGGCAGATTCGTTCACGAGGCGGTGGCGGTCGATCCCACAACCGGCATCGTGTACGAGACCGAGGATTACACTCGGGCGGGCTTCTACCGTTTTCTGCCGGAGCGACCTTTTCTTCCGGGCCGTAGGGGCGATCTGGCGGCGGGCGGAAAACTCCAGATGCTGGCCGTCAAGGGGAAGCCGCGCTACGACACCCGCAATCGGCAGCGGATGGGCGAGGAACTCCCGGTCATTTGGGTCGACATCGACGATCCCGATCCTCAGGGCGGCCCCGAGGAAGTTTCGGCGGTATTCGAACAGGGATACGCCCGCGGCGGCGCCGTGTTTGCGCGGCTCGAAGGTTGCTGGTACGGAGACGGAAATGTGTACATCGTCTCGACCAACGGCGGAGATGCGGAACTCGGCCAGGTGTGGCAGTACGCTCCCTCGGGACCGGAAGAGGGATGGCTGAGGTTGATCTTCGAGTCTCCAAGCCGCCGCATCCTCAATCGTCCTGACAACGTGACCGTGAGTCCCCGGGGCGCGGTGGTGTTGTGCGAAGACAGCGGTGCGGACCGGCAGTACGTACGCGGCCTCACCAGGGACGGGCGCGTGTTCGACATCGCTGCCAACTTGGCCAGCAACAGCGAGCTTACCGGCGTCTGTTTCAGCCCCGATGGCCGTACGATGTTCTTCAACGCCTTCGGAGATGCCCGGGGCAGGCAGCCGGGAATGACCTTCGCGGTCTGGGGTCCGTGGGAACAGGGAGCGATCTGACAGCCATGGGATTTCGCAGGTTCACCGATCGGGAAGGGCGGGTCTGGGAGGTTCGTCCCAGAAGCAGGTCCGAATGGGAGTTCGAAGAGATAGACGGCGGGTCGGGCGCTCCGCTGGTGGCGGATGCGCCCACTTACGAGACCGATCCGTTCGAGCTCAGCATCGAGGAACTCCAGCGGCTGCTGGATCGGGCGCGCCCGTTCAAGACCCGATCCAAGCCCTCCCCTTTCAAAGATTAGGGCTAGCCGCGCGGTGAGGGCGCTTTGGGGTGTTGGTGTTGTGGTGGCGGGCGCGCTGTCGCTCGCCATGGAATCGGCGGCGGCCCAAGAACGTCCTCTCGATCTTCTCCTGCTCAACGGCCGGGTGCTAGACGGTGCCGGCAACCCGTGGGTGGTGGCGGACGTCGGCATAGCGGGCGACCGCATAGCCTTTGTGGGCCACGCGCGGGATGCGGGAGTGCGGGCCCGGGACACCGTGGATCTTTCGGGCTTGTGGGTGGCTCCCGGGTTCATAGACATGCACAGCCACGCGGAGCTGGAAGAAGAGTGGGGAAAAGACGCACTCCCGTTTCTTTACCAGGGTATCACCACCGCGGTGCTGGGAGTGGACGGAGGGGGCTCCAACAACTTGCGGGAGATCTTTGCGGGCTATTTGGCGCGCGGTATAGGGATCAATGCGCTGCACTATGTAGGCCACGGCGCGGCGCGCGCCGCGGTGATGGGCATGGAAGATCGCGCCCCCACCCCTGAAGAGTTGGAAGCGATGAAGGCCTACGTCCGCCGCGGCATGGAGGAGGGAGCCTTCGGACTCTCCACCGGATTGTTCTACACCCCGGGATCGTTTGCTTCCACCGACGAGGTGGTGGCTCTGGCGTCGGTCGCCGCGGAATACGGAGGTATTTACGACACCCACGACCGGGACCTGGGAGCGGCGTACCCCGGTATCGGTTTTCTCAATTCGATGAAGGAGGCGATCGAAATCGGCGAGCGATCGGGCGCCAGGGTGATTTTCTCCCATCTAAATCCCCAAGGGCGCCACAATTACGGCCGCGCCCCTGAAGCGGCGAAGCTGATCGACGAAGCCCGCGCTCGGGGCGTGAACGTCATGGCCGCTCAGCACCCCTACACGGCCACCCAGAGCAACCTTGCGGCGTACGCCATTCCCCGCTGGGCCGGCGCCGGCGGCCGCCAGGCCATGCTGCGCCGCTTCCAGGATCCCGAGGTGGCCAGCCGGCTGGATCGGGAAACCATGGAGATGCTCGCCATCCGAGGCGGGGCGGAAAAGATCCTGCTGGTGGATCCCCGCGAGGAACTCAACGGGAAGACGCTCGCCCAAGTCGCGGCTGAATGGGGACTGCCGGTACCCCAAACGGTCCGCCGCATACTCGCCGGAGGCAACGCCGCGGTGATGAACCTGGACCTCTACGATATCGAGAACACCAAGTTCCTGGCGACCAGAGAGTGGATGATGACCTGCACCGACGGGCGCACCCCGCCGCCCGGTGCCGAGATAGTCCACCCCCGCCCCTACGGCGCTTTTACCCGCAAGCTGCGGCTCTTCGTCCTGGAAGATTCGATCATCAGCCTTCCCTTTGCGATCCGCAGCATGACCTCCCTGGCAGCAACCTTTCTAGGACTGCCGGATCGGGGGTTGATCCGCCCGGGGTTCTACGCGGACATCGCGGTCTTGGATTTAACCCGACTGCGGGACCGCGCCACTTACGAGCAGCCGCACCAGTACTCCGCCGGAACAGTTCACGTCTTGGTAAACGGGCGGTTTGCAATCCGAGACGGAAAACCCACAGGCGTTCTGGCGGGACGGCCGATTCTCCGCGGAGGGAAAACGCTGACCCGCAGTTAAATCATCCGGAGCGCAGTTAAATCATCCGGAGTTGAGTCAGAATCTCCTTGGTTTTCGGGGTGAGCCGAGCTTGGAAGTGGGGATCCCCCAACGCCGCCTCGGGAACCAGCTTGAAGCCGAGACTCTCCTTATGGTTGGGTCTCAGGTCCAGGTAGTCGTCCAGCCTGATCGTGAGCTCGAAGATGTAGTGCTCGGCACCGCCCGCAACCACCGTCCGGGGCTCGGGGTGGCTGGCCAAAAGCTCTCGCGCCAGCACGCCCTGTTTTTCCTCTTCTTCAAGTTCCCGGGCCAGTCCCTCGAGAGGATCCTCCTCCTCTATTCCACCGCCCAGCAATTCCAGCTTTCGGTGTTTGGGCGTCCCCTTGGCATTCTTGGAGGAGAAGAGAAGCGCCGGAACTCCGAGTCCCTCCACCCGGATGAGCGCCTTGGCTACACGATTTCGCGGCGAGGCCATCGCCTCACAGGATGCGCCGCGCATCGGGTTTCGGCAAGGCTTCTGAAGGTGGAGGCGACCCTAGGCGAACGGGTGCTTTGGAGAGTAAATTGAGGGTGAAACCCTCGGCCCTCGACCCATGACACTCATCAAGTGCCCGTCGTGTAACCACACCATCCTCAGCCTGGCCTCCAGGTGCCCGAACTGCGGGTTCCACCTGACCCAGCCGCGGTTCCAGCAGGGTCTCAGCGGGTCTTTGGCCGAGTGTAAAAAGTGCGGCAGGAAGGTCCTTTCGCGAACGCGGCAGTGTCCCTACTGCGGAGCCGAACACCCGGCGAGGACCAGCAGGATAGTGCTCGCTCTGGGAGCGGCAGGTGTGGTGGGGGCGTTCGCGCTACTGGTTGTGGTGGCTCAGCAGCTTCAGCCCCGGCCGCCGGCCCTCGGTCCCGCCACGCGGGAGATTCTGGAGCCCCCGGCGGGCGCGGCCGCCCTGCCGGCGAGCGGTCCGCGGGAGGATGCGCCGGAACCGGCGGCGGGTGGGGCGAGCGAATCGCCCCCGCAGCGGGAAGGGGCTGTGCCCGCGGCGGGAGCTTTTGACTCGCCGCTCCAGCCGGCCAGGTCCGAAGTTGCCGGATCCAGATTGATTTCCGCGCCTGAGGGTGGAGTGGTTCGCTGGGTTTCCAACTGGGCGAACGTGCGGGAGGGCAGGAGCCTAGAGAGCGCGGTCTTACAGGTGCTGCCTCCCGGGCGGCAGGTGGTGGTGGCGAACCGGGTGGCGGGTTGGTGGGAGGTCTATTTGGACGGCCGTTTTGCCGGCTACATAGCGGGATCGCTGCTTCTCAGCGAACTGCCCGATACGCTCATCCCTCGCCCCTGACGGGCCGGGTACGAGGGGTGCCGGGTTGCGGGCGGCCTTCAGCGCCTGAGGAGAGCGCCGACTCGAGTTACGATCTCCCCAATGGAGACCGGACGCCTGATGATTTCGTCCCAGGGACCTCCCGGGGGCGTGGCCACTGCGCCGGTCACGACGATCTTGAGGGCGGCGGGATGTTTGCCGTACAGCTCCCCCAAAAGTGCCCTTCCTTCCGGATCTAGGGCGTGGTCCTCCAAGAGGATCGCTCTGATCGGGCCGCGCTCGGGGTCGTCGGCGGAGTAGCGCAGCGCGGTGAGCACCCTGCTTGCGCCCACCGCGTCATATC
Organism: bacterium HR33; assembly: GCA_002923375.1. GTDB lineage: Bacteria > Gemmatimonadota > Gemmatimonadetes > Gemmatimonadales > GWC2-71-9 > HRBIN33. Next base: position 233,666 of record BEIJ01000002.1, read on the forward strand.
CGGCCTCAGAGAACTCGGCGATCAGCAGAGCGCGAGTCCAGCGCCGCGGCGAAATCACCAGGATTCTGTACGGTTCCTCCAGGGATCGCTCACCACCCTATGACGTAGCTGTCTCCCACCGGGCTTACGCCTCCCAGGAGGGCGCCGGTTACGGGGTGAACCATGATCGCTTTCACTCTCCCTACGCCCCGCAGGTTGCGCACGTCCAGCTTATGGCCGAGGGAGGCCAGCTCCTCGCGGACGTGGACCGGCAGCGCCGCGGGCGTGAGCAGGGTGCCCCCGATCTCCTGGGGGTAGTAAGAGGAGCGGAAGCTGGTGCTGATGACCGCGGGTTGTTCCAGCGCTTGCTGGATCCCCATGCCGAACTCTACCACGTTCAGGAAGAACTGGAGCTGGGTTTGCGGCTGAGTGTCCGCTCCCGGAGTACCGAAAACCAGGTACGGTTTTCCATCCTTCAGCGCGAGCGCCGGATTGATGGTGTGCCGGGTCCGTTTTCCCGGAGCCAAGACATTCACGTTGCCGGGATCCAGGGAGAAGTATGCCATTCGGTTGTTGAGAAAGAACCCGGCTCCCTCGACTACCATCCCGCTTCCGAAACCGCTCAGGAGGCTGGAGGTGATAGAAACCATGTTTCGATCCCGATCCACCACCGCGAGATACGTGGTCAGGGCCAAGGCGGTCGCTTCGTCCCAGTCCTCTACATCGCCGGGGTTGGGTTGTGGCCGAGAGTATGCCGGGGTTTTGGTAGTGAGTTTCAGCGGATCGCCCGGAGGGGGTTCGCCCTCGATGGCCCTGCGGGGATCGATCAGCGCGCGCCGCACCGCCGCATACTCCTCGGAGAGCAGCTCCCGCATCGGTATGGGTGGAACGAACCTGGGATCGCTCACGTAGGCGTTGCGATCGGCAAAGGCGAGCTTCAACGCCTCGGTAACGAGGTGGAGATACGGCGCGCTGTTGTGGCCCATGTACTTTAGGTTGAACCCCTCGAGAATCTTCAGAGCCTGAAGCATTACGTGGCCCTGGGAGTTGGGCGGGCACTCGTACACTTCGATCCCGCGGTACGTCACCGAGATCGGCTGATCCTCATGGGCTCTGTAGTTGGCCCAGTCTGCTTCGGTGTGGATCCCCCCGTGCTGCCGGATGAAAGCGACCGAGCGCTGGGCGATCGGACCGCGGTAAAAAGCGTCCGCGCCGCCACTGGCGATCTGGCGCAGCGTTCTGGCCAAGTCGCGGTTGACCAGTATGTCGCCGGCTCCGAGGGGTTCCCCGTTACGGAACCACACTTTGGTGGTGGACGGAAATTTGGCGAGGCGTTCCCTGGCGGATCTGAGCTGCCGGGCAAGCTCGTCGCTTATGGGGAATCCGCGCTCGGCCAGTTCGATCGCCGGAGCCATTACTCGGTCCCGGGGTAGGGAGCCGTATTTCTCGAGGGCCAGCAGCGCCCCGCCCAAAGCGCCGGGAACGATCACCGAAAGCGCTCCGTCCCGCGGCATCCCGCCGCGCGAGCGGTAGAACTCGGCGGTGGCCGCCATCGGAGCGGGTCCGGTTCCGTTGATGAACTTGACCTCGTTGGTCTTGGCCAGATAAATGAGGATAAACATGTCGCCGCCGATCCCGGTCATTCCCGGTTCGACCTGACCCTGCACCAGCCACGCCGCGATCGCCGCGTCTATGGCGTTTCCTCCCTCCCGCAGGATCCTGATCCCCGCTTCCGAGGCGAGAGGATGGCCCGAGGCGACCATCCCGTTTAACGACATCACCGTCGGCCGCCACGGAGCATCCTGAGCGGCGGCCGTGCCGGCCAAGAGAATCGAGCAAAGAACGCCGATCGTCTTTCGCATGGCAAATCGCTCCTTACATTCCGGCCACCTGCTTTACGTACTCGGCCGCTTGGCGATGAGTGGCCCACCACACGTTGCCCTTGCTCCGGATATGCCGGATCAGTTCCTCCAAGATCACGATCCTGGATCGGTGCCCGATGTAGTGGGGATGCATGGTGAGCAGGAACATGGTTCCTTCCTCGTAGGCCCGGTCGAATTCGTCGATGTAAACCTGGAGCACTTCCCGGGGAGGACTGTAGCGGTCTCCCTGGGGATTGAGCAGCGGAGCATCGTCCAAGATCCACTCCACCGGAAGCTCCACTATCCCGGTCGGCTCCCCGTTGTGGAGCAGCTCGTAGGGACGATCGTCCGCCATCATCGAGCTTTCGTAGAGAAATCCCAGTTCGCGAATGATCCCGAGCGTGTTGGGACTGAAATTCCACGAAGGTGCCCGGTAGCCCACCGGTCTCTGCCCGGTGAGTTTGGTCAGCGTGTCGATCGCCTGGACCAGTAACCTCCGCTCCACGTCCGCCGGCAGCGTGGAATTCAGTTCGTGGATCCATCCGTGAACGGCGAACTCGTGACGGCCGGACCGTTTGATCAGGTCCGCCATGTGGGGATTCAGCATCAGGGAGACCGCCGGGATGAAGAAAGTGGCGGGGATCTGGTAACGATCGAGCAGCTCCACCACCCGCCGCAGTCCTACGCGGGCTCCGTACTCTCCCTGGGACAGAGCTCCTATGGTGGGCTCGCCGAAACGCAGCGCGATGGTTTCGTTGTCCACATCGAACGAAAGCAGTACCGCCACCCGGGCGCCGTTGGGCCAGCGCGGCGGGTTCAAATCGCGCCCCGCCCGCACCGCGTTTACCGTCTTGAAAACGCTGTCCAACGACCATTGCCAGCCCGGGGTGACTGCCGGGGGCGATTCTTGAGGCGCGCAGCTTGTGCAGAGCACACCCAAGGCGGCAGCGAGCAGCTTGCAACTGTAACGAATCATCGATTCCTCCCGCGAAGTCCGAACATTTTACCCTCCGCTGGTTGCGGACTGCTTACTGGTTGCAGGCCACTTTATAAGATGGGCCGCCGCGTCGCCACCGTAAGGGGCGAGCTCAAGGCGCGCCGGATTCGCCTTCATCCCCTCAAGCGCAGGAACTCTTCCGGATCGAAGGCGTCCACCTGAATCACTTCTTCTCTGATGGCGTCCGCCGCCATTACCGCTAGGGCCTCGAGATCGCTAATTATTCCCGCCGCCTGCGCCTGTTCCAAGATCATCTCCCCCGGCGCTCGGTCGAGTTTGCCTGCTCGAATCGCATCGCGGATCTTGGTTTCCACCTTGAGAGCTTCCACTGCGTGATCCAAAGCCGCTTCCAATCTTCCCAGCCCCGGCTCGTGGGGCCCGGGTATGTAAATATCCCCGGTGAGCGCGGCACGGGCTTCGCGATCTTCCAGCAGCTCCCTGGCTACTTGGCTTCCCAAAGCGTCCGACGGCGGGCGGTATCGCGCTCCCAAGGGGAAAATCAACCAGCGCAGCATCCAGGCGGCCGGCCGGTTGGGGAAGTTTTCGATCACACCTCGCAGCGCTTCTTGGACCTGGAATAGAGCATGGCGCGCGCTCCATTCTGCAAAGGGACGGTCCCTCTCGGGCATGCCGGAGTCGTGGAAGCGCTTCAAGGCGGCCGAGCCCAAGTACATCCAAGCGAGGGCGTCGGCCAGCCGGCCGCTCAGCTTTTCGCGGCGTTTGAGCTTGCCTCCCAAAACCGCCATGGCCACGTCCGATGTTAGGGCGAAGGCTGCGCTCATCCGAGTGAAGCGCTTCAAGTGGCGGCGTACCCGCCCCCTGCCGGCTCCCCCCGCCAGCCTGCCGTCGGTCAGCCCCAGCAACAGAGTGCGAACCGCGTTGGAAACGGTGAAACCGACGTGCTTGAAGAAAGCCCGGTCGAAGCGAGCCGCGTCCCGCTCCGCGATCGCCCGGATCTCGTCCTGTACGTAGGGATGGCAGCGTACGGCACCTTGGCCGTAGATGATCATCGAGCGGGTCAGTATGTTGGCACCTTCCACGGTGATCCCGATGGGAACGGCTTGGTAAGCGTGGGCCAACATGTTTCGCGGCCCGCGGCAGATCGCCGCTCCCGCACGGATGTCCATCGCGTCGTTGATAACCCGGCGCATCGCTTCGGTGAGGTAGGCCTTCACTACCGCCGACAGCACTGCCGGTTTTTCCCCCGCATCCACCGCTCCTACGGTGAGGATTCGCGCGGCGTTCATCAGGTACGTAAGTCCTCCGATTCTGGCCAGGGGTTCTTCGATCCCTTCGAACCGGCCGATCGGGGTATCGAACTGCTCTCTGACCGTGGCGTATGCTCCCACCACGCGGGCGGCCAGTTCGGCCGACGCGACGGAAAGTGAGGGCAGGGAGATACTCCTTCCCGCAGCCAAACTTTGCATCAGCATCTTCCAGCCCTGCCCCGCCATCGCCGGCCCGCCGATGATGAAATCCAGGGGTACAAAAACGTCCCGCCCGGAGTTGGGACCGTTCTGAAACGGTATCCCCATGGGATCGTGCCGCTTTCCGATCTCTATGCCGGGTAGATGAGAGGGGATCAGAGCACAGGTGATGCCCAAGTCCTCTTTCTCTCCCAAAAGGTGATCGGGATCTTTGAGCCTGAAGGCGAGTCCGATTACGGTGGAAACGGGACCCAGCGTTATGTAGCGCTTCCTCCAGTTGAGGCGCATCCCCAAAACCTCGCGCCCCTGGTAGATACCTTGGCAGACGATCCCCGTGCTCTGGGTGGCTGCCGCGTCGGACCCGGCCTCCGGACCGGTGAGTGCGAAGCAAGGGATTTCTTCCCCGCTGGCCAAGCGGGGCAGGTAGTAGCGCTTCTGCTCCTCGGTCCCGTAGTGGAGCAGAAGCTCGGCCGGGCCGAGGGAGTTGGGTACCATTACGGTGACGGCGGCGGTCACGCTCCGGCTTGCCAGCTTGACGATCACCGCCGAGTGGGCCGCCGCCGAGAAGCCGAGACCCCCGTACTCTTCCGGTATGATCATTCCGAAAAACTTGTGGTGTTTGAGGAAGGTCCAGACTTCCGGCGGGAGATCCCCCCGCTGAACTACGTCCCACTCCTTGATCATGCGGCACAGTTCTTCTACCGGGCCTTCCAGGAACGCGCGCTCCCTTTCGGACAGCTTCCGGGGCTGGAAGGAGAGCAGGTACTCCCAGTCCGGTGCCCCAGAGAACAGTTCGCCGTCGAACCAAACCGTTCCGGCTTCCAGGGCCACCCGCTCGGTTTCGCTCATTCGGGGGAGCAGGGGTGCCAGCAGGCGCATCAACCAGGAACTAACGAGCGATCGGCGGACCGAAGAAATACCGAATATGCCGGCGGCCAGCCCGAACAAAACCGCGGCCGCCACCGAGGGGGTGGAAAACCGGCTTGCCGGTAGCCAAAGGCCGATGATTGCCGCGCAGGGCAAGACCCAAGCCCAGTAGGCCCTGCGGAGGTATGCTAGGGCGATACCCAGCACCAGCGATGCGGCGACCAACCAAAGGGTCATGCGTTCCTCCGGAAAGTGGCGGTGAAATGGGACAGTGAGCCTGTGGAAAATGTACCTGCGGCAGGGGAAAGGCACCGGGGTGCGGGCCGGGGGTTGGATTCGTCGTTCTGGCGCCCCCTTGGGCCGCTTATCCCGCAGTCGGGTACTTGCTATATTTCAAATGTTGCGTGTACGGGCGCGGGGTTCCGATCGGGTGACTCCGCACGGAGGGTATGGCGATGAGGATCGCGCAAGTATCTCCCTTGTACGAAAGCGTACCACCAAAGTATTACGGCGGCACCGAGCGTGTCGTGTCTTATCTTACCGAAGAGCTGGTCGCTCAGGGTCACGACGTCACTCTCTTCGCATCGGGCGATTCGGTCACCAAGGCCAAGCTGGTGGCACCGTGCAGGAGATCGTTGCGCTTGGACAAAAACTGTGTCGACCAGCTCTCCCATCACATGCTCATGCTGGAGATGGTGGCTCAGCGGGCCAGCGAGTTCGACATTATTCACTATCACGTGGACTATCTCCACTTCCCGCTGTCTCGGAGAATGTCCCGGCCGCACGTGACCACGCTTCACGGGCGTCTCGATATCCCGGATTTGGTGCCTCTCTACCGGGAGTTTCGGGATATGCCGGTAGTCTCCATATCCAACGCACAGCGGGAACCGCTCCCCTTTGCCAACTGGCAGGGGACGGTCTATCACGGGCTGCCTTTGGACTTGTACAACTTCAGGCCGACACCAGGTCGCTATCTTGCTTTCCTGGGGCGCATCTCTCCGGAGAAGCGGGTGGATCGGGCGATTCAGATAGCCCTCCGGACGGGGCTCGATCTCAAGATTGCGGCCAAGGTGGATCGGGTTGACAAGGAATATTTCGAGAGCGTAATCAGGCCGCTTCTCAGAGAGCCGGGTATCGAGTACCTCGGCGAGATCGGGGAAGGGGAGAAGGACGAATTTTTGGGCAACGCCCTTGCGCTGTTGTTCCCCATCGATTGGCCCGAGCCTTTCGGCTTGGTCATGATCGAGGCTCTGGCCTGCGGCACGCCGGTGATCGCTTATCGTCGCGGATCGGTGCCGGAAGTGTTGGATCATGGAGTGACCGGTTTCATAGTGCACGGTTTGGAAGATGCGGTGCGGGCGGTGGAAGAGGTGCACAAGATCGACCGGGCTCGCTGCCGGGCCGTTTTCGAAGAGCGGTTTTCGGCGCGCCGCATGGCGCAGGATTATTTGGCGATCTACCAGAACATTCTGGCCGCTCCGGTACGCCGCGTCGCCTGAGCCGCTGAGCCGGTGGACGAGGTCATCAAGGTAGCGGACCAATTTTACATCCTCGCCGGTTCCGACCGGGTGGACGACCGCACCCGGGTGCTCAAAGAGGGCGAGACGTTCGCGATCTTCGATCGCCGGGGGGATATCCACGCCCTGGGCATCGCGGAGTACGGTTTGTACCACGAGGGTACTCGGTTCCTGTCGCAGATGGAGTTCAGGGTGGATGGGTTGCGGCCGCTGCTGCTCAGTTCCACGGTCAACGACGAAGCCGGGTTTTTGGCCGTCGATCTGACCAATCCCGATCTCACGACCGACGGGGAGGTGGTGGTGCCGAGGGGGACGCTTCACTTCTTCCGGGCCACTTTCCTGTTGGACGGGTCTTGTTACGAAAGATTGCGTGTAACCAATCACGGCAGGAGCAGGGTCCGGATAGCGCTCTCCTACGGATTTGCATCGGACTTCGCCGACATCTTCGAGGTGCGCGGAATCAGGCGGGCGCGCAGGGGCCAGCTCTGTCCTCCGGCCCCGGGGGAGGGCGCGCTGGTGCTGTGCTACCGCGGGCTCGACGGGGTGGAGCGGCGAGCCGAGGTCGTTGCGGGGCCGCAGCGCTGGAGCGCAGCCGACGGCGAACTCTCTGTGATTTGCGAGATCGATCCTCAGCAAACGGAAACTTTCTTCGTCACGGTGCGCTGTTCGGCAGGCGATCAACGGCGGTCCGGGGAAAGCTTCGAACAAGCCCACAGGTCGCTGCTAGCCCGCCGCTTTCGGATCCGCGCCGCTCGCGCAGGGATCGAAACTTCCAACGAGCAGTTCAACGACTGGCTCAATCGCTGCGGCTCGGATCTGGATATGATGGTGACGGAGACGCCGGAGGGGCTTTACCCCTATGCGGGCGTCCCGTGGTTCAGCACCGCATTCGGGCGAGACGGGATAATAACGGCGCTGGAAACTCTGTGGGTAGCGCCGGAGCTGGCTCGGGGCGTTCTGGCTTACCTGGCGCGCCGCCAGGCGACCGAAGAGGATCCCGAGAGGGACGCGGAACCCGGCAAGATCATGCACGAGACCAGACTCGGCGAGATGGCCGCGCTGGGCGAGATTCCTTTCGGACTCTATTACGGCGCCGCCGACACCACGCCACTGTTTGTAGCTCTCGCCGGCGCCTACTACGAGACCACCGGCGATCGCGATTTCCTCGAACAGATATGGCCCAACGTGCAGCGGGCTCTGGAGTGGATGGAGCGTTACGGGGACCGGGACGGAGACGGATTCGTGGAGTACTACCGCCGTTCTCCCACCGGCCTGGTGAACCAGGGATGGAAGGACTCTGCCGACTCGGTCTTTCACTCCGACGGGACCTTGGCGCAGGGCCCGATCGCGATGTGCGAGATTCAAGGTTATGTCTGCGCCGCCTGGCGGGCTGCGGCCGCGGTTGCGGCCGTTTTGGGAGATCCGGCCCGCAGCCGCGAGTTCGAGGAAAAAGCCAAGCGCTTGGAGGAGAAAATCGAAAGGGATTTCTGGCTGGAGGACCTGGGCACCTATGCGCTGGCTCTCGACGGGGAGAAGCGGCCGTGCCGGGTGCGTACCTCCAACGCGGGGCATCTGTTGTGGGCGAGGGTGGCGGCGGAGCAGAGGGCTCGCAGGACCGCCGAGACTTTGATGGATTCCAACGGTTTCTCGGGCTGGGGCGTAAGAACGGTTGCCATGGGCGAAGTGCGTTACAATCCCATGTCGTATCACAACGGTTCGGTCTGGCCTCACGACAATGCCTTGATAGCGGCCGGGTTTGCGGCCTACGGGCTGAAAGACCATGCGGAGCGGATCCTGACGGGGATGTTCGACGCTTCTCTCTTCATGGAGTTTCACCGGCTGCCCGAGCTATTTTGCGGGTTTCCGCGCCGCGGCGGTGAGGGACCCACCCAGTACCCTCTGGCCTGCGCCCCTCAGAGCTGGGCGGCGGGTGCGGCCTTCTTGCTGCTTCAGAGTTGTTTGGGCATAACGGTGCGCGGCTCGGAGCGGGAGGTGAGAGTGGTGCACCCGCGGCTTCCGCCTTCCTTGCAGGAGATCAGGATAACCGGTTTGAGGGTAGGGGACGCCGTGGCGGATCTTTATTGCCAGCGCCGGGGAGACGATGTGAACATCAGTCTCACTCGGAAAGAGGGAGACTTTGACCTGGTAATTGTGAAGTGAGGGGCAGGGTTGCTTGCCGCGACAGGTGCCCGGTACTATTCGGCTCGTGTGTTCGGGAGGCGCGCTTGAATCCTTTGGCTCTTAGGGGGCGAGAATCCGGCGCCTGGCTGATACGAGGCTGGGTTGCAGCACTGTCGCCGTTTCTGGCAGCTGCGCCGTCCGACTTGATGGCCCAAGCGGACACTGCCGCCGCCAGGCGGGACAGCTTGCGGGTCCACGAACTGAGCGAAGTGGTGGTGCGGGGGGTACATGCTACACCGGCGCCGTTACCCTACACAGCCGTGGTGGTGGAGCCGCGCTCGATTCGCCAACTGGATGCTATCTCCGTAGCCGAGGTCACCCGGGTGGTACCCGCTACCCACATTCAAACCAATTCCCGGGGAGAGACGTTGGTTTATTTAAGGAATGCCGGGGAGCGTCAGGTGGCGGCCTTTCTGGACGGCGCTTTGCTCAACGTTCCTTGGGACAATCGAGTCGATCTCTCCCTGGTACCGGCGCCGATGATCGCGGGCGTCCAAGTGGTTCAGGGAGTTCCTCCGGTGGAGTACGGAGCCAATGTACTGGGAGGCGCGGTAAACCTTACTTCTCCTACCTGGACCGATCTTGCTAGGCGCGGCGAACTGTCGGCCCAGCTAGGCACCGAGGGTCAGATTCAAGGAACTGTCGCGTACCGGGGGAGCAGCGGCGGTCTGCTCTACGCTCTTGCGGCCAGCCATGCTTCCCGGGATGGGCTTCCGCTGCCGCGGGATGCGAACCTGCTCTTCAACCAGCCGGATCCGGATCTTCGGACCAACACCGATTCCAGGATTACCAGTGGTTCGGTCCGCCTGGCATATCTCTTCTCCGGCGGTACGGAAGTGGGCTTGTCGTTGTTGCACGTGGACGCCGAGAAAGGGGTGGCTCCCGAGGGGCACAAAGATCCCTCGGTCTCGCGCGTGCGGTTCTGGCGGTACCCGGACTGGAGGAACACCATGGGGATCCTGAGCGCCCGGGGCATGCTCGGGAACGCCACCTTGTGGAAAGGCGCCGCGTGGGTCAATCGGTTCGAACAGAACATCGACTCCTACACCTCGGCCAGCTACGATTCCCTGGAGAGCCGTGAAGAAGACGATGATTTGACGATCGGCGGGCGCGTGGTGGCCCAGCGGGATTTCGGCGCCAGCGCGCTGAAGCTTGCCGTCAACGCGCTCACCTCCACCCACAAGCAGCGCGATTTGGAGCTGGAGCCCGACGGGAGTCCGCTCGCCGGGCGGGAATTTCCCAGGCTGACGTACCGGCAAATCGTACTGAGCGGCGGTCTGGAGTACGAAATTGATCCGGTGGACAATCTGGACATAACGATCGGAGCGAGCATAGATGCCATGTTGGCTCCCGAGACCGGCGACAAGCCGCCGATCGATCCCTTCGTGGATTACAGTGTAACCGCCGGTTTCGGGTACCGCATCTCGGGGGGATGGCACCTGCGCGCCGGTGCGGGAAGGAAAACCAGATTCCCTACCATGCGGGAACTCTTTGGCGAGGCATTGAACCGGTTTTTGATCAATCCGGATCTGCAGCCGGAATCTTCCGTGCTGGTCGAACTGGGTGTGGGACTCAGAACTAGCCCGCTGCGGCTCGAAGCGGTTCCCTTCGCATCCTTCACCTCGAACACCATCGATCAGCGATCCGTTCTGGTGTCCGGGGAAACCCGGCCGCGACGCCAGCGAATCAACTTGAAGGGAAGTCGGGTGCTGGGCGTTCAGCTGAGTGCAGAGGCGGCGATCAACGGCCATATTTCCGCGGCCGGGCACCTGACGTTGAGCCATGTACGGCGACTCCAGGATCAGCCCACGGACCCTGTTCGTCTTTCCGAAAAACCCGAAGCTTTGGGGAGGCTCGGAGTCAGTTACCTGCCGGCCACCGGCCCTACCCTCGAGCTGGAGGCGGTGTACACCGGGAGGGCGTACTCGTTGGACGACAACAACGAGTTCGTTCCGCTGCCGACGTCTCTGGTCTTCAACGCTCGAGCCGGCTACCGATTCTCTCTTCCGGGAGAGCGTTCCTTGGAACTGTTCGCTCGAATGGACAACGTCACCGACGAGCTGGTGGTACCTCAGCTGGGCCTTCCGGGTCCCGGACGCAGCGCCCAGGGCGGGATCAAGCTAGCGCTCTAATCGCGCTCCACAGCCGCCGCCCGGCAGACTTAGAATCTCACCCCCAGACGTTCGGCCATACCGATTCTCTGAAGCTTGCCGGTAGGGCCACGCGGAATCTCGGGTACGATCACGATCTTCTTCGGTACCTTGAAGTCCGCCAAATGTCTGGCTGCGAATGCCCTGAGGTCTCGCTCCGTGGCTTGGGCGCCGTCGGCTAGTACCACGCACGCAGCTACCTCCTCGCCCAACTTGGGGTGGGGAGCGCCGAAGGCCACCGTCTGCTTGACCGCCGGATGCTGCATGAGGACCGCTTCCACTTCCAGGGGGCTTACCTTCTCCCCCCCTCGATTGATGATTTCCTTCAACCTGCCGGTGAGGAACAGATATCCGTCCTCGTCGAAGTACCCCTGGTCTCCGGTACGGAACCAGCCGGCGGTAAAGGCCCGCTCGTTGGCCTCGGGATTATCGAGATACCCTGCCGTGACGGTTTTGCCTCTGATCACCACCTCTCCCAGGTGACCGGGCGGCAAAAGGCGCCCCGAGCCATCCATAATTGCGATCTCGACCGCCGTGGGCTTTCCCACCGATCCCGGCTTGCGCCGCGCGGGGGGCAGGGGGTTGCTGGCCATTTCGTGCGAGGCCTCCGTCATACCGTACGCCTCGATCACCGGCACTCCGAAGGTACGTTCCAGCTGCTCGAGCACTACCGGAGCAAGAGAAGCCGAAGAGGATCGAATGAACCGAAGCCCGAGGCGGGCTGTGCGTTCCGGTTGCCGGCTCGCCCTCTCCAGGACCAGCTGGTGCATGGTCGGAACCGCGGTGTACCAAGTGGGGCGGAATTCCTCGAGCCAGTCCAGAAACTTGAACGCGTCGAAACCCGGCGGTATGACCGCGCTGCCTCCGGAGGCTAAAGGGGCCAGAAGCCCCGCCACCAAGCCGTGGATGTGGAACAGAGGCATCGGATTGAGGCAGCGGTCGGAAGGCGCGAGGCCGAGGTGCTTGGCGATGCTCAGCGCCGAGGTTGTCAAGTTCTCCTGGGTCAGGGGGACGATCTTGGGCCGGGAAGTGGTTCCCGAGGTGTGGAGCACCAGTGCGGTGTCGGCGGCCCGGGGCTTTTCCGGTTCCGCGGGGGCGATCTTCTCTCCCGCGGGGCGACACAAGGTAACTCCACCTGCGTCCCGCTCCACAAAGAGCAACGCCGTATCTGCGGGAGCAGCCTTTGTCGCTGCCGGAGCGTCGTCTCGCAGGGTGATCAGGACTTTGGCTCGAAGGTCGGTCAAGTAAAATCGGAACTCGTCTTCCCGGTACTTGGGGTTGAGCGGCGCCGCGGTTGCATAGCACGCGCTGGCGAGGAAAAGTTGGGCCAGTTCCGGGCCATTGGGCAGGACCAGGGCTACGCGGTCCCCTTTGCGCACGCCGATGCCGGCTAGCTGGGAGCTGAGGCGATCCACAGCGGATCCCAATGCGGCGTAGGTAACCGGCTCGAATCCGGGGCCTAGTAGCGCCTGGTTGTCTGGCCGGCCGGAAGTGATAAGTTCGCGGATGGTTTTCACTGTTCGCCGGTTAGTAGCGTGGGGAAAACTACGCGGCTCGGCCCTCCTCTGCCACGGTTGCAGTATCTTGTGGCTGGTCGCGGAAAGGGATTTAGCGGGAAGGACTTTACACGGTGCGTATCTGCATAGTGGGTGCGGGAGCCATCGGTGGACTGCTAGGAGCCAGGCTCGCGTTGTGCGGTGAGAAAGTCACGCTGATCGCGCGGGGCGAGCATCTGGCGGCCATTCGGCGGAGTGGCCTGCGTCTGATCAGCGGCGAGGAGGAGTTGGTGGTGGAAGATTTGCAGGCGACCGAGGCGCTCGACCGTGCGGGGCGCCAGGAGCTGGTGATATTGGCCTTGAAAGCGCATCAAATAGAGGCGGTTGCGCCCGGACTGCCCGCTCTTTACGGGGAGGATACCGTGGTGCTCACCGTACAAAACGGAATTCCCTGGTGGTATTTCCAGAAGCACGGCGGCCCTCTGGAGGGCCGGCGCCTCGAGTCGCTGGATCCGCACGGCACCATAGAGGAGCACATACCGGCGGAGCGGATTCTCGGTGGCATCGCGTATCCCGCGGCCGAGCGGGTGGCGCCCGGAGTGGTTCGCCATATAGAGGACAATCGTTTCCCGGTGGGGGAGTTGGACGGTTCCAAGAGCGAAAGAGCCCGGCGGATAGCGGAGGTCCTGTCCCGGGCGGGGTTCAAGTCCCGGGTGGTGAGCGATATCAGGACCCAGATCTGGATCAAGTTGTGGGGCAATCTCTCTTTCAATCCAATCAGCGCGCTCACTGGAGCCACGATGGTCGAGATCGCGCGCTTTCCGGAAACGCGGCGCTTGGTGGGGCGAATGATGGAGGAGGCGCGGCTGGTGGCGGAGAAACTGGGGGTACGGATTCCTTTCACCGTGGAGCAGCGGATAGCGGGCGCGGAGGCTGTGGGCGAGCACAAGACTTCTATGCTTCAGGATCTGGAGGCGGGGCGTTCCCTGGAAGTGGAGGCCCTGGTAGGAGCCGTGGCCGAGCTGGGGAGGCTCACCGAGACGCCCACGCCCCATATCGATGCGGTGTACGCCCTGGTCAAGCTGTTGGATCGCACCAGGGGTGCGAGGGCCGCAGGTTAGCTCCCCAACTGGGAGAGACCCAGAATCGCGGTAAAGCCGGTGAACACTGCGAGGCTCACCCATCCGAACCACTTGCCGAAGCACGAAGGGTGGAAGGCTCGATTCTCCTTGGGGATGATCTGGATGCAGTAGAGCAGGTTCAAGTAGAAGATGACCGGGGCTATGAACAGCGCGAGGGCCGAAGCCACCAAGACCAAAAACACGGGTCGCTCTAGCCCGGCGATGATCGCCACCGAGGCCACCAGGGAATAGATCATGGTAGCCCGGTAGATGTTGTATTCGGAATACCAAGTCGAGCGGTGAGTTTCGGTTAGGTCCTCGCGTTCCGTTCCCTGTAGCCTCGCGGTTCCCCGGAAGAGGTTGCGGCAGCAAGCTCCGACAATTCGCGGCCAGCCGTCGAAGTAGTTGAATGCGGTGGAGAAGGTGGCGGCGAAGGCGCCGGTCAGGAACAGAACCATCATCCAGGGTCCCACGCTGTCGGTAAAGATCCGGGCGATCTCTCCCATGACGGCTCTCCCCTCCACCGGGCTGGGATAGAGCCAGACCGCCGCCAGTAGCAGGAACATGCACGCGGTGAGGAAGGAGACCAGGTGTCCCAGCCGGAAGTCCCACAGGGAGACAGCGAACCAGCGGCGGCAGTACTCCTGAACCCGTTGCGGGAGCTTGGCGAAGTCGATTGCCAGGTCCTCCTTTCGGGGTGCGAAGGGGTCGAAGGCGGGCACTAGACCCCGGCGCTCGAGCTCGGGCCGAACCTTTCCCATGCCCGCCTTTTTCGCTTTGCCCCATTCGGAGGCCTGGAGCGAGACGTCGATTCCCGTGGGGAGCAGTCCCAGAAAAGCGGCGATCACGAGCCAGGATCCGGCGGGTGTTTCGACCAGGAAAAGGTGCGCCAACTCTCCCGCCGGGGCGGGCCGGACGAAGTAAACGGCGAACGTGGTGAAGATCAGGATGCCAGCGAAAATCTTAGTCGCCCTTTCCAGTGCGCCGTAGTTGCCGCGAAGTATGATCGATACCGAGAGCAGACCCAGTACTGCGGCGTAGGCGGCGATCGGGACGTCGGTCCAGCCGAACGCCTCGGTGAAGAAATAGTAGATCACCGCCGCTGCGGCGATCAGCCTGCCGGCCTGGCCCAGGGCGCACTGGAGCAAGGTGGCCGCCAGCACGTACCACAGCGGCCACTTCTTCCACGCCGTAGCGTAGGCCTCGATCAGGCTCTTACCCGTTGCCTGAGTGAACCGAAATGCGGTTTCGAATCCGTAGTACTTGAAAACGTATGCCACGGGGATGCACCACAGGAGGGCGTAGGCGAACCTCCCGCCGGCAGTGGGTGCCGTGACAACGTGGCTGGTGCCGATCCCGGTCATCATGAGGATCAGTCCCGGGCCGAAGTGCCTTGCCAGCCGCCGGAGGCTGAGGTCCGGAAGTTCCAGCTCTTCCAGATTGGTGGATGGGTGGAGCGACTGTGCCGCGCGCAAAGTATCCGCCTCGCCGCTCAGCGCTGCGCTCTTCCGGCGGGTGCCAGGATCAGCCGCTCTTCGGTCACGGCTTCCACCCTAGCCCTGGAGTAAAAGACCGGGAAGAACTTGTTCTCCGCCCACATTCGGAAGAGATCGCGGTAGTGCGGGTTGTCGGGGTCGCCGCTCTGCCCCGGAGTGTTGGTTCCCACGGCCCGGTCCCAGTCTCCGGTATCGACGATGATTCGAAAAGACGCACCGCTGGTTTGGTTATCGCCGTTGCCGGTGTTGTTGACCGTGGCGCCGTAGCCTCCCCGGGGAAGGGGACCCACATCCAGTCTCCGGCGGGTCTCTTCGTTTACCGCCCGGCTGAGGGGATGGCGGATGAGCGCGTGTTTGTATCCGGGCTGCCCGTACCGCCAGCGCGCCACGTCCGAACCGAAGCGCCGGGTGAGCTCCGCCACCGCCGCGCGCAGCGCGGACAAGAGAATGGAGTCTCGCGCCGCGGTGGGATCTCTGCCGAACTCGCCGGGCGGGGCCAGGAGCCAGGTCACCACCTTTCTCAAGGGCAGGCTGCGGATATATCGCCGGTCAGGTCCCGGCACCATCTTTTCCCACACCGCACGGCGCAGCCTAGATTCCCACTCCACGTAGATCCCGGCTTCCACCGATTCCTTGCTCAGGACGTAGTCCCAAGCAAGCAGCCGCCGGCGGATTTGTTCCACCCGGGGCTCGCGGTCTTCCAGTCCGGCGAGGAGCGGCACGATCTGCCGCGCGGGGATCGACAACTCGTCCGTCTGCAGGCGCATCATGTCGGCGATCGAGTGCCTCCGCCCGCTTGCCAGAACCTCGCTGATCCGAGCCCAGCGGTACGGATCCGACCAGGAAAAACCGATAGCCTCCATGTAGGGATAGTCCCGGGGGATGAGTTCGTTGTTGGCGGTGGCGAAGAATCCGGAAGGCGGATTGACCACATGGGGTTTGGCCTTGATCGGCAAGTAGCCGTCCCACTCGAAGCGCCCGTCTCCCGGCACCGGGACCAGGCCGCTGAAGTTTCTGCGGATCGGAGCGATCCCCACCGCCTGCCATCCTATGGTGCCGTCGCGGCCCGCCCAAACCATGTTCTCTCCGGGAATGTGGAAGTAGCTGCACGCTTCGCGGAACTCTTCCCAGGTCTTCGCCTGGTCCATGCGCAGCGACGCCAGGTACGGGGCTCCTCCGATTTCCATCCAGGCGGCGCGCACGGCGAAGGCTTTGTGCCGGGCCCGGTCTTCGTACACCACCGGCCCGTGGCGCGTGTACTTGAGCTCGACTACCTCCGGCGCGCGCCCTTTGACCGGGATGGTATCCCGGATGACTGTCATGGTTTCCCAATTGCCGCGGTAGCGGTACTGGTTGGGGTTCTCCGGGTTCGTGTCGTAGATGTAGAGATCCTCTCCGTCCGTGGCGAATACGGTGAGCCCCCAGGCGCCGTATTCGTTGTGGCCGATCGATATGCCGGGCACGCTGGGCTCGCCCGCTCCGATGACGTTCCAGCCCGGTCCTACGAGATGCACCCAGTAGCGGAGCGACGGCGCCGACTGCGCCCGGTGGGGATCGTTGGCCATGATGGGATAGCGACTCTCGGTCAGCTCGCCGCTTATGACCCAGTTGTTGCTCCCGATGTCCCAGGTGCCGTGCGGGGCGTAAAGATCGCTTTCCGCGGGCGGCGGCGCGCTGCCGAGGGCGTCCTCGCGCCGGATCGCTCGGTACTCCGGTGCTACGTCTTGCGGTTGAAACTCGACGGGCTCGCGAAACGCGTTGTACAGTTCCAGTATGTCCGCGCTCAGCAGTTCCGCTGTGATCGAAGGGTCGAGGCTGAGGTCAGGGTTCCCCGGCCCGTAGTCGTTGTAGAACTTGACCTTCTCCGGCCCGAGGGCGGCCACGGCCCGGCCGGTGGCGAGCTCCTGGCCGATGTTGCCCAGCAGTCCGGCGTGGCGCGAGATGACCACCTCGGGAGTCCAGTGCTGGGGTACGATGCCCAGCATCCGGAATTCCATGGGAAGGTTTTCCGGGTTGCGGTTGGCTTGGTCGATGTAGGCGTTGATTCCCTGAACGAAGGCTTCGACGATTTCCACGCCTCGCGGGTGATAGTGTCTGAGTTCTTGTTCCAAGTCGCCGCGGAACTTGAACAGTCTGGTCCCGATGTCCCGCTTGAGCTCTCGGGGGCCGAGTATTTCGGCCACCGTGCCGGTGGCTTGCCGGCGCCACAGTTCCAATTGAAACAGGCGATCGCGGGCGGCGTTGTATCCCTGGGCGAAGAACAGGTCGTGCTCGGTTTCAGCGTAGATGTGGGATATGCCCCAGCGGTCCTTGAGGATTTCGACCGGCCGCTCGAGGCCGTTTACCGTGATCCGTGTGGTTTCCTGAGACCGCCTTGCTTCTTGCGAGAGCAGGATAGCGGGCGTTCCCGCTACCGCTACCGGAATGAGAGCTGCCAGTACGCGCCGCAGATTCGCAGCATGCATGTTCTCCGCGCTCCTTCGATGGTCCGTGAAGGAGTGCTAACATGCGCCAGGGGACGGCGCGTAGCAAGAACCGGGGCCCGTCCGCGGACCGACCGCGCGTCAGGGACGCTGGATCCGGTACATGGCGACGCGCCAACTTTCTCCGACCTGCTGTAATACAACGGTCTCGCGCACCGCGCTGCGCGCGAGCTCGAAAGTCAACGCCCAGTAGCGTCCCGGAGGAGCAGCCGGCAAGTCGGGGTTGGGATCGCTCGCCACCAACCGGCGTTCGAAAGGCGGCAGGAGTCCGGCTCTGGCCTCGGAAAGAAAAGCCGTCCAGCTCTGAGGAGAATGGGCCATCTGTCTGAGGAGCGGTGCCGCGCTGTCCAGGGCCTCGGCGTGGCGTTCTTCGTCGAGCAGGCGCAGCCATCTTTCGGCTTCGCGTACCACCGCAGCGCTGTCCTGAGCGGCCGATAAGGTGCCGCGTAGCTCGACGCTTGGCTGCCCGGAGCCGTGGAGCCCGAGTAGAACTAGGACACCAGTGAACGTTGCGGCACCGATCCTTCCCGCCTTGAGGTCGCGCATCGTCTTACCTCCCTGATTTGAAAAGTCAGTTGGTGCTGCGTTTCCCCAGTTTGAAAGGCCACAGCATCTTCGTGCGGGGCATACGTGCTAATTACGCGCTGTCCTGGCTTTGGGTTTCGCCCAAAGGACATGGCTATCAGCGCTGGAGTACGGGCTGGGAGAGCCGCAATGGAGCGGTACCCGTTCGCCCCTTCCAGCTGCGGTTCGCCCCGCTTCTTGCGGCGGTACTGCTGTCGGCGTTGTTTCTGTGAGGCGTTTCCCCAAAACTGGGAGGTCCCTGACATGGGCGAACCAAAAGGTCTGTGGAAAAAGGGGCGCGGGAAGCTGGGAGTCTTGGATCCGCTACTGGGCGAGTGGCAGGCGGAGGTCGATTCGCCTCAGAGTCGGTTCCGATGCGTGCGCAAGTTTTCCCGTATCCTTGGCGGCAAGTATGTCCTGCTGGAGGCGCGCTGGGAAGTTCCGGGGAACCCGTACGAAGAACATGCGGTTTATGGGATCGACGACTCCGGTAGAGTCCATTTTTGGTCCTTCACGTCGGATGGAAAGCGCTCGGAGGGCCAGCTGGCCAACGTGTCGGATATCCACCCTGAAGCGGTGGGGTTCGAGGCGCAGATGCCGGCCGGGCTGGCGCGCATGGCGTATTGGCCCGCAGAGGACGGTGGCATGTATTGGGTCGTGGAATCCAAGGGCAAAAAGGGATGGAATCGTTTCGTTCAGCATCACTATCGGCGGCTTTAGCTGTTAGCCTTTTTGGAGGCCCCTGGATGTGCGCGGCAGCCGCATCGCACGATCGCAGCTATCAAGCGGCGGGCGGAGAAAACCTGATGGATCTCCCGGAGCGGCCCGTGACGCCTGTTCACGACGAGGAACCGACTGGAGTATGGTAACCCGATTTCTACTGGCTCGTCTGGACGCGGAAGAACGCCGCCTGGGGGTATCGCTCGACTACCTCCGTCACATCCTGCGCGCATCGCCCGCGGCGTTTCTAAAGTTCGCCATGCTGTTCCCGCTCTCCAAGCACCGGCGTTCACTTCCGCCGGCCGCATACCATGTGGCCCGTATTTTGGCCGCTCAGCACGAGGACTGCGGGACCTGTCTTCAAGTCGAGATCAATTTGGCGCGTGAAGCCGGTGTGTCTCGAGAAGTTGTCCAGGCCGCCCTGCACGGCAGCACCGCGAGCATGTCCCCCGAGATCGAGGATGTCTACTATTTTGTTCGGGACGTACTCGAGGGCGGCTCCGACGAGCGTGGATTCCGCATGCGCGTGCGCGAACGGTATGGAGAGGAAGGATTGGTAGAACTGGCGATAGCTATCGCGATCGCGCGGATGTTTCCCACGACCAAGCGCGCTCTGGGATACGCCACTAAATGTGCGCTGGTGCAGATAGAGTTGTGAGTCTCGCACTCGCCGTGGTGAACCGCGTTTCACGGGTTGGCCTGGACGCCCGCGGGCTGCCGCGAGAACGAGAAAACCTGACTACCCGCCGAACGTGCTTGGACAGCTAACTGAAGAGGATAGACCATGATTGCAGAAGGAAATCGGAGAACTGCCGGCGCTCTGCTGGCCGCGGTGGCTCTAGCGGTCGGGCCGAGGGAGCTTTGCGCCATCCAAGTGTCTTCCGGGGCGGGGAAGTACTCCCCCGTTTCCGGGGGGACGCGTTGCCTCGGCCGTGAGGGGGGAATCCAGATTCGCGTACTGGTGGAAGCGGGAACCCTGGGGGGATCCGAGGCGGAGCTGGCCGAAGTAGTGTTCCCGGTGGCAGGGGACCGCGACGTGGCACCCCACACTCACGGGCGGGTGGAGGTGATCTACCTCCTGTCGGGCGAGATCGATCACGTGGTGGAAGGTAGGACACACCGGCTCAGGCCGGGCATGGTGGGTATCGTGAGGCCCGGCGAGCGGGTGGTCCATAGAGTCGTTTCGAGCGAGCCGGCGCGCGCTCTGATAGTTTGGGCTCCGGCGGGAGAGGCCGATCGGATAGCGAGCCGCCTGGGCGAGCGCCCTCTACCGCCCGACGCCGGGTTCGCCTGTTCTCCCCTGGCCGTCGCCGGGGAGAGCGCTACAGTGTCGCATGCCACAGCGCGCCCAGAAGATGTCGAAACGCTGGACGCGATCCTTGCAGCCCTCTACGACGTAATCTCCGGCCCCGCAGGTGTTCCTCGTGACTGGAATCGGTTTCGGTCGCTTTTTCTTCCGGAGGGCCGCCTGATCCCGGCCGGGCAGGGACGCGACGGAAGGCCCGGTTATCGGGTGTGGACGGTGGAAGATTACATCGCTCAGGCCGGTCCTGCTCTGGAACAGCGGGGATTCTACGAGCGCGAGATCGGCCGGGTCACCGAGCGGTTTGGCAACATCGCGCACGTGTTCACGGCGTACGAGTCTCGCTGGACGCCGGAGGATCCTGAGCCCTTTCAGCGCGGTATCAACAGTGTCCAGCTTTATCACGACGGCCGTCGCTGGTGGATAATGCACGTCGTGTGGGACTGGGAAAGGCCGGGCAATTCGCTTCCTGAGCGCTACCTGCGCGGCGGCCGGTAACCCGGGAGCGAAGGGCCCGAGTTTCTGCAATGACGGAGAGAGCTAGCGATCTTGGAGGCGCGCTTCCGGGGCCCTGCTTCACCTTTTCCAGTACGGTGCATTACGACGAGCTGGACCCGATGAACATGCTCCACAACACGCGCTACGCAGTGCACGTGGAGCGGGCGATCATAGCTTTCTTTGGCACTTTCGGGCGCCGGTGGGAGAGGGATGTGCGTCGAAATCCGGATCAGTTTCATGTGGTGAAAGAGTTTCGGATCGAGTTCCTCACTCCGATTTCGGAGGTTGGTTCTGTGGACGTGAAAATTTGGGTGGAGCGGATCGGGAACAGCAGTTGCAGCTTCGGTTTCCTGATGCAGAGTCCCGGGGGCGAGATTGAGCACGCGCGGGGCGTGCGAACCATCGTAAAGCTGGACCCGGAGACCCTGAGGCCGGTGCCTTGGACGGACAAGTTCAGAACGTACTGCGCCCAGATTCTGCGATGAGATGAACGCCGGCTCCGAATTAGAGGACGTCCGCTGGTCGCAGCGACTGCGCCTTTCCATACTCGGCGCGTGCACCGCTCTGGGTCTTTTGGAGTGCGCCAAAATGTATGTTTCTTTGAGCCTGCGGGGTACTGGCCGGCCTTGGAGCGAGTTGCTGATCATGAATTTGCCCTGGTGGTACGTTTGGGCTGCTCTGGCTCCGGTGGTCCTCTGGCTTGCGGGGAAATTCAGGTTCGAGAGATGGGGGGTGGCTCTGGCGGTACATCTGGCAGCATCGGTGATGGTAGCGGGAGTGCATCTTCTCTCCACCGGCACGCTGTTTTACTACACGGTTTCACGGGGCGGTGAATACATCCGCAGTCTCAACCATCAGTGGCAGTTTTGGTTCGACAACTACTTGATCACGGATGTTCTTACCTATTGGGCTATCATAGGGGCGTTCTATGCTTTCGACTTTTATCGTCGTTATCGCGAGCGGGAGCTCGTGGCTGCGCAACTGGAATTGAAGGCGGCGAAGCTCGAGGCCCGCATGACGGAAGCTCGTCTGGCTGCGCTTCGCATGCAGCTCAACCCTCACTTTTTGTTCAACACCCTGAATGCGGTGTCTGGCCTGATTCGGCGCCGGCGGAGCGACGCTGCGGTCGGCGCATTGGCGCGCTTGGGGGAACTTCTGAGGGTTACCCTCGACCGCGAGAGCACTCAGCAAATATCGCTCGCCGAAGAAGTGGAGTTCTTGGAAGCGTATCTCGAGATCGAAAAGATCCGCCTGGGTGACCGCCTGCAAGTGCGCTTCGAGGTCGACCCCGAGGTTTTGGGACTTCCGGTTCCGACCTTGATCTTGCAGCCCCTGGTGGAGAATGCGGTCAGGCACGGTGCCGGGGCCGTGGCGCGGCCGGTCACGGTGACGGTGCGGGCCTATAGGGACGAGTCGAACTTGAAGTGCGAGGTAAGGGACTCCGGGCCGGGCCTAGCGGGAGCGCGCCGGGGGGAGCATCGCCGCGGCGGAGTGGGTTTGTCCAACACGCGAGCCCGGCTGCGGCAACTGTATGGGTCGCGGGCGCGGCTAGCGGTGGAGGACGACCCTGAAGGAGGCGTTGTGGCCAGAGTGATTCTTCCCATTCAGGGGAAGGTAGTCTCTCATCCAGTGGTAGGAGCGGTACCGAGTGAAAGCGATTCGGGTTGAGCAAGCTCGTGATCTTGTCGCGGAGGAGCAGCTCACAGTCGCCATTGTGGACGACGAGCCTTTGTCGCGGGACTGTGTGCGATTGGCGTTGATGGAGGAACCTGGGGTGCGCGTCGTAGCCGAGTGCGCTGACGGCGAGGCGGCCGTACGTGCCATTTTGGAGCAAAGCCCGGACCTCGTATTTCTGGACGTTCAGATGCCCGGTATGAGCGGGTTCGACGTGATCCAGCAGGTCGGCGCCGACCGCATGCCGCCTGTCGTCTTCGTCACCGCTTATGACCGCTACGCCTTGCGGGCGTTCGAGGTCCATGCCCTCGACTATCTGCTCAAGCCGTTCAGCGACGATCGCTTTCGGGAAGCATTCCGGCGGGCGCGGCGGTGGCTCGGGTTGCAGCGCGACGGCGAGCTAGGCCAAAGGCTGGCCGCGCTCCTGGATGACTACGGGCTCGCCAGCCGGGCAGCGCCGGCGGTGCGTCGCGGCTATGCCACCAGACTGCTGGTGCGAAAGGGAGAACGAATACAGTTCGTGCGGCCTGAGGAGGTAGATTGGTTCGAGGCGGCTGACAACTACGTGCGCCTCCACGTCGGTACAACTTCCTATTTGATACGCGCAACCTTGAGCGGGCTGATGGAGAAACTCAATCCCGTCCGGTTCGTTCGGATCCACCGTCGTGTCATCGTGAATCTGGATCGGGTAAAGGAAATCCAACCATGGTTCAGGGGAGATTACGTGGTGATCCTACTGGACGGCAGGCAGCTCAGAGTGGGTCGCGCTTTCCGGGACCGGCTGCTGCGCCCGGTGCGGTGAGGGCGCCGCCTGGTCTCCGGGAGACACAGGCGGCGGCCGGAAAGCGGCGGGGGACTCAAGGGTTTCGGTCGAGGCATTGGCTGAACTGAGGGTTGTTCTCTTCATCGAAGGGAATCGGCAGATTGACGTCCGGCCCGTAGGAACCTCCTTTGAAGTAGGGTCCCGTGGGGAAGACCCTCTCCGCATCCCTCCCGTACTGCCGCACTAGCCGGCGGAGGTCCCCTAGTCGGTGGGCGGTGCCGAACAACCAGAAGGCCCGCTCGCGGAAGTGGAGGTCCACTCGCGATGCTCCGTCCCCAGGATCGGCCAGCGGATCGAGGCCGGGGACCGTATTGCGCAGGGAGTTCAGGATACCCAGCCACCCGGCCACGTCGCCGGTCCTGAGCTGATTTTCCGCAACGATGAGGCGCGCCTCCACTCCAGTGGCGAGGGGAGTTGGTGCATTTCGGGCGTTGTATTTGAGCTGATCGAACAGAGGGGAAGACTGGTCGAAGCCGATCTGCCCCGAGCGAATGGTCCAAGGGATTCGCGGGTCCGCCTGGGCAGGGTCGGTTCCCGGGCCGATGCCGTCCTTGGCCCGGAAGCCCAGACCGTTGCCCCCTTCGCGGTGCGCCAGGGACCAGCGGCGCTGTACGAATTGCAGGCTGTGCAGGGAGTTTTCCTGGCGCGGAGTCGTTATCGAATGCTTGATACTATAAACGAAACTGGTCGGTACCGGTAAACGAAACTGGTCGGTACCGGTGCAGCCGCCGCGGCGGCGCCGGCGAAATCCCCCTTGTTGAGAAGTGCTCTCCCCTTGCCTACTCGGGCAAGCCACTCCTGCGTGGGTGATTTGGCGCGTGCAGCCTGAGCCAGTGCAGAGTCGAACCTCTCGATCGCCAGGTCTAGCGACTGTATCGTGGTCTGCGGCCCTCCGTAGAGTAGTTCGCCGCCTTCGATCCTGCTGTAGGGCACACCGGAGCAGTAGTTTTCAGCTGCGAATACGTAGCTGAACCCCGCCAGACTGTACATCTCCGCGACTCGAGGGTCGGTGTCCGGGTTTGGGGAGTTCAGCTTTATGAAGCGAGCAGCATCTTCGGTCACCCTGCGCGCCCGTTGCAGGTTGCGAAAGACGGCATTCAGGGTGCCATTGCGAATATCGCTTTGGCGGCGTTCGAATTCCTGGCGCGTGGGGAAGGTACCGGAATGGAAAAACTCGTCGGTCATGAGACCCACGGTCGATACTTGTGCGTCTGCGGTGCCGGAGTTATAGGCGAGGGCAAAGTCGCCCAAGGCTCCCATGTATACCGTGTTGACGGCAGCGGGGCCGGACAGGTTGTCGGGTAGTACTATATCTGGATCGGTGACCTCCAGAAGCTCGTCAGTGCTGCATCCCGAGATCAACAGGCCGATCGCCGCCAGATAGGAAATTCGACTCGCGGGTCGGATCGTTCGGAAGTCGGTCGTATCGCGGTTCATGGCGTGTTCTCCATGGCAAGTCGCGCTCGTCAGAACGTGACGCTCAGCCGGGCGATCCAATGTTGTACCAGAGGCTGCGTGAGGAACTCTATGTTCCCGAAATTGGCACTCTGGTTACTCTGTGCTTCGGGATCGAGGTCCGGCCAGTCGGTGATGGTAAGCAAGTTCCGTCCGGTCAGTGTCAGAGTGATACCGGAGGCTCGGATTCGCGAGGCCCAAGACTGGGGCGCAAAGAAGCTGAGCGAGGCCTCTCGGAGCCGCCAGAAGGCAGCGCTTCTTACGTAACCAGCTCGGGTGAGCTGCGAGCGGGCGACTACTGCCGCCGCCTGTTCCGAGAAGTCCGTTCCGGGGACGAAAGCGGCCTCGCAGCGCTGGATCTGAGAGCAGCGGAACCAGCTGGTCCCAGCGTCCCGGACGTGCCCGCCCCGGTAGTCCAGGAGCCCCTGCAGCCGGAGGCGGTTGAAGAGGGTAATGCCGCTATGGATCGAAAGCTCGCGGCCCGGCAGGGGGCCTCCGAGGAAAACGGCCGTATCGCCGAGCACCACCTCGGAGAGAGCGATGACCCCGTCGCCGTTTGCATCGTTCACCTCCAATATCGGGCGCTGCCAGAATCCGCCCAGAGGATATCCCGGCGCATGTCGCTGAATGCCGAAAACGATCGGTTCGATACCTTCGCCCAGCTCCAAGAGCTCGTTTTGGAGCGTCGAGCCGGTGAAGGTAAAGTCCCATTGGAACGCGCGGCTGTCGACCACCCGCGCGCTCAGGACGCCTTCCCAGCCGCGGTTCAGTACGGAACCCAAATTTTCGAACCGTCCCGTGGCGCCGGTTCCGGTACCCAAGGAAGGCGCCAGGACTCGGGATACCAGCGCGTCGGTCGATTTCTTGCGGAAATAAGTAACCTGGATTCCCGTGCGCCCGTTCCACAGGTCGAGGTCAAGTCCGCCCTCGAACTCGGTCGCTTTTTCAGGCTTCAGGTCCACATTGCCGACACCGCCTAGTGTGACCCCGATTCGGTCCGCCCCGGCTACGTCGCTGACGCTCACCGGGAGGAAGAAATCGATCGCGGCATTGGCGACGGGCTGAAGACCGGTTGCGCCCCAGGCGGCGCGCAGTCGCAGCGAGCTCAAAAAGTTTCCCTGGGGAAAGAAGGGTTCCTCGCTGACGACCCAAGAGAAGCTGAGCTTAGGGTAGATGATCGCTTCGAAGTCTCTTCCGAACGAGCTGTTGTCGTCAGCCCGGACCGCGCCGGTCACGAACAAGCGGTCGTTGAGAGTGAACTGCTGTTCGATGAAACTGCCCAAGGTAATTCTCTCAGTTGTAGTCTCCCCGGCGATGGTGACTGCCGCCGCGCCGACCGAGCTCGCGCCAGCGGGTAATTGGTTCCCAGTGGCGGTGACCCCCGTGGCCAGATCGCGGAAGTACTGGACGCCTACGGAAGTTTTGGATCTCAAGCGGGATCCGAGCCGCGCCGTGGCCGAGGCACCGAGGTCCACAGTGTACTGGAAGAGCTGAAAGCGATTGGCGGTCTTGGTGCCGTCCACCAGAGTGCCCACCGGAACTTCGCCGGTGGGGAACAGCTGGGCGTCGAGTTGACTGGTGACGTCTAGTCCGACAGCGGTTCTGACCGACAAAAATCCGAAAGGCTGCCAGTCTCCATTCATGCTTCCGGTAAAACGCTCCACCGACTGCCGGGTGTCGATCGCAAAGATTTCCTCAGGGAGCCTAAAACCCCATCCCCCGCGCACGCTTCTGGAATGGGTGCCGAAAAGGCCGCTCGGTAGGATACCGAGGGAGTTGTTGTCGTTCTGGACTATCTGCAAATCGCTAAGAGTGTAACCAGCGGATACCGTCAGGTCCGCATTATCGAGGACTTGAGCTCTGAGATTGGCGCGCAAGTTGATTCGCTCCACCGAGTTGGGACGGAGCATGTGATCCGGAAGCTCGCCTCGAATAGCCCGGAGGGTGTCCTGAATGGAATCGGGGAGCTCGTAGGTTCCGACCTCCTTCTCGAGTTCACCCGATATGAAATAACTCAACACATCGCTGCCACCGGACACATTCGCGCCGTATTGAGCGCGGTGCCCGGTCGAAATCGGAGTAGTTGCGGGATCCTCCAGCACGTTGAACGACACGATGCTGTCTTGGACACAGGACCCCAGCGACACGAGGATCAAAGTACAACTGCTGGTCACCGTACCATCCGGCCGCCGGCCGAAGGCGGTGAAGTTGGCGGGATATTCCGCAGGATCGATCGCCAGTCCCTGTTCCACGTAGAAGTTCCAGCGGGGCCGTCCCGCACGCCCCCGCTTGGTGGTGATCCGAATCACGCCGTTGGCGGCTTCGGTACCGTAGAGGGTCGCGGCTGACGGACCCTTGATCACCTCCACCGCCTCGATGTCCTCCGGGTTGATGTCGTCGAGCCTGGTTGGCGACTGGCCTCCGGTGACGACCGAAATCAAGTTCGTGCTGCTCTCGACCCGGACTCCGTCGATATAGACCAGCGGCTCGTTGGTCAAGGATACGCTGTTGGCGCCCCGGATTCGGATCCGCGTGCCGCTACCCACCTGGCCGCTGCTCCGCTGCACGACCACGCTCGGCGCCCGGGCGGTCAGCACATCGCTGAAAGCGACTATGGGGGCCTCCTCCACCACCGCGGCTGCCGTAAGCTTGGAAACCGCATTCCCTAGCTCCCGCTGGCGTTGCTCCCCCACCGCCGTTACCACGACTTCGTCGAGCGACACCACAGCAGCTGCAATTTCGAAATTGACGGTAACCGCTTGGCCCGGAGAGACCGTGAGCAGCTGAATCTGAGACTGGTAACCGATTCGCGAGGCCCGGAGTTGTATCCTGCCCGGAGGTATTTCCCGCAGAAGATAGCGGCCCTCTGCGTCGGTAATCGCCCGCCGGTCGGTTCCGACCACCGAAACCGTGGCTTCGGGCACCGGCCGCCCGGAACTGTGGTCGGTTACTTGCCCGCTCACACTGGCCTGTTGGGCCAGCATTAGCGCCGGCACCAGAGTCAGCAGCAAAGGAGCGGTCACCAGAACGGCCCGCACGTTGTCTGTTCTCATAGGCATTCTCCTTGGTAATGATCCTCCCGTTTGGCCAACCGGTTCGCTTCGTGACCATCGACCCGGAGCAGGCGGCCCGGCTGTTGAACGGTCGGAGGACCGCCGCGAGGCAACAGGTTGCAGCCGGGCTCGCCCGCTAGAAAACCGGGGTCCAGGGTAGATAACTCGGTTTATCGGCACCAAGCCGCGTGGGGCGACCGACTTCAGCTTCCCGCGAGCGGCGCCGATCGGGGGCGAGAGGGAGTCAGGACGCTCATCCTCCTTGCTATCGCTGGCGCCGATAAAGGCCGTCGAACACGACCCGCCAAGTTGCTCCACTGTCGCGGGATATCCGCCAAAGCTGCCGGACTCGATCCGGCGCCAAGGGCTCCCAGCTGATCTCGTGCAGTTCCGGCGAGCCTTCTGCCCCCAGCGAGGTCCCGCGCAGAACCATTTTGCTCCCGTCCCAGACACCTTCGAGCAGCAAGAGGGTGCCCCGGCTGTCGACCCAGGTCTGGTGCCACTTGTTTCGACGCGAGTCGTAAATGTTCAAGCTGGTCCCCCGCATTCCCTGGGCTCCGGTCCACCTTTCGCGGATCACACAGCCGTCCAGTGCAGGCTCGATGACGTTGGTTCCCGCAAAACGGCCGTTGGCTTCCACTCGCCATTCCCCAATCCAAAAATCGAACTGCCGGTATTGGGGCCCTGCGCAAGGGCCCTGGGAAGGAGGCTCAGGCCCGGCGCTCTGGGCGCCGAGCCGGGAGCCGGGCGAAAGAAAAGCGGTGGTAGCTAACACCCAGGCAAGCAGAGCTCTCAATTTGGTCCTCCGCTAAGAAGGTGGCCCAATCACTACCCAGGCTCGCTCGAGTATCAAGTATCGCGGGGCGGAGTTGGATTGGAGGGTGGGCAACGGTTCCGCACGGGCCGCGAACGGCTGAGCGACGCTCAGAGGCGAAATTGGAGCCTCAGCGGGCAGACTCCTCCGCCACCAACCTGCGGAACTCCCGAACTATATCCCGCTCGTGCCGCAGCATCCTCTGCGGTATCGCACTCGCTCCCGCCCGCGCGCCCGCGATCGCGCCCACCAGGACCGGTGCGTAGTTGGCTCCGCCTGCGAAGGCGATCGAGCGCTCGAGGGCGACCTCGAACGAGGCGTCGTAGCGGATGACGAACGCTAGGGCGGCTGCGAAGGTCTCCGGAGCATACCCTCCGGCACCGGCGCGCTCGACCGCCAGCTCCCGCCGCAGCGCCGCTCCCAGAATCTCCACCACCACGGCCGCACGCCTGTCCGCTTCGCTCGCCGCCGCCCGTGCCACATCCCGTTCGCTCGCCTCCAAGGCAGCCTCCAGTTCCTGGCCCGCTACCAGGCGTCGGATCAACAGCGCCACTGCTCCCGCCACCCAACCCGCTAGCGGATGCCAGTGCGTGAGCCGCGCTTCTCGCCGCGCCGCCTGCAGCAATTCCCCCGCGGGCACGATCGGCAACGCACCGAGGGGGGTTACCCGATGGGCCGGCCCAACTCCCGCCGTTTGGCCCCCCGATGCCTCGTGAACCAAGCGCGCCGCGCGTTCCGGCGTCACCCCTTGCTCGATGAGCTGGAACACGTGCGCTGCTGTAGGTCCGGTATCGAAGGCTCCGCTTCGCCACCACTCCAGATACCGCCCCAGGACATCGCCGGGATCGAATCGTCGCAGCGCCACCAGGCTCCGGGCCAGTCGCAGGGCGAACCTCTGCGGCCCGCCGTTGCGATCGCCGGCTACCAATCCCAGGATCGCGCCCAGGACGCGGTCACTCGTCATCCTCACAGGCCACTGCAATCTTGCCGGCCCCCGGTGCCAAGACGCAAGCGGCGGACTCCCGGCGAGATAGGCCCCGACGGCGGACTGCTTCCTCAGACCTGGCGAGCGTTGCTCGTAGAAATGCATCTTTTGCAAAGCACCGGCTTCGACCGGAGTGGTCTCTAACCGTGTTGTTCGCCGGCCGAGGATCATCGAAACTGTACTGGGATAACCCGGTCACCGATCGAGTAGCGATGGAGAGGATTGTCCATGTCGCCCGATGCCGCAACCGATCCCCTGCTGATAGAGCGCGCGAGCTTCGAGACCTCGCGCCTCATGGCGGAGCACCCTCCCGTCTGGCATCATCCTAACAAAGCCCTGGTTTTCGAGATCGCCTGTCCGAGCGGCTCGGTATATCGGGGCACCGTTCGCTACAGCCGCTGGCGCGGGCTGGTTCCGGGCTGTCTCTGGGACGCCGCCGCGGCGCTGCGGCGCGTCCGCTCGAAAGCCGGCTTTTACGACTACTCCGAGCAATCGGATCTTCCCGGCTCGGTGGAATGGCACGTCAACTTCGCCGATCCTCACCTGTTCGTGGCCTACGGCTCCGGTCTGTTCGCTCAGGACGAGATGCAGGTGGCAGAACACCCGGCACTGGGTGCGCTCCGAGAAGCGCTGCTGGCGCGGGGATCGCTGCCCCTGACCGTGGAAGCCGGCGGACCCACGCCGGTGCTGGTCATGGGAGTGGAGCGCCGCTGCCGAATCGCCACCGAGCCCGACCCGCTGGCCGGAAGGCCCCACGGCCTCTACGGCAATCGCTTCGCCGCGGCGCCGCCAGACGTGGTGCGGCGGGCCACGGTGCGCCTCGATCCCCCCACTATCTCCAACATCATCGCTATGGCCAGTCTGCCCGGTGGTGACGGCCGTTATGCTCCGGAAGAAGTTCGGTACCTCTTATCCACGGCGTACAGTGGTTTCAGAGCTGCGGTACTGGAATCTCACCGGGATGGCGGGCCGGCGGTGCCGGTGGTGGTGCACACCGGCTTCTGGGGTTGTGGAGCCTTTGGAGGAAACCGGGTGTTGATGGCGCTCATCCAGATCCTTGCCGCCGGGGCTGCCGGTGTGGAGCGGCTGGTTTTCCACACCGGCGACCCGGCCGGAGAGATCTCCTTGGAGCAAGCACGCGCGCTGCTCGCAGAGAAACTGGGTGGAGAGCAGCCGCTTTCAACCGATGCGCTGGTGGCGCGTCTCGTAGGATTGGGGTTCACCTGGGGAGTCAGCGATGGGAATTGACGGCTGCCCTCGCCGCGGCGCTATCCGCTTAGCGGAGCAAAGGAGCCAGCGCCCGCACTTGCACGCGGGCGCACCGGTGGCGATTCTCTAGGACCCGCAAAGGAGGTTCGCTTCCATGGATCGCGCGTACCGGATCGCCGGATTGGCTCTGCTCGCCGCCGCCCTTTTGGGCCCTGCAGGCGAAGCCTCGCAATCGGCCCGGCGAGATGCGGCCCGCAACGCCGCCCGCCCCCAGCAACTCTATTATCCCGGCCCGGGCGACGAGTGGGAGCACCGGCGGCCGGAAGAAGTGGGCATGGATCCGCGGCTCCTGGAAGAAGCGATCGCCTTCGCCAAGGCGAACGAGTCGCCCGAGCCCCGGGATCTCGAGTTCAATCACTACACCACCTTCGGCCGGGAGCCGTACGGCGAAGCGATCGGGCCTTTCAAACCGCGCGGCGACCAGACCGGCATCATCCTGCGGCACGGATACATCGTGGCCGAGTGGGGCGAGCCCCACCGCGTGGACATGACCTTCAGCGTTACCAAGAGCTTCCTTTCCACAGTGGTGGGCCTGGCTTGGGATCGCGGACTGATCCGAAGCCTGGACGACAAAGTACGCGATTACGTCTGGACCGGCGAATTCGACTCGGAACATAACTCCAAGATTACCTGGGATCATCTGCTGCGTCAGACCAGCGACTGGGAAGGTACCCTCTGGGGCAAACCCGACTGGGCCGACCGCCCTCCGGCGGATCAACCCCTTACGGAATATGTAAAAAGACCGCGCAACGAGCCGGGTACCTCTTACAAGTACAACGACGTGCGGGTCAACGTTCTAGCCTACGCAGCGCTGCAGGTCTGGCGGCGGCCCTTGCCCCAGGTGCTAAAGGAATACGTGATGGATCCGATCGGGGCCTCCACCACCTGGCGCTGGTACGGCTACGAGAACTCCTGGGTCAACATTGACGGGCAAATGATGCAGTCGGTAAGCGGCGGCGGGCACTGGGGAGGCGGGATGTGGATCAGCGCCCGAGACCAGGCGCGATTCGGCCTCCTCACTCTGCGCCGGGGCAGGTGGAAAGACAAGCAGATCATATCGGAAGAATGGGTCAAGCTGGCGCTCACCCCTACGCCGGTCCAGCCAGGATACGGCTTCATGAACTGGTTCCTGAACACCGGCCGCCAGATGTTGCCTAGCGCTCCGGAGAACAGCTTCTGCCACCGCGGTGCCGGAGCCAATGTGATCTGCTGCATTCCGGATTACGACCTGGTGATAGTAGCCCGTTGGATACGGGCGAACCAGGTGGACGGCCTGGTACGACGGGTGCTGGCGTCTATCCGGGACCGGGCGCAATAGCAACCGGCGCAACAGTAAGCAACGCAACAGCAACCGGCGGGGCGGTCACTTGCGGCGGCTGGAACGGAGGATAACCTTGGATCACCGTCCCCGGGCTACCCTCAGCCGCCAGGGGCACCTTCACCCGCCAGTGGAAGGAGACTAGCATGGTTTCCCTTGTGTCCCTTTGGCTGCCGATCCTAATTGCCGCGGTGATCGTCTTCGTGGTGAGCTCCCTGATTCACACGGTCCTAACCTATCACAACAACGACTTCAAGAAACTGCCCAACGAAGACCAAGCCCTGGCCGCGCTGCGCGCTCTGTCCCTTCCACCGGGAGACTACGCTCTCCCCAAGCCGGCAAGCTCGGCCGAGCTCAAGAGCCCGGAGTTCCAGGAGAAGATGAGACAAGGTCCCGTGCTTTTCATGACCGTCTTTCCCAGCGGACCGATCGCGATGGGGAAGAGACTCCTCCAGTGGTTCGCCTACTGCGTGGTGGTGGGGATCTTCGCGGGCTACGTCGCCGGGCGCACTCTTCCGATGGGAGAGGAGTATCTCCAGGTCTTCCGGGTAACGGGTACCGTGGCGTTCCTGGGATACGGCCTGGCTCTGGTCCAGAATTCCATCTGGTTCGGGAGGAATTGGGCGGCCACCTCCAAGTCGCTTCTAGACGCTTTGATATACGGGCTCCTTACCGCCGGCGCGTTCGGGTGGTTGTGGCCGTGAGTCGCCGATGGCCCGGCTTTCTTCGTAACTTCTAGGCGTAGTGATCGGTTCCCAACCCGTGGTTCCGGGAGCGCTCGTTGCGCTCCGACAAACCCGGATGCCCGATAGACACCTATGACACCCTGGGTTACCAGACTGCTCGTGGCCAACGGGGCCATGTTTCTGATCACCAAGACGTTTCCCAGACTGGAATGGGCCTTGGTGTTCGTCCCGGCCCTCACACCCACCCGTCCGTGGAGCCTGGTCACCTACATGTTTCTTCACGGCGATCTGTGGCACCTGCTGTTCAACATGTTGGGACTGTTTTTCTTCGGCCCGCGGCTGGAGGTTAGGCTGGGTAGCAGAAGGTTTCTCACCCTTTACCTGGTCTCCGGCGTCGCCGGCGCTCTGCTTTCCTTCGTCACGCCTCGCGCCGCCATCGTCGGCTCCTCCGCGGCGGTGTTCGGAGTATTCCTGGGGTACGCGCTCTACTGGCCCCACGAGAGGGTCTATATCTGGGGGATACTCCCGGTCCCGGCTCGGGTGCTGGTCATCGCTCTTACGGTGCTGTCGCTCTACGGCGGATTCACAGCCGGCGGCGGGATCGCTCACTTCGCGCACTTGGGCGGCTTTCTCGGAGGATTGCTCTATCTCAAATGGAGCGAGCGGCGCACTCCGGCAGCGCGGTTCCGGGCTCGGGCGGCGCCGGATCCTCGAGCGGCCACCAGAGCCGATCTAGAGCGGTGGCGGAGAATTCGCCCGGAAGCCATGCATCCGGTGAACCGGGCAGAATACGAACGGCTGGTGAGAAAGATTCAGGAGGAAGGGCCGGAGAGGCTCACTCAGGCGGAGAGAGCGTTTCTCGATCGTTTCGCGGACGATCACGCCGATCGGTGAGCCCGGCAGCAGTTGGACCGGAATCGCACCGGTAATCCTGAGAACTGCAAGCCCGCTACCAGCGGAGCTCACGAGACTCCAGGGAGGTGTTCATGCGCGCAATACTGTCCCTATGTATGGTCGCATCCTATCTAGCTTCGGCGTTACCGGCACAGCAAGCCGATCCCGTAGGAGGACCTTACGACCGCCTGGTGATCCGAGGCGCGACGCTGATCGACGGGACCGGGTCGCCCCCGGTCGGTCCCGTGGATTTGGTAGTAGAGCGGAACGTCATCACCGAAATCCGGCGCGTCACACCGCTGGATTTGGCGGGCGGTGCGCGCCGGGCGACGGCGCCGCAGATGATCGAGGCGGAAGGGATGTACGTCATGCCGGGGTTGATCGACGCCCATACCCATCTCGGCCGCGCCACCGATTTCTCTCCCGATTACATACTCAAGCTCTGGCTGGCGCACGGTGTCACGACCGTGAGGGTCTTCGCCGGCGGGGAAGACGATCCCGCCGTCGAGATCGCCCGGGATCAGCGAGCGGGAAGGCCGGTCGAGGGACCGCGGATCGTTCTGTACCGGTTCTGGCGGGGGAACGATCCGCGCCTGTGGACTCCGGAGGGTGCCAGGGCGGTGGTGCGGGAATGGAAAGAGCGCGGGGTGGACGGGATAAAAGTGAGCGGGAAGCCGGGACTCTTCCCCGACGTGCTCAAGGCGATCGCAGACGAGGCCGCAAAGCTCGGCATGGGTGTGGCGGTACACATCGGGCAAGACGGGGTAGTCCCCATGAACGCCGTGGAGGTGGCGGCCGCGGGCGTGACTACCATCGAACACCATTACGGTTACGCCGAGGCGACTTTTACCGACCGGACGGTGCAGGCCCTCGCTGCGGACTACAACTACGGCGACGAGCTCCAACGATTCCGAGCCACCGGAAGGGTTTGGGACGAGGCGAATATGACGCGCCTTTACGGCGGCGTTCTGGACACTCTTGTGGCTCTGAGCAGGAACGGCCGGTTCACCATGGTCCCTACGTTCTCGGTGTACGAGGACCAAACCGACCTGTCGCGGGCCAAAACTCTGCCGTGGCTGGAGCGTTACGCCATGCCCAGCCTCCTCGCTCAGTGGCGGCCCAGCGCCGAAGTACACGGCTCCTTCTACTTCGAGTGGACCAGCGCCGACGAGGCGGCGTGGGGCAGGCTGTTCATCCGCTGGCTGCCTTGGGTTAACGCTTTCAAGAATCGCGGCGGCCACGTGGCTGTGGGTTCCGACGCGGGGACCTCCTACCACCTGTACGGTTTCGGCACTATTCGGGAACTGGAACTGCTCCAGCGCGCCGGGTTCCACCCTCTGGAGGTGGTGCGCTCCGCTACTCAGGAAGGCGCCCGAGCCGTGGGTTTGCCGGATGCCGGTGTCATTCGGCCCGGCTACCGGGCGGATCTCCTGGTTCTCGATATGAACCCGCTCGAGGACTTCAAGGTCCTCTACGGCACGGGAGTGGAACGAGTCACGCCGGACGGTAGGGTTACCCGCCGCAACGGTCTCAAGTACACCATTGTAGGCGGAAGGGTATTCGACGCCCGCGCCGTTCTGGGTGAAGTCGAGCGAATGGTGGAGCGCGCAAAGGTAGCGGGGAGGGCGGGCAGCACCAGGTAAGTGCGGTTTTCGAGTAGCCCGACCGGAGTATTGACACGGCCCTTTGGGTGCTATACGGTGGCCATATGTCTGCCACCACCAAGACCACCGTTTATAACCGGAAACCTCGAACCATCGCGGCGTGGCGCAGCGGGCGAGGCGATCTGTCGCAGCGCGCCGAATCTCTTCTAGCGCACCTGGGCCGGGAGTGATCATACCGGACACGGGAGCGGTCTTAGCGCTGATAGACGCCGACGACCGCCACCATAAAGAGCTGCTGGAGCTTTATAACAAAAGATCCCGAACTGTGGCTGCTACCCTGGGCCATTCTGCCAGAAGTGGACTATCTCTTGCTCAAGGTCGCCGGACCCAGGGGAGCGACTCGGGGCCCGGGCAATTGCAACGGTAGGCGTAAGGCACTTTGGAGCGGTAGCGATCAGTGGAAGCGCGAAATTGCTGCCGCGCGACCTAGCTCAGTGGTAGGGATAGTGTTGACCCGCCCCGCGAGAGTGTCGTAAGTTCAGGACCGATAAGCCTAGGGCGCTGAGACTCCCCACCACCGGGAGGTCGCAACAATGGCCAGCCTCGTTCAGACCCGACGCGAGTTCCTGAAAACCGGCGCCGCAGCGGGCGCCACGCTGATCATCGGATTCTACCTTCCGGTCCCCGGCCGGCGAGGTTCCACCGCCACGTCGTTCAAGCCCAACGCGTGGCTGGAAGTGCATTCCGACGGGTCGGTAACGATTTGGACCGGGCGCTCGGAGATGGGCCAGGGCGTGCGGACCGCCATGCCCATGATCGTGGCCGAAGAACTCGAAGCGGATTGGCAAAAGGTTACCGTGGTTCAAGCGGATGCCAACCCGGCGTACGGCGACCAAGTTACGGTGGGAAGCCGCAGCGTGCGCTCGGGCTTTGAACCCCTGAGGAAGGCCGGTGCTGCCGCTCGAGAGATGCTGATCTCGGCGGCAGCGCTGACCTGGAACGTTCCCCGCGAGCAGTGCCGCGCCCGGGCCGGTTTCGTAGAACACATTCCCAGCGGCCGGCGCGCAGGTTACGGCGAGCTGGTAGCCCGGGCTGCGGAGCTGCCGGTTCCCCAGGATCCGCCCCTGAAGCCGGCATCGGAATTCCGCCTGCTGGGTAAGCGCGTCCCGCGTGTAGATACGATCGAGAAAGTCACCGGCCGTGCGGTTTTTGGGATCGATGTCCGGACGCCGGGAATGGTGTTTGCCGCGGTGGCGCGCTCTCCGGTATTCGGCGGGCGCCTGAAGCGGTGCGATCCGTCGGCCGCGCTCCGTGTGCCCGGAGTGCAGCGGGTGGTGGAGATATCCACCGGTGTCGCCGTGGTGGCAGAGAACACCTGGGCCGCCTTTCAGGGAAAGCGAGCCCTGGTATGCGAATGGGACGAAGGCGAAGTGGCCGCGTGGGACAGCGAGAAGATATCGCAGGCCTTCGCCCGGGCAGCCGGCCGCTCGGGAGAGACGGTGCGGAGCGAGGGGGACGCTGAACGCGCGCTCGCCGGGGCGGCTCGCAGCCTGGAGGCGGTTTACGAAGTACCCTACCTGGCTCACGCCTGCATGGAGCCCATGAACTGCACCGCCGACGTGCGCGAGGACCGCTGCGAGATCTGGGCGCCCACGCAGTCGCCCCAAGGGGCGCAGCGGGAAGCCTCCCGCATCAGCGGACTTCCCGTGGAAAAAATCACGGTCCACGTCACCTACCTGGGAGGCGGCTTTGGCAGGCGGGGCAGTGCCGACTACGTAGCCGAGGCGGTCGAGCTATCTCAGAAGGTGGGCCGTCCGGTGCAGCTGGTTTGGACCCGCGAAGACGACATCCAGAACGCCCTCTACCGGCCCGCCACTTACAACGTGCTGCGGGCAGGGCTCGACCAGGCGGGCTTCCCGATCGCCTGGTACCACCGTCTGGTAGCCCCTCGGGGTGCGGCTTACATGATCACCAGAGGAGCGGACGAGCTGGTCTATGATATTCCCCACTTCAAGCTGGAACGCGTGGTGGAAGATCCGGGAATTCCGGTCACGGCGTGGCGGGCGGTTGCACCGTCGCAAAACGGTTTCATAGTGGAAAGTTTCATCGACGAGCTGGCGCACGCCGCAGGAGAAGACCCGTACCGGTTCCGCAGAAAGCTTCTACCCGAGAGATCGCGTCTTGTGCAGGTGCTGGACCTCGCGGCCCGCCGGGCTTCTTGGGGATCGCCTCTTCCCGAAGGGCACGGCCGCGGAATCGCCCTGTGGCAGTTCGGAGAAACCTACGTAGCTCAAGTGGCCGAGGTGTCGGTGGACGGCGAAGGAGCGGTCAGAGTGCACCGGGTGGTCTGCGCTTTGGATTGCGGGGCGATCGTGAATCCGGACACCATCGAGGCCCAGACCGAAGGCAACATCGCATACGGTCTCACGGCGGCACTGTACGGCGCAATCACCATCGACCGCGGGCGCGTAGTTCAAAGCAACTTTCACGACTACCGGATCTTAAGGATCTCCGAGATGCCAGAAGTGGAAGTGCACCTCATCCGAACCGACGCCCCGCCGGGAGGAGTGGGAGAAGCGGCGCTGCCTCCTATAGCGCCGGCGGTAACCAATGCCATTTTTGCCGCTACCGGAAAGAGGGTTCGGAAACTCCCCATAGGGCGGCTCTCCTGAGTTCCTACCGCAGGGGCGCCTGCGGAACTTGGAGGGGACAGAGTTGTAGCAGGAGAGAGACGGGGGGGCTCTGGCCCGTTCCCGTAACGCGTTGGTGCCCAACAGGTTGCGTGCTGGCATGCAATTCGCTGTAAGAAATGATGGGCATGGCGGCTAAACCGGCCGCCAGCGTTTACCGAGCGGCAGGAGGTGGATCATGATCGCAACGCTGCTTCTGGCCCTGGCAGCGCCACTGGGTGCGGGGGGTCTCGCCGACTGGGGCGCGTGGTTCTCGGGCGATTCGCCCATCGAGATCTGGGCCAGCAAGACGCACGGCCTGAGGCACGGCGACCGAGTGAGACTTTACGCCCGCTCGGAAAGGGACGGGTATCTGGTGGTGCTGCATGCCGAGCCCAGCGGCCGGGTTCGAGTCTTGTTCCCCCTCGATCCGCTGGAAGACAACTACATGCGCGGCGGTACCAGTTACGAACTTCGGGGACGTGGCGGAAGGGAAGCGTTCGAGATCTTCGATCGGTCGGGCTACGGGACGGTGCTTGCCGCCTTTTCTAGAGATCCCTTCCGGTTCGATGCATTCATGCGCGGGGACCATTGGGATTACACGCAACTGGATCTCTGGAGGGTGTCGGGCGATCCCGAAGGCCACCTACTCGGTTTGGTGGACCGCATGGCAATGGGCCGGTACGATTACGACCTCTTGCGCTACGACGTGGCTGAGTACGTGGCCTACCAGAGTCGCCCGGTGCGCCTATCCCTTTACGGCGCCTACTGGGACGATCACTATCACGGCGGCGTGCACGTAAGCGTGTTTCTAGGATCGCCCGTCTTCTACTACCGGCCGTACTATCGCCCGGTTCTGTTCTATCCTGTTCCGGTCTATCACTACCCGCCGTACTACTACGCGCCGGGGGTGTTCGTGGCCCATTGGTACGATCCGTTCTTCGATCCTTATTTCCCGTACTATTGGTACCGGCCGGCTTATTACGTGGTTTACTATCCCCGCTATTACTACGCGTATTACGCGGCCTACTATCCGGCCTACCCTTATCGGACGGTTCCGGTGCGCTATGCGGGCGGGTACACCTTCAAGTTGGGCTCTCAGCCTTCGGTGATAGAGCCCCGGAGGCGGGCGGTCCTGGCCGAGGCGGTCACTCGCCGTCTGGTTTCGCCGGACAATTTCTCGGCACCTGCCGGTTCTCCGGTGCGCCGTACCGTGGCTTCGGAGCGTGTGGTGCCTCGGAGTGCGGGAGCGCCTGGAGCCGATGAGGGCAGGCGGTCTGTGGGTACCGCTCGGTCTCCTCGCGGTCAACCGATCACGGGAGTGCAGTGGGAGCCGCAGCGCAGGACGATCGTTAGCGAGAGGGCGCCGGCTGCGGGCGGTGGGGCTCCCCGGCGTGTCGAACCCCGGGAGCCGGACCGGCGCTCCGATCTGGGCGAGCAAGCCAGAAGACCGGTCGCCGCGCCGTCGAGCGACCGATCTTTGGAACAGATGGACCGTTTGAGAAGGCTGGTACCGCAGGCCCGAGAGCGCGTAGATCGATCGCCCCGATCCGCCGGTGAGCAGACCCCGCGGCCGAGCGGGCTCGATGAGGTAGGCAGCGGCGGCAGGCGGATTACGGATGCGGTGCCGCCGGCTCGCACTGAGCGGGAGTTGCTGGTGCGGCGCGAGATCCGGTACAACCCGCCTCCGCCGCAATCGGTGGAACGGGAGGGTGGAGGGCCGCAAGAGCGCGCTCGCCGTAGTGCTCCGGTGATCAGGGAGTCGCCGGAGGAAACGGAGCGCACCGAATACCTATCACCTGTGCGGGCTGGCCCCCGGCGGGAGGCGGGTTCGAGTCTGAGAATCGTACCGCGCGGGAAAAGCGAGCGAGCGGTTTCTCCGAGTGGCTGGAGTCTCCCCTATCGAGCGGCCGAACCTGTAGCGCGGCCGCCCAGCGCTGCTGGCGCGAGCGTTCCCCGGGGTTTCCCGGAGCCGCCACGAACTGTGGAGCCTCGGGTTCCGGGTCCCGCCGTGGCTGCTCCGTCGCCCGCTGTTCCTCGGGCAGTAGTACCCGGCATTGGACGCCCGCCGGAGCGTGCCGTACCCGGCAAAGGGAACGGCAGGCGCAAGCCCTGAGGGGGCGCAGCTTCTCGGTTTAAGGCGGCCGGTCCCGACGGGGCCGGCCGCCTTCTGCTTGACTGGTGCTTGAGCGGCCAATCCTAGCTTTCGCGCGTCTCTTCGACTTGGAGGTTCCTGTGACGCGGCTTGGGTTGGTTCTCCTGTTGGCGATGGTGGCTGCCGGGCCTGTCCTGGCGCAGAGAGTTTGGGTAGTAGGGGAAGGCCCCGTGGAGCGTCTGGCGGCATTACGGGAATTGCGTGCCGGGCGGTCGGTCCAGAAATCAGCCGGGGGTTCCGTCGCGGGCGGGATCGCCGGAGGATTAGCTGGTGGGGCGGTGGGATTTTTCGGCGGGCTTTGGGTAGGTGGCGCCTTGGTCGATCGCAACTGCGAGGTGGAAGATCTCCACTGCCTGCTGGTGGGACTGGGGATCGGGGCCGGTGTTGGCGAGTCGCTGCTGCTGCCGCTGGGACTTCACTTGGGTTACGGCCGGCGCGGAAATTTGGGCTTGCAAGTCGCCGGTTCCGTGGCGCTTGCGGGTCTCGGTCTTGCAGCGGTCGCACTCACACACGAGCCTGCGGTTTTGATCCCTGTGCCGGTGCTTCAGCTCGTGGTGGGACTGGCTGCTGCGGGCAACTGAGGCGGCGCCGGGGAGATCCGTTCGGTTGCACGCGCTACCAAGTCGAGGCCTCCGTCCCTCGAGGTCGGCGTCGCTTTGTCAGGGGTGTGAGTCGGTCATGGGTCCGGTGAGGATTTTTCCGGGGAGAGCCCCTGTGGGCCGTCCATCGTCCAGCACCAGGGTGCCGTTGATGAGTACGTATTTGAACCCGGTGCTGTACTGATGGGGGTTCATGTATGTGGCCCGGTCGCGGATAGATACCGGGTCGAAGACGTTGATGTCGGCGTAGTATCCCTCGCGCAGAAGTCCGCGGTCCTTGAGGCCGATGATTTGCGCCGCTAGAGACGTCATCCCCCGAATCATGAACGGCAGTTTTACCACTTGACGGTCTAGCGCATAGCGGCGGATGAATCTGGCGAACGTACCGTAATAGCGAGGGTGCGGATAGCCCTCTCCAGGAACGATCATGCCGCCGTCCGTCACGTACGCCACGTAGTCCTGCTGTATGAAGTGTTCCACGTCGATGTCGTCGGTATCCAGCGCTCTCCACCCCCCTCCGCCGGGCCGGTTGTCGCCATTGAGTTGCAACCATATGAGCGTCTCGACTGGATCTTCGTTTCTGAGGTCTGCGATTTCTTGCAGCGTCTTTCCGGCGTACCGGGGATCCGGGTACTCTACCAACAGCAGTCGTTGCGGCCCTCCGGCTTTGGTGAACTCGTGTTCGATGTCCACCAGCAGGCTGCGCCTTAGCGAAGAATCCGCCAGGACCCGCTGCAGGTTTCTCCTGGCATTGCGGTAAGGGTTCGGGATGCCGCGTAGAATGCGCGGGTCCGGAACGTCCGGGTCCACGAGGGCCCACTGCGGAATCACGGCCACATTGGGCCAATTTCCGTACGATGTATAACCGTAGATGCTGAAGTATACTTGAACACCTCGCGCCCGAGCCCGGTCCATCAGTTGAACGTAGGCCCTGCTGGCGCCCCAGAAGTTGGGTCCCTTCACCTTCACATGGTGTCCGACCACCCTGGCTCCCGAGCGTTCGGCGATTTCGATCGTCTCGTGAACCGCCTCTATTCCGTCAACCACGGGAGAGTGGCTTGCCGGATTGTGATCTTGTTCGCTGGGATGATACCAGATGGGGGTTATGCCCTCCGAGCGCTGGTGGGTGTCGTAGTATCCCTGTAACTCGCTCACCGTCTTGGCGATCTCTACTAGTTCGTCGGTAAGGGCGAACCGATCGGGGATCCCGTTTTCCAGGTTCACGAAAACGTATCGCGCCCCCTCTCGGAACCCCTGCTTGATGAGGTTCTTCATGCGCTCTAGCTCGGCGGCCGTGGGCGGGCGATTCGCCAATCCCATCACCATCTCGCGAATTTCGCCGAAGTTCACCGAAACCACCTCGTTGAGGGCGAATCCACCGGCGCGGTATTTGGCAATCTGCTCCGCCACCGGCCAGGGCGGATTGATCGCTTCTGTAGTTATTCCCTGGGTGATGCTGTTGAGGGCTTTCCGCCCCTCTGGATGTAGGATAGCCCCATCGCGGCTGCCCGAATGTGAGTGCATGTCGATAAACCCCGGAGTGACGTACATCCCCTTGGCGTCGATCACCCGGCGAGCTCGCGTCGCGTCCACGGTCCCGATCTCGGCTATGCGCTCTCCTCGGATAGCCACGTCGGCGATAAAAAACGG
Source organism: bacterium HR33 (assembly GCA_002923375.1). Taxonomy (GTDB): domain Bacteria; phylum Gemmatimonadota; class Gemmatimonadetes; order Gemmatimonadales; family GWC2-71-9; genus HRBIN33. The sequence continues at coordinate 275,975 of BEIJ01000002.1, forward strand.
ATTGCCCGTCCCGTCCAGTATCATGCCGTTTTTTATCACCACATCGTACGGTGCCGATTGCTGGGCGGGAGCCGTTCCCCACAGCAAAACCGCTGGCAGAACCAGCCGTAGCGTTGCTCGAATTGTCGAAGCGTTGCGCACCTTGGAACTCCTATCGTCGTTAGGCTTCCGCTTGACCGCCGGGGTTGTCAGGCGACCCGGCGGCTCGAAACCTCCGGGAGCGAGGATCGGACAAATTCTACTCGCGGTTTCCCGTTGTGCCACCCCGATTGGCACCTTGACACGAAGGGGCGGTTCTAGCGTTCTTCCTACCCTCTATGTTTTTGTTTAAGTCTGTTCGATCGCCCGCTATCCTGTCGCTGTCCGCCCTCGCCTCGTGCGCGCGGGCGCCCTCGGTCGCTCCGCTTCCGGCCTTTCCTGCGGGGGCGCCTTACGTGATTTACGCTTCGGACGGCAGCGCGATTTATCGTACCGACACCAGGGTGGGCAGCGATACGGTGCTGGCCCTGCTCGAACGGGACGCGGTCGCCGCCGCCGCTTCTCCTGACGGGTCGGTCCTGGCTTTGGGTTACTCCGCCAAGGATTCCGCCCGGTTGATCACCGTCGAGCTGCAGACGGGAGCTCAGGCGACGATTCATACCGCACCCCGGGGATACATCTACACGCTGGCGTGGTCGCCCGACGGTAATGCGCTGGCGGCCGGCTTTCACACTGTGAGGCGAAGAGGCGGGAGGTCCGTTCCCGAACGGGGAGACATCGTTGTGTGGTCGCGCGGCGGGCCGGTGCGACGGATGGGATGCTCCGTATCCAAGGTAGTTTACCGGTGGGTCGGCAACGGAGGGGTGGTGGTAGGCGATGGCTGGAATCACTACCTCGTCGATCCGCGCAACTGCCGGACTCTGGCAACCGTTCGAGGCGAAGGTAAGAGAGACGTATCGTTTTCTCCCGATGGCGAAAGGTTTCTTTACTTCGCGTCGCGCCGCGTGCGCGATCCCAGGAACCGGCGCGCGGTCACGGCGACCGAACTCCGTGTGGCTAGGGTCCGGGGAGGAGAGGACCTGAGGGTCATAGGAGACGGTTACGACCCGCAGCGGGCGCGCTGGTCACCGGACGGCACCAAGGTGCTGTTCGACGTAGCCTCTCCGGAGCAGCCGGGTGTAAGGCACGTCGCTCTGTTCGACTTGGAGAGCAGGCGGGTGCAGTTCTTCCCCAGCCGCACAGCCCAGGGTACGCCGAGCGATACCGATCCGCATTGGTCGCCGGATGGAGATCGGATCGTGCATGATCGGTTTTACGGAACCAGCGGCGAAAAGGTGGTCCGCTCCCTGGAGACCGACCCTTCGGCAGTCCGGGTCGCTCCGGTGACGCTGCTGAGAGGCGATGCCAAAGAGCTCGGGAAAACTTGGGGGTGGAGCACTTCGCGCCACGTAGTCGTGGTCCTGGAGAATTCTATAAGGATTGTCGACGTGGACGGCGGAGCTAACTACACGCTTCCGGTGGGCAGGGAGGTGCTATACGTGTGGGTTTCCTACTAGGGTCGGAGATCGGGTTATCGGGCGATAGGCGTACCGTAGGACCAGCATATTGCCTCCCCTCCGTCCGTCAGCCCGCAGGTGTTGGCAAACCCTGCGCTTATCGAGCGGAATCGGAGCCGTATGGGGAGTGCCACCGGCGTGGATTCCCGGAGATTCTGGCTGCCTAGCACCTGACCTTGCTCGTTGCCTCCCCAGCAATAGACTTCTCCGGCCGCGGTCCTCCCGCAGGTGTGACCTCCGATTAGCGGACCATCGCCTAGAGGTACCGGCCCTCCCACCGTGATATCCTCGAACCTGAGCTCCGTGGGCACCCGGTGTGGCGTGCTCACGCATTTTAACAGGCCGACTCCGCAGGTTTCTTCGGCGACCGTGCTTCCCAGTTGTAGATCGGCGTTCGAGCCCCAGCAGTACACCTCGGACGAGACGGTCACTCCGCAGGTGTGAGCCCCCCGCGCGCTGAGGGTTTTGAACTCGAGATCGCCCGCAACGATAACCGGGAGCGCCCGGTCTTCGAGCGAGCCGTTGCCGAGTTTACCCGAGCTTCCAGACCCCCAGCAGAACGCGTCCCGGCTCACCGCTATGGCGCAGGTGTACACCAGACCGGCGGCCACCGAGGTGAATTCTACGTCGCTTGCTACCCGAACCGGACGGGAGCTGCAATCTAGCTGCGGGTCGGTGGCACACTCCAGTTCTTCCTCGGTACCCAGTTGCCCGAACTCGTTCCAGCCCCAGCAGTACAGCTTGCGCTCCGTGGTCACTCCACAGCTGTGCGCCAGGCCGACGGATATCTGGGTGAACCTCAGATTACCGCTTACCGGCACAGGCGCCAGGCTGCAGTACGGAGCATCGTTGCCGCACCGGCCGCTGGTCTCGGTGGTACCCAGCTGTCCCTGGGTCCCGATTCCCCAGCAATAGGCCGCACCGTCGGGAGCGATACCGCAGCCGTGCCCGCTCCAGATGCTGATCGCAGTGAATCGCACCGAACCGGGAAGGGGCCGTACTACCGGGTTCCGCTCCGACCAGCAGTAGGCGGTCCCCTCGGCGTCGAGACCGCAGGTTTGATCCAGTCCGTTCGCGACCGCGGTGAAGACGATCCCGGGCCCGCCGGTCTCGGTAGCTCGGGAACAACCGGCTAGAACCAGCAGGGTCAAGAGCCCGAACGGCCGCCATCCGGTAGGAGCCATGCGACTACGTACCCCGTGGGGCCGCTCATAGATCCCTACGGCCGAGTTGGTACGGGCCCCTTGTAGATCTTACCTCCCTTCATCACAAACATCACTCTCCGCAAAGCCGTTATGTCTTCCAGCGGGTTTCCATCCAGGGCAATCAGATCGGCTTCGAAGCCGGAAGCTACACTCCCTATGAGATCTTGGAGCCCCAAGGACTCGGCGGCCAGAGAGGTAGCGGAGACTATGGCTGCCATGGGCTCCTGACCCCCCTCTCTCACCCGGTAAATGAGTTCTTCAAAATTCCTCCCGTGGGCGCCGGCTACCGCGTCGGTCCCGAACACCACTTTGAGCCGCGGCTGGGCGATGGCCGTGCGGAAAACCTCGAGTGCCACCGGAACCGCGCGCTCCATCTGCGCAAAGCCCTCTTCCGTGTAGTTTCCCACCCCTAGGTACCGGTCTTTGTTTTCGAAGTAGTTGCGGAAGATGAGGTGGATATTGGGATCGTAGAAGGTCCCCGCATCCGCCATCAGACTGAGCGTCTGCCGGTCCAGCAGCGCTCCGTGCTCTATAGTGGTGCATCCCGCGCGCACGGCGCGCTGTGCGCTCTCCGGTCCGTGAGCGTGCACTGCGGTTCTGAGTCCCAAGGAGCGCGCCTCCCCGCATGCCGCTTCCAGCTGTTCAGGCGTCATAGTCGGACCTCCGCCTTCCCGGATGCTCGCCGACGCGAAGATCTTGATCACGTCCGCTCCGGCGCCCGCGAACCGCCTTACCGCCCGCCGAATTTCCTCCGGGGAACCGGTACGCTCGGATATGGCGCCCAAAGAGGTGAGAATGCGGGGTCCGGGCAGCACTCCCCTGGCTATGGCGTCGCGAACGTAGCGGTCCTCCGGACTTCCCAGCGACTGCACCGTAGTAATGCCGCTCATCAGCATACGGTAGGCATTTTCCATAGCGTACAAGACCGCCTCCGCCGGGCTCTCGGAGGTATCCCGGTGAATCTTGCCGTCCGGGTCGAAGTGCCAGCTGAGGTGTACGTGGGTGTCTATTCCTCCAGGCATCAGGGTGAGGCCTGTAAGGTCGTACGTGGCCGGCGCCCTCGAGCGCTCTACGCTCGCGATTTTCGATCCTTGGATCGTAACGGTGACATCGCTCGTGGCGCCGCCTCGCCCGTCCAGTACCAGGGAGGCTTTGAGTGATATCGGAGCGGTTTGGGCGCCGAGCGGACAGGCTGCCGCCAGCACGACAGCGAGGTTCCATCTTGTCACGGCTAGCTCTCCGGTTGTCGGGACCAGGAACTAAGATGCATCCCGGAACCGGGGCCGCCAGCCCGCGGGAATTGCCGAAAGGCCGGGACCGCGGAGGCGGCCGTCCCGCCCTCCGCGGTCCCCCGCCGAAGGATCTCCTCTACCGACCTAGCGGTTAGTCGTCATGTTGGGCGGCGCTATGATGTGAAACTCGGCCCGGCGATTCTTGGCCCAGGCCTCCTCGTTGTGCCGAGGATCCAGCGGCCGCTCCTCGCCGTAGCTTACCACTTCGAACCGCGAAGGATCGAGCCCCAGGCGCACCAGGTACTCCTTGGCCGCAGCCGCCCGCCTCATTCCCAAGGCCAGATTGTACTCGTCAGATCCGCGCTCGTCGGCATGGCCTTCGATACGAACCCGGATCTCCGGATGTGCGCGGAGTACCTCGGCCTTAGCGTTGAGCGTAGCCTGCGCGTCGGGCCGAATATTGTACTTGTCGAAGTCGTAAAAGATCATTTCGGCCACTATGCTGCGCACTCGAGCCATCTCCGCCTCGCGCCGCCGCGCTTCCTCCGCCGCTCTGCGCTCGGCCTCCTCGCGCGCCCGCCGCTCCGCTTCTTCGGCTTCCCGCCTGCGCCGTGCCTCGTCGCCGTTCGACGGAGCAGCCGGCGGGGGCGCAGCTTGCGGCTGCGGCTTGCCGCCGCATGCCACCAGACCGACTGCGAGCGCGAGCACTCCGCTGAAAAACAATCCTCTGGACTGTAGGATGACTGCCATAGAACCGCTCCTTCCTCCGTTGTTCTCCCTCATGGATCAGTGAAACCACGTTACTTCAGCCAGACTGTGTAACCCGTCCGTCTCCTTCGATCACTTCCCGCTCCCGCGGCCGCCCAGATCGGTCTGCTCCGCTCTCAACCGCACATCGCGGTCCCACCACAACCACCGGACAAGGCGCCAAAACCACCAGGCGGGCCGCGGTCGAGCCTAAGGCTAGCGGCTGGTAACCGGCCCTACCGTGGCTGCCTACCACTAGCAGCGATGCCCGGCACTCCTCGGCTCTCTTGGCCAGTTGCACCCAGGGCACTCCTTCCCGGGTAACCAGCGCGCTGGGATCGACTCCGGCGAGGGCCAGCCAGCCCACGGCTGCCGGATCCGCGAACCAGTTTGCGGGATCCTTGTCGGCTTCCGGGTGGACCTGGCGTTCGACAACGTGGACCAGCTCCAGGTTCGAGCCGAAACGGACTCGCAGCCGGCTGGCATGTTCCAGTGCCGCCCGCGACGCCTCCGAGAAGTCGATTCCCACGATGATCATCGCCGGACCCGCTTATGCAAACTGCGGGCCATCCTTCCTCGGCCGGCTAACTGTTTGGTGCGTCTATGGTTGCGCTAAAGGGCTGGAGCTCGCGAATCCGGGGTGTTTTGCCTCGGGGTGTGGCTGGAAGCCACTCTAGCTGTAACCGTACTCTTCCAGTTTACGGTACAGGGTCTTGCGATCTAAGCCCAGGATCTCGGCGGCGCGGGTCTTGTTGCCGTCCACTTGGCGGAGCACCTCGAGGATGTATTCGCGCTCCAGGTCACGAAGCGATAGCCGCCGCTGCGATGCTCCGGCTACCAGGCCGCTAAGACCCACCGCTTTCTTTATTCGCGGCGGCAGGTCGTCCGGGGTGAGCTCCTCTCCCGCGGCCAAGACCGCGGCTCGCTGGATCGCATTGCGCAGCTCCCGGACGTTGCCCGGCCAGGGGTAGGCCGTCAGGAGGGCCATCGCTTCGGGAGAGATTCTTTTGGGTGCGCCGGAGTGCTCCTGGGACGCGGATGCCAGAAAGTGTTCAGCCAGTAGCGGTATGTCGGAAGGGCGCTCCCGCAACGGCGGTATGTGTATGTGAAGGACGTTCAGCCTCCAGAAAAGGTCTTCGCGAAACCTGCCGGTCTTTATCTCCTCTTCCAGGTCCCGATTGGTTGCCGCAATTATCCGGATATCGAGGGCCCGCGCTTCCGTGGACCCTACCCGCCTGATCTCTCCGTATTCGAGGGCCCGGAGCAGCTTGGGCTGCAAGCTCAACGGCAGTTCTGCTATCTCGTCCAAAAACGCCGTCCCGCCGTGGGCGGTTTCCAGCAGTCCCGGTTTGGCCCGCTCCGCTCCGGTAAAGGCTCCCTTCTCGTGTCCGAACAACTCGGACTCGAGCAACTGTTCCGGCAGGGCGCCACAGTTGATGGCCACGAAAGATGCCCGGCCGGACATTCGGTGGATGCCTCTGGCTATCAGTTCCTTTCCGGTACCGCTTTCCCCCGTGAGGAGAACCGGGTGCCGGGAGTGGGCTGCGCGGGCCGCGGTGCGGAAGAGCTCGTTCACCGCTGCGCTGGCTCCTATGAATCCGGGTATGCCGACTTGGGCGGCGGCACGCGAGAGGTTGGCTAGCTCCCGCCTCAGCTTGCTGTCGCTCAGCGCTCGCTGGACGGCCAGAAGCAGCTCGTCGCTACTAAAAGGTTTGGTCACATAGTCGTACGCGCCCGCCTTGACCAACTCGATGGCCGAATCGATCGAGCCGAAAGCGGTGATGACTATGACATTGAGTTCGGGGCGTTCCCGCTTCAGGCGCGCCAGCAGTTCCTCGCCGCGCATACCGGGCATCACTAGGTCGGTGATCACCAGGTCGGCCGGACGGTCGGCAGCGAGCACCTCCAGGGCAGCCTCCGCAGTGGGAACCGGGCTCACTTCGTACCCCGCCGCGCGAAGCAGCTCGTCCAGCAGCTGCCTCAGTTCCTGGTCGTCCTCTACCACGATCACTCGTTCAGGCATGGGTCACCGGGGCGGTCACGGCAGGTAAAAACAACCGGAAGATGGCCCCCGGTCCGTCGCTCCGGTTGGACACCTCTATGGTGCCCCCGTGGTCTTCCACGATACTCCGCACAACCGCGAGTCCCAGTCCCGTCCCCTGCGGCTTGGTAGTGAAAAACGGCTCAAAGATCTGCTCGGAGGCGCCTTGGCCGATTCCGGGGCCCGTGTCACAGATCTCCACTTCGACTCCTGCTCCCGTGGCACGGGCACGAATTGTTATCGAGCGCTCTCCAGTTGTAGCTTCCAGCGCCTGAACCGCGTTCAACAAGAGATTCACTGCCACTTGGTGTAACTGGTCCGGATCGGCGTCCAGCCAGAGAGGCGGAGAATATTCCCTCGTCACATGGACTTGCCTGGAGGCGAACTCGTTTTCCAGAAAATCTATTGCTCCGTCCAACACCGCTGTCAGGTCAATGGACCTCCGCCGCGGTTCCCTTCTGCGAGCAAAGTCCAGAAGATTGCGTACGATAGTACTGATCCTGCCTATTTGGTTCACGATTATTCTGAGCTGTCTTTCCTGGTCCGCCGACAGCCGGCCCGAAGCCAGGAGCATCTCGGCTCGTCCGGATATGACGTTAAGGGGAGCGGCGATCTCGTGGGCTACACTGGCCGCCAGTTTTCCTATAGCTGCCATCTTTTCGGACTGCCTCAATTGGCGCTCCAATGCGACGCGATTCTCGGCCTCTTTGAGGAGTTCTTCCCTGGCTCTTTCCAATCGGCTCGCCATGAGGTTGAACTCGGCCGCCAGCTCGCCCAGCTCTCCGCTTAGCTGTTCCGGAATGCGATGCCCCAGTTTTCCCCCTCCCAAGTCGCGAGCGGCCTGCGCGAACCGCGCCACCGGCGCCGAAACCATTTTGCGCACCAGCCACAAAATGACACCGCCCAAAACGACGAGCAGAGTAACGGTGTTCAGCAGGTAACGCTGCTGAATCCGCCGCTGCTCGGCCTCGATCAGATCGAGCTGCTGCGTTACCTCCAGCGCTCCCCGAATGCTACCGTCCGCACGGCGAATGGGACGGAGCACCGCCAGGACCCGCTCTCCCGCCAGCTCCCGGTCCAAGGTTATGGTTACACCGCGATCCAAGACCGATCGGACTTGGGAAACCGGGGCGGGTAGAGCGTCCGCGATAGAAGCCGAAGTCAGAAGCGGCACTCCGTCGGGACCATAGACCAAAATGCCGTATATCTTCGACTGCCGGCTCACCTCGTCTATGATCGCCCGTACCCCGCCCGCCCCGAGATCCTCGAAGGCGTGTTCCACCGTAAAGGCCAGGGCGGTGGCGTAAGCCTCGGTTTCGCGCCGGGCTTCGGAAAGGATCACCCGCTCCCGCTGCTCCAGTGCCCACCAGGTATAAACCAGCATCACCGCTGAAACGATGGGAATGAGGAACAACAGCAGGCGGGTTCCCAGCTTCACTGCCTGTCCCCCTCGAACTCGAGCGCGATGGAGTTGATGCAGTATCTAAGGCCTGTGGGCGGCGGGCCGTCGGGAAAGACATGCCCCAGGTGGGCATCGCACCTGCTGCACAGCACCTCGACGCGGCGCATTCCGTGGCTCAAATCCAGCTCCGTGGTCACGCTCTCGTGGGAAATGGGTTGCCAGAAACTGGGCCAGCCGGTGCCGGAGTCGTACTTGGTGGCGGAACTGAAAAGAGGATTACCGCAGCAGGCGCAACGGTAGATACCCCTCGCCTTCGAGGCGTAGTACTCTCCCGAAAATGGCGGCTCGGTCCCTTTCTGGCGGCAAACCCGATACCGCTCGGGGCCTAGAATCCGCCGCCACTCTTCCTCGGACTTGCGCACTTTTTCCGACATAGGTGCCCTGTCACTCCTCCGCCGGCCGCGCTATTATCAGACGCCACTGTACGAGACCAGAATCAATCTACTACCGCCAGGAGAAAAACGCCCGACGATGTCCGCCGCCGAGGTAGACCGAGAGTTCGTTCTCTCAGTTCTCCGGGATCTGGTGCGCATCAACTCGGTGAACCCGGCTTTGGATCCCGAAGGACCCGGAGAAAGGGAAGCTGCCCAATACGTAGCCAAGCTGCTGCAAGACGCCGGTCTCGAGGTTTACTCCCACGAGCCGCAACCCGGCCGGGTGAGCGTCGTGGGGAGGCTCAAGGGAATTAAACCCGGGCCCAGCTTGATGCTGAACGGCCACCTGGACACCGTGGGCGTGCAGGGAATGAGCGAGCCGTTCTCCGGGCGCGTGGAGCAGGGCAAACTCTACGGCCGCGGATCCTACGATATGAAAGGGGGTGTCGCCGCGTGCGTAGGTGCTGCAGCGGCTCTGGCCCAAGCGGGAGCTCCGTTTTGCGGGGAGCTTTTGGTGGCCGCAGTGGCGGACGAGGAACATGCCAGCCTCGGAACGGCGGATCTGCTCTCTAAGTATCGCCCCAACGCAGCAATCGTTACCGAGCCCACTCATCTGGAGGTCTGCCTGGCCCACAAGGGCTTTGCCTGGATCGAAGTCGAAACCGCAGGCAAAGCGGCCCACGGAAGCCGGCCGGATCTGGGGGTGGACGCGAACCTGGCGATGGGCCTGTTTCTGTCTCGCCTCAAGGGTTTGGAACAGGAGCTCCGTTCCCGCCCGCCCCATCACCTGGTAGGCACTCCCTCCCTCCATGTGGGAGTACTTAGAGGCGGAACCGCACCGAGCGTGTACGCGGACAGCTGCAAGGCGATCATCGAGCGGCGCACTGTCCCGGGCGAGACGGAAACGGAAATCTTGGAGGAGATCCGGGAGCTCCTCGGCCGGCTGCAGTCGGAGGATCCCTCCTTCCGAGCGGAGGTAAAAACGCTGTTAGTCCGCGATCCGTTCGAAGCCGATCCGAACTCTCCTATTGTGAGCGCGGTTGCGAAAGCCGCGGAACAGACTCTGGGCAAGCCCGCCTCTTTCTGCGGCCAGACTCCTTGGATGGATTCGGCGCTTTTGGCCCGAGCGGGAATAGATACGGTGGTCATCGGCCCCGCCGGGGCCGGTGCACACGCGGCGGAAGAATGGGTGGATGCGGAGTCGGTGGTGCAGCTGTCCCGGATTTTGATCCAGGCTGCCCTGGAATACAGCGGGGCCGCGTAATCCGGTGAAAGTGGCCGCCAGCTCACTAGAAGGCAGCCGGGCTGAGGGGTACGCCTGTGCTCTGGGAGCGGGAGCGCTATGGGGTACCACCGGGCCGCTGAGCACGGTTCTTTACTCTCAAGGGGCGGCTCTTGCCGGAATTGGCTTCTGGCGAATCTTTGTGGCTGCTCTGTGCTTTGCGGCGGCGGGACTACGGTGGCGGTCCCTATTCCGAATCCGGCCTCGAACCTTGGCGCTAGTTGCTTTGGGGGGAGGTGCGCTGGTAGCCCTCTTCGAGGTCTCGTATCAGGTCGCCATAGCCGGGGTGGGTGTGGCCGGCGCCGCAGCCCTGTTGTACACAGCACCGGTCATGGTGGCCCTCTTGGGTCACATGATCCTGGGCGAGCGGCTCTCGGGGCTTCGTCTCTTCCTGGCGGTGATGGTTGCCGCAGGTGCAGCCCTTACGGTAAGCGGGGGCGACCGGCCGTCTATGGCGGGGGTCGCGGCTCCGGCGAGCTTGGCGGGTGTCTCCGGTGGACTGCTCGCCGCCGCGAGCTACGCCGGAACGACGCTGCTGGCACGCGCGGTCGTACCGTCGATCGGACCGGTACGTTTCTTGTTTTGGGAGATAGCGGGAGGGAGCCTGATCTTGGGTGCCGTTTTGCTGCTAGGAGGAGGCGATCTCATGGCGCTTCCCGGTATGGCAGCTTGGGTGTATGTGCTGGCTCTAGCTCTGGGCACGGTGGTGGCAGCCAACTTGCTGTACTTTGCGGCTCTGGAACGAATAGACGCGGCCCCGACCTCGATAGCCGCCACTATCGAGCCCGTGGTAGGATCCCTCTTGGCGCTGTTTCTGCTGGGGCAAAACCTCGATCTGTTGGGCTGGGTGGGTTTGGCGATGGTGGTCAGCGGCGTAGCCGGAGGATACAGGGCTAGCGGCGAAGGGCAACGGCCTCAACCGCCGCGGCGTACGACGGTGAAGGACCCAAAGAAGATCTCTGCGTAGCTGCCGGTCGAATCTCGTTCCTCAATCTTGACGTCTCCCAAGAAAGAATTGCCTGATCCACCGCCGCCGCTGAACCGCCCCATCTTGAGGGTGTAACGGCGCGGTCCTTCCACATAGCTGAACGCCCCTTCGATGGAAGAGGTGATCAGCAGGTTGCATCGGTGGAAAAGGTCAACGCCGGCCGAAGTCTGCAGCCGAATGGTAACCGCGTCCGGCTGGGTAAACTGCGGGCAGGGGGTCTGGCTGGAAAAGGTAATCGTCAGGAAGGCGCCGGATCGAAACGGCTGTCCGCGGTCGGTTCCCTCCACCGTCCCGATGTAAAAGCCGACCCAGTCTAGGGCGATCGGAAGAGGTGGTGCCTGAGGTTGGGTCGGGCTTCCGCTGCCGGAAGAGGATCCGAATGGGCATCCGGCCATGCTGGACAGTGCCGCCAAACCTAAGAGCCCGATCGCCGCCAAACGCCTTCGCGGCATCATACCAGCAAAACGCCCTGCGCCCGCTAGCAGTTCCCCCGGGCGGTGTTTGGGCTGCGGGGAAACGCCAAGCTTACAATCCGAGGAGCCTGGCTGCGTTGCCTCCTAGTATCGCTTCCCGTTCTGCAGGCGAAAGCTCGAGGCTCCCGATACTCTCCAGCATTCGAGAAAGGCTTCCAATGCGATGCGGATAGTCGGAGCCTGCGAGGAGATGGTTGGCTCCTGCGAAGTTCAGCGCGAGTCGCAGGGCCGCCGGATCGAAGTTCACCGTATCGTAGTAGAAAGTTCGCAAGTATTCGCTTGGAGGGCGATCGATGTTTTGGCGGCACTCGTCGAACGCCTCGTATCCGCGGTCGAGCCGTTCCGCCAGATAGGGGATCGCCCCGCCCAAGTGCGCCAGAACCCATTTGATCCCGGGAAATCGTGCCACCGCGCCGCTGAACACCAACTTGGCGGCGGCTAATGTGGTGTCAAAGGGGAATCCCACCAGAGGCATGAGCCAGTAGTCGGTCATCGCCTCCACTCCTACGGGATCTATGGGGTGGATGTAGAGCACCGCCCGGAGCGCATCCGCCTTTTCGTACAGAGGCCAGAAACGGGGGTCTGACAGCGGGGTACCGTTCACATTGCTGAAAAGCATAGCTCCACGAAATCCGAGTTGCGTGACAGCTCGCTCCAGTTCTTCTACCGAAGCGGCGGTGTCGTTGAGGGGAAGAGTAGCCAAAGCCGCAAAGCGATCGGGGCGGGCTCGCACGATGGTACCCAGGCTGTCGTTGACCAGCCGGGCGAAGGCTACAGCCCTCTCCACCGGCTCCACGTGCGTTCCCGGCGAGGTGAAGGTGAGCACCTGGAGATCTATTCCGGACCGATCGAGGACCTCTTGGCGAAACTCGATGTCCCGGTGACCTCTTACGACAACGTTGTAATCGCCGGGATAGTGCAGCACCACGTTTCCTTCCGCGTCCTCCGTGACTTCCAGGACGCTCTGTCCGGACCTTACCGCCTCCAGATAAGCAGGCGGGTAGAAGTGGTTATGAAAGTCTATGATCCGCCCCATTTCCTCGGACTCACTGCTTGAATTTCCGCCACAACAGGTACGCCGGCCACCCGAGAGCGACGAACAAAAGTCCGGTGGCGCTCTCTACCGGTTCGGAGATTATCTGATTGGCCACAATGCCAAACGAGACCGATGCGAAAGCAGCCGGTATCCACGGGTATCCCGGAACTCGGTACACCGGGGCGTAATCTGGCCTCTTTCTGAGCAAGATCAAACCCACGGCCATCAGCGCGAAGAAAATCCACTCGGTATAGATGACCCGGGTGAAGAGGACTTCGTAGGTTCCGGTCAACACGAGAATCGAAGACCACAGGCCCTGGAGCGCTATGGCTAGATAAGGTGTTCGGTACGCCGGGTGCACCCTGCCCAGCCAAGAAAACAACAGACCGTCGCGGGCCATCTGAAAATAGACCCGGGGTCCCGCCAGCACGATGCCGCTGAGCGCACCGAAGGTGGAGAACATTACGAGGCCGGCCATGAACGCCCCCCCGCCGCGTCCCAGGAGCGCATCCGCCGCGTCCGCAGCTACCCTGTGAGATCGTGCTACCACGTCGAAGGGCAGCACGTACAAATAGACGGCGTTCAATGCCAGGTAACAAAAGGTGACCAAAAGGGTGCCCGCGAAGAGAGCCCGGGGCAGGGTATGCTTGGGCTCGACCGTCTCTTCCGCGGCATAGGTGACCATGTGCCACCCTCCAAATGCGAACAGTCCCGCTATCACCCCAACCACCATACCCCGCACGGTAACCTGGACGTCGCCTGCGGGTCCCACAAAGTGCTGCGGGAGGTCGGCTCCCAGCCAGAACCCCGCAACTATGATCAAGAGCACGGCACCGACTTTTCCCACGGTGAACCAAGTCTGCAGCGCGCTGCCGTGATGCACTCCTGCGTAATTGACCGCCGAGAGCAGCAGTATGGTCGCCACCGCTACGGCTTTGGTAGCGGCGTCTCCCAGAGGCAGCAGATATCCGGCGTATCGGGCGAAGACCATACTTATGGCGGCGATGATACCGGAGTGCATGGTCCAGAACATTGCCCAGCCCCAGAGAAAGCCCAGGAGAGGGGAAAAGGAACGGTTGAGGAACACGTAAACGCCGCCCGTTCTGGGGAAGGCGGAAGCGAGCTCGGCACAAATTAGGGCGCCGAAGAGGGTCAGCACCCCCGCGGCGATCCACACGCCGAACACCGCCGCCACGGACGGAACCGCTCCGGTCACCGCGGAGGGTTGGACGAAGATGGAAGCGCCGATGATGGTCCCCACCACCATCGCGGTCGCTCGAATCGGGCCGATCGAGCGCCTGAGCTCCGCCGGCTGGGCCGAGTTCACGGCTCAGGACGAGTATCGCACCCGCTTCGGCAACAGGGGACTGAGGCGCATCAGGACATCGTAAACCGAGATTCCGGCACGGGCGGCGACTTCATTGGGAAGGATCTCCTTCCGGTCGGGGCCCACGAGGGTGGCTTCGGCTCCGATATCTACGGTCTTCTCCGGCCCTACTTCGACTATGGTGTGACTGGCGCTCACCGCGCCTATCACGCGATAGAGCCGCTCCCCGATCAGTACCTCGCAACCTCTGACGGCTGTACGATGATAGCCGTCGGCGTGTCCCACGGGCAGGGTGGCCACCCAGGTCGGCCGTTCGGCCACATAGGTGCGGCCGTAGCTCACGCTGTCGCCGGGCCTGAGAAGCTCGACCCGCACCACCCGCGCCCGCAGTCTGAAAGCCGGCGTAAGCTGAACTGTCTCGTTCGCGGCGCTCGAGGGATACGCTCCGTAAAGGACCAAGCCGGGCCTTACCATGTCCAAGTAGGCGTTCTCGAGCGAGAACAAGGCGTGAGACGAAGCCGCATGGAGCGTTCCTAAACCGATCCCTTCCTTGCGCGCTTCGCCCGCGAACTCTAGAAACCGGCGCAACTGTTCGGGATCGAATTCGGAATCCTCCGTAAAGGTCATAAAGCAGCCTTCGATCTTCGCTTCCTTCGTCTCCGCAACTTTCCGGGCGAAGGGCAGCGCGCGGTGATAGGGGATGCCCATCCTGCTCATGCCCGTGTCCAAATAAAGGTGCACCGGCACGGCCCGGCCCAGTTGCCGTCCCAAACGAGCTACCAGGGAGGCGGTAGGATCGGCGTAGAGGCTTAGCCTCACCTCCCGGCGCACCAGCTCCTCCCCCTCCGGTTCCGAGGTCAAGCCCATGAGCAAAATGGGCTTCCGTACTCCGGCGTCTCTCAGTTTTATGGCCTCCTCCGCTTTTACCACCGCCAGCCCGGCAACTTCGTCGATCTTGTCGAGGATGGGACCCACGACCTCGAGTCCGAGGCCGTAGGCGTTGTTCTTCACTACCGCCATGATCGGGCGGTTGCCGGTGAGCCGGGCTACGGCCCGCGCGTTGCTTCTGAAAGCGGCCTCGTCGATCTCCAGCCAGGGGTCGAAGCCGGAGCCGGGGGCGCCCACTTGCGCTACAAGACGCGGCGCGAAACCGATCTGACCGGCCGCCAGCACCCCAACTGCCGCATGAGTCAGGAATTCCCTGCGAGTCTCGGTCCCTCGGATGCTCGGTTTCACGGCTACCTCCCGCGCTCAGTACGCCAGCCTATTGGGCAGTTGGGACCACACCCTGAACAGCTCCAAACATTCCTCGCGCAGATAGTCACCTTGAACCTCGACCGGACTGGGGCCCAATCGCTTCAGGGTTTCGTTGGAAATGTCCAGCTCCGAAAAACCCAGTGCCTTGGCGTCCGCAATTCGCGCTCCGAAGACGATTTTGTCGATCTTGGCCCAATGGATCGCGCTGAAACACATGGGACACGGCTCGCAGGTCGAGTAGATCACCGTTCCCGAGAGGTCTATGGTGGCCAGTTTTCGGCATGCGCGCCGGATGGCCTGGATCTCGGCGTGGGCGGTAACATCCACCTCGGCCCACACGGCGTTGTGCTCCAAAGCGACGATCTCTCCGTTTCGTACGATGCAGGCCCCGAAGGGAGTCTGCCCCCGCTCTATCCCTTCCCGGGCTTTGGCAATGGCCTGCGCCATGTAATCGCTGTCTTGCATTTGCCGGCTCTCGCTTGCGTTCCTGGGTAATCTAAAATGCAGGATGCGTGCCGGCTCCGGAACGGGCGCTAGAGCTTGTCTCGACGCCCTGGTTAAAATCAACTGAAAATTCCACAGGAGGTTCTCCCATGTTCGGGCGGGTCACAGCGGCGATGCTCTTCCTGGCCGCGCTGTACGCGGCTGCCGCTCATGCCCAGGAGGTGCGGGGCCGCCTGGTCGATCGCAGTACCGGAGCCGCGGTTCGCTTCGGCTTCGTGGTCCTGGTGGATGCCCGCGGAACCGAGGTAGGAAGGACAAGTCCCGACGCCGGGGGCGGTTTTCGCCTGAGAGCCCCCGAGCCCGGCCGGGGTTACCGGGTGCGCGTGGAGATCCCCGGCTACCGCCTCTACATCTCGGAACCGCTGGACCTGGAAGCGGGAGAGGTGCGCGAGGTGGCCCTCGAGTTGGTACCGATTCCTCCGGTGGAGATGGATACGGTGATCGTAGCCGGCCAGGCGGTTCCTAGGAGGCTGGCGGAGTTCTACCGGAGGCGCGCTGGCGGATTCGGCAGTTTTCTTACGCGGGAGGAGTTCGAGCGTTATTCTCCGCGGGAGGTGAGCGACGTAATCCGCCGGATGCCCGGGTTCGGCGTGGTCCCCGGAGACTTGGGCACCGGCGGAGTGGTCGTGGCCCGCAGGCCCGCCGGGTTCAGTCTCCAGTGTTTTCCCATAGTGTACGTGGACGGGACTTACGTAGGTAACAGCCGGGAATTCGACATCGACAGCTACCTGGACGTTCAAACGATCGAGGCGGTGGAGTCGTACTCCGGAGGGGCGCAGGTTCCACCGGAGTTCAACCGTTCGGGAGCGGAGTGCGGTGTCATAGCTTTGTGGACCCGAACCGGAACCGTTGCTCAGGGCCGATCTCGCCGGCTGGAGTTGGGAGGGCAGTTCGGCCTGAGAATTGCTTCCGGCGGCCTGCGGGACGGGCGCTTCGGCGCCAGCTTCGCGGTGGCGGTAAGCCGCGCAGTGGAGCTTTACCCCTCCTTCGGTTTGGTGGCGCACGTGCCGAATACGGACTTCAACACTGGGGCCTCGGGATGGCAGTTTACCTTCGCCTTCCGGGCTAGACCCTTGGGGCTCGATTCTCCGTGGTACGCAGGACTGGGGCTCACGACGCTGAACATCAAGGATCTAGGAGGTGATCCGGTAGCCGGGGACGAGAGTACTCAGCACTTGGTCTTCTTGACCGGCGCCGCTATGCCGGTGGGAGGGCGGCTGAGGCCGTACTTGGAGTTGCAGTTGCTGGATCCTTTCACCTTCAGTCGCTCTCAGGTGCACGCTTTCCTGGGCCTGGTCTACCGGATCTATTGAGCGGCCCTGCTCGGGTGGGACGGGGGGCCGAGGCGCCTCCGCCGGGGCGCTACCTCGCTGAGTGGCCCTGCTCGGGTGGAACGGGGACTTGCCCGTGCGGCGGCGGAGGGCCAGTTTGTCCGTATGGTCCGCACCGTGTGGTTCGGGGCCGTGCTAGCGCTAGGAGCGGGCTTAGGATGCGCTCCGGGGGCGCGCATGGAGGAGCCCGCTCCCTCGGTTTCGCTAGACGAGCCCCTTACTCAGGAGGAGATCGCCGCTACCCAGCAGGGGTCTCTCCTGGAGATCATTCAGCGACTGCGCCCGGCGTGGCTTAGAACCCGAGGGCAGCCCTTTCTCAGGAACCAAGGGGTGGTGGTTTATCTGGACGGCTTTCGAATCGGCGGGGCGGATGCGCTGCGCACCATTTCCAGCCAGGAGGTCTCCGAAGTGAGATATCTCGATGCCAGCGAGGCGACAGTCAGGTACGGGACCGGTCATCCGGCGGGAGCAATAGAGGTCAAGAGCAAGCGGGGGTCATCGTGATCAGAGCACGAGATTTGGCGGTATTTCTCGCCGTTCTGGGAGTTGCCGGCTGTGCTGCAGCCTCACAGGGAGGCCAGAGCGGAGGTAGGCGATCCAACGTGATCACAGCCGAGGAGATCGCCTCCATTTCCGCTTCCAACGCCTATGAGGTGGTGCAGCGACTGAGATCCCAGTGGCTCATTACGCGAGGAGCTGCGGGTACCCGAGAGCCGACGTTGGAGGGCGGTCTGAGCGGCGGGATCGTGGTATACCTAGACGGGGTGCGTAGGGGCGGGGTGGATGCGCTGCGGGAGATCCCGGTGGAGCAGATTCGGGAGCTCCGCTACATCGACGCCAAGGATGCAACGACCAGATACGGTACGGGTCACACCTCGGGCGTCATAGAGGTTTACAGCAAGCGGTAGCTTTGAAGCTTTACACCGTAGGGCACTCCACCCGCACGGCGGCGGAGTTCCTGGAGCTTTTGCAAAGAAGCGGTGTGGAGCTGCTGGTTGACGTGAGGAGATATGCTGCGTCCCGGCGGCATCCTCATTTTTCGGCCCCGGAACTGGGCTGTAGCCTCGGCGCGGCGGGGATAGAATACATCCACGAGCCGGCTCTGGGAGGAAGGAGAAAGGCTCGCAAGGACTCCCCCAATACCGCGTGGCGCACCTCGGGGTTCAGAGGATATGCGGACTATGCCGGGACCGAACTTTTCCGCACCGCTCTCGAACGCCTCATCGAGGCGGCTCGGAATCGTACCGCGGCGATCATGTGCGCGGAGGCGGTTCCCTGGCGCTGCCACCGCCAGCTCATTGCAGATCAGCTTTGCGTGCGGGGAATTACGGTGCTACACATAATCGGACCGGGCAAGGTCGAGCCCCACCGCCTGAATCCCATGGCTCGGGTCCTTCCCGGTCCGCAGTTGGTCTATCCCGCCCCTCAGCTCTCCATGCCGGATCTAGCCTGAGCGGCCTTTGGCGACCTGCCTTTCGACGCCTGCTTCGAAGAACTGCCGGTTTTTCTCTATGTAGCTACGCCACTTCTCGGGGACGTCTTCCTCCGCGAAGATCGCCGTTACGGGGCACTCCGGTTCGCAGGCACCGCAATCGATGCACTCGTCCGGGTGAATGTAGAGCTGGTCCTCGCCTTCGTAGATGCAGTCCACCGGGCACACATCCACACAGCCGCGGTCTTTTACCCCGATGCACGGTTCAGCGATTATGTAGGCCATTCTTCTTCTCCCGTACTCTCGCTATAGCGGTACACCGGGGAATGTTGACGGGTTCCGGCGGCGGTGTCAAGCGGGCGGTTGCTTCGACCGTTCGATCTAGCCATCTTCCAACCGGCTGATGAAGATCGTTTCACTGCTCGCCAGCGCGACGGAGATCGTTGCAGTGCTCGGCCTGGAAGACCGGCTGGTCGGCATCTCCCACGAGTGCGACTATCCGCCGCATGTCTTGGACCGGCCCCGCGTCAGCCGGCCGCGGTTCGACCCTGCGGGGCTCGATTCGGCTGCCATCGACGCGGCCGTCAAAGGCGCGATGGCAAGCTACGGCAGCGTTTATGCCTTGGATACCGAGTTACTGCGCCGGCTCCAGCCCGATCTGATTCTAACCCAGGCGGTGTGCGACGTATGCGCCGTTCCCACCAGCCTGGCCGAAGAGGCGGCTAGAGCGCTGGGACGTCCAATCACCGTGCTCTCCCTCGACGCCCACGGGATTTCCGGGATAATGGATAGCATCCGGCAGGTGGCGGCAGCTACCGGTGTCGAGAGTCGAGGGGAAGAGGTGGTAGCGCGTCTCGGCGAACGAATGGAGCAAGTCCGCCGGGCGGTGAAGGGAGCTGTGCGGCCGCGAGTGCTCGCTCTGGAGTGGATGGACCCGCCGTACGTCCCCGGTCACTGGGTACCCGAAATGATCGAGTTGGCCGGGGGCAAGTGTCTCGCGGGCGAACCCGGTCGGCGTTCTCGAGAGGTGTCCTGGGACCGGTTGGCCGACATGGACCCGGACGTGGTAGTGGTGATGCCCTGCGGGTACGGTCTGGAGGATGCGCGCGGCGCGGCTAATCGCTATGCCGACCGGCTTACGGGCATCGCTCCGCGCGCTGTGGCGGCAGGACAATGTTTCGTGGTAGACGGCTCCAGCTACTTCAACCGCTCGGGACCTCGAGTCGCCGAGGGGGTAGAGATCCTGGGTGCTCTGTTCCACCCGGATCGCGTCCGAGGCGTGACCCTGGATGGACGAGCCGAGCGCTGGAGCCCGAGCTTAACGCTTGCAGAAGGGAGTTGAAGGTCTATGCGTTATGATCCCAGACTGGTTCAGCCCATGCGGGAGGAGTTGACCCGTATCGGTTTTGAAGAACTCAAGACACCCGAAGACGTGGACGCCGCCGTACGGCGTCCGGGAACCACGCTGGTGGTGGTCAACTCGGTCTGCGGTTGCGCGGCGGGACGGGCCCGCCCCGGCGTGGCTCTGGCTCTTCAGGGCGGGGTGCGCCCCGACCATCTGGTTACGGTTTTTGCCGGAATGGAGATCGAGGCGACGGCGAGGGCCCGCAGCTACTTCACCCCATATCCTCCGTCCTCACCGCAGATCGCGCTGCTCAAGGACGGTAAGCTGGTGTTCATGCTGGAACGTAAAGACATAGAAGGGCGAATGCCGGAAGATATCGCCCGCGATCTAAAAGCCGCTTTTGAGCAGCACTGCCAGCGGGCGGCTTAAAGGTTAGCGACCCTCAACGGCCGGAGGCTAGGAACATGGCGAGACTGCTTGCGATCGCGGTTAGCTGCGCGGCGATAAACTGGTTCCTCGGAGCTTCCGAGGGCGCCGCCCAAACCCGGCTGCCTCCTTGCGACCCGGACAACGCGGGCTTGACGCTACCTCCAGGTTTCTGTGCCCTGGTTGTCGCCGACAACGTGGGCAGGGCCCGTCATCTGACCGTGGCGCCCAACGGCGACGTGTTCGTGGCCGTGCGGGAGGTGCGACAGGGAGGTCAGGTCACCAGCCCCGGCGGCGTGCTGGTGCTGAGGGATACCGACGGCGACGGCAAGGCCGACGTGCAAAGGAGATTTGCCGGCGGCGCTGGGGACGACGTGGAGTTTTACCGCGGTTATCTGTACTACTCTACCAATGACGCAGTCATGCGCTTTCCCTGGCGGGAAGGGGCACTGGAGCCCGCCGGTCCCGCGGACACCATTGTCAAAGGGCTTCCCGCCCGAGCTCATCCGGCCAAATCTCTAGCCTTTGGACCGAACAACGAGTTGTACGTGAACATCGGATCGCCTTCCAACTCCTGCCAGCAGGTAGACCGAACCGCCGGCTCTCCCGGCAAGGATCCGTGCGACGAGTTGGAAACCAGGGCCGGCATTTGGCGCTTCGACGCCAACCGCAGCCACCAGACTCAAGCAGACGGGCGGCGCTTCGCCACGGGGCTAAGAAACAGTGTCGCTTTGGCCATCCGCCCGCAGGACGGCGAGCTCTACGCCGTAGTTCACGGCCGGGATCAGCTCTTCCAGAATTGGAACTCGATAGGCTACGACGAAGAGGACGGTGCCGAGAAGCCGGCGGAAGAGTTCGTTCGGGTCCGAGAAGGCGACGACTTCGGCTGGCCGTACTGTTACTACGACCCGGAACTGAAATTGAAGGTACTGGCTCCGGAATACGGAGGAGACGGGAGAACCGTCGGCCGCTGCCGCGACAAAAAAGATCCGCTCATCGGTTTCCCCGCCCACTGGGCACCCAACGGCCTGGTTTTCTACCAGGGGCGGCAGTTCCCCGAACGTTACCGGGGCGGAGCGTTCATCGCCTTCCACGGTTCGTGGAACCGCGCTCCGCTTCCTCAGGGCGGCTACAACGTCGTCTTCGCCCCGTTTGCTGGAAACGAGCCGACCGGAGAGTGGGAAGTGTTCGCCGACGGATTCGCCGGCGAGAACAAGGATCCTCGCCAGGCGGCGCACCGCCCCTGCGGAATCGCCGAAGGACCGGATGGGTCATTGTACGTCTCGGACGACCAAGGGGGGAGGATCTACCGGATCATTTATCGGGGCAGCCGGTAGAGCGGCTTCGATTCCCTTCCGTGTGCCCTGGAGCCTCGGCGGGCGAGCTGCCCGCGGCGTAGACTACAGCGGCGAACACGTACCCCGCGGCCGCCGCGGCCAGCAGCGCTCGCGAACCTAGCTCTACGGCAACCAGGGCCGCCAGGGATGCGCCTACTACCGAGGCGAATCCGTTCAGCGCCCAAGCCCAGGCGAGTTCTCCCTCGGATCGGACTAGTCGTCTGAGTCCGAGAGGGAAGGGCATACCCATGACTAAAGCCACCGGTAGCAGCATGGCGAACCCGACCCCGGCCCTGATCGCCAGCGGTGCGCCGTGGAAAAGATGAACCAGGCCGAGCAGAGTCAGGGCGTAGAGCCCCAGTAGCGCTCCCCCGGCCGCCGGCGGTAGGCTTCCGGCTCGCACCTCTAGCCGATCGGAGAGGAGGCTCCCCAAGCCGGAAAAGATCAAGAGAGCGCTGAACACCACGGCTACCGCGTAAACCGGATGTCCCAGCATCAGCTGGAGCTGTTGGATCAGGGCGATTTCGGCGGCCAAGTACGAAATGCCGATAAGGCCGAAATAGACAGCCGGACGTGAGAGGGCGGGAACTGATCGCGCTCGCAGCCGGTGCCGCGCGGCTACGGGAATCACGACAAATACCGCGGCGATCACGACGCTTTGAACCAGGGTTGCCGCCAGGGCCAGGTATCCCCACTCGGCAAACGGGATCCAGGATCCCGTCTCCGTACCCAGCAGCGACCTCAAGGCTCGAAGATTCAGGAACTGGTGCGGGTACGGTCTTGCGTCTCCCACGGGCTCTACTCGGAACGGGTAGGTGCGGGCGAACTGCCGGGCCGCTTCCTCGGAGCGCACCGCAGCGGCTGCCGCCCGGGTGAGCACCGGCTCGTCGAGTCGGTGAACCGGATTCAGCGAGGTAGTGTCCACGCCGGGGTACCAGTCCAGATCCAGCCCCCGGGAATCGGCGAAGCGCGACAGCGCCTCCAGATCTTGCGCGCTGAAGCCGTTCGGTTTGACTAGGACCGTGGCGGTCGCCCAGCTTCGGGCAACCACCAGCGAGCGCTCCGGGTTTCGGACTCCGGCATCTCGCAGAGCTTGTGCCGCCGTCAGTACCACCCGGACGTTTTCCCTGGGCGGGATCCTGATCCAGCGCGTGATGGCCAGCACCCCGCCGGGTTTGAGATGTGCCAGGTAGCTGCGGTAGGCGTCCCTGGTATGGAGGAAGTCTTCATTGAGGGAGTGTACTCCCGCAGCCGCAGTTCCCGGCGCGCCCGAGGGACCCAGGGTCACGAGATCGAACTGCTCCGGGGAACGGGCTAGGTAGGCTCTGGCGTCGGCGATCACGGTGCGCACGCGGGGATGCGAGAAAGGATCCCTGCCGCTCGCTACCATGCCGGCAAGCTTCGGTAGCCCGGGGTTGAGTTCCAGAGCCAACACGCTTTCGCTCCCGTGAGCTAGGGCCACTTCCACGTCGGTTCCCGATCCGGCGCCCACAACCAGTACGTCGCGGGGCTCGAGAGCGAAGGGCAGGGCGGCCGGGAGCCAGCGCAGCATGTCGTACTCCTCGGCGCTCGACCACAGCGAGACCGCTCCCGCGATCTCGCCGTCCGAGAACAGTCCTACCTGTTGGGGAAAGCTCCCCGTGTATTGGAGCGAGAGTCCCGGAGCGTACCGAAGCGCTGGTGCGCGGGCGGCCACGACCCAGCCTACGGGACTGGTGTATTCGGCTACGGTGCGCGCTTGGGGTAGCGCTTGCGCCTGCGGGAGGGCTTTGTACTGGCTCACTCTGGGAACGGGAGCCAGTGCGATCGGTGCTAGCGCCGTGACCGCTACCGCAATCAGACCGGCAGCGGGCCATGGCCAGTGGCGCCCGGCGCTCGCGAGCAGTGTTCCGAGGGCAGCTGCCAGAGGCGGCCAGAGGATGGCTCGGGCGGGTGAGGTAAGCCAGAGGAGACCTACGGTGGCTCCGGCGCCGAGGCCGGCCCCCGCGAAGCTCGCTCCGTAAACCAGTCCGGGGTTAGCGGAGGAGAGCTTGAGCCCGAGGAGCACTGCCAAGCCCGAAAAAAAGAACGGCAGCGACAGAAGCAGGTAGGTGGCGGCCAAGTACCCCGCCTGCCGGCGATCCCAGAGCAGCTGGGTTAGGTCCAATGGAATGGTCCGGGCGGCCAGAGGGACCAGAAACAGGGACAGGGTGGCCAGCAAGCAGGCCCCGGCAAACCGCCGGCGGGTGGTGTCACCGGTCTCTGGGCCCGCCAGTGCCGCGATGGTGCCGCTGGCGCCGTATCCGAGCATGGCGATGCTGATCGCCATATAGGCGATGTGGTGGAAGTGTTCTATGGCGAAGAGGCGTACCAGGAGGACTTCGTACGCCACGCTCGCGGCCGACAGCAGTGCTACTGTTGCTGCGATGGTGGGGCGGCGCACAGACTCAGCGCAGCCCGCTCAGCAGGGGAACGAAGCGGACCGGGAGCAGGTTCCTCGTGCGGGTTTTGCCGTCCGGATCTTTTTCTACCAGTATCAGGTTCTGTACTCCGTAAACGCTGCCCACGGGAATCACCATCCGGCCGCCCGGCTTGAGTTGATCGATGAGATCGGGAGGTATGTAGCCGGCTGCGGCGGTGACCACTATGGCGTCGAAGGGGGCTTCTTCCGGCCATCCGAAGTGTCCGTCTCCGTGGCGCACCCTGACCGATTGGTATCCCAAGCGGCGCAGTCGCTCTTGTGCCGCGGTGGCCAGTGCGCGGAAGATTTCTATGGTGTAGACCTCGCAGCCGGTTTCCGCCAGGATAGCAGCTTGGTACCCCGATCCGGTTCCGACCTCCAGTACTTTCATTCCCGGGCGCGGCCGTATCATCTCGGTCATGTAGGCCACGATGTAGGGTTGGGAGATGGTCTGGCCGTAGCCTATGGGCAGGGGGTGGTCGCCGTAGGCCCGGTCGCGGTATCGTTCCGGAACGAATTCGTGCCGGGGGACGGTGCGCATAGCTCGCAGGGTTGCGGTGTCGCTTATACCCTGAGCGGCGATTTGCTTTTCCACCATCTCCAGCCGTTCGCGGGCGCGGGGATCGCCTTGCCGGGGCGCTGGTCGCAGATTACCCGGTACCGCTTCGGCGAGGAGCAGAATGCCGAGGGCGCAGCCGAGGGTGCGATTCATATCGGTTCGGTGAAATGCTAGTATTTGCAACATCCATCCACTTATACCCGGAGTCAAGGGAATGAAGCGAGCATGGTCGTTGTGTTTGTTGGCGGCGCTCGCAGCCGCTGTAGAGCTTCGGGCGCAGGGCGGCGATTTCAGCGTGGAGGGTATTTTCGTGCGCCGCGCCTTCGCCCCCCAACTGGTGTCGCTGAGGTGGCTGCCATCCGGGGGAGCCTTCGTGGTACTGGAAAGAGGGGAAGGGGGAACGGTGGATCTGTATAGGGTGGAAGCCTCGAGCGGCAGAAGGCAGCTTCTGCTTCGGGGTGGGGAGTTGGTGCCCCCGGGTTCCTCCGAGCCCATCCTGATAGAGGATTTCGAGTTTTCGCCCGACGGTTCCAAGCTGCTGATCTTCACCGACACGCAGAGGGTATGGCGCCTCAATACCAAGGGTACCTACTACGTCTGGGACTTCCGCACTCGGACGCTCAAGCCCATCAGCACGCGGCCGGGCTTCCAGATGTTCGCCAAGTTTTCTCCTGACGGCAGAAAGGTGGGGTTTGTAAGAGACAACAACATCTTCGTGGTCGATCTCGAGAGCGGCGTCGAGCGCCAGCTTACGCGCGACGGCAGCGAGGACATCATCAACGGGACCACGGACTGGGTTTACGAAGAGGAGTTGGATCTGAGGGACGCCTGGCGTTTCAGCCCCGACGGAAGGAAGATCGCCTTTTGGCGATTCGACCAGTCGCCCATCCCTCCCTTCTATTTGCTCGACGAGCTCTCCCTTTACCCCCGTCTGGTGCCGGTGAGGTATCCCAAGGCAGGAACCGACAATTCCCTGGTTCAACTCGGAGTAGTGGACCTCGAGACCGGAGAGACCAGATGGATCGACACCGGCTCCGATCGGAATTCCTACATAGCCCGGATGGACTTTGCGGGGTCTGCGGACTCCATTTGGTTCGTGCGCTTGAACCGGCATCAGAATCGCCTGGAGCTGCTTTTGGCCGATGTCAATACGGGAGCCTCGCGGGTGATCATGACCGACAGCGACTCCGCCTGGGTGGACGTGCACGATCCGATCTGGATCGACGGGGGTAGGAGGTTTCTGTATCTGAGCGAGCGGGACGGTTACGCTCAACTTTTTCTCTTCGGGAGGGACGGCTCGTTGATTCGAAAGGTGACGGCGGGGCCGTGGGACGTTCTGGAAGTTCACGGCGTGGACCAGTCCTCGGGCACCGTCTATTTCACCGCGGCGGCGGACGGTCCTCTGTTCCGGCCGCTCTACCGCATAGGGCTGGACGGCAGGGGTTTCCGGCGGCTCTCGAGTGCCGAAGGGGTGCACAATCCCAGTTTCGATCCCTCGTTCCGGTACTATGTGGATATCCACTCCCGGGCCGGCCAGCCGCCGGTTCAGACGCTGCATCGGGCGGACGGCTCGGTGATTAGGGTGCTGGCGGACAACGAGCCGCTGCGCAGGAAGCTGGACAGTTTAGGTCTCAGGCGGCCCGAATTCATCAAGGTCCCGACCGCGCCGGGAGTGGAGCTGAACGGATATCTGATCAAGCCTCCTGCTTTCGACTCCACCAAGGCGTACCCCTTGTTGATGTACGTTTACGGAGGTCCCGGCTCCCAGACGGTCCTCGATGCTTGGGGCGGGGATCTGTACCTGTGGCACCAGTTGGTGGTGCGGGAGGGGTATCTGGTGGCCAGCGTGGACAATCGGGGTACCGGGGCCAGGGGCGCCAAGTTCAAGAAAGTCACCTATCTCAATCTGGGCACCTATGAGACCGCGGATCAAATCGCGGCAGCCCGGTTCTTCGGAAGTCTCCCTTATGTGGACGCCTCGCGCATAGGGATCTGGGGTGCGAGCTACGGAGGGTACATGTCCCTTCTCGCCATGTTTCGGGGGGAAGGAGTATTCAAGGCGGCCATCAGTCGCGCGCCGGTCACCGACTGGCGGCTGTACGACACGATCTACACCGAACGTTACATGCGCACGCCCCAAGAGAATCCCGAGGGCTACCGGAGATCCGCTCCCCAGACCTACGTGGAACTGCTCCGGGGGAATCTGCTGATCGTTCACGGGACGGGAGACGACAATGTCCATCCCCAGAACACCACTCAGCTGGTTCACCTGCTCGAGGAAGCCAACAAGCAGTTCGACCTCCGGATCTACCCCAACAAGACCCACGCTTTGGAGGGTGCGAGGACCAGGTTGAACCTCTACACTTTCTTTCTGGAGTGGATCAAGAAGAATTTGTAGGAGTCAGGCGGCCTGGAGCTGGCGGAACGGTTCCGCAAGTTCCGCCAGCGCCTGCTCCAGTTGTTCGGTGGGATTCCCGTATCCGATTCTGAGATGGCCCGGCATCCCGAAGTGCTCGCCCGGTACCAGCAAGATGGAGTGCCTTTTTCTGACCGCTTCCACGAGTTGCAAGGTATCCACTCCGTTTCCGAACCGCACGAAGCAGATCGCGCCCGCCGCCGGGGGATGCCAGGAAAAGAGATCGCCGAAGGCCCGAAGCCACCGGTCCAGTACGGGGTAGTTGGTGTTGAGGATCCGCCGGGTCCGCGCCAAGATCCGATCTCTGTGTTTAAGCGCCCTCAGGGCCAGAAAGTCACTCACCGGGCTCGGCCCTATTACGGTGTAGTCGTGCCGCCGCCACAGGTGCTCGATCATCTCTTTCGGACCTACGATCCAGCCGATGCGCAAACCCGGCAGGCCGTAGGCCTTGGAGAGTCCGTTGGTAATCAGCAGGCGCTCGTAGCCGCCCCACCACGAAGCGGTCGTCTTTCCGTCCAGTTCCGCGCCTTGGTAGATCTCGTCCACTAGTAGCCACGCTCCGGTCTCCCGGACCCGAGCGAGTACCGCCTCCCGTACCGCTCCGGAAAGGATCTGGCCCGAGGGATTGTGCGGGTTGGTCACCACTACCAGGCGGGTATCGGGAGTGATGGTCCGCCGGATCTCCTCCGGGTCCGCCTGCCAAGCTCTCTCCGGGCGAAGCCAAATGGGCGCCACCTGGGCTCTGGCGTTCTGCGCCAGTCCCCAGGTCTGCATGTAGGTGGGGTAGAAGATGGCCACCTTTTCTCCCGGGTTCACCAGCGCCCAGCAAGCTATGAAGTTGGCCTCTGCGCCGCCTACGGTTATGAGTACGTTGTCGCGGGTAGCTCCGGGGTAGAGGGCCGCTATGGTGTCGCGAAGTTCGTCGGAGCCGTTACCCTGCGAATACCCGAAGCGAATCCGCCCCAGCTCTTCCGCGTCGGTCTCGGTAAGCTCCAGCAGCTCGGCCAAGGAGAGAGGGTGCACCCCGCTCTCGGAAAGATTGATGCGGACGCGGTGCTCCCACGTGCTCTGCCATCGCTCGAGCTCGAAGGGAAAGAATTCCACCGAACGCCGCGCAGTCCTAGCAGCCGATCATCCGGGCACTCGGGACCACAAGGCGATCACGCCGCACATCGCCGTGCCGGTGTTGAACTCCGGCGGGATGGAGGCCGAGCCCCGGTAGATTTCGATGCCCTCCACTTGGTCCGGTGTGAGCTCGTCCACATCGCCCATGAAGGGAAGGCCGTCCAGGAAGTACTGAATCGGACATGCACCCATGATGCGGCGGGTTTCCGAAAACGAGCGCACCCTGCAGTGGCCGCCGTCGCAGACGATCCTCAACCCGGGTACACTCCGAAGCATGTCGCTCAGCACCCGCGGGTTCCGCTTCTCGATGTCTTCGCGCGTTATGAAGTAACCCTGTCCCGATCCTTTGCGGGCGTGGAAGCCCAACATTTTGGGTGCGGGAGCTTCGGCTTCTCCCTCCACCACCAGTTCGGGGAGAGGTACGCTGGTGGTTTCCAGGCGGACCGCAAGCTCCATGTTCTGCCCTGGTTCCAAGGTGACCGGGAAGGCCAACGGAGCGCGATTCGGATGTTTGATCTCTACGATATGTTTGCCCGGGGGGACGTTCCGCAGCTGGAAGATCCCGTCCGAGTTGGTGAGCGTCCAGATCTTAGTGCCGGTCACTACCACCTGGACTCCCAGCAGCGGTTCGCCCGTGCCCACAGCTGTGACTATGCCCGAGATCGTGGCCGGGCGCTGCTGCGCGAAGAGCGCCTGCAGTGGAAGATTAGCGCCCGCGAGCAGTACGATGGCGGGAAAAAGCTTGCTGACCATAACTCGCCCCCGGTCTTAAGGAACGGGGATCTACCCGACGTCGGTGACTTCCACAGTTTATGATAACGCCTCTTCCCTGGTGCCGCCAGAGGGAGGACTGGGCTATAAAAGCGGCCCGTCCCACTTCCCTGAGACAACAATTTTGGCTCCTCTCAGGTTTCCTCTGAACTCGTAGATCCAGCAGCGCAGTCGCGCCCCGCTGGTCAGAAGCGCCTCGGTTTCGGTACGGTGAAACTCTGGCCCCTCATAGCGATCCAGCTCTCCCAGTAAACTATCGTCCGGGACTGCGAGAACGGTGCCGAACACCCAGGTTTCAGCCTCCGGGTCCAGCACCACGCCGGGGTAAGGCCCGAGGTCGTACAGCACCCCCCGAACCCGGCCTTCGCCCGCGGAGCGGAGGCGCGCCGCCAGGGCTGCTATTGCGGCGGGTGCGAGTCCCGGCTGCAGAGTGCCGTAAGCGAACAGAGGACGCGGCCGCAACATCGTGTGCGCGAAAAACGTAAGTACCCTAGGATTCGGTCCGCAGGGCGGTTTAAATTAACCCGCCGCTTCAAACGCGATACCCGACTCGGAGAGATTAGGATCTTGCTGGAAAGAATAGCTCACTTGGCGCTGGCCGTCACTATCGGTCTGGGCGCCGTTCCTCTGAGCCTTAAGGCCCAGCAGGACGCCCGGGCGGTGCGTGTCCGCGGCGAGGAACCGGTGATCGACGGGAAGCTGGACGATCCCGCATGGGAGGATGCTCCTCCCGTGACCCAGTTCATTCAACGCGAACCGGTCGAGGGGGCTGCAGTGAGCGAGTCCACCGAGGTCCGGTTCGTCTATAATGACCGGGCGCTGTTCGTCGCTTTCCGGGGATTCGATCGGGAGCCGGACAGGATTGTGGGGAGGTTGGTCCGCCGCGATCAGCGGATCGTCTCCGATTACTTCAACCTTTTCTTGGACACGTACTACGACCGCCGTACCGCGTTCGAGTTCAGCATCAACCCTTCCGGCGCGCGGCGCGACGTGTTCATCTACGACGACGGCGGCGGGCGCGACGAATCCTGGGACCCGGTGTACGACTGGGCCACAAGAGTGGATTCCCTGGGCTGGACGGTGGAGCTCAGGATCCCTTTTTCTCAGCTCCGCTTTCCACGCCGCGACTCGCTGATCTTCGGGCTCAGATTGCGCCGGGCCATCGTGCGCCGGCGAGAAGAGGCCAATTGGCCGTTCTTTCCCCGGGACCGCTCGGGCGAGGTGTCCTACTTCGGAAGACTGGTAGGCATAACCGGTATCCCCGCACCGCAACGAGTGGAGTTCTTGCCGTACACAGCGGGTAGCGCGAGGTTCGAGCCGGTGGAAGACGGAAATCCGTTCTCGACCGGGAGGAGGACCGGATTCCGCGGCGGGGCGGACCTCAAGGTAGGACTGGGGAGTGCCCTGACCCTGGATCTTACCGTCAACCCGGACTTCGGGCAGGTAGAGGCTGATCCGGCGGTAGTCAATCTCACAGCTTTCGAAACCTTCTTTCCGGAAAAGCGGCCGTTCTTCGTAGAGGGGGTAAACCTCTTTCGCTTTCCCTTGTCGGCCACCGGATCTCCGCAGGGAGAAATGGGTGGTGGGGGCGGTGGAGGTGGTGGGGGGTCCGGTGGCGGATTCGGAGGAGGCGGTTTCTTTGGAGGCGGAGGCGAGACCTTGGTATACACCCGCCGTATTGGGAGAAGTCCGCAGCTTTCGCCCGAGGTTCCTCCGGGAGGTTACGCGGGCGGTTTGGACCAAACTACCATATTGGGCGCCGGCAAGGTGAGCGGGCAGTTTGGCGGTGGCTGGGCGGTGGGCTTCTTGCAGGCGGTGACGGCCAAGGAAACCGTCCCGGTGGTCGATTCTTCGGGTGTAAGAGCCCGGTCGCCGGTGGAGCCGCTCACCAGCTACAGCGTCTTCCGGCTGCAGCGGAACACCAATAACGGCCGCCTGGCGTACGGCGTCATGGCGACCGGGATGCTCCGCGATCTCGAGGGACCGCGGGAGCGTCCCATCACGGTTCCCTGTTCGACAGCAGATCCCACTAGGTTGGTGCCGGGATCCTGCGTGGTGGGCGTGGAAACCGATCCGGGAGAGCCGGCCTTTCAAGTTCTTCGGAGTCGCGCCTTCAGCGGCGGGAGCGACTTCCGGTGGCGCTTCGGCGGTGACCGCTACGAGATCGAGGCAGCTCTCATGGGATCGCGGGTCGAAGGCTCGACCAAAGCTCTCTTGGAAACCCAGAAAAGCTCGGCTCGCTACTTCCAGCGGCCTGATCAGAACCACGTGAGGATCGACTCGACTCGAACTTCCCTCTCCGGCTTCGCAGCCAACGCGCGCATCGCCAAGGTTACCGGGTTCCTTACCTGGGATTTGCGGTACAACACCAGAAGCCCCGGTTTCGAGGTTAACGACTTGGGCTTTCTCCGGCAGGCCGACCTGCACCAGCAGAGAGCCGAAGTGGAACTCAGGTGGCTCACGCCGGGGAAAGTCTTCCGCCGCTTTCAGTGGAGTGTGGAAGAGGAGGCGGAATTCACCTACGGTTGGGAGAGGACCCGCACCTCGCTTCAGAGCCGGGCGAACATGGAGTTCGCCAACTACTGGGGGCTTACCATCAGCGGTTCACGGGAGTTCGAAGCTCTTGGAACCAGGGTACTCCGCGGGGGGCCGGCGTTGCTAGAGCCGGCGAGCCTTAGAATCGGGGGGAACATCCGGTCCGACTTCAGGCGTTCGGTCTGGGGCAACTTGGGCGGATCGTACACTAGAGAGGACGAGAGCGGAGCGGTGCGCCGCAATCTCAACGCGGGCATCCGCTTCAGGCCGCCGGGGTCCGTGGCCTTTAGCATCGAAGGTAGGTTGACCCACGACGTGGACGACCGCCAGTTCATCGCCCGCCGCACGGTGGGTGACTCGACCTACTACGTATTGGGGCGCATTGATCGGCGCGAAGCCTCGCTCACCTTCGGTTTGGACTTGGCTCTGACGCCGCGCCTTTCTCTGGAACTCTACGCCCAGCCTTTTGTCTCGGCCGGGCGCTACGGCCCCCTGCGCCTGGTGGCGGATCCGAAAGCTCCTTCCTATGCGGCGCGCTTCGATCCGTTGGAAAGTGACCGCATGGTCCGCCCCGGAGAAGGAGAAGAGATCTCCGTGGACGTCGACCGGAACGGGAGCGCGGACTTTACCATTCCCGAACCCGACTTCAGAGTAGCCGCTCTGCGCACCAATGCGGTACTGCGCTGGGAGTTCCTCCCGGGTTCTACCCTTTACTTGGTCTGGCAGCAGAATCGGGAAGAGAGAGTGCCGGACGGATCGCTGGACTTCGCCCGCGCCTTGGGCGACAGCTTTACCGCCAAGGGACAGCAGGTAGTGGCGATGAAGGTGGCCTACTGGATCGGCCTGTAAGCGCTCCGCTTGAGCGAGCGCCGCAACCCTTCCAGGTCCAGGCAGTTCACTATCCGGTCCTTGGTGAGCCCGGCCCTGCGGGCGATGGCGACGGCGTACGACATGTAACCCAGATGAGAGACGGCGTGGCTATCGGTTCCTAAAACGAATCTGACACCCTCTTCGGCGGCTGCCATGGCCAGGTGATCCGGAAGATCCATTCGCTCGGGGCTTCCGTTCAACTCCAGCAAGCAACCCTCCGCCGCACAGGCGCGGGCCAACTCCTCGAAATCCAGAGGATAAGGCTCCCGCCGATTGAGCAGTCTGCCCGTGGGATGGGCGATGGCATCCACCAGAGGATGCATGACCGCGCGCAGCAGGCGGCGAGTGTTCTCTCGAGGATCGCGGCTCGCCCCGTAGTGAAGCGACGCCACCACGTAATCCGCCTCCGCCAGAACGTCGTCCGGTAGATCCAGCGCGCCGTCGTCCAGGACGTCGAGTTCTACACCCTTGAGCAGAATGAGCCCGCCGGCCTCCCGGTTGATCCGATCGATCTCGCGCCACTGCATCCTCAGCCTTTCCGCATCTAACCCGCGAGCCATGGTCACCCTCTTGGAATGATCCGTGATCGCCAGGTAACGATGTCCCAGATTGCGGGCCGCTGCCGCCATCTCCTCGAGGGTGGCTTTGCCGTCGGTAGCGTTGGTGTGGGCGTGAAGGTCCCCGCGCACGTCCCGGAGCTCCACCAACTGCGGCAGGGAGCGCCGCTTGGCCAATTCGATCTCTCCTCTAGCCTCTCTCAGCTCGGGAGGAATCCATTCGAGACCCAAAGCTTCGTAGACCTCCTCCTCCGTGCGCCCCGCCACTCTACGCTCGCCGCTGAATACGCCGTACTCGTTGAGTTTTAGATCCAGAGCCTGCGCGATCTTGCGCAGCTCCACGTTGTGCGCCTTCGAACCGGTGAAGTAACACAATGCGGCGCCGTACTCGTCGGGGTGAACCGCGCGCAGGTCCGCCTGGGGCCCGCCCCGCAGCCTCACCGACGCCTTGGTCGGACCCTGGGCCAAGATTTCCTCCACGCCGGAATAGCTGACGAAGCGTTCGATCGCCCGCGGGCCCTCGGTAGTGGCGACCAGGAGATCCAGGTCTCCGACGGTTTCCTTTCTCCGGCGGTAGCTACCCGCCGCTTCAACGGTGTCGAACCCTCCGGCGCGCAGGTGCTCGAGCAATGCGTTCACCCACTTCTCGGCCTCCGCCAAGAGCATCCGCTTCTCCCCGCGGGTTGCCGCCCGGTCCAACTCTTCCTTGAGCTTTCTCACCGACCGCTCGCCGAATCCGCGCACCCCCTCCAGGCGTCCTTCCTCCAATGCGCGCCTCAGATCGCCAAGCGAAGCAATCCCCAGCGTGTCGTGCAACAATCTCACCCGCTTCGGGCCGAGTCCCGGCAGGCGGGTGAGCTCCAGCAGTCCAGCCGGGAACTTCGAGCGCAACTCCGCAAGGGCTTTGAAGGTGCCGGTCTCCAGTATTTCTCTAATCTTTGCAGCCAAATCGGTTCCGATACCCGGAAGCTCCACCAGCGCCTTGGGATCGTGCGCAAGGTCCCGCAACGGCGTCCCCAGATCCCGAATCACCCGCGCGGCGTTACGGTAGGCCCGCACTCGGAAAACGTTGGCACCGTCCAGCTCGAGCAGGTCGGCCATCTCGTCGAATTGATCGGCAATGGCGGGATTCTCCACCGCTGCTAGCTCACCTCCGAATGCGGCTCAGGCTTCTCTAACGCGCGGCCACCCAGTCTTGGAGCCACCGCTGGGTTGCATCGAATCAGGGGATGCCCAACAGCTTATGAGTCTGGAGGGAAAGGCGCCAGCGGGGATGTTCCAGGCAGTAGCGGACCGCAAGCTCGGTGTTGCGTTGCCGGTCGGGGCCGTCCATGGGTTGGAGAAAGAAATGCCTGAAGTCGAGTCCCTCGAACTGCGCGGGATCCATCCCTTCCTGAGGGTAAACCAGCTTGAGTTCGTCGCCCCGGGTCACTACCAGCGGCGCCCCCGCCTTGGGACTCACGCAGAGCCAATCGATCCCGGCCGGAGGAGGCAAGGTGCCGTTGGTCTCCACCGCCACCTCGAAGCCTTCTCCGTGCAAGGCATCCAGCAGCGCGCCGTCCAGCTGGAGGAGCGGTTCTCCCCCCGTGACGACTACGAAAGGTCGCCCCGGCGAGCGCTCCGCCCGGGGCCAGAGCCGGGCTACCGCCCGGGCCAATTCAGCGGCGGTGGCAAACCGGCCGCCCCCGGGCCCGTCGGTTCCGACGAAATCGGTGTCGCAGAATCGACACGCTGCGCTCTCCCGATCTTCTTCCCGCCCGCTCCACAGGTTGCATCCCGCAAAGCGCAGGAACACGGCTGGCCTTCCGGTCTGCGCGCCTTCGCCCTGAAGGGTGTAATAAATTTCCTTGACGGCGTAGCTCACGGTCCAACCCGGTACCCGGCGTACTTTGCTGCGTACTTGATGGGATCTTGCACTCCTGCTTCGGCAAACCCTTTGATCCGCAGGATGCACGAGTCGCAACGCCCGCAAGCCTCGCCGCCTGGTAGAGGATCATAGCACGAATGGGTGAGGGAATAGTCCACGCCCAGCTCCAAGCCGCGCCGAATTATCTCGTGCTTCTTGAGGCCGATCAGGGGAGTGTGAATCTTCAGCCTTTGGCGCCCTTCCACGCCGGCCTTGGTGGCCAGGTCCGCCATCCGCTGGTAGGCTTCAATGTACTCCGGGCGGCAATCGGGGTAGCCGGAGTAGTCCAGGGCGTTCACTCCGATGAAGATGTCGCCGGCTCCCAGCACCTCGGCCCACGCGAGGGCAAAAGAAAGGAAGATGGTGTTCCGAGCGGGAACGTACGTGACCGGTATCCCGGACGCGATTTCATCTGCGGCGCGGTCCTTGGGCACCGGAATGTCGGCGGTGAGGGCGGATCCCCCGAAGAGGGTGAGGTCTATCCCCACTACTGCGTGCTCCTTCGCTCCCAGCGAGCGGGCCACGCGCCGCGCCGCCTCTACCTCGATTTCATGCCGCTGGCCGTAGCGGAAGGTAAGGGCGTAGGTTTCGAACCCTTCGGCGCGGGCTATTGCCAGCGTGGTGGTGGAATCTACGCCGCCGCTCAATAACACTACCGCTCTTCGCCGGGCCATGGACGATAGCCTGCTCTCCCGTT
Source organism: bacterium HR33 (assembly GCA_002923375.1). Taxonomy (GTDB): domain Bacteria; phylum Gemmatimonadota; class Gemmatimonadetes; order Gemmatimonadales; family GWC2-71-9; genus HRBIN33. Next base: position 311,185 of record BEIJ01000002.1, read on the forward strand.
AGATAGTAGAAACTTATGGCAAGACGCGCCAAAGGAGCAGCCTCCGTTCCCGCACTCCCCAGAAGCGGCCCTCTACCGCGGCCCCGGAGCCCGGAGGAGGCCCGGCTGGTGCTCAAGGCCGAAGCTTTCCCGGCACCTGAGGTAACCGAGGTCACCCTTCACGCCACCGAGTTTACCTCCATATGCCCCAGAACCGGGCAGCCCGATTTCGGGAGCGTGGTAATACGATACCGCCCCCGCCGCCGTTGCCTGGAATCCAAGGCGCTCAAGTACTACCTGTGGTCGTTTCGCAACGAGGGGGCCTTCTGTGAATCTCTAGCCGCGCGAATCGCAGACGACATAGTATTTGCGGTGAATCCGGAGTGGGTCAGGGTCGAAGTGCACCAGAATATTAGGGGCGGCATCGCCATAGTGGCGGCCGCCGAGAGGGGCAAGCCGCAGCGCTGAAGCGGCACCGCCGCGGCTCGCCCCGTTGTCCGATTCACCTGCCGTTGCCCGGAGCTACGATAAAAGGTTCGTTCACCACGTTCGGGCCCACCCCTTCTTTGGATTTGGCCACCATCTTTGCCACCTCTTCCATCAGGCGGGCGTTGTTTATCACGATCCCGTCCTTGATGGTATGCACTATTCCCTTGGTTCGATACATCTTCCCCTCCCGATCCAGCGTCAGGGCGCCGAAAGAATACAGGAACCGTAGATTGTACAGCGGGCTGCCGTCCACGATTATGAGATCGGCCAGGTAACCGGGCCTCACCAACCCTAGCCGCTCTTGGCGGAGGGTCTTGGCGGAGTTGTAGGTGGCCGCCTTGATCACCTCCAGGGTGTGCATCCCGGTTTCCCTCAGCAGCTGCAGCTCGCGGATGTTCGAGAAGCCCGGCGTGGCCCAGATGTAGTTGTCGTCGGTTCCGTAGGCGACCCGCCCTCCTCGCTTGTTGAATTCGTAGATCAGGCGCCCCCACAGATTGAAGGCATAGCTCCAGTAATACTCGTCGTCCGAGGTCCAGTCGTAGTGGTACGAGCCGTGGTAAGCGGGATTGGGCAGGTTCCAGTTGATCAGGGCCTGATGGGTGTATTTCTCGTGCCAGGGTAGGCTTTGGGCGCGCTCGATGTCGCGGTTGGCCTCGTACACCACTCGGGTGGGGAGCATGGTGACGCCGTAAGCCACCAGGGAGTCGGCCACTTCCGTGAGCAGTCGCTCCACGTTGGCTTCCAGCCAGACCTTGCCCGCGTAACGGAACCGGTGGTTTTCGTTGTCGTAGTTGTACTCCCGCCCGAAGTCCTGCACTGAGCGGTCCAGCGAGGCTTCCGCATAACCGTAGTGGTGCTCGATCATGGTCACGCCCAGCCGTGCCGCGTCCACCGCATGGACCACGGCGTTGGTGGAAGGTGGAAGGTGTACGGTGGTGATTCCCCCGGCCTCCCAAACGGCCTTGCAAACCGCGCCGAAAAGCTCCGGGTTCCACGCCAGGTCTCCCACGCTCACCACGTGAGCTCCCCGCTGGACCATCTCCCGGGCGATCTTGGGCGCATTCGCCGGGTCTTCCAGTTCGGCTCGGGAGTAGTTCAATCCGCGACCCCAACCCCAGATGGGGAACATGCGGGGAGCCAGGATTTCGTTGCGAGCGCTCAAGCGGGCTTGCTGCATCGCGCTATCGAGTCCGCGGTCGGCAGCCGGTACTATGGTGGTGACGCCGTGGGCCAACTTCAGGTAGTAAACGTACTCCAGCTCCATCGGCGCCTGGCGCAAATGCATGTGGAGATCGATCAGGCCCGGCATGACGTACATGCCGTTCGCCTCGATGACGCGGTCCCCGGTAGGCCTCTCGCGGCGCTGCCGTTCGGCGCTCACCGGATCGAACGGTATCATCTGGGTGATGGTGTTTCCTTCGATAACTATGTCGTACGGACCCACCGGAGGCCCTCCGTGCCCCGGTATCACCATGGCGTTGCGGATGACCAAGCGGTTGTAGGGACCTTCGGCCAAATCGCCGAAACGGCGCGGCTCCTGAGCCAAAAGCGGTGTGACGGCGAGGACCCCCAGCGCTGCAATGATACGAATAGTCAACATGGCCACCTCTCGATACGTCCGGTTAGACTGGTAGCTTATTGAGAGCCTGCTTCCTTGGCAGGCTACTCGAACGCTAGAAGAGTGCGCTGGCGCAGTTTGCGCGTCAAGGAACCAGCGTCGGGATGAGCGAATGGATCTGGATCGTACTGGCGGGGACCGCGATTCTAGCGGCCGGTCTGGTCTTCTGCATGATCTCCATGCCAGGGAAGAACTTCAGCGGAAAATTCTCGGCCTTGAGCGATGGGGAAATGGGAGTGAAAGAGGCGCTTGAATCTCATGTGGAAACGCTCGCTTCCCGGATCGGCGAGCGAAATATCTGGCGCCCGAGGGCGATGGAACGGGCCGCCCAATACATCCGCGCGGAGTTCGAAAGGCTGGGCCTGCCGGTGCGGGAAGAAGAGTTCCCGGTATGGCAAGCGGCGGCCCGCAATCTGGAGGCGACGCTTCCCGGCCGGGACGCGGCGGAGGAGATAGTGATCGTGGGGGCGCACTACGATACCGTACTGGGATCGCCCGGGGCTAACGATAATGCTTCCGGAGTTGCTGCCATGTTGGAGATAGCGCGGCTCTTGAGAGACTCCAAACTCGCGCGGACCGTCAGGTTCGTGGCATTCGCCAACGAGGAGCCGCCCTTTTTCTTTACCTCCCGCCAGGGGAGTCTAGTTTACGCGCGCGAGTGCCGCCGCAGGGGAGACAGAATCGCCGCCATGCTTTCTCTGGAGACCATCGGTTACTATTCCGAACAGGCCGGAAGCCAGCGCTATCCCTTCCCCTTTGGTTTCTTCTATCCCGACCGGGGCGACTTCATCGGTTTCGTGGGGAATCTTTCTTCGCGCGGTCTGGTGCGGCGCTGTATTGCAACCTTTCGAGCGCGGGTACCGTTTCCCGCCCAAGGCGTAGCGGCGCCGGGCTATCTCCCGGGGATCTACTGGTCCGATCACTGGGCGTTCTGGAGGCAAGGGTATCGCGCGGTAATGGTGACGGACACGGCTCCTTTCCGTTACCCCTACTACCACACGCCTGAGGATACCAGCGACAAGCTGGACTACGCTCGGATGGCGCGGGTGGTGACCGGGCTGGCGGCGGTGGTCCGCGAGCTGGCTTCGGGTCAGCGGCGCTGACCGCTTTCCAACGCCAGCAGCCGGCGCTTTCGCTTCCTACCCCAGCGGTATCCGCCGGGATCGCCGTCGCTTCTTACCACCCGGTGGCAGGGGATCGCCACCGCCACCGGATTGGCGGCGCACGCCCGGGCTACCGCCCGAGCCGCCCCCGGCATGCCGAGGGATCGCGCCAACTCGCCGTAGCTGACGGTGCTCCCCTTGGGGATCTTTCTGAGGAGGTTCCATACCTTGCGCTGGAAAGCTGTGCCCTGAACGTCCAGCGGGAGTGGCCGCAGCCGCCCGTCGCCGTCGAGCTGCTTCGCCAAAGCGCGTCCCCAGGGGCGGACCCAGGGAGCGTCTTCGGCCAGACGTCCTCGAGGATAGACTTTCCAGAGCGCACGTAACAGGGCGCGTTTGGAAGATCCGAATCTTGCCAGACACACTCCCCGCTTGCTACCCGCTACCAGGAGAACCCCCGCCCGGGTGTTCACCACCGTGTAGCCTATGGTCGAGTCGAGCCTGTGGCTTTCGGTCCTCCAGCGATTCATGTTCGCTCTCATTGTTCTGGTCCGGATGCCGATCCTTTGCTCAAAGGGTAGCACGCGGTCCCGGGTTCCGCCAACCGCCTGCTTGCGCCTGCGATCCGCAACCGGCGGCCCACTGGACCGACCGGCTGTTCTCTTGCAAATTTCGCGCGCCAACCCTTGTGCGTCAGGGAATGGAGTCGAGCTATATGTGTGCCAAACCAGCTACCCGCATTCCGGAGGAGCAGCCGCAAGACCAGCAGCCGGACGAACTATCAGTCGAGCTGGACGAAGATCTGAATCCGTTTCACATAGCCCAGCAGCAATTCGATTACGCCGCCCGTTATCTCCCCGATCTCGGTCCCGACATCGCCGATTATCTGAAGCGCCCTCAGAGGTTGATCACTGTGGAATTTCCGGTCCAGATGCACGACGGCAAGGTGCGTACCTTCGTCGGGTACCGCTGCGTGCACAGCCGGGTTCGGGGACCGGGCAAGGGCGGGATCAGGTATCATCCGGCGGTGACCGCCGACGAGGTCCGGGCTTTGGCGTCGTGGATGACCTGGAAGTGTGCGGTGGTGGACGTTCCCTTCGGGGGTGCCAAGGGTGGTGTGGTCTGCAACCCGAAGGAACTGACCAAAGATGATCTGCGCAAGATCACCCGGAGGTTCATAGCGGAGTTGGGCGACGAGATCGGCCCCCATACCGACATCCCGGCGCCGGATGTCAACACCGACGCCGAAACGATGGCGTGGATCTACGACACCTACCACATGATGCATCCCGGAGGGAACAATCTTCCGGTGGTGACCGGCAAGCCGGTGGATATCGGCGGGTCTTTGGGCCGGCGCGAGGCGACCGCCCGCGGCTGTCTATTTGCGACCGAGCGGGCGCTGGCTCGCGGTGTGGTGCCCGGCATGGACTCCTTGGCGGGGGCGCGGGTTGCCATCCAGGGTTTCGGGAATGCCGGGGCGATCGCAGCGGAGTTATTCAAAGAGGCGGGTGCGGTGATAGTCGCGGTGAGCGACTCTCGGGGCGGTATCTACCGTGCCGACGGCATCGATCCCGCGGCTGCCCAGGAACACAAGAGGCGCACGGGTTCGGTGGTGGGTCTGCCTGGGACCACGACCATGGCGCCGGGTCAGTTGTTGGAGGTTCCGTGCGACATCTTGATACCTGCGGCGTTGGAGAACGCCATTCGCGCCGACAATGCCCCGCGGGTCGAAGCCCGCCTGGTAGTGGAAGCCGCCAACGGACCCACCACTCCGCGTGCCGATCGCATCCTCCAAAAGCGGGGCATCGCGGTACTGCCTGACATTCTGGCTAATGCGGGAGGAGTGACGGTTAGCTATTTCGAGTGGGTGCAGAATATCGAGAACGAGCAGTGGGAGCTGGAGACGGTCAACCGCAAACTGAAGATCAAAATGACCCGAGCCACCGACGCGGTGATCGACACCCAGCAGCGGATCAATTCTTCTTTGGAACAGTTGGAGGCCGAGCGGATAAGGAGGGGGCGCGACGGACCGCGCTTGGAGCCCGCCGACCTCCGGACTGCGGCCTACGTGCTGGCCATATCTAGACTGGCCTCGGTGACCAGGGAACGGGGGATTTGGCCCTGACCGGCCTTTACGCCGGTATGCTGCGAACTCTCACCGTTTTGTTCTCCGGGCGGCGGCAGACCTTGGTGTTGCGAAGGGGCGGTGGCAGAACGTTGCTCTTGTGCAATTGTTGAGGCGCCCGCACTAGCGTTCTACGAGTCGCATGAGGCCTACTGGAAAACAACGGGAGGCGATCGAAGCCCCACTCGGCCCGGTGCTGGTTCTGGCCGGTCCCGGTGCGGGTAAGACCTTTTGCCTGATCGGCAGAATCGAGTTTCTAATCAGCAAGTTAGGGTTCGAGCCGCAGCGGATCTGTGCGGTCACCTTTACCAACAGAGCCGCGGAAGAGATCGACCACCGCTTGAGGGCCGCCATCGGTTTCCGTGCAGCCGACGTCACCCGCGGCACTCTGCACGCCCTGTGCGCTTCGGTATTGCGCGAGTGGTCTCGGGAAGTGGGACTCCCCAGAAGCTTCGGGATCGCGGACGAGGACTATCAGCGCCAGCTGCTACTGCGCCTTCGCGTACCTTCGCGCCGGCACAGTCAGGTTCTCACGCTTTTTGGCCGCCGCCGTCTGGAGAACTACCGGCTCACCGAGGGAGACGAGCGGCTGTTCCGGCGCTATGTGGAAGCCCTCAGGGAAAACCACATGGTCGATTTCGACGATCTCGTTTCTTTGACCTCCCAGCTGTTGGAGAGCTCACCGGGAGCGGCGGAGCAGCTGGCATCGCGTTGGGACTACATCCTGGTGGATGAGTTCCAGGACTTGGATCCGGCCCAGTATTCCATAATCAAACGCCTGGCGTTACCTCACAGAAACGTCTTTGCCGTGGGGGATGACGAGCAGTCAATTTTTTCTTGGCGGGGTGCACATCCCGACCTGCTGAAAGCGTTCCAGCGCGATTTCGAGATCGCCCGTCCCATAGTCTTAGACCGGAATCTTCGCTGCGCCCGCCAAATCTTCAGCGCCGCCCGGAGGCTGGCGGACGCCAATCCGCCGCTTTTCAGCAAACAGATAACAGCCGAAAAAAGATCGGACTACTCGGTGAGCGCCTACGTCTTTGCCGACGAGCAGCGCGAGGCTGAGTGGATCGTGTCCGATATTTTGGCGGACCGGCAGCGGTCGGGCCTGGATTGGGGGGAGTACGCGGTGCTGTTCCGGAAGCACGAAACAGGCGGCGAGCTGGAGCAGAGGTTTGTGCGAGCCGGGATCCCCTGCCGCATGGCGCGCCGGCGCGCTCTCAGCGACGACCCGGTGATCGGATGGGTTGCTGCAGCTCTTAGAGTCCTCCTCAACCCGGCGGACGACACCGCGGTGGAGGCCTGGGCGGCGAAGATGCTGCCCGCCGCATTGCTGGAGAGGATCAGGTCCGAGGCGGCGAGGCGGAAACTTTCCTTTGCCGCCGCGGTGCGCCACCACGCGAGAAACTCGCCGCGACAGGCACCGGAGACCAGACACTGCTGGCGTTTGGTTTACCAGCTGGAGAACCTGCAGGCGATTTACCGCAGCCACCAGACTCTCGAAGGTTTGATTTCCGATCTGCTCCTCCAGCGTACCGGCGCCTACCGCAACCGGTTGGAGGAGGCCTATCGCGACCTCTCTGATCCGGCGGCGGATCTGTCGGCCGTAGCCTTGTGCGAGAAGCTGAAGGCGGCCGTCGCTCGAGATGCGCGCGTGTGGGTGGAGCCCATGAAGGGATTGGGGATCGCCCTCCACGGCCTGCTCTTCAATGCCGGCTTGAGTTCGGCGAGAATTCTGGGACCGAAGGAAGTCCCTCACCCCGACGATGTGCTGGTTCGCAGTTCGGATGGAGGGCCCCTGGGCCTACCAGTCACGCTGTTCAAAGCCCTACAGCTCCTGCACGCTCCCGCTCCGGATCAGGGTTTAAAAGACTTCGTAGCGTTTGATCTGGAGACCACCGATCTCGATCCCGAAACCTGCGAGATCGTGGAGCTTGCTGCGGTGCGCGTCCGGGACGGCCGCGTGGTGGATCGGTTTCACTCCCTGGTGCGGCCGAAAGGTCCGGTATCGGCTCTGGCCGCCAAGCTTCACGGTTACTCGGCGGAAGATCTCGCCGGCGCTCCGGATTTTGCCGCGGTGTGGCCGCAGTTCAGGGCTTTCGCGGGATCGGATCTCCTCGTCGCCCACAACGCGCACCGCTTCGATGTTCCCGTTCTGCGGCGGGCGGCGGAGGGCTGCGGCAGCACGGACGATCTGGTTTTTTTCGACACTCTACCTTTGGCTCGTTCCCTGGTTCGGGGAAGTGCGAAGCTGGAGGAGCTCGCCGACCAATTTGGAATAGAGAAAGGAAGGGCGCATCGGGCGCTGGACGACGCGCTCACTCTGGCAGGCGTCGTGCGAGAGTTGGAACGCTTGAAGAACGAGCGATCCCGCAAGGCCGCACTCTCGAATCTGCTGGACTACTTGGCTCTGGCACTGGTTCTGGACGGCGTTACCCGTGATTCCGGCGGCGAAGCGGCCACTCTTCTGGAGCTGGGAGCGCGTTACGCCCTCGGCCGCTACAGCGATTGCCTGGAGACTTATGCCGAACAACGGGAGCACCTGGGTCTGGAGGACGCTCCTTCGCTGGATGAAGTCGTGGAGTCGCTAGGCGGGCGCAAGCTGATGGAGCGGCTGCGGGCGGAGCGGGACCCTGCCAAGCTCTACCCCGAGGCCGTGGCCAGGTTGAACGCGCTGACAGAAGCAAGCCGGCGGGATTCTCTGGAAGAAAGCATCCGGCAGCTTCTGACCCTGGTTGCGCTGTCCACATCGGACGGGGCGGATCTGGCCCCGCACCGGGTGAACCTGCTCACCCTCCATGCAACCAAAGGTCTGGAGTTTTCCCGGGTTTATATAGTAGGGGTAGAGGACTCTCAGCTCCCCGGCTGGCGCGCTCTGGCGGAAGATCTGCGGGGCGAGATCGAAGAAGCGCGGCGCCTGCTTTATGTGGGAATGACGCGAGCCAAGGACCGGCTGGTACTCACTCGGGCTCGTATGAGGAAGGGCCGCGATTCCGGCGGGAACAAATTTCTCGACGAGATCGGCGTTGTGCCGGTAGAGATAAGTTAGAGGGCGTTCCCCGGGCCCGTGCTCGGGAGATATCTTTGCGAATGGGTCGAGATCGCGAGGCGGTTCTATGAGCGGTATTCTGCGTCCTTGGGCGCTGTGCGCTGCCTGGTTGCTTGCAGTCCCGGTACAGCTCCAATCCCAGGAGCGCTTTACTCTCGAACAAATTCTCAAGGCCCCGTTTCCGTCGGAGCTGGTGGCCGCGGCCAAGGTTGACAAGGTGGCGTGGGTACAAAATGCCGAAGGCGTAAGAAACATCTGGGTCGCCGGCGGCCCCGCGTATCAGGGAGTACAAGTCACCCGGTACGGAGAGGACGACGGCCAGGAGATTTCGGCTTTGGAGTTCACGCCGGACGGCCGGGGCTTGGTTTACGTGAGAGGAGGCGGGCCGAACCGCCAGGGCGAGATTCCCAACCCCACCAGTGACCCGCAGGGGGCGGAACAGGCTATCTGGCTGGTGTGGCTGGAGGGGCCGAACGCGGGAGCGCCCCGCAAATTGGCCGAGGGGAGTTCGCCCGCGGTATCGCCGAAAGGAGACCAGGTCGTGTTTCTGCGCCGGGGACAGGTCTGGTCGGTTTCGCTCATAGATTCGGCGCCCGCCAAGCAGCTTTTCACCATCCGGGGATCGGCTGGCTCCCTGGAGTTCTCCCCCGACGCTTCCGCGCTGGCTTTCGTGAGCAACCGCGGGGACCACTCCTTTATAGGTGTGTACGAGTTTCGGTCCCAGCGGCTGCGTTATCTCGATCCTTCGGTGGATCGCGACCGCAATCCGGTTTGGTCGCCGGACGGAAGAAGGATCGCCTTCATCCGAGTGCCCAATTTCCGCGATCAGCTTCCTTTCATGCCGCGCCGGGAGGGACTCCCTTGGTCAATCCGCGTGGTAGATGTGAGAACCGGCGAGGCGCGGGAAGTGTGGAAGGCCGCGGAGGGGAAGGGAAGCGTGTTTCAGGGGATCGCCGGGGGCCGGCAGCTTTTCTGGGGAGCCAACGATCGCCTGGTCTTTCCCTGGGAGCGAACCGGCTGGCTGAACCTGTACTCGGTCTCGGTGCGCGGAGGTCCCGCAACGCATCTTACGCCGGGCGAGTTCGAGGTGGAGCATGTAACCCTCACGCCGGACGGGCGCGAGGTGGTTTACTCTTCCAATCAGGGCGACATCGACCGCCGGCATCTGTGGCGGGTGCCGGTATCCGGAGGGCGTCCCCAGCCGGTCACTGCCGGTCGTGGGATCGAATGGTCTCCGGTGGTGACCGCAGACGGCACGATCGCCTTTTTCGCTTCCGACGCCCGGACACCGGCCCATGCCGAAGTTCTGGTGAACGGGACCAGAAAGGCGCTCGCTCCGGGCACCATGCCGGCCGATTTTCCCTCGCGCCTTCTGGTGGAGCCCACTCAGGTAATTTTCTCCGGCGCAGACGGGATGAAGATTCACGGGCAGCTCTTTCTCCCCGCCGATCTGAAGCCCGGCGAGAAGCGGCCCGCAGTGCTTTTCTTTCACGGCGGGTCTCGCCGCCAGATGCTGCTCGGCTTCCACTATTTGGGGTATTACCACAACGCCTACGCGTTGAATCAGTACTTGGCGAGTCAGGGGTACATAGTCCTCTCGGTGAACTACCGCAGCGGCACCGGTTACGGCCTGGAGTTCCGCGAAGCTCTGAACTACGGAGCGAGGGGAGCGAGCGAGTTCAACGACGTGTTGGGTGCGGGACTTTATCTCAGAAGCAGGCCCGACGTGGATCCCGAGCGAATCGGCCTGTGGGGTGGTTCCTATGGAGGTTATCTCACCGCTTTGGGTCTGGCGCGGGCGTCCGATCTTTTCGCCGCCGGAGTCGATCTGCACGGGGTTCACGACTGGAACCAAGTCATCAGGAACTTTGTGCCTAGCTACGATCCGCAGCAGCGGGCCGAGGTGGCTCGGTTGGCTTTCGAATCGTCGCCCATGGCCTGGGTGGACGGCTGGCGCTCGCCGGTGCTGGTGATTCACGGCGACGATGACCGGAACGTTCCCTTCAGCGAGACCGTGGACTTGGTTGAGGCGCTGCGGCGCAGGGGAGTGGAAGTGGAGCAGCTGGTGTTCCCGGACGAGGTCCACGGCTTCCTTTTGCACCGGAGCTGGCTTGCGGCTTACCGGGCGGCGGCGGACTTTTTCGACCGAAAGCTTAAAGCCAAGCCCACGGCGGCGAATTCTAAGTAGCGCGTCGCTCTGAATCCCGAGGCGGGGCCTCTCCGTAGGATAGCGTTGGACCACCAAAGGAGAGGCCTCGGTGTTTCGGTGCTCGGATTTTTGCTCGGGTTTTGTTCTGGCGCTGTGGTGCGCGCTAGCGGCGCCGGTTGCGGCTCAGGACCGGCAGGCTGCTCAAGATACCGCTCCCGGCTGGTCGATCGACCTCGGCTACAAAGGCTTCGGACTCAGCCTCGGCAACTCGTCGCGCTGGAACGGCATTCGCATCAACTTGAGCGACCGTGCTGTCCGGGCGGTAAACGGGCTCAATCTCACTTTTGGCGCTCCCAAGGAAAACCCCGTGGCGGTCTTTCGCGGCGCTGCTGTCGGGCTCGCTCCGGTAGGGAGGGATTTCTACGGTCTCAGTGTGGGGGTTCTGGGAGCTGTGGCCCATCGCTCGTTCAGCGGCGTTTCGATCGCAGGTCTGGGCCTGGTGTCCGATGGGTCCATGACCGGGGTTAACGTAGCGGGCTTGGGCACTGTGGCCGATGGAGATATGATCGGTCTCAACCTAGCCGGCCTGGGGACGGTTGCCGACGGCCGGATGAGAGGGATCAACCTCGCGGGTCTGGGTGTGGTCGCCGAGGGTGGCATGGTGGGGATCAATCTTGCGGGGTTGGCGGCGGTTTCGGACGGAGGCTTGGCGGGGTTGAACGTAGCGGGGCTGGGCGTCGTCTCGGATGGCGACATGTGGGGGGCGAACGTAGCAGGCGTGGCTACAGTTTCCGACGGCAGGATGACCGGGCTCAATCTGGGCGGGTTGGCGGTAGTGGCCGATGATAGAATGGCCGGGCTCAACGTTGGAGGTCTGGCGGCGGTTGCGGGCGATCGCATGAGCGGGATCAATGTGGGAGGTGTTGCGGTGGTTGCTGAGGAGCAAGTGGGGATCTCGGCGGCCGGATTGGCCGTGGTAGCGGAATGGGGCGTAAAAGGAGCGGCGATCGCCGGGCTTGCGGTTGTTGCCGGCGGCGGGCCGCTCGAAGGTTTGGCGGCGACGCTCGGTGTGGTGGAGAGCGGGACGGCGGTTTCGGGGTTTGCGGTTGCGGGTTATCGGATAAGGTCGCCTCGGGTTACGGGTTGGGCCGTGCCTTTGGCGACGCTCCAGGCGGTGGAGCTCAGCGGTGTTTCCATATCGGCCTACAATCGTGTAACCGGAGTGCAGCGGGGTTTGACGATCGGCCTTCTCAATTACGCCCGGGAGCTTCATGGTGTTCAGGTGGGGGCGGTGAACATTGCGGGGAACAATCGAGGATTGGCGCGGGTGCTGCCGGTGCTCAATCTCAATCTGAACTAAAAAAGTCGAGTCCGGCGCTAAAAGTGCGGCTCTCCGGCTTGCCGCCAAGCCCGTACTGGCGCCCGCGTCTCTTGACACGGGGGGGGTAATGTAGATTCGGCATTGGACAAGCCAACGTTTTCTCGAGGTGCCTTTCTCGTCTAACCTGGCGGTACCCGATGCGGATCTAGGCAATTTCGACGGGGGGCAACCCAATTACGGTGATCGCGCCGTCGATGCAGTCCCGCGTCTTCACCAACATGTTGAAAAGCATCAGTAACTCGAGGGCGCTTCTCGGGTACAGCCGAGGGGGCATACGTGTTGCTGTCCACGCTGGTCCGGGTCCTGCTCCAGCATGGTACCGGAGTTTCTACGATGACATCGAGATCTGGGAGGTCGCGGTTTGGGGCTCGTATGGGAAATTCACGGCGGGCCACGAGTACGGACACGCGCTTCATGAGAAGGCGCTAGGCGGCAATGTGGCGGCGGGGTCTTGTCCCCGCGAGCACCGTCTCTCCATACAGTCCAACAGGAGGTGCGCCTTCTCCGAAGGGTTTGCCGATTTCCACGCCGCGGTGACCATAGGGATGGGGGAAGAGCTCCCCTGGGAGGACTTGGACGGGATTATCCAGCGAGAGACTCTCCGTCCTGACGGAGTGGATCAGCTAATCCATTGCTACGAGCGCACCACTGAGAATACCGACGGTCTGGAGTTCATACCTTCCTTGGACTCTCAGGGTAACGTCATTTACCTTTACGCAGTAGCTGTGGGGGGCGTGGGTATTGCACCCAGCGCCTGGAGCAGAGAGAATGTTTCCCGGATTTACAACTGGGATCTTTTCCGCCGTTAGGTCTATTAGGCGCAGCGTTTTTGCGCTCGCTCTCTTAGGTTGTTTAGGCTGTAGCTCGCGTTCGGAACTCACGGTGGCAGTGACGGAGCACTCATTCAAGCCGGAAGGTTACGGCGGGTTGGTGGTGGAGGTTCGTACGGGTGGCCGGGCCTGGGTAATCCGCTCGACCGATTGGGTCCGGACGGCGTTCCTCCAATCCCCGCACGTGGTGCTCGAGGTTCCAGATGACGGATTGCTGGAAGTGTTTGTTCTTCTTGTTGCGAATGGTGATACCATTGCGAGGGGAGCAATCGACTTTGATTTAAAGCCTGCGTACGAGTGGTACGTGGACATCTCCCGCGGAGAGATCGATCCGCTCGGCACCTGTTTAGGGGCGTGTCAGGCCAGTCGTTCGTTCCCGATCAAGGCCTCGCACCAGCGGTCGCCGGCAGATTCTCTGTGGGTGGTGTGGGGAGGGATTCCGAAGTCGCAGGTGGGAAAGGGCGAGTCGTAGTAGCGGGCCGCCGCGTCCCCGAGCTCTTGGTCTGCGAGCGGCTGGAGTTCATACCCTCCTTGGACTCTGGGGGTAACGTCATTTACCTTTACGCGGTGGCTGTAGGGGGCGTGGGTATCGCGCCCAGCGGCTTGAGTTCTCAATTCTGGCGGTCAGGCACTCGGCTTGCATCTGGTTGGAACTGCGTCGTCTACATACTGCTGGGTTCGATCTCTGCGCCTGCGGTCGCTCTCGGACAGACTTGGACGGTCATGGTGGGAGCAGGCGGTGCTCTTGTCCGCAGCGAGGGGTTCGCCTGGCCTGCGCTGGCACTGGAATCTGTGCCCGTGGTCTCGCTAGGATTGGAGGGCCGGCTGGCGCATTGGCTGGGGTTGCGCGGTGAGATCCGCTACACTCCCAAAGGCGGGGGTGCAGTCCGTCCGTGGTGCGGTGAGTGGCGTTTCGGCGACTGCCCCGACGATCCTTCCTTCAGGGCGCTCAGGCGGGTAGAGTCCCGCAACATGGAGTTGTTCTTACTGAATACTGTGTGGCCGGACGTAGCGCGCCCGGTATATATCTTGGCAGGGTTTATGTCGGCCGACACCTGCGGTGCAGTCAATCCGATCATTATGCTCTCCTCGTGCGGCGAGAACCTATGAGTCCTCAGCGGTTTCCTTGGTGTGGGATCCGGAGAAACATCGATGTGGGTTTCGGGGCGGGTGTGGGTGTCGAGGTTTCTCTAGTCGGCCAGCTTTTTAGAATCGAAGCGAGACATTCTCGGGGGGTTCTTATGATATCTCGACTACTCGGATCCTGGCCAGCACGTCTGGCCTTCGGTTACTACGGTAACTCTGGCGTATGCCTGGATACCCTAGATTTGGCTCACCGCTGCTGGTGCCGCGCTGGCTGGGTAAGAGCAGCTCGGGATCCCAGTAGCCTCCTTGCCTGTGGTGGCGCTTGGGCCCGTAAGAGGACCCGATCCCAGCGCTTTCAGTAGTTTCCCAAACCGGGCCGCTCGAGCGTTTGGCGGCGGCACTCGGCGCGGTGGAGAGCAGGACGGCAGTTTCCGGCTGCAGAACTTGACTCACCAATCGGCGTCCGCGAGGCACGCAATCCGCCGCTCCTCGCGTGGACTAACTTACGACGCTGAGAAGGCCACCTTCACGATAAGAGGCCGACCGTGACTCGGCCTCAGTTGGGGAAAGGCGCCGGCAAGGGCAACATAGATGCGGGTTCGGCGCTGAGTGTGCGGGCCGAGGTCCTGCTGGACGGGCGATTTGTCGGAATGGAGGCGAGACACCCCACCGGTGGTGTTGCGGTGCTGCGAACCCGGGCTCTGGGGGCTGCTGGCCCGGGACAGTTCACTTCCTTACGCCCGCAGCGACGAAGATGCTGATCCTCGCCGAGTCGCAACCGTCGCTGGAGCTAGCGCAGCAGTGCTCGCCTACACCGTCCACAAGCACGTCCTTCAGGCCGGAGTTTTCCAACCAGATCCGAACGTCCTCCCTCTTGAACCCCAACCAGCGATCGTGATGCTCGGTTCGCAGGAACTCGAATCGATGCTCGTCCAAGTCCGTTATGACCGCCTTCCCTCCTGACCGGAGTATGCGCGCCATCTCCCGGATCGCCGAAGGAGGATCCTCCACGTGATGGAGATACATGTTGGCGAAAACGTAATCGACACTTTCATCGGCTAGGGGCAAACTCTCCGCCTCGCCCACCCGATAATCGATCCCTTCCACGCCGGCGAACTTCTTTCGCATCTCGGCGAGCATCGCTTCTGACTGATCCACGGCGATCACCCGCAACCCCTCGCGAACCAGACCTTCGGTAATGAAGCCAGTCCCGGCTCCGAGATCGGCGGCAATTTTCCCCCGCTGGAGCCCTGCAAGCCGGAGTGCTCTGTCTCTCACCGCTTCAGAGAAAAAGCCGGCTCGAAGCTGATCCCAGCGGCCGGCAACCTCGTCGAAATACTGTTTGCTGTTCATAGGGCTCCCGGGCGTTCACTCAAGTTGAACCGCTCGCGCGCCGAAGGCGAGCCCCCCGGCATGCAAAATGCCGGGGGGCTCGCAGTCGGTCAGCAACAATCGCAACAACCGGTCTCACCGCCGCAGCATCCCGGCGGGCAGCAATCGCAACAGTTGAGCACCGGCATAGACCTCACCTCCTTCGGCGCCGTTCAGGGTTCGCGTTAATCGATCAGACAACACTTTCCACCCGAGGTGTCGATCCTTCTCTCGGCAGCCTCGCACAGCTTTTCCAAAAGGCGGACTGCGGCTTCGGCAACTTCCGGAGGGAATTCGGCCAAAATCTGCGCGTGGCGGAAAAGGAGATCTTTCTCGATCTTCCCCAGAAGCTTCCTGCCCGAGTCGGTCACCTCCACCAGAATAGCCCTGCCGTCTTCCGGATGCTCTCGCCGCCGCACGTATCCCTTCCGCTCCAGGGAGTCGAGCACCCTGCTGGCCGTGCTCTTTTCCAGGTAAAGCCCTGCCGCCAATTGGTTCACCGTGGACGGCCCCCGCTCCAAAAGGAGCCTCAGCGCGTGGCACTGGGTTACGGAGACGTCATAGCAGCAGATGCAGTCTCGGTCCTGAAAGAGCCAGGTTCTCCCCAAGCGGGTCAAAACGTCGTAAAGCTCCCGGGCTCGGGCTTGCAGGTTCGTAGAACCGACGCGAGAGACTTTAGGAGAAGCGAGTGTCTGACCCACGTTCTTGGCATCCGGAGATTAGTTGGTACTTACAACTATAGTGATGGCCCTAGCGACTGTCAAGCCTCACGGCGTGGTGAATTAGCGCCACTACGAACGCCTAATCTCCCGATAGCACGCCCCGGGCGAGCTCGGCCTCGGCCGCGATATAGCCGAACGCGGCCCACTGATCCCGCCGCTCCACTATCGCCCGGAAAATCCGCTCCGCCTCCGCGGGACGGCCGTTATACAAATGCCAGTTTCCCACGCCGTAGGCCAGGGTGACGTTCTCCAGCGATCCGCCGGCCGGGTTGTCAGGCCGGAACAAAGAGTCCGGCGGGATGAGCCCGCGGTACATCAGCGCCAGCCGGTGATATGCCGCGTTCTCTATGATGTCCAAGCCTGGCGTGATCGGCCGGAGAAGATCGGCCGCTTCCCGATCTCGCCCCAACCTTCTCAGAGTCATGTAAAGCCAGTGGGTAGTGGCCACCAGCGCGTCGGGATTCCGCGAGACAGCGAGGCACTGGCGGTAAGCTCTCAGGGCATTTTCCAGGTCGCCCTTCAGGTAATAGGCCAGACCCAAGTGGTACCAGATGTTGAAATGAAGCGTGCTGGTGGGAATGTTCCTCGGGTTCGGGAGACCGTCGGGCTCGACCTCGTCGGGTTTTCCCGCTATGAGAGTCGCGCCCCGTTCCAGGTCTTCTATCGCCCGATCGAACTGCCGGACGGTTATGTAGCGGTGCCCGCGATGGCGGTAGAGGCGCGGATCTTCCGGAAACCGGGCCAGCGCTTGGGTGTAAACCGATATGGCTTCCCGGTAGCGGCCGAGGTATGCAGTTCGCCGGCCCACCCAGATCCAGGCTTCGGGATCTTCCGGCGATCGCTCCAGCTGCCGTCGGGCCTCGGAGAGCTGAGCTTCCCGTGCCAGCCGGATACTGTCTGGGAGCGACGGCGCCTGCAGCGTGTCTCCCAGGAGCGAGATAGCCTCGAAGCTCTGGTTTGTGCTCCTCGAAGCCTGGTCTTTCCCGCAGCTCGCCCACACGTACGTGGCGGCAACTATTGCCCAAAAAGGTCGGATCATGGCTTCGGCCTCCCCTCCAAACTCTAGCATCCGGTACGGAGCTGCGCGAGGACCTGCGGCGGCCCACTGCCTCCACTAAGGAGGTGCCGCATGGCACGCAGGTCGCAGGTTGTGGTCCACGGTCTCGTCGGCGGAGCTCTTGCAGCGTTAGTTGTGGCGCTGTGGTTTCTAGTGGTCGACTGGGTTAGCGCCGCGCCTTTCCGAACACCGGCGCTGCTGGCAAGTGTGTTCCTGCATCGGGACATCGAATCGGTTCACACCACCTTCCAGCTCGTTCTGATTTACAGTCTCTTGCACTTCGGCGTCTTTGCCTTGCTGGGCGCCGCCAGCGCGTACCTGCTCGAATCCACCGGGGCGTCGCCTAGGATCTTGATGGGTCTCATCTTTGGGCTCGCCGTTTTGAACACAATTCACTATGGGTCGCTGCTGGCTGTGGGAGAAACGTTTCTCACGGTCCTCCCGGCTGAGCACGTAGTACTGACCAACCTTGTGGGGGGCATCGCGCTCATGACCTATCTGCACTATGCTCTCCACCCGGCCGATCCGCTCGGTGCCGCTCTGTTCAAGCATCCCGTACTCTCGCAGGGTCTAACCGCCGGGCTGATCGGCGCGCTGGTCGTCGCGCTCTGGTTCTTGGTTCTCGACACCTTGGCCGGAAGGCCCTTTTACACGCCTGCGGCCCTAGGCGCTGCCCTGTTGCTGGGGGCAGCCGGTCCGGAAGCGGTGGAACTCTCCCTCGGCATAGTGGGCGCCTATACGGTAGCTCATTTGGCGGCCTTCGCCGTGGTCGGTGTGGGTTTCGCAGTAGCAGCGCAACAATTGGAGCGAGCGCCCAACCTGTGGCTCTTGGCGCTCCTGGCCTTTATCCTGGTAGAAGTCCTTTTCGTGGCGGTGGCCGGCACCTTGGCCGATTGGGTCCTGGGCGCGCTGGGCTGGTGGGCCGTGGGACTCGGGAATCTACTCGCCGTAGGATCCATGGGCTGGTGGGTTGCGCTGAAGCGCCCCGAGCTGAGACAAAGGCTGAAGGAGGCCCCGGCGCCGAGCGTCTGAGCAGCGGAGTGTAATCCGATTTTAGCTCAGGGTCTTTCTACGCGAAGTTTCTTGGCGGACGAGGCGCTCCGGCCGTCCCGGCTTCGGACCTCTATCATCAGCCTGTAATCGCCGGATTCGGCTTCGGGAAGCGCCAGCCAGAGGGATCGGGGTGTAGCTTTGGAAGCAGCCACGCGATCGATCCAGTCCAGCTTCACCACATCCCTCTTTGCGGAGCCTATGCCGAGTACGGAGCCGAGGCGAGCGAGAAAACCGGCTTCGCGGCTCACCGTCACTCCTACCGTTACCTCACCGGAGCTTGCCGAGTACATCTCCCAGTAAACCCCTACACCCCGGCCCTCCACTACTCGGGCCGCACCTAGCACCGCAGGGAGTACCTCCTCTAGGGACCGGGGAAGGGTATCGGCGTCCAGCGCTCCGAAAAGCAGGGGTTCGGACAGGGCGATCCCCGAATCCGGCTGCGGTGCGGCTATCCACCGCCGGGCGCGGTACGCGGTGCTGTCTGCTCCGGACAGAATTTCCAAACTGGCGATAGCGGTGCGATGCGGGTAAACGGCCGCGAGCACTCCGCGGTCACCTTGGCTCACGTGCCGTACGATCAGGGGAGTGTCGTCTGGGCCGCCCGAGATTGCCAGCGCTGCCTCGATCTCGCGACTGCTGCGCCGGTGCGGTGGTCTACTCGCGGTAGCCGCGTCGGGGTTGGAAGCCCGCTTTTGCGGGCCGGCGGAAAGATCGTATGCCGCGACGACCACTGCCGAGTCGCCGCGGCGGAATGCGACTAGCTGGGCCTCCACCGGTTCCAAGCGCTTGGCATAGGGCACGGCGTAGGTGCTGCGGGGGAAATCCGGTTTCAACTCCCAGTCTTCACCGGCGCCAGGCTGCGGACCGAAGACCACTTCGGCCGGCGGAACGAAGCGCCTTCCCCGGGGCGGGTTGTAGGCAATGATCGCCGGCCTCAAGGCGTCGAACCGGGAAGCCGACTCGTCCCTGGCCCAGGCTACAGGCCAGCCGTAGCGGATCAGCAGCTCCTGCAGATCGCCACCCCAGCGCAGGCCGTAGGCCGAGTGCGATCCTTCCTGCATGCGATCCATTACCCGGCGCGCCAAATGCTCGGTGCGCCGCTCGTTTCCCGGCACGCTCAAAAAGGGATCCGCCAGCCACCAGATCCTCCGCTCGAGCGCCCTCCTCTCGTTGCAATCGGCTTTGCGGTAAGGGCCGTACGATCCGTCCAGGAGCAGGGAGATATCTTCCCACTCGCATCGCTCGCGCTCCGGCATGAGATCCAGCGCTTTTTCGAAAGCCGATTCCGCCGCTGCGAACTGCCGGGACCAGTGCAGGGCGTACCCCAGCAGGGCGCTACACCACCATTCCGTACCTCTGCACCGGGAAGCTGCCCGGATCGCCTGGTCTGTCCTCCCGTCCTCCACCAGGTAGCGCACCAGCTGCCCCGCCGTCCAGTCGTCTCCCGGGAGCGCCCGGGCTACGCTGTCGAGCAGCGCTATCAGGTTCTTCCGCGCCGCCCCGATCCGAACCGGTTCTGCGGGAGGTTCCCAGGAGTCCTCTTCCTCCTCGTCGTCATGCCAAAAACAAAAGCGCCCCACGATCTCGTCGCAGCGCCTGCGGGATCCCGAATACACCCGGGGCAGGTACGCTGTGCGAACGCGCTCGAACTCGGCCTGCGCGGCCCGGGCCCGCTCCAGGGCGGCGGCGGAATCCGCCTGGACCAAGGCAGCCAGTACCAGGAACCACATCTTTCAGCCGCCTGAGGCTTCCGCCAGGTATTCCTCCCGGTACATCCGGATGAGCTCGAAGAAGTACGACAGGGTGAGGGGGCCGATGAGAATTCCCAGGATCCCGAAGTACTGCACTCCTGCTATCGCGCCCACCAAGGTGATCATGGGGTGGATCTGCGCCCACCGGCGATAAACCACTGGGCGTATGAAATTGTCCACCATCCCCACCACCAGGGCGCCCCAGGCCAGGAGGGCGATCCCGGCTCCCAATCGGCCGTCGAGCACCAAAGCGGCAGCTCCCGGGGCCCACACCATCCCGCTCCCCACGATGGGAAGAATGGCGAAGATGGCCGTGACGAAACCCCAGAACAGCGCGTTGGACAAGTCCAGGACGTAAAACGCCACCCCCACGAGCACGCCTTGAATCACCGCGATCAGCAATGTTCCCACCAGAGTAGAGTAGGTCACGTCTCTAAATCGCTGGCGCAGGCGTTCCACATTGTTTTCCGAAAACGGGATGTAGGAGCGCGCCAGTTCCCACGCTTTGTCCGGATGGAGCAGCAGGTAGTACAGACCAAAAAAGGCGATGGTGAGATTGAGCGCCAGTCGCGCCGCGGTGCCGATAAGGCCGAAGGCGCTAGAGCCGATCCACGCCACGACGTTTTCGCCCAGGCCCACGAGCATCGGCCCGACTTCGAACTCTCCGATCTGCAGTCCCGCCAAACGCTGAAGGAGAGGGCTCTGGACCACGCCGCCGGCGATCTGGCGCGCCTGATTGACTACCAGCCCGGCGAAGGAAATGCCCGGCAGGAGGATCAAGACCACGGCGAAAGCGGTAAGCAGGAACGCCGACGCCGAGGGCGCGATCCACCGGCGCACCACATTGTTAAGCGGGGCGAGCATGACGTACAACACCACTGCTCCGATCAGTCCGGTAGCGTAAGAGGCGAGGGTGATCGCCAGCCCCGCCGCGAGGAGAAGAATGAGAACGGCAGCTCTCTGCCGCTTGCTGTCGAGAAAGGGCATCCTTGTTTGCGGCGTCCGATTCTAGAGCCGCTTTAAAATGCCTGAGTGAAAGAAAACTGCCAGTAGGTGCCCTTCACCGGGCGGTCGAAAGGATGAACCCGGTCGATTTCCGCGATCGCGAACCCCAACAGGTTGATCCTGAGTCCCACACCGATGCTGGAAACGATCTGTCTTTCTCCGCGCAAAAACCATGGCTCGTGCGCCCCGGTCCAGGCGATCCCAGCATCGTAGAAAGCGACCATGTCGATCGGGAAGATCCCGAACATGCCGGGTCCCAGTCCCAGCAGGCCCAGGGGCGGGAACCTCAGTTCCAGGTTACCCACCAGGATCTTGCTTCCCAACAGCTGGTCGAACACCGGGCAGGTGCTGAGAGAGTCCACGCCCGGGACCGGTGTCCCGCACTCCGCGCCGCTAAACGAGCCGAAGTCGTAGCCGCGAATCAAAGTGGGATACCCAAGGTACAAGGGAGACAGGCGCCTGTCGTCGGCACCGCTGCCGTATCTTCCGAAGTGCATTATTCGTCCGGCCAGGGTGAACGGCCTCACCGGCATTACGTACTTGCGGTAATCCCCGAGAAGATTCACCAGGTTCAGGGTGCCTACCGTGGGGGTTATCTCGAAGCGGTAGCGCTGGCCCACGATCGGTCCAGTCCAGCCGAAGAGAGCGTTGTCGTAAACCAGCGCGGTGGTGGCGGAAACCAGGTTCATTCCGTCCGGCGCGGGGAGTTCCCGCTTTTCATCCGCCAGGACGGCCCCGGTGAACGCATCCACCACGAAGCTCTGGACCTCGCTGTGAAACCCCACATTTCGGAACCCTGCGCCGAACTCTACCCGCTGCACTCGGTTGAAGGGATAGGCTGCAAATCCGCTTATATCGCGGTTGATCTGGCGGAAGCGGAAGATGCTCTCGGTATAGGTATTTCGCGTGGGGCCGCCGGTGATCGAGAAACCGCCCCACAGGTATGGTATCTGCTGTACTGCCACGCCCCAGTTCAGCCTACGCTTGAGATTGGAGTAGCCCACCAGGGCGGCCACATCCCGGAAGGAGCCCTGGAATTCGAGCATCGTTACCAGGTTGTGGTTGCCCATCATATCGCTCCAGAAGAGCGAGGCTCCGCCTCCGATGTAGGTTCCGAAGCGGTCCGCCGCAAATGCCAAAGAGGGCTCGCTCACATAGTCCAGGGAAAGGGACGGCTTGTAGTCCCTGATCCCGAACTCCTCCACCGACGGCAGTCCGAAAATCGGGTTTGCCAGCATGGAAAGAACTTGGCTCCCCTCTCGCCTCGCCGGAGGCAGAATCGCGGGGTTCGTCCCGTCGGCCAGATCCTCTATCTGGATCGGACGGCCCGCAAGCGTCTCGGGGTCGTCGATCTTGTAAACGTTGTAGTCGCCCCGCTGGTAGACGGTGAAGGCCAGCTCTCCGCTGCGAGCCGCTACCGAGATCGCCGGGCTGAGATCGGTAATCCCCGTCACCCCGCTGTACAAGTTGGTGATCTGAAAGATCTGGCCGCTCTCGAGCTCGAGCCGGTAAATGTTGCTGATCCCGTTCCGGTCGGAGATGAAGTAGATACTCTTGCCATCCGGCGACCACTGCGGGTTGATAGTCTTGGCCCGGGAGAATCCCGCTACGCGCTTGATCTCACCGGTTTCCGGGTAATAGAGCGCCAGCTCGTATTCGCCGGTGTTCAGGGTGTTGAGATCGGTAGTGAACCGGTCGGTCACGAAGGCCACGGCCGAGCCGTCGGGCGACCAGGCGGGATGGAGATCGGAGTAGGGATCCGCCGTAAGGCGCAACAGGGTATCCGCTTCCAAATCGTAGGCGAAGAGATCCGACAATCCGTCAACGATGGCGGAGAAGGCGATCTTCCTCCCGTCGGGAGACCAGGTCGGATTGAACACCTCACCTAGATTGGGCAGCACGATATCCTTGAGCCGCTCGCCCTTTTCCACATCGAAGATGGAAAGTACCGGCCGGCCGCGGGTCACCGCGCCTACCACGAACCTTCGACCGTCGTGGTCCCAAGCACCGGCGGAGTTGATGAACTGGAGGCTCTCGAAATGCGGGTCCAGAGCGGTTTCCGCAATTCTCCGTACCACCTGCCCCGTGGTCGCGTCCGCCAGAAAGACGTCTATGGAAAAAAGGTCTCGCTCGGAGAGAAAAACCAGCTTCTCGCCGGTAGGGCTCAAGGCGGGCGCCACGTTGAGCGCCCCGCCGCCGCGCTCTTTGCTGAGCAATACCTCGGCGCCGGCCGGAACCGTGTCGGTTCTTTCCAGCAAAGGTTGGTAAAGCTCTCGCATGGCGGCGTGCCAATCGGAAGACAGCGAGTCGATTCTCACTCCGGTGACCCGCTCTATGGCCGCCAGCGCATCTCTGCTCCGCCGGCTGGCTTTGAGAATCCGCCCGACGGCGTCGTCGCCGAACCGTCCCGCTATATAGGCCCAAAGCGCCTGGCCGTAGCGGTATGGGAAATACTTGGAGTTGTTAAGTTTGCTTATGCTGGGAAGCTCGTCCCGCGCCGCTTCCCGCATCCACATGGAGGTATGGGCGTCCACCGGACCGACCGAGAGATATTCGGCCATACCTTCGATGAACCACAGCGGCAGCCGCAGGGCGACCGGCACGTTGGCCGCGCTCACCCGCCCCGGATCCCCCGTAATGTCGAACTGGAAAGCATGGGCCAGCTCGTGGCCCAGCACATGATCGGTCTCCTCCAAAGGACCGGCGAGGGGCAGCACCACCCGCCTCTTGAAAATCTCGGTCACTCCACCGGTGGCCTCGGAGATGTCTCCCAAAATCGCGTTGGTCTGCTCGAAGTGAGGATGGGCCGCGTAGATGATGATCGGCTGCCGCCGGTGCAACTCATGGCCCAACAACTGTGAGAGCCTGGCGTACCAGCGCTCGGCCATCCGCCCGACGATCCTGGCGGCCTCGTACTCCTCGGGATAGTGGTAGATATCGAAGTGCTCGGTTTCCAGGATCCGAAAATCGAAGCTGTGATATTGAACCTTGTTCCGCCCAAAATACTGCGCCCAGGCGGCGGACGTTGCGAAGACCACCGCACCGAGAACTATAGCGCAGATCACCGCGATCTTGAAACGCATCATGAACGCTCCCTCGTCCGACCGAGCTGCATCCTACCCGCGGGGTTGCACCGCCAGCCGACGCCTAGTCGCCTCAGCGTAATACACCGCAGCACGCTGCGGTTTCCATTCAGATTACCCCGAAAGCGCCGTCCTCTGCAATAGACGCCTTGCCCCATCCCCCGTTACAGCCCGCCATTTTAGCTTTGGGCACCGGTGCATCCCGGCGAATTCGAACCCGCATGGTGGCTACCGGGCCCACACGCCCAGACCCTGGGCGCGCGCCTGTTGCGCTCCCGCGGCAACGTACAACTGCGGGACGAGCGGATCGAGCTGTCCGACGGCGACTTCGTCGACCTCTCCTGGGTTCAACCCGCATCCGGTACCTCCAGTTCCAGTAGCCGGCCCCTGGTTGTTGTACTCCACGGCCTGGAAGGGTCGGCTCGATCCAAGTACGCCCTGGAAATGTACCGGGCGCTGTGCCGGGAGGGTCTGGACGCGGCGGGACTCAACTTCCGCTCCTGCAGCGGGGAGTTGAACCGATTAGCCAGGCTCTATCACTCCGGAGATACCGGAGATCTGGCAGCGGTTCTGGAAGTCCTGCGGGAGCGCTTTCCCAAAAGGGTGCTTGGGGCGGTGGGATTTTCCCTCGGTGCCAACGTCCTGCTCAAGTACCTCGGCGAGACCGATCGGCCGCTGATCCGGGCGGCCGCAGCCATATCGGTGCCCTTCGATCTTTCGGCTGGCGCCCGGCGCCTGGAGGAGGGATTTTCCCGGTTTTATCGCTGGTACCTGGTCCGCCGCCTCAAGCGGAAAATCCTGGCCAAAGCCTCACTGCTCGGGAATCGTATAGACCTCGCTTCAGTGCGCCGCGCGCGTACCTTCCCGGAATTCGACGATGCCGCAACGGCTCCGCTGCACGGCTTTGCGAGTGCCGAGGACTACTACCGGCGCTCGAGTTGCGCCCGATATCTAGCGGGTATTCGCACCCCTACCCTCATAATCCACTCCGGCGACGACCCTTTTCTTCCGGACTCCGCCATCCCCAGGGAACGACTCCGGAAGCTGCGGTGCGTGGAGGCCGTGATTACCGAGCGGGGGGGTCACGTGGGATTCGTGAGCGGTCAGCCGTGGAAGCCGGTCTTTTGGGCGGAACGAAAGGCCGCTAAGTTCCTCGCCGGAGAACTAAGGGTGAACCCTTTGAGCAGGAGTGGAAGGAACGATGCCTACTAGTTCCGCAAGTGCAACCTGGGACGGTACTCTGAAGGAAGGAAAGGGAAGATTCACCGCCGGCTCGGGAGCGTTTCAGGGAACCTACAGCTTTGGCTCCCGTTTCGAGGGCTCCGGCGGCACCAACCCTGAAGAACTGATCGCAGCCGCCCATGCCGCCTGCTTCAGCATGGCGCTCTCCGCGGCCCTGGAACGCCAAGGCAAGCCGGCCAAGAGTATATCCACCAACGCATCCTGCACGCTGGAGATGGTCGAGGGTAGTCCCAAGATCACGAAGATGAAACTCGAAGTGCGCGGCGACGTCCCCGGCATCAGTCAAGAGGAGTTCCTGCGCGCCGCCGAAGGAGCCCGAGACAACTGCCCGGTCTCCAAGGCCCTCAAGGGCAATCTGACCGTCGAACTCGAGGCCAGACTGGAGTCGTGAGCCTTCCTCCCGTCCCTCTGAAAATTCACCGGTCGCCCGAAGCGCTGGTGATTACCTGGGAGGAGGGACACGAGGGAGTCTATCCCTACCGGATGCTGAGGCTAGCCTGCCGGTGTGCGGGTTGCCGGGAGGAAATGACCGATCGCCAGCTGCTGGATCCTGCGGCGATAAGCCCCGAGGTGAAAGCCGAGGCTGTAGAGCTGGTGGGTTCGTACGCTATCAAGATCTCCTGGGACGACGGGCACGACACCGGGATTTACACTTACGAGTACCTCTTGAGCCTGTGTCCCTGCCAGCGCTGCAAGCAGCCGGCTCCGGAAAGCTGAGTTGGACCCGGTTTGCCACACCCTGGTCGGTGCAGCGCTGGGGCAAGCCGGCCTCAGGCGAAGCTCCCGCTACGGTATGGCGGTCCTCCTTATAGGAGCGAACGCGCCGGACATAGATGTGCTGTCCTACGCCTGGGGCGGGCTCGCCGCTCTCGAGTTCCGGCGCGGCTTGACTCACGGACCCCTGGGCCTCGCCATCCTACCCCTGTGCTTGATCGCAGCGTTGTGGGTATACCACCGGCTGCGCTTCCGCACTAACGACTCCGGGCCGCCTCCGGCCTGGGGACGGCTGCTCTCGATGGGTTATCTGGCCATCCTGACGCATCCCGTGCTCGACTGGTGCAACACCTACGGCATGCGCTGGCTCATGCCCTTCTCGCACCGGTGGTGGTACGGCGACGCTCTCTTCATAGTCGACCCCTGGGTCTGGGCGATCCTGTCGGCGGGCATCTTTCTCTCGCGCGCCAAGAGTAACACCGTACCCTGGTGGCGAATGCCGGCCACCTGGGCGCTCTGCCTCTTTGGAGCTTACGCCGCAGCGATGGCGGGCCTCAGCCGCCTGGCGAGGGAGTCGAGTCTGGAAGTCGCAAAACTCTCTCTCGCAGAGAGCCCCAGTAGGGTGATGGCGGCTCCGGTACCGCTCAATCCGTTCCGGCGGCTAGTGGTGCTGGAAACCGGCGAGCAGTACCGTTTCGGTACCTTTGACCTGCTGCGGCGCCCGTCTTTTGCGCTGGAGAACTACGAGGTCGAGAAGAACGCCGAACATCCCCTGGCGCAACTGGCGAAGAACACGCCTCAGGGGCGGGCTTTCCTGAGCTGGGCTCGCTTCCCCTTCTACGTGTTGCGGAGCGATCCCCCGGCGGTGTACATCGTGGACGCCCGCTACACCGTCGATCCCGATGCCGGTTTCGGCTCGGTAGCTATTCCGCTTCCCGGCCCGCCAACTGCTCGCGGGGCGCAGCCGTCACCCTAATGTGGTGCCAGGGTTCGGGATGGCGCCGGTTATAGTTCTGGACCGCGTCCCTGGCCTTCCAGATCCCCTCCAAGACCCGCTGCTCGAAGTTCTCGGGGAACTCTTCCTGTCCCGGACGGAAGGAGACCGACGCCTTGTAATCGTTCAGGAAACAGCGGCGATCGGAAGGGGAGCCGTCCGGCTTCGCCATAACCCGGTTGTGATCGATGTAAATGTCCAGCCGCACGGTATCGTGGTAGCGGAACAACCGGGCTACGACCCGGCCCTCGCCGATCCCGTCGGGGAAGCGCAGCGGTACTTCGGCTCTGAACTCGCTTCCCTCGAAACCCGCCGAAACCTCTTCCTCCGGCGCGACCCGATGTAGCAGGTTTTCGACCTCCGGAGCTTTGGCCTCGATCAGCCGATCGAGTTCGGCCTGGAGCTGACTGACACTGCTTTCGACACAACCTGTCATGGCGACATCCTTTCCGTGGCGCTACTCAACTTACCCGCTAGAACCGTGCCAACTCAAGACCGCAACCTCGGCGAATGGCCAGCTCCAAGTACTGCAAGCGGTTAACCGCCCTAAGCCGGCCGGCCGCCTGGCGCCCATCGACCCCTATCGTGTTGTATCCTGCCAGATTCCCAGGCTCCGGGCGCACGGTATTGCGGTGCCCCGGCACGGTAACGGTTTCCGGAAAACCCGCTATCTTTATCCGTGCCATGCCGTTGCTCGACACCCTCGGCCGACCGCTGAACAGCCTGCGGATCTCCGTCACCGATCGGTGCAATATCCGCTGCCGCTACTGCATGCCCGAGGACGATTACGTGTGGCTGCCAAGATCGTCCATTCTGAGTTTCGAAGAAATCGACCGCTTGGTGGGAATTTTTACCCGACTGGGTGTCACCAAGCTCCGCTTGACGGGCGGAGAACCTTTGTTGCGCCAAAATCTCGACAGGTTGGTCTCGATGCTCAGCCGGAGGCCCGAGGTCAAGGACCTGGCGCTTACCACCAACGGTATCTTGCTAGGCCGCTACGCTGCGTCGCTCAAGGAGGCGGGCCTGGGTCGCGTCACCGTGAGCCTCGACACCCTCAGAGAAGAACGCTTCCGGCAGCTTACTCGGAGCGGAAGGCACCGCGAGGTGGTGGAAGGGATCGAGCGAGCCCGAGCGGCGGGGTTCTCCAAGATCAAGCTCAACGCGGTGGTGATCCGGGGCTTCAACGACGACGAGCTCTGCGACCTTTTGGAGTTCGGCCGCGAGCGGGGCCTGGAGGTTCGATTTATCGAGTACATGGACGTGGGCGGAGCTACCCGCTGGAGCTTGCAAGACGTGGTCTCCAAGAAGGAGATCCTCGATATTCTCTCCCGCCGCTACGGCAGGATCGAGCCCGTAGTCGAGGCCGGCACGGCGCCCGCTCCGGCCGATCGGTTCGCCCTGGCGGACGGTACGGTGTTCGGTGTGATCGCTTCGACCACTCAGCCTTTCTGCCGCAGTTGTGACCGGAGCCGCCTTACAGCGGACGGGATGTGGTTCCTCTGCCTCTACGCCGAGGAAGGTGTCGATCTTCGGGACCTAGTACGGAGCGGAGCGGAAGACCAGGAGATAGCCCGCCGGATAAAGGAAGCATGGCGGGCCAGAGCTGACCGGGGGGCCGAGCGGAGATTGGAGCTGACTGAGCGGAAGGCGCTATATCCCCTAGAGGCTCTGCGGGCGGATCCGCACCGCGAAATGCACACCCGGGGAGGATGAGGTGGCGCGCTGGACGGGTTGCGTTCTACTTCTAGTCGCATCGGGAACAGCTCTGTCCGGTTGCAGCCGTAGACCTCCGCCCGATTTCCGGCCGGACCCGGGGCTGGTGGAGCGGATTCGGGAGATTCACATCAACCCTGCCTTGTCGGCTGTGTGTCCCGGCGAGGTCATACCGACTCACTACCAAGCAGTGCTGGACGACGGGACCGTACTTCCTTTTGAACGGCGCTACGACCGGCGCAATCCTCCCGCCCTTCACGTTGTATTCCTGGGCCGTTCTAGCCGCGAAGCGGTGTCTCAAGAGGACGGCGATTGGGTCACCGATCCCGATCCACTGCTGAGCGTGATGACCGGCTTTCGGCTGAGTGTTTTTTTGAGGGCCAAGCCTTCGATCAACGCCTTCAAGGTGGTAGCGCCGGAGTATTCCTGTCTGCGCAACGCCTTTGTCTTTGTCGGCCCGCCGGGCGATCCTGGCCAGCCGGGTGGCGACGGTCCGGATATCACGGTGCGGATCGGGGTTTTGGGGTCACCGTTTTACGAGCGGCTGGTTGTGGCGGCAATCGAGGTGGGTTCAGCGCCTCCGTTTTTCGTGCTGGCTCCGGCGGACGAAGTACCGCGGGCCGATTGGCTGGTGGTCGAGTCGAGAGGCGGGCGTGGTGGCAGAGGCCAAGATGGATCTCCGGGCACGGCGGGGGCGAACGGATCGCCGGGATGTCCCGGTTCGGCCGGGGCTCCGGGAGGGGCCGGGGGTAACGGCGGTGCCGGTGCGCCGGGCGGAAGGGGAGGCAGGATCACTATTATCGGGCCGGAAGAGGAACCGTTCCTGGCGGGGCTGGTGGACGGGCGCAGCATCGGCGGTCCCGGTGGTCCCGGTGGCCGTGGCGGCAAGGGAGGACCGGGGGGCAAGGGTGGAGAAGCCAGGGCTGCGGACCCCAATCGCCGGTGCGAGGCTGGAAGCGACGGGCCCAACGGGCCGGACGGGAGGCCCGGTCCGGATGGTCCTCCGGGATCTCCTGGTCCCGCGCCTCAGATCATTACCGTTCCCTTGCGGCAGGTGTTCGCCTCACCGCGAATGCCGCCCCCAATTGCAGAACTGCTGGAGTATTCGGAGCGCGCTCGATAGCAATCCGATAGGGTGTGCGAAACGGGTCGCCGAAGCGAGCGGGGTATCCTAAAGAACGCCACAAGGGCGAGGCTGCCGGGTGAATGGTATGCCTTGCGAGGGATATTCTCACTAACAAGGAGCGTGAAGTATCGTGATAGTCGGAGTTCCTAAAGAAACCGCGGCCGGCGAGCGCCGGGTGGCTTTGGTGCCCGACAGTGTCAAGCGGCTGGTTGCCGGCGGGGTTACGGTGAGAGTGCAGCGCGGGGCCGGAGTGGAAGCGGGTTATTCCGACGAAGCCTACGGTGCCGCCGGTGCGGAGTTGGTGTCGGACGAGAGAGCGATCTGGGAAGCCGATGTGGTCTTGACGGTGCAGCCGCCTCCGGCGGCCGCTCTCGACAGGCTGCGCGAAGGTGCCGTTCTGATCGGCATGCTCCAGCCCTTGACCAACCGGGAGCTGGTGAGCGAGTTGGCGCGCCGCAAGGTGACCAGCTTCGCACTGGAGGCGCTTCCGCGTATAACCCGGGCTCAGCCGATGGATGCTCTCTCGTCGCAGAGCACGGTTGCCGGTTACAAGGCGGTTCTTCTGGCCGCGGCCGCTCTGCCCAAGTTCTTCCCCATGCTGGTGACCGCCGCCGGGACCCTGACACCGGCAAAGGTGCTGGTGCTGGGCGCCGGAGTGGCTGGTCTTCAGGCGATAGCCACCGCCCGGCGGCTGGGCGCCGTGGTGCAGGCGTTCGACGTGCGCCCGGCGGTGAAAGAGCAGGTGGAAAGCTTGGGAGCACAATTTCTAGCCGTCGATACGGCCGGTCTCGAGGCGGAGGGCGCCGGCGGTTACGCCAAGGAGCTGAGCGAGGAGCAGCACCGCAGGGAACTGGAGCTCTTGGCCCAGCACGTGCCTCAAGTGGACGTGGTAATCTCCACCGCTTTGATTCCGGGGCGTCCGGCGCCGCTGTTGATCACCGAGGAGATGGTGCAGAGCATGAAGATGGGCTCGGTCATTGTTGATCTGGCGGCGGAGGCCGGAGGGAATTGCCAGCTGACCAAGGCCGGTTCCGAGATCGTGGCGCACGGAGTTCGCATCATCGGTCCCGTGAACCTGGCCTCCACCATGCCGTTCCACGCCAGTCAGATGTATTCGAGGAATATTTCTAGTTTTCTGTTGCACCTCCTGAAGGACGGAAAGGTGCATTTGGACTTCGAAGACGAAATAACCGCCGGTACTTGCATCACCCACGCTGGAGAGGTGGTCCATGCCGGCGCAAAATCCCTGGTTACGGCGAGGAGCTGAGATGCCCGAGGTACTGGTAAGCCTGTTCGTAGTCTTCGTGCTGGCGATGTTGATCGGGTTCGAGGTCATTACCAAGGTCCCGCCCACCTTGCACACTCCCTTGATGTCGGGGTCCAACGCGATCTCCGGCATAACGATCATTGGAGCTCTGATAGTGGCGGGGCGCGGGGATACGACCTTGACATCGATCCTGGGGTTGCTGGCCGTGATCTTCGCCATGATCAACGTGGTGGGCGGGTTTTTGGTGACCGATCGGATGCTGCAGATGTTTCGGCGGCGTCCGGGGGAGGATAAGTAATGGCGGCTCTTATCAAGCTTGCCTATCTGGCCGCGGCGGTGCTTTTTATCCTGGGCCTCAAAAGGCTCAGTTCACCGGCCACCGCCCGATCGGGGAACTTCATCGCCTCGATCGGGATGCTGATAGCTATCGTAGCTACTCTGGCCTTTACCGGCATCCTCACCTGGCAAATGATCATCATCGGCATGGTCGTAGGGTCGGCCATTGGCGCGGTTTTCGCCCGAACCGTCAAAATGACCGCCATGCCGCAGATGGTGGCTTTGCTCAACGGCTTCGGTGGCGGCGCTTCGGCTCTGGTTGCTGCAGCTGAGTTTCTTTCGCCTTCCACCGACGTTGGCGTTGGCGCGCCGCTCTACGTAAATCTTACAGTGGGCCTGAGCGTGCTGGTGGGTGCGGTGACGTTCTCCGGCAGTCTGGTGGCGTTCGGCAAACTCCAAGAGCTGATCACCGGCCGCCCGGTCACCTATCCTTTGCAGAAGACCATCAACGGGCTGATTCTAGCCGCGATACTGGGGCTGGTAGTCTGGCTGGTACTGGAGCCGGAGAACGGTGCGGCGTTCGGTTCTCTGGCAGCGCTGGCGTTCCTGCTCGGCATCCTTTCGGTCATTCCCATAGGCGGGGCCGATATGCCGGTGGTGATCTCCCTTTTGAATTCTTACTCCGGCGTGGCGGCGGCGATGACCGGGTTCGTTATCAACAACGAGGGATTGATCATCAGCGGCGCGCTGGTGGGAGCTTCCGGGCTGATCCTCACCAACATCATGTGCCGAGCCATGAACCGCTCGCTGGCCAACGTTCTGTTCGGGGCTTTCGGGGCTGCGGCGGCGGAAGGGCCGGCAGCGGCGGCCGGAGATCGCTCGGTGCGGAGTATTTCCCACGAAGATGCCGCGATGATGCTGGCCTACGCGCGCCAAGTGGTGGTGGTGCCGGGCTACGGGTTGGCGGTCGCCCAAGCCCAACACGAGGTGAGGGAGCTGGCCGACTTGCTGGAAAAGCGCGGCGTCGAAGTGAAGTACGCGATCCATCCCGTGGCGGGCCGCATGCCGGGGCATATGAACGTGCTCTTGGCGGAGGCCAACGTTCCCTACGACAAGCTACGGGACATGGACCAGATCAATCCCGAGTTCGAACGAACCGACGTAGCTCTGGTGATCGGAGCCAACGACGTAGTCAACCCCGCCGCCCGGAATCGGCCCGACAGTCCGCTGTACGGGATGCCGATCCTGGATGTGGACAAGTCCCAAAATGTGATCGTTCTCAAGCGCTCCATGCGTCCCGGGTTCGCGGGGGTGGACAACGATCTGTTCTACAACGGCAAGACCTCCATGCTGTTCGGGGACGCGAAGGACTCGGTCAAGAAGCTGATCGAAGAGATCAAGGCTCTCTGAATGAACCTGCGCTCCGCTGCACCGGCGGCACTTGCGGCGGCGGTCCTGCTGGGTTGCCGCCCGCCGAGTCCTGCGGCTCGCTCCTCCTATGAGGACTTGGTGGAGTTCTTTCGCGATTGGCGGGAATTTCAGCGACCTGGGCTGGTAGACGGCGTTCCCGACTACAGCGCGGCCGCGATGACGCGCCAATACAGCGGACTGCCCGCGATGCGCCGCCGGCTCGAGGCGATCGACACCACCGGCTGGAGCGTTGCCCAGCGAGTCGATTACGAGTTGGTGGAAGCGGAGCTGAACGGGCTGGAATTCGATCACCGGGTGCTGCGCCCCTGGGAGCGGGACCCGGCTTTTTACGTGAGTCTTTTCCCGAATCGCAGCGACCAGCCGGCCCGGGAAGGTCACTACGCCTACGGGGGCGTGGAGCTTTGGTCTTACACCTTTCCGCTCGGCGGAGACGATGCCGCCAAATTGGCTGGCGAACTGCGGCGGATTCCGCGGCTCCTGGAACAAGCGCGCCGCAACTTGACAGGTAACGCGCGGGACTTGTGGTTGATGGGGATTCGAAGCTTCACGCGGCAATCGGCCGATCTGGCGGCGCTGGCGGAACGGGTGTCCGGCGACTCCGCCCTTTCTGCGGCCGTTGCTGAAGCACGGGAGGCGACCGACCGGTTTCGGGAGTGGCTGGAAGCCCAGGCTTCCTCTAAAACCGGGGCTTCCGGCGTAGGGATAGATAACTATAACTGGTACCTGCGGCACGTGTACCTGATCCCCTACTCTTGGGAGGAAGTTGTCCTGCTCATGCAGAGGGAATTGGCGCGATCGCTAGCCGCCCTCGAGCTGGAAGAAGCGCGCAATCGCGACCTTCCGCCCTTGAGGCCCGTCTCCGGCGCCGCCGAATGGGAGAGGAGCTTCAACCAAGCGGTAACCGAATACGTCGGCTTCCTGAGGAGCCACCGGATTCTCACTGTGAAGGACTACATGGATCCTGCCCTGAGGGCTCGCGTCGGGAGGTTCGTGCCGGGGCCCTGGGAGTTCTTCACCGAGATCAACTATCGGGATCCCATTGTGATGCGGACCCACGACTTCCATTGGATAGATCTGGCGCGCATGGAAGCGGAACCTCACGAAAGTCCCATACGGCGCGGCCCGCTGCTCTACAACATATTCATCAGCCGCACCGAAGGTTTCGCTACGGCGATGGAAGAGATGATGATGCACGCCGGCTTCTTGGACGGGCGCCCTCGAAGCCGCGAGCTCATCTATATCCTGATCGCCCAGCGCGCGGCCCGGGCCTTGGGCGATCTCATGATGCACGCCAATTTGTGGACCTTGGAGGAGGCCGCCAGGTTTACCTCCTCCCGCACTCCGCGTAATTGGCTCAGGCTCGAAGGGAACACCGTCTGGGGCGAGCAGCACCTCTATCTGCGCCAGCCGGGTTACGGGATCAGCTATCTGATCGGCAAGATCGAGATCGAACGGCTCCTAGCCGACGAAGCTCGCAGATTGGGAGAGGGCTTCGAACTCCGATCCTTCGTCGACCGCTTCACGGCGGCCGGCCTGATCCCGGTTTCGCTGATCCGCTGGGAACTCACCGGAGAGCGTGGCGGTCGCGAAGCGATTCGCCCGGCGGGCCTTCCTTGATTCCGGTTCCAACGCCGTAGCGGCGCCGGGAGGGGTGCCGGCCGCGATCGAATGCCAATCTATGGTGGCCCGCGCACCCGGCGCCCGTTTCGCGTTCTTTGCGCGCGGCGTCGCGTCCAACGAAGAGTCCGGAGTGTCCCATCTACGGCGATCTACCGATCATCCCCCACGCATGGAGCATGATCGAGATCGGAGCCAAAAAGGCGGGGATCAGCACCAGCGGGTAAAGGGTGAAGAAATAGGCCGACCTCGATCCTGAGGCGGTAACCGCGAGGATCGTAAAGGCGGCCACTGCAATACCGCAGCCGTGCCACCAGGCGGGAAGTCTCGAGCCCCTCCAGCCTAAGGCCGCTCCCAGAATCGCCACTAGCGGTTCTCCCAGTCCTACAGGTACAGCCACCCACGCGGGCAGTGCTTCGCTAATCCAAGCCGCCAGAGCGACTACCGAGGAGAGCCGGTAGAGGTGAGCTGCGCCCGGGTTTCGACCGGGCGCCAGCGAGCCGAGCCATCTGGCCCCGATCAAATGTCCCGCCAGCAGTGCCCCGGCCAGCGGCACGACCACGGCCAGGGTGAGCGCCGTGCGGGCATCGCCCCTAGCTCCTTCGAACAGGCCCATCCTGGATAGCTCCCAAACCAGCAGAAACCAGATCGCGAACAGGCCCGACGCCCCTATGCCGGCTCGGATCTTGCCGGTACCGCGAGCCACCGCCGCCGAGATCGTAACCAGCACGAAGAGGCAAGCTGCCAAAAGAAGCATCTCCATGGCGGTGAAGCCCGCCCCCCGGACGCTAAGCACGGGCGTAGGTTCCCATCAGCGACGCCTCTTGGAGCACGTGCCCCTCCATCGCTTTTAGGAGCACCGCCTTGGTGGCTCCCGCCGGAAGATTCAGTTGAGTGTCCAGCGCGTAAAGTTTGAAGAAGTAGCGATGGGCGGGACCCCGGGGAGGGCAGGGACCGTTGTAGCCCGTCTTCCTGAAATCGTTCACCCCCTGAAGCGCCCTTATAGGTTTGGCAAGGGTGGGGTCCTTGGGCAGACCCGAGGGCAAAGAGGTCACATCCGGAGGCAAGCCGTACAGTACCCAATGCACAAAGACACCTACCGGGGCATCGGGGTCGTCCACGATCAGGGCCAACTCTTTGGTCCCTTCCGGAATTCCGGAGAAACGCAAAGGCGGAGACTGGTCAGCTCCGTCGCAGGTATGTGCTCGGGGGATCGGCCCGCCGTTGGAAAAAGCGGTGCTGCTGATGCTCATCATGGCCGATTTCACTCCTCCTCGATCACTTTTCTGCGAAATCGTTTGATCTCGGCGCGTTTTCGCTTGGTCTCTATTCGAGCCTGTTTGGCGCGCTCGGGCGGCGCGGTCGGTACCCGCGGCTTCATTTCCCGGAGCGCCTGCTGGATCAAGCTTTGAAGCCGGCGAATGGCGGCTTGGCGATTTTCCAGCTGGCTCCGGCGGCTGGAAGCGACCACCCGGATTACGCCGTTCCGGTCGATCCTGCCGGCGAGGCGCTCCAAGATCTTGCCGCGAAGTTCGGGAGATAGGCTGCGGCTGGCGCGCACGTTCCAGAGCACCTCTACCCGGGTGGAGGACTTGTTTACGTGCTGCCCTCCCGGACCGGAAGAGCGGCTGGCGCGGAATCGAAGTTCCCCCTCGGGGATGGCGAACTCCACGGTTGCAAGATGCCCCGGCATCGCGAACAGGGCAAGGAGATTATTTTCCTGCTACCATGTCCGCCGACCGCTTTGACGACCTCGCGGTAGTTCTCTCAGGGGGAGGGGCCCGGGCCGCCTACCAAGTTGGAGTTCTGGCCGCCCTGGCGGAAAAGGTGCCGGAGCTCAGGATTCCCATTATTACAGGGGTGTCGGCCGGAGCGATCAACGCCGCTTTCTTGGCCGCGCACCGGGGCCCTTTTTCGCAAGCGGTGCAGGAACTGCGGGGCCAGTGGTTACGCCTGACGGCGGATCAGGTTTACAGCCTCCCTGCCCGCGGAGTGATCGCGTCGTTCCTGCGGATGATAGGATCCACCGCCCGGCGAATCGCCCGCCGCCAGGGAAGGGCGGTGGTGCGCGGCCTGCTGGACATGCGGCCCTTGGCCCGGTTCATCCAGAACTGCATCGACTTCGACGGGATCGACGAAAACGTAAAGCGAGGTTACCTGCGGGCCCTGGCCCTCAGCGCAACATCCTATAACACGGGCCAGACCGTAACGTTCGTCCACGGAGCGCCCGACTTGGTAATGTGGGAACGGGCGCAACGAATCGCGGTGCCGACCAAGATAACTCTGGCTCACGTCATGGCTTCGTCCGCGATTCCGATCATCTTTCCCGCAGTTCGGCTGGACGGAACCTTTTACGGCGACGGGAGCGTGCGCCTCACCGCCCCGCTGGCACCCGCAATCCACCTCGGCGCCGGCCGGATAGTGGCCATAGCGATGCGCTCCAACTTCGTCTCTCCCCGGGACGCTGTCACCAGCGGGGAGTATCCCTCAGCCGCAGCGCTGGGTGGACTGCTGCTCCACTCGGTCTTCCTGGATGCCCTGGATGCCGACTTGGAGCGGCTGGAGCGCGTGAACCGGCTGCTGCGGGCGCTGCCTCCGGGAACTCCTCCGCCGGACAACCTGAGACCGGTCGATATCGCCGTAGTGCGCCCCTCCAGAGACCTGGGGGCTTTGGCCCGGGGCTACTGGCCGCGCCTGCCACTGCTCATGGACTTGTTCGTTCGCGGGATCGGGATGGACCAGGAGCGCGGGGCGGACTTCCTGAGCTATCTGTTGTTCGAACCCGAATACACGGGCCTGCTCATAGAGCTCGGGCACCAGGACGCCCTCGAGAACTGGGACACCCTGGCGCGCCTCATAGAAGGCGGCAGCACGGAACAGCTTAAACCAACTGCGCGCGGCTTAGGACGGTGAACTCACCCGGCTGCGAGGAGCTGCCTCAAGACGTACTGGAGAATGCCTCCGTGCCGGTAATATTCCAGCTCGATCGGGGTGTCCAGCCGGACTCTTACTTGGAACTCGATCGCCCGGCCGCCGTCTCCCTGGGCCTCCACCTTTAGCGTAGCGCGAGGCTTCAAGCCGCTGGCGATTCCGGTAATGCGGTACGTTTCGCGGCCGGTGAGTCCCAAGCTTTCCGCGCTCTGTCCTTCCACGAACTCCAGAGGCAAGACCCCCATCCCGATCAGGTTGCTGCGGTGGATGCGCTCGTAGCTTTCGGCGATCACCGCGCGGACTCCCTGAAGCGCGGGGCCCTTGGCAGCCCAGTCGCGAGAACTACCGGTGCCGTATTCCTTGCCCGCAAGCACCAGGAGCGGAGTTGCTGTTTGGCGATAGCGCATCGCGGCATCGTAGATGCTCATCACTTCGCCGGTGGGTAGGTGCACGGTCCAATTACCCTCTTTTCCCTCCACCAGCCGGTTCTTGATGCGGATGTTCCCGAAGGTGCCCCGCATCATCACCTCGTGATGGCCCCTGCGGGATCCGAAGGTGTTGAAATCCACGGGCTTTACGCCCCGCTCCATCAACCACTTCCCCGCAGGACTGTCCTTGGGGATCGCTCCCGCCGGCGAGATGTGATCCGTCGTTACCGAATCGCCCAGCCAAACCAAGACGCGCGCGCCCTCGATGTCCCGCAAGGGCTCAGGCTCGGGCTTCAGCCCGTCGAAATAGGGCGGCCGGGCCAGGTAGGTGGACTCGGGGTTCCAGGCAAAGCGCCCGCCCTCCGCCTCGGGAACCGGCAGGCGCTTCCAAGTGTCCTCCCCTTCGAACACCGACGCGTATTCCTTCCTGAACATATCCGGCTTTAGGGCTTGGTTCACCGCGGCGGTGATCTCTTCCGAGGAAGGCCAAATGTCCCGCAGGTAAACCGGATTGCCGTCCGTATCGGTCCCCAGCGGTTCCGAGGTGAGGTCTACATCGATGCGGCCGGTCAAGGCGTAAGCCACCACC
Source organism: bacterium HR33 (assembly GCA_002923375.1). Taxonomy (GTDB): domain Bacteria; phylum Gemmatimonadota; class Gemmatimonadetes; order Gemmatimonadales; family GWC2-71-9; genus HRBIN33. The sequence goes on from BEIJ01000002.1 coordinate 349,361, forward strand.
AGCATGGGGGAAGCCAGATAGTTGGCCCTCACCAAGGGGTGGATGCGGGCTTCGAAGTTTCGGTTCCCGGAGAGTACGGCCACCGCCACCAGGTTGTGCTCGGTGATGGCAGCCGCTATCGGTTCGGCCAGAGGGCCGCTGTTGCCTATGCAGGTCGTACACCCGTAGCCCACCACATGAAATCCCAAGGCCTCCAGATCGTCTAGCAGCCCCGATTCTCGGAGATAATCGGTCACCACTCGCGACCCCGGAGCCATGCTGGTCTTCACCCAGGGCTTGCGGGCGAGCCCTTTTTGGACCGCGTTGCGGGCGAGCAGGCCCGCACCGATCATCACCGACGGGTTGGAAGTGTTGGTGCAGCTGGTTATGGCGGCGATCACTACCGACCCGTCGGACAGCTCGAACCGGCTTCCCTCGTACTCCACTTCCGCTACCGTAGCTACTTCGGTTGCCGCTGCCGTGGCGGTGGCCGGCGACTGACCCCCTTCACCGTGCCAGCGCGAAGCGTTGAGCTCGTCCACTCGCCGCCTGGATCCCGGCAGCAGATTGGAGAGAACCTGCCGGAACGAGTCCTTGACCTCGCGCAAGGGGACTCGATCCTGGGGGCGTCTGGGGCCGGCCAGAGAGGGCTCTACGGTGCTCAGATCCAGTTCCAGCACGTCGCTGTACTCGGGTTCCGGGGATTCCGGGGTGAGGAATAGCCGCTGTTCCTTGCAGTATCGCTCCACCCGATCGATCAAATCGCGCGGCCGGCCGGTCCGCTCGAGATAGATCAGAGTCTGGCGGTCCACCGGGAAGAAACCCATGGTGGCTCCGTACTCGGGGGCCATGTTCGCCAAAGTGGCGCGGTCCGCCAATCCCAGCGTAGCAAGCCCCGGTCCGAAGAACTCCACGAACTTGTCCACCACACCGTGCTTGCGGAGCATTTGGGTTACCACCAGGACCAAATCGGTGGCGGTAGACCCCTCCGGCAGCGAGCCGCTGAGCCGCACTCCCACGACCTCGGGAAGCTGCATGAAATAGGGCTGGCCCAGCATGACCGCCTCGGCCTCGATCCCTCCCACGCCCCAACCCAGGACGCCGAGTCCGTTGATCATGGTGGTGTGGGAATCGGTCCCCACCAGACTGTCGGGATACGCCTCCAGCGCCCCGTTGCGCTCGCGCAGCATCACTACCTGGGCCAAGTATTCCAGATTCACCTGGTGGACTATGCCGGTTCCCGGCGGGACCACCCGGAAGTTTCGGAACGCTTTTTGTGCCCACTTGAGCAAAGCATATCGCTCCCCGTTGCGCTCCATCTCCCGCTCGACGTTGAGCCGGAAAGCCATGGGAGTTCCGAAGAAATCGACCTGCACCGAGTGGTCTATCACCAAGTCGGTCTGTACCAGAGGATTGATGCGGTCGGGATCGCCTCCCAATTCCACCATGGCATCCCGCATCGCCGCCAGGTCCACCACCGCCGGTACGCCGGTGAAGTCCTGGAGTACTACCCGGGCGGGCATGAAGGGAAGCTCGCGCCCCCGCTCAGGCTTGGGCCTCCACCCGGCCACCAGCCGTACGTCCTCTTCGGATACCAGCGGCCCTCCCGCGTGTCGCAGAACGCTCTCCAAGAGCACCCGTATCGAGTAGGGCAGGCGATCCAGGGAGACCAAGCCGGCTTCTTCCAAAGCGTCCAGCCGGTAGATGGTTACTTTTCCGGAAGCGAGTTCGAGCTGTCGGCGCGCGCCGAATGGGTTGTTTGGCATGTACCAAAGATAACAAGACCGCGGGCTTATGCCTCGTTGTAGTGGCGTATAACTTAACCGCCGTCAACCGGACCTTTCTGGAGCTATTTCCCATGTCCGAAACGGGGCTCAAGAGCAAGGCCGCCCTGGATCAGCTCTGTATCAACACCGTCCGAGTGCTTGCCATGGACGCGGTCCAGCAGGCCGAGAGCGGCCATCCGGGAACGCCCATGGCCCTCGCCCCGCTGGCCTACGTTTTGTGGACCAGGCATCTGAGACACAATCCCCGCAACCCCCGCTGGCCGGGGCGGGATCGGTTCGTCCTCTCCTGCGGGCATGCGTCGATGTTGCTCTACAGCGTGCTATACCTGTGCGGCTACGATCTGCCGCTCTCCGAGATCCGAAACTTCCGCCAGTGGGGAAGCAAAACCCCGGGTCATCCCGAGCTGGACTTGGACCGGGGAGTGGAGACCACCACGGGGCCCCTGGGACAGGGTTTCGGCAACGCGGTGGGAATGGCGATCGCCAGGGAACACCTGGCCGCGCGGTTCAACCGGCCGGGGTACGAGATCTTCGACCACCGAATCTATTTCATCGCCAGCGACGGCGACCTCATGGAGGGCATTTCCCACGAGGCCGCGTCTTTGGCGGGCCATCTCGGGCTCGGCTCGCTCATCGGCTTTTACGACGACAATCGAATAACGATCGACGGGCCCACGGCGCTCGCCTTTTCCGACGACACCGCCAAACGGTTCGAAGCCTACGGCTGGCAGGTGCAAAAGGTGGAAGATGCCAACGATCTCGAGGCTTTGGATCGGGCGATCTTAGCCGCCAAGCGGGAGTCGAGCCGTCCCTCCCTGATCATCGTGCGCAGCCATATAGCGTACGGGAGTCCCAACAAGCAGGACACCGCCGAGGCTCACGGCGCCCCGCTGGGTGAGGAAGAGGTGCGACTCACCAAGGAAAACCTCGGCTGGCCGTGGAAGGAGCCGTTTTACGTTCCTGAAGAGGTGCTCTCGGAGTGGCGCAAGTGCAGCGAGCGCGGGCCGCTCCTGGAGGCGGAGTGGCGGGAGCGCTTGGAGCGCTATGCGAAAGCGTATCCGGAAGAAGCCCGGGAACTCGAGCGGCGCCTGGAGGGGAAGCTTCCCGAGGGATGGGAGGAGGCGATTCCGTCGTTCGGTCCCGGGGAGTCGATGGCTACTCGGGCCGCCTCGGGGAAAGTCCTCAGGGCGGTGGCGCCCAAGATCCCGGAGCTGATCGGGGGTTCGGCCGATCTTGGCGGGTCCACCCAAACGCTGGTGCCCAATGCTCCGGATTTGGGGCCGGGGCGGCTGGGGGGAAGAAACATGTATTTCGGGGTGAGAGAGCACGGCATGGGAGCGATCCTCAATGGGATGGCGCTGCACGGAGGGTTGATCCCGTACGGCGGAACCTTCCTGATCTTTTCCGACTACATGCGCCCGCCGATTCGCCTGGCGGCGATGATGGGGCTCAAGGTCATCTATGTATTCACCCACGATTCTATCGGTCTAGGCGAGGATGGTCCCACCCATCAGCCGATAGAACAGCTCTCCAATTTGCGAGCTATCCCCAACCTATTGGTGATCCGGCCCGCCGATGGCCCGGAGACGGCGGAGGCATGGCGCGTCGCCCTGCGGCACCGCGGGGGGCCCGTTGCGCTGGTACTTACCCGGCAGAAAGTTCCTGCCCTGGACCGGGAGACTCTGGCACCGGCCAGCGGCTTGGAACGGGGCGCATATATCCTGGCCGAATCTTCGCCCCCTCCGCCCCAGGTGGTTCTTTTGGCCAGCGGATCCGAGGTGAGCATCGCGTTGGACGCCCGAACCATGTTGCAGGAGGATGGCGTGCCCACCAGGGTGGTGAGCTTCCCGAGCCACGAAAAGTTTGCCGAGCAACCGGAGGATTATCGCAGGGAGGTGCTGCTCGATTCCGGGGCCGTCAGGGTGGCGGTGGAAGCCGCGCACCCGATGAGCTGGTACCGCTGGATCGGAGAAAACGGTGCGGTGGTGGGTATCGAGCGCTTCGGAGCCTCCGCTCCCTACCAGCGTCTCTACCGGGAGTTCGGCATAACTCCGGAGCGCGTGGCCGAAGCGGCCCGGCTACTGCTCCGGGAGAGATCGCGGCTTGGCTGAAGTCGTTGCCTCCCTGGGACCCCTTGAAGCGGCGGTCGCAGCGCGCTTGGGGGAGTTGGAGCGCGACCGAGTCGTTTCCCGCATCTGGGAGCGGGACCCCACGGTCTGGAAGCCGCGGGGGACACCCGAGATAGAAGACCGTTTGGGCTGGCTTACCGTTCCCCAATGGACGGCGGAACGTCTGGCAGAATTGTCCGCCTTTGCCCAGGAGATCCGATCTTCCGCCGGCCGCTTTGTGCTCTGCGGGATGGGCGGCTCCAGTCTGGCGCCCGAGGTGTACAGGGATATCTGCGGCGCGGCGGGGCGCGAACTCGTAGTGCTGGACACCACCCATCCGGCGGCGATAGCAGAGGTCGATAGACGCTCGGATGCTTCGACCCTGTACCTGATATCCAGCAAGTCGGGGACCACCCAGGAAACGGTGAGCTTGCTGCGGTATTACTGGCACTTCACGGGTGGTGCCGGGGAGCGGTTCATAGCGATTACCGATCCGGCCACTCCTCTGGCGCAGCTGGCGGCCGAACGCCGGTTTAGGCGCGTTTTTCTTAATCCCGAGGACATAGGAGGCCGTTATTCGGCGCTCTCGTATTTCGGTATGGTACCGGCATCCTTGATCGGAGCGGACGTGGAGGCTTTGGTGGCCAACGGTATCAGCATGGCGGCTCGTTGCAGGGAAACCGGCGATTACGGGTCGAATCCCGGAGTCTGGCTCGGTGCGGTGCTGGGCGAAGCGGCGCTGGCTGGGAAAGGCAAGCTGACCCTGCTTCTTTCTCCGCGGCTCGAGAGTTTCGGCTTGTGGCTGGAGCAGCTGATTGCCGAGAGTACGGGTAAGGAGGGGAAGGGAATCGTGCCCGTGGTGGGTGAACCGTTGGGTGCGCCCGGCGCGTACGGTTCCGACCGGCTGTTCGTCGCCGTCGAGCTGGCGGGGGAAGAGAGTTCGGAGCGGCGGCAGTCACTCCAAAAGTTGGGAGAGGCCGGCCACCCTTGGGTCCGAATGGTTTGGCGAGATCCCGCCGATTTGGGAGCCGAGTTTTTCCGCTGGGAGTTCGCCACTGCGGTGGCCGGTTCGATTTTGGGGGTCAATCCTTTCGATCAGCCCAACGTCCAAGAAAGCAAGGAGAACACCAAAGCCGTGCTGGCGGGCACGGGAGGTGAGGCTCCGGCGCTGGCCGACGCCGGCGCGGTTCGGCGCCTATTGGATGCAGCGCGGCCGGGTGATTACATAGCTCTCATGGCTTATCTCGCGCCATCTCCGGGGATCGATGCCCGGTTGGCCGCACTGCAGCGATCGCTCCGGGATAGAACCCGGGTTGCGGTAACTGTGGGATACGGTCCCCGGTTTCTTCATTCCACCGGGCAGCTGCACAAGGGTGGCCCGCCCTGCGGCCGGTTCGTCCAGATAGTGGATCGGCCGGAGCCGGATCTTCCCATTCCGGAGGAGGGCATCACGTTCGGGCAGCTGATTGCGGCGCAGGCCGACGGCGACTTCCGCGCGTTGGAGGCGCGGGGGCGGCCGATTGTTAGGGTGATGGGTTTGGAGGTGCTGGAGGAGGCGGTTTCGGGGTGAGCGATCCTCGAGCTGCCGCCAAACGCCGGGCTGCGCTTCAGGCGGTCGATCTGGTCGCTCCGGGGATGGTGCTGGGACTCGGCACCGGATCCACGGTTCGGTATGCCATCGAGGAGATCGGCCAGCGTATTTCCCGGGGGGAGCTAAAGGATGTGGTGGGGGTCCCCACTTCCAGAGCCACCAAACGCCTCGCCGAAGAAGCGGGCATACCCTTGGCTCGGTTGAACGATTACCCGGAAGTGGATCTCACGATCGACGGCGCAGACGAGGTGGATCCCGACCGCAATCTGATCAAAGGTCACGGTGGCGCGTTGTTGTGGGAAAAGATCGTGGCTTCGGCCTCGCGGCGGCTGGTCATAGTGGTGGACCGTTCCAAGCTGGTCAGCCGGTTGGGGCTCACCAAGGCGCTGCCCGTGGAGGTGGTGGCTTTTGGCTGGCGGGTGAACCAGCTGGGGTTGCGCAAGCTCGGCTGCGATCCGGTCTTACGAACAGGTCCCGGCGGCTCGCCGTTCAGCACCGACGAGGGGCACTACATACTGGACTGTAGCTTTGAGGGCGGCATTGCCGATCCGGTCGCTCTGGAGCGAGAGATCAAGCGGCGTCCGGGCGTGGTGGAGACGGGGCTTTTCCTGGGTTTCGAGCCCCAGGTGATCGTAGGCGAAGATTAGGAGTCGAGCATTGCGGCGCTACGCGGTCCTGGTGGTCGGTATCCTGGTGGCTCTCGGGTGCGCCAGGCTGGGGTTGTGGCAGTTGGATCGGTTGTCCCAGCGCCGCGCTCAGAATCGCCTGTACCAGACCAGGCTGGAGTTGCCCGTTTTGGCTCTTCCCTCGGCGATCGATTCGCTTCCTTTGGATTCTTTGGGTTGGCGGCGGGTGGTGGCGCACGGGGTGTACGACTTCGAGCGCGAGGTGGTGGTGGTGGGTAGGTCGGTGCAGGGGACTCCCGCGGTCTATGTGGTGACACCCCTGATCTTGGCGGGTGGCAGGGGGGTCTTGGTGGAGCGCGGTTGGGTTTACTCCCCCGATGCCCGCGCGGTAGAGCTTAGCGCGCTGAGAGAGAGCGATACGGCCGAGGTGGAGGGTGTGTTGTTGCAGCCCGCTCTGTCCCGGAGATTCGAGATCGCAAACTCCTCCTGGCCGGTCTTTGTACCCTCGGACGATCCCGCTGTCTTGGCTCCCCTTTACCCGTACCCTCTGCTGGAAGTGGTGCTCCGCCGCACCGGGCCCGCTGGCGGGAGCGCGGGGGAGCTGCGTCCCATTTCTCTGCCGGAGCTCTCTGAGGGACCCCATTTGAGCTACGCGGTGCAGTGGTTTTCCTTTGCCGTTATAGCTCTGGTGGGGTCGGCGATTCTTTACCGCCGCACCTCTCCGCGCAGGGGATCCGATGCTTGACGCGGTATCTCGGCGGATGCACTCTCTTTCTAGTCAGCAGCCCAGGGGAGGTTAGCCATGCCCACCCGGCGGGAGTTCGTGCGTTCGTTCCTAGGCCTGTCGGCGCCGTTTGCCTTGCCGCAACTGCGCAACGATGCTCTGGAGCGGGTCTTCGATGCCGCCTCCCATGTTTCTCACCGAAGTCCGGAAGAAGTGGCGGCAGACGAGGATTACTGGTTCGAGATCCAGCAGGCTTTCACCGTGGATCGGAGTATTATCAATCTGAACAACGGAGGGGTCTCGCCTAGCCCGCGGGTGGTGCAGGATGCGATGCGCCGCTATTTGGAGTACTCCAACCAGGCCCCGGTTTACACCATGTGGCGGGTGTTGGAGCCCCAGATCGAGAGTGTCCGGCAGAGGTTGGCTCGGGCGTTCGGCTGCGATCCCGAGGAGATGGCGATAACCCGCAATGCCAGCGAGGCTTTGGAGATATGCCAGTTGGGGTTGGACTTGGAGCCCGGGGACGAGGTGATCACCACGGATCAGGATTATCCCCGGATGATCACCACCTGGGAGCAGCGGGTGCGCCGCGACGGGATCGTGCTCAAGAAGGTATCGTTCCCCGATCCTCCGCCGAGCATGCGATATCTGGTGGAGATCTTTGAGCGGGCCATAACGCCGCGCACCAAGGTCATTCACTTCTGCCACATCACCAATCTTTCAGGCCAAATATTTCCGGTCCGGGAGCTGTGCCGCATGGCGCGGGAGCGGGGGATCGAGGCGATCGTGGACGGAGCTCACGCCTTCGCTCACTTCCCGTTTAGCCGGGACGAGCTGGATTGCGACTATTACGGAACTTCGTTGCACAAGTGGTTGTTGGCTCCTCACGGGACCGGTTTCCTCTACGTTCGCCGGTCCAAGATTCGGAATCTCTGGCCTTTGATGGCGGCGCCGGAGAAGATGGACGGCGACATTCGCAAGTTCGAGGAGATCGGCACCCATCCGGCGGCGAATCACAACGCCATAGCGGAGGCTTTGACTTTCCACGAGGGTATCGGGCCGGAGCGGAAGGCGGCCAGGTTGCGCTATCTCAGGGATCGCTGGATGAAGCGGTTGGACGGCCAGCGTGGGGTGAAGCTTTACACCAGCTACGATCCCGCTCAATCCTGCGGTCTGGCCAACATCGGGATCGAGGGGATCGACCCGGTGAAGCTTACGGACTATCTATGGGAAAAACATCGGATCTTGGTTACGCCGATCACCCATCCGGCTTGTACCGGGATTCGGGTGACGGCGAATGTGTATACCACGCTCCAAGAGATCGATAGATTCGCCGAGGCTGTTGAGGGCGTGATAAAAAACGGCCTGACGTGAGCCTCAGGCCGCCAGATCCTTCAACCCCTCCCGCCCCACGGCACCCACGACGTTTTTGACCATCTTTCCCTTCTCGAACCGCGCAAAGAAGGGAATGGACCTGATCCCGTACCTCATACCCAAGTTGGGGGCCCTATCGGTATCCACCTTGGCCACCAACATCTTGCCCGCCTTTTCCTGAGCGATCTCGTCCAAGATGGGAGCCATCATCCGGCAGGGGCCGCACCAGTCTGCATAGAAATCCACCAACACCGGCACTTCGGCCTTGAGTACCGTGGTGTCGAAATGCTCCTCTTCGACCTTGACCGGACGGTCCAGCAAGAAGGGCTTGCCACACTCCCCGCACTTGGGGCGGGCATGATAGCGAGAGAGATCTATCCGATTCAGAGTACCGCAGAATTGGCAAGCAAGGGTTACGTTTGCCATGAGAAGACCTCTCGATGTTGGGTGTAATAGACGAGAACAACGAAGTCCGGCTCGCGACATGACTGCCGCAGACGCCGGCGCTGTTGTAACCTCTCTATAATAACCCCCCACCTCGGGATTTCCACCCACCGGCACTTAACAGCCCTTCTCGGGAGATCCACCCGCCACAGTACCCTCTTTCAAGAAGCCTTCAAACAGGCTCCGGCGGACTTGACCACTTCCCGCCGACCCGTCAAGCTGAGTCGGTCACACTAGGGAGGGATCAGTGCGGAAACGGTCACAGCAGCCCAAGTACAAAGAGCGCCGCATCGGGCGGCACCAGCTACGTCCCGAAAGCTTGATGATGAGCTACGGTTACGACCCGATGCTCTCCGAGGGCGCGCTCAAGTGTCCCATCTTCCAAACCTCGACCTTCGTTTTCGAAAGCGCGGAGGCGGGAAAGGCGTTTTTCGAACTGGCATACGGTTTGAGAGACAAGCGGCCGGGAGAAGCGCTGGGCCTGATTTACAGTCGCCTCAACAACCCCGACTTGGAAATCCTGGAAGACCGACTAACGCTGTGGGACGAAGCCGAGGCCTGTGCGGTGTTCGAGAGCGGGATGGCCGCCATCGCCACCACCCTGTGGGCTTTCCTCCGCCCCGGCGACGTGTTGCTTCACAGCGAGCCGTTGTACGGGGGCACCGAGTACCTGGTCCGCCATGTCCTGCCTCAGTTTCAGATCGAGCCCTTGGGTTTTCCCGCCGGCCAACCTTTCGAAACCATTGCCCCGGACCTGGAATCGAAGATCCAGGGCCGAAAAGTCCGGGCGGTGCTGATAGAGACCCCCGCCAATCCCACCAACGCGCTGGTGGATATCGAAGCGGTATCCAGCTTCGCCCAATCCCTGGGCGAGGGAGATCGCAAACCGGTGGTCATGGTGGACAACACCTTCCTGGGCCCTCTGTGGCAACACCCCCTCAAGCACGGAGCCGATCTGGTGCTGTATTCGGCCACCAAGTTCATCGGGGGGCACTCGGACGTCATAGCAGGGGCGGTACTGGGAAGCAGGGAAGTCCTGGAACAGGTACGGGCGCTGAGGACATTCATGGGCACTATGGCGGGTCCTTGGACCGGGTGGCTCTTGCTGCGTAGCCTCGAGACCCTGAAGATGCGCATGACCGCCCAGATGAAAAATGCCCGCTACGTGGCGGACTTTCTGGAGAATCACCCAAAGGTGCGCAAGGTCTATTACCTGGGACTGCTGAGCGAAGACGATCCGATGCACCAGGTTTACCGCAAACAATGTCTCTCCCCGGGCTCGGTGATTTCTTTCGTTCTGGACGGCGACCAAGCGGCGGCGTTCCGTTTCTTAAATGCGCTGAAGCTTGTAAAGTTGGCCGTGAGCCTGGGCGGCACCGAGTCCTTGGCGGAACACCCCGCCACCATGACCCACGCCGACGTCCCGCCCGAAGAACAGCAGCGCATGGGTATCGAGCCCGGAATGGTGAGACTCTCCGTGGGCGTGGAGCACTACGAGGACATCTTGGTCGACTTGGAACAGGCTCTCCAAGCCGCATAAAAAGCGGAAGGGGGACATCCCGTCCCCCTTCCCGCGCCGGCGTCCTCGGCTGCGATTAGCCTCTGGTCCTGGTGGTAGTCCGCTCGATCTCCCTGCCGCAGATGGTGCCCTTCACCGTGTGGGTAAAGGTATTCCCGTCGCGGCTCCAGGTTATGGTCAGGTCGATGGTGCAGCTTCCCGAATCGCCGTTGCTGCGGCTCCACTCGAACGTACCGGTCTTGGTGAAAGAACCGGCAACATGGTGCCCGTTCTCGATGGTTACCTGCCCGTTTACGGCTATAGGCGCATCATCCGCCGTGTTGAGCGTGATCGTACCGCGGCGCAGTTCCCGGGCGCAGTCGTCCATGCTGATGGTCCTGCTCTCGGTCAGCGTCCCCGAGCGGGTATCGCGGTCGATCTCGCCCTCCACCTTGCCCGAGATGGTGACCGTGCCGCCTGCAGGGCAGGACCGGGTGACGGTGAAGGTGCGGGTGAAGGTGATGGGGGGAGCCGCCTCGGCGGACGCGGCCGGCGCTCCTACGATACCGATGCCGTCCAGCCCGTCAATGGCGGTGGCGGCCATGAAGTCGGCCACATCCGCCGCGTCCTGGGTGTCGAGATTGCCGCCAGATCCCAGGAAGTCGCTACAGGCCGTGCCGAAGACCAGCAGCGCCATCACCGGAACCAGAGAAGTCCACTTCCTTCGCATAGCAGAAACCCTCGAGGTTAAGTTCGTCTAGATAGACGCCGGGGAGGGACCGACGTTAGTAGCCCCTCCCCTGGACCCAGGCTAACTGTGGGGGGCCGGGTCCGGCGGTGCGCGGCGTCACAGTCGGGGCCGACCCCTGTGACTTGAATCACGTTCGCGCCAGCCCCACTATCTCTTCCAGCCAGGTGAACTCGTTAGCGGCCACCCTTTGCGCCAAGCTGTAGATCGCCGCATCATCGTTGTCGAACAACCGGTCGAAACGTTCTTCGATCCTTCTTCGAGCCATCCGGCAGAACACGTCGGCCAAGTACTCGGCCGCCGGTCCCTGAGCCCGTTCCTCCGGAGACTTGCTGGTGCGCAACATCTGGGCCCGGGAGCAGGCCGCGCTCATGGCGAAGAGTTCCGCGCCTATCTCCACCAGGCGGGCCAGCACCGCCTGGCGTTTCTCCAACTTGGGCCCGAACCGCACGATCGCGTGAAACAGGGCACGAGCTAGCCTGCGCGATCCGCGGTCAACGTACCGGAGATGCTTGGCGAGCTTGCCGAACTGCCTGTAGCGCGGCCACCAGCCCCAACCGATCCAGCGCGCCGGATACCACACGGCGTAGTAGCCTGCCGCCCGCACCAGAGCCAAAAGTTTGGCGCCGAGGGGTGCCGAAGGATCGGCAATGGCACCCGCCACCTTGAGATGACTGTCCACCGCTTCGCGGGCGATGAACAGGCGCATGATCTCGCTGGATCCTTCGAAGATCATGTTGATCCTGAAGTCCCGCATCATCCGCTCCACCGGCTCCGGGCGCTCCCCGCGCGCCTTGAGGCTGGTGGCGGTCTCGTAGCCCCGGCCGCCGCGGATCTGCATGGTTTTGTCTATGATCTCCCAACCCCGCTCGGTGTTCCACATCTTGGCCATGGCCGCTTCCAACCTGATGTCCATGTCTCCGCGGTCCGCCATTAGAGCCGCTAGATCGGACATCGCCTCCATGGCAAAGGTGGTACACGCTATGAAGCCGAGCATCTGTGCCACCGCATCGTGCTTGGCGATCGGCTGACCCCACTGCACCCGCTCTTGCCCGAACCGGCGAGCGATGTCCAGACAGGCTTTTGCGGCAGCCACGGACGTGGCGGGCACGGTAAGGCGGCCGGTGTTGAGAGTGATCAGCGCCAGTTTGAGTCCCTTGCCCTCTTCCCACAGCAGGTTCTCCTTCGGCACCCGAACGTTGGTGAATCGAATAACTCCGTTTTCGATGCCCTTGAGTCCCATGAACTCGCAACGGTGCACCACCTCCACCCCGGGCCAAGAAGTCTCCACGATAAACGCGGAGATGCTCTTGGGACCGGTTTTGGCCATCACCACCATCAACTCGGCGATAGTCCCATTGGTGCACCACAGCTTCTCCCCGTTCAGGATGTACGCCTCGCCGTCCGGAGTGCGTTCCGCAGTGGTGGACATGCGAGCCGGATCGCTTCCTACTCCGGGTTCGGTGAGCGCAAATGCGCTCACCGCCCCCCGGGCCAAACGGGGCAGATAGCGCCGCTTCTGCTCGGGAGTTCCGAACATCTTTAGAGGCTGGGGCACCCCGATGGACTGGTGCGCGGAAAGGAGCACTCCTATGGAACTCTCGTAAGTTGCGCAAAGGCAAATGGCGCGGTTGTAACTGGCCTGGGAGAAACCCAAACCCCCGTACTCGACGGGAATCTTGAGACCGAAACAGCCGAGCTCTTTCAAGCCCTCGATGACGTGGGGCGGGATCTTGCCCGCACGATCGATAGCCTCGCCGTCCACGTTCTCTCGCAGGAACGCGTCCAGCTTGGCCAAAAAAGCTCGGGCCCGTGCGTCCTCGTCCGGTGCCACTCTCGGATAGGGATGGACCAGATCCAGCCGCAGCCGCCCCTCGAACAGCTCTCGTACAAAGCTGGGAGCCCGCCACTCCTTCTCCCGGGCGGCCTCGGCCACCTCTCTCGCTTCGCGCTCGGTCACCCCGGCCGGTCCCGGTGCGGGGCGTTTCCTTTCGGTTTCGGCGATCGATGTCATCTTCACATCCCGGATAAGCGTCGCTTCAATATGCCTAGAACCGCCGCGCTCGCGCTACCGGCCGCCTTCCAGCCTCAAACTTTCTTTATCGTGTAGTGCGCGGAGTTCTCCGGCGTCCGCGTTGTCGCGTTTGTCGGCCGAGTTCTCCGGGGTCGCGGGCGAGGCTGTTGCCGGCGGAGTCCTGGAGCGTTGCGCACCGGTGCCGTCCAGTGCGAGATTGGGGCATCATGACGGCACAGGGAGCGACTGGACCCCTGTATCCCTCGAGGGCTGCCGCCGGCACGATGCTGGGCCGCCAGCTCTACCAGCGGTGCTCTCCCCCGCTGGTGCTGCTGGGTATAACCCCCACCGGCGTGGAGATCGCCGCCAATGCGGCCCAGGCTCTCAATTGCCCGTTCGACGTGATCGTCGGAGCTCACATAAGAGTGGAAGGGCTCGGAGCGGTGGGGGCGATAGCCGAGGATGCCGATGCCGTCACCGATCCCGATTTCCAACCCGGTTTCGACGTCCTCGGTGCACTGGAAGAGGCGATGGATCGAGCACGCCGGGCTATAAAAACCGAGCGGCTTCTGTTCCGGGGGCAGCGGCCGATCCGCTCGCTGGAGGAGACCAATGTCGCGGTAGTGGACGGACAATTAGTTTCTCCCTGGAAGGCACTGGCCGCGGCCCATGCGGCGGAACGCCTGGGCGCGCAAAAAGTTTTCATCGCCGCGGCGGCGGCTACCCAGCCGGTGCAAGAACGCATTCGCGCCCGTCGCTTTGAGTTGATTTGTCCTTCTATAATTCTTGATCCCAATGGACATCCGAGACCTTTCGGCGATTCCCAAGACCCCAGTGCAGAGCGCTTGCGGAGTATCGTGGTTGCGCGGCAAGCTGCCTAGGCTGCTTTGGCTAGTGCTGCTGGGCTGGGCCCACCCGGTGGCGGGACAGCTTGCGCCTCCTTCGGCGGGGGGAGTGCTCGAACTAGATCGCCTGCTCCAGCGCCTCGCCGAGCCGCGCCGGGTTTTGGTCATCGGGGCGCACCCGGACGACGAGGATACGGAGGTGCTGGCCTTGGCCGCCCAGGGCTACGGGGCCGAAGCGGCATATCTTTCGCTTTCCCGGGGCGAGGGAGGACAGAATTTGATCGGGCCGGAGCTGGGCGAGGCGCTGGGATTGCTGCGCTCTCAGGAGCTGCTCGCGGCGAGAAAGGTGGACGGAGCCCAACAGTTCTTCACCCGGGCGTACGACTTCGGATTCTCCCGTTCCCTGGAAGAAGCTCTGCGGTTCTGGCCGCTGGATACTCTCCTCAAAGACGCGGTGAGGGTAGTGAGGCGGTTCCGCCCTCATGTCATAGTATCGGTTTTTACCGGAACGCCCCGGGACGGGCACGGGCAACATCAAGCCGCCGGGGTGGTAGCCCAGAGAGTGTTCGATCTTGCGGGCGACCCCGCTGCATTCCCGGAACTTAAGAGCGAAGAGGGTTTGAGTCCTTGGACTCCCCTCAGGCTTTACCGCTCCACCCGGTTCGATCCGCAAGCGACGACCATCGAACTGGAGACTGGAGCTTTGGACCGAAGAACCGGCCGCTCGTTCCATCAGATCGCAATGGCCAGCCGCAGCCTGCACCGGTCCCAGGATATGGGTCAGCTTCAAAGACTGGGACCTCGAAGCGCCCGCTTGCAACTGATGAAGGACCGCTCGGGTGCCGCCGGCGACGGGTACGCCTCTCTGTTCGCCGGGATACCGCGGGAAAGCTCGTGGATTACGCGATTGGCGGATTCTTTGCGAGGGGTTCTGAACCCTGCTAGGCCGGAGCTGATCGCGCGGCCTTTGGCGGAAGCGCTGGCGCGACTGGAGCGAGAACCTGAGGGCGGTGATGCGAGGACGCGGTCGCTCTTGGAACGAGCGCTGGCCATCTCCGCGGGTCTGGCGATGGATGCCAGGGCCGACGACCACGAACTGGTACCCGGACAGAAGACCGCGGTGTCGGTGGAGGTCTTCAACGCCGGACCCTATCCGGTGCTGATAGAAAAAATAGAGGTTGCGACTCCCGGGGGATGGCGGATCGAGGGACCGGAGAGCGGCAGCAATGACAGTCTGCCGCCGGGAAGCTTGGCTAGTTGGGACTTCTCCATGACGGTTGCCGCGGATGCACCGTACACCCAGCCTTACTTTCTGGTGAAGCCGCGGGTAGGCGAGGGGGGAGGACTCTACGACTGGAGCGAAGCGCCGCCGAGCGTACGCGGGCTGCCGTTCGATCCCCCTCCGGTGAATGCGGCGGTCCAGGTTCGAGTTTTGGGCGCGCCGGTGCGGTTGGAGCGAGAAGTGACCTACCGGATGAACGATCAGGCGGTGGGGGAGATAAGGAAGGCGCTGCGCGTGGTGCCTCCGGTGGAGGTGCAGGTGGAGCCTTCCATACTGGTATGGCCCTCGCGCGGCCCTCGCACCAAGTCGTTTACGGTGACGCTTACTTCCAGACTGGATACTGCGGCGAGCGGCGAGGTGCGGTTGGAAGTGGGGCGGTGGGCGGCTCCTGAACCTCAAACGTTCAGGCTGGAGCGGGCCGGGGAGAGCGCGACGCTGGAGTTTACGGTGGAGCTGCCCGCAAATCTCACGGCGGGGGAGGTTACCGCCCGGGCCGTGGCCCGCCTGGAAGACGGCAGGGCGAGCGACGCCGCGGTGTACGTGGTGGACTACCCGCATATTCGTCCCACGCCGTACGTGCGGCCCGCGAGAGCGGTAATTCGGGTTGCGCCGATAACCCTGCCCGCAGTCTCTCGAGTGGGATACGTCAGAGGCGCGAGCGACCGGGTGCCTGAGGCATTGCTTCAGCTCGGCCTGCCTTTGGAAATGTTGAGCGCCACGCAATTGGCCCGCTCCGATCTTTCGGTTTATGACGCCATCATAATCGGCGCTCGGGCTTACGAGACCGATTCCGCCCTAGTGCGCCACAACCGGCGGCTACTGGACTATGTGCGAGACGGCGGCATGCTGCTGGTGCAGTACCAACAGTACGCTTTCGTGGCGGGTAACTACGCTCCCTATCCCCTGACGATCAATCGACCCCACGATCGGGTCACCGACGAGACTGCGCCCGTCACGATCTTGGAACCGGAGCATCCGGTCTTTACCCGGCCGAATAGGATCGGGCCGGCAGACTGGGAAGGTTGGCCCCAGGAAAGAGGCCTGTACTTCGCCGGAACTTGGGATTCGGCCTACAGGCCGTTGATCGAGACGGCCGATCCGGGCTACCCGCCGCTGCGAGGGGGACTGCTGGTGGCCTCTTACGGCCGCGGCACGTACGTCTACACCGGCCTCGCGTTTTTCCGTGCTTTGCCGGCAGGTGTTCCGGGAGCGTACCGGTTGTTTTTGAACTTGCTGGCTCTGGGCTCGCGTTAAACGTTGAGGGGCCCACAGGCGTAGTTGCCTACGATGTCATCGAGTGCGCTTTGCGGGAGGTGTTGCGCCGGGGGCGGAATGGCCCGCCGGCTGTCATGTACGGGGTGTAGCTGATGAGGCGAATTGCGGTGCTGATGGCCACCGCGTTCGTCGACATGGTCGGCGGGTCGATGATTTTCCCGCTCCTTCCTTTTTACGCCCTCAAGCTCAACGCCGATCCCTGGTTGATAGGATGGATGATAGCGGCCTTTTGGATCGCGCAGCTGGCCTCCGCTCCGCTATGGGGACGAGTGTCCGATCGCTACGGCCGGCGTCCCGCTCTACTCGCCGGACTGGCCGCCTCGGCGGCCGGATTCCTGGTCTTTGCCTTTGCAGTGGAAGCTTGGATGCTTCTGTTGTCGCGGTTGGTGCAGGGTGCCGGTGGAGGGACCACGGGCGTGGCCCAGGCTTACGTGGGCGATGCGGTAGAGCCCAAAGATCGGGCCAAAGCGCTGGGATGGCTCTCAGCCGCTACGTCTGCCGGAGTGATGATCGGCCCCGCAATCGGTTCCCTGGCGACCACGCTGGGATCTGCGGCGCCCGGTTTGATAGCGGCCGGGTTGTGCCTCCTGAACGTGTTTTACGCTTGGCGCTGGCTGCCGGAATCTGCGCCCCACAGGCGGCACAACCCCGGTGCCAAGCAGGCCGATCCCTCGGGACCGCGCCGGCCCGTGCGGGCCGTGGTGTGGGAGGTGATCGCTTCCCCCAGAGGGGACGTGCCCCGCCTGGTCTGGATCTACACAATGGGGATGCTGGGTTTCATGTCGATGATCGGCGTTCTGGCACTCTATTTGGAGCGGGCCTTCGGAGTGACGGAGCAGACGATCGGGTTGTTTTTCGTCTATACCGGTGCTTTGTCGGTGGTCATGCGGGCGGTGATTTTGGGCAAGCTGGTGGAGCGGTTCGGCGAGACCGGGGTGATGAGGATGGGCGCAACCTTGCTCGCCCTGGGTCTTATGGGCATTCCCCTCCCCCATACGATCCTCGGCCTAGCGGCGGTCATCGCGCTGGTCCCGATCGGGACGGCGCTCCTGTTCCCCGCCACTTCGGCCCTGGTGACCCACCGGGCGCCTCCTTGGGAGTTAGGCCAGGTGATGGGGGTGCAGCAGGCTTTTGGGTCCGTTGCTCGAGTGGCCGGTCCTATATGGGCCACCGCCGCTTTCCAGGCATTGGGCATAGACGTGCCGTTCTATGTCTCGGGAGCGGTGGTCTGCCTGGTACTCCTGCTCGCCCTGCGGGTCAAACCGTCGGACGTTGCCTTTCAAGTGGAGCCTACAAAGGCGGCGGGATGACCTCCGGATCTATGGGCACCACGAACCGGCCAGGCGGGGGGACGGAGCGGTCCCGGTTCTGGCGTACTTTCATCAAAGTCATGCTGGTTCAGGCCGCGAGCCTGCTGCTGCTCTGGCTGCTGCAGGCGCGCTACAGCGGATGACGGGGAGCGATGCATCCACTCAACTGGCTGATCATCGGTGGCTATCTGATTTACGTGGTGGTGGACGGCGTCCGCCGGGCCAAAGGAACCCACGAGATCTCCGGATACTTCCTGGCCAATCGCAGCCTTCCCTGGTGGGCCGTGGGACTTTCCGTGATGGCCACCCAGCTGTCGGCTATCACGCTGATCGGGACTACCGGCCAAGGAGCTACCGACGGGATGCGCTTCGTGCAGTTCTACTTCGGACTGCCGCTGGCGATGGTGATCCTGGGGGTGACCCTAGTGCCGTTCCTCCACGGGTCCAAAGTGTTCACCGCCTACGAGTATCTCGAACGGCGCTTCGACGCCAAGACTCGGGCCCTTACCAGCTTCTTGTTCTTGCTTTCGCGCGGCATGTCCTGCGGTACCATCATCGCAGCACCCGCGGTGGTGTTCTCCGCGATCTTCGGATGGGATCTGGTCTGGTCCGTGGCCCTGATCGGCATACCCACGGTGATTTACACCATGGTCGGCGGCGTCCAGGCGGTGACTTGGGTGGACGTGAAGCAGATGGTGCTGATAGTCGCGTCCTTGATAGTGCTGGTGGTCGTGCTATTGGTGCGCTTGCCCGTCAACCCGGATGACGCCCTTTACCTCGCGGGCGCCACCGGCAGGCTGCGGGTGTTCGATTTCTCTTTCGATCTCAACCAGACCTACACTTTCTGGTCGGGGGTCATAGGCGGAACCTTTTTGATGCTTTCCTACTTCGGGACTGACCAGAGCCAAGTGCAGCGGTACCTGACGGCGCGGTCGGTGGACGAGGCGCGAAGTTCTCTCTTGATGAGCGCCTACTGGAAGATCCCTCTCCAGGCTTTGGTGCTGCTGGTGGGCGTTCTGGTGTTCGTGCACTTCGTCTTTCGCACGCCTCCTTTGTTGTTCAACCCGGCAGACGAGGCGGCGGTGGAAAGGGAAGCTCCTCGCGAGTACGCCGAGCTTAAGATGCGCTATTCAGAAGCGGTGGCTGCTCGGGAGAGCGCCGCCCGGGCGGTAGCCGAAGCCAGGAACGGGCAAGACGGGCTGAACGTGGCGGCCGCGGTTTCCGAGTTCCGGGCCAGAAACGAGGAGGTCACCGCGGTCAGGAACGAAGCGCTGGATCTGGCTGCTCGAGTGACCAGCTCGGCCTCGGCGGACGTGAACTACATCACTCCTTGGTTCGTCTTGAACGACCTGCCCCTGGGGTTGGCGGGTGTTTTCATCGCTGCCGTCATGGCCGCGGCCATGTCGAGCATCGCCGCCGAGCTCAATTCCCTGTCCACGGCAACGGTGATCGATTTTTATCGGCGCTGGATCAAGCCGGTGGGAAGCGACGCGCATTTCCTCAGAGTTTCCAAGGCCGCAACGGGCTTCTGGGGACTGTTTGCCTGCGTCGTGGCCACTTTTGCTGCCACGTTGGGGTCCCTCATCGAGGTGGTCAACCGTTTCGGTTCGTTCTTCTACGGTTCGATCCTCGGCGTCTTCCTGCTGTCCATGGTACCCGGGGCGCGGCCGGTGGGCGCGTTTTTCGGGCTGATCGCCGGCATGAGCGCCGTGGCGGCTGTCAACTTCGGCGCTCCGTCGGTCTCGTTTTTGTGGCACAACGTGGTGGGCGCCACCACCGTGGTGCTGGTCGGCGTAATCCTGAGCTGGGTACCTAGGATCGCCAGCGGGGACAAAGCCCCGTAAACCGGCGCCGGCGGGTTCTCGAAGGGAAAAAGAGGCGGACCAAAGACCTAGACCTGCCCGCGGGCTCGGGTTTCCAGTACCGATCGCAAAAACTGGTGCAATTTCCTCCGATAGGCGCTGAAACCCAGGTCGTAGGTGTCGTTGTGGCCCGCTCCTTCGATCCACACCAGTTCTCTGGCACGCCCCGCCCGAGCCACGGCTTCGCCCATCCAAGGAGGAGCAATGCGGTCCTCGGTGCCGTGAAACACCAGTAGCGGAGCCTCGATCTTCCCGGCGCGGTTCAGGTTGTCGAGAGAGAGGCGGACCAGCGAGCGCGGTAGAAAACCGTAGTGCACGCGGGCCATGTCCCGCGCGCTGGTAAAGGGCGAATCCAGCACCACGGCTGCCACCCTTTTGCGCTCGGCCAGATACAGAGCCATCGCTGAACCCAATGATCTCCCGTAAACTGCAATGCGCGAGGAATCCACCTCCGGCCTGGCGGCCAGGAAGTGCCACGCCGCCTCGGCGTCCCGGTAGAGCCCTTCCTCGGTTGGGCGGCCGCCGCTCTCGCCGTAACCGCGGTAGTCGAGGATCAAGAGCGCGGCCTCCGGCAGTCTGAGCTCTCGAACCACAGGCGCCAGCCCCGACACGCTCTCCAGGTTGCCGTAAAACCAAAGCAGCCCCGGAGCCTTGATGCCCAACTCGCCACCGCCGGCAGGGGGCAGGTACCATCCCTTGAGCAGCACGCCGTCGGAAGTCGTCACCGTAACTATCCGCCCGCCTTCCAACCCGACGCTTTGGGGGGCGATGAGCCGCACCTTGTGGCCGGGGAAAGCCAGTTTTTCCTGGAATCTCCACGCCAAAAACGCCACCACGCCGTAACCAACGGCGAGGCCGGCGGCGATTTTCAGTCCCAGGATGAGCACGCCGCGAAACTTAGTCGCCGACTGCCCGCCGGTCATTGCTGGCATTCGCGCCGGGCCGCTCGCACCCACACTCTGACCTCCGCTTCGGTGGGTCTCTTGCCGGGTCGCTCTTTCGCGCTGCGAAGGCGAGTCCAAAGCCCGCGGGGGTCACGAGCTGCAAGTTGGCAGACCGTCTCCACGCCCACTCTCCGGAGGGCCGCTGCATGCTCCAGGCCGATGCCCCGAAGCGCGGCCAGTTTGGCCGTTTCTATCAAGGCGATCGCCGAGTCCGGGGAGATGTCGAGAGACCCAGAGAGGGTTTGGCCATCGGAGCGGGCAATCTCCCAAAAAGTAAGTTGCGCCGGACCGGTTTCCAGATGCGGCACGGTCGAGCTGATGGTCTGGCGTTCCATACCCCAAAGCACGGTCACCGAAAACGCAGCTGCAAGAGTTCCGGCAACCAACCCTCGGGCCGGGCGAACCGCCGGATCGGACCTCTGTGTCGAAACCGGTACCGCGACTCTCAGAGCCGCCAAAGCGTGGTACATGGACCATGCTTCCAGGGCGAAGAAGGGAAAGCCCAAAAAACCCAGAGGCGGCATCTCGAACCATTTCATCTCTTCGAGCCAGGGCACGGTGTAGATCCACTTCCCTCGGGCTCCGTGGTTGTAGAGTTCCCATAGCAGGCCGATTCCCAGACCGCCCAGCATCAGCCGTCCGGTTCGCCCCCAGTAGCCCCGTTCGAGGTCGGCCAAGATCGAAAGATGCGAGGCCTTGCGATAGACGATCGGGTCCGCGACGAGGAGGAACGAGCCCCAAACCAGAGGGTGCGCATATCGGGGCCAGATCAGCGCCGCAGCGGTGGCCGCGATCCCCAGAGGAATGAACCACTCCACTCGGGGAAGGCCCAAAGCAAGCGGCCGGGTTTGCCACCGAGCCCCCACTTTGGCCGATTCCAGAAACCGTGCCGCCAATACCACCGCAGGTATCACCGTGGCGAACGAGATCATTATGCCGGTCCATCTCTCGGGCAGCGATCGAGGAAGGAATACGTAGTACCAGGCCTCCAGCCGAAAGTTGATGGCCTCGAACACCAGCCAGATCACAGGAGACCAGGCGAAGAGCGACAAGGCGAGTTTGGGTTTTCCGAGCAGCGGGCGGTCCCTGCCCAGGGTGGAAGCCGCGCCGTCGAGCAACAGTAACGTCGGGTACCAGACCGCCACGTAAAACCAGGTGGGGATCGGTTCCACGCCCAGGGCGCGGAGCAGCCACGCCGCTGCCAGGCCCAGCGTTCCCAGAGCAATTTCCGTCATGGCCCGCAAGGTCGCGTGGTAAAATGGGAAAAGAAAGGGGGTCCTTGCTCGCGGCGGTCCGGGCTGCTTGATTGCACCTCGGAATGCCGAGCTCTTTTCCCAGGGATGATATCTTGAATTGTACCGGATGAGCGGGTTTGGTGCGGAGCGCGCGGTTCCTGGCGCGGTAGCGACCGCGATTCTCTGCCGCGGCCTGACCAAGCGCTACGGCGATGTCGTAGCGGTGGACGGTTTGGATCTCGAGGTCAGGGTCGGCGAGTGTTTTGGCCTCCTGGGTCCGAACGGGGCGGGGAAGACCACTACGGTGGAGATCTTGCAGGGTCTCGTTCCGGCAGACGCCGGGGCGGTTACGATCCTAGGGATGACTTGGGAGCGGGACGCGGCGGAGTTGAGGCAGCGCTTGGGAAGCCAGCTTCAGGAAACCAAGCTTGCCGACAAGCTGACCGTGCGGGAGACGCTCAAGCTGTTCCGTAGCTTCTACCGCAGAGGGCGCTCGGTGGAAGAGGTCATGGAGATGGTGGGCCTCTCGGAAAAGCGCGACACCTGGGTAGTCAAGCTCTCGGGCGGGCAGCGGCAGCGGTTGGCGGTGGGGTGCGCCTTGGTGTGCGAGCCCGAGATTCTTTTCCTGGATGAGCCGACCACGGGTTTGGATCCCCAGTCGCGCAGGCAGTTGTGGGGCGTAATAGCCGAATTTCGTCAGCGCGGCGGTACGGTTCTGCTCACCACCCACTACATGGAGGAAGCCGAGCGGCTGTGCGATCGGGTTGCAGTCATGGATCGCGGTCGGATCATTGCCCTGGGTGCGCCCCGCGAGCTGGTGGCTTCCTTGGGAGCGGAGCATGTGGTCGAGTTCGGTTTGGCGGACGGGGGCCGTTTGGACGAAGGAGATTTGAGGCGGCTTCCGGGTGTGGTGAATGTGCGAACTGCCGACGGCAAGACCTACCTCACGGTGCGCCGGGTACACGAAACTGTTCCCGCTTTGATGCAGCTTCTGGCGGTCAGCGGAGCGGCGTTGAGCGAGCTCACCACTCACCACGCCACCTTGGAGGACGTTTTTCTCTCGCTAACCGGGAGGCACCTGCGCGATGAGTAGAGGCGGCAACCCTCTAGTGGAGCTGACCCTGTGGCGTATCCGCGAATTCCTCCGGGAGCCGGAAGCGCTGTTCTGGGTCTTTGCCTTTCCCATAGTGCTAGCCTTTGCATTGGGACTGGCCTTCGGATCGCGACCGCCGCAGAGCGTCCGGATCGCCGTGGAGCGTACCGGGCAGTTCGAACCGCTTTTCTCGGCGCTGGACTCGGCGAGCGGGCTCAGGGCGGTGCTGCTCGATCCCGCGGCAGCGGAACGGGAGCTGAGGACCGGCCGAGTGGCTCTGGTGGTGGTCCCCGGAGAACCGGCAGTGCTGCGTTTCGATTCCACCCGCCAAGAGAGCTATCTGGCCCGCCTGCTGGTCTATGACGCGCTACAGCGAGCCGCAGGCCGCCGCGACGTTCGGGAGATAAGAGAGAGCAAAGTTCGGGAACGGGGAGCTAGGTACATAGACTTTCTGCTACCCGGACTTTTGGGGATGAACATCATGGGTACCGGGATGTGGGGAATAGGTTTCGCGATCGTAAAGACCCGAAACCAGAAACTGCTGAAACGCCTTTTGGCCTCGCCCATGCGCAAGAGCCAGTATCTGTTTTCTCATATTCTGGCCCGGATGTTCTTTCTCACGCTGGAAGTCGTGTCCCTGCTGCTTTTCGGCTACTGGGTTTTCGACGTGCCGGTGCGGGGTTCTGCTTGGGACATAGCGCTGGTGGTTGTTCTCGGTGCGATGACGTTCGCGGGACTGGGATTGCTGGTGGCCAGCAGGGCGCAAACCATCGAAGGGGTCTCCGGATTGATGAACGTGGTGATGGTGCCCATGTGGATCTGTTCGGGCGTGTTCTTTGCGTATTCCAACTTTCCGGACGCGATGCAGCCTTTCATCAAGCTCCTGCCCCTTACGGCGCTGAACGACGCCTTGAGGGCGGTTATCATAGAGGGGATGGGAGTGGCCGCAATCGGGTGGCCGCTGGGTCTCATGGTCCTGTGGGGTGTGGCTTGTTTCGGAGTAGCTTTGCGGGTGTTCCGCTGGCTGTGAGGGAGCCGAAAGGAGGATCCCCGGAGAACCTATGGGGACGAAACTGAGCGCCAAGGCGCAACAGAAGCTGGAGGTCTTGACCGAGGCTCGGCGAAAGTGGGACCGGGTACACTCGCTGGTTGAGCAGTACGGTTCCATGAAGACCGGGGAAGACGCGTTCCTGAGCCAGATCTACCGGACCGCGACCGATGTAGCCCGAATTTTCATGAACAACGGCTACGGTGTGATGGCCGACAGCGCCAACCAGCTGGCGATGCTCGCCAAGCGGGGATCCAGCAAGCAGACCAAGCTGCGCACCATGAGAGAGCTTATCGCCTCGGTCAAGGCCGCCATCGAGCACGCGGAAAAGATGGTAGCGCAGGAGGACGCTAAGGAGTCGGAGTCGACCTCTTCCGATTGAGGCTGATTTCGACGAGTTCCCGCACCGCCTTTTCAACCGCGTCGGGATGAGTGAGGGGAAGCAGATGGGCGGCGCTATCGATGAGTCTGAGGCGGGCCCCAGGTATGCCTCGGGCCAACTCTTCGGCAACGCGCACGGTGAAATAAGTATCTCTGGTGCCGTGGAGCACCATTGTGGGGATATCCAGATTCTTCAGCCGCTCCCGCACGTCAAACCCTTCCATGGCTATCCGAAACGATCGCCGCGCCCGCCAATCGGTATTGATCCAACCCGCCAAGCCCACCCTAAAGTCCGACCGGAACTCCAGGCGCCGGAAATCGACGTACTCCAGCCGTCCGTTGCGGGACAGGATCCGCGCCAGAAAACGGGTAAGACCCGGGTGATTCCACAGCCGGACCAGAGGTCTGACGGGAACCCGCAGTTCCCGGCCGAGTAACCGTCCTACGAGCAGGCGGGCGGCGTCGAACATCGGCCCGGCCGTGGTCGCCACCAGCACCAGCCCGTCGATTCTGGCAAGAGGATCGGCCGACCGCGCTGTGAGCCACTCCAAAGCCAGCATGCCGCCAAAGCTGTGGCCCACCACGATTCGCGGCCATCCGCTCGCCCAAGCATCGCTGCGCCGGAGCTCTTCTAGCAACAGATCGCAATAGAAACCCATCCGCTTCCGGCGCAGCTCCTCGTTGCACCCGTCCGGGCTTACAACCAATCGGGTAAAGTCCGGGCTTACGGTGGCAAAGCCCAGATCCGGAAAGACCGTTGCGTTGAGAGTCATTCCAGGAAGCAACAGGAGCACGGGCTCGCAGGTTCGGTCCGCGGGCATACTTTAGTACGCGGGTATACTTTGGTAGCAATATGTCACAATCGGCTTCTGAAGGCACCTCGTGCCCCCGGTGTGGAGCTGCAGCCGCACCCGACGCCCGATTTTGCCACAAGTGCGGAACCCGACTTCCTGTCAAGGCTTCCTGGGATGCTCCCGTACCGGAACGCCTGGCGGCCGCCCTGGGCCCGGACTACACCATTGTGGGAGAACTAGGGCGCGGCGGATTTGCCGTGGTCTATTCGGTGAAGGATCTGCGAGTGAATCGCTACCTGGCCGTCAAGGTGATGCGGCCCGATCTCGTGGCATCACCCACCACGGTGGAACGCTTCAGGCGGGAAGCTCAATACGTGGCACAACTCGACCACCCCAACATCTTGCCCGTGGCCTTCGCGGGCGAGGCGGCGGGCTTGGTGTATTACGCCATGCCCCGGGTGCGAGGCATTACCCTCAGGGAGCGACTGCGACAGAGCGGCCGCCTCGAGATCGCGCAAGCACTAGAGATCTTCGGTGCAGTGGCCGAAGCTCTGGATCATGCCCACCGGCGGGGAGTGGTACACCGCGACATAAAGCCCGCCAACATCATGTTGGAGCAGAGCGGCAGGGTCCTGGTGCTCGACTTCGGGATCGCCAAGGCGCTTTCGGCCGACGGCGGTAGCCTCTCGATCAGCGGCGCCATAATAGGCTCAGCCGAGTACATGAGTCCCGAACAGGCCAGCGGAAGCAAGAACCTCGATCCCCGCACCGATATCTACAGCCTAGGAGTGGTGGGTTTCGAGATGCTGACCGGCGAAACCCCGTTCGAGGGCGACGGGATGCAACAGATGCTCGCCAAACAGGTGAAGGAGGCGCCCGATGTACGCCAGCTTCGCCCCGAAACTCCGGGAGCATTTGCCCATGCGATCAGCCGTTGCTTAATGAAGGATCGGCGTGATCGGTGGCCCAGTGCCCTCGAAGCCGCAAGAGCCGCCCGGGGGAAATAGTCGCCGCCTAGCAAAGCCGCAGTCCGGCGTAACGCCGAAGTCCAGGCTTGGGCTGCCTGTTGCGAAACTCCACCCAGCCGGTTGACGTAGTGACCTCAGCCCATTAGTGTACTCAGCTGAATCTTGACTGTGGTCATCTTTAGACTGCGTTCTTGACCTTTGGGGATAACCTGGGGACGTATGTCGCGAGCGAGCTTATTTGACTAAGGAGAGGGCATGACAGAAGCCTCGGTTTCCCGCCGGGAGCGTAAGAAGGAAGAAACCAAGGAGAGGATTTTCAGGGCGGCGGTGGAGCTTTTTCGAACCAAAGGGTTCGAGGCGACCACCATTGACGAGATCACCGAGAAGGCGGACGTCGCGAAGGGGACCTTTTTCAACTACTTCCCCCGGAAAGAGGCGGTGCTGGGGTATTTGGGCGAGGTAAGGATGCAGCGGGCGGTGGAAGAGGCGGAGGCGATCCTTTC
Organism: bacterium HR33; assembly: GCA_002923375.1. Lineage (GTDB taxonomy): Bacteria > Gemmatimonadota > Gemmatimonadetes > Gemmatimonadales > GWC2-71-9 > HRBIN33. The sequence goes on from BEIJ01000002.1 coordinate 375,794, forward strand.
AGAAGCGCAGCCTGCGAGGGAAAAAATCTTGGCCTTGTATCTCGACGTGGCCTCGGGTTACGAGGAAGATCGCGAGCTTTCGTGGTTTTTGTTGATGGAGAGCATCCAGCGCGAGCTGGCGCCCGGTGAGGACGTGCATCATCGCTGGCACGAGCTTGCGGCGAAGGTGATAGCCCGGGGGCAGGACAGCGGCGAGTTCAAGGCCGGGGTAGATCCTCGCCGGGCGGAGTTGGTGTTGCACAGTGTTTTCATGGGTACGCTGTTCATGTGGCTCAAGTGTCCCGAGAGCATGGTGCAGGACCTGGACTTGAAGGCCGAAATCCGGGAGCGCTTCGATCTCGTGTTCCATGGCCTTCTGGCTTAGGGGAGTTACGGCGATGAAGCTGAGAACGGCGGGGGTTGTTTTGCTGGCGGCCGGTGGTGCGGCATCGGCCTTGGGCGCCCAAGAAGTTGCGGTGCGGGAGCGCTTGTCGCTGGGGCGAGCGCTGGAGGTCGCCCTGGCTGAGAGTCGGGTATTGCGGGATGCCCGTTTGGGTTTGTCGGTGGCGGATCAGCAGGTGCGGGAGGCGTGGGCCAATGTGATGCCGAGTGTGAGGGCCTCCGCGTCGTACCAGAGGAATTTGAGGGTTCAGCAGGCGTTTCTGCCGGCGTTCATTTTCGATCCCGACGCTCCGCCGGACGAGTTGGTGCCGGTGAGGTTCGGCTCCGACAACACCTGGCAGGCTGGTCTCACCTTGGAGCAACCGCTTTTCGAATACGGCGTCTTCATAGGGGTGGGTGCTGCGGCGCGGTACCGGAGCCTGGAGGCGGAGCGGGTTCGCGGTGCAGTTCACGACCTGGTGACATCCGTCAGGCTGGCCTACTTGGAGGCGTTGCTGCGGATGGAGGAGGTGCGTCTCACCGAGCAGAGTGTGGAGCGGGTCCGCCGCACGCTGGAGGAGACCCGGGCGTTGAATCGTGCCGGTTTGGCCAGCGATTACGACGTGCTCCGCTTGGAGGTCCAGTTGGCCAATCTGGAGCCCAACTTGGTCCGGGCCAGAAACGGTGTGCTGGCTGCGAAGCGGGCGTTGCTGGCTACTATTGGGCGGGACCCGAGAGATGCGGACCGAGTGGAGCTGGAAGGCAGTCTTAATCGGCTGGATATCACCGCCGTCGCCAGTAACGGGCCCGAAGAGCGCGGTCTCTTGCGGTATGCAGGGTTGGATGGGGAGGGCGGCGCTGCGTGGCAGGATCCGGAGGCTGTATCTAGCGAAGCGCTTGAGGCGCGGAGCCGGGTGCAGCAGGCCAGGTTGGCGGTGGAGTTGGAGCGTGCCCGGCTGAAAGCTCAATGGGCCGAGTATTTCCCCAAGATCACTCTGTTCTCCAGTTACAACATAACCGCCCAGGAGAACGGGGCGCCGGAGTTTTTCGGGAGCGCGAGGCAGCGGGCCTCTTTCGCTTTTGCGGGGTTGCGGGTGGAGCTGCCGGTATTCTTGGGCTTCTCCAGGGATGCCAGGGTTCAGCAGGCAAAGGCCACTCTGGCTCAGGCGGAGGCTCGGCTCCAGCAGGCGGAGTTCGAGACGGTGCGGGAGGTGCGCGACTTGGTGGAGCTGGTGGACGAGTCGCGGCGTCGAGTGGAGAGCCAGCGGCAGGCGGTGGCTCAGGCCAGGCGGGGTTATGAGATCGCTTCGGCGGAGTACCGCTCCGGCTTGGGCTCGCAGCTTCAGATCACCGATGCCGAGGTGGCCTTGCGGCAATCGGAGTTCAATTATTCGCAAGCGGTTTACGACTATCTGGTGGCGAGGGTGCGGCTGGAGGCCGCTTTGGGCAGGGTGGAGGCCGATCGGGGGAGCATAGTTCTGGGCGGGTCATCGCCTTAACGAGCTTACAGGTGGAGAGAGCACTTTCATGAGAGCGACTTTGAAGCGGGCTGCAGGGTTTTCAGCCCTGGTATTTGCGGGAGTGGCGGCCGTTTCGTGCCGTGCGGCCGACGGCGAGACCGATGGGAGTCAGGCGGTTTCCGATCTGGTCAGGGTGGTCAATGTGGAGGTGCTGACGGTACAGCCTTCGTCCTTCACGGAGTATGTGCGGGTTACGGGGGAAGTGGAGGCGCTGAACGACGTGGTGGTGTCGGCGGAAGAGGGCGGTGTGATACGCGAGTTTTACGTCGAGAAGGGGTCGGCGGTGGAGCGCGGTCAGGCGGTTGCCAAGATTGACGATGCGGTGCTGGCCGCGCAGGTACGGGAGGCCCGTGCTGCGGCGCAGCTGGCCCGGGAGCAGTACGAGCGCCAGCGGGCGGTTTGGGAGGAGAGCAGGGTGGGTAGCGAAATCGCCCTGCTTCAGGCTCGCTCTCAGGCGGAAGCCGCCGCGGCTCGGCTCGCGGCGCTGGAAGCGAGGCTGGAAAAGACCGTAATACGTTCCCCCGTCAAGGGGATCTTGGACGAGCGCTACCTCGAAGCCGGGGAGATGGCGGCGCCCGGCGCTCCGTTGGTCCGAGTGGTTGCAGCTCACAAATTGAAGATCACCGCCGGTGTACCCGAGCGTTTCGCTCCCGACATACGTCCCGGAGCCGAAGCACGGGTCACGTTCGATGTCTTGCCGGGGAGAGTGTTCGCGGCCGCGGTGGGCTTTGTTGGGGCCTCAGTTGACTCCCGCAGTCGGACCTTTCCGGTAGAAGTGCTGCTGGACAACCCGGACGGTGTGATCAAGCCGCGGATGGTGGCGAATCTGCAAATTGTGCGCCGCAAGTTGGAGCAAGTCATCGCGATTCCCCAGAGCGCGGTGACGAGGACGGAGAACGGCTATCAAGTGTTCGTAGCTGAAGAGCGGGACGGCGTGCTGTATGCGCGGGGCCGTCCGGTGAGCCTGGGTCCCTCCCATGAGGACCTGGTGGTGATTGCCGAAGGTCTGGAGCCGGGGGAGAGGGTGATCACCGTCGGCTCCCGGCTGGTAGATGAAGGCACTCGCATTCGGATCGTCGGCAACGGCGAGGTGAACCGATGAGCCGCCCGAGTTCCGGTAAGCTGAGGGAGTTTGCTCTTACTTCCTTCGCCATAAACCATCCGACTACCGTACTGGTCATGGCGGCGTTTCTCGCCGTTTCCGGGGTGGCGTCTTACCTGAGCATCCCCAAGGAATCGGCGCCGGAAATCGTAGTTCCCAACATCATCGTAAACACGGTCTATCCGGGTGTGGCTCCCCGGGACATCGAGAATCTGGTTACCCGTCCTCTCGAAGAAGAACTGAACACGATTACCGATGTGAAGACCATCACCTCGACCTCGATCGAGGGTTATTCCAGCATCAACATCGAGTTCCGGGCCGGGATGGACATGAACGAGGCGATGCAGCGGGTGCGGGAGAAGGTGGATATCGCCAAAGCCAAGCTGCCGGCGGCCGCGGAGGAGCCCGAGATCTTCGAGATCAACTTCGCCGAATTTCCCATAATGCAGGTCAACGTGGCCGGACCCTATAGTCTGGAGCGGCTGCGCCAGGTAGCCGAGCGGGTTCAGGACGAGTTGGAGCAGATCCCCGGCGTACTGGAGGTTCGCCTCTCGGGCGGGCTGGAGCGGGAGGTCCAGGTGGACGTGGACCTGGCGAAGCTCAAGTACTACGGGCTGGCCTTCGACGATGTGATCAGCGCCATCCGCAACGAGAACGTGACCGTTCCCGGCGGATCCATCGAGGTGGGAAGTCTGAAGTATTTGGTGCGGGTGCCGGGCGAGTTCGGCGATACCGGTCCCATAGCGGATATCGTGGTCGCCACCAAGGACGGCCGCCCCATCTACGTTCGGGATGTAGCGAGTGTCGATTTCGGGTACAAGGAGCGCGAGAGCTTCGCCCGGCTGGACGGCAACCCGGTGGTGTCCCTGGCGGTGGTCAAGCGGGCGGGGGAGAACATCATTCGCACGGCAGACCGGGTGCGCGAGGTCATCGCCGAGCTCCAACCCACTTTCCCTCCGGGTACGGTGGTCAAGATCACCTCGGATCAGTCCGAGGACATACGCTCCATGGTGAGTTCCCTGGAGAACAACATCATTTCAGGGCTCATCTTGGTGGTGGGGGTGTTGCTGTTCGTCCTCGGTGCGAGAACCGCCTGGTTCGTGGGACTGGCCATACCTCTCTCGATGCTGATCTCGTTTGCGGTCCTCAAGACGGCGGGGATCACGATGAACATGGTGGTCCTCTTCAGTCTGATTTTGGCCCTGGGGATGCTGGTGGACAATGCGATAGTGGTGGTGGAGAACACCTATCGTTTCAGGGAGCAGGGATTCGACCGGGTGGAAGCTGCCAAGTTCGGTACTGCGGAAGTCGCCATGCCGATCATAGGGGCGACCGCCACCACGCTGGCGGCATTCCTACCTATGGCGTTCTGGCCGGGGATCGTGGGAGAGTTCATGAAGTACCTCCCCCTGACACTGATCATCACCCTGAGCTCGTCGCTCTTCGTGGCGCTGGTGATCGTTCCCACGGCGTGCTCTCTGTGGCTGGAACCGGAAGACGCTCCCCGGACCGCCATGCCGAAAGCGGTGCGGTGGACTCTGATCGGCGGGGCGGCAGCGGTCTTCGCAGTCGTTTTGTCGATCCACTGGCTGGCTGCGTTGCTCCTGCTCGCTACCGCGGCCGTGCTTTACGCGTTTCACCATTACGTGGGCCGCCCCTTGGGCCACTGGTTCATGCAGCGGGGCCTGCCTCCGATCTTGGATCGCTACGAACGGCTCCTCAGGCGTGCTCTCACCCGCAGGGGGAGGGTGCTGGCCGGATCGGTGGCGGCGCTGGTTTTGGTCCTGGTGGCGTTCGGACTGTTCAACGCTGGCGTAGAGTTCTTCCCCGAAAACATCCCGCCCAACACAGTTTACGTCCAGGTGGAGGCTCCCCTGGGGACTCCGGTCGAGGAGACCGACCGCTTGGTACGCCAGATCGAGGCCGAGATTCGCGCACTGCCGGACAGCCAGGACATCGAGTCCGTGGTGGCGACGGTGGGCTCCATGCTCACCGCAGGTTTCGGCGGGGGGAACACGGGAAGCCACCTGGCTACGGTAGCGGTCAACTTCGTGGATTACCGGGACCGGCATTCCGACGCCTTTGAAATCCTGGAGCGGATGCGCCGGACCGTGGGGCGCGATATCGCAGGGGCGGACATTTCGGTGGAGATACCCAACATGGGGCCGCCCACCGGCCGTCCGGTCACTATCGAGATCACCGGCGAGGATCCCGAGATGCTGCGCGCTCTGGGCGACAGTATGGTGCGGCGGCTGGAGAACGCTCCGGTCTTCGCCAAGCTGGAAGGACTGGAGAACGATTTGTCCGCCGTGCGCCCCGAGCTGGTGGTGGAAGTGGATCGGGAAAAAGCGGCCCTTTACGGGCTGAGCACTCAGAAGATCGGCGCTACCATAAGAAGCGCCATCAACGGTACCGAAGCTTCGAAGTATCGCGACGGAAAGGACGAGTACGACATCACGGTGCGCCTGGCCAAGGCCTACCGGGAGGATCTGGGTGCCCTGGCCGATCTCACGGTGGTGGACGACGGAACCCAAGTCCCTTTGACGTCGGTGGCGCGCTGGTACGTGGGAACCGGCTTCGCGGACGTCAAGCGGAAGGATCTCGACCGGGTCGCCACAGTATCGGCCGACGTCCGCACCGGTTACAACGCCAACGCGGTCCTGGCGGAAGTGCAGCAGACCCTGGCCGGATTTCCCCTCCCGCCGGGATATCGGATGCGCTACGCCGGGCAGCAAGTCGAGCAGGCGGAGTCACAAGCGTTCCTTACGGCGGCGTTTTTCATCGCCGTAATGCTGATCTCCTTCATCTTGGTGGCGCAGTTCGACTCGGTGACCACGCCGATCATTATCATGACGTCGGTGATAATGTCCACCATCGGTGTGCTGGTGGGGCTGCTGGTCTTCCGCATGCCCTTCGGGATAATTATGACCGGGGTCGGAGTGATAAGTCTGGCGGGTGTGGTGGTCAACAACGCCATCGTGCTTCTGGACTACACCAATGTCCTGCGGCAAAGAGACGGATTGCCTAGGAGAGAAGCGGTGGTGCTGGCGGGAAGGACCCGGTTCCGGCCGGTTTGGCTCACGGCGATCACCACCGTGCTCGGGTTGGTGCCGCTGGCTATAGGCCTCAACGTCGACTTCATCGGATTCTACACCCGCCTCCAACCCGACATCTTCTGGGGCGGTGAACAGGCCGCCTGGTGGGGTCCGATGGCTATAGCGGTGATCGCGGGCCTGCTGTTTGCGACCTTCCTGACGCTGGTTTTGGTACCGGTGCTGTACTCTCTGTTGGACGACGCCGAGCTGGCGGTGAGGCGTTGGTTCAAGGGGGAAGCCCAGCCTGCGACGGCGGATCAGGCTGGCGGTACCGAAGCGGCAGGCAAGCGGGCGGCGCAGCCGGCTGTGGTTTGACGGGGCCCGGAGCGACTCAAACTGAGTCGCTCCCCAGGCCGAACCATTCTCGGTAAAGCTCGGGCCGGCGGTCGCGCCAAAACAGCCTTTTGGCGGTCGAGCCCGCACAGCGGGCGAGATCGAGGTCGGCGATGATCAGGTCGTCTTCCTGGGACTTGCCCCGGACCACCACTTGACCTTCGGGATCCACCACAAAAGACTCGCCGGCAAAAGTGAGCTTCTCCTCCCTCCCCACCCGGTTGCAGAGCGCCGCGAAGTAGCCGTTCTGAAACGCTGCGGTGCGCACTTCCGCTTCGAAAAGCCCTTCCGGCCACTCTCCCACAGCCCCCGCCTGGGGTATCGCCACCAGTTCGGCTCCGTTGAGCGCCAAAGCCCGCATGTATTCGGGATAGTGGCGATCGTAACAAATCGCTACGCCCACTCTCCCCACTCTGGTGGCGTAGACCGGAGCTCCCCGATCTCCAGGGTGATAGTAAGCCTTCTCGTGAAAGCACGCGTAATCCGTGATATGGACCATGCGCGTGACACCGAGAAGCTCCCCGTCGGCGTCGAAGACCGGAGAGCTGTCGTAGTATCTCGCGCCGCCTCTATCGTCCTTTTCGTACAGGTTGAACACCGTGACCAGCCGGCATTCCCGCGCCTTTCGGGCCACCTTTTCGGTGCTCGGTCCGGGAATCGGCTCCGCCAGTTTCGCAGCCTCCGCCAGCCGCTCGTGCTGGGGGAAGAAGCGGTCGATCGCCAGCTCCGGGAACACGATGAGCTCGGCTCCGAGATCTCTGGCGCGTTCCATGGCGAGTAACGCCCGCTGGAGATTGTCCGTTCTGTCAGGCGTGCAGTGCTGCTGCGCCAAAGCGATACGTAACATTCACCGCTCCCGTTTCTCGCGTTCGTTGGTGAATTCCCGATCGGCCAGCAGCCGCCCGAGCCAGCGCACCGGCCTCGACCACCAAGGCCGCAACGCGTCGTCCAGCGCCTGGCGGAACGCGGCCGCGCTCGGAAACCGGTCGTCGGGATCTCTGGCGGCGGCCCGTTCCAATACCGCCACCAACTCCTCGGGAACGTCGTCCCGCTCTTTTCTCAGGTCGGGGAACCTTCCCGCCGTCTGCCGCGCTAAGATCGCCTCGGCCGTGCCGCCGCCGAAGGGAGTGCGCCCGCACAAGGCGTAGAACGCTACGCAGGCCAGTGAGTAAAGATCGACCCGATGATCGACGCGTTCTCCGAGGAGCTGCTCGGGCGCGGCGAATTCGGGAGTGCCGCTGTGAGAGGAGGCGCCGCCGTACTTGCCCAGCCCGTGCACCGCTATGGCCAGCCCGAAGTCGGTGATTCTCACGCTGCCCGTGGCGTCGTCAATGAGCATGTTCTCCGGCTTGAGATCGCGGTGGATCACGCCCAGGGAGTGAGCGTGCTCCAGCGCGGAGAGCGATTCCCGCAAAAGGCGCACGACCGTGCCCACGGGCAGCGGTCCTTCCTCGCTCACTAGGCGGGCCAAACTCTTGCCCTTCACGTACGCCATGGTGTACCACTGGAGGCCGGCCCGCCCGCCAATCTCGTAAATGCTCACGATGTTCGGATGCTGGAGCTGTGCTGCCAGCTGCGCTTCGCGGCGGAAACGTTCCACCACCTCGGGATCGCTGGTCAGATACGGATGCAGTACCTTGAGCGCCACCTCTCGCTCCAGCGCCAAGTCCCGCACCAGATATACTCGCCCGAATCCACCCACCCCGAGCTCCCGCAACAGCTCGTAGTCGTCGCCCAGAGCGCGCCGCAGGCGCTTCTCCCACGCCTGGGGATCTTCCGCCGGACTGATAGCCAAAGGAGACTTGACCGTTGCCTGAAAGACGTAATCGCCCAAGTCCGACAGGAGGTCTTCACCCATCTCGTGAGCGGTGAGGTATCGATCCTGCGGGTTGCGTTTGATAGCCCGCAAAATGATTCGCTCTACCGCCTGAGGGCATGCCGGTCGCAATACCCGAGGAGCCACCACCGCTTCCGGTTCCTCCGCCGGCCGCTGGCCCGTCACGGCGAAGTACAGCAGGGCTCCCGCCGCGTAGATGTCGCTGCTGGGCTCGCCGGGGAGGTTCCCCCGTACCTCGGGAGCCAGAAAGGGAATGTCCAGGGGATCGGGCTCCGGAGGAGCCAGATCCAAACAGGCGTTGGCATACCGGAGATCGGTGATGATTGCCCGATCGGTAAGATCCAGCATCACCGTAGTGGGCACGATGCGCCGCAACACCAGCCGCTGTGCATGAACGTATTCCAAAACCCCGAGCAGGTCGCGGGCCAGCTGCACTACGGCAGGAATGGGCCGGGGTCCGCGGGAGACCACGTCCAACAAGCTTTCTCCGTCGATCCACTTGCTTATGCGGTACGCCCAGCCGTCCGCTTCGCCCGCGGAGTAAATCGGCCTGATACCGGGATGGTCGATCGCGGCCAACAACTCCGACTCGCGCTCGAACCAGGCCCGGCTGCGGGTGCCGGGGAGGAGATGAACCCTGAGGGCGACGCGGCGCTTGAGAACCTTGTCCCGGGCCACGAACAAGACCCGTTCCTCCGATGCGGCTACCACGCGCTCGATCGCCAGAGCGGGAGCGAACAGTTCCTCCGCCCGCCGGAACAGCGATACGACATCCAGTCCGGGGGCGATGAGAACGTGGCGAGGCGTAGCTTCTTGGCTCATTGAGCGTCACCGAAACATAATGGAGTGCCTGACACTGCGCTTTTTAAGGAGTGAAAAATGCGCGCCGTAGTTATTACCGAACCGGGAGGTCCCGAGGTCCTCGCACTGAGAGAGTTGCCGGTACCCGCGCCCGGCACCGGGGAGTTGCTGGTCAGGGTACGAGCCAGCGGCGTAAACCGGGCGGATTTGCTGCAGCGCGCCGGACGGTATCCCGCTCCCGAGGGCGTACCGGCTGACGTCCCCGGTTTGGAATTCGCGGGCGAGGTGGCGGAGTTGGGACCGGGAGCCACCGCCTGGCGAGCAGGAGATCGTGTGATGGGAATCGTGGCCGGTGGGGGCTACGCCGAGTATCTGGCGGTAGATGCAACCCATGTACTGCCGCTACCCGATTCCTGGTCTTTCCAAGAAGGGGCCGCCGTTCCGGAGGCGTTTCTCACCGCCTTCGACGCTCTCTTGCTGCAGGCCGGTCTCGCAAACGGCGAGCGGTTGCTGATTCACGCGGTAGGCAGCAGCGTCGGAGTGGCCGCGCTGCAACTCGCCAAGGCGGTGGGGGCCACCGTAGCCGGCACTTCCCGCACTCGCTGGAAGTTGGAACGAGCCCAGGAACTGGGCCTGGACCTTGCTTTGCCGGTCGAGGACTCGTTCTCCCCGGACCACCGAATCGCCGGCTGGGCCGACGTGATTCTGGACCTGGTGGGCGGCGGCTACGTTTCGGGTGACCTTGTAGCTTCGGCGCCTAAGGGTCGGATCATGCTCGTGGGACTTACCGCCGGACGGACGGCGAAGCTCGATCTGAGTCTCCTGCTGGCCAAGCGCCTGCGCCTGTGGGGGACCGTACTGCGCAGCAGGTCGAAAGAGGAGAAGGCGGCTTTGGTGCGGAGCTTTGCCGAGCAGGTAATGCCGCGGTTCTTGTCCGGGGAGATAAGACCGGTGGTGGACCGAGTCTTTCCCGCCGATGCTGTGGCCGAGGCCCACCGCTACTTGGAATCGAACGGGAACTTCGGTTCGGTCGTCCTGGCGTGGCCCTGATACGGGGTATAGTTTAGCGATCGATGTCGTTCTTGCGTCTTCGCGATCTCAGGACCAGCTCCGCACAGGAGTTCCTCGGTCCTGAAGTTCGCATCGGCCGGGACCCGGAGTTCGAGTTTCCGATCAAAGGCGAGGGAAGCCAAGTCGTCTCTGGAGCGCACGCCCGGCTTCTTTTCGAAAACGGGGGATGGTGGCTGGAGGACCTGGGGAGCAGGAACGGCACTTACCTCGATGAGCGCCGAGTGGTGCCGGGAGCCCGCTTGCCGGTCAAAGTGGGGAGCGTTATCCGGCTGGGGGAGTCGGGTCCCAAGATCAAGATCGAAGCGGTATCCCGGGAGCGGCTGGAAGAAACCGTAGTGGAAGTGCCCACCTCGGTGCGACCGTCGGCACCGACTCTGCGGCTGTCCGATTTGGGGAGAGCCGCCGCTCAGGGGGAGGGAGCGCAAAAAACCGGGCCGGAGTATCTCCGGCCGGGCAACCTCAAGCTGGTAGTGCGGGAGCTGAGAACGGGGCAGCGGTTCGAGGTGGTAGGAGGCCGCCTGCGGATCGGCCGGGGGCAGGAGTGCGAGATCCGACCCGTGGGCCCGACCGATACCTCGGTCTCTCGACTCCATGCGGAAGTGGTTCTCAAGCCCGAGGGCAGAGCTGTAGTTCGCGACGCTCGGAGTCGCAACGGTACTTATCTCAACGGCGAGAAGCTGGCTGGCGAGAAGGTCCTGGCAGTGGGTGACAAGATCCTGTTGGGGGAGGGCGGGCCGGAATTGTTGGTGGAGGAGCTGATGCTCCCCTCGGTCCCTGCCGCTGCGGGGCAAGACCAAACCTTGGTACCCAAGCGAGCCGCGGCGCCCAAGGAAGAGCTCCCGCTGCCGCGAGGCGAACGTGGGCGGCGCAGTTTCGGAGGCAAGGGGGCCACGGTGTTCTTCAGAGAGATGTTCGATGAAACGCAGCGCCGCACGGCCAAGCGGGTCAGGGTGCTGGTTTGGTCGTTCGTTGCGGTTTTGGGGATGACCACCGCGGGCCTTTACTTCTGGGCTGAAAGGCAGGTGCGGCAGACGGCTGAGGCCTTGGAGGCCAGGCAGCGGGAGGCGTTGCGGGCCCAGCAGGCGGTGGTGGATTCCATAAGGCGAGAAGCCGAGCTGGAGTACGAGCGGCTGCGCGGTGAGCTGGAGGCGGCGCGGGCTGCGTCGGCCTCACCGGCTGTGATCGACAGTCTGAGGGCGGCGCTCAACGAGGCGAGCAATCGCACCGCCGCTCTGGAAGCGGCCCTGCGCCGGGCGGAGGCTGCTTTGAGAGAGCAACTTGCGGCTGGCGACTCGCTGCGGCGCCAAGCGCAAGCCGAACTCGAGCGGCTACGCGGTGAGCTGGCCCGCGCCGGGCGCTCGGACGTTTCCGGGGCACTGCTCGACAGCCTGCGGCGGGCCCTTCAGGCGGCTGAAGAGCGAGCCAACAACATCGAGGCCCAGATGCGGGCTATCCGGGGTGTGAACCTGGCGGCTGTATCCCAGGCGAACCAAGGAGCCGTTGGCCTGATTACAGTGGTGGTGGGAAACCAGGGATACGACGGCACGGGGTTCGTGATCACCCGTTCGGGATACATGATCACCAACCGGCATGTAGTCATGCCGCAAGGCCGGACGCCGGATGCCATCTATGTGACCATGGCCGACCGGCCCTATGACCGGCGTTTCATGCACCGGGCTCAGATCGTAAGCGTCGGTCCCGAAGAGGGGCCGGACTTGGCGGTGCTCAAGCTCGAGAACTACAGCGGACCGGTGATAGCTAAAGTGGACTGGACCGGTACGCGCGCGCGCCAGGGGGAACCTGCCGCCCTGATCGGGTTCCCGGCGGGCGTGGCGGTAGCACTCGACGAAACCAAAACCGTAAGGACCAACATGAGCGGCGGAATCTTCAGCAAAGTTACCGCGTCGGAGATCAGATTCGACGGCTTTACCATCCCGGGCTCGAGCGGGAGTCCCATCTTCAACGCCAGCGGGGAAGTGGTGGCGGTGCACCGGGCGGGTCTGCGGGAAGCCACGGGGCTCTCCTTTGCCGTACCCGTGAAGTTCGTCCTCCCCCTGCTACCGCCCGAGGCCAAGGCGGAACTAGGTTTGAACTGAACATGCGGAAGGGGCGGTCCGGTACCGTTGAGCGCCCCGCCGAGGCACCAACAGGGTTGTAGCTGAACTAGTCCCGCATCCCGATTCGCCGGCGGTCCACACATGAACCCTGATACGCCCATCGTAGTACTGCACCATCCCCAGGACCTGGTCAACATTGCCGGAGTGGTCCGGGTGCTCAAGAATTTCGGCCTGAATCAGCTCCGGTTGGTTCGGCCGGCAGAGTACGACCCCTACCGGATCGGAGGGATCGCCCACAAGAGCGACGACTTTCTCAGGCGCGTTAAGCTGTTCGAGGAGTTGGACGAAGCACTGGCCGACTGCGTCCACGTGGTGGGGCTTACCGCCCGCCAGCGGACCGCAAAGCGCAACATGCAGCTCCCCAAGGACGCGGTAGCCGAGATCTTGGAGCATCCCGAGCGGCGGCCCGCGGCTCTGCTCTTCGGACCGGAGGACCGGGGCCTGACCAACCAAGAACTGGACCGCTGCCACCGGGTGGTAACGATCCCCACCGATCCTTCCTACCCGTCGCTCAACCTGGTGCAGGCGGTGGCGATCATGGCGTACGAGTTCTTCCAGGCCCGCGGAGTACCGCCCTTCAAGCCGCCGCGGAGGCAGGCGCCCCCCGCTACTCGAGAGCAGTTGGAACGTTTGTTCGCCGACGCCCGGCGCGCTTTGGAGGCGATCGATTTCTTCAAGACGCGCAATCCAGAGGCGATCATGCGGACCGTGAGAGAGGTGGTCCACCGCTCCTGCCTAGATGCCCGGGAGACCGAGCTGGCCAGGGCGATCTGCTTCGAGCTGATCAAGGCGGTGGAGCGCAAACCGCGCGAGCCGGCCTAGCAGTTGTGCTCTCGGCTCAATTTGATATTTTATGTGCCGGCCGCATGTGAAAGTTTTCACTAGGTGCCAATCCTGCGGCTGCATCACGTCTAGCTATTTGCCGTAGCGCAGACCGGTTTCTGACGGGACTTAGGTCCTGGATCTAGAGGCTATGATTGTGACTGCCAGAGGCGATCATGAGCGCTGACTTCCGCCCCGCAGCCCGAGCTGCGGCGGCCGTCGTGGCTCTTCTGCCTCTGGTGCTCGCTGTGGTGTGGCTCAGGACCCCCGAGGCTCAGCAGCAGCCCGCCGAATTCGTAGCTCCTGCGATTTCCGACACGGGCAGCCTCGAGGGACCCCGCCAGCCGATCTTTTTCCGCCATGATATTCACGCCGGCCAGTACCAGATGGACTGCCGGTATTGCCACTATGCGGTGGAAGTAAGCCCGTACCCTGGCCTTCCCAGCATGGAAACCTGTATGGGCTGCCACCGGATCACGGGTGCGGCGCTGCCCGAAGTGCAAAAGCTGAGGGAGGCGGCCGGAACCGGACAGGCGATCGAGTGGGTGAAGGTGCACAACTTGCCGCAGTTCGTGCGGTTCCCCCACATGCGGCACGTTCGCGCGGAAATTGCATGCCAGACCTGCCACGGACCGGTAGAACGAATGCCTCAGGTTTATCAATACGCCTCGCTGAAGATGGGCTGGTGTCTGGACTGCCATAAGCAGCGCCAGGTGACCACCGATTGCACTGCGTGTCACTACTGAGGGGGCAGGCGGGATGAGCGATAGCTGGCAAATGTTGGAAGGTGAAGGGGCCCGGATTAACCGCCGGAAATTTCTCAAGGTGCTGGGAGTAGCCGGCGGGGGCGCCGTGGCGCTCAGCGGTTGCGCCGGCGAGCCGGAGAAGCTCATCCCGTATCTGATAGCTCCGGAGGATCAGATCCCGGGCGTGGCCACATGGTATGCCACAACCTGCCGGGAGTGTCCGGGTGGATGCGGGGTGCACGCCAAGGTGCGCGAAGGTCGGGTGGTCAAGCTCGAAGGAAACCCCGACCATCCGGTCAACCTAGGTAAGCTGTGCGCAAGGGGACAGGCGGCGCTCCAAGGGGTGTACAATCCCGATCGGGTGCGCTCGCCGCTGGCCCGCACGGCGGGCGGCGATTTCGAGCCGATCTCCTGGGAAGACGCTCTCCAGAGAGTTGCCGAACGGCTGGGTTCGGCGGAAAGAGGGCGGATCTGGTTCCTGACCGGCAACGAGAAGGGAACCTTCGAGCAACTGGTCAGGGAATGGCTGAGCGCCTTCGGCTCGGGCCGCCACGTGGTGTACGAGCCTTTTGGGTACGAGGCGCTCAGGCGGGCTACGCTGGATGTGTTCGGTATCGACGGGCTTCCCTTCTATCACTTGGATGAGGCTCGCTACATCCTCTCCTTCGGCGCCGATTTTCTGGAAACCTGGTTGAGTCCGGTGGAACTCACCCGCCGATTTACCGCCTCTCATGCCTTCCAGAACGGATCCATGGGGCGGCTGGTCCAGGTGGAGCCGCGGATGGGTCTTACCGGAATGAATGCCGACGAGTGGATCGCTCCGGTGCCGGGGACCGAGGGGCTCGTGGCGCTGGCGATCGCCCATGTGATCGTACGGGATCGCCTGGCGCGGGTGCCCGCCGATGTGTCCCGAATCCGCCAGGTGTTGGACGCCCACACTCCCGAAGCGGTAGCCGGGCGCTCGGGAGTTGCGGCGGAGACGATAGAGCGGCTGGCGCGGGAGTTCACCGCTGAGTCGAGCGTTGCGCTGCCCGGCGGTGTGGGTTCCCAGCATTCCCAGGCTCATGCTTCTGCGGCCGCGGTTCACCTGCTCAACTACGTGGCGGGTAATGTGGGTCGCACCGTGACCTTCGCCCCGGGTTACGACCCTTCGGGGGGAAGCAGCTATCGCGGTTTAGCCGATCTGGCGGCGGCGGCGCGGAACGGGGAAGTGGGCGTATTGCTGGTACACGGCGCCAATCCGGTGTACGCCTCGCCCGCCGGTCTCGGTTTCGCCCAAGCGATGCGCCAGATCTCCTTCAAGGTGAGTTTCTCGCGATTCCTGGACGAGACTGCGCGGGAGGCGGATCTGATCCTTCCGGATCACGATCCTCTGGAGCAGTGGAACGATTACGAGCCGCGCCCCGGAGTGTACGCTCTTCAGCAGCCGGTCATGCAGCCGGTCTTCGATACCCGGCAGACCGGGGATGTGCTTTTGGAGCTTGCCCGAATTAGTGGGGGGCAGGCGGCGGCGCGGTTTTCGGCGTCCACTTACCGTGACTACCTGATGGAACGCTGGCGGCAGATTCAGCGCCAGGTGGGTGCTCGGGGCACGTTCGAGGAATTTTGGAACGAGGCCTTGAGGCGCGGCGGAGTCTGGACCGAGGTGCGCGGCCGTGGCGCTTCTCTGGCGGCCGGTGTTTCGAGGCTTCAATTCGACGCCTGGAGCGCTCCCGAAGGTAGCCTCACCCTGATAGCGTACCCCTCGAGTGCTTTGTACGACGGGCGCGGTGCCAATCGTCCCTGGTTGCAGGAGCTGCCCGACCCGGTGACCAAGGTTACCTGGGGGAGTTGGGTGGAGATTCACCCGGAGACGGCAGCGCGCATGGGGGTGGCGGAAGGGGAGTTCGTGGAGGTGAGTTCGGAAGCCGGGGCGATCCGAGCGCCGGCGTATCTCTACCAGGGGGTACGGCCCGATGTGGTGGCGGTTGCGGTGGGACAGGGGCATACCGCATTTGGAAGGTACGCAGAGGGGCGGGGGGTGAACGTTTACGGCGTGCTGGGAGCGGAGCCTCAGGAGTTCGGCGGGATTGCGTACTACGCGGCCGTGAGCATTCGCAAAACCGGCGAGTACGAGCGCCTTGCCAAGACCGAGGGGACGCCGCGCCAGCTCGGCCGCGGGATAGCCCAGGCAACGACTCTGGCGGAAATGTTGCACGGCGAGTTCCACCCGGAGCACACCGAGCACGCCGCCGAGGTTCCCGAGCACATAGAAGAGGTTCTGGAGCAGTGGCAGGAGCGGCAGTATGCCGACTGGCGCAACCGCGGCAACTACGCCGGTGAACATCCGCGCTGGGGGATGGTGATCGACCTGAGCCGGTGCACCGGCTGCAGCGCCTGCGTAACGGCCTGCTATGCGGAAAACAACATACCGACGGTGGGCAAGGCCGCGGTGCAGCGGGGTCGGGAAATGTCGTGGCTGAGAATCGAGCGGTACTTCGAGGGCGGTAACGGAGAGCCTTTCGAAGCGCGGGTGATCCCCATGCTGTGCCAGCACTGCACCAACGCGCCTTGCGAGCCGGTATGTCCGGTGTTCGCGGCCTACCACACGCCGGACGGCCTGAACGCTCAGGTGTACAACCGGTGCGTGGGGACCCGCTACTGTTCCAACAACTGTCCTTACAAGGTTCGCTACTTCAACTGGTTCGACTATCAAAATCCGGCGGATCCCGCCTTCGCGTGGCCCGACCCGCTTCACTGGCTCCTCAACCCTGACATCACGGTTCGCTCCAAGGGTGTGATGGAAAAGTGCACCTTCTGCATTCAGCGGATTCGGGGAGCCCAACACCGAGCCCGGATGGAGGGAATTCCTATCCGCGACGGGGACATCAAGACGGCGTGCGAGCAGACCTGCCCTGCGGACGCGATCGTGTTCGGCGACCTCAACGACCCGGACTCGCGGGTTTCCAGACTGGCTTTGGACCCCAGAGGATACAAGGTGTTGGAAGGGCTCAATACTCGACCCGCGATAACCTACCTGGCTAGAGTGCGCAACCGGGCGGAGGAGTGAGACGATGGCGGCGATTGCTCAGCCGGAACGGGTAACGGCAACCCCCACCTACCGGGAAATCACCCGGGACATAGTCGCCACCTTGGGGCATCCGGGGCGGCTTTACTGGATCGCTCTGGGGTCCGCGCTTCTGGTCCTGGCGATCGGTGCGGGAGCCTTGCTGTACCAGATTCGCTACGGGTTGGGTGTCGCGGGATACGCCCCGCCCGTCATGTGGGGCGTGTACATCACCACGTTCGTGTTCTGGGTCGGTATAGCCCACTGCGGGACTCTGGTCTCGGCCATCCTGTATCTCTTCCGCTCTGCCTGGAGAACCGCAGTGTACCGGACGGCGGAGGTGATGACGGTCTTCGCGGTGCTCACCGCGGGCTTGTTTCCCCTGATCCATATCGGCCGGATTTGGTACGCCTATTGGCTGATCCCTTATCCCAACCAGCGGCAGATCTGGGTGAACTTCAAGTCGCCCCTGTTGTGGGACGTCTTCGCGGTAACTACCTACCTCATCGTGAGCACCGTCTTTCTCACGGTGGGTATGATCCCTGACGTAGCGTCGGCCCGGGATCGGGCCACGGGTTGGCGGAAGAAGCTCTACGAACTGGTATCGCTGGGTTGGAAAGGGACCGATCAGCAGTGGCGGCACTATTTGAAGGCCTACCTTTACCTCGCCGCCTTCGCCACGCCGCTGGTGCTTTCGGTGCACAGCGTGGTCTCCTGGGACTTTGCCATGTCCATCGTACCCGGGTGGCACACCACGATCTTCGCGCCGTACTTCGTGGCGGGAGCCATCTATTCCGGTCTGGCGATGGTGGTGACCCTCTTGGTTCCCTTGAGGAGAGCGTTCAAGCTCGAACGGTATATCCACGAAGATCACTTCGAGAACTTGGCCAAGCTCATCCTGATCACGGGTATGATCGTGGGCTATGCCTACGCCGTGGAATACTTCATAGCTTGGTACAGCGGCAACCCGTTCGAGAGGTCGGCCTTTTGGAATCGGGCCTTCGGCGACTATTGGTGGGCCACTTGGACGATGATCGTTTGCAACGCCTTCTTGCCGCTCTTGTTGTGGTTCCGCAAGATCCGCCGGAGCATTCCGGCGATGTTCCTGATCTCGCTGTTCGTCAACCTGGGAATGTGGTTCGAGCGGTTCGTGATAATCGTGGTATCCCTGTCCTTCGAGTACGAGCCCTTCGCCCACGGCCACTACACTCCTTCATGGGTTGACTGGGCGATCCTGGCGGGAAGCTTCGGTTGGTTCTTCACCTGGTTCTTGCTGTTTGCCAAGAACTTCCCCATGGTCTCCATCGCCGAAGTGAAGGAAATCATACCGATGCCGCGCAGAAAGGAAGCCCGCACATGAGCGGGCCGCCCGGAGTCTTGGCCGCCTTTCAGCACGTGGACGCCGCGGTGGATGCGATCCGGGCGGTAAAGGAGCTGGGCTACCGCGACTTCACGGTTTACACCCCCGCCCCCAACCACGAGGTCGACAAGGCGGTGGGGCACAAGGTGAGCCCGGTGCGCCTGTGGACCTTGTTCGGCGGCCTCACCGGCTGCGCCGCCGGTTTCGCGATGACGCTCTGGATGTCCTACGACTATCCGATTGTGGTGGGGGGTAAGCCCTTGGGCTCGATTCCGCCCTATGTGGTTATAGCCTTCGAACTCACGATATTGATAGGCGCACTCTCGACTATCGCCGGGCTGCTCTTCCACAGCTGGCGAACTCGGCGAAAGGCCGCGTACGATCCGCGGTTCAGCGACGACCACATCGGGATTTTCGTCCCGGCTCCGCCGGAGCGTCACGCCGCTCTCAGGCAGCTGTTCATCGAATCCGGGGCGGTGGAGGTGAAGGTTGAAGGCTAACGGCCTGTTGCGCTCTTTCGGTCTGTTAATCGCCGCCGGGGCGGTGACGCTCTCCGCGTGCTCGCGGGAACAGTGGCACCGGGCGCCTTCTCCCGACGATGTCATAGCCGCGGTTCCCTGGTTCGCCGTGATGAAGCGGAGCATCGCGGTAGCTCCTTATCGGAACGTGGCTCCTCGTCCCCCCGTACCGGGTACCGTGCCGGTGGACGGCTCGGAGCCGCCGCTACCCATTACCCGGGACAACCTGCCGCGCATCGATCGGCTGGTAAACCCGGTACAGCGGACCAGCGAGTCGATAGAGCGGGGAAGGGATCGCTATCAGATCTACTGCCAGGTCTGCCACGGCCCCGAAGGCCACGGCGACGGGCCCGTGGTTCCCAAGTTCTTCCCGCCGCCGGATCTCACCGCCCAGCAGGCGAGGAGCTATACCGACGGCTACATCTACACCATCATCCGCCACGGCCGGGGAATCATGCCGGCCTACGGGGACAAGATCCGCGGCGAAGATCGGTGGCACTTGGTCAACTACATCAGAGTGTTGCAGGGAGCGAGTCGGTGAGCGGCTGGTTCGACAAGGAAAGCTATCGCCGCGCGGCCAGTGTTCCCGCATCCGGATTCATAATCGCCGGAGGGGTGCTGGCGGCGTGGGGGATCGTGTCTTTCTTGATCGCAGTCTCTGGAGACGATCCCGCAAGAGCCTGGCGCATATATCACGTGAATTTCCTTTACTTCACCGGCATAGCGATCGGCGGGGTGCTGTTCTCCGCGGTCCACCGGATTGCCAAAGGATGGTGGGCCGGACCGATCGTCAGGTTCGCCGAAGCCGGCGCCGCCTTCCTGCCCGTATCGCTGCTTTGCTTTCTTTTCCTGTTCCTGGGGAGCCGCTACGTCTTCCCGTGGGTTGAACATCCTACGCCGGCCCGCGGTAAATGGCTCACTACCCCCTGGGTTTTCTGGCGGGATCTCCTGAGCCTGGTAGCGGTCTTCGGAGTGGCCATAGCCTACGTATGGCACTCCTTGAAACCCGACGTAGCCGAGCTCAAAGACCGAGTCGAAGGGTACAAGAAAAACCTCTACCACCGGATAGCGGGAGATTTTACTCCCACGCCGGAGGCGCTGGCCCGCAACGAGGAACGCCTCAACCGGCTGGCACCGCTGCTCTGCGTGCTGTACGGCTACCTGTTTTCACTGATCGCCTTCGATCTGGTGATGTCCCTGGCTCCCTACTGGGTCAGCACCTTGTTCGGCGGCTTCTTCTTCATGGGCGCGTTCTTGACCGGTCTCACGAGTCTGGGGCTCATGATGGTTTACTGGCGGCGAAAACTCGACCTCGGCGAGCTGATCGGCCGCCAGCAGTTCCACGATTTGGGCAAACTGGTCTTCGGATTCTCGATCTTTTGGACCTACCTCATGTTCAGCCAGTTTCTGGTTCAGTGGTACGGCAATCTACCGGAGGAGACCAGCTTCCCGTTTTACAGGCTATGGGGAGAGTGGCGGCTGATCGGAACCATGGTCGGGTTGATGGTGTTCGTCATCCCCTTCTGGGGACTGATATGGGTGAAGGCCAAGATCACGCCCTTTACCTTCACGCTTTTCGTGAGCGTGAGCCTGGTGGGCATGTGGCTGGAACGCTACCTCCTGGTCCAACCGTCGCTGACCGAGCACGGGCCGCACATCGGGCTTGTAGAGCTGGCGGTGACCGCCGGCTTCCTGGGTCTGTTCCTGCTGGCCTACGGCATGTTCGCCAAGACCTTCCCGATGGTGAGTCCGAGATTGGCCGAACAGGCCGCCAAACTGCACCATTGATCTAGTCTGCTGGAGTTCTCCGCGGGCCGGCTGCAACAAGTAAGCGGTCCCGCCCCGTTCGCGGCCAGCCTGGATGACCGGTGTTTGCTTCCGGCCGCCGAGTGTAGATTCAGTTCGGGCGCCAAAAACCAAAGCGACGTATGCCAGGGGGCGGTATCGGCCATCAAGCCTCGATTTGGCTCGCCGCAGCGGAGGCGATCGCTGCGGGGCGGCGTGCTGCCTTTGCTACCGTGGCCCGCAAGCGGGGATCCCTTCCCATGGCGAGCGATGCGAAGATGCTGGTCACTGCCGACGGCGCCAGATGGGGCACGGTGGGAGGTGGGTGTCTGGAAGCCGACGTCACCAGGCAGGCGCTGGCTACCATCGAGACGGGTTCTCCGGAACTGGTGAGCCATACTCTCAACGCCGACATCATTGGGGATTTGGCGCTCTCCTGCGGCGGTACCGTGGAGCTGTTCTTGGAGCCGCTCCCGCCGGAGCCTCGGCTTGCCGAGTTGTGCGCCGCCGTGGGCCGGGCCCTGCAGACGCGCCAGCCCGTGGTGGTGGCGACGGCTCTCCGCTGGGACAACGGGCCGGCCAAGGCGGTGAGGATAGGAGACCAGAGTATGGGGATCGACGCAACCGGGCGGTTGCTCGAGTTAATAGAGCGCTACACCTGGAGTCCGACCCGGGGATCGCACCATGGAAGAGCCGGCCGGGTGGCGTCGGCATATCTGGACCGGGAGTCGGAAGCGTTCGTCGAGCCGATCAGCCGGGTTCCGCGGGTCACGGTCTTTGGAGCGGGTCACGTGGGCGCGGCGGTGGCGGAGCTGGCAGCACGGTCCGGATTCTACGTGGTGGTAGTGGACGATCGCGCCGAGTTCGCCAACCGAGAGCGGGTGCCGTCCGCTGCAGAGATCGTGGTTGAAGATTTCAGGTCGGTGCTGGACCGCATGGTCTTCGACGAAGACGACTACGTGATCGCCGCAACTCGCGGCCACAGCTTCGACGCCTACATAGTCGAGCGTACCGCTTCCTCTCGGGCCGGCTACGTGGGGATGTTGGGTAGCAAGCGGAAGAGAGCCGTGATTTGGCGCGCTCTGGAGGCCGCCGGTGTCGATCGCGAAGCCCTCTCCCGTGTTCGGTCGCCGATCGGCGTCGAGATCGGAGCCGATACTCCCGAAGAAATTGCCGTGTCGGTGGTGGCGGAGCTAATCCGGCTCAGGAGGTTGGGCTCTTTGGAGCCGGCCGAGTAACGCCATCAAGGAGTCCGCGGGGAGAGGGCCCCGGCCGACCACCAGAAAGCCGTTCCATAAGGTAGAGACACCTTGGCTTCCAAAACCCGGCGCTGCCACCGGTTCCCGCTGCCGGGGAGCCGCCGGAACCCCGCCGGGCGAGGGGGCCTGTTCCAATTCCACGGTGACACCGGACTCGAGAACCTGCAGCGACCGCACCACGGTGATTCCGTCGCGCCGTCCAGCTCGGATGGAAATCGTTCTCGCGCCGGGGATTCCCGCCAGCGGTCCGTTTAGGCGGCGCTCGGCTTCCGCCCGGTCCACCTCCGTCCAGCCTGCGGCGCTGCGGTTTTCGTCGCCGGCCTGTGGAGCTTCCGCCGCGGGAACGCTCTCCACGGCCAGGGCGGCAAGCGCTCTGAGGTCTTTCCTCGTCTCGGCCGCAATCTCCGGCCTGGTCTCCGCCGCGATCTCTGGCGTCCGGCCGGCGGCCGGGGGCGCAAGGCCTGCCGCCGGCAGCTGGGCAGGCGGGGTGGCAATTGGTTCGCGCTCCGTTGCCGGAGCAGGCTCTTCGGCGGCCGCCGGCGCCGCAGGTTGGGGTGTAGCGGGCCGAGCCTCGATCGGCTCCAAAACAGCTACCTCCCGTACGCGCTGCCGATCCACCGCAAGTTCGCGGGCATACCATCCTATCCCTAGCGCTAAGACCACGGTGGCGGCCCAGGCGAGCTTTGTCCCTCGCGACAGCCCGCGGCGTCTTTGCTCGTGGATCTGCTCGCTGCGCTCCTGTACTTGGCTGAACGGGGGTATATCCAAGCTCGGCGGGGCTGCGGCTTGGAGGATCGCGGCGGCGCTCTCCTTTATCTCCCTCTCGGCCTGGAGCCGCTCCCTGCAGGACGCGCAGGCCGCTAAATGGAGTTCTACCGCTTCTCTCTCGTCCCCTGACAGTTCCGAGTCGAGATAAGCGTGGATTCTTCCTTCATCCAGATGCTGCATTGGTTCCTTCTTCCTTCTTAAAGGCCTCTACCAGCCGGCGCCGGGCTCGGGCGAGGGTGGTACCCACTGCCCCGACTGCCAGGCCCGTGAGCTTCGCGATCTCCCGATAGTCGAGCCCGCCGTTCCAAAGCAGCAGAACCTCGCGGTCCCGCTCGCCTAAGCTTTCCAAAGCGCGGCGTACGGCTGACACCGTTTCGGCACGCTCCAATTCCTGGTCCGGTCTCGCCACTTCGCGGCCGTGCGCCGGTAGGGGATCGTTCTTCAGGAGAGCCAAGTGTCTCCTGCGCCGGAGCGCACTCCGCGCTTCGTCACGGGCCAGATTGCTGGCCACCGCGAATAACCAGGCTCTGGGGTTTTCCGGGTCGTGATTCAAAGCCCGCACGAACGCCTCCTGCGCCAGATCTCTGGCCCGTTCCGCATCCCACACCTTGCAATGCAGAAAGCGAACGAGATCCGGATAAATCTCCCGGTACAAAGCCGCCCAGTCGGTACCCACCTAATCGTCAGTCTAGCACCGGTTGCCGACTCCCGAAACCGGCCGCTGCTTCATGTCCCCCGGAACTCTCGCGCCAGCTCTCTGAGCTCGGCCGGGGTCAAGCGCTCCGACCCGCCAGGCGAGACCACTATTGATATCCGGCTTCCGGCCACCAGAACTCGATCGAACTCCCGCCAGTACGGCACCAGTTCCGGCAGCGCTCGGAGCAGGTCAAAGTACGCTTCGCTGTACG
This sequence comes from bacterium HR33, assembly GCA_002923375.1. Taxonomy (GTDB): domain Bacteria; phylum Gemmatimonadota; class Gemmatimonadetes; order Gemmatimonadales; family GWC2-71-9; genus HRBIN33. The sequence continues at coordinate 399,242 of BEIJ01000002.1, forward strand.
GCGCTATGGCTCTAACCTTCGACCCCGATTCGTGATAAAGGTCCACCCAGATCCCCTCGCGTAAGGCAAAGAGGCGCCCGCTCACCAGCTTGGTATCGATGCTCCCCACGGCCCGACTGGCGCCCTCCTCCTGCGCTTTCATCTCGGCGATGGAACGCAACTCCCTCAACCCCAGAGAGCGATCCGCGATTTCTACAGCGGCGCGGCCGGTTGCGGCCTCGGGAGCCATCAGCATCGGGCTTGCAACCCTGTCCCTGAGCATCGGAGGGCGGACTGCTGTTTCGAGCGGCTCCTGCACCAAATAAGCGGTGTACTCGCTCAGCAGGCCGTACCGGAGTGCGGTTTCCCGTATCTCCCGTTCCAACTCGGCGTTGGGTCCCTCCAGCCTGAGCGCCTGTCCCAGCCGACCGATCTTCCTCGCGGCCCAAAGGCGCGGTATGAATCGATTCCCCGGTCGGACCTCTGGGAATTCGGCCTCGACGAAAAATTCCACCCGCTCATCCCCCCGGCGTCCCGAGACGACCAATCTACGGCGCCGATCGGCGGCGGAGGGATCGTACCGCCCGAAGATGACCAGTTCCTCGCCCGCAAAGAGATCCGGCAGGTTGCGGGGATAAACTTCGCTGAGCCGTACCGGAGCTTCTTCTATCCTGAGATCGGTAAGTACCGGATGGGCAATCTTGGCGGCGAGCTGTCCCACCGCAGCTTCCACGTCCTCTCCGGGGCGTACGTACTGCGGCGATCCCCGGCCGCTGGCTGCGAGGCGCTCCAGCAGATAGACGTTGACGTCGTACCCTACGCCAAAGGTGAAGATTCGGGCGCCGCCTCTGGAACTTTCGGCCCGCCCGGCCAGGCGCTCTGGGTCTCGCTCGCCCACTGAAGGCAAGCCGTCGGTGATGAATACTACGAGCGACAGCCGGTCGGGATGCGCCGGGTGGCGGAACGCTTCGTTCAAAGCCGCCTCGATATTGGTCCCTCCGCCGGCTTCGATCGACTCGATCCAGCGCCGGGCCTGTTCGATTTCCGATGCCAGGGCGTTGGTCCAGGAGGACCGGTAGGATACGGCCTCGTTGCTGAACGTTATCAACCTGAACCGATCGCTCGCGCGCAACGTTCCCAGCAGCTGCAACAGGGCGCGGCGCGCCTGTTCGATTTTGGGTCCGGACATCGAGCCGGAAACGTCGAGCACTGCGACCAAATCGCGGGGAACCGCTCTCGCCGGAGTCTTACCGGGGGAGAGGGTGAGCATGAAGTATCCCGGCTCTCCTTCGGCTCGGTGAGTCGCCAGGGCGAGCCCCACCGGGCGGTTAGCCAGAGGAAGGAAAAGCGTGAAGTCCCCGCTGAATTCCGATCGGGGGCGAACCATCATTCGGCCGTTCCGCCGTTCCACGAGGAGCTCGTGGGTGGGGGAAAACGGTTGGCCGAAGAGTTGTCCGCTGTCGGCTACCAGTTGGAAGGTAACCGGTACTCCGAGCGGCGCGATCGGCCCTCGGCTGTCGGAACCCGTCGGCTGCCGCGGGACAGCTCCTGCGGCGTAGCGAAACTGGAGGGCTTGACCGGCGCGCTCCAGCAGCTGGGTATAACGCAGCGTTACCCGTCTCGTCTCTCCGGGACCGATGGGAAAAACCCGCGCTCGAATTAGGCCGTGACCCACGAGTTCGATGAGCGCCGGATCTTTGCGCTTCCGCACGATTGCTTCGTAGATCCTTCGGGCGGTAGCCGCGTCCATGGTCTCTCCCCGCAACTCCTCGTCACCCTGAAACAAGGAGAAGTCGGAGAAGACCGCTTCCCCGGGTAGCGGGTAGAGATAATCCCCCTCTCCCAGGCCCGACCCGCGGTTCTGGAACCACTCGTTCACTTCAACTTGGGCGATCCGGCCGGATACGAGCACCGTAACTTCGGTACGCAGCTTGACGATCCCGAAGTCGGGCCTCGAAGGAATGACGGGCTCTATCCAGCCCTGAGCCATGACCGGGTAGGGATAAGGAAAGGCCAGCAGTAGCAAAATCGCCCAGCTTTTCATAGGGTCCTCTGCGTTGGGTTCACCACAGAGGACGTCCGGGCCCCGCCGATTTGCACAACGCCTTTCAGGAGGGCCTCAGGGCTTGATCCTTTCCCAGGTTCTCAACGCCCGTTCTCGGGCTGCCGTACCGCTGCCGTCCGGGCTGGCGAGGACTTGAAGCAAGTAGGCGAAGGTATTGCGGGCCAGGGCCGTGTCGCCCACCTCGAGCGCCGCTTCGCCTCGGATCCTCAGCACTTCCGGCCAGGCCGCCTGATCCACAAAGGCGGCGATTCTCACAAAGCTCGAGGAGGCGTCCAGCGCTTCGTAGAACCTTCCGCTTGCCGCGGCGTAGCGGACGCGTGCCAGCCGCAAAGGCCACAGCGATGCCACCAGGGAGAAAGGCACCTGCTCTACGCTGAACCGTCGAGTTGCGCGCCGCCACAGGGCCAGAGCACCTGCGGTATCGCCAGCCGCCAGCAGGTCCAGGGCCGCCAGATCGTCTAGGAGACTTTGTTCCAGGGGGAGAATCTCGCCTCGCGTTTGGAGCGAGCGCCGTAGCTGAATGGCGAGATCTTGGGCCAGTTCCGCGTTTTGGGTTCGGTACCATCGGGCTGCGAGCCACCGCTCCACTACGGAGAGTTCGGGACTCTCCGCCAGGCGCCGGGCTGCTGCGGCGGTGGTTTGCAGATCGGCCAAATCGGGAATGGCCGTCACCGCGCTCAGTACTATCCAGCGGTCGAGCTCCTCGCGGGGCACTCCTCTCGCAGCCGCTTCTCGAACCAGCCGCATTGCCGACGCCTCCCTCCCGGAGCCCAGAAACGCCGCGATCCTCATCCTGAACGCTCGCTCCCGTTCCGCACTCCCTACCGCCCGCTCCCACAGCACGTCGATCGCTCTCATGCCGATGGAGCGTTCCAGCGGGGAGCGGCCGAACTCCGCAGCTATGAACGCCACGTTTTCCAGGAACTCCCGGGATCGCGAGGGAAACGAAGACAACACCCGCGGCGCCAGTTCCGGCCTAAAGATCAGCGTGTCGGCCGCTCGGACCAACTCCGCTACCGCGGAGGTGCTGTCGATCTCCAGATAGCGGCGCATCCATGACCTGGTGGCGTCGTCGTCTTCCCTGGCCATGGCCAGAGTTATGAGGTGTGCTACCGGGGCTGCAAACCACGGGTCTCTGCGGGCCGTTTCCTGGAATGCGGCTTCCGCCTCGGAGAGGGGTCTGCCCAAAAGGGGAGCAAAGTGGAATCTGAGTTCGGCCAGGGCGAACCACGCATCTACAGCGTCAGGGTAGAGATCTACGATCTCCTCGAAGGCCGCTTCGGCTGCGCGAAGATCACCGTCGCGCACCAGCGCGGTGTAGCCCTCCAACAGCTGCCGCGAGACCGGATCGAGACCGTCGGCATAGGACTCGGCGGCGCGCAGGGCGGAGCGGATTTGGGCCTCGCCGGGACTCAATTGGACGATCGCCAGCATGCGCTTGAAGTACGCCGGCGCGTAGGTCGAGTCCAGCTGGATTACCCGGTCGAAGTGTGCTATGGCGCTCTGGTACGCCCCGCGGCGAAAGTCTCGATCCCCTTGAAAATATGCTGCGACGGCGGCGAGTCCTCGGGGAAGGGAAGGTCCTGGCCACCCGCTTCGCTCGCGCGCCAGCTCCCGGGCGAAAGCCTGAACCACTAAAGAGGATACTAGGGCATGCAGGGAATCCAGCCGCCCCGCCGTGTCCGCGCTGCTTACCAGCCTCCGGGTGGCGGTCTCGTGAACCTGCACGCTCAGTCGAACATTTCCGGAAGCCACTTCTCCGCGTCCCACTACCGCCAGGGTAGCTCCCAAATCCCGGGCCAGGGATAGGAGCGTGTCCAGCGGTTGGGGTTCATTGCCCAAGCGGCGCTCCACGGCACGGCGGACCGCCGCCGCTCCCATGACTCGCAGCTCCGGCAGCATCTGCAGTTGCCACACCAGAGCTTCCGGCACCACCGAGTCGAGGTCGATCCCCGGAGTAGGGCCCCCGGCGCTGAAGGGTAGCACCGCGATCACGGGATAATCCTCGGGGTTGTGGGGTGCATCCCGGAGGGCGATCCATCCGATGACGCCTGCAGTTACGGCGGTGACAGCCGCGGCCCAAGGCTTCACGGCACGGCGGCGCTCGGCTTTCTCCAGCTCGCCTAGCCAGCGCTCCACCGATTCCGGGCGCCGATCCGGACTGAGCGCCAGAGGGCGCACCAGTTCCCGAACCACTTTGGCCGAAAGATCCGGCCTCAGCGCCTGCAATCGGCTGACGTGATGCTCCACGTCGTGCTCCGTTTCGGGAAGTTCACCCGCGAGCGCCTCGTATGCCGAAGCCGCCAGGGCGTAAAGGTCGGCGCGCGCATCGACGTTCTTCTTCCCGCCGGCCTGTTCGGGGGCCATATAGGCGGGTGTCCCCACCGCGATCCCGGTTCGAGTTATGGGTTCCGCTCCCGGTAGTTCGGCCCGGGCGACTCCAAAATCTGTTACCAGCCAGCGCCCGGTAGCTTTTTCGAAGAGAATGTTGGAAGGCTTGATGTCCCGGTGAATCACCCGCCGCGCGTGGGCGAACGACAGAGCGCTGCCTACCTGCCGCAACATCTCCCGGACCGACGGGTAATCCAACTTCTTCTCTCTGGCTATGCGCTGCTCGAGAGTTTCCCCCTCCACGAACGGCATTACCAGATAGGCCAGGTTGCCTTTTACATCGAACTCGAATACCGGCACGATGTGCGGGTGCGAGAGGTTGGCGGCCAGGGCGGCCTCTTGCTTGAAACGCGCCATGCGCACGGCACTGGAAGCTACCTCCGGAGGGAGCACCTTGATGGCGACCCGCGAGCCCAGAGAGCGGTGCCGGGCGGTGTAAATGACGCCCATTCCGCCCGAGGCGAGGAACCCCTCTATGGCGTATCTGTCACCCAGCAACCGCTCCAGATCTTGCGCTGCGAATTGATTCATGGGCGTGCCGTCAGATCAGCCTGCATCCGGGATGGCCGGTGTGTTCCGGATCTAGATCCGGCCAGTCGGTGCAAACGAACGGTTTCGCCGGCTCCCCGTCGGGCAGGAGACGCCCGTGCAACACGCAGCTTACCCCGTCGCTGTCCAAGTAGCCGCAGGCGGAGATAACCTCGCACTCTATTATGTCGGCGCTTTCCCTCGAGACTTTGCAGAGGTAGGGAGAGCGCCGGGAGCGAAGGAGGAGTTCCAGGGTGCGATCCCCCTTGGGGGTCAGGACTTCCAAGGTCAAGTCCCGGCAGCAGGCCGCTCCCCGTTTGTTATCGGCGGTGCGGCACGGCGCGCCGGCGCACGGGTTGTCCTCGAGCACCGGAAGCGCCCTCCCGGGGCGGGCTGCAGGTTTCGGAGCCGGCAGGTGCAGGGCGCGGCGCCTCCCGCGATAGATCACCGAAAACCGGTCCCCGTTCAGGCGAAAAGGCGGAGGGGACTCAGGAATGCCGGCCCGGGGCACCGATCCCCGGTACCCGTGAGCGCTGCAGTGGGCTTCCTCCCCTGCGCCGTCACCCTTCAGGTACTTGCACGGCACATAAACCGTGGCATCGACTACCAGCCTGCGACCCAACCGATACGGTTTCCCGAAGCTTATCCGCTCGGTGTGCCCGGTGAGCCAAGTGGCCAGAGCGTCGCGTTCGCCGGGCGAGTCATCTTTGAGATCGGCGATCCTGAGGGTTAGCCTCAGGGCCCTGCACTGGGGGCCCAGCGCTCGACAGGGTGGCGGCGTAGCCATCGCTCCTACTGGAAGTTCAAAGACTGGGATAAAAGTGCAAGCTCGCCTGCCGGGGCGGGGCGTGCGACTTCTCAGGAAAAGAACCGGCGCACCAGGTGCAGGAGCGCGGTGGCCAGCGCGGAGAGGAGCAGCATCGATACCAGCGGGATGTAGATCCTCACCGAGTCCCGCTCTATCCGGATGTCTCCCGGAAGCCGGCCAAACCATTCGAAGGCACCGAGCCAGACAGCCAGCCCTAAGGCGGCGAGGGTGAGGCCGGCGATGATCAGCAGCAGGCCGATGGAGGTCGAGGACATAGCGCTGAAGCATGATAGCCGCCCGGGCTTGGCCGGTCCAGTCGGCTGAACTACCGCTCCGGCGCCTGTGTTGTACATTTCGGCGTTTTCGCAGTGCCGGCGCCGCGGATCCCCCGCGGTTCCGGAACGGTTCAGACTCGAAGCACTAAGGAGGGTGGCACTATGAGACAGGTTTTCGCGGCGCTGGCGATCGCGGCGCTCGCGTGCGGTGGTGAGCAGTCAGGACAGCAACAACAGCAGGCGCCCGCTACACCCGCCGCTCAACCCCAGGCTCAGGCAGGGGCACAGGCCGGCGTTACCGGGACGGTTCACGAAGTCAGGATGGAGTTGCGGGACGGCAACTATATCTACGATCCCGCCAACCTCACCATCAAGGTCGGAGACACCGTACGCTGGATCAACATCAGCGGGTTCCCGCACAACGTGTCGTTCTACGAAAACCAGATTCCCCCGGGAGCGGCGGAATTTCTGAAGCAGGCCATGCCCAACCAGATGAGCCCGCTGAACGGCCCGCTGTTCACGGACTCGCTGGCTACCTACGAGATTAACTTCGCCGGCGCGCCCACCGGGACCTACGGGTACTTCTGTATACCCCACGAAGCTCTGGGGATGAAAGGCACCCTCACCGTACAACCCTAGGGGTCGGAGTCTCAGGAGCCTCGCAGGTCGCCCGGGCACGAGGTGCGCGGGCGATCTATTTTTACCCCGGATGATAGAACTCAAGTGCCTGGGACCGCCGTCGGTGACAGTTCGCGGAAGCAAAGCGCCTCGCAGCTTACTCTGGCGCAAGAACTTCGCACTCCTGGTTTACCTGGCGCTCTCCCCCCGAGGAAGGACCCGGGACCACTTGATGGCCCTCTTTTGGCCTGAAAGCGATCAAGGAAAAGCCCGGCACTCCCTCAACGAGGCGCTGCGGGTGCTTCGCCGCACCCTGGGTGACGCCTTGATCGCCGAGGGTGACGTTGTGCGCCTGGCCGAAGGGGCGGTTACCACGGACCTGGAAACTCCCGAGCCGGACGGGGACTTTCTGGAAGGATTCAGCTTGAAGGACGCGCCGGAGTTCGAAGAGTGGTTACTAAGAGAACGGGAACGACTGCGGGCGCGATCGGCAGGGCGCTTGGTCGAAAGCGCCGAACATGCCCTAGCCCAAGGCCAAACGAGTCGGGCGCGGGAAATTGCGGAGCGAATCCTAAAGATCGACCCTTATAACGAAGAAGCTCTCAGAATCCTGCTCAGGGCGATGGCTTTGGAGGGGGCCCGAAGCCTGGCCTTGGAACGCTTCGAGCGGTTTAGGGAAGCGATGGAGCGCGAACTCGGAGCTTCCTGCGATCCCGAGACCGGAGCGCTAGCCGCTCGGATCCGGCGGGGTGAAGTCCGGGCTGTCTCGGCTCCTGGTGTGATCGAACCCGGCACGCCTCCGGTACCGCTGGTCGGCAGGGCGCGCGGCGTGTTAGAGGCTCTGCTCGCCGAATGGAAGAGCGCCTGTGCAGGGGGCGCCCGCATCTTGCTGGTCATGGGCGATCCCGGGACGGGGAAAACTCGCCTGCTAGACGAGCTTGCGGCGCGCGCACGCCTCGACGGCGCAATAGTGGCGTACACCCGAGCGCACGGCGGAGACCCGGTGGAGTCGGTCGTGGCCGGATGGCTCAGGGGAGGGCTTGCAGTTGCCGAACTTGGTGGGGCCCCGGCGGCCGCCATCGTCGGGCTCGCCGCGGTCGATCCCGATCTCATGGCGAAGTTCCCGGGATCCAAAACAGCAGAACCCTTGGAGCTGTCGCAGGCTTTGATCGCCGCAGTTTTGGCCGCGGCCGAATCCAGGCCTGTGCTAGTTGTGCTGGACGATGCACACCGATCCCACCTCGCCGTGCCGGGGCTTTTGTCGCGGCTGGCGGAACAGGGGAGGGGAGCGCGTATCGCTATTGCGCTGGCCTCGGGTCCTAATCCTCCACCCGCCGTAGACCAAGTGCGCCAGCGGCTCGGCCGCGAGCTTCCCGGCGTCGAATTGAGAACCCATTCTTTCACCCGAGAGGATCTCCTCGAGCTGGCAAGGTGGGTGCTGCCTCAGTACGCGCCTGAACAAGTTGCCAGACTGGCCCGCCGGGTGATGAGCGACACGGGAGGGAACCCGTTTCTGGCGGTGGAGATGGTAAGAGCGGTGCAGCACGGGCTGTCCCTCCGGGAGGACTCGACCGGGGGGAGACAGGTTGCCGAATGGCCGGCTCCCCGGAAGACCTTGGACGACACCCTGCCGGCGGAGTTGCCGGGCTCGGTGGTTGCAGCCCTCAGGCTTCGCTACCGGGCGGTTTCCCAGAGCGCCCAACGGGTACTGTCGGCGCTGGCGGTCTTGGAGGGACGCTCGAGCTTCGGGTTACTCGCGCGGGCGACGGGCTTGCCGGCCTCCAATCTCGAACAAGCTCTGGACGAGCTGGAATGGGAGAGATGGATCGTGGCGGATCCCGGCGGATATGCGTTTGTCACTCGGCTGGCGCGTGAGGTGATACTGTCCGAGATGGTAACCGCGGGCGAGCAGCGGCGTATCCGGGAGCGGGCCGGGCTGGGGCCGGGACCGAGTGGATGAAGGGCGCTTTAGACCGCGGGTAGGTGCCGGGGTGAAGGTGGGGTTATTTTTTGTTCGAGAGAAAATACTTCTGGTCCGGCCGACATCAGGGCTGAGCCATGTCAGGATGGGTCAGGAAGGAGATGCGGTAATGAGTTGTCTGAGGCGAGTATTGACAGCGGTGGGAGTTTTGGTGCCGGCCGCGGTTTTGGGACAGGAGCCGACGGTCCGCTTGGTGGACGACTCTGCGGCGGGGCGCTTTGTAATAACGATTGGACCCATGGATCTACCGGCTGCCGGTCACGGGGAGCATCACGGAGAGCACGCCGCGGTTTACCCGCCGGTGGAGACGGTGGTACTGCCCCGCGACGCTTACCTGTACGGATTTAGCTTCGAGATCGTGGATGCGGAGGGCAGGCCGGTTCCCTCTCAGGTTTTGCATCACTTGAACCTGATAAATCCCGATCACCGAGAGCTCTTCTTGCCGATCTCCCAGCGCATGCTCGCGATCGGCCAGGAAACCGGGGCGCACTCGATGCCTTGGTTGCTTTTCGGGTATCCGGTTGCGGCCGGTCAGAGAGTGGTGGTTTCGGCCATGATGCACAACCCGACGCATACCGCTTACAGGGGGGCCGAGCTCAGGCTTTACGTCAAATACGTCAAGCGCGGCCGCCCCTGGCCGTTGTTCAGCGTCTATCCCTTCCAGCTCGATGTGGCGTTTCCCGCCGGGGACAAGTCGTTCGATCTTCCTCCCGGCCGTATCTCCCGTTCCTACGAGGCGAGTCCGGTCATGGAAGGCCGGCTGCTGATTGTCGGGGGTCACCTGCATCCCTACGCCGAGAGCCTCAAGCTGGAGGACGTCACGGAGAACAAGCTGATCTGGGAGGGCAAACCGATCGAGGGCGAAGGCGGAGCTTTGGCGGGGGTCACGGTGGGGAGGCTGTACCGCCGCCTAGGTTACAAAATCTATCCGGATCACGTGTATCGGGTCACGGTCACTTACAACAATCCGACTGGCGACACTATACCGGAGGGCGGCATGGGTGTGGTAGGCGGGGTGTTTTTGCCTTCCGGAGACGCTCCCTGGCCGCGGGCGGACGAGAACGATCGGCTTTACGTCTTGGACCGCATGCACTACCTGCGCCAGCTGAGGGGTAAGTACGCCGATCTGGTGGCTCAGCTGGGCGGCGAGCTACCCGAGGCGGGGAGCGCGCGTGGCGGGCACTCGCATCCCCACTGAGCCGCTATCCGGAAGCCAGGCGTTTCTCGGCCGCCACTGGAACGGGAGCCGGCAGGGTCACGCCGCCGATCTTTCCCCCTAGTGCCCAAGCTCCCACTCCGAAGAGTAGCCCTGCTATCGCATCCAGGGCGTAGTGCATCTGGCAGTAAACCGTGCCGATCGTGAGCAACAGCGCCAAGGGGGCGAACACCAGTCCCATGGTTCGCTGGTGCTGCCACACTCCGAGCGTGACGGCGACCGTGGCCGCCACATGGGAAGAAGGGAACGCGGCGCCGAAGGAAGAACCCGACTCCAGCAGTCCGTAGACCAGCTTTGCGCTCCACACCTCTCTTACCGGGCCTTCCGGCTGGGGGAAGGCGTAATAAGGACCGGCTACCGGATACAGGATGAAGATCGCGTAACAGATCACGAACGCCAGCATGCATCTGAAGAGCACGTCGCGAGCTTCCGATCTGCGGCCCAGTACCAGGAGTAGAACCGGGCCCAGTAGGACGATGAAGTAGTAAGAGAAGTATGCCAGGTGGAGTACTCCCGACCAGAAGGTCGAAGGCGCGCCCCTGATCCAGTCGTAAGAGGGTTGCCCGCCGAATAGCGCCGCTTCCCAGCCTTGAATGACCCGGTCGTTGGCGAGCACTCGGTCCCAACCTACCTGTTCGGTCAAAATCCCGATGGATCCATAGAAAGGAAGGAGCATGATCAACGGGTATAGATCGTGAAGCAGGCGTCCCACCTTGTGCTCTTCTCGGAGGCGGGTGAAGAGCCATATAAGAAGACCGAACAGAGCGTGCATCAGAAGAACCCAGGCGGGGCCGGGTCGCAAAACCCAGCCTCGGGCGATGATCACGGCGCTAGCGAAGAGCGCGTACCCCAGCAGCAACCGGTCGGTTTTGGTCAGAGCCATCCGTGTTCCGAGTACCACCGGGCGGTGAGTTCCAGTCCCGTTGCCAGATCGATCTCCGCTCGCCATCCTGTGTCCCGCTCCAGCGCTGCAGGGGAGCAAGCCCAGGCTTCCGCCAGTAGCTCGCGCGCTTTGTCCGCCGAGAGGACCGTGGCCTTTCCGGCGAGCGCGGAGGTCCATCCTATGAAGCTCAGAAGTCCCCGCGCTAGAAAGGCGGGCGGTCTCACCACTAGCGGCCGCGAGACGGGTTCTCCCGCGGCGGCGGCTACTGCCCGGTATATGGCCTCCGCTGCTCGGATGAGCGGTACGACTTCCGGGTGCGAGGCGAAGTACGTCTTTCCAGCGCACCGCGCGGCGCTTGCAGCTATGATGGCGGCCGCAAGATCGCCGGCATAAACGAAGGAAAGTTCTTGCTCGGGCTTGCCCACCAGAGGCAGTACCCCCTTGCGGGCCAGACGGAACATTCTCAACAACCCGCGGTCCCGGGGACCGTAAACCGTAGGCGGGCGAACGATGCTCCAGGGAAGATCGCTGCGCCGCACTTCTTCTTCTCCGGCGAGCTTGCTCTTGCCGTAGAAACTCACCGGGTGCGGAGGATCGCTTTCTACCGCCGGCCTCCCCAAGCTGGAAGGACCGGATGCCGCCAGGCTGCTGACATAGACCAGGTTGCGGGGTCGGGGAGACGCCTCCTGAGCCGCTTTCACCAGGCGCCCGGTGCCGTCTCGATTGACTCTAAAGAAATCCTCCGGCTTTCGGGCCACCGTGAGTCCGGCCAGGTGGAAAACGACGTCCGCTCTCGAGCATCCTTCCCTAAGCGCGCGCTCATCCTCCAAATCTCCCGGCACCAAACCGACTCGGTCGCCGAAGAGCCTGGCCGCCCGCTCCGGTTTCCGGACCAGTAAAAGGACCTCGTCTCCCCGGTCCAGCAGGGCCTCCACTAAGTGAGAGCCCACGAATCCGGTGCCGCCCGTTACGAAGGCTCTCACAGCGGGCGATCGTAAAGCCTCAGGGTTTTGTAGTGCCGAAATCCGATGCGGACGACGGCGTTGTTCATGGTGACGTTGTCCTCCAGCACCCAGCCCGCCTCAGCCCAGCGATATCCCAGTGCGTATCCTTTTTCCCAGATCCACTGGTACATGAGGGCGTCGGCACCGGTTCTGCGATACTCTTTGAGGAGTCCGAGCAACAACACTCTGATGCGGGTGATTCTGCGCGAGGCCAAAAGGATTTTGAGGATACCGGGAAAGAGCCGCCCCGAGGGGTTGGTCTTGAGAGCCACGTTCAGGTCCGGCAGCGCTACGGCGAAGCCTATGGTCTCCCCGTCCCGTTCCGCGAAGACCACGAGATCGGGGACCACGACGGGCTTCAGTTGCGAGGCCAGGTGGTCGATCTCTGCATCGGTCATGGGAACGAAGCCCCAGTTCTTTTCCCATGCCCGGTTGTAAAGCTGCTTGACCCTCTCCACTTCCCGGTCGAAGTCTCGCAAGTTGAGGGAGCGCAACCGGATCTTCTGTCTCTGGGCGATCAGTCGGGCCCCCCGAATCAGCCTTTCGGGCATGTTGGGGTCGGTGAGCTCGTACTGGAAGAGATCCTTGGCTTTTTCGAACCCGGCTCGTTCCACCAGGCGCACGTAGTAGGGAGGATTGTGCGGAGAGAGGATCGTGGGCGGGTACTCGAAGCCTTGCACCAAAAGTCCGCATTCGTCGTTGGTGGAGAAAGAGGCAGGTCCTCTCATGACGTCGAGTCCCCTTTGCTCGAGCCAGGCGCCCGCCGCCTCGAACAGGGCGTCGGCGACGCGCTGGTCGTCCACCGACTCGAAAAACCCGAAGAAGCCGACCCGGTCCTGATGGAACTCGTTGTGCAATCGATTGTGAACGGCGGCGATCCTTCCCACGACCCGGGAGTCTATTTGTGCCAGGAAGTACTGAGCTTCGGCGTGCTGAAAGAAAGGATTTTTCTTGGGGGAAAGCATCTGCTTCACTTCCATACGCAACCGGGGGACCCAGTTGGGGTCCCCTCGATGCAGCCGGTATGGAAGAGCGATGAAGCGTCTAAGGTCGGCGGCCCCGGTTACCGGCCGCACGACCACCCGCCCGCTCAAATTACTCCCATCTCCTTGCCCAGCCTGGCGAACGTTTCCAGCGCGAAGTCGATCTGTTCGGGAGTGTGGGTCGCCATGAGGCTGGTCCGCAACCGGCATTCCGCGGGCGGCACCGCCGGCGGCACTACCGGATTGGTGAAAACCCCGGCGTCGAACAGCTTGCGCCAGAAAGCGAAGGTCTTCTCCAGCGGTCCGATGAGAACCGGTATGATGGGCGTCTGCGTGGGTCCGATGTCAAAGCCGAGTTCCCGGAACCCGTCTCTCAAGCGGCGGGTGTTTTCCCAAAGCCGCGCCCTCCGCTCCGGCTCGGCTATCATGACGTCGAGGGCCGCCAGTACGCCCGCCGTGTTCGACGGAGGGAGAGCCGCCGTAAAGATAAGGGGGCGGCTATGGTGCTTGAGGTAGTGGATCACCGATTCCGAAGCGGCCACGAACCCTCCGATCGAGGCCAGCGACTTGGAGAAAGTCCCTACGATTACATCCACCTCGTCGGTCAGGTTGAAGTGCGCCGCCGTTCCGTCACCCTTGGGCCCCAAAACACCCACCGCGTGGGCGTCGTCCACCGCCAGCGCCGCACCGTACTTCTGGCACAACTTGACCAGGTTGGGAACATCGGCGATATCCCCTTCCATGGAGTACACGCCGTCCACGATCACTAGCATCCCCTTGCTGGAATGCTTCTGGAGAAGCCGCTCGAGCTGTTCCAAATTTCCGTGGGCAAATCGCTCGGTCTCTCCGTAAGAGAGTTTCGCTCCGTCCACGATAGAGGCATGGTCCAGCTTGTCGATCAGGACCACATCCTCCCGGCCCACCAGCCCGGACACCAAACCCAAGTTGGCTTGGTATCCGGTGGAGAAGACCAAAGCCGCCTCTTTGCCGAAGAACTCCGCCAGCCGGGCCTCCAGCTGCTCGTGCAAATCCAGCGTGCCGTTCAAGAAACGGCTGCCGGTACAACCTGAGCCGTAGCGCTCCAGGGCCCGCCGCGCCGCCTCGAGGACCTTGGGATGATGCGTCAGGCCCAGATAGTTGTTGGACCCCATCATCAGCTTCTTCTGGCCCTCGATTATTACCACCGTGTCTTCCGACTCGGAGATCGGCTTGAAGTAGGGGTACAAACCCGCAGCCTGCACCTCGCGGGCCCGGGTGAAATTCTTACATTTCTCGAACAGCGCGATGTGCTGGAGTACTTGCGTGTCCACAGCCCCTCGGCGAACAGGTAACAGTTGGGCTGACCCCGGACCTTCCGGCGATCGTACGATACTACCGCACCGCCCGCCGGCGCACAAGGTCCGCGCCGCCGCGCCGGTCTACCTGGCCGGATTGCTGTTCTTGTGGCCCGCTTTGGCCGTAGCACAAGGCCCAAAACTCGAGGTCCGGGCCAGGGACGGGATCTGGATCGCCGTGGGGACCGCGCTCTACGCCGCACCCCACGTCTTCGGCATAAACGACGGCCCCCCGCCTTGCGCTCCTTGCGATCCCGGATCCGTACCCTGGTTCGACCGATGGGCGATCTCAGAGCCGCGTCCCGGGTGGTCCGCGGCAAGCACGGCGGCGCTCGGTACTTTGGGGGTCCTCACACTCGGCGACCTGCTGCTGAACTACGGCGGGCGCGACCCACCCGCGCCGGCAGTGAAGCTGCTGCAGTCCGTAGCCCTGGCACTCGGTACGGTGGAGCTGAGCAAGGCTATAACCGCCCGGAGCCGTCCGGTGCTGTACACCGGCCAGGCCGTGGAGTCTCGGGACGAACTCGACTCGCGTCGCTCCTGGCCTTCCGGTCACAGCGCAGCGGCGGCGGCGCTGGCAACGAGCTACATTCTAGACCTGAGCAGCCGGAGATCCCCGGGCGCAGCGTGGCGCGGATGGGCAGCCGGGAGTGCAGGTGTGGCGGTTGGAATCATGCGGGTGGCCGCCGGGCGGCATTTTCCCTCCGACGTGCTGGGCGGGCTTGCGGTTGGGGTGTTGAGCGCGGTGGCGGTGCACCGCATAGAATTTTAGGACTGGCTGCCGGGTCTGTGACGGGCGACACCGCCAGGGTCGAACGTCAGCGGGAACTATTTCTGGCGGGCGTGACCTTATCGTTCATAACGGAGTGGTCTTGCAAAACGAGCTTTTGCGATTGATACAGGCACCATTCCGGTCGCTGCACGTGCAGGCGGCGCGCATGACCTGCACCCTGGCAGCCGCACTCCTGTGCTCATCCGCCGCTTTGGGCCAGGCTCCCGGGCAGGAGATGCTGGTCACCAGAGACGGTGTGGTGCTCGACTACCCCGCCGACGGAGTGTGGAGGGCCAAAGCCCGCCGGGTGGTTGAAACCCGGGCCTTTCTCCGGAGGGCGGGGCGTGACGACCTGCTTAACGCGCCCATGCTCTTCATGGCGACCGCTCCCGCAGCCCTGTCAGGGGTTCTACGGGTCCCGACGATTCTGGTGAGTTTCTCCGACGTGGACATGTCCAACTTCCCGTTCCAGGCTGCGCAATACGATTCCCTGTTCTACACCACCACGCCCCTCAGAGGCCGGCCCTACACTTTGCGGACGCTCTACCAGGAGATGTCCAACGGACTGCTCACTATCGACGGCAAGAGCTACGGCTGGGTGAGTGGAAACAACACTAGGGCTTACTACCTGGAAGCCTGCGGGAGCACCCTCAACGCGCTCAACTGCGCTACCGGGCGGTCCCGAATGTGGGAGTTGTTCACCAGCGCCCTCCAGCAGCTCGACGGAACGGTCGATTTCGGCCAGTTCGACAACGACGGGCCAGACGGCATTCCCAACTCGGGAGATGATGACGGAGTGGTGGACGTAGTCCAATTCATTCTGCCCGAGATCGGCGGCGAGTGCGGCGGGCGGGGGATTTGGGCTCACAAGCACCGCTTGGACGGGTTGAGGATCGGAGGATCGGCGTACCAGACCAACGATCTTTCCCCCAGTGGCAGGCCGATCATGGTCAATCCCTATCACACCGTGGGCGGAACCGGCGGGGATTCCTGCACGGATTCCACCGAGATCATGGGTATCGGCACTGCGGCCCACGAGCTGGGTCACGGGCTTGGCCTGCCGGACTTGTACGACACGGGTGGCGAGACCGAGGGGATCGGCGAATGGGGTCTCATGGGTTCGGCCAACTTCCGGAGCCTCTACAGCCCGGGCCACTTGTCCGCCTGGTCCAAAGAGAGACTGGGCTGGGTGTTGGTGAGAGAGCTCAAAAGTCGCGGGAGCTACGCGTTGGGCCCGGTGGTCACCGGCGATACGGTGTTCTTGATCCGGCCCAAAGGCGCCAATCCTAGAGGGGAGTATTTCCTTCTGGAAAACAAGCAGGCTTTCGGTTCGGATTCGGCCAACCTGTTGCATCCCAGCCGCCGGGCCGGCCCCAAGCTCGGCGGCCTTCTAGTCTGGCACATCGATTCCGCCAAGGTAGCCGTGGCCGGCCCGCCCTTCGCCAATTCGGTAAACAGCGGGGCGATACACGGCGTGAGACTCTTGCAGGCCGACGGGACCAGGGACCTCGAGGGGAGAATAAACCGCGGCGACGCGGGCGATCCTTACCCAGGCCTCACGGGCAACAATGCCTTGGGCCGCGCCACCAATCCGCAAGCCGCAAAGAACCACGACGGATTATTTGCGGGCTTTGCTCTCACCAATATCCGGCAGAATTCCGATCTGTCGGTCGCATTCGATCTCTCGTTCGGGACGGTGATCCGGGCGAGCGACACGCTGGCGGTGGTACTGGTGGACGGCCAGCCCTACCGCAGATTCCACGACGTGCTCGATGCGGGTTCGGCCCACACGGTATCCATCGAGTCGCCTCAGGTAACGGGGGACGGGCGTGCGCGTTTTGAATTCGTATCTTGGTCCGACGGCGGAGCCCAGACTCACGAGTTTGTCGCCTCCGACGATCTGGACTCTCTGGTCGCGGCAGTGGACGCCTGGTACTTGCTCCGGGTGCAGGCGAGCGGCAAGGGTACAGTATCGTCCTCATCCCCCAGGGATTCTCTGGCGGCGGGTGTCTTCCTGAGCGCCGGGTCTTTGGTTCGGCTGATCGCCGCCAAGGGTGAGGGACAGGTCTTCGACGGCTGGAGCGGCGACACCGTGACACTCAGGGACACTCTCGACTTGGTCATGAACCGGCCTTTCGACCTGGTGGCGAACTTCGCTCCGGTTCTGGTAGTGGGTTCCACCTCCATGCCCGCGGGGATCATGGGAGCCAGGTACCAACATCAGATCCCGGTAACCGGGGGCACAGGGCAATACCGGTGGCAGCTCGTCTCCGGTGCCCTACCCAAAGGACTGCTCTGGTTCACCAACGGCGTAATCGACGGCAGGCCCGAAGAGACCGGCACGTTCAACGCCGTAGGGCGGGTGACCTCCGGCAGCCAGATCGCCGAGGTCCCGATCACGATCGTGGTAAACGCTCCCGCGGTGGAGCTGAGCAAGGTTCTGGCGCACCTGAGCGGTGCGGACAAGCAGCTCACCGAGGACGAGATCAGATATTTCGATCTGCTGGGCAACCGAAACCAGCGCTTCGATCTCGGAGATTTTTTGGCATGGGTGGAGAAGACCAATGTGGTGCCGCCTGCAGCACCGGCTAGCGGGGGGAAGCGACGATGAAGTTGCCGTTGCGAGGGTTCTTGGCAATCGCGGCTGTTGGCGCCCTGGGATGCATCCAGGAGCCCGCGCCGCGAGAGCTTACCCTGAACCTGCTTACGCCCAACTCGGACGACGGTGCGGTCATGTTCACCGTGAGCACGGCTGCGCCGAACCGGATTGTGTCGGCCACGCCCGTGTGCGAGGGGTGCAAAGTCTTTTACCACGAGGTAAGCGAAGTAGAGTTCCGAGTGATCGTCACCGGTCCCCTGAGGCCGGGACCCGTGGCCAAACTGCTGGTATCCGATGCTGCACCGGTGGGCGCCTATAGGGTCGACGTGCACGAGGTAGCCGCTAGGGACTTCCAGACCAAGAAGCCTACCGGGTACACCGTAGTGGTGGAGCGGTGAACCCGCTCTTCCTCCGGCGAGTACTGCGCCCTCTTCCCGTCGCCGCGCTGTTATCCACCCTGATCTCGACTGCCGGTTCGGGCCAGGAACGGCGGGTGGAAGCGGTACGCACCGCGGACGGGGTGACCCTCGATTTCGGGGCGCAGATGGCCTGGAGAGCCAAGACTCAACGAGTCGCCCGCTTCCGGCAGCAGCTTCTAGCGGCCGGCCGGCTCGGCGAACTCAACGCGGCGGTCCGGGCGGGGGCAGCGTCCGGTACGGCGGCTGTGGCGGGCACTTTCAGACTCCCCTCGGTGCTGGTGGCTTTCAGCGACACCGACACCAGCGCGCTGCCTCAGGCTTCACGCTACGACTCCCTCTTCTACACTCCTCAGAGCATAGCCGGCAGGCCGTACACACTCAGGACATTGTACCAGGAAATGTCGAACGGCCTCCTCTCGATCGATGGCGCCACCTACGGCTGGTTTCCGGGCCCGAACTCCAGGTCCTATTACCTGGACGCCTGCGGCACCAGCGCCAGCGCACTCGATTGCCCCACGGGACGGCAGCGATTGCGAGAACTGCTCTTGGCGGCACTATCCGCCCTGGATCCTTCCGTGGATTTCGGCCAGTACGACAACGACGGGCCCGACGGGATCCCGAACTCCGGGGACGATGACGGGATCGTAGATCTAGTGCAGTTTCTGCAACCGGTGGTGGGGGGTGAATGCGGAGGGAGGGGCTACTGGGCCCACAAGTTCCAGCTTTCGGACCTCGTCTTTGGATCCGGACCCTTCACTACCGACGATCCGGCGGCCGGAGGCGGCTCGATCAAGATAGACCCCTACTACATAGTGGCGGGCGTAGGCGGTCCCAGCTGCACCGATTCCCGACAGATCATGGCGATCGGAACCGCCGCGCACGAGCTGGGACACGGACTCGGCCTCCCGGATTTGTACGATACCGGAGGTTCCACCCACGGCATAGGGGAATGGGGCCTCATGGGCTCCGGCAACTACACCAGCCTCGTTAGTCCGGCGCACTTCGAAGCGTGGTCCAAGGAACGGCTGGGATGGGTCCTGGTGAGAGAACTCACCGAACCAGGGACCTACGAACTCGGGCCCGTGGTGCTCTCCGACACCGTATTTCTCATCCGCCCCGTGGGCTCGAATCCTCGAGGGGAGTACTTCCTCCTGGAGAACAAGCAGGCCCATGGTTCGGACACCTCGAACATGCAGACCGGAGGAAAAGCGGGCCCGAAACGGGGTGGGTTGCTGGTTTGGCATATCGACTCGGCGAAAGTTGCGGTGTGGCCCGCGTCGAACACGGTGAACAGCGGTGCGGTCCACGGTGTGGCCCTCGAAGAGGCTGACGGCATGGCACACTTGTGGAAGCAAACGGGAGGAAACCGCGGCGACAGCGGCGATCCGTATCCCGGGTCGGCCGGAGCGCTCCGCTTTTCTTTCGACACCAATCCGGCGGCGCTCAAGAACCACGACGGCGGCTTCGTGGGATGGGAGATAGATTCCGTGGTCCAGCTCGCGCCGGCAGGTGCGGTGCGTTTCGCTCTTCGGTTCGGCACTCCCACCTTGGTCCACGCCAGCGACACCGTCGCCGAAGTGATCGTGGACGGAGCGCGCTACCGGAAATTCTCGCAGATCCTGGTGCCCGGGAGCGTGCACACCGTGAGCATCGATTCGGTGCAACTGGCTCCCGATTCCTCGACGCGGTTCGTTTTCGACTCTTGGAGCGACGGAGGAGCGCGGACCCACGAGATCACCGCAAGAGTGGAGGGAGACACGCTGATCGCGGCGGTTTCCCGCTGGTACCGAATCCGAGTAGCGGTGACGGGCGGCGGCGAGGTGCAAAGCGACCCGGCTCTAGATCTCGGAGCGGGCGGCTACCTGCCGGAGGGTTCTCCGGTCGCTGTTTGGGCGATCCCGAAGCCGGACTCCGTGTTCGAAGGCTGGAGCGGAGACACCGCAGCTACCGCAGACACCCTCCACCTGGCAATGCGAAGGCCCTATCAGCTGACAGCTACGTTTCTTCCGCGACTGATAGCCGACGCTGGCACTCCAGCCGAGGCCGTGAGGGGGCGGTTCTACCGGCACCAACTGGAAGCCAGAGGGGGAACGGGAAGTTACCGCTGGACTCTGGCCGGAGGGTCGCTTCCGGCGGGACTGGCGCTCGGGAGCTACGGGCTGATCAGCGGCACTCCGGCCGAGCCGGGAGTGGATACGGTGGTTGTTCGCGTGACTTCGGGGTCCCAACAGGCGGAGGTGAGCTTGGTGCTGACGGTAAGGGAAGTGCTCACCGCCAGTGCCGGCACACCGCCGGGCCCGGTCATGGGCAAGCCTTACGCTCACAGCTTGACGGCCAGCGGCGGGACGGGGAGCTACAGCTGGCGCCTGGTACAGGGAGAGCTCCCCCCAGGGCTGTCGCTGGACGGCGCGGGTACCATCGCCGGAATTCCTGAAGCTACGGGCCGGTTCGTCGCCGTTACAAGAGTAGTCTCCGGTTCTCAACAGGCCGAACTGCCGGTCGAGCTCACTGTGACGGCTCCGCCGCTGGCGACCTCCACCGTAGTGTCGCAGCTGCTCGGCACGGCGTCGCGACTCAACGCAGACGAGCTTCGATATTTGGATTTGCTGGGTAACCGAAACGGCTCGTTCGATGTCGGCGACTTCCTGGCGTGGGTGGAAGCTACCGGCGCTCCATCCAGCGTCCTGGGTCCGGTACTCGAGCGCGCCGGCGGCGCGGGAGGAAGGAAGCCATGAAGCGGCTTTGGTGGATCGCCGCGATCGCGGGGTGGCTGTCCTCCGTATCGTGCGACGGCCCTGAAGTCGGCGAACTCACGGTGGACCTGGTTACACCCAACAGCGACGACGGTGCCGCGGTTCTCTCGGTCAGCTCGGCGAGCTCGAAGGAGCTGTTGGGCATCGCGGCCGCCTGCGACGGTTGCCGCATCTTTTTCGAGCAGGTAAGCCAGAGCGAAATCAGAGCCATCGTGACCGGCCCCTTGGCCCCCGGTCCCCTGGTGCGCGTTACCGTCTCCGACGTAGGCTCCAGGTCCGCCTACTCGGCGCAACTGGAGCAGGTGGCGAGCCGGAGCTTCCAGTTGCGCCCCCTTTCAGGATACGCACTCAGCGTGCGATGAGTCCCAACTACGACCGCGACGCGAGAAATGGGTCATTGCCTCTGGCGCACCAGAACCCAGCGCCGGCCGCTTCTCAACCAGTCTTCTCCGGCCCATAAAAACTCGGCGAGCGCGATCGTGTCTCCCCGCACTTTGCCGCTGAGCCGATTACCCAGCTCGCTGCGAGGCCCTGAGAAGATCACGCTCACCGTACTGTCCGGCCGAATGGATCCCGCACCCGGTCCGAAAAGGGATGCGTCGAGACCCACGTCGCCCTGCATGAGGAAAGTGATTCGGGCGCGAAAGCCAAAGCCCGCGATCGAATCGAACAACAGCTCGAGCTGCATCCCCTGAGGCGCCGCGTCCGCCCGGCGTAGCACCCAGTAGCCCGCTATCGCTTCGGCCTGCTCCGAACGGCTCGATATTCCGGGCGAGGGCGGTTCCGAGGCCGGATCCCGGGTCGCTTCCGGCCGGCCCCCGCACTGTCCCAAAGCGGCAAGCAGCCCCAAAACCAAAATTCTCTTCATGGGCCGGGGCCGGCAAAACGGGCGTCCGCCCAGGTCACAGGGTACCAGGCCATAGGGTAACCGAGTTCCACCGCACCGCTAGGAGTTTTACCCCGGGTGCCGTATTTTCCAACCCCGGGAAGGGGCGGTAGCTCAGCTGGGAGAGCACCTGGTTTGCAACCAGGGGGTCGGGGGTTCGAGTCCCCTCCGCTCCACTCGACGGTTCCTCCGCCGCGGGGCTGTTTGACCAGCCAAGCTGATGCGGAGAACCGCACTCGAGCCTCGGTGTGCTCGTGCAGAGTGCGGCAGACTTTCAGCCCGATGCCCAGACGTCCGCCCAACGAGGGCAGTCCAGGGGTGCTGGGATCGCAGGGCGGGATGTTCAACGGCAACGGTATCTTCCAATTCGGCTTCTGAGTTTATCTGCACCTTGCCGGCTTCCGGGCCTGAGGTGCAGCTTGTGCACGATGGATAACCGATGCTAGTCCGCAGCAGACTGCGAATCCCGGGGGTTCTGGTATGCCTGTATTGAAGACACTCTCCGTTACGCTGGCGCTGTTAGGATGGATCGCTCCGGCAGCTCGGCCTCAGGCGGTCGGGATGGAGCAGCCAAGGAAGATCCCCGCACCGCCGGTGGCCAAAGCGGTACCGTTCAAGCTGGAGAAACACGGCCACGTGAGGATCGATCCGTACTACTGGCTCAGGGAGCGGGAGAACCCGGAGGTGCTGGCATACCTGCGTGCGGAGAACCAGTACACCGAAGCGGTCATGGCGCACACCGAGAAGCTGCAGCAGCAGCTCTTCGAGGAAATCCGCGCCCGCATGAAGGAAAGCGACATCTCGGCGCCAGTGCCCGACGGCGGCTATCTCTACTACACCCGCTACGAGGCCGGCAAGGACTACCCGATCTACGCCCGCCGCAGGGGCTCCATGGAGGCGCCGGAGGAGGTGCTCCTCGACGTCAACCAGCTGGCCGAGGGACACGGGTTTTTTGCGGTCATGGGTTTCCAGGTGAGCCCCCACCAGGATCTGCTGGCATTTGCGGTTGATACCGTGGGGCGCAGGATTTCCACTCTACGGTTCAAGAATCTCGCAACCGGCGAGTTTCTGGAAGACGTCATTCCCAACGTTACCGGCAATGTAGCCTGGGCGAACGACAACCGCACGGTCTTTTACACCCGGCAGCACCCTACGACGCTCAGGTGGTACCGTATCTACCGGCACGTGCTCGGGACCGATCCGTCCAGCGATGCGCTGGTGTACGAGGAGAGGGATTCCACCTTCAACACCCGGATATTCCGCACGCGTTCCGGGAGGTTCCTCATGATTCACTCCAGCCAAACTCTGGCGGACGAGTACCGGTTTCTGGAGGCGGACCGCCCCGGCGGTCAGTTCCGGGTCCTGCTGCCCCGGGAGCGGGGCCACGAGTACGAGGCGGACCACGCTGGCGATTGGTTTTACATAAGAACGAACCACGGCGCGGCGAATTTTCGCCTGGTGCGCCTTCCGGTGAACGGCGCCGGCCGGGTGGATAAAGACGCATGGGAAGAAGTGATTCCCCATCGGGAGGACGTGCTCCTGGAAGGCTTCACCCTCTTCCGGGATCACCTGGTGCTCACCGAGAGGAGGAATGGGCTGCGCCGCTTGCGCATCCGCGCCTACGACGGGAGCGGGGACCATTACCTGGATTTCGGGGAGCCCGCCTATACCGTCTCCGTAGGCGCCAACCGGGAGTTCGATACCCGCCTGCTGCGCTACGAGTACAATTCCCTCACCACTCCTCCCTCCTCGTACGACTACGACATGGTCACCCGCGAGAGGCGGCTGGTTAAGAGGGAAGAGGTGCTCGGCGGTTTCGATCCGGCCAACTACGTGTCCGAGCGGCTGTACGCCCGTGCCCGGGACGGGATCGCCGTTCCGGTGTCGATAGTGTATCGCAAAGGGCTGGAAAAAGACGGCGACAACCCGCTGCTTCTCTACGGCTACGGATCCTACGGCTCGAGCGTAGAGCCCACTTTCAGCGCTCTCCGCTTGAGCCTTTTGGACCGCGGATTCGTTTACGCTATAGCCCATGTGCGCGGCGGCCAGGAGCTCGGGCGACAGTGGTACGAGGACGGGAAACTGCTGCGCAAGATGAACACCTTCACCGATTTCATCGATGTGGCGGAGTTCCTGATCGAGCAGCGCTACACGCGTCCGGAGAAGCTGTTCGCTCAAGGAGGCAGCGCGGGAGGACTCCTGATGGGCGCGGTGGTCAACCTGAGGCCGGATCTCTTCAAGGGAGTGGTGGCCCAGGTACCGTTCGTGGACGTGGTCACCACGATGCTGGACGAAAGCATTCCCCTTACCACCAACGAGTACGACGAGTGGGGCAACCCCAAGGATCCCGAGTACTACCGCTACATCCTGGCCTACTCCCCGTACGACAATGTGGAGCGGAAGGCTTATCCCAATCTGCTGGTCACCACCGGCCTTCACGACTCCCAGGTCCAGTATTGGGAGCCGGCCAAGTGGGTGGCCAAGCTGCGCGCCATGAAAACCGACCACAACCGGCTCATCCTGAAAACCAACTTCGAAGCCGGGCACGGCGGCGCCTCCGGCCGGTACCAGCGCTGGCGCGAGACGGCTTTCATCTACGCCTTCATCCTGGATCTGGCCGGCCTCGGTTCCGGCGGAGACGATTAGGGGGTTTCCGACAGTGGTAGCCGGCGGAGGTTGAGATCGATCACTGGCTCTGGCCGCTCGGCCCTGTAGCTTATGGCTGTTTCCATAGCCAGGGAGGGCAGGCAATGAAAAGGCCGGTTCGACAGGCGGCGGTCGTCTTGGCGGCGGTTTTGTGCGGCTGCAGCGAACCCGTGGTTACCACGATCGAGCTGAGTCCTTCGAGCGTGACCCTGGACGCTATCGGGGCCACGCAACAGATAACCGCCTCTCCCAAGGATCAAAACGGCAACCCTATAAACGAGCCGCTAACTTGGTCGAGCCAAGATCCGAGCGTGGCTACCGTGAACTCTTCCGGGCTGGTCACCGCCGTGGCCAACGGTACCACCAGGGTCAACGCTTCGGCCGGGGGAGTTACCGCCAGTGCGCAGGTAGTCGTAGCTCAAGCGGCTGCAGCGGTTCAAAAGACCGGCGGGGACGGCCAGACCGGAGAAGTGGGGACCACGCTTCCGGCACCGCTGGAGGTGAGAGTCGATGATCGCTTGGGGAATGCCATCGCGGGTATCTCGGTCGGATTCTCGGTGACTGCCGGCGGCGGAACGGTGGGGAACGCTTCGGTCACTACCGATTCAGAGGGCAAGGCGCGGACGAACTGGACCTTGGGTACCTTGGCGGGCTCTCCTCAAACAGTAGTGGCCAGCGTACAGGGGAGGACCGCGTCCTTCAGCGCTACGGCGGTGGCAGGACCTGCGGATTCTCTGGTAAAGGTAAGTGGCGACAACCAGTCGGCGCCGGCGGGAACCACCCTTCCGGAATCGCTGGTGGTAAGAGTGGCGGACCGATTCGGCAATCCGGTAGCGGGGCACACGGTCAGTTTTGCCGTGGCCAGCGGCGGAGGAAGTGTAAGCCCCACCTCGGCGAATACGGGTTCCACAGGCAGAGCCCGGACGCGGTGGACCCTGGGCACCGCACCGGGGACTCAGACTGTGCAAGCGCAGACTGCGGTAGCTACCAAGGGGTCGCCGGCCACGTTCACCGCCACCGCCCTGGTCGGATCGGTAGCGATTCACGAGGGGGACGGGCAAACCGGCCTGGTAGGCTATGCGGTGAACATACCTCCCGCCGTCAGGGTGGTGAACTCCGCCGGACAACCGCTGGTGGGTGTCACGGTTCAGTTCGCCGTTACCAGAGGCGGAGGTAGCGTGTCCGGTGCCATCAAGGTGACCGGCGCGGACGGAATAGCCAGAGTTGACAAATGGACCTTGGGTGGTTCGCCTGGTACCAATACCCTCACGGCCACGGTTCCCGGTGGGGGCTTCGCCGGGAGCCCGGTGCAGTTTAGCGCCACCGGCGTCACCGCGGCGTTCGACATCGTAATCCGGTACCTGGGATCTACGCCCACGGCTTCGGTCCAAGAGGCTTTTGACAGCGCGGCGGTGAAGTGGGAGAGGCTCGTCTTTGGCGATCTCGCAAACGTCACTTTGTCTAACTTGACCATCACCACAGGGCCTTGCACCGACATCCCCACTCTCAACGAAACGGTGGACGATCTGATCATCTATGCCAAGGTGGAGTCCATAGACGGCCCAGGAGGCACGCTTGGCTCGGCGGGACCTTGCGTTATTCGCGTCTCCGGGCCTAACCCCAGCTTGCCGCTGATAGGAAGGATGCGCCTCGATTCAGCCGACCTGGCCCAGCTAGAGACCAGCGGGCACTTAAAGGACGTGATCTTGCACGAGATGGGTCACGTGCTCGGATTCGGCACCCTGTGGTCCACGTTCGGTTTCTTACAGAATCCATCGCTTCCGGATCCCCCGGGAGAGGACACCCATTTCGACGGGCCCCGGGCGATCGCCGAGTTCGACCGCATGGGCGGGACTTCGTACACCGGTGGAGCCAAAGTGCCGGTGGAGAACGAGCAGGGTGGCCAGGGTACCCGTGACGCTCATTGGCGCGAGTCGGTTTTCGACGAGGAGCTGATGACCGGCTTCCTCGATTCCGGCCGGCCCAATCCCTTAAGCCGCTTGAGCGTGGCTTCGCTTTGGGATCTGGGATATACCGTGAACCTGGATGGTTCCGATGCCTATACCAAGGTCTTTACCGCGCCATCCCTAGCGGGCCCCGGGGCCAAGCTCTGGCTGGGGAACGACGCTATGATCGCCCCGATAGTGGTGGTGGATTCCGGCGGCAAGGTCTTGAGGGTCATCCACCGGTGATAGGGCAATCGTCGGATCTTCCGGCTCGGGTCTGGTTGATTCTCGCAAGTTGCGCGGTAATCGTCGCCGGCTGTGCGGTAAGGCGGGAATCCGGCGCAGCTTTCAACTGCGCGCCGGTTTCGACTGGAGGGCGGGCGCCGGCTTCCGCCTCGGAGCTGGCCGGGCGTTACGAACTCACCATGGTGGCGACCTCCGGTCCTTTGGGCGAACGCCGGGCGGTGGGTGTTCTGTCGCTCGCCGCCCCGGAGCAAGCCCTCGCCGAGCGGGCCGCCGCCAATTCGGTGCCGGTGGTGCTGGCGGGAACGGCTCAGCTCCCGGTAGACTCGCTGGGAGCGGCGAACACCGGTGATCTTGCCTCCACGGACCCCATGAAGCCGGGCGTGGTGGTCTTGGAGCAACCTGGGACGTCACCCCGCTTCTTGATCAGGTTGGGCTCGGAGTCCAACCGCCAGGACCAGCAGCCGTTCGAGGCGGCGTATCTGGTCCTGGAGGTTGCAGCCGCGGACCGCTCGGGCTTTTACGGTAGTTGGCGGAGCGGCGTCACCGCCACCACCGCTCAGGGGTATTTCTGCGCCCGGAGGCTTTAGGATCCGGTAGCCTCTTCGAATCGCCGCGCAACTTCGGGCCAGTTGACCACGTTCCACCAGGCGGCGATGTATTCGGGACGCCTATTCTGGTACTTGAGGTAGTAGGCGTGCTCCCAGACGTCCAGCCCGAGTATGGGAATCTTCCCTTCCATGAGGGGACTGTCCTGGTTCGGGGTGCTGTATACCTCTAACTTCCCGCCGCTCACCACCAACCAGGCCCACCCGCTTCCGAAGCGCGTGGCTGCGGCGTTGGAAAAGGTCTCCTTGAACTTGGCGAAATCGCCGAAGGTCTTCTTGATGGCGTCCGCCAGCTTTCCCTCCGGTTCGCCTCCGGCGTTGGGGGCCATGATCTGCCAGAACAGGGAGTGGTTGTGGTGCCCGCCGCCGTTGTTTCTCACCGCAGTGCGGATGTCTTCCGGCACTTGGTCGATCCCTCGCAGGAGCTCCTCGAGGCTTTTCTGGTGGAGCTCGGGGTGTTTGTCCAGCGCCGCGTTAAGGTTGTTCACGTAGCCCTGGTGGTGCTTGGTGTGATGGATCGTCATAGTGAGCTCGTCTATGTGAGGCTCCAGGGCGTTATAAGGGTACGGCAATTTGGGTAGTTCATGAGGCATAGTGCGACTCCTTTGCGAATGTATCGTTAGGTTACAGCTTAATAAGACACGCCGGCTGGCGGTTGACAAGTCCCGGTTGCAGCCGGGAGCGCGCCGGCGCACATTGAAATCGATGATACAACTCTTTTGAAGATGGCGGCGAGTAGGCACAGAGGCGTTCCCCAACTGGAAGCTTTGGGTTCCCGCGGCATGCGGGTACTCGGCGAAGTTTCCGCTGTGCTGGCAGCCGGTCTGGAAACCGACGAGGCTTTGAGCAGGGTCGCGGGGATTCTGCGCCGCGGGCTCGGGCTGTCCGGGTGCCGGATCTGGGTTCGCACGGAAGACGGAGCGTCGTTCAGGGCGGTAGTCCCTCCGGGTGAGGAACCTCCCGGGGCGGGGGAGTCGGCGGAGATAGAAGCGTCCTTAGCAGATCGGCGCGAGGGTGCCGCGGGTGACGGCGGGGCGTTGCGTTTTGCGCTGCGTTACGAGGGGTCGGGTCTCGGAGTACTGGAGTTGCTGGGTTCCACCGAGGGATTGGATGGAGAGGTTGCGGGAACGGGGCGGATCGTGGCAAACATCCTCTCTCCGCTGCTGGCTGCCACTCAGCTTTCCCAAGACTTGGCAGGGGAAGTGGCACTGCGCACCCGGGAGATCGAAGCGCAGCGCCGTTTCACGACGAAAATCATCGACAGCCTGCCTTTGGGCCTGTATGTGGTGGATCGCCAATACCGGATCCAAGCCTGGAACCGTGAGCGGGAGGCGGGCACTCAAGGTGTGGGTAGGGAAGAGGCATTGGGCCGCTCGGTGTTCGAGGTACTGCACCGCCAGCCCCGGGAGCTTCTCAAGGAGGAGTTCGACCGGGTATTCGCCACCGGCAAGATCGAGCAAGTGGAGGTCCGTTCCGAGTCGAGCGGAGAGCCGCGCTACTATCGGATTACCAAGGTTCCGATGCGCTTGGATGATACCGAAGTCACGCACGTGATCACCATTGGCGAGGATATCACCGAGACCAAAACGGCGCAGCAGCAGATTTCTCAGATGGAAAAACTCGGTGCGGTGGGCCAGCTCGCGGCCGGCGTGATGCACGAGATCAACAATCCGCTGGCTACCATAGGAGCTTGCGTGGAAGCGCTGCAAAGCAGGAAGGAGGAACTTCCGCCGCCGCTACGGCGTGGCTTCGAGGAGTACTTGAGGATCATCGAGTCCGAATTGGAGCGCTGCAAGAGTATTGTGGACGGGTTGCTGGATTTCTCCCGGCCCAAGGCCCGGCTCAAGAAGCGCGTGGTGGTGAACCATGCGGTGGAAAGTGCTCTTTTCCTAGTACGGCATCATGACCGGTTCAAGAGCATTCGCGTGGTGAGGAAGCTGCAGGAAGATATCCCCGACGTGCTGGCGAACGAGGAACAGTTGATTCAGGCTTTTCTCGCCATCATGCTCAATGCAGTGGACGCGATGGAGGGTGGCGGCACGCTTACGGTAAGCAGCGCAGCGGTTCCGGGCGGTTCGGGGGCGCAGGCGGGGGAGGTGGTGGTCGAGATAAGCGATACCGGTAGCGGGATCGCGCCGGCAGATCTCGCCAAGATCTTCGAGCCGTTCTTCACCACCAAGGAACCGGGGAGGGGGACTGGACTGGGCCTGTCGATTTGTTATCGGATTATAGTGGAGCACGGCGGGAGGATCCTGGTTGACTCCCAGGTGGGGAAGGGCTCCACCTTCAGGGTCTTCTTGCCGGTCATGCCAGAGGGCGAAGGATGAAGGTTCTTGTAGTAGAGGACGATCGCACCGTCGGGCAGTTCGTAAAAAGAGGCCTGGAAGAGCAGCTGATCCAGGTCGATTTGGTGGGAGACGGGCCGGAGGCTCTGCAGATGGCCTCCCAGGGCCACTACGATGTGATCGTTCTGGATCTCAGGCTGCCGGGCCTCTCAGGGGTGGAGGTCTTGCGGATGCTGCGCGACCGAGGTGTGACCACTCCCGTCTTGGTCCTCACCGCTCAGGACGCTCTGGAAAGCAAGGTCCAAGCGCTGCGCCTCGGCGCCGACGACTATGTCACCAAGCCCTTCGCTTTCGAGGAGCTGCTGGCCCGGGTGGAAGCCTTGGGACGCAGGCCGCGGGACATCGCCCCTCCGGTGCTCAAGGTGGGCGATCTTACAATCGATACCGGCAAGCGTGAAGTGCGGCGGGGCAGCAAGGTGGTGGATCTTACTCCTAAGGAGTACGCGGTGCTGGAGTACCTCGCCAGGAACCGGGAGCGGGTGCTGTCTCGCACTCTGATCACGGAGTACGCCTGGGGATACCACTTCGATCCGGGTACCAACCTGGTGGACGTAGTGATCAACCGGTTGCGCAAGAAGGTGGATCAGGGGCACGGGCGGAAGCTGATCCACACCGTTCGGGGAGTAGGCTACGTGCTGAAAGGTTGACCATGCGCACCATTAGAGCCCGCCTCGCGGTCTATTATGCCCTCGCTCTGGCCGCGACCATGTTGGTCTTTGCGCTGGCGATCTACCTCATATACCGTTCCGAAAGTTTCGGCGAGCTGGACGCGAGGGCTCGGTTGGAGGCGGATCTGATCTCCGAGATCCTGGCTCAGGAGGCCCGGAGCCAGGAAAAGATCGTCATCTCCGACCCGGAGACCGGCCATTTGGTCTTGGCTCCCACGATCGCGTCGCTTTTCGAGGTGCTGGAGGACTACGTTGCGGTGTTGGGATCGGAGGGGGAGTGGCTGTTTCTTTCACCTGATGCCCGGGCGCTTCCTTACAGCTCGCTGCAAAAGCTGGTAGCGGTGGCCGAGGAGGTGCGGGAAGATTCGGCCTTCGGCTTGATCGACCTAGGTCCTCCTGCAGGGCAAGTTCGCTATTTCGTGCTCCGGGTGGCCCGAGCGGGACCTGAGGTTGGGAAGGTGGTTTCGGGGGCTTCTACGGCTGGGGTGGTGTTGGGGCCGCAGCGATTGGTGGGGGCGATGCTGCTGGTATCTCCCCTCATAATCGCCGCGTCGGTGGTGGTGGGTTACTTCCTGGTAGGTCGCACCTTGAAGCCGGTGGACGTGATCGTAGACGAAGTGGAGGCGATCACCGATGGGCGCAGCCTGCACCGGAGGTTGATGACTCCCCGCTCCCATGACGAGCTGGCCCGCCTTACCAGTACGCTCAACGCGATGTTGAGGCGCCTGGAGCAGAGTTTCGTGAGCCTCCGGCGGTTTACGGCAGATGCGAGCCACGAGCTCAAGACCCCCTTGACGGTGCTGCGCTCCGGTATCGAGCGGGCCCTTACCCATCCCAAGACTCCTCCGGAGGTGATGGAAGTTTTGGAGGAAACTTTGGTCGAGGTAAACCGCATGGCCGAGCTGGTGGACGCTCTGCTCACCCTGGCCCGGGCCGACGAGGGGAGGGCTCCGCTGCACCTGGAAGAGGTGGACCTCAAAGAGGTGATGGCGGAACTGGCCGAAACAGCCGGCATCTTGGGCGAGCAGGCTCAGGTGGCGGTCTCGGTAAGCATCCCGGACGAACCGATGATAGCCGCTTTGGACCGCAGCCGGGTTCGGCAGCTTCTGATGAACCTTCTTACCAATGCGATCAAGTACACTCCGGCAGGCGGAAGCGTGAACATAGACTGCGCCTCCAGGGACGGGGAGGTGGTCTTTAGCGTGCAGGATACCGGGGTCGGGATTGCGCCGGGTGATCTTCCCCATATCTTCGACCGTTTCTGGAGGGCCGATGCGGCCCGCACCCGCTTTGGCGATCGACCCGGTGTGGGGTTGGGTCTGGCGATCTGCAAGTGGATCGCCGAGGCCCACGGGGGGACCATCACGGTTCAGAGCCGGCCGGGGAAGGGAACGACTTTCGTAGTGACCCTACCCCGGACCGCCCCCAACCGGGAGGTGGGAGAACCGTAATTCGGTTGTAATCGTTTTGTAATCTTAGGGAAATGCTGGCGCTAGCCGCGGGTATAAGATTCGGTGTATCATTATACGGCGTTGTAGATGGACGTTAAGAGGTTGCTCCGGGGGCCCGGGGGGCCCGCTTCAGAACTTGAGCGGAGGGTAGCACTGTGTTCGACGTGCTGATCGAGTCTAGGCCAAAGAGACAAGGTATCGGAAAGACGCTTCCGAGCTCGATCTTTTCGATCGTTACGCACGGCGTGCTCATTTATGCTGCCGTGATGGCCACCATGAAGAGTGACGACGTAGTACAGGAAACGGTGGCCGATACGCAGATGGTGTTCCTCGAGGAGCAGGAGCCGGAACCTGAAGAGCCTCAGGCTCCCCCGCCTCCGCCCAAGGGCTTCCAGACCCTGATGGCTCCGGTGGAGATACCGACCTCTATTCCGCCTATTGATCTAAACGAGCGATTCGATCCACGGGACTTTAGCGGCGTAGGGGTCGAGCTTGGTGTGGCTACAGGGGTCGAGGTCACGGGCCCGGTGGATCTCACCCAGGTCTTCATCGAGGCGGTGGTGGACGAGCCGCCCGAGCGGATTTCATTCCCGGCTCCGGAGTATCCTCGAATTCTGCTGGAGGCGGGAGTCGAGGGGACCGTGGTTCTGGAGGCGATCATAGATACTACCGGTCATGCTGAGCCGGCCTCCATCAAGGTAGTGAGTTCTACCAACCGCGCTTTCGAAGCGCCTGCCAAGGAGGCGATGAGGAAGGCACTGTTCCGGCCCGGAAGGGTGAGAGGGCAGCCGGTTAGGGTGCTGGTACAGATGCCTTTGAGGTTCGTTATCCCGGGGAGGCAGTAGGATTGCCAGTTTGCGATTGGCATTTGATGGGTTACAACCAGTTCACTTTTTAGGGAGGCCTGATAGCTTATGGAAGTCTCACTTCTCCAGCTGTGGAATGACGCCGGCACGTTTGCGCGATTCATCATTATCGTTCTGGCGATCATGTCGGTGATCTCGATCAGCGTTGCGGTGTACAAGTGGTGGCGGATCCGCAAGAGCCTGCGGGAGACCGCGCGGTTTGCGCCGGAGTTTGCCCGCTTCCTCCAAGAGGACCAGCTGGACGCGGCGATCGCTCTGGCCGAGAAGCAGAAGGTTTCTCACGTAGCCCGGGTTTTGGGCGAGGCCTTGGCCGAAATCAAACCCCTGCTGAGGGACCGGGCGGCGGTTACGGTGGCGGACATCAACTCTGCCGAGCGCGCTGTGGAGCGGCAGATGATGATCCTTCTGGCCGAACTGAAGCGGGGCCTGGCGGTGCTGGCTACCGTGGGCGCCACCGCACCCTTCGTAGGGCTCTTGGGCACGACGATGGGAATCGTGAACGCCTTTACCGGAATGGCGATCACCGGTTCCGGAGGTTTGGCCGCGATCTCGGCGGGTATCGCGGAGGCGCTGATTACCACGGCCTTCGGTCTGGGTGTGGCGATTCCGGCCGTGTGGTTCTACAACTACTTCCAGACCAAGATCGAGAACATCACGGTCGAGATGACCTACACCTCGAAGGAACTAATCGACTTCTTGATCAAGAGCGTGGGCAGCGAGTTCGGTCGCTCGATCTTTACTAAGGAGTTCCAGACCCAGAAGGCCGCG
The DNA here is from genome assembly GCA_002923375.1 of bacterium HR33. Lineage (GTDB taxonomy): Bacteria > Gemmatimonadota > Gemmatimonadetes > Gemmatimonadales > GWC2-71-9 > HRBIN33. Next base: position 432,277 of record BEIJ01000002.1, read on the forward strand.
GCTGCGAAACCGGTTTCGCAGTAGTCCGCTGGACTTCGCAAGGAGGGCGTAACCTATGGCCCATCTGGATACTGGCGAGGGCGTCAAGCACGAGCCCAACGTGGTGCCGATGATCGACATCATGCTGGTGTTGCTGATCATCTTCATGATCGTGACACCGGTGATCGCGGCGGGTTTCCAGGCTCAGATGCCTCAGGGAAGGAACATCTCCCCGCGGGAAGAAGACCAGGGAGACATCGTACTGGGGATCGATCGTGACGGGAAGTACTTTCTGGACCCCGGCACCGGAAAGATCTCCCCGGTCTGCCCCCTGGGCAGCACGGAAGCCACCTGCAACCAAGATCAGAGGTTGCAGGAGCTGTTGACCGAGCTCTACGCCAATCGGATCAAGGACAAGATCCTGTACTTCAAGGCGGACCAGAACTTGGAGTACGGGAGAATTGAAGAGGCGGTGCAGATTGCGCGGCTCTCCGGAGTCCGGGTACTGGCCGCCGTAACCGAAGAACTCAGAGAACGTAGCGGTTTCCTCGGAAGGATAAGGCGCTGAACTATGGCAGGAATGGATGTAGGGACCGGCGGTTACAAACGTGACCCCAACGTGGTCCCCATGATCGACATTCTTCTGGTGCTCCTCATCATTTTCATGATGCAGGTGCCCCTGACGCGCAAAGTGATGGAGGTCCAGGTGCCGCCCGAGGAGCAAGTGGAACAGGCACAACTGGCCCAAAGCAACCAGATTGTGCTGGAGCTGAGGGACGACGGCACCTACGCCATCAACAACGAGGTGGTGCCCAAGTCGCGGCTGGACCAAAGGTTCCACGAGATCTACGACAACCGGCCCGCCAAGCTGTTGTTCATCAAGCCCGGCAGGACCCGCAAGTACCAGGAGGTCATCGAGGCGATGGACATAGCTAGAGGCGCGGGCGTTCAGGTAATCGGGCTAGCACCGCCTCAACAAGAGGGCGGGCAGCAATAAACAGCCGGCACTTGGTGCCGCGTGGCCGCCCTGTAAACCGATTTTGGAGAAGTGAGTCCTGGCGCGCGGGCGCGGGGGCCGGGAAGGCTTCCGCGCCCGAGGTGTATATTCATGCCGGATGACTCGTTCGTTCCGCCCTTCGGACGCGAGAAGGCGCCGAGAGCCCGGTTTCGGCGCCGCCTTGGGAGTCTCGGCTGCCGCCCACATTGCACTGGTGGCGGGCATGGTGCTCTGGAACGCGCCGAGCAGCGGCGGGGGCACGATCGGCCCGCTCGCCGGTAAAGCTCTCTCGCAGGCTGGTACCGAGGTGCGATTCCTGACCCTCAAACCCCCGGCTGCCCCGATGGAATCGCCTGACCGGGAGAGGTTAACGCCGCCCATCGAGGTAAGCATTTCCCCCATCGAAGCCGTCGCCCCCGCTAGAGAACGGAGACTGCCGGGTACGGAAGAAGGCGTGCCGGGAACCCTGGCGGCCCCGGCCGTCGGATCGGCGGGCCGAGTGGGGCTGGCGGGGATCGGAGGAATGGGAACCGGGGGGACCGGGGAGTCGGGAAACGGGCCCAACCTGCTGGCTCCGAGACCGCGCTATACCGTCCTGCCGCCCTTGGACCGGCCGGCCTCGGTTCGGGGAAAATCATTCCGGGTGCGGTTCTGGGTGGACCAGTTCGGCCGGGTTACTCGGGTGGAGGTCTCGCCGGAAATACCCGACACCGAATATAGAAAGAAATTCCTGGCCCTTATGTACCAGTATAGCTTCGAACCTGCGCGCCGGCCCGACGGGACTCCGGTCGCGGGAGAAGCCGTTCTGACGATCACCCTATAACTCCAAAGAACCCGTTTCTGACAAAGAACCCATTCTGACAAAAAACTCGGGCAGGCGCTTATGAACCAGTTGCTCGCCAGAAAACCGGTGTCCCAGATACTGCAGGAAACCGCCACCACGGAGGTGGGGCTCAAGCGCGTACTGGGTAAATGGCAACTTACCGCCCTGGGTGTCGGGGCGATCATCGGCGCCGGCATCTTCGCCACCACCGGCACAGCTATAGTAGGAGATTCCGTGCGCCTCGGTGCCGGCCCGGCGATCGTCCTCTCCTTCGTGATCACGGCCATAGCCTGCGGGTTCGCGGCAGTCTGCTACGCGGAGTTCGCCGCCATGGTTCCCATTTCGGGATCGGCCTACACCTACGCCTACGCCTCTTTGGGCGAACTGGTGGCCTGGATCATAGGTTGGGACCTGATCATAGAGTACGCCGTGGGAAACATTGCAGTTGCGATCTCCTGGGCGGGGCACTTCCGAGAGCTGATAAGTCATTTCGGGATCCAGATACCGGCCTGGCTCAGTATCGACTACCGCACCGCGCACCAGGCCGCCGCTGCAGCCGCCCAAGGAGCGACCGATCCGGGGACGCTCTACCTGGCCAGCGCGGTAAGCGAGGCGCCGAAGCTTTTCGGATTACCGGTAATCGTAAACGTTCCCGCCGTGCTGATAGTGGTACTCCTCACCGCGCTTCTGGTCTACGGGATTAGAGAATCGGCGGTCTCGAATTCCATCATGGTCGTTCTGAAAATAGCCGTACTGTTTTTCTTCATAGGTGTGGGAGCGTTTCTCATAAGGCCCGAGAACTACACCGCCTACGGCGGGTTCGCGCCCAACGGCTTCAAAGGGATAACCGCCGCCGCAGCTATCATCTTCTTCAGCTACATCGGATTCGACGCGGTATCCACCGCGGCCGAAGAGGCGAAAGATCCCAAGAGGGATATGCCCTTCGGCATCGTAATGAGCCTGGTAATCTGTACCGTGATCTTCATACTGGTGGCCGTGGTGATGACCGGAATGGCTCCCTGGCCCCAGCTGGGAACCGCCGAGCCGATGATAACCGCCCTGGCTTTGGCCCGGGGGAACGATCGGATGATAGAGATCGCCCGCTTCGTGGTGGCGCTGGGAGCGGTGATCGCAATGACCACGGTGCTTTTGGTGTTTCAGTTGGGCCAGCCCAGGATATTCTTCTCCATGGCAAGAGACGGCCTGCTGCCGCAGTGGGCCGCAAAGGTGCATCCGCGCTTCCGCACGCCCTACGTGACCACCATAATCACCGGAGCATTCGTGGCGTTCTTCGCCGCCTTCGCCAACATAGACGAGGTGGTGGAGCTCACCAACATCGGCACTCTGTTCGCCTTCGTCCTGGTGGCGGTCGGCGTGCTGGTGCTGCGGTATACGGAACCCGATCGGGAGCGGCCCTTCAAAGTACCTCTGGTGCCGATCGTGCCGCTGGGCGCGGTGGCGGCCTGCCTGTTCCTCATGCTCCAACTTCCCGGGATCACTTGGATCCGATTCGGCCTGTGGCTCGCGGCAGGATTGATCATCTACTTCTCGTACGGCTACAGGAAGAGCAGGCTCAAAGCCGCAAATGGTAGCGCCTAGGGACGAAGGCCAAGTGCCAAGGCCAGAGCTCCGCTGGCCGGGTCCACCCCTCGGTCCACCAAGTTGACCGGAGGCTCGGCGGCCTTGAGCCGTGCTACCAAAGCGTCTCTTACGGCCGAGCCCTTGACCAGCAGCCCCCCGCTCAGAGCCACCGGTATGGCGAAGTCGGAAAGTCGCTCCCGCAGAGCCTCCACGTGGTGAGCCAGCTCCGCTGCCGCAGCCTGTACCAGGAGCGATGCTACGGGGTCCTCGGCCGCCGCTCGGCACACTACCGGCGCCAAGGCCGCTACTCGCTGCGGCCTGGCTAGCCTGGCCCAGGCAATGAGCTCCTCTACCGAGACCTTTCCCGCAGCCTCCAGCATGCGGGCGGTGAGCAACGTTTTGGGCCCCCTCCCGTCTTCAGCCTTCGCTACCGCCGCAAGCCCGGCCCGTGCCAGCGAGTACGCGCTCCCTTCGTCTCCAAACTGCCGCCCCCATCCCCCTACGCGGTAGACCGTCCCCTCTCGGTTCCTGCCTATCGCGATGCTTCCGGTGCCCGCCGAAAGAACGATCCCCGGTCCCTCGGGGAAAGCACTCTGAAGTGCCACCGCGGCGTCGGTGGTGACCAGTACGGCGCGACTCTCCACCCGCCGCCTGAGTTCCTCCTCGAGCGCTCCCCGCTCGGCTTCCCGGCCCGCGCCTGCAGCCCCGATCACCAAGGCCTCCAGGGAAGCGACCGGTCCGGATGCACCGAGCGCCTGCTTCAGCAAGCCGGCAATGCGTTCCGCTACCGCCCCTGCCCGCCCCGGGCGCAGGATACCGGGGCCTCCGCGCACGCGCGACAAGATCCTGCCGGTGGCATCGCCCAGCACCAGCGCAGTGCGAGAAGCTCCGGCATCCACACCGGCAAAGAGCCTCAGTTCCTCAGCCAACTGGACGCAATCCCCGTGACCACGGTAATGAGCGTTCCCAAAGGCACGTACCACGGCCAGGCGAGCGTCCCCAGCGGTCCCGGTTTGAACAGCACTACTACCAGCATCGCGCTGCAGGCCAGCAACATCGCTAGAATTACGTCCCGTTGAGTTACCCGCTTGGCGATTCCGGCCAAGATGTAGGTTCCCAAAAGCGCCCCGTAAGTTATCGAGGCGATCGAAAGGGCGAGTTCCACCACCGGCTGCTCGTCGGAGCTGAAAGAAAGCGCTCCCACCGCCAATGTGCCCGCCCAGGCCAAGGTCATCCATCTCCCCACCGCCAGCAGGTGGCGCGGGTCGTTGCGCCGCGAAAGAGGTGCGTAGAAGTCGTGCGTGCTGGCAGAAGCTAGGGAGTTCAAAGAAGAGCTCACGGTGCTCATCGCGGCGGCCAGGAGTCCCGCTACGACCAGCCCAGCAAGTCCCGCCGGCAGGTGTTCCACGATAAAGCGGGGGTACAACTCGTCGCTGGGCGATATCCCATCGTCTATGCCAGCGCCCCAGAGCGCGGTCCCCACCAGCAGGAACAGAGCGAACTGGAGAACAACGACCAGACCGGAACCTACCAGGGCCTTTCTGGCGCTCTGGAGATTTTTAGTCGCCAGCAGCCGCTGCACCATCAAGTGGTCGGTTCCGTGGGAAGCGGCCGACAGCATCGCTCCGCCCACCACCGCTCCCAGAAAGGTGTAGGGGGCAGAGAGGGAGATCCTGAAGTCGAAAATCCGGAGCTTGCCGGCTTCCCGGGCAGCGGAGAGCAGAACATCGGCCCCGCCGGCGAGTTGCGCGGCAACCGCCAACGTGAGGACTGCTCCGAGCACATAGAGCCCCAGCTGCAGAAGGTCGGTCCAAACCACCGCCCGCAGCCCGCCGGCCCAAGTATAGATCAGGGTCGCGGACACGACCGCGATTACGCTGACCGGTATAGTCCACCCGGTCACTATGGCCAGGGGGATCGCGGTAGCGAAGACGCGAACGCTGTCTCCCATGGCTCTGATAACCATGAAAATCCCGGAGGCGAGCCTTCTAGTCTGGGGTCCGAATCTGGCCTCCAGACGGGCGTACGCCGTTTCCTGCTCGCCGCGGAAGTAGCCCGGCAAGAGCCAGGCGGCGACGCCGATTCTGCCTATCAGGTATCCTATCGCCAGCTGCAAGAACCCCAGATCGCTGCGGGCGCCGATGCCGGGTACCGAGATCACCGATAGCGCCGAGGTCTCCGTGGCCACTACGGAAAACATGACCGTCCACCACGGGAGTTGATGGCGGCCCAGGAAGTAATCGGCGGCGTCCCGCTGTTGCCTCGCGAAATAAGCGCCCAGGGCCAACACGACGCCGCCGTAGGCGGCCATCACCGTCCAGTCCAGCCCCGTCACGGCTCGGCGGTCGGGCAAAGAAACGGGGGCCTGCGTTCAGAACAGGCCCCCGCCGGTTGCGGCCGTGTGGAGAGCAACCCAGTTACACCGTAAACGAGCTACCGCAGCCGCAGCTTCCCGTGGCGTTCGGGTTGTCGAAGGTAAACCCGGCACCCTGAAGCCCGGACACGTAATCGATGGTGACGCCCTGCAAGTATTGGGCGCTGAAGGCGTCGACGAAAATCTTCAGGCCGTCCTGCTCCAGGACGATGTCGTCGTCCAGAGGCTGTTCTTCGATGTTCAAGCCGTACTTGAACCCCGAACAACCTCCGGGCAGCACCGCTACCCGCAGGCCGGCGTTTTCGAGGGGGATCTGCTCCTGCGCAATGAACTGCTTGACCTGCTCCGCCGCCCGCGGCGTGAGGCGCAAATCCACACTTAGCTGGGGACGCTGAATCGTGCTCATCGGTGCCGTAACCCTTGTTCCGAATCGAATTGGCAACTTAGGAGCGCGCGGCGCTTCTGTCAACGGCGGGCACTGAACTCTCGGTCTTTCTTCAAGTTGCGGGCCACTACTGCCATAGCTCCAGCGGCGGCCCCCAGCGCCAGCCAGCCGCGGGCGGGCTGGCCCAAGAGTAGTTCACCGGTGCCGGCGAGAGTGAGATAGACGGCGCTCACTCCGGCCACCCAGTTGACCCAACAGAGCCAGCCCCCCGGGATGGGGTCGTTGTGATGCCCGAGCTTCAGCGCCACGGCCCTCCAGCCGGGGCCACCGGGCCGAACCCTACGGTAAAACGACTCCAGCGTCGCTGCCGGTTCCGGCGGCGTAAGGAGCGTTACCCCGATCCACACCATCGTGGTTACGGCCACCGTCCCCACTATCACGACCGCAAATCCCGCCCCGGAAGGATCGGTGGGATCGTACCCCAAAGCGAACTGGAAAGTGAGGGAGGTGATCAGGGAAGCGGCCATAGCGCTCAGTTCCGACCAGGCGTTGACCCGCCACCAATACCAGCGCAGGATAAGCACCAATCCCGTGCCGGCGCTTATCGCCAGCAGGAATCGCCATCCGGCTTCCACCGTCTCCAGCATTCCCATGACGCCGAAGGCTAGCACCATGAGCACCACCGTTGCCCAGCGGCCCACCCTTACCTGCTCCCTTGCGCCGGCCCGAGGTCGAACGAAGCGGAGATATACGTCGTTGACCAGGTAGGAGGCCCCCCAGTTGAGATGGGTGCTGATGGTGCTCATGTACGCCGCGGCGAAAGCGGCCAGCAGCAATCCCTTCCACGGACTCCCCAACAGGTCCACCATGGCCCGCACGTAACCCTGCTCCGGATTTTCCAGTCCGGGATAGAGAATCACCGTCGCCAGCCCCACCAGGATCCAGGGCCAAGGCCGCACTGCGTAGTGCGCCACATTGAACCATAAGGTTGCCAGAAGGCTGTGCCGTTCGTCCTTGGTGGCCAACATTCGCTGGGCGACATATCCGCCGCCTCCCGGCTCCGCTCCGGGATACCAGACCGCCCACCACTGCACCGCCAGAAAGACGACCAGTGTGGAGAGCGGAAGCCAGGGCGAATCGGGCGGAGGCAAAATCCCCATGGCCGCTTCGGCGCTGCCGAAATGCCGGGCTGCTCCCGCCGCCAGTTGGTCGAGCCCTCCTACGGCGTTCACTGCGGCGATCGCCAGAACTATGGACCCCGTCATGGCCACCGCAAACTGGAAGAAATCGGTAAGGATCACTCCCCACATTCCCGAGAGCGTTGAGTAAGCGGCTGTGGCGGCGAAAAGGAGCAATGCCGCGGACCAACCCGAGATGCCCAGCGCCGTCTCCAGGATGGTGACCATGGCCCGCGTCACCCAACCCATGATTATCAGGTTGATGGGCACGGCGAGGTAAAGCGCCCGCACTCCTCTGAGCAACGCCGCGGCTTTGCCGCCGTAGCGCAACTCGGTGAACTCGATGTCGGTGAGCACTCCGGCGCGGCGCCACAGGCGGGAGAAGAAGAAAACGGTGAGCAGCCCGCTCAGGGCCAGGTTCCACCACAACCAGTTGGCCGACACTCCGTGCCGGGCCACCATGCCGGTCACCGCCAGGGGGGTATCCGCCGCGAAGGTGGTGGCTACCATGGAAGTACCGGCGAGCCACCACGGCAGGGAGCGCCCGGAAACGAAATAGTCGGCCAGCGAACGCCCCGCTCTCCTGGCGGCGAGGATTCCCAGCGCCCCCGCCAGGGCGAAGTACGCCGCCACCACCAGCCAGTCCGAGGCCGAGAGCTTCACGGCAGGGGGAGCTCGATTCCGAACCCGCGGGGGATGGAGGGCGAGAGCGTGACCGGTGTTCGGCCGCGGATCGGCGCGCCTCCGGTTACCGCCACGGCAACCGCTCGTTCGGTTGCGGGGACGTCGCTCCAGGCCAAAAGGTAAGCGCCCCGGTAGCCGGGCAGTTGGCGCAGCAGATAGGGGCTGCCCAAGGAGACCAAGAGCGTGGGTTTGACTTCCGCCGTGGCCAAGATGAGCGCAGCTAGGGAGTCCGGGAGCGCTATATGGCCGCGCCAGGCGATGGGCCGCACGCTGGTTGCGAACATGACGCGAGGGTATCCTGAGATCAGGGTTCGGGCCGAGTCGTAAGAGAGGGGTCCGGAAGGCGGATACAGCCTGAAGGTGGCGACGGTATCGCCTCTCCGCCGCAACTCTTCTACCAGCACGTTGCCGATGGTGAGGTTGGTTTCTTCGGCGTAAGTGATGACCGCCCAGCGTCCCCGGGCCGAGCGAAAGCTCCGCATCTCCCCCTCCTGAATGAGCGTGAGCGCCCGCTGGGCGATGTCGTCGGCTATCTGCTGGAACTCGCTCCGCCCTACGACGTGCGGTATGCGGTCCAAAGAAACGGTGCGGCGCTCGAAGAGACCGGCGTCGAGCTTGAGCTGGAGGATCTTCCTGACCGACCGGTTCAGGCGATCCTCGGGAATGCGGCCGTTCCTTACGGCGGCGACCATTGCGCGAAAGGCGGTACCTAGATCGCTCGGCATCAACAGGATGTCGTTGCCCGCTAGAAAAGCCCGCACCGCGCTCTCGCCCGGACCGAAGCGTTCAACCACCGCTCCCATGGTGAGTGCGTCGGTCACCGCCACTCCCTGGAAGCCCAAAGAGTCCCTGAGGATACCCGAGGTGACCGCGCCTGAAAGCGTGGCGGGAAGAGTCTCGGTGGAATCGCAACGGTAGGCCACGTGAGCAGTCATGATGGCGGTGACGCCTGCCTCGATCGCCGCCCGGAACGGAATCAGTTCCAAGGTGTCGAGCCGTTCCCAGCAACCCGCCACGGCTGGGAGACTCAGGTGCGAGTCGATGTCGGTGTCTCCGTGGCCGGGGAAGTGTTTCGCCGTGGTGTACAGCCCGTGCTCCGACGCCCCCTTTATGTACGCCGCTACCAGGGTCGCCACCGCTCGGGGGTCCTCTCCGAAAGAGCGCGTGTTGATGATCGGGTTGGCGGGATTGTTGTTGACGTCGCTGACCGGAGAAAAGGTCAGGTGGATCCCTACTGCCCGCGCTTCCAAGGCGGTCACCCTGCCCAGTTCGTAGGCGTCCAGTTCGCGTCCCGTAGCGCCGATGGCCATGACCATGGGAAAAGCGGTGGCGCCCTGAAGGCGCATCCCCGCTCCCCACTCCAGATCGGCCGCTATGAGCAGAGGTAAGCGGGATCTTTCCTGGAGTGCGTTGAGCTTGGCCGCAACGTCCAAGGGCGATCCTACCGAGACCACGATTCCACCCACCGCAAAGGAGTCCACCCAAGCGGCCGCTCGGAGAAATCCTTCAGCGTCCAGCGCCGCGTAAGCGCCGGAGAGCCAAGGCATCAGCACTTGGCCCACTTTCTCATCGAGAGACAAACTATCGAGCAGCGAATCGAGGTTTATCTTTGCTGTCGGCGCAGGTACGCTGACCGGCGGCACGGGGGCGTAGGGATCGGGAACTACCGGCGGCGCTTCGCGTCCGGAGCGGGCGCAGCCTAGTGCGAGCGTTGCGAGGATCAAAAGTCTGAGACCCATGAGACTCCCATATAGTTGTCCGGTCTTGCTCTTATCCCTCTCCTCTCTGGCTGCGTGCGGAGCCGCGCAGGAGCAGGGAGCTGTGGTGCGTCCGGGTATCGAGGTTTTGCTGTCTGACTCGCTGCACCTCATCTCGGGGCTCCGGATCGGACTGCTGACCAACCAGACCGGGGTGGACCGGCACGGAGTCGCCGACCTCGACCGGCTGCTGGCAGCCGGTGCGCAAGTTACTGCCATTTTCGCTCCGGAGCACGGGTATCGGGGGCTTTTGGACCAGGCGATTATAGACCACGGGCTCGATTCCAGCACCGGGATCCGGATCTGGAGTCTTTACGGGGAAGTGCGGGCGCCCACTCCCGAGATGCTCGAGCCTCTGGACGCCGTGGTGATCGATCTCCAGGACATCGGGGCGAGACCCTACACCTACATTTCCACCGCGCTCTTGACCATGCAAGCTGCCGCTAAGCACGGCGTTCGGGTAATCCTCCTGGACCGGCCGAACCCGATCGGGGGGGTGCTGGTTCAGGGGCCGGTGCTGGATACGGCGTTCAGTTCTTTTGTGGGAATGCTCCCGGTCGCTATGCGTCACGGTATGACGATGGGTGAGCTGGCTCTGATGGGCAATCGGGTTCTGGGGTTGCAGGCGGATCTGGTAGTAGTTCCCGCGGCCGGCTGGAGGCGGACTCTTTGGCTCGACCAGACCGGTCTGCCCTGGGTTCGCCCGTCTCCCAACATGCCTGACCTGGAAAGCGCGGCTCACTATCCGGGAACGGTGTTGTTCGAGGGTACCAATCTGTCGGTCGGGCGGGGCACTCCCGTCGCGTTTCAGGTGGTGGGCGCTCCCTGGCTTTCCCCCCGGGAAGTGATCGCCCGAATGGGTACGCTGCCGGGCGTGAGCGTGTCGGACACTGTGATTGTACCCCGCGCGCCCGGGGACGGCAAATACGACGGCGTGCAACTGCCCTCGGTCCGGTTGCGGGTGGCCGACCGGAGGATTTACGACCCGGTACGCGCGGCGGCGGCGTTGCTGGTGGCGGTTCGGGAGGTTCATCGGGACTCTTTGAAGATCGATGCTGGCCGGTTCGACCGCTTGGCCGGCGGAAGCGGGCTCCGAGGGGCGGTGGAATCGGGACTAGGGGCCGGAGAGATAGCGGCGTTGTGGGAGCAGGAACTTGCAAGCTTCCGCCGGCTCCGAGAGCAATTTCTGCTGTACCGTTGAGGCGGGGTTTGCGGTGGCGGTCTTGCGCTCCGCCCGGCTCGATTGCCGGCCGCCGTCCGGGCCGTTATCGTTAGCCCTTGCCGATGGTCAAGTCTGATGGGTCTTTTTCCGAGCTGGGTTCGTAGCCGGTTCGACGCAGCGGTAGCGCCCGTTGCCGGGTGGCTGAACGCGCTGGGGCTGAGTCCGAACCTGATTACGAGCGTTGGGGTGTTGTTGCTGTTGGGGTCGGGTTGGGCCTTTGCGGCGGGCGACGTGCGATTGGGCGGTCTGCTGCTGCTGTTGAGCGGTTTGTGCGACGCTCTGGACGGCAAGATGGCGCGGGCTTCAGGGCGGGCCACGGCGTTCGGGGCGTTTTACGATTCCACCTTGGATCGGGTGGGAGAATCGGCGCTCTTTTTGGGGATCGCGTTGTTTTTCATATCCGGCGGGGTTCCCGCCCGGTTGGCGCCCACTGCGGCCGCGGCGGCGATTTCGGCTCTGGCTGCGGGGCTCTTGGTATCCTACACCCGAGCCAGGGCAGAAGGTCTGGGGCTGGAATGCAAGGTCGGGGTCGTGCAGCGGGCTGAAAGGGTGGTGGGTTTGGGAGCCCCCAGCTTGATCTTCGGTGCCGGGCCTCAAGGCCTGCTGTTGTTTGCGCTGGTGACGTCGCTGGCGATTTTCTCCGCGGTGACTGTGGTCCAGCGGGTAATACACGTTTACCGGCTTACGCGCGGCGGATCCGGAGAAAGCACTGCAAAGCGCCGGGCGCTGCGCTTGGCGGATACTGCAGCGAAAGGAAGAAGCGGTGACTGAAAGAAATCCTCGACCGATCGCCCCGCCCGAGGGAAAGTTGGGGGTGTTGCTCGTGGGTCTGGGGGCGGTTGCTACCACGTTCATTGCGGGTGTTGAGCTGATTAGGCGCGGAATGGCCAAGCCGATTGGTTCGCTGGCCGAGATGGGTACCATCCGTTTGGGCAAGCGAACCGAAGGACGGGTTCCGAAGATCAGGGAGTTCGTCCCGCTGGCGGCGCTGAACGACCTCGAGTTCGGCGCCTGGGATCCGATTCCGGACGACGGATATCGCTCGGCCCAGGTGGCCGGGGTGCTGGAGCAGCGGCATTTGGAGCCGATTGCCGATTTTCTGAAAGCGATCGTGCCGATGCCCGCGGTGTTCGACCGCCGGTACGTGAAGAGACTGCAGGGAAGCAACGTAAAGAGCGGCAAAAACAAGCGGGAGCTAGCCGAGCAATTGCGGGAGGACATCCGGGCATTCAAGGAGAGACGTGGTTGCGATAGGCTGGTCATGATCTGGTGCGCCTCCACCGAGGTGTTCATTGCGCCTTCTGAGGTGCACGCGAGTCTCGCCGCCTTTGAGCGCGGCATGGAAGAGAACGACGACGGTATCGCTCCCTCGATGCTCTACGCCTGGGCCAGCCTGATGGAGGGTGTGCCCTTTGCCAACGGCGCCCCGAACCTCACGGTGGACACCCCCGCTTTGCAAGAACTCGCCTTGGAACGAGAGGTGCCGATTGCGGGGAAGGATTTCAAGACCGGGCAGACCCTGGTGAAGACGGTGATCGCTCCGATGCTCAAGGCCAGGATGCTAGGGCTGTCAGGCTGGTATTCGACCAACATCCTGGGCAACCGGGACGGTGAGGTGCTGGACGATCCCGAGTCGTTCAAGACCAAGGAGGAGTCCAAGCTGGGAGTACTGGAACACATTCTCCAGCCCGAGCTGTATCCCGATCTCTACGGCAATGTCTACCACAAGGTACGGATCAACTACTATCCTCCCCGGGGAGACAACAAAGAGGGGTGGGACAATATAGATATTTTCGGATGGCTGGGATATCCGATGCAGATAAAGATCGATTTCCTCTGCAGGGACTCCATCCTTGCAGCCCCGCTAGTGCTGGATCTGGCGCTCTTTTTGGATCTGGCGCAGCGGGCCCGGCTCCCGGGGATCCAGGAGTGGCTCTCTTTCTACTTCAAGAGCCCCATGGCAGCTCCTCAATTGAAGCCGGAGCACGATCTCTTCATTCAACACACCAAGCTCAAGAACACTCTGAGATGGCTGATGGGTGAAGAGCAGATCACCCACCTGGGTGTGGAGTACTACGAGTACGAAAAGGTGTGAGCCTGGTTGAACTGGCGGTCGCGGTGATAGCCGCGGCTCTTGCCCTCGGAGAGCTGTGGTTTTTCCTGGGGCCCCGCCCCAAGCGCCAGCGGGTGCGCCCTTCCGCAGGAGTGATCCAGGAAATCGTGGTGACCACCCGCAACGGATTTCGTCCCGACACCATCCCCGTGGAGGCGGGGAAACCGGTCAAACTGCTGTTCTACCGGGACGAGGGGACCGACGGATCCGGGCGGGTGGTGATCGAAGGAGCGGGGATCGATCAGGAACTTCCTCCCTTCAAAATCACTCCCGTCACGTTCACGCCCAAAGAGCCCGGAGACTACAGCTTCCGAACCGATTCCGCCCCGCTGGTAGGTAGGGTGGTCGCGCAAGTCGGCAGAGACTCGGCGCGATCGAATTTGGGCAAGGGTCACGCCAAGCATGGCTAGAGTATCCGCTAGTTTTCCGGTGGAGGGTCTGGTCTGCGGTACCTGCGCGGCCGCGGTCCAGAAAAAGCTGATCGAGGAACCAGGCGTCCTGGACGCCGCGGTCAACTTCGCCACGGGTAGAGCGACCGTGACCTTCGACGAGCAGCAGGTGCAGGTGTCGCGTCTGATAAAGGCTCTGCGCGAAGCGGGATACGACTCCGCCAAGGCCACCGTCAGCTTCGAGATCGAAAACATGTTTTATTCCACCGGGGCTTCCCGAGTGGAGCGGGAACTGGCGAAAGTCCCGGGCGTGATCCGGGCGGTGGCCAACCAAGCTACGGCGAGGGTCACGGTGGAGTATCTGCCCGGTTTGGTCACAGTTTCGGAATTGGAGGACGAGATCCGGAGTGCCGGTCTGGCAATCTCGCCTCCCTCGTCCCGCGAAGACGCTGCGAAGCGCCGCCTAAAAAAGTCGCGGAGCACAGCGCTGAAATTCACGACGGCGGCTTTTCTCACTCTGGTTACCCTGGTGGGGTCGCTTCCCCTGGCTGCCGACCGCACCGTGGCGGGACTCACCCTGACGGGTAACTTGGGGCCGGTCCTGGATGAACTGTTCCGGTCGCTTCTACCGCAGCTTTACCAACTAGATCCCCGCCTGCTCAGGATCGGCCTCCTCGGGCTCACGCTTCCCACCGTGCTTTGGTGCGGGAGGGAGTTCTTTGCCCACGCATTAGGCGGTTTGAAATGCAGGACCGCGGATCCGGCCACGCTGGTCGCCTGGGGTATAGGTGCAGTTTTCGTTTACTCTCTGGTTGCGACGGTAATTCCGTTTGCGGCGCCAGAGCTGGCGCCGGCTGCGGGAGTGTATTTCGATGCGGTCAACGGAGCGGTGGCAGTGCTGCTGCTGGGCCGGTGGTTGGACTCGGGCAGCAAGGGGATCCTGGGGTGCTTTTTGGGAAGGTTGCACGATCTGCTACCCGAGCTTGCCAGAGTACAGAGGGAAGGGGTGGATACTCAGGTGCCGGTACAGGACGTGTTAGTGGGGGACCGAGTCATCGTGCAGCCGGGAGAAACGGTACCGGTTGACGGGGTGGTTTTGGAGGGCAGCTCCACGGTCGACGAGTCGGCGCTCAGCGGGGTGGGGAAGACGGCAAAAAAAGAGCCCGGACATCGAATCTTTGCCGGTAGTCTCAACCAGAGCGGTTCCCTGGTGATTCGAGCGGAAGCGGTCCGTCAGGACACCGTGCTGGCTCAGATGGTACGTCTCCTGGAGGAAGCGCAGCTCGGCAAGACTCGCCGCCAGAGGCTGATCGAGAAGATTGCCGTTTTCGTGCCACCCTTCGTGATCGCGGTGAGTCTGGGTGCCTTCGCGGCGTGGTTTGCGCTGGCGGACTCTGCAGCGGTGCTGCTGGCCACTCTGGCCCTTGCGTCTGTCAGCTTGATCGCCTGTCCCTGGGTGTTGTCCCTCGCCGCACCCGCTGCGGTCCTGGCTGGCTCGGGACGGGGTGCGGAGTACGGCATCCTGATCCGCGGCAGCGAGACGATGGAAGCCCTGAAAAAAGTCGACACTTTTGTCTTTCATCGTACCGGTGCCATCACCGAAGGCAAGCCGGCGATCACGCACGTCCTCGGGGCCAAGAAGTCGGACGGTAGTGTAGTAGGGGCGGCGGACTTGTTGCGTCTGGCGGCCTCGGTGGAAGCGCGATCCAAGCACCCGTTGGCTCGGGCGGTGGTCGAGGCAGCCAGGGCCAAAGGGATCGAGCCTTTGCCCGTGGAACGCTACGTGGAGATGCCCGGCCGGGGCGTACGGGGTATAGTTGGCAAATATCTGGTAGAAGTGATCAGCGTGCGGCATGCGAGGGAGCGGAGTTTGGATTTGGGGGCACTGGCTTCCGAGGCGGACAGTCACATGCTGAAGGGCCGTTCCAGTGTCGTCGTGGTGGTAAACGACACCGTTCAGGGCCTGATCGTGGTGGCGGATCCCTTGAAGTCCGGTGCCAAGCAGGCCATTGCGCGGCTAAAACAGATGGGATACCGGTTGTATCTTTTGAGCGGCGAGACGCGCCAGGCGGCCACTTTGGCGGCGAAGGAAGTGGGTCTGGAACACGTGATCGCCGAGGTGGCTCCGGACGACAAGGTGGAAGAGATCCGCCGTCTCAGGAACGAGGGTAGGGTGGTGGCAGTGGTGGGTCATGGCCGTGAAGACGCCCTTTCTCTCTGGGAGGCGGATGTAGGGTTTGCGATCGGCGCAGTGGGAGAGCCTGAGGTGGCGGCGGCGCAGGTGACGCTCCTGAGGGAGGATCTGGCGGCGGTACCGGCCGCGATGGAGTTGTCCCGCCGTACGATCGCCGCCGGGCGCAATGGAGTTTTGGCGGCCGCCGCTTACCACCTCCTGGCTATTCCTCTGGCGGCCGGCCTGTTCTATCCTTGGTCGGGTTTTGTATTGGGGCCGGTGCTGGCCGCGGCGGCGGCTTCGCTGGCCGGCTGGGCGGTTGCCAGGATGAGTTTGAGCGTGAGTAATTTTCGTCCTTCCACGGGTATGAGCTGAGATGCGCTACTTTCACCGAACTTCTATTCCGCCGGACGAGGTGCTCGCCGAAGCCGAGCGGTTCTTCTCGCGCAGTATGTCGCTTGCGGCGTCGGACAGGAGAAGGCGCGACTTTTCGGGCAACGTGGGTCGAATCACCGTCCGAGTGGGTGCCGAGGGAGGTCATTATACCCTGGTGACGGTGGAGACCGATCAAGTCGGGGAGAGCGAGGCGGACAAGATGGCCAAACGTTTTCTAGCGGTGGTGCACCAGCGGGCCCACCCCGAGCACCAGCTTCGCGGCGCATACTGATTCGGCTGCTCGGATGGCTATCCGCCCCGCCACCGCAACGCCGCTTCCCGCGGGACTGGCCCGCGACGACCTGCTGGAGATCTACTATTACCTGCGCCTGACCCGGTCCCTGGAAGAACGCCTGGCGGCTCTTTACCGGCAAGGCAAGGTGATCGGAGGTCTTTACCGCTCCCTGGGTCAGGAGGGAGAAAGCGTAGCCAGTGCCTATGCCTTGGAAGATGGCGACGTTCTCTCGCCGCTGACCCGCAATTTGGGCTCCATGCTGGTCATGGGAGCCAAGCCGGTGGAGATCCTGCGCCAGTACATGGCCAAGGGGACCAGCCCCACGAGGGGCCGGGAGATGAACATTCATTTCAACGACTTGTCGCTCGGCTATTTGGGTCAGATTTCGCCGCTGGGCGATATGGTCGCGGTCATGGCGGGGGTTGCGCTGAGCTTCAAGTTGAGGCGGGAGCGGCGGGTGGGGTTGGTTTACATCGGCGACGGGGGTACCTGCACCGGCGCCTTCCACGAGGGGGCCAACTTCGCTGCGGTGATGCGGGTCCCTCTGGTGGTGATCCTGGAGAACAACGGTTACGCGTACTCCACCCCCACCTACAAAGAGACGGCTATTCGGCGGCTGGCGCTGCGGGCCAAGGCGTACGGGGTGCCGGCGGTTACGGTCGATGGGAACGACGTGATAGCGGTGTACCAAGCCACCCGCGAGGCGGTGCAGCGGGCGCGGGCGGGGGAGGGGGTATCGTTCATAGAGGTGGTGACTTACCGGCGCAAGGGACACGCCGAGCATGACGATCAGCGCTACCAGCCGAAGGAGGAGATCGAGGCGTGGGCGCAGCGGGATCCGATCGACCGCTATGTGGAACGCCTGCTGAAAGAAGGTTGGGCGGAGCGCGAGGAGCTGGAGCGGTTGGACGCGGAGGTATCGGCCGAGTTGGATGAGGCGGTGAGCCTGGCGGAACGGGAGCCGCCGCCGGATCCGGAGTCGGCTTTGGACGGGGTCTTTGCCGATCCCCCTAAGGCGGAACTGCTTTGGTTCAGGAGGCTGGGTGGCTGAAGTAACCTATCTCGAGGCTCTGCGCCAGGGTTTGTGGGAGGAGATGGAACGGGATGAGCGGGTGTTCATCCTGGGCGAAGATATCGGGATTTACGGCGGGGCGTTCAAGGTTACGGAGGGTTTTTACCAGCGCTTCGGTCCGGATCGGGTAATCGACACGCCGATCAGCGAAGCGGCGATCGTGGGAGCCGCGGCTGGAGCCGCGCACATGGGGTTGCGGCCGGTGGCGGAGATGCAGTTTATGGATTTCATAGCATGCGCCTACGATATACTCACCAACTATGTGGCCACCGCTCGCTACCGCGCCGGTCTTTCCACCCCCATAGTGGTCCGGGGTCCCTGCGGCGGATATGTGCGGGGCGGGCCCTTCCACTCCCAGATTCCGGAGGCGGCCTTCTTCCACACACCGGGGCTCAAGCTGGTTTGTCCCGCCACGGCGAGGGATGCCAAGGGCCTCATCAAGGCGGCGATCAGGGACGAAGATCCGGTGATTTACTTCGAGCACAAGTATCTGTATCGAAGAATCAAGGAAGACCTACCGGAGGGGGAAGAGATCCTCACGCCGATCGGCAAGGCGCGGGTGGCGCGGGAAGGCAGGGATCTTACTATCGTTACGTGGTCGGCGATGGTATGGAAATCGTTGGAGGCGGCCGAGGAGATCGAGAAAACCGACGGCGCATCTATCGAAGTGATCGATCTCAGATCGCTGATTCCCATGGACGATCAGGCGATCGTGGAGAGCGTGAAGAAAACCAACAAGGTGCTGATCGTGCACGAGGACACGCGCACGGGAGGCGTAGCCGGGGAGATCACGGCGCGAATCAACGAGCAGGCCTTCGAGTACCTCGACGGGCCGATCATGAGGGTTACCGCCCACGACACTCCGCTGCCCTATGCCCCTCCTTTGGAAGATTTCGTGCTGCCGCAGACTGCGGACATAGTGAAGGCGGCTCGCTGGCTGCTCCACTACTAGAGCCGGTCAATTACTGCTGCTGGGATCGTCCAAAGCTCGCGCTTCGGGACTGTAGCTTTCGGTGGCGGAGATGGCGGCGGACGGTGGTCACCGAGACGCCGCTGGCCAGGGGAACGCACCAGCCCCGTTCCGCAAAGAGGGGTCGGCTGGCAGAGGCGAGCCCGGCTTCTTTGAGTGTCTGTTCTGCGGATCCGAGCAAGATCCGGGGGACGACCTGCCACGGGATCTCCGCCGGGGTAGCTAGCAGGACGTGCAACTGCGTTTCTGAGACGAGGATGGTATCGATGGTCCAACCCTGGCGCGCGGCGGCGGTTCGAAGAGCCCGCTCGCACAAGGGGGCGGCTGCGGCTATCTTAAGGCACGGGCGGCGCCCGTACGTGGTCCACACCAGATGGTACCACTTGAACGGCTGGCTGTAAGAGGACATGCCTCATAATGGGTACACCGCCGGGTAAACAGGTAAACCAAAGTTTGCGGGCCTAGTCAAAAAACCGCGGTACCTGGCGGTATAGCAGAGGAGTTCGCTCTCATGGCTCGAGTTGACGTGATCATGCCGCAGATGGGCGAGTCGATCGCCGAGGGCACGGTTTCGCGCTGGTTGAAAAAGATCGGAGATCCGGTCAAGCGGGACGAGCCGATCTTGGAAATTTCTACCGACAAGGTGGACGCGGAGATTCCCGCCCCGGCGAGCGGGGTGTTGGCGGAGATCAAGGTCGAGGAGGGCAAGACGGTGCCGGTTCAGACGGTGATCGCCGTGATAGAGACCGACGGCGCTCAAGCGGCGGCGCCCGCGGCGGCCGAGTCCAAAGCTGCTCCCTCGGAGCCGCCGCCGGCTCCCGCGCGGGCGGAAGCACCGGCACCGCCGCCGGCTGCCGCCGCAGCTCCGTCCAGGGAAGCTCCCCGGGGCCCTGCCACCGGGGAGGTCCGGCGTGACGGCGCTGCGGCAGAGACGGCGGAGGAGAGATTGCGCCGGCGCTCCACCCCTCTGGTCCGTAAGATCGCCCAAGAGCACAACATCGACCTCACCCAGCTGACCGGTACAGGGTACGCCGGGCGGGTTACCAAGAAGGACATTTTGGAGTACATCGAGCGGGCCGCCGGGGCACCTCGACCGGCAGCGCCGGCGGCGGGGGTTGCGGAAGCGCCCGCGGGGCCTGCGGCGGCGGTGGTGCACCCGACGGTGGAGGTGTGGCCGGGAGACCGAGTCGAGCCGATGAGCCGGATCCGAAAGCTGACCGCGGATCACATGGTGTTGTCCCGGCGGATTTCGGCGCACGTGACCAGCTTTTACGAGGTCGATTTCACCCGGATCGCGCGCCTCAGACAGGCCAAGAAGGAAGAGTACGAGCGGCGCGGGGCCAAGCTCACCTACCTGGCGTTCATCACCAAGGTGGTGGCGGACGCTCTGCGGCGGCATCCGATTCTCAATTCTTCGGTAAGCGGCGATCAGATCGTCTATCGCGGCTCGATCAACATCGGCATAGCGGTGGCTCTGGATTGGGGACTGATCGTGCCGGTGATAAAGAACGCAGACGAGCTGTCGCTGTTGGGTATAGCCAAGCAGATGGCCGATCTGGCCGAGCGGGCTCGCACCAAGCGGCTGAATCCCGACGAGGTGCAGAAAGGAACTTTCACCATAACCAATCCCGGAGTATTCGGGTCGTACATAGGCACTCCGATCATCAACCAGCCTCAGGTGGCGATTCTCGGCGTGGGGGCCATAGAGAAGCGGCCCAAGGTAATAACTCTGGAAGACGGGCAGGACGTGATCGCTATTCGCACCATGGGGATGCTGTCGCTGTCTTACGATCACCGGGTGGTGGACGGGGCCGATGCGGACCGCTTCATGAGCGACGTGAAGCGGGCCCTGGAAAACTTTGCGGAGGAAGCGGTTTGAATGGCTTCACGCACGATTACCGTGGATGGCGAGAAGTGGGTGGTGTACCCCTCGGGCCGGATGACGTTTTACGGCCGGGACGAATTCGGTCTGGTGTTCGAGAAAGGTACGGGGCCCGATCGGGTGAGGCGCATAACGCGGTTTTCGCCTCTGGGGGCGCGGCGCTGGGACGCCGCCCTGGCGGAGCTTTCGGATCGCCAGTTGGAGGAACTGTTTCGGCAATCGCAGCCTGCCTGGACTAGCCCCGAGGCCGGGTACCAGCGGCGCGCGGGCTAGCCGGATGGACCGGCACGGGGCCATCGATCTGCATCTTCACTCCAACGCCTCGGACGGCGAGCAGCCGCCCGGGGAAGTGGTACGTTCCGCCGCCGCTAAGGGTTTGGGAACCATCGCTCTCACCGACCACGACACGCTGGCCGGAGTCGAGGCGGCTCGGGAGGCTGGAGCTGCCGCCGGAGTGCGGGTCATTTCCGGCTGCGAGTTCAGCGTCAGCGCCAACTGGGGAGAGATGCACCTACTCGGCTACTTCCTTCCGCCCGATTCGGTGGAGCTGGCGAGATTTCTCGAGGACCAGCGTGCCAAGCGCACCAACCGGGCTGCCGCTATGGTCCGCAAGCTGGTCGCCATGGGGGTGAAAGTGAGGATGGAAGACGTCTTGGCTGCGGCGGACGGAGGTGCGGTTGGAAGGCCCCACGTGGCGCGGGCGCTGGTGGCCGTAGGAGCGGTCTCGGGAATCTCCGAGGCGTTCGAGCGGTATTTAGCCTTCGGCCGGCCGGCTTTCGTTCCCAAAGAGCTACCGGATATTCCCACGGTGACCGCGCTGATCAAGCAAGTTGGCGGGGTCAGTGTAGCGGCACATCTCAAGGATCGCGGGAGCACGGCGGCGGTCCAGGAGCTGAAAGATCTGGGAGTGGACGGTATCGAGGTGCTGCATCCGTCTCATGACGAAAGCGTTCGGAACCGGCTCTTGAGAGCGACTCTGGCGGCGGGGTTGCTCCCCACGGGTGGTTCCGATTGGCACGGCGATTCGCGGGTGGACGGCGAGCGCGGGGCGTTGGGATCGGTGGACATTCCTCCGGAGTGGCTGGAGCGGCTGGAGGGGTTGCATCGCTCGCGCGCGACAGCGAAGGAGGTTCAACGGTGAGCGAGCTGATAGCTGTAGGAGCAAAGGCTCCGGATTTCGAACTGAAGGCTTCCGACGGCAAGAGCTATCGGTTGAGCGAGGTGCTCAAACGGAGTCACGTTCTGCTGGTGTTCTATCCAGGGAATTTCACACCCGGTTGAAACCGGCAGCTCTCCGCCGTGCGCGATGAGATCGAGCTGTATCGAAAAGCCGGCGTGCAGCCGTTCGGTGTGAACCCGGCGTCCTGGGAAGGGCACCGCAAGTACGCGGAGAAGCTCAAGTTGCCGTTTCCGCTGCTGTCCGACGAAAACCGGGAAGTGGCGGCTGCCTACGGTGCACTAAAACCCGGGGGAGGGGGAATCTGGCGGAGCGTGGTGCTGGTGGGGCGCGACGGGACTGTCCGCTTCGCCGCGCGAGGAGCCCCGGGTGCTGAAGAGAGCCTGGCGTCGCTGAAAGCGGGAGGCTAAACGGTGGGCTTCGCCCCCAAGGGTGAGCTGGACCTCGGCGGCAAGGTGGCGCTGGTGACCGGAGGGGCTCGGAGGGTGGGGCGCGCAATAAGCGAGGCTTTGGCTTCGGACGGAGCGCGGGTAGCCATTCACTACAACGCCTCCGAGCGGGAGGCTCGCGAGCTGGCCGAGGAGCTGGCGGGCAAGGGTTGTCCCGAGCCGGCCATCTTTCGCGCCGATCTGCGGGATCCGGTACAGGCGGAAGCCCTGCCGGGCCGGGTAGTGGAACGGTTCGGGCGTCTGGATATTCTGATCAACTCGGCGGCGGTGATGCTGCGCCAACCGTTCGGCACCGTCACGGCGGAGATGTGGGACTCGGTGCTCGATCTCAACCTACGGGCATATTTTTTAGTCTCTCAGGCTGCAGCGGCGAGTCTCCGGCGGGTTGGAGGTAAGATCGTGAACATTTCCGACGTGGCGGCCTACGAGCCTTGGCCGGCTTACCTGCCGCACTCGATCAGCAAGGCCGGAGTGGAGATGCTGACCAAGGGTCTGGCGCGGGTTTTGGCGCCGGAAGTTACGGTGAACGCGGTGGCTCCGGGCCCGGTGCTGCCGGCGGAGGGCAGCTCCACCGACGAGCTCGAGCGGCTGGTCCGTACCGTACCCTTGGGTCGCCTGGGGGATCCCGGGGACGTAACCGACGCGATTCGCTTCTTTCTGAGCTGCGACTTTGTGACCGGGACGACGGTCGTCGTGGACGGAGGCCAGCTGGTCCGGGCTAGATCGTATGTTACCTGAGCTGAGGCGGCGGGGTGCGCCCGAGTGCTTCTCGGGCCGTTCGCGCTAGACGTTATGCTACCCGAGCCGAGGGGGCGCACCCGGATAGCGGAGAGTCCAGCGTCCCGGGGAGGCCGCGCCCGGCCGGCACGTGCGGAACTTCGGCGGCTGTCCCATGACCCCCGGTTCGGGGAACACCTCGAGGTGTGCCGCTGTTGGGTAGGCGGAACTTTCACAGGCGGTAGGTAAAGGTGGAGAACAACAAGTACGACTACGACGTCATCATAGTGGGAGGCGGGCCGGCGGGTCTCTGTGCGGCGTTGTACGCCGGCCGCGGGATGTTGCGCACTCTCCTGATAGAGCGGGGTGTACCCGGCGGGGAGTTGCTGAACACCGAGCTGATCGAAGACTACATCGGATTCGAGAGCATCCTGGGCCGCGAGTTGGCGGAGAAGATGACCAACCATGCCAAGAAGTTCGGAGCCGAATTCGTAACCGACACGGTGGAGGCGATAGAACGAGACGGTGAAGGGGGATTCATAGTGCGCACCGAGTTGGGCAAGGTCTATCGGGCTCCGGCGGTGATCGTAACCGCGGGAGGGACCCCCAACAAACTGGGGGTTCCCGGAGAGAAGGAATATGCCGGTAAAGGTGTTTCCTACTGCGCGGTGTGCGACGGAGCGTTTTTCAAAGGGGAGGTACTGGCGGTAGTTGGCGGGGGGGATGCGGCGGTGGAGGAAGCGGACTATCTAACCCGGTATGCCAGCAAGGTTTACATCGTGCACCGGCGGGACAAGTTTCGCGCTTCGCCGATACTCCAGAAGAGGGCGTTCGAAAACCCCAAGATCGAAGTGCTGTGGAACAAGGTTGTGGAGGAGATCGAAGGAAACGAGCGGGGGGTGACGGCACTCAAGTTACGGGACACGGTCACCGGCGAGCGCAGCCGGTTGCCGGTTGGCGGGGTGTTCATCTTCATCGGATTTACGCCCAACACCGGGATCATCAAGGAGCACGTCGAGCATGACCCGGGCGGCTATCTTATCACGGACTCCAACATGATGACGTCGATACCGGGGCTGTTTGCGGCGGGGGATGTGAGAGCTCAGCTGACGCGGCAGATTACTACCGCCGTGGGTGACGCCACTACGGCGGCGATTGCAGTGGAGAAGTATTTGGCGGAGCGACGGGAGCGGGCCGGCGTTGGGGCCTCTTAAGGTCATCTGCCTTACGACCGGCGCTTTTGCCCAGAACGGATACATTGTGGGCGATCCCCAGAGCGGGGAAGCGGTGCTGGTGGATCCCGGCGAGGATGCGGAGCTTTTCCTCCGCCGGTTGGCGACCGAGCGCTTGGTGTTGAAAGAGGTCTGGCTCACTCACGCCCACGTGGACCACGTTTTGGGCGTCAGGCGGGTGGTGGAGGAGACGGGAGTGCCCGTCTACCTGCATCCGGACGATCTCCCGCTGTACCGGAAAGCGGCGGAGCAAGCTGAATGGTTCGGCATTACAGCCGACCCGCCGCCGGAGCCGGACCGCCAGTTGGCGGACGGAGACACTCTCTCGGTGGGAGAATTCACGTTCGAGGTTCGCCACCTTCCGGGTCACAGCCCCGGGAGCGTGGTATTCGTGGGGCCGGGCTTCGCCCTGGTGGGTGACGTGCTGTTTGCGGGCTCGGTGGGGAGAACTGACTTGCCGGGAGGAGATGCCCGGCTGTTGTTTTCGGGAATCCGGGAAAAGTTGCTGACTCTCCCGGACGAAACAGTTATATATCCGGGTCACGGACCGGAAACGACGATCGGCAGGGAGCGGACAACCAACCCGTTTCTGACGGGCGACCTGCATTTGGTGTGAGATCGGTTTGAAGAAAGAATCCCGGGACCCGAAAGCTGCCGGCAGCGAGGCGCCGCAATCGCCGGGTATTTCCGGCGCGACGGAGACGGTATGCCAGCGCTGCGGTTTTCCGGTTCCTCCCAAGCCCGAAGGGTGCAAAAACCCGTGCTCCAACTGCGGTTTTCTGTACCCTTTGGGGGACTGTTCGGATTGATCGGACCTCTACGTTCGGTTACGGTGTGCGGCTAACGTGCAAGACTCCTGGCTAGATACCAACGGAAGAATCGAGGAGCGGGTGGAAAGAATGAGCGAGACACGCATCGAAAGAGATCCTTTGGGTGAGATGCCGGTTCCGGCATGGGCTCTCTATGGAATACAGACGGAGCGGGCGCGGCAGAACTTCCCCATTTCCGGCCTTAGGCCGATGCCCGCTTTCGTGGACGCCATGGTGTGGATCAAGAAGGCGGCTGCCCTCACCCACAAGGAGACCGGCCGGTTGGAGGCCCGTTTGGCGGACGCCATAGTGCAGGCCGCCGACGAAGTCCTCTCCGGGCTGCACCGCGATCAGTTCGTGGTGGATCCCTACCAGGCCGGGGCGGGGACCAGTCACAACATGAACACCAACGAGGTGCTGGCCAACCGGGCCAACGAGATCTTGGGGGGAAAGCGGGGAGAGTACCGGCCGGTACACCCCAACGATCACGTGAACATGGCCCAGAGCACCAACGATACCATCCCGACGGCGATCCGGCTGGCGGTGCTGGCCACCTTGCCGCGCTTGGATCAAGCCATGGAACGGCTGGCTAGGGCCTTCCTCCAAAAGGGACGCGAGTTCGACCACATCGTAAAGGCGGGCCGCACCCACCTCCAGGATGCGACCCCTATTCGACTGGGCCAGGAGTTCAGGGCTTACGGCCTGACCATCGAGCGCAACCGTACCCGGTTGAAACAAGCAGCGGACGCGCTCCGCGATCTGGGCATCGGAGGCACGGCTGTGGGGACCGGGCTCAACGCCGAACCGGAGTACCCGAAACTCATGGTGAAACACCTCTCCGCCATCACCGGGCTGGAGCTGCGGGTGGGAGAGGACCGGGTGCAACTGATGCAGTCCATGGGCGACGCCGCCGCGTTCAGCGGGGCGCTGCGTACTTACGCCTTGGACCTCAACAAGATCGCCAACGACATCAGACTGCTGGCTTCCGGGCCGAGAACCGGCCTGAACGAGATAATCCTCCCTGCAGTGCAGCCGGGCTCGAGCATTATGCCGGGGAAGGTCAACCCCAGCATCGCCGAAATGGTCAACATGGTCTGCTATCAGGCCTTGGGAAACGATCTAACGGTGGCGATGGCGGCCGAAGCGGGCCAGTTGGAGCTCAACGTGATGATGCCGGTGATCGCCCACAATTTGCTCTACGCCATGGAGATCCTCGCCAACGCCAGTCGCGTCTTCGCCGAGCGTTGCGTAGAAGGGATCCAAGCCAACGAGGAGCAGTGCGCCTACTGGCTGGAGCGAAGCCCCGCGTTGGTCACAGCCCTGGCTCCCAAGATCGGTTACGCCGAAGCGGCAAAGTTGGCCAAGGAAGCGCTGGCCAAGAACGTAACCGTGCGGGAGTTGATCCGGGAAAAGGGGATCCTGAACCAAAAGGAGCTGGACGAAGTACTCGATCTGCGGGCGATGACGGAAATAGGGGTGCCGGGACAGCGCAAGAAGGCTTGATTACCGCTCCGCAAGTTTAGATATTGCGTATGTGACGATCTATTCCGCCTCGCTTTGCTTCCCTTCGTGTAATCGGTCGGCCCGGTGTACTCAGCGGCCGGCCGGGCGGGGCGTTCCTGCTGTTACCTGCTGATTTCTTCCAGGATCGCCGCTTTTTAACGACACCACGGCCGGCCGCTCATCGACGGTAGCCGGAGTGCGAGGCCCGCACTTCGAACAGGTTCGGACAGCTGGAGAGCTTACGCCGGAGGGAAGGTGTTACACAGCCGCGCCGCTTTGCCGTTGGATCGAGCACAGATCCTCAAAGGATCGAACGAGCCTGCCATTTGGAAGTTGGTAGGCAACACTCCGCTGCTTCCACTCGAGGACGGCAGGGGAGTAAGAACCTGGGGCGCGGAGATTTGGTTGAAGGCGGAGTGGTGTAATCCCGGGGGTTCGGTCAAAGACCGGCCGGCGCTGGCCATTCTGAAGGCCGGGATCGCCGCAGGCGAGCTTCCCGGCAAGCGCCTGCTGGATGCGTCCAGCGGCAATACCGCCATAGCCTACGCCATGTTGGCGCGGAGTGCCGGCGTTGGGATCACCATCTGCCTTCCCGCCAATGCATCCGAGGAACGGAAGGCATTGCTCCAGATCTACGGGGCGGAAGTGATAGAGACCGATCCCTTGGAGGGAAGCGACGGAGCGATTAGGCGGGCTCGCGAGTTGGCGTCGTCTCAAAGCCGGCGGTACTGGTATGCGGATCAGTACAGCAACCCGGCGAATCCGGAAGCGCACTACCGCAGTACCGGCCCCGAGCTCTGGCGCCAGACGCGGGGTAGGATCACCCACCTGGTGGCGGGTGTGGGGACCGGCGGTACGATCATGGGAGCGGGACGGTTTCTCAAGGAGCGCCGGCCAGAGATTCGCCTGATAGGAGTCCAGCCGGACAGCGGCTTTCACGGCCTCGAGGGGCTCAAGCACATGGCCACGGCTATGGTCCCGGCGATCTACGACGCCTCCAGGTTGGACCAGACGGTTTACGTCAGTACCGAAGAGGCGGAACGAAAGGTCCGGGAACTGGCTTTGGGTTGCGGATTGCTGGTAGGGTGGTCGGCCGGTGCGGCGCTGGTAGCCGCGGAGATGATTGCACGGCAGGAATGGGAGGGTGGCCGAAAGGCGCCGCCGGTCATAGTGGTGATAGCTCCGGACAGCGGTACGCGGTACCTCTCGGAGCGGGAGCGCTTCGGTATCGAGGCCGGGCGGTGAGGGGCATGGAGTTGCGGTTGCCGGTAGGCGTGTGGCGAGCGATCGAGCGGGAGTTGGGAGAGCGCTACCCGTACGAGGGCTGCGGTTTGCTTGTCGGGAGATCGGCGGGAAGAGTGGAGGTTGCAGCCCATATCCCGGTACGCAACCTTCGGGAGGGGGTTGAGGCGAAGCGCCGGTACTTGATCGGTCCCGGGGATTTTCTAGCTGCGGAGAAGGAGGCGCGGGCGCGGGGTCTGGAGATCGTGGGAGTGTATCACTCCCACCCGGACGCCCCCGCGGAGCCGTCGGAGTTCGATCGGGAGAACGCCTGGCCGTGGTATTACTACCTGATAGTGGCGGTGTTGGGCGGGCGGGTCGATTCGGCTCGCGCCTGGCAGCTCAAAGACGATCGGAGCGGATTCGAGGAGCGAGGGGTAATATTGTCGGAGGAGTAGTTATGTCCGTACGCGTACACATTCCGGCTCCTCTGCGGAGCTACGTAGCCGGCAGGGATGCCGTGGAGTTGGAAGCCCGCACAGTGAGGGAAGCGATCGAGCGGCTGGTAGGAGAATACGGCGGTCTCAAGGCCCACCTGCTAGCCGAGGACGGTAAGTTGCGCAGCTTCGTGAATCTCTACGTGAACGAGCGCGACATCAGAGATTTGGATCGGGAAGCTACCGAGCTCAAAGACGGCGACGAGATCTCTATAGTTCCCAGCGTGGCGGGGGGTGCTATCGGCGTAGAAACCGTTCCGGAGCTCAGCCACCAGGAGATCCTGCGTTACAGCCGCCACCTGATTCTTCCCGAAGTCGGCCCCGAGGGCCAGCGCCGGTTGAAAGGATCGCGGGTATTGCTGGTGGGGGCGGGAGGCTTGGGCTCCCCGGCGGCGCTGTACCTGGCGGCTGCCGGCGTGGGGACGATAGGTCTGGTCGACTTCGATGCGGTAGATGCCACCAACCTTCAGCGGCAGATCCTCCACGGCACGCGGTACCTGGGTCGTTCCAAACTGGAGTCGGCCAAGGATCGGCTCACCGATCTCAATCCTCACGTGCACGTGGAGTGCTTTCCGGTGCGGCTCACTTCGGAGAACGCGCTGGAAATCCTGCGCGACTTCGAGGTGATCCTGGACGGGAGCGACAATTTCCCCACCAGGTACCTGGTGAACGACGCCTGCGTCCTACTGGGGAAACCCAACTCTTACGGCGCCATATTCCGTTTCGAGGGCCAGGCTTCGGTGTTCTACGCCGCAGCCGGTCCCTGCTACCGGTGTCTCTATCCCGAGCCGCCGCCCCCTGGCTTGGTACCTTCCTGCGCGGAGGGAGGCGTGCTGGGCGTGCTGCCTGGAATCATAGGGAGCATCCAGGCCCTCGAAGCGATCAAGCTGGTTCTGGGTAAAGGGGAGACCCTGATAGGGAGGCTGCTGCTGTTCGACGCTCTGAAAATGCGGTTCCGGGAACTCAAGCTGCGCAAGGACCCCGCCTGTCCCATATGCGGGGAGCAGCGGACGATTCACGAGTTAATCGACTACGAGGCGTTTTGCGGTATCGCCCAGGAATCCGCCGTGCAGGCAAGCGAGATTACGCCAGCGGAGCTGGAGGAGGCGCTGGCCTCGGGAAGTTCGCCGATCTTGCTGGACGTCCGGGAGCCGTTCGAATGGGAGATTTGCCATCTGGAAGGGGCCAAGCTGATCCCGTTGAGGGAACTACCCGGGCGGCTCGGCGAGCTGGACGGCCACCGGGAGATAGTTACCTACTGCCACCACGGCCAGCGTTCGATGCGGGCCTTGGAGATCCTCAAAGCCGCCGGGTTTTCCAAAGTCCGCAGTTTAAAAGGCGGAATCGACGCTTGGGCGCGGGAGGTAGCTCCCGAGATGACCCGCTACTGAGTTTTCCAGGGATATGCCGAAGGGGGGATTCGAACCCCCACGGGCATTAAGCCCACTGCGCCCTGAACGCAGCGCGTCTACCAGTTCCACCACTTCGGCACGGGTTTTTCCCCGGGTGGAATACTCGCAAGGACGGGGCCTGCCGTCAACCCTTTCCTTGACCGCCCGGAAGCGGTTTCCTATCTTGGACTTAGCCAGTGTCCACCGATTCCCGCAAGAGGGCCGATTCGCGGCAAACCTTGGCTACCAATCCCAAGGCCCGCCACGACTATCACGTGTTGCAAACGTGGGAGGCGGGCCTGGTTCTTACCGGCTCCGAAATCAAGTCCATACGGGCCGGGAAGGCTAGCATCAAGCAGGCCTACGGCGTGGTGCGGGGCGGTGAGGTTTGGCTCGAGGGGATGCACGTAGCCCCCTACGAGATGGCGGGTTATGCCCAGCACGATCCTACCAGGAGCCGGAAGCTGCTGCTCCACAAGCACGAGATCAGGCGGTTGATCGGAGCGGTAGAGCAAAAGGGACTGACTCTGGTGCCTCTGGACTTGTACTTGGTGAGGGGTCGCGCGAAGGTGACGCTGGCTTTGGCGCGCGGTAAGAAGTTGCACGACCGAAGAGAGGAGCTAAAACGCAGGGCGATGGAGCGCGAGGTGGCCAGGCAATGGAGTCGGCCGCGGTGAGGGGTGCGGTTTTATCGCTGGTCGCGCTGGCCGCGCTCGGGGCGATGGGTCGGTCCTCGGTTGCCTGGCCGGGGAACGACGCTGCCGAGGTGGGTTCCGCCCTCGGCGCGCCGTCAGGTCGGTACGGACCCGGGGAGCGGGTTTCGGTACCGGCCGCTCTGGTAGTGGCCACTTCCAGAGGAGAGCTGGTGGTCCCGGTCGCCGGCGAGCGGGGCCATCCAGCTTTTGCGGTGGGCCTTTTGGCCAAGGTGCTGCCGGTTGCTTCTCAAGTGGACGGTGACTGGGCGGAGGTTACGTTCGGGGGCCAGCCGTTCCGGTTTTTGCTGGATGCGCCGTGGTTGATTCACTCCGGAAGAGTAGTGCCCCTGGCCGGCGGGGCGTATCGAGCTAGGGATACCCTCTTCGTGCCCCTTCAGTGGCTGGCCGACTACGTGCCGCGGATTTTCAAGGAAGGTTACCGGTACGACCCCTTGGCCGCCCGATTCGAGGAAGCGGGACTGGCTCCGGTGGTGCGGACGACCAGTCCGCCGGCAAGCCGTGGTGCTGCTGTGGCGCGGCGGCCTTCTCCGATTCCCGGCGGGCCGCTCCGCTATGCCCACAAGGTGGTGATCGATCCGGGTCACGGCGGCGAGGACGGCGGGAACCCGGGTTTGTTCTTCCCCAAGGGCGTCCAGGAAAAAGACGTGGTATTGGCCATCGCTTTGAAGCTGCGGGACGAGTTGGTGCGCCGGGGGATCGATGTGGAGCTCACACGCACTACCGATCGCAGGGTGAATCTGGTGGAAAGGGCGCGCAGGTGTTCGGGGGACTGCGATGTCTTCGTGAGCATCCACGTCAACAGCCTCAGACCGCGCCCCGGGTATCAGGAGGTCAGCGGGTTCGAGACTTACTTTCTCGGTGCGGAAGTCACTGCGGAGGCGCGCCGCGTGGCGGATATGGAGAACGAGGCGCTGCGCTACGAGACCAGTATCGATCCGTCCCAGGACGACGCCTTTGCCTTCATCCTCAAAGATCTCCAGACCAACGAGTATCTGAGAGAATCGGCCGCTCTGGCGGAAGCGGTGCAGCGGAACGCTGCGCGAATCCATCCCGGCGGGGGGCGGAGGATTTTCCAGGCCGACCGGCTCGCGGTGCTGCGCGCCGCTCGGCGGCCGGCGATCTTGATAGAGACCGGATACGCTACCAACCGGACGGACGCGCGTTTTCTGGCGTCGCCGGAGGGGCAGAGGCGGCTGGCGGTGAGCATCGCCGACGGGATCGTCGAATACCTCATGCAGTACGAGCGTAAGATCGCCGCCGGCGAGTCATGGTGAGCGCGGCGCCTCGGATCTCGGCCTTCGGCGTTCAGTTTCAAAATCCGATTTTGCTGGCAGCCGGTACCGCAGGCTTCGGCAGAGAAGTCTCCGGCGTGGTCGATCTGGACCGACTCGGCGGCATCGTTACCAAGTCGGTAAGCCCCGAGCCGCGTAGAGGGCATCCGCCGCCCAGGGTAGCGGAGTTTGGCGGTGGCATGTTGAATGCGGTGGGGTTGGCCAACCCGGGGATGGAGCAGGTGGCGGCCGTGGAACTTCCTTGGCTGGCCCGCAACCTGCGCCGGGCTCGGGTGCTGGTGAACGTGGTGGGGTCGGTAGTGGAGGACTACGTGAACGTGGTTCGGCGCTTGAGCGAGTTTTCGGTGGTGGCCGGCTTCGAGCTCAACGTGTCTTGTCCCAATACCGACCGGGGAGGTGAGGAGTTCGGGTCCAACGAGTCCGTCCTGGCGGATCTGGTAGCCCGGTGCCGCTCGGTTACGGAAAAGCCGCTGATAACCAAGCTCGCCCCGACTCTGCCTGACATCGGCCGTACCGCTAGGGTTGCGGCCAACGCGGGAGCGGATGGGATCTCGGTGATCAATACCATTCCGGGGACGCTGTGGCGGAGGAACGGGGGTGAGTTTCGCCCGCGGTTGGGCTTTGGCCAGGGAGGAGTAAGCGGGCCCGCGTTGCTTCCGGTGGGGTTGCTGGCGGTAAGAAGGGTGGTTGAAAGCACCGGTCGTCCGGTCATCGGTGTGGGTGGGATCCGTTCTCCCGAGGACGTAGAGCAGTATTTGCATGCCGGTGCAACTCTGGTTGCAGTGGGCACGGCGGCCCTGGCGGATCCCCGCATTCCCGAGCGGCTGGTTGAGTGGTGGGAACGCCGTGGCTGAGATCGTAGTAGCTCTGGACACTTCCACTGCGGCTGACGCTCTCCGATTGCTGGATCGTCTTCCGGGCGTGAACTGGGTGAAAGTGGGTCCGGTGGTTTTCCTGGACGGCGGCCCCGCTTTGGTGAGGGAGCTGAAGGCTCGGGGTCATAAAGTTTTTCTGGACATGAAGTGGCACGACATACCCCGTACCGTGGCCGGAGCGGTGGAGGCTGCGGCCCGTCTTGGGGTGGATCTCGCGACGGTGCATGCGCTGGGGGGCGAGGCGATGCTGAGGGCGGCGCGGGAGGCGGCCCGGGGGCGGTTGCGGCTGGCGGCGGTGTCGGTCTTGACCTCTCACGACGAAGAGAGCTACGGGGCTGCGGTGGGAGCCGGAGAGGTGCGGGATCTCAGGGCGGAGGTGGAGAGGCTGGCGGGGATTGCGGCGCGGGCGGGGTTGGACGCCGTGGTCTGTTCCGCGTCGGAAGTCGATCTGGTACGGAGGGTGATGGGCTCAGGCTCGTGGTTCGTGGTGCCCGGGATTCGGCTTGGGGGATCCGGCCGGGAGGATCACGCCCGGAGTGCGGAGCCTAGGAGAGCGGTCGAGGCGGGGGCTACCCATTTGGTTATCGGCCGCCCGATTATCGAAGCCCCCGACCCTTTATCGGTGTATCAGAGGGTGTGCCGGGAGCTGCTTTGAGAGCTTTGCTGTTCTGGCTGGTCGCCGGGGTATCATGGGCACCTGCCGCGGTCGAAGGGCAGGAGTCTTTGGCCCAGACCGCCGAGCGGGCGCGCCGCATGTGGATGGCGCACGATATGTCCGGTCTGGTAGGCTCGAGCGACACGCTGCGGGTGCAGCTTCCGGGAGTGGGGCGATCCGCCTCGCTGAGTCCGGCCCAGGCGATTCGGGTGTTGCTGCGGTACGTGGAAGGGGCGGAGGAGTTGAGCCTGGACCTAAGGGCGATAAGGAGTGCCGGCCCGGGGCACGGCTATGTGGAGGCTCGGAGGCGTTACGTGGTGGGTGGTACCAGGGACGAGAGGGAGGAGACGGTCTTTTTGGGGTACCGGCACGTGGGGGGTGAGTGGCGGCTGCGGGAGGTGCGGGTAGTGCGTTGAGGGTGAGGCGCCGGGGTTGCTTTCGGAGGCTCGGCTTTCTAAACTACGGGGCTTTGGAAATTCGGGTCTTTGTCAGCAGGGGGTCCTTTTGAAGGTTCGCTCGAGTGTGAAGCCGATTTGCGAGCACTGCCGCGTGATTCGGCGCCGCGGAGTGATTCGGGTGATCTGCAAGCGCACGCCGAAGCACAAGCAGCGGCAGGGTTGACGCTATGGCTCGCATTGCCGGGGTCGATCTGCCCAGGGACAAGAGAGTGGAGATAGCCCTCACCTACATCTATGGTGTGGGTTTGTCCACTGCGCAGCAGATCTTGGCCAAGACCGGGATCAATCCGGACACTCGGGTGAGGGACCTTTCTGACGCCGAGGTGGCGCGTCTCAGGCAGGTGATCGAGCGGGAGGTCAAGGTGGAGGGGGCGTTGCGCACCGAGGTTGCGATGAACATCAAGCGCCTGATGGATATCGGTTGTTATCGCGGAATCCGGCACCGGCGGGGCCTGCCGGTGCGGGGTCAGCGTACCCATACCAACGCTCGGACCAAGAAGGGTCCGCGCCGGCCGATAGCGGGCAAGAAGAAGGCCGTAGCTAAGAAGTGAGTATGACTGGACCTACGCCTACACCTCCGGTTTCGCCGCGGCGCTCCAAGAAGGTAGTGGAGGCCGAAGGGATCGCGCACATAACGGCTACATTCAACAACACGTTGATCACCATTACGGACATGAAGGGGAACACCATTGTGTGGGGTTCGGCCGGGAAGTCGGGCTTCAAGGGGTCGAAAAAGTCCACCTCTTTTGCCGCCACGGTAGCGGCGGAGAACTGCGCTCGGGAAGCTCTGAGTCTCGGTGTGAGGCGGGTGCACGTCAGGGTGCAGGGGCCGGGGGCCGGGAGAGAGTCGGCGATCCAGGCGCTGGCGACCGCCGGTTTGCAGATCGCCTCTATTCGGGACGTGACCCCGATTCCGCACAACGGGTGTCGTCCTCCCAAGAAGCGGAGGGTATAGGCGGTGGCGCGTTATACGGGACCGGTTTGCAAGTTGTGCCGCCGGGAAGGGACCAAGTTGTTCCTGAAGGGATCCCGGTGCCTCACCGAGAAGTGTGCGATAGAGCGCCGCAGTTACGCTCCTGGCCAGCACGGCCAGTCGGCGGGTCGCAGGCGCAAGCAGTCGGAGTACGCGCGGCAGCTGAGGGAGAAGCAGAAGGTAAAGCGGATCTACGGTCTTACCGAGCGGCAGTTCAAGAACCTGTTCGACCGGGTGCGCAAGCAGCCGGGTGTTACGGGTGAGAACTTGCTGGCAGCCCTCGAGACCAGGTTGGACAACCTGGTGTTCCGGATGGGGTTTGCTCCCAGCCGGCGTGCGGCCCGGCAGCTGGTGCGGCACCGCCACATTCAAGTCAACGGCCGGACGGTGGACATACCGTCTTACGCGGTGCAGCCGGGAGACGAGGTTCGGGTGGCTCCGGAGAGCCGGGAGCTTGCGGTGGTTCAGGCCTCGCTGGCGGCGCTGTCCCGCGCGGCTCCGGTGCCCTGGATCGCAGTGGATAGCCAGAAAGCTGTTGGGAAGTTGTTGGAACGTCCGTCCCGCGACGCGATACCGATCGCGGCGCAGGAGCAACTTATCGTCGAACTTTACTCGAAGTAGTTATGCCAATCGACCTAGTTGGACTGGTCCGACCGCACCTGGTCGAGATGACCAAGCGGGAGGACAACCCGTACGTAGCCGAATTCAGGCTCCAGCCTCTGGAGCGCGGCTACGGTTATACTCTGGGCAACGCCTTGCGGCGTATGCTCTTGTCGTCCCTGAGGGGTGCGGCCGTCTGGGCTTTTCGTCTGGACGGAGTGCTGCACGAACATCAAACCGTCCCGGGTGTGGCCGAGGATATCCACCAGATCATAGCCCGGCTCAAAGGGCTTACCCTGGTGCTGGACGAGAACGTGGACGAAGTCCAGTTGCATCTGAAAGTCTCCAAAGCGGGACCGGTGCGAGCGGGGGACATCGAACCGAACGCCGCGGTAAGGGTCGTCCACCCGGACTACGTGCTCTTCACGCTTCAGGAGGACCGGGAGATCACCGCGGACTTCTGGGTGAACAAGGGTAGGGGTTATGTGGAAGCTTCGCAGCACGTGGTGGACAAGGACAAGAAGCTCCCGGTGGACGCCATCAAGATAGACTCGATATACAACCCGGTGCGGCGGGCGAACTTTACGGTGTCCGAGACCCGGGTGGGCCAGCGCACCGACTTCGATCGCCTTACCCTTACGGTAGAGACCAACGGCGCCATCAGCCCGGAGGACGCGGTAGCCTACAGCGCGGCTCTGCTACAAGAGCACTTCCGTTACTTCGTCGAGTTCGGGCGGGTACCGACCGTGGAGCCCAAGGCCGACGCCGGCCAGGCGGAGGAGCGCGACAGCGTGCAGCTCAGGGACCTGCTGGCCAAGCCGATCGACATCTGCGGCCTCACGGTCAGGACGATCAACTCCCTGAGGAACTCGAACATCAATACGCTGGGCGATCTGGTGACGCACACGGAGGAGGAACTCCTCAAGGTAAAGAACGTAGGCGAGAAGGCCTTGGAGGAGATCGCCGAGCTGTTGCAGCGTGAAAGGCTCAACTTTGGGATGAAGATCGAGGACAAAGACGGCGTCCTGACGGTGCTGGATTGGGGCGTGCCGCCCAAGGTGGGTTCTGCGGCGGCCAGCGGAGAGGGGAGCTGATGCGGCACCGGGCGCGGGATCGGCAGCTCAGCAGAACCTCGAGTCACCGGCGCGCCCTGCTGGCCAATCTGGCCACCGCGCTTTTGGAGCACGAGCGCATCGTCACCACGGAAGCCAAAGCCAAAGAGCTAAGGCCCTACGTGGAAAAGCTCATCACTCTGGCCCGAAGGGGCGATCTTCACGCCCGCCGCCTGGTCGCCAGGAAGATCCGAAACCGGGACGTGGCGGGAAAGCTCTTCAAGGAAATCGCCCCCCGGTATGCCACCCGTCCCGGCGGGTACACCCGGATCGTAAAGCTGGGGCACCGGCCGGGAGACGGTGCGGAAATGGCCAGAATCGAACTGGTGGAGGGGTGATAGCGGTCGAGCGAATCAAAGAGAACGGGGACCGCAGGGTCCCCGTTTTTTTAAACTACACCGGCAGCGGCGGTACCGCGGGGTGCCTTGACTACCCGATTGGCTTTGATGCAGCCGGTGCACACTCTCAGCCTCTTGACCTGCCCGTCCACCAACACCCTGACCCGCTGGAGATTAGGGTACCAGCGGCGATGGGTTTTGTTGTTGGCGTGGCTCACGTTGTGCCCAAAACGGGGCCCTTTGCCACAGATCTCACATACCCGAGCCATTTCCAGGATCGCTCCTTGAACAGGGTTTTCGAAGCACCCAAAGTTAGCCCCGCACTTGCCGGTTTACAAGCCAACCTGGAGGAGGGTCATAGATGCCTACTGCCCTGATCACGGGAATCACCGGTCAGGACGGATCTTACTTGGCCGAGCTGCTGCTTTCCAAGGGGTACAACGTGGTGGGAGTCGTCCGGCGTACGTCCCACGACTCCTACGAGCGGATCGGACACTTGTTGGACAAGCTCACCATTGTGCCGGCCGATCTGCTGGACCAGCACTCGCTGACTATGGTTGTGCGGGACTTCAAGCCGGACGAGGTCTACAACCTGGCCGCTCAGAGCTTCGTGCCCACCAGCTGGAATCAGCCGGTGCTTACGGGTGAGTTCACCGCTTTGGGCGTGACCCGGATATTGGAAGCGATCAGGCTGGCGCATCCGGAAGCCCGGTTCTACCAGGCCAGCTCGTCGGAGATGTTCGGCAAGGTGGCCCAGAGTCCCCAAAACGAATCCACCCCGTTTTATCCCAGGTCTCCCTACGGCGTGGCGAAGGTTTACGGCCATTGGATTACGGTCAACTACAGGGAGTCCTACGGGATGTACGCGGTGAGCGGCATTCTTTTCAATCACGAGTCGCCCCGGCGGGGCCTGGAGTTCGTGACCCGCAAGATTTCGGACGGTGTGGCGCGGATCAAGCTCGGGCTGGCTAAAGAGCTCAAACTCGGCAACCTGGACGCCAAGCGGGATTGGGGGTTCGCAGGGGATTACGTGGATGCCATGTGGAGGATGCTCCAGCAGCCGAACCCGGACGACTACGTGGTGGGTACCGGGGTGATGCATTCGGTGCGGGACGTGGTGGAGGTGGCCTTCTCGCACGTGGGTCTTGATTGGAGGGACTACGTCAAGATCGACCCCGCTCTTATCAGGCCAGCGGAAGTGGATCATCTTCAGGCGGACGCCAGCAAGGCGCGGCGGGTGCTGGGCTGGGAGCCCCGGGTTTCCTTTGAGGAGTTGATCGTCATGATGGTCGAGGCGGATCTCAAGCGCCTCTCGGAGCGGAAATGAGGGTGCTGGTAACCGGCGCCGACGGCTTTGTGGGTTCCTGGCTGGTGCCCCGGCTGCTGGAAGAGGGTCACCAGGTGATGGCGGGCGTTCGCCCTGGCGCGCCAGCCAGTCCTCGCCTCCGCCCGGAGATACCGCGGGTGCCGCTGGAACTCACCGACGGCGATTCGGTGAACGCCGCTCTGGGGCGCAGCCCTGATGCAGTGATCCACCTGGCCGCCGTGGCTTCGGGGACCGAAGCGGGGGGCAATCCGGCTCACGCATGGACGGTCAACGCGGTGGGGACGGTGCGTGTGGCCGAGGCGCTGGGCAGGGCCCGGCTGGAAGGTAGCGGAGATCCGCTGCTGCTGGTGATATCCACGGCCGAGGTTTACGGGCCTGGAGATCGCCGGCCGCGGGTGGAGACGGACCCGGTGAATCCGGTGTCGCCTTACGCGGCTTCGAAGTTAGGCGCGGAGATAGCTGCCTTCGAGGTGTACCGGCGTACCGGGCTTCGGGTGATAGTGGCGCGCGCGTTCCCCCACAGTGGGCGGGGTCAGGACGACAGGTTCGTTCTGCCGGCGTTTGCCAAGCGCCTGCTTTTGGCCAAGCGCGTGGGTGCGCCGGCCATCGAGGTGGGCAATTTGGATGTGGTGCGGGAATTCAACCACGTCTCCGACGTGGTGGACGCTTACTGCCGGCTGCTGGTTTCAGGCAAGGTCGGAGAGGTTTACAATGTGGCATCCGGTGTGGGGGTGAGCCTGCGGGAGGTTCTCGATCGGATGTGCGAGCTGGTGGGATACCGTGTGGTCCCGGAGACGAGTCCCACGCTGCTCAGGAGAGTGGACATCCCTTATCTGGTGGGCAACGCCGACAAGCTCAAAGCCGATACCGGCTGGAGCCCGAAGGTCTCGCTGGACGCGGTGCTGCAAGAGGTACTAGATGCCCAAGAGGACTGACATCGAGACGATCCTGATAATCGGTTCCGGTCCGATCGTCATCGGTCAAGCTGCGGAGTTCGACTACTCCGGTACCCAGGCGGTCAAGGCGCTGAAGGAGGAAGGGTACCGGGTGGTGCTGGTGAACTCCAATCCGGCGACGATCATGACCGATCCCGAGCTGGCGGATCGGACCTATATCGAGCCGTTGACACCGGAGTGGGTGGCCCGCGTCATCGAGCGGGAGCGGCCGGACGCGTTGCTTCCCACGATGGGAGGGCAGACGGCGCTGAACGTAGCCATGGCGCTGGCGAACGACGGGACCCTGGAGCGCTACGGCGTGGAGCTCATTGGTGCGGACCGGCGGTCGATCAAGATGGCGGAAGACCGGCAGGAGTTCGCCCAAGCGATGCGGCGCATCGGGCTGAAGGTGCCGGAAGGGGTGGTGGTAAGCTCTCTCACCCAGGCTTGGGAGGCGGTGGAGCGCGTGGGGTATCCGGTGATCATTCGGCCTTCGTTTACTCTGGGAGGTACCGGCGGGGGAGTGGCATACAACCGGGAGGAGTACGAGGAGAAGGTCAAGCACGCCCTAGCGCTTTCGCCGATCCACACCGCGCTCATCGAGCGGTCGGTCCTGGGATGGAAGGAGTTCGAGCTCGAGGTGATGCGGGATTGCCGGGACAACGTGGTGGTGATCTGTTCGATCGAGAACTTCGACCCCATGGGAGTGCACACCGGGGACTCGATCACCGTAGCTCCCGCCATGACCCTCACCGACCGGGAATATCAGGAGATGCGGGACGCCGCCATAGCGATCATTCGGGAGATAGGCGTGGCGGCGGGCGGCTGCAACATTCAGTTCGCGGTGAACCCGGAAAACGGCGAGATGCTGGTGATCGAGATGAATCCCCGGGTATCCCGCTCCTCCGCCTTGGCGTCCAAAGCCACGGGATTTCCCATAGCCAGGATCGGGGCCAAGCTGGCAGTGGGGTACACCCTGGACGAGCTCCCCAACGACATTACCCGGACCACGCCGGCGTCCTTCGAGCCGGTGCTGGATTACGTGGTGGTGAAGTTTCCCCGGTTCGCTTTTGAGAAATTCCCCATGGCCGATGCGACACTGACCACCCAGATGAAGTCCGTGGGGGAGTCGATGGCGATCGGCCGGACGTTCAAGGAGGCGTTCCAGAAAGCGATTCGCGCTCTGGAGATCGACCGCCCCGGGTGGGTGGTGGGCCAGACCTTGCGCGACGATCGGCTGGAGGCCGACGACGTAGAGAGCCTGAAGGCGGCGATCCGCACGCCGACCCCGGAGCGAGTCTTCCAGATCAAGCGGGCGATGCAGGCCGGCGTCGAGGTGGAGGAGATCTCCCGGCTGACGGGTATAGACCGCTGGTTTCTAACCCAATTGAAAGAGCTGCTCGACGCCGAGGAGGACTTCCGGCGGGCTGCGGCGATAGATGGAGAGCTGCTCCGCGGAATGAAAAGGATGGGGTTCTCCGACCGGCAGCTGGCGGATCTCAGGGGCATGCGTGAAGAGGAGATACGGGAACTTCGCTGGAGGTTGGGGATCCGGCCGGCATACAAGACGGTCGACACCTGTGCGGGAGAGTTCCCCTCGGCCACACCCTACCTCTACTCGTCCTACGATGACGAGAACGAATCGGAACCGTACGGCTCCGAGGGGATCGTCATTCTGGGAAGCGGTCCCAACCGAATCGGGCAGGGAGTGGAGTTCGACTACTGCTGCGTCAGGGCGGTGCTGGCGCTTCGCGAGCTAGGCTACCGCGCCATTATGGTTAACTGCAACCCGGAAACGGTCTCCACCGATTTCGACACTTCGGACAAGCTCTACTTCGAGCCGCTCACCCTGGAAGACGTGCTGGAGATCGTCTCTCTGGAGCGGCCTCGCGGCGTCATTCTGCAACTCGGCGGCCAGACGCCGCTGAAGATGGCCAAGGGTTTGGAAGCCTACGGGGTACCCATACTGGGGACCAGCCCGGACGCCATCGATATAGCCGAGGACCGCAAGCGGTTCGAGGAGTTGACTCGCTCTTTGGGCATCGCCCAGCCGCCCAACGGGACCGCCACCACTCTGGAGGAGGCGGTACGGGTAGCTGCGGAGGTAGGCTACCCGGTGCTGGTGCGGCCTTCCTATGTGCTGGGCGGAAGGGCGATGGAGATCGTGTATGACGAGGCGTCTTTGAGGAGGTATTTCGAGCGGGCGGCGAAAGTTTCCCCCGCCCATCCGGTGCTGATAGACCGATTTTTGGAGGACGCCTTCGAAGCGGACGTGGATGCCATTTGCGATGGCAAGCGCTGCGCGATAGGCGGGATAATGCAGCATATCGAGGATGCGGGAATCCACTCGGGGGACTCGGCGTGCGTGCTGCCACCCTACCTCATCGGAGAAGCTGCGCTGGAAGAGATGCGCCACTATACCCGGCAGTTTGCCCTCTCTTTGGGAGTAGTGGGGTTGATCAACGTGCAGTACGCCATAAAAGACGGAGTGGTTTACGTTCTGGAGGTCAATCCGCGGGCTTCCCGCACCGTGCCTTTCGTCAGCAAGGCCACCGGCGTGCCGCTGGCCAAGTTGGCGGCCGCGGTCATGGTCGGTCACACCCTGGACGAAGCGGGAGTCCCGGATGAAGTCTCCATACCCTACGTGGCGGTCAAGGAAGCGGTCTTTCCCTTCTCGAAGCTGCCCAACGTGGACACTCTCTTGGGTCCGGAGATGCGGTCCACCGGGGAAGTTATGGGGATAGCGGACAGTTTCGGGATGGCTTTTGCCAAGGCGCAGATTGCAGCGGACGGCGCGTTACCGCTGGAGGGTACCATCTTCGTCACGGTCAACGATCACGACAAGCCCACGGTCACACCCATTGTGCGGCGGTTTCACGAGATGGGCTTTCGGATCCTGGCCACCGAAGGTACGGCGCGGTACCTGCAGGCTCGAGGGATACCGTGCGAGAGGGTGCTCAAGGTTTACGAAGGACGCCCCAATGCGGCCGATTTGATCGTTTCGGGAGAGGTGCATTTGCTGATCAACACGCCGCTCGGCAAGCTCACCCAAGAAGACGACTACTACATACGGCGGACCGCTCTCCAGCACCGGGTTCCTTACACCACCACGATGTCCGCAGCGAGCGCGGCCTGTGACGCCGTGCTGGCTTTGAGAAGCCGCAAGGGAACGGTGCGGGCCCTGCAGGAGTGGTACCAGCTGAGTGTGGCGAGCAGGTGGGCGGGGGGCTCTCTAGTGGAAGCGGGAAAGGCCGGAGCCGCCGAAGGAGAGCCTTCCTCTTTGGTGAAGGAGCGGTCGTGAAATCGGCGGCGCTGGACGAGCTTTCGGCCAAGCTAGGCTGCGAGGTTCGCCTCAACGAGCCGCTCTCGGAGTACACCACCTACCGCATCGGCGGTCCGGCCTCCGCTATGGTTTTCCCGCGAAGCGCGGAGGATGTAGCCGCGGCGGTGCGGTTTGCCCGAGAGACCGAGACCCCTTACTTGATTTTGGGCCTCGGCTCCAACGTTCTCATAGCCGACCGAGGATTCGACGGGATCGTGATTCGGATCGGTAAAGGTATGGACCGGCTGGAGCGGGTGGGGGAGGGGACGGTGTGGAGGGCCGGGGCCGGGCTTCCCACCCCGATTCTTGCCAGGCGCACTGCGGCTGCTGGGCAGGCGGGAGTGCACCTGCTGGTGGGCGTGCCGGGAACTGTGGGGGGAGGAGTGTTCATGAACGCGGGGGCGCACGGACAGGAGTTCGGCCGAGTGGTGAGAGAAGTGAAGTTGGTGGATTCGGCGGGAGAGTACCGAACTTTGAAAGGGGAAGAGATCGCTTGGCGGTACCGGGCGAGCGGACTGGATTCGAATGTTGTGGTGGAGGCGGTAGTAGAACTCGAGGCGAGCGACCCCGGGGAGTTGAAGGAGGAGGTTGCCAGGCACTTGAGATGGCGCAAGGCGGGAACACCTTTCACCCAGCCGTGTTGCGGTTCGGTTTTCAGGAACCCTTCGCCGCCCGGGACCTCCAGGGGAGCCCCCGGCAAAACCGCGGGCCAGCTCATAGACGCCGCCGGCATGAAGGGTTTCACCGTAGGCAAGGCGCAGGTCTCTCCCAAGCATGCCAACTATATCGTCAACCTGGGGGGAGCGACTGCGGCGGAGGTGCTGGCGGTGATCGAGGCGGTGAGGGAGCGGGTGCTCAAGGAGTTCGGTATCGAGCTGGAACTCGAGGTCAAGGTGATCGCCTGATGGCGGACTACTTTGTGCACGAGTCCGCCTACGTGGACGAGGGCGCGGTAATAGGGAAGGGAACCAAGATCTGGCACTTCTGCCACATAATGCCCGGGGCCGTGATCGGCGAGGGTTGCACCCTAGGACAGAACGTGGTGGTGATGCCGGGTACCAGGATCGGGAACAATGTGAAGATTCAGAACAACGTCTCGATCTACGAGGGCGTTATCCTCGAGGACGATGTCTTTTGCGGTCCCTCCTGCGTATTCACCAACGTGCTCAACCCCCGAGCCCACGTCTCGCGGCGCGGCGAGTTCATGAAGACTCTGGTGAAGAAGGGAGCCACCATCGGCGCCAATGCGACGATCGTCTGCGGCGTGACTTTGGGAGAATACTCGTTTATCGGCGCCGGAGCCGTGGTGACCTCCGATGTGCCGCCTTACGCCCTGATGGTGGGTGTACCCGCACGCCGGGTGGGTTGGATGTGCCGCTGCGGTGAGAGGCTGCTCTTCGACCAAGGCTTTGCCCGCTGCAAGCGGTGCGGTTCCGAGTATCAAGAGCGGGAAGGGCAGTTGATTCCGGTTGACCACCCAGCCTCAGGTGGCTAACGTAAAGTCTTTCTTGAACTTGGAGTGCGGCTTGACGGTTCCGCTGTTGGATCTCAAGGCCCAGTTTTCCGCTATTCGGGACGAAGTAATGCCCGCGCTCTTGGCCGTGATCGAGCGGCAGCAATTCATTCTGGGTCCCGAGGTCGAAGAGCTCGAAAAAGCGATTGCGAAGCTTTCTGCGACGCGGTACGCGGTGGCCTGCGCCAGCGGGACGGACGCTTTGCTGCTCACGCTCAAGGCCTTGGATCTGGAGCCGGAAGAGGAGGTCATCACCAGCCCGTTTACTTTTTTTGCGACGGCGGGTGCGATCTGGAACGCCGGGGGGAAGCCGGTCTTTGCCGACATAGAGCCGGAGACGTTCAACATTGATCCGGCTGCCGTGGAGGCGGCGATCGGTCCTCGGACCAGAGCCGTAGTTCCGGTGCATCTGTTCGGCCAGATGGCGAGGATGGAGGACCTGCTGCGGATTGCTTCGGGGCGCGGGCTGGTGCTGATCGAGGATGCGGCACAGGCGATCGGGGCGCGGCGAAAGATCGATGGGAGATGGCGGATGGCGGGGGAGCTGGGCTGGGCCGGCGCCTTTTCGTTTTTCCCCAGCAAGAACCTTGGCGCCTGGGGGGACGGGGGAATGATTGTCACCCAGGACGGCGCTTTGGCCGAGCGATTGCGCCGGCTCCGGACGCACGGCGGGCTGAAGCATTACCATCACGAGGAGGTGGGTACCAACAGTCGGTTGGACACGCTCCAGGCGGCGGTGCTTTTGGCCAAGCTTCCGCATCTTGGGGCCTGGAGCGCAGCCCGGCGGGAGGTAGCGGCGAGGTACAGCGAGGAGCTTTCCGGGGTTGGGGATCTGGTACTGCCCAAGGTGGACCAGGCCAACGAACATATCTTTCATCAGTACACCATCCGCACGCGGCGGCGGGACGCGCTATTGGAGCACCTCAGAGCCCGGGGGATCGGTTGCGCGGTTTATTATCCGACGCCGCTTCACCTCCAGCCTTGCTTTGCGGGGCTGGGATACAAGGCGGGTCAGTTTCCCGAGGCTGAGCGGGCTTCCCGGGAGGTTTTGTCCTTGCCGGTCTATCCGGAACTGGACCATGCGGCGCAGGGCAAGGTAATTGACGCGATCAAGGAGTTTTTCGGATGAACCGGGTGCGAATAGCCGTGATCGGGGCCGGTGCCTGGGGGCGGAATCACGTGCGCACCATAGGGTCACTGCCGGAGGCGGCGCTTGCCGGT
Organism: bacterium HR33; assembly: GCA_002923375.1. Taxonomy (GTDB): domain Bacteria; phylum Gemmatimonadota; class Gemmatimonadetes; order Gemmatimonadales; family GWC2-71-9; genus HRBIN33. Next base: position 476,859 of record BEIJ01000002.1, read on the forward strand.
GTTTGCGAAGTGCACCCGGGCCGCCGGGAGGAGATCGCCCGGCGATATCCGGGAGTGTTGGTGACGGAGGACTTGGATCGGGTTTTGTCCAAGGCGGATGCGGCGGTAGTCGCTACACCTGCGGCGACTCACGCCCTGGTGGCCAAGCGGGTGATCGAGCGGGGTCTGCCGGTTTTGGTGGAAAAGCCGTTCGCTCTCACGGTGGCGGAGGCGGAGTCGGTAGCGGAGTTGGCGGCGTCCCGCGGCGTCCCGGTGGTGGTGGGGCATCTTTTGCTGTACCATCCGGCGATCGAGCGGCTTCGCGCCATGGTTGCGCAAGGAGAGCTGGGCGAGATCTACTATCTCTACAGCCAGCGGGTGAACCTGGGCCAGGTGCGCCCGGATGAGAACGCTCTGTGGAGTTTCGGGCCCCACGATGTCTCGGTGGCGGTTCATCTTTTGGGCCATCCCCCGGTTCGGGTCACCGCGCACGGGATGAGCTACTTGCAGCCGGGGGTGGAAGACGTGGTATTTCTCACTATGGAATTCGAGTCCGGCGTGATGGCGCACGTGCAGATGTCGTGGCTCGATCCTCACAAGGAGAGGCGCCTGACGGTGGTGGGCTCGAAGCGGATGGTGGTATTCGATGACATGCAGCCCCGCGAGAAACTCAAAGTTTACGACAAGGGAGTGGATCGGCCGCCGGAATATTCTTCCTACGGCGAGAGCCTGTCCATAAGGGAAGGAGACATTTTCATTCCGCGGATCCCGAACGTGGAGCCGCTTACGGCGGAGCTCAGGCATTTCGTGGCGGTGGTGCAGGGTAAGGAATCTCCCCGCACCGGCGTGGAAGGAGGTATAGAGGTGGTCAGTATACTCGCCGCGGCTTCCCAATCGATGGCCGAAGGCGGCAGGCCGGTCTCGTTACAGTTGGCAGGATCGAGGGAACGATGAGCGCCGAAAGCGAACTTTTGGCCAAGGCGGAGCAGCGCACCGCCGTCTTCGGGGTCATGGGGCTGGGTTATGTGGGTCTGCCCCTGGCGGTGGAGATTGCGGCGTCGGGTTACAGGGTGTTGGGCTTCGACGTGAATCCCCGGGTGGTGGAAGGAGTGAACGCGGGCCGCTCCCATATCATCGACGTTCCGGGACGGCGAGTGCAGGAGCTCGTGAGTGCGGGGAGGCTGGAAGCTACTGGGGAGTTGGATCGGCTCGGCGAGGTGGACGCTATAGCGATCTGCGTTCCCACGCCCCTTTCCAAGACGCGGGATCCGGACATCTCGTACGTAATGGCGGCGGCGCGGTCGCTGTCCTCCACTTTGAGGGCGGGCCAGGCGGTGATTCTGGAGAGCACCACCTATCCGGGAACCACCCGCGAGCTCCTCTTGCCGGTTTTCGAGCAGCGGGGGCTTACTCCGGGCAAGGACGCTTTTCTCGCCTTCAGTCCGGAGCGGGTGGATCCCGGAAATCCGGTGTGGCATACCCGCAACACGCCCAAAGTGGTGGGAGGGCTTACGCCTTCCTGCCTGAGAGTTGTCCTGGCTCTATACCGGCCGGTGTTCGACACCCTGGTACCGGTTTCCTCGCCCGAGGCGGCGGAGCTGGTGAAGCTGTTGGAGAACACTTTTCGCAGCGTGAACATCGGTTTGGTCAACGAGATGGCGATCGTTTGCGACAAGTTGGGTGTGGATGTGTGGGAGGTGATCGAGGCTGCGGCGACCAAGCCGTTCGGGTTCATGAAGTTCACCCCGGGTCCGGGCCTGGGAGGTCATTGCATTCCGGTGGACCCGCACTATCTGGCTTGGAAGATGAGGGGGCTCAACTACAAGACCCGCTTCATCGAGGTGGCGGCCGAGGTGAACGCGGAGATGCCGGCCTTCTGGGCCCGGCAGGTGGCGGCGCGTCTCAACGATCACTGCAAGCCGGTCAGGGGGTCGCAGATCCTGGTTGTGGGAGTGACCTACAAGAAAGATGTGGACGATCTGAGGGAGAGTCCGGTTTTGGACATCATGCGTCTTTTGCGGGCTCAGGGTGCGAAGCTGAGCTACCATGATCCCTTCGTTCCGGAGCTGGTCGAAGACGGCGAGGTGCTCCGATCGGTGCCGCTTACCGCGGATGCGGTAAGGGCCGCCGACTGTGTGGTTATTGGTACCGATCATTCGGGGGTGGATTACGATCTGATTTGCCGGGAGGCTCAGGCGATAGTGGACACCCGTAATGCGCTTCGGGGGAGGGTCAAGCAGCGATGAAGGTTGCGGTAATCGGCACGGGGTATGTCGGCTTGGTGGTGGGGGCCTGTTTGGCCGAGGCGGGGAACGACGTGGTGTGCGCCGATGTGGACGACGAAAAGATTGCAGCGCTGAAGCGCAATCAGATCCCCATTTACGAGCCCGGTTTGGAGCCGCTGGTGGTGCGCAATCAGGCGGAAGGCCGGCTGCGCTTCACCACCGACGTGGGAGAGGCGGTGGAGGCTTCGGAGGTGGTGTTCATAGCGGTGGGCACCCCTCCCAACGAGGACGGGGCCGCGGATCTGCGGCACGTGCTGGAAGTCGCCCGGATAATCGGGGATCACATGAACAGTCCGAAGGTGGTGATCACCAAGAGCACCGTACCGGTGGGTACTGCGGCCAAGGTGAGAGAAACCATCGCCTCCCGCACCAAGGAGCGCTTCTACGTTTGCTCCAACCCGGAGTTTCTCAAAGAAGGTGCGGCGGTGGAGGACTTCATGAAACCGGATCGGGTGGTAATCGGAGTGGATTCCCCCGAGGCGCAGCAGATTCTGAACGAACTTTACGCGCCCTTTGTTCGCACCGGGAATCCGCTGATTTTCATGGACATCGCCTCGGCGGAGCTCACCAAATACGCGGCCAACGCCATGCTGGCGACCCGGATTTCGTTCATGAACCAGATCGCCGAGCTTTGCGAAAAGGTGGGAGCGGACATCACGTTGGTGCGCAAAGGTATAGGCAGCGACCGGCGAATCGGGCCGGCGTTCCTCTTCCCGGGTCCCGGTTACGGGGGCTCCTGCTTTCCGAAGGACATCAAAGCGCTGATCAAAACCGGCGAGGAATACGGAGTGAGCCTCGACTTGCTGGAGGCGGTGGAGGAGGTCAATCGCAGGCAGAAGCGCAAGCTGTTCGAGAAACTCTGCGTCCTTATGGAGGGGCGACTGGCGGGCACCGTGGTGGCGGTCTGGGGTCTGGCTTTCAAAGCCGAAACCGACGATATGCGGGAAAGCCCGGCAATCGAGCTCATAGAGGCGCTCCTCGCCTCCGGGGCCGCAGTGCGGGCGCACGATCCCGCCGCGATCCGTACCGCACGGGGAATCTTTGGCGATCGGGTGGCGTATTACGAGCACCAGTACGACGCGCTCGAGGGGGCGGACGCGCTGGTGGTGGTAACGGAGTGGCTTCAGTTTCGAAACCCCGATTTCGGGCGCATGAAGTCCCTGCTGCGCCGTCCGATCATAGTTGACGGCAGGAACCTCTACGATCCCGCCAAGATGAAATCCCTGGGGTTCCGCTACGCGGGGATCGGAAGGGCGGCGCAGTGATGCGGGTCGTGGTGACCGGGGCGGCGGGCTTTCTGGGCTCGCACTTGTGCGACCGGCTGGTGGCCGCCGGGTTCGAGGTCGTGGGCTTGGATAACCTGATAACCGGGGCGCGCGGCAACCTGGCGCACCTGGCCAAGCATCCGGCCTTTCGTCTGGTGGAACACGACGTAAGCCGCCCCATCGAGATCGGCGGGGCGGTGGATGCGGTCTTTCACTTCGCCTCTCCCGCTAGCCCCGCCGACTATCTCAAGCTGCCGATCCAAACTCTCAAGGTAGGTTCCCTGGGGACCCACAACGCGCTGGGACTGGCCAAGGCCAAGAAGGCCAGGTTCGTGCTGGCCTCCACCTCCGAAGTCTACGGAGATCCCCAAGTCCATCCTCAACCGGAGAGCTATTGGGGTCATGTCAACCCGGTGGGGCCCCGGGGTGTATATGACGAGGCGAAGCGTTTTGCCGAGGCGATGGCGATGGCCTACCACCGGGTACACGGGGTGGATATCAGGATCGTTAGAATCTTCAACACCTACGGGCCGCGCATGCGCCCCAACGACGGGCGGGTGGTCTCGAACTTCATTGTGCAGGCCCTGACGGGAAAGCCGATTACGGTTTACGGCGACGGATCGCAGACCAGGTCTTTCTGCTACGTGGACGATCTGATTGACGGAGTGATGGCGGCGTTCGAGCGCGGGGACCCGGCCCCGATCAACCTGGGTAACCCCACCGAGTTCACCGTGCGGGAGTTGGCCGATCTGGTGTTGCGGCTTACCGGTTCGAAGAGCCCCGTCGTTTTCGAGCCTTTGCCGCAGGACGACCCCAAGCAGCGGCGGCCGGATATCACGCGGGCCAGGGATCTGCTGGGCTGGGAACCCCGGGTTTCGCTGGAGGAAGGGTTGAGGCGCACCATCGGTTATTTCAGAGAACTGCTGGCGGCGTAGGGAGGATCTCTGTGGCCAAGAAAGCCGCGGGTTTGAATCCGGAACAACTCCTCGAGCGGGCCAAGGAGCGCTTCGACGCGGACGATTACTACGGTTGTATTCATCTGTTGGACGAGCTGATCGAGAGCGGCCGGGCATTCGCCGACGCTCATCACCTTCGCGGTCTGGCCTACTTCATGCTGGGACAACCGCAGCGGGCCCTGGAATCGCTGGATCGGGCGCTGGAGGAAAACCCCCGCTATCTGGAGGCGCTGATCCATCGAGCTATAGTGCTGGGATCGATGGGGCGGAGCGAGGAGGCGGAAGAAACCTTTGCCAGAGCCCGGGCCATCGGATCGGCGACCATAGCGGGGATACCGGCCCACTATGCCGCCAAGTTGGCCAATCAGCATGCTGCGCTGGGCGAAGCCTATGCGGAAGCCGGGGCGGTGGATCGGGCCATTGAGCAGTACCGCGCTGCCTTGGAGTTGGGCCCTGCGTTCCACGACCTCCGCTATCGGCTCGCCCGCCTGTTGTTGGATGCGGGGCGGGCATTGGAAGCGCGGGAAGAGTTGGAGCGCGTGGCGGCTGCGCGTCCCGGTGCGGCGGAAGTGAAGGCGGCGCTGGGGTTGGCCTGCTATCTGTCGGGAGATGCCCTCACCGCGCGGCGCCTGTGGGAGGAGCTCAGAAGAGATCGGCCCGACGACGTTCGGATCAGAGCCTACCTGGCAATGCTGGACCGTGCCCCCGAGGGGTAGGCGTAGAGTGAGGGTTACCGGTGCCGGGGTCTGGCCGCTGGCGGTGCTGGTTCTCGCTGCCTGCGGGTCCACCGCAGGCGAGCATGAAACGCTGGGAGACAGAGCGTATGCCGCCCGGCACTATGCGGACGCCTTGGTGGAGTATCGCATTGCGCTGAGGCAGCGGGCTCCCAACCCCGGGTTGAGGGCCAAGGCTGCGATGGCGGCGCTGAAGGCGGGGGATTTGGAAGCGGCGGCGGAAGAATATGTGAAGTTGGCTGAAGAAGGAGGCGAGGAGCGCATTACGGAGGCGGCGGATGGACTGGAGCGGGTGGCTCGTGCGGCGGTGGAGCAGGACGATCGAGACGCTCTGGGGAAAGCTCTTGCCGGGTTGCGCGCGATAGCCTCGGGCCGGGCCTTGGGGGCTTTCGCCGTGGAGTTGGCTCGGGCCGCAGGCGAGGACCCGACTTCGGGGGAAGCGCTGAACATTTTGCCCTATGCTGCCGCCAGCGCGCCCGACGCGCGGAAACAGGATTCCCTGATGTACCTGTATGGGCTCGGGTTGGCTCGCAGAGGGCGCTGCCCGGACGCTTTGCCGGTACTGGAGTCTCTGGTACGGCGCAGGAGAGAACCGGCGGTGGTCGGGCCGGCGGGGCGGGAGCTTGCTCGGTGCGCTCTCAACCTGGGGCGGAAAGCGCTGGACGACGGCCAGCCGCAGCAGGCGGAGGAATGGTTCCGGCGAGCGGCGGGTTACGGTGGTTCCGATCCATTGGCTCGGGCGGCGTATATCGGTCTGGGCGACGTGCTGTTCGCCCGAGGCGACTACGCGGGAGCAGCGGGCGCGTATCAGCAGGCGATGATCGGTGCGGAGCCGGGAGACTCGCTGGCTGCGATCGCTGCGGAGAAACTCAATCTGCTGGCCAACGCGGGGGCCATCATCCGATGAAAGCCGGGGCGGTGCTGGGGGCCTTCCTGCTGGCGGCGGTCGCGGCGTGCGGCGGCAGGCGCGAGCCGCCGCGGATCCCTCCCGAAACGCTCCTGGAAGAGGCGAAAGCCCTTTACCGCCAAGGGAAGATCGGTCCCGCCAAAGAGCGACTGGAGCGGGTTACCTCCGGCTCCGGTGCGCGAGGGCCGGTCCTGGCCGAGGCGTATTACTATCTGGGAGAGTGCGAATTTGCCCAGGGGCTATACCTGGAAGCCTCTCGCCAGTTCCGGCGGGTGGCGGATGGTTTTCCCCAGCATCCCCTTGCCCCTGACGCTCTGCTGCGGGCCGGAGACGCTCTGGCCCAGCTGTGGAAAGAGCCGGAGTTGGATCCGGAGTACGGCGAGAATGCCATGGCCACTTACCGGGAGCTCATGGGGCGGTTTCCGGAGAGCCGTGCAGCGCGCCGTGCGGCTTTGAAGATGAACGCGCTGGCTGAAAGGTTCGCGGAAAAAGATTACAAGAACGGTATCTTCTATCAGCGGCTCAAGGCTTACGACTCGGCGATCATTTATTTCAGAAGCGTGGTGGCCAACTACGCCCAGTCGAGCTTTGCTCCTAGGGCACTGATCAAGCTGGTGGAGATATACCGGGAACTCGATTACAACGAAGAGCTTCGGGAAACCTGCCAGCACCTTCGCAACTACTATCCTGACGCCGACGGGTTGAACGAGGTCTGTCCGCCGGGTACGGGAACGTCGTAGGAAAGCGGGGGTTAGGTATCTTGTCTGGCAGGATCGGGATCTTCGGAGGGTCGTTCGATCCGATTCATTTGGGGCATCTGGTGGCCGCCGAGCAGGCGCGGGAGCAGCTGGAGCTGCAAGAGGTGCGCTTCGTTCCGGCCGCGCGGCAGCCCTTCAAGGTGGAAGGACATGAAGCCGATGCCCGCCATCGGGCGGAGATGGTGAGGCTGGCGATAGCCGACAATCCCTACTTCGTTCTCGATCTGAGGGAGATAGACAGGGGAGGGGTGTCCTATACGGTCGACACGCTGCGGGAATTGAAGGCGGAACGCCCGGCGGATGAGTTATTCTTAATACTGGGAGCCGACGCCGCTCGGGATTTGGGCAAGTGGCGGGAGGCTGGGGAGCTGCCGCGGCTGGCGACCGTGGCGGTGGTGACGCGTCCCGGAGCGGCGCCTCCTGCCGGGGCGGGAATTTCGCTGGTGATTTCGGCGCCGGGGATCGACGTCTCCGCCACCGAGATAAGGGAAGCGGTTAGAGCGGGGCGCTCGATTCGCTATCTGGTGCCGCGGGCGGTGGAGGAATACATCGCGGCGCACGGCCTGTACCGTACGGGGGACTGATGCTCAAGAAGCTGGCGACCAAGGTTTTCGGGACGCGCTTCGAGCGCGAGCTCAAGCGGTTGCGGCCGCTGGTGGAGCAGATACACCAGCACGAGCAGCGGCTGGCATCGCTGAGCGATGCCGAGCTTCAGGCGCAGACCCCCAAGCTGCGGCAGATGCTCAAAGACCGCGTGGGTGCCCTGGAGACTGAACTCGCCGAGAAGCGTGCGGCAAAGCGTTCCTGTCCCGATCCCCAGGAGCGGGAGGCGCTGGATCGAGAGATCCAGAGACTGGAGGAGGCGCTCAACAAAGAGACAGCCCAGGCTTTGGACGAACTCCTGCCGGAAGCCTTCGCTACCGTGAGGGAGGCTTGCCGCAGGTTGTTGGGCACGAAGGTGGTGGTAACCGGCCACGAGATGGTCTGGGACATGGTGCCCTACGATGTACAGTTGATCGGCGGGATCGTGCTGCACCAGGGCAAGATAGCCGAGATGGCGACCGGGGAGGGTAAGACGCTGGTGGCCACGCTGCCTTTGTACCTCAACGCCTTGACGGGTCGCGGGGTGCACTTGGTCACGGTGAACAACTATCTGGCGCGGCGCGACTCGCAGTGGATGGGCCATCTTTTCAAGTTCCTGGGAATGACGGTGGGGTGCATCGACGACACCGAGCCTTCGAGCCCGGAGCGGCGCGCCGCCTATCAGTGCGACATCACCTACGGCACCAACAACGAGTTCGGGTTCGACTATCTGCGGGACAACATGGTTTTCTCCCTGGACCAGCGGGTCCAGCGGGGCCACTACTACGCCATTATCGACGAGGTGGACTCGATCCTGATCGACGAAGCCCGCACGCCGCTGATCATTTCGGGCCCCGTGGGCAACGAGTCCGACGCCAAGTATGCCGAATACAACAGTCAGGTGGAGCGGTTGGTCCGCAAGCAGAGCGAGGTGGTCAGCAAATTGCTGGCGGAGGCCGAGCAGCTGTTGGAGAACGAGGATACGCACTACGAGGCGGCGATGAAGCTTTACCAGGCGCAGAAGGGTATGCCCAAGAACAAGCGCCTGCTGAAGCTGTTGGAAGAGCCGTGGGTGAAGCAGTTGGTGCAGAGGGTGGAACTGGATGTGATTGCGGACCGCAAGCTGCCGGCGCGGGAGCAGAAGCTGAGGCACTTGGAAGAGGCTCTCTACTTCGTGATGGACGAGCGGGGGCATGCGGTTCATCTGACGGACCGCGGGGTGGAGGCGATGAGCCCAGACGATCCCTCGCTTTTCGTGGTTCCGGACATCTCGGAGGAGTACGGCAAGATCGAGCAGGACGAGAGCCTGTCTCCACAGGAGAAGCTGGAGCGGAGGCGGCGGCTCGAGGCCGAGTACGCGGCCAAGAGCGAAACGCTCCACATCATCCACAAGCTCCTCCAGGCCCACGCCCTCTACGAGAAGGACGTGGACTATGTGATCCAGGACGGCCAGGTCTTCATAGTGGACGAGTTCACCGGCCGCATTTTGCCCGGAAGGCGCTGGTCGGACGGCCTTCACCAGGCGGTGGAAGCCAAGGAAGGGGTGACGGTGCGGGGCGAGACGCAGACCCTGGCCACGATCACCATTCAGAACTACTTCCGGATGTACGACAAGCTGGCGGGGATGACCGGCACCGCCGAGACCGAAGAGACCGAGTTTTACCAGATCTACGGCCTGGAGGTGGTGGTGATTCCCACCAATCGCCCGGTGCGCCGGGTGGACCACCACGATCTGATCTATCGTACCCGCCGGGAGAAGTACAATGCGATCATCGACGAGATCGTAAGGCAGCACGAGCGCGGCTTGCCGGTACTGGTGGGCACGACCAGCGTGGAGGTATCCGAGACGCTGTCGCGCATGCTCAAGCGGCGGGGTCTGAAGCACGAGGTCCTCAACGCCAAACACCACCAGCGGGAGGCGGAGATCGTAGCGCAGGCGGGTCGCGCCGGTGCGATAACCATAGCCACCAACATGGCTGGCCGCGGTACCGACATCAAACTCGGTCCCGGTGTGAAGAAGTGCCAGGTTTGCGGGATCAAGTCCAAGCTGGCTCCCTTCGGCCAGCAGGTGGAGAAGCCGGACCTGAGCGAAGAAGAAATCCGCCGCCTGGGATGCAACGAGGATCCTCCCTGCGGTCTGGTAATCATCGGTACCGAGCGCCACGAGTCGCGGCGAATCGACCGGCAGCTCCGGGGCCGGTCGGGGCGCCAGGGGGATCCCGGGCAGAGCATCTTCTTCCTCTCTCTGGAAGACGATCTGATGCGGCTGTTCGGGTCGGATCGGATCGCCCGCTGGATGGAAAAGACCGGCGCCAAAGAGGGGGAAGTCATCACGCACCCGTTGGTGACCCGGGCGATCGGCAATGCCCAGCGGCGGGTGGAGCTGCAAAACTTCCAGGCACGCAAGCGGCTGCTGGAGTACGACGACGTGATGAACCAGCAGCGGGAGGTGATCTACTCGCTGCGGCTGTTTGCCCTGGAGGGAGGAGAAGATCTCAAGGCCGAGGCGGTGAGGATGATCGAGGCTGCGCTGGATCGCTTTGCCGAGCAGACCGCGGCCACGGCGCCCGAGGAATGGGACCGGAAGCTCATCGGGACCGAGCTCATGATGCGCTACCTGATCTCGGTTCCCGACATCGAGGACCCCGAGAAGGTGCCGGACCAGGCGGCGCTGGCGGAGGTCTTGAAGCAGAGGGGCAGGGAAGCCTTCCAGGCCAAGCTCGCGAGCTGGGAGGAGCTGGGTCGCCGCTACGGGGTGGAGCAGCTGTCCGAACGGTTGCTATCCCAAGTCATGCTCCAAGTACTGGACGAGAAGTGGAAGGACCACCTCTACGACCTGGATCAGCTGCGGCATGCGATACACTACCGGGCCTGGGGGCAAAAGGACCCCCTGATCGAATACAAGAAGGAAGCCTTCGACATGTTCGTGGATCTGATGAACGACATCCGATCCACGTTCACCGAGCGCTTCTTCAAGCTTCAGGTGCAGGTAGGTCCTCCGCCTCAGAGACCGGCTCGAGTTCCGGTGGGAGCCGTGGCGGATAAGGAACCAGCCGGCGAAGCGGACTTGTTGGTTCCGGGGGCGGCGCCGGCGCGCTCGCCGGCGGCCCTTAGCACCAACCGGGCGGCGGATGGCAGCGTGCTGGAACCCGGGTCCAGAAGCGGGCCGGTGAAGACCGTTCCCAAGGTGGGGCGCAACGATCCCTGTCCCTGCGGCAGCGGCAAGAAGTACAAGAAGTGCCACGGGGCGGCCTACCGTTAGCGGCCCGCGCAGTTCGGTGCGGTTGCCGCAATCTTTGGGCGACGCCCGGGCGGCCCGCCTGGGCCATTTTTATTCGACCTATGCCCCTCAAGCTGTCGGAGACCCGCCCGGAGGAGCGTCCTAGGGAGCGGCTTTTCGCCTTAGGACCCTCCGCGTTGACTACGGTGGAGCTTCTAGCCATCGTGATAGGTACGGGTACCAAGAGTGGAGACGCCCTGGAGGTGGCCCGGGAACTGTTGGGTGAGGCGCGGGGAAGCCTCCGGATTCTGGGGAGGCGGCCGGCGGCGGCTGTGGCCGGGATTCGAGGTCTAGGCCGGGCTAAGGCGGCTCGAGTAATCGCCGCTTTGGAGCTGGGGCGCCGGTTGAACGAGGAGACCCGCCAGTCGGGAATCCCGGTACGCTCCCCGGCGGATGTTTACCGTTACTGCGCTCCCGCTCTGCGGGACTTGCTGGTGGAGGAGTTCCATCTTTTGATACTGGACGCTCAGAACCGGATCAACCGGGACCTGTTGATAACCCGGGGCACGCTTACCAGCTCGCTGGTACACCCCCGGGAAGTTTTCCGCCCGGCGATTGCGGAAGCGGCGGCGGGAGTGATCGTGGTGCACAATCATCCCAGCGGGGATCCCGCCCCGTCGGCGGAGGACCGGGCCGTAACCCGGCAGCTGGTGGCGGCGGGAAGACTGCTGGACCTCCCGGTGCACGACCACGTGATCGTAGGGGGAGACCGATACTTCAGCTTCGCGGAAGCGGGGCTCTTATGACTACGGCGCTGTCGGAGATCTCTTCCGAGTTCGGCCGCGCCCTGGCCGCGCGGAAGGATCGCCTGGACCTGGCACTCTTGGAACGGGCCTACCAGTTCAGTGCCGCGGCGCACCGGGGCCAGAAGCGCCTTTCGGGGGAAGAGTTCGTTTCCCACTCGGTGGAAGTGGCCAAGATCCTGGTGGAGCACAACCTTGATTCCGTAACGGTGGCTGCAGGCCTGCTCCACGACGTGGTGGAGGACGCCGACGTCACTCTGGAGGAAGTGCGCGAGGAGTTCGGCGAGGAGATCGCCGGAATCGTGGACGGGGTGACCAAGCTTTCCACTTTGACCTTCCGCTCCAGCGCGGAAGAGCAGGTGGAGAACTACCGCAAGCTCCTCCTTTCGGTGGCGCGGGATGCCCGGGTAATCATCGTGAAGCTGGCCGACCGGCTCCACAACATGCGCACCTTGGAGCATCTCCCCCCCGAGGACCAGAAGCGGATCGCCTTGGAAACGCGGGAAATCTACGCGCCCCTGGCGCACCGCTTCGGCATGGCGGGGATCAAGGCGGAACTCGAAGATCTGAGCTTCAAGTTCCTGGAACCGGAGGAGTACCGGCGGCTGGCGGCCAAAATCCAAGCCAAGCGAGCCGAGAGAGAAGAGATGATCAACCGCCTGAAGGTCCCCTTGGAAGAGGCGCTGCGGCGGGCGGGGATCACCGATTTCGAAGTGACCGGCAGGCCCAAGCACTTGTGGTCTATTTACAAGAAGATGCGCCAGCGCAACCGCCCCTTCGAAGAGATTTACGACCTCATGGCGGTCCGGGTGTTGGTCAACACGGTGGCGGAGTGTTACCACGCCCTGGGCGTCATCCACCACCACTGGACTCCGCTCCAGGAGCGGATCAAGGACTACATCGCCTCGCCTAAATCCAACGCCTACCAGTCGCTTCATACCACGATCTTCGGTCCGGGGGGTCAACTCTACGAGATTCAGATTCGCACCCGGGAGATGCACCGCACCGCGGAGTACGGTATCGCGGCGCACTGGGTGTACAAGGAGGAGCGCACTCCGGACGAGCTGGACAGCCGGTTCGCCTGGTTCCGGCAGCTGCTGGAACTCCAGCAGGACGCTCACACTCCGGAGGAGTTTCTCGAGTTTCTGAAGATCGATCTCTATCAGGACGAGATCTTCGTCTTTACTCCCAAGGGTGACGTGAAGCGGCTGCCCAAGGGAGCTACGCCGATCGATTTCGCCTTCGCGGTGCATACCGAAGTGGGTCTCAGATGTCAGGGAGCCCGGGTCAACGGCAGGATCGCGCCGCTGCACCGGCCGCTGAAAAACGGCGACACGGTGGAGATTCTGACGGGTCCTTCGGTGCGGGTGAGCAAGGACTGGCTGCTCCACGTGAGGACCGCGCGGGCCCGGCACCGGATCCGCCGCTGGATCAAGCAGGAAGAGTCGGCCAGGAGCATCGCCTTGGGCCGGGAGATTTTGGCCCGCGAGCTGAGGCGCAGAAAACTTCCCATGCCGGAGGATGAAACTTTAGGCCGGGCGGCGCCGTCGTTGGGTCTCGCCACTGCGGAACAGGTTCTCCAAGGACTCGGCTCGGGGGACTTGGCCATAGGGCACGTGATCCGGGCGCTCTTTCCCGATCGCCCGGCGGAAGAACTCCAACCTCCCAAGCCCAGCGCTCTGGGCCGCGTGGTGGAGCGCTTCCGGCTGGGCCGGGGGGTGCGGATTCAGGGAGTGGACGGGTTGATGGTGCGTTACGCCCAGTGCTGCCAGCCGGTTCCGGGAGACGCGGTGGTGGGGTACGTGACCCGGGGAAGGGGTATCTCTATTCACCGGGCGGATTGTCCCAACCTGCTCACCTTGCCCCAGGCTCCCGAGAGAAGAGTAGAGATCGACTGGCAGCGGACCGAGGGCGAAGTATTCGTGGTGGCGATCGCGGTGAGCGGCGAAGATCGGCGGGGTTTGTACGCAGACTTGATGGGCGCCATATCGGGGACGGGGACCAACATTCGCAACGTCGAGCTTCAGGCGCGCGACGGTGCGGCGTTCGGTACCGTAGTGGTGGAAGTGGAAAACCAGGCGCATTTGACCAAGGTGATCCGCGCCATGAGGCGGGTGAAAGGCATAACCAGCGTGGAGCGAAGAGATCCCAGCTTGAGGTCGGCCGAGTGAACGATGCCGGTCTTCGAGCTGAGGATGCCCTTTGCCCTTGCCGGTGACCAGCCGAAGGCGATAGCCCAGCTGGTGGCCGGCCTGGAGCAGGGAAAGCGCTACCAGACCCTGCTCGGCGTGACCGGTTCGGGCAAGACGGTCACCATGGCGAACGTGATCGCCCAGCACGGGCGTCCCACCCTGGTGCTATCCCACAACAAGACTCTGGCGGCGCAGCTCTACGGCGAACTCAAATCGTTCTTCCCCCGAAACGCGGTCGAGTACTTCATCTCCTATTATGACTACTACCAGCCGGAAGCCTACGTGCCGGCCACCGACACTTACATAGCCAAGGACGCCTCGATCAACGCGGATATCGAAGCGTTGCGCCTCAGGGCCACTTCCAGTTTGATGGAGCGGGAGGATGTGATCATCGTGGCCACGGTGAGCGCCATTTACGGTTTGGGCGATCCGGTGGAGTATCGGGCGCTCATGGCCACGGTGGAGGTGGGTGAAGAGCGGCGGAGGGATTCGATCCTCGAGGATCTGGTGCGCATCCACTACCGCCGCAACGACGCGGCGCTAGAGCGGGGTACCTTCCGCGTTCGGGGGGACACGATCGAGGTCTATCCCGCTTACGAGGAGCAAGCGGTGAGGATCGAGCTGTGGGGCGATCTGGTGGAGCGCATCAGCAAGATCGATCCTCTGAGGGGGACGGTAATAGCCGAGCTTCGCCGCTGCGCCATCTATCCCGCCACCCATTACGTCGTTCAAAGGCCCACTCTGGAGGCGGCGGTCAGGTCGATCCGGCGAGAACTGCAGGAGCGCCTTGCAGAGCTCCGCGCGGCTGGCAAGCTCTTGGAAGCGCAGCGTCTGGAGTCGCGCACCAACTTCGACATCGACATGCTCCTGGAGATCGGAACCTGCGCCGGGATCGAAAACTACAGCCGCCACCTGAGCGGCCGGCGCCCGGGAGAACGGCCCGCCTGTTTGCTGGATTATTTTCCGGCGGATTTTTTGACCATAGTGGACGAGTCCCACGTAACGCTGCCGCAGCTGGCAGGGATGTACGAGGGTGACCGATCCCGCAAGCTCACTCTGGTGGAATACGGCTTCCGCCTTCCCTCGGCGCTGGACAACCGGCCCCTGAACTTCGATGAGTTCATGTCCCTGGTGCCCAAGATGATTTTCGTCTCCGCCACTCCCGGGGATCTGGAGCTTGAGCTGAGCGGCGGGGAGGTGGTGGAACAGATCATCCGGCCCACGGGATTGGTGGATCCCGAGGTGGAAGTGCGTCCGGTGGCGGGCCAGGTGGACGACCTGCTGGCGGAGATCAGAAAGACTACGGCTCGAGGAGACCGCGTACTGGTTACGACTCTCACCAAGCGCATGGCGGAAGACCTTACGGACTATCTGCAACAGACCGGAGTGCGGGTGCGGTACATGCACTCCGACATAGACGCCATAGAGAGGATGGAGATAGTACGAGGACTGCGGCTGGGAGAGTTCGACGTGCTGGTGGGAATCAATCTCCTGCGCGAAGGGCTGGACCTACCGGAGGTCGGCCTGGTGGCGATCCTGGATGCAGATCAGGAGGGGTTTTTGCGCTCCGACCGCTCGTTGATTCAGACCGTGGGCCGGGCCGCGCGCAACGCAAACGGCAAAGCGATCCTGTACGCCGATCGGATTACCGGTTCCATGGCCCGGGCGCTGGAGGAGATGTCCCGCAGGCGCGCGATCCAGGAGGCCTACAATCGGGAGCACGGTATCACTCCGGTCTCGATCCGCAAGTCGGTAGAACAGGTGAAGCTGGTTACCCGAGTGGCCGACGCGCGCTTCAAGAGACCTGCAGCGGCGGTCGGTGCGGGGAAGGCCGGCGCCAAAGATTTGGACGCGCTCATAGCGGAGCTCGAGCGGCAGATGAGAGAAGCGGCGGCGGAACTCAACTTTGAGCTGGCGGCCGAGCTGAGAGATCAGATCTTCGAGCTCAAAGCGGCCAAGGACCCGCTGCGGCGGGAGCCGGCGGGTTGGGAGGCCCGGGCCGCTGGAGCCCGGGTCCGGGCAGCGCGAAGACGCCGTGCGTGAGTACACCCTTTCCCAACTGGAAGAAGCGGCGCTCCAGTGGTGGCGGGAACTTCCCCGAGGGGCGGTGGTCTGGCTCACCGGGGATCTGGGGACCGGGAAGACTACATTGGTTCAGGCGTTTACCCGCGCGGCCAACGCCACTCCGGCAACTAGCCCCTCTTTCGCCTTGGTTCACGAGTACGCCTCTCCCGAAGGGCCGTTGATTCACGTCGACTGCTACCGCTTGCGGCGGCCGGAAGAGGCACTGGATCTGGACCTTCCCGAGCTTGGCCGCAGGGCGCGACTACTGTTCATCGAGTGGCCTGAGCGCGCGGTGCCCTTCGTGCCGGCACCCGACCTGCATTTGAAACTGTTCTACGGCAGCTCGCCGGATCGGAGAAGAATCGAGGGGAGCCGATGAGCCTGTACCTGGCGCTGGACACGGCCACGCCGTTCGGCAGCGTCGCTCTGGGGACGCGGGAGCAGCTCCTGGCCGAGCTTTTGATCGGCGATCGGCGCCACGCTGCGGCGACGGCGGGAGCGATAGAGGAACTCCTGGCCATGGCGGGGAAAGGATGGCCCGACATAGAGGGCGTCGTGCTGGCCGACGGCCCGGGAAGCTTCACCGGCCTCAGGATCGGGTTCGCCACGGCGAAGGGGTTGATCGCCGCCCGGCCGTCTCTGCAACTACGCATCGCCCCCTCGCTGATGAGTACGGCATTCGCTGCGGCGGCGTTTTTCAAAGGGCCGATCGCGGCGGTGTACGATGCGCTCCGCGGCGAGGTCTTTGCGGCAGTGTATCGCTTCGAGCCGGAGGGGGTGCAGGAGATTCTGGCACCTTCCCTTACCACGCCGGATGCGCTGCTCGCTCTCCCGGTAAAACCCGAAGTGGCAATCGGAGACGCGGCTATCCTCTATGGGGATATTCTGGCCCGTTGGACGGGAAAGGATGCAGTTCCTCCTCCCGCAGGTGCGCCCCGGGCCGGAGCACTTCTGAGCCTGCTGGGTGTACCAGGGGCAACGGAGGAAGTGCGGGATCCGGGGCGATTGGAGCCCAATTATGGGAGACTGGCAGAAGCCCAGCGCCGCTGGGAAGCCAAGCACGGCAGGCCGTTACCGGGTTCGGGAAGCCACCAGCGCTGACCTGCCCGCGATTCTCGCCCTCGAACGGGCGATCTTCTCCGACCCGTGGCCCGCCAGCGGTTTCCAGGCGTTTCTCGGGGAGCTGGGGCTGGTGAGCGATTCCGAGGGTAGAGTGGTGGGCTACGTCTTTGCGCGGGTGGCTGCGGGTGAAGCCGAGGTCTTGAATCTAGCGGTAGATCCGGAGCATCGATTGAGAGGGGTGGGGCGATCCCTGCTCGAGGAGATTATAGATCGGGTGGCGCGGCGGGGAGCGAGCCTGCTGTTCCTGGAGGTCAGGGCCTCCAACACCGAGGCCCAAGCCTTTTACCGCAAAATGGGCTTCAGGCAGGTGGGGAGGCGCCCCAACTACTACGACCGGCCCCGGGAGGACGCCCTGATCTTGGCCCGGGAGATATAGCCCTTTGGGGCTCGCAAAAAAACGGTCCGGACCGCGTATCTTTGGTTGACAAAAGAACTTAAACCACCTATAGTTTGGAGCCGTCCGGGGTCCCACCCCTAACGTCCGGAGGTTGTCTTGGCACGTAGTTTGAACAAGGTGATGCTGATCGGGAATCTCGGGGCGGACCCCGAGGTTCGGAGCACACCGAACGGGTCGCGGGTGGCGACGATTTCGCTGGCTACGAGCCGGCAGTGGAACAACCAGGCGGGTGAGCGGCAAGAGAAGACCGAGTGGCACCGGGTCGTCCTGTGGAACTCTCGGGCCGGTAATCTGGCGGACATCGCCGAGAAGTACCTCAAGAAGGGCGACCGGGTGTACGTGGAGGGTCGCATCGAGTACCGCACCTGGGAAGATCGAGACGGCAATACCCGATATACCACTGAGATCAACGCCCGCGAGCTGATTCTGTTGTCTCCTCGAGCGGCCGACGTTGATCCAGCGGCTGTCCCGGCGCGCACGCCTCAGCCGGTGGCGGCTGAGACCGACCAAGAGTCCTTCGAGGACTTTCCGGAGGCGCTCGATGAAGACGACGACGACCTTCCCTTCTAGTTCACGAGTCGCGGTCGCGGTAGGGGCGCTTTTGGCGGCCCTACCGCTTGCCGTTTCGGCGCAGGATACGCTAAGGACCGCGGCTCAGCGGCCCAGGGTGCATGTAGTTCAGCCGGGAGAAACCCTCTGGGGTCTGGCCCAATTGTACCTGGGCGATCCTTTGCTCTGGCCCGAGATCTATCGGCTCAACACCATGGTGGTGGAGGATCCTCATTGGATCTTTCCGGGCGAGGAGCTGCGGCTGGCGGAAGGGGAGGTTGCGGCGGCTGTACCACCGGAGGCGGCCGCTGCCCCTCAAGAAGAGCGGCCGCCCACGTTGGTTCCCGGGATTCCGGGTCCTCCGCCCGATACGGCTCAGGCCCGCGAAGGGTTGGTACCGGTAGAGCAGCCTCCACCGCCTCCTCCCGAGGCGCCACCTCCGCCCCCGCCGCCTGCCGATCCGGGAGCGCCTACCATCTTCGCCCAGGCGCGCCGGGGAGGGCTGGCGGTAACCGAGGCTATGGGGGGGGAAGTGTATCGCTATCGGGCGGTCAGGCGCGGGCAGTTTTATTCGGCGGGCTTTCTCACCGAGGGTGCGGCTATTCCCTGGGCGCAGGTATTGGGCGATGCCAGTGAGCCCCCGGTGGCCCGCACCGCGGCCACTTCCTCGGCGGTGATCTACCAGGAAGTGGAAATTCGCGCGCCGGAGGGGACGGTCTATCAGGTAGGTGATTCGCTCCTTTCGGCGAGCTTGGCGCGAGAAGTGCCGGGTTGGGGTCAGGTGGTGGTTCCCACGGCTATCCTGGTGGTCACTCATGTCTCGGGTGACCGCCTGCTGGCGCGAGTGGTCTCCCAATTCCGCCGGGTGACCGACGGCCAGGTTGCGATGCCGCTGGAGAAGTTCCGCGACCCTGGCACGGTGGAGCCGCGGCCGGTGCAGGACGGGATGACGGCGAGGGTGATAGACGTGAGGGACCCGCACCCGGTTCCCAACGTTCAGGACGTGGTCTTCATCGACGCCGGGCGGGAGCAGGGAGTGGTACCGGGCGATGTGTTCGAAGTGATAGGGCCTTCCCCCACCCCGGGTGCGCCGCCGGTGGCTTACGCTACGCTCCAGATAGTTCATACTCGGGAGCGATCTGCTTCCGGTCTGGTAGTGCAGATCAGCCGGCCCGGGATCCGGCCCGGTCAGGCGGTCAGGCTGATTCGCAAGATGCCTCAGTAGGGGGCGCGGCGGGCAAGGCCGCGTGTTCTCCGAGCTACATCTGGTCGCCCTCGTCTGCTACGGCTTGACGGGGGCGCTTGTTGCAGCGCCGCTTTGGGGACTGACGCGAGCTGGCGGATCGGGTTTCTCGTTCGGGCTGTTCGCCGCCGCGGTAGCGGTTCACTTCCTGGCTCTGCTCTCCTATACGGTAAGCTTCGGTGAGCTACCCTTCAGGGCTCTGGCGGCTCAGCTGTCCTCTTTGGGGTTTTTCGTGGGGTTCCTTTCCCTCGCCATTCAGTGGCTCACCAGGGAGCGCGCGATAGCGCTGATCTCGGCTCCGCTGGTGATCCTGCTTTTGGCCGGTGCGCTCACCCTGGGATTCGGCGCCGCGCCCGCGGCGAGGAGCGAGGGAGGGCCGTGGTTCGTGTTGCATGGCGGAGCGAGTCTCTTGGGACTCGCTCTGATGGCGGTCGCGTTCGCCGCTTCGGCGCTTTATCTGTTGCAGCATCGCGAACTCAAGGCCCGGCGATTCGGTGCTATCTTTCAGTCTCTGCCGCCGCTGGAGCAGCTGGACCGGCTCAACCACTTGGCGCTGCTGCTGGGATTCCCCACGCTCACTCTGGGGATCGTGTTGGGTGCGGCGTATCTGGGCCTGAGGCGGGCGGAGGGTGAGGGAATGCTGGTGGGCGCGGGGCATTTGGGCTGGGGTCTGGCTTCGTGGTTCATGCTCGGCGTTCTGGTGTTGGCCAGGGCGGCGCGCAGGCTAGGCGGGCGGCAGGCGGCGGTGGGATCGATAGTGCTCTTTGGGGTGATCGGCTTGGGCTATTTCTTGCTCATGCTTTGGGACACGTTGAGCGGGTAATTCGGGGCGATCGTTATCTAGATGTCCATCACGGTAGTGGGGGTCAATCACCGCACGGCGCCTCTCGAGGTCAGGGAGCGGCTCTACTGGCCGGCGGGAGAGGTTGCGGGAGTGCTGCGGGAGGTGACCTCTTCCGGGGCGCACGCGGTCTTGCTTTCGACCTGCAATCGCACCGAGTTCTATTTGGCGGACGCGGTTCGCGATACGATGGACATCATTTGGGAGTTGGCCCGCAAGAGGATTCGGCAGCCGTTGGATCCTTACGTCTATGTGCTTCGGGAGCGGGAGGCGGTAGTTCATCTGTTCCGGGTGGCGGCGGGTTTGGACTCCATGGTCTTGGGCGAGTCGCAAATTCAGGGTCAGGTTCGCGAGGCCTGGGAACTGGCCCGTCACTGTGCGGGTCCGGTATTGTCGCGTCTGTTTCAGAACGCTCTTACGGCGGGCGGGAGAGTTCGAGCGGAGACCGCTCTGGGTGCAGGTGCTGCGTCGGTGCCGGCGGCGAGTGTGGAGGTGGCGCGGAAGATTTTCGGCGATCTTGCCGGGAGGCGGGCGTTGATACTCGGTTCCGGGGAGATGGCGGAGCTGGCGATGAGTTGTTTGGCTTCTGAGGGTGTGAGGTCGGTGATGGTTGCGCACCGGCAGCTGGAGCGGGCGATGGAGGTGGCGCAGCGGTTGGGCGGCAGGGCGGTGAGTTTCGAGGAGGCGTGGCCGCTTTTTGCAGAGGTCGATCTGGTGGTGGCGTCCACCGCGGCGCCCCATGCGGTGGTGCAGCGGGAGCAGGTGGCGGAGCACGTTGCGCGGCGGGACGGTCGCCCGCTTTGCATTTTGGACATAGCGGTGCCGCGGGACGTGGATCCGTCGGTGGGGAGCTTGGAGAACGTTTTTCTGTACGACATAGACGATCTGCAGGGAGTGGTGGCCGCCGGAGTGGGGAGGAGGCGGAGCGAGATACCGGCGGCGGAGCGGATCGTGGAGCAGGAGGCGGGATACTTTTGGAGTTGGTACACGGGCCGGGGTGCGCTGGATATAATCCGCGCCTTGCGGGAGCGTGCCGAGGAGGTGAGGCTTAGCGAGCTGGGGCACGCTATGAAGAAGTTGCGGGGCCTTTCGAACGAAGAGGCGGCGATAGTGGATCACCTTACGCGGGCGATCGTCAACAAGTTGCTGCACCTGCCTACGCGAAAGCTCAAAGAGGCGGCCGGGGACGGGATGGCCCGGGATTTGGGCGAGGCGGTGAGGGTGCTGTTCGGTTTGGAGGCTGGGTCTGGGGGGGGATCCGAATCCAAGGATCAATCGGAAGAAAAAGGAGCGTTTTGAAAGGTGCCTAGGGTGCTGGTTACCGGGGGCGCCGGGTTCATCGGGTCCCACGTGGCGGAGGCGTATCTGGAGGCCGGCTGGGAGGTGACCGTTCTGGACGATCTTTCCACCGGGCGGCGGGAGAACGTGCCCCGGGGTGCGAGATTCGTCAAGGCGGACGTGGGAAGCGCCGAAGCTCGGCGCTTACTGGCGAGCGGAGATTTTGACGTTCTCAATCATCACGCGGCGCAGATGGACGTTCGGGTTTCGGTGAGCGATCCGCTGTTTGACGCCCGGGTGAATCTGCTGGGCTTGATCAACCTGCTGGAGGGGGTGCGCGAGGGGGGTGTGCGGCGGGTGGTGTTCGCTTCCTCTGGCGGGGTTATTTACGACGAAAACGCTCCGCTACCGCACCGGGAGACCGGGCGGAAGCTTCCGGTCTCGCCTTACGGTGTGAGCAAATTGGGTTCGGAGTACTACCTGGCGGCTTACGCCCGTTTGTACGGGATCGAAGTGGTCGCTCTTCGTTACGCCAACGTTTACGGGCCGCGGCAGAATCCCCACGGGGAAGCCGGGGTGGTGGCGATCTTCGGAGAGCGACTGCGTACCGGACGTCCCCTCACCGTTTTCGGCGACGGCTCGCAGACCAGGGATTACGTGTACGTGGGCGACGTGGCGCGGGCCAACTTGTCGGCTACTGTGTGGGCGGTATCGGACATAACCGAGGTTGACAGTTTCGCTTTCAACGTGGGAACCGGAGTGGAAACCAGCGTGAACGATCTGGCCAGAAAGATGATTGCGGTTTCGGGTGTCGAGGTATCCATCGAGTACGCGCCCGCCCGCGCTGGCGAGCTCAAACGGAGCGCTTTGGACTGCGGCAAAGCTCTTCAGCTGTGGGGCTGGAAACCGGAGGTGACTTTGGAGGAAGGGCTCGGAAGGACCTACGAGTGGATCAGGGAGGCGGCGGCATGATCCTGCAAGTGGGAAGGGCGGTACCGACCACCCCGTGGGAGCTGATTACTTACGGGAACTTGGCCACCAAAATCATTCTGGCGGTGCTAACGGCTTTTTCTCTTCTGAGCTGGTTTTTGATCGTGCTCAAGTGGTGGCAGTTCAGAAAGGTGCGCAAGCAGGCCGATCGGTTCTTCGACGCGCTGGAGCGCACCACGCGGCTGGAGGAGGCTTATCATGCGGTGATGAAGCTTCCTCCCTCTCCCTACGGGCGGCTGCTGCGGGAAGGGATCAATTTCTTCTCCGAGCTTCGGCCCGGTTTGTTGCGGGAGCCGGAAGAGCAGCAGAAGCCGCTGACGGTGGCGCAGCTGGAGGCGATGCGGATGGTGCTGGCCAAGGAGGTATCGGCGGAACGGGACGCTATGGCCCGGTTTATACCCTGGCTGGCCACCATAGGTTCGGTGAGTCCGCTGTTGGGACTCTTGGGCACGGTGATCGGCGTGATGGACGCTTTCATAGGGATCGCGATCGGAGGATCGGGAAACATATCGGCGGTGGCCCCGGGCGTGGCGGAGGCTTTGGTGACTACGGTTTTCGGACTGGCGGTGGCGATTCCCGCGGTGATCGGCTACAACCTCTTCGCCAATCGGCTGGGCCTGTTTGCCGGTGAGCTGGAGGGGTTCGCCCACGAGATCATAGGAGCCATGGCCCGGGAAGGGAGGGTTTGAAGATGGCCAAGGGCGGGCTGCGGGGGCATGGAGAGTTGCCGCTGGAGGGCGGCATCAACGTCACCTCTTTGGTGGACGTTGCTTTCGTGCTGCTCATCATTTTCATGATCACCGCTCCCATCATGCAGGGGGGCGTGGACGTCCAGCTGCCGCGAGCGGAGGCTCGCCCGCTCCAGCCCAAGGAGGGTCTGGTGATATCGGTGGATCGGGAAGGGAGGATCTACGTGGACGAGAGTCCGCTTTCCTACGAGGATTTCCGGGCCACTTTCGCGGCGATAGTGCGCCGCAGGAACCCGAGCGGGGTATATCTAAGGGCGGACGAGCGGGCGATGTACGGCCAAGTGGTGAGGGTGCTAGCGGTGATTCAGGCGGCTGGGATCAACGAGGTAGGCCTGGTAGCGGAGTCGGAGGAGATAGTGCGGTGATCGGACCGCGGGTGAGGCGCCATCGTCTCGCGCGCAGGCAGCAGGGTACCGGGATTGCGGCCATGGGCACCCTGGTGGTGCACCTTGCGGCGGGCGGGGTGTTGTTCTCCAAAACTCCGAGCCGCGCGCCCCAAGTTCCCGTGTATCGGGTGGAACTGGTAGCCGCACCGCGGCCGCGGCCGGAAGAGCGGCGGGCTCCGGAAGTCTTGCAGCGGCCGGCGGAGACCAGCCCTGCGGTGCCTACCAGGAGACCGCCGCGCCGGCCTACCGTGTCGCCGGAACGGCCGCCCCGGGAGGCGCAACCGATGGAACGGGAGCCTGCACCTCGGACCACGCCGCCGGAACCTCCCGCAGCGGAGGCCACGCCTTCTACCGGAGCGGACCCGGGGACGGTGAAGATCGAGGGGATAGCCTTCCCCTACCCGGAGTACCTGCGCAACATCGTGGCCGAAGTTTACCGGCGCTGGCACCGGCCTGCGGGGGATGCGGCGCTGGAGGCTGAGATCCTCTTTTTCATTCACCGGGACGGGTCGATCAGCAATCTTCAATTTGTAAAGCGGTCGGGGAACTTCGCCTTTGACCTCGAAGCCCAAGGGGCCATCGAGGCGGCGGGTAACGCGCGCGCTTTCGGGCCGCTGCCCGAGGGATATCCCGCCGACGTGCTGCCGGTGAGCTTTTTCTTCAACCCTAGAACTTTAAGGTAGACCAGGATGCGCTTCTTCAGATCGGCGGGGTGGCTGTTGCTGTTAGCCTCTGCCGCGGGTAGCGCGGAGTCGCAAGACACCGTCCGGCGGCCTTTGGAGCAGGGGGTCCGAGTGGGGATTACCTACACGCCCGGTCTGAGGCCCGGGATGTTGGTGCTGGGAGGTCCTCGCTCGGAACTTTTGGATTCGGTGCGGGCGATCATAGCGCGGGATCTGGATTTCAGCGACCGCTTCGAAATGATAACCCTGCCCGGAGCCGATTCCCTGGCGCTCACCGTCGGGGCGGACGCCGGCGGGGGCTCGTTCGTCAATTATCCCTTGTACCGCGCCTTGGGAGCCGACTATGCGGTGAACGTCTCGGTGGGAGCGGATTCGGGGCTGTTGGTTACGGTTTACGATGTGACGGGCCAGGGGGTGCGCCGGGTGATCCCGCTGGCGGTGCGGGATGTCAATCAGCCGGGTTTTAGGATGGCGGTTCACCGGGTGAGTGACGAGGTGGTTCGGGCGGCTGCAGGTGCCCCGGGAATCGCTGCCACTCGGCTTCTGGTGATCCAGCACGGGAGGGTATGGCGGATCGATTCCGACGGGGCGGATGCGGTCCCGGTCTCTCCGCCGGGGGTGAACGCGATGTCTCCGGCGTGGGCTCCGGACGGGCGGCGTTTTGTGTACACCGAGTTCTCCGAGGGCGCCGGGCGCATTTATCTCCAGGATCTCCAAACCGGGCGGCGCGAGCTGATCGCTCCCACGGCGCAATGGCTCAACTACGCCGCCAGTTTCTCTCCCGACGGGCGTATCATAGCGTTTACCCGATCGAACGAAGAAGGAACCGATATCTTCTCTTACAACTTGGCGGAGAACTGCTGTCTCCAGCGCTTGACGGCCGGGCGTTTTTCGGATAACCTGTCTCCGGCTTTCAGCCCGGACGGTCGCAGGATCGTTTTTTCTTCGACCCGTCCCGGCTTGCCCCAGATATACGTGATGTCGGCGGACGGGACGGGGCAGGAGCTGTTTGCACCTTACGATTACGGAGTTACCGGAGCGTCGCACGCTCCTGAGTGGTCGCCGGACGGACTTCACATCGCGTTTCACCGGGAGATAGCCGGCAACCCGCAGGTATTCGTGATGGACGTTGCGACGCGATCGGTGCGGCAGCTCACCAGCGCCGGGCGGAACGAGGATCCCACTTGGGCGCCCGACGGGAGGCACTTGGCGTTCGTTTCCACCCGTACGGGGTCGCGCCAGGTGTGGGTGATAGATTTGGATACGGGCAGAGTGAGGCAGTTGACCAGATTGGGAGAGGCCAGGCTCCCCGCCTGGTCTCCCAGGATTCCTCAAGAGGGCGCTAACCCATGAACCGTGGAGTGACCATGAGAGTGACGCTTACTATCGGAGCTGCGGTGATTCTCACGGCTGCTGCAGCGTGCGGCGGCGGTCCGCCGCCTCCCCCTCCGGGTCCGGATCCGGATTCTCTGGCTCGGATCGAAGCGGCCCGGCGGGATTCCATTGCTCGGGAGCAGGCCCGGCGCGACAGTATCGAGCGGGCGCGCCGTGCCGAGGAGGAGCGCTTGCGCCGGGCGAGGGAAGACTCTCTGGCCAGAGTCCGTGCGGAGACCGAGGCGGTAAGAGCGATCGTAGCCGAGATGATCAACTTCGATTTCGACCGCTCGGATATCCGGCCGGGGCGCGATACCGAAGTGCTGGAGCGGAAGCTTCAGGTCTTGAACGCCAATCCCAATCTCCGGATCGAGATCGTGGGTCACTGTGACGAGCGCGGTTCGGACGAGTACAATTTGGCGCTCGGCAACCGGCGGGCTTTGGCGGCCAAGCAGTGGCTGGTGAGCCGGGGGATTTCGCCCGATCGGATTACCACCAGGTCCATGGGCGAGGAACAACCTCTGGATCCGGGACACAACGAAGAGGCCTGGGCCAAGAACCGGCGGGCTGAGTTTATCATCACCGCCGGTGGGGATGTGCTCAGGCGGCCGCCGGGCATGATGTGACGCGGCTGTTTTTGGCGGCCTGCGGTGCTGTCCTGCTGAGTGGTTGTGCGCTCAAGGGGGACGTGCGGCGGGTCGAGAATCAGCTGATACAGATGAGGCAGGAAGCAGCCCGCGCCGATTCGGCGCGGGCTGCGCAGCTGGCCGAGCTGATAGGTCAGATAGCGGCCCTGCAAGAGACTCTGCTGGACTCCCTCGCGGCCCAGCAGCGGCGGCTGGCGATGTTCGAAGGCGCCATCCGAGGAGATCTCACCGAAGTGCAACGCCAGCTGGTCCAGGTACAGGAGCTTACCGGACAGAGCCAGCAGCGGCTGGCGGAGTTGCGCAGCCAGCTGGAGCAACGGGCTCGCCAGCTGGGTGCGGCGGGTGCCGGGGGGGATACCGTATCCTCGGGCCAGCCGGGTCCGGAAGAATTGTACCAGTTGGCGGTGCGGCAGCTGAACGCGGGCAGCTTTCAGACGGCAAGGGCCGCCTTGTATCGACTTCTGGAGCTGTATCCCAAACACGATCGCGCAGCCGATGCCTGGTTCCAAGTGGGGGAGAGCTGGATCGGGACCAACGGCGATTCGGCGGCGGCTGCCTACGAGCGGGTGGCGCGGGAGTTTCCCGATTCTCCGCGGGCTCCGGCGGCGCTGTACAAGCTCGGAGTGCTGGCCGAGCAGCGGGGGGACCTCAACGCAGCGAGAATGTATTACAATCGGGTGGTGGCGGGTTATCCCCGCTCGGAGGAAGCGCAGCTAGCCCGGGCCAAGCTCCAGGGTCGCTGACCGACCGCCTCCGGCGGCGCCCGTCTTCGATCCCATGAAGAAAAAACGGTCGCCCAGGGCGGAGATGCCTTTCCTGGACCACCTCGAAGAGCTGAGGTGGCGCATCATTTGGAGCGTGCTGGCGCTGCTCACCGGCACCGTGGTGGGTTTTTTCATAGTACAGCACTACGACGTTCTGGGGCTCCTCAAGCGGCCCATAGCGGAGCTTTTGCCCGCGGGTAAGCTTTTCGTCACCCGCCCGACGGACGCGTTCATTATAACGTTGAAGCTGGCGGTGCTGGTGGGTGCGATCTTGGCGGCGCCGATTGTTGCCTGGCAGGCGTGGATCTTCTTAGCGCCGGCTCTGTATGAACACGAGAAGCGATTCGTGGTACCTACGTTGCTCGCCGGGCTGGTACTTTTCACGATCGGGGCCCTGGTAGCCTATCTCTGGGTGCTACCCGCCGCTCTCAGGATCCTTTTCAGCTTTCAGCGCTCCGACTTGGAATTCATCATAACGGCCAACGAGTATTTCAACTTCGCGGCGCTGTTCATTCTGGCGTTCGGGCTGGTGTTCGAACTGCCGCTGCTCATGGTGCTGCTCGCTGCTTTCGGGCTGGTGAACCCCTCGGCTTTCGCGCGCAACCGGCCCATTGCGCTGGTGGTGGCGGCGATCGGATCGGCGCTGCTCACACCGCCGGACGTGCTTTCGATGCTGATGATGCTCGCTCCGGTCATGGTGCTCTACGAGCTGGGGATTATCGTAGGCCGGCTTTTGTGGCGTGGCAGGCGGGCGGAGCGAGCGGCGAAGGCGGCGATGATGATCGTAATATTCGCGGCCCTCGGCGGGGGCGAGCTGCGGTCGCAGGAAAGACCCCGGCCTCAGCTGCCGGACACGGTAAGAGCGGACACCACCAGACCTCAGCCGGTGGACACGGCCGTGGCGCGGAAGCTGGGGCTTCCAACGGCACCGTCCCGCAACTTTCCCCCAATCGATTCGGTGATGCAGGCCTTGATGAAGGAAGAGGGCTTTAGAATCACCCGCTACGCCGCCGACAGTCTGACTTTGTTCGCTCCGGAAAAGCAGATCGAGCTGACCGGATCGGTGTTGGTGGAGCGGGAAGGAAGCACTCTGGAGGCGGACACGGTACGCTTCTTTCAAGCCGATTGCCGCCTTCTGGCCACCGGTAAGCCGACGCTCTTCGATCGCAGCACGGTGCTCCAGGGCGAAAACATGGGCTACAACACCTGCGAGCACCGCGGCATTGTGGCCGAAGCGCTCACCACCTTCCACCAATCGGGAGTGGACTGGTTTCTGCGCGGCGCGCTGGCGGTGGACTCCGCCTCCACCAGGATCTACGCTCGGGGCAGCCGGGTTACCAGCTGCGACCTTCCCACGCCCCACTACCACTTCGGAGCGGGATCGGTCAAGTGGGTGAGCAACACGATCATGGTGGCGCGCCCCGCGGTGCTGTACGTGAGAGATATCCCGGTGCTTTGGCTTCCCTTCATTTTCCAGGACATGAGACAAGGGCGCCGGTCCGGGCTGCTGGTCCCCCGCTTCGGAATCAACGACATAGTACGCCCCAACCGCGGATATCAGCGGCACGTCAACAATGTGGGATTTTACCTGGCGCTGAACGACTACATGGACTTCCAGACATCCCTGGATTGGTGGGCCGGGACCATGGTGCAGGTCAACGGCGGGCTCCAGTACCGGTGGCTGGACCGCTTCCTGGACGGCTCGCTTTCGGTCTCCCGGATTTGGGAATTCGGCAGCGATGGATCTGGGGGGCGGCGCTCGCTGCGGTTGGGGTGGCGGCACAATCAAAGCTTCGACATGCGCACCCGGCTCAATGCCAATATCGACTACGTAACCAGCGCCAGCGTACTGGAACGAAACGCCGTAGATCCCCGCCTGGCCACCGCCAACCTCAGAAGCACCGCCAACTTCAGCAAACAGCTCGACTGGGGATCGTTCAACTTGGGCGGCACCAGAACCCAGGATCTCTCCAACAATGTGGTCACGATGACGTTGCCCACTTTGAGCCTCACACCGCGGCCCATCAATTTGAGCGAGACGGTAACCTGGTCCCCCGGATTCTCCATCAGCAACACCCAGACGCTGAACCAACCGGGGGGGGTGTTACCCGTTCCCCCGCTAGAAGGCGGTAGCGCCGTGGAAAGCCTGCTGGTGGACAGCCGTAGCACCCAAGTGCAACTCAACAGCCCCATAAGAATCGGCTCCTGGAGTTGGCCCAATTCATTCACCATCAGCGACAGTTGGAGCAACCGCCGCACTACCGTCAGGCTGGCGGATCCGGCCGCCCCCGGAGATACGGTCACCCGCTTTTACGCGGAAGATTTCTCCACCGGGATAGACTGGAACACCAGCATAGGATTGCCGATTCTGTTCCCGGCAACGTGGCGGCTCGCTCCGAGCATCGGAATTCAAAACTCTACCGGGGGGCCCTTCTTATTGAGGAATCGCTTCACCGGCGGGGAGTTCGTGGCGCAGGGAAAACGGCTCTCCTTTGGCGCCACTCTCTCACCCACGCTGTTCGGGTTCTTCCCCGGTTTCGGCCCGCTGCTCAGGATCCGCCACGCGGTGTCGCCCTCGGTGAGCTGGCAGTACGCACCTTCGGCTGCGGTTCCAGAACGCTACGCCCGAGCTGTCGACCCCACCGGCAGCAGGGTGGGTGCAAAGAGCCCTGCGGTTCACAGCATCACCGTGGGACTGTCCCAGACTTTCGAGGCCAAACTGCGCCCCCCGCCGGGCGACACCATGGGCGAGCAGAACGCCAGGAAGATCAAGCTGCTCAGTATCCAGACTACCGGAGTCACCTACAACTTCGAGCAAGCCAAAGAACCGGGGCGCACCGGATGGGCCACCGGTTCGGTGAGCAACACCTTTACCAGCGATCTCTTGCCCGGATTTTCCCTCTCCACCACCCATGAACTGTGGGAAGGCGCGGTGGGGACCGACACTGCGCGCTTCTCCCCCTTCTTGAGCCGGGTATCCATGCGCTTCGGGCTAAGCGGTCGAACCATCCGCCGGCTGATCGGCCTCTTGGCGGGCGAACCCGAGCCGGCGCCCCAACCGGAGGCTCGACCGGAAGGGCAGATTGCCGGCGCGCAACTGCCCCAGCGAACGATGGGCGGCCTCGTGTCCTACCGGACCGCGGACGAGCTCACCACTTCGCCCCGGGGTAGGGGACTGGAAATGTCCATCAGCTTCGACGACCAGCGAGTGCGCCATCCGCCGGAACCGGACGGACCCGTTCCCCTGACCGCCGCGGGCAACCGCACCTTGGGATTTCAAATAGGGTTTTCGCCCAGCCGGAATTGGGTGGCTTCCTGGTCCACCGTCTATAACTTCACCACCCAAGAGTTCGGCGAGCACTTACTGAGGCTGGAGCGCGATCTCCATCGCTGGCGGGCTACTTTCTCCTTCGTCAAATCACCCAACGGGAACTTCGCTTTCAATTTCTACATCAGCCTGCTGGATCAGCCGGACATAAAGTTCCAGTACGATCAACGCACCATCTCGCGCTGACACTGTCCTAAAGAGGGGACAGTGCCACTGGCTAAAATGCCCGCAAGGTCAGAGCCGACAAGCAGTTGGAGGTATGGCACGGATTCTGCCCTTTGATTTCCATAGTCAATGAACTGAGGCTTGGACTGTGAAGGGACGGGTGCTGCCTATGTCTCGGATTATCAGTTGGACCTCGGGCGTGATCGTAGCGGTCCTGTTCGGTTGCAGCGATGGGGTGGGCCCGGGCATCGAAGCGCCCCAAAACTTGACCTACCGTCTCGAGCCGAGCGGGGATCCCCAGAGGCCGGCCGGGCTGATATTGCAGTGGGACCCGGTTTCCAACCCGGATCTTGCGGTCTATCGGGTTTACTCGCGCGCCTCGAGCGCGGATCGGTTCGGGCTCAGGGCCTCCACCACCTCGAACACTTTCCACGACGCCGGAGTGCCGGACCTGGAGTACTACGTGACGGCGGAACACGTAAACGGGAGCGAGAGTCCGCCTAGCAACGTGGTCTTGATAGACGAGCGGCTCAGGCTGGAGGCACCTGCGTGGCTCAAGAGCACGTCGCTCAACGGCGCGGTGCATCTGTATTGGTCGGACAATCCGTTCAAGAACGAGCCATCGGGGTTCAAGCAGTACCGGGTATACAGTGCCTCGTACTCGCTGGACCAGAACCTTTGCGGCTCGTCTTGGTTCTTGGAAGGAACCACCGTGGCGCCGGTATTTCTGGTCGGCGCGTTGACCAACGGCGTGTCGCGTTGTTTTGCCGTCTCCGCCGAGAGCGTAGAGGGCTGGGAGAGCCTGTGGTCTCCGCTCCGGGCGGATACTCCGCGCCCCGATGCACGCAATGTCCTGATCTTTCCGGTGCAGGTAAATGCGGCGCGGAGCGGCTTTCGCTTTTTCCAGGACGTGGACGGCGACGGCAAGGCCGGCCCTTTGGAGCTGGGGATCGTGGGATCCGGTACCAGCCCGGAAGCGGACTTCTACGTAGATCTGGATCAGAGTGGAGATGTTTTCTTGGTACCCCGTCGCTCCGGCACCGAGATCGCCCTTTACGGCAACGAGCCGGTGGAAGATCTCACTTCCATCGACGTTGCGCCGGAGACCGGTTACGCCCGCAGCGCCATCCAGGCGGTACCCGGTTACGGCTACGTCTTCCGGATGTTGGGCGGCGATCAGTACTACCGCTTCGGCGCCATCCGGGTGACCCATGTGAGTTCCGGGTACCTGATCTTCGACTGGAGCTATCAGACCGATCCCGGCAATCCGGAGCTGTCGGTTCGCGGCGGGCTTCCCGCATACAACGGGACTATCATAGTGCCGCGCCCCAGACCGTAGGGACGGCTTTCACGGCTCCGGTCTGCGGGGGAGCGTCGCCGCGGCCCAAAGGTAGCGTCCGGGGCGGGGACTCGGGCTCACGCGAGCGCGAGGTTTGAAGATAGCTCGGCGCTCCGCCTGCGGGCGCGGCGCTCGGGCCGGTGCGGTGGCGGGCGATGCCTGAGGGCGCCGGTTGCGAGTTGTAAGCTTTTCCCGCCGGGGCGGTGCTCACGGGTCCGCTGCCGAAGACTATATTGTGTGGCATGAGCGAGGTGGTTTTGGATGGCCATTCCCTCACCGTCGAGGACGTGGTGGCGGTGGCCCGAAATGGTGCCCGGGTCTCGGTGGCGGCGGAGGCGAGAGAGCGCGCTCTGAGGGCCAGGGAGATAGTCGAGAAAGCGGCGGCTGGTGCCGAGGCGGTTTACGGGATCAATACCGGATTCGGCAAGCTGGCTCACGTGAGGATCGCTCCGGATCAACTCAGACAACTTCAGCGAAATCTGATTTTGAGCCACTGCGTCGGCGTGGGAGCTCCCCTTCCGGTTCCCATCGTGCGGGCGATCATGCTTCTCAGAGCCAATGTGCTGCTCAAGGAGACCAGCGGGGTGAGGCCGCTTTTGGCCGAGCGGCTAGCAGATCTGTTGAACGCGGGTATTCACCCGGTGGTCCCGGAGCAAGGGAGCGTAGGGGCGAGCGGGGATCTCGCCCCTCTTTCCCATGTGGCCCTGGCGCTGATGGGGGAGGGCGAGGTGGAGTTCAAGTCCAGGCGGGTGGGGGCGCGCGCGGCTCTGGAGGAGGCGGGGATATCGCCCGTGGAGTACGAAGTCAAGGAGGGCCTGGCGTTCATCAACGGGACTCAGGCGCAAACCGCGATTTTGGCTTTGCTGGTGCACGACTCGGAAAACCTATGGAGGAGCGCCCACGGGGCGGCGGCGATGAGTCTCGAGGCGCTTCGCGGAACACCGGTGCCCTTCGACGAGAGGATACACCGGGTCCGCCCGCATCCGGGACAGCTGGCATCGGCGGCGCTGATGAGGGAGCTTTTGGCCGACAGCGAGATCCGGGAATCACACCGGGTGGGGGATCCCCGGGTGCAGGATGCCTACAGTTTGCGCTGCATACCGCAGGTCTTGGGCTCCGTTCGAGACGCTATCGACTTCGCCCGGCGCACGCTGGAGATCGAGCTCAACGCTGCCACCGACAATCCCCTGGTGTTCGGAGAGGAGCTGCTCTCGGGCGGGAACTTTCACGGCCAGCCGGTGGCGCTGGCGCTGGATCTCCTGACCATCGCTCTCACTACGCTCGCGGGCATTGCCGAACGCCGGATCGAGGCGCTGCTCAATCCCGATCTGTCCCAGGGGCTGCCGGCTTTTCTGACTCCCCACGCGGGCCTGCAGTCTGGATTTATGATGATCCAGGTGATGGCTGCTTCCCTGGTGGCGGAGTGCCGGACGCTCTGCGCTCCGGCAAGCGTGCAGTCCATACCCACGGATGCCAATCAGGAGGATGTGGTCCCCATGGGGATGGCTGCGGCGGTCAAGGCCCGGCGAGTGCTGGCCAATGCCCAGCGGGTAGTGGCAGCCGAGCTCATTTGCGGCGCTCAGGGCCTGGAGTTTCTCAAGCCGCTCAAGCCCGGCCGCGGAGTGCAGCAGGTCTATGAAAGAGTGCGCCGGCTGGTCTCGCCTTTGATTGAAGACCGGCCCCTTACCGACGATGTAGAGCGAGTTGCCCAACAGCTCGCAGTGGAGGCGATCGTATGAGCGCAAGAACCGTTCGTGCTCCGCGCGGCTCGGCGATCTCCTGCAAGGGATGGATCCAGGAAGCCGCGCTGAGGATGCTGATGAACAATCTGGATCCCGAGGTCGCCGAAAGGCCTCAAGATCTGGTGGTCTACGGCGGCGCGGGCAAGGCGGCCCGAAACTGGGCGGCTTTCGAGGCGATAGTGAGGAGCCTGAAGGAGCTGGAAAACGACGAGACACTTCTGGTGCAGTCGGGCAAGCCCGTGGGGATCTTCAGAACTCACGAAGATGCCCCGCGGGTGCTGATCGCGAACTCCAATCTGGTGGGACGCTGGGCCACCTGGGAAGTGTTCCGGGAGCTGGAACGTCTGGGTCTGATCATGTACGGCCAGATGACGGCCGGGAGTTGGATCTACATCGGTACCCAGGGGATTCTCCAGGGGACCTACGAGACGTTTGGCGCGGTGGCCCGCAAGCATTTTTCGGGTACTCTCGCGGGGCGACTGGTGGTTTCCGGCGGCTTGGGAGGGATGGGAGGAGCCCAGCCGCTGGCGGCTACGATGAACGGGGCTGCGTTCTTGGGGATCGAGGTCGATCCTGCGCGCATCAAGCGGCGCCTGGAGACGGGCTACCTGGACCGTGCGAGCGAGTCGCTGGAGGAGGCTTGGGCGCTCGTGGATGACGCGCGGCGGCGCGGGGAGGCGATCTCGGTGGGTCTCTTGGGCAACTGCGCCGAAGTTCTCCCGGAGATGGAGAAGCGCGGTTGGGTTCCCGACGTGCTCACCGACCAAACTTCCGCTCATGACGCTCTCAACGGCTACATCCCGGCTGGTCTGAGCGTGGGAGACGCCGCCGCTCTCAGGGCCCGCGATCCGCAGGAGTACGTGCGGCGGGCGATGGAGTCGATGGCGATCCATGTGAGAGCGATGCTGGGGCTCAAGCGCAAAGGGGCGGTGACGTTCGATTACGGCAACAACATCAGAGCCCAGGCCAGAGAGGCGGGGGTGGAGGACGCTTTCGAGATCCCCGGTTTTGTCCCCGAGTACATAAGGCCGCTGTTTTGCGAGGGGAGAGGCCCGTTCCGCTGGGTGGCGCTTTCGGGAGAACCCGGGGATCTCCATCGGACCGATGAGCTGGTGCGGCGTCTCTTTCCGGACAACGAGCATCTTTGCCGCTGGATCGAGCTGGCGCAAAAGAAGGTGAAATTCCAGGGCTTGCCGGCTCGGATCTGCTGGCTGGGTCAGGGGGAGAGGGCCAGGTTCGGCGTGGAGCTCAACCATCTGGTGAAAAAGTCCGAAATCTCGGCGCCGGTGGTCATAGGGCGGGACCATTTGGACGCGGGCTCGGTGGCTTCTCCCTTCCGAGAGACCGAGGGGATGCTGGACGGTTCGGATGCCATTGCCGACTGGCCGATTCTGAACGCGATGCTGAACGTCGCTTCGGGGGCTTCCTGGGTGTCGTTCCACCACGGCGGCGGCGTAGGGATCGGCAATTCTCTTCATGCGGGGCAGGTGATCGTGGCCGACGGTACCGCGGGCGCGGAGCGCCGCCTGGAGCGGGTGCTCACCAACGATCCGGGAATCGGCATCATCCGGCACGCGGACGCGGGTTATCCGGAAGCGCTGGCCGCGGCTGAGCGGCACGGGCTCAAGATCCCGATGCGGGAGGTGCGGGACTGAAAAGGCGGGCTGGCGGAAACCGCCGCCGCGGCCGGCGGACGCTGCTCGCCGGTGCGCTTCAAGTGGTAACCTGCCGGGGTCCGGCAAGGGCCCGGCGCGGCAAGGAGATGTCGGAGCTCGAGGTCCTGGAGGGCGCTGCGGTTCTCATCGGAGCGGACGGCAGGATCGACGCGGTGGGACCCTACTCCGAGTTGAGGCGGCGAGCGAGGAAGGCGGAGGTAGTCGAGGTCGAAGGGGTGCTCTTTCCCGGTTTCATAGACGCTCACACCCATGCGGTTTTCGGCCCTCCGCGCCTGGCCGATCACGAGCGCAGAGCGCGGGGGGTGGGATACAAGGAGATCGCCGCTGCGGGTGGAGGGATCCTTTCTTCGGTTCGAGACGTAAGGGCGATTGCTTTCGAGGAACTGCTCGATCTCACCCGCCGGAGGCTGGGGCAGCTTCTGGCGCACGGTACCACGGCCGTGGAGGTGAAGTCCGGATACGGTCTCGAACTCGAAGCGGAACTCAAGCAACTGGAAGTGATCGCCGCGCTGAGCGACGGCCCCCCTTTTCTCATCCCGACGTTTCTCGGGGCTCACGAGGTACCCCCGGAATACCGTTCGGATCCGGAGCGCTACGTGGATCTGGTGATCGGAGAGATGCTCCCTGCAGTGGTGGCAAGAGGCCTGGCCCGTTTTTGCGACGTTTTTTGCGAGCCCGGGGTGTTTACCGTGGGGCAGTCGCGCAGGATTCTGGAGGCCGCCAAGGGAATGGGTCTCGAGCTCAAGTTGCACGCCGACGAGCTGGAAGGATCTGGCGGGACGGAGCTGGCCTGCGAGCTGGGCGCGATGAGCGCCGACCACTTGGCGGCGGTCTCGGAGCGGGGGATCGAGCTTTTGGCCGCTAGCCGCACGGTGGCGGTGCTCCTTCCCGGAACCATGTGGTTCTTGGGCCAAAGCCGCCAAGCACCGGCGAGGCGGTTGATCGACGCCGGCTGCGCGGTGGCGCTGGCTACGGACTTCAATCCCGGAAGCTCGCCCGGGATGAGCCTTCCTCTCATGGCCATGTGCGGGGTCTCTCAGATGAAAATGCTCCCCTCCGAGGCGGTGATGGCGATCACGGTGAACGCCGCCGCGGCGGTGGGGGAGGCTCATCGCCGCGGTCAGATAGCTCCAGGCTTCGAGGGGGATTTGGTGCTGGTGGGGGTCAAGGATTGGCGGGAACTGGCGTACTGGTACGGGGTCAATCTGGTGCGAGAAGTGTGGGTGGGCGGCGTAGCTTGTCACCCCCGGCGGCGCCCGGTACATTACCTTTCTTGACGGTGGTTCGTTTTCTTCCTGGTGCTCAACCGGTGCGAGGTTCGCCCTGAACGTAGCCAAGGCCAAGGAAAAAGCCCGTAGTTTCGAGCTCAAGAATCAGATCGAGAAGGCCATCGAGCAGTACCTCCAGATCCTGGAGGAGCTGGAGGGCACGCCCGAGCTGGAAGAGGAGCTTTCGCTCTTCAATAAGGTCGGCGATCTCTATCAGAAGGCGGGGGATCTCAATGCTGCCGTGGAGATGTGGGAGCGGGGGGTCAACAAGTATGCCGAGGGCGGGTTTCACAACAACGCCATAGCGCTCTGCAACAAGATCCTGCGTTACGCACCCGGGCGGACGGAGGTTTATCTGCGTCTAGCCCAGCTGATGGTGCAGCGGGGCTTCGTGGCCGAAGCCAAGCAGAAGCTGTTGGAGTATGCCGACCGGATGCGGAAGGCCGGTAGGATGGACGAGGCCTTCAACGCTCTGAAAGAATTCGCCGATCTTTCCCCGGACAACGAGGAGATTCGCCTGCTGCTGGCCGAGCAGCTCAAAGCGGCGGCCCGGACGGACGAGGCTCGTGACCAGCTTGCCAAGCTCTACGCCGAAACCCAGAGCACGGGAGACGAGCGGCGGTCTCGGGTGACCTTGGAGAAGATCAAGGCCATAGATCCCGAGTACGATCCGGAGGCTGCTCCCAAGCCCGAAGTCAAAGCCCGGCCGGAAAAGAGCAGCGATTTGGTCTTTTTGGACTTGGGCGAGCCGGAGCCCGAGGTTCCCGGGGCGCGGGGGCCTGAGGTGGCCGTGGAAGACCTGGAGCCGCTGCAAGTCGAGCCCACGTCCCTGGTCGAGGAGTCCGCGAGCGAGGAGGTGGCGGAGGCGGCTCCGGGGGAGGAACTCGAGATCGAGCGGGCCGAGGTGTTGTTCGAAAGTGCGGAGGAGGGGGTTTCCAAGATGGAGGGGCTCGAGCCCACGGTCTTGGAGGAGATTCCGGAGGTGGAAGCGGAACAGCCTCCGGTTGAGGAGGGCGAACAGTTGCCGGTTGGAGAGGCAGGAGAGCCGCAGGTACCGGGACCGGAGGAGCCTTCGGTTTTCGAGGGGGAAGAGCTGCCGGTTCTGGAGTTGGAAGGCGGGCAACCGATTTTCCAAGAGGGTGAGATCCAAGAAACGGGGATCGAAGTTCCCGAGCTCGACCTCGGGCTCGCGGGTTCGCTGGATTTGGAAGAGCCTGCGGTTTTGGAGGCGGAAGCTGGATTGGCGCCGGTGGGAGAAGTCGAGGTGCCGTCCAGCGAAGAGACTGCTCCCGAAGAGCCGGCGATTGAAGTGCCCATGGCGGAGCAACTGGGGGCGGCTGCCGGAGCGGAGTTGGAGGGGGGGCCGCCCAGCATCTCTGATTTGGAAGCGCGGGTGGCGGACGATCCCGAGAATCCGTATCTGCACCAGTCTCTGGGGGAGGCGCTGATAGAGGCGGGGGAGAGGGAGCGGGGTTTGGAGGAGTTGGACATCGCTTTGGGCCAGTACGAGGCGGCGGAGCAGTGGTCCGAGGCGGAGTCGCTGGCTGACGAGATACTGCGGCTGGATCCCAACAGCGTAAGGCATCACCAGAAGCGGGTGGAGTTCGCTTATCGGCGGAACGATCGCCGCGGGCTGGTGGAAGCTTATCTCGGTTTGGCAGATGCTTTGTTCCGCAGCGGCGCTCTGGATCGGGCTAGGGCGGTCTACCAGAGGGTCTTGGAGCACGATACGGACAACGAGCGCGCCCGGGCGGCGCTGGCCACTCTGGAACCGGAGGAGGCGGAAGGGCAGGCGGTGAGTGCCGAGAGAAGGGAACCGGAGCCGGCGGGTGGCGGGGATTTCGTGGATCTTGGGCGTCTGGTGCTGGAGGATGAGGAGCCTCGGTTCAAGGACACCAGGCTGAGGGTGGAGGATGAGGAGCCTACGGGAGACGAGCAGCGCGATTTCGAGGAGATGCTGAGCAAGTTCAAGGAGGGGATAGCGGCTACGCTGAGTGCCGAGGATGCCCAGGCGCATTACGATTTGGGTGTGGCGTTCAAAGAGATGGGCCTGCTGGACGAGGCGATCGCCGAGTTTCAAAAAGCGCTCAGGGCCAAGGAGGGCCGGCTTCGTACTTCGGAGGCGCTGGGGGTCTGTTTCTTCGAGAAGGGGCAGTACAGTGTGGCGGCCACGGTGCTCAAGCGCGCGGTGGAGAGCGACCCTTCGGGAGACGAGGAGAAGATAGGGTTGCTGTACTGGTTGGGTCGCTGCGAGGAAGAGCTGGGCAGGCAGGCGGAGGCTTTGGGCTATTATCAGAGGGTCTTTGCCGTGGATATCACTTTCCAGGACGTGAGCCAGCGCGTCAAAAGCCTTGCTGGGAGCGGCAGGTAGGCGGTGGGGCTCGAGCTCGCGCCGGTAAGTTTGGCGGCGATTCAGCGGCCGGTTGACCGGGAGCTCGAGGCGGTCTTTTCCGAGCTCAAGCGGATCATAGCTTCCGATCTTCCCAACATAGCCGAGGTGAACCGCCATCTGCTCAGGATGCGGGGGAAGATGTTCCGCCCCACGCTGTTGCTTCTTGCTGCCCGGAGCAGCGGCGGGATCCAGCCGGCCGACATCACGCTGGCGGCGGTGGTAGAGCTGGTACATCTGGCGACCCTGATACACGACGACTCGGTGGACCACTCGGTGCTGCGCCGGGGGCAGCCCACCATCAACGCCCTTTTCAGCCACCAGGTGGCGGTGATCATGGGGGATTATCTCTATTCCCGGGCGATCATCGAGCTGGTGGAGCTGGACGATCCGGAGCCTTTGAGAGTGATGGCGCGGGCCACCAACGAGATGACGGTGGGCGAGATGCGGGCCCTGATGGCCTATGATGTTCTGGACTATTCGGAGGAGGACTACGAGGCGCTGATCCGCTCCAAGACCGCTTCCCTGATGTCGGCGGCTTGCGAGATCGGATCTCTCCGGGCGCCGGTGGAACAGCGCGAGCGGTTGCGCCGCTACGGCCTTTATCTGGGTATGGCTTTTCAAATCACCGACGATCTGTTGGACTACGTGGGGAGCCAGTCGGTGACGGGCAAGCCCACCGGCTTGGACCTAAAAGAGCACAAGATGACCCTGCCGCTGATAGCGGCCCTTCCCCGCATGAGTTCTGAGGAGAGGGCGCTGGTGGAGCGGTTGATGGCGGACGCGGATCCTTCCGCGGAGCTCATCGCGTCGGTGGTTGCGGCGGTGGAAGCCCGGGGCGGGATCGCCGCGGCCCGGGCTCGAGCGGAAGAACTCGCCCGCCAGGCCGAAGCCGAGCTCGAGGGACTGCCGCCTTCTCCCTACCGGGATGCCCTGAGGGACTGTCTCATCTACGCCATCGAGCGGCGGAGCTGAAGATGCCTATCGGTCCGCGGCGGCCGGTTTTTTATATCACGGTGCTGGCGATGGGCTTTGTCTTGGGCGGCCTGCTTTCCGCTCTGCTGGAACGCTTTCTTTCGGCCAGCCCGGCCGGACGTTTCTTTACCACGACCGTTACCCCTTCCCTCGGCCCGATTCATTTGGATTTGATTATCTTTACGTTGACTGTGGGGCCGGTGTCGCTGCGGGTATCGCTGCTGGCGGTACTGGGAGTCGTCGCGGCGTACTTCGTGGCACGGTCCATTTTCTAGCGAGGGGTAACCATGCCGTTCAACCTGGGCATGAGCGAGCTCCTGGTCATCCTGGCCATCGTGCTGGTGGTCTTCGGCGCCAAGCGACTGCCGGAGATCGGAGCCGCAATGGGCAAGGGTATCCGAGAGTTCAAGCGCAGCTTGACCGAGGTCCGGGAGAGTATCGAGTCCGCCGACGAGCCGCCTAGGCGGCTGGAGTCCGGGGAAACTACCGGGGGGGATCCCAAGAAGCTGACCGACAAGAGCGCCACCGAAACCTGAGGGCGCTCCGCCGGTTCGGACTAGAAGACGACGGGACGTGGCGGGCGCGGTAGCTCGCGGGCGCGCTCTTCGGCCTCCCGCTGGGCGCGCTCGAGTTCTTTCCTCCGATCCAAGACATCCGCAGTGGCGCGCATCGAGCTCAGAACGGTGCGCACCCTGGACTCCCGGGCAATCTGAATCGCCCGCTCGCGCTGCGCCGGTAGCTGTTCCCGCCAGGCGGCGCTGTCGGCCAGAGTCCGGGAGATGGGCTCCACGAAGAAGACCGCATTCTCGCCGCTGATAGGACCGCCTACCTTCCCGACGGGAATCCCGAACGCCGCACCGATCACCTTGGGCTCGTCGAGCAACAGAGCGGGAGGATTAGCGCGGGTAAAAGGCCCCACCGTGTTGATCGGTACTCCCACCTTCTCCGAGAGGTCGGCGATGGTGGCACCCTCTCTCAGATCCAACGCCAGGCGATCCGCCAGCTGTCTCAGCGCCTCGCGCTTCTTTTGCCGCATCACTGCCCGCCTAACTTCGTTCTGGATCTCATTTAGGGGCGGCACGCCTCCCGGGATCAGACTGTCCAGGCGGAACACGTAGAAGGCGTTTCGGGCCTCGATCACGGGAGAGGTATCCCCCGGCCGAGCCTCAAAGGCCCAGATTCCGACGTCGGGTATTACGTAGGGTGCCAGCGTCAGGCGCTCTCCCTCTCTCAAAGGCGGCGCTACGCGAATCTGAAGACCCAACCTGGCCGCTGCGGAGTCCAAAGCCGTAGGGTCTATCTGCTCGGCGCCGTAGCGGTCGAGGCTGTCCACCATGGCGTCGACCTGTTCCAAATGCTCGCCCACCAGCTCGACGGGGATGAGAATGTGGCGCGCCCGGAACCGGTCTCCGCTGCGGGATTCGAGCTTGATAATGTGATAGCCGAACGGCGTCAGCACCGGCTCGGAGATCTGGCCCGGCCGCAACGCCAAGGCAGCCTGCTCGAACTCGGGGATGAAAGTTCCCCGGGAGACCTCGCCCAGGTCGCCTCCTTGAGCCCCGCTTGCCGAATCGGCGGACTCCCGCCGGGCTACTTCGGCAAAGTCGGCGCCGGCCAGGATTTCCCGCCGGATCGAGCGGGCGCGCTCCAGCGCCGCGGCGCTATCGGCCGCATTGGGGATTCGGGAGACGGATATGTAACTCAAGTAAGCGACGGCGGGTCGCTCGAAGTCGGAACGGTTTCTTTCGTAGTAAGCCCGTATTTCGGCGTCGGTGACGCTGACTTCGGAATCCGGTATGACCGCGTCGGGGAAGAGAGCCAGCAGCCGGATCCTCACCGAGTCGTGCTGGTCCCTGTACGCCTGCCACAGTTTGGCGTCCGACAGATAGACATCCGCCACCAGCTGATCGTACAACTTGGCCCGGGGAATCTCCTGGCGGTACCTGGCTTCGAGGGCTTGCAGGAACTGGGGATCGGTGCCGGCAGCCAAAAAGCGCTGGTATTTCTGGAGGTCGAACTGTCCCTCGGTCTGGAATATCGGGAGGTTGAGTACCTCGGGAGGCGGAGAGGTACGAGCCGCCGCCAGGATTTCCTCTTCGGTAACCCGGATGTTCCGCCGCCGGAACTCCTCGTCGAGGAGGATTTCTTGGATCAGGTTCTCCAGGACCGCGTCTTCGAGCGCCTGCTGGTCTTCCTGAGTAAGCGGCGCGCTACCGAACTCCCGGCGCTGCCGCTCCTGAGCATCTCGCAGCGCGGTAAAGTAGGTCTGGAGCTCGATGGAGCGGCCGTTCACCTTGGCGATGGCGTCCCCCATGCGATAGCCGCCCTGGCCCATGACGTCCATGCCCACGTCAAAGACCATCCACCCCACGAAGGCGATCACCAAAACCCCCATCACCCACTTTGCGCTGGCGCGCATCGCTCGGATCATCTGCTTTAACTCCTCAGAGCTTGGCTGTTGCGCGAACGGCCTGACGCGGCCGCCGTTCTTGCCATCGTGACCGAGACGCAGCTGAACCGGCCTAGGATTGGGCCGCGGACCTCCGCGCCGGACACCGGCAAAAGCTTAAGTGTAAGCCGCACAAAGGGGAAGCTCAAGCGGCGGACGGTCTTTAGGTTGACACCGTGAAGCGGCGGGCGCTATGTTCGTGTCAACGAAATGGCCTATCAGAGCGAGATAGAGAAGCTCGAAGCCCGCTACCGCGAGAACCCGCAGCAGTGGTTTGCGGCTCTGGCCGACAGCTACCGCAAGGCGGGGGACCTGGACCTGGCGCTGGATGTGGTGCGCGCCGGGCTGGAAAAACGCCCCAACTATGTAAGCGGCCATATCGTGTTGGGCCGCTGCCTGCTGGATCAAAAGAACGATCAAGAAGCGGCACAGGCGTTCCGGCGAGTCTTGGAGTTGGACGCCGAAAACGTGATTGCATTGAGAGCTCTGGCGGACATCAGCCGGCGCGCGGGAGATCGAGAAGGCACCCGCCGCTGGCTGAATCGCCTCCTAGAGGTGGATCCCATGAACGAGGAGGCGAAGCAGGAGCTCGAAGCTCTGGAGGCCGAAGCGGCTGCGGCGCCGGAAACGCTGGGGGTTGCCGAGGAGGTGGCCTCTCAACCGCCGGTTGAACCGGAGACGGGACGGCTGGCGGGCCTCGAGCCTACCGCCATGGAAGTTGCCGGGCCCGCGGAAACTGCTGAGCCGGCTCCGGTGGGGGAACCGGGTGAGGTGGAGGCGGCGGCGTCTTCCGATCTCGAGGAAGCCGTGGAGCTGGGAGGGACCG
The DNA here is from genome assembly GCA_002923375.1 of bacterium HR33. Classification (GTDB taxonomy): domain Bacteria; phylum Gemmatimonadota; class Gemmatimonadetes; order Gemmatimonadales; family GWC2-71-9; genus HRBIN33. The sequence continues at coordinate 519,784 of BEIJ01000002.1, forward strand.
AAGAAGCCGCATTGGGACTCGAGGCCGCCGTGCAGGAGGGGATCGGGAGCGTCGAGCGTACCGCTGCGGAGGTTGGAGAGGCCGCTTCAGGCAAAGTTTCGGAGTCCGCGATCACTCCCGAACCGGGAGTGGTAGAGTTGGAGCCGGAGGAGGAGGTTCCCGCCGCGGGTCAGGCTCCTCAGATGGGCGAGACTTCCCCGGTCGAGCAAGGGGAGGAACCGCAGAGAGAAGCGGAGCTTGCGATCGAAAAAGCCGAGGAGGCCACCTTAGGCGAGCTGGAAACGATGGAGTTTGTGGCTCCTTCTGAAGAGGAAGTGACTGGCGCGGCCGCTCCCGGCGAGGATTTGATGCCGTTCGACGAGTCTCTGGCATGGGGAGCCGGCGAGCGGATGTCGCGCGCGATAGACAGCGAAACCCTGGAGGCGGCGCTCGAGGCGCGGGAGGAGAGTCTGGCTCCGCCTGAGGCGTTGCTCGAAGAGGGCGCGGTTTCCACCGATTTGCCCTTGATCTTGCCGGAGGAGGTGGAAAAGCAACCGTCGCAGGCGGCGGCCGGGGGCGAAACCACGGAGCCCGAGGCGGAGGAAGCGGAGCAGGAAGGAAGCGCGGCGGCGGAGCCGGTGGTTACCGAGACGATGGCGGAGCTGTACGCCAAGCAGGGGCTGGTGACCCAAGCTCGGGACATTTACCGGAAGTTGGTAGCGCAGCGGCCGCAGGATGCGCGTCTGGCGGGCCGGCTGGCGGAGCTGGAGCGGGCCGCGCTGGGAGAAGCCGTGGAGGTCAAACCGGGGAAAATTCCGCTGGCCAGCGCCACGGGCGGTGAGTCGGTAAGGGACTTTTTGGCTCGGGTGCTAGGGGGCGATTCGGAGTCGGCAGAGCCGACTGTCGGGATGGACAATCCTGCGGCGGGCGCTGGGGGGGTAGGTGAAGCGCCGGTCGAGATATCGGGTAGCCCCACCCGGGCGGCGGAAGACGAGATCTCGCTGGCTCAAATCTTCGGAGAGGAGCCCGCGCCTTTGAATCCCAAGCGGTCCGAGCCCCGGAGCTCGAGGAACAGCGGTTTTTCCTTCGACGAGTTTTTCGGTACGGGCGGAGAGTCAAAGGGCGGCGAGTCGGGTGGGGGCGGGGAAGAGGGTGACGATTTCACGCGCTGGCTCAAGAGCCTCAAGTCCTAGTGCGCATCGCGGTTCTGAACGGTCCCAATCTCAATCTGCTTGGCGTTCGCGAGCCCGAGATCTACGGGCGGGAGACGCTCGCCGACATCGAGCGGGCGGTGCGCTCGAGGGCGGAGCAGTCCAAGGTGGAGATCGAGTGGCGGCAGACCAACGACGAAGGAGAGTTCGTTGAGTTGGTTCAGGGGTTGCGGGGCCGGGCGGACGGCGCGCTGGTGAACGCTGCGGCGTTTACCCACACTTCCCTTGCGATTCGCGATGCTTTTCTGGCGGTCCGGGTGCCGTTCGTGGAGGTGCACTTGAGCAACATCTTTGCCCGGGAGCCGGAGCGGCGCCGCTCGCTGCTGGCCGACTTGGCCGTGGGGATCGTGGCCGGGTTCGGACCTTTGAGCTATCTGTTGGCGCTGGACGCCTTGCTCGATCACTTGAACCGCCGTGGATCGTGACCGTTACGCGGCTCGGCGCGAGAAGCTGCGCGCAGCCTTGGAGGCGGAGGGGCTGGACGGGCTCATCGTCACCCGGCTGGCCAACGTTCGCTACCTCACGGGGTTTACCGGGACATCGGGTGTGGTCCTGTTGCGCGGTAACGAAAGCGTCTTTTTCACGGATTTTCGCTACCGCACCCAGGCCGAGGGGGAGTTGGGAAGATGCATCAGGGTGGAGGTGGTATCGTCGGACCTGTGGGGTAGGCTGTGGGAGGTTTTGGCGGAGGGTCCCTCACCGGCTGAGGTGGGGTTCGAGGCTCAGGCGGTGAGCGTGGCAGATCGCTTCCGGTTTCCCGAGAACGGAAAATTCCGATTTAGACCGGTGGAGGGCATGGTGGAGCGGCTGAGGATCTGCAAGGAGCCGGAGGAAGTGGCTGCGATCGGGGAAGCTGCCCGTTTGGCCATGGAAGCTCTGGAGGCGACCCTGGAACGGGTCAAGGCGGGCCAGACGGAGCTGGAAGTTGCCGCGATCTTGGAAGGAGAACTCAGGCGGCGCGGGAGCGAGTGGCATCCCTTCCCCACGATCGTGGCCTCGGGATCGCGCACTGCGCTGCCTCACGCCCGTACCAGTTGCAAGGCGATAGAGCGCGGGGAGTGGTTGCTGCTGGATTTCGGCGCTCAGGTGGACGGCTACTGTGCTGACGTGACGCGTACGGTGGTGGTGGGGAGCCGGCCGGACGAGCGCCAGGCGGCGGTTTACGAGATGGTACGGGAGGCGCAGCTGAGGGCCCGTTGTGGGATCAGGGCGGGGATGACCGGCAGGGAAGCGGACGCTCTGGCGCGCTCGGTGATCGAGGCCCGGGGTTTCGGGGAGGCCTTCGGGCACTCCTTGGGTCACGGGCTGGGCTTGGAGGTGCACGAGGGGCCGCGGCTCAATCGGACCAGCACGGAGCCGATTCCGCCCCATGCGGTGGTGACAATCGAGCCGGGAGCGTACTTTCCTGGCTGGGGCGGGGTACGGATAGAGGACGATGTTTACCTCGCCCCCGAGGGGCCGCAGCTTCTGACCGATGGAAACACCGAACTGAGGGTGGTGGGCTGACCGGTGATCGATCTAGCTTTTTTGGAAAGGTTGCTCGATCTGTTGAACCGCTCCAACGCGGACACGATCGAGATTCGGAGATGGGGGACCACGATCAGGGTCTCCAAGGGAGGCAACTCCGGGCCGCTGACCTATCAGGTTACGGTTCCAGCCGCGCAGCAGTCGCTTCCCGCAGCGGCTCCGCCAGCCGCCGCCGGCGGGGATGCCGGACCGGCCGCCGCGACTGCGGCCGGCGCTGCGGCCCCGGGGGCGCCGGCGGTGGATCAGGAGCGCTCCCGCTGGCTGGAGATAAAGTCGCCCATGGTGGGTACTTTTTACGCGCGCCCCGAACCCGGCGCCGATCCTTATGTAAAGGTGGGGAGCCGGATAAAAGTGGGGCAGACGCTCTGCATCATCGAGGCGATGAAGATCATGAACCCGCTTGACGCGGAGGTCTCCGGAGTGATCAAGGAGATCTGCGTCGAGGACGGGCAACCGGTAGAGTTCGGTCAGGTCTTGTTCAGGGTGGATCCTCATGGCTGAGCCAGCAAAGTCCCCGGCGCCGTTCAATTTCAAGGCGGCGATTACCGAGATGGTCCGGATGAACGGCTCGGATCTGCATCTCAAGGTGGGGCGGCCTCCTACGGTGCGGGTGGCGGGCGAATTGGTGCAGCTGGACCAGGCGCCTCTGAAACCGGAAGAGCTGAAGGCTTTGGCGGAACAGATCATGACGCCGCGGCAGGTGAAGGAGTTCGCCGAGCACAAAGAGGCGGATTTTGCCATCGGGGTGCCGGGAGTGGGCCGCTTCCGGACCAACGTGTACCAACAGCGCGGCACCTTGGCTTTCGTCTTCCGGGCCATTCCCTACGAGATCAAAACCATAGAAGAGCTGAAGCTCCCCAAGGTCTTGGAGAAGATCGCGCTGAAGCCGCGGGGACTGGTGTTGGTGACCGGGGTTACCGGATCGGGCAAATCCACGGCTTTGGCGGCCATGATTCACCACATCAATCAGCACCGCCGCTGCAACATCATCACGATCGAGGACCCGATCGAGTTCTTGCATCGGGACCTGATGTCCAACATCTCTCAGAGGGAAGTCGGAACCGACACCTTGTCTTTCGAGACCGCGCTGCGCCACGTGCTGCGGCAGGACCCGGACGTGATCCTGATCGGCGAGATTCGGGACAAGATCACTCTGGATACGGCGATGAAGGCGGCGGATACGGGGCATCTGGTGTTCTCCACCCTTCACACCACGGACGCCACCCAGACGATAAACCGGGTGATTTCCTTCTTCCCGCCGCACGAGCACGAGGCGGTGCGGCACCTCCTCTCCAGCGCGCTGGAGGCGGTGATCTCCCTGCGGCTGGTTCCCACCAAGGACGGCAAGGGGAGGGTCCCCGCCTGCGAGATCCTGATCAATACCGCGGCGGTGCGGGATGCGATGCGGGATACCGAGAAGGCTCTCAACATTCCCGACTTGATCCGCGAAGGGACGGTGCAGTACGGGATGCAGTCCTTCGATCAGTCGCTGATGCAGTGGTATCAGTCGGGAGTGATCAGTTACGAGGCCGCGCTGTTCTATTCCACCAATCCCAGCGAGTTCGCGCTCCGGGTGAGCGGGATCGAGGGTACTAGCGACCGGACTTTCGCCGACCAGTTGGGCGGCGGAGGCGAACTCGGCGGCATCATTCAGTAAGGTGAACGGCCAGGAAACATCGCCACCGCTTTTCCGGCGGGTGCTCCCCGCCGATGTCGCTTTATGTTCAAGAAGGTTTTGATCGCCAACCGGGGCGAGATCGCCCTTCGGGTGATTCGGGCCTGCAAGGAGCTGGGGCTCGAGACGGTAGCGGTTTACAGCGAGGCGGACCGGGAATCGCTTCACGTGCGCTTCGCCGACGACGATGTCTGCATCGGGCCGCCCCCCAGCCGGCTGTCGTATCTCAAGATTCCGGCAATTATCGCGGCGGCGGAGATAACCGGGGCGGACGCCATTCACCCGGGTTACGGCTTTCTGGCGGAGAATCCGGAGTTCGCCGAAGCGTGCGCCAACTCCAACATCACGTTCATCGGTCCCACGGCGGAGCAGATCCGGCTGATGGGGGACAAAGCGGCGGCGCGGAAGCTCGCCCAAAAGATCGGCGTTCCGGTGGTCCCCGGTTCGCCGGGACCGATCTCGGATCCTGATGCGGCGCTGGCGATCGCCCGGGAAATAGGATTTCCCGTGATCATCAAAGCGGCGGCGGGTGGAGGAGGGAAGGGGATGCGGGTGGCCCAGGACGCAGAATCGTTCGCCCAAGCTTTTCAGCTGGCGCGGAACGAGGCCCTGGGAGCGTTCGGGAATCCGGAAGTCTATCTGGAGAAATACCTCTCCCGCCCCCGGCACGTTGAGATCCAGGTGATGGGAGACAAACACGGTAAGGTCATGCACCTGTGCGAGCGGGATTGCTCGGTGCAGCGCCGCCACCAGAAGCTGATCGAAGAGGCGCCCAGCCCGGCGGTGGATCAGGAGCTGAGGGAGAAGATGGGCGACGCGGCGGTGCGGCTCTGCGAGCACATAGGGTACATCGGAGCGGGGACGGTGGAATTCCTGCTGGACGAGGACGGGCAGTTCTACTTCATGGAGATGAACACCCGGATCCAGGTGGAGCACCCGGTTACCGAGATGGTGACGGGTTTCGATCTGGTGAAGGAGCAGATCCGGGTCGCGGCCGGAGAGAAGCTGAGTTTCACTTTCTACAATCAGCGGCTGCGGGGCCACGCCATCGAGTGCCGGGTGAACGCGGAAGATCCCTCCCGGAACTTCCAGCCGTGTCCCGGAACTATCACCGCCTTTCACCCTCCCGGAGGGCCGGGTGTGAGAGTGGACACCCATATCTACGCGGGCTACACGGTGCCTCCCTATTACGATTCGCTGATAGCCAAGGTGATAGTGCACGGGATCGATCGGGCGGAGGCTCTGGCTCGCATGAGGCAGGCGCTGGATTCGTTCATCGTGGAGGGTGTCACCACCACGATCCCCGTGCTCCGCCGCATTATCGACCACCCGGACTTTGTGGCGGGGACGGTGGACACGAAGTTTCTAACTAAAGCTCCGGAGGTTTTGGCAGCGGCGCAATGAAACTGTCGGTGCATTTTACTCCGGTCGGCCTGTCGTCCAACATGATCGCGGGCCGGCCGGTGCTGGTTGTGGACATCCTGAGGGCTTCTACCACCATAGTTGCGGCACTGGCCAACGGCGGCCGGGCGGTACTGCCCGCGGCTAGCGCGGAAGACGCTCTCAAGCTGGCACAGAATCTGGAACGGGACGACGTCTTGCTGGCCGGCGAAAGGCGGCTGGAAAAGATCCCGGGGTTCGCTCTGGGAAACTCGCCGCTGGAGATGACGCCGGAGACCGTAGGGGGAAAGACCCTGGTGATGGCCACCACTAACGGGACTCCGGCGCTGCTCGCGGCGGAAGCGGGCCGCCCGGTGATCATAGGGGCGGCGGTCAATTTCACCGCGGCGGCTGAAGCCGCCGCCCGGGCCTTCGAAGAAGCGGGCGAACTCACCATATTATGTGCAGGGCGGGAAAAGCAGTTCGCCCTGGAAGACGCCTACGCGGCCGGACGGTTCGCCCAGGCCATAGTGCCGGGGAAACTGCGCCGGCGGCTGGAGATGAACGATGCGGCGATTGCAGCCCGGGAGCTGGTGAGACGCTACGGTACCAAGTGGACTTCGGCGCTGAACGCCAGCGCGGCGGCGCGGGACCTCAAGGCGCTGGGATTCCGCGCCGATTTGAAATTCGCCGCCGAACCGGACCGCTACGAGGTGGTGCCCATCCTCAACGACCGCCGCGTCACCCTTCCCGAACGAGGCTAGCGTGCAACTCACCCCGCGACACCGGCAGGAACTGACCGCTATCGCGGCCCTGCTGGCGGGAGTGTTCGTGGGGCTGAGCCTGCTTCCCCTGGATCTCACCGGACGAGCCGGGCAGCTGTTGGGCCGCTTCCTGTGGCAGAATCTGGGCGCGGGATCCTGGTTCATTCCCCTGCTCGGCATAGGAATGGGACTTGCCGGTTTCGGGCGGCTGGGAAGGCTGGGCTTTGCGGACGTGGCCGTGCTGTTCCTGGGATTGGTGCCGCTGGTACCCTTCGGCATAGCGCTCGCCATCGGCATAAAAACCGGAGCGGAGTTTCCGCCGTCCTATCAGGAGTGGACCGCGGCGCAGAAGCTGGTGGGTTTAGTTCCCGCGGCGCTGGCCAGCGGCGTGATCTCGGTGGTGGGCACTGCGGGAGCGGTGACTGTGTGGCTGGTGGCGCTTTCGGCCCTCACCCTGGTGACCCTGGATTGGCACCCGTTCCGGAGGCTCTCTAAGGCGGACCGGCGGGAGCCCGCGCGGGCAATCCAGGCGGAGGAGCCCGATGAAGACGACTGGGAGGTGATCACCCCGCCGGCGCCCTCGATCGAAGAGACCATGAAAAAGAAACGGCAGGTGCCCGCCGCCCCGTCTCCTGGCGGTGGGACGCGGGCGGCGGAGAACGACGAGCTGCCACCCCTGGAGCTCTTGCACCAGCCTCCGGAAGGGATCACCGACGCGGGAGAAGCGGAGCTCGACCGCTTGGGGCAGGTGTTGATCGACACTCTGGCCACCTTCAGAGTGGAGGGGAAGATCGTGGGACGCACTACCGGGCCGGTGGTCACTCAGTTCGAAGTAGCTCCGGCTCCGGGAGTCAAGGTGGGGAGGATCGCAGCGCTGGCGGACGATCTGGCGCTGGCGATGCGCGCCCAGTCGATCCGAATCGTGGCGCCCATACCCGGGAAAGCGGCCGTGGGCGTGGAAGTTCCCAATCCTACTCCGCGGATCGTGACGCTGAGGGAACTGCTGGAATCTCCCGAGTGGGAGCGGACCCGAGCCACGCTACCCATCGCATTGGGCCGCGATCTGGAAGGCCGGCCGGTGATCGCGGATCTGGCCAAGATGCCGCACCTGTTGATCGCCGGCGCCACCGGGTCGGGAAAGTCGGTGTGCATCAACGCCATCATCACCAGCCTGATCTACCGCTACACCCGCCACGAGCTGCGGATGCTAATGATCGACCCCAAGATGGTGGAGCTTTCGGCCTACAACGCGCTGCCGCACCTCAGGCATCCGGTGGTGACCGACAATCGGGAGGCGGCCCAGGTCCTCAAGTGGGCGATCTACGAGATGGAAAACCGCTACGAGCGGTTCCACGAAGTGGGAGCCAAGAACATCTACGATTACAATCGGCGCGCGGCGGCGGCTGGAGAGGACGCTCTCCCCTTTGTGGTGCTGATCGTGGACGAGCTGGCCGACCTCATGATGACGGTTCAGGGCGAAGTTGAAAAACCGCTGGCGATCCTGGCCCAAAAGGCCCGGGCCACCGGGATCCATCTGGTGCTGGCCACCCAGCGCCCCAGCGTGAACGTGATCACCGGCCTCATCAAGGCGAACTTCCCCTCCAGGATCGCTTTCCGGGTAGCTTCCAAGGTGGACAGCCGCACCATCCTGGACCAAAACGGTGCCGAAACGCTCCTGGGCAACGGGGACATGCTCTTCGTTCCTCCGGGACGGAGCGAGCCGCTGCGGTTGCAGGGAGCGTTCATCTCCACCGAGGAGACCGAGGCGATAACGTCCTGGTACCGCGCCCGCGCAGAGGCGCTGGAGATCGAGCTTGCAAAGAAGGGGATCGCCGAGGCTGCCGAGGAGGACATACTGGAAGTGGTGCGGGAGCGGGAGGCTCTGGAAGCAGCGGCGGCTGGGGGAGGAGGAGGGGAGTCGAGCGGAGAGCGGGATCCTCTGTTCCGGGAAGCGGCCGAGGTTTGCATCCAGCATCAGTTGGGCTCGACCTCGCTGCTGCAGCGGAAGCTGCGGATCGGATACGGGCGGGCGGCGCGGATCATCGACCAGCTTCACGAGGCGGGGATCCTGGGGCCGCCCGACGGGAGCAAGCCGCGGGAAGTGTTGATCGGGATGCACCAGCTGGACGAGTACTGCAAGTGAATCTCGAGCCGCGGTAGGGCTCTTTGAGTGCGCGCTTTGTGGAGCCGGGATTTTTTGATACGCTGTGCATGGATTGGGTACGGAGCGAGCGGCGGGGGCGTACTAGATTGAGGCGTGGCGGTAAAATCGGATCCGGCAGGGTGGAAAGACCCGCGGCACTTGAGGGGCCTGCGGGGTGAAGAGGCGGCTATGGGGTACTTGTTGTCGAAAGGGTGGAGGGTATTGGAGCATCGCTACCGTGCGGGGCGTTGGGAGGTGGACCTGGTGGTCAGGAAAGGGCCGGTTGTCGCCTTCGTGGAGGTGAAGACCAGGAGGAGCCGGGCCTTCGGCAGTCCCTTCGAGGCGGTAGGCTGGCGCAAGCGGCGGGAGATAGTGCGGGTGGCGAGATCTTGGATTGACCGTCACGGGGGGCCGGGCGATCTGTACCGCTTCGACGTGATCGGGGTGGTGCCGGATCGGTCGGGCGGTTGGAGGATCGAGCACATAGAGGACGCTTTTCGGCCCGGCTGGCGGTAGAATCGGTTTCGGGATATATTCGGGTATCCTGAAGGCATGGACCATCAAACGGGGCAGGGGTTCACAATGAGCAACCAGACTCAGGCGGTGCCGCAGCTTTCGGAGGAGAAGAAGAAGGCTTTGAACCTCGCCATTGCCCAGATCGAGAAGACCTGCGGTAAGGGATCGATCATGCGGATGGGGCAGGACTCCTGGGTGAAGGTAGAGGCGATACCCACCGGGGCGATCAATCTGGATGCGGCGATCGGGGTGGGCGGTATTCCTCGCGGGCGGATCACGGAGATCTACGGTCCCGAGTCGAGCGGGAAGACCACTTTGGCCTTGCACGTGGCGGCCCAGGCCCAGCGGCGCGGGGGCGTGGCGGCTTACATCGACGCCGAGCATGCGCTGGACGTGGAGTACGCCAAGAAGCTGGGCGTTGCGGTGGAGGATCTCTTGGTTTCGCAGCCGGATACCGGGGAGGAGGCGCTGGAGATAGCCGAGATTTTGGTGCGTTCCGGGGCGGTGGATGTGATCGTGATCGACTCGGTGGCGGCGCTGGTGCCGCGGGCGGAGATCGAGGGCGAGATGGGGGACGCCCATGTGGGTCTCCAAGCGCGGTTGATGTCCCAGGCGCTCAGGAAGCTGGCGGGTAGCATCAACCGCTCGCGCACGGCGGTGATCTTCATCAATCAGTTGCGGGAGAAGATCGGGGTGATGTTCGGCAATCCCGAGACTACCACCGGCGGCCGGGCGTTGAAGTTTTACGCTTCGGTGCGGCTGGACGTGCGGCGCATCGGTCCGGTCAAGGATCGGGATGCGATCATCGGCAGCCGGGTGCGGGTCAAGGTGGTGAAGAACAAGGTGGCGCCGCCTTTCAAGCAGGCGGAGTTCGACATCCTGTTCGACGAGGGGATCAGCCACACCGGGCTGCTGGTGGACCTGGCGGCCGACCTCGGCATTATCGAGAAGAGTGGTGCCTGGTACTCCTACGGCAAGGAGCGGATTGGGCAGGGGCGGGAGAATGCCAAGTTGTATCTCAAGGACAATCCCGCCGTGGCCGAGGAGATCGAGGCCAAGGTGAGGGAGCAGCTGGGAGTGGCGCTCAAGGCCGGGGCGGACGAGGAGTGATAGTTACCGCGCTGCGGCCGGACGCCCGTTCGTCGGGCCATGTGGTGGTGGAGGTTGACCGGCAGCGCTACGCGGTGCTTCCGGTGGAGGTGGTGGGCTCGCTGGGTTTGAGGCAGGGTCTGATTCTCAGCGACGAGCTCAAGGGCAAGCTGGATCAGGCGGTGGCGGTGGAGGGCGCCTACCGGGTGGCGCTCCGGCTGCTGGCGGCGCGCCCTCGGGCGTCGGGGGAGCTGATCAACAAGCTCTACCAGCGGGGCCACAGCGCGGAGGCGATAAACGCCGCTCTGGAGAAGCTCAAGGAGGCGGGACTACTGGACGACTTGCAATTTGCCCGGCATTTCGTGAGAGTGCGGGCTCCCCGAGGGCACGGCCGCGCCCGGCTGGTGACCGATCTCCTCCAGCGGGGCGTGGAGCGCACCCTGGCGGAACGGGCGGTGGACGAGGTGATAGAAGCCGAGGGGTTGGACAACCTGGAACAGGCGCGGCGGCTGATGGAAAAGCGCCTTTCCCAGCTCGAAGACCTCCCTCTCAACGTTCAGAGAAGGAGGATCCTGGCCTACCTCAGGCGCCGGGGGCTTTCCGGCTACCAGATAAGACAACTCCTGGAGGAAATGCTGAGCCAGCGGTGTTAAGTTTCACACCATGCGCTCGGCGGATATCAGGCGTTCGTTCGTAGAGTTCTTCCGCTCCCGGGGCCACGAGCACGTGCCGTCCTCGTCTCTGGTCCCCGCGGGGGATCCCACCCTGCTGTTCACCAACGCGGGGATGGTCCAGTTCAAGCAGGTCTTCCAGGGACTGGAGCAGCGGCCCTACAAGCGGGCGGTGACGGTGCAGAAGTGCGTGCGAGCGGGGGGCAAGCACAACGACCTGGAACAGGTGGGGCACACCGCCCGGCACCACACTTTCTTCGAGATGCTGGGGAACTTTTCCTTTGGCGACTACTTCAAGCGCGAGGCGATCGCCTACGGCTGGGAGTGGGTAACCGGAGAGCGATACCTGGGCATCTCCCCGGATCGGATCTACGTGACGGTACACCACCAGGACCACGAGGCCCGAAGGCTGTGGCGCGAGGTGACCGGTATCGCCGACCAGCGGATCTACGGCTGCGGGGACAAGGACAACTTCTGGCAGATGGGCGACACCGGGCCCTGCGGCCCGTGCTCGGAGATTTACGTCGATCTGAGGCCGCCGGCGGAAAGGTCGGTCCCCTCTCTTTCCGAATTCCTGGCCCTCTCCGACGCGGGGAAGGTGCTGGAGATTTGGAACCTGGTGTTCATGCAGTTCGACCAGGCGGCGGATGGAACCAGGACTCCTCTGCCGGCTCCTTCGGTGGACACCGGGGCGGGACTGGAGCGCATCGCGGCCGTGATGCAGGAAGTGGAGTCCAACTTCGACACCGATCTCTTCACCCCGATCATCCGGAGGGCGGAGGAGATCGTCGGGCGGCCGTACGATCGCGGCCCGGGCGGGGTTGGCTTCCGGGTGCTGGCAGATCACTCCCGGGCGGTGGCGTTCCTGCTGGCTGACGGGGTTTATCCCTCGAACGAGGGGCGGGGCTACGTGCTGCGGCGGATTTTGCGCCGGGCGGTGCGCCACGCGTTCTTGCTGGGGCGGAGAGAACCGACTCTGGTGGAACTGACCCGGGTGGTGATCGATCTCATGGGGGAGTTTTATCCTGAGCTCAGGACCAAGGCTGAGCACATAGAGGCGGTGACCCGGGCGGAGGAGGAGCGTTTCCTGGAGACGATCGAGGGAGGCCTAAAGAGGCTGGACGAGCTCACCGCTGGGCCGCCGGGGGTGATCGCCGGAGCGGACGCGTTCAAACTGTACGACACCTACGGTTTTCCCCTGGATCTCACCCAGCTGATCGCCCACGAACGCGGGTTCACGGTGGACGTGGAGGGGTTCGAGCGGGAGCTGGAGCTGCAGCGGGAGCGGTCCCGGGCGGCGGGGAAGGGAGCGGAGGCGGGTGCGCCGTCGGTGAGCCCCGCCGTCTCCCCATCGGGGATGTCGAGTCGGGAAGGGTTTGGCGCTCCCGCGATCGTGAAGCGGTCTCGGGGCAAGGGGCGGGATTTCGTGCGGGTGAAGCCGCGGGCGCGGCAGCATTTCGTGGGCTACGAGACCACCCGGGCGGAAACCGAGATCCTCGCCTTCCGGCAGGGCGAGGGGCGGCTCGATCTCGTCCTCAAGGAGAATCCCTTCTACGCGGAATCGGGGGGCCAGGTGAGCGACACCGGGGTGGTGAAGGGGGAAGGCTGGACCCTGCCGGTGGAGGACGTTTTCAAGATCGACCAGAAGCAGGTGGTGACCGGTCCTTTCGAGGGTCCCTTCGAGCCCACGCCGGTGGAGGCGGTGGTGGCGGAGGAGCGCCGCCGCAATATCGAGCGGAATCACACGGCCACCCATTTGGTGCATGCGGCGTTGCGGCGAGTCTTAGGATCGCACGTGAGGCAGGCGGGATCGGTAGTGGCGCCGGAGCGGTTGCGGTTCGACTTCTCGCATCACAGCCCGGTGAGCGAGGGAGAGCTCGAGGCGATCGAGGAGGAGGTCAACCGGGCGATCTGGGAGAATGTGGAAATCGAGACTTACGAGATGCCCTACCGGGAAGCGATCGCGGCGGGTGCGATCGCGCTGTTCGGCGAGAAGTACGGGGAGCGGGTTCGGGTGGTGGACATTCCCGGAATTTCCAAGGAGCTGTGTGGCGGGACCCACGTTCGCAGCACGGGTCAGATCGGGCTGTTTCACTTTAGCGGCGAGTCGGGCGTAGCTGCCGGGGTGAGGCGGATCGAGGCGCTCACCGGTCCGGCGGCGTATCGGGCAGTGCGGGACATTGACCGGAAGCTGGAGGAGGCGGCCTCCACGCTCCGGACCAACCCGGAGCATCTGGCCCGCAGGATCGAGGCGCTGCTGGAAGAGAAGCGGCGCTTGGAGAAGCAGCTCGAGCAACTGCTCAAGGAGGGGGCTGCGGCGGAGGGTGACCGTTACGAGCGCTACGAGATCGGGGACGCGGTTCTCTTGGTGGGAGACTCGCCGGTGGCGGACCGGCAGCAGATCGGGATGCTGGTGGATTCTTTCCGCCAGAAGAACCGCCGTTCTATCCAGGTGCTCTTCGTTCAGGGGGAAAAGCCCGGGCTGCACGTGGCGGTAACCGACGATCTGATCTCCGGCGGGGTGCGGGCCGATCAGCTGGCCAATCTCATAGCTCAGTCTGCCGGCGGCCGGGGCGGCGGCAGGCCGCACTTCGCCTCGGGCGGGATCGGCGATCCTTCCAGGCTGCCCGAGGTGCGGCAGCGGCTTCCCGAGTTGGTGCGGAGCGCCTTGGCGCCGGGGAGCGGCTGATAGATCTGGAAGCTTTCCTCGAGGGCCGTCTGGAAGGCGCGCCGGAATCGCTGCGCGCCCGGGTGCTGGCGGCGTTGAGCGAAGTTCCGGATCTTCCCCAAGAAGTTCCGTTGGCCCTGAAGGTTTTGGGCGACCGCCTGTTGGAGGAGGCCAAGGGCGGTCCTCCCGGGCGGGAGACCGCACTTACCCTGCTCGCCGCCGACGCGTTGATGACCCTGGCGTGCGAGCTCATTGCGGAGCAGAATCCCGAACGCTTGTCCGATCCTTTTCCCCGGAGGTGATTGCAAGGTGTCGTTTTCCCCGGAGGTGATTGCGAAGTGTCGTTGATCGATCTCAACGGAAGAGCTGCGCTGGTGACCGGCGGATCGCGCGGTATCGGAGCCGCTACGGCGGTGATGCTGGCGGAAGCGGGAGCCGATGTCGCGTTGACTTATCGCACGCGCAAAGAAGACGCGGAGCGGGTGGCGCGGAGGATCGAAGGGTTGGGAAGGCGGGCGATTTGTCTTGCCGCCGATCTTTCCCGCAAAGAGGATTGCGAGGAGGTGGTCAGGCGCACGGTCGAGGCTTTCGGGCGGCTGGACATCTTCGTAGCCAACGCGGGGATCTGGCCTCCGGACGACGTACCCGTATCGGAGATGAGCGACGAGCAGTGGCGGACCACCATGGCCACCAATCTGGACTCGGTCTTTTACGGCACCCGGGCGGCGCTTCGGGTCATGCGGCCCAAGAGCGGAGCGCGGATCGTGATCGTCTCCAGCACCGCGGGACAGCGGGGCGAAGCGTTCCATGCGGATTATGCCGCTACCAAGGGAGCGCTGATTTCTTTCGTAAAGTCGGTTGCGGTGGAGGTGGCCAAGGACGATATCACGGTGAACGCGGTAGCTCCCGGCTGGGTGGACACCGAGATGTCCCAGAAACCTTACGAGCGGGACGGCGGCGCCGGCCGCAGAGAGATCGAGCGGAGCATACCGCTGGGCCGGATAGCGAGTGCGGAGGATGTAGCGGGACCGATCGTCTTTCTCTGTTCTTCTCTCGCCCGTCACATCACCGGCGAGATCTTGAACGTGAACGGCGGAAGCGTGTTGTGCGGATAGGCGGCGCGAGCGAAGTTTGCGATTTTCTGGTGATCGGGGGAGGGATTATCGGTATCGCCACGGCGCTGGAGCTCAAGCGCCGTTTTCCGGATTGCGCGGTAACGGTGATCGAGAAGGAGGCGCGCTGCGGCTTGCACGCCAGCGGGCGGAACAGCGGGGTGCTGCACGCGGGATTCTACTACACGGCGGACTCGCTGAAGGCTCGTTTTACCCGGGAGGGGAACCGGGAACTTACCGAGTTTTGCCTGGAGCGCGGCTTGCCGTTGAACCGCTGCGGCAAGTTGGTGGTGGCCCGGGACGAGTCCGAGCTTGCGGGGTTGGACGAGTTGTTGCGCCGGGGGCGGGCTAACGGGGTGACCCTGGAATGCCTGAGCGCGGAAGAGGCGCGGCGGATCGAGCCCCGGGTGAAGACGTTCGAGCGGGCTTTGTTTTCGCCCAACACCTCGACGGTGGATCCCAAGGCGGTGCTGGAGGCGCTGCTCCGGGACGCGGCCTCCTCAGGGGTGGCGATCCGTACCGGGGTCGAGTACCGGGGCCGCTGGGACGGCGGGGTGATTACCAGCGGCGGCAAGCTCTCCGCCGGATACGTGGTAAACGCCGCGGGGCTTTACGCCGATCGGGTAGCCTTGGATTTCGGTTTTTCGGAGCAGTACCGGATTCTGCCGTTCAAAGGGGTCTATCTCTACGCCGATCCGGGCGAGAGTTTGCGGGTCCATGTCTATCCCGTTCCCGATCTCCGCAACCCGTTCCTCGGCGTTCATTTCACGGTGACGGTGGACGGGCGGGTGAAAATCGGCCCCACGGCGATACCGGCGTTCTGGCGGGAGCATTACCGCGGTTTGGAGAACTTCAAGTTGCGCGAGTCGCTGGAGATCTTGCGGCGGGAGGCGGGCTTGTTCTTGCGCAACGATTTCGGGTTCCGGTGGCTGGCGCTGAGCGAGATCCGAAAATATTTCCGGCAGCATCTGGTGCGGCTGGCGTCAGAGTTGGTGGAGGGGGTGGACCAGCGGCGCTACCGGCACTGGGGGGAGAGCGGGATTCGGGCTCAGCTTTTGGACCTGAAGGCGCGGAAGTTGGAAATGGATTTCCGGCTGGAAGGAGACGATCGCTCCTTTCACGTGCTCAACGCGGTCTCGCCGGCTTTTACCTGCGCGTTTCCTTTCAGCCGCTACGTGGTCGATAGGATCGCCGGACTGCTGAACGGGCCGGCCGTGACGTGACGCCCGCGGGAGGCTTGCGGCAGCGCCGAATCTGGAGGGCTTGGCGATGGTGCGGATCTGGCGGCGGCAATCAAGGCGGGAATCAAGGCTGCGACCGGGGCGGGGATCAAGGCGGCGATCAGGGCGGGAATCGAGGCGGCAATTGAATGGATAAAGCGCGCGTCGGGCGCGGCGAACTGCGCACTCCGGAACTGCGCATTCCGGACGAGGTGTTGCGGATCGCCCGCAGGTTGGAAGAGGCGGGTTACGAGACCTGGTGTGTGGGCGGGGCGATTCGGGACAACCTTTTGGGGATTCCCAACGCCGATTTCGATCTGGCGACCGCCGCGCCGCCCGAGGTGGTGCGCAAGCTCTTTCGGCGCACCGTTCCGGTGGGGATCGAGCACGGGACCGTGGCGGTGCTGGATCGGAATAGGCAACCTCACGAGGTGACCACGTTCAGGCGGGATGTGGTCACCGACGGCCGGCATGCGGTGGTGGAGTTCGGCGCCAGTTTGGAAGAGGATCTGGCGCGGCGGGACTTCACGGTGAACGCCATCGCCTATCATCCGCTGAGGAAAGAGTGGCGGGACCCGTTCGGCGGGCGGGAGGATCTCGAAGCGGGTTTGCTGCGCGCGGTAGGCGATCCGGATCAGCGGTTCCGGGAGGATTACTTGCGGATCTTGCGGCTGCTCCGGTTCGCCGCGCGGTTCGGGTTCAAGATCGATCCCGCTACTTGGGAGGCGGCGCGGCGCAACGCCGGCGGTTTGCGGTTGCTTTCGGCGGAGCGGGTGCGGGACGAGTGGTTCAAGGGTCTGGAGAGCGCGGAGCGGCCGTCGGAACTGGTGCGGTTGTGGCGCGATGTGGGGGCGGTGCCGATCTGGCTTCCGGAGCTGGGAGACGCAAGCCGGGACGCCGTGCTGGACCGCTTTGCTTCCCGGGATCCGGTGCTGATGACGGCGTATCTTTCTTCCGATCCGGCTGCGACGCTGGAGCGGTTGCGCTGTTCCAATGCGGCGATCGATCGGGGCCGGAGGATCGGAGAGCATCGGGGTGATTGGCCGGACCTTGCTTCCGGTGCGAGTGTGAGGCGCTGGATGTCGCGGGTGGGTTCCGCGGTGGACGATCTCTTGGCGATCGCGGCGGCGGAGGGGAGGGAGGGGGCCGCTGAGTTGGTTGCGGCGGTGGGCGAAGTGCGCCGTTCGGGGGCTCCCCTTTCGGTTTCCGATCTCGCGGTAAACGGGCGCGATCTCATGCAAGCGGGGGTTCCTCAGGGGCCGGAAGTGGGGCGCATGTTGCGCCGGCTTTTGGACCGGGTGCTGGAAGACCCCTCGGCGAATACCCGGGAGGAGTTGTTGCGGATGGTGCGAGAAGAGTACGGGAAGGGGTGATGAGCGCGGCGTTGTGGTACGCCTTGGCTGCGGCGGTGGGGAACGTGTTGGGGGGAGTAGCGGTGGCGCGCAGTGCCAGGGCGAGTCTCCGGTTCATCGAAGGGTTGGTGGCCTTCGGTGCCGGTTTCATGCTGGCGGTGGCGGTAGTCGAGCTTTTGCCCGAGGCGCTCTCGCGCGGCGGTGGGGAGGCGGCGGCGGTGGTCTTTGCGGGCTATTTGCTGGTGCATTTGGCCCAGCATACGGCGATCGAGCATTTCCATTTTGGTGAGGAGACGCATGCGGTGGCTCCGGGTGCTGCGGTAGCGGCGCTGGTGGGGCTTTCGATTCACACGTTTTTCGACGGGGTGGCCATCGCCAGCGGTTTTGCGGTGAGCGGGGAGTTGGGGATCTTGGTTTTTCTCGCGGTTTTGCTGCACAAGTTGCCGGAGGGGGTGAGCATTTCGAGTTTGCAGTTGGCGGTAGGGGGGAGCGCGCGGCGGGCGGTGGGTGCGGCATCGGTGTTGGGCTTGGCGACGGTGGCGGGTGTGCTGTTGACCGGCGGGGTGGCGTTTCTTGCGGCGCACGGTTTGGCGTTGTCGGCGGGGGTGACGCTGTACGTGGGGGCGTCGAATCTGGTGCCCGAGTTTCAGGCTAAGCCCGGGTGGCGGTTGCCGCTCGCGTTTTTTGGCGGGGCGGGGATGTTTTTCTTGACGCGCGAGCTGTTGCGGGCGGTTGCGGGGTAGGGCGGCTGGTCCGTGCGGGGCGGAGCTTGCCCGGAGCGACCCCCGCGCCGCGTGGCGTCGCTTACGCCGGGGCTACACGGGCGCCCTTCGCGAGCCCCCACCGCGTGCCGTCTAAAAATCGGTGGTGTGCTGCCCAGGCCGGGCGAGCACTCGGTTGTTGCCAGGCCGCGCGGGCACTCCGTTGAGTGGCCAGTGGGTGTCTCCGCGGGACATATCTACAGTCATTGATATGTCCCGAACGGGGACATGTTCCGAACGGGCACACTGGGGGTGCTGCGGTGATGCGGCGTAAGAGGGCTGTCGCACTAGCGCAGTCCGCAGGCCTCACTAGGTGTCCCGATCAGCCGTTCCAGCAGCCGTTCCGCCATACTCGACATACAGCCGCCAGGCGTAACGCCGGCGGTTTTCGAGATCGCCGGGATTCCCTATCAACGGCTTACCGTCCCGCAGGATATGCCAGGCGAGCAGCGGGTCGGCTCGGTGCAGGAAGACCAAATCGATCTCGTGGCCGGGGAAGAGGCGGTGAAGATCGGCTATGAGGTCGACAGCAATGTCGCGCCCACCGCTCGGGTTGGTGCAATAAGACGGCCAGGTCGAGATCGCTGGAAGAGTGAATCGTATTCTTGGCGTACGAGCCGTGAAGCAAGAGGAGTCGGATTTGGTAGCGATCGGCCAGGCCCGCCAGTGCCTGGGGGTCGGGCACCCTGAGCGATTGGGTCGGCATAAGCGTTACAATCGTATAGCGAGTGGCGGTGCGGGGGAAGGTCGGTGTGGAGGTCGCAAACCCGACGATCAGCTTGGCGTCCCAGGATTCCGTGATGCTCCGGCTCGGGGATCCGCAAAGAGGAAGCCAAACCCGGCTGAACGCAGTACTATTCTTACTGTTACCGTTGCAGGGTGGGGCACAGCTGAAGGACCCGTCTCTCTTCGAAACCGCCGCATCGGGCAGGCGCCCGCTGGCCGATCGCATGCGCCCGCGGACGCTGGAGGAGTTCGTAGGCCAGGAACATCTCCTGGCGCCCGGCAAGCCGCTCCGCCGGGCGATCGAGCGCGGCGAAGTACACTCCATGGTCCTGTGGGGACCGCCCGGATCGGGCAAGACCACGCTCGCCTATCTGATCGCCCGCTACAGCGATCGCCACTTCGAACCGTTCAGCGCCGTGACCGAAGGGGTGCAGCGGGTGCGCGAGATCATTGAACAGGCGCAGCAGCGGCTCCGCTACGAAGGCCGCGGCACCATTCTCTTCTGCGACGAGATCCACCGCTTCAACAAAGCGCAGCAGGACGCCTTTCTGCCGTGGGTCGAACGCGGGGTGATCACTCTGATCGGCGCCACCACGGAAAACCCCAGCTTCGAGCTCACGCCGCCGCTGCTTTCGCGCCTTGCGGTCTACGTGCTCGAGCCGCTTGCTCCGGAGCACATCCGCCGGATACTGGATCGCGCCCTCAAAGAGGGCGACCCCGAAGCGCCGCCGGACGCGGAACCGTTGCTCGCCGAAGATGCGCTCGAAGCGCTGGTGCGCTACGCCGACGGCGATGCCCGGCGCGCCCTCAACGCTCTGGAGGCGGTGCTGTTCCATGCGCGCCGGCGCCGGGTGGCAGAAGCGGCCGCAAAAGCGGAGAGAAGAGCACCTCCTCTTTCAGCGGCGGACGTGGAAGAGATCCTGGCCAAGCGCCTCCCGCGTTACGACAAAGCCGGCGAGGAGCACTTCAATCTCATTTCGGCGCTGCACAAGGCGGTGCGGGGATCGGACGTGGAGGGTGCGCTCTACTGGCTCGCCCGGATGATCGCGGGTGGAGAGGATCCCTTGTACATCGCGCGGCGGCTGGTGCGGATCGCGAGCGAGGATATAGGGCTGGCGGATCCGCGCGCCCTTTCGGTGGCGCTGGCGGCCAAGGATGCCTATCACTTTTTGGGATCGCCCGAGGGCGAGTTGGCGCTGGCGGAGGCGGTGATCTATCTGGCGACGGCGCCCAAGTCCAACCGGGTGTATGAGGCGTGGTCCGAGGCGGTGGAAGCGGCGCGGGAGCATCCCGCCGAGCCGGTGCCGCTTCATATTCGAAACGCTCCCACGCCGTTGTTGGAGAAGTTGGGTTACGGTGCCGGTTATCGTTACGATCACGCCGAGCCCCATGCGCTGGCTGCGGGCCAGGAGTATTTGCCCGAGGGGTTGCGCGGCGCGAAGTGGTATCGGCCCAGCGATCGGGGGTACGAGAAGAAGGTGGCGGAGCGGATTGCGTGGTGGGAGGAGTTGAAGCGGCGCGCGTCGTCGGCGCCGGGCGAAAGCGGCTAGCGGCCGGGCGAGAGCGCGCCCGGAGCGCCCCCCGCGCCTGCACCGCTGCGGCAGTTCTATTCCAGAGCCTGTTCCCGCGGCGCGGCACCGCTCTCGGGCGAGAAGGTCCGCCCGTCCAGCACGCGCCACACGCCCATCTTCTGCGCCAACTCGTCGGCGGTGGGTTTGATCGCCTCTCCGGCCACCACCGCGGTTGCCGGTTTCGCCGTGCTCTTTGACAGAAGTTCTGCCCGGTGTGCCGCGCGGCGCACGTCGTCCTCGTCCACCGTGGCTGACACCTCCACCGCCAGAGCGGCATCGCTGCCGTCGTCCCGCCGGCGGCCGAAGGCCACCACATCGGCGTAGAGCAGTTCCCTGCGCTCGGCGCGGGAGATCCGCCCCGCATCCACCGCTTCGTCCAAGATGCGGGGCAGCTCCTCGGCGTCCGGCACGTGCAGCCCTTTCAGCAGGTCGTCGAAGTAGGCTGGCGCCCGCTCCCGGTACCGCCGCTCGGTGCTCTCGCCCAACAGCCCGCCTACGCGGTCGGTAAGCCACCGCATCTGCCGGGCCAGAGCTGCCATTTCCCGAGCCATCTCGACTTGGGCTAGGGCTAACGCGTCCACCCGGGCGGTGAGCTCATCCATGCGGGCAGCCAGCGCGTCCACTCGGGCGGTGAGCTCATCCATGCGGGCAGCCAGCGCGTCCACTCGGGCGGTGAGCGCCTCGAGCCGCTGCTCGGTGCGGGTCTGGGCCTGGGCGAGCTCACCCACCCGGGCCGCCAGTGCGTCCACCCTGGCGGTGAGCGCCTCGAGCCGCTGCTCGGTTCGGGTCTGGGCCTGGGCGAGCTCCCGGAGGGCCTGGGGCAGGGCCAACATATCCTCCCCTAGGAGCACGCCCAGCAGCTCCGCCCGCCGCTCGGGCTCCTTGCCCAGCAGCCGAATCAGCTCGCGAAATTCCCGTACCGAAAACGCCACCGGTTACTCCGCCGTCGTCTGTCCGACAATATTTACTCCGCCACTATTTACAATGTACGCTCGTTACAATGTACGCTCGGCTCCGCCAGTATTTACAATGTACGCTCGGCCGGTGCATAACCGAAAGATTGCGGTCCCTGATCGCTACCGGCAAACGGTGGCGGTGGGGATCCCGGACGGCGCCCTCCGCCGGACATATCGACACTCATTGATATGTTGCGAGTCGATATGTTGCTAGAGGGTACGTCCTGTCTCTGGGTCAACTGTCCTCTCCCGCGCTAAGGAGAGGTTACCCATCGCTGTGGGGGTCTCCGGGGAACATATCTACGCTCATTGATATGTCCCGGAAGGATATGTCCCGGAAGCGACGTGGTCAGGCGGGCTTTGTCTCCGGACGGGCCAAGGTTCATGCTATCTTCAAGCACCAGTCGCGGAAGGACGTAGCTAGCTGCCGTCCGCCGGGCTCTCGCGGTAAACCCAGACGGCCTCGGGGGCGATGCTTTTTCTTCCCGGGGGCGGCGATTCCAGTGCCTGCCACTCCCGGACGGTGTACACCAGCACGTCCGCCGGTACCGGAAGGTCCGTGGCGTCGAAGGCGAGCGCCCGGCGGTGGGGTGGTTCGGGCGAGTCTCGCACTACGATCAGCAAATCGAGATTGCTCCCCGGACCCCAATCTCCCCGCGCGTAGGAACCGAAGTAGCCCACCCGCACTACCGCGTCGTTCCTGCCGGCTAGCTCCGCGGCCCAGGTTCGGGCTGCCCAGTCCACGGTCCCGGCGTCAGGCCACTTGAGGACGGGCGAACTCAAGGATCTCACGGGCATAGTCGATGGCCTGGTTGCTCTGGAGCTCGCCGTAGTGCTCCAGGTCGCGTTCCGCCTGAACCAGCCAGTCGCGTGCCCGGTGGGCCATGGGGCGAAAGATCGAGGGCACCTCGCTCTTCGTCCTGCCCCTCGAGCGGTTGGGTGTGCGCTACGTGGTAGCCGGGGCAGTGGTCGCGGTAATTTCAGATTCTCAGCAGCACTCCGATCATTAGGCCCACCAGGGCCAGCATGGTGGGTGCCCAGAAGGGGAAGGTCCAGCGGATGAGCCGGGCTTCGAGGGCCGCCGCCCGCTGGTCGATCTTGGCATCCAGCTGCGCCAGGCGCTGGTCGAGCTTGGCTTCAAGCTGGGCGATGCGCCCTTCCAGCTTCGCCTCGAAGCGGGCGAAGTTGAGCTCGTTGAGCTCCCTAAGCTCGGTGCGGTAGCCCAGATCGATTTGGTTCAGCCAGTTCACCAGTTCCTCGACCGCCTCGTGGCCGAACTTCTCGTAGAATTCGCGGGAGAATTTGACGGTCGCAGGCATCGGTGCTCCGATTTCGTCTTACGACCGCCAACTTACAATGTACGCTCGGCGGTCCCGGTACCGAAAGCATGCGGGCCGGTACCAAGCTTTTCGCAGCCCATTCAGCCGCTCGTATCAGGAGTGGGCTCTGCTTGGGTTAGGAGCCGTGCGGCGCGTCGCTTGGGGGCGGGGGGCGGAGGTTGACGCTGGATGCCAAAACGGGTCAGATTCCGCTCTGTGAGTGCGGCTGATCGGGTGGACCTCGAAATCCTGCGCCGAATGTCTCCCGCCGCCAAGCTGGAGGTGATGCGGATACTCTGGCAGCAGGCATGGGAGCTCAAGGCGGCGGGGTTGAGGCTCCAGCATCCGGACTGGAGCGAGGAACGAATTCAGGCCCGGGTGCGGGAGCTGATGGCCGGTGCCGGCACCTGACCTCATCTCGCTCTTCGTCCTGCCCCTCGAGCGGCTGGGTGTGCGCTACATGGTAACCGGGGCGGTGGCCGCGGTAATTTACGGTGAACCGCGCCTTACCCGGGACGTGGATCTGGTGCTGGACCTGCCCCCCGCAGATGCAGAGCGGATCGCGGGCGCGTTTCCGGAATCGGAGTTTTACGTCCCGCCGGTGGAGGTCATCCGGAACCAAGCCGGGCAGCCGGGCCAAGGCCGTTTTAACCTAATCCACCATGAAACGGGTCTGAAAGCTGACTGTTATTTGGCCGGTGATGACCGACTGCATCGCTGGGCCATGGATCGCCGGGTCGGGGTCCGGCTTGGGGAAGATACGGTGTGGGTGGCGCCGATCGAATATGTCATCTTGCGCAAGCTCCAGTGGTACCGTGACGGCGGTGCGGCGCGTCACCTGGACGACATCCGAGCCATGCTCCGGGTGAGCGGTGAGCGGGTCGAGCGGGCCGCATTGGAGCGCTGGGTCGGGGAGCTGCAGGTTCGTGCGGAGTGGAGTCTGGTGCGTGATCTAGGCCACAGCGGCGAGGGCTGAGAGCTTTTAACACCGGCTTTGAAGGAGCGTTGAGTTCAGGCCGGCACCGGCGGTGGGGGTGCTTGCGGAGGCTAGTTCCGCGTGTATAATCAGCCGCTACTGACTTTTCCCCCGGGCTCTGTCAGGTGCGCCCTGTAACTGACAGGGCCAAAGTGTGGCCGTACTCGCAAGGAGAGGTTTCTTTTGAGCAGTTCCCCGTTAAGAGAGAACCACCCATCGGCCACACCGGATTCAAAGTCTCTAGACGCTTACAAAGTTCCCCGCTGGTATGCATGCCGGACCCGTTCTCGGGCGGAAAAGCAGGTGGACCGCCTGTTTTCCGGTGCCGGGTTCGAGAGCTATCTCCCTCTGGTGGAGCTCGAGCGCCAGTGGGCGGATCGAAAGAAGCGGGTGGCGTTTCCCTTGTTTCCTGGGTACGTGTTCGCCCGATTCAGGCTGGGGGAGATGCACGAGATTCTCAAGACTCCCGGGGTGGTGACAGTGGTGCGGGTGAACGGTTATCCCACGCCGATTCGGGAGGAGGAGTTGGAGTCGGTGCGGCGGCTGGTGGCGGGGGTGAACCAGACCGGGGTGATGCCTTCGCCTTCGGACTATCTGGAGGAGGGGCAGGAGGTAGTAGTGGCCGAGGGGCCGTTCAAGGGGATGTACGGGGTGCTCCTGGAGGTGAAGGGTAAGGCCAGTGTGGTGGTCAGGTTGTCGGCGATACGGCAGGCGGTGCGGGTGACGCTGGATCGGAGGTTGGTGAGGCCGGCGCGGATGTGGTAGGGGTGTAGCTTTTTTTGGGGTTTTTGTTCCGCCGGTGAGCGATCGTTCGCGGCTTGAGCGTTGTCTCTCACGGTTAGGCCCGACCGAGAATATCGAGAAACTGACCTGGGGCGACAATCCTAACGGTACGGTAGGACTCCAGGGGAAGCAGGTGGGCTTTGTCTCCGGTGATGAGGAATTCGGCTTGGGCTGCGAGAGCGCATTCCAGAATCCGGTTGTCGTCGTCCTTGGCTGTGACGATGGTAATTCGCTCCGTGGGTTCAACAATGTGGGCGATGGCCCGA
This sequence comes from bacterium HR33, assembly GCA_002923375.1. Taxonomy (GTDB): domain Bacteria; phylum Gemmatimonadota; class Gemmatimonadetes; order Gemmatimonadales; family GWC2-71-9; genus HRBIN33. The sequence continues at coordinate 544,449 of BEIJ01000002.1, forward strand.
ATGGCTCCGAGCCGAGCCGCGGCTTCCCTTTTGCTGAAGCGGAATTTCTCTCGCAGGACACGGTCGAGCTCGGCCAGGATGAAAGGGGAGATGAAAAGGTCGATTTCCCCTCGTCGGATGCGCGAAAGAATTTGATCGGACGTGCTGCCGGGAAAGGCAAGAGCGCAGATCAATACGTTGGTGTCGAGGACCACCCGCATGAGGTCCTATTTACGGACCTCGTGGACGAGTCGATCGACATCTCCTTCCGTCCGGATCCCGAGGGCCTGAGCCTGCAGGGCGGTTCTGCGTTGAAGCTTCCGCCAGCGTCGTTCTTCGAGATAGAACCGCATGGCCTCGCGGACCAACTCGCTCTTGGTTCGGTTTTCTTCCTTGGCCACGCGCTCAGCCTCTCTGACGAGCTTGGGGGGAAGCGAGACGGTCCAGGTCTTGGTAGTCCGCATGGTGTTACCTCCGGGTGTCTTACTTAGTAAGATAGGCGGCGCCGCGGGGAGTTCAAGGCGAGTCGGTACCCGCTGTTGAGCGTTGTTTGCCATGGTAGCCGAGGTAGCGCGGCTTAGGGTGATGGACGAGGTGGAGCGGGCGGGGAACATCTCGCAGCGGGCGTTGGCGCGGCGGTTGGGGATGGCGGTGGGGGCGGTGAATCGCCATCTCCGGTTTCTCATTCGGCAGGGGTACTTGCAGGTGGTGGACTCGGCGGTTCGGCCTTTCGCTTATCGGCTCACGGCTGCGGGGCGTGCTTATCGGCAGCGGATGAGGCATGGGGAGTACGAGCGGCTCGCCGAGGGCTACCGGGAGATGGAGGAGCGGATAGCGAGGAGGTTGAAGGAGCTCAGGGCGAAGGGTGTGGACCGGGTGGTGTTTTACGGAGCGGGGGTGGTGATGGAGGTAGCTCGGCCGATAGCGGAGGCCGTGGGCCTCGCCGTGACGGGGGTGGTGGACGACGATCCGGGAAAGCAGGGGGAGGAGCGAGACGGGCTTCGGGTGCTGGCTCCCGGGGCGCTAAAGGAGTTGGATGCTCAGGCGCTGGTGATCACCACGTTCTGCCATGCGCGGGAGATCAGGCGGCGGCTCAAGCCCGCGTCGGGGTCGCAGGTCCTGGTTTGGGAGCTGTAAGTGCCGGTATGCCAGTGTCGCCGCCGCGGTTGCGGGAGGCGGCGAAGTTTTCTTCCGAGGGGCCCCCGCACAGTCCCGAGCGCTCAATCGAGCTTGCCGGGTGAGCGTGATCTAGCGCACTGACAAGGGGTTCGGAGGGGATACATTCGGGGGTCCGCGGGACCCTCTGGACAGGCGTAGTTCCAGGCGTATCTTTGGCCTTTCCCCAAGGTACCTGTCTGCGGGTTCAGGCCGTTGGCCGTGAGGTCCAACCGGAAGGCGTCGATCGGAGTTTTTCGGACCAGAGACAATGTCGAGCGTTGCGGAACGTGAGAGGGTAGCGGAGAGCCCGAGTGCTTCCCAGCCCGGTGGGCTGGAGGCAGTTGCGGCGCTGTCGTTGCAGACCAAGATCGCCGAGCGGAATCTGAGGCGCCACTGGTTGCGGGACGCGGCGCGGGTGTCGGTGTTGCTGGCGGTGGATCTAGCGGTCTTTTTTGTGTTGCGGCTCGGGGTTCGGCTCATCAGGGATGCAGCCGTCTTGGGAGGTGGTGCAGCGGGGTGGTTGGCCTGGCTTTGGCCTCCGGGTACGTTCAGCGGGTTCAGGTTCGTGGTGGCGTTGTTGTTGTCGCTGGTTCTGGTCGGGGCGTACGGGCCGGGGGATCGGCGGCGGGATGTGGCGCGGTTGTTCAAGGCTTCGGCGCTTGCGGGAGCGCTGGTTTTCTATCCTCAGGTTTGGGACGGGGAAGTCGGGATGGTGGTGCTGCGCTGGGGGGTGTTGGCGGGCGTCTTTGGTATGTGTTTGGGTGTAGCGCGCTGGGTGGTGGATTGGGTGGTGGGGCGGGTTTCGCCGCGGGTGGTGCCGATTCGGGCGGTGTTGGTGACGCACGGGGCGGGGGATTGGATCGGGGTGCCGGAGCTCGAGGCTGCGGCTCGGGAGGGTCGTTCGCGGATCGTGCCGGTGGGCTCGGTGGTTGCGGGGCGGGCTCGGACGGACGGGGCGTTGCCCTTGGGCGAGTTGGGGCGGTTGATCGTGGAGCGGGGTGCGGACAGTGTGTTGGTGGCGGGTCCGCTTTCGGATGCGGATTTTCTTTATGTGCTGGATATAGCGCGGCTTCACGGGTGTCAATTGCTGGCGGCGTCGCGGACGGTGCGGGTGGCGGGGTTGGAGCCGCGGGCGGTGTGGATGAGCGGGCGGGTGTTGGTGGAGCTGAAAGTCCCTGCTCTCGGAGTCTGGCAGCTAGCCCTCAAGCGGACGGTTGACATCTTGGGTTCGGCTGCGGGCCTCATTCTTTTGAGTCCATTGCTGCTAGTCGTCGCCTTGCTGGTGAAGCTGGAGTCGCCCGGACCAGCATTTTTCAGGCAGGAAAGGGTGGGTCGGGGCGGGCGGAGGTTCCAGATCATAAAGTTCCGCAGCATGGTCGATGGAGCTGAGCGGCAGCAGGAAGCATTGCTGGGGCGCAGCGTCTATCGGGATCCTCGGCTTTTCAAAGTACCGGACGATCCGCGGGTGACCCGGTTGGGCCGTTTCTTACGGCGGACTAGCTTGGACGAACTCCCACAGCTGGTGAACGTTTTGATGGGGGATATGTCGCTGGTGGGTCCTAGGCCTCCCCTGCCGTCGGAGGTTGCGCTGTACGAGCCGCGTCACTACATACGGCTGAATGTCAAACCGGGCATCACCGGCCCGTGGCAGGTCTCCGGGCGGAACGAAGTCACGGATTTTGAGGAGGTCGTCTCCTTGGAGGCGGAGTACATACGTGGTTGGTCTCTCGGACGAGACTTCGAAATCCTGCTACGCACCGTCCCGACCGTACTACGCCGGCGCGGTGCCTACTAAGCCGGCTACTAATCTACCGTTTGTATGGAGAGGCAGCCGCATGTACAATCGTATGGTTCGGGTCCAGTTTTTGAAGGCACTGTCTTACCGTCCCTACGAGGAGGTTGAAAGCGTGAATCGTACTGTAGTAGGGGGCCGTCAAAAGCGAGCCTTGGTGTGCGGTGCAGGGGGATTCATTGGAGGTCACTTGGTAAAGAAGCTGAAGCGGGAGGGTTATTGGGTAAGAGGCGTGGACATCAAGGCGCACGAATTCTGTTTTAGTCAGGCTGACGAGTTCTTGATCCTGGACCTTCGTGAGCCCGCGAATTGCAGTAGGGCTTTGCAATTGTCAGATGGTGAATCGTTTGACGAAGTGTACCAGCTGGCTGCGGATATGGGCGGTATGGGGTTCATTTCGGTTGCCGACTGTGAGGTGTTGAGGAACAATGCGTTGATCAGTCTGCACATGACCCATGCCTCCGCGGAGGCAGGTGTACCCGGATATTTCTTCTCATCGTCGGTGTGCGTTTACCGGGACATGGAGGCGAACGAAGGCCCCCTGACGGAGGATGATGCTGTCCCGGCTGAGCCTGACAAACAATGAGTACGGGTGGGAGAAGCTATATTCGGAACGGGTGGCGATGGCCTATGCTCGCCGGTACGGAATGAAGGTGCGTATCGCCCGATTTGAGAACTGTTACGGTCCTGAGGGGACGTGGAGAGGGGGCCGCGAAAAAGCGCCGGCTGCGATATGCCGCAAGGTGGCGGAGGCTGAGGAGGGTGGATCCGTAGAAGTATGGGGTGACGGCACTGCGGTGCGCGTCTTTACCTACGTGGACGATCTAGTAGACGGAATTTACACGCTAATGCAATCTGAACTCGAAGGCCCGGTGAATCTCGGTAGCGACGAGCGGGTGACGGTTGCTGGTCTGGTCCGGACGGTTATTGAGGTGTCCGGCAAGAAGCTTGCGATCAGGTACGTTCCTGGTCGTGTGGGTGTCCACGCCCGCAATTTTAGCAAAGCGCGGATCAAGTCATTGGGGTGGGAGGCGAGGGTGACATTGAGGGAAGGTATTGCCCGGACGTACCGCTGGGTTGAAGAGCAGGTTAGGCTGGCGCGGGAAGCGAGCTCAGCCGCCACCTAGTTGCGGCTCCGCGTCGGCGACACCCTGCTCGTCCTCGCCGACCCGGGGTTCCGCGCAGCGACGCTCATGGCCGTCGTGCTCGCGACCGTCGCGCTCACGGAGCTCGTGACGAACAACGCGGCCGCGGCGCTCGTCTTCCCGGTGGCCCTGCACGCGGCCCGGGAAGTGGGCGCCGATCCGCGCGCGTTCGCGCTGGCCGTCGCCGTGGCGGCGTCGGCGTCGTTCCTCACGCCGATCGGGTACCAGACGAACACGATGGTGTACGGGCCCGGCGGCTACCGGCTCGGGGACTTTGCGCGGCTGGGGTTGCCGGTGATGGCCACGGTGGTCACAGCGCTTGTTGTGGTGGCTGTGATGTGAGTAGCGGACCTGCGACACGCGCCCGTGACCGGATCCTGACGAGTGACATTCTCCTCAACCATTCGGATGCCGACCCTTTGGGGAGCGGGAGACGAGGAGAGACGTTCAAGTTCTTGGCTTACGGTACTCGGCTTTCGTCTCGAAGCAGCTTTACAATGGCCGGAAGAGCAAAGGCGTCGCGCACGTAGCGCGGCAGCAGTCGTCGCGGCTCCGTGCACACCCTCCAGAGCCACTCGAGACCTGTAGTCTGTAGAAATCGTGGCGCTCGTCTTTTCACGCCGGCGAAGAAATCGACCGCCGCCCCTACACACAGTACTACGGCGGCCGGGAAAAGTCGGGAAAAGGCTGTTGCCCAACGTTCCTGCGTTGGAAAGCCCAGGGCTACAAGCACTAGCTGTGGGCGGAAAGCGGCTACCGTCGCGGCCGCTCGATGCGCTTCTGGAGAAGCTGGGTTGAAAGGAAATGAGAGCTCCACTCCGAGGATTCTGTCCTCCTCAAGCCCCAGCTCTGCCAGTTTTCTACGAAACCGAGAGTGCGTTTGACGTGAGCCACCTACCAACGCGATTCTGGCTCCCAGGTTCGCTGTGACCGGCAGGAGGCGTGCCACGACGCCGGAACCCGTGACCCGACGTATGGGCAATCCCGTCAACGCTCTCGACAGCAGAACGATAGGGATGCCGTCGGGCAGCATAACGTCTGCCCCGAGGTACTGCCGGAGCAACCGAGGATCGTGACTTAGGCCCGCTAGATGATTCAAGTTCGGCGTAACTACGACGCCCCCTGCGCTCGCCTTGAGTCTGACGGCGGCGATTCTAACAAACGCGTCTTCCGATGTGTCTGCGATTGGGAGAGGCCCGACCATGACGCAGGGGATGCCCCACCGGTTCACGAAACGGAGCGGAGCGTCGGCGCTTAGCATACGCCCAGAGCAGCCTTGTAGACGACGAGGTAGTCACGAGCCATACGCTCCAAGCCGAACCGGCGCCGACCCAGCTCGAATGCTCGCTGCCCGATGCGTGCTCGTAGCTCAGGGTCGCGGTAGAGACGCAGTAAGGTGTCGCACAGAGCATCGAGGTTGCCCGCTTCGAAGTAGAGCCCGGTTTCGCCGTGGTCAATTATTTCCCGATGACCACCCACGTCGGAACACACAACGCACTTTGCTCGCTTAAACGCTTCGAGGGGCTTGAGTCCAGCAACGAGCTCCGTGACAGGCTCGCGACGTCTCGGTAAGACGAGAACGTCGATGCGCTGCCATACGCATTCCAGGTCGTCGCCTTCTAGGAAACCGTGAAAGGTCACATCGGAGTTGACTCCCAGATGTCTCGCGATGCTTTTAAGCGCGGTCTCTGCCGGGCCGGCTCCCACTACGTCTAGGTGTAGAGGGATCCCTACAGCCCGGAGTCTCGCAACGGCTGCGAGAAGCAGGTCTAGGCCCTCATAGCGGACGAGAGATCCAACGTAGCCCAGCCGTAGCATGTCCGGGTCGCCGCAAGGGGGGCTAGGTGGGACTGCAGGCCATTCGAGCGCGTTGTAGATGACGGCACTCTGTCCGTCCTTCCGTGGCCTGTAGTGATCCTCGAGCCGGGCGGAGTTATATACGGTCCAGGTGGCTAAGTGCGAGGCAGCGTACTCCGCCAACCATGCGACTGCTCGCTGTGGCCACCTGGCAGGACCAGAGAGGGCTTCTACCTCCCATGCGGATCGCACTTCGTAGATGGTAGGGAGGCCCAAAACCTGGCCAGCGTATATAGCTGCCAAACCTGTGAAGAATGTGCCGTTCGCATGAAGGAGGTCAACATTCTCAGCGCGGGCAATGCTCACCACGGCTTTCGCAAATGCGGGAAGGGCGGAGAGCTTTCTGAGCCGACCTAGCAACCCACCAGCGTCCTCAAAGCCGTAGCCCATCCCTAAGTGCGAGGTGCGGTAGACGCGGACGCTGTCGAGCATCTCGAGCCCCGCGGATCCGGCGGGCCGCTGGAACGGGCTGCTAACAACCACTACTTTGCAGCCGAACTGTCTGGTCGCTTTTATGACGTTGAGGGTCCGGAAAACGGCACCCCGCCGCGTGGGCCAAAACTGGTAAACCACATGCAGGACCTTCACGTTATGCTGTCCCCTCCGCATTTCGGCGTATAGCCGCGTCACGCTCTCTGCAAACTCGCCCGAGTCGTTGATTCTATGACGCGAGGCGCGTAAAATAGTACTAGCAACGCTGCAGGAATTACAACGTAGCTGATCTTGAGTATTCCGCGGTGGAACACATGTAGGATGAAGAGGAAAACGATCAAGTAAAGCGCTGCGCGATAGGCTCCTCCGCCGCGCATTGTCGGTGTGTAGACGACACCGACGACTGCTGCCATAATGGCTAATATAATCAGAGCGCCCAAAAAGCCGTAGTCGTGCGTCAACACACCCAGCGCACCCGCAGTTAGTCCCTCACCCGTGTAGACTCCAAACACGTGCGCTATAGTCACGCCGCCCGACTCCTGATAGCCGGGAAGGACTGTCCAGATGTCCGCGAAGAAAAGAGACCTCCCGTACCCCCCAGCTTTCCTTTCCGACAGCTGCTGCGTTAATGCGATAGATTCGCGTATTGCGATGTGGACGACGCCGACTATCGGTCCCAAGCTCTCGGCGCCGGCAGCTCGCAGCAGTGTATCGAGCTGGACCAAATGATGCGAGTGCTCTCTCCGGTACCACGCGAGGAGTGAAAGAACCCCTGCCGTGGCGGCGACAACGACAGCGCCACGCCAGAGAGCCGCGGCCAGCCGCATGGACATGACGCGAACGCCGACGTAGGCGGCGAGAGCGATTATGATCCAGCCCCGGTAACCGGAGGCTCCTAGCAACAGGCCTAGTGTGGCGAGGGCGAAAACGCGACGTCTGGTGAAGCCGCTGGCGAGGCTCCGACCTAGAAGGAAGGCGTAGGGAATGAACAGCGTTTCAATGAGAAATACGGCCTTCGGTGAGGTGTGGACAAAGGCGTTCGGGTCAATAAGCGGAGAGCGTCCACTCGCAAGCAGCCAGGTGGCGGTGAACACGCCCGGAAGAGCTGTAAGAACAATGACGCTGTGCGGGACACGGCGAGCGCGAGGTGCGCTGCGCCTAGGTCTGCTGACGGACGCTGCAAGCTCTGCCGCGATCGCCATGATGGCGACCGCCAACAAGAAGCGAGCCTGTGTGTAGGGAAAGATGAACCCGCGGTATGTGGACACGTTCATCGATCCCAAGAGGACATACAATCCGAGCGCTGCCCCTAGCGCGGGACCGGGACTTAACGGTCTTGACTCCCAAGTCTTAATTAGCATTAAAAGACACGCGGCAATCCAGAACACCAAGGCAAAGACGGGGGCGCCGGCCCTAACCACGACTAGGGCAGCTGAGCCCGCTGCTGTGAGCCCCAGCGCGTTCCGAAGGCTTGTCCGACTCAAAACCAAAAGAAGCTAGTAGTTTTTGTGGGCACTTCGCTCGTAGGACCAACGGTTGCCTCGGACCTTTTGGCGATGGCGGAAAGAGCGAGAGCGCCGCAGCGGTACCATGGCCTGTTCGTGTCATCGAATACGACAACTTTCGGTGGCCGGTCCCATTGCTTCACCTGTTCCACCAGAGCAAAGGCGCATCGGTTTCGCCACCGTCCGTCAATCATTACTATGTCAGGCGTGTGCCTTAAAGCCGAGACCGCGCCCACATACGCGTCTCTTTCCTCCCGGAGCCAGACCTGGACGTGGCCGAGTACGTTCTTCTTAACTTGCTCGGCCCACCAAGGGTCATGCTCCACAGAGACCACCGTACAGCCACGCTCAGAGAACCAGCGGGTAGAAGCGCCCGCGCCCCATTCGAACACGGTGAAACCTTCCTTAACGAATTCTCTCAAGATGGCTCGCGCTTGCGTCGTGACCCAAGGCTCGCAACCAGGTCGGAGGGGCGGAAGGCTTCGCTCCCGCGCCCACTGGAACATGCCATCCAGTTCCGGATCCGTGAGAATGAGGAGGGCCAGCCGGAGGTTGCGTGGTCTTGCTAGACGCCAGAGACGTCGGATTCGCTCTGCTCGCTTCGCCATACTTCGCCGCTTCGTTCGCTTAGGGCCCTTCTTGCGAGCATCGTCCAGATGCATAGGCGGAGAACGAACGCTGTAGCAACACCCAACGCCAAGCCATAGGGGCCCAGCTGCGCGCAGGCAAAAGTTATAATCGCGGCGCCGAGCGTGGCAAGGAGCCCGAGACCTAGCGTAATCCGTAGCAAGATGGCTCGACCGGTCCCGCCAATGAGAGCTGAGGCCACCGCATATGGCGCACGGAGGCTGTGTGCTAGCGCCAGTAAGGTGAAAAGTAGCGGGGCGTACTGGGAGTGGTCTATGATATGCGGGCCGAGAATACGGTAGCATAAGATCAAGCCGAATGTCCCTGCTAAGCCTAGCGCAACAGAAATCTTGCTTTCTGTTACGAACAATGGGCGGAGCCGATGCCCAGATTGGGCGAATCTGGGCATCAGAGAAAAGCTTATCACGGTCTGTAGCAGACCAAATGCACCGGACGCGAGCGCAGCGTTAAGGAGGTAAGCAGACGCCGCTCCGAGCTCAAATCTTGCAACAGCAATCCAGCGATCGATCGAAAGAGCGACCAGCGAGGAACCAGAAGTGGCCGCGAGCATCAGGCCATGAAGAAGTTGAGGTGGGGAGTATGCGCCCGGGTAGAAACATAGCGGCCGAATGCGGGTGAGGATAAATGGGAGTGGCGAAACCGCGAGTAGGACAACGGCATAGAACCCGTTTGTGGCATCGTCGTGTCCAAGTCGCACTAACACGACAAGAGTCACAGTGAAGACGATCCGCCAGCCTACTAGACTGACGGCGGCGTGGGAGTAGAATCCTAACGTTCTGTATACCGCGGACTTCAGTACACTTGCAACTAGGCCGGCACCGTATGCCGCTCCGAGCACCGCTCCTATCCAGCGTTTTCCTGAGTAGTGGGGAAGGACCCCCCACCAGATAGCACCTCCAAGGACTGCACCAACTGTGACTGAGACCACAAGGAGCGTTGGCCAGGAAACAGAGCCATGACGCTGAGCAGTGGACGGCGACGGGATGCGCATCACTACCTGGTCTAAGCCGAGAGCGCCGAACGATTGCAGGTATCCGCCCGCGACCAACAACAGGGCCACGGCGTTAAACGTGTGCGTGTCTGCAACGTGACCAAAAAGGATTAAGGCTAACGAGGGCGCGACGCTGCCGATCGCAAGTGTGAAGCGATGCGGCGAACGAAGCCATTTAGCGCTGGCGACAATCACGGCTAGGCCAGGCCTTACAATTTTGTTTGTGTTGCTCGCCATTTCCGCGAGAACGCCGCAAAGATTTGGGAGTTGCCCCACAGCCGAGGACTCGCGCCTAGCGGCCACCTGGTTGTCACCGAACGGTTCCACACTCTACCCCCCGCGTTCGCGACCGACACCCGCAGCTGTGCCGACCCGGGCTGTTCCACCGCCAGCTCCACCCCCGGCTCTTCGATCTTCCGAGCCACGCGGTTTTTCAAGCCCGGCTTCCGCAGCGTGAGTTTCTGCAGCGCCTCTCCTCCCCTCTCCTACTAGCTCCTTGAAGCGGCGGTAGAAGCTGTCCCGCTGTGCCCCATCATCCGAGGCGTCTTGGACACGTTCCCCAACTGCTTCGCCAGCTCCAGGAGCCCCACCTTGCTCCGGATGATCTTCTGGCTCGTCGTCATCGCCGTCCTGGCTCCTGACTCCCGCTCCCGCGGGTCTCGGACGCCCAGGACCCTGACCTACTTCTCAGATTAAGACTTAGCCACCGCAGTTAACAAGAACACGTGCGATGCGCTCGGCTGCTCGGCCGTCCCATAGCTCCGGAAGACGCTGACAGGGTCCGGACCCGTTCTCCCACAACGCGAGGGCGGACCTGACCGCTTCCTTGATGGCCTCCGGAGCCAGCGCCACGAGTCGGTTAGTGCCTTCTGCGACGGTGACTGGCCGCTCGGTGTTGGGTCGTAGGGTCAAACACGGCACGCCCAGCGCGGTCGTTTCCTCCTGCACGCCCCCTGAGTCGGTCAACACCACCCCTGCTTGGTCGAGAAGGCTCAGAAAGTCCAAGTAACCCAGCGGCTCCACGCACCGGATCGAGCGTGGTAGAGATTGGATGCCAAACTCCTCAAGTCTTCGCCGGGTTCGCGGATGGATCGGAAAGACGACGGGTACTTGGCTAGCGATGCCCTGAATCGCGTGCAACAGCAACTCTAGCGCCGCCTTCGAGTCAACGTTCGAAGGCCGATGTAGGGTTACCACCGCGTAGCGTCGAGGCGTTAAGCCCAGTCTGCAGTGCAGCTGCCGCTGCCGAGCGCGGGGAAGGTACCGGAAAAGAGTGTCTATCATGACGTTTCCAACGAAGTGAATTCGCTCGGGAGGAATGCCTTCTCGGAGGAGATTCTCGTTCGCACTACGTTCCGTGGTAAAGAGGAGATCCGACAGCCGATCCGTGACCACCCGGTTGATCTCTTCCGGCATCGACCAGTCGAAGGACCGCAACCCCGCCTCCACATGTGCGACGCGCACCCCGAGCTTTGCGGCCACAAGCGCGCAAGCAACGGTTGAGTTGACATCGCCAACAACGACGACGATGTCAGGTTTCCATTCGACGCAGACCGGCTCGAAGGCCATCATGATGCGCGCGGTCTGGACGGCCTGTGAGGCCGATCCGACTCCAAGCTCGATATCTGGTGTCGGGATATCCAGCTCCTCAAAAAATACGCGGGACAGCGTCTCGTCGTAGTGCTGGCCAGTGTGAACAAGTTTCTGTACGACATCGGAGTGCTTGTTTAGCTCGCGAATGATTGGCGAAATCTTCACGAAGTTCGGCCGAGCGCCCACGACGTGGACGATCTTCATCGCTGACATCCCCTCGATGCACACGCCTTAAGCAGGCCGTTCCTTCACGCGGAAAGTTCGGGCTGCGCCGTGGCCCTTTAGGACGGCCGGTACGGTTCTGAATAGGATTTGCAGCTCGGTCAGGACTGACCAGCGAAAGATGTAGTCGAGGTCTAACTGCACGACTTGGTCGAATGGCAGAATCGAGCTTCGCCCGCTAACCTGCCATCGACCGGTAATGCCGGGGCGTACAGCCAACCGCAGAAACTCGGGGCCGTGGTAGTGCTCGACCTCTTCGGGCACTGGAGGCCGCGGCCCGACCAGCGACATCTCGCCGCGGAGCACGTTCACCAGCTGCGGTAGCTCGTCGAGGCTCGTACGACGGAGCCATCGGCCGACCCGGGTGACCCGCGGATCGTCGGGCAGCTTGAACAACCGGGGACCCCGGTACGGGTTCGCACCGATGAACTGCACCTTCTCCCGGTCCGCGTCGGGCTTCATGGTGCGGAACTTGAGGATCGTGAACGGCCGGCCGAGGTGGTCGAGCCGGACCTGGCGGAACAGCACGGGCCCGCCGGACTCGAGCCTGATCGCGAGCGCGATGAGCAGCCAGAGGGGCGCGGAGATGATGAGGCCGAGGCTCGCCGCCACGACGTCCACGAGCCGCTTCACCCTGACGCGCCACGCGGGCCACACCTGTTCGCTTCCCACCTGCCGCCGGATCTCGGCGTGCACCCGGGCGGTCAGCGCCTCCTGCGTCGCGTCGGCGTTTCGCGGCTGTTCGTCACGCTGCCTAGCGTCGGGGTCGTGAACCCACGCGAGAGCGACCCGACCGAGCTCCTCGACCCTACCGACGTTCTCTCGTCCCCTCATCCTCGCCCTCACCCATTCCACGAGAGCCGATCCGTTGGTCGAGCCGTCCGCGCGGTCATGCGAGGGACGCCGGGAGCCCTGTGCAGGCATGATGCTCCCCTCTCCCATCATCTGCTGCGCCGATGACGCGGCCCTGATGCGCGCGGGGGTTTCACCCGAAGGGCCACCGACGCTAGCCGGAAAGGTTGCAGACGCCGTGGCTCCGCCGAACCAGCTGAACCTCCTCGGGCCTCAGGACCGCGCAGGGCTCGTGCCGGGGCTGGACGCCGGCACGGGCAGGCGACGACCGCCTTTGAAAACGCGCTCGTGACATAAGCGTCCCAAGCATAACCACGACTGAACCTTTGTCAAGTCACCGCATGTCCCGTCGCCAGCTGCGGATGGCTCGCCCTTGCCGTCAAATGTTTTCAAGGGGCGCGGGGATCTAGCGCAACCCGGGGAGCCGCGGCGCGCGCGAGCCGGTGGAACCAGCCGCTCGCATCAGTCGGCAAGAAAAAGCGCGGAGGGCTCCGGGTCACAGCCTCCTCTTGTCACCCGCGGAGGGAACAGGCTAAACTCCGCGCATGGAGACGACTACTCAACCACCGGGAGCCTCACCGGCTGTGGACAGCCCAACCGTCGTCTCATCCACCGGTGAATACTATCCCGAGGACGAAGTCAGCCTCCTGGAGCTGGCCAACACGCTGCTGCGCCGGCGCCGGCTGGTGTTCGGAATACCCGTAGCCACCGCCTTCTTTGCCGCCGCTGTGTCGCTCCTCATTCCGCCCACCTACACCGCCACCACGGCCTTCGTCCCAGAGACCGCTACCGGCTCCCGGATACCCGCCGGCTTGAGCGGACTGGCGAGCCAGTTCGGCATCTCCCTGGGCGGAGACGCCACCCAGCTTCCCCAGTTCTACGCCCAGGTGCTCAAAAGCCGGGAACTGCTGGACCGAATACTCCTCACCAGATACCCGGACCCCCGTTCCGAACACAACCCGCCGGACTCCAGTACCTTGCTCGCCATACTGGAAGTGGACGGCGACAGCCTGGCCGATAGCCTGCACGCGGGCCGTGAAGAACTGGCAGATCTGATCTCGGTGAGCGTGGACCGGGAAACCGGGATCGTCACCCTCAACGTGGACTCCCGGTACCCCGAGTTGGCGGCGGCCGTCGCCAACAAGTTCATCGAGTACCTCAACGAGTTCAACGCCCAGACCCGCCAATCCCAAGCCCGCGAGCGGCGCCGGTTCATCGAGGGACGCATCCAAACCGCCGAGCAGGAACTGCGCCGCGCCGAGGAAGACCTCAAGACGTTCTACGAGCGAAACCGCACCTGGCAACAGTCACCCCAACTGGTGGTGGAAGAAGACCGCCTGCGCCGCCAGGTGCAGCTCCGCCAGGAAGTATACCTCACCCTCAACCGGGAATACGAAACCGCCAGGATCGAAGAGGTGAACGACACCCCCGTGATCACCGTCATAGACCGGGCGGTGCCGCCGCAGGAAAAGTCCAAGCCCAGGCGGACCCTCATGGTGATTCTGGCGTTCGTCCTCGGCGGAATGGTGGGAGTCCTCGGAGCCTTCGGCGCGGAGTTTCTGGAAAGATCCCGCACCAGCGCGGACCAGGATTACCGCGAATTCCAATCGCTTCTGGAACAAGCCCGCCAGGACCTGAAGAACATCGCAGCTACGGCTAGAGCGCGCCTGAGCGGCAGGCACCCTCCCCGCGAGGAGGCCGCTCCTCGGCCCGCGGATCCGCCGCCAGGCGACTCCTGACACGTAAGATCTTACTTTCCACATAGGAGGAGAATCGGACCTTGACCGATCACCTGATCGCGCCGCACGGAGGTGTGCTAGTTGACGGACTGGCTGGGGAAGACCGGATTGCGGAACTCCGCGAACTCTCCCGGGACTGGCCCTCCTGGGACCTGACACCTCGGCAACTCTGCGACCTTGAACTGCTCCTGAACGGCGGCTTCTCGCCGCTGGCAGGGTTCCTCCGCCGCAGGGACTACGAACGGGTGCTCTCCGAAATGCGGCTCTGCGACGGCACCCTCTGGCCCATACCGGTGACCCTGGACGTGCCCCAGAGCGTGGCGGAAGCCGCCGCCAAAACCGGTTTCCTGGCTCTGCGAGACCCGGAAGGCGTGATGCTCGCGGCACTCCATGTGGAAGAGGGCTCTCGCCTTCGCGGCGGGGACCGCCTCACCTTTGTAGGCCGGGCGGATCTGGTAGGGATCTACAGGCTACCCGCGGCCTCGTATCGGCCGAGGGGAAGCACGTCGCCGAGTTCGATACCGAGCGGCACACCTTCTTCGAAGCGGTAGTGGGGGCTGCTTCGCCTCTGGTAGGCCGCACCCTCAAGGAAGTGGGGTTCACGCAGACCCATCAGGCCGCCGTGGTGGCGATCCATCGAGCCGGCGAGCGAGTCCGCGCCAAGCTGGGCGAGGTCCGCCTCAAAGTGGGAGATACGCTGCTGTTGCTGACCGATCCCGGCTTCCGCGAGCGCTGGCGGGACCGCAACGACTTCCTCTTGGTTTCCCGGCTCGGCGGTGCGGCACCCGGGGTCACCAAAAAGGCCTGGCTGGCGGGAGTGGTCACCCTCGGGATCGTACTGGCTGCGGGTTCCGGCCTTTTGCCGATTCTGCACGCCTCTCTGGCGGGGGCGCTGCTCTTGGTTCTCGGTAAAGTGCTAACCCCCGGAGAAGCGCGAGCTGCCGTGAATCTGGACGTGGTGATCCTCGTATTCACGGACTATCTGAGACTTGGGCTTCCACTCACCGTGGTAGTTGTGTCCACGGTCGTCTGTGCGCTGGGTGTGTAGGCAGCACAACTCTCTGCCGCTGATCACGGAGTCCCGGGTCTGCAAAAGCGCTGGCGCCTGGTCCTGGGCGTGCCTCTGTTAGCGGCCTTCGCAGCCGGAGTTGTTTCGTTCATTCTGCGGCGCACATTCACCGCAGCCGCCTCGTTCCTTCCCGAGACCCGCTCCGGCAGCCGGATCCCTGCGGGATTGGCAGGTCTCGCGGCGCAGTTCGGCTTCACCACGGGGTCTGACGCTCTCCAGGTGCCGCAATTCTATGCCCAGGTGCT
This sequence comes from bacterium HR33, assembly GCA_002923375.1. Classification (GTDB taxonomy): domain Bacteria; phylum Gemmatimonadota; class Gemmatimonadetes; order Gemmatimonadales; family GWC2-71-9; genus HRBIN33. Next base: position 559,676 of record BEIJ01000002.1, read on the forward strand.
CAAGAGTCGAGAGCTGCCGGAGGGACTTCTCCTGGACCCCTTCCCGGACCCCGAGCAGAACAGAATCCGGTGTCTTTAGACTCGGCCTCCCTTTTGGACATACTGGAGGTCGAGGGAGACAGCTTAGCAGAGCGCGCCGCGGCCGTAGCCTATGAAAAGGAGAGGCTCCGGTAAGGAGAAGGGGAGATCACGAGGAGGCACAGGCTCTCGCTCAACAGGCCGGCGAACCGTATCGCTCTCGGTACAACCGCCGGCGCTGCTCATCCAAGCCCGCTAAGAGCGCATCGAGCGATAAACCGGCTTCTTCGCGCATCGCCTCGATCTCGCGAGCGATCTTCGACACGACGGAGACCTCAGGCGACAATACAAACACACCGCCCAGATCGACCACGGTCAGGAGATCGCCGCGTCCAGGCCGTACCGCTTGCGCAAGCTCGCAGGCAGGGTCACCGTGCCTCGCTTCCCGATCTGGAGTCGCTCTGTTAGGCCTCGCATAGGGTCGTCACTCCTTCCATCTCGAGATCACTGCATTGCTGATATTCTGTCAACCGGGCGGAACTCCGGCGCGTTTTTCTCGTTACCGCGGGACACTCGTTGCCGCGGGACATATCAATGGTCATCCATATGTCGTGAGAGGGGACACACTCGCTCGCGCCGCTCTTTGAGCTCGCGTAACCCTTTCTAGGCTTGCCCCGCCGGCCCGCTCGCGGTAGCCTATAGAGGATCGGGGGAAGGGAGCTGGAGTTTGAGACTCGAGCGGATCAGATCCAAAAGCCCGGCCCAGAAAATGGGACTGGCAAGGAGCGCCAGAATGAACCGGCTGTGCCTTTCGAAATCCGCCGTCCGGCGAACCAGATCCCGAAACTCGGGCTCGCGGTAGGCGCGGATCAATCGGTCTATCTGGCGATCGCTCAACGCGCCTCCCAGCCAGCGGAAGTATCGCCCTACCAGAAGCTCCCGCCCGATCTCTTTACGCCACAGCCGCTCGTAGGTCCTCAGAGCCCGCTCCCCTAGCTCGCCCCGCTTGAAAGCGCCATCCAGAGCGCGGGCTGCGGCATCGGCACAGACGATCCCATAATAGATCCCTCCCGCCGTGGTGGGCTTTACCTGGCCCGCTACGTCCCCCACTAGGAGCGTTCGCTCGAAATAGGTCCGCGCCGCGGGAGAGATGGGGATCGGCTTGGTCTTGATATCCGGCCTTCCATTGGCCAGCCGGCCGGCTACCCGGGGATGCGACAGCAGGCGCTCCATGTAACCCAGCGCCCGGCCGTGATTGCAGACCCCCAGCTTCACCCGATCGGCGCCCAGCGGGATGGCCCAGGCAAATGATCCGGGCGAGACCTCCCTCCCCAAATAAACCTCCACTTCTTCCACCCCTCGCATCGCCACCTCCGCCTGTGCGGTGTTGAAAAACGCGCCCGGCCGGGACCAGCCTTTGGCCTTGAGCAGGCCGTATCGCACGCCGGTCCCCAGGACCACGGCCCGAGCCTTGAGCGTCTCATCAGCCGGCGCTTTTCTGCCGTCTCCGCGGCCGCCGTCTGTTCTGGCGCCGTCTCTTGGGCCCCCCTCTCTTGTGTAGCCGCCGGCAGCCCGGACCGATACCTCGACGCCGTCCTCCCCCGGTCTTATGGCGACGCAGCGCGTGCCCAGCCGGTAAGCGGCCCCGGCTTGTTCAGCCTGCTCGGCAAGGCTCCGATCGAAGTCTCCCCGATCCACCACGTACGCCACCGTCCGGCTCGCCGCCACGATCGCCTCGTACCCTCCGGGGGAGATGAACCGCGCGCGGTCGAATCCCCGCAGAACGGAGCGCCGCGGGAGATCGTAACGCTCGAACGCCTCCGCCCCGATAAGCCCGGAACAGTTGACCGGCTCCCCCCCCGCGTTCGCGCTCTTCCAGAACCAGAACGTCATATTCCATGGCGGCCAGCCGGTATGCGGTAAAACTCCCGGCGGGGCCGGCGCCTACGATGATCACATCTCGAATACTCAAGGTCGTTGCTCCACAGAAGCTTGCGAGACCCGGTTAGGGATCCTCTTGGCGGTCCCTTAGCGGCTTGCGAAAGGCTGCGGGAAGATAACCACGCCGCGCTGGGCGTCGAGCTCGAGCGGCTCCTGTCTTTGGCTTTCGGGGCTGGCACCCATCCTTAGGTTTTCGAGCCGGTGCGGATCCATTTTACCAGCTTTTTGGGCCGGTGCCTCGCTCAGCCGAGGGTCTACCTGCTCGCCTGCGGGTGCCCTCCCCGGTACGTATCAACAGTCATTGATATGTCGTTGGGAGGGACACCCTTGCTCGCGGCGTGAATGGAAGGGGGCTGGGCAGGCGGAGGAGGCTTCGCAATGATCACGTCGGGGGAGTCAGGCCGAGGGCGTCTTCCAGCGCGCGGTCAACTATCCGCATGAACTCCGGCGAGAACCTGCCGAGCCGGCGGACTATTTCCTCTCGAGGTACCGTGGCGAGGGTTTGACAGTCCACCACGCTGTCGAGCTTCAGGCCGGCCGAGAGCCCTTCGGGACTGTCTTTCGCGACGGCAACCTTGGAGGGAAGCTCTTGGTGAGCCCGACTGCTGGTAATGGCCGCGATGATTACCGCGGCCCGCCGGCGGTTGTAGCGGTCCGACTGCACCACGAGAGCCGGCCTCCGCTTGCGCTGAACCTGGCTCTCGGAAACAAAGGGGAAGGCCACCAGCACAACATCGCCGCGCCTGACCTCGATCATCGCCGCAGGTCAGTCGTCGTTGTAAACGTCCAGTGCCGGGTCATCCCACACCTGGGCCAATACCTGTTGCTGGAGCATCAGGCCTTCCGGGCTCGTCCAGGGGTTGAGCAGCTCGGCTAGGTGCTCTTCGATCAGCTCCTCCACGACTTGGCCCATGGGGCGATTGCGCCGGGCGGCGAGCAGCTTGAGCTTTTGATGCGCCGCGGGAGAAATGTAAATCATCTTACCCCGCGCCATTGGGTACCCCCTGTATCCAACGCATATGCCTATGCGGGTTAGACAGCATAGGCAGTATATGCATCATCGATGAGACAATCAAGTCCTTGGCCTGACCCTTGACGGCGGCTAAAGATGGGCTAGTCTGGTGTAGAAAAGGAACCAAAAAGGTTGCATCCTTATGCCGGTCAGCCTATCGCTTAAAAACGTTCCGGACGAACTCGTGGCGGAACTCCGGGCGCGGGCTAGGCGCCATCATCGCTCGCTGCAAGGGGAGCTGATGGCGATCTTGGAGGAGGCCGTACGCCGAAGGCCGCTCACGCTCGCCGAGCTGAGCAGAGAAGTACGCGAGATGGGTTTGCGGACGGCTTCGGAAGCCGAGGCGATGGTCCGGGAGATCCGGGATGCCCGCTAAAGTGGCGGACGCCTCGGTACTCGCGGCCATTGCGTTTGGGGAGCCCAGGGCCGAAGAGGCAACCTCGCTGCTTCAGGATGCGATCCTCCACGAGCCGGCGCTCCTGGCTTACGAGCTGACCAGCGTGGCCCAGAAGAAGGCGTTGCGCTATCCCGGCTGGCCGCGGCCGATTAGGGCCGGTGCCGGTCTACAGCGGACATATCAACGGTCATGGATATGTCGCGAGCGCGGACACAGCGAGTGGGCTGGTGTGCGGCTGGCCCGGGGAATGGCTGGTCTGGGGGATAGCCTGCCGCCCTCGTATCTTGTTCAGGGGCGGGTCGCTACGACGATGATCGCCACCACGCTCGCCGCGATCTGTGCCAGGCTGGCAAAGAACTGCGTGGGATTGAAAGGCTCCCCCTCGGGCTTTACCGGGACGGTGATCACGCTCCCGGGTCCGGGCTCCGGCGACGAAGTGAAAAACAGAAACCGGCTCTTCACCCGCGCCGACCCGTTGGCGTAGCGGACGTGGACCCGGCCCTTGTCCGCATTCCGCGCGTAACCGCCGGCGTTCGCAATGTAGTAGTCCAACCCCGCCCCCGGACGATACAGAACGCTGGTCGGGCTGTTCACCGCGCCCTCCACTCGCACGGTCGCTACATATTCGGGAATGATCAGCCGGTCGCCCGGCCGTAAGATCACGTCCGCCGGACCGCCGGGCCTCTTGAGCGCGGCTTCGAGATCGACGTCCACGCGTCCGGCGTCGGCAAACTCGCGCACCAACCGTGCGCCTCCCGGGAAGGCAGTGGGGAGCAGACCTCCCGCCCGGCTCACCAGATCGCTCAAACGCTCGTCTTTCTTGAGAAGAGCGTACGGCCCGGGGAACTTCACCTCGCCCTCGATGCTCACCGTCCGCTGCAGCTCCCATTCCGGCTGCGGCAAAATGAGCACGTGATCAAATGGCTCCAAGGGAACCTCCGGCGCTCCGCTCTTGGGAGCCGGAAGGCCCGGAAGCCTGGGATAGGTACTCCCCTCGGGCTCGAAAAGATAGCTGGAGTCCATCGGCACCCTGAGCTTTATAGCCAGAGTTCCTCCCGATCGGTCAGCCGGGAGCCGCGAGATCTCGGCAGTGTCCAAATACGCGCCGTCCTTGAGGCCGCGGGCCATCATCACCAGATCCCGCAGCGTCATGCCGTTCCGGTAGGGATAAGTTCCCGGACGATTCACCATCCCCCCTATGGACACCGTGCGCTCGTTGCGGAACTCCTCGCGCCCGTAGATGGTGACTATGTCGTACTCTTGAAGAGCGATGTCTTCGGGGTAAGGCTGAATGCTGTCCTCGGGCAGAGCGACCTCCACCAAGAACCGCGTGGAGTCCGCCAGATTGAGGCGCTCGATATGGGCGCGGCCGGCGTAGGTGGCGGGCCTCAGACCGCCGGCCAACTCGATTAGCCGGGAAAGCCTCATCCCCGGCTCCAGGCCGTAGCGGCCCGGCAGATAAACGTTGCCCTTGATGTCTACAAAGTTCCGGCTCGCCCTAATCGGGAGGAAATCCACCACTACCGAATCGCCGTCCTCGATTTCGAACGGAGGAACTTGCACGCCCCGGAGTCTTACGCCACCCGGTCCTGCGGGAGCGGCGGAACCGTCCCTTCCCGTCTCGGTGCCCGGCTCGAGCCGCACATCCACGACCACTCGGGGCGGGGAACCCGGCACTCGCCGTTCCGGCGGGACGATGCGATAGACCGAAATGCGGTTCAGTGCGGCGGTGGCGCGAAAACCGCCCGCAGCGCGGACCAAATCCGACAGCGTCTCCCCCGGCTGCAACTCATAGATAGCCGGTCGAATCACCGCTCCGGTGACTGCCGCCCGCACACCGTGCACCGGTACGAAAACCACGTCACCCTGCTCCAGCACTATGTCGTCGTCCGTGGCGCCCCGCAGCAGGTAGTCGTAGAGGTCCAGTCGCGCCACGATCTGACCCTGCCGCCTGACCTGAATATCGCGGAAGTTCCCCCGCTCGGTGGGGCCGCCCGCTGCATAGAGAGCGTTCAACACCGTGGCCACCGAGGCCAACTGATAAGCCCCCGGCTGCGCCACCTCACCGATCACATAAACCTGGTTGGTCCGGAGCCGGGCGATGGTGACGTCGAACCTCGTAGTACCGGTCCGGATTCCGGAATAGGCCTGCCCCAGCCGGCGCCGCAACAGCTCGTTGAGCTGCTCCATGGTGAGCCCGTTGACGAACACCTGGCCCACCTGGGGAATCACGATGAAACCCTCCCGAGTCACCGACAACTCGTGCACGAACTCCACGTCCCCGGTGATCACCAGCACCATCACATCCCCGGGGCCGATCCGATAGTTGGGCGGCACCGGCCCGCTCAACAACGGCTGGAACTGAGTGGTCCTCCCCCGGAACACGTTGAGCCCGAAGATCTCGAGTCCCTCTGTCCGCGCCTCTGCGGCCGGGGCCCGCTCCGGACCGGATTCCACCGGGACCGGCTGCACGCCTTCGGGTCTCACCTGCGGCGGCGCCAGCAAGTCCAGCGCGCGGAGAACCTCCTCGTTCACCGCCGCCTGGAGCGCAGTCTCCGGGCCGCCGGCGATAAAAGGATCCAACAGCGTGCGCGAATATCCCGCCGCCTCCAGCCGGGCCCGAATCTGATCGGGGGTGAGGCCGGAAGCTTGAATCCGCTGGCGCACCAATTCGGGATTCTGCTGGATGAACTGCTGGACTTGTGCCTGGGGAACCGCCTGCGCTGAAATCGAGGACCAAGGCGCCGCGCAAACCAGCGCCGCCCAACCTGCCAGCATGGAAAACCGCTCGATCCTCATCGCCGCCCTGGTCCTGTTGAGAATGCCAATCTACTTTGCGCCGCAAAGTAGAGTCAAGCGCAGCCCCTCAGCGCAGCAGCTCGGGACGCCGCCAAGCGAAATGCAGCCCCAGGTTGAGATTGGTCTCGTCCTCCCCGCGCCTAAAATACCGGTTGAGCCTCCGAGTGACTGCTAGCTGCCCCCCAACGGCGCCATCCCCGACGAACCGGGATGCGCCGAACCCGAAGGTCAGGTCCACTTGGTGGTACTCGTACGCGTACGCCACCACCGGCTGATCGAAGAAGAAATCATCGTTGTAGCGCACCCGCTCGAAAAAGACCGACCACCTGCCGGAGGGAAAGTAACGATCGACCCCGAGAAACTGGCTCTGGCCCCCCGGGCCGATCCACGCCCCCAAGAGCTGGCCTCGCTGGGTGTAGCCTTGAATGGCGAATCCGTGAGCGTAAAAAGTGGGGCTCGCCCGGAGGAGCGAGGTCTTGGTGCTTCCCAAGGTGGTGACCTCTCCCCTTAACCTCACCCCTCTCACGGTGTCTCCGAAGTATTTCTCGAATCCCGCAGTATAGCCCCGGCTGTGATCCGGCTCCACTAAGAAGTCCCGCAACTTACCCGCAAAGTCGTTCCGCGCCCACTCCAAATAAACGGCAAAGTCCTCCCGCGGGAGTTTCCACTCCAAGATGACCGACAACATCTGGTCCGTGGAGTCGTTGAACACGCCGCCGCCGGGCAGCACTCGCCCCTCGTTGAAAAGTTCCCCGAAGAAATCGAACACGTGCCGCGCCCTCAGTCCCCCCGAGGGCCACTCCTGATACAGCACCCTGGCGGCCCCAAACGAGAAGCCGGGCAGAAAGCTCGGCCTGTAGCCCAATACCAAGCCGGTCAAGAATCTGCGCCCGTTGCCCGGGATGGTATCGAAATACTCCGACTCGTCCAATCGCCCCCAGATGGCCCGGAACTCGAATTCGCCGATCCCGCCCCGTAGAGCCGTACGCGTCCCCAAGTCGAGGTGAGGAAAGCCGCCGGCGGCGTTGCTCATAAGCACCGGATTCCTGAAAGCGGGACCCCACCACAGGTTTTCCCATGAAAACCCCGCAGTGAAAGCCCCCAGATCAGCCCGGATGCCGCTCTGGCCCCAGTCGGCTTTGGCAAAGGAACCGTCACCGAAGCGCTGGGGCAGATCTATGAATCGGTTCCACGGGTAGGCGTACTGCGAGCGGTTGGAGTACGGCACCGGGGCCAACTCGAAGGTACGGTTTTGGCTCCAGTACAACGCGGGGTAGAAGGTGGCGGAGATGAACTTCCAGCGCACTTCGGCGCCGGCAGCGATCGAGCCGGTCAGGCCCTTGCCCGCCCAGACCACGCCGTCGTTCACGCTCCGCGGGAATGCGCTGTTGTAGTAGAAGTCGAGGTCCAACGGAAGAACAGCAACTAGCGGGCGGTCAGGGTTTGGCTCCCGGCTCCCAACGCGAATTTGCTGTTCCCACGGGTGGGCCGAGTCGGTGTGAACCCATGCGAGCCTGCTGGGCGAGCGGAAAACTATAGGTTCGTCTCGCAGCCGTCCCGACAGGCTCAAGAGGCGGAGATACTCGTCCCGCTCGCCGCCCAAGACCACCGGGCGTTGAGCCCGTAACTGCGGATTGAGGCCTGCACCCAGCGCCCACAGGGCGCAGAGCAAGCACCGAATTCGGTTCATCGCTACGCTCCGGCTGGTTGCCACGGGGGAATGCTACCCGCTAGGTTTGAGCCGTGTCCACCCTGCTCCGTTCCGCTTTCTCCCTAGGCGCTCTGGCCCTTGCGATTGCACCTGCGGCGCGGCTACCCGCGGCACAGCGGCCGATGGAGCCAGGTGGCTCCAACTACGTGGCCTACTATGTGACACCCAGATACCTGGCAGGCCCTCCTCCCGGGGCGGCTCCGGGAACCGACCAATGGCTCGAGTGGGCGGTGTCTTTCTACTTCCCGGGCGGTCTTCTGAGTCCCGTGGGCCACTACCATCTCAATCCCCAAGTGGTACGCCGCCAGTTGAACGAGATGTTCGCCGCCGGCCAGCGGAAGATCGCTCTCATGGTCCAGCACCTGGAGGACGCTCGCGACTGCGGCTTCGACGGCCTGTGGGAAGTGCGCATCGCAGGGCGCCCCATCTGTCCCGGACGCGCCTCCCACAGCGGCCGCGGGGGATGGGCCCACGCCGTGATCCTGACTCCCGGCGGGCGCCTCGATTCGCTTACCCGGAGCAACCTGGCGTCGCTGGTTTCCGATATCAAGGCCGCAGGTTTTACTCAGCTGATCTTCCGCTTCGGTCCCGGGGGGCGGCTGGATCCCCGTTACTGGAGCGAGTGGTCCGAGGAGCGGTATGCCAAGAACCGGGACTTCGCTTTCTGGGTGAGAGAGTTTCTGGACAGTCTGGCGGGCCCCGAACTGGAGACCCTCTACGATCTGGGCTGGGAGTTCGCCACCTATCTCTACCGGCCCGAATGCGAGCGGGAGCCGTGCGGCCCGCTGCCGGAGTTCGGTCAGACGATTGCATACTGCCGCCGCCTCTGGCGCGACTGGCTGGAACGCTTCGGCAGGGAGAACGCCCGGTCCTACGGCTTCAGCTTCGGCAACCGGATCTCCTACCGCCCGGGCCGGCCGGACGCGCTGGTGCGGATGGTCCGGGAAGTGTACGACGCCGCGGGATACCGGCCCTACGCCTACGCCTTCGACATCTACCCCGGAACCCAATGGGTCCGGGACTACCGGGATTTCTTCCGGCAACTGCGCCGCCAATTGGACGACCTGGGCGAACGGGACAAGCCGATCATAATCCAGGAGGCGCTGTACAACGACTCGCTTTTTGCCGCGGCGGTTCGCTACGCCAGGCGGGAACTGCACCTCGACATCCGCTACGTCATGCAGTGGCCGGCGAGCGACCCTTCGAGGCATTACACCGTGAGGTACCCCAGAGACTATTCTTACTACCTGCCGGAGTACATCGAAGGGCGCGGCTGACCGGCGCCGCTTATGCGCTGCTTGCGGCGGGGCGCGGGAGCACTTAACGGATCCGCCGTGGCAGGTTATACTTTAGCGCTCCGGGTGCGGGACTTTCGAGCCGCGGGATGCACCTCCGAACGCGGAACTGCGCCACCCGATGAACCGGTAGAAGGGGAACACATTTGGAAGTTAGGCCGCTCGCCATCCCAGACGTCAAGCTCATCCGCCCCAAGCGCTTTGGCGATCATCGGGGTTTTTTTTCCGAGACCTACAACAAGAAGGCCCTGGAGTCTTGCGGAATCTTTCTCGATTTCGTGCAGGACAATCACTCCTACTCCGCGGCGAAGGGGACGGTGCGCGGCTTTCACTATCAACTTCCCCCGCGGGCCCAGGACAAGCTGGTGCGGGTCACCCGGGGCTCGGTGCTGGACGTGGCTTTGGACATCCGGCGCAGCTCGCCCACGTTCGGGCGGTGGGTGAGCGTGGTGCTGAGCGCCGCCGAGTGGAACCAGATTCTGGTTCCCGCAGGGTTCGCACACTGTTTCGTCACGCTGGAGCCCGACACCGAGGTCATCTACAAGGTGACGGACTACTGGTCGCCCGAGCACGAGCGGGGGATTCTGTGGTGCGATCCCGAGCTGGGGATAGACTGGGGGGTGAGCGCCGAGGAGGCGGTGGTCTCCGACAAGGACAAAACCTGGCCCCGGCTATCGGAGCAGCCGGATCTTTTCGACTGATGGAGCGCTGAAGGTGGGCTCGCGAAAGCGGATCCTGGTGACCGGAGCCGGAGGTTACATCGGGTCCGTCCTGGTGCCGATGCTGCTGGAGAAGGGCTACGCGGTGCGGGCGGTGGACCGGTTCTTCTTCGGCAGGGAGACTCTGCCTTGTGAGGACGCACTGGAAGTGATCCGGGAGGACAGCCGAAAGCTCCGCCCGGAGCACTTCGAGGGTGTGGACGCGGTCATAGATCTGGTGGCCCTCTCCAACGACCCTACCGGGGAGCTTTTCGAGAAGGCGACCTGGGAGATCAACTGCGATTCCCGGATACGCACGGCGCGGATGGCCAAGGAGGCCGGAGCGAAGCGCTATATCCTGCCTTCGTCCTGTTCGATCTACGGGTGGCAGGCGCCGGACGTGATAGTGGACGAGACCAGTCCCACCAACCCGCTCACGACTTACGCCCGGGCCAACGAGGCGGCGGAGCGCGGGGTGTTGGCGCTGGCCGACGATCGCTATTGCGTGATCGTCATCCGGCAAGCGACGGTTTACGGGTACTCCCCGCGCATGCGATTCGATCTGGCGATCAACGGGATGACCTACGGTGCTTGGAAGACCGGCAAATTGCCTCTGATGAGAGATGGCACCCAATGGCGGCCCATGGTTCACGTGCGGGACACGGCGGACGCCATGTGTTTCCTCTTGGAGGCGGATGCTTCTGCGGTGAACGGGGAGATCTTCAACGTGGGATCGGACGAGAACAACTATCAGATCGGTCCCTTGGGGGAGATTGTGCGGAATGTGATCCCCAAGCCGGTGGAGATCGAATGGTACGGCGATCCCGATCACCGATCTTATCGGGTGAGTTTCGCCAAGATCGAGCGGCTGGGATGGAAAGCCAAGTTTCGGGCGGAAGACGGGGTGAGGGAAGTTTACCAGGCGCTGGAGGCCGGGCTTACCGATCGCACGCCAAAAACCATCACGCTTCAGTGGTACCGGGAGTTGGCCCGCTGGCACGAGATCATCAAGTCGGTGGAGATGTACGGCGGGATAGTGGACATCGGCTGAGCGATGAGGATCGCGGTTTTGGGGGCCAACGGGCAGTTGGGCAGCGATGTGGTGGCCGAGGCGCGAAGGCGGGGGCACGAGGTGGTGGAGCTGACCCGGGCGAAGCTGGATCTGGAACGCTTGGAGGCGATCCCAACGGCATTGGGCGCCGTCGCCTTTGAGGCGCTGGTGAACGCCACCGGATATCATCGCACCGACGAGGCGGAAGCCCAAGCTCAACTCGCCTTCACGATCAACGCTCACGCGGTGGAACGCCTGGCCTTGGTGTGCGCCGAAAAGAAAGCGCGGCTGGTGCACATCAGTACCGACTACGTCTTCGACGGGTTGGCCGATCGCCCATACCGGGAGGACGATCCACCGGGTCCCCTGAACGTGTACGGCGCTTCCAAGTTGGCGGGGGAAGGATTGGCCCGGCGGGCCCACGCCGACACGGTGGTGTTGCGGGTGGCTTCGCTGTTCGGGGTCGCCGGCTCCAGCGGCAAAGGGGGTAATTTTGTCGAGACGATGATCCGGATCGGGCGGGAGAAGGGCCAGCTCAAGGTGGTGGGCGACATCACCATGTCTCCCACGTTCACGGCGGACGTGGCGCGGATTCTCCTGGAACTGCTGGAGCGCGAAGCCCCTCCGGGAGTGTATCATGCGGTGAACTCAGGCCGGGCAACCTGGTTCGACTTCGCCAGGCGGATCGTGGAGCGGGCCGGCGTGAAGGCGGTGGTGGAACGGATAAGCAGCGACCAGTATCCGACAGCCGCTCGCAGGCCCGCCTTCAGCGCCTTGGACAATTCCAAGGCGGCTCGAGTGGCGGGAGAGATACCGCCGTGGGAAGAGGCCCTGGATCGCTATCTGGCCCTGAAAGGGTATCGCTGAGTTGAAAGGAATCGTCTTGGCGGGAGGGGCCGGGACCCGTCTCTATCCGCTCACCAAGGCGGTGAGCAAGCAACTCCTTCCGGTGTACGACAAGCCGATGATCTACTACCCCCTGACCACCCTGATGCTGGCAGGGATACGGGAAGTGCTGGTGATCTCGACCCCGGAGGATCTGGACCGCTTCCGAGGGTTGCTCCGGGACGGTTCCCAGTGGGGCTTGAGGATCGACTATACCTCCCAGGAAAAGCCCGAGGGGATAGCGCAGGCTTTTGTTCTGGGAAAGGAGTTCGTGGGCCAGGACCGGGTTTGCCTGATTTTGGGGGACAACCTGTTCTACGGGCACGGCCTGGTAGAGGTGTTGCAGCGCGTGGCGAGCAGGGAAACCGGGGCCACGGTGTTCGCGTATTGGGTGAAAGACCCGCAGCGCTACGGCGTGGTATCCTTTAACGACCAGGGGCGGCCGGTGTCTATAGAGGAAAAGCCCGAGCGCCCGCGCTCTCATTGGGCGGTGACGGGTCTCTATTTCTACGACAGCAGGGTGGTGGACGTGGCGGCGTCCCTGAAGCCTTCGGCCCGCGGGGAACTGGAGATCACCGACGTCAATCGCTGGTATCTGGAGCGGGGGGAGCTGGAGGTAGAGCGCTTGGGCAGAGGCTTTGCTTGGTTGGACACCGGTACTCCGGAGGCGTTGCTTCAGGCTTCCCACTTCGTGCAGACGGTGGAGGAACGCCAAGGGCTGAAGATCGCCTGCCCGGAGGAGGTTGCGTACCGGATGGGGTTCATAGATGCAGGGCAGTTGAGCCGATTGGCCGAGAGCATGGGAAACTGCGAATACTCGGCCTACCTCAGGCGGGTGCTGCAAGGGGGACCTTGATCGCTTCTTCCGGGTGACCTGGAGCACTGATCCCGGGGTCATAAAGGGTTAGGTTGCAGGGCGGGTATGGCGGGTCAGATTGACGGCCCGCCCGGTGCATGGTACTCTTTAAAGCTTTGACGGAGTTTTGGTGGAAGTGAACCAGCAGGAGCAGAGCAGGGAGGAGGCCGGGCAGCAGGGCGAGCCCGGACGCCTTGCGGGGGCGGCCACAGCGATCCCACCCCTTTCCGGGACTGAATCGGTATCAGAGGGTGCTGAGAGTTTAGCGCTCGATCCTGCCGGCAACGGGCAGCGGGAATCGACGCTCACGCTGCACCGCCTTCGTCCTAGGAACATCCGGCAGCAGATTCTGAGTACGCTGCTCCACGTTGGCGGACTCATCGCCGCGGACGTGGCGGCGCTGGGTACGCTGGTGGCGCTTTTCGTCCTTTGCCGATCGGGTGCTTTGGGCGATGGGCTGGCCGCTGTTGCCATAGCGCTGGATCCGTCGGGACACCTCAACTTGGTGGAGTCCGGTGCGGCGCTCTTGCTGGGTCTGTGGGTTACCGGCAACTACTGGTACGGCGATTCGCGGCGGGAGCCGCTGCGGTTGCTCGGGGGATCGGCGCTGGCCATGGGGTTGGTTTTTTGGGGCGAGTTGTGGAACGGGCCTGTCGCTCCGGCGCTGGGACAATACCTGGTGGTTACCGGCGCGGTGTGGGTGGCGCTGCTGGCAGACCGGGTGGTAGTGGACATAGTCCTCCAGAAACTCGCGCCCCGAAGTCTGACGGCGCCGCGCACGCTGTTCGTGGGTACCGCCAGGCACTGTAGCGAGGTTCGCAGGCGGGAAGCGTTTGGCTGGGATCGGGACTATACGTACGTCGGATTCTTGGCGCCCAACGGGGACGGCCGCCTGGCGGGTTCCGGAGAAGCCGAACAGCTGGCCCACTTGCTGGATCACTGGAAAGTGGAGTGGGTGGTGCTTTGCAGCCCGCTCTCCCACGAGTCGCTGAAATCGCTGGCGGACGCTTGTGCGATGGTGGGATGCAAGCTCTTTTCCGTGCCCACCTGGGCTCTCACCCCGGGGGTCGAGCCTCAGGTGGTCTGGAGGCGGGGCCATCCGGTGGTGGAACTCACTCCGCGGCCGCTGCTTCCTCTTCCCCAAGTGCTGAGTGGTGCTCCCCGGGGGTTCTACGCCCGCTACGGGAAGCGGGTTTTGGACATCGCGGGAGGATTGGTGGGCCTGGTTCTGGGAGTGTTCCCGGTATTGGCGGCGGCGATCGCCATGCGCATAGAGTCCCGGGGGCCGGTGTTTATTCTCCAACCGCGAGTGGGGCGCGGAGGGAAGATATTCGAGATCATCAAGCTCAGGACCATGGTGGCGGACGCCGAGGCCCAGGGACCGCGCTGGGCCTCGGTTGACGACCCCAGGATAACTCCGGTGGGGCGCTGGGTGCGCCGTTTGAGGATCGACGAGATACCGCAGTTCGTGAACGTTCTTTTGGGACATATGTCCCTGGTGGGTCCCCGTCCCGAGAGGCCGGAGTTCCACGATAGAATCGTCTCGCGGTATCCGGATTTTGCCAAGCGGGTGGCGGTAAAGCCGGGGATCACGGGGCTGGCTCAGATCTACGACGGATACGCGGACTCGGTAGAGAGTTCTCGCAGAAAGTTGGCTTACGACCTCCATTACGTCGCCCACTTGTCGTTTTGGTTGGACTTGAGTCTCATCTTTCGTACCGTCCGGGTGATACTGACCGGGCACGGAAGCCGCTAGCTCAACAGACACGGCCGGTGCACAGATCGCAATCCAGGGCGCTGCTTCTGGTATCGGACTATCCGTTCGTACGGGTAGGGGATGAGTTCTATGCGGAGGTACCCTGGGACGAAAGTTTCGCCGCACTTTACCGGCCGGAATTCGGACGGGTGTTGCTTTTGGGTAGGTTGCGGCGGGGGCGGGAGATTCCCGCCGGGTGGTTTGCGGTTGACCGGAACTGGTTCGAGGTGTTGGACGGGGGCGACTGGCGGGGTATGACGGGTTTTGTTTTCAACCTCCCGAGGCTTTGGAGAGCGGTGAGGCGCGTGTGGCCCAGGGTGGGGGTGGTGTACCTCAAGCTTTTCTATCTCAACTCTCTGGCGGTCTTTTTTTACAATCTCGCGAGGTTCGGTGCTCGCAAGCCGGTGGTGACCCTTTTGGTAGGCGATGCGGGGGAGGCCGTGGTTTTGCGCCGGGACCTGTTTCCTTTCGGCTGGCAGCGTAAATCGGCTCGGGCAATAGTCAGGGCTGCAATTCAGTTGGTACAAAGGAACGCGGACGTTCCGGGTTACATCGCCCGCACGCTGGCGGAGCAATACGGTGACGCTAGGCCGGGTGTCACGTTAGCGGCCGAGCCGTGGATCAAGGCGGAGCATGTCGTGGTTCATGACCGCCCGGCTCCGCGGCAGCCCGCTACCGTTATCTTCGTCGGCCGGTTGATAGATCGGAAGCGCCCGGACCATCTGATAAGGGCGGTAGCGGAGTTATGCCGCGAGGGGTGGGACCTCCGCCTGGTACTGGTGGGTGACGGTCCCGAGCGGTCGCGGCTGGAAGCGCTGGTGCGGCGGGAGGGGCTTGCCGGGCGGGTGGTGTTCGCCGGATGGTTGGGTTTGTTGTCGGATCGGATGCTGGCGGAGTACGACCGCGCGGACATATTCTGTTTGCCGTCCTACGCCGAGGGGCTGCCTCTGGTAGTTTTGGAGGCGATGGCACGCGGGGTTGCGGTGGTGGCCACGGCGGTCAACGCAACGCCGGAGGTGGTAAGACACGAAGAATCCGGTCTTCTGGTACCCCGGGACGACGTACCGGCTCTCACCGCGGCACTGCGGCGCCTGCTCGGGGATGCGCGGCTGTGGCGTCGCTGTGTGGACGGGGGATACCGAGTGGTGCGGGAATACACCTATGAAGTCCAGCGCGGCAAACTGGCGGCCGCCACCAAGGCGCTGATATGAGAGTGGCGGCGATCACCCTCAACTTCGGCGCGCCGGACGACACGCTGGTGTGCGTGGAGAGCCTGCTCGGGTGCTCTTACCGGGACCTGCTGGTGCTAGTGGTGGACAACGGGTCCCCTCCGGAGGACTTGGATCGCCTGCGGCGCGCACTCCCCGCAGGCGTGGAGCTTCTGGAAACAGGGCGCAACTTGGGCTTTTCGGGGGGCAACAACGTAGGCATCCGCCGGGCGTTGTGCGCCGGCGCCGATTTCGTTCTCCTGATCAACAACGATGCTTGGGTGGAGCGCGACACGGTGGGTGTGCTGCTGGAGGCGGCGTGCCGGGAGCCGCGGGTTGGCATAGTCTCGGGGAAGATATTGGAGGCTAGCGACACCGGGCCGACCCGGCGGGTCTGGTACGCAGGAGGCAGCTGGGTGCCATGGAAGGCTAGCGCCTATCATCGAGGCATGGGGGAACCGGACCGCGGTCAGTACGACACGCCGGGAGATACGGAGTTCGCTCCCGGTTGTTTGTGGTTGGTTCCGGCACGGGTCTTGTCGGAGGTAGGGCTTTTGGACGAGGAGTTCTTCCTTTACACCGAGGACTTGGATTTCTGCCTCCGGGTGCGGCGCGCGGGGTATCGCGTCTACTACGAGCCTCGTGCTCGGTGCTACCATAAGATCAGCCGTTCCCACTGGACCGACCGCAGCGCGGCGTCACCCACACTCAACTACTACAGCAATCGGAACCGATTTTTCATAGCGCGGCGCTGGCTCAGGCCCTGGGAGCGATTGGTCTTTTATCCCTACCTCTTTGGATCTAGGGCCGTGCTGGCTTTGTTACGCCGCGATCCCTCCTATGTTTCGGGCCTCTGGGACGGATTGCTGGGGCGCTCGGGCCCGAGGTTCGGCGACAGCGTGCCGCGTTCTCTTGCGTCTTCTCATTCCGGTTCGCCTTTATGAACTCGGCGTACCAGACCGTCGCTCCCGGGCTCAATCTGGGGATGCGCGCTTTGAGATGGTGGTGGCGTCATTGGCGGTGGCCTGGGCGCTGGAGGTTGGTGAACCTGCTGATGCCGGTCTTTGGCCGGGGGCAAGTCGTTGTGCGCAGTCCCTACGGCTTCGAGGTGGAAGCGTATCTCGACGACACGGTTTATGCGCCTCTGCTCTTCGACGGGGACTACGAAGCACGCACCTCGGAGTTCATCAGTCGGGAAGTGAGGGATGCGGATTTGTTCCTCGATTGCGGGGCCAACTACGGCTACTTCACTCTGCTGGCGGCCTCGGTAGCAGGGCCCTCGCTCGCGGTCCACGCCTTTGAGCCGCAACCGCTGATTTTCGAACGCCTCCGCCGTAATGTCGAGCGTTGCGGCTGCAGGGTCCAGCTTCATCGGATAGCGCTGGGAGATCGTCCCGGCCGGGTCGCGCTCGCGCAGCCTCGCCGGCGAGCTTCAGGGAATGCTTATGTGAGTCCCGAGGGCGGTTTGGAGGTGGAGGTTGGGGTGCTGGACGATGTCGTGGCGGCGACGCGCGGCAAGCTGGTAGTCAAACTGGACGTGGAGGGTTACGAGTGGCCGGTGCTCAAAGGAGCTCGGCGCTTGATTCGAGAGGCGAGCCGGGCCGTCGTAGTGGTCGAACTGTATTCGGATCACACTGCGCGTTTCGGGTACCGGGTGGGAGAGCTACTCCGCTGGACTGCCGACGAGCTGGGCCTCAGGACCGCTGGCGAGCTGGGCGACGGTAACGTGGTGCTGGCGAGGCCCTGATGGGCGGAGTCGCGATGCTACCCGCCGTTGTTCTGGCGGGCGGACTGGGCACCCGACTCCGATCTATCGCGGGGGATCTGCCCAAGCCGATGGTGCCGGTGGGGGGGCGCCCTTTCTTGGAGTACTTGATCGAATATCTCAGGGCCCAAGGGGTGAGGAGAGTCATCCTGAGCGTGTGTTACAGGGCTGAAGTGGTGGAGCGGCACTTCGGGAGCGGTGGGGCTCATGGAGTGGAGATCCGCTATTCCAGAGAACCCGAGCCCAAAGGCACGGCCGGGGCCCTCAGATACGCGGCCGAGTTGGTGCAGGACTCGACCTGGTTGGTCATGAACGGTGACTCTTTTGTTTTCGCGGACTTGGAGGCTATGCTGGCATTTCACGAACGTGTAGGGGCACAGGTTACGCTCGCTCTGGCGGAAGTTGCGGACAGTTCCCGTTTCGGCCGGGTGCAGGTGGGATCGGATGGTGCCATAGAGAGATTTCGGGAAAAAAGCCAAGGCGGTCCCGGTCTGGTCAACGCGGGTATTTATCTGGTCGAAAGGCGCGTAGTGTGCTCCATGCGGTCCGGGGCCACCAGCCTGGAACGCGAGGTGTTTCCCTCGTTGGTGGGTTGCGGGGTGTACGGCTTCGAGGTGGAGGGCCCGCTGCTGGATATCGGAACGCCGGAGGAATATTTGCGGGTGGCCGAGAATCCTCGACTCCTCACGGCGTGGCGGGAGGAGCGCCGGTGACGCTGCAGGGGGTTCTTTACCGGGCCAAGGCGCCTCTCAGGATCAGTTTTGCCGGCGGGGGTACCG
The DNA here is from genome assembly GCA_002923375.1 of bacterium HR33. Classification (GTDB taxonomy): domain Bacteria; phylum Gemmatimonadota; class Gemmatimonadetes; order Gemmatimonadales; family GWC2-71-9; genus HRBIN33. Next base: position 577,847 of record BEIJ01000002.1, read on the forward strand.
ACGTGTCCCCCTTCGTGGACCGCGAAGGAGGGTGCGTCCTTTCCGCCACGATCAACCGATACGCCCACGGCGCCTTGCGCCCTCGGCGGGACCGATCGGTAAAGATTCAGGCCTTGGACTTCAACATCAGCGTGGCCTACGAGGTGGACCAAGCGCCCCCCTACGACGGCAAGCTGGACCTGGCAAAGGCGGCGATCCGGCGGATCTGTCCCGATCTCGGTTCGGGGCTGGACCTTTATCTCCACGCGGATGTTCCTCCCGGTTCCGGGCTCGGTTCGTCGTCCACCATGGTGGTCACCTTGGTGGCTCTGCTCAAGGAGCATCTCAATCTGCCGCTCACCGAGTACGAGATTGCGGATCTCGCTTATCAGATAGAACGGGTGGAATTGGGGATCAAAGGCGGGTACCAGGACCAATACGCGGCGGCCTTCGGGGGATTCAACTTCATAGAGTTCGAAGGCGGGCGGGCGACGGTGAACCCGCTGCGCATCAAGGCCGACATAATCAACGAGTTGGAGGCCAATCTGATGCTGGTGTACGCCGGGGCTCCCCGGCTGTCAGCGCACATCATCGACGATCAGGTGGCGCGTTACGAGCGGGGTGAGCAGCAAAGCGTGGAGAACCTGCGCAAGATCAAGGCCCTCACCTACGAGATGAAGGACGCCCTTCTGACCGGCCGGCTTACGCGATTCGCGGAGTTGTTGCACGAGGAGTGGATGGCCAAGCGGATGTTGAGCCCCAAGATCGCCACCGATTATCTGGACGAGATCTACGAGACCGCTCGGAAGCTCGGGGCGATCGGCGGCAAGCTCTCGGGGGCCGGGGGTGGAGGCTTCATGCAACTCTACTGTCCCTTCGACCGCAAGCATCGGATCGCGGAGCGCTTGAAGGAGATGGGATGCACGGTGAGCGACGTGGCCTTCACCCAGCAGGGAGTGCAGACTTGGGTGGTGAGGCAGTAGCGCGGCGGTGAGAATTGCCCTGGTGGGTCTGAGGCTCAGCGTGGGCAATCGCCTCATGACCACGACCTTGCTGGAGACCTTTCGTGCTCAGGGGCACGAAGTGGCTTTTGTGGGGGACCGAAGTTACGGTCCTGCCTCGGACGTACCCGTGCTCGCTGTAAGCGACGGCTCCACTTACGGCGCAATGTTGCGGGACTTCCTCCGTCCTGATCTTTACCGGAGGGTAACCCGATTTCTGGAGCAATTCGTTCCCGACCTTTGCTACTTTCCCAGCGTTCACCCGGCGGCTGCCGTACTGGGTTGGTACGTCAGGAAACGCCGCAAGGAGGGCCTGCGGCCGCGCATAGCGATGCACATTCACGATCCCATACCCCACCCGGGTCCGGCAGCGCTCCCTATTTGGTTCACGCAGCTATTGCAGACCCGCGCGGCGGATCGGCTTGTAGTGTACGGTGCGACGTTGCGAGATTGGCTGACGCGGCGCTACCGGGTGGCCACCGACAAGGTGATCGTCATACCTCACGGTGCTTATCGGCCGGTACGGAAGGAACCTCCGCGCGGCGCCGATTATCGCTGGTTCAGCTTGGTCGGGCGCATTACGAGCTACAAAGGAATAGACGTTTTTCTAGAAGCTGCACGAATACTGCTGCAACGCTTCCCCGAAGCCAGATTCTTCCTGGGAGGAGCAGGGGATCTTTCACCTTATAGGGAGGGAATCGCGCGGTTGGGAAGGTCCCTCACCGTGGAGAACCGGGAACTGACCGACGGCGAAATCGATGCCATCTCGCGGGATTCGTGGTCGGTGGTTTTGCCCTACAGCTCAGGCACCCAAAGCGGCGTCATCCCGCTGGCGTACTACAACGCTGCTCCCGTCATCGTTTCCCAAGTGGGCGCCCTTCCCGAATTGGTGGTGGATCGGGTCACCGGCTTCATAGTTCGCCCGGGCGACCCGCTGGCCCTGGTAGATGCCATGGCGCAGCTTTACCGCAACCGAGAGCTCCGCGAGCATATGGGATTGCGAGCTTTCGAGTACTACCGGGAGCACCTTCGCTGGGATCGCATAGGCGAAATGCTCCTCACCCGGTTGATGGAAAGCTAGCTCTCCCGGCGGGGAAGGATCCGTTCGAGCAAATGCCGCGCTAGCTCCTGATTGGCGAAGCGATGCCTCGCCTCCTGGCGTGCTCGTTGGCTCAGCCGAGTCCACAGAGCTTGATCCAGCATCAAGCGTTGAATCGCTTCGGCCAGCGCCTCGGGGCGCTCCGGCGCCACCAGCAGGCCGGTGACCTCGTGTTCCACATATTCCGGCAGGCATCCCACTCGGGTGGCGATGACCGGCGTGCCGTAATAGAAAGAGCACTGGGCCACCTGCGACCCGGTAGCGTCCCGGTAAGGCATAACCACCATCTTGGAGCGGGCGATGAGAGCGGCAAGTTCTCTGTCTTCCAGGTACCGGGCGATGCGCTCCACGCCGGCCGCCGGCCGGACCGAATCGCCGGGACCGGCCACTACCGCGCGGGTTCGAGTCCCCCGGGCCGCAAGCAGTTCCAGGGCGCGCAGCAGGACATCCACCCCCTTGTATCTTTCCACCCGCCCGAAGAACAGAACATCTATGTCACGCGTCTCCGATCGGATTTCGGGGAAAGCCAGGTTGTCCAGCACCCCGTGCGGCGAGACCACGATGCGCTCCGGCGCCAGCCGGTATTTGGAAATCGTGGCTTCCTTCAGCTGCTCGCACGCTACTATCACGCTGGTGGCTCTGCGCAACAGGGAACGCTTGGCGAACTCATACACCGCCGCAAGGTGCGGCTTGGCACCCGAATGATGCACCGGGTCCAGACACCAGAAAGCCACCCGGCGGGCCCGGGCCGCCAGCGCGATCGGGACATGGAGCGGGTGCTCGCTGTAAAGGAACAAAAGATCGAACTCTTCCCGGCGGGTAAACGCCAGGACTCTGCGCCATAGCTCGAGGTCGATCCAGCTGCCGAGCCGGCTCTTGTGGAACTCTACGTAACACTCGCCCTGCGCTCGTATCCCGAGCCGGCCCTCCACCAGCGTGGTGGAGAGAACCCAAAGATCGACCCACCGGGAGAAGGCTCTCGCCAAGGTGACAAAGTTGTCCGCCACCGGTCCCCGGGACGAGAAGAACGAAACCGCCAGGACCTTGGGGCTCACTCCCGCGCCGCCCCGCTGCGTTCCAAAAGCGGGAGCACCACCCTTTCTACGGCAGCCCTCAGGTCGGGAGCCGTGGCGTGGCGCTCGGCCTCCAGCAGTTTCAAGGGAGGACCGATCAGAACGGTCCACGTCCCGAGTCGTTTTCCCGCCTCGACGTCGGACGGAGAATCGCCTACCACGACCGAATGGGAAAAGCTGGTATCGGGAAAGTCACGCCTGGCCCTCAAGAACAGTCCGACCGCCGGCTTCCGGCAATCGCAGGAGCCCTCCAGGTGCGGGCAAACATAGACCGCATCTACCCTGCCTCCTGCGGCTGCGATGTCAGCCTGCATCCTGCGGTGGATGCCGTCGAGCTGTTCCGAGGTCAGCAGGCCCTTGCCCACGCCCTGCTGATTGGTCACCAACACGATCCTTGCTCGGGAGCCGGCCAGTACTCGGAGAGCGTCGAGGGACCCGGGGATCCAGTGGAATTCTTGCCAATCCGTTACGTACCGACCCTCGGGGAGCTTGTGGTTCAAAACGCCGTCCCGATCCAGAAACACGGTCCACAGCACGCACCAAACATCGCGAGCCAAGCGGAGTCAGTCAATTGAGGGCTCTCTGTCCGGAAGCGCCCTTGCACGGCACGGGCGAGCCTGTTAAGGTCTTCGCTCCATCTTCTGCATCGCTAAATGTGCCACTAAAGTGGAACAACCCATTCGCGAAGAACTCGAGCGTCTCTCGGAACTGGTATCGCTTGTAGCTCGCAACCAGGCCGGCGAGATCGCGGCTTTGGCCCGGCTGGTGGCCGGAGTGCTGAGATCCGGCGGGGTGCTCTATTTCGCCGGCAACGGGGGGAGTGCCGCGGACGCCCAGCATTTGGCCACCGAGTACGTAGTGAGGTATACCCGTTCCCGCGCGGCGCTTCCGGCGGTGGCGCTTACCACCGATTCTTCTTTGCTCACCGCCTGCGGCAACGACTTCTCGTTCGAGGAAATATTTGCCCGGCAGGTGGAAGCGCTGTGCAAGCCGGGGGATCTGTTGATTCTGCACTCCACCAGCGGAGCCAGTCCGAATCTCCTCCGGGCAGCCCGTGCCGCCCGGGAGAAAGGGGTTCAGGTGGCGGCGCTGCTGGGCAAGGGCGGGGGTGCTCTCAAGGAGCTTGCGGATCTCTCGATAGTCATCCCGTCCGACGATACGTCGCACATACAGGAGCTCCACTTGGCGATCCAACATATAGTGTGCGGGTTGGTGGAGCGGGAGCTTGCGCTGGTCTGAGCTGCGGGCCGGTCCTGCCCGCTAAAATCTGGCTCCGCGTACCCCCGATATCCGGCGATCAGGTTCGCCGGAGCACCAGTTCTATGAGTTTCTTTCGCTCGCCCGCGTCGAACGCCAAGGACCACAAACCGGCCGCCGTTAGCGAACCGAGGAGAGCCCCGCCGCCGAGGCGGTACGCGGCGGCCGGCATCGAGGCGACCGCCGGTACGGCTACGAAGAGAAAGACCGCGTAGGCGATCGACATCCGCCGGCGCCAGCGCGCTTGGGTTCCGAAAGGTCCCGCTGCCGCGCCTTGACGCGCGGCTGCGGCAAAGAGAAGAGCGGCGTCGATGGCCGCTCGGGCACTCCATGCCGCCGCGGCGCCTACCGCCCCCCAGCGCGGCATGAGCCAGAGCGCCAGCCCCGCGAAAGCAGCCAGCTCGAGGAGGTGGAACTTGGCGGGCAGGTCCGGACGATTCACTCCGTGGAGATAGGCGAAAGGAACGTAGGCTAGCGCGTTGAAAACCATTCCTGCAGCCAGGAGCTGAAACGCAGCCACGGAATCGGCGGCGTAGCTGTCGCCCAGCCACCAGCGGAACAAATCCGGCGACGCGGCGATAGCCGTTACAGCGAGGGGCGCCATGACGCAGAGCAACAGTCTCCAGCTCCGGCTGTAATAGCTTCCGAGGCGCGGCCGTTGCTCCGCGGCGGACCAGCTGCTGAACGCCGGGAACAGGGTGGCGGCCAGACTGTTGGGAAGTATCCTGGTCCGGAGAACGATCTCCTGGGGAACGGTGTACGCTCCTACCGCTCCCATTCCGTGAAGCGCCCCCAGGAGTACGCGGTCCAGCCCGTCGAAGACCGGACTCAAGACGTTCGAAACCGAACTCCAGGCACCGAAAGACAGCAGCGTCCTGACCCGGTTGGTCGCCGGGGTTCTGAAACCGAGCGTTCCGGGCGCGATTTTAAGGGCGAAAATCATGTAGGCTATCAGCACCGCCACCCGTCCCGCTACGAGCCCTCCGACGATGGCCGGTACGCCCCAGCCGAGCCGGGCTCCTAAGAAGGGAAGCGCGTAGTTGAAGCTGCTCGCCGGGACGGTGATCGCGGTAAGCAGGTCGAACCTTTGGGCCGCTTCGAGCACTCCCCTGAAGGTTGCGCTAAGCAGTACGATCGGGATGCCGGCCGCCAATACTCGGAACGTAGCGGCCGCTTCCCGGGCCGAGTTGGCATCACCTTTGAAGAGCAGGGAGGCGAGCTCGGAAGAAGTCAAGACGATCGCCACCGCTCCCGCCGCGCCGATGCCCAGTTGGACCGCCGCAGCCGAACGTACTATCTCGGGAACTTCCCCGGCGCGGTCGCGCCCCAGGGCCTCGGCTGCGAATCGGGTCACCGCACGGCTGAGTCCGAGGTCCAAGTAGGTGAAGTAACTTAGGAAAACCCAAGCTACTCCCAGAAGGCCGAAGCGTTCGGCGCCGAGATCGGATATTACCGGGGGCACCGCGGCGACGGCTACCAGTAGAGGGACGGTTTGCGCGACCAGGTTTAACCCGGTGTTGCGGGCGAGGAGCCTGGCGGTAAAGCTCATGTCACCGTTTCCGGCGCGGGCCCCGGCGCGCCGGACGCGAGAAACCGGACGATCGCTTTCAAGGGTGCGATCAGCACCACCTCGGCAGCCGCCGCATACACGGCTGTGGTGGGTATGGTGAGCCAACTCCAATCGTTATTCATCCAACTGCGCGCGCTGGCGGCGTACACGGCGGCAAAGAGGCAGAGGCTGAAGAAACTGGGCCTGCGGATCGCCAGGCTGTACGACAAAGATGCCACCACCCCGACGGCGAAGGGTACGACAACCAGGCCGGCGGGCCCCATGTCCAAGTAATAATCCGCCAGGAACGAGTAGGTGTTCGGCAGGAGGCCCACTTCGGGATTGGGCTTGATCACCGGGGCCGGTGCCAATCCCGGGTCCAGGTACTTTGCGGCGGAGTAGAAAAAGTACAAGGTGTGCTCCAGCGGCAAGGCGTCCACCCTCGGGTAGTATCCGTCCACCACGGCCTGGAAACTACTCAAGTTCCCGGCGGTGTAGCCGAAGAGGACGGTGGTCAAAGGAAGGCCGCTGGTCTCCAAAAGTCTGAGCAACGCCACGGCGACGACGAGCAGTACCGCCGCTCCGGCAGCGAGCGGCAGTATGAGGCGGCGCGGACTTTCCACCGCCACTACGGCCGTCCCCAAAAGTGCCGCCGCGGCGATCAGCATCGGGTCGCGCCTCACGTTTGTCAGGACGGTGACGGCGTACAGCGCGATCATGATCCTCGGTAGCCACCGGCCGGGGTTCTTGATCGCCGCCAGCGCCAGGGCTACCGGCACCAGGATGCTGTTCCGGAAAAAGTAAGGAGCGGCGTAAGGGTCCAGCCTCCCGCTCAGCTCCGCCTGCTTGATCAGCCATGGATTGCGGGCGGCGGTGCCCAGTCCTCCGAGGGTTTGGGCGACATCCCGCCAGTAGAAGAGGTTAGAGAGCAGGCAGAGCAGGAGGAGTATTGATCCGGCGGCTAAGAACACGCCTCCTTCCAAGAAGGCGTCCTGGTCCTCGCGTCCTGTGGTTTCGGGTCTAACAGGACGGTAAGCTAACGTCGCGGCCGCTCCCCCCGCAGCCAGGCTGGCCAGTCCCGTGATAATCGCTCCTAGGCCGTGCAGATTCAGCCGGTAGAATCCCAGCGACTCGGCCCAGAAGAGATTGGCAGTGGCGAGAAGCGCAAACGAGGCGGCGATGACCGGTATGGGGTGCAACGGGTTGGCTGCGGTGCGGAGCACGATCCAAATTCCGGCTCCCAAAGCCGGAAGAAGGAGCCAGCCGAGGATCACCAGATCGGAAGCCGATGCGGTCATGATCGCACCCAATCTATCTGCAGAGTCGGTCCCTCAGTAGGTCTGGGAGCGGATGCTTCGGCCGGTAAGGTGTGTTAACTTGTTGCACCTATGTTTTTGACCCGGTACAGTCCGGAAGTAGTTACCGGCCGGCGTCCTTGGCTCAGGGGATGAGCGTAGCAGGCGATACGCCACCGGCAGCCTCCGGGGGCGGCTTGCGCGCTCCCCTTTTGTGGCTGGCCAGTCTCTTGGCTTCTCACCTGCGGCTCGTGGTGGGGCTGCCCCTGGCTTTGGGGTTACTGGCGGCGGGGTTCACCGCACTGACCCGGCAGTACGAAGCTTCGGCTCGCTTTGCTCCGGAGTCGTCGGAGTCGAGCCTCAGGGGTCTGGGAACTCTGGCTGCGCAGTTCGGCCTTCCGCTGAGTTTGCCGGGGGAATCGGAGTCGGTGGATTTCTACGAGCGCTTGATACGTTCGCGGGACCTGCTTTTGGAACTGGCAAGGACCAGATTTCGCGTGGCGCGGGAACCCGGCAGTGCGGACACGCTCGAGGGCACGTTGTTCGAGTTGTACCGGATCGAGGGGGAGACCGATTGGGAGCGCAACCATCGCATGATCCGCAGGCTCAGTAACGACATCAGGGTGGGTACGGACCGGGCCGCCAACATGGTGACGGTGCGGGTGAGGGCGCCCTGGCCGCTTTTGGCGGAGGCGGTTGCCGGCCGGATCGTGCAGCTGGTAAACGATTTCAATCTGGAGAAAAGGCAAACCCGCGGTGCTGCGGAACGGCGGTTCGTGGAGGAGCGCTTGGAGGAAGCCAAGCGCGAGCTCAGGGAAGCCGAGGCGGCGCTGGAGGCGTTTCAGATGCGTAACCGCCGCTACACCGATTCGCCGGAGTTGGTGCTGGAGCACCGCCGGCTGGAGCGCCAGGTGGATCTGCGCCAGCAGGTCTATACGTCGCTGGCTCAGGCTTACGAGCAGGCCAGGATTTCCGAGGTACGGAACACTCCGGTCATCACGCTGATCGAGTCTCCGGCGGGCAGCGCCCGGCCCACCGGAAGACTTTCGGCTGCGGTCGTGTTCGGTGCGGCCTTGGGCGGTGTATTGGCGGTGGGTTACGTGCTTCTGGCGGCATATCTTTCCGAGGAGCGGGCCCGCGACCCTTCCACGTATGGCTACCTCCAAGCTCGCCTGGCCCGGCTTCTGAGATTCCAGGCGTCTTGAGGATCGTTCGGTTCTGTTTCGCTGCCGCGTCTTTGATATTTACGGCGGCCCCGGCGGTGCGCGGCCAGGCGCCGGTAGAATCCGGGTGGCGGATCTTACCGCTGGACCACTGGGCGTACGAATACATCGAACGCTTGCACAGCAGGGGTCTTTTACCCTCGCTCAACCCTCTGGTACAACCCTACCGCAGGGTGGATGTGGCTCGCGCCCTCTCGTCACTGAAGAAGGAAGAATTGGAGTATCCGGCCCGGCGCTGGTTCGAGGTTTTGGAGAGCGAACTGCGGTATGAGCTTCAAGCTCTGGCCGGGGGCTCCCGGAGCGGTTGGGGGATCGAACTGACCGGCGGGGTCAGGGCTGCGAATGTTCAGCGGCTGGTGCCGTTCTCCATGCCGTATTTGGACTCGCTGCGCGGGTTCGGCTCGGGAGGGGTGTGGCCCCGATACCGGGCGGCTGCCTGGGCGGAGTACGGCCACCTGGTGGTGGAGAGCGGGCTACTGGGAGACTTCTACTTCCGGGACGACCCGGACGGCTTGGATCCCGGCCAGCGGAGAGGCGGACGCCCGGATCACAGTTACGTGGGAGTGCAGTTCCCGGTAGGGGGTGTGACGCTGGGGAGGCTGCAGCGGAACTGGTCGTGGTTGGGGAGTCGGGGGCTCTTAATATCGAACTACGCGACCTCCTATCCACAGTTGGGCGTTCAGATCGATCTCGGACGCTTGCAGCTGCAATTCTTTGCCGGCGAGCTGGATACGGTGGCTGACTACAAGCGCTACATAGCGGCTAACCGGTTGGATTACGTCACGCGGGACTTGGTGATCTCTCTTTCCCAGTCTGTTCTTTACGGTACTCGGTCGGGTTTGCAGTTGCGGTTCTTGAACCCGGCTGACTTTTTGTTTTTCGAGCATGACAACGCACCCTATGACCTGGTTCAGAATCTGGGTGTGGACGCGCAGTTGTGGTTCAGGCGGGGAAAGTTGCAAGCGTTTGTCGAGGGTTTGCTCGACGACATAGACTTGAAACCCCGAGACAATGGGCTTCCGGCTGCGGAAAGAGCGCCCTTGAGATATGCCTTTTCTCTCAGTGCGCGTCTCAGTCCACTGTGGAGCAGGGGAGACCTAGGTGTCTCCTATGAGCAGGTTGGGGCGTGGACTTATCGGACAGTGGATCCCGCGGTGGATCGGTACCTGTTTCTCAACCGCGGGATCGGAGCGAACTTTTCGGATTATGACCGGCTGTCGGTCTGGGCGGACATGTATCCGGCCCTGCCTTTCGACTTGCGTCTGACTCCGGTGGCCGAGATCGTCCGGAAGGGCGAAGGCGATATCCGCTCGCCGATTCCGGTGTTCCCCCCCTTTCGCGGAGAGCCGGCGCTGTTCCTCGGCGTCAGAGAGACCACGGCAAGGGGGGCATTGAGGATTTGGTCGCGGTCCGACACCGGCCTTTGGTGGCGGGCCGAGGTGGGTGCGGTCAGGGTACAGGATGCCGGGCACAAAGTCGGAGTAGATCGTTTCAGGTGGGCGGGGCTGGTGGAGGTCGGTGCCAGTGTGCGGCGGCTTTTCAGGTTCTAGTGGGCCAGATCCACAACTCTTCAGTGACGCCGCGCCACACTGCCGCCAACTTTTCATGTAGCACCAGATATCGAGACCACGCCGAATTCCACTGCACCCCTTGCCGGAGCGCTCTGCAATCAGCGTCGCTTCCCCGGCGCCCGCTGCTTGCCGCTGGTGCTTCGAGTTTCGCGCCTTATCGGGAATTCAACTGGTTGAGCACCAGTATCATGGTGGTTATAGCTCCCAGAGCCTGCGCCAAACCCGAGAAGATGACGGCCACGTCCGTTCCTCGCGTAGTCTCCGGTTTCACCGGTACGTAAACCACGCTTCCAGGTCCCGGTTCGGGCCAGGAACTGAAGAAGAGGAACTTACTGCGCACTCTGGCGGACCCGTTGGCGTATCTGACGCTTACCCGGCCCTTATCGGCGTTCCTGGCGAACCCGCCTGCCATCGCTATGTAGTAGTCGAGGCCGGCTCCGGGTCGATACTGCACCAGCGAGGGAGAGTTGACCGCGCCTACGACCTGAACCAGAGGTATGTATTCGGGTACGTGCAGCGAATCGCCGGGCTGTAGCGCCACGTCCCACCACCCGCCGGGTTCTCGAAGGGCGCGATCGAGTTCGATGTCCATCCTTCTCCTGGAGGAGTCCGGTTTTCGGACCGCTAGCGCCGGGGAGATCAACGCCGGCAGCGAATCGGAAGCCGCACCGCCGGTGGCCGCCGCACGCTGCGGGGTTTCGGCGGCCTGCAAAGCCGAGTCTAGTCCCGGAGCCAAATGGCTCCGCCGGTACAGTCGGGCTCCCCGGGCGAAAGCGCTGGGAAGCAGTCCTCCCGCCCGGGTCACCAGTTGGCTCAAGCGTTCGTCTTTCTTTTCCAGCGCATAGGTTCCGGGCTGCTTCACCTCGCCGGTGATCGTGACGGTTCTCTGAACCTCGAATTCCGGCTGCCGGAATATGGTCACGTGGTCGAACGGCTGCAGCGAGACTTCGGGAGCGGTGCCCGCTGGAGGAAAATCCACCCCGGCGGGTCCCGGGTGGACTCCACCCGGGGCGGGATCCAGCAAATAACTCGAGTCGAGCGGCACGCGCAGCGTGGTGGCGACTACTCCCGGTTCCTTTTCCTTGGGTATGCGCGCTATTTCCGCCTCCCTCAGATCCGCAGCCACGGCGGGTCCCTGTGCCAGGCGGACGAGATCCCTGAGCGTCATCCCCGGTCTCCAGGGATAGGAGCCGGGCTTGAGCACCTCGCCCGCGATGGTGACATAGTACCCGCCCTGGAGCGGGGGAAGGGAATCCACCACCACCGAGTCGCCATCGAGCAGCTCCACCGGCGGGATCACCACATCCCCGAGGGTGCCGTCCCGGGGGTGTTCCACTCTCACTCCTAGCTCCACGTCCATAGCCGCACGTTGTACGAACCCGCCGCCCTGCGCGGGTGGCAGGATGCGATGAATGGTCACGCGCCGCTTGATGGCGTTAGGCCTGAAGCCTCCGGCAGCGGCGATCAGGTCTGCCAGCCGCTCTCCTTCTGCGAGTTCGTATATCGCCGGGCGGACTACTGCACCGGTAATCTCCACCCGGGGCCCGTGCACGGGTACGAAGATCACATCCCCGCTTTGAAGCCTTACGTCCCCGGTGGCGTCGCCTCGGAGGAGATAGTCGTAAAGATCCAGTGTGTCGGATCCACCCGCCACGTGGCGCACCTCCACCCGGCGGAGATTGGCTCGTTCGGTCACGCCTCCCGCCGCGTACAGCGCGGTCATGACCGTGCCCAGCGCACTGATCTGATAGGCTCCCGGCTGCACCACTTCGCCGATGACATAAACCTGAACCGCCCGCACGTTGGCCACCGAAATGTCGAATCTGGTAGGGGCGTCGGGACCTCTCCTTACGCCCGAGTACACGCGGCCCAGACGATCGTAGAGCAGATCGCGAAGCTGTTCCATCGTCAGGTTGGCCACGAACAGTTGGCCGATCTGAGGTATGACGACGAAACCCTCGCGGCTGACGGTCAAGGTGTGGCTGATCTCCACCGAGCCGCTCAACAAAAGGACCAGTACGTCCCCGGGGCCCAAGCGGTAGTCGGGGGGAACCGGGCCCGAGAGCAGCGGCAGGAACTGAGTGGTAGCCCGTCTAAACGCGTCCACTCCGAACACTCGGGAGCGCTGAGGGGGGACCCTCGGGCTCACGAAACCGGTGTCCGGAGCCAGGGCCGCGCGGGCCACGCTGAAGGGCAGCCCCAATGCCTGGAGTGCCGAGAGCTGAGCCTGGGTAGGGGGCAAGTCGGTCCCGGTCCCCGGGATCAGGTAGGCGTCCAGCAGGTTGTCGGGATATCCGGCCGCCCTGAGGCTGGCTCTGATCTGTTCTGCGGTCAAGCCGCTTTCACGAATTCGCTGCCGTATCAGGTCCGGGTTCTGCCGCAGCTCGAGCAGTTCCTGCGGCGTGGGGACCGGCACCTGCGCGGCGGTTGTAGGCCCGGGCGAGAGTATGATGACCAGCGTGACTCCGGCCGCCCGGAGAAAACCGGCAAGGGGAAGCGCGAACCCGCCGCGACGGCTCAACTTGCTCTCTGCCTTTCGATTGGCGCCACAGGTTGAACTTTGCACCGCAAAGTTACTTTGCATCATAAAGTCCGTCAACCAGTTCGAGATACGTCCGGTACAGCGCCTCAAAGGTGGACCTCCACGAGAAGCTCTGTCGCGCTGCCGCTGCGGCTTGCCGGCCTAGAAGGTTGGGGTCCGAGCTGAGTATTTCGCGGGCTGCTCGGACAAAGTCGCTCGAATCGCCTACGCGATACTGTCGCGCCCACGGCGCTTGCCGAGTGAACTCTGCCACCGAACCCCGGTCCACCGCGATCAGCGGCAGCCCGCACGCCATCGCCTCCACCGCCGAAAGCCCGAAAGTCTCCATGGGGAAGGGAGCCACATAACAATCGGCACTGGCATAGGCTCGCGCCAGCCGGCAGCGATCCGGCTCGAACGGGAGCACCGCCAACATGCCGGGACGGGCTTTTGCGAGAGCCTCGAGTCGCCTTCTCAGGTGCCCCTCGCCGATCAGCACCAATTTGGCCCCGGTTAGCCGGTGAAGTTCCGGAAGTCCGGCCAGCACCGGTTCCAACCCCTTATCCGCCGACAGCCGGCCGCAGTACAGAAGTACGGGTTGCCCGTCCACCGCCCCCACTTCCGCCTTCCAGCGCGGGTCCCTCCTTTCGGGACGAAAGATCTCGAGATCGACGCCTAGAGGTACAGTAATCGCCCTCTGCAATCCCAGTCTCTCCAGTGATTCTCTGGCACCAAGACTCGCCGCCAGCACCAAGTCCATCTCCCCGTACACTTCCTGGAGATAGCGCTCGAAGCGCGCACCCGCGATCCGCCGCAGCGCCGCGGGGAGGCGCCGGAGGCCGAAATCGACGTAGACTTTCTTGGCGTCGCAATGGTAGAACGCTACGAGCTTGGGACGCGGCGCCATCCCGCGAACCGCGCGGCGCACATGGCGCGCCGCCAGAAAGGGACTGCCGAGCTCGATGACATCCGGTCTCTCTTGCTCGATTATCTCCCTCACCTTCCGCCCGGCTATCATGAAGCGATAGCCCGGGCTCGCCGGCACGGCGGGGCCGCGCACGGCGTACATCCTGCTGCCGTACCAGTCGGTCACCCGATCCTCCGGGCCGGGTACGAGTATGACGTGCTCGACTGCCCCATGCGCGGAAAACCAGCGCGCCTTGGCCTCGAGATAGGTCCGCACCCCGCCGCCCACGGGCGAAAAGAACTCGGTAATGTCCAGCACTTTCATCGGACCGGCTCGCTCGGTAACTGCCATAAGTTCCACAAGTCCGGCTTATCGGAACACCAGTAGAGCGTCCAGCGCCACGCCCACCGTCCAGTGCAGCACCAAGGCGCACCACAGAGCCCTGGTTCTGAGCGTGAGCCAGCCGAAGAGCAGGCTTGCAGGCAACACCGCTAGCATTTCGAGCGGCGGCTTCCCCAGGTGGAATGCCGTTGCCAGCACCGACTGCAATACGTTGGCGTTGAGCGCGCCCAGCTCATCCTCCAAGCCTAGTAGGAGGAACCCGCGAAACAGGTACTCGAAGCCCAAGTAGTACAGCAAGTAGGTTGCTGCATGTACCGTGAACGCCGGGAGGTTGGCCGCGAGCATCCCCCCCAGCGGGTACACCTGCTGCAGTTCGAGCGAGGTGGACGCCACGTATGCCGAAGCGGCTGCGAGCGGCAGTCCTAGGGCGCACAGTAGAACGGTCGCTTTCCAATCGCCCGGTCCCAACCCCAAGGCGCCGGGGCTCTTGCCCAGAATAGTTCGAGACAGCGCGGCCGGCACGGTACCGAAGACGAGGAACACCCCCAGAAACGCGGCAGGTGCGGGCAGGGGTGGGCCGGTAAGTTCGAGCCACCCTCCTCCTGCCCGGCGCAGTCCGACAGTGTCGGGACGAATCAAGTACCAGGCGCAGGCGATGAGCAGGCCGGCAAGTCCGACCGCAAGGGCCACCCGGTACCGCGTTACCGGCGCTGTCCTCTGGTCTTCTCCAGCCATCTGACCGTGGCTTCCACGCCGGCGAGCAGCGGCCTGGGATTATAGCCCAATTCCCTTGCTGCCTTCTCCCAGCTCATAGGGCGATCGGCAAGCAGTACGCGGATCCAGGCGCGGGTGACGGCGGGCTCGAGACCCAAATGGCCCAGCAGTTCCATCAGGCCGGCTATCGTTTTGGCAACGGGTACCGGCAGCTCCAACACGCCATGCCTCTTCCCGGCTGCCGCCGCCACCGCGGCGCACAGCTCCTCTACCGTGGCGTTCTCTCCTCCCAAAACGTACACCCCGCCGTTCCCGCCTTTATCTCCCGCTTGGATCATGCCGCAGACCAGATCCTCGACGTACACGTAGTTACCCCTCGCTCCTCCGTCCGCCAGCCGCACCCTGAACCAGCCCCGGCGGTAAAGTTCGATCAGCCTAGTGACACTGTTCGCCTGATTCAGCGGACCAGGCCCGTACACCCGAGTAGGCCTCACGATCACCGCGTCGCCGCCCTCGGAAACGTAACGCTGCACCAAGGCCTCCGCCTCGCGCTTGGAGCGCTGGTACGGCGTCGCGTCCCCATCCACCAGCTCGGTGGACACGTGCACCACCCTGGATACTCCCCACGCCCGGGCCGCCTGCAGCACATTGGCGGTCCCGCCAGCGTTCACTCGATGAAACTCTGCGGGATCCCGACTCCAGGCGCGGGCTACGGCCGCCAGATGATAGATCACCCGCGCCCCCTGCGCCAACCGGTTAACGGCGTCACGGTCGGTTACGTCCCCCCACACGATCTCTATGCGATTCGCCGCTTCGGCCAGCTCGAGCTCGGTGCGCGCTCCGGAGCCCCGCCCGGCAATCTGGCGCAGCAACCAAGAAGCTCCCGGTGACCCCGCAGGCCGACCTCCGGGTCGCACTAACAGGCGCACCCGTTCGCCCCGCTCCAGCAGGGCGCGAACCAGGTTGGAACCTATGAATCCGGTTCCTCCGGTGACGCAGATCACACCGACCTTATGCACCCGGTCGCTGGCTGCGAACGGGGGTATCGGTTAAATTGGCGCTGACCTTCGTCAAGGTTTACAACCCGAGCACCTGCGTGCGTATCGCCCTCTTTTCCGAGACCTTCGTTCCCCAACGCAACGGAGTGGCTCTGGTCCTCTGGCGGCTGGTGCGCTATCTGAGCCACAGCGGACATCAGGTCCTGGTGGCGACGGCCCACCCGGCTACTCCGCTGGAGCCGGAACCTGAGCTTCCTCCGAACGTGAGCGTGCTGAAAGTACCGGGATGGAAGCTTCCCCGGTATCCCGACCTGACGATGGCGCGGCCTTTCTCGCGCCGCGTCGCCAAAGAGGTGATGGCGTTCGAGCCGGACATCGTCCATCTGGTGACCGAATACTCCATGGGTCTTACCGGACTGAGGTTGGCCCGGCGTATGGGCCGGCCTATGCTCGCTTCGTTTCATACCAACATCCCGAGTTACCTGCCGTACTACGGATTCGGTTGGGCCAGCCGCTGGTGCTGGGCGTACCTGCGATGGTTTCACAACCGAGTGGGGCTGACCCTCTGCCCGTCGGAGACTTCCCGCCGCGAGCTCGTGGCGCGGGGCTTTCGCAACGTGAGGGTCTGGGGCAGGGGAGTGGATACCTCCTTCTTCCGACCCGGGTGGGATCCGGCCCGGCCGGGAGCGAGCGGCAGAGACGCCGAGAGCGCTCCGGTGAGACTCTTGTACGTAGGCCGCCTCACGCCGGAAAAGGAGATTCCTGTCCTGTTCCGCGCTTATCGTAAGGCCAGAGAACTGGATCCCGAGCTCCAGCTCGAACTGATTCTGGCGGGAGACGGAGCCTACTCGCCGCGCATGCGTTCCGGTGCGCCGCCAGGAGTGAAGTTCACCGGCTATTTGGAGGGAGCGGCTCTGAGCGAGACTTACGCGGCCGCTGACCTGTTCGTCTTTCCTTCCCGCACCGAGACGCTGGGAAACGTCATCTTGGAAGCGATGGCTTCCGGGCTGCCGGTGGTCGCTGCGGCTGAAGGCGGCACTTTGGAAAACGTCCGGCATGGGGTGAACGGTCTTTTGGTGCCGGGAGGGGATGCCGACCGCTTTGCCGAGGCGATCGTCACCTTGGCTCGGGACCGGGATTTGAGAAGTCGTCTGGCGCGCAACGCCCGAGCCTGGGCCGAGGAACGAAGCTGGGAGCGAGCCTTCGAGGGACTCCTGGCGGAATACCGCGAGAGGATCGAACTCAAGAAGGCGGCAAATCACCAGTAAACGGCGAACTTGCCATGGGCTCCGTCGAACCGGCCGTGTCCGGTGCCGGGGTCGCCGTCCAAATCCATTCGGTACCCGCCGGATAGCATAACCCGACGGGCTAGACGCCAGCCCAACTCCACCCGCACCCTCACGTTGTGCTGGCCCAGCGGCTCGAGGCTCGGTACCTGCCCGTCCCCCCGCAGCACGTCTCTCAGATCGGTCTCGAAGCTGGCACTCGCAAAAAAACCGCTCGGCGCGCGGTAACTGAGCACGGTTTGACTCTGCCAGGAACGGTCCTCGTAATCCACCTGCGGGGCGGCGCCGTTGCGGTAGGTTCTCTTTTCGGGTCTCGCCTCCCGCACCAACCAACTCTGCACCAGCCAGCGAGGATGGGGCCAGGCGAGAAGGTAAAGGCCGTAGCGGGTGGTGCGTTCCACCAGCCGGTAGTCGTCCAGCGTGCGTCCCGCCGCCAGCGGTGTTCTGTCGGTAGAAGCCCGGACCCAGGTGAAGGACCCACCCGCTTTGACGCGCGGCGAAAAGGACCACTCGGCCAGAACTCCGCCAAAGGCAAAACGTTCTTCCTGCCTGAAGCCTTGGTCGGGTTCGAGTTGGCGATACGCTCTGATTCGTCCCGGCAACAAGACCGCCCCGTGGGTCTCTAGGCGGACCCTTCCGATCCTGCGCTCTGCGGAGAGTCGCAGGGCGAACTCTTGCGCCTCGTAATCGATGGCGGTGTCGGCGAAACCGTACCAGACCACGAGACCCTGGTAAATCGCGTCGTTGAAAGAGTCGAGCCAGGTAAGGCTGGCCCGGAGTTCGCCGTCGCGACTGCGGATCCCCGCGCCCAGCGTGAGATCTATGTCCGGCTTGGTGGCGAAGAGCGAGCCTTCAGAAAAGGCGAATATCCGGCCCCAGTCTTTTTCGAAGCCCAAACGTACCAGATTGCGGAATACCGGGGGTCCGGTCTCGCGATCGTAGCGGGGATATATGGTCCACCCGCGTCCCAGCGGGACTCGGGCCTTGAAGGCTGCGCCCTCCACCAAGTCTCGGTGGTTGATGCTCCCGCCCCAGTAGTGGGAGCCGTTGCCCCGGTGCTCCCACTCGTATTCTTCCCCCAGCTCGGGCCGCGACGATACCAAGTCCAGCTCGTGCTCGCCGTCGATGGCGGGGTGGAAGCGCTGCAATATGCCGCGATCTCCCAAACGCCCGCCTCTCACGGCAGCGCGGTCCAGTAGGTAGAACCAGGTGCGTTCCGCCCAGCCCTTGAGGGTGGCGTGAAGGTAGCTGGTATCGGACTGGGCGAAGGTGGGCCCGGTGAGCAGCGGCAGTGCGAGAAGGGCCGAGGAAAGTATGCGGTACGCTGCACTTTTGCCGGTCATGAGGCGCCAGTTCTCCCGGTCACGAGGCGCTAATGAACCGCTCATCGTTAATGAGCCGCTAATCGCTAATGAGCGGCTAATATCGAATTCGGCGGCTGCGCGAGTCAACGATGGGGATGGTTCCTGGTAGAAGGGCGCATGCAAGTCGATACGATGCAGCGGGAGCCCGCCTGCGCGCTGCGCTCGATAACCGGCGGAACCGCCTCTGGAGGCTGTGGCTGCCTCCGGGGTCCGCACCGAACATCCGCCCCCAGAGCTAACGGGCCGGCTCTATCGGCTGCCCTCGGGGTCCGCACCGAACATATCAACGACCGTTGATATGTCGCATGAGAGACACCGTGAGGCGGCGTTGCAGCGGGTGCGCGGGGCGCGTTGGGCGTCAGTAGGGAACATATCAGCGACCATTGATATGTCGCATCAGAGACACCCTGAGGTGGCGTTGCAGCGGGTGCGCGGGGCGCGTTGGGCGTCAGTAGGGAACATATCAGCGACCATTGATATGTCGCATCAGAGACAGCCTGAGGTGGCGTTGCAGCGGGTGCGCGGCGCGCGTTGGGTGTCAGTAGGGAACATATCAGCGACCATTGATATGTCGCATCAGAGACAGCCTGAGGTGGCGTTGCAGCGGGTGCGCGGCGCGGGTTGGGCGTCAGTACGGAACATATCAACGACCCTTCATATGTCGCCCCAGAGACACCCTGTGGCGTTGCAGCGGGTGCGCGGCGCGCGTTGAGGGTCGCGGCCGAACAAATCAAAGGATGGTTGATGCGTTTCTTCAATACATACCCGGGCGCCACATACCCTGGGGCCGTTTGGGCGATAATCCGGAAGGGCGGGAGCTCAGGGCGCACCGGGGGGCGGATCGAGGAGCGCGGCGAAGCGGTCACCGCGGCGAAGAGAGGACCGTGGCGAAGATCATGATAGACAAGGGCAAACGGCATGGTCCTGGTGGGCGGTACGGTGCGGAGTTGCGCCTGCCTCTCAACCCTATCGACGAACTGGTAATGGTGGTGGGTGCATTGCGGGCGCTGGCGGACGAGACCCGCTTCCGTATAGCCGAGATTCTCGGCCCGGGGCCGATGACGGTGTGCCAGATCGCCGAAGAGCTGGAGGTCCCCCAGTCCCTGGTTTCGTATCACTTGGCCAAACTCAAAGAGGCGCGCCTGGTTTCCACCCGTCGCGTCGGGAAGTGGACTCACTGCTTCCTCAACCGCCGGCTGGTATGGATCCTCGTGCGGGCCGTAGCCGATCTTGCACCCGACGTGATTCGCTAGGCCGCTACGGCGCCCCCTGAGGCGCACCCGACGTCAGACCAGCAGCGCCCACACCTTCTACATAGCTCGTTCCCATCGCTTGTAGCTCGTTCTTGATAGCTCGTTCCCGTGTTTTCCAAGTTATGGCGCTCCGGGACGCGGGACGTTTGCGCAGTCAAAATAACGCGGGATGGCCGGCCGCCGGTTGGCTGGGGGTGCCTGTGGCTGACATATCAATGGTCGTTGATATGTCCGGTATCCGGCGTGTATGCCGGCAGTTCGGGGGCACGGGCCCGCGCGGGCGCGCGTCGGCTCGGGGTGCCCTGGGGCCGGTGGGGCCTGCGCGGCGAACGCTTGGCTTGAGGTGCCTGCGGCCGACCGGGCTGTGCGGCCGAGGGCCCCACAAAAGGTTGCCCCGCTGTCCGAACCCGTGCTCCTTCCCGCCCTTTACCCGCCCCGGCGCCCCTAGTAGCTTGCATTTGAACGCAAGGAGGTCAACCGAAGCTATCCGGCGCTTGATCGAAATCCAACCTCCCGTAGAGCGGGCTCTTTTGGTTGCGGCTCCCCGCCGCGGCACTCCCGACGCCCGCTACGCCCAAGAGCATCTGGACGAGCTCGCCCGCCTGGCCGATACCGCCGGCGCCGCCGTGGTGGGCCGCACCATCCAGCGGGTGGACGCTCCCACGCCGGCCTACTACGTGGGCCGCGGGAAGGTGCTGGAACTGAAAGCCCTCGCCGACTCTCTGGGAGCGAGCCTCGTGGTGTTCGACGAGGAGCTCTCGCCGGTACAGGGCAAGAACTTGGAGCGGGTGCTCGAGCGCCGAGTGATGGACCGGGCCGAGCTTATTCTGGACATCTTCGCCACCAGAGCCCGCACCAAGGAGGCGAAGATGCAGGTCGAACTCGCCCAGCTAGAGTACCTGCTCCCCCGCCTCGCCCGCATGTGGGTCCACCTCTCCCGCATTCGCGGCGGCATCGGCTTGAGAGGCCCGGGCGAGACCCAGCTGGAAACCGACCGCCGGATCATCCGCCGCAAGATCGCCACACTCAAGCGCAAGCTGGAACACGTGGCCCGGCACCGCGAGATCCTGCGGCGCGGGCGGAGGCCGGTGCTCACCGCCGCTCTGGTAGGCTACACCAACGCGGGCAAGTCGAGTCTGCTGAAAGCCTTCTCCGGAGCCGAGGTCTTTATCGAGGACCGTCTGTTTGCCACGCTCGACACCTTGACCCGGGAGGTGGTGCTGAACGGCGACAGCAGGGCGGGGCCGTGGCCGCCGGCAAGCGGCGACCGCAGAGCGGAACCGTCGTCGTCGGCAAACGGCGACGGCACGTCGGGGGCACCGTCGCCGGCAAACGGCGACAGCACGGCGGCACCGTCCCCCGAAAGCAGCGGCGCAGGTGAGGCGCCCGGATCGCGTGCCGCAGGGGAGGCGACCGGATTGCGCGGTGCAGGAGAGGCGACCGGATCGCGCGGCGCAGCGAGCCGCCCGCGAAGGGTCCGGCTGGTAGATACCGTGGGATTCATTCGCAAGCTCCCGCACCACCTGGTGGCGAGTTTCAGAGCCACACTAGAAGAGGTGCGCGAGGCGGACGTGCTGATCCACGTGATCGACGCGTCCCATCCGGACTGGGAAGAACAGCTCAATGTGGTGGACCGGGTGCTGGCCGAGCTGGAGGTCGGCGCCAAGCCGGTGATTCACGCCTTCAATAAGATGGATCTTGTGGCGGAGCCGGACGCCTTCCGCGAGCGCGTTTCTTCCAGCTACGAAAATGCCGCCTTCGTTGCGGCGGCGCGCGGAGAGATCGCGGAACTGGAGAGGCTGTTATCGCGAATGGCTAGCAGCGCCGCCGGGACCTGAGCCGAAACGCTGCTGGCGATTCCACCCGCGACTAACCCTTCAGATACAATCCCACCAGAGCTATGACCACAGGCGCCCAAAAGGCGAAACTCCACTTAAGCAGATCGACCTTGACTCCTTCGACCTGCTTACCCAAGGTTTCCTGCGATTGCGCCAACTGGCCCCTCAACTGCACCAGCGTCACGTTAGACTCTTCGATTCGTTTGCCCAACTCTCGCTCCACCCGGGCTATCTCGGCTCTCAGCGACTGATCCATCTCGATATTGTCCCGGCGGAGCTGGGCCATCTCTTGGCGGAGTTCGGCTGCGAGCTGGGCCATCTCGGCTCTGAGGGTTTTGCCGGTCTGAGCGATCTCTTGGCGGAGTCCGGCCGCCAGCTCGGCCATGTCCGCTCTGATGGACTGTTCTGCCTGGGCGATCTCTTGGCGGAGTCCGGCCGCCAGCTCGGCCATGTCCGCTCTGATGGACTGTTCCGCCTGGGCGATCTCTTGGCGGAGTCCGGCGGCAAGCTGCGCCATCTCTTGCCGGAGCTCGGCTGCGAGCTGGGCCATCTCGGCTCTGAGAGTTTTGTCGGTCTGAGCGATCTCTTGGCGGAGTCCGGCCGCCAGCTCGGCCATTTCATCCCGCAGAGACCTGTCCGCCTGCGCGAGCTCTCTGCGCAGGGAAGCCCCAAGGGCCCCGATCTCCACCCGCAGCGCTTCCCGCAGCTGCTCCAAGCGCGCCGCCAACTCCTCCTCGAAGCGACCGAACTGGAGAGCAAAAAGATCCCTCAGTTCAGAGCGATAACTGCTCTCGACGGCGTTCAAGCAGTCCACCAGCTCGTTGGTAACCTGGTCTCCGAGTCGTTCGTAGAACTCACGGGAAAATTTCACAACCGGCATTATAGATACCTGGTAGTCATGGCCGGTTGCAATGTTAATCTACCAGCTCCGCAATGCATAAGCAAAATCGTGCAGCTGTAGGCTGATTTATTGCGACCCCGGATGGCAACCGGTTCCTTCCGCCTCGGCCGCATTTCTCCGGCAGGCACTCGGATTTGGCCGGCCGGAGTGACCCAGCGGCTCGGCGTACGCTGACAGGCTGCATTTGTGGGGCGGGCACGCGGATTTGACCGGGCCTGAGTCACCCCAGCGGTTCGGCATCGGCTGACAGGCCGTATTTGTCCGGCAGGCAGTCGGATTTGGCCGGGCCGGAGTGACCCAGCGGTTCGGCATACGCTGATAGGTCGCATTTGTCCGGCAGGAACGCGGATTTGGCCGGCGATTTTTCCCCGGCGGGGATTCCTCAACCTGGCTGTGCGCCACTTCCGGCCACTCGGCGTAACACCCGCGCCACCTCGCGCGCAAAAACTCGAGCGGAATAGCGATCCTCGGCCGCTCTCCTTCCCGCTTCGCCCATGCGGCGGCGTTCCTCCGCCGGCAACTTGAGAAAATCTTCCAGCGCCGAGGCTAACGCCTCCCAGTCTCGCGGGCGCACCAACCAGCCGCCTCCGCGATCGAGCACCTCCAGCGCTCCCCCTTCGGCTGCCGCTATCACGGGAACCGCGCACGCCATCGCTTCCACCAACACCCGGCCGAATGCCTCGGGCCTTACGGGATAGTGCAACACCAGATCCAACTCGGGATAAACCAGCTCCGCCTTGGGCTCAAATGAGAAGAGATGCACCCTGCTACCCGCAGACCGAACCGCAGCCTCCACTTCCTCGCGGAACTTGGGATCCACTCCGGTCTCGTAAGGTGCCGGCCCAGAAACCAGGAGATGAGCCACCGGATGGCGACCCGCGATGGAAGAAAACGCCCTGATCGCCTCCAAGGCACCCTTCCAGCGAGTAAACGAAACCGGGGTTCCCAAGAGCCGGGCGCTTGGATCCAGACCGAGGCGCCGGTGAATCCAGTAACTGCGTTCCCGCGGCCGGAAGCGGTCTAAATCCACGCCGCTGGGGATCACCTCGAGCTCCGGTGGCTTAGAGACCGGAAGACCGAAGCGCGACGCCACCGCGGCATCCTTGCTATCCGGCTCGCGCACAGTCCACGCCTCGGCCGCTGCGCGGCTGGGAGCGATGAGTCCGTCGGCCAGTCTCCGGGCCATCGCTCTCCACGCTGCACCCATCCGCTCGGGCGGCATCTCGTGCAGGTGCCAGACCACCGGATGCTTGCGGCGCAGGGCGCAAGCGAGGTGAGCTTTGAAAGCCACGGTGTACACCAGATCGGTTTCCTGCCAGAAGGGATGCACCGCCAGGCGCCTCGCCCAACCCATCACCCCCAACAGCGAGGCACCGCCGGTGAGCAGCGGCGCGCTCTCCACCGGCCCTGCGAGCATCGCTTCCGGAGCCGCCACCACTTCGGCGGGAACGCCGATCTCGTTGAGGATGGTCACCAGAGGTCCGCTCTGCGGCACCAGAAGACGGAGGGCTATGTCGTACTCAAAAGCGCGAGCCGCCAAATCGAGCAACAGTCTCTCCGTCCCGCCCAATCCGGCCGTAGCGGCGATAGCGGTTACCTTGAGCGCGCCCGCGCCGATCACTTCTTACCCTCGGTTAGAAGCGACCGGTACAGCTCCGCAGTACGCCTGGCCGTCTCTACCCAGCGAAAGCGGTGGGCTCGTTCCACTCCGCGGCGGACCAGTTGCTCCCTCCAGGCGGGGTTTTGCGACAACCGCCTGACAGCCAGCACATAAGGTGCCGTCTCTCTGCCTCCCACCACGACCGCGGCATCTCCCGCAACTTCCGCCAGTCCGCCGGCTCCGGACGTCACCACCGGCAGCCCCGAGGCCATCGCTTCGAGAAGCGGGAAACCGAACCCTTCGTAATGGGAAGGGAAAAGCAACACGTCGGCCGCACGGTAAGCGGCGCGAAGATCGACTTCCTTGGCGTCGGGCATCTGGCGAGTGCAACCGGCGATGCCGTAGGAAACTAGATCCCTTTCCTGTTCCGGCGTGAACCTGCCGCCCACCTGAAGGAGCCAGGCGTCCATGCCGGCATCCCGCAGGGCGCCCACCGCGGCCATCACCGCGGGTAGGTTCTTGCGCGGTCCCACACTGCCAACGTGCAGGACCACAAAGGCCGTACCCGGGATCCCCAGCCTCCGCCGGGTGTCAGGGCGAGGCTCCGGAGGCGGCTGGAAGAAAGCGTCGTCCACGCCGAAGGGAATGACCTGAATTCTCCCGTCTTCTTGCTGGAGCCATTGGGCGAGCTCGCCGCGCAGCCATTCGGTGGGGACGATCCAGCGATCCGCCGATCGGAGGCCGGAAAGCACGCGCTGCAACAGCCGCCCCCGGATCCGGTCCTTCAACGTAGGCCCCGTGCGCTGGGCTTCCATCACCGGCAAGAGATCGTGTACCGTGACCACGCTCTTGCTCCTGCGGCGCGACAGCAGGATGTGGGCGTAGGAGTGGTCCAGGATGTGGATCAGGTCGGCGTGCATCCACTTGATGCGGAGCGGATAGGTCCAGTAGCGCGCCAAGTAGCGGCGGGTCTCGCCCAGGCCAGGCGCCGGAAGGAGAGGGAAAGGTGTGGGGTTGGAAGCGATCTTGCCGGCGTCCGAGGAGGGTTGCTCCAGGGTGAGGTCTCCGATTTCGCCCGCCAGGGCGATCTCGAGGTCGCTGGCCAAGCTCTTGAGGTGGAGGGCTAGGCGCGAGGCGTAGCGGTCCATGGAGGGCCAGCGCTCGAGCGGCAGGTCGGGTACTAGGAGTACGCTGTGCAAAGCTTGCCCGCGGCTGATGGAGTCGGAAGGTAACTTAGCGCGCTGGCGGGCGCTGAAAAGGACGGCGTGCGCGGGGGTGGGGGCTGAAAGTCCGGTGATCGTGTAGCGCGTAGAGGCGGAAGCACGGGGGTAGCGAGGATGCGGCGCGGGGGTGGGGGCGGCGGACGCAGACGCACGCGGGGCGCACGGCGGGCACATAATGCATCGGTTGCGTGCTGCTCTCCGGAGCGTATGTGCCACGACCGAGCGCCCCGCGTGCGTGGCGTCCTAGCCCCCACCCCCGCGCCGCTTGCCCTGTAACCCGGCGTCGCCGGTGTCCCGCCCCCCGAGCGCTAAACCCCCGCCGGTTGAATTGCGGGCGAGCGGCGGGCATATTTTAACTCTCGGAACAAACGATGCGGGCGGGCCCTTAGCTCAGCTGGTTAGAGCGGCGGACTCATAATCCGTAGGTCGCAGGTTCGATCCCTGCAGGGCCCATCGCCCGACACCGGGTGGTTAGCTCAGCTGGTTAGAGCGCCGGTCTCACATACCGGAGGTCACAGGTTCGAGTCCTGTACCGCCCACTCGAAAAATCAACAGCGGGCAGTCGAGGCCGCAGGCCTCGCATCCGGCGCCCGCAGGAACGGGAGAATGGCAAGCACCAAGACCAGCCCTGCACCCAAACGCCTCATCGCGGAAGCCAAACGCCTGCTCAAAGCCGCGGCCAAGCACTGGCCGCCAAAAAAGGCCGACACCTACTTCAAACCCTGGGAACAGGTCTACTCCATAGGCGTAAACACGCCGCGGCTCAGAGAGATCGAACGCAAACTCTACCAGGCCACCAAAGACACCTGGACCGCAGCGGAAGCGGTGGAATTCGCCGAGGGGCTGTTCAAGGAGAAATACATCGAGGCCCGATCTTTGGGCGTGATGCTCCTGGCCCGGTTCCACCGCTCCTTCGAGCCCACGCTCTTTGCCCGGGCCCGGGGCTGGCTCGCAGGGAATCGGCTCAACAACTGGGCCCTCACCGACCTGGTGGCCACCAAGATCCTGGCCCCGCTGGTCGAACGCCACTCCGACCTGGCCGAACGCCTGAGACCCTGGGCCAAGTCCAACAGCGTGTGGGTGAGAAGGGCGGCCCTCGCTACCCTGGTCCCCTTCGCCCGCAAGGGCCAGCACCTGGCGCTGGCCTACGGGATCGCGGCCAGCGTCTTCGAGGACGAAGAAGAACTGATCCACAAGGCTACCGGCTGGTTGCTGCGGGAGTGCGGCAAGACCAACCCGCGGCGGCTGGAAGCCTACCTCGGCGCCCACGGACCTCGCATCCCGAGAATAACTCTGCGCTACGCCATAGAGCGTTTCCCCGCGGCCAAGCGCAAGGAAATTCTCGAGAAGACCCGGGGAATCGGGGACGACGGTATAGGGCGCCTGGCGGCCGTCGACTGATACCAATCACTCCCGGAACCCTTGAGCGAACTGGTGATCGAGCAGCTCCGCGGTGACACCGTGGAGTCGCGACACCGGGTTTCGGTCGCTGTCCTCGACGCCCAGGGCCGCGTGGTCGCCGGGGCCGGGGACCCCCATCTCGTTACCTTCATGCGATCCGCCGCCAAACCGTTCCAGGCCATGCCGCTCATCGAAGACGGAGCCGCTGAACGCTTCGCCGTGAGCGAGGAGGAGATCGCCCTGGCCTGCGCCTCACACAACTCGGAGCCGTACCAGGTGGACCTAGTCCGCGGCTTCCTGGAACGGATCGGTTTGTCGGAACGGGACCTGGCCTGCGGCCCGCACCGGCCGCTATCGGCGGATTTGGCGATCGTGGACGCCGACGGTGCCACGCCGAGTGCCGCTGGGGCGGATGCGGGTGGCCCGGCGTCGAGCGCCACATCCCCCGCGCGGCCGGATTTTGGGGACGCCGGGCCGGATGCCTCGGCGGGAACCCCCACCCATATCGCGCCGCGCGAGACTCGGCGCCCGGCTCGTTCCCCCCTGGCTTCCAACTGCTCCGGCAAACACACCGCCATGCTCGCCCTAGCCAGGCACCGCGGATGGCCGACCTCGGGCTACCATCTGGCAGATCATCCGGTACAGGAACGTTGCCGCCAAACGGTGGCGCACTGGGCCGGGGTGCCAAAAAACTCCATGGGCCAAGCGGTGGACGGTTGCGGGGTAGTGACCTTCGCTCTGCCGCTGAGCAATATGGCTCTGGCGTATGCCAAGCTCGCGGCGTCGGAAGAACCGGCCCCGCGCGCCATAGTGCAAGCCATGACGTCCCATCCTGACCTGGTTGCCGGTAGGGGGCGATCCTGTACCGCCCTGATGCAGCGTTACCCGGGCCGCGTCTTGGCCAAGGTGGGAGCCGAAGGAGTGTACGGAGCGGCCCTCCTCGATCGAGCCATAGGGATCGCTCTAAAAGTTGAAGACGGCCACAACTGGTCGGCTGTGGTGGCGCTCCTGGCGGTGCTCGATCAGTTGGACCTAGATCCTTCCCCGCACGATCTCCTCCCGGAATTCGCCCGCATTCCGATTCGCAACACCAGGGGCGAGGTGGTAGGGCATCTGAGAGCCTCGGGGCGGCTGGAGAGAGTCTAGGGTACCCGCGACCCTCCAAGCGCGTGGCGAGAGTCTGAATTACGGCCCGCCGTGCGCGGGAGAGTTTGATTAGGGCCGCGGAGATTTGGTACGAGTCTCGGTGCGCTGCTCGCGCAACTTAGATTGCAAAGCGCCGATTGCAAGGCGGCCGGCGGTGCGGGCAGCTCCATCGGCCGGCGCCGGAAACGGGCGGGGAAGGTGAGTCGGAGATCGGGCACGCAACCTAAATTCCGGGTCGGCTGCTCTGGCAGCTAAGCTGGACGGCCGGCTTTCCGCCGGGGCGAGGGGTTGAAAAGACGTGAGCTTCATAGACCGGGCCGTAATCAAAGTCACCGCGGGAACGGGAGGCTCGGGTGCCGTGGCCTTCCGGCGGGAAAAATTCGTGCCCAAGGGGGGACCCAGCGGAGGGGACGGCGGAAACGGCGGCAGCATCTACGTGAAAGCCGATCCCCAGCTGGCCACACTTCTCGATTACACCTACAAAACCCACTGGAAAGCCGAACGCGGCGAGCACGGCAAAGGGGGAAACAAGACCGGCCGTTCGGGAGCGGATCTCTATCTACCGGTTCCTCTGGGGACCGAGGTGCGGGATGCCCGTACCGGGGAATTGCTGGGCGAGATCTTAAAACCGGGCGACGTGCTCTTGGTGGCCCGAGGGGGTCGAGGGGGCCGGGGGAACGCGCGCTTCGCGACGCCCACTCATCGGGCCCCTAGGGAATGGGAACCGGGCGAGGAAGGCGAAGAACGCGAGATCGAGCTGGTCCTCAAGTTGATCGCCGACGTGGGTCTTTTGGGCGAACCCAACGCCGGCAAGAGCACCCTGCTGGCGGCCCTCTCGGCGGCGCGGCCCAAGATCGCACCGTATCCTTTCACCACCCTGACACCGAACCTGGGAGTGGTCGCTCTGAGCGGCGGCCGCTCTTTCGCCATGGCGGACATACCGGGCATCATCGAGGGGGCGCATGAGGGAAAAGGTTTGGGAGATCGCTTCTTGCAGCACGTGGAGCGAACGCGGGTTCTGGCGTACCTCGTGCCGCTGGATCGGGAAAACGTACAACAGGGCTACGAGATGTTGCGCGCTGAGGCGAGAGCCTACAGCGACGCGCTTGCAACCAAACCGCACATCGTGGTGCTCACCAAGCTGGACCTCTGGCCCCCGGACCGACCTCTTCCCGAGCTCAGAGCGCCGGAGGCGGCGGCGGTGGTCGCCATCTCCGCGGTGGCGCGGCGCGGTCTGGAGCAGCTGAAGGAAGCTCTGTGGCGCTTGCTTGCCGGAGAACGCGCCGCGCGAGAAGCGGCGGAATCGGATGAAGCCGGATCGGACCTGCGGGGTGAGAAGTTCTAGCGCCGCATCAGGGGCGAGGAGTTCCGGGAGTTCCGGGCTCACCGCCGCGCAGTTGGCGGTTCGGGTGGCACTGGCCCGGGTTTCGGGGATAGGGCGTCACCGCTGGGAACAGCTCATGGCCCGCTTTGAAAGCCCGGAGAACGTACTCGGCGCTTCAGTGCGGGAACTGGCGGAGGTACCAGATGTAGGTCTTGCGATCGCCCAGGCGATAGCGCGAGCGGACGTGGGCCAGGCCGCGCAGCTGGTCAACCGAGTCGAAGAGATGGGCGGAGCGGTGCTGGTGCTGGAAGATCAGCGCTACCCGCCGATGCTGGCGGAAATTCCCGACCCTCCGCTGGTACTGTTCGCCCTGGGGCGGATGGAGTTGCTGCAACAGCCGGCCGTGGCGATCGTGGGGAGCCGCTCCCACACCCGCTACGGCGCCGAAGTATGCCGTCATTTTGCATCCGGGGCGGTGCGTTACGGGCTGGTAGTGGTAAGTGGCATGGCGCGGGGCATCGATACCGTGGCCCATACTGCGGCCCTGGAGGCCGGCGGCGGCACGATCGGAGTTCTGGCCAACGGGTTCGGTGTGGTCTATCCCGCTTCCAATCGCGCGCTATACGATCGCATCGCCAAGAACGGGTGCCTGGTAACCGAGGAGGAACCGGGAGAGCCTCCTTACGAGGGGAGCTTCCCCAAGCGCAACCGTTTGATAAGCGGTCTTGCCAGAGTAACGCTGGTGGTGGAGGCGAACGGGAGATCGGGAGCGCTGATCACGGCGGGGAGAGCGCTCCAGCAAGGAAGAGATCTCCTGGCGGTTCCCGGTCCCATCACCAGCACCGCGTCGGCCGGGTGCAACCGGCTGATTCAGCAGGGCGCGAAGCCGGCCCTGGGCTTGCGAGACTTGCTGGAAGAATACGGTATCAGTCTCGACGGGGTGGCATCGGCGCGCCTTCCCAGCGACCTTACCGAAAGGGAGCGCCGAGTGCTGGAGCTGTTGAACGACGGGGCGGCCCATGTGGACGAGTTGGCGGCGCGCCTGAACGCGGGTGCGGCGGAGACGCTGGCTGTGCTAACTTCCCTGGAGATCCGCGGGCTGGTAAGCCAGGAGGGGAAGATTTTCGCCAGACGCTCGCCCGGCAGTTTGCTGGAGCCGATGCTTTGAGATGGCAAGCTATTGGCGCAGCCGATACTTTGAGATCGCAAGCTTAGAGGACCCAAGGCGAGCAAGGTGCGCCACATCTACATCCACGTTCCTTTTTGCCGCCGGCGTTGCTCCTACTGTGATTTCGCTATCGCGGTGCGCAAAGCGATCCCGGCGGCTCGGTTCGTAGCGGCAATCCGCCGGGAACACGAGCTCAGACGCCGGCTGGGCGAGTGGGACGGCGAGCCCCTCGAGACTCTCTATTTGGGAGGGGGAACGCCGTCCCTCCTCGATCCTGAAGCTGTGGCCGATCTGGTTCGCCACTTCACGGGCGAAGCCGGCGGCGCAACGAGGCCCCAAGAGAGCGATCTCGAGATCACGCTGGAAGCAAATCCGGAGGACGTGACGCGAGAGGCGGCCCGGGCGTGGGTCGCCTGCGGTATCAACCGGGTTTCCCTGGGCGTGCAATCGTTCCACCCCGGCGTGTTGCGGTGGATGCATCGTTCCCACGGGCCGGAAGCCCCGGCAAGGGCGGTAAAGCTTCTCCGCAGCGCGGGAGTGAGGTCGATCTCCCTGGATCTCATCTTTGCCCTGCCCGAATCTCTGGAACACGATTTCCGCTCCGATCTCGAGGCGGCGGTAGCTCTGGAGCCGGACCATTTGTCGATTTACGGTTTGAGCGTGGAGCTCCGAACCCCGCTTTCGCGCTGGATTTCGAGGGGTGCGATCGCGCCGCCGCGCGAAGAACGATACGCCGAAGAGTTTCTCCTGGCCCACGAGTACTTGACCGCCCGAGGCTTCGAGCACTACGAGGTTTCCAACTACGCGCGCCCCGGCTTTCGCGCCCGGCACAACAGCGCCTACTGGCGGGGCGAGCCCTACGCCGGCTTGGGGCCCGCAGCCCACCGCTACCAGCTCACCCGTTCGGGAGAATGGATGCGGGCCTGGAATGTGGACCAGTGGGCCGCCTACGAGCCGCTGGTTGCGGCAGGCACCGATCCCACCGCCGCGCGGGAAATCCTCACCACCGAGAAACGCGCCCTGGAGGCGGTTTACCTGGGTCTCAGGACCAGCGAAGGGATCTCGCCAGCCGATCCTCTGATCCGAGCGGCGCTCGATGAGGGTCCTCTGTTGAAGTTGGCGATTTCCAAAGGATGGCTGAGAAACGGCGGCAACCGGCTGGTGCCGAGCGCCGAGGGGTGGCTCAGGCTGGATCAGCTCGTGGTCTCCTTGACCACCTCGGCCGGAGGTGGCTAAATTCGCATGCAGATTAAAGTTGTACCTATGGCATACGACGACCTGACCGAACGGGAACGTAAAGTTCTCGAGGCCGTAGTGCAGTCTTATATCGAGACTGCCGAGCCGGCGGGTTCGAGGACTATTGCCAAGGCATTCCCCCTCGGGGTGTCGGCTGCCACGATCCGCAACACCATGAGCGACCTCGAGGAGCGCGGGTATTTGTATCATCCCCATCCTTCGGCCGGCCGGATCCCTACCGATCGGGCCTATCGGGTGTATGTGGACTCGGTGATTTGGAACCGGCAGATTGCGCCGTACGAGCAGGATGCCTTGCACCGCGCGCTGGGGGGAGAGCGCAGCGCCATAGAGGACGTTTTGCGCAAGGCGGCCCAGGTGTTGGGCGTGCTGACCCAGGAGCTCGGAATCGGGGTCAAGCCTGCCCTGGCGAGTGGGGTGTTGGAGCGTTTGGAGCTGTTGCGCGTTTCCAGCGAGCGGTTGCTCATGGTCCTGGTGATTCGGGGCGGCGTGGCGCGGACTATTTTCCTGGAGGTGAGGAGTCATCTTCCGGCGGACGTGGTGGCCAGCGTTTCCGCTTTGCTGAACGAGCGGTTGAGTGGCCTTACGCTGGAGGAAGTGAGGCGTACTTTGCGGGAGCGGTTGCGGGATACTTCGGCGGGGGCCAGCGAGCAGGAGTTGCTCAACATTTTCATTGAAGAGGCCGACCAGCTTTTCGACGTGCGGGCCGACGACGGCGGGGTGGTGATGAGCAGCGCCCAGATGCTGGCCGAGCAGCCGGAGTTTCACTCCAACGAGCAGATGCGGGCGTTGCTGGAGCTTACCGAGCAGCGGGATCTGTTGCGCAAGGCGCTTTTGGAGCGGCGCACTCCCGGACTCAACGTGACCATCGGGGCTGAGAACCTCGATCCCCGGCTCAAGGCGTTCACCATAGTGACCTCCACTTATACCGCCGGTTCGCTCTCCGGCGTGATCGGGGTGATCGGTCCTACCCGGATGCCCTATCAGAAGGTTCTGGCGCTGGTGGAGTACACCAGCCGCCTGATGAGCGATCTGGCTCAGTGAGCCCGGCTATGGAGCGGGATTACTACGAAGTCCTCGGCGTTTCCCGCAACGCTACCGAGGACGAGATCAAGAAGGCCTACCGGCGGCTGGCGATGCAATACCATCCCGATCGCAACAACGGGGACAAGGCCGCCGAAGAGCGTTTCAAGGAGGTAACCGAGGCTTACGAGGTGTTGCGCGATCCCGAGAAGCGGGCGCGCTACGATCGCTACGGCCGTGCGGGGTTGAGCGGCGCGGGCGCCGGGTTCGGGTTCCATCCCTTCGATCTCTCCGAGGCGCTCAGCATTTTCATGCGCGATTTCGGCGATTTGGGAGGTTTCGACGCGATCTTCGGCGGGGGTCAACGGAGCCGCCGCGGGCGCCGCCGCGGCCAGGACGTGCAGATAACGCTGAGGGTGACCCTGGACGAGGTGGCCACCGGCACGCGGCGCACGGTGAAGCTCAGGACCTACGATCGGTGTGCGGCGTGCGAGGGGACCGGAGTCAGAGGCGGAGGCCGGGCTGCCCAGTGCAGGGCCTGCGGGGGAAGCGGCGAGGTGCGCCGGGCGGCGGACTCGTTGTTCGGCCGCATAGTGTCGGTGACCGCCTGTCCCTATTGCGGGGGCGAGGGTACGGTGATTTCCAACCCTTGCGGCGAGTGCCGGGGTGAGGGGCGGGTAAAGGCCGAGCGCGTAGTGGAGATCGACATCCCGGCGGGAATCTCGAGCCACAACTATCTGACATTGAGGGGCGAGGGAGCAGCCGGTCCCCGCAACGGGCCGCGGGGAGATCTGATCGTGGCGGTGGAGGTGGAGGAAGATCCCCGCTTCGAGCGTCACGGCGACGATCTGGTTTACGATCTGGCGATTTCATTCAGCCAGGCGGCGCTGGGAGCTGAAGTCACGGTCCCCAGTCCTTGGGGATCGGTTCCGGTGAGAATCCCCGCTGGGATTCAAAGTGGAACGGTGCTGACGCTCAAGGGTAGAGGGTTGCCGAGCTTGAGCCACGGGCGGCGCGGCGACTTGCACGTGAGGGTGCAGGTCTGGACTCCGCAGCGGCTCACTCCGGAGCAGGAGCGGTTGTTCCGGGAGCTGGCGAAACTGGAAGGCGAGATACCCGAGGGAGAAAGCCTGGGGCGCAAATTCTGGAATCGGGTGAAAGACGCGCTGGGAGCGTGAGCGCTGGGGGTGAGCGATAAGTGCGAGCAATACGGGAACCGGGAGTGCGCAGGGTCCTTGACTTGGGCGAAAGGCGCGCCGGGAGTCTGAGCTAGATGGCCGGTACCGACTGCATATTCTGCAAGATAGCCGCGGGCGAAGTTCCCGCCGCAATGGTTCATCAGGACGGGGACTTCGTGGCGTTTCGGGATATCAATCCTCAGGCACCCACCCACGTGCTGGTGATTCCCCGGGAGCACATCCCTACGCTCAACGACGCTCAGGACCCGGATCTGATGGGGCGGATGCTGCTGTTCGCGCGAGGCGTGGCGGAACGCGAGGGGCTGGCCGAGCGCGGGTACCGGCTGGTGATCAACACCAACGCCCAAGCGGGGCAAACCGTATTTCACATGCACGTGCACGTTCTGGGCGGCCGGCCGATGCGCTGGCCGCCGGGCTAGAGTGGAGCGGCCGGTACCCGAAGCTCACCGGCGCCCGGAGGAGTTTCCGAGCGGCACACTGCGAGGAGCAGCGGTGAGCCGGGCAAATCCCAGGCCCGGAGGCATCCCAGCCCCGCAGGCGCGGGGGCTTGAGTATCGGGACGCCGGCTTTTAGCGTTAAGTGCTTTTTCTTACGGGAACTGTGTGGCAATTGGTAGAGGTGATTTGATGCCGGAAGTGATCATCCAGGAGGATGAGAGCTTCGAGCGGGCGCTCAAGCGGTTCAAGAAAAAGTGCGAGAAAGCGGGGATCCTGTCAGACCTGCGCAAGCACCGCCATTATGAGAAACCGAGTGAGCGCCGCAAGCGGAAGCTGAACGCAGCGCGGCGCAAGTTGCGCAGGCTCAGGGAGGAGGTGTAGTGGACCGACACCGAGCCGCCTCGAGCTCTGGAGGAAACGGATCTCGAGGATCATGAAAGAGCCGGCCGCGCAGTCTGAAAGCGAAGGGGTGCAGGCGACAGTGGTTGCCGGCACCCCTTCCTCTCTCCCGCCTGTGGCTTCTCCCTCCGTTTTGGATCAGTTGCAATTCGATCGAGCTTTGGAGCTAGTTGCCCGCGATGCGGTGAACCCGATGGCTGCCGCTCGGGTGCGCGCCCGGCGCCCGCTAGCCGACGTCGGGCTGCTCGAGGAATCGCTGGCTGCGGTGGAGGAGTTGAGGAGGGTGCTTGCCCGGGACGATCCGTTCCGTCCCGAGCCGGTTCCCGATCTGAGCGGGGTGATCGAACGCCTGGGGGTGGAGGGTTCGGTGCTGGAAGGGGTCGAGCTGGCGGGGCTGCTTTTGGGGCTGAGCGCGATGCGACTGGTGGCGCGAGACATCGAGCGTCTGGCCGGTGAAGCTCCCCGCCTGGCCGCGATGGCGGCGGAACTTCCCCCGCGATCCCTGGACCGGGCACTGGAACGGGCGGTGGATTCCGACGGGAGGCTGAAAGACGAAGCGTCGCCGGAACTGAAACGGGCGCGCGCCAGGACCCGGGAGACCCGCAACCGGCTGGTCGGCCTGCTCGAATCGGTGATGCAAAAGGTAGAGCCGGGACTTAGGCCCGGGGAGCAATCGGTCACGGTGCGAAACGGGCGTTACGTGATTCCCTTGAGGCGCGGCGTGCGGTCGCGGCTGCGGGGGATCGTGCACGGCGAGTCCGCCTCGGGAACCACGCTCTTCGTAGAACCCGAGGAGGCGGTGGAACTGGGCAACGAGCTCGCCCAATGCGAAGCGGAAGAAGCCCGGGCGGAGGCGCGCGTGCTCCGGGAACTCAGCGGGCTCGCGCGCCAGCACCGCGCGGCGATCGCCGCAGGCTTCGAAATGTGCATCCAAGTCGACGAGCTCTACGCCCGAGCCCGCTACGCCGCCTCCGCCGACGCCGCGCTTCCTAAGTTGATCCCCGCACCCGGGAAGCTAATCATCCGAAACGGCCGGCATCCGTTGCTTTTGGCGGAAAAGGACGGAGTCGTTCCTTTCGATCTCACGCTGGGCGGAGCGCCGGGCGAGAATGTGGTTTCCCCTGAAGCCGTGACCGGGCTGGTGATCAGCGGGCCCAATACCGGCGGGAAGACGGTACTGATCAAGGCGGTTGGCCTGATCAGCGCCCTGGCTCAATCGGGGATCATCCCGCCCGTGGGCGAAGGAACCGTGCTCCCGGTGTTCCGCCGCATCTTCACCGATATCGGAGATCATCAATCGATAACCGCCAGTCTCTCGACCTTCAGCGCCCACGTTGCGGCCCTCAAGGAGATCGTAGAACAGGCCGACGCGGCGTCGCTGGTCTTGATAGACGAGATCGGCACCGGTACCGATCCCCGGGAAGGTGCTGCGCTCGCCGGCGCGGTGCTGGAGCTGTTGGCGCGCAAGGGAGTGGCGGTGATCGCCACCACTCACCTCACGCAGCTCAAGGAGCTGGCGGCGCGCACCCCCGGGTTGGAAAACGCCTCCCTCAGCTTCGATGCCGCAACCCTGACCCCCACCTACCGGCTGGTTCAGGGAATTCCGGGACGCTCCTACGGATTGGCGATAGCCCGGCGCCTGGGGCTCGAGCCTTGGGTCCTGGGGCGCGCCGAGGAGCTGGTGCCGGAGGAGCAGCGGAGATTGGAAAGCCTGCTGGAAGAGCTGGAACGCCGGGAGGCCGATCTGAACGCCAAGCAGCGGGAGTTGGAGTTCCTGCGAAAAGACCTGGCCGCGGAACGAGAGAGGCTGGAGGCTTTGCGGGCGGAGCTGGAGCGCGCCGAGGAAGAACTGGAGCGGCGTGCCCGGGAGCTGGAGCGAAGCGGGAGGGAACAGGCTCGCCGCTTCTTGCTGGAAGCCCGCCGTAGGGTCGAAGAAGCTCTGGCCCTGGCACGGGCCCAGGTGACCGAGGCCACCGCGCGCGAAGCCCGGCGCTTGGTGGAAGAGGGTGTCAAGCGGGAGGCTGAGGAACTCAAGCGCCTGGAAGAGGCGGCGCGTAGAAAAGGTTGGACCCTAAGGCTGGGCGGGGAAACGGGAGGTGCCAAGCAGGCGACGGTCCCTCAGGCCCGGCCCGCGGCGCGGGTGCGCAAACCGGCTGCAGAGAGCCCGGAGCCGCAATCCCTCACCGAGGTGGATCTGCGCGGACTGTCGGTGGAAGAGGCGGCCGCCGCCTTGGTGTCTGCGGTCGATAGCGCCGTGGTGAACGACGTTCCTTTCCTGCGGATCATTCACGGCAAGGGAACCGGCGCGCTGAGGGCCAAGGTAAAAGAGGTGTTGGAGAAGGATCGCCGGGTGGTGTCGTTTCGGCTGGGGCTGGCTGAGGAAGGCGGAAGCGGTGTCACCATAGCGGAGTTTAACCCGTGAGCCCGATTCCCGACGAGGTAATCGAGCAGGTGCGCGACGCGGCCGACATCGTGGAACTTATCGGCGAGCACGTGGACTTGAGGCGCACCGGCTCCGACTACCGCGGCCCCTGTCCTTTCCACGGCGGAACCCATCGCAACTTCGCCGTCATTCCCAAGAAGCAAATGTTCTACTGCTTCGTCTGCCACGAGGGCGGCGACGTCTTCACTTTCTACATGAAGCGCTTCGGTCTGGACTATCCCGGCGCGGTCCGGGAGGTGGCGCGCAGGGTGGGCGTAGCGATTCCCGAGCGCGGCCCGGCGGGACCGGATCCCAGGGAACCGCTCTTCGAGGCGGTGGCTCTGGCGGCGGAGTGGTACGCGCGGCGCTTCCGGGAAGGAGAAGATGCCGCCCGGGCGCGCGGGTACGTGGAAGAACGCGGCTTTTCCCTCGACCGCCTGGCGCCGATGGGATTGGGCTA
This sequence comes from bacterium HR33, assembly GCA_002923375.1. Classification (GTDB taxonomy): domain Bacteria; phylum Gemmatimonadota; class Gemmatimonadetes; order Gemmatimonadales; family GWC2-71-9; genus HRBIN33. The sequence goes on from BEIJ01000002.1 coordinate 615,074, forward strand.
CGCGCCCGCGGGCGGCGATTTTCTGGAAGCGATGCGCCGGCTGGGCGTGTCGGACGACGTCTTGCTGGAGGCGGGTCTCGCTCTCAAGCGTGACGGCGGGGAACTGAGACCGCGGTTCTGGAACCGGCTGCTCTTTCCCATCCACGATCTCAGGGGCAGAGTGGTGGGCTTCGGCGGTAGGATCCTGGGCGAAGGAGAACCCAAATATCTCAACTCTCCCGATTCGGCGGTCTTTCACAAAGGACAGCTGCTCTACAACCTGCATCACGCCAAGCAGGCGATCCGCCAAGAGGGACAGGCACTGGTAGTTGAAGGTTACTTCGACGTGCTGCGGCTCTTGGACGTGGGTCTGGACCATGTGGTGGCGCCGCTGGGCACCGGTCTCAGCTCCCAGCAGGCGCTCTTGATCCGCCGCTTTGCCGAGCAGGTGGTGCTCTTGTACGACTCGGATGCGGCGGGTCTGAGAGCGACGTTCCGCGCTGCGGATGTTTTGCTGAGCGCGGGATGCCGGGTCTTGGTGGCGACTCTTCCTGCCGGTGTGGATCCCGACAGCTTCGCCCGATCCCACGGCAAGGAGGGAGTGGAACGCTTGCTGGAGGATGCGGTGGACGTGCTGGAGCGGAAGATCCAGTTGTTGGAGCGCAAAGGGCGACTGAGTTCCCTGGCCGGAAGGAGGGATGCGTTGGATCGGTTGTTGCCTACGGTTCGGGCCGCCACCGATCCGGTAACCAGGGATCTCTATATCGCCCGGGTCAGCGAGGTACTCGGCGTCTCGGCCGACACGGTGCGCCGGGAAGTGGCGGCGGGGCGTCCTCCTTTCTCCGCGACCGAGCCGCGGCGGGCGGCAAACCAGGGGGCGCGGGCGGCCGATCTCAAGAGCGGGCCGGAACGGGAACTGTTGCGGGTCCTGGTGCACGCTCCCGAGTGGCGGAGTCGGATCAAGAGTTTGGTGGCGGACCGTTCGGATTGGCCCCAAGCTGCGGCGGAGGTGTTCGATCGGGTGGCGGAGCTGGGGGACCGGCCTGCCGGCGAGGCGCTTTTGTCGCTGGAAGGCCGGGCTCGAGCGCTCTTGGAGGAATTGTTGTCCGAGGCTTGGGGCCCGCCGGGGATCGATGCGCTGGTGGAAGCGGCGATCAATCGGCTGGAAGGGCGGCGCCTTCGTGCCGAGTTGGAGCGGGTGCAGCAGTCGCTGCCTTTCGTTCCGGAGAGCGAGAAGCTTCAACTGGTAGAGAGGGTGCGAGCCCTTAGAGATAGAATAGCGGTGTTGGACAAAGGACACTGGGGAATCATTCGTGCAGGGAGGAGCAGTGAATCCTGATTTAGCGGCATTGTTGAAATTGCAGGAGCGGGACCAGGCGATCATGGCCATCGAGGCGGAGCGGAAGGCGCTGGAGCCGGAGCTCGAGGCGCTGGATGCCGAACTTGCCCGGGCGGAGGCCGAGTTGGAGGCGGCCCGTCAGGCGGCGAAGGAGGCGGACCAGCGGCGGGCGGAGCTCGAAGGGAAGATCGAGAGCTACCGCATCATGCAGGAACGGCGCCGGCAGCGTTTAGAGTGGGTGAGGGGAGCCAAGGAGGCTTCGACCCTGATGGCCGAGTTGGATCTGGCGCGCAGCGTTCTGGCCAAGGAGGAGGCGGAGTGGATTCGCTCTGCGGATCGGGTGCAGGAGGCCGAGCGCCGGGTGCAGGAGTTGGAGCAGGTGCTGGAGCAGGTGAGGCAGGCTCAGGCTCCGCTGCGGGAGACTCTGGCGGCCAAGCAGGATGAGCTGGCCGAGCGCTTGGCGGCGGCGCGCAAGGAGCGGGAGCAGGCGGCGCGCAACGTGCCCAAGGATCTCCTGGCGCAGTACGAGAGGATACGCCGGGGCCGGGCGCCGATGGCGTTGTATCCGTTGCACGAGGGAGCTTGCGGTAACTGTTTTACCGCGGTTCCGATTCACCGGCGCCACGCCATTCAGGACGGGCAGAGCATTACCCACTGCGAAGCCTGCGGGGTCATGCTGTACCACGTAGCGGCATGATCTCGGTAGGCACGCGCTGGACGGTAGCGGATCCACCAGACCCCGACAAAGTGAACGCTCTCGTCCGGGAACTCCAAATTCCCGGGCCGCTGGCCGCTTTGCTGGTACAGCGGGGATACGATTCGCCGGAAGCGGCCAAGCGTTTCCTCAAACCCGCCTTGGGATCGCTGAGCGATCCGTACGAGATGCGGGACATGGATCGTGCGGTGGAAGTGATCGCCGCTGCGGTGCGGTCTGGGGAAACGATTCTGGTACACGGCGACTACGATGTGGACGGCCAATGCGGCGCCGCGCTGCTCACCCGCACCCTGAGGCAGGCGGGAGCCAAGGTGGTCTCCATGGTGCCCCACCGCATCAGGGACGGGTACGACTTCGGTCCCGCGGGACTGGCGCTGGCGGCGGAGCGCCGGGCCGGGGTGATCGTGACGGTGGATTGCGGCACCACGGCCCGGGATGCGATCGCCCGAGCCAAGGAACAGGGTCACCGCGTGGTGGTGACCGACCATCACATGCCGGGCCCCTTGCCGCCGGCGGACGCGGTGGTGAACCCGCACCGTCCCGACTGCCCGTCGGAGGCGGCCAAGGTTTTGTGCGGTACCGGAGTCGCTTTCAAGCTCGCCCAAGCGCTTTCCTGGGAGCTGGGCCTGCCGGAGAATTTTCCCTATTACCTGTTGGACTTGGTGGCGCTGGCCACGGTGGCGGACATGGTTCCCCTGGCCGGAGAGAATCGGATTTTAGTCCGCTACGGTCTCAAGATGTTGCGCCAGTCGCGCTGGCCGGGTGTCAGGGCCCTGATCGAAGCGGCGCGGCTGGAAGGCAGGGAGATCCGGGCCTCCCATGTGGGGTTCATCCTCGGGCCCAGGCTGAATGCGGTGGGGCGGATCGGGGACGCAATGGAAGGACTCCGGCTGCTGCTCAGCGAGGACGAAGAGGCCGCCCGGCAGGCGGCTCAACAGTTGGAAGACACCAACGCCCGCCGCCAGCGAATGGATCAGGAAATTCTCGGCGATGCCATGAGCGAGATCGAGCGGGAGATCGATCTGGACCAAAACTATGCTTTGGTGCTGGCGCGGGACGGCTGGCATCCGGGGGTGATCGGAATCGTGGCTTCCCGGATCGTGGAGCGCACCGGGAGGCCCACCATTCTGGTGGCGCTGGACGGTGACGAAGGTCGCGGCTCGGGAAGGAGTATTCCGCGGTTCGATCTGCACGGCGCGCTGCTGGAATGCGCCGGGTATTTGGAACGCTTTGGAGGCCACACCATGGCTGCGGGGCTGAGCATCCGGCGGGAAGCGCTGCCCGGTTTCAGGGAGGCGTTCAACCGGATCGCCCGCCGCACTCTGGAAGCGGAGGACCTGATTCCCACGCAGCGGATCGACTTGATGGTAGGACTAGACCAGCTGGACCTGCGTTTGGAGCAGTTGTTGCGGCGGCTGGAACCCTGCGGGCTGGGAAATCCCGCGCCGGTTTTTGCCGCGTCGGGAGTCAGGGTAATCGATCCGCGGCCGGTGGGGGAGAACCATGTGAGGTTCGTGCTGGAGGGCGGGGGAGCGCGGCTTCCGGTCATCGCTTTCGACTGGGGAGACCGCATGCCGGAAGGGTGGACCGGGGCCAAGGTAGACGTGGCGTTTCGGCTGGAGCGGGACGAATGGCAGGGGCTGCCGAGCCTGAAGGCGCGGCTGGTGGACCTGAGGTTCGCGGCAGTTTGAACTCCGGGAGAGCGGCGGGTGCGGATCATTGCCGGTGAGTTCCGAGGAAGGCAGCTCAAGGCGCCGGGGGACCGCCGGGCACGGCCCACCGCGGACCGGGTGAGGGAGGCCTGGTTCAGCATTCTGGCGCCGTTGCTTCCGGGATCGGTGGTGGTGGATCTCTTTGCCGGTTCGGGAGCGCTGGGTCTGGAGGCCCTTTCGCGGGGCGCGGCAAGGGTGGATTTTGTGGAGACCTCGAAATACTCGCTGGATGCTCTGAGGGAGAACGTAGCGTCCTTGGACGTGGAGGACAGGGTGAGGATTTACCGCATGGATGCGCTGGAATTCGTAGCCGGACTCCGGAAGGAGGAGTACGACATCGCTCTGGCGGATCCCCCTTACAAGAGCGACTATGCCCGGCGGCTGTTGGAAGAGTTTCGCGAGGTGCCTTTTGCCCGAATTCTGGGCATTGAGCATCCCGCGCGGCTGAAGCTTTGGGGGGACGAGACTCGGATCTACGGTGATACGGCCCTCACGCTGGTACGGAGCGTGCCTTCCCGGCAGCCGGGGGACGAGCTGTGAGCCGGGTAGGAGTCTATCCCGGCTCGTTCGATCCGGTAACGCGCGGGCACGAGGATCTGATTCGCCGGTCGCTGAGGTTCGTGGACCGCCTGGTGGTGGGTGTGGCCGAGCATTCGGGGAAACAACCGCTGTTCACTCTGGAAGAGCGGGTGGAGCTTCTCAAAACGGTGGTTGCGGGGGAGCCACGGGTGGAGGTTACCGCCTTCAGGGGTTTGCTGGTCGATTTCGCGCGCAGGGTAGGCGCCTCGGTGGTGATCAGGGGCGTGCGCGCGGTGAGCGATTTTGAATACGAGTTCCAGATGGCCTTCATGAACCGGCAGTTGTGGGATCAGCTGGAGACGGTTTTTTTGGTGCCGGCATTGGAGTTGGCGTTTTTGAGTTCCAGTCTGGTGCGGGAGGTGGCGCGGCTGGGAGGGGACGTGAGCGATTTCGTTCATCCCGAGGTGGAGCGCGCCCTCAAGGCCAAGTTCGCCAAGTGAGTTTTCGGTCCGAGTTGCACCGGCGGGCTGCAGCCCTGGGCCGCTCGGTGGTGCTGGCGGAAGGGTGGGACGAGCGGGTGAAGCGCGCGGGGCGGCGGCTGGCGGATCAGGGGATAGCCGAGGTCTTTCTGCTGGGCGGCATGCCGGAGCCGGACGAGCGAATCGAGCGGGTTGCGGGGTTGATCGAGGAGCGCCTGGCGTCCAAAGGAGTGGACCGCGCGCAGGCGCTGAAGTTGGCCAACGACCCGGTGTGGCTGGCCTGCGGGCTGGTGGCGCTGGGAGAGATGGATGCGGCGGTGGCGGGAGCAGTGCGCCCGAGCGGGGACGTGATTCGCGCGGCGCTGGCGCTGGTCGGTCCGGCTCCGGGGATCCGTACCGTCAGCAGCTCGTTTTATATGGTCTTCGAAAATCCTCCCCGAGTGCTCACCTTTACCGATTGTGCCGTGGTACCCGATCCTACGCCGGAGCAGTTGGCGGAGATCGCCCTGTCGGCGGTGCGGGATCGCCGGAAGATCGTAGGGGACGAGCCGGTGGTGGCGTTCCTTTCGTACAGCACCAAAGGGAGCGCGGAGGGCCCGCGGGTCGAGAAGGTTCGCCGGGCGGTGGAGTGCTTCAGGAAGTTGGCTCCGGAGGTGCGTTGCGATGGGGAGCTGCAGGGGGATGCGGCGCTGGTTGCCGAGGTGGCCGCGCGGAAGGCTCCGGGATCGCCGGTAAAGGGCGAAGCCAACGTTTTGGTCTTTCCCGATCTTGACAGCGGCAACATAGCGTACAAACTGGTACAGTGGCTTGCCGGAGCCAGGGCGATCGGCCCGATCCTTCAGGGATTGGCCCGGCCGGTGTGCGATCTATCGAGAGGCGCCAGCAGCGACGACATCGTGGACGTGGCAGCTACGGCGCTCCTTAAAAGTCAAGAGGAGGATCGATGAGCTTTACTGTCCGCAAGGACCCGAGGGGCGTCGTGGTCATTGGGGTGGACGGCCAACTGATAGTGGGGAACCGCCACGAGCTGAAGCAGAAAGTGCTGGAGGCGCTGGAGCGGGGCGAGCGCAAGCTGCTGGTGGATTTCTCCAATACCGGCTACATCGATTCCTCCGGTCTGGGGGCGCTGGTCTCGCTTTCGAAGAAGATTCGCGAATCGGGCGGCGAGCTCAAGCTTGCAGGACTCAACGAGGACCTCAAGACCCTATTCGAGCTGACCAAGCTCGACACCCTGTTTACCATCGTGGAATCTCCCGAGGAGGCGGTTGCCAGCTTTTGACGGCGAACTCGCCTCGCTGCGGCTCTGCCTGCGGCGCCATCCCCTGGGCGGCCAGGGCGGGCGGCGGGGTGTGGAGATCTTTCTGCGGGTGCCCACGGAACTCGACGTGGTGGAGGAAGCGGTCGATCTCATAGCTCGCCATTGTCTCGCCCTGGGGCTTTCCGCCCGGGCGGCGAGGTTCAACCTGCGGGTTGCCCTGAGCGAGGCTTTGTCCAACGCCATCATCTACGGCAACCGCCTCGACCCCAGCAAGTATGTGGACGTGAGGGTCTTGGCCACCGACTCTCAGGTAACGCTTCACGTCTCGGATCAGGGGGACGGATTCGATCCTTCCAGCGTTCCCGATCCCACGCTACCCGAGCGGCTGGAACTGGAAGACGGCAGGGGATTGTTTCTGATCCGGCAGTTGGTGGACGAAGTTCGGTTCAACGATCGAGGTAACGTCATCTGCATGGTATTGCGCCGCGCCTAGACCGGCTCGACGCCCTCCTGAAGTCGCTGGGTTCCCTGTTCGACTGCGAGATCAGGCTGTGGCATAAAGCGAGGGGCCGCTTGCGCCGCGTGAGCCCCGGCGGATCCGGGAGCCGGCAGCCCGAGGGCGAACTGCATCCCGTGCCGGAGGTGGACGGGTACTTCTACGAGCTGGTCGCCGGGACGGCCGGACCGGCGCCGGAGATGCGAGCCAAGCTGGAGCCGCTTTTGAGCCAGCTCCTCAGCGCCGAAAGGGAGACCTTGCGGCTGGGCGAGGATCTGGCTTCCCGGTTCGCCGAAATCGAGCTGCTCTATACCATAAGCGAGACGCTGGGAAGGCCGATCGGTCTCAAGGCGGCGGCCGAGATCATAGTACGGGAGCTGAGCGAGGTGGTGGGTGCAAGGCGCGCTTCCATCCTGGTGCACGACGAAGAAGACGGCGTGCTGCGCCCGGTGGCCGGTTTTGGAATCGACGTGAGCGACTTCCCTCCGATTGCGGTGGACGATCCCTGTTCCGTGGCGGCTTTGGCGTTTCGGGAGCGCCGGGCGGTGAGCAACGACTCTTTGGAGTCGGCCTCCGCGCTGGGCGGCTGTCCTCCGGACCGCGGCTATCGGGGAGCGGCGTTTTTGTCGGTACCGATCATCTATCCCGCTCCCGGCGCTCCTCCTCGGGCGGTGGGTGTGTTGAATCTGACCGATCGCGTAGGTCCGGACGTCTTCGGGCCCAACGACCGCAAGCTGGTAGCGGCAATCGCCAATCAGGTGGGTGCGGCACTGGAAAACGCGCGGCTGGTGGAAAAGGTTTTGGCGCGGCAGCGCGCCGACCGCGAGCTGGAGCTTGCCCGGGACCTTCAGCGCAAACTTTTGTCTTTGAAATCCGGAGACCTCCCGCTGGATACGGCGGCGCACTGCGAGCCGGCGGCTTTTGTGGGCGGGGACTTTTACCGGGTGCTGGACCTGGGGCGCGACACCGTGGGGGTGATGCTGGGAGACGTTTCGTCTCACGGATTCCCCGCGGCGCTGATCATGGTGCTGGTGCTTTCGGCGGCGGGTATTCACGCTTCCCAAACCGATTCCCCCGAAGAGATGGTACGCCGGCTGCGCCGTTCGGTGGCGCAAGCGCTGGAAGAAACAGAGATGCACTTTTCCCTCTTCTACGGACTGGTGCGGCGCTCCGAGGGAACGCTCTGTTACGCCAACGCCGGACACCCTCACGCCTTTCGAATAGAAAAAGGCGGAGGGGTACACCGGCTGGAGGCAACCGCTCCGCCGGTGGGTCTGGCGCCGGACGAGGCGATGAGGGGGATGAAAACCGAATTTCGCGGCGGAGATCTGCTGCTGCTCTTTTCCGACGGGATAGCCGACGCTGCCGATAACCAAGGGCGCCGTCTGGGGGAAGATAGGGTGGTGGAGTTGGTAAATTCCATGCGCCATCGGCCCGCCGCCGCGATTCTGGAAGCGGTGTTGCGGGAGATCGACCGCGATTCGGCCGTCCCGTCGGATGACCGCACCCTGCTGATACTGAAGGGATAGTGCCTCGGGCTAGGCTGGGCCAGCACTTCCTGAGCGATCCGCGGATCCTGGGAAGGATAGTCGAGGCGCTGAATCCTTCGGAGCAGGACGTGGTCCTGGAGATCGGAGCGGGGAGGGGAACCCTGACTGCGGCACTGGCTCCGCGCGTGGGCCGGGTAATAGCCATCGAGAAAGATCGCCGGCTGGCATCCGAGCTCAAACGAATGCAGGCCTCCCCGGATTCGCTCCTCGGCCGCAAGGTGAGCGTGGTGGAAGGGGATGCGCTGGAACTCGATTGGCACGCTCTGGCGGCCGAGCTGGGGGGAGCGCGCTCCTTTGCAGGAAGGGCCGGTTTCAAGGTGGTAGGCAACATTCCCTACTACGTTACCAGCCCGCTGATCGAGAAGGCTCTGAGCCCGCCCCTGCCGCAGGTGATCGTTTTTCTGGTGCAGCGTGAAGTGGCCGAGCGGCTGCGTGCGGCGCCGGGATCGAAAGCTTACGGCGCACTCAGCGCCGGAGTGCAGGTGCTGGCGCGGGTGGAAAAACTCTTTGCAGTAAAAGCGGGATCGTTCAAGCCTCGCCCCCGCGTCGATTCCGCGGTGGTCCGAATGGTGCCGATAGAGGAGCCGCTCGTCGATCCGGTGGAGCATGAGGATTTTCGAGCCTTTGTCACCGCTCTCTTTGGCCAGCGGCGCAAGCAACTGGCACATAGCCTGCGCTTCATTACCGACGCTTCCGCCGAGCGCGTGGAACGGTGGCTGGGATCGATGGGGATCGATCCCCGCCGCCGGGTGGAAACGTTGAGTCCCGCCGAGCTGTTGGAGCTTTTTCGGCAGAGCGCTGCGTTGACCCTGGAACCGGAGAGCGAGTAGATTCGTGAAAGAATTCACAAACTTTCATGCGCAGGGTCAGCGAGTCGGCAGTTCGGCGCCTTTCTCTCTATTTGCGTTTCCTCGAGGAGTTCGAAGCCAAGGGGATCGAGACTGTAAGTTCCGAGGCCTTGGCGGCCCGGGGTGGGACCACCTCGGCGCAGGTCCGCAAGGATCTTTCCTTTTTCGGTTCTTTTGGCAAGCGGGGTTTGGGCTATCCGGTGCGCGATTTGGCGCGGCGGTTGCGCGACATACTGGGTCTGAAGCGGTCGTACCGGGTAGTGATCGTGGGTGCGGGCAAGATTGGAAGCGCATTGGCCCAGTATCGCGGTTTCGGGCAGCGGGGGTTTCATATTGCTGCGGTTTACGACTCCGATCCTGCCAAGGTGGGTCTGGAGTGGGACGGCCAGGTGGTGCGGGATGTTTCCCATCTGGAGCGGGATTTGGAGCGCGAGCCGATGGACATAGCGATCGTGTCCACCCCGGCGGGGGCCGCGCAGGAGGTGACCGATCGTCTGGTGCGGGCGGGGATCAAGGCGATCTTGAACTTCGCTCCGGTGCACCTGCGGGTCCCTCCCGGCGTGATCGTGAGGAACGTCAACATGGCTTTGGAGCTCGAGGCCCTGAGCTACGCTTTGCGCAACCGCTAGTCCACTCTGCTAGATTGCTTTTATGCCTTCGGTGCAGGTAACGCACGACATCGGCCCGCTGCGGTCAGTCCTGGTGCACACTCCCGGCAAGGAACTCTTGGCGGTAACGCCGGGCACCCGGGAGGACTATCTGTACGACGATATCATCGATCTGGAGAACGCGCGGCGGGAGCACCGGCGCATGGTGGCGGTGCTGGAGCGCTTTGCCGAGGTATTGGAGGTGCGGGAGCTCTTGGCGGAGGTTCTGGAGCGGCGGGACGTGAGGGAGTTCGTGATCTCCCGCACTACCGACGTGGTGCCGTCGCACGAGTTGGCGCGGCGCTTGGCCGAGCTTCCCGCGGCGGAGCTTGCCTCGCTCTTGATCGAAGGGGCGGAAGAGCAGCCGGGGCCGGTGAGCCGGGCGTTGAACGAGGTGGGTTTCGCCTTGCCGCCGCTTCCCAACCTGTTCTTCACCAGGGATGTGGGGATCGTCATCGGCAGGCACGTGGTGATCGGCTCCATGAGGTTTGGGGTACGCTGGAGCGAGGAACTGTTGATCAAGGCTTTGTTCCGCTACCACCCTGCGATGGAGAACGAGGGGATCCTCTACGACGGCTCCGAGGAGCGGCGCTCCAATTACACGCTGGAGGGCGGGGATGTGCATCCCTTGCGGCCGGATCTTTTGGTTTTGGGTTTCAGCGATCGTTCGAGTCCGGCGGCGCTGGATCACCTGTGCGACCTGGTGTTCTCCCGCGGCACCGTGACCGACGTCATCGTGGTGGTGATGCCGGGGGAACGCTCGGCCATACACCTGGACATGATCTTTACCCAGATCGACCGCGAGACCTGTGTCATCTATCCTCCTCATTTCATCGGTCCGGAGCGGCTGGCGGTGCTGCACCGGCGCAAGGGTCAGGACGGGGTGAGGGAGATGCCCGATTTCTTCACGGCTCTCAGGGAGGTGGACTGCAGGTTGGAACCGGTGCTTTGCGGGGGTACTCACCGGCCCCATCAGGAGAGGGAGCAGTGGGCTTCCGGTTGCAATCTGCTGACTCTGCGGCCGGGGCTGGCCTTGGCCTACGCCAGAAACGAGGTGACGCTGTGCGAGCTGGAGCGGGCGGGTTTCGAAATTGTGGAGGCGGAGCGGTTTCTGCTCGGAGAGCGGGAGATCGGGCCAGATAGCAAAGCGATTATCACGCTGGAGGGAAGCGAGCTGGTGCGCGGTGGCGGCGGCCCGCGGTGCATGACCTTGCCCTTGAGGCGGGATTCCCTCTAAAGGATGGCGCAGTCCGCTCTGGTAACCAGTTTCAACGTCGGGCGCTTCAAGTGTCATGCCCTGGAAGGCGGCCGGCAGCGGCTGGACGGGGGCGCCATGTTCGGCGTGGTGCCGAAGCCGCTGTGGGAGCGCCGGATTCCGGCGGACGAGCGCAACCGGATTCCCCTGAATCTCCGTTGTCTGCTGATCGAGCACGACGACGGTCTGGTGCTGGTGGACACCGGGATCGGCAATAAGGAGGATGCCAAATTCCGGGACATCTACGGGGTGGAGAACCAAGGCCGGCATGGTCCCACCCAGTTGGAGGATGCTTTACACGCCCTCGGCTATTCGCCGGAGGACGTGAAGATCGTGGTTAACACTCATCTCCACTTCGATCATGCCGGGGGGAACACGGTAGCGGTGGGCGGTGAGGTGAGGTTGGCGTTTCCCAACGCCACCTACGTGGTGCAGCGAGGGGAGCTGGAGTTCGCCTCTCGTCCCAACGAGCGAACTGCGGCGAGCTATCTGGCGCACAATTTCCAGCCGGTGGCGGCGGCGGGCAGATGGCGGCTGGTAAGCGGCGAGACGGAGTTGCTGCCGGGGATCCGTTTGATTCCCACTCCGGGGCATGTCCCTTATCACCAGTCGGTGCTGGTGGCGGACGGGGGGGAGAGAGGGTGCTTTCTGGGGGATCTGGTGCCCACCACGGCGCACCTCCCTCTAGCCTGGATCATGGGTTACGATCTGGAGCCTTTGGTCACGCTGGAGACCAAGCGGGCGATCCTGGCCCGGGCGGAGGCGGACGGGTGGATTCTGGTTTTCGAGCACGATCCGGTGCACGGCGTGGGCCGGGCGGTCCGGGACGGCAAGCATTATGCCTACGCTCCGCTTGACAGCTGAGCGGCGAGCCCGTAGCTTGAGCTCCGACAATAAGCTAAAAGCAAGCGCCCGTTGCGCTTCACCCTCCAGCCCCCGTTTGGGTGGTGCCCAGGGTTCCGAGTACGAGGCCGGCAAGGTGAGCGGTGCCGGTTTGCGCGGATTCCGGAGGGGGATCCGCTTTTTTAGTTGAAGGTGCGAAAGGAGGAGAACCAGCTGGGAAATTCTGAAGAAAAACAGGGGCCGCGTTTTCGGGTAAACCAACAGATCCGCATCAGTCCGGTGCGGCTGATTGCCGAAACCGGCGAGCAGTTGGGAGTAGTCCCGATCGAGGAGGCTCTCCGGGTGGCGGCGGAGCGGGGGTTGGATCTGGTGGAGGTGGCTCCTACGGCCCGGCCGCCGGTAGTAAAGATCATGGATTACGGAAAGTTCCGTTTCGAGCAGGCCAAGGCGGCCAGGGCGGCCCGCAAGAAGCAGCACGTGATCCAGATGAAGGAGGTAAAGTTCCGGCCCGGGATCAACGATCACGATTTCGAGTTCAAGACCAGGCATGCCCGGAACTTCCTCAAAGAAGGCAACAAGGTGAAGGTGACCATGATGTTTCGCGGGCGCCAGGTGATGCATCCCGAGCTGGGGGAGGAGGTGTTGAACCGGGTGTGGGAGTCGCTCAAGGACATAGCCAAGGTGGAGACCGAGGCGAAGCTGGACGGCCGCACCATGACCATGGTTTTGGCGCCCAAGTGAGGAAAGAGAGAGGGGGTTAGGGAGAAGTTTATGCCCAAACAGAAGAGCAAGAGCGGGGCTCGCAAGCGGTTCAAGCTCACCGGGACCGGCAAGGTGCGCCGGATGCGGGCCAACAAGAGTCACATCTTGACCAAGAAACATCCCAAGCGTAAGCGGCGCCTTCGGAAGCCGGCGCTGGCTTCCCCGGCGGACCAGCGTCGCCTGAGGCGTTTGCTTCTGGCATAGGAGGGGCGGATGCCGAGAGTAAAGAGCAACGTCGCCCGGTTGAAGCGCAAGAAGAAGATCATGCGCTTGGCCAAAGGGGCGAGAGGCGGCAGGAGCAAGCTGTTCAAGACCGCCAAGGAGAATGTCGAGCGGGGCTGGCGCTACGCCTACCGCGACCGCAGGCAGCGCAAGCGGGAGTTCAGGAGGCTGTGGATCATGCGGATCAACGCGGCGGCCCGCATGCACCAGCTTTCGTACAATCGGTTCATGGCCGGGCTGAAGCGTGCCGGTGTGGAGATCAACCGCAAGATGCTGGCCGATCTCGCGGTGCGCGATCCGGCGGCCTTCGGCGAGTTGGTGGAGGTAGCCAAGCGGAGCGCCTGAGCGGCTCCTTTGCCCGATGGCCACGCTCGCATTCGACAGGCAACTCGATCAGGTAGCGGAAGCAGCCAAGAGAATTCCAACGGCGGATGCCAGGGAACTGGCGGCCCTCAAGACCGAGCTCTTGGGGCGCAAGGCCGGAATTCTTACCCGACTGCTGCGGCAGCTTCCCGAACTCCCGCCGGAGGAACGCCGCGCCGTGGGAGCCAGAGCGAACCAGCTGCGGCGCGAGCTGGAAGCCGCTTTCGAGGCCCGGGAGTCCGAACTGAAGCGGCGCGAGCTGGAAGCCGCCGCCCTGGATCTCACCATGCCCGGCAGGCTGCGGTGGCGCGGCGCGGTGCATCCGGTGACTCAAGTGGTGGACGAGATCTGCGAGATCTTCAGAGAGCTGGGCTTCACCCGGGTCACCGGTCCCGAAGTGGAGACCGAGGAATACAACTTCACCAAGCTCAACATATCCCTGGATCATCCCGCAGCGGACGCCCAGGACACGTTCTACCTGGGACCGCGGCTGCTGCTTCGCACCCACACCTCGCCCATGCAGGCCCACATCATGGAACGCTATCCTCCGCCCATCCGGATCGTGGTTCCGGGGCAGGTGTACCGCCGCGACGCGTTCGACCCTTCGCATTCACCGGTCTTCGAGCAGATCGAAGGCCTGGTGGTGGACGAAGGGATAAGCTTCGTGGACTTCAAGGCGGGCATCGAGTTCTTCGTCAAGCGGTTCTTCTCTCCCGATACGCCGGTCCGCTTCAGGCCTTCGTTTTTCCCGTTCACCGAGCCGTCGGCGGACGTGGATGTGCAGTGCCAAATCTGCAAGGGGAGCGGCTGTCCCACGTGCAAGCGGACCGGGTTCTTGGAGATCATGGGCGCCGGGATGGTGCACCCCGCGGTGTTCGAGGCCTGCGGGGTGGATCCGGAGCGCTACACCGGCTACGCCTTCGGGATGGGGCCGCACCGGATCGCGATGCTGCGCTATGCGATCCCCGACATCCGGCTGTTCTGGACCAACGACATGCGGTTTTTGGGCCAGTTCGTCGATTAGCAGCGGGGTGCGGGGCCGGGGGTCCAGGGGTCCGGGGCCCGGTGGGGGTTGGGAGGAGCTCCTGTTCCAGGATCGGCGGCGCTTGAATGGTGCAGTGCCCGCGAGGTTGGGACTCCGGCTCGGGTGCTGTTGCGCTCGGCGGGTCGGGACAAGGGCGCCTGAGCGCGAGGCGCTCGGTGGGGCACATGGGTCCTGAAGGGTATCTCCTCATGGGAGCGTCGGTGCCCGCCGTGCGCCTCGCGCGCAACTGCGCCCGGCGTCCCGACCCGCCGAGCGCAGCAGTCACGCGCTTCGCGGATCTAGAGGTCGAGTTCGACCCGGGCCCTCGATCCCGCGCCGACCGGGACCGCCGCCCTCATGACAATTCGGGCCTGTCGTTACACTTTTCAGCACCATGAACGTATCCATCAACTGGCTCTCCGATATGCTGGGTCGCAAGCTCGACCCCGCCGACGCCGCCCACCGGCTCGCCATGCTGGGTGCGGGAGTCGAGGCGATCGAACCGCTGCACCGCGAACTGTCCGGAATCCTGGTTGGCCTGGTGGAAGAGGTGAAACCCCACCCCAACGCCGACCGGCTCACCCTGTGCCGGGTTAACGCAGGTGAATCCACGGTGGAAGTGGTTTGCGGCGCCCCCAACGTGACCGCGGGGAAGAAATACCCCTACGCACCGGAAGGCGCCGCACTGCCCGGCGGCATGGTGCTCACGGCGAAGAAGATCCGCGGCATAGTATCCCACGGCATGCTCTGCTCGGCGCGAGAACTGGGGCTGGGAACCGACCATGAGGGAATCATGGAGCTCGACACCGAGGCCCCGCCCGGCACACCGCTGCTCGAGGCTCTCCCGCTGGAGGACACCCGTTTGGTTTTGGAGATCACTGCCAACCGGCCCGACCTCTTGGGTCACAAGGGCGTAGCGCGGGAGCTGGCCGCGGTTTACGGGCTCGCTGTGAAGCTCCCGGCATTCCCCAAAGGAGCGCCGGACGGTAAAAAGCCGCGGCGGGTGGAACGGAGCGGGTCCGTGGATGGGATCGAGGTGATCATCGAAGATGTCGAGGGCTGTCCCCGCTACATCGCCGCGGTCATTCGGGGTGTAAAGGTCGGTCCTTCGCCCGAGTGGTTGCAGGCGCGGCTGAGAGGCGTGGGCGCAAGATCGATCAACAACGTGGTGGACGCCACGAATTACATACTCTACGAGCTGAACCAGCCGCTTCACGCCTTCGACCTCAATCGCCTGAAAGGAGGCAAAGTTGTCATCCGCCGCGCCAGAGAGGGCGAATCGATCGTCACCCTGGACGGAGAGAAGCGGCAGCTTAACTCCCAAATGACGGCGATCTGCGACGCGGAAGACCCGCAGGCGATCGCCGGAATCATGGGAGGCGCGGAGAGCGAAGTGACCCAAAGCACCACCGACATTCTACTGGAGTGCGCCTATTTCGACCCGAAGCGGATCCGTGCCACTCGGAAGGCGCTCAAGCTGGATACCGAAGCTTCCTACCGGTTCGAGCGGGGTACCGACATCGAGGCGATGCCCGACGCGGTAAGGAGAGCCGTCGCTCTGATCCGAACGGTGGCCGGCGGGGAAGAGCCCGACGCGCCGGTGGATGTCTATCCCGAGCCGGTACGGCCCCGGGTGGTGGTAGTGCGGCCTGGGCGCGTAGAGCAACTCTTGGGAACTCCGATACCCCGCGAAGAGATCGAGCGATACCTGGCGAGTGTAGGCTTTGCCGTGGTGCCCAAGCACGACCGGCTCCACGTTCAGGTACCTGGCTGGAGGCCGGATGTGAGCCGGGAGGTGGACTTGATAGAGGAAGTGGCACGGCTGAGAGGCTACGATTCCTTCCCGGTGGAGTATCGTCCTTTCAGGCCCTCTAGCGTCCCGGACGATCCGGTAGAGCGTCTGAAGGATCGCATTCGCCGCTTGCTCACCGGCTTCGGTCTCCATGAGGCCCGCACCATGCCGCTGTGCCCGGCGGAGGACGGCCAGGAGCAAGTGGCGGTTGCCAATCCGATTTCCAAAGACCATGCGGCTCTCCGCACCAGGATTCTTCCGGGTTTGGCCAAGGCGGTGGAGCACAATTGGTCGGTCAAACAGCGGGACATCCGTCTTTTCGAGATCGGCAACGTATTTCGCCGGGTGCAACGGGACGGGGGGCTCGAGATCGAAGAAACCCTCCATTTGGCTGCGGTGGTGACCGGGGCGCGGATGCCGCCTCACTGGTCCGACGGCCAGACGGCTCCCGATTGGGATCTCTGGGATATCAAGGGTATGTTTGTGGAGTCGGCTCGGTTGGTGGCACCTGAGGGGGAGGCGGTGCCCGAGGGAGAAGGGTGGATCTGGCGAGATCGCTCGGGGAGAATTTGGGGCCGGGCTGGGGAGCTGGCACTGGATCGGCCGGCCTGGGCCGCTTCGGTGTTTGGTTTCGAGCTGGCGATCGAGGTGAAACCGCGGGTGCACCGCAGCTACGTTCCGCTGCCGGCCACGCCGGCGGTGGAGCGGGACCTGGCCTTGGTGTTGGGGGAAGGGGTTTCGGCAGCGCAGGTGGAAGCGGTGCTCAGGGAGCAAGGGGGCTCGTTGCTCGAGGAGTTTACCATTTTCGACGAGTACCGGGGTTTGGGCACCGGGGTCCGGAGTGTGGCTTGGCGGTTGCGTTTTCGCGCGCCGGAGCGCACCCTAAGAGATGCCGAAGTGGACCGGATGGTGGAGCGGATCTTGAAAGCTCTAAAGGAGCGGCTGGGTGTCGTACGAAGAGAGGCCTGAGTTTCAGGCGCTGGAAGAGCTGGAGCTGGTCCTCCGGCTGGTCACCGAGGAGCTGGCGTCCTGGCGCCGGAGGGCCCAGCGGGCCGAGGCGGCTTTGGGAGTCGAGCACGATGTTCTGGCCTCGCGGGAGAGGTTGTTGGAGTTGGAGGCCGAGAACCGCACTTTGCGGGCGCGCTTGGAGGCGACCCGGGAGAAGGTGGAACAGCTGCTAAAGCGGCTTCAGTTCCTGGAAGAGCAGATGGTTCTGCCGGAGCAGCGCAGGTGACCGACGGGAGAACCGTAGTAAAGGTGCGGATTGGGGGTGAGGAGTACACCCTCAAGTCCGATCGGCCGGCGGATTACACTCAGCGGGTGGCGGAGTATGTGGATCGGGCGTTGAAGGAGGTGACCTCTTCAGGGGTGATAGTAGAGAGTCACAAGGCGGCGATTTTGGCGGCGCTGGCGATTACCGACGAGTTGTTCCAGGCCAAGGCGGCCGAAGAGGAAATGGCTCGCAGGCTCAGGGCGCTGGCGGCGGAACTGGGGCGGGTTCTTCCTCCGGCAAAGCGCCCGCAGCGGAGCTCGGGATCGATTGTCACTCTGGAGGGACAGGCGTAAATTGGGTTAGAGTAGCGGTTTAACACGACTGTGGTGCAGCTCCCCGGCCTTTGCGGGTCGCGAGGGGGCTGCTGGAGATAGATGCTATGGGTCCTGACGTTGTTTTGATTCTGGTGGCCGCGCTAGGTGCCGGAGTTCTCGCCGGGGCGGCCTTTTTCTTCGTCGGCCGGAGAGTAGAGCGTAAGGTAGCGCAGGCGGCGGGTCGCGCGGCGGAGCAGCAGGCGGCCCGGGTGCTGGAGCAGGCGCGCCGGGACGCCGAGGCTGCCAAGCACGAGGCGGTTCTGGCGGCCCGGGAGGAGATCGTACGGGCGCGGGAGTTGTGGGAGCAGGAGGTGCAGCGGCGCCGGCGGGAGGTGGAGCGGTTGGAGCGGCGCTGCGAGGAGCGGGAACAGGCGCTGGACCGCCGTGCCAGCCTGTTGGACGAGCGGGAATTGGATTTGGAGAAGCGCGAGCGTTCGGTGGCGGAGCGCGAGCGTCACGTGCGGGAGACGGAAGACGAGCTTGCCAAGCTGCTGGCGGAGCAGCGCTCGCGGCTGGAGCAGATGGCCGGGATGACGGCCGCCGAAGCCAAGGCCGAGCTGATGCGCCAGATGACCGAAGAGGCCAAGTCCGAGGCGGCGGCGATAGTTAGGGATATCAAAGAGGAGGCGAAGCGCAACGCCGAGCGGGAGGCGAAGAAGATCGTGGCGCTGGCGATCCAGCGGTTGGCTCCGGAGGTGACGGCGGAGAACAGCGTTTCGGTGGTGGCGCTGCCCAACGACGAAATGAAAGGGCGGATCATCGGGCGGGAGGGCCGGAACATTCGGGCCTTCGAGACGGCCACGGGGGTGGACGTGATAATCGACGATACTCCCGACGCGGTCACCATCTCCTGCTTCGATCCGGTCCGCCGGGAGGTGGCCCGGCGCGCTCTGGAGCTGTTGATCCAGGACGGCAGGATCCATCCCGGGCGGATAGAAGAAGTGGTAGCCAAGGTGACTCGGGAAGTGGAGCAGGGGATAGTGGAGGCGGGGGAGCAGGCGGTTTACGAGTTGGGGTTGCACGGGATGCATCCCGAGCTGATCAAGCTGGTTGGCCGGATGAAGTACCGCAGCTCGTACGGGCAGAACATGTACTATCACTCCAAGGAGGTAGCCTGGCTGGCTGGCGTCATGGCGGCGGAGTTGGGTCTCGACGCGCAGCTAGCCCGGCGGGGAGGTCTGCTGCACGACATCGGCAAGGTGCTGAGCCACGAGCATGACGGTACCCACGTCCAGCTCGGCGTGGAGGTGGCCACCAAGTACGGCGAGCATCCTATCGTGATCAACTGCATCGCGGCGCACCACGACGACGTCCCCCACGAATCGCCGATATCGGTCTTGGTGCAGGCGGCGGATGCGGTGAGCGGCTCCCGGCCCGGGGCTCGCCGGGAAGCCTTCGAGACCTACGTGAAACGCCTCACGCGACTCGAGGAAATCGCCTGCGAATTCGCCGGCGTGGAAAAAGCTTACGCCATTCAGGCGGGAAGAGAACTGCGAATTGCGGTGTTACCTCACTTGGTTGACGACAGGCAGGCAGAGGAAATGGCGGAGAACATTGCAAAAAAGATAGAAAGCGAGCTTCAGTATCCCGGTCAGATCAAGGTGGTGGTGGTCCGCGAGACCAGGGCGGTGTCCGTTGCCCGCTAAGATCATAGACGGCACGGCCGTCGCACGGGCGATGCGCGAGGAGCTCGGCCCCAGGATCGCCGAGCTCAAAGCGCGGGGCATAACCCCGGGACTGGCAGCGGTGCTGGTGGGAGACGATCCCGCAAGCCACGCCTATGTAAGAATGAAAGGCCGCGCTTGCGAGGAAGCGGGGATGTATTCCGAGACCATCAAGCTCCCCGCCGACACGCCGGAGGACAAGCTGCTGGAGCTGGTGGACCGGCTCAACGCCGATCCCAAGATACACGGAATACTGGTACAGCTTCCCCTGCCAAAGCACATCAACACCAATCGGGTGCTGCACCGAATCCTTCCCTCCAAAGACGTGGACGGGTTCCACCCCGAGAACGTGGGAAAAGTTTCGATCGGGGATCCCACGGGGTTCAGGCCGGCCACGCCGTACGGGGTGCAGCAGCTTCTGTTGCGCAGCGGGATCGAGACCAAGGGAGCCCATGCGGTGATCGTGGGGCGGTCCAACATCGTGGGGCGGCCCATGGCTTCGCTGCTGTTGCAGGACGGTCCCGGAGGGAACGCCACAGTCACGGTCTGCCATTCGCGCACCCGGGATCTCCCGTCGGTGACCCGGCTGGCGGACATCCTGATCGTTGCGATCGGCAAGCCCAAGTTCGTCACCGGGGACATGATCCGTCCCGGGGCGGTGGTAATCGACGTAGGGGTAAACCGCGTGGAAGACCCCAGCACGGAAAAAGGTTACCGGCTGGTGGGAGACGTGGATTTCGAAGCCGGGGTGGAGGTAGCCTCCGCCATCACTCCGGTACCCGGTGGCGTGGGCCCGATGACCATCACCATGCTGCTCTACAACACGGTACAGGCGGCATCGCAGTGAACTCATTCGGCCGGTTTGCCACGCTGGCGGCATCGGCCGAAGGGGCGTTCAGCGTAGCCGATGTGACCCGCCGGGCACGATACCTGATCGAGGCGGGATTCGATCGGGTATGGGTGAGGGGAGAGATAACCGGCTTCAAGGCTTACCAGAGCGGCCATTGGTATTTCACCCTGCGGGACCGGCAGGCGCAGGTGCGATGCGTCATGTGGCGCAGCGACAACTTGGGCCTCACAGCTCCCCAAGAGGGGACGGAAGTCTTCGTGGAGGCGCGCCCCACCGTGTGGGAAGAGCGGGGAGAGTTCCGCCTGGTGGTGAGGCAGCTGGTTCCCACCGACGCCAGCGGTCTTTGGCAATTGCGCCTGGAGCAAGCTCGAGCTGCTTTGGAGCGGGACGGTTTGCTGGACCCGGCGCGCAAGCGGAGATTGCCGGCTTATCCCATGCGGCTGGCGATCGTTACCAGTGTTGACGGTGCCGCACTGAGGGACATGGTTTCCATAATCGGCCGCCGCTGGCCGGCGGTCGAAGTGCTGGTGGTTCCCGCGCGGGTTCAGGGCGAGGAAGCAGAGGGCGATCTGTTGCGGGCGCTCAATTTGGTCAATCGGATACCGGATCTGGATTTGGTGATCGTGGGCCGGGGCGGCGGATCGCGGGAAGACCTGTGGGCGTTCAACAGCGAAAAGGTGGCGCGGGCCGTAGCGGCGGTCCGAGTTCCTACCATCTCCGCCGTGGGCCACGAAACCGATGTGTCGCTCACCGATCTGGTGGCGGATCATCGGGCTCCCACGCCCTCTGCTGCGGCCGAAGCCGCCGTCCCGGACCGGCGGGAGGTGTTGCGGGCGGTCGGCGTCTTGGCAGGACGGCTGGGCCACGGTCTCAGGCGCCGCATCGAGTTGGGCAGGGAACGGCTGGAGCGGACGGCGGATCGGCTGGGAGACGCCATGGACGATCAGATCAAGCGCCGCAAGCACCGGCTGGCGACGCTGGCGGCGGCGCTGGACGCCTTGAGCCCGCTCAAGGTGCTTGAGCGTGGCTACGCCGTGGCCCGGGACGAAAGCGGGGCGGTATTGAGCCGCATGGCTCAGTTCCCTGCAGGACAGAAGTTCAGACTCACTCTGAGAGACGGCGAGGTGGGAGCCGAGAGCCTGGGGGCGGTAAAATGAGCGGATCCTCCTTCAAGGAAGAGCTGGAGCGCTTGGAGGCGATCGTTCGCCAACTGGAGCAGGAGGATCTCGATTTGGATCGCGCCTTGGCGCTGTTCGAGGAAGGCGTGGCCAGGCTCAAGGCGGCGCGCGAGTTGCTGCAAAAGTCCGAGCTTACGGTAAAGCGGGTGCTGGAGGCGGCTGACGGAACCCTTGGTACTGACCCACTCGACCTCTGAGCTCAGCGGTTTTTTGGCCGAAACCCGGGCTGCGGTGGATCGCGTGATCGACCGGTGGTGCCGGCGGCTCCTGGTCGAAGAAGATTCCCGGGTCACCCGCGCCATGGTGTACGCTCTCACCTCGCCGGGGAAGAGGCTGCGCCCTGCCTTGGCGGTCGCCTCTCATAGAGCGGTGGGCGGTAGCGGGGCCGCGTTCGAGCTGGCCGCTGCGGTGGAGGTGATCCACTGCTACTCTCTGGTGCACGATGATTTGCCCTGCATGGACGATGACGACCTGCGCCGCGGGCGGCCCACGGCTCACCGCGCTTTCGATGTGGCCACAGCGACCGAGGCCGGTTACAGGATGATCGCCCTGGCCGGGCGGGTGCTGGCGGAAGGGGCGCGCGCCCTTAAGCTCGATTCCGGCCGGCTCAAAGAGATGGCGCTGGAGCTTTTCCGGGCGGCCGGAGGGCGCGGGATGATCGGGGGCCAGGTGCTGGACTTGGAGGCCGAAGGACGGGAGGTCGGCCTGGAGGAAATACTGGCCATCGATCGAGCCAAGACCGGCGCTCTGATTGCGGCAAGCGCGGTAATCGGGGCGATCGCCGGAGGAGCCGGGCAGCGGAAACTGAGCGCCATCCGGGCATACGGAGAGGCGCTGGGTCTCGCCTTCCAGATTGCGGACGATTTGCTGGACATCACCGGCACCGCGGCGGAGCTGGGGAAAGCGGCGGGCAAGGACCGGGATCGCAAGAAGGCGACCTTTGCCACCGCCATGTCCGTGGAGGAGGCTCGGGCTCGGGCGCGGCACTATGCGGAAGAGGCGGTAGCCCATCTGCGCCGCGCGGATGTAGATTGCACCCTGCTCGCACCTCTTGCCCAATTTGTAGTGGAGCGCAGATCCTGACCATGAGCCTGCTAGACAGCATCCGTAGCCCCGAAGATCTAAAGCGACTTCCCAAGCAGCAGCTCCAGCTGCTGGCCGACGAAGTGCGCCAGCGGCTGATCGAGGTGGTCTCCCAGACCGGTGGCCATATCGGAGCCGGGTTGGGCGTGGTGGAACTGACCGTCGCCCTGCTCTACGCCTTCGACTCTCCGAGGGATCGGATCGTGTGGGACGTGGGTCACCAGGGATATCCCTGGAAGATTCTGACGGGCAGGAACCATCTCTTGCCCACGCTGCGCCAGAAGGGGGGGCTCTCCGGCTTTCTCAGGCGGAGCGAGAGCGAGCACGATATGTTCGGAGCCGGGCATGCCGGCACCGCTTTGTCCGCCGCTTTGGGGATGGCCGCGGCCCGGGACCTCAAGGGGGAGAAGTATCACGTGGTGGCGGTGGTGGGTGACGGCGCTTTGACCTGCGGGCTTCCCTACGAGGCGATGAACAATGCGGGCCACTCGGATCGGGACATCATCATGGTCCTCAACGACAACGGGATGTCGATCGCACCCAACGTGGGCGCGATCAGCAAATATCTGGGCTCGATTATCGCCAGTCCCTTTACCAACCGGGTGCGGGAGCATGTAAAAAGCCTGATCGAGAAGGCTTCGCACATTGTGGGCGGCAAGCAGATGGTGGAGTTTGCCAAGACGCTGGAGGAAAGCGTCAAGAACCTGTGGTCTCCCGGTATGCTCTTCGAAGAGCTGGGGTTCCGGTACTTCGGTCCCCTGGACGGCCACAACATCGACGCCATGCTCCGCACTTTCGAGCTGGTGAAAACTCTCAAGGGCCCCCGGGTGGTGCACGTGATCACCGAGAAGGGCAGGGGGTTCCCGCTCAAGGAGCCCGATCTGGAAAAATTCCACGCCCGCAATCCCTACGATCCGGTGACCGGTGTGTTGCGGCCGGCCAAGGAGGGTCCCCCGGCTTGGACCAAGGTCTTCGGGCAGGCGATCACGGAACTGGCCGAGGAACATCCCGAAATAGTGGCGATCACCGCCGCCATGCCTTCGGGTACGGGAACCAACATCTTCCAGAAGAAGTTTCCCGATCGGTTCTTCGACGTGGGCATAGCCGAAGCCCATGCGGTTACCTTTGCGGCCGGGCTGGCCACCCAGGGGCTGCGCCCTATCGTGGCGATTTATTCCACCTTCCTGCAGCGGGCCTACGACAGCATTATCCACGATGTAGCGATTCAAGAGCTTCCGGTGATCTTTTGCCTGGACCGGGCGGGGATGGTGGGCGCCGACGGGCAGACGCACATGGGGCTTTACGACATTGCCTACATGCTGGCGGTGCCCAACATGACGATCACTCAACCCAAGGACGGAGCCGAACTCATCGGCCTGCTGCGCTGCGCCCTGGCCCACAAGTCGGGTCCGTTCAGCATTCGCTATCCCAGGGACAACGCTCCGGGACCGGCACCCGCAGCGGCGGCAGTGGCGCCGATTCCCTACGGCACTTGGGAGATACTGCGCCAGGGACACGAATGCGCGATCCTCGCCGTGGGCGTCATGTGCTGGCCGGCGCTGGAGGCCGCCGAACTTCTGGCCCGGGACGGTTTCGATGTCACCGTGGTCAACTGCCGATTCGTGAAGCCTCTGGACCGCGGGATGCTAGCAAGTTTGGTGGTGGATCACCGGCTGCTGGTGACGGTCGAGGACGGAACCGAGGTCAACGGCTTTGGCGCTTTGGTTGCGGCCACGGTGGAACAGTTCGCCCCGGAAGTGCGCGTCTCGGTCATGGGGGCTCCGGACCGAACCTACGAGCACGCCTCCAGAGCGCAGCAGTTGGCCGAGGCGGGACTTACCGCCGAGGGGATCGCCAACCGGGTGCGAGCTTGGGCCGCGGAAACCAGCCTATCGGTGACATGAACGTCGGGGTCATCGGCAACCCGCGGTACCGCGACCTCGGCGGACTGCTGGCTCGCCTGGCCTCACTGGCTCCCCGATACCGGATAAACCTCTACAGCGAACCCGAACTGGAAGCGCTCTGGCCGGCGCCGCCACCGCCTTTGGGTCTGGACGGCAGGAAACTGGACTTGGTTCTCACGTTCGGCGGCGACGGCACGTTGTTGCGCGGCGCCCGTTTGGTGGGAGCGCAGGGCACGCCGATCCTGGGCGTGAACTTGGGCCGGGTTGGATTTCTGACCACCGCCACTCCGGAAACCATGGAGGCTGCATTGGAGGCCGTGGCAAGGGGGGAGTATCGGGTGGAAGCCCGTCACGCACTGGAGACCAGGATCGTGTCTCCCGACGGGTCGGAGCGCGTCGGGGCGCTGGCGCTCAACGACGTAGTGGTTCACAAGGCGGGAGTGGCGCGGGTGATCGGGCTCAGGATCTGCCGGGACGACGAAGAGATCGGACGCTACAGCGCCGACGGGATAATAGTAGCCACGCCTACGGGGTCCACCGCTTATTCTCTGAGCGCCGGCGGGCCGGTGGTGGTGCCGGAGGTGGACGCTCTGGTCATTACGGCGATCTGTCCCCACACGCTGGCGGTGCGGCCGATCGTCCTTCCCGGCAGCTCGGTGATAACTATCGAGTTGGTCCCACCCCTTCCGCCTCCCGCTGCGCCGGGGGGAGCCCATGAAGAAATCCTGATCTCCTACGATGGCCAAGTGGGAGCGAGCCTGAGCGTGAACGATCGGGTCACCGTAAAACGGGCGGAAAACCGGGTGCATTTGATACGGATCGGAAAAGAAGGATTCTTTGCCAGGATGCGCCGGAAGCTACAATGGGGTGACCTCAGCGACCGCGAGAAGGAATAGGTGCTAAGCGAGCTCAGGGTCAGAGATCTCGCCGTGATAGCCGACGTCACGCTGGAGCTGAAGCCCGGCCTCAACGTGTTGAGCGGAGAGACCGGGGCGGGGAAGTCGTTGCTGGTGGACGCCTTGTCGCTCCTTTTGGGGGAACGGGCCAGCAGCGACCTGGTGCGACCGGGCGCCCAGCGGGCGGTGGTGGAGGCGGTGTTCGATCTCAATCAACCGCAGTCGGCCTCCGCCCTCGAGGCGGTGAGCCAGATAGCGTCGGCGGCGGGTATCGATTTGGAAGACGGGCGGCTGGTGGTGCGCCGCGAGATCAATGCGGAAGGACGTAACCGGGCCTGGGCCAACGGCAGTCCCACGACCGTTGCCGTGTTGTCCGAATTAGGCCAAGTGCTGGTGGACTTGCACGGTCAGCACGACTCCCAATCGCTGCTCAAGCCGGCGGTACAGCGGGAAATCTTGGATGCTTACGGGGAAGCGGGGGGAGAACGGGAGGCGGTGAGGCAGGCCTACGAGGAGGTGCAGCGCTTGAGGGGTGCCGAGGCGGAGCTGGCTCAAAAGCGGGACGAGGTCCTCAAGCGGGCCGACTATTTGAGGCACGTGGTGCAGGAGATCATGCTGGCCAAACTCGAGCCGGGCGAGGAGGAGGAACTGGAACGGGAGGCGCAGAGATTGGCCAACGTGGAGGAGCTCACCCGATTGGTGAGCCACACTTTGGCAGCTCTGGAGGGAGGTGCCGAGGACGGCGGCGAGACCTCCTCGGGAGCGGAGCCGGCTCTTTCCCGCGCCTTTAGACTGCTGGAACAGCTGGAGCGAATCGACCACACCGCCGGATCCTGGAAGGAGCTGGTGGATGCCGCTCGCGCCGGGATAGAAGAGGCGATCCGCGGACTGCGGGATTACCTCGCGGGTCTGGAACCGGATCCGCAGCGCCTGGATGCGATCGAGCGGAGAAGAGATTTGATCTTCCGCCTCACGCGCAAGTACGGGCCCACCATCGAGGATGTATTGAAGCGGGGCCAGGAAGCGGCTCAGGAGCTGGCGTTGCTGGATACGGCGGATGCGGAGCTGGAGGAGCTGGCGAGGGCGCGCAAACAGGCCGAAGAGCGGCTGGAGGAAGCGGCCGCGAGACTCACGGCCAAGCGCCGGAAAGCGGCGAAGAAATTGTCGCAGGCGGTGGAGAAGCTTTTGCCCGGCTTGGGGATGCCCGAGGGACAGCTCGCCGTCGAAGTGGTCCCTTCCGGTTCCATAACCCGCGAAGGCGCCGACGAGGTGACTTTCCTGGTCAGGTTGAACGTGGGCCTGGAGCCTCGACCCTTGGCTCAGGTGGCAAGCGGGGGAGAGCTATCCCGCCTGATGCTGGCGCTCAAGGTGGTTTTAGCCGCTCACGACGCTGTGCCCACCCTGGTATTCGACGAGGTGGACCAGGGAATCGGGGGCGAGGTGGCGCTCAAAGTGGCGGAAGCGTTGAGCGAGGTAGCGGGATCGCGGCAGGTGCTGGTGATCACTCACCTGGCCCAAATCGCGGCCCGCGCGGGCCATCATGTGGTGGTGAGCAAGCGGCCCAAAGGAGGAATCGCGACGGCGGACGTGAGGGTGGTGACCGGAGATGACCGGATAACCGAGTTGGCCCGCATGTTGGGCGACCCCGCCGATCCCGTGGTGCGAAGCCACGCCGCGGGGTTGCTCTCCAAGGCCCGCGACAAGGTTGCCTGAATTCAGTTTGCCGGAGAACCCGTTCCCCAGAGCCGGTAGTAGAGTCTGAGATACAGGTGAAGCATGGTGCTCTTGGGCGTTCTTTCCGTACCGGAAAAGGCGGCCTGGTAACTCAGCCCCGCCTCTATGGGAAGGGTTCTGGTACCGTTAGCTCTTCGGTCCTGGCGATAGTAGATGCCTCCTCCCAGATAGAGCGCCCGCCACGCGGTTGCCCGGCTCATCCGCTCCGCTGTGGGAGGGCTGGCACCCAACACCGCCGGCGGAGTTTGGCCGCCTGGCAGGGAGAAAGAATCCTCTCCCTTGCGGAAGTAATAGGCCGACGCGTAGGCGCGGATAGCTTCGTTGAGCCTGATTCCGGGGTGGACCGACAGTTGCACCACGTCGCCCAGATCGCGCTCGGTGTCGAGGAGAAAGGCGAGAGGGGCGATCGGCTGCTCGGCGGTAGCCCACCGCATCGTTACCCGATCGGGAAGCTGCCAGATCCTTCTGGCGGAGAACGCCAGTGCCAAGCGCGAGGATTCGGCTGCAGCGTCGATACCGATCTCGATATCGGTTTGTCCGTCGCCGGTACCCAGGTCGAAGGCGTGGGAGGGAGACTGGTTGGTTCCGGTGGGGAGCCGCAGCGTGGCGCCGGCGCTGGCGCGCAAGCGTTCGCCCCGCAAGAGACCTACGGTGAATCCGGCTTCCACGTCTCCCAGTCGCGAAAGCTCCACGGTGCGCAACGGCAGGAGCTCGTAGCCGTAGGCCGCGGCCTGTAAGGTCTTGGTGAAATCCTCGGTCCTCCAGGGTGCGGTGGGTAGGGGATAGGTCCCGGTTATCGCAGGGGCGCCGAAGCTCTGGAGCAAGGCGGAGACTTGTGCAATCTCTTGGAGGATCGCCTGTCCCGCGGGGGAGGATGCGAGGGGTGCCACCGGCGGAATGGCGCTTCCTGCCGGGAGCCCCACTCCGCTCAGGCGCCGCAGGTCACCGGCCAGTTTTCTCGCGCGATCTACCAGTTGTTGGGCTTCGATGCACTGCTGGCTCCCCGGGCAGCCGTAGTTTCCCCCGCGGATCCCGTCTTCCACGGTCGCAGCACCCTGCTCCAGCTGTAGGATCACCGCTTCGATCTGGGCCCGCGCCTGCGCATTGCCGGCATCCGGAGCCACCTGGTTCCATCCCGCCTGTGCCGAGGTGCTGTCCAAGCGGAAGCTTCCTTGGACTCTGGTTTTGACGATCGGCACTCTGACCGAAAGGGTGAGCCAGCCGGTGAGTCCCAGTTGGGCTTCCAGGGGGAACCGCCGAACGTCGGCGTTGAGTTCGGCCCGCGCTGCGCCGAAGTTCAGGCGGTAGGTCGAGTCCGCCAGGATGCTGCGGATGGCGCTTTCGGCATCTCTCACGGTGACGAGCAGGTTTGAACCCGCAGTGTCAGCCGAAAGGTCTGCGCCGAGGGGCCGGGTAACGGCCGGCTCCGCGGTGAAAAGCTCGGCGTAGTTAGCGTAGCTTGGGAGGAAACTCAACCTGAGCACACCGCGGGGGAGCAAGCGGGCGTCCGGGTAGGGCGAGGGAAAGGTGCTCCATTGGGGAAACTGAGCGCGGGACGGTTCCGCAGCCACCGCCAGCGATGCGATTATCCAGAGGCTGGAAGCCAGAGTCGGTTTCATTCCCGGTCGCTTTGCTGGAAACATTGGAGGGGCAATCTAGCATGTTGGTGACTCTTTGCGCCAAAGGCGTCCCGCAGCGGGCATGAGACTCCCTCCTTCTCCCCATCCGTGGACTCTGGGTGTCCGGGATGCGATCGCCCTTCAGCGGCGCTTGGCCGGAGAGGTACGCTCCAGGCTTCCGCCGGGGGCGCCGTTGCGCTACGTAGCCGGCGTGGACGCCGCATTTTCCGGCGACGGACGGACGGTAATAGCTGCATGCGTGTTGTGGGATCTGCTGGAGGGATCGGTGGTCGAGTGGCGCAGCGCCGTGAGGAGGGTGCGATTTCCCTACGTTCCGGGCCTGCTTTCCTTCAGGGAGGCGCCGGCGGTGCTGGCGGCTTTGCGCAAGCTGCGCGCCGAACCCGACGCGATTCTGTGTGACGCCCACGGGCGCGCTCACCCCCGCCGCTTCGGCATGGCCTGTCACGTAGGTCTCCTGGCCGGACGGCCTACTGTCGGATGTGCCAAGAGCAGGCTGGTGGGCCAACACGAGGATCCGCCTGTGGCCCGGGGGTCGTGGCGCCCGCTGCTCGATGGGCGGCGGGTGATAGGGTCGGTGTTGCGCACGCAGGAGGGCGTGAGGCCGGTGTACGTAAGCGTGGGCCACCTGATCGATTTGGCGGCGGCCCGCAGGTTGGTGCTGGCCTGCGCGGTTCGCTACCGGCTCCCGGAGCCGTCCCGGCTGGCGGACCAGCTGGTGCGGGCGATCAAGGCCGGCAGGGCGGCGGACTTTGCCGCGATGGTGACGGTTCGGGTATCGAAACGCCATTGATGGCCGCGAAGGCCGGGGCTAGCTTGCCCGCTAGAGCAGCCAATGGAACAGTCGAAAGGAGGGTCGGATGGTTGCCGTAGCTTCCACCATGCTTCCTCTGGGCACGCCGCTTCCCCACTTCGAGCTTCCCAACGCGGTTGACGGGCGGATGGTCTCGCCCGCGGATTTCAAAGATTCCAAGGCACTGCTGGTGATGTTCATATGCAACCACTGCCCCTATGTGCAGCATGTGAAGGGGGAGATCGGCAGGATCGCAGCCGAGTACCAGCCGAAAGGCGTGGGTATCGTGGCGATCAATTCCAACGACATTACCGCGTATCCGGACGATTCGCCGGAAAACATGAAGCGGCTGGCGGAGAGCGAGGGGTGGACTTTCCCCTTTCTCTTTGACGAGTCCCAGGAGGTGGCCAAGGCGTTTAGAGCGGCCTGTACTCCGGAATTTTATCTTTTCGGCCCGGACCGGAAGCTGGTCTATCGGGGGCAGCTGGACGACAGCCGCCCCAAGAACAACGTTCCGGTGACGGGTCGCGATCTGAGGGCCGCGCTCGATGCGGTTCTGAGCGGGCGTCCGGTACCGGAAGAGCAAACGCCCAGCGTGGGATGCAACATCAAGTGGCGCAAGGGGAACGAGCCGGACTACTTCAAAGCCGCCTAGGGGTTTTGCGCCTCAGCTCTGGGTGAGCAGAGCCCGATCGTAGGCGGTGAGGATGTCCTGGCGGGAGATGAGACCGAGAAGCCTGTTCCCGTTGGCCGAATCCACTACCGGAAGGTAGTGGCTTCCGCGCACCGAGATCCGCTGGAGTGCGGTTCTCAGCGAGTCATCGGGCGTTACCCGCTCGAACTCCTGGCTGGCCAGGTCTCCCGCCAGGATGACCGGGGCCAGAGACTCCCTCGAGCTCAGAACCTGGCGCAGGTCGTCGTAGGTGATCATTCCCACCAGGTGCAGATTCGAGTCCAGCACGGGAAACTCGGTCTGCGGGCTCTGGGCGATCGCCTCTATTATTTGGCTTACGGTGGCGGTCTCTCCGATCACGTGGGGGTTGGGATTGTAGCAATCGCGCACCTTGAGTCGTTCCAGGATCGCCGTGTCTTGTCCCGACGTGATCTGTTCTCCCTTCAATGCCAGCCATTGCGAGTAGATGGAGTATGGGTGCATGCGCCTGGCGGTGAGGTAGGCTATCGCTCCGCAGAGCATGAGCGGCAGGATCAGCGCGTAGTCGCCGGTCATTTCGAAGACGATCATTATGGCGGTAAGGGGGGCGTGGGTGCTGCCCGCGATCAGTCCCGCCATGCCCACCAGGGCGAACGCTTCCGGCACGATGCCGAATCCGGGCCACAGGTCGCTCCACCCCGAAGCCAGGCCGCCGCCCAGGGTTGCGCCGATGAAGAGTGCGGGGGTAAAGACTCCGCCGGCTCTGGTAGCGGCGAGGGTGAAGGCCGTCACCACGAGTTTGGCGAAGGCCAAGGTTACCAGAAACCAGGCGTCCCGCTGGGAAATGATCTCGATGCTCAAGGTTTCGTGCCCTCTACCCCAGAGGTCGTTTCTCAGCAGAATGTCCAGGGTGCCCACCACCAGGGCGGCGATCAAGATCTGCTGGGGGATTCTGCGCCAGCGTTCCAGGAAGCTCGCCGCCCGGTACACTCCCCGGGTGTAGAGCACCGAGACCACTCCCGTAGCTATGCCCAAGAGTCCGTATAGGATCAGCTCGCTGGCGGCGTTGATTCCGTACTGGGTGGGAATGGCGATTACCGGGTTGTCTCCGAAGGCTGCGCGGGAGACCACCGCTGCGATGACCGATCCTACCAGGATCGGAGGGAAGGCGTTCACGCCGAAAGTTCCCAGTACCTTTTCTAGTGCGAAGAATACGCCGGCGATGGGGGCGTTGAAGGCGGCGGAGATACCCGATGCCGCGCCGCACGCGACCAGCACGCGCAGCCGGGTGGGTCCGGAGCGGAAGAAGCGGCCGATGCGCGATCCCAGGGCCGCGCCCGCTACCGCGATCGGTCCTTCGGGACCTACCGATCCTCCGGTGCCGATGGCGACGGCGGCGGCCGCGGTCTTGATGCCGACGGGAGTGGCGTGTATGACACCACCCCGCTTAGCCACGGCCCTCATGACGTCGGGGACGTTCTCGCCGTCGGAGTCGTTGGTGCCGTAGCGCACCAGAGCGCGGGCCAGCGCCAGCCCGGCTAGGACCACTACGAAGATCGACAACCTTCCCAGGCCGGGGAGGGAGTCAGCGGTGGTGAGGGCCACTCGCTGGGCGAGGTCTATGAGTTTGTAGAAGACGATCACCGCCACTCCCACCGCCGCGCCGATCCCCAGGGCCAGCACGAGGAGGATGGTGTTTTCGTCTATCCCCAGGGAGGATACTTGCCGGATCGCCGCCTGCCCGTAGGCGCTGAGCCGGGCAGCTACGGCCCGCTGCCAGGCCAAGAATCTGGAAGGATCCGGCATGACGTTGCGAAAGATAGTCCAAGCGTTGCGCTGAGGAAGCTTTTGGGGCGCTCCTGTCGAGCGCCTGGCCGGTGCCGGTCAAGGAGGAATCGCGCCGATCCCCTGCCGAGCAGATATATTCTCCCGGGTATTTCGCACGGGGGAGTCAAGGATGTACGGACCGAAAGGTTATCTCGGCGTCATAGCGGTTGCGCTGGCCGCCGCATTGGGATCGGGCATCTCGAGAGCCGCGCAGGCTTCCCAGGAGCGGCCTGCGGGTTTGGTGCTGCGCAATGCCAACGTGATCGACGTCGCCAGCGGAGCCGTGGTGCGCAACGCCACCGTGGTGGTCTCCGGCACTAGGATCGAGCGGGTCGCCAGCACCAGGGTAGAGGCCCCGGCGGGCGTGCGGGAAGTGGACTTGGGAGGAAAGTTCGTGCTGCCGGGACTGATAGATGCCCATGTCCACATTTCTAACTTGGATGCGGCCCGCAGGGCCCTGCTGAGCGGTGTGACCACGGCCCGGAGCATGGGAACCGGAAACTTTGCCGACGTAGGGTTGCGAGAGCTGCTTAGAGCGGGCCACATCGACGCTCCGGAGATACTGGCCGCCGGATATCACATCAGGCCGGATCCCGCAGACGGCCTCTTCCTGGACGCTCCGGAGCTGGGCGATCTCATCGCCTCGGGGCTCAAGGGGACCGAGGCCCTGCGGCGCGCGGTGCGCGTGATGCTGGCTCACCGGGTCGATTTCATCAAGGTCAACGCCACTGAACGAGCGGGTACGCCGCAGACCGATCCCAGAAAGCCGCTCTACAGCGAAGAGGAGTTGAGGGCGATCGTGGAAGAGGCGCGCACCCGCGGCATCCCCGTTGCCGCTCATGCCCACGGCGACGAAGGCGGGCGAGCGGCGGTGCTGGCGGGGGTGCGCAGCATCGAACACGGTACCTTCCTCAGCGACTCCACCTTGAGGCTGATGGCTTCCCGGGGGACCTACCTGGTGCCCACCATAGCGGTGGTGACCGACCTCACGCTCCCGGGAGGCGACTACGACAACGCCGGGCTTCAGATCCGGGGCCGTTTCATGCTGCCTCGTCTCAGGGAGACGGCGTCGAAAGCCCATCGCGCCGGCGTGAAGATCGTAGCCGCCACCGATACAGGATACGGGCCCAACAGCGTGGTGCGCCTGAGCCACGAGCTAGAAGAGCTGGTGGGAGTGGGCCTTACCCCCCTTCAGGCGATCCAGAGCGCGACCACCGTGGCGGCGGAACTCTTGGGAATCCAGGATCGAACCGGGAGGGTGGCCCCGGGATTGGAAGCGGACTTGATAGTGGTGGAGCGCAACCCGCTGGAAGAGCTGAGAACGCTCCAAGACGTGCTTATGGTGGTGAACAACGGCAAGATCGTGCTGGATCGGCTCAATTGGTAAGGTTCGATCTCGGGATCGCGCAAAGTAGAGGAGAGCCGCGATGAAGACTCGCTGGTTGGTTTGCCTGGCTCTGCTGGCCGGGTGCAGCCGGCCCCCGGCGGCACCGAGGCCCTACGACGTAGTCATCGCCGGTGGGACGGTGGTGGACGGTACCGGGGAACCCCGCTTCCGAGCTGACGTGGCGATCAGAGGGGACCGGATCGTTCGCGTGGCGCGCGACGGGATCTCTCCCGATTCCGCCGAAACGGTGCTCGACGCCAGCGGGCTCATCGTCGCCCCCGGCTTCATCGACAATCACGCTCACATTCAGACCACTATCCACCTGCATCCCCTGGCCGAGAACTTTCTGCGCCAGGGGATCACCACCATTCTGGCGAGCCTTCATAGCGGAGATCAACCCTGGCCCCTGGACGAGTACATGGCTTCCCTGGACGTGGCCCCCAACGTGGGCTTCTTTGCGGGCCACACCTGGATTCGCCGTCGAGTGATAGGGATGGCGGATCGGGATCCCACTCCTGAAGAGCTGGAAGAGATGAAACGGCTGGTGGAGCAGTCGATGCGCCAGGGAGCGTTGGGCCTGTCCACCGGACTGCTTTACGTGCCGGCCAATTATGCCGAGACGGAGGAGATCATAGAGCTCGCCAAGGTGGCGGCGCGCTACGGAGGGATTTATGTCACCCACATGCGCGACGAAGGCCGCGGCCTGATCCAATCGGTGGCGGAGACCATCAGGATCGCCGCGGAGGCCGGGATCCCCGCCCAGATCAACCACCACAAGGCGGTGGGAGCTTCTCAGTGGGGCTGGAGCAGGAGGACTCTGGCGATGATCGATTCGGCCCGCGCCGCGGGACTCGACATCAAGCACGATCTCTACCCCTACACCGCTTCCAGTACCGGGTCCAGCATTCTCTTTCCCGCCTGGGCGCTGGCCGGAGGCCAGGACTCGCTGGTGGCGCGCTTGAACGATCCCGCAACCCGGCGGAGGATCGAACAGGAAATGGTGCCGATAATGGAAGAAGAGCGCGGCGGGGGCGACCTCTCCAGCATCCAGTTCCGGGTGGTGCCCTCAGATCCCCGCTACAACGGCAAGACCCTGGCGGATCTGGCCCGCGATCGGGGATTGCCCAACACCACCAGAACCGGAATCCAGTTGGTGATAGAGCTTCAGATGAAAGGGGGCTTCAGCGCCATCTATCACAGCATGCACGAGGACGACGTCAAGCGCATCATGCAGCACCCTTGGGCGATGTTCGAGACCGACGGCGATCCCGTGGGCTACGGGATCGGGTTCCCGCATCCCAGAAGCTACGGTGCGTTTCCCCGCGTACTGGCGCGGTACGTGAGGGAACTGGGCGTCCTCACTCTGGAAGAGGCGATCCGGAAGATGACCTCTCTGGCCGCGGATCAGATCGGCCAGGGAGAACGCGGCCGGATCCGCGAAGGGATGTTCGCCGACATAACGGTCTTCGATCCGGAGACGATCCAGGACAGGGCGACCTTCACCGATCCCCACCAGTATCCCTTCGGTATCAGGCACGTGCTGGTAAATGGGGTGCCGGTTATCCGGGATGGGGCGCTGACCGGAGCCAAGCCGGGGAGGGTGCTACGGGGGCCCGCGAGGCGTTCTTAGTGCGCTTTCAGTGGCCGGCGTAGGCTCCGGCTCTCCGGAGTGCCGCCTTGATTCGGGCGACGAAGCGGGGCGGATCTATCGGCTTGCGGATGTAATCGTCTGCTCCCTGTTCCATCAGTTCTATCTCGGTGGACATCGACTCGGCACCGGTGAGCACCACCACCGGCAGCTGTGCGGTCTCGGGCTGAGCCCTCAGGCGGGCCAGTACCTCCCGGCCGTCGAGCCGCGGCATCTCGAGATCCAGCACGACCAGTGCGAAGGGGCCGCCGGTTCGGAGCCGTTCCAGCGCCGCCTGGCCGTCTTGGGCCTCGGTGACCTGGAAACCGTTTTTCTCCAGCAACGCCCGCGCCAGCGATCGGCTCACGCCGTCGTCATCTACCAGAAGGATCTTGGGCCCGGCTCCCGGGTGACGGCCGGTCAGATCCTCGAGCATACGGTCCAGGTCCTCGCTCCTGACTTGGAAACCGCTCTTTCTTAGCAGCGCCCGGCTTACCGTTTGATCTTCCACCACCTCCATCAACTCTCCCAAGACCCGTTCCACCTCCTGAAGCGTGGTGAGTCCTTGCGCCACGCGCTCCAAGGCCACCTCCCGCATGGTGCGCATGCCCTGGGAGATCACGTACTGCTGCAACTCGGCGGTGGAGGCGGCGCCGTGAATCAGCTGCTCCAGTTCGGGCGTGCTGGTGAAAACCTCCATGATGGGAATCCGACCCCGGTATCCGCTTTGGCCGCAACGCTTGCACCCCTTGGCCCTGACCTTGGGCTCGATTTGATAAGCGGTCACCAGCCGGAGCTCTTCGGCGTTGAGCGGTCCTTCGATCGGTTCGGCGCAGTGCTCGCACACCTTGCGGAGGAGCCGCTGAGCCAGGGCGCCCCGGAGGGTGGAAGCGATGCTCGCATGGTCGAGTCCCAGGTCGACCAGTCGGGGGACCACTCCTATGGCGTCGTTGGTGTGCAAAGTGGCCAATACCAGGTGCCCGGTCATACTGGCCTGTACGGCGATCTGAGCGGTCTCCAAGTCCCGGATCTCGCCCACGAAGATCACGTCCGGATCCTGTCGCAGGATCGCTCTGAGGGCGGAGGCGAAGGTTACACC
This sequence comes from bacterium HR33, assembly GCA_002923375.1. Classification (GTDB taxonomy): domain Bacteria; phylum Gemmatimonadota; class Gemmatimonadetes; order Gemmatimonadales; family GWC2-71-9; genus HRBIN33. Next base: position 650,795 of record BEIJ01000002.1, read on the forward strand.
GCGCCGCGGCTCCACCTGGATCTGTGTAATCCCGGGAAGCTCGTACTCTACCGGATCCTCTACCGTCATGATGTTGAGCTCTCCGGTACCGATCTCCCGCAGGGCGGCGTAAAGGGTCGTGGTCTTTCCCGATCCCGTGGGCCCGGTAACGATCACGATCCCGTCGCGGTGGGAAAGCAGGTAGTGGAATCGCTTGAGTTCGTACTCCGGCATCCCCAGCTCGTTCAGCGCCTTGGAGCCCTCGGGATCCAGGATCCTGATCACCACCTTCTCCGCCTCTCGGGTGGGTACGGTGGCGATCCTGAGATCGTAAGTCCGGCCATCCACTTCGATCCGGGTGCGGCCGTCCTGCGGGCGCAGCCGGTCGGCTATGTCCAGCTTTCCCAGGATCTTGATCCGGGAAACCACCCGATTCAGCGCCACCATCGGCATCTCCATGTACTGGCGCAACACTCCGTCCACCCGGAACCGCACCACACCCTTGATTCGTCCCGGTTCTATGTGGATGTCGCTGGCACCTTCCTGGGTGGCACTGCGTAGAATCAGGTTGGTGAGCCTTACGATGGGCGGCGCTTCCGCTTCCTGGGCGAGTACGATCTCGGGGGAGAGCTCTTCTACCACCCTCACGGCGTCGGCCACTTCTGCATCCAGCTGGTCCAGCATTCCCAGCACCCGCTCGGGAGTGTACGCCAGATCGATGGCTTCCAGCAGCGCCGTAGGGCCGGCGATCTCGAATACCGGCGTGCGCCCCGAGGCGAACCCTACCGCCTGTTCCACCTCGAAGTTGGTGGGATCTATGGTGGCGACGTACAGATGGCGGTCGTCCTCCCTGAGAGGGAAGATCCAATGGCGGCGCGCCACCCGCTCGGGGATCAATCTCAGACTTGCGGCCTGAGCTCGATCTAGCTGCGCCAGGGAGAGCCTGAAATACTCGGCCACGCACCGAGCCAGCTCTTCCTCGGTTATCCCGTAAGCGGAGCTTACCGCTTTCCAGGCTTCCGCCGCCGGGGTGGTGGGAGCCAATTCCAGCGGGGCCTGGGGTTTGAGCCCAGCCCTGGTTACTGCTTTGATCAGCCAGTGGTCCGCCATCGGTCAGCCGCTCGTAGAAGCCTGCCCCAGCGACTGGCGCAGGTACTCCAGCGCGTGCTCGACTTCCCTGCGGGCGGCAGGAAACAACGATCGCGCTTCTTCCGCTTTCCCGGCCTTGGCGGCCAGCTCGATGGCGCGGAGTGCATCGGCTGCGCGGCGAGCCATTACCGCTCCCGCCGCCGACTTGAAGGCGTGGGCCGCCCGCTGGATTCTGTCAAGCTCTCCCGAATCGATGGCCTTAGAGAGTTCCGCCAAGCGTGCGGGGGCGTCGGAGACGAAGACCTCGAGCATGGTGTTGACCGCCTCCTCCACTCCCGCCTCCCGCATGGTGAGGCGGAACTCTTCCAGGTCCACCGGCGGGGATTCCGGCGGCGGGGACTCGAGGGAAGTCGAATCGGTGCCCACCTCGGGAGTTGCCTCCCGCTCCCCGCTCGCTTTCAGCCGGCCCCAGCCTTCCACCGCTGCAAAGAGATCGTAGGGCTTGAACGGTTTGGTCACGTAGGCGTTCATGCCCGCATCCAGACACCGCTGGCGCTCCTCGGGGAGGGCGTGGGCGGTGAGGGCTATTATGGGTAGGCTGGCGCCTTGGGGGAGGCTCCTTATTTCCCGGGTAGCTGCGACACCGTCCATCTCCGGCATCTGGATATCCATCAGTACCACGTCGTATCGCCCCTTTCGTACCGCTTCCACCGCCTCGCGCCCGTTCTCCACAATGTCCACCTCGTGCCCCCGTTTGCGCAACATGGCGGCGGCCACCTCCTGGTTCACCCGGTTGTCCTCCGCCAGGAGGATTCTCAGGTGCCTGCGGTTTTCTTCGATCGTGTGGCGCGTTATCAAGCCGCCGGCCTGTTCCTCCACTCCTTCCAGCACCGCCGCCGCCACCTCCAGCAGTTCCGCTCCCCCTACCGGTTTCACCAGATATCCGGTGATGCCCAGCTCGCGGCATCGCTGGGCGTCGCCCCGGTGCCCGGCGGCGGTGAGCATCATGAGGCGGGTGGCGGACAGCGCCGGCTGCAGCCGAATGGTGCGCGCCAGCTCGAAACCGTCCGTGCCCGGCATGTTGGCGTCTATGATCACCAAGCTGTAGGGCCGGCCCTCTTTACGAGCCCGGTGCATAGCGTCGAGCGCTTGGGAGGCGTCGGCGGCTTGGTCCACTGGCATCCCCGCCTCCACCAGGAGCTCGCAGATCACCCTGCGGCTCACCGGGTGGTCGTCCACCACCAGTACTCTTTTCCCCGCCAGCCGATCGGGCTTGGGTGGTCCCGGCACTTCACCGGTTTCTACTGCGAGCGGCACGGTGAAGCTGAACTCGCTTCCCTTGCCCGGCTCGCTCTTGACCCCGATCTCACCGCCCATCAGTTCCACCAGCCGTTTCGATATGGCGAGGCCCAGGCCGGTCCCTCCGTACCGGCGCGTGTTGGAAGGGTCGGCTTGGGTAAACTCCTGGAAGATCGACCCCAGGTATTCCGGGGCGATGCCGATGCCGGTATCCCGCACCGAGAAGCGCACCACCGCGTGGCCGTTTCTGCGTTCCGCCGTGGAGACCGAAACCACCACTTCACCCTGCTCGGTGAACTTCACCGCGTTGCCCACCAGGTTGGTAAGGATCTGGCGCAGCCTGCCGGGGTCTCCTCTCACCTTGCGAGGCACGTCCGGCTTGACCTCGCTCACCAGCTCCAGCCCTTTGGCGGCGGCCCGGACACCCAGCATTCGAACCGTCGAGTCGACTAGCGACGGCAAATCGAAGGCGATCTGCTCCAGCTCCATCCGCTGGGCTTCGATCTTGGAGAAATCCAAGATGTCGTTGATCAGCTCGAGCAGGGCTTCGGCCGAGGAGCGGGCCAGCTCGGCAGTGCGCCTCTGTTCCGGAGTGAGATCGGTTTCCAGCAACAGCTCGATCATGCCCAGAACGCCGTTCATGGGGGTTCTGATCTCGTGGCTCACGTTGGCAATGAACGCGCTCTTGGTCTGGGCCGCCCGCTCCGCCAAAAGCCGGGCCCTTTCCAGCGCGTCGCGGGCCGCGGCCCTTTCGGTCACGTCGCGCGTGGTTCCCCGCGCACCCACCACCGCGCCCTCTGCGTCCCTCACCGGCCGGGCGGAAAAACTCAGGTGCTTGGGATTTCCCCGAACGTCGCGGTGTACGGTCTCGTAATCGACCAGCTCGTTGCCGTCCAACACGCGGCGGAAAGCCGCTTCGTCTCGTTGCCGGTAAGCGGGATCGGAGCGCTCCAGCAAAGAGCGGCCCAGCAGCTCCGCGGGTTCCGCTCCGTACATGGAGCGGCTGGCTGCGTTGAGAAAAGTCCAGCGGCAGTTGCGGTCGATCTGCCAGACCAGATCCGAGGCAGACTCCACCAGCTCCCGGTACTGTTCCTCCGCCTCCCGGAGCGCCTTTTCGGCTCGCCTTATCTCGGAAAGGTCGTCGTACAGCACGAAGAACGCGCCTTCTCCCGCCTCGGCAACAGCGGCGGCGGAAAAGCGCACGGGAACGATCCGCCCGTCGCGGGTCCGGCGTTCCACTTCCGCCGAGGCCCGGCCGCTCAACCGCAAAACTTGCATCAGCTCCCGGGCCTCGGCCCATGCGGTCTCCGGGACGATCAGGCGGTCGAGCTCCTTGCCCTTGAGCTCGTGCGCCCCGTAGCCGAAGAGGCGCTCAAAGGCGCCGTTTACGCCCAGCACCCTGCCGTCGCGGTCCAAGGCGGCGATGGCAATCGGAGCGCCCGCCAGCAGGGCGTCCAGGAAGCTGCGTTCTCGCCCGGCTTCGGCTTCGCTCAATTCCGCGCGCTTTCGAGCCCGGAGATAATCCAGGAGCGAGTGGTGGGAGCGGTGGAACATGATTCCAAGCACCGCTCCCAGGACGGGAATCAGAACCGGCGCTCCGGGCCCGCGATCGCCCGCCACCGAGAGGGTGCTGAACCAAAGGGGTATCAAAGTGGAGCCGCTGAAGATCCAGAAGGCCACGGGATCGGCAACCAGGCTCACAGTAGCAATGGCCAGCACGGCGGCAACGATCCCGATCAGCATGCCGAACTCTTCGCCGGCGAGGGCGGGTGCCGCGCGCGCGGCGCCGATTCCCCAGGCCAGACCGAGAGCGAGAACCGTGAGACGGGCTCGATGGAGCACGCTCTCGGGAGGGTGCGGTTGGGCGCGGAGATTGGCCGCTACCGCACGCCGCAGTCCGGCGGCGAGCCCGATGCTCGCTATCCATGCGAGGAGCTCGCCAGCAGGAAATGAGTTTCTCAGCAGAACCCCCGCCAGTACCGCCAGTGCCAGGTGGGACAGATCCGGTAGGGCGCTGTCCTGGCGGATACGCTGCGCTATGAGCTCCGGCAGCTCGCTTTCGACTCGCCGGTCCAGCTCCTCCTCTCTCCGCAGCAGCTCCGGTGCAGTGAGAAGCAGCGAGGAGCGGGACCGCCGCGCAGTATGCGAGGGTAATCGGCCGGGTCCTATAAGACTCTGTCCGTGGTTGGAGACTCGACTTCTAAGCTAATGCGGTATGTGCGGTTGCGCACCCTCGGCGCCGGCCCGCCGCTCTAGGGTGCAGCCCCGAGCACCTCGGCCAGGGCTTCCAGCACCTCTTCCCGGGAAAAGGGTTTCGAGAGGGCGCGCTTGGCTCCGAGCATAGTAGCCTGCTGGCGCAGATCGAACCTGCTCCCCGGTACCGCTCCGGTGATCGCCAGGATCTTGGAGTCGGGATAGCTCTTGCGCAATTCCCGTATCGTCTCCAGCCCTTCTTTCTCCGGCATGTAGAGGTCGGTGATCACCGCGTCGCAGGGAGACTCCCTGAAGAGCCTTATCCCTTCTTTGCCATTTTCCGCTTCCAGCACCTGGTGCCCTTCGGCTTCCAGGATCTTGCGAAGGGCGCGCCGCACGTCCGGGTCGTCGTCTATGACCAGTATGCGCGCCATGTCACGGGGTCTCTACCACCTTGCGGACCACGGCGAGCAGTTCTCCGATCTCCACCGGCTTGGTCAGGTAGGGCCGGCCGGTCTTTTGCAGAAAGTCCTGAATGTCTTCGCGTCCGGCGAGTCCGGTAACGAAGATCACCCGGGAGGCCGCCTCCGGAAGGTTGGCTTTGAGTTCCTCGAAGAGGTTGTATCCTTTCAAGAACGGCATCTGGATGTCGCAAATGATGGCGCGGTACCTTTGCTCCTGCAGTTCGGCGAAGGCGGCGAGGCCGTTGTCCACCGCCTTCACCATGTAGCCTGCCCGCTCGAGGGTCCGCTGGTACACGGACCTCACCGCCTCGTCGTCGTCAACTATCAGGACGTCCATGATCTATGCTCCTTTGAATTTCCTCGATTTCTTCGCGAGACGCCAGGAAGGCGTCCAGGATCTCGGGATCGAAGTGCTTGCCGCGCTGCCCTGCAAGAAAGTCGAAAACCGCTTCGGTGGGAAGGGCGTCCCGGTAGCGCCGGTTGGTGGTCAAGGCGTCGAAGACGTCCGCCACGGCGCAGATTCTCCCGAACAGCGGGATCTCCTCGCCCGACAGTCCCCGCGGGTATCCGGACCCGTCCCACCTCTCGTGGTGGGTGAGGGCGATCTCTTCGCCTGCCTTGAGGAGAGGCGAGGGGGATCCGTGGAGGATGTCGGCGCCTATGGTGGTGTGGGTTTTCATGATCTCCCACTCTTCCGGCGTGAGCTTGCCGGGTTTTAGCAAGATGGAGTCCGGAATGCCGATCTTGCCCACGTCGTGCATCGGGGTGGAGTGGCGCACCAGCTCGATCTCTCCGGGGGAGAGTTTCAGCTGCCGCGCTATCAGCTCGCAGTAGCGGCCGATGCGCTCGATGTGGGCCGCGGTGTCGCGGTCGCGGTATTCGGCTACCAGGACCAGGCGCCTTATGGTGTCGAGGTGCGCCTCGTGGGTGCGGCGCTGAGCGGCGGCCATTTCTTCCAGCGCCGCTCTGAGGGCCGCGGTGCGCTCCTCGACCTTCTGCTCCAGTTCCGCTCTGTGGCGCTTGAGTTGGTCGATCGAGTCCTTGAGCTTCAAGAGCCAGCCGGAGCGCAGCCTGAGCTCGTTGATCTCGAAGGGCTTGGTGATGAAGTCGTTCACCCCCACCTCGACCGCCCGCAGGCGGTCCTCCTTGCCCCCCAGCCCGGTCACCATGATGAGGGGGAGATCGGCGTACCGGGGGTCGCTTCGGATCCTCCGGGCGAGCTCGAAGCCGTCCATCCCCGGCATCTCCGCATCGAGGAGCACCAGATCCACGTCCAGGGACAACTTGGCCAAGGCTTCCAAACCGTCCCGGGCGAGTTCCGTCTGGTAGCCGAAGTTGGCCAGGATGCGCTCCAGCATTCGGCGCGTGTCTTCCTGGTCGTCCACCACCAGCACCCTCTTGGGTCCGGCCCAAGGAACCGGTGCCGCCTGAGCGTGAGGGTCGCTCATCGGTCTCGGATCGGGATTCGCGTCCTGGTTGTCCGCCATTTGCGATCTTGGCAGCCTTCTGCCTGCGTTGCGCGGCACGAGCGCTAATCGGCGTTCTCAGCCATTTGCGATCTTGGCAGCCTGGGTTTTACGGAACCGGTCCTATTTCTTAGGGCTCCTTATTTCGGCTCCGGAACCTGGGCATTGCGCCCGGCGGATGCCGAGGAGTCGTCCTCCGGTTTTCGTTCCAACATCTCCCTCACCGCCGCTATGAGGCGTTCGGCTTCCACCGGCTTGCCGACGAACGCCGAAGCCGCTCCGGGAAGGCCGGCCCATCTCGCCTCTTCCTGGAGGTAGCCGGATAAATACACCACCCGCACACCGGGGTCCAGGCGCAACACGCTGTCCACCAAAGTCAAGCCGTTCATCCGGGGCATCATCACGTCGGTGATCAAAAGGTCGGGCCGGGTTTGGCCGTCCCGGTATAGGGCTATGACCCTCTGCGGATCGTCGGTCCCCTCCACCCGGTAACCGGCGCGCTGCAGCAGGCGCGTCACCGCCCGCAGGACGTCGAGGTCGTCGTCTATGACCACTATGGAAGCCGACCTTCGAGGTTCGCCTCGCTCCGAGGCTGGCCGCGCGCCTTGGGCGACCGCTGCGACTTTGGGAGGCCGATACACCTCGATGCGATCCCTGCCCGCGTGCTTGGCGGCGTAGAGGGCTCGGTCGGCTGCTGCAACCAGCACTTCGTAGGAACCCATCCCTTCCTCGTAAAACGCGATGCCCGCGCTGACCGTGACGCTTCCCCAACCGAAACGGGCCTCCCGCAGTTCCCTCTGCACCCGCTGGGCGAACAGCTCGGCGCCCCCCGGGTCGCAATCGCTGAGCACGGTTATGAACTCCTCGCCTCCGAACCGAGCCGAAAGGTCCATTCTCCGGGTGTTGCGCCTCAGGATTTGTCCGAAGATCCGGAGTACAGCGTCGCCCGCTTTGTGACCGTGACGATCGTTGATCTGCTTGAAGAGGTCGAGATCGAAGAGCACCACCGCCAGTTTCTGGCCCCTCCCCGCTGCGGCGAATTGCGCGTCCAGAGTCAGTTCCGCGTGCCGGCGATTGGGAAGTCCGGTGAGCTGGTCCACCAGGGCGAGCCTTTCGGCCTTGGCGCGCTCGCGGTGCAGCATTTCAGCCACGATGCCGGCGCCCACGCAGGCCGCGAGGTACGCGCTCACCGCCGCAAAAAGGAGATTCCAGTTGGGAGGAGTGCTCTCCAGAAGGATGAGCTCCACGTGGGCCAGAGAGAGTGTCGCCATTCCCGCAGCGAGGGCCAGGGCCACGCCGCGCAGTCCGCGGTAGTAGGCAAACAAGAACGCCGGCGCGAAGGCCCACAGCCAGATCAGCAGCCCTTCCTCTTCAGCCAGCCAATCGGGCGCGGCTAGAGCGGTCACCAGCGGTACCGCCAGCGACGCGAGGGATATTCCCACGATCCGTGCGGGGACGGTGCGGGATGGAAAGGTCATGCGCCAGGGCCTGGTCCGATCACGTATGCTCGCCGGCACATTTTACGGCCGGGGTTAAAACTTAGTCCGCGGCGTGCTGCACGCCAGGGCGGTCGGCTTCGGAGTGTATTCGGTATCACCTGCTTCGGGAGTCCCATAATCGGCACCCCATGTCCCAAAAACACCCTTGATAGCCTTGCGGGCTGTGCAATATTGGGGTTAGATGGCACCTGTCTTCTGTCGGAAAGCGGCGGGGAGGGGTCCGGCGGCACCGCTGACAGTGCTGGCTTTTCCGGGAGGCTGTTAAGGATGTTCCAGCCCCAATCTTTCCGCGTTCCCGAGGTAAGAGTGCTGAGCCGTGCCCGTTGGCCGCTGCTAGGACCTGTAGTTCTCTTTGCGGTCCTTGCTGCGGGCTACTGGTTCGCCACCGCTCGTATAGCTGAGAGTCTCAGGCAGGCCGGAGGGTGGGTTGCGGAAGCCGGGAGACAGCGGGTGCTGGCCTATCGGGTGCTGGATCTGGTGAGATCGGCCCAGGCGGCCGACTCGGAGTCGGTTAGGGCGGCGGAGCTTGCGGCGCTGGACAGCGCCGTAAGGGAGATAGAAGCCGGGCTGGCGAGTTTGAGTGGCCGGAGCGTTTTAGGAGAGGAGACGTCGAGCGGCCGGGCGGTGGATCTCGCTCTCGAGGCGCTGGCTGCCCGGTGGCGGGATACGGCGATGCCGCTGGTCCGGGACGCCGTAGCTGAAAGAGAGGGGGTGGCCCTGGCCGAACTCAGGTTGGCGGTCAAGCGCCATGCGGAGGGCATTGATGCTCTTCTGGGAGTTGCCCGGTCGTGGGCTTCGGGGCAGCGCAGGCAGCTTTATTGGGCTCACGTCGGCTTTGGGATTGGAGGAGCCGGTCTTTTGCTTTGGTGGGTACTGCTCCTGCGCAGCCGCCAGCGGCGGTTGGCGCTCCTGCTGCAGAGCGCGGGGCGGATGGCTACTGGCGATATGGAGACGCCCATAGCCGCTGTGGGCCGCGACGACGTCGCCTTGATGGCTGCGGTTCTGGAGGCGCTCAGGCGGAAAATTCGGGAATCTCTGGAGGAGCGCGGGAGATTTTTCCAACTCTCTTCCAGCCTCATGTGCATTGCGGGATACGACGGGTATTTCAAGGAGATCAACGCCGCATGGGAGCGGGTTCTGGGCTATTCCCGCTTTGAGCTTTTGTCCAGGCCCTGGCTGGAGTTCGTGCACCCCGAGGATCGCCAGGCGACGGTGGAAGCGGCGCGGCGCTTGACGATCGAGGGCAGGGAGGTGGAGAGCTTCGAGAATCGTTATGTGAAGGCGGACGGCGGGGTCGTGGTGCTTCGCTGGAATGTGGTGCCCTCGCCGGAGGAAAGGCTGCTCTATGGAGTAGCGTACGACGTGACGGAGCTTCGGGAGCGGGAACGGGCGGAGCGTCTTGCGGCGGCTCGGTACGCCGATTTGGTGGAGCAGGCGCCGGCTTTGATCTGCACTCATGATCTCGGGGGGCGGTTTTTGACGGTCAATCGCAACGGGGCGAGGGCGTTGGGTTACGAGGTGGAGGAGGTTGTAGGACGCAACCTGAAAGATTTCGTGCCCCGGGAGTTCACCGGGGACGTCGATCGTTATCTGGCCCGAGTGCGGGAACGAGGCTGGGATGGCGGCTACCTTACCTTGGTCTCCAAGGAGGGCTCCCGGAGGGTGCTGGAATACAGTTCCGTTTTGCGCCGGGAGCCCGATCTGGGAATCTACGTGCTGGGGTATGCCCAGGACGTAACCGAGGAACGGGATTTGGAGCGCCAACTCCGCCAGGTTCAAAAACTCGACTCTATCGGGCGCCTTACGGCGGGGATCGCCCACGACTTCAACAACATCCTGAGCGTCATTACGGCCAACGCGGAGCTGCTTCGCCGTTCGGTTCCGGAGGAGGCGGAGGATCTGAGGGAGGACATCGAGGACATGCTCCGCGCCGCGCGGAACGGGGCCAAAATGATCTCGCAGCTAATGAGTTTCAGCCGGCGGGCCGAGTTGAGGCTGGAGGGGGTGGAGCTCCAGGGCGTGGTCTCCGAGGCCGCCGGAATGCTGGACCGCTTGCTCCCCGACAACATCGAGGTGCGGGTGGAGGTAGAGGAGGGTCTTCCTCCGGTGGCGGCGGATCGCCAGGCGGTGTTGCAGATTCTGCTCAATCTCGCGACCAACGCCCGCGACGCCATGCCTGAAGGAGGGGTTCTTACGCTTGCGCTGTCGAAGGTATCGCTTGATGACAGTTACAGCGCTAGGCATCCCTGGGTTGCCGCCGGCGAGTATCTCTGTCTTTCCTGCTCCGACACCGGCACGGGGATGGATGCGGAGACTTTGGAGCGGGTCTTCGAGCCGTTCTTCACCACCAAGCCTGCGGGCAAGGGTACCGGTCTGGGGTTGTCCATGGTGTACGGCCTGATGCAGCAGCACCGGGGGTTCGCCCACGTGTATAGCGAGCCCGGCCGCGGCACTGTGGTGAAGCTTTACTTTCCGGCGGGCGTGGCGGTGGCCTCCATGGAGAGCGCAGCTCAGCTCCAAAGCGTGAGTTGGGAAGGGCGGGGTGAGTGTATCTTGCTGGTGGAGGACAACGAGCTGCTCCGGCGCACCGCCAGGCGGGCCCTGACCAAGTTCGGGTATCGTGTCCTCGAGGCGCCGAACGGGCAGGAAGGGCTGAAGACCTGGAGGGAACGGCGTTCCGAGGTGGCGCTGGTGCTCACCGACTTCGAGATGCCGGAGATGGGTGGCCGGGAGCTGTTTCAGGCGGTCCGCGCGGAGGATCCTCTGGTGCCGTTCGTCTTTGCCAGCGGGTATAGCGTCGGGGAGTTGGGCGAGGGAGTGGAGGCGGGCGGCGGCGTAAGGATCGTTCAGAAGCCCTGGGATCTGGAGGCGTTGGGGCGGGTGATCCGGGCGGTGCTGGACGAGAGCGCCCGGCGGGGCTCGCCTTAGTTCTTCCTCTTGGGCCGGCGCTCCAGGATCGAACGCACGGTTTTGGCCAAGGTGTCAGGGTGGAACGGCTTGCCGATAAAGGGGGCGTCGGGGGGAAGCAGAGCTTCTCCGGAGGTGGGGTCTCCGGGATATCCTGACAGGTAGAGGACCGGGAGATCGGGGTAGAGCCGGGCGATCTCCCGGTGGAGCTCCGGCCCCCGGATCCCGGGCATCACCACGTCGCTCACCAGCAGATCCACCTCGGGGTGTTCGCGCTTCAGGGTTTCGAGAGCTTCTCTGGGGGATCCGAAGGCGAGAATTCGGTAGCCGCCTCGCTGGAGGACCGTTTTGACGATGCCGCGGACACCGGGGTCGTCTTCCACCACGAGGATCGTTGCTCCTCCGGCGGCGAGCTGTTCCCTTTCGCCTTTCTCCTGGGGTGCGGTTTCCGGCTGCTCGGCCTGGGGCTGGGTGCGCGGCAGGTATAGGTAAAACGTACTGCCCTTGCCCGGCTGGCTTTCCACGCGTATGTGGCCTCCGTTCTGCGCCACTATTCCGTACACTGTGGCGAGCCCCAGGCCGGTTCCTTGGCCCACCGGTTTGGTGGTGAAGAAGGGTTCGAAGATGTGCTCCAGGATGTCGGGGCTCATGCCCACTCCGGTGTCCTTCAGCGCGATGAGGACATAGTCTCCCTCGGGGATACCGGATCGGTGCGCGAGATGAACGGCCGACACCGAGACGTCCGACGTGCTCAGTGTCAGGCGTCCTCCTCTGGGCATTGCATCCCGGGCGTTCACCACCAGGTTCATGATCACCTGGTCGAGCTGTCCGGGATCGATGTAAATCAGCCAGCTGCTCTTCAGTTCCAGTGAGAGTTCGATCTCTTCTCCGATCACTCGGCGGAGGAGTTTTTCGGTGTTGCGGAGGACTTCGTTGGGGTCCAAGGTTTCCGGGTGGACTGCTTGGCGGCGGCTGAAGGCCAGGAGTTGCCGGGTCAAAGTGGCGGCTCGGTTGGCGGCGTTGAGGATTTCCCGGGCGTCTTGTTTCTGGGGTCCTTCTTCCAGGGAATCCATCAGCAGCTGGGTGCTGCTGATGATAACCGTCAGGAGATTGTTGAAGTCGTGTGCGATCCCTCCGGCGAGGCGGCCTATGGCTTGCAATTTCTGGGCCTCACGCATCTGCGCTTCCAGTGCGGCTCGCTGGGTGAGGTCGCGGAAGATTCCCGCTATTCGGCCGTCGCTGAGTCTCCAGGCGTTGATCTCCACGGTGACCTCGGAGCCGTCTTTACGGCGGAGCCGGCGCTGGAAGATTTTGGCTTCTGCTCCCGGTGAAAGGCGCTTAAGGACCAGTGGTTCCCGTTCCAGGTCTTCCGGCGGCACGAAGGCGGCGAAGTCCCTGCCTATGATCTCGTCCCGGCTGTATCCCAGAAGTGCGAGCCCCGCCGGGTTTACGTCCACCAGGTTTCCCTGGTCGTCCGCTATGAAGATGGGGTCCGAGGCTTCTTGGAAGACCAGTCGCTGTTGTTCTTCTTGGGCGGCCAGTGCGCGCTGGGCGTTGAGAATGGGAGTGATGTCCAGCGCTATGGTCACGATGCAGCGTTCGCCGGTCAGGTCTACCAAGTCGGCGGCGAGGACGACGTCGCGGAGTCTTCCGTACGCGTCGGGGATCTGGGTGGGGTAATTGCGGATTTTGCCTTTCCGGTTGAGCTCTTCGAAGAATCGGTTTCTGGCTTTCGGGTCAGGCCACCACTTCAGCTCCAGGACCGATCGGCCGAGGACTTGGCTCGGGGTGTAGCCGGTTACCTCCTGGAGCGCTTGGTTTACCGCGAGCACTGTACCGTCCGAGGCTCGGGTGATGACTGCGGATGCCGGTAGGGCGTCGAACAGGCGGGAAAGCGCTTCGGGCCCTTTCAGCAGGTCCGCTAGGCGAGGCTGCTGCTGTGGTTCGCGGTCGTCCAGCGAGTGGTCGTCAGAGTGTTGCAGCACAACCTATTTCCTCATGATCCGCGGCGCCTTGTCCCATGTCGTCCAGCGAGGGCTCGTCCAATGCCGTTCTCTTTGGCGGATGGGGCTCGAGACGACGGGCCCCCCGAGCGCCCGAGGGGTGCTTGTGGAGGTCACGAATTAAGGTAACCGCGCCGCTCGGGGGAGTCCAGGGATTGGTTTATTGTTCCGGTGCGGTGCGCCTGCTAAGTTGCCCTGAGGGCCCGGGTGGCGGAACCGGTAGACGCAAGGGACTTAAAATCCCTTGGGGGAAACCCCGTGCGGGTTCGAATCCCGCCCCGGGCACATGATCGACCCTGTTTGCTCGCCCTCAACCACGCCGGAGCGGCCGAAACGCAGTGCTGCCAGAATCGGTACGACAGCCCCTGGAACTCAGACGTTGGGCATTGCGGGTCCTACGAGGTGACCTGGCGATCGCTCCGCAGGTCCCTGCTACCGCCTGGCGCCGGTTCCTCGCTATAGAGCGCTGCGCCTTCCCCTTAGCACGCCACCTCGGCCAATCCTACGATAGCTATCTGGCCCCCTCGGGGATCTCCACTTTCAGGGCCGCGCTGGAAAAGGAAGCGCGCAAAATCTTGGCCGCACGATCCCAGCTTGCCGAAATCGCGCTTGTGGCTAGAGAGCAGGCGTGGCAGATCGTGGCGCTCAAAGGTGCCGTATGCGCATTGGACGACAAAACTGCGGTCGACCTCGACGATATAGATCTACTGGCTGAACCTAAAACGGCCCATCTGCTGGCCGATGCCCTCGGTCAGCTCGGCTACAGGCGCCAAGGCTCGGGGAGCCCGCTTCATATCGAGAGCTGCCTGCGCGAAGGTTCGTTGCCGGTGGAAATCCATGTGAGCGCCGACGTGACCGGTGTGCTGGATGAGCGACGCGTTTGGTCGGCGCTGCAGCCTCTGAGCATGGATGGCCTATTCCGTCTCGCCCCGGCTGATCATCTATGGCAGGTGATCGTTCACCTGGGTATCCAGCATCCGTACAGGCGGGGCGTCATTCGCGATCTGCTGGTCCTGAAGCGAGCGATGGAAGAATGCGATCCGCAGGCGTTGGGCGCGGTGCGCTCGCGCACGGCTACTCACGCTCACGGCGCTTCGCTCTCCGTGGTTTGGGCGGCGGCTTCAGCACTGGGCGCGGACGGGAGCGTGGCCCTCGAGTTGGAACGCGACGCCGCCATACGGCACCTCATGAACTCCTGGATCACACCATTACATCTGCCTCGGGTCGTGGAAGCGGATGTGGGGAACTGGAGCTTCGCACTGCTGATGGGTCCCGCCGAGCGAAGTTACCGCTGGAACGCCGTATGGCAGCGGGCCAGGGGACCTTCCCTTGCCAGACCCATTGCGTGGCTCGAGAGGACCGTCCCGCGCGCGGGTCGAGTGGCCCGAGTGGCCTTGCGATTGATTAGATCGCTCGTAGCACTCCCGCCGGCTCTGATGCTTGCCTGGGCCGCCTCCCGTGCAACCCGAGATCTAGATCTGTCCCTCAAACAGCGTGGCGAATAACTGACTGACCAAGCTGGGCGCGTGGAAAGTATCGGCTCCTAGCCGGAGACGGCACCGCGGCAGCCGTGCCGCCTCTATAAACAGCTGTAGCACGGCGGCCCGCCCTCCCAAGTCGGTCAGGAACCAGGGGGATTGGCGAACCAGTTGTTCGAACACCTGCGCCGAAGTGCATCGACTCCCGGCAGTGGGCAGATTCGGCGAGACGTTCGTCAGAGCGACGCCGCCGAGCGGTACGATCCGTCTTCGGCAGTTTCTCCCCAGTGACCCGCTCCGTACGGTGCCGCGCGTTCCGGTGGGGACTCCCCTATGCCATCCCTCATCCAAATGGAAGCGGCGTGGCCAGCCCTCGAGCAGAACTCTTCCGCCATCGACCCAGATAACGATCTGGTCGTCCGAGAGGTAACGCCAACCGGCCTTTAGCAGATTGGCGCAGGTAGTGGACTTTCCCGAGCGGGAATCTCCGATCAAAGCAACGGCTCTACCACTGGGCCCGACCACCGCGGCTCCGTGAACCAGAGCCCGGCCGAGCCGGCCGAGCAGCAGTCCTGCGGATACCGTCAGCATGTTGAAGATCTCCGCAGCGACCGCGTCGGCAACGCCGGACGGCGGGCTTATGTGCGCCGCTTTGGCGGAGAGATCTATCCACCCCATGGTGCCGCTCGCACCAAGAAGCCTGACCGTGGTTCCCGGACCGCAAGCCCAAACCCGGATGGAACCCAGGGTCAACGTTGGTCTTCCTAGGGGCAGAGGCTCGGGTTGGCTGAACGGCTCTCCATCCCTCCAGGCCTCGACCCGAATCCAAGCGCGGACCTTGCGATGCGCCTTGAAGCGGGCCAGCCGCCGGGGCAGCCAGGCTTGAACCGCCCAGCGGTGTTCATCCGCCGTCAATAGTGCCAGGGAATGATCTGCCAGTAGCGGGTAGCAGAGCCCTCGGCAGCCTGGCGACCGTTTACGGTCGTGTAGGTTCAGCATGCGGAGGTGGATCGGAGAGGGATCCACGGTTCGGTGACTCGTTGTTCGAGCGCGACCCAGGCGTGGGCCGACACGGTATCCTGGGAGGCGTTGCCAGTCCGCCTCACGCCGATCTGTACTCTGCACCGGAAGCCGTAGTGGCGCAGCACCACGCACTGAGTTACAGCGCGGTACAGGCAGGTGTTTTTCCACAAACCTCCGGGAACTCTCGCGAGCAATCTGAGGGCGAACATCGCGACCCGGATGCTCCGCATCGCTGGGGCGGCCTCGGGCCGTGAGCCTCCGGTGCGGGAACAGCAGCAGATGAGCAGTGTCATGCGATCCGCCGTGAGCCAGTAAGGACTCGCCGCGGCAGCAGCCAGGCCCAGCAATATCGCGCGGCACGGAGCCGTCATCTGGTAACCAGCGATCTCTCTTCTAGTTCCGCCAGCAGACGACGCGTGTCGGCGAGGGCGGTCTCCTCGTCTACGGCGAACTGGACCACCAGCCTTCGGACGACCGAGTTTTCATCGGCGCCCCCTTCCAGCGCATGCCAGATGGCAGCGGCGGTTTCATTGAGCTGGTAATAGGTCTTTTGCCTCACGTCCAGCACCACCGCCTCGCCGTCGAGGTCAGCCACTAGAACTTCGGGCGCGATCCTGTACGTAGTGTTGCGGTTCATACCTGGTTACCTCCCGGTCTAGTTCCAAATCCCGGAAAAAGGGTAAAACACGCGGCTGCGGTGGGGGCCCACGTTACCTCCCGGTCTAGTTCCAAATCCCGGAGGGGTGCTGCGGTCGCCCCGGCAAAGTGTGGATCGTGTGTACTTCATCCGGCCGTGCGGGGTCCAGCCATCGCAGCTGAGGTTGTCCCCCGATCCATGCGGTGTAGACCAGCCTGCCGTCGCTGAGCCACGCAGGCTGAGCGTCTATCCCCGGTCGCATGGTAAGCCGCAATAGGCGCTTCCGGGGAAGTTCGATGACGTAAATCTCAGTGTCGCCGCCGGGCGTCCGGTTGCTGGCAAAGGCAACCCGGTTTCCGTCGCGGCTCCAGGCTGGCTCGACTTCCGCACTGGAGCCGGAGTCGGGCAGGAGGAGGGAGAACTGGAGCTCAGCCACGTCCAAGGTGAAAAGGTCTGCCGACCCCAGGCTGGTCGATACGAAAGCCAATTGCATAGAGCCGGGAGCCCACGTAGGGCTCGCCTCCACCGATCCGGGGTACCCGAAACCGATGCTCAACCTGCGCGCGTTCTCTCCATTCGGCCCGGCGGTATAGAGTTTGGGAACGCCGCCGTCGGTTCTGGTATAGGCCAGCCGCATGCCGTCCGGAGAGAGAGCGGGATCTCCTTCGTTCGCCCGCGTATCGGTAATGCGGACCTCGGTACGACCGTCTAGCGAAACCGAATAGAGCTCCCCGTTTCCGTCTCTGTAGCTGACGAACACAACCCGCCCCTTGGCTGCCGTAGGCTTGAGGTCTTCCCCCGGGTGATTCGTGAGGCGGACTAGATCCTGCCCGTCGAGAGCCACCAGATAGATATCCCGGTTACCCGAGACCGCCATATCGAATACGATGGTTGGTGGCGCGTTCGGCTCAAGCTTCACCGATGCCGATCCCACCTCGGTACGGGCCGTGACGATCACCGGATCCGTGCTGCGGATCCTGGCTCGTCCCCCTGACTCGAAAGCGATCGCGTCTGCCGGCTGGGCGGACCAGATGACCGACGAATCCGGCAACTTCTGGCCGTCGAGTCGAGCGGTGAGCGCGATCACCGAACCCCGCTCGACTCGACCGGACACTTCGACTGAAAGCCGGTTTGCCGGACCGGAGTGATCAGCGCAGCTCGTGCACAGGGACCCCACGAGGCTGGAAAGCTGCAAGAGGACCGCTGGGTGGGGGCGAGTCATCTGTCCGATGGGCGTGGTGTACTGCGGCAGGCGCCCAGCTCTCTAAGCCGATCTGCTGTGGCGTAAGCCGTGGTGCCTATAACCGAACCCACGAGGGCGAAAATGATGCTGGCGGCCAGCACGTTCGGTCCGCTGGGTTCCACAGGAGCGGTCGGAGAGTCGATCACCGTGATGAAGGGGGTCTCTCGGTGTTCTTCCAATCTTCCTTCTTGGTAAGCGACGTCCAGCGAGAGGCGCAGTTGCTCGAGCCACTGAACCCGCCGCATCAGTCGTTCCGCTTCCAGCTGGAGCCGGGGAGAACTCCGGTACTCGCGGTTTTGCGTCAGGAAGGATTTCAGCTCCTCCTCCGACTGGCGGAGACTTCGTTCGGCCTGTAACAGGCGCTCCTCGGCGAATCGCCGAATCATTCGTCCCCGTTGTCGGCGCTTTTCCGCCACGAAGGCTTGCACCAGCGCCAGCAAGCGGGCGTTAAGTTGAGCGGCGAGTTCCGGGCTCGGTGCGGTGGTGCGTAAACTGACGATACCGGTCAGCGGATCAGTTCGAGCCTCGACTCGTTTCTCCAGCCACCGAACCGCTGCTTCCAGGCGCTCCTCTTCGGCGTCGCCGGAGAGCTCTAGGACTTCCGGGAGCGTCCCGGCGGAGTTGCCTTCCTGGCGGTTCACGCTATAAGTGGCCGCGGCGGCCTTTCTGAGGGTGCTGCGCAATCGCGGCAGTTCCTCATAAAAAGCTGGGCCTTCCAGGGCCTCGGGCCATGCCACGAGGGGGACGCTCGCGACGCCGGGGATCTTTATTCGTTCCGCTCCCCTGGAGTACGGCCCCAAATGGGGCACGAAGCTTGACTCGCAGACGTACTGCTCGTCAGAAATCGACGTCCAACCCAGCCCGAATCCCGCGCCGCCGATCGCGGTCCACCAGACAACTCGGCGCCAGCGCAGCACCGCCGTAGCGAGGCGTATGACGCTCATCGGGTTCCCGGTGCAGTCTCGACCGCAGCCTGATGCCAAGGCGACTGCGGGAACCTGCTCAGCCAGCCGAGCTTGCCGCTGGCGCGGGCGCAGCGCAGGCAGGGAAAGGGGTCGGTGATTTCGGGGCAGTGTGGTTTGGGCCGGCTCGCCTGGAAGAGCTCGCGGAGCCGGTTCAGGTACAACGCGTATCCCTCAGTCAGTGTTACCTCGTGAAGATCGGCGACCACTTCCTTCTGGTTGAGGCCGTAGTTGGAGAGCTGGCAACAGGTACACAATCTGCCTCGGGTATCCACGTAGATTCGGCGGAGGGCGAAGGTTTGGCAGAGCTCTTCCGGCCCCTCGAAGGGGTAACCGTAATCGATCAGGAGCCGCGTGTACCGGGACGAGCTCGCTTCCAGAGTCCGGATCGCGTCTTTGACTTGCCACCACTCCTCCGGCGCGAGGTCGCTGCCGCGGGCAGCGGTGGGGGGTGTAGGTTGGGGGAGGATGTAGTGCACAGCAAAGGCTCCCAACGCTTCGGCCAAATCGGCTGCCGCGGTGATTTCTTCCCGGCTTCGGCGGTCGACCACCAGGCTCAAGGCGAAGGGTACGCGGTAGCGAGTGAGGACTGCGGCGCTGGTCAATAAGCGCCTAAAGCTGCCCCGGCCCCGCTCGGCATCGTGCGTACTTTCCAGGGCGCCCGAGAGACTCAGGCGCACAGACTGGGGAGGACAATTCCGTGCCAGGAGTGCGATCCTGCGCCAGTGCCAACCGTTGGTCACGAAGCGGTAGGGTACCCTCCTTCTAGACATTGCCGCGGCCAGCTCATAAAAGTCGGGGTGCAGCAGCGGTTCCCCGCCGGTGAAGCTCACCAGGACCGATCCGTAGAGTGAGAGCGCCTCGTCCACCAGGCGTTCGATGAGCTGGCGTTCGAGCCACTTGACGTTGGTGACGTCATCCCGGATGCAGTGGGGACAGCGCAGGTTGCAGTGTTCCGTAAGAGCGAACCCGAGGATCATTGATGGTGCTGCGGTCACCGCGTACCCTCCAGAATCGTAGTCGCCCAGCCCACGGCAAACACTTTCGTTCCCGAGATTCCGCATACACCGAACAGATCCATGCCGGTCGAGACCGATTGCGTCGTCCAGGACACCCCGTCGTAATGAAGCGCGATTCCGCGACCTATCGCGAAGACATCGGTGCCGGAGCTGCCCCAGACGGCATAGAGGGTTTGGGTCGTGCCGCTGGGTTGCTGCGTCCAGCTTGTGCCGTCGTAGTGGAGAATCGTACCTCCCGCTCCCACCGCGAACACGTCGCTCCCGCTCGACCCCCAAACACTCCGCAGCGTCTGCGTCGTCGGGCTTGGCTGAGAGCTCCAAGTCGAGCCGTCGTAATGCAGGATCGTACCACTCGCCCCAACTGCGAAGACGTCATTTGGACTGTTGGCCCAGACACCGAACAGTGACGCGGTCGTGCCGCTGCTCTGCTGGATCGCCCAGGAACCGTCGTAGTGGAGAACCGTGCCACCTTGACCTACGAAGAATACGTCGCTTCCCGAACTCCCCCCGACGTCCCAGAGGTTGCTGATCCCGACCGGTTTGGGGATGAACTCCCACACCGCACCGTCGTAATGAAGAATTTGGGCCTCGGAGTACCGGCCCACGATGAAAACGTCGCTACCCGAGCTTCCCCAGACTCCACGGAAGTTGCCGCCGCTGAAAAGCGAATTCTCCTGGAAAGCCCAACTTGTTCCGTCGTAGCGCAAAACGGCGCCGGTGTCCCCGACAGCGAACGCTTCGTTAGTCGGGAAGCACCAAACGTCCCAAAGGTTCCGCGAAAGAAGCGCTCTCTGGGGAGTCCAGTCGGTGCCGTTGTAGTGCAGGATCAGTCCCGTCTCCCCTACTACGAACACGTCGTTGCCGGCCACTCCCCATATGCCCATTAACCACTTCGTTGTACCGCTTGGCTGAGCGCTCCAGCTCGATCCATCGTAGTGCAGGATCGTACCGGCCTCTCCGGCGGCGAAGACATCGTTTGGACCGGTTCCCCAAACTGCGGTCAGGTAACGCGTAGTACCGCTGTTCTGAGCTGTCCAGGTAGAGCCGTTGTAGTGAAGAATGGTGCCCCCGGATCCGACAGCGAAGACATCGGAGCTGGAACTGCCCCATACAGCAGCCAACGTCGCACTCGTGCCGCTACTCTGCGCTGTCCAGCTCGTGCCGTTGTAGCGCAGAATAGTGCCGGACCCGCCAACGGCGAAGACCTCAGCGGATGACGGGCCCCAGACGGCAAACAGCGAGTTTGTGGTGTTGCTGGGCTGCATCGACCAACCCGATCCGTCGTAGTGAAGAATGGTCCCGCCGGACCCAACAGCATAAACGTCGGTACCCGATGTTCCCCACACACCGTAAAGAAACGCGGCGGTACCGGTTGACTGGGCTGTCCAAGCCTTACCGTCGTAATGGATGACCGTCCCCAGGGCGCCCACGGCGAAAACGTCGTTTTGGGATGCGGCCCAAACCCATTCCAGCCCACTCGCGGTGCCACTGGGTACTGCGGCCCACTCAGCCCCGGTGTAGCGGAGTATCGTGCCGCTCTGGCCCACGGCGAAAATGTCCGCTCCCGCTGTACCGTGGATGCCGAAGAGGCCCGCCGCGGTTTCCCGGACAATCCAGCGCAGGACACTCTGCTCGTCGGGCAGTGCAGCATCGATCAGCACTTCGAAAGCAAAGCTGGTCACAGTGCCTGGGACACTCCATTCCCAGGTCTTCGGAGTCGAGACCTGGTGACTGGTCAGAACTTCGAGGTACTCAAAGTAAGGCTGGTTCGAGGCCGTGAAGGTGCCTACGCCGTCGGGGTTGGCAACGCTCACTGTTCCCGAACCGCCGGTCACAGTCGGTCCGGAGTGGAAGAAGACCTTGATTCCGGTCACGGTGGTCCCGTCCGGAGTACCCAGCGCCTGGGTGACGAGGCTCTGGATGCTGACATCGGCCCGGAAGATTTGCGCGCCGGCATCGTAGCTGACGTTCGCGGAGCGGAGAGCCACGTAAACGCCCTGGCCCCCCAGGGTTAGCGACAGAGAAAGCGCGGGAGCCACCTCGGCGCGGGGTGTTCGGCACTCAAGCTCTCCGGCCGCGATGTCAGCCCTACAGCTGATCCGCTGAAGGTAGTCCTCCGGTAGCAGATCCTCCGATTCCACCGGTACGCGGTCGAAGCAGGCGGTTCCCAGCGATAGAGCCAAGGCCAGGAAGAGGTTCGATCTGGAGGGGAAGACGCGCTTCTTCACCGAAACCTCGTCGTGGATGGTTCCCTATTCCACAGCGCCTCGCTTAAGGGCGCTGCAGCTTAGAAGACGGTACTCCCCGAGCCCACGTCCCCGAACCCGCCGATGGGACTGCCGGTTACGAGCGTGAGCTTGGTGAGCGGGGGCAGAACCTTCAGTTGCGGTCTTACCCACGGCTGGCGCTCACCGCGCCCGCCTCTCGCTGCGGGACGGGCGGGAGAGGCTCTACCGGGTGGGCTTTCGATCGCCGGATGCTTCCGAGGCTCCGTGTTCATGGCAGCGTTTCTCCAGGCCCGAGGGTCAACGGCGTTGGTCTGAACCCTTCCTAACTATTGTTAAACGCGAGAAAACCGGCGAAATGTGATCATGCCGGGACGAGAAGCCTTGACGGCCGGAGTTCCACGCCCGAGAATTGCCTAGTGGACCAGGCACTTTGGAAAAAGGTAGAAGCAATCTGCCTGGCAGCCCTCGCCCACCCGCCGGCGAAACGGGCCGCGTTTATTGCGGGGGCTACGGCCGGGGATCCGATCCTGCGCCGAGAAGTGGAGCTCCAAATCGCGGCCTACGAGCAATCGTCCGGCTTTCTAGAGACCCCGTTGGCCAGCCTTCGGCATCTGGAGTCCGCGGAGCCTTTGGGCTCCGGCCAGCTTGGTAGCTACCGCCTCGTTCGCCTACTGGCCCGGGGCGGAATGGGGGAAGTGTTCCTAGGCGTCCAGGAGACGGCTAGCTTCAGCCGCCCGGTAGCGATCAAGCTGATACGGATGGAGCTGGAAAAAGAGGACGCTCTTGCGCGGTTCAGGCGCTAGACCGAGCTGCTGGCCGCTCTCAATCATCCCAACATCGTGCGTCTCATCGACGCCGGTCTATCCGACGAGGGGCGCCCCTACTTGGTAATGGAATACGTCGAGGGCCTACCGGTGGATGAGTATTGTGACCGGCGCGGATTAGGAATCAGAGAGAGGCTCGAGCTCTTTCGGGTCATTTGCGACGCGGTGCAGCACGCTCACGACCACCTGATCGTGCATCGCGATCTCAAGCCAAGCAACATCTTGGTTACCGGCGACGGTGTGCCCAGGCTTTTGGACTTTGGGATCGCGAAACTTCTGGCGAGCACGCTTTCAGAGGATTCAATCCCGCCCACCCGCACGGCCTTAAGGAGGCTTACACCGGGTTACGCCGCTCCCGAGCAGATCCAGGGGGGACCGATTACCCCCGCCTGTGACGTGCACGCTCTCGGTGTGCTGCTGTACGAGCTACTCACCGGTCGTCACCCATTCATCCAGCCGGGGCTCGACTTGGAGGAGGTCCAGAGGGCTGTTTGTCATAAGCCCGTTCCGCGGCCGAGTGGGGTGGTTGTGAAGCCGGTCTGGAAGGTGGACGAGGGTGGCCGAATGAGCGTGTCGGCGGAAGAGCTGGCAAAGAGGCGCGGTACCAGCCCCAAGGGGCTCCGGCGCGCGATATCGGGAGATCTCGACGCCGTGGTGCTCAAGGCGTGTAGGAAGGAGCCCGAGTGGCGATATCCGTCGGCAGGTTTGCTGGGGGAAGAGATCGGCCGCTTTCTGGCCGGCAAGCCGGTCGCGGCTCGAGCCGACGCGGCCGTCTATCGAACGAGCAAGTTTCTGAAGCGTCATGCTTGGGCCGCGGTGAGCCTGGCGGTAGCGTTTGTAGCCCTGGCACTTATGACGGCGGTCACACTGGTGCAGTCGCGGGAGGTGGCTCTTCAGCGCGACCAAATGCGCGAGGTTCAGGGGTTCCTATTGGAAACGTTCGGAGCGGTGGGCCCCGATCAAGCTGTGGGAGAGGTTGTGACCGCTAGCCAGTTGCTTGACGCGAGGGCGGCCAGCCTGGAGCAGGCCTACGCTGGCCGGCCGGTGCTGAAGGCGCAGATGACCGGCGTTTTGGCGGAGGCTTACCTGCGATTGGGGTTGTACGAGAGAGCGGAGTCTCTGGCTCGGCGAGCGGTGGCTCTGAGCGGGTCGGAGCTGGGAGAGGATCATCCTGCTTTCGCTTCGGCGCTCGCTTTGCTGGGACTGATCCTGTACGAGCGGGGAGACGCCGGGGCGGCTCAGCCGATTTTGGAGCAGGCGGTGCGGATCCACCGCTCTGCAGGCCGAAACTATCGGGTGGACTTGTCGAGATCGCTGAACGATCTCGGTTTGGTGCTCGAACGCCTGAGCAGGTACGCCGAGGCGGAGCGGGTTTACCGGGAAGCGCTGACGATACGGGCGAGCCTGCTCGGCGACCAGCATCAAAGTACCGGCATTACGGCCAGCAATCTCGCCGCCGTCCTGTACCGACAGGGATCCTATGATGAGGCGGTCAGTGCCGCGAGCCGCGCGCTTAGAGCGCTGAGGAGTTCGCTGGGTCCCGACCACCAGCGATCGGTGATAGCACAAAACAATCTGGCGGTGATGAAAATCGCCGCTGGCCAGATCGAGGGAGCGGTGGCCGAGCTGCGCGATCTACTGGAACGCCAGCGGCGGCTCCAGGGAGAGCGTCACCCGGTAACCGCTCAGGTCATGAACACCCTCGCCGGGACGCTGAATCGGGCGGGGAGGTACCAGGAAGCCGAAGTCTTGGCGCGCCGGGCCCTGGAGATCTTGGGCCGGGCGCTAGGACCCCAGCACACTGCGGTAGGGATCAGCTCGAGGGTTCTTGGCGAGGCCCTCGAGGGCCAGGGACGGCATCGGGAGGCGATGGAGCAGTACCATGCCGCATTGGCGATTCAGAGAAGTGCGCTAAGTGCGCAGCATCCGGAGCTGGCTTACCTCATCACCAAGCTGGGGACTCTTTACCAGGAACTTGGGCAAGTGGAGGAGGCGGTGGAATACCTCCGCGAAGCGGTAGCCCGGAACGAGGCGGTTTACGGCAGCAGCAGCCAAAGAACGCTGGAAGTGCGGTTGCGCCTGGCCATGGCATTAGCGGCAGAGGGCGCGTTCCAAGAGGCTGAATCGCTTTTGGCGTCGAGCCGGGGGGATATCGCCGGGGAGGAAAGCACGGCGCTGGCGAGGCTGAGGTCTCGTGTTGAGAGTCTCCTCCGAGAGCGGAGGGCGGCAGCTAGGTGAAATCGTTCCGGCGTCCGGCGCCTGGAGAGATTACCCGGTTGCTTCGAGAGGCCACCGCCGGTCGTACGCAGGCGTGGGATGAACTGATGCCGCTCGTGTATCCGGAACTCAAGAGGTTGGCTCGATCGCAACTGAGATCGGAACGGGCAGGCCACACGCTCGACACTACAGCCGTGGTGCACGAGGCGTATCTGAAACTGGTCGGACAGGATCGCGTGCAGTGGCAAAGTCGCGCTCATTTCTACGCGGTAGCTGCGCAGGCTATGCGCCGGATACTGGTCGATTACGCCAGGAAACGAGCGGCGGGTAAACGTGGCGGCGGATTGCGCTGGGTTTCTCTGCAAGGGCCGGAGGAGCCGGTAACAAGAGGCTCGCCGGGAAGTGTCGAAGAGAGGATCATAGATCTGATCAACCTGGATGCCATGCTGCGGCAGCTGTCTCGATTTAACCCCCGCGGGGCGGCGGTGGTCGAGTACCGGTTCTTCGGAGGACTCTCGTACCGGGAGATAGCCGAGGTGATGGGCGTCTCCACCGTAACCGTGAGGCGCCTGTGGGCCATGGCCCGAGCGTGGCTGTGGAGGAGACTGGATGAAGGGGATGACGCTGCTGGTTCCTAAGGCGGTTCTTCTCGAGTTTCACACGACTTGGGCGCAATTCGCCGATCCCTGACGCTTTTCTTTTGAGTCCCGTCGCAAAGGCCGAGCAAGTAACCGAGACGCAGGTCGCACCCTAGTGACTAAAGGAACCATCTGCAAAAAGTTGCAGCGGCTGCCTCAGGCAACCTGTGCAATTTTCGCCGCCGAAAGTGCGCAATTTGAACCGCCGCTAACAGGATCGACTTCGCCGCGTGAGAATTGCGACCTATTCAATCTGTCGCCTTTCGCAAGTGACAGTCGCAAATCGCCGGGCCTTGACGGATTGTGCCACCAAGGCGTCGCAAAATCCCGATGTATCCACCTACCGGTTCGCCTATTCTCACCGCCGTTCTGGATCCGGGGAGAACGATGCGGACAAGGCAGTCGAAGTGCCCCGTTTCTGTGCTTGCCTGTTGGACTAGAACTTAAGAAGAGCGTATATGCGTCCGTGCAACATGCCTCGCGAGGCGATGGTTGCAGCCCTTCTGCTGGCGACGGGGTGCGGCCTAGAGCGCAGAGAAACCGGTCAAACAGCCTCTCCCATACCCCTGGAGAGCCTGCTAGTCGAGCTGGCCGATGTCCCACTCCAGCCGGATGAGAGCGACCCGATCGGCTACGCAATCGACCTCGCGGTCTCCAGCCGCGGCGCTTTCATCGTGGATCGCCAACAGGCAAACATCAAGTACTTCAGCCGGGACGGAAAACTCATCCGCACCCTCGGCAGGGCGGGGAACGGTCCGGGAGAATTTAGGCGGCCCTACGGCGCGGCACTGCTGAGCAACGAGCGCTTGGCAGTGCTGGACCGAGGGCGAGGCGTCATATCGGTCTGGGACAGCGGAGGCACTTGGCTGGAGGAGTGGAGAGTCGAAGGCGACGCCTGGGACCTCGACGCCGCAGAAGGCGGGAACGCCATCGCGGTAAGCGGTTTCCTGAACGTCGGCGACTCGGTGTCGGGAACGCTCCGCAGAGTCCGGCTCAGAGTCCACCAACCGACGGGAGAGATCCGGAACTCGTTCGGCACCGTGCCCGAGCCCAAGCATCGATACGAAAGGATCTTTGGCGGCATGGACCTGGCTACCGTGGGCGCGGTTTTGGTATCCGGCCAGCAGTTCACCAACCTGATCACCTATACCGACGCCCGAACGGGCCGGGAATGGACTCATCCGATAGGAGGAACTTGGTACAAGCCGATCGAATTCCCGCCCGACGACGGCCGGCCCTTCGATCAAGCAGGGCTGCAGCGCCTGAACGAGTGGAGCCGGCAACAGCTCCTCATGATGAGACTTATCGGATTCGGGGACGAGCTCTACCTGGCGAGGTTCGACACCTACGATCAGGAAAGGGTGAGAGTCCGTTTTTACGTTCTGGCGGATCTCCAGGGCCGAACCCGTGCGATCATGGGACCCAGCTATGTGGATTTTCTAGCCGTCAGACGAGACACGCTCTTCGGCGTAACAACGGATGACGACGGAAACGTCAGCCTGAAGATCATGCGGCCGAAGCGGCGCTTATAACACCTGCGCCACATGCGTTTAGAAAAGCACGCGCGACCAGATCAGCCTGGGAGTCGCACCGGGGAGAGGAGCCGCTAAATCCCCCGATCAACCTGCGCCGGAGTCTATACCATGCGTTGGAGTCCAAACCCACACTCCGCGCAACGCGGGCCGCGGGAACCCCTAAGCCGGCGCTCGCGAATTCCACAAAAAGCAACGTCAACCACATGCAAATCTTCTTGGGGCTCGGCAAGCCGGACTCGATGGCGGCCCGCTCCAGGGTCCGTATGGTCGGAAATCCATCTCCCGCAACAGCCAGACACTTCAGCCTAGGCAGCCGACCCAGCTCGAGCTCCGCCAGTACCTGTTCTATCAACCTACGGTAAGGAGGACGAAGCGAACCCTCCAGTGGCTGCAATGCCTGCCGTACCCTCAGGCCGGGGGTCATCCTGAGGGCCTGCTGAAGCGCCTCGCATACCAGCGAGCGCTCGTAGGCTGCGGGAAGTTGAAACTTGAGCCAGCTACCAGGCCGCGCAAGCGCCCGAACCAGAAGGGGCTCTATGCCGCTGCGAATTGGAACGTAGAACATCACCACCGCCGCCGGGTGGTGGCGACGGAATGCCTCGAGAGCTCCGAGAGCCCTCTCGTCAAAGGGACTCAAGTCATAGACTAGCACTTTGGCGCTGCCGGCCTCCAGCGAGTCGTCCGCCGGGCCGGGAACAGAACGAGCTTGGTCGCAACGGAAAAAAACTAACCCGCCAAAGCGGCCGTCAGCTCGTCCAATTTCCGCACCTCCACCTCCGCCCCGAGCTGCTTGAACCGCACCCTAGCCCGCCGAATGAACTCGGAAGCCTCTCCGTTCTTCCCCAAACGCCGGTACAGCTTGGCCAGATCCCGCTCCGCCTGCGCCGCCAACAAGGGGCGGTCAAAAGCCTCGGCCCGATCGATCGCAGTGCGCAACAACCGCTCACCTTCCGCCGTCTCTCCCAACTCCACGAGCACCGAACCCAATACCCGCAGATCCTCCGCCTCCCCTACCACATCCCCTACCTGGCGGCGAGTGGCCAAAGCATGCTCGATCTCCCGCCGCGCAAGCTCCGGTTCCCCTGCCATAAGGCGAATCTCGGCACGACCACCCTGCGTCAACGCCAACAGCCGCAGATCACCAGCCTCGCCAGCCTCGGATACCGCACGATGAGCGGTCTCCAAAGCTTTCTCCAAATCACCCTGATCCCGGTAGGTGAGGGCCAAATTGTGCAGCGTCTCCGCCACACCGGTCCTGAGGCCCGCCTGCTGAAACGCCGCCAGCGCCATGGTGAACGAACCTACCGCCCGGCCGTAGTCCCCCCGCAAACTGGCTATGATCCCCAGATTGTTGGAACAGCGACCTACCGTGGCACGGTCCCCCTCGCGCTCGGCCTCCGCCAAGGCTCGAGTGAAATACTCCACCGCCTCTTCGATACGCCCCTCCTCGAAGGCTATCGCCCCCGAGAGATTCAGCGCCCTGGCCGCCACCGTGCGATCGGCTCGCTCCCGCGCCCGCTCGTAAGCCACCTTCGCCCAGCGCTTGGCCAGATCGTCCCGGCCCAAACGCGCCTGAGCCGAACCGAAAAGGAAAGCCAAAGTGGGAGAGCCCGCCAATTCCTCCGGCGGCAAACCGCCGAGGTACTCCACCACAGCCGCATGACGGCCGGTATCGGCTAGCTTCTGTACCGTGTTCAGAGTCATCAAGGATGCCCGCGCATCCATAGAGCCGTCAGCTAAAGTCCCAATAGCACGCGCTGAATTCCGCTCTCTCAATGCGACACCGCATACCCGGAGAAGTGCTGCAAACCGGCCGTGAACAACCTGTCATCCAGAGAATGCGAAGCTTCAACATTCTCCCACGGATCCCCGGGATGCTCCTGCACCCAGACGCCCAACAAAACCTGGCGGATGTACTCGTCGTTCCCATCTACGATGCCGTTTCCGTCCAGATCGCCACTCGCGCCCGTATACCAGACCTTGAACTGGGCCGGCGCCGACGGATTGAACACCAGTCCCGTGGGCTCGAAGTGCACCAGCAGATATGTGGTATCGACTCGCACCGAGATGAGGACCGAATCTCCCTGCCCGAACAGGCTCCCGTCCGGACGGCGGTAGAGACCGTCCTTGGGGATGGTGAACTGGATATACGGCTTCCAGCTGCCGTCCGCATCCCGGTAGCGGATCTCGATCCCCGTGCTCTTGCCCCGGCGAGCCCAAAAACTAGTCTCGTAGTTGTCCAAGATGGGAACCGCCGAGGCGGCCATGGCTTGCTCCGGTCCCTCGGCAACCGGGTCGTTCCTCACCGCCGCAAAAGACGGCGTGCCGATAGCCGGAGACCAGACTAGGTGCTTTAGAGAGATGTCCGGCCGCTCGAGCCCCCGAGGCGGAGGACCGACGCCATCGCTGCAAGCCGCAAGCACCAGACCTGCAACGACTAGGATGCCTGCCCTCTTCGTCATACCGACCTCCTGGAAGACACGCTGGTGCCATGAAACCGAAGATGCACGCAGCGTGCCGCAGTGTAACCTACGAGTTTTTCAAGCGTTAGGCCTGGCGGGCTCGGCGCGCGTCTGGCACGGTTTGACCCAGGCGGGCCGAACCGTACCAGATTAGGCGGGCTTGCCTCCCTCGTTCACCAGCCGGCGCAGCCTTCGGCGCGAGACTTTGAGCCTGCGGGCAGCTTCGCTCACGTTCCCCTCGACCAGTTCGAGCATGGCACGCGCCGCAGCCTGGGTGATGGCATCGAGCGGTGCGGGGAAGGGGATCACGGACTCGCCACCCGGCTTGGCTTCCGGCTCCGGAACCAGCTCCTCCAGGTTGAGTTCCCCCGGTCGAGACAGCAGCAAGGCGCGTTCTACCGCGTTCTTGAGCTCCCGCACGTTCCCCGGCCATGAGTAACTGAGCAGGAGCCGGCGGGCCTCCGCGCCGAGAGCGGGCACCGGGAGCCCGTACTGGGGAGCGAGCCTGGCCAGTAGAGCCTGAGCGATCACCACAACGTCGTCTCCCCGGTCCCTCAAAGGCGGAAGATGGAGCGTGATCACGCCGAGCCGGAAATAGAGATCTTGCCGGAATGCTCCCGCCTTCACCAGCTCGGCCAAGTTCTCGTTGGTGGCAGCGAGGATCCGCACGTCCACCTTGCGGGATTTGGTGGCTCCTATGCGGCGCACCTCGCGATCTTCCAAGACGCGCAGCAACTTGGCCTGGAGATCGACCGGCAGGGTGCCGACCTCGTCTAGAAACAGCGTTCCCCCGTGGGCCACTTCAAAAAGCCCCGGCTTGGCGGCGTGAGCGTCGGTGAAAGCCCCCCGCTCGTGGCCAAAAAGTTCGGATTCTATGAGATTGCGCGGCAGCGCCGAACAGTTGACCGGCACAAAAGGAGCTCCTCTCCTGGGACCGCCATCATGAATTGCCCGGGCCAAAAGTTCCTTACCCGTCCCGGTCTCTCCCACGATCAGCGCGGTGGCGTTGGCATGAGGTAGGATTCGCGCCGCCCGCTCAAGGACGGCTTTCAGCGCCGGACTGTTGCCCACTATGGGAGCGAACGCTTCCAAGTCGCTTTCGGGTTCTGCCGCCTTGCGCACCAGCGTTTCTTTGAATCGAGCTACAGCTGCAGCCAGGGCGTTGCGCAACAGCTCGATGTCTTCGGGGAGTGCGAAGTAGTCCGCTGCGCCCCGGCGAACCACCTGCGCCGCGGTGCGCCTGCTACCATCCGATCCTACAGCTAGCAGCGGAATCGATCGCGGCACCTCGTTACGCTCCAGCCACTCGAGGGCGTCGGTCTCCGCCCCTCCCGCCGCCAGCACCACTGCCGCAACCTTGCCGCTGACCGGCCGGACCTCTGCCGGCGGGCTGATACGCACCTCGGCGCCAAGATCCTCGCCCAGGTGACGCCAGACGTCACCGAACGAGTCCGAAAGCTGGGCAACGAGTATAACAGCAGGTTCCACCGGGAAAACTCTCGTGTGGTACTCCCTGACCCACTCGGCACGTTCCGTGCCACGGGGACGGCTGCAAGGCCAGAAATCTAAGTCGTTGTTAGACAATACGTTCAATTCGGGACTGTACCTGGCGCACCGTTTGCGACTCTCTCAAAACGCCACGGTGTAGCGGGAATTGCCTGAAATCGCGAGAAGAGGGCTGCGGAATGAGGCTAAGTTGCGGTGCGGCAATGGACAACGCGATGACGGGGAAAAGCGGTGGCAGCGCGACTGCTTCCGAAACGCCCAGCGGAGGATGGGTCAATCTGAACCAGGTGGCGCGCGGGCTCAAGGATCGGACCCTGGCCAGGGCGCTGGCGTCGCTGGTGGAAGCCGTGGGGGCCAAGGATCGGTACACTCAGGGTCACTCCCTGCGGGTGGCCCGCTACGCTGCGGCAATCGCCAAGGAGCTGGGTCTTTCGAAGGTGGAATGCAGGGAGATAGCGCTGGCGGCCGAGTTGCACGACGTGGGGAAGATCGGAGTGCCGGACGAACTTCTCCACAAGCCGGGTGCGCTCTCGGCGGCGGAAAGAATTCGGGTGCTGGAGCACACGTTGATCGGGGAGCGCATTCTGGCACCGCTGTTGGGTGACCGGCCGGTCATCCTGGCCGCAGTGCGCTGGCATCACGAGCGGATAGACGGGCGGGGGTACCCTGACGGCCTGAAAGGAGAAGAAATCCCCCTTGCGGCCAGGATCGTAGCCGTTGCGGATGCTTTCGATGCCATGAAGACCGCCCGCCCTTACCGGAAGTCCCTGTCCGGCCGGATGGCGATTGCCGAACTGCTAAGGGGATCCGGGGCCCAGTTCGACCCCCGGTGCGTGGGTGCGCTGCTGGCCGTGCTGCGCAGGTGGGCCACAAGGCAGGCTGCCCGGAGCAGTGTAGCTTCCAAGTTTCGGTCTCGCAGGCCTGCAATCGGCGTGCGTTGCGAAGCGCTCTCGTGGCCTCGCGCCTCAGTTTTCAGGGGGCCCGGGGGCACGGGACCGCCCCGTGGCAGTCCCAAAATGAGCCTTCCGGCGGCAGGAAACTGTATGCCATGGCATAGAGACGGGCGGCTTTGCCGTAGCGTGGCGTTGCCGGCGCGGTGCTAGAGGGCGGAGCGGTACTAGAGAAACTAGAGGAAAGAAGGTGGATTCCGAATTCGAGGAGCGGGCATTGTCTTTGGACGGATTAAAGCGTCTGGTTTTCCGATACTTCGAGCAATCCCTGGTAGTCATCCTGGTGGCCTCGCTGCTGCTGATCCACTGGGTGGTGGACTACAAGGTGGCATTCTTGAGCTTCTACTACCTTCCGGTGATAGTGGCCGGGTTCTTCGTGGGTAAACGTACCGCGGTGTGGTCCGCTGTGTTCGTAGTGGCACTGGTGCTTTTCTTCCAGGCGGTACGAGGTCTGGAGGGTCCCGAAGGATTGTACCCGGAGGTTCTGTTCACACTGGTTCCCTGGGGAGGTTTCTTGATCCTTACCGGTTACGTGGTGGGCTCTCTGGCGGAGGAGCGGCTGGAACGACTCAACGATCTCAGGCAGGCGTACCTTGCTATGCTGGAACTGCTGGCCTTCCAGCTCGAAGCCAGCGAGCAGGAGGGGGTAAGGGGGCACAGTCACCGGGTAGCCGCGCTGGCCGGCAGGCTGGCCGAGGAGCTCGGATTGGATGAAGCGGAGGTTGCGAATGTGCGGGTGGCGGCGCTGCTCCATGAAATCGGGCCCGAGAACCCGCGGCTGTTGAAGCTTTTGGCGCAGTTTCCGGGCGGAGTGCGCCAGCTTCCGGTAGCGGGATCTCTGAAAGGAGCGACCAAGATTCTGGGAGAGTACGGTCGCTACTACGAGTTTGTGGGTGAGGAGTGGCCCATAGATCGGCTGGCTCTGACCAAGGGAACCAAGATACTGGCGGTAGCGGACGCCTACGAGACGCTTCAGATACCCAGCTCCCAAAGACCGGCGCTGTCGCCTTGGAGGGCTTTGGAAGAGATCGAGGCTGGAGCCGGACGTACGTTCGCCAGCGACGTGGTCAAGGTGCTCAAGCGGGTGGTTTCGCCGGTCGGTCGCCCGGAATCGGGCGCAGTGAGGCCCCGCTAGAGCGGTCTTGGCTTTCCGAAACCATCCGGCTACCCTTTATCGCCATGAACCGCTTACTGACCGTACTAATGGCGGCATTTCTGCTCTTGCCGCCGGCGCTCTCCGCTCAGGGCAGACCCGTTTCCTACGATGAGCAAATTCGATCGATCGCCATGCGGCCGGAGGTGCGGCGCGCGTTCGCGGTGATCGAACAGATCGAGCCTCGGAGCCGGGAGGACCTCATCCGGCTGACCGAGATTCCGGCGCCACCGTTCAAAGAAGAAACTCGCGCCAGAGCCTACGCCGAGATGTTGCGCCAGGCCGGAGCCGACTCGGTGTGGATCGACGCCGAGGGGAACGTGATCGCGTTGAAACGGGGGCGATCGCGCAATCGGACCGTGGCGATGGCAGGGCACCTGGACACCGTGTTCCCGGAAGGAACAGACGTCACGGTGAAAATCCGCGGTGACACGCTGTACGCCCCCGGGATCGGAGACGATACGCGGGGTCTGGTGGTGGTGTTGAACGTGCTGCGGGCGATCAACCAGGCCCCCATAGTCACGGAAGCCGACGTGCTGTTCATCGGCACCGTGGGCGAGGAGGGACTGGGCGATCTCAGAGGGGTCAAGCATCTGTTCGGATCCTCGGGCCCGAGGATAGACGCTTTTATTGCGGTCGACGGCGGCAGTCCCGAAAGGATCGTGCACCAGGGAATCGGCTCCAAGCGCTATCGGGTGACCTTTCGCGGTCCGGGCGGCCACTCTTGGGGAGCGTTCGGTTTGGCGAATCCTCACCACGCTCTGGGAGCGGCCATCTACCATTTTGTACAGGAAGCCGACCGCTACACCCGCCAGGGCCCGCGCACCAGTTACAACGTCGGGGTGTTGAGCGGGGGTACCTCGGTGAACGCCATCCCCTTCGAATCGGTCATGGAAGTCGACATGCGATCGGTGAGTCCGGAGCGGCTGGCGGGGATCGACTCGATCTTTCACCGAGCCGTACGCAGGGCGCTGGAGGAGCAGAACAGTCTGCGCCGGAGCGGGCCGGCTCTGACCGTGGAGGTGGAGCTCGTAGGGGACCGGCCGTCGGGAGTCTTGGACCCGTCCACTCCCATCGTTCAGCGGGCCATGGCTGCGGCGCGCTACTTGGGGCTCGAGCCTAGTTTGGAAAGCGGATCGACCGACTCCAACATTCCCATAGCCCGCGGGCTTCCGGCTATCACGATCGGGCGCGGCGGCGTGGGCGGGGGAGCCCACTCGCCCGGCGAGTGGTGGTTGCCCCGGAACCCGGACCTGGCTACCAAGAACGCGCTGCTCATTCTGCTCGCGGAAGCGGGCGTGGCCGGCTCCCGCTGAGAGCCGGCTGGGTCTGCGCGGTGGTCAGCGGTTGGTACAGCTTGCGCTCTTGGGCCGTGTATTCCGGCAGCGGATTGCCTCATCCATCCCGAACGCCATGACACCGCAGGCGGCGGTGATGGCGGCATCTTTTGCCTCTTCGTCCGTGGCTCCCGCCCCGCGCCGGCATTCGGTCCGGCCGTTGAACTCGATACACAGCTCGCAGACCCGCTCCACCCGGGCCATGCTCCCGTAGATTACAAAGCCTACCAGTGCGAGGATTCCGGCTATCACCAGGGCTTTGGTGCTCCGCTTTATAGCCATGACCTCTCCCGAACAGGGCTCCAGTGAATTAGATCCAAGATAGCCATGAAACCGGACGTGCTGGGAGTGATCGGACTGGGAGCGATGGGCGGCTCGCTTGCCTGGCACGCAGTCCGCGCCGGCGTGGAACGTGTTGTCGGCTATACCCCCGTTCCGGCGGAAGGTGCGGCGGCCTTGAAAGCAGGAGCTATCACCGAGCTGGTCGGGGATCCCCAAAGCGTGGTCCTCCGCTCGGACCTGGTGGTCCTCGCCGCTCCTCCCGCGGCCAACCTGCAGTTGCTCGGCAAGCTCGAGCAGCAGATCAAGCAGCAAAAAACCCTCTGCACCGATCTCACCAGCGTCAAGCTAGCGGTGGTACGGAAAGCTGCAGCGCTGGGCCTGGATCGTTTCTTTGCCGGCTCTCACCCTCTGACCGGAACTGACGGATCGGGATTCCAGGCAGCCGGCGCGGTGAAATACCGGGAGGCGGTGGTGTACGTTACCCCGCTGCCGGAAGGCGAGGCTGCAGCCCGGGA
Source organism: bacterium HR33 (assembly GCA_002923375.1). Classification (GTDB taxonomy): domain Bacteria; phylum Gemmatimonadota; class Gemmatimonadetes; order Gemmatimonadales; family GWC2-71-9; genus HRBIN33. The sequence goes on from BEIJ01000002.1 coordinate 685,703, forward strand.
GATAGCGGATTTCTGGGCCAGCGTTTTGGAAGCGGCGCCGGTTTTTTGCGATGCTGCCGACCACGACCGCATGCTGGCGTGGACCAGCCACCTGCCGCAGGTAGTAGCTTCGGCGCTGGCGGCCACCTTGGCGCGGCTGGGTCCCAAAGCGGTGACCTACGGCCCCGGTGCCAGGGACACCACGCGCCTGGCGGCGAGCTCGCCGGAAATGTGGCGGGACATTCTGCTGCTCAACAGGGAGGCGGTGCTCGAAGCCCTGGCGGGGATGGAGGACGAGCTGGGTACGCTGCGGTCGCTGCTCAGTGCTTCTAGCGCCGCCGAGCTTTTGGGGTGGTTGGAAAAGGGACGGACATGGAGGCGGAGGCTCTCGGAATAAGACCCCCCGGCGACAAGAGCATTACCCACCGTGCTTTGATCCTGGCGGCGCTGGCCGACGGTACCACGGTGATCCGCGGCGCCTTGACCGCGCTCGATGCGCGCTCGATGGCGGGGGCGCTCAGGCGGCTGGGTGTGGCGGTCTCGCCGCTCAGGGAAGGCCGGGTGGTTACAGTGGAAGGTAGAGGCGTGCGCGGGTTGCAGCGGCCGGGCGTATCGCTTCATTGCGGCAACTCGGGGACCACCGCTCGCTTTCTTCTGGGCGTACTGGCCGGCCATCCTTTCGAGGCGAGAATTACGGGAGATGCGTCTTTGCGCCGGCGCCCGATGCGCAGAGTGACGGTTCCCCTCTCGCTCATGGGGGCGCAATTCGAGTACCAGAACGAAGACGGGCTCCCGGTAGTGGTGCGTGGCGCCCGATTGAGGCCGCTGGAATATCGGATGCCGGTGGCGGCGGCCCAGGTAAAGAGCGCTCTGCTTTTGGCCGGCATTTGCGGTCAGGTGCCGGTAGCGCTGGAAGAGCCGGCACGCTCCCGGGACCACACGGAACGGCTGCTGCGCTCTCTTGGCGCGGCGATCCAAATGGACGGCCTCAAAATCAGGCTGAACCCGCCCTCGCGGCTGCCGGCTTTCGAGATCGAAATACCGGGAGACTTTTCGTCAGCCGCCTTTCTGATCGCGGCCGGGCTGTTGAAAAGCAGAGGCGAGATTTTTCTCGACCATGTCGGTCTCAATCCCACCCGCACCGGACTGCTGCGGGTGCTGGGGCGAATGGGGGCCTCGGTGGAGGTGCTCGATCGGGGTTACCAAATGGGCGAGCCGGTGGGAGATCTGGTAGTGAGGCCCAGTAGCCTAGTGGGCTGCGAGGTGGGACCGCAGGAGGTGCCTTCTTTGATCGACGAGCTGCCGGTGCTGGCGGTGCTGGCCTCCCGGGCCCAGGGGGAATCGGTATTTCGCGGCGTGGGCGAGCTCAGGGTCAAGGAAAGCGACCGACTCTCGCTTCTGGCTCGCAACCTCAGGGCTTTGGGAGTGGAAGCGGAAGCCGAGGGTGACACCTTGACCGTCGTGGGAACCGATCGGCCGCCTCGGGGTCGGGTGGAGACGGCTGGCGATCACAGGCTGGCGATGGCTTTTGCAGTATTGGCAGGACTGCCGGGGGCGCAAGTCGAGCTCTCGGAGTGGGAGTCGCCGGGGATAAGTTATCCCCGGTTCTTCGCCGACCTGGAGAGGGTGAGATCTTTTGTCTGAGAGGATCATAGCGATCGACGGCCCAGCGGGGTCGGGAAAGACTACCACGGCACGGGAAGTTGCGGCGCGGTTGGGCTTTGTACACCTGGACAGCGGTGCTTTGTATCGGGCTTTGACGCTTGCGGTACTGGATCACCAAGTCCCCCTGGTGGGGGAGCGTATTGTGGCGCTAGCCCGTTCGCTTCCCGTGCGCCTGGTGTTGGCGGGTAGGAGTTTCGTGCCCGAGGTGGCGGGAGCGGATGTCTCGGAGGCGATCCGCTCCGAGCGGGTTACCGCCCGGGTGTCGGAGGTGGCCGCTTTGGCGGAGGTGCGGGAATGGGTGAACCAGCAGCTCCGTTTGGCGGTGGGGGAAGCGGTGGAGGGAGTGGTGGTGGACGGGCGGGATATCGGGACGGTGGTCTTCCCCGAGGCGCCCCTCAAGGTCTATCTGACCGCTTCGGAGGAGGAGCGGGCTCAACGGCGGCTGTCCCAGATGGGCAGGCGGGTGGATCCGGAAGCGGTGGGGCGGACGTCGGCGGAGCTGTCCCGGAGGGATCTGATGGATTCTTCCCGGGCGGTTGCGCCCCTCAAACCGGCGCCGGACGCGGTGGTGTTGGACACCACCGGCCTCACCTTCGGCGAGCAGGTGGAGCGGGTGCTGGAGCTGGCGCGGAAGGTGTTTTGAGAGCTTGACATTGGCGGTTCGGGTTCCTAAGGTAAAAGGCTCGCCGTTCCCCGCGGTGGGGGGCGGCGTTAAGCTTACAAGGAACCCGAAGACGATGGACCCTGAAACTATGGACAGATTTGCAGCGCATGGTTGAACCGACGGGCGATTCTACCACCACTCCCATGGGGCTGGGCAGTTCAGTAGTGTCTTCGAGCACCTCGCCGATCCGAGTCCGGCCCGATCTCTACGACGAATCCTACTCGGACGAGCAGTACCAGGAGATGATGAAGCTCTATGAGGGTACCCTCCAGAGCATCGCCGAGGGCGAGATCGTCAAGTCCCGGGTACTGCGGGTGACCGATACCCACGTCATTCTGGATGTCGGTTTCAAGTCCGAGGGCGCTGTTCCCATAGAGGAGTTCAAGGATCCCAAGGCGATCAAGCCGGGCGACGAGGTGGAGGTTTTCCTGGAGGATTTGGAAAACCACGAGGGGGCGGTGGTTCTTTCCAAGAAGAAGGCGGACTTCATGCGGGTCTGGGAGAAGATCCGCCAGGCCTACGAGAACGACGAGCCGGTGGAGGGGACGCTGGTAAAGAAGATCAAGGGCGGTGTGGTGGTGGATCTGATGGGAGTCGATGCCTTCCTGCCCGGCAGTCAGATTGCTCTCAGGCGGGTTCCCAACATAGACGAGCTCCTCGGCCAGACCTTCAAGTTCAAGATCATCAAGCTGAACAAGCGCAGGCGGAACATCGTGGTATCGCGCCGCGTCATCTTGGAAGCGGAGCGGGCCCACAAACGGGAGCACCTGATGAAGGAGCTGGAGGTGGGTCAGGTGCGGACCGGAGTGGTGAAGAACATTACCGATTTCGGCGCCTTCGTGGATCTGGGAGGGGTGGACGGGTTGCTTCACATCACGGACATGAGCTACGGGCGGGTCTCTCATCCTTCGGAAGTGGTTCAGCTGGGGCAGGAGATAACGGTCAAGGTCCTGGACATTGACTGGGAACGGGAGCGGATCTCGCTGGGTCTCAAGCAGCTCCAGAAGTATCCCTGGGAGAATGTGGAGGAGAAGTACCCGGTGGGGGCCAGGGTGCAGGGCAAGGTGGTTTCGATTACCAACTACGGCGCCTTTGTGGAGTTGGAGCCGGGGATCGAGGGTCTGGTACACATCAGCGAGATGAGCTGGACCCGCAACGTGAAGCATCCCTCGAAGGTGGTTTCCATCGGCGAGACGATCGAGGCGGTGGTTTTGAAAGTCGATCCGGCCGAGGAGAAAATCTCCCTGGGGATGAAGCAGACGGAGCAGGATCCCTGGATGGTCTTGCCCATGAAGTATCCCATCGGCACCAGGGTGACGGGCAAGGTTCGCAATCTCACCTCGTTTGGAGCTTTTGTGGAGATCGAACCCGGCATCGACGGTCTGGTTCACATATCCGATCTGTCCTGGACCAAGCGGGTGCAGCATCCCTCCGAGGTGGTGAAGAAGGGCGACACGGTAGAGGTGGTGATTCTCAACATCGATCCCGAAAACAAGCGCATTTCCCTGGGTCTCAAGCAAGCGACCGAGGATCCCTGGCTCAAGATCGCCGAGACTTATCCCGTGGGGACGGAGCTGGTGGGGCGGGTGGTCCGCTTCATGGACAACGGGCTGGTGGTGGACATCGGCAACGACATCGAGGGTTTTGTGCCGCAGTCCCAAGCGGGGTTGGCGCCCGACCAAGATCTCAAGCGGGCGGTCAAGGAAGGGCAGGAAGTGGACGTGAGGGTGATGGAGGTGGATCCGGTGCATCACCGGATGCTTTTGGCGGTGATCGCGTACCGGCCGGCCGGTTCCTCGGACGAGGGAGTCAAGCCGAGCGAGGAGCCCGGGAGCGGCGAGGAGGCGGCTAGCCAGAAAGGGGACGGGAGCGCCGAGGGGGCGGGCGGCGGCTAAATACTTAACTTTCCCCCATGCGTGAAAAACTGGAGCTCTTGGAACGGCTGCGGCGCCAGTCCGAGCAGGGCGGCGGGCCGGAGAGGATCAAGGCGCAGCATGAGAAGGGGAAGCTCACCGCCCGGGAGCGGCTGGAACTGCTGCTGGATCCGGGATCGTTCGTAGAACAGGACCGCTTTGTAACCCACCGCAGTACCGATTTTGGACTGGAAGACCAGAAGATTCTGGGTGACGGCGTGGTCACCGGCTACGGCACCATAGACGGCCGTTTGGTTTACGTCTTCGCCCAAGACTTCACGGTTTTCGGCGGATCTCTGGCCGAGGCTCACGCCAAGAAGATTTGCAAGATCATGGACACCGCGATGCGGGTGGGGGCGCCGATTATCGGGCTCAACGATTCGGGGGGCGCCCGGATACAGGAGGGGGTGCTCTCGCTGGGCGGCTACGCTGACATTTTCTTGCGCAACACGCTGGCTTCCGGAGTGGTGCCTCAGATAAGCGCCATTCTCGGCCCTTGCGCCGGAGGCGCCGTGTACAGTCCGGCGATCACCGATTTCGTCTTCATGGTCCGGGGGATTTCCTACATGTTCGTGACCGGACCCAACGTGGTAAAGACGGTGACGCACGAGGAGGTGACCAACGAGGAATTGGGGGGCGCGGACGTGCACGGCTCGGTGTCCGGGGTGGCCCACTTCGTGTACGACACGGAAGCGGAGTGCCTGGCCTCTATAAGGAAGCTGCTCTCCTTCCTGCCGTCCAACAACTTGGACAGTCCTCCCGTCAAGGAGTGCACCGATCCGGTCGATCGCCGGGAAGAAGACCTCCTGGACCTGGTGCCGGACAATCCCAACAAGCCCTACGACATGCACGAGGTGATCCGCCGCGTGGTGGACGACGGGGAGCTTTTCGAGGTACACCGGGATTATGCGGCCAACCTGATAGTGGGCTTTGCGCGGCTGGGAGGCCATCCGGTGGGGGTGATAGCCAACCAACCGGCGGTGCTGGCGGGGGTGCTGGACATCAACGCTTCGATCAAAGGGGCCCGCTTTATCCGGTTTTGCGACGCGTTCAACATTCCGCTGGTGACTTTCGAGGACGTCCCCGGCTTTCTGCCCGGCACGGATCAGGAGCACGGGGGGATCATCAAGCACGGCGCCAAGCTGCTCTTCGCCTACGCGGAGGCCACGGTGCCCAAGCTTACGGTGGTGACCCGCAAGGCCTACGGCGGTGCCTACGACGTGATGAGTTCCAAGCACGTTCGCGGCGATTACAACGTGGCCTGGCCCACCGCGGAGATCGCAGTGATGGGCCCGCAGGGAGCGGCTGAGATCTTGTTCCGGCGGGAGATCGCCCAAGCCCCCGATCCCCAGGCCAAGCTGGAACAGCTGGTGGCGGAGTATCGGGAGAAGTTTGCTCATCCTTATCACGCCGCCGCCCTGGGGTTCTTGGACGACGTGATCGACCCGCGGGATACCCGTCCGAGACTGATTTCCGCGTTGCGGACGCTGCTCACCAAACGGGACCGCAACCCGCCCAAGAAGCATGACAACATTCCGCTCTGAGGAGCGGCGCCGGCGATGAAGCGGGTGTTGGTGGCCAACCGGGGTGAAATTGCGGTGAGGATAATCCGCGCCTGCCGTGAAGAGGGTTTGCAGGCGGTCGCGGTTTACAGCGATGCGGATCGGCACAGCCTGCACGTGCGCATGGCCGACGAGGCGGTGCGCCTGGGTCCCGCTCCCGCCGCGGAGTCTTACCTGCACATCGAGCGGATCATCGAGGCGGCGCGCCGCTCGGGAGCCGACGCGGTGCACCCGGGGTATGGTTTTTTGGCCGAGCGCGCCGAGTTTGCCGAGGCGGTGGAAGATGCGGGACTGATCTTTATCGGCCCCCCAGCTGCCGCAATTAGGGCGATGGGAGAAAAGACCGAGGCGCGCCGCAGGATGGTTGCGGCCGGGGTCCCGGTGGTACCGGGAAGCACCGCGGTGGTGGCTGCTGCCGGAGAAGCTCTGGAAGAGGCGCGCAGGATCGGGTTTCCCATTCTGCTGAAGGCGGCGGCCGGGGGAGGCGGAAAGGGTATGAGGAGGGTGAATTCGGAGGGGGAACTGCCGGCTGCCTTCCGGCAGGCGTCTTCGGAGGCGGCGAAAGCGTTCGGTGACGGCTCGCTGTACGTGGAGAAACTGATCGAGGGGCCGCGGCATGTGGAGATCCAGGTGTTCGCGGACCGATACGGAAATACGGTCCATTTGGGCGAGCGCGAGTGCTCCATCCAGCGCCGGCACCAGAAGCTCATCGAAGAGAGTCCTTCTCCCGCGGTGAATTCCGAGTTGCGGGCGCGGATGGGAGAGGCCGCGGTTCGGGCAGCCCAGGCGGTTGGGTACGTGAACGCGGGAACCGTGGAGTTTCTGTTGGACCGCGAGGGCCGGTTCTACTTCCTCGAGATGAACACCCGGATCCAGGTAGAGCACCCGGTTACCGAACTGGTCTACGGGGTCGATCTGGTGAGGGAACAGTTGCGGGTTGCCCGGGGAGACAGGTTGAGTATTCCCCAAGGTCTGTCTCCCCGAGGGCATGCCATCGAGTGCAGGATCACGGCGGAAGATCCGTTTCAGGGGTTTTTGCCGGCTACGGGGCTGATTGCTTTCTTGTCGGTCCCTTCCGGCCCCGGGGTTCGCTGGGACGGCGGATTCGAGGCGGGTAGCGAGATCGGCCTGTTTTACGATTCCCTGCTGGCCAAGCTCGTCGTGTGGGGCGAAAACCGCAGCGCCGCCATACGGCGCATGGCACGAGCTCTGGAGGAGCTGGTAGTCGTAGGTGTTCCCACATCGCAGCCGTTTCACCTCCGGGTGATGCGCGACCCCGGGTTTGCAAGTGGGCAATACGACATCGAGTACATGGAGACTACCGGAATGGAGCTGCTGCGTCGGCGGCCGGCGGATTCCGAGCTGGACTTGGCTGCAGTGGCGGCGGCCTTGGCCGAAGAGGCGGAGCGGGTAAAGCCCCAGCCGGGCGCGGCGGGCCAAGGAGATCGGCGCGAGAGCGTGTGGCTCAGAGCGGCTCGGCTCGAAGGGGTCCAGTGGTTCGGGTAAGGATCGAGCGGCTGGCGGCTGGCGGGGACGGTGTGGGCCGGCTGGAAGACGGAATGGTGGTTTTCGTTCCGCGGGCGGCTCCGGGGGATTTGGCGGAAGTGGAGGTGTGGGAGCGGAAGCCGCGTTTTGCCCGCGCCCGGCTGGTGCGCGTTCTAGAACCCGGCCCCGGACGGGTGGATCCTCTTTGTGTTCATTATGTGGCGGACCGCTGCGGAGGATGTCAGTTCCAGCATTTGGCTGCCGAGGTACAACTCCAGGCCAAGGCGAGTCTGGTGGGCGATGCACTGCGCAGGATAGGAAAACGCGAGGTTGGAGATCCCCCTGTGGTACCGTCGCCTGCTGAGTGGCGCTACCGGACCAAGATCACTCTGGCGGTGAGTAACGGGATCATCGGGCTTCATCGCTACGACAGGCCGGAGGAGGTGTTCGAGCTGGGCGATTGTTTGATCGCTCGGGAGTCTTTGATGGGGCTCTGGAGGCGGCTTCAGAATTGCAAGAGCGAGCTTCCTAGGGGAGTCGCTTCGGTGGCGCTGAAAGAGGATCGCTCCGGCGGGCTCCACCTGGTTGTCTCGGGCGGTGAGCCGCCCTGGGAGCCCGAGCCGTTGGTTCGGGCGCTGGGTGATCGGGTATCGGTGTGGTGGCAGCCAGCTCGGGGTGCCGCCCGGGTGGTGAGCGGGAATCGGCGCGGTTTTCCGGCCCTGGCCTTCGAGCAGATCAATCCGGAATTGGCGGGTCGGATTCGGGAGCAGGCGGTGCAATGGCTGGGTGAGGTGGAGGGGCGAGTGGTCTGGGATCTCTACTGCGGGGTGGGCGATACGGCGTTCCTGCTGGTGCAGCGTGGAGCTCGGGTTTACGCGGTGGATGCGGATCGACAGGCGATCGAGTGGGCGCGGAGCGAGTACGCCGCACGATCGGGCGCGGTGGAGTTCATGCACGGGTTGGTGGAGGAAAGTCTTCACCGCTTGCCCGAACCCGACCGAGTGGTTGCCAATCCTCCCCGGCGGGGGATGCACGCTCTGGTGACCGGGGCGTTGGAGGGCTGGGCGCGAAGCAGGCGAGGCAGCAGGGACCCTATCCGCCTGTGCTACATTTCCTGCGATCCCGCCACCTTGGCCCGGGATTTGGCTCGCCTTCCCTCGTTCAAGCTCCTCGAGCTTAAGGCATTTGATCTGTTTCCCCAGACCTGCCACGTAGAAACCGTGGCGTTATTGGCAACGGGGTGAAGTACCGGGTGGTCTTGGGTGACCGGGAGGTGTGGGTGGAGATTGCTCCCGGTGGGGTGCGGATCGACGGCCGGCCCGTCGAGTGCGGGTTGGAACGGGTGCCCGGTACCCCACTGTATCTGTTGCGTCTGGGGGAATCGCTGAGGCCTCTGGTGCTGACTCGAGACGGGCGGGACTGGTTGGTGGAGTGGGCAGGGGAGAGGCTAAGGGCCAGGGTGGATCTGGGAGGGTTGGGTGGTTCGGGCGGCGGGAGGGTTGGATCCCCGGGAGGCGGAGGGATCGTAAGGGCGCCGATGCCCGGTTTGGTCTTGCGGGTCGAGGTGGAGGTGGGGCAGCGTGTGGGAGCGGGGAGCGGTCTATTGGTACTGGAGGCGATGAAGATGGAGAACGAGATTCGCTCGCCCCGGGATGGCGTGGTTCGCAGAGTTTTGGTGCGGGCGGGGCAGGCGGTGGAGAAGGGTGCGGAGCTGGTGGAGATCGGCGAGGCGGTGGAGTAGTTGACCTTGGGCCCTGGTGCGGCTAGCTTGAAAGGCTATCGCGATCGAGGAAAGATGCAGCGTACTTTTTCGCTTCCGGCTGAGAAGGCTAGCCCTCGCTGGTATTTGGTGGACGCGGAGGGGGTGGTGTTGGGCCGGCTCGCTTCCGGGGTGGCTCAGCTTCTCCGGGGCAAGCACAAGCCCACCTTCACTCCCCACGTGGACGACGGGGATTATGTGATCGTCATAAACGCGCGGAAAGTTCGCTTGACCGGGCGCAAGCTGGAGCAGAAGCGCTACTTCAGGCACACCGGTTACATGGGTCACGAGAAGTTCACACCGGTGGCTCGGTTGCTGGCCACCAGGCCGGAGCGGGTGATCGAGCGTGCGGTGTTCGGCATGCTGCCCAAGAACACTTTGGCCAGGCAGCATCTTCGCAAGAAACTCAAGGTGTATCCCGGTCCCGAGCATCCTCATGCTGCGCAGCGTCCGGTTCAGCTGAGGTTGCGGCGGGGGTGAGGCGGCGAGTCTCGAGGGGATGAGGTTTAGGGCGTATAGGAAAGACAGATGACCACTGCAATTCAGCCTGAACTTCGCTGGCATGCCATCGGTCGGAGGAAGACCGCGGTGGCCCGGGTGTATTTGACGCCCGGTTCGGGGAAGTGGGATGTAAACGGCCGGACGCTGGGCGACTACTTTCCGCGGCGCTCCTTGGTGCAGCACATTCAGGAACCCTTTGTGGTCACCGATACCTTGGGCGCCTTCGACGTGCGGGCCAGGGTGAGGGGAGGGGGTCTGACCGGACAGGCTGGCGCTCTGAGGCTGGCGGTGGCGCGGGCGTTGGTTTTGGCGGACTCGACCCATCGGCGCAAGTTGCGCGAGCAGGGTTTGCTGACTCGCGATCCCCGAGCGGTGGAGCGCAAGAAGCCGGGCCAGCCGGGAGCCCGCAAGCGGTTCCAGTTCTCGAAGCGTTAACCGGGTCGTCCGACCTGACGCGGCTCGCCGTAGAGTTTGCGGGGCGCGGGCGATCTAATACACACACCGCCGGATTCCGCCTGGGTGTTCGCCGGCAGCGGCGGATAGGGGCGGGAGTGGAAGGCGGTGGAGGCTCAACCCAAAAGGACGGAGGTACATGACGCAGCCGCAGTTGCAGGATCTGCTGGAAGCGGGGGTGCACTTTGGCCACCAGACCCGCCGTTGGAATCCCAAGATGCGCCGCTTCATTTTTGCGGAGCGCTCCGGGATTTATCTCATCGATTTGCAGAAAACTCTCAGGCAGTTGCAGCTGGCGCAGGAGCTGATGCGCAGCGTGGTGTTGCGCGGCGACGGGGTGTTGTTTGTCTGCACCAAGAAGCAACTGAAGGAGATCATCAAGGCCGAGGCCCAGCGCTGCGGCGCTTTTTGGGTGACGGAACGGTGGTTGGGTGGCACTCTTACCAACTTCCAGACGATAAAGCGGCAGATCAGGCGGCTCAAGGAAATCGAGCAGGGGCAGGAGGAGGGCGCCTACGAGTTCTTCACCAAGAAGGAGCAGCTGCTTTTTGAGCGGGAGCGGGAGAAGCTGAACCGGAACCTCGAAGGGATCAAGAACATGGCCCGCCTGCCCGGTGCCCTCTACGTAGTGGATGCCAAGAAGGAGCGGATCGCCATTGCTGAAGCCAACAAGCTGGGGATTCCGGTGGTGGCGATCGTGGATACCAATGCCGATCCCGATCAGATAACCGTTCCGATTCCGGGTAACGACGATGCGATTCGTTCGGTTTCGCTGATCACCAAGGCCATAGCCGACGTGATAGCGGAGGCTAGGGCGCAGGTGCCGTTGCGGGAGGTTGCCGAGGAGGCCGAGGCTTACACTTACAGCACCGAAGTGGGTTCCGAGGGGGAGGCGGAGGAGAGGCCCAAGAAGAAGAAGGCTCGGCGCCGCCGCCGGCCGAAGCCGGAGGCGATCGTGGCCCGGCTGAAGGGGGAGAAGTCCGAGACGGAGTCGGGGGAGGCGAGCGAGTCCGGCGGAGGAGAGGAGGGCGCGGGGGGAGGCGAGGCTGCCGAAGGCGAGTGAAGACGGAGAGGACTTGGAGATGGCTGTGACTATTTCTGCGAAGGACGTAGCCGAGCTTCGGGCGCGTACCGGTGCGGGGATGATGGATTGCCGCAATGCTCTGGCGGAGGCCGGGGGCGATATGCAGAAGGCGATCGACATCTTGCGCGCCAAGGGGATCGCGAAAGCGGAAAAGCGCGCCGGGAGAGGGGCCTCCGAGGGCCTGATCGGGAGCTACGTCCATTTCAACGGCAAGGTCGGCGTGCTGGTGGAGGTGAACTGCGAGACCGATTTCGTGGCGCGCACCGAGGAGTTCAAAGCCCTGGTGCGGGACTTGGCTTTGCACATCGCCTCCGCCGATCCCATCGCGGTGCGGATCGAGGACGTGCCCCAGGAAGTGATCGAGAGGGAGCGGGCGATCTACCGGCAGCAGGCTGCGGAGTCGGGCAAGCCCGAGGCGGTTTGGGACAAGATCGTGGAGGGCAAGCTGAAGAAGTTTTATTCCGAGCGGGTGTTGCTGGAGCAGCCCTTTGTTAAGGATGACAGCCAGACGGTGGGCGAGCTGGTAAAGTCCGTATCGGGGAAGGTGGGAGAGAACATCGTGGTACGCCGGTTCGTGCGGTTCGCTCTCGGGGAGGCTTGATGGCGGAGCTCGCCTATCGGCGGGCCGTCATAAAGTTGTCCGGCGAGGTTCTGGCGGGAGCCCGCGGGAGCGGTTTGGACTTCGACGTGGTGGACCGGCTGGCGGGGGAGATCAAGGGGGTGCACTCCCTGGGGGCCAGCCTGGGTTTGGTGATCGGTGGAGGGAACATCATTCGGGGGACCACGGCGAGCCGGTGGGGTTTGGATCGGGTGGCGGCGGATTACATGGGAATGCTGGGTACGGTGATCAACGCCCTCGCCCTTCAAGAGATCCTGGAGCGCAAGCACGGGGTGGACACCAGGGTGCTCACCGCGATCCGGATGGAGGAGTTGGCCGAGCCGTACATTCGGCGCCGGGCGTTGCGCCATTTGGAAAAAGGCCGGGTGGTGCTGTTCGCGGGGGGTACGGGGAACCCCTTTTTTTCTACCGACACGGCCGCGGTGCTCAGAGCTTTGGAGATCGACGCCGATGTGATCATCAAGGCCACCAATGTGGAGGGTGTCTACACCGCGGATCCCAAGCTCCACCCGGATGCGGAGTTCATAGAGGAGCTGAGCTTTCAGGACGCTTTGGTAAGAGGGCTGGCGGTCATGGACGCCAACGCCTTCGGGTTGTGCAAAGAGAACGGGCTGCCTATCGTAGTGCTTAACGTCAACCAGCCCGGTGCGATCGCCCGAGTTTTGAAGGGAGAGCGCGTCGGCACTTTGGTCCGATGAGCACGCTGCCCGAGATCATCAAGCAGGCTCGCGAGCACATGAACAAGGCGGTGGAGAACACCAGGCGCGAGCTTGCCACCATCCGCAGCGGGAAGGCGACCACTAGCCTGCTGGACACGGTTCGGGTGGAAGCCTACGGGCAGCTGCTTCCCCTGAACCAGGTAGCCAGTGTGGCCGCGCCGGAACCGCGCCTGCTCACGGTGCAGCCCTGGGATCGCTCGCTTATCGGAGCGGTGGAGAAGGCGATCCGCGCCTCTGACTTGGGACTGAACCCCAGCAACGACGGGACCGTGATCCGCATCCCCCTGCCTCCGCTCACCGAGGAGCGCCGCAAAGAGCTGGTCAAAGTGGTGCACAAGCTGACCGAGGAAGGACGCATCGCGGTGAGGCACGCCCGCAGCGACGCTCTGGGCAAGATCAAGAAGGTGGAGCACGTCTCCGAGGACGACAAGCGGCGCTATGAAAAGGAGGTACAGAAGCTCCACGACGAAGCGATGGAACAGCTCGAAGGGATAATGAAAGCCAAAGAGCGCGAGATCATGGAGGTCTAGACTCCCTCCGCATGCCCCACCAGCTCGCCAAGCGGGTGGCGGTGGCCGCCATCGGCATCCCCACAGCGATTGCTGCAATCTACCTTGGCGGATGGATTCTGGTCTGCCTCCTCTCGGGTTTGGGCGTTTTGGGTACCCACGAGTTCCGCCGCCTGGCGCAAGGGAGAGGGTCTTTCCCGGCCGCACCGAGCTATGCCGGAGCGGCCCTCTTCCCGGTATTGATCTATCTGAGCCTGCCCCAGGGAGGGGGCCTGGAGCTCAGGTTCGCGGTGCTGATCGCGGCGTTCTGGTTGATTGCGCTTTCCGGACTGGTTTCGCTCACGCGATCTCCGGAGCGCTCGCCTTTCAGCGCAACTTCGTTTTCCGTAGCGGCGGCGCTTTATGCGGGAGGGCTGCCCGCGACGATCCTCTATCTCAGGTACCCGCGAGGGGAATTCTCGGGGCCGGAGGCTACCGTCCTGGCTCTCTTTCCGCTGGTCCTTACCTGGTTGTGCGACACCCTGGCGATGGCCGGAGGTGCCTGGTTCAGAGGTCCAAAACTGGCGCCGCGCTTGAGTCCGGGCAAAACTTGGAGTGGGGCACTGAGCGGTGCGGTGGGCGCCGTAGCGGCGTCTTTGGCTTACGGGCATTGGGTGCTGGCGCCCATGGGGATATCGTTGTCGCTTGGCGAGCTTTGGGCGTGCGGGCTCTCGGCAGGTATCCTCGGGCAATTGGGCGATCTGGCAGAGTCGAGCTGGAAGCGGGAAGCGGGGGTAAAAGATTCGGGCGCCCTTTTTCCCGGACACGGAGGGGTTCTGGACCGCCTCGATTCGCTTTATTGGAACATCCCCGCGGTGACGCTAGTGCTGCTACTGGGCGGAACCGTTTGAGATGAGCGTCGGAGTTGCGGTTTTGGGTTCGACGGGATCGATAGGAACCAGCGCTCTTCGCGTGCTGGAGCGGCAGCGGGAGCGGTTCAAGGTGGTGGCGCTCACAGCCTACGGTTCCGCCGATCGGTTGATCGAACAGGCCAAGCGCACCGGGGCCAGGATGGTGGGTCTGGTGGATCAGGAAAGCGGCAAGGGTATCGGGGGATTCGAAACCGGCGTGGCTATCAGGACGGGGCCGGAGGCGCTGGTGGAAGCGGCGACTCACCCGGAGGTTGGTATCGTGATCAACGCGGTGGTGGGAGCGGCCGGCCTGGAGGCCACGCTGGCGGCGCTCAGGGCCGGCAAGCGGGTGGCGCTGGCCAACAAAGAGACTCTGGTCATGGCCGGGGAGCTGGTGCTGAAAGCGGCAAGGGAAGGAGGCGGCGAAATCGTTCCCGTGGATTCGGAACACAGCGCGGTTTTGCAGTGTATCGCGGGCTCGCGGCAAGGGCAGTTGCGCAGGCTCATCATTACGGCATCGGGCGGTCCTTTCAGGGACTGGCCTTTGGAGAAGCTTTCCCGGGCGACGGTGGAGGAAGCCTTGAAGCATCCCACCTGGCGGATGGGTCCCAAGATCACGGTGGACAGCGCTACTCTGGCCAACAAAGCGCTGGAAGTCATCGAGGCCCACTTCCTTTTCGGGTTGGATTACGACGCCATAGAGGTGGTGGTGCACCCCCAGTCCATCGTTCATGCCCTGACCGAGTTCGTTGACGGTTCGGTGCTGGCGCAGATCGGATTTCCCAGCATGGAGCTGCCGATTCTCTACGCTCTCACCTATCCCGAGCGCGTGCCCGACAACGGAACCCCGCGATTCGACCCGGTGGCGGCGGGACCGCTTACCTTCGAGCCGCTGCGAAAGGACGCCTTTCCCGCTTTCGAACTCGGCGTCGAAGCGGGGAGGCGGGGCGGTACCGCTCCGGCGGTTTTTAACGCGGCTAACGAAGTGGCGGTCAAGGCCTTTTTGGAGGGACGCATTCCGTTCGGGGAGATTGCCGGAACGATCGAGCGGGTACTCGGTGCCCATCATCCCCTTCCTGCCGAAGATTTGGAGGTGGTGATCGCGGCGGACCGTTGGGCGAGGAAGCAAGCCGAGGGTTGTTGTTCATGACCTTGCTGGCGGCGATCGTGGTGCTGGGCGTGGTGATCCTGGTCCACGAACTGGGACACTTGATGGCGGCCAAGGCTGTGGGTGTTGGTGTGATCCGGTTCTCCATCGGGTTCGGTCCAGCCACTCCCATCAGGTTCAGGCGGGGCAAAACCGAATACGTGGTGGCGTGGATCCCGCTGGGCGGCTATGTGATGATGGCCAGCGAGGACGATCCCGAAGAGCAGGCCAGTGCGGCGATCGAGGGAAGCAGACCCGAGGGTGCTTGGGAACCGGACCAGCTGTTTGAACGCAAGCCGCTATGGGCGCGGTTCCTGGTGATTGCTGCCGGCGTGCTGATGAACGCGGTTTTTGCCTGGGCGATATACGTAGGGATCGCGGCTTTCTACGGTCAGGCGAGAAGTGCCGTGACCGCCTTGGCTGCGGTGGACACCACGCTCCTTCCTGAAGTCGGTAGGCCCCTGGCCTCGCTTACTTACCCCAGGAGGATAGTGCGGTTGAACGGGGACAGCTTTACCTCTTGGGATCAGCTGCGCGAGGCGATCCTGCGTCCGTCCAGCGACAGGTTGCTCCTGCAGTTCGAAGGCGAAGCGGCCCCCGTGCTGGTGCCGCTGGCGGGCGCGCGGGGTGAGGATCGGGTGAATCTTTTCCGGGCGTTGAGGCCTCTGGTGGAGCCCCGAATTGGGCGGGTGGTTCCGGGAGGGCCCGCCGCGCGGGCGGGGTTGAAGGCGCGGGATCTGGTCTTGGCGGTAGACGGCGACACGGTGGTGCACTGGGAGCAGTTCGTGAGAGTCGTGGAAAATGCCGCTGGGGAGAGTCTCGCAGTGAGTGTGGCGCGGGGCGACTCGGTGTATCGCATGGTGATCGTTCCGGGGCCGGAAGAGATTATCGACCCGGTGACGGAGCAGCCTCGCACGGTGGGGAGGATCGGGGTGGTAGTGGAACTGCCGGTGCGGCGGGTGCGGTTCGGTTTGGGTGGGGCTTTGGCCGAAGGGACGCGGCGCACAGTGGCCGATGCCGGCTTGGTGATTTTTGCTTTGAGGGATCTGGTGGTGGGGCGCATGTCTCCCCGAGAACTGGGAGGCCCGATCTTTGTAGGCCAGGTGGCGGGGGAACTCGCCGGGCTTGGGCTCCAGCCGCTGTTGGCCTTCATCGCTCTGTTTTCCATCAACTTGGCGGTGTTGAACTTGCTTCCCATACCGGTGCTGGATGGCGGGCGGCTGGTGTTCTTGCTGGCGGAAGGGATCCGGGGCAGGCCGCTGTCGCGGGAACTCAGAATGAGGCTGAGCCAAGTGGGCGTAGCTTTTCTTTTGGCGGTGATGGCGCTGGCGATCGCCAACGATCTGTTGCGGTTGGTAGGCCGCTGAACTCTCTGCGAGCGGAGGCTGGCTAGCGCCTTCCGAGCAGTACCACAATGGCCGCCACGGCCAGCATGACCAGCAGGGCGCCTAGTGCGAGGATCCACCGCTGTGCGCCGGCCTGCTGGGCGTGCGGGATCGGTTCTGCGGGGGTCAGTCCGAAGCTTTCGGTCTTCCGGGCCCGGTCTTCCATAGACTCGAGTTCGGCCAGCAGTTCCGCGGCCGAGGAGTAGCGGTCGTCCGGGTGTTTGGCGAGGCATTTCAGGATGATGCGCTCCAGGCGCCGGGAAAGCTCCGGTCTCTTGGTCCTAGGTGGAGGGGGCGGTTCTTCCACATGCATGCGGGCCAGCTCGAACCAGTCCGACGAGCGGAAGGGGAGTTCCCCGGTAGCGGCCTTGTAGAGGGTAACCCCCAAGGCGTAGAGGTCGCTGCGGCCATCCAGCTTGCGACCTTGAGCCTGCTCGGGAGATACGTAGTGGGGAGTTCCTATAGTCATGTTCACTCCCGTGGCCGAGGCGTAGCCGGAGACGGCTCGGGCGATGCCGAAATCGGCTATCACTGCGCTACCGTCAGCGGTGAACATGATGTTGTCGGTTTTTATGTCCCGGTGTACGATCCCCGTCTGGTGAGCGAAGTGCAGGGCTGAAGCTACCTCGCGGGCCATCCGGATCAGCGCCGCTTCCGGAAGGGGGCCGTCGCGCTCGAGGCGGGAGGAGAGGTTGTCCGGGTAGTACTCCATGGCGAAGTAGGTTATCTGATCGGCCCTCCCGATATCGAGGATTCGGACGATGTTGGGGTGGCGGAGCTCGGATGCGAATTTGGCCTCGTTTCTGAAGCGGCGTTCGAATTCGGGGTCTCCGGCGTAGCGGGGTTTGAGCACTTTCAGGGCCACGGTTTGCCCGTCGTCTTGGCGGCGGGCTGCGAAGACCCAGGCGAAGCCGCCCTGTCCGATCAGCCGGTCTACCACGTAGGGACCGACCTGCGTGCCCAGGAGTTGTTCGGGGGTGATCTCGGAGCGCATGGTGCCCTTTACAGCCTCCCGCAGACCGGCTACATTTCGTTGCTAAGCTAACGTGCGGCGCGGGTTTATGGAGCTCGCGCCGTTCTTGGAGGATACATCGAACATGGAGTTTGACAAGAACGCGGTTCTGGAGCGCTATCGCTTGCATCCCAAGGATACAGGCTCTGCCCGGGTGCAGGTGGCGCTTTTGACCGAACGGATCAATTCCCTGACCGAGCATTTCAAGAATCATCCCAAGGATCATCACAGTCGTCGCGGGCTGTTAATGATGGTGAGCAAGCGGCGGCGCCTTCTGGAGTATCTCAAGCGCCGGGACCTGGCTCAGTATCGCGAGCTGATAGAGCAACTCGGCTTGCGCCATTAGCCGAAGCTTCCGGCCCGAGGCGTCCGGAACGAGCACTCTGGACGCCTCGGATCGTAATTATGTGCTCTACTGTAGGGTTATGACGCCATTGCATATTGAACGCCAGTTCGCCGGTCGCGGGCTCAGGCTCGAATCCGGCAAGCTGGCCAAGCAGGCTGCGGGTAACGCGCTGATCAGGTTCGGCGACACCGTGGTTTTGGCCGCGGTGACGGTATCGGATTCGGAGTCGGCTCTTCCTTTCTTCCCTCTTACGGTGGAGTATAGGGAGAAGAGCTACGCTGCGGGCAAGATCCCGGGAGGTTTCATCAAGCGCGAGGGGCGTCCCACCGACGATGAGGTTTTGGCGGCGCGTTTGGTGGATCGTTCCATCCGGCCTTTGTTTCCCGAAGGTTTCCGCAACGAGGTGCAGGTCTTCCTCTACGTGCTCTCGGCCGACCAGGAGAACGATGCCGACGTGCTCGGTATAACGGCGGCCTCCTTGGCGCTGTCCCTTTCCCGGGTTCCGTGGGAAGGTCCCATAGGGGGCGTCAGGGTGGGGAGAGTGGACGGCCAGTGGGTCTTGAATCCCACATTTGCGCAGCTGGAGGTGAGCGACATTGACCTGGTAGTGGCCGGCACCGCCGATTCGATCATCATGGTGGAAGGCAGCGCCCTGGAGCTGCCCGAGGACCAGATCGCCGAGGCCTTGGCCTTTGCGCAGAAGGGAATCTCGGAGCTGGTCGAGATGCAGCGGGAGCTGATCGCCCAGGGTGCGGTTCCCAAGATGAGCTTCACTCGGGCGGAGCCGCCGGCGGAGTTGGTGGAGCGGGTCAGGGAGCTGGCGGGGAGCCGGGTGGCTGAAGCTCTCAATCTTCCGGAGAAGTCGGAGCGGGCACAGGCGCTGGCGGCGCTGAAAAGCACCGTAGTGGAGCAGTTGCTCGCGGAGTTCCCGGACAGAGGCGCGGATATCGAGGAAGTCCTTGACCGGATCGAGTACGAGACGATGCGGACTCAAGTTTTGGAACGCGGGGAGCGGATCGACGGGAGGGATCTCGATACCGTCCGGCCCATTACCTGTGAGGTCGGGATCCTGCCGCGGGCGCATGGATCGGCGCTCTTTACGCGCGGGCAGACTCAGGCGCTGGTGAGCACCACGCTGGGTACCGTTTCCGACGAGCAGCGGATCGACACGATAGACGTGGTAGAAGAGACGACTAAGAGCTTCATGCTGCATTACAATTTCCCGCCGTTTGCCACCGGTGAGGTAAAGCCGGTGCGGGGTGTTTCCCGCCGGGAAATCGGGCATGGGGCTCTTGCCGAGCGAGCTCTGCAGCCGCTTCTGCCGCCGTATGAAGAATTTCCCTATACGATCAGAGTGGTGTCGGACATTCTGGAGTCGAACGGCTCGTCCTCCATGGCCACGGTGTGCGGCGGTTCTCTGGCGCTGATGGATGCGGGCGTTCCCATCAAGGCGGCGTGCGCGGGGGTGGCCATGGGGTTGATCAAAGAGGGGGATCGGGTGGCGGTTCTGACCGATATCCTGGGGACCGAAGACCATTTAGGCGATATGGACTTCAAGGTGGCCGGTACCCGCGAAGGGGTGACCGCCATCCAGATGGACATAAAGATTTCGGGGTTGGATCTCCAGATCATACGGCAGGCTCTGGAGAAGGCTCGGGTGGCCCGGCTGCACATTCTGGACATCATGGACCAGACCTTGGCCCGGCCTCGCTCCAGTCTGTCCAAGTACGCTCCTCGAATCATCACGCTCCAAGTCAACCCAGAGCGGATCGGGGACATTATTGGGCCCAAGGGAAAGACCATTCGGAGTATTCAGGATCAGACTGGGACCGAGATCAACGTGGACGACTCCGGGCTGGTTACTATTTCGGCCATGAACGGCGAGCAGGCGGAGAAGGCGAGGGAGATGATATCGGCCTTGGTTCAAGAGCCCGAGGTGGGGAAGGTTTACGAAGGGATCGTCAAGAGCACCACCGCTTTCGGAGCCTTTGTGGAAATCCTGCCCGGTGTGGAAGGGTTGCTGCACATTTCCGAGTTGCAACACGGCCGTACCGAGCGGACCGAGGATGTGGTGAAGAAAGGGGACAGGGTTCGGGTAAAGCTGCTGGAGATCGACGGTCGCGGCAAGATGCGTCTTTCCCGCAAGGCTTTGCTGGATAAAAGTTGACCTCCTTTGAGATGCAGACCGTCAAGCTCGACGAGGGTCTGTATCACACCGCCGCCGAGAACGGCATAATTGTGCTTTCCGAGGTGCTGCCGGGGGTTCGCTCGGTGGCGGTAGGTATCTGGGTGCGGCGGGCTTCGGCGCATGAAGAGCGTTCCAAGATGGGGGTCTCTCATCTCTTGGAGCACATGGTGTTCAAGGGAACCGAGCGCCGCAGCGGGCGGGATATTGCTCTGGAGCTGGAAGCACGCGGCGGTGCTCTGGACGCCTATACTTCCCGGGATCACACCTCCTTCCAGGCCAGGGTATTGGACGAGGACTTGCCCCGGGCACTGGACGTGCTCACCGATCTGGTGCGGAATCCGGCTTTGCGGGAGACCGATCTGGTGACCGAGCGGAAGGTAGTGCTGGAAGAGATCAGTCAGGTGGAGGACACGCCGGACGACCTGGTGTTCGATCTTCACGCGGCCGCGTTGTGGCCCGATCATCCTTATGGTTTTTCCATCTTGGGCACTCGGGAAACGGTAGGCCGGCTGAGCACCGAGGATTTGCGCGCTCTGCATCAGGCGGCCTACCACCCGCGGCACGTAGTGATCGCAGCGGCCGGAAGCCTGAGTCACGACGTCCTGCTCAAGCTGCTAGGGAAGCTCGGCTGGTTCACTTTCGACGCCGGTCCAGAGCCGCAGCCGGTGGCGCCGGTTCCGCCGGGTGCGAGAGTGGTGAAGCATGTTCCGAGGGATTCGGCCCAAAGTCACATCGTTATCGGTACCGACACCTTCCCTTATACCGACCCCCGGCGCTACGCGCTGCTTTTGCTAACCACGGTTTTGGGAGGCGGGATGTCCAGCCGCCTGTTTCAAAGGTTGCGGGAAGAGTTGGGCCTGGCGTACGCGGTCAATACCTTTCAGTCGTTGTACCAGAGGTCCGGTGTCGCCGGGGTGTACCTGGGGACCCACCCTTCCACTGCGGCTCAGGCGATCGAGGAGGTCCGCCGGGAGTTCGAGAGGATAGCGCGGGAGGGGCTGTCCCCCGAAGCTCTGAGGGAAGCCGCCCAGCAGGTAAAGGGCCAGGTCACCCTCTCGCTGGAAACTCCGGTGGCTCGGATGTATCGTCTGGCCACGATCGCGGTCTACGGGGAGCCTTACCGCACCATTGACCAGATGCTGGCGGAGATCGACCGGGTGACGGTGGATCAGGTCGCGGAAGTGGCCGCCGAGTTTTTCGCTCCTGAGAGACAGACTGTGGTTTGGTTGGGGCCTGACGGATCGAGTTCACTGGTCTAGCAAAGAGAGCACAATGGTCATCGGAGTTCCCAGGGAGATCAAAGCGAACGAGAATCGCGTCGCCTTGGTGCCGGCGGGCGCGGAAGTGCTGGTGGGAGACGGGCACCGGGTGTTGATCGAGAAGAACGCGGGGCAGGGGAGCGGTTTTTCGGACGAGTCCTACGCGGCGGTCGGTGCCACGATCTGTTCGGACGCCAAGGAGATTTGGGCGCAGGCGGATCTGATCCTCAAGGTCAAGGAACCGATCGAGCCGGAGTGGCCGCTCCTAAGGGCGGGGCAGGTGGTCTTCACCTATTTCCATTTCGCCGCAAGCGAGGCGTTGACCCGCGCCGTGATGGATTCGGGTTGTGTGGCCATCGCCTACGAGACGGTTCAGCTCCCGTCCGGAGAGCTTCCGTTGCTCACGCCGATGAGCGAGGTTGCCGGCCGGCTGGCGGTGCAGGAAGGGGCGAAGTACCTGGAAGCGCTGTACGGGGGGCGGGGAGTCCTGTTGGGAGGCGTTCCCGGAGTGCTGCCTGCCGATGTGCTGGTGATCGGGGGCGGCGTGGTGGGAGCGAATGCAGCGCGCATGGCGGCGGGGCTGGGGGCGAACGTGACGCTGCTGGACATATCCTTGGAGCGGCTCAGGTATCTGGCCGAAGTGATGCCCGCCAACGTTCGCCTCCTGTATTCCAATCGCCACAATCTGCTGGCGCAGCTTTCTCACGCCGACTTGGTAATAGGAGCGGTGCTGGTCCCCGGGGCCAAAGCTCCCAAGCTGGTGCGACAGGAGGACCTGAAGCTCATGAAGCCCGGGGCGGTGATAGTGGACGTGTCGGTGGACCAAGGGGGCTGCATCGAGACCATCCGGCCGACCACTCACCAGAACCCGGTCTATGTGGTGGAAGGGGTGGTACATTACGGAGTGGCCAACATGCCGGCGGCAGTCCCTCGGACCTCCACTTTGGCTCTGACCAATGCCACCTTCCCCTACGCCCGCAGACTTGCCCGCGAAGGGTGGCGACAGGCGTGCCGCTCCGATCCCGCTCTGGGGCTGGGCCTCAATATCGTGTGCGGCAAGGTGGTGTATCCCGCCGTGGCCGAGGCCTTTGGCCTCTCGTTTTCCGAGCGGGAGAGTCTGTGGTAAGGGCTGGGTATAGGGCTGCAGGATAAGTCTGCTCCTTGTGAGGGGTTAGGGATAACCGTTATGTTTGGGCGCGCAACGCCAGTGCGAGCCAACTTAACGGTGCGGTGAACGGCATTGTCTCCTAAGTGGCCTCGGTTCCAGCTGGGTAATTTGCTTCCCGCCAACGAGATCGCGGTCGATCTCGGTACGTCCAACACGTTGATCTACGTCAAGGGAGAGGGGATTGTACTCAACGAGCCCTCCGTGGTGGCGGTGGAAAAGGCGACGGGGGTGGTCAAGGGTATCGGGCTGGAGGCGAAGCGGATGCTGGGCCGTACTCCCGACGGGATCTTGGCGGTACGCCCGCTCAAGGACGGTGTGATCGCCGACTTCGACGTCACCGAGAAGATGCTCCGCTATTTTCTCTCTTCGATAATCGAGAAACACTTTTTCCGGGTGAAGCCCAAGGTGATCGTCTGCGTACCCAGCGGAATCACCGAGGTGGAGAAGCGGGCGGTAAGAGACAGCGCCCATTCGGCCGGAGCCAAGGAAGTGTATATGGTGGCCGAGCCGATGGCTGCGGCGATCGGTGTGGGGTTGCCGGTGGAAACGCCCACGGGGAACATGGTGATCGACATCGGCGGTGGGACTACCGAGATCGCGGTAATCGCCTTGTCCGGGATCGTGAGCGATACCTCCATCAGGGTGGGCGGAGACGAGATGGATCAGGCGATCGTGCAGTTCATGCGGAAGAACTACAATCTGCTGATCGGGGAGCCCACCGCGGAACAGATCAAGATCGCTATCGGGTCGGCGGCTCCCGTGGGGGAAGAGCGGGAGATAGAGGCGAAGGGTCGGGACCTGGTGTCCGGAATTCCGAAGGTGGTGAGAGTGCATTCCAGCGAGATTCGGGAGGCGATGCAGGAGCCGATTCAGCAGATCGTGGACGCGGTGCGCCGGGCGCTGGAGATAACCCCACCGGAGCTGGCGAGCGACATAGTCGATCGGGGGATCGTGATGGCCGGCGGGGGCGCCCTGGTGAGGGGGCTGGACGTGCTGCTTTCGCAAGAGACTTCGCTCCCGGTCCGGGTGGACGAAGATCCCCTGACCTGCGTGGTGCGGGGCACGGGCCGAATCTTGGACGATCCCGAGAAGTACGCATCGGTGCTTCAGACCTGAGACTCGTGACGCGCGGGCCGGAGAAGTACAGTTCGCGACGGGACACGCTGATCTTTGCCGCCTGCCTGCTCCTCTCTCTGGCCGCACGCATCATGCCTGAAGCTTGGCAGGCTGGCCTCGCTGACGGTCTGCGCCAGTCGTTTCTGGGGCCCTTTCTTGCAATTCAACGCCAGACAGAGGAGCTCAAAACCTACCGGGCACGCCTCTCTCAAGTCATAGCCGAACGGGACTCCGCTGTGGTAGCGCGAGAGCTGCTCGAGCAGCTCCGAGAAGAAAACGCCCAGCTGCGCGCGGCGCTCCAGTTGTCCGCCCGGTTGCCGGTGCGGCACGTCTCGGCAGAAGTGCTCCACCAGGCGCTTCCTACGGACGGCTACACCTTGCTTTTGGCCGCCGGATCGAACCGGGGGATACGCCCGCTTTCTCCGGTAATCGCGCCGGGCGGACTTGTGGGCCTGGTTAGGAGCGTGACGCCCAACACTTCCGTGGTGGTTACCTGGGCACATCCCGACTTCAGAGCCAGCGCGATGACCGAAGGCGGCGAGGTGTACGGAATCGTGGCCCCGCGCAGCGGCGAAGGACCCACGGAAATGCTCCTGGAACTCCGAGGGGTACCCTACACCGAAAAGCTTGAGCCCGGCACCAGAGTGTACACCTCGGGTCTGGCGGCCGGACAGGGCGGCGTGTTCCCCCGCGGCATTCCCATAGGAAGCGTGCTGGCCGTGGGTGAAGAACTTGAGGGATGGGCGCGAACCTACCTGGTGCTGCCTAGAGTCCACCCTGCGGCAGTGTCCCATGTGGTGGTTTTGCTGGACGGAGCCGGGGACTGGTTTGCCGAAACGCAGGAGTGGGTCAGATGAGCGGGCGAAGGGAGGCCTACCGGTTGGGTGCCGTCTTGTTGCTCCTGGCGGTTTTTCACTTCGCCGCTCGCCCTTGGCTGGGAAGCCCGCGAATGGCACCGGATTTTCTGCTCCTGGCCCTTCTGATGTACGCCATCCGAGTGCGTCCCGGCCTGGGAGCCGCAGCCGGGTTCTTGGTAGGTCTCTTGGGAGACGCCCTGACTCCGGTCGCGTTCGGTTCCTCGGCGATGGCACACACCGTGGTGGGCTACCTGGCAGGGTGGGGGAAGGCGGTTTTTTTTGCGGACAACCTGGCGGTGAACGCCGGATTTTTCCTGGCGGGTACGTGGCTCAGAGACGTGCTGGTACTTTTGGGTAGCGGCCAGGTTAGCGGCGCGGCATTGCTTTGGGAGATATTGGTGTGGGCCCCCTTGGGTGCCATCAGCACGGCCGTCGCCGGTGTGTTGGTGATGGTATTTTTCCGCAAGTGGCTCTCGGCTAAGGCGGTACCGTGACCTGGTTCGGCGATTATCAGCTGGCACGGCGCGCCGCGGTGGGGCGGATGGTGGTGTGGGCGGTGGCGTTGATACTGGTGGTGGCGTTTTTCAGGGTGCAGGTTCTGAGTTCGAGCCGCTATCGCCTGCGATCCGAAGAGAACCGCCTGCGCCGGGTAGTGGAGCCCGCTCCGCGAGGTCTGATTCTGGACCGCAACGGTGCGGTGCTGGCGGAAAACGTGCCGGGTTACACGGTGTCGCTCCTGGTTTCTCCCGCCGAGTCGTTACGCTCGCGACTGTTGCAGATAGCCCCGATCCTCAAGTTGGGCGAGCGGGATCTGGAGCAGATCGAGCGCCGGTACCGTCGTTCGCCTCATCAGCCGGTGATTCTCAGAAGAGATGCGCCGTTTACCATGGTCTCGGCGCTCGAGGAGCGGCGGGTGGTAATCCCCGGTCTGGTGGTCCAGGCGGAACCGAAGCGGCACTATCCTTACGGTCCTATCACCGCCCATGTGGTGGGATACGTGGGAGAAATCACAGACGAAGAATTGAGGCGGGGTGCGGTTCCGGGTGCCAGAATGGGATCGGTGGTGGGGCGGGACGGTTTGGAGCGAAGTTACGACTCCAGGCTGCGAGGGCGGGATGGATTCCGCTACGTGGAAGTGGATGCTTTGGGACGGACGGTGCGGGATGGGGGTGTGGGCGGCGCCCAGCCGCCTCAACAGGGCGAGACCATCAGGACTACGATCGATATCGAGCTACAGCGTTTCGTGGCGGAGAATTTCCCTCCCCAGGCCAGGGGTGCGGTCGTAGTCATGCACCCGGTGACCGGAGAGATTCTTGCCCTCTACTCTTCTCCCAGTTTCGATCCTAACAACTTCGTAGGCGGGTTCGATCCCGAACCGTGGTTGGCTCTCTCGAGATCGGAGGATTCCCCGCTGTTGAATCGGGCGATCCAGGCGCGCTACCCGCCGGCGTCTCCCTGGAAACTGGTGCTCGCGGCGGTGGCGATGCGGCGCGGCATTGTAGATATGGACAGCAGGATGACGGTCCCGTGCCGGGGAGGGCTGCAGTACTACAACCGCTACTTCCGCTGCTGGCGAATCACCGGACACGGGGATCTTACCCTCGCCGAGGCGATCCAGCACTCCTGCGACGTCTATTTCTACCAGCTCGGTTTGAAGTTGGGACTTGCGGGGTTGCTCCAAGAGGCGGGCCAGTTGGGATTCCGGGACATATCGGGGATCGATCTTCCGGGCGAGGCGACTCCCATCTTTCCGGCATCCACCGAATACTACAACCGCCGCTACGGGCCCCGGGGTTGGACCAGCGCGGTTACGCTGAATCTCGCTATCGGGCAGGGCGAGAACGCTCAGACGCTGATCAACATGGTGACCTTCTACGCCATGCTGGCCAATCCTTCAGGTGTGGCCCCGGTGCCGCATCTGGTGCGGGGTCGAGCCGCGTCATCGGGGAGAAGCCTGGGACTCGGTGCCGAGGAGATTGACGATCTCCGAGAAGCCCTGCTCGAGGTGGTAGAGCGAGGCACCGCGGCGGCGGCGCACATCGAAAACCTGCGGATCGCCGGGAAGACCGGCACGGCCCAGAATCCCCATGGTCCCGACCATGGCTGGTTCATAGCCTTCGCTCCGGTGGACGATCCCCAGGTGGTAGTAGGGGCGATCGTGGAGTTCGCCCGGCACGGCTCTTCGGTGGCGCCCATGGTGAACCGCATCATCGCCCGTTACCTGCTGGGACCCGCGGCCCCTCCCTTGAGGGCGGAAGAATACCGGCTCTTGCTCCCGGCTGACTCCGCTCCCCAGCCGGTTCCGATCCTGCCCGACACCCAGACCGCTTCCGGCGGCCGTGCTGCGCCCGCAGACCCTAGCTAGCTGGCTTTTAGCCGTTGCCGGCGGATTGCTGGCGGCAGGACTGATAACGCTTTATTCGGCCGGACAGACCGATACGCCGACGGTGGCGTCCGGTCTTTGGCTGCGCCAGTTGTGGTGGCTGGCGATCGGGCTGGTTTTGGCCAGGGTGGCTTTTAAGACTCCTCCGCGAGTGCTGGAGTGGCTGGCTCCGGCCTTCTATGGCGGAGCGCTGTTGCTATTGGTCATGACGCTGCTCTTCGGCTCCGGAGGGGGAACTGCGGCGGGGGCCCGCTCTTGGCTGGCGATAGGCGGCTTCAGGTTGGGCCAGCCTGCGGAGGTGGCCAAGCTGGCCACGATCATCCTGCTGGCCAGATATCTTGGCAGCAGGCGTCGCGCCCCCCAAACGCTGGCGGAGCTGATTCCGCCATGCCTCATAACCGCAGCGCCGGCCCTGTTGGTCGCCCTGCAACCCGATCTGGGCAGCGCGGTAGTCTTCGTAGGAATCCTCTTCGCGGTGCTGTTCTGGGTGGGCACCCCGGGCCGATTGCTCTTTCTTCTGGCGTCCCCTCTGTTCAGCCTCTTGCTGGCCTTCTCCACGGTATCGTGGGGGGTGTGGATCGTAGTCCTCACTGCGTTGCTGATCTGGGCGCGTCCCTACGCCTTCGAGGGTGTGATGGTTTGGCTGGTGAACGTGATCATGGGTGTAGTGGCATTGGATCTGTGGGAACGGCTGGCGCCCTATCAGCAAAACCGACTGCTGTCCTTCCTGAACCCGGAAATCGATCCCCAGGCCACGGGATGGAACATCATACAGTCCAAGGTAGCCATCGGATCCGGCGGGCTGTTGGGCAAGGGGTTTCTGGAGGGGACGCAGAAACGTCTGGCGTTCCTGCCCGCCCAGCATACCGACTTCATCTTCTCGGTACTGGCGGAAGAGTGGGGTTTTCTGGGTGTGGTGGCGGTCATCGGGCTGTTCGTGGCGCTGTTCTCCGTGCTGATCCAGATTGCCCGCAACGCCCGGGATCCTTTCTCCAGCGTGCTGGTTTTTGGCGTTGCCGGCCTGCTTTTCACCCACGTGGTGGAAAACATAGGGATGACCGTGGGGTTGATGCCCATCACCGGGATTCCGCTGCCTCTTTTTTCCTACGGCGGGTCCTTTCTGGTGGTTTGTCTGGTGTCGCTGGGTCTGGTGCTGCGGGTGGCGTGGGATGTGAAATTCGCCGGATTCCGCGAGCCGTGAGTGGAATCCCTGCGGTTGCGCGGGGGGTGGCGGCGCCCTGAGCGGGAAGCGATTCGATTGCCGGCAATCCGTGCGGTTGCGCGGGGGGCGGCAGGGGCGGGGAGGTGCAAACCGGGGTGAAAATGGGCGCGGCGGTGCGGCGGCGGGCTGAGCACTGGCGAGCGGAGCGCGACTCGGCGAAATTGTGGCCATGGCATGGTTTCGCAAAGAACGCCGTCCCCGAACGTCGGCCAGGGAACGGCTGGAGATACCGCCCGACGCCTGGGACAAGTGCGACGACTGTGGGCATGTGGATTTGCGTGAAAAGTTCGAGCGCAACTTCCAGGTCTGCCCTCAGTGCGGTTATCACCGGCGCATAGCCGCCCGCAGGTATGTCGAGTTGCTCACCGATCCCGGCAGCTTTGTGGAGCTGTTCGGCAATCTTAGATCCACCGATCCCTTGGGGTTCGAAGGGTATAGGGAGCGGATTGAGACCGCATACCGGCAGGTGGGCACGCACGAGGCGATGCTGGCGGGATACGGCACTCTCACCGGAGTGGAGCTCAACCTCGGTGTGATGGACTTCGCCTTCATGGGGGGCTCCATGGGGAGCGTAGTGGGGGAGAAGGTGGCGCGCCTGGCGCGTCGATCGTTGGAGCGGAGGGTGCCTCTGGTAATAGTTTCCGCCTCCGGCGGTGCCCGCATGCAGGAGGGGGTGTTGAGCCTCATGCAGATGGCCAAAACGTCGGTCATGATGGCGCAGCTCAAGGAAAACGGCGTTCCTTTCATCTCGATTCTCACCAATCCTACGACCGGGGGCGTGTCGGCCTCCTACGCCTTGCAGGGCGACGTGATCCTGGCCGAACCCGGGGCGGTGATCGGTTTTGCAGGGCCGCGAGTCATCAAGCAGACCATTGGGCAGGATTTGCCGGAGGGGTTTCAGACCGCGGAGTTCCTGCTGGAACACGGCATGGTGGATGCGGTGGTCCCCCGGCCTCAGCTGGCGTATACCACCGCCGCGCTGATACGGCTCATGCTAGGACTCCCTCCGGCGGGAGCCGGCGACTGACTCTCTCGTTTGCCGACGCGGTCGGCTACCTTTTCCCTCGCAACGTCGCCGGCAGACCCTGGAGCCTGGAACCCACCAGGGCGCTGTTGGAGGAGCTCGGCCATCCGGAACGGCACTTTGTCTCGGTACACATCGGAGGCAGCAACGGCAAGGGATCGGTGGCCGCCATGGTGTATTCCGCGCTGCGGGAAGCGGGATGGCGGGTTGGGCTCTACACCTCCCCTCATCTGGTGGACGTGAGGGAAAGGATGTTGGTTAACGATCTTCCGATTAGCCGCGAAGCGTTCGCCATGTGGACCGAACGATTGAAGCCCTGCATAGAAGCGACCGGGGCGAGCTTCTTCGAGGCCACGACGGCGATCGCTTTTGCCGATTTTGCCGCCCGGGGCGCGGACATCGCCGTGGTGGAGGTGGGACTAGGGGGCAGGCTGGATAGCACCAATGTGATCCTCCCGTTGGCCAGCGCCGTCACCCGGATCAGTCTGGAACACACCGACTACTTGGGTCCCACCCTGGAGGGTATAGCCCGAGAGAAGGCCGGCATCGCGAAACCGGGGGTCCCTTTTGTGATCGGAGAAGCCGATTCCGGGCTGGCGGCGGTTTTGGAGGAGGTGGCCCTGGGGGTGGGGGCGCGGGTGGTCAAGGTGGCTCCCGGGGAGGTCTATGCGGGTCCCTTGGCTCTTTACGGCGAGCATCAGCGCCGCAATGCCGCGGTTGCGGTAGCGCTGTTGGAGGCGCTGCCAACCCCTTACCGCCCGGATGAATGTGCGATCCGGCGAGGACTGGCCAGGGCGGTGGTTCCAGGCCGGTTCGAGCGGCGCGGCACGTGGGTCTTTGACGTGGCGCACAATCCCGATGGTATCGGGGTTTTGGTGGCGGCGATCCGATCGGCGGGGCTGCGCCGCCCGGTCCACGCTCTGGTGGGTATACTGAAGGACAAGGATTGGCGGCAGATGCTGGCCCTGCTTGCCGGCGCCGTGGACCGATTGGTTCTGTGCCAGCCTCCGACCGCACCGGCGGAGCGGCGTTGGTCTTTGGAGGAGGTGGGCGAATGGGTTCGGACGTGGAAGGGGGCGGGGTCGCAAGCCACCATTGAGATCGAGCCGGATTTTGACGCAGCTCTCGAGGCTGTCCGGCAAGGGGCGGCCACGATTTTGGTGACGGGTTCGTTCCACACGGTGGGTGACACGATGGCCCGCTTGCCCGGGTTTGCGCCTCTCGGCTAGATTGCGCCATGCCAGCCAGAGCACTTCCGGGGTTCAGGGAGTTTTACCCCGAGGAGATCTCCCTTAGAAATCACATTTTTGCGGCTTGGCGGAACGTCGCCCGGCGTTACGGGTTCGAGGAGTACGACGGTCCCCCGCTGGAGCCGCTGGAGCTTTACACCGAAAAGAGCGGCCCTGAAATCGTGGGTCAGCTTTACGAGTTCGTGGACAAGGGCCAGCGGAGGGTGGCCCTGAGGCCGGAGATGACGCCGACTTTGGCGCGGATGGTGGGGGCCCGCGCGGCGTCGCTCAAGAAGCCGATTCGGTGGTACTCCATCCCCCAGCTCTTCCGCTACGAGAGGCAGCAGCGCGGTCGCCTGAGGGAGCACTTTCAGCTCAACATGGACATCATCGGGGAGCCGGGTCCGCTGGCTGACGCCGAGATTATCGGGGCCGCCATAGACGTGCAGCGCGCTCTGGGCTTGGGGCCGGAGGATGTGCGGGTGCGGATTTCGGACCGGCGGGTGCTGAGGTGCCTGCTTTTGGGAGCAGGAGTGCCGGAGGAGGATCTTACGGCCACATTCATGGCGATAGATCGCGTCGGTCGAGTGCAAAACGTGGCGGAGCTGATCGAGAAGGCGCTGGAACATGCTCCGGAGGATCGCACCGCGATAGCGAAGCGCGTCTTGGAGATCGCAAGTATCAGGGACCGGGGCCGGTTGGAGAAAGCCCTGGGGGACGTGGGGGCAGGCAGCGTGGCGGAGGGTTTGTTGGATTGTCTCGACGCCTTGCGGGCGATGGGATTCGAGGAATTCGTGGACTTGGATTTGTCGATCGTCAGGGGCCTGGCCTACTACACCGGGATCGTGTTCGAGCTGTTCGACGCGCAGCAGAGTCTGAGGGCCATCTGCGGCGGCGGGAGATACGACGGGCTGCTGGGAGCGCTGGGTGGGGCGGATCTTCCCGCGGTCGGCT
Organism: bacterium HR33; assembly: GCA_002923375.1. GTDB lineage: Bacteria > Gemmatimonadota > Gemmatimonadetes > Gemmatimonadales > GWC2-71-9 > HRBIN33. The sequence continues at coordinate 716,795 of BEIJ01000002.1, forward strand.
TCGGGATGGGGGACGTGGTGTTGGGCGAGCTCATCAAGGAGAAAAATCTGCTGCCGTCCAAAAGAGCGGCTCTGGATGTTTTCATAGTGGCGGTTACGGGCGCGGACATGCCGGAGGTGTTGGCTCTGGCGCGCGAACTCAGGGACGCGGGTATAGCGGTGGAGTATCCGCTGCGGCTGCAGTCGGTGGCCAAACAGTTGAAACTGGCGGCGGCCCGGGAGGCTCGTTGGGCGGTGATGGTAGGTCCCGACGAGCGGAGCGAAGGCAAGGTTCTGTTGCGGGATCTGGCGAGCGGATCGGAGGAGAAGGTGGGCAGGGAAGCACTGCTTCAGCGTTTGGGTACGGTTACAGCGGGGAAGTGAGCGATGGCGAAGGAGCAGACTGCGGAGAAAGGGATAACCAGCCGGGCGGAAGATTTTGCCGCCTGGTACAACGACGTGGTGCTGAAGGCCGAGCTGGCGGACTACTCTCCCGTGAGGGGATGCATGGTGATTCGCCCTCGCGGGTATCGGATTTGGGAGCTGATGCAGCGCGCTCTTGACGATCTTTTCAAGGAGACCGGCCACGAGAACGCCTATTTCCCGCTCTTCATACCCCAGAGTTTTTTGGCCCGGGAGGCGGAGCACGTGGAGGGTTTTTCCCCGCAGCTTGCGGTGGTGACCCACGGCGGGGGGAAGGAGCTGGAAGAGCCGTTGGTAGTGCGGCCCACCTCGGAGACGATCATTTATGCGATGCTCTCCAAGTGGATTCAGAGTTATCGGGATCTGCCGGTTCTGCTCAACCAGTGGGCCAACGTGGTGCGCTGGGAGATGAGGACCCGGCTGTTCTTGCGGACTACCGAGTTTCTCTGGCAGGAGGGACACACCGCCCACGCCACGGCGGAGGAGGCGGAGGCCGAGGCTAGGACGATACTGGGCGTCTACCGGCGGTTCATGGAAGAGTGGATGGCGATGCCGGTTTTGACCGGCCAGAAGACCGACGCCGAGAAGTTCGCCGGTGCGGTGAGGACGTATTCCTGCGAGGCGTTGATGCAGGACAATCGGGCGTTGCAGGCGGGTACCTCTCACTTTCTGGGACAGAACTTTGCCCGCGCGTTCGGAGTTCAGTTCCAGACCGCTCAGGGTGACATGGACTATGTATGGAGCACCTCTTGGGGCGTATCGACTCGCCTCATAGGGGGTCTGGTAATGACGCATGGTGACGACGTGGGTCTGGTGTGTCCTCCGCGCCTGGCGCCGCTGCAGGTGGTAGTGGTGCCGATCTGGAAGAGCGACACCGACAGCGGGAGCGTGCTGGAGGCAGCGCGGCGGGTAGAGGATGCCCTCAGAGCGGGGGGGATTCGGGTGAATGTGGATGACCGGGAATCGATGACTCCGGGTGCCAAGTACTACTATTGGGAGCTTCGGGGCGTGCCGGTCCGGCTGGAGGTGGGGCCCAGAGACGTGGCGCAGGGTCAAGTAGTTTTGGCGCGCCGCACCGGGGGCAAGGTGCCGGTACCGGTGGCTTCGGTGCTCGAATCGGTGAAAGCCGCGCTGGAAGAAATCCAGGCGGAGCTGCTGCGGGCGGCCAGAGAGCGGCGCGAGGCCAACAGCCTGCGCCATGTCAACCGGGACCAGCTCACCGAGTACATGGAGGCCGGCGGCGGTTTCGCGTACGGCGGGTTTTGCGGCAGCCCCGAATGCGAGGTCGAGATCAAGGAACGGACCAAGGCCACGATTCGCGTGCTTCCGGATCCCGAGTTCAGGTCCGATCCTCCGCCGGCCTCGTGCGCTTGGTGCGGCAAGAAGGCGGTAACCGAGGCGGTGTGGGCGAGAGCGTACTAGATCTGCCGCCGCAGGCGCTGGAGCGGATCGCCGGCGAGGTGGGAACGCCGGTATTCGTGTACAGCGCCGATAAGATTGCAGAACAGCATCGGGCCCTTTCCCAGGCGCTGGCCGGCATCTCTCACAGAATCCACTATTCGGTCAAGGCCAACAGCTCGCTGGGCATCTTGCGGGTGATCCGGGACCTGGGCCTCGGCGTGGACATAGTCTCGATGGGGGAGCTGGCGCGGGTTTTGCGCGCGGGATTTTCCCCGGCCGACATCGTCTTCAGCGGGGCCGGCAAGACCTGCGCCGAACTGGAAGCGGCGCTGGAGTGCGGTGTGGGGCTGCTGAACCTCGAGTCCGAATGGGAACTGGAAATTCTGTGCCGTTTGGCCCGGGACCGGAAGCCGGTGGATGTGGGGATCCGGGTCAATCCGGACGTCACTACCGATACCCATCCGTATACCCAAACGGCCAGGGCGGGCCACAAGTTTGGAGTTCCCCGCGATCAAGTGGTCGATCTGGCGCGCCGGATCATGAGATGCGGCAATCTGAGGCTGAGGTCGTTGGGAATGCATTTGGGCTCACAGATCAGCCAAGCCGAGCCCTATCGGCGCGGAGCGGCGTGCCTGGGCGAGCTGGCCGACAAGCTGGTGAGAATGGGGGTCGATACTCTCGCCAGCATCGACGTGGGAGGAGGCCTGGGCATATCCTACGGGCCGGATCCCGCTCTGGATCTGGGCGAATTTCGGGATGCTGTAGCGGGCGTGGCGAGTTCTAGAGGACTCGCGCTTCTGGTAGAGCCGGGCAGGTTTCTCCTGGGAAATTCCGGATGCCTGCTCACCCGAGTGATTTGCCGCAAGCGTTCCGGGGGCAGGACCATTGTCATTACCGACGCGGGGATGAACGACTTTCTGCGCCCGAGTCTCTACGGGGCGTATCATGAGATACGGGTGGTGGCTGAGGGTGCCGGAGGCGGAGGCGATGCGAGCCGGGACCACGATCCGGTGGACGTAGTGGGCCCCAATTGCGAAACCGGAGACTTCCTCGGCATGGGGCGGCGACTGGCGGGAGCCGGTCCCGGGGCGCTGTTGGCCGTGATGGGAGCGGGCGCTTACGGGTTTGTTATGAGTTCCAACTATAACTCGCGTCCCAGGGCTGCGGAGGTGTTGGTTCGAGAAGGCAAGTACGCGGTCATAAGGCAGCGGGAGACGGTCGAGGACCTGATGCGGGGAGAGACGGACAGTCCTAGGTGGGTGAACCTGTGAGCAGTCTGGAACGCGGCATTCTGATCCTGGATTACGGCTCCCAGTACACCCAGCTCATAGCCCGGCGGGTGAGGGAAGCCCACGTATACTGCGAGATTCATCCTCCCGGGGTTACAGCTGAATGGGTACGGCAGAAGCGACCGCGGGGAGTCATTCTCTCCGGCGGTCCCAGTTCGGTTTACGACGAAGGAGCTCCGGGTATCGACCCGGAGATGCTTGAGCTCGGCATCCCGGTGCTGGGCATATGTTACGGAATGCAGCTCTTGGCGCGGGTTGCGGGAGGCGAGGTGGAGCGGGCCGGTGCGGGAGAGTACGGGAGGGCGGAGGTCGCGGTCCGGAGGGCGGAGGGACTGTTTAGCGGCTTCGAGCTCGGGGAGACGACGCCGGTATGGATGAGTCATGGTGACCGGGTGGAACGGGTGCCGCCGGGGTTTTCGGTGCTGGCCTCGAGTCCCAACTGCGCCGTTGCCTCTTTCGCGGACGAGCGGCGGAGAATCTTCGGGGTGCAGTTCCATCCCGAGGTCGCTCACACCGCTCGCGGAGACGAAATCCTGCACAACTTCCTGTTTCGGATATGCGGGTGTTCTCCCGATTGGACGGCGGGACAGTTCATTGCCGACCAGGTTCGGGCGATCCGGCAGCGCGTAGGCGCGCGGTCCCGGGCCATCTGTGCGCTCTCGGGAGGAGTCGACTCGGCCGTGGCCGCGGCGCTGGTGCATCGGGCGATCGGCGATCGCCTGACTTGTATCTTTGTGGATCACGGGCTCCTCAGACTTCACGAGAGGGAACAGGTGGAGCGCACTTTCCGGTCTTTGGGGATGGATCTCAGGGTGGTGGACGCCGGCGAGCGCTTTCTGGCCCAACTCGAGGGGGTGGACGACCCCGAGGAAAAACGCCGGAGGATCGGTCATACTTTCATCGACGTCTTCGAGGAGGCGGCGCGCGCGGTGGGGGATGACGTGCGCTTCTTGGTGCAGGGGACCCTGTATCCGGATGTGATCGAGTCGGTTTCGCCGCGGGGCGGTCCTTCGGCCACCATCAAGACCCATCACAATGTGGGGGGGCTGCGACCCAACCTGCCTTTCGAGCTGATCGAGCCGTTGCGAGAGCTGTTCAAGGACGAGGTACGCCAGGTGGGCCGCGAGCTGGGGCTTCCCGAAGAGATAGTGGGGCGCCATCCCTTCCCGGGGCCCGGGCTCGCCATTCGGGTTCTGGGCCCTGTGACCCGAGAACGCTTGGACGTTCTGCGCAAGGCGGATGCGATTTTCCTCGAGGAGATTCGAGCGGCCGGGTTGTACGACGAGATCTGGCAGGCCTTTGCGGTGCTGCTGCCGGTGAAGTCCGTAGGGGTGATGGGAGACGCTCGGACTTACGACAACGTAGTGGCGTTGCGGGCGGTGACCAGCCGCGACGGGATGACGGCGGACTGGTTCGCCTTTCCGCCCGAGGTTCTGGGGAGGATTGCGAACCGGATCATCAACGAGGTGCGGGGGGTGAACCGCGTGGTTTACGACGTAAGCTCCAAGCCTCCGGCCACCATCGAGTGGGAGTAGGAGGCTAGAGGTTCTTCTCTTCCAGCAGCTGCAGAAACTCTTCCGGCGTTTTGATCTTGGCCAATCGTTCCGGGACGTCGGGTTCTTTGGCGAACTGGGCGATCCTTCCCAGGACCGGCAAGTATTGGTTGGAGACTTCCAGCGGCGGAGCGACAATCAGGAAGAAGTAATACACCGGTTTGTCGTCTATCGCTTTGAAGTCGATCCCCTCGGGCTTGCGGCCGAAGGCCACCCGCAGTCGGTTGACTACCAGGGACCGGCAGTGAGGTATCGCGATCCCGCGGCCGATTCCGGTTGAGCCCAAGTTCTCCCGCCGCTTGAGCATTTTGAGAAGGGTGGAGCGGGATTTCTCGTCCAGTCCCAGCAGCCCGGTGAGCTCGTTGAGGACCTCGTCCTTGGTGGTGCTCTCCAGGTTGAGCTTGATGGCTTCCGGCGAAAAGAACTCTCTAAGGCGCATCGGCAGATCTCTATTCCGGTAGAGTGACGGGGCCGAAACGTAACCGCATCCCCTCGCGGGTGTCAAATGCGCAGATCGTTGCACTGCGCCCCGGGCCCGATTAAGTTGCCGCACATGCGATTTCCGTATCCCGTAAAGCACCGTGTTCCCCTGTTCTTGGCGCCAATGGCGGGCGTATCGGAGCCACCTTTCCGGCGCCTGTGCCGCTCTTTTGGCGCGGATGTGGTGCTATCGGAGTTCCTCTCCAGTGAAGGCTTGCGGCGCGGTATCAAAAGCGTCCACGACGGGGCGTACTTTACCGAGCCGGAGCGGCCGATAGGAATCCAGCTTTTCGGAGCGGACCCGCGAGCTATGGCCGAGGCGGCGGCGCTGGTAACCGATCACTACCAGCCGGACTTCATCGACATAAACTTCGGATGTCCGGTAAAGAAGGTGGTCAAGCGCAACGGCGGTTCCGGATGTCTCAAGGATCTGGATCTGGTACAGCGTATCATCCGGGCGGTTCGCTCGGCCACGTGGCTACCGGTCACCGTCAAGATACGCTCCGGGTGGGATGAAAATACCCGCGATCCGGTGACCATAGCTCTGCGCTGCCAGGACGCCGGCGCGCAGGTGCTCACCCTCCACCCCCGCACCCGGACTCAGATGTATCGCGGCAACGCCTGTTGGGACGAGATAGCGGCGGTGGTGGAGGCCCTGGACATTCCGGTGGTAGGCAATGGAGACATCAAGGTGGCAGCCGATGTGGTGCGCATGTGGCGGCACACGGGGTGCGCCGGTGTCATGATCGCCCGGGGGTCTTTTGGGAATCCTTGGATCTTCCAGCAAGCGCGCGATCTGCTGGAAGGCCGCACGCCCCGGCCTGATCCCAACGCCAGCGAGCGGATCGCCGTGGCGCTGGCCCACGCCCAGCTCCAGCGGACTATTCAGGGGGATGACCGGCGCACCGCGATCGAGTTCCGCAAGCATCTGTGCTGGTACGTGCGCGGGCTGCCCGGAGCCTCGGAGTTGCGGCAGGAGCTGCAGCAGATCGAGTCGATGGACGAAATCGAGACGATCTTCCGCCGTTATCTGGAGCCTCTGCGGGCAGTAGTGTGACGCGCCAGAAGATAGCCGAAGTTTTGGGCTTGGTGGCCCAGGGCCGGCTTTCTCCCGAGGACGCCATGGAGAGGCTCGCCAAACTGCCGGTGGAGGAGCTGGGCTACGCGCAAGTGGACCATCTGCGGCCCTTGGTACAGGGCCAGCCGGAGGTGGTTTTTGCCCAGGGGAAGCAGCCGGATCAGGTGGTGGGCATCTGCCGGTCGCTGGTCGAAGCCAGCGGGAGCTTCCTGGTCACGCGTGCTGACGAGGCAGTGCAGGCGGCCCTCAAGGAGGCGTTTCCCAAAGCGAGCGTGAACCCCGTTGGCCGAACCGTTTATCTGGAGCCGGATCCGCCCCTTCCGCCCACCGGCCGCGGTACGATTTTGGTGGTGACCGCGGGTACCAGTGACCTTCCGGTAGCGGAGGAGGCGGCGGTGTCGGCGCAGGCCTTGGGCAACCGGGTAGAGCGGCTGAACGACGTGGGCGTTGCGGGAATCCACCGGGTGTTGAGGAATGCCGGTGAGTTGCGGACGGCCTCGGTGATAATCGTGGTGGCGGGTATGGACGGGGCGCTCGCCAGCGTGGTGGGAGGCATGGTGAAGGTGCCGGTCATCGCGGTTCCCACGAGTGTAGGTTACGGGGCGTCGTTCGGGGGGCTTTCCGCGCTCCTCGCCATGCTCAACTCGTGCGCCTCGGGCGTAACCGTGGTCAACATCGACAACGGCTTCGGCGCTGCGGCGGCAGCTTCTCGCATCAACCATCTGTGCTGAGCCAAGGGAGCTTGGAGGGAAAGAGGCTCCGCGCTATCTTTAGATAGTAGCAGGGGGCGACAGGCTTCGACGGGTCTGGTGAGGGCTCCGCTGCGTGCCCAGGTCCCGGTTCCTGGTAAAACAACTGGGAAAAAACACAACTGCCAACAACAACTTGGCACTGGCTGCTTAAGCTTCGGCTTAAAGCGCCTGCCTGCGTTGCAGCCCGGCCCGAGGCGGCGCGCAGGTATCGCAAATTCGGGCTGGCATCGCACGTAGCTTCCGCGTGCGGTGCGAGATCTTAAAGGAAGATGGTCCGCCGGTCGGGTGGCTGCGCTCCGGCCGGTGGAGAGATGAAGCGCAGCCTACGCACGTAGATGCGGTGCCGGATCTAGGCTCGGACCGGGGTTCGATTCCCCGCGCCTCCATTGCTTCGCGCGCCCGCCCCGAGCGTTCAGCTAGCGTTGCGGTACGTACCGAACGGGTATTCCGCCGGATAATCTTTCGGCGTGGCGACGTCGGGATTGATCCACTCTATTACCGCCGCGTTCCCTAGGCTCTCGGGGTCGTATCGCAAGTAACCCTTCACCACCGCCAAGACCTGAAATCCGCGGCGCAACTGGAACGTCAGCGTGGGATCGACCAGTTCTCCGCGCACTAACGCACGAACGTACTCGGCGGGACTCAACCTGTCGGCGTAGCGGTGATACCCCCTTAGGCGAGCACCCGCTCGAATGCGCAACAGCCCCAATCGCCGCACCAGTTCCCGCCTGGCTTGGTAAAGACGAGACCCGATCCCCAGCCCCTGGAAATCGGGATGCACCATCACCTCTGCGCCGTACAGCGTACGTCCTTTGGGGTTGTGGTTGGTGAACATCCCTGCGTCGGTAAAGTCGCGCCAGCTAGCCTCCATGTCGTACTCGTCCCAAAGTACTATGAGGGAGGCTGCCATTCCCACCACCTCGCCGGTGTGCCGGTGAATCGCCACAAACTGTCCCTCGGGAAATACGCGCAGATGGGAGGCAAGTTGAGTTTCGTTCCAGCTCGGGCTATGCGGATACACCAGCCGGCTCAGCTCGATGATACCGGGTGCGTCCGACAACCGGGTATTGCGCACGATATAATCGTCTGCCCGCGCTTCCATATCGGGGTCATCGCTTCCCTATAGGGACCGCAACACGCGAGATAGGGGCCGCAACACGCGAGATGCCCGGCCGTTGCCGGGTCGGTGATTCGGCGCCTTACTTGTCTGCCCCGGACGCCGTTCCTACCGCCGCCTGAGCCGCAGCCAGGCGAGCCACAGGAACGCGGAACGGGGAGCAGGAAACGTAATTCAGCCCCACCCGGTGGCAAAAAGCTATCGATCGCGGATCTCCCCCGTGTTCCCCGCAGATACCGACCTTGAGTGCCGGGTTGCTCTTGCGTCCCGACTGCACCGCCATTTCGATCAACCGCCCTACTCCTTCTACGTCCAGAGTCTGGAACGGGTCGTCAGCCAGGATCCCGGCCTCCAAATAGTGGGGCAGGAAGCTCCCCGCGTCGTCACGGGAAAGACCGAAGGTGGTTTGGGTAAGGTCGTTGGTCCCGAAGGAGAAAAAGTCCGCCGCGCCGGCTATCTGTTCGGCGGTCAGGGCCGCCCGGGGCAACTCGATCATTGTCCCCACCGAGTATTCCACGCGCCGCCCCCTTTGCCGTAACACCTCTTCCGCCACGGATCGCACGATTTCCGCTTGCCGCTGCAACTCCTCCACGTGAGCCACCAGAGGAACCATTACTTCCGGATGCACCTCCACACCTTCTTCCGCCGCGTCGCAAGCCGCTTCGAAAATGGCGCGCGCCTGCATGGCGGTAATCTCCGGATAGGTGATTCCCAGCCGACAGCCCCGGTGTCCCAGCATCGGATTCGCCTCCGCGAGCCGCTCGACGGTGCGGGTCAATTCCTCTTCCCCCACACCCAGAGCCCCGGCGAGCCGCGCAATCTCTTCCGGGCCGCGCGGAAGAAATTCGTGCAGCGGGGGATCCAGCAATCTTATGGTGACGGGGAACCCGTTCATCTCCCGAAAGATGCCGAGGAAGTCCTGCCGCTGCATGGGGAGGAGTTTTTCCAGGGCCTTTCGCCTTCCCTCGGCGTTCTGCGCCACTATCATCTCGCGCATCGCCATTATGCGATCTTCGCCGAAGAACATATGTTCGGTCCGGCAAAGGCCGATCCCTTCGGCACCGAACTGCCTCGCCCGGCGCGCGTCTTCAGGGGTGTCGGCATTCGCCCGCACTCGGAGGAGGCGCAACTGGTCGGCCCACTCCATGAGGCGCAAAAACTCCGGGCCGGGTTCCGGATCCACCAGCGGGACGCGCCCCAAGAAGACCCGCCCGGTGGTTCCGTCCACGCTGATCCAATCTCCCTCCCGCACCACCCTGCCGTTCGCGCGAAACAACCTTGCCCCTTCATCCAACTCCAGGTCCTTGGCTCCCACCACGCAGCATTTTCCCATTCCCCTGGCTACCACCGCGGCGTGACTGGTCAACCCGCCGCGCGCGGTGAGTATCGCCTTGGCCGCCACCATGCCGTGGAAATCGTCCGGACTGGTCTCTCTGCGCACCAGAATGACCGCTTCTCCCGATTCGGCGCTCCGCACCGCAGTGTCGGCATCCAACACCACTCTGCCCACGGCCGCCCCGGGAGAGGCCGGAAGGCCGGTCGCAATCACCTCCGCCGTGGCTCGAGGATCTACCATCGGGTGGAGCAGTTGGTCGAGCTGATCGGCATCCACCCGGCGCACCGCTTCAGCCCTGTCTATCAGCCCCTCGCCCACCAGATCCACCGCGATCCGCACCGCCGCCTGGACGGTGCGTTTCCCCGCGCGCGTCTGAAGCAAGAAGAGTTTGCCCCGCTCGACCGTGAACTCGATGTCCTGCATATCCCGGAAGTGGCGCTCCAGGGTGGACGCCACCCGCAGCAGTTCCTGATAGGCTTGCGGCAACCGGGATCCCATTTTCTCTATCGGCTCCGGGTCGCGAATTCCGGCTACCACGTCTTCACCCTGAGCATTGGGCAGGAATTCGCCGAACAACCCGCGCTCACCGGTGGACGGGTTGCGGGTGAAGGCTACGCCGGTTCCGGAATCCTCCCCCAGATTGCCGTACACCATGGCTACCACGTTGACCGCCGTGCCCAGGTCGTGGGGTATGCGGTGCAGTTTGCGATACTCTACGGCCCTGCGGTTCTCCCAACTGCGGAAGACCGCCTCGATGGCACCCCACAACTGCTCCCATGGATCCTGAGGGAACGGGGAACCGGTGTGGCGGAGCACGATCTGCTTGAACTCCGCCACCAGCCGCTCCAGGTCTTCGGCCGGAAGATCGATATCGCGCTCCGCGCCTCGCGCCCGCTTAAGTTCCTCCAGCGCGCGATCGAAAGGATCGCCCTCGGCGTCGGCCCCCTTGATGCCGAAAACCACGCTCCCGTACATCTGGATCAGGCGCCGGTAGGAATCGTACGCGAACCGGCGGTTCGAGGTGTTCCGGGCTAGCGCCTCTACCGTTCGGTCGTTGAGGCCCAGATTCAGGATCGTATCCATCATTCCGGGCATCGAGAACTTGGCCCCGGACCTGACCGAGACCAGCAAAGGGTTGTCGCCGCCGCCGAACTTCTTGCCCGTGACCTCCTCCAGCCGAGCCATTGCGGCGGTAACCTGCTGCTTCACCTCTTCCGGGAGCGTCCCACTTTGCAGATAGCTCATGCAGACCGGCGCTCCAATGGTAAAGCCGGGAGGAACCGGTATGCCGAGGTTGGTCATTTCCGCCAGATTCGCACCTTTCCCGCCCAGCACGTCCCGCATGGCGGCGGTTCCTTCGGCGCGCCCCTGGGCGAAGAAGTAAACGTGCTTCATGGTGCTCACGCCTTGCTCGATGTTCCGCCTATCAAGCTCTCTTCCAGAGCGGCATCCGGAACGGGTGTGGGGTACGCTCCCGTAAAACAGGCGTCGCAGAACCGGTCGCTATTCCGCCCGATCGCGCGGTACATTCCTTCCACCGAGAGATATCCCAGGGTGTCGACCCCCAGGTGCTCGCGAATTTCCTCTACCGTGTGAGTAGCCGCTATCAGCTCTTCGCGGGTCGGGGTGTCGATCCCGTAATAACAGGGCCCGGTGATCGGAGGCGAGGCTACCCTGAAGTGCACTTCTTTGGCTCCGGCCTCCCTAATCATGCGAACCAAGCTCCGGGAAGTGGTGCCCCGCACCAGAGAGTCATCCACCACGACCACCTTCTTGCCGCGTATGACGTCCCGGACCGGGTTGAACTTGATCCTCACCTTCGCGTCCCGCGCGTGCTGCTCCGGATTTATGAACGTTCTACCGACGTAGTGATTTCGAATCAGACCGTGTTCCAGCTTGATCCCGCTCTCTTCGGCGTAGCCCAGCGCCATGGCGTTGGAAGAATCGGGGACCGAAAAGACGCAGTCGGCTCCGGGTGCGGGATGTTCCCGCGCCAGTTCGCGCCCGAGGGCGCGCCTTACCCGATCCACCGATTCGCCGAAGACCACCGAGTCGGGCCGGGAGAAGTAGATAAGTTCGAAAACGCAGCGCCGGTGTTCCTTTTCGGGCAGATGGGGCAGCTCGATCAGGCGGCCTTCTTCGATCTTCAGCCACTCGCCAGGCTGGAGTTCCCGCACCGGTTCGGCGCCCAATATATCCAGCGCGCAGGTTTCCGATCCCAAAACGTACCCCCCGTCCAGCCGGCCGAGCACCAGAGGGCGAAAGCCCCTGGGATCTACGATAGCGTAGAGCGTTCGCCCGATCGTCAAGAGCAGGGAATAAGCCCCTTCCACCCTTTCCAGAGCGTCCAGGATCTGATCCTCCGGCCGGCGCGCCTCGGAGCGCGCAATAAGATGAACGATCACCTCGGAATCGGACGAAGACTGAAAGATCGATCCTTTGCGCACCAAGTCGTCTCTGAGTTGCCTGGCGTTGGTCAAGTTGCCGTTGTGCGCCAGCGCCAAGGGGCCGCCGTGGTAGTTGACGATCCCCGGTTGAGCATTGGCCAAGACCGAGCTCCCCGTAGTGGAGTAGCGGGTGTGGCCGATCGCCACATCCCCTTTGAGGCTTTGCAGCACTTCCTGAGGGAAAACCTCCTCCACCAGGCCCATTCCCCGGTGGGCGTGAGCGGTGCCGTCAGGTTCCAGGGAAACTATCCCCGCCGACTCCTGCCCCCGGTGCTGCAGGGCGTAGAGCCCCAGGTACACCAGCTGAGCGGCGTTCTGGATGCCGTAAACCCCAAAGATGCCGCACATCGGTCAAGGTACTCCTTCAGCCATAACGCCGACGCCCATTCGCCGCGGGATTGCCGCGAAGTAAATATCTCTCAACCGGGACACGGGCAAGACGAAATCTCCATCCTTAAGCCGGACCTCCAGCAGGCCGTCCTCGGAGCCTACCGTGCCGATCACCCGAGCCGCAACCCCTCTTTCTGCCGCAAGCTTTAGAATCGCTTCCTGATTTGCGGCAGGTGCGCTGAGAATAACCCGCCCCGGCTCCTCGGCGTACAGCAACGCGGAAGCGTCCAAAGCTCCCTGGAGGTGCGTCAAGTCTACCCGCGCGCCCATCCCGCGTTCCTGGTAGGGCGATCCGATGCAGCACTCTGCTAGCGCCACTCCCAACCCTCCGTCGCTCAGGTCGTGGGCGCTGGTCAAAAGCTTCCGGCGCGACAGTTCGACCAGGAGGAGAATGAGAGACCGCTCCGCCGTCAGATCGACCGAGGGGGGACAACCCCCTACGGTCTCCAGGATATGGGCCCAAAAGGCCGATCCGCCGAGGTGGCCCCGGCAGTCGCCCAGCAAGATGATCGCGTCGTCGGGATTGGCGAACCAGGAACGAACGGCCAGCTCTACGTTTTCCAGGAGTCCCACCATGCCGATTACGGGGGTGGGGTCCACGGCGCCGGCGGGGCTCTCGTTATAGAAAGAGACGTTGCCTCCCGTTACCGGTATCTCGAGGGCGCGGCAAGCGTCGGCTATTCCCCGGCATGCTTCCCTGAACTGGAAGAATATCTCGGGGCGCTCCGGGCTGCCGAAGTTGAGGCAGTTGGTGATTCCGATCGGTGTGGCCCCGACACAGGCCACGTTGCGCGCCGCCTCCGCCACCGCGGCCTTGCCCCCTTCGTAGGGGTCGAGAAGTACGTAGCGGGAGTTGCCGTCGGTACACAGGGCCAGGCCGATTTCGGTATCGGGGACTCTCACTACCGCCGCATCGGCGCCCGGTCCGATCACCGTAGCAGCCCGGACGGTGGAGTCGTACTGCTCGTAGACCCATCGCTTGCTGGCGATTCCGGGGACGTCCAGCAATCGAAGGAGCGCGGCCTGAGGATCGACGGCGGATTGGGGCGGGGTCAGGGACCGGCGCCGCCTAGTTTCCTCCGACTCTCTCGCCTCCGGCTGGTAAATCGGACAGTCCTCGATCAGCCGGCGCGCGGGGATTTCCACCACCAGTCTCTCCCCGTGTCGCACCCGGTACCAGCCGTCGGAGGTAAGCTTTCCTATAGGCGTCGCCTCCAGCTCCCATTTGGCAGCGATCTCTCTTACCCGCGGCAGCGCATCCGGCTGTACCACCAACAACATCCTCTCCTGCGACTCGGACAGGAGGATTTCATAGGGAGTCATGCCCGGCTCCCGCGTGGGGACCAGCGACGTATCCAGCTCCACACCCATCCCTCCCCGGGCGGCCATTTCCGCGGAGGAAGAGGTGAGACCGGCAGCCCCCATGTCCTGAATCGCCACTACCGCTCCGGAACCGATCAGTTCGAGGCACGCTTCCAGCAGCAGCTTTTCCGTGAAAGGATCGCCCACCTGCACTTGAGGCCTGCGGGCCTCGCTGGCTTCACCTAGCGTCTCCGAGGCAAAAGCGGCGCCGTGGATTCCATCTCTTCCGGTGCGCGATCCCAGGACTACGAGAAGGTTTCCCTCTCCCGTTGCGACCGCCCGCATCAGGCTCTCCTCCCGCAGCAATCCAACACACATGGCGTTGACCAGCGGGTTCGCGGTGTAGGAGGCTCCGAAATCCACCTCGCCTCCCACCGTGGGGACGCCCACACAGTTGCCGTAATCGCCGATACCCCGGACCACTCCCGCCAGGAGATAACGGTTCCGCGCTTCTCCCAGGGGCCCGAACCGCAGGCTATTGAGCAGCGCCACGGGCCTGGCGCCCATGGCGAACACGTCGCGGAGGATTCCTCCTACACCAGTAGCCGCTCCCTGGTACGGTTCTACTGCCGAGGGATGGTTGTGGGATTCGATCTTGAAAGCTACCGCCCAGCCCTGACCGATCCGAAGCACGCCGGCGTTCTCTCCGGGTCCCAGGATTACCCTGGGGCCCGAGGTCGGGAACTGGCGGAGCACTTCTTTGGAGTGTTTGTAGGAGCAGTGCTCGCTCCAGAGAGCGGAGAAGATTCCCAGCTCGCTGAACGTCGGCTCGCGGCCGAGAATCTCTCGGATACGGCGGTATTCTTCCTGGTTGAGCCCGTGTTCGGCGACGAGGGCCTCGGTTACCGGTGGATCTCCGGGGTAGGGCTCAACCGCTCTTCGATTCATGGGGAGCGGCGTGTTTGCCCGAACCTCTGACTCCTCTGACCAAAGCGGTGAACAGACCGGCCAATCCTCCGCCGCGCTGATGTATCCTGATCAGTTCCTCGGCCTCGCCGGCGTCGAACCAGACTCCCAGGCATTCGGGACAGCGATCCACCTGGATGCCGTCCTGCTCTTCCGTTTTGAGATCAGCCCCGCACTTGGGGCATTTCATGTAGTGACTGCGGCGCTCGGCGTCGCGGGCGGCCCGCTCTGCGGCTTCCCGCCGGGCCTTCAAAATCTCGGCTTCGCGCTTGGCGAAGTATTCTTCCTCGTTGCGACTGGGCTTGTCGGGCACGAGTTGGTCCTCCCTACTGGCGTATAGGCGGAGTGAAGGCGGCGACCCGGTCACGCGGGGAGGAGGAGGTTCCAGCGTAGTTGTGCCCGGGGCCGCGCACTATGGCATCTACCACCTGACCGCCTTCCAAGAAAACCACGTCGAAAGTTCCGCAAGAGACTTCGCATCCGTTCCGGAAGTAAAGGTAGGTCCGGTTCCCTACGGTGCGTTCCGCCACCGGAACCCCCCAGAGGGCGATGACCTGCTCTCGGGTCATGCCCGGCGCAATGGTACCGGTGTCTATCGGGGTCCACGGTTCATCCACCAGCACTCTCGCCGGCGCGGGGCGTCGGGCCTGCTGTGGTGGCGGTGCGGGTGCAGGGGGCTGCGCGGTGTCCGCCGAGGTTGCGGGCGCAGCCGGCGCGCGCGCGGCGGTATCGGGCGGCGTTTCCTCCTTGCCGATGAAGGGAATCTTGTCGCAGCCGCTCAAGGTCAACACCGACGCGGCCAGTAGAGCCTGCCACCTCATGGGGCACCTCCGCTGGTTAGGGCCGTACTCTGAACGGCCGAGGTGAACATCGTAAAACCCTCCGCCGATCCTAGAAGCGGGTCCACCGCCCGCTCCGGGTGGGGCATGATCCCGACCACGTTGCGTTCCCGGTTGGTAATCCCCGCGATGTCGTTTGCCGAACCGTTCGGGTTGGTCCCTTCGACATAACGGAGCACCACACGCCCTTCCGATTCCAACTCTTCGATCCGCTCCGGCGGCGCCACGTATCGTCCCTCGCCGTGCGCCACCGGTAGAGTAAAGATAGCACCCGGAGGGCACAATCGGGTAAACGGAGTGTCGGTGGCTTCCACCCGGACGCGGACCGGGCGGGAGACGAAGGTGAGGCCGGCGTTCCGGGCCAGGGCCCCGGGTAGGAGATTCGCTTCGCAGAGCACTTGAAAGCCGTTACAGATCCCTAAGACCGGACCTCCCTCCCGGGCGTGCCTGCAAACGGCGTCCATCACCGGGCTGAAGCGCGCAATGGCTCCCGCTCGGAGGTAGTCTCCGAAAGCGAACCCACCCGGGAGCACCACAATGTCGGCGCCGTGGAGCGACCGCTCCCGGTGCCAGACGAAGTAGGCGTCCGCCCCGGCGAGCTTGAAAGCCCGCAAAGTGTCTTCGTCGCAATTGGATCCCGGGAAACGAATCACGGCGACGCGGATCATGACGCCTTCCTTACCGCTATGTGGAAGTCTTCCGTCACGGGATTGGCCAGAAGCCGCTCGCACATGGCGCGAACGCTCCGCTCCGCTTCCTCGGCGCTGCCGCAGGACAGGGAAAACTTGATCGCCCGGCCGATTCTCACGCCCCGCACCTCGCCGAAACCCAGAGCGTGAAGGGCGTGCTCCACCGTCTGACCTTGGGGGTCGAGCAGCGACTCTCGCGGCATCACTCTGACTTCGACTTCAAAATCGGGCATCGTGCTCCCTTTTTGCTGTCCCGTTCGCTAGAGCCGGCGCTGACCTCCGGGCGGTGTCTCCCTGCGCGGCGAGCTGGAAAAGTCCCTCCGCTCGTGCAGAGCAATGGGACGCTCCCCGGGTGTTTGGCTCTCCTCGCCCCTTTCCAAAAAGCCCAGCACCGCGGCGCGGGCCATTCCGTAAGTGAGGTAAGCCAGGCCCAAGGGGAAGAAGAAAATATCTCGTGCCCAGATGCCGAAGCCCAAGATGGTGAGGTTGATCGCCAATCCCAGCAGGCCTCTCAGCGTCCGGAAACCGATCCGCGGCAGCCGGGCGTAGTGAACGTGGCTTACCATGGCGAGGCTGAGGGCGATCATCAAAAAGGGCAGCAGCTGCGACCATGGCAGGCTCGCCAGCTCGCTACGGTACCAGTCGGTGAGGGTGAAGGGATAGTAGGTAGCGAGGGTCATGCCGGCTGCCGGGGATGGCAGCCCGGAGAACCCTTCGGCGTGCTTCCCGGCGGCCTCCACGTTGTAACGCGCCAGTCGCAGCGCAACGCAGATTACGAACCCGTAGGAGAATACCCAGGCGAACTGACCCATGTGGGACAGATACAACACGTAGATGAGGATCGCCGGCGCTACGCCGAAGCTCACCAGATCCACCAGAGAATCCAGCTCCGCTCCGAACCGGGTACCCGATCGGCTCATTCGAGCCAGAGTGCCGTCCAGGAGATCCAGTACCCCGGCTATCACTATGAACCAACTGGCCCGGTAGAATTCTCCCTGGAAAGACAGAACGATCGACCATATGCCGAAGAAGAGATTGGCCAGCGTGAAAAGGCTGGGCAGGACCACCACCACTCGGCGCACCCTTGGGGAGCGCCCCGCAGGGTGCCTCACGAAGTCCACCTCGCGATGACAGTGACTCCGCCCACGGTCCGGTCTCCCTCTCTAACTTCCACTCTGGCGTTGTCGGGGAGGAAAGTATCCACCCTAGACCCGAAGCGAATCATGCCCATTCGGGTTCCTTGAACCGCACGGTCGCCCACCTCGGGGTCGGTGACGATTCTCCGCGCGATCAAGCCGGCGACCTGGCGTACCAGCACGCGACCCCGCTCGCATTCGATCCCCACGCACATGTGCTCGTTCCGTTCAGGATCGTGCTCTCTGCCCGCATGGAGGAACTTTCCCCGGCGATACCGCTTGAACGCCACCGTTCCGTCGACGGGAAAATAGTTGATGTGCACGTTGAAGATGTTCATGAAGACCGACACCCGGGTAGCCGGTCCTCTCAGAAACTCCGGCTCTTCCACCTTGCGGACGCTGACGACTTTGCCGTCGGCGGGAGCGATTATCGAATCGGGATCGCGCACAACCTGCCTAGCCGGTACTCGGAAGAAGGCCGGGGTCCACAGCGCGATCGGGAACCAAGCTCCCAGGGCGAGCCACCAGCCGCCTCCTTTCCAGAGAGCCATACCGAAGAGCCCGGTGAGGATAGCCGCAGCTCCGGTCACGAAGGGGCTGCCTTCGGGTGCTAGTCTCACGCGTCCTCCGGCAGAGGTTCGCCCGTGATGCGGAGGTACGCCTCTTGGTACCGGAGGCTCGTAGCCCGCACCACTTCGGGGGGAAGGGGCGGGGGAGGGGGATTCCCGTCCCACTGGCCCGCGCGCTTGAGCCCGCTCAGGTAGTCTCTTACGGGTTGCTTGTCGAAGCTGGGCTGGCTCTTGCCGGGCTGATACTGTTCGGCAGGCCAGAAACGGGAAGAATCGGGAGTCAGAATCTCGTCGATTACCAGCAGTTCGCCGTCCGGCCCGTGTCCGAACTCGAACTTGGTATCGGCTATGATGATTCCCCGGCGCGCGGCGCGGTCTCGGGCCTCGGCATACAGCGCCAGGCTGAGCTCACGCAGCCGCTCGGCGAGCCCGTCGCCCAGAGCCTGCCGCATACGATCGAAAGTGATGTTTTCATCGTGTCCGGTCACGGCCTTGGTGGCCGGAGTGAAAAGCGGAGGCTCGAGACGATCCGATTCCCGAAGCCCGGCGGGCAGCGGTTCTCCCGCCATGGTGCCTTTCTCCTGATATTCCGCCCACGCCGATCCAGAGAGGTAACCTCGGACCACGCATTCGAACGGTATCGGGGTAGCGCGCCGCACCAAGGTGGAACGCCCCGCTACCTGATCGCGGTAGTCCCGGAGAGCGGGTATGCGTTGCAAGATCTCCTCGGTGGATGCCGTGACGAAGTGATTGGGGGCGATGCCCTCGAGTTCGCGGAACCAATAGGCGCTCATCTGCGTCAGCACGGCGCCTTTCTTGGGGATCGGCTGCGGTAACACGAAGTCGAATGCGCTGATACGGTCGCTCGCCACCAACAACAGGTGCTCGCGGTCTACCTCGTATATCTCCCTCACCTTGCCCCGGTTCATCAAGGGAAGCGGCAATTTGCTCTCCGCGAGTACCCGCTCGGTCATACCTTCACCTCCTCCTCTATCGGTTTGTGGATCGAACGTAACGCCGCCAGCAGCGGATCCAGCCGGTCGGCGATATACTCTTCTACCTGCTCAGCGGCGCGCCCAATGTAGCGCGAGGGATCGAGCTCCTGTTGCAGTGCACCGGCGTCCACCCGGGAAAAAGCGGGATCCCGAGCCAGCCGTTCCAGTAGATCGTTTTTGCCACCCGCCTCCACGGCGCGGGCGACTTCACGGGAATGGCGCCGAATCACCTCGTGCAAATTCTGGCGGTCTCCGCCGGCCCGAACTCCCAAGAGCAACCAGCGCTCCGTCGCCATGAAAGGCATTACCCGCTCCACATTCCTCCGGATGACCGCTTCCCTGACTTCCAGACCGCGGGCCACGTTAGTCACCAGGATCAATATGGCATCGGCTGCGAGCATGGAATCCGGCAGCACCAGCCGGCGGTTGGCGCTGTCGTCCAGGCTGCGCTCGAGCCACTGTGTGGCGGCGGTATATGCGGCGTTTTCCCGCAGCGCTATCAGGTAGCGGGACAAAGCGCAGATCCGCTCGCATCGTACCGGATTGCGCTTATAAGGCATGGCGCTGGAACCTATTTGTTCCGATTCCGCCGGCTCCAGAATCTCCCCCTCGTGCTGCAGCAGCCGAATGTCGGTTGCGAACTTCGAAGCCGACTGGGCTATACCGCTCAGGCGATCGAGCACCCGGCTGTCGATCTTCCGGGTGTACGTCTGGCCGGTAAGGGGAAGGACTTCGGTGAAACCGAAAGCCGCCGCAACGTTGCGGTCCAGCTCCCGCACTTTCTGATGATCCCCCTCGAAGAGTTCCAGGAAGCTGGCTTGTGTCCCGGTGGTTCCTTTGCAGCCGCGGAACGGGAGGCTCTTCAAAGCGTCACTCAAGTCTTCCGCGTCTAGGGCGAAATCCTGAAGCCACAAAGCGGCGCGCTTACCGACCGTGGTCAGCTGGGCGGGCTGGAAATGGGTGTAAGCGACGGCAGGAAGAGAGCGGTGCTGAAGGGCGAAGTCCCGCAGGGCTTCGAGGACTGCCATCAGCCGGCCCAGGAGTATACCCAAGGATTCACGAATGAGGATCAAGTCGGCGTTGTCCGTGACGTAGGCCGAAGTGGCGCCGAGATGGAGATAGGGACGTGCCGCAGGAGCCTGGTCCCCGAAGTGATGGATGTGCGCCATTACGTCGTGCCGCAGGCGGCGCTCGTAGCTGGCCACCGCCGTCAGGTCGACATCGTCCAGGTGTTCCCGCATCTGTTTTATCGCTTCTTCGGGGATGGCGACTCCCAGTCGCCGTTCTTCCTCGGCCAAGACCAACCACAACCGCCGCCAAAAACGGGCGCGGCGCTCCGGGCCCCACAGCTCCAGCATGACAGGCGAGGCGTAGCGCTCCGCCAGGATCGACCGGTAACCCGGGGAATCGGTCATCTTACGTAGAAATCGGTGTACCCTAATTGCCCCTGCCGCTCGAACCAAACTCTGATGGCGCCCCGTCCAGCCGCCGCGCGAAAAGCTCGCCTGGCATCTTCCGCGGTCTCGATCGGCGTACGATTGATCTGAAGGATCACGTCCCCCGCCTGAAGTCCGGTGGCGAATTGGGTTTCTTCCCCGATCCGGTATATCAAAGCTCCTCTAGCGCGACTGAGACCGCGCTCCTGCTGAATCGCCGGTGTCACGGTGATCAACTCCATGTCTCCCAACCCGGCAACCCTGGGCGCGCGGGAGGTGGGCAGTTCCTCCACCACCATCCGGACGGCGCGCTCGCGGCCTCCCCGCATGAGTACCACCGGTAAGGTATCGCCCGGACTGATGTCGAGCTTCACCGCCTCCCAGTCCAGGAAAGTTCTGAGGGATTTTTCTCCGGCGCGCAACAGGATGTCGCCCGGCTGGATCCCTGCGCGAGCCGCGGGCCCGCTTTCGGCCACCCGCGTCACTCTCAGGCCGCCGGACCGCTTCCATCCCCGCAGCTCCTCAGCTCCGGCTACGTCGATACCCAGCCAGGCCCGCCGCACCTCGCCATAGCGGCGCAACTCCTCGGCCACCCGCAGCGCCCGCTCGATGGGAATGGCGAAGCCGATACCGATCGAGCCTCCGGTATTGGAGAAAATCGAGCTGTTGACTCCCACCACCTGTCCCTGCGCATTCGCCAAGGGTCCGCCGGAGTTTCCCGGATTGATCGCTGCGTCCGTTTGGATCATGCCCACGTACACGCCGGGCTGATCTCCCGTAGGGAGGAGGTTGCGGCCCACCGCGCTTACCACTCCCGCGGTGACTGAAGGTTCGGTGTTGCCCAGGAGATAACCATATGGGTTGCCGATAGCTATCACCCACTCGCCGATCATCAGATCCCGGCTCGATCCGATGGGCACCGTGGGCAAGTCGCGTCCTTCGATTTTCAGTACCGCGATGTCGGTCAGCGGATCCTCGCCCAGAAGCGCGGCCTCGTAGTCCACGCCGTCGCGAGTGGTTACGACGATCTGCTCGGCCCCCTGAACTACGTGCTGATTGGTTATCACCAGGCCGTCGCTCGATACGATAAAGCCCGATCCCAGGCCCTGAACCAGCCGCTCGTAACCGCGAGGCACGAAGAAGAAATCCCAGGGCGTTCTGGGCAACTGCCGCTCCCGCCGCAGCACGTTTACACTGACCACCGCGGGAGCGACCCTGGCCGCGGCCTGGACGATCGCCGTCTGTCGGCTTGCAGCCAGTCCCGCCTGGACCGCGCCGGCAGAGGTCTGGGGAGAAAGCGGCTGGGAAACCGCAGAGGCCAGCGCCACTCTGCTGGGCTGGGGAGACTCCCCGCACCCTCCCAGCAGGAGCCCCAAGAGAGCGAACCAGGAAGCCCTCAGGCGTTTACCTTGGCGCGGGACGCCAGCTTGCTCCAATCGTTCAAAAAGCGGTCTAGGCCGCGATCGGTAAGGGGATGCAAGAGCAACTTCTTGAGCACCTCGGTCGGCATGGTGGCTACGTCGGCGCCGATCAGCGCGGCCTCCGCCACGTGCCGGGGATGGCGGATGGAAGCGGCCAGGATCTCCGTCTCGATGTCGTAGTTGTCGAAAATGATCCTGGCTTCGCGGACCACGTCCATCCCTTCGTGACCCACATCGTCGAGCCGCCCGAGGAAGGGAGAAACGTAGGTGGCGCCGGCCTTGGCCGCGATAAGACACTGTACCGAACTGAAACACAGCGTGACGTTGACCCGGACTCCGTCAGCCACCAAACGGCGCACCGCTATCATTCCCTCTTCGATCATCGGGATCTTGACGACCACGTTATCGGCAAGCTTGGCCAGCTCGCGGCCTTCGCGGTACATCCCCTCGGCATCCACTGCCACTACCTCGGCGCTGACCGGGCCGTCCACCAGAGAGCAGATCTCTTTCAAAACATCTCTCGGATCCACATCCCCCGCCGCTTGGGAAAGAAGCGTCGGGTTGGTGGTCACGCCGTCGATCAGACCGGCTTGGGAGGCCCATCGAATGTCGGCGAGATTCGCGGTATCGAGGAAAAGTTTCATAGGCCTAGATCCTTCCCGAGTTTAGGGTACCGGGCTCCGATGAAGTACAGCCCCTGCGGTGGTGCCGGAGGGCTGGCTTCGGCATTGCTATCACTGTTGAGCAGTCGCGCTATGTCGCTCGGCGGACGCCTGCCGCGGGCGGCGTCCACCATGGTGCCCACTAGAAACCTTACCATACGATGCAGGAACCGGTCCGCTTCGATAGTAAAGATAAAACCTTCCCCGTTTGCGCGCGCCTCCCATTGAGCCAGCAGTATCTTGCAGCGGTAATGGCGCTTCGGCTGCCCCGCCGCTGAGAAGGCCCGAAAGTCGTGCTCTCCCGGAAGCGCCGCGGCTGCCTCGGCAAGGGCTTGCGGGTCCAGGGGAACCCCCAGAGCCCATTCAAAAGGATGGCGGAACGGGGATCTGGACGCCGGATCGCATCCTACCACGTAGCGGTAGCGGCGCGACGCCGCGTCCCGCCGCGCGTGGAACCCTGCGGGAGCCGGACCTACCTCCGCAACCCAGATTTCCTTGGGCAGCAGGGCGTTGAGCGCGCGATGGAGATCCGCGGGTTTCCACTTGGCCGGTATCTTGAAGCTGACAACCTGTCCGAGCGCGTGAACCCCCGCGTCGGTGCGACCGGCGGCGTGCGTTACGACGCGCTGTCCCGCCAGTCGCTCCAATACTCCCTCGATCTCTCCTTGCACGGTACGCTGGGATGCCTGGCGCTGCCAGCCGGCGAATGGATGCCCCACGTAGTGGAGGACCGCGTAGCAGGTGATCACCTGCGCGGCAAATTAGGACGGTGCCCTATGCACTGCAACCTGCCGGGGCCAAACCTGCCGGCGGGGGCTATGAAGGCCGAGGTTGTAGCTGGGTGTTCACCTGCAGCGATCGGAGTTGTTGACCCAGCTGGCGCCCCCAGCGCTCGAGACGTTCGATGTCTGCCAGCGCCAGGCGCAATCTTTGCAGCGATTGTTCCAGGGGAACGTCTGCTCCCATTTCGGCCAAGGCGTGCACCACCTGCAGAGCGTTGCGGAGATGGCCTGTGGGACTCTCTCGTCGGTCACCGAGGCGGCGCCGGTCCGTACCGCTGCGGCGGTCCTGCGATACCGGAAGTGCCATAACCCGCCGCTCGCCTAGGCGGCGATCGAAGATCCTGCGGCGATCCGGGAGCCCATTGGGCAGTCTGATCATAGATGGTAGGTGCGACATAGGTCAAAGCAAACTGTCCCGCGGTGATCTTGCTGTCAATTGTTGCTCTCCTTTATGTTGGATCGGGTACTTCAACGGATCCTGAACCTCCGAGTCCTCGCTGTGGAAGACAGGCCCATTGCCAGAGCGTTGCGAGCGCTAGCTTTCGGCGAGCGCTTGGGAGAGGCGCTTGCCGAGGAGGCCTTTGCCGAGCTCATGGGCGGCGAGGTGTCTCCTGCTCAGGCGGCGGCGCTGCTGATGGGGCTCAGGGTGCGAGGCGAGACCGCAGACGAGATTGCGGGGGCGGCCCGAGCACTGAGGGGTGCGATGTTGAAAGTCGAGACGCCACGCAGAGACCGGCTCATCGACACTTGCGGTACGGGAGGCGGAACGGTGCCGACTTTCAATGTCTCGACTGCCGCCGCCTTTGTGGCAGTCGGCGCGGGAGCGCGGGTGGCCAAGCACGGCAACCGATCCTACACGTCCAAGTGCGGGTCGGCGGACGTGCTGGAGGCGCTCGGAATTCCCATAACGATGGGAGCTGAGGAGGCGGCTCGCCTGCTGGATGCGTCCGGTTTTGCATTCCTTTTCGCCCCGCTGTACCATCCCGCCATGAAGTTCGTAGCCCCGGTGCGCAAAGAACTGGGAGTCCCTACCATCATGAACGTTTTGGGTCCCCTGGCTAATCCCGCCGGCGTCCGGCGGCAACTGGTAGGGGTAGCGGACCGGGCTCGGGCCCCGGCCATGGCGGAAGCGCTGGCGCGTCTGGGTGCAGAACACGCGCTGGTGGTACATGCGAAGGTAGGGATGGACGAGATAGCCCCCGTAGGACCCACCGAGGTGTGGGAGGTAATGTCGGGTGAGGTGCGCCACTGGACCCTGGACCCGGAGAAACTCGGGGCAGCCGGAGGGGAGCTCGATTCTCTGGCGGGAGCCGATCCGGCCGGGAACGCACGCCGGATTCGCCGTCTTTTCGAGAAACCGAAGGACGATCCGGTGGCCTGGGCAACGGTGATTCTCAACGCCGCCGCGGCCCTTTACGTTGCCGGGTTGGTATCCCGGCTGAGCGAAGGGGTGGAGCTGGCGGCGGCGACTTTGGAGGAGGGAAAGGCGGCGCAAGCTCTCCAGAAGGTGACGGAGCAGGCTACAGCTCTAAACTAGTACTTTCTCAAAACTCCTACGACCACGCCCTGAATTATGACGTCGTTTTCGTGTACCCTAATTGGAGGCATCGTCTGGTTGGCGGGTTCCAGTCGAATCCAGCCTCCGGGCTCCCGGTAGAAGCGCTTGACGGTGGCGGAGGTTCCGTCGATCAAAGCGATTACCGTCTCACCGTTGCGTGCGGTGTTGCGACTGTGCACGATTACGTAATCGCCGTCCTGGATGTGCTGGTCGATCATGGAGTCTCCCCGCACCCGGAGCACGTAGCTGACGCCCCTGCGGGGGATAAGGTCGTCGGGAACCGCTATGGTTTCGTTACCCGGGACGGCCTCGATCGGTTCTCCCGCCGCTACCTGGCCGAGCAGGGGCAGCTCGGTAGCCCGGGCACTTCCGGGCTGGGGAACTAGCTCGATGGAGCGGCTTTCGTTATAACTGCGTTTGATGTATCCCTTGCGCTGGAGATTGCTCAAGTGTTCGTGGACGGTTGCCAGCGAAGAGAACCGAAACCGGCGGGCGATCTCCTCGAACGAGGGAGCGTAACCGCGGTCCGCAATATAGCTTTGCAGGTAATCGAGAATTTCCTTTTGCCGCCGAGTGAGAGCCATTAAGCCATGTACCGAATAAAGTCCGAATGCAATATACCCGAACACACCCCGAAGCGCAATCGGCAGCCCCCGGCTTGAGTCGGATCCTGGCCGACACCCGCCGGGAGGTAGCCGCAAAGAAGGAGCGACGAGCCGAGCTGGAGAGGGCTGCCCGCCAGGCAGCGCGGCCGCCCGACTGGGTAGGCGCCCTGGGGCGGTCGGACGTGGCGGTAATCGCCGAAATCAAGCGGCGGTCTCCTTCGGCGGGTGAGATAGCGCCGGGGCTGGATCCTGCGGGCCAGGCGCGCTCTTACCGCAGCGGCGGGGCGGCCGCAATATCGGTTCTCACCGATGCCATCCACTTCGGAGGCTCGATGGAGGATTTGGCCCAGGCCAGCGCGGCTGCCGGACTGCCGGTGCTCTGCAAAGACTTCATCCTCGACGAGATTCAGCTTTTGGAAGCGCGGGCTAGAGGCGCCAGCGCGGTATTGTTGATCGTCAGGGCCCTGGATCAGGCGATCTTGAGGGAACTCAGGTCGTACGCCCGGGAGTTGGGCCTCTCGGTGCTGGTCGAGGTGCACACTTTGGGTGAGCTGGACCGAGCGCTTGCAGTCGAACCCGAAAGTGTGGGCGTTAACGCCCGGGATCTGGAAACCTTCGAAGTGAACCTATTCGGCATAGAGCCGGTGCTCAGGGCGGTGCCTCCGGGCGTCATTGCCGTAGCCGAAAGTGGAATTTCTTCTCGGGCCGAGGTGGAACTAGTGGCTCGATGGGGTGCGGATGCGGTGCTGGTCGGCACCGCATTGAGCGGAGCTAGAGATCCGGCACAGAGCGTGCGCTCCTTGGTGGGCGTGCCGAAGCGGGCTCGTGGCCACTGAGGTGCGGGCCGCACAGCTGGGGGGTCGCTTTGGACCCTACGGAGGCCGCTACGTACCTGAGACGTTGATCGCGGCCCTCGAGGAACTGGCGGCGGTCTACGACGCGGCGTCAAGAGACCGTGATTTCCGGGCCCAGTTGGACGATTTGCTGCGTACTTATGCCGGGCGCCCAACGCCGCTCAGCGAAGCTCCGAGACTGTCGGAAATGGTGGGTTGCCGGGTCTTTCTGAAGCGGGAGGATTTGGCTCACACCGGGGCTCACAAGATCAACAACACGTTGGGACAGGTTTTGCTGGCGCTCCGCATGGGCAAGCGAAGAATCATTGCGGAAACCGGAGCGGGCCAGCACGGGGTGGCCACCGCTACCGCCTGCGCCAGGTACGGTCTGGAGTGCGTCATTTATATGGGCGCCGAGGATATGGAGCGGCAGCGATTGAACGTGTACCGCATGGAGCTCCTCGGCGCGAAGGTCGTTCCGGTGCATTCCGGGACTCGGACTCTGAAAGACGCTACCAACGAGGCTCTTCGGGATTGGGTGACCAACGTCTCTACGACCCACTATATCATAGGCTCGGTGGTGGGGCCGGATCCGTTTCCTAGAATGGTCCGCGATTTTCAAAGGGTGATCGGGGACGAAGCCAAACGGCAACTCGAAGATCGGATCGGCCGGCTGCCGGGGTGCGTAGTGGCCTGTGTGGGCGGGGGGTCGAATGCGTTGGGGATCTTCACCGCCTTTTTGGACGACCAGGAAGTGCGTTTGGTCGGGGTGGAAGCCGGCGGAGAGGGTTTGGAGACGGGAAGGCATGCTGCGTCGTTGGTAGCCGGGCGGCCCGGTGTTTTGCACGGTAGCTTGAGCTATCTGCTACAAGACCAGGACGGGCAGGTCTTGCCGGCTCACTCGGTGTCGGCCGGCCTCGACTATCCCGGAGTCGGGCCGGAGCATGCATATTTACGTGACAGCGGGCGCGTCCGGTACGAGGCGGTAAACGATCGCGAGGCGCTGGAGGCATTTGCCCTTCTCGCGCGACTGGAGGGAATAATACCCGCCTTGGAGAGCGCGCATGCGGTGGCTTGGGTGGTGCGGCAGGCTTGGGATCCCGAGGATGTGGTGCTCATCAATCTCAGCGGGCGGGGGGATAAGGACGTCGCCCATGTTGCCCGCCTGACAGGAGCGATCGAGTGAGCGACGCAACCAAGCAAGCTCCGAGCGCCCAAGTGCAGTTGGTGGACGCGCTGATGCAGCTTTTGGTCAAAGCTATGCGCGCCACCCAGCTTTACCTCCCCAACAATCCGGTCTACCAGCAGGCGATTCAGAATCTGAAGCAGGGCTTCGCTCCCATCTGGGAGTACATGGACGAACTGGTCCTGGACGTCGCCGAAGCCGATCTGGTTTGGGAGGAAAAAGCGGTGCTTTCGCAAAAGAACCGCAGCGACAGCGTACCTTGGCTTCTGTTCAAAGACGGGATCAGGCGAATCACGTTCCTAAAAGGAGTGGAGCGAGACGAAATAGCGCGGTTTCTGACCGTGCTGAACCGGGCAAAGAACCTTCCCGCCGATGCCGACGACGATCTTTTGACTCTGTTGTGGGAGCAAGACTTCGAGTTCATCCGGTACGATTTCGTGGAATTGGCGATGCCCGATGCGGTTCCCTTGGCGCCCTCGGCGGAAGTCCCCAAGGCGGAACCGCAGGAGCTGCAGCGACAGGTCCGGGAGGAGGCGGAGGAGCCGGAACCCCCTAAAGGTCTGGTGAGTCTGGAAGATTTCGACTCGACTCTGTACTTCCTGGACGAGGAAGAGCGCGCTTATCTGCAGCAGGAGGTCGATCGGGAATACTCGCAGGATTTACGGGGCAACGTGCTCTCCATGCTCTTCGACCTTTTGGAGCTGCAAACTTACAGCACGGTGCGGGCCGAGGTGATCTCGATTTTGGAAAACTTCCTCCCGTATCTCTTGGCCGTGGGCGATTTCAGGTCGGTGGCCTACGTCTGCCGGGAAATCGGGGTGGTGCTGCGCCGGGCGCGGGATCTGCTGCCGGAGCACCGGAGGACGCTGGAGGAAATTCCACTACGGCTTTCGCAACCCGAGGCGTTGAGCCAGCTACTGCAGTCTTTGGACGAGGCGGCGGTTTACCCCACGGAGGAGGAGTTGGGAGAGCTGTTCCGCGAGTTCCGGCCGGAGGCTCTGGAGACGCTATTGCGGTGGCTGCCCAAGCTTACCAATCAGCGGATCAAGGAGTTGCTGACCGATGCGGCACGGCGCCTGGCGCAAGCCCATCCTGAAGCCGTGATTCAGGCGCTCAAGGGGAAGGACGAGAGCGTGCTGTTGCAGGCGATCAAGATGGCGGGGAGCCTGAAGCTTCCTCCCGCCGCGCCCGCCTTGGGCGCTTTGTTCGCGGAGGCGAGCCCCCAGGTGAAAGTGGCTGCGGTCGAGGCGCTTGCCTCGATCGGCAGCCCCGGGGCCATCCAGGAGCTCGAGCGCGCAATTGACGATAGCGACAAGGATGTGAGAGTGGCGGCGGTTAGAGTACTGGGGCAGCGCGGAGCGCGGCGGGCTCTGTCGAAAATAGCGGCGAGGCTAGACAGTAAGGAGTTGCGCGCGGCGGATCTCACCGAGAAGATGGCGTTTTTCGAAGCGTACGGCTTGTTGAGCGGAAAGGACGGGATCCAGCCCTTGAGCGATATTTTGTTCAGTGGTGGCTTCTTTAAGCGCAAGGAAGACCCGGAAACCCGGGCCTGCGCCGCCATGGCGCTGGGGAAGATCGGCACGCCGGAGGCGCGAGAGGCGCTCCAGCGAGGGCTAAAGGACAAAGATCCCCTGGTTCGCAACGCCGCCGCCAAGGCTCTGAAGGAGCTCGGTTGAGCATGGTGGACGATAAAAACCGGCGCACATCCCGCACCTCCATTGCCGATACGATGCGGAGCACGGAGGGGCTCTTGCGCCAGGGCGGGCGGGACCTTTTGCTGGCCTTCTACACCGCGCTGCGCAGCCTCAAGCTGTATCCTCTGGAGAACGATCAGGCGCAGCGGGCGTTGGACGGGATCGATTCCACGGCGGCGACCCTGCTTCGGATGGAGGATGAGCTGGAGATTCGGGTCTCGGGGGATTTTCTCTTCGTAAACGGTACCCGTCTGAGACTGGATCTGGATAACTACGCCTCCTTCAGTCATGTGCTGGGAATTCTGCGGCAGTGCGGGATCGGAATCGTGAGGGTGGACGAGGGAGCGGATCGGCGGGAGTGGCAGGTGTTCATCTCGCTGCTGTTGAGCTTTGCCGCGCGGGAACTGACGCCTAACAAACTGTACGAGCTCCAGCAAAAGCTCCTCCAGGCCAACGTGACCCACATCTCAGTGGAGCCTCCGGTGGAAAGCGACCAGGAGCTGGAGGCGGAAGAGCGCGCCAAGGAGGTGGCCAAACGGACCTACGAGCGCTCGGTGGCGGTGACCAGGGAGGTCGTCAACAGCGTACGAATGGGGCGCAGCGCCAGCGTAAAAAAGGTTAAGCGTGCAGTGCAGACGATCGTAGACCAGGTGCTGAGCAACGAAACGTCGCTGATGGGTCTCACCACCCTTCGGGACTATGACGAGTACACCTTCACCCACTCGGTGAACGTCTGCATCTTCAGTGTAGCCATCGGCAAGCGCCTGGGCCTTTCCAAGCTGCAGCTGTACGACCTCGGCCTGGCGGCGTTGTTTCATGACGTGGGCAAGAGCCGGGTGCCGCTGGAGATCCTCAACAAGCAGGGACCGCTGGACGAAAACGAGTGGCGCATCATGCAGGCCCACCCGTGGCTCGGGGTCTTGACGCTCTTCGGCCTGCGGGGCTACGGAGAGATACCGTACCGCGGCCTGATCGTCGCCTATGAACACCACATGAAGACGGACCTCACAGGATATCCCAAGAGTCTGAGACCGCGCAAACTATCGGTCTTCTCCAAGATCGTCGCGGTCGCCGACAGCTTTGACGCCGCAACCACCAGGCGTGCCTATCAGTCGGTGCCGATTCAGCCCGACCAGGTGCTGAAGGAGATGTGGACTAATCCCAGACGAGGTCTCGATCCGGTTCTGGTCAAAGCGATGATCAACTTGCTCGGGATCTATCCGGTGGGCACCTGCGTGGTGCTGGATACTTACGAGGTGGGAATCGTCCACGCCGCCAACCCGGATCTCACGCAACTTCACCGGCCGCTGGTGCGAATCGTACTGAGCCCGGAAGGGGCGGTGTTGCGACCGGGCCCCGTAGTGAACCTGGCCGAGACCAACTCCGACGGGAGCTACCGGCGCACCATAGTGAAAGTCACCGATCCCGCCCGCTACGGTATCAATCCGGCGGACTACTTTGTCTGAGAGCGCGATAACCGCTCGCTGGCGCAAGCTGAAAGCGGAGAAGCGGTGCGGGCTGGTGGTTTATCTCACGGCCGGCTATCCCGACCGGGATACCAGCTTGGCGGCTTTGAGGGCGGTGGAGGCCTGCGGGGCGGATTTGGTGGAGGTCGGCGTGCCGTTCAGCGACCCGCTGGCCGATGGACCGGCCATCCAGCGCGCCGCGCAGATCGCCCTGGAGGGCGGGATGAGCGTCGGGGGCGCGCTGGAGCTGGTAGCGCGGGCGGAGCTGAAGATTCCGGTAGTGATGTTCAGCTACCTCAACCCCATCCTGGCCTACGGGATCGAACGCTTCCTCGCTGATGCCCGAGGGGCGGGAGCGTCGGGGTTGCTGGTCACGGACCTGCCGGCGGGGGAGGATCCCGGTCTCGAAGACCGGATACTGAACAGCGACCTGGACTTGATCCGCTTGATCGCTCCCACCACGACGGAGCAGCGAATGCGGGCGGCGCTGGAAAAGGCCGAAGGTTTCGTCTACCTCATAGCGCGCTTGGGCGTCACCGGCCCTGAGACCGAGGTAACCGGCGAGCTCAAAGGGCTGATCGGAAGAGTGAAAAGCGTGACCCACCTTCCGGTCGCGGTAGGTTTTGGCATAAGGAGCGGCGAGCAAGCCGCTGCTTTGGCCGGGCTGGCCGACGGACTGGTGGTGGGAAGTGCCTTGATCGAGCGCTTGGAGCGGGGTGTGGAGGCGGTCGGCGCCCTGGTATCGGAACTCCGCCGGGCAATGGATGCCGCAGGCAAGACCGGTTTTGACAGCTAGAACCCCTTGCAACTACCATTCGGCTGTGAGCGGAGACTGCATATCTCTCAAGGGGATGAAGTTTCACACTTGCGTCGGGCTGCTGCCCCACGAAGCGCACGTGCCGCAGCCGCTGGAACTCGATCTCACGGTCTGGCTCTCCCTGCGCCAAGTGGGCGAGACCGACTCCCCCCGGGAGCTCTTGGACTATCGGCGCCTGTACGCCATAGTGGCCGATACCGTAGGCGACAGCCACCACCGGCTGCTCGAGGCGCTGTGCGAAAAGATCGCCTCCCGCACGCTGGAGACCGGCCAGGTGGACCGCGTAAGGGTGGCGGCGCGCAAGCCCCACGCACCGATAGACGGTCCCATCGATTACGTGGAGGTCGTCCTGGAGCGAACCCGCAAGGATGCCTGAGTGGGTGTTCGTGGCGTTGGGTTCCAATCTGGGAGACCGGGAAGCATATCTCGCCTTTGCCCGGGACCGCCTGGCCAGACTGCCTCGGACCGAGCTGGTTGCCCAGAGCACGATCGAGGAAACCGAGCCCTTGGGACCGATCGCCCAAGGTCCCTACCTGAATCAAATGGTGTTGCTCAAGACCGAGCTCAGTGCCAGGGAGCTATTGGAGGCTTGTCTGGAAATCGAGCGCGCTGCCGGGAGGGAGCGTCGAGTGAGGTGGGGGCCGCGGACTCTGGACCTAGATATTGTGCGCTATGGCGACCTGATCGTGAAAGAATCTGACTTGGTCCTGCCTCATCCGGAGTTGGAGAACCGTCCCTTTTGGCAGCGGGAGCTGGCGGAGCTGGCGGAATATGTCAGAATCCCTTAAGCCGGTCACGGTGCACGAGCTGCTCAACCGCAAGAGAGCGGGAGAGAAGATCGTGATGCTCACCGCTTACGACGCCCTTTTCGGCCGGTTGGTGGACGAAGAAGGGATCGACGTCGTTCTGGTCGGCGACTCGGTGAACACGGTGCTGGCGGGCAGAGAGACGACTCTTTCAGCCACGCTGGACCAGATGATCTACCACGGGCGCAGCGTGGCGGCCGGGGTGAAGCGGGCCATGGTAATCGTGGACATGCCTTTTTTGACTTTTCAAGTGTCGCTGGAAGACACCAAACGCAACGTGGGACGGGTGATGCAGGAGACCGGCGCTGCGGGAGTGAAGGTGGAGGGCGGCAGGTCGATCGCACCCACCATTCGCGCCCTGGTGGAGATGGGGGTGCCGGTGATGGGTCATATCGGGTTCACTCCCCAATCGGTGCACGCTCTGGGAGGGTATCGGGTACAGGGGCGGGGCGAAGCGGCCGCCGCCAGGCTGATCGAGGACGCCCGAGCTCTTCAGGACGCCGGCGCTTTCAGTATCGTGCTGGAACTGATCCCTTCCGCCGTAGCGCGGCGCATTACCGAGGCGGTGGAGATCCCCACGATCGGAATCGGATCCGGTCCGTACTGCGACGGTCAGGTTCTGGTTCTCCACGACATGCTGGGGCTCAACGAGCAGTTCAAGGCCAAGTTCGTAAAGCGCTACGCCAATCTCGCCGACGAAGTCCGCCGCGCTGTCCGGCAATTCCGGGAAGAGGTGCGCAGCGGGCAGTATCCGGACGAGGCTCACAGTTTCCAGGAATGATCGAGCTTGTCGCCCCCGAAGAGATGCGCTCCTGGTCCCGCCGGCAGCGCGCCGAAGGGAAGCGGGTCGGCTTCGTCCCCACGATGGGGTACTTGCACGAGGCCCATCTGCGGCTAGTGGACCGGGCCCGGAAGCTGGCCGACGTGGTGGTGATGAGCATCTTTGTCAATCCGCTCCAGTTCGGTCCCGGCGAAGACTTCGAGCGCTATCCCAGGGATCTGGAACGGGATCGAGCGGCAGCCGCCGCCAGAGGTGTGGACTGCCTGTTCGTTCCCGCGGTTCGGGATCTTTATCCCGAACCGCCGGTGGTGCGAGTGGTTCCCGGGCCGCTGGCCGATCACCTGTGCGGCCCTCGCCGGCCGGGGCACTTCGAAGGGGTGCTCACGGTGGTCACCAAGCTGTTCCATCTGGTCGAGCCCGACATAGCGGTCTTCGGACGCAAGGACGCACAGCAGGCTGCGATCATCCGGCGGATGGTGGAAGATCTGAACTTTCCCGTAGCAATCCACGTCGCTCCGACGGTGCGCGAGGCCGACGGACTGGCGCTCAGCTCGCGCAACACCTATCTGAATCCCGACGAGCGAAAAGCGGCTGCGGTTCTGGCCCGGGCGCTGCAAGCCGCTCACCAGCGGTTCCGAGCGGGGACCAGCGATGCGGCTACTCTCTGCCAGGTAGTGCGAGACACCGTCGCCCACGAGCCGTCCGTGAGGCTGGAGTACGTCGAAGCCGTGAATCCGCGCTCCATGGCGCCCGTGGCCCAAGCCTCGTCCGAGACCCTGCTGGCCCTGGCCGCCTGGGTAGGGCGAACCCGCCTCATCGACAACATCGTGCTGGGAGAGGGAATCGGCGCGGACGAAATCCTGGCCTCCGGTGCGGAGGAGCGAGATTGACCGCACTGAGCTTGCCACCCTGGGCGGTAGTGAGTGAAGAGCGAAAGGCGCACATAGAACGGGTTGCGGATCTGCTGCGCCGCTGGGCCGATGCTTTGGGTGTCGATAACGGGGAAAAAGATCGGTGGCTGAAGGCGGCTTATCTCCACGACGCGCTCAGGGACGCCGATCCGGAGCTGCTGGAGGAGCTGGCGCCGGAGGCTTGGGGAGTCCCTGCGCTCCGCCATGGCCCGGCGGCGGCCGTGATGGCCGAACGCGACGGGGAAGACGACCGGTCGGTGCTCGACGCGGTGCGTTATCACTCGGTGGGCTACACGGGGTGGGATCGTGTGGGTCGGATGCTTTACTTGGCGGATTACCTGGATCCCGGGAGGCCGTTCGCCAAGGAGGAGCGCCGGGCTCTGGCGGAACGGGTTCCCCAAGACCCCGACGGCGTCCTGGAGGAAGTGGTAAAAGAGAGACTCGTGTGGACGATACAGGCCGGCAGGCCGCTCATAAAGGAAACGGTAGAGCTGTGGAACGCGCTGGTGGAAGGAAGATCGCGGCGCTCTTAACCCTGGTCGCTGTGGCCGGTGGAGGTGTCTGGTTGTTCCGCCGGGAAGGAAAAGGACCGCAGGCTTTGATTCCCGGGGAAGGGAATTCACCGGTCGTGGAAGTCCTGAATACCACGCGTACCGACGGGCTGGCCCGCGAAGTAACCCGCCGGCTCCGACGGGCGGGGATAGATGTGGTCTATTACGGAACCGATTGGAGCCGCGCGGTGGATTCGACCACCATACTGGTTCGGAGCCCCGATTCCGCCGCGGCTCTCCGAGTGCGGAGCGCTCTCGGCTTCGGGCGCTTACTCTGGGAGCCCGACCCGAAGCTGTTGCTGGACGCCACCGTGCTCTTGGGTCCGGACGCGGCGAGCGCGCTCCACCTCCACCCTTAACTGACCGCATGCAGCGCTGATGTCCAGTCCGCGGCTCTTTCTGACGCTGACCGATACTCCCAAGGCCCGCAGCCGCCTGGCAAACGCTGCCATCTCCGCGGCGCCGGCGGCGGGGAGGGGCACGGCGCCGCCGGGATGTAGAGGGATGAGGTTCACCAAAGCCTTGAGCGGCCTTGCGAGAGCCGCCAGCGCTTCGGCGTCCGCGGGGGAATCGTTCCGACCGCGAATCACTATGTACTCGAACGTAACCCTGCGCTCGAAGACCTCGAGAGCCTTCATCAGGCGGTCCAGATCGTACTTGCGCTCGACCGGCATCAACGCAAGTCGCGTCTGGTGAGTCGCGGCGTGAAGAGAGATCGCCAGCCGGAACTGCTCTTTTCGGGCCGCCAGCTTGGATAGACCGGGAAGCAGGCCCACCGTGCTCACGGTGATGTGCCTGGCACCTATACCGAAACCCGAAGGGCTGTTAAGGATAGTCAGTGCCCGGTCCACCTGCTCCCAATTGTGAAGCGGCTCCCCCATTCCCATGAAGACCACGTTGGTGGGCCGCTCGCCCGTTTCCAGGACCACCTCGCGTACCTGGCAGGCGATCTCCCAGCAGGCGAGGTTGCGCTGAAAGCCCATCGTACCGGTCGCGCAAAAGATGCACCCGAACGCGCAACCCACTTGAGAGGAAATACACAGGGTGCGGCGCTTACCCTCCGGGATCAAAACCGATTCCACCGCCAAGCCGTCTTCCAGCCTCCACAAGTACTTGACCGTGCCGTCTCGGGAGACTTGACGCGCGTCCAATGCCAGGCGGGGCAGGGGAAAGGTCGCATCCAGTTCGCTGCGCAGCGTAAGGGGGAGGTCCGTGGCTTCGGCCCAGGCTCGCACCGGCTTATTCCAGAGCCGGGGCAGGATCTGCCTGATCCGGTACGAAGGCTCCCTTCTGGCTTCCAGCCAGCTGCGGAGGGACGCCGCGGCCTGTTCGGGAGCCAGATCTAGCAGATTCATCGTGCCAGTTCCAAATCCAAGCCGACCCGGTAGGTAGCGCCCACGTCGTTCAAACCCGAAGCGCGGGCCGCAGCGATGGTGTAGCGACCTACCTTCAGCTTAACCCCGAAGCTGGGTCTCAACGCTGCCCCGCCGTAGGCCACTTCTCTGACCAGATAGGCGTCTACCGCAAAGCGCCGATTCATAGACCATCCCAAACCTAACCCGTGCTCGAGACCTCCAGCACTACCTTCGCGATAGCTTGCTCCGTAGCGCACTGCAAACTCCGAGGTGGCACCCCAGACATTGGGGGCCTTCACTGAATACTGCAGTGCAGCATAATAATCGGTGTACTCTCGCCCGGTCAGGTCCATAGGAAAGAAGTGCGTGGCTGCGGCGAGTGCGAGGCGCGGTCTCAGAGCCACCCGTATTCCCGCGTCGGCGGTGATCCCCCGCTCCCGATCGCTGTCGAATCGCGCGTCGTGGCCCCGAAGGAGCAGTCCCAGGTGCACCGGGCCCCATCTCAGGTTGGCTCCGAGACCGGCGAGCTGCTCGTAGATCGGAATGGTTCCTAGCTCGCTGCTGGGCGAGGTGGTGGTGCGGGAAAGACCTCCGATGTCGGTTCTGCCTGCGAGGAAGTTGACCTGAAGACTAGGGCTCACCGCATAACTCACTGCCCCGAGCATCGCCGAGATGCCCAGCACGTCGGGGGTCTGTACCAA
The DNA here is from genome assembly GCA_002923375.1 of bacterium HR33. Taxonomy (GTDB): domain Bacteria; phylum Gemmatimonadota; class Gemmatimonadetes; order Gemmatimonadales; family GWC2-71-9; genus HRBIN33. Next base: position 753,100 of record BEIJ01000002.1, read on the forward strand.
CTGAATTCCGGCGACCCATCGGGTTTCGATTGCGGCCGCCGGATTCCAAAAGCTCGCGGTCGCCCCTTGGTCGAGAGCGGGTGGTGCGGCGATCGTGGCGGTGGTAATCCGCCACAGGTCCGCAGCGGCCGGTACTTGGCTCCGCGCGGGCTGCTGCCCGACAAAGAGTCCCAGGGCGAGCAAAAAGCTGCTTCGGTGCACGCGCAAGGTTGGCCGGTGCGGTTGCCTTGTGTCAAGCGGCCGCTTGTCGGGGCTGGTGGGCTCCATTATGTTGAAGCCGTACCGGCACTTGAGCAGCCTAGGCGGTGTTGCTTTCCGACATTCTCTCGCCGGCGCGGATACGGATTCCGCTCCGCGGTAAAGACAAGCCGGCGGTGCTAAGGGAGTTGGTGGCCCTGGTGGCCGAAAACGGCGGACCCCAGTTCGACGACGTTCTGGCGGCCGTCACGGCGCGGGAGTCGGTGCTCTCCACCGGGATCGGCTACGGGGTGGCGATACCGCACGGCAAGTCTTCTCTCTTACCCGAGCTTCGTCTGGCCGCCGGGACCAGCGCGGAACCGGTGGGTTTCGACGCCCTGGACGGCCAGCCGGTTCGGCTGTTCTTCTTGCTAGTAGGACCCGAGAGCGCGGCCGGTGCTCACGTCAAGGCGCTCAGCCGCCTGTCCCGCCTGGTGCGCAAGGAACCGTTTAGAGAGCAGCTGCTCAGGGCTCGTGACCCGGAGGAGTTCTATCGGTTTCTCCGCGAGGCGGAGCAGCGCTAGGCGCGGCTCGAGGCAGCGGTGACCGCCACAGCCATGCGCACCCACCGGTGCGGTGCCTTGCGCGCCACCCATGCCGGTCAGGAGGTACGGCTGGGTGGCTGGGTGCACCGCAGGCGCGACCTCGGCGGCCTGATCTTCCTCGACCTCAGAGATCGCGACGGGATAGTGCAGGTCACACTGGGTCCCGACTGGACACCGCCCGAGGTGATGGAGCGGGCGGCGGGCGTAGGGGCCGAGACGGTGGTGCTGGTAAAAGGCGTGGTGGCGCTGCGTCCCGAGACGGCGCGCAACCGGGAGCTTCCCACCGGCGACGTGGAGGTGAAGGCGGTGGACTTGGCTATCGCAGGTCGGGCCAGCACTCCGGCGATTCCCGTGGCGAGGGTGAAGGGCGAGGAATTGCCCGCGGAGGAGTTGCGGCTGTTGCACCGGCACCTCGATCTCAGGCGCCCGGAGTTGCAGCGCAACCTCGCCTTGAGACATCGCCTGCTGCAGCGCGCCCGCGCCACGCTTTCGGCGCTGGATTTTTACGAGATCGAGACGCCGATCCTCACCAAGCCCACTCCGGAAGGGGCCCGGGATTATCTGGTGCCCTCCAGGCTGCACCGGGGAGAGTTTTACGCCCTTCCCCAGTCGCCGCAGCTTTACAAGCAGATTCTCATGATCGCGGGCTTCGACCGCTATTTCCAGATTGCGCGCTGTTTCCGGGACGAAGATCTGCGCTCGGACCGGCAGCCGGAATTCACCCAGATCGACCTGGAAGCTTCCTTTGTGGCGCCGGAAGACGTCTACGCCGTGGTGGAGGCGGTTCTCACCGCTTTGTGGGAGGAAGCCGGAGAAACGGTGTCGGGTGGGTTCCGGCGCCTTTCTTATCGGGAAGCGATGGAATCCTACGGGACTGACAAACCGGATCTGAGGTTCGGGCTTGCCATATCGGATCTGAGCGAGCGTTTCAGAGGCCGCGGATTCGACGCTTTCGATAGCGCCCTTGCCAGCAACGGGAAGATCAGGGCTATCAGGTTGCCGGGTGGCGCCGTGCTCTCGCGCAAGGAGGTCGATGCGCTGATAGCGGAAGGCAAGGCTGCGGGAGCGAGCGGTGTGGCCACGTTGAAGCGCGAGGGAGACCGGCTCAGCGGGCCGCTGGCAAAGCTGGAAGGAATGACCGCGGAATTGGCGGAGCTGAACGACGGGGATCTCCTCTTGGCCGTGGCCGGTCCCGACTCGGTAGCGCTTCCTTCCCTGGGGCGGGTCCGCACGGCGGCCATTGCACGGCTCAAGCTGCAGCCACGGGAGAAGCACGTGTTTGCCTGGATCGAACAATTCCCGCTTTTCGAGCGGGATCCGGAAAGCGGGACTCTGGTCTTTGCGCATCACCCCTTCACTGCGCCGCATCCGGACGACGTGCCGCGGCTGATGGCCGGGGAACTGGAGCAGGTGCGCTCTCTCCATTACGACGTGGTCTACAACGGCGTGGAGCTAGGCAGCGGCTCGATCCGGATAACCGATCCCGAGCTGCAAAGGAAAGTTTTTGAGCTCTTGGGGCTGAGCCGGGACGAAGCCGAGGCGAGATTTGGTTTTCTGCTGCGGGCGCTGGAGGCGGGGGCGCCGCCCCATGGAGGTTTCGCGATCGGCTTCGATCGGGTAGTGATGTTGCTGGCCGGCGCTGAGAGTTTGAGGGACGTGATCGCATTTCCCAAGACGACCGCGGCCCGGGCGCTGTTCGAAGGGGCGCCTACCGCAGTGGATCCTCAGGAGATTGCAGAGCTGGGCCTCAAGGTTCTCCCATGAGCGATGATGTGACGCACCGCCTGTCCGCAGAGGGCGCCGACTTGGTGCTCCTGACCGGGGTCAACGACGCCAATCTTCTGGAGTTGGAACGGGCCACCGGGGTGAGGGCGGTATTGCGGGGAGATCAAGTGTTGCTCGCCGGAGAGCTCAGGGCCGTGGAAAAGGCGAGTCGCGTGGCCAGTGCCATGATCGACATTGCGCGGGTGGGGGAGCCGCTGACCCCGGAAGACGTTCGCCGCTTGGCCGGAGAGAGTGAAGAAGGAGAACCCAATGCCGATCGGGATCTGAGAATTGTCCTGCCGGGACTCAGGAAGGCGGTGCAGCCTCGCACTCCGGGGCAGCGGGAGTACATTCGGGCGATGCGGGAAAACGACATTGTCATAGGGATCGGTCCGGCGGGTACGGGAAAGACCTATCTGGCGGTGGCGGTGGGAGTGGAAGCGCTGGCCCGCAAGCGGGTGAGGCGGCTGGTGCTGGCCCGGCCGGCGGTGGAGGCGGGGGAACGCCTGGGGTTTTTGCCGGGGGACATCCAGGCCAAGGTTGATCCCTATTTGAGGCCCCTTTACGACGCCTTGGAAGACTTGATGCCTCAGGAGCGGGTTCAGAAGGCGCTCGAGAGCCGGACTATCGAGATCGCCCCGCTGGCTTACATGCGCGGCCGCACACTGGCGGACGCTTTTGTGATCTTGGACGAGGCGCAGAACGTGACCGGGGGCCAGATGAAGATGTTCCTTACGCGGCTGGGAACCAACTCCCGCGCTGTGGTGATCGGAGACAAGACGCAGATAGATCTGCCGAGCCGGGAGGAGTCGGGGTTGATCCAAGTGGAGCGGATACTTCCCGGGATCGAGGGAGTGGCGTTCTGCTATTTGGACGAGCGGGACGTGGTTCGCCACCGGTTGGTGCGCGACATCATTCGGGCCTACGCGGAGGATCAAGGGGGATGATGCGGCGGCCGAGCGGCGTTTTGAACTTCGAGCTGCCTGCAAGCGAGCTTCCGCGGCGGATTTGGTTCCACGGTGCCCGCTGGGGAATGCTGGTGGCTCTCGCCCTGCTGACCTATCTCCTGTATCCGGTGGCCGGTGGCTTCGACGTGCCGCTCATCGAGCCCGGCAACGTCTCTCCGGTGGACGTGGTGGCGCCTTTCGAGTTCAAGGTTAGGAAGTCGGCGGCGGAGATCGCCCGGGAGGCGGGGGCGCTGGCTGCCACGGTTCGTCCCATTTACGAGTACCGGGCGGCGAATCTGGACTCGGTGCTAGTGCAGATAGACAGCGTCTTCGCGGCCTTTGCCGCCTCCGGCTCCGCCGGGGAACTGGGGGCTGCGGCTCGGCGATACGGCGTTCGGCTGTCGCCGGAGGAGGCGGAGTATCTCTTGTCCCCGTCTCGCCAGGCGGCTTTCAGGCGCGCCTTGGTGCGAATGGCCCGGGAGTATCTGGTGCGGGGAGTGCCGGCGAGCGGGGCGATGGAGTTCGAGCTCAGCCCCGAGGTGGTGATCCGGCGGGGAGGGAGCGAGCGGGTGGTGCACCGCGATTCGGTGTTGAGCTTTCAGCGATACCTGGCGGCCCGCACAGCGGTGCACCCGGCGCCCAACTCGTCCATGGGCGATCAGGTATTCGTGAAGCTAATCCACGGGCTTTTCAGGCCCACCTTGGTACCCAACGTGATCGAGACCGAGGCGTTGCGGGCCGAGTTGCGCGCCAGCGTGGATTCGGTAAAGGACGTGGTGCAAGCGAACGAGAGGATCGTTGCGGCGCACGAAGTGGTGTCTCCGGAGGCGTACGATCGCCTGCTCGCCTTGCGCAACGAGCTGGCCCGCCAGAATCAGGGGAGATCCGGAACCCCGGCGGAAATGATCGGGCAGGTGCTCTCCAACGGCTTGATCCTTTCCATTTTCTGGCTGCTCCTGATGCTCTACCGGCGGGAGACCTATAGCGATCTAAAGCAGATGGCTCTGGTGGCTCTGCTCTGCGCCATTACCGTCGCGGGAGCCTTTGTCAACTACCGGATTCTCTTCAAGACCTCGGCGCCGGAGCTCATCCCGATACCGTTTGCCGCCATGCTGCTGACGATCCTCATCAGCGGTAGGGTGGCGATGTTCGCGGCCATGGTGTTGGCCGTGCTGCTGGGATCCCAGGCGGTTTACGGGGGGCAAAACGCCTTTTTCATCGCGCTGATCGGTGGGGTGAGCGGAGCGTTGAGCGTCAGGACCATAAGACGGAGAAGCCAGCTCCTCAGCGCTTCGGTGGTGGTGCTGGCCGGATTCAGCGCGGCGGCGCTCAGTCTTGCCCTGAGGTTCGATTGGCCCTTGGGCGACGTGGTGGAAAGCATAGGGTTGGGAGCGGTGAACGCGGGCGGCTCGGCGGCACTGACCATGCTGGCGCTGCCGATCTTCGAGCGGCTCAGCGGGACCACTACCGAACTCACGCTCCTAGAGCTCTCGGATCCCAGTCATCCCTTGCTGCGCCGCCTGGCCAGCGAAGCGCCGGGCACCTACGCCCACAGCATAGCCATGGCCAATCTGTGCGAGGCTGCCTGTAACGCCATAGGAGCGAACGGTCTTTTGGCGCGCGTGGGGTGCTACTACCACGACATAGGCAAGATAAGAAAGCCCCAATTCTTCGTGGAAAATCAGGCTCCGGGAATGAATCCTCATGACAAGCTCAAGCCGGAAGTGTCCGCCGCGATCATCCGCAACCATGTCAAAGACGGTCTGGCTCTAGCCGACGAGCACAATCTGCCGGAAGTGGTCAAAGCGTTCATCCCTGAGCATCACGGTACGCTCGAGATATCGTATTTCCTCGACCGGGCGCGATCGCGCAACGGGGCGGAAGAGATTCCTGCTGAGCTGTTCCGTTACCCCGGCCCCAAGCCGCGGTCGGTGGAAACCGCGGTCACCATGCTGGCCGACGGTGTGGAGGCCGCGATTCGGGTTTTGGACGACCCCACGCCGCAGAAAGTGAGAGACGTCATAGACCACATATTCCAGCAGCGTATCTCCAGCGGACAGCTGGCCGAAGCCCCCCTCACCCTGGCGCAGCTCGAGAGGGTCAAGGAGGAGTTCGTACGGGTTCTTTCGGGGATGTACCACAATCGGATCGACTACCCCGTATCCAGCGGAGGCATTACTTCGGAGTGGGAAGCCGCAGCCGGGGAAACCAGATCGCGGTAGCATCGGCGGGAGTGCGGGTGCCCCTTGGCGCGAAACTCCTGCGGCAGATCGTGGAGGCGGTGTTAGAGAAGGAGCGCAAAAGCGGGGCGATGGTGAACCTGACGTTCCTCAGCGCGGGAAGGATGAGGTCTCTGCACCGCAGGGCCTTCGGGAGATCCTCTCTAACGGACGTTATTGCATTTTCTCTGGCGCACGGCGGCACGGTAGTCGGGGACATCTACATCTGCCCGCAAGTGGCGCGGAAGAACGCGAAAGAATTGGGGGTCAGGTTCCGGGAGGAAATCGTTCGGCTGGTGGTGCACGGAACCCTGCACGTTCTGGGGTACGACCACCCCGAGGGAGAGGCCCGCCAGCGCTCCCCCATGTGGCTGCGCCAGGAACGATACGTGCGCAGCTTGGCTTCATGAGCGATACGGTGCTTACCGTCCTTGCCTTGGCGGTCGCCTTGGTTTCGGCCGCCTGGGCGGGGCTCTTGGGACTGGCCGAAGAAGCGCGGGCGGTGACCCGTACCATCTCGGAAGAGGCTTCTAGAAAACCCGGACATTTGCCGCTCTACCGGGCGCTTCACTTCAGCCGCTTGGCGTTGCTTATCATCTCGGGCATTGCGGCGGCCCAGGCCGTGGGCTGGTGGTATCGCCCGTTACCCGCTGCATGGGCCACCGCTGTGGTCTCGGCGGCGTTTCTGTACCTCGTGGCGGATGCGCTTCCGAGAACGATCGGCGCGCTGGTACCCGAGCTGTCCTCCGCGGCGGTCGGAGTCGCTAGCCGGTCGCTGCTCTTCTTCCGCCCTCTGCTGGAGGGTATGGCGGCCGTTGAACGGGGAGTAAACCGCCTGCTACCGTCGCCCAAGAAACCCGCTGAAATTCTAGGTCCTGCGCAAAGAGACATATTGCTCGGGGTTTTCGCCCTGGGCGATACCACGGTGGCGGAGGTCATGACCCCTCGTCTGGACATCGTGGCGGTAGAGGCCGACTTGGAGTGGCCTGAGCTGGTCGAAAGGCTCAGGCGAAGCGAGCATGCCCGCTTGCCGGTGTATCACGGGACGCTCGACGACCTGGTGGGGGTGCTTTACGCCAAGGATCTGGTGCCCGCGGTGGCCGGCGTGGTACCTCCGCCGCAGCGATGGCAGGATTTCATTCGGCCCGCGCAGTTCGTTCCCGAATCCAAGACCTTGGCGTCGCAACTCAAGGATTTCCAAAAAGGACCATCGCATCTGGCGATCGTAGTGGACGAGTTCGGCGGCACCTCCGGACTTCTTACCCTGGAAGACATCCTGGAGGAGGTCGTCGGGGAGATCCACGGAGAATACGAAGTCGAGGAGGAGCCCGCGATCGAGCGGGAAGGCGAAAATCGCTTCTGGGTGGATGGACGAGTCAGCCTGGACGAGCTCTCGGAGGTGTTGGGGACTTCGTTCGAAGAAACCGACGTCAACACCGTAGGGGGGCTGGTCTACTCCGCTTTGGGGCGGGTTCCCGCTCCGGGAGACGAGCTGGTGCTCGGGGGATTTCGAGTGGTGGTTGAGCGTGTAGCAGGGCGCCGCATCAGGAGAGTCTTTTTCGAGAGGCTCCCCACCGGTGCGGCTCAGCAGGCTCGGGAGGAGGAGGAGGAGCGGTGACCGGGTGGCTGCTACTGCTGGGAGGCGCCGTGCTGGCGACGCTGGGAACCACAGCTGGAGTAGGCGCAGCGGCCGTCAGCCGAATGGAGCTCAGCCGCTGGGTGTCCCAGCGGTTGCGCGGGGCTCGGGTAGCCGGAGTGCTCCTCGGAGCACCGGGCAGAATAATGGCCGCTACCAATTTTGCCGCCACTGCTGGTACATTGCTTGCTGCCCTTGGCCTGGCGGAGGTACTGGGCGATTTGCCGCCGCCGGCTTTGGGTGCCACGGTGGTGCTGTTCGCCGTGCCGCTCTTCGGGGCTCTGACCTACGCGTTGCCCCGGGCCCTGGCGCGCCGCTGGCCTCAGCCGGTAGTGCGCGTCGCGGTTCCCTGGTTCGATCGTCTGGGACTGCTCCTTTCGCCGCTTTTGCCCGGTGCGGCCGCCGAACGGCCGGAACTCAAAAGCTTGCTTCCGGGCGGCGAAGGTAGCGATTGGTTCGAGCGCGGCGAACTCGAGGTTCTGGCAGGCCTGATGGCGTTCACCGAGCGCCCGGTGCGGGAAATCATGACCGCCCGCACCGAGATAGTGGCGGTGGAGGAAGGGCTGGCACCGAGGGAAGTGGCGCAGATCTTTGCCGATTCGGGTTACTCCCGGCTGCCGGTCTACCGGGAATCGCTGGACAACATAGTGGGTATGATCTACGTGTTCGACCTTCTCAAGGTCACTCCGGGAGGCACGCTGAGGATCCGTCCCGTGGTGACGGTGCCGTCTTCCAAGGCGTGCGCGGACCTGCTGTTCGAAATGCAGCGGGAGCGAAAGTATTTCGCGGTAGTGCTGGACGAGTACGGCGGAACCGCCGGGATCGTTACCCTTCAGGATTTGCTGGACGCGTTGGTGGAGGGGATCTTCGGCCAGATTGCCGAGGACGAGGGTGCTGCCAGCGAAGTTCCCCAGATTCTGGAAGCGGACGGAGGCATGAGGATTGCCGACCTAGCCGCCCGGTTTCAGGCGGAGTTGCCCAGCGGCGCAGAGACCGTGGCCGGGTTGCTGATCCGAGCGTTAGGCAGAATTCCCCGGCCGGGAGAACGGTTCGTGTATCGGGGACTGGAGTTCGACGTCCTGGAAGCCAGCCCTTCGAGGGTGCAACGGGTGTTGGTACGGCGCGCTCCGGTGCAGGAGATCGTATTACCCGCTTCAGGTGAATCATGAAAGCACGCATGCGGCGTCTGAGACGTTACTTCCTGGTCGGTCTGGTGGTGATCGCCCCCGTCGGGCTCACGGTATTCGTTCTGGCGTGGGTGTTCAACCTGCTGGACTCGATTCTGGGCGATCCCCTACAAGACCTCCTGAGAGTGCGAATCCCGGGACTGGGGTTTGTGCTGCTGGCGGCCTTCGTGCTGCTGGTGGGGTGGGTGGTTCATCAGGCGGTGGGAAGGCAATTGTTGCACTGGTGGAACCAGGCGCTGGTGCGGTTTCCGCTCACCGGCCGGATTTACAGTACGGTGAGCCAGATCGTGCAGGGGATCTTGGGGGAGCAGCGGCGTGTCTTTCGGAGAACGGTACTCATCCCTTATCCCACGGACGGGCTTTGGGCCGTGGCCTTTGTAACCAGCGAAGAAGTCGGTGCGATCTCGAGCGTGGTGGGAGAGCCGTGCGTGAACGTTTTCGTACCGACCACGCCCAATCCCACCTCGGGCTTCATGCTCATAGTGCCGCGGGCCCGCCTGAGGGAACTTCCCATCAGCACCGAAGAAGCGATGAAACTGATCATCTCCGCGGGCGCCGTGGTCCCGAAGGGCGAACCGGTAGTTCTCCGCAGGGGGCTCGATCTGGACACGCTGTTCGGGGGCGAGGGCTGATGACGGTGCCGGCCGCTCAGCTGGACTATTTGAGACAGGTCGCCGAATCGGGAGACGTATCGGCGTTCCTGCGGGAAGCGGCCAAGCTCAAAGCGCCGGACCTTTCCGATCTACTGGCCGAGTTGGATCCCAAGTTCCGGTTGCGGATCGTCCAAGCTCTTCCCCCAGAGCTGGTCTCGGAAGCTCTGGCGGAGATGGAGCACGACGAGCACCCGGAAGCGGTCCTGGCGGCGCTCAATCCGGAGCAAGCAGCCGACATTTTGGAGGAGCTGGAGCCCGACGACGCTGCCGATCTGATAGGCGAGCTCCCTCCCGCCACGGCTTCCCGGATCCTGAGCTACGTCGCCGACCGGGCGGACCTGGAACGGCTGCTGGCGTACAAGGAAGATACGGCCGGCGGCCTGATGACTCCGGAGGTGGTTCGGGTGCCGGTCAGTGCCACGGCTGCGGAAGCCATAGACGAGATCCGGCGGCAGGCCGATGAGATGGAGAACTTCTATCAGGTGTACTGCGTGGATGACGGCGGGCGGCTGGTGGGAGTGTTGCCCCTGCAACGGCTGGTAGCTGCGCCGCCCGATCGCAAGGTGGAGGAGCTCATGGAAGCTCCGGAGGCCGTAGCCCACCCCGATCTCGATCAGGAAGAGGTGGCGCGCCTGATGGCCCGGTACAACGTGGCGGCCCTCCCGGTGGTGGATCGGGACGGAAAGCTGTTGGGCCGGGTGACCTTCGACGACGTGATCGACGTGGTGGAGGCGGAGAGTACCGAAGACTTGCTGCGCTTCGGCGGCGTACCCGAAGAAGAAGAAATGGGAGCGTCGTGGAAGGAGGCGGTCAGGAGCCGGCTACCGTGGCTGTTCGTGAACACTCTTACCGCCTTTGCCGCTGCGGCGGTGGTTTACTGGTTTCAAGACGCCATCAACGCGGCGGTGGTGCTGGCGGTCTTCATGCCGATCGTTGCAGGACAGGGGGGCAACGCCGGGACGCAGGCGCTGGCGGTAACGGTCCGCCGCCTTGCCCTGGGGTTGATCCCCCGCGGCCAGGCGCTGGAGGTGGTGCGGAAGGAGGTGCTGGTGGGGATGGCCAACGGCTTGGCGGTGGGAGCAGCCGTGGGATTGGTAGCTGCGGTGGCGGGAGGCAATGCGATGCTCGGCGTGGTGGTTCTTCTGGCAATGTGGGGTAATCTGATGGTTGCGGGACTCATAGGGTCGGTAGTACCGCTGGTGATGCAGCGCTTGGGTGCGGATCCGGCGGTTTCGAGTTCCATGTTCGTAACTCCCGTGACGGACGCTTGCGGTTTCCTGCTCCTTTTGGGGCTGGCGTCCTGGCTGTTGCTCTAGGGCGATGCAAGTCGAGCGGTTGGCTGAAGGAATCCGCAAACGCGAGATCCCGGCGTTGGCTCGGGCGATCTCTTTGGTGGAGAACGGTCGTGACGGGTTCGAGAGTCTGCTCTCGGCCTTGCACGAGGACATAGGGCGGGCCTATCGCATCGGGGTCACCGGACCGCCGGGCGCAGGCAAGTCCACACTGGTAGAGTGCCTGATTCGGGGCTATCGCAAGGCGGGCAAAACCGTAGGGGTCATAGCGGTGGATCCCACTAGTCCCTTCAGCGGGGGAGCTCTGCTGGGCGACCGGATCCGCATGGAATCGGCGACCAGCGATCCTTCGGTCTTCATCCGCTCTATGGCCACGCGGGGTGCCGGGGGTGGGCTGTCCACCACCGCAAGGGAAGTGTGCGATCTCTTGGACGCTTTCGGGTTCGAGAGGATTCTTATCGAGACCGTAGGTGTGGGCCAATCGGAGCTGGCGATTGCTGCCACGGCGGACACCGCGGTGCTGGTGTTGGTACCGGAATCGGGCGACGGGGTGCAGGCGCTGAAGGCGGGAATCATGGAAATTGCCGATATTTATGTGGTGAACAAGGCGGACCGGCCGGGGGCGGAACGGGTGAAGCGGGATATAGAGGTGATGCTGGGTATCCGCCGGGGCCAGGCGTACCGCCATGTAGCCCCCCACCACCGGCCGGAGTTCGGAGGGGGAGAGAGGGGCCAAGAGGCGGAGCCTGCCGCACCGGCCGGCTCTTGGGAGCCTCCGGTGATACTTACCAGTGCGGTGAAAGGGGAAGGGACCGAGTTGCTGATCGAGGCGCTGGAAAAACATCGGGAGTACCTGGAGCGGAGCGGTGAACTCGAGAGAAGGCGCCGGGAGAGGATCGAGCGGTTGACGCGGGAAGTGGTGGACCGCACCCTCCGGCAGCTGGTTTGGCACCACTCCGACGCCGAGGTGCATCTGGCGTCGGGACTCGATCGGGTTTTGCGCGGCGAGCGGAGTCCATACGAGCTAGCCGACGAAATCGTGTCCGCTGTACGGAAGGAGATGGCCCATGGAGCGTGAAAAAGACGGATTCAGCGCTTGGCGCGAGGAGTACGAGAAGGGGTTCAAACGAAATGTCGATTTCGTGACCCAGAGCTCCATGGAGGTGGAGCCCCTCTACACGCCGGCGGATCTGGAAGGCTTCGACTACGAGCGGGATTTGGGCTACCCGGGAAGCTACCCGTATACCCGCGGGATTCACGCGACGATGTACCGGGGCAAGCTCTGGACTATGCGCCAGTTTGCCGGGTTCGGGACCGCCGAGGACACCAACCGGCGGTACAAGTTTCTGTTGTCCCGGGGCCAGACCGGTCTATCGGTGGCTTTCGATTTCCCCACCTTGATGGGTTACGACTCGGATCATCCTCGGGCCGAGGGGGAGGTGGGGAAGTGCGGGGTGGCCATATCGTCTCTGGCTGACATGGAGACTTTGTTCGACGGCATACCGATGGATCAAATATCGACGTCGATGACCATCAACGGCCCGGCGGCCATGATCTTTTGCTTTTACGTGGCGGCGGCCGAACGGCAGGGCGTCGATATCCGCAAGCTTCGGGGGACGATCCAGAACGACATTCTGAAAGAATACATGGCGCAGCACGCCTGGATCTTCCCCGTGGAGCCAGCCCTGAAGATCATCGTAGATATTTTCGAGTGGGCTTCGGAACATACGCCGTTGTGGAATACCATCTCGATCAGCGGATATCATATTCGCGAGGCTGGAGCCACGGCGGCGCAGGAGCTGGCCTTCACTCTGGCTAACGGTTTTGAGTACGTGAAGCGGGGGATGGAACGCGGCTTGCCGGTGGATTCGTTCGCTCCCCGGCTGTCGTTTTTCTGGGACATTCACAACGATTTCTTCGAAGAAATAGCCAAGCTGCGGGCAGCCCGGCGCATTTGGGCCCGGTACATGCGGGAGCACTTCGGCGCCAAAGATCCCCGTTCCTGGAAGATGCGCTTCCATTGCCAGACAGCGGGGGTATCCCTCACCGCCCAGCAGCCGCTTAACAACGTGGTTCGCGTGGCCTACCAGGCTTTGGCGGCGGTTTTGGGCGGCACGCAGTCGCTGCACACCAATTCGCTGGATGAGACCTTGGCGCTTCCCACGGAGGAGTCGGTGCAGTTGGCGCTCAGGACGCAACAGATCCTGGCTTACGAAACCGGAGTGGCTAACGTGATAGACCCGCTCGGGGGATCCTATTACGTGGAGGCCCTCACCAACCGGCTCGAACGAGAGGCGGAAGCGATATTCAAGGAGATCGAGCAGATCGGCGGAGTGGTACGCGGGATCGAGAGCGGCTGGTTCCAGCGGCAAATTGCCCAGAGCGCTCTCCGGTTCCAGCACGAAGTGGAGCAGAAGCGGAGGATCATAGTTGGCGTGAACGATTTCGTAGTGGAAGACGACCGGCCGATCGAGATCCTGAGGGTCTCGGACGAGGCTGATGCCATCCAGCGGCGCCGACTCGCGGAGCTGAGGGCGCGGCGGGATCAGGCTGCGGTGGATCGGGCGCTGGCGGAACTGCGGCGGGCGGCGGAGCGAGACGAGAACGTGATCCCGCCCATGCTGGACTGCGCCAGGGCCTACTGCACGCTTTACGAAATTCGACATGCACTGGAGGAGGTTTACGGTGCCTATCGCGAGCCGGTCTTTTTCTAGGGGAACTGCCGCCGCCAGGCGGGACGAACCGCAGACCATCGCGGAGCTGATTTCGCGACTGGAAGGCATTCAGGCCGGAGATCACTGGATCGTTTCCTGCTATCTGAAGCTCGAGCCGCGGGATCGGACCAGGGGCAAGTATCTGATCAAGCTCAAGAACCGGGTCAAGGACCAGATCGAGTGGCTCGAAACCATCGGTCTGGAGCGCCAGCAGCGCGAGACAGTGATCAGGGACCTGAAACGGGTGCAGGATTACGTTTCGATACCGGGGAATCTGCCCGCGGGGCGAGGCATTGCGCTCTTCGCTTCCGAGCCGATAGGACTGTTCGAAGCTATACCCCTGCCCGCGGTCTTCAGGGCGCGTCTAGCTGTGGCGCGGACCCCCCTGATTCGGGAGTTGGCGGCCCTGGACGACGAGTTCGGGCTGGTGGTGTGCGTGGTGTACGACCGTACCGGGGCGCGGTTTTTCAAGATCACCGCCTTTGACGTAGAGGAGCTGCCGGGTCTGGTGGCGGAGCCGGTAACCCGCAGCGGGCGATTCCGGGGCGATGTGACGGTGGCTCGTCCCGGCCCGGCGGTGGCGGCGGCTGGGGAGCACAATTTTAACCAGCGTATCCGATCGGAGAAGCATCGCCACTATGCCAATATCGCCCAGCGGCTTTTCGAGATAACGCGTAATCTTCCCTTGAGGGGGATCGTGCTGGGGGCGATCGGCACGGAAGCCGCAGCGGTGCGGCCCCATCTGCATCCCTACCTGGACCGAATGGTCATGGGTACCGCGCGGCTGAATCCCGGAACGGTTACCCCGGCCGAGGTTCGGGAGGCGGTGCTGGAGGTGCGCCGCCAGGCGGAGCGCACCTGGGAGCGGGAGCATGTGGAGGCGTTGCGCGAGGGTCTGGGAACCGGCTGGGCGGTTAACGGCGTGGAGGAAACCCTGCGGGCGCTATCCCGGGGTCAGGTACGCACTCTGCTGGTGGACGCCGAGGCGGCGGTCCGGGGCTGGAGATGCGGCGAATCGGGGCGTCTCACGGTGGTGGAGCGAAATTGCCGCGGGGAGGGGGAACCGCAACCGGTGCCGGATGTGATCGACGACGCGATCGAAGAAGCCCTGCGGCAGCGTTGCCAGGTGGACGTGGTGGAAGACTCCGAAGTGCGGCGAGAAATAGACGGTCTGGCAGCTTTGCTGAGGTTCCGATGACTTCCACGAAACCTGAACCCAAGGCCCGGCGGGGTAAGGCGCGACCGATCCGCGTCCTCATTGCCAAGCCGGGGCTCGACGGTCATGACCGTGGCGCCAAGGTGGTTGCAGCAGCGCTGCGGGATGCCGGGATGGAAGTGATATACACCGGACTTCATCAGACACCTGAAATGATCGCCGCCGCCGCGGTTCAGGAGGACGTGGACGTAGTGGGCCTTTCCATCCTCTCCGGAGCTCACATGACTCTCTTCCCAAGGGTCAAGAAGCTTCTGCAAGAGGCGGGCCGAGGGGACATACTCATCATCGGCGGCGGGATCATCCCCCGGGAGGACATGGAGCAGCTGGAAGCCCAAGGGATCGGCAAGCTCTTCGGTCCGGGTACCCCTACCAGCGAGATCGTAGCCTTCATCCGGCAGTGGGCGGCCAACCGTTCCGAGTGAGTAGTCGGCTGCGCACGCTCACCGACCGCTACCGGCAGCTGGCCGATCGCCTGCGACAAGGCGGCGGTCCGGAAAAGATCAAAAAGCAGCACGATCAGGGGAAACTCACCGCCCGCGAGCGGGTCCAACTGCTGTTGGACGCCGGCAGCCCCTGGCTGGAACTGGGCCTCTTGGTCGCCTGGGACAAGTACGACGGTCAAGCCCCCGCGGCGGGAGTGATCACTGGATTGGGGGTGGTATCCGGTCACGACGTGGTGATCGTAGCCAACGACGCAACGGTGAAGGCGGGCTCGTGGTGGCCGGAGACGATCGGGAAGATCTTGCGGGCTCAGGAAGTCGCCATGCGCCAGAGGATCCCCATCATCTATCTGGTGGATTCGGCGGGAGTCAATCTTCCGTATCAGGAAGGGGTGTTTCCCGGCCAGTATGGAGCGGCGCGGATCTTTTATTACAACTCGATCATGCGGCGGTTCTTGAAGGTCCCCCAGATAGCGGCCGTAATGGGGCCGTGTGTGGCCGGGGGCGCCTACTTGCCCGCGTTGTCGGACGTGATCTTCATGGTCGAGGGTACGTCCTTCATGGGGCTGGGGGCTCCCAATCTGGTTCGGGGAGCCATCGGGCAGCGGGTGGACGCTGAAGAGCTGGGCGGTGCGGTCACCCACACCGAGATCAGCGGAGTGGCCCACTACCGGGCTCCGAACGACGGCGAATGCATTGAGGCGATACGCAAATATCTCGCCAGACTGCCGGTACGGTTCAGTCCCGCCGCACCCGGGCTCGCACCTGTACCGCCGCGCGGCGATCCGGCCTCCCTCTACGATCTTCTCCCGGACGACCATCGCATGGCATACGACATGCGCAAGGTTCTCGAGTGCATCTTGGATGGCAGCGAGATCCAAGAGTTTCAACCTCATATTGGCGGGGAGCTGATCTGCGGGCACGGCGCTATCGCGGGATACCCGGTGGCCGTCATAGCCAATCAGCGGGGATTGATCAAAGATCCCAAAGCGGTAAGGCCCAAGGCCGGCGGCATCATTTACACCGAAAGCGCGGAGAAGGCGGCTTATTTCATAGAAAACGCCTCGCGGGAAGGAGTGCCGCTGTTGTTCGTGCAAGATGTGAGCGGATTCATGGTAGGACCCGAGGCGGAACATTCCGGGATCATACGGGCGGGAGCGAGGTTCGTGGAGGCGATGGCCACCGCGACGGTTCCCAAAATCGTCCTGACCGTAAATCACGCCTCCGGCGCCGGCTACTACGCCATGGCGGGGCAGGGCTTTGATCCCGACTTCATCTTTTCCTGGCCCACTGGGCGGATGGGTGTGATGGAGGGAGACTCGGCGGTACAGGCGGTCTTCGGAGATCGTGCGGACGATCCCGCGGTGGCGGAGCAGGTGGAAAAAATGCGTGCCGACTACGAGAAACATCTCGACGCCACCTACGCCGCCGCCCGGGGTTTCGTAGACGCCATTCTGGTGCCGGAGGAAACCAGAGACATACTGGCTTTCGTGCTGCGGGTCACCTCCCGGTTCCGCGGGCCGCACCTGGGTCCCTTTGTGCTCCCCCTGGGCGGACCCGACGGCCACTGAAAAGATGCCGAATCGAGTGCGCCGCGCTTGGCTCCTAGCCGCCATCGCTGCGGGAACCGGCTGCGCCGGGCGCGGTGGTGGGGAGGGGCCCGCGCCCGAGGCTAGACCGGATAGCTCAGTCGAAAGCCCGGGCCCCGGCGCATCCGGCGCCTTCGCCTCTCATCAACCCGCATTGCCCCCCGAACTCGCTCACCTCGCGGGGTTGCTGCCGCTCCGGAGCACCGGCGTGGAAGCGTTTCTCAGGCGCTGGCCTACGTTCGACGGGAGAGGGGTACTCATAGCGATCCTGGACGGGGGTGTCGACCCCGGCGTGCCGGGCCTGGAACGGACTTCTACCGGGGAGCGCAAGATCATCGATATTCGTGACTTTTCCGGAGAGGGCCGGGTGGAACTGAAAAAGGTGTCTCCCGGACCCGACGGTTCCATCCAGATCGGCGCCAATCGGGTCATGGGCGCAGGCCGCTTGCGGCGGCTGGGCCTTCCGCCCTACTACGCGGGACTGCTACACGAGCGTTCCCTGGGATCCGGACCCTCGGCCGACCTCAACGCAGACGGAGATGACGAGGACTCGTATCTGGTGGTGGTAGCGAAGGCATCCGACGGGTGGGTGTTGATGACCGACACCGACGGCGACGGCTCGCTGGAAGACGAAAACGCGGTGCGCGACTACTCCGTAGCCGGCGATGTCTTCGGATACGGCACGAGGCCCATGACGCTTGCGGTCAATTTGGTCGAGTCCGGCGGGGAACCGGTTCTGGATTTGGTCTTCGACAATTCCAGCCACGGGACCCATGTGGCAGGGATCGCCGCGGGACATGATCTCTTCGGGGTCGCCGGATTCAACGGTGTCGCCCCCGGGGCTCAGATCCTGGCCTTGAAGATCGCCAGCAATGCCCGGGGCAAGATTTCGGTAACGGGCAGCATGTGGCGGGCGATGCAGTACGCGGCCAGGTTCGCTTCGGCGCGCCGGATGCCTCTGGTGATCAATCTTTCTTACGGAGTGGGCAACGAGTCGGAAGGTGCTGCCGTTATCGATTCGCTGGTTGCGGAATTCGCCCTGGCACATCCCGAGGTGCTGGTCGTGGTGAGCGCGGGGAACGACGGTCCGGGCCTGAGTACGATTCTTTTCCCCGCCTCGAGCGACTTGGCGCTGTCGGTATGCGCCTTGTTCCCCGGAACCTTCGTGCGGCCGCCGGAGCCGGGAGTCATGCCGGCGCGGGATCTGGTGGGCTGGTGGAGTGCGAGAGGCGGCGAGGTGTCCAAGCCGGACCTCTGCGCTCCCGGCGTCGCCTTCTCTAATGTCCCGCGGTGGCGAACCGGAGAAGAGATATCTGCGGGAACCAGTATGGCGGCGCCGTACGTTTCGGGAGTTGCGGCCTTGCTGCACTCCGCCATGCTCCAGGAGGGAAGGCGTGTAGGAGCTGCGGAGCTGAAAGGAGCGCTGCTGGCTTCGGCGCGACCGCTAGAGGGCAATTCCGTGCTGGACGTAGGGAGCGGTGCCGTCGATGTAGAGGAAGCCTATCGCTGGCTTCGGGCGGGACACCAGGCGGGACGATATCTGATACGAGCTCTGCCTGACGGAGCCAACAGCTCCCGTTCCTCGGCTGCCTACCGTAGAAACGGGCTCGGGTCGGCAGCCGATACGGTGCAGCGTTTCACGATCCTTCCTCTTGAAAGACAGCCGGCCGCTCGACTTCTCACTTTTTCCGACGCTCCCTGGTTGAGGGGACCGGATACGATCGAGTTGGCCGGCGGGCCGGTCACGGTCACCCTCACTTACGACGCCGCGCAGCTCGCCGCACCCGGTGTCTACATAGGTTCCCTTTGGGCCCGTCCCGCCAGCGACACCCTCGCCGGTTGGGCGCTTAGGCTGACGAACACGGTGATAGTTCCCCACCGGCTGGATGTGCCGCTGGAAACCAGGGGCTGGCTCGCCCCCGGGTCAGTGGCCCGTTACTTCCTGGCCGTTCCCCAAGGGGCCGGCGGGCTGGAAGTGGCGGCTGAACTGACCGCCGGCAGCAGGGCCACCCTGAGCGTGTACGAGCCCAGCGGTCAGCCCGCGCGGGGAGGTGGCCGCGCCGAACTCGATGCCCAAGGCAGTCCGGAGGCCAAGATTACCGTGGAGGCCCAGGATCTCGTACCCGGGACCTACGAGGTCACTCTCACTTCCGCTCCGCAGGAGGGAGTTCGTTATCGACTCAGGGCGATGCTGGCGCCGGTTGCGGTGGCCTCGATCGGTCCCGGCTCTTCGGTAAGGCTGACCAACTCGAGCGAGCGGGCGGTGGCGGTGGATGTGGCGGGGGGGCTCGTGGGATTCGGCCGTCGATTTGCGGTGCAGAGCGACCGGCGAGCCGAAACGATCCGGATACGGCTGCCGGACTGGGCCGCCGAGGCGCTTTTCGAAGTAGAGGTACCCGCGGCGATTTGGAACCGGGTGACCGACTTCGGGGTGACGTTCTTCGACTCGAGCGGGCGCAAAATCGGCGAGTCTCCGCTTAACTATGCTCGCGGCCGGTACGGCATCGCGCTGGATTCCAATCTGGCAGGATCTGAAATCGCGGTAGAACTGTTTCCCGGCTTCGCACTGGAAGGCGATCGGAACGGCCTCGAGTGGCGCGCCGACCTTACCGTGACCTTGAAGTTGGGCGAGGCCGTGCCGCTGGAGGTTCGGTTTCCAACTTCCGGCGCTGACTCCCTGGCAGTGCCCCCCGAAGGAGAGCTGGTGCTCGGCTTCGATTGGCCGACCTTGGAGGCGATGGAACTGCCGTCCGGATTCGATCCGGTGCTGGAAGTCGCAGCGACGCCGCGGGACGGTTCTCTGCCGGTTTCAGTGCGGAGGGCTTTGCTGAAGGGGCCGCGGCGGTAGCGGAGGTCGCAGGGCGCCGGTTGAAGAGATCGAGCGCGCGGAGCGCTCGCATACGATTCGGTTTTTGGGGAGAGCTCGGTTTGCCATGAAGGACAAGGTTCTGATAGCCTGTGGTCAGGGATTTTGGGGTGACTGGCTGGAGGCTCCGGTTCGCCAGGTGGAGGGCGGACCGATCGATTACTTGGTGATGGACTATCTGGCCGAAGTCACCATGTCGATTTTGCAAAAGCAGCGGAGCCGCGATCCCAACTTGGGCTATGCGCGCGATTTTGTCCCGCTCATGGAGCGGCTCCTGCCGTCCATAGCGGGGCGCGGAATTCGGGTGGTGACGAATGCGGGCGGGGTGAATCCGCGGTCGTGCGCGGAGGGCGTGCTCGCTGCGGCGCGGAAGCTCGGGATTTCGATCAAGGTGGGCGTGGTGACCGGAGACGATTTGCTGGATCGTTTGGACGATCTTTTAGCGGCGGGGCACGAGATGAGGAACCTGGACACCGGAGAGCCGTTGAGTTCCATTCGCCCCCTGGTTACCAGCGCCAATGCGTACCTCGGAGCCGCTCCGGTGGTGGAAGCCTTGCGCCGGGGGGCGGACGTAGTGGTGACGGGAAGGGTGACGGATACGGGGCTTACCCTGGCTCCGATGATTTACGAGTTCGACTGGCGCGCCGACGACTGGGATCGCCTCGCGGCGGGGACGGTAGCGGGACATATTATCGAATGCGGGGCTCAGTGCTCGGGAGGAAACTGCCTGTTGGACTGGGAACGGATCCCCGGACTCGAAGATCCGGGATATCCTATCATAGAAGCCTTTCCGGACGGCTCTTTCGTAGTTACCAAACATCCGGGAACCGGGGGGAAGGTGTCCGTGGCTACGGTTACGGAGCAGTTGGTTTACGAGATGGGTGATCCGCGGTCCTATATAACGCCGGACTGCGTAGCCGATTTCACGACGATACGCTTGAAGCAGGAAGGCAGGGATCGTGTAAGGATAAGCGGCGTGCGGGGTCGCGCGGCCACGGACACGCTGAAGGTCTCGATCTCCTACTTCTACGGTTACAAGGCCGTGGGGACTCTGGTGTACGCCTGGCCGGAGGCGTACGCCAAGGCCCGGCGAGCGGACCGGATATTGAGGGCGCGGCTCGAGCGGTTGGGGCTTAAGTTCGAGGAGATTTTGACCGAGTACGTGGGGGTGAATGCTACGCACGGCCGGCTGGCGGGAAAGCCCAGCCCTGACTTGGCGGAAGTACAGTGGAGGATTGCGGTGAGGGCGAAAGAACGGGAGCCAGTGGAGCGTTTTACTCGGGAGATTGCTCCCTTGGTGCTCAATGGGCCGCCCAGTGTGACCGGTTTTGCCGGCGGGAGACCCAAGGTGGAGGAGATTGTGGCATATTGGCCGGCTCTGATTTCCAAAGGCGAGGTGATTCCCCAAGTGGAGGTGCTGGAGGCGTGAGTCGCGCCGTTAGATCCCGTGGATCCCGCAAGGTGCCGCTTTTGGCCCTGGCCCACGCGCGGAGCGGGGACAAGGGGGATACCGCGAACATAGGGCTGATAGCCAAACGACCGGAGTACTATCCGCTGCTGGTCCGGGAGGTGACCGCAGCGCGCGTAGCCCGTCACTTTAGAGGATTGATCCGAGGGCCGGTGGAGCGCTTTGAACTTCCCAACCTTCACGCTCTCAATTTCCTGTTGCACGGAGCCCTCGGCGGCGGAGGTACCGTTTCCCTTAAGACAGACGCCCAGGGAAAAGTGCTTTCCACCGCGCTGCTACGGATGGAAATCTCTGTGCCCCGAGGTATAGATGTCCGCTGACCGGGTCGCCGCAAGAGCCGATGGAAGCGTACTGCATCTGACGCTCAACCGTCCCGAGAAGCGTAACGCAATCGACCGCGCAATGGTGGATCAGCTTCTCGAACTGCTGGACGAGGCCGATCTGAACGCCGCGGTCAAGGTTGTGGTCCTCAGGGGTGCCGGCAGCGACTTCTGCGCCGGAGCGGACCTCAGAGAACTACTCGGCTCGCTGGAGTCTTCAGAAGAAGAGCACCTTAAGGACGCGCTGAAACTGGGTCAGGTTTTTGTCAGGATACGCCAGATACCCAAACCTTTCGTGGCCGCGGTGCACGGAAGAACGCTGGCGGGTGGATGCGGTCTGGCTCTGGCCTGCGATATCGTAGTCGCCCGATCTGATGCCACTCTGGGATATCCGGAGATCGCCAGGGGTTTTGTCCCGGCCATGGTTATGGCCCTTTTGCGCCGTTCGGTGGGAGAGAAGGCTGCTTTCGACTTAGCGGCCAGCGGCAGACTCATAAGCGCCGAGAGGGCGAGGGAGATGGGCTTGGTGTCGAGAGTCGTACCTCCGGAACAGTTCGAAACCGAAGTGTCGCGGCTTGTCGAATCTCTCGCTTCGAGCAGCGTAACGGCCCTGGCTCTGACCAAAAGACTGTTTTACGCGATCGACATGATGGACTTCAGCGATGCTGTCCGGCTGGGCGCCAAAGTGAACGCCCTGGCGCGCAGCACTCCGGACTTTAGGGAGTCGGTAGAGCGATTTTTGAGGCGTTGAGAAAGGAGCTGTTATGAACCTGGGATCTCGGGCGATGGGCGCCGTCGCGGCGCTGTTTTGCGCCACCTGGACGGTACCGGCTGCGGTAGCGCAACAAGCGGACTCCTCCGGACCCCGACCGGCCCTGGAAGACCTGTTTACCGTGGTCTCCCTGGGGAGCTTGGAGCTTTCTCCCGACGGAGAGCGGCTGCTCTACACCGTGCGGAGCGCCGATCTGGAAAAGAATCAAACCGACACCGAAATATGGCTCCTGACTTTGCCTCAGCGCGGCGCGCCGCGCAACGTTCGCCTTACCAGGAATCCCAAAAACGACACCCAGCCGCGCTGGCACCCCAGCGGAGACCGGTTCGCGTTTCTGTCCGTCAGGGAAAGCGGGAGCAACCGCGAAGAACGGCCGGCGCTGTATCTCATGTCACCCACCGGCGGCGAGCCGGAGAAGCTTTACGAGCATCCCACCGGTATCCGGTCCTTCGACTGGTCTCCCGACGGCAAATGGATCGGATTTACCGCCAACGACGATGAAACCGAGGAACAAAAGAAGCGGAGGGAGCAGGGTAGGGACGTACGGCTGGAGGACGATCCCGGGAGATATACCCACCTCTGGTTGCTCGACGTGGAGGCGCGGAAGGCCCGCCGGATCACTTCCGGCACGGAATTCAATGTGCAGTCGTTTGCCTGGAGCCCGGACGGCAAGGTGATAGCGTTTTCCGCGACCCCTACGCCTAGGATCACCGATTCTTGGAAGAGCGATCTTTTTCTCATCGATCCTTTCGACAGCACCGCGACGCCGAGACGGCTGACGGACAATCCCGGCCCGGATGCCTCTCCGGTCTTCAGTCCGGACGGCGAGTTCATTTATTACCAGGGTTACCAAAGCGACCGGTATCGGGTGGGCTACGACCGGGTATTTCGGATCCCCAAGGCTGGGGGAAAACCGGAAGATGTATCGCCCAACATGGATGTGGATCCTAGTCCGTACGTTTTTACGCCCGACGGCAAAGCGGTTTTCTTCGAGGCCACCACGGGTACTACGAGGGGCATCTTCTACATGCCGCTGGATACCAGGAGGCCAGTGAGGCTCACCGGAGATCGGGGGGTTTGGAGTCAAGCGTCGTTTTCACGGGATCGCCGGCGCGTGGCCTTCGTGCATGAGTCTCCCGTGAAGCCCCAGGAGATTCACGCTGCGGTGCTGGACCAGCGGCCGGGTGAGGGTGTCCTGAAGAACGTGGGTCCCTTGACCCGGCACAACGCCCACGCCGAGAAATGGGCTGTGGGGCTTACCGACGTGATCCGGTGGAAGAGTGCGGACGGCAAGGAGATCGAAGGAATTCTGGTCTATCCCGCCGGCTGGACTCCGGCTCGGGGGCCGGCTCCGCTGGTGGTGAAAATTCACGGCGGGCCCGCGGGAGTTTACCTGCAGAATTTCCAAGCTTCGTCCACCGGCTCGGACGCCCAGCGATATGCGGCCGACGGGTATGCGGTTTTCCTGCCCAACCCCCGGGGTTCCACCGGTTACGGTGACGCCACCGTGCGTGCCGTGATCGACGACTGGGGAGGCATGGATTTCAAGGACATCATGATCGGTGTGGACACCCTGATTGCCCGGCGGGTGGTCCATCCCGACTCCCTGGGCGTCATGGGGTGGAGCTACGGCGGTTACATGACCGCGTGGACCATATCGCAAACCAATCGCTTCAAGGCCGCCGTTGTGGGGGCGGGAATCACCGAGACGATCTCCATGTGGGGCACTCACGATATCCTCCACGTTTTCGAGGGATACTTCTCCGGTAGTCCGTGGGACGAGGGGCGCTGGGAGGAATATCAGGCTTCTTCGCCGCTGGCCCATATCCGCGGAGCGCGCACTCCGACGCTCATCATTCACGGAGTGAACGATCAGAGAGTACCCCCCAATCAGGCGCAGATCCTCTACCGCACGCTCAAGGCGTTGGGGGTACCCACAGAGCTGGTCTGGCTGCCTCGAACCGGACACGGTCCCAACGAGCCGGGGCTTCAGTACGAGACGGCGCGGCGCCAGAAGGAGTGGATGGACCGCTGGATCCGGAAGAAAGGGGCCAAACCCACCGCTAACTGACGCGCGGAAAGAAGGTGCCCCGGAGGGCGGGTTTGGGGATTCTGCCGGTGCTCGGCGCCCTCGCTCTGGTAGCCGGAGCGTGCGGCGATTCTTCCGGCCCCGGAGACGGGAACGAACCGGAGTTTTCGGTATCGATCACGCAAGCTCCCGCCGCGCTGAGGCAGGGCGACGTAGCCGAGCTCAGGGCCGAGGTGCGGCGGAAGGATGGAACGGCGGCTCCGGAGATCGAGGTTACCTGGTCGCTCTCGCCTCCCGGCGCCGGGTTCGTGAACTCGAAAGGCCGGCTGGTTGGCTACGCGCCGGGCGCTGCCAAGCTGATAGCGCAGGTTCAGGGTGCGGCGGACACCGTCCCGCTTACCATCGAAGAACGGGTGGTCAACCCGCTGAGCGCCACCGTGGTTGGCCGCGGGGTAGTGTCGGATCGCTTTACCTCTGACCTTTGGGTGCACGGAGGTTACGCTTACACCGGTACCTGGGGGCAGAGAAACGGCCTCTGGGGTGATCGCCTGTACGTGTGGGACGTAAGCACGCCCAGCTCGCCCGTGCTGGTGGATTCGGTGGTGGTCAATGCCCGGACGGTGAACGACATCAAGGTACGCGCCGACGGCAGGCTGGCCGTGCTGACTCATGAAGGATCGGCCGACGGGCTGAACGGGATTACGATCTTGGACTTGAGCGATCCGGCGCACCCTGCCGCGATCACCCGGTTTACCCGCACACTGGAGTCCGGGGTCCACAACGTTTGGATCGAAGGTGACTTCGTGTACGCCGCGGTGGACGGCGAGGGCGATCTTTTCGGCCTCCGGGTGATCGACATATCCGATCCAGCCAATCCCAAGGTGGCATCGAGCTTCTACGGCGGCCTCAGTTTCGTCCATGACGTTTATGTCAGGGACGGTCTCGCCTTTGTTTCTCACTGGGATGCGGGGTTGATCATCCTGGACGTGGGTAACGGTATCGCCGGCGGCTCTCCTCAGCGTCCGGTGGAGGTGTCCCGCATTCTCATCGACGGCGGCCAGACGCACAACGCCTGGTACTGGCCCGCTTCCGGGTACGTCTTTGTGGGCGAAGAAGATTTCTCCACGCCCGGAATCATGCACGTGATCGATCTTCGCGATTTGACCAACCCTGTCGAGGTGGCCAGCTTCTTAGTGCCGGGCAATCAGCCGCCCCACAATTTCTGGATCGACGAGGAAAAAGGGATTGCCTACCTGGCGTGGTATGGCAACGGAATTCGGGCTCTGGACGTAGCTGGCGACCTTTTAGGGCAGCTCCACCGGCAGAACCGGGAGCTCGTGGGGGTGCGTTACGGCAGTTCCGCCACCATGACTTGGGCGCCTCAGCTGGTGGGCGATCTGTTGTTTTTGGCGGACATGAACACGGGCCTGTGGGTTTTGAAGATCGAGCGGGTCCTGGGGCTCCCCAGCCCCCGGTACTGAGCGGGCTAGACCACAGCAATCCAGCCGCATGCCGCATGGAGTGTGCGGAGCACCGGGGATACCGGGGTGCCGTGTCGAAGGATGGATGCCGCTAAGGCACGAGCGAAGTCTTGCCCCGGACCTGGGGCGGTCAGCGGCTGCACTCTCCGGGCGAGCCGCTGCCGAAGGCGATATAGCCCCTGCCTTGTCAGGCCCAGGGTTTGGCACAACTCTCCTCTGGCCATTCCGGTGACGCATGGAGCCAGCTCTGCGAACAGAAGCAGGGACCAGTCGAGCAGTTCTTTTGGCTTCGGTAATCGATCTGCGTCCCATTTTCGCTCAATCTCTCGCGCACTCGTTCGGAGCCGAGCGGCCATCCGCCTGACGGTGGGCCGCTTCTTGTGCTCAGGAGGGTTGATCAACCAGCGTCCGACTTCCCACATATAGCTCGCTTTGACCGGAGTCAGTCGTGGCGCGCTAAGAAGTGCAATGCAGTGCATCACGATTGCCACCACGGCTTCCCGCAGTAGCATCCCAAGGTCCTTTTTCAGCTCAGTTTCTTCCTGCTTCCCGCTTTTTGGGATGTGAATTCTCACCAGAGAGTTGACTTCTGCCCGCTGCACCAGCTCGAAGAGCCACGGCCACTCAGGTATGTATAGCAGGAACGGACACAACGGTGCCAGCTGTCTTGCCGCGCGAAGGATTTTCACCGCGCGCTCGTCTCGCGGTTCCAGGTCGTACACCAGGCCGACATAGTGGTTCAGGTTGGCAAGGTCCCCGGGCAGGTGAATGTCGGCGACCGGCACTCTATCGGGTGCGGCCCTATGTACCATCGAACGTTCTTCGAAATTGGCGACACAACACGCCAAGGTAGCACGGACCTGGAGTGTGGACGGGTCTTCCGGGGCGGGCATGACGGCTAAGTGACCAGATGCGCCAGACGCGGTTGCAATTGAGACCCAAATGAAGTTATTCGCCCCCCCCCCAGTAGACGTCAAGGCCGACCATGAAACGACCGCTTTCAACTCGGTCTCAATGTCCCGTAGAAGCCATCGGACTCGCGTGGCCTGAGCGACTCGAGCGAGAGATGGACGAGGAGGCGTAGACGGTCCTGCAGGGCATCGTACAGGTGCCCGCGGTGACCGTTCTAGACGAGCCAAGCCAGGTCTCCAGCTTTGCCACTCCACAGTAGCTGGTAGGGTTCACTGGGGGATGGCGGCAGAGCAGGGGAGCGGTGACAGGACGCGGAGCCTCGGGATTGCGGATGCGGGGAAGGCGCGTATGGAGCGCATTCTCGTGGAAGGCGCGGGCGCCTACTGGCACGCACTGCCGGCAAAGCTAGGGGTAAGCCAGTGCCTGCGCGCTACCGCGAGTGTGGCGGCCTTCGGCGACGCGCGTGGTCGCACTTCAGGTACATTCGGCGACGATTTGCCAACTGACCGTGGCTACCTCGTGCATATGTTCGCATGGTCGCTTCTTCCTTGGTCAGGATCAACTTGGGGAGGTTCAAATGCAAAGGGTTTTGCGCAAACTCTACCTGGTACTAGCGCTCGCCGGAGCTGCGCTCGCTGCGGCAGCGACACTCAATCCCGACGGCGGGCACGTTGGAATCAACGATCTCTGTGCCGTGGAGTGCAAGATTTCGGAGTTTAGCACCTGTCCGGGCCAGCCGTGGAAGTGCAATCTGCCGCAGACAAGCCCACTGCTTGAGAGACCTCTTCCACTCCTCTGGGTAGAATTAGGATGCGTCGATCGCTGGGGTAGCTAAGGTCTGAACCCTGTCCTTAACGGGGAACGATCCTGGCCATGGCCTGCATCAGTACCGCTTGGTCCAGAAGGCGATCACTCCACAGGCGGATCCTGTGCGGTTGAACATGATCGGAATCTTCGCTGCCCCGCTGTACGCCTCCACCGCTTCCAGCTGGCTGACGTCCAGCAAAGAGTTGATATCGGCGTCCATCCCGTCGCCCACGTAGACCCCGTCCACGAAGAAAATCGGCGGGCAGCTGGACCTTAAGCCGCTCTTTCGCCGCGACTCCACGATCCACTCTCGCGTGTCCACCCGGTCGGGAACGAAGCTGGCCACCTCGGGTGAGATCTTGGGGTCGTAGAGCGGGCCGCCGTAGTTGGGATTGGGCCGGACTACGAATCCCGTAAGCCGTCGCAACACATCGGTGGCAACCGAAGGAGCGTACTTATCGAACTCCTCCCGGGTCAGGAAGTCTCCAAAACGGGCCTTTCGCCTTTCATAAAACCCTACGTCCTCTAGGTACCTCACGGTTCTCTCACCCGCTACGACGGCAGGATCTAGAACCACGGGTGCCGGCACAAGCTTGAGGGTCCCCCGCGAGAGTTCCAGCCGTTCGCCGGGACCCACTTCGTGAATAAACTCCAGCGGCCGGTAGCCTAACCGCCGAACGGTAATCCTGTACTTTCCGGGCGGAAGCCGCGTCAACACTATCCTGCCAGTACTGTCGCTCGTAGCCGAGATCCCCAGCCCCGGGACCTCTACAATGGCGTTGGGCACCGGCTGGTCCAGCGTGTCCGTGACGATCGCGATGATTGTGGCTGTAGGCTTCCTGTCGGCGACCTGCGCCCAACCGGTCTCGGAGAACAGCCAGCAGCAGGCCGCCAGGAGAAAGGCCAGACGCGTGAGATGGGGCACGGTGCACCTCCCGGCGGCATTCACCACATCCTAATACAGTCCACGCCCTTGCTGTCAATAGGAGGTGTGATCAATTCGCGACCTCTCAGCAAAGCCGGTGCGGCGCACGAGGTCGCTAGCTGGTTGACCCCTTGGCAACGGCGCGTTCGGCACTAAAGTGCAGCAACGGTTGGATACTTTGCGGCACAGATCGGATGACGCCCGGCCGCCCGAGAATGTCATCTTCCATACTGTGGAGCCAACGCACGGCTTCCTACAAGACACAGCCGCCGGGCTGGTCCAAAGGCTCTGGGGCTACGGCGGCCTGCGCGGCCTTCAACGCAAAGTGGTACTGGCCGTGCTCCGCGGCCGGGACTGCCTCGCCGTGCTCCCCACGGGGGCGGGGAAGTCTCTCTGCTATCAGGTACCGGCGCTGCTCCTTCCGGGCCTCACGGTGGTGGTCTCCCCTCTAATCTCGCTCATGCAGGACCAGGTGGCGGGGCTCAGGGCGAGAGGAATCGCGGCGGCATATCTGAGCAGTACCCAGTCTCCCAAAGTCCGGCGAGCCGTCTGGAGAGCGACGCTGAAGGGCGCAGTCCGCCTGCTTTACGTGGCACCGGAACGGCTGCACCAGCTCCGAGCGCTGGGGGGCCGGGTCAGCGTCTCGCTCCTGGCAGTCGACGAGGCTCACTGCATCAGCGAGTGGGGACACGAGTTCCGGCCCTCGTACCGCACGATCGGCCGTTATCGCCGGCTTCTGGGCCGGCCGCGCACCGTGGCCCTGACAGCGACGGCCACGCCCAAGACTAGGGAGGACATAATCGGAGTGTTGGGCCTCGAGCGCCCGGTCCTGGCGATCGCCTCCTTCGATCGGCCCAATCTATACTTCGAAGTGCACAAGGTGGCGGACGAGCGCTCCCGCTTCGAAGCGCTGACTTCCATGCTGAGAGGCCTAAAAGGGAGCGCGATCGTGTACCTTCCCACCCGCAACCGCACGGACGGCATCGCAAAGGTGCTGCGCCAGCGGGGATTCAACGCGGCTCCCTACCACGCCGGCCTCCCGGGTCCCGCGCGGAGGGCTTTGCTGGCTCGCTTCCAGCGCGGCGAGATCGACATCATGGTGGCTACCAGCGCGTTCGGGATGGGCATAGACAAACCCGACGTGAGACTGGTAGTCCACCTGGGCGTACCCGTGCGGCCGGAAGCCTATTATCAAGAAGCCGGCCGCGCCGGGCGGGACGGCAAACCTGCACGTTGCGTTCTGATCTGGGCCCCTTACGATCTGGAACTCGCATCCCTTTTCACACAAGGACCCAGCCACAAAAAGTCCGAAGCCCTCCAAAGGGCTTTCGACACCATGCGGCGATACGCTAGCGGGCGCGAGTGCCGCCGGAAGCTCTTGTTGGGATACTTGGGCGAGGGTATAGACCGCTGCTCCGGATGCGACCGATGCATACCTGAAAATTCGGCTGCCCGAACCTTCCGCCTGCTACCTCGGGGACGTAGCTTACAATCGTGACTTTGTCGAGGTTCTAAGCCATGTCTCGCTGGCTCGGGCTTCCCGCCCTGTGGCTCTGGTTGGCTTTCCCGGTTCACTCGCTCCCCCAGGAGAGAACGGTATACAGGGTCACCGTCTCGGGCGTGATCGAACTCGGCCTGGCCCCGTATGTGGCGCGGGCGCTGCGAGAAGCCGAAGCTGCGGGAGCCGCGGCCGTGGTGCTCGACCTGGAAACACCGGGCGGCCGGGTGGATGCGGCGCAGCAGATAGTCAGAGCCGTCACCGAAGCTCGCATCCCGGTTTACGCCCTGGTGAATGTCCACGCTTGGAGCGCGGGGGCGATGATCGCGCTCGCTGCAGACTCGATCTACATGGTACCGGGCTCCTCTATCGGGGCGGCGACCCCGGTGAGCGGTGCGGGAGAGAAGGCTCCTGAAAAGATAGTGAGCGCCATGCGCGGCGAATTTCGGGCTCTGGCGGAGCGCCGGGGGCTCGATCCTCGCGTTGCGGAAGCGATGGTGGACGAGGATGTGGAGATCGAGGGGATAATAGAGAAAGGAAAGCTCCTCACCCTCACCGCGGGAGAGGCAGTGCGGCTCAAGGTAGCAACCGCCGAAGTGGAGAATCTGGAAGCCATGCTGGAACGCGTGGGGCTTGCGGGAGCTGCCGTGGTTACGGTCGGGGTGAACTGGGCCGAGCAGGTCGTACGATTTCTGTCGCACCCGGTGGTGGCTCCGCTGCTGCTTTCGATCGGCGTGCTGGGGGTCCTGATAGAGCTCAAGACCCCGTCCTTCGGCCTGGCCGGGGCAACCGGGCTTTTGGCTCTTGCGGCGTTCTTCGGCAGTCACCTCATCATAGGGCTGGCCGGGCTGGAGGAAATCATTTTGCTGGTGGCGGGTTTGATAGCTCTGGGAATCGAGGTGTTCGTCACCCCGGGATTCGGGATAGCCGGCATCCTCAGCATCTTGCTCATCGGCAGCTCGGTGTTTCTCGCGCTGATCGGGAATCTTCCCACTTGGGACGACGTAGCGCGGGCTAGCGGTATAATGCTGGTTGCGGTCCTGATCGTGATCGCCGCTGTCTATACGCTTTTCCAGTATTTTCCGGCCAGCGACCGCTGGAAGAGTATATTTCTCAAGGCTGCGACGGCCAAAAGCGAAGGTTACATTGCGGCCCCACCGCGCACCGACCTGGTAGGCGCCGAAGGAGTGGCGGCGACGGACTTGAGACCTTCTGGCGTAATGCTCCTGGGCGGGGAGCGCCTCGACGTGGTTTCCGATGCCGGTTTCGTGCCTAAGGGTACGCGAGTGCGGGTGGTGCGATCTGAAGCCTACCGCCTGGTGGTCGAGCCGGTGGAGTGAGGCGAGCGGTCATATGCAAGGGGGTTGAACGATGAGGGAACTGTTCGAGCTGGCGCCCTGGCTGCCGCCAGTGCTCTTGGTGCTGGCGGCGATCGTGGTGGCCGGCATAGCTAGCTTTATCCCAGTAAGGCTGTGGATCGAGGCCCTGGCGGCTGGAGTGAGGGTCGGGCTTGGAACACTCATCGGGATGAGGTTGCGGAAGGTGAGTCCGGCGGCCGTGATTCGCCCGCTGATCAACGCCACCAAAGCGGGGCTCAATTTGGATATCAATGCCCTGGAAGCTCACTACCTGGCGGGGGGCAACGTCGACCGGGTCGTCAAAGCTCTCATTTCGGCGGACAAAGCTGGGATCGATCTCACCTTCCAGCGGGCGGCGGCGATCGATCTGGCCGGCCGCGACGTGCTGGAGGCGGTGCAGGTTTCGGTAAACCCCAAGGTGATCCAGACGCCCAAGGTGGCGGCGATGGCGAAGGACGGTATTCAGCTTATAGCGATCGCCCGGGTTACGGTCAGAGCCAACATTCACCGCCTGGTGGGCGGCGCCGGGGAGGAAACGATCTTGGCCCGCGTGGGCGAGGGGATCGTCTCCACCATAGGTTCCTCGGAGTCCCACAAGGCGGTGCTGGAGAATCCGGATCGGATATCCAAGACGGTGCTGGAGAAGGGGCTCGATAGCGGCACTGCTTTCGAGATCCTTTCGATCGACATCGCCGACGTAGATGTGGGCAAGAACATCGGCGCGGAGCTGCAGACCGACCAGGCGGAGGCGGACAAGAGAATCGCCCAGGCGAAGGCCGAGGAGCGCCGCGCCATGGCGGTGGCTCTGGAACAGGAGATGAAGGCCCGTACCCAGGAGATGCGAGCCAAAGTCGTCGAAGCTGAAGCTCAGGTGCCTCTGGCGATCGCCGAAGCGTTCCGCAACGGGAGGCTGGGAGTGATGGATTACGTGCGTTACCGGAACGTGGAGGCCGACACCGAGATGCGGCGCAGCCTGGCGCGGGGCGAGGAAGGGAGGGAAGGACAGTAGTGGACTTGGACAGCCTGATCCAACTGATAGTGCTCCTCGGGGCGGGCTTGGCCTGGCTTTTGGGGGGCGGGCGCAAGCAACAGCCGGGAGACCGCTCGCAACCGGGGCCGGTGCGGCGTTCTGGAACCGGCACCCGCCCGGCGCCACAGCGAGCCGAACGGAGGGCGGGAACCCCCACCACGATGGAGCGCACTGGGGACCAGGTCCAAGCTCGCAGGCGTCCGGAGCCTGCCACAGCGCGAAGACAAGCGACGCTGGAGGACCTGTACCGGATTCTGACCGGGGAGCCGGTGGGCAGGCCGGTTTTACAAGAAGCGCCGCCTCCCCCGGCGGACATCCAGCCGCGGGACATGGAGGCCCGGCCGCTGGAGCAGATTCCCGAGGTCGAGGCACGTTCCTTGGAAACGTTGGAGCCGGCGGGAGGAACCAGCCACGAGCGGTTCCACGAGCTTTACGTCGGGGCGATCCAGCCTCCGCGGCAACCCCTCAGAAGGCCGCGGCTCAGATTGCGACCCGCGAGCGCCCGTGAAGGGATATTGTGGCGGGAGGTGCTAGGTCCACCCAAGGGACTGCGATGATCGATTCCCCGTATCTGACGCCGGAGCACCACCAGCTCAGAGAAGTAGTCCGAGATTTCGCCGAGCGGGAGATCAAACCCGTCGCCCGGGAGCACGATCTTACCGCCACCTTTCCGTGGAAGACGGTCAAGCGCATGGCGGAGCTCGGGTTCTTGGGCGCTCCCTGGCCGGAAGAGCTGGGGGGAGCGGGGATGGACTATCTATCCTACATCATACTCATCGAGGAGCTAGCCCGAGTCGACGCCAGCCACGCGATTACCGTATCGGCCCACACCACTCTCGGCACGTCTCCCATAGTCAACTTCGGGACCGAAGAGCAGAAGCGGCGTTTTGTACCTCTGCTGGCATCGGGGAAAGTGTTGGGCGGCTTCGGACTCACCGAGCCCGGGGCAGGCTCGGACGCAGGGGCGACGAGGACCGTTGCCGAAGATCGCGGGGATCATTACGTAATCAACGGCTCCAAGGTCTTCATCACCCACGGCGGAGTGGGGGAGATTTTCGTAATAACCGCCAGAACCGAGCTCGACGGCGAGTCCCGAGGCCGAGGGATAACGTCGTTCATCGTGACTAAGGACACCTGCGATCTGGAAATCGCCCAGGCACTGGGAATCGGCCACGCCGCCGAACTCCCCAAGACCCCCGGATTCAGGGCCGGCAAGAAAGAGGACAAGCTTGGCTGGCGCGCCTCCGATACCCGGGCGCTCTATCTGGAGAACGCCATAGTGCCCAAGGAGAACGTCCTGGGAGAGGTGGGGCAGGGGTTCGTGAACTTTCTCAAGACGCTGGACTCCGGGCGGATCGGGATTGCGGCGCTGGCCTTGGGTATCGCCCAAGGGGCGCTGGAGGAGTGTCTGGCCTACACCTGCCAGAGGCGGCAGTTCGGCCGTCCCATAGCTTCTTTCCAGGGGGTTCACTTTGCGCTGGCCGATATGGCCACGGAAATAGAGGCCGGGCGGCATCTGGTCTACCACGCGGCCTGGCTGAAGCAGACGGGTAGGCCCTTCAAGAAGGAAGCGGCTATGGCCAAACTCTTCACTTCCGAGCTGGCGATGCGGGCTGCCATCAAGGCAGTCCAGCTGCACGGAGGCTACGGATATACCACCGAGTACCCGGTCGAGCGGATGATGCGGGATGCCAAGATTTGCGAAATCGGGGAGGGTACCAGCGAGATTCAACGTTTGGTGATTGCCAGGGAATTGCTGGGCGAGGAGATCGTACAAGCTGCATAGTGTAACTTATTGAGAAATAGGGCAATATACGATGTTAGCTAAAGTAGTATATGAAGATGTAGTCATGTGCAAAACCAGTTTTCCACATTCCACATAAGGAGCGATTGACTCAGTTGAAACGCGAGATCTTGATTTCGGCAACCAAGAGGGAGACGCGGGTTGCCATTTTGGAAGACGACCGGTTAGTGGAGCTTTTGGTTGACCGGCCGGACATAAAGCGCACGGTTGGCAACATCTACAGGGGCAGGGTAGAGGCGGTCTTGCCCGGATTGCAGGCTGCTTTTGTAGACATAGGGTTGGGCAAGAGCGCCTTTTTGCATGCCAGCGACTTGGTGGAGCCCGAAGAGGACGAACTCGAGGAAGAAGAACCGGAGCGCCGGCGCAGTTCTAGAAGGGCTCCCAACATTCAGGATCTGGTCAAGCGGGGAGACACCCTTTTGGTCCAGGTCATGAAGGAGCCGATCGGCACCAAAGGGCCGCGGGTCACCACTCAGATCTCTCTGGCCGGTCGTTATTTGGTGTACATGCCCTTTGGGTCCAAGATCGGGGTGAGTCGTAAGATCGAGTCTCGGGAGGAGCGGCAGAGGTTGCGGGAGATCGTGACCCGCCTGCTGCCGGGGGATGCGGGCGGGGTGATCGTGCGAACCGTGGCCGAGGAGGCGAGCGAGGAGGCTTTAAAGCGGGAACTGAAATCGCTGATCGGTCTGTGGAAGAAGATCAAGCGGAAGGCGGCCTTTGTCCGGCCGCCGGCGCTGGTGCAGAGGGAGGCTTCTCTTACCAGCGGGATCATCCGGGACCTGTTTAGCGACCGGGTCGACCATCTGTGGGTCGATTCCAAGGAGATCTACGAGGAAATCCGGCAGTACCTCAAGCAGGTGGATCCCGATCTCCTGGACCGGGTGACCCTTTATCAGGACCCGCTTCCCCTGTTCGACAAGTTCGACATAGAGACGGAGATTCGGGACCTGTTCAAGCGGCGGGTGGATCTTCCCACCGGCGGGTACTTGGTGATTGAACCTACCGAGGCTTTGGTTTCGATTGACGTCAACACCGGGCGATATACCGGCAGTGCCAAGGATCCGGAGAAGACCATTCTCAGGACCAATTTGGAGGCGGCGCGGGAGATTGCCCGCCAGCTGCGCCTGCGGGACATTGGGGGGATCATCGTTATCGACTTCATAGACATGGAGTCTCGGGCAAACCGCGACCGGGTTTTACAAGAGTTGCGCGCCCACCTGGCACGGGACCGGGCCCGCACCCGGGCTTTTGCGGTTTCGGAGCTGGGGCTGATCGAGATGACCCGCCAGAGGGTGCGGGAGTCGCTGTGGGCGATGATGACCACGGCGTGTCCGGCGTGCGAGGGAACCGGGCGGGTATTCCGTCCTGAGGTGGTGGTGCGCCGTATAGAGCGTTCCCTGAGGAGGGTGGCTTTGGAGCGCAAGGAGAAGCAGCTTACGGTGAGGGTGCATCCGGAGGTTGCCCTGTACCTGTTGGAGCAGGAGCCGGGTTTTTTGGAAGAGGTGGAGGCTGCCACGGGGGTGGACCTGGAGCTCAGGGACGACCCGATGTTGCGGGTGGACGAGTTTCGTTTTGTGGCGCAGCCGGTGGGGCGGGATGTGACGCAGAAGTACGCGGTGGCGTAAGAGTCGGGGCGCCGCAGGTTGTCGGCAGGCGGGTGTGGGGCTTTCCTACAGTGCTGGCACCTCCGCCGCACTCTACCCGGTTGACGTACCGCTGCGGCCCCGCTAGCATTCTCGCGCCATGAGTTACGCCATCTTTCGTGCCGCAGGAAAACAATTCCGGGCCGAGAAGGGAACGATCCTCCGGATTCCGACGATTCCGGGTGACCCGGGCTCCAAGGTCACCTTTGAAGAGGTCCTCCTCTGGTCGGACGGGGAGAAGGTCAAGGCGGGCCAGCCGCTGATCAAGGGCGCTCGGGTTACGGCGGAGATTTTGCGGCACGGCAGGGATCGCAAAATTGTGGTTTTCAAGTTCAAGCGCCGGAAGAACTATCGCCGCAAGGCGGGGCACCGGCAGGGTTTCACCGAGATCAAGATTACCGAAGTCAAGGCTTAACGATGGCTCATAAGAAGGGCGTAGGCTCCAGCCGCAACGGGCGCGACTCCCAGCCCAAGTATCTGGGCGTCAAGCGCTTCGGGGGTCAGGTGGTGAGGGCGGGGAACATCTTGGTCCGCCAGCGGGGGACCAAGTTTCACCCCGGCAAGAACGTAGGGCGTGGGGGTGACGACACGTTATTCGCCCTCACTGACGGAGTGGTGAAGTTCGAATACAAGAGCAAGGGACGGCTGATGGTAAGCGTCTATCCCACAGCCGCGGCTGCTCAGTAGCGTCTCTTCAGTCGAACCTCCGTCTCTAATCGGGCTGTCCGTTCGGGTTCCAGGGTGGCGGAGGTCCTGGTCTCCACGCTCCTGGCCCCGGCATCGAGCCGGCGTACCAAGACCGGGGTGCTAGCCGGCCCGGCAATGACCTGAAGCGGAGCTTTTCTGATCGTAGTAGCGGTTCCTCTTCCCAGCTCGCCCCGCTCGTCGCTACCCCAGCAGTAAATCGTGCTGCCGAAGGCACCGCAGGTGTGTACGTAACCAGCTGCGACCCGGTTGAACGCCGTGGCGGCCAGCACCCGGGTAGGGACGCTCCGGTCCCCGAACGTGCCGTCGCCTAGCTGCCCCGTAAAGTTGTCCCCCCAACACATGAGGACGTCGTCGGAGGTGATCCCGCAGGCATGAGCGCGACCGGTACTGATCGACTTCCACGTGATCTTTCCCGATACCTCCACGGGCGCAGCGCTGGAGGTCGTGGAGTTGTTACCGAGCTGGCCATTTCCGTTGAAGCCCCAGCAGTACCCCGTTCCCGCGGTGGTGACGCCGCAGGCGAAGCCGTCGCCAGCGCTGACCGAAGCAAAGCTGGTCCCGGACGGCATCTGAACCGGGGTCGGCGAGGTAACCGGAGCGGTAGAGGTAGTCCCGTTACCCACGCCCCCAGCGTTGTTGTCGCCCCAGCAATAGGCCACACCGCTGGTCGAGACCGCGCAGGTGAGCTGCCAGCCGGCGCTCACCTGCTTGAAGGTCTCGGCGGAGGCGACCGCCACCGGAGTAGAAGAGTTGGTCGTGGTCCCGTTGCCCAGCTCTCCCCTGCCGTTGGCGCCCCAGCAGTAGATCTTGCCGTCCTGTCCCACGCCGCAGCTGTGGAAGTATCCCGTGCTTATGGAGGTAAAGGCAACCGGCGAAGCCACCTTCACCGGCGCCAAAGTTCCCGTGGTAGTGCCATCTCCAAGCTGGCCGAAGGTGTTGCTCCCCCAGCAGTACGCGCTCCCTGCCTCGTCCAAGGCACAGGAATAACCGACACCGGCTCCGACTTCTACGATACCGGTAGTAAGCCCGCTCACGCCCCCCGGGCTCGCCCGATCGCTGGTGCTGTTGTCACCCAGTTGCCCGGTGCTGTTGAGACCCCAGCAGGCGGCAGCCCCGCCTGTACCGGCGGCGCAGGTGTGGAGAACGCCCGCGGCCACCCTTCTTGCCGATAGACCGGAAACCGCCACCGGCCCGGTGTGCTCGAACGCCGTCCCGTCGCCCACCTGGCCGTATCCGTTCCAACCCCAACAGTAGGCGTTCCCGCTAGTAGCCTCGATCGCGCAGGTGTGGTAGCTCCCCGCGCTCACCGCCTGGAAAGCGATACCCGAAGACACCGCCGTGGGCTGAGGGCGGTCGATCGTGCTGTTGTCTCCCACCTGGCCGTCAAAATTGTTGCCCCAGCAGTAAGTCGTCCCGGCAGCTATACCGCAGGTGGTGTACAGGCCCGCCGACAAGGTGCTGAACGTCAGGGATCCGGAGACCGACACGGGAACGTTGGAGTTAGCGAAAGCACCGTTGCCCAGCTGGCCGAAGCCTCCGTGTCCCCAGCATTTTGCGACGCCCGAAGTCGTCAAGGCGCAGGTGTGGAACCCTCCCACTGCGAGAGCGGTGAAGCTGCTTCCCACCGGCACCGGCACTGCACTGCCGGTGTTGGTCCCGTCTCCCAGCTGGCCCGAGCTATTGTCGCCCCAGCAGTAAACCTCCCCCGCCGTCGTAAGCCCGCAGGTGTGTTGCTCGCCCGCGCCGATTTGCTGGAACGTCAGCCCTCCGGAAACCGCTACCGGCGTGGAAGAGCTCGTCGAGGTGCCGTCCCCCAGCTTGCCGTTGAAATTGGA
Source organism: bacterium HR33 (assembly GCA_002923375.1). Classification (GTDB taxonomy): domain Bacteria; phylum Gemmatimonadota; class Gemmatimonadetes; order Gemmatimonadales; family GWC2-71-9; genus HRBIN33. The sequence goes on from BEIJ01000002.1 coordinate 790,995, forward strand.
ACCCCAGCAGTACGCTGTCCCGCCGGTATCCAAAGCGCAGGTGTGAAACCGCCCGGCGGTGATCTTTTGGTACGTTCGGCTACCGGAGACAGCGACGGGAGTGGTCCGATCTATAGAGCTGCCGTCCCCCAGCTGCCCGTTCCCGTTCCTGCCCCAGCAGTACGCCACTCCGGTAACCGTAAGGGCGCAGCTGTGCAACCCGCCGGCCGCTACGGTCTGGAACGATTCGCTACTCGAAACCCGCACCGGTGAAGAGAAAGCATTGCCTGAAGTACCGTTGCCCAATTCTCCGAACTCGTTCCTTCCCCAGCAAGCCACCGTCCCGTCCCCCTTCACCGCGCAGGTGTGATACCTGCCGGCACTCAGCTGCGGCACGGAAAAAGGCGCGACCTTGCAGCCGCTCCCGGTGTTGTTGGCGCCCGCCTTCACCTGGATCACCAGCTTGTAGTGACCCACCGTGTTGTTGCTCCCGAACACGCGAATGCGATAGTTGCCATCGGCGCTGATGGCGATCTTGATCCTGGCATCTGTCGTGTCCGAGGCCAGATCGTCGTTTTCGGCCAGGAACCGCCCAGTGGAGCCGCTAAAGAGCTGCAAGAAACTGTTCAAGGGGGAACGGGGGGCAAGACGCACCGCCTGCGCCGTGATGGTAAGCGAGTCCCCGTTGCAGTCCTTTAGCTGAAACCAGTCCGAGTCAGTGGCGGGGTAGATGTTGAGGGAATCCAGCGTGAATCCGCTGCTCGACCCGAACCCCAGGTCGGTCGCCGTGGAAAAGGTGTCGCCGCTAGGCCGCAAGTCTGTGACCACCCGCGCGCTCACCGGAGCCCCTGCACGCCCGCCCTGCGAAACCGCCGAATTGACCGCCCGAGCACGAACATAAAAGGTGCCGGTGTCCGTCACGGTCACGAAGATGTTGGTGGTGTTGACCGTGCCCCTGAATGGATTGCTGAAGGCAGTGGTTCGATCGACCTCCACTATGTAGCTGGTAGCCCCCGGGACACTCTGGATGGTAAACGTGGGACTGAACGACGAGGTGGGCGAAGGGCCCGACAAACTGACGCTAGGCACGAAACTGGCAAAACTGATCGTGGCTGTGGTATTCTGCCCCGAACGGACCTCCACCCCACTGGTCTGGCCGAAGTGATCCACTTCGCCGCCCACCAAACCCTCCACGGTCACCGTGTACGTGCCCACGGGCAGCTGGTCTATCGTCCCCGTGAAATTATTTCCGCTTCGGGTCAGCTGCACCGTCTTGGTGGTGTTCGAGGAAGTGGCTGTAGCCCGAGCGGCCTCCAAATGCGTCATCGGACCCGCCACCGCCCCGGTCGAAACCCATGCGCCCGATTCCGAAGGAACCACGATCCGCACGGCAATACCACCGGTCCCGTCGGGACGCTCCACATCCTTGCAGCCGCCTGAGAGGAAGGCGCCCACCAGCACAACGGCTAGGAGGTTGGTATCCAACCTGCTCATCTTATCCACCTGAAAATGATCGCGGGGTTCGGTACCGAGACGCTGATCCCCCCCGGCGAAGTAGTAGTACCTCCTCCGTCGCCCCCGCCTACTCCGTCTTCGCCGCCACCCCCCAACAGCAGCAACGCGGCGGCACCGGCTCCCCCAATTCCCAGCACCGCTAACAAAATCCCCACTCCTCCGCCCCCACCCCGCCTGACTTGCGGCTCCGACGGCGCAGTGGGCTGGGCCGGAGGCTCGACCTGGGCTACCGGCTGAAGCGCCAAGCTCAGGCGGTCGGCGACCGAAGGCCGCAGCGTAAACTCGGTCTCTCTCTGCACCTGGCCCCCGGAAACCAGCTGAATCCGATATCGTCCCATCGGCCCCGCGAAGGTGAAGGGGAGCACAGCGCTAGTGGCAAGTTCCGGCCACTGCCATCGCTCCAAAGGCTCGATCCTCACTTCCGCCCCGGCGAGGTCGGAGCTCAGAACCACAGATCCGTAAGCATGGTTCTCCTGCAAAGCCACCTGGCCTACAGTTAGAAGGTTGGCCGCACGCACCGCCCTCCTCGCTCGATCCAGAACGGCAGCGACGCGCTCTCCCCCTACCGCACTCTCAGCGCCGGTCGCCAGGCCCACCACAGCTCCAGCGGCGTTGACGATCAGCCCTGCATCGAATCCTTCCGGCAACACCTCGGCAAACCCCAATTGTCCAGCGGGTCCCGCCGACAGGGATACCCGAGCAGCCTCAGGCGCAGCGCAACCCCTGATACCGAAGGCCCACGCCGGCTCTCCGGGAATCACCGTCGCTGCTGTCTCTAGGGAATCGGCCCTGAGGGTAGGCAGCCTCAGCACTGCAACATCTGCCTGGACGTCATAGGCGGCGACTCTGATCTCCTCGCCCGCCCGCCGCCCGCCGGCCAACTCCACCTCTACCCGCTCGGCGCCCCGAATGGAGTGATAAGGTACGAGCAGGAGGCCATCGCGCCCCACGAACGCTCCGGTCGCACAGGTCGGTGCCGTCCCGAACCGATGTACCGTAACCACCGCTAGCTGCCGGAGGACGGAAGCCCGGACGTCTTCGCTCAGCTCCCCCGGTGCCTCCGCCGGCGGCTGTGCTGGAGGTTGCGGCGCTGGAGGTCGTGCCACTACCGGGGCCGCCGGCCTGAGCTCGAAACTCACCACCGTCGTAACACCCGGAAGTATCTCCCGCCTGAGCTGCGTAGCCAGGTACCCCTCGGCGCTGGCCTGTATAGTGTACGTTCCGGCCGGCGCATTGAGACTCTGGCCGCTCTGGATCACACCCACACCTTCCACCAGAACACTCACCGGCTGCGACATTCCGGGCGACTCCACCCTCAGGGTTCCCGTCCCCGCTCCGGCGGCGGGAGCAACCCATTCGTACCGGGTGCTGCTCACCGTGTCACCCGGACTTCCAACAGCTATCTCCCGGCGAGCGGCCCGGGCTGCCTGTACCACCGCCGGGAGGAACGTGATACTGTCCACCGTCGCGTTGGGAGCGAGACGAAGGGCCCAGCGCAGCCATACCCCGGCCTCCTGCTCCCGCCGCTCCTCGGCGAGTATCTGGGCCAGAAGTTGCACGCCTCGAAACCAGACGCTGTCGGCGGGACCCTCGTTGGGGTTGAGAGCGCTCCGCAGCAGCTCCATCGCTCGAGCGGTTTCGAACTCGTCGTAGAGACGGAACGCCGCGGCTATCCGCTCGTTGCGAGTCTGCTGCGCCGCCAAAGGCGACCCTGCCGCCGCGAGCCCCACCAAAGATACCAACGCGAAGGGGAGTATCCGATTCACGGGCTACCTCTCTGGGATCATTCTTATGACCATCCGTACGTTGTCCCCTGGGCGCAACGTCAGCGTCGTGTCCTTCCTGACAAAACCTTCGCGCTCGAAGACGAAAACATGCACCCCGGGTAACAGTGTGTCTACCCACCGGCTCTGTTCCCCGTGATCCACTCCGTCGACGATCAGTCTCGCCCAGGGCTGAATGCGAAGCTGCACCGTAGCCAGCCTTTCGGCAGCCGCTGCGCGAGCGCCCTCGCGGTCAGCGGGGGGTGGCCGCCCAGTTGCGACAGCCGCACCCTGGCTGCGATACACAAGCGTGTGCTCGCGACCGGCGGCTATGTTTATAACTTCCACGATAGCGGGATATCCCGCGCCTCCCATGCGGACCGTGTGTTCTCCGGGGGGCAGGTCGAACACAGTTCCTTCTCTCCGACGGCCATCTATGGCGACCATCGCACCGGAGGGGAGATTCCGAATCACCAGGCGTCCTGTAGTAGGCCTAGCCGCCGGCGGCGGAGTTCGCGCCGGTCCGGCCTGCTGTGGCCCCGCCGCTTGTCTGCCGGCTGGAGTTGGTTCGCGCGATGCAGCAGCTTGGGTGGTGTCCCCCTGTACCGGCAACGCTGTTCCACCCGCGAGCCCGGCTGCCCCGGCGGTGGTCTCCGCCGCAGAGGCGGCCGGCGTTGCCGCACCAATCCGGGGGCGGTCGAGGCTGCCTTCGGGCGTGGGCGTTTCAGTACCGGAAGCCCGGGCAGGGGGCTCCCCTGCGGGTGGCTCTCCTGAACTCGAAGCTCCCTGCTGCATCAGTACCCAGGCGCCAAGCGCCGCGCCGGCGATCACGGCCACGGAAAGCGCGAGCACAACGGCCTTACCTCTTTTTGGGGCCGGCCTGGCGGCGGGAGGACGCCCCCGAGCGGGTGCTTTAGCCCCAAAATCTCGGGCGGGCGCCTTGGTCGTGGGAAGCTGAGCCGCCTTTGCCTCGGCGGTGCCCAACATACCCGCCGGCACGGCGACGGTAACGGCGTCGGAGATCTCCGGGGCCGGGGCTTCCAAGGCTCCCGGCTCTTGCAGAGCGCGGACAAACTCGGTGACGGTGGAGAAACGCGCCTCCGGCTTCTTTTCCAGTGCCTTGTGCACCGCGCGGTAGACGTGCGCCGGTAGTCCGGGGGCCGACTCTTGGAGGGGTGGAGGCGGCACCATCACGTGTTTGTGCAGTATGTCTATCGCCGAGTCGCCTTCGAACGGGACTTGACCGGAAAGCATCCGGTAAGCCATTACCCCCACGGAATACTGGTCGGAGCGCCCTGTCACCCCCTTGCCCATTCCCTGTTCGGGCGACATGTAGTATGGGGTTCCCACCACCGATCCCGACGCCGTGAGCGTACCCTCGGTAAGCGCTTTGGCGATCCCGAAGTCGGTGACCACCACGCGGTTTCTGGAATCCAGCATGACGTTGGCAGGCTTGATGTCCCGGTGGATTACTTGCCGCTCATGGGCGTAGTCGAGGGCGTCGGCCACCTGGGAGAGGATCTGAACGGTTTCCTCGAGGCTGAGTTTGCCCTTCTCCTTTAGGATATCCTCCAGGGATCGCCCCTCGAGGAATTTCATGGCGTACCAGAAGATTCTGCCGCCGGAAGAGATTCGGTAAATGGGTATGATGTTGGGATGGTCCAAGGCGGCCGCAGTTTTGGCCTCTCGCATGAAACGCTCGACACCGTGGCCGAAGGTGAGCTCCGGAGGTAGGACCTTGATCGCCACTTTTCGCGATAGGTGGATCTCCGTGGCCAGATACACCACCGCCATGCCGCCGCGTCCCAGGAGGCGCTCTATTTCGAACTCTCCGGCGGTGTCCTCCCGCAAGAGCTGCTCCATGTGGGCGAAGGCGGAGCGGTCCATGGCGGCGGTCGCGGCCGCCTGCCCCTCCGCGTCGGAAACCTGCGAGCCGCAGTTGTGGCAGAAACGCGCGTCGTCGGGAACGGGCGTCGCGCAGTGGGCGCACTTTATCACAGTGGAACCTCGCCGGTTCTCATCGGCTCCCCAACGTTCGAGGGATCGCCTCTTCCGCCAACTTTCGCCCCGCAGCGGGACCGCAATGACCCGACAGCTTTCCTTCCCCCGCCAAACCCCGGGCCGCTCACTCGCGCCGGCTCGCTGTCAGCTCGAAGGTGAGCGGCTGGCCTACTATCTCGATCTTGACCAACCTGCGCGGCGCCTCCCGAGTCACGTAGAAGACGAAGGGCTGCGGCGTGCCGCTCACTTCTACCCGATATACCGGGAAATCGCCCGCCGGAACCGTGAGATCGCTCACACCCGCCACTTTCACCGTGAGGATCCGGGTCCGCTCTTCGGCGGGCTCAAAGACCGGAAGGGAAAAAGTCGACCCTTCGGCCAAGGGTAGAGCCGCTACCAGAGGCTGAAAAGCACTGGCATCCAGGGTACCCTCCGCCACGGTGGTATCCACTTCCACCACCCTGGGAGTACCGGCCCTCGGATCCGGCGTTTGGGCCCGCCCCCGCACGCGGCCCCCCTGGTAGCTGACCGCGGTCTCCAGATTCTGGCCCGCCGCTTGACCGGTCCTTTCCACCGAACGCACCGCGAGAGTGTTGGGATCCAGCCGCACGACCGTCTTCTGGCGCAATCCCACGGCGGCTATGACGGTCTCCTCGGTGTAGACCAGACTGTCGGGGAAGCGGGCCCACTCGGCCGTCATGTAACCGAAGGGGTTGCCCTGCACTAGCACTTGAAAGGAATCGCGCCCGGCAACCAGCTGGGCAGGATCGAAGGTTACGGCTTCAGCTTTTGGCTTGAGATCCTCGACTGTCAGCGGCTTGCCCTCGGGATCCACGATCCTGACCGGGGCGATCTTTACCAGCTTGTCGTATATAGCTTCCCCGTCTCCTACGACCACGATCACTGCCGAGTCCGGCCTGATCACCCGCCGCGCCGCATTGCGAATATCAGCGGCGGTTACCGCCGCTAGGCGCTCCCGGTAGCTTCGCAGGTAATCGTCGCCCAAGCCTAGCAGCTTCACTGTGGTTACCTGGGAAGCGATCTGCTGCGGGGTCTCGATGGACCTGGGGAACGATCCGATGAGATAACCTTTGGCGGCGGCGAGCTCGCTGTCGGGTACAATTTCCGTTCTAAAGCGCCTCAGCTGCGCCAGAAGCTCGACCAGCGCGCTGTCGGTGACCGGAGTTCTCACCTCGGTATTGGCGGCGAAGAAGCCCGGTCCCGAGCGGCGGGTCACGCTGGAATACGCGCCGTAGGTCCACCCCTTCTGTTCGCGCAAAATCTTAAAGAGCCGCGCGTCGGTGCCGCCCCCCAGAATGCGGTTCCCTACCGTGATCGCGTAGTAGACGGGGTCGCGGGGTCCCATTGCAAGGTTGCCCACCAGAATATTGGACTGAGCCGACCCCGGCCGGTGGACCAGCAGGATTTGCGTGGGGCGCGGGGCGGGCGGTTCCGGGTCGGAAGCCGCGGTCGGAGCGGACCCGCTCCATCCCCGCAAGTAGCGCTCGAGAAGCTCCCTCGCCCCTGCGAGGGTCATGTCCCCGGCCACGATCAGATAGGCTCCGCCCGGCTTGAGCCGCGACCGCGCGAACTGGACCACATCGTCTCGACTCAGCGCCGCCAGAGAGCTCTCGGTCATAGATCTGCCGTAGGGATGATCCCCATAGAGCTCCCGCGCGAAAAACCTACGGGCCAGCGTCCCGGGGTCCGACTTTTCCAATTGCAACTGAGACTGGAACCGCCTCACGGCCAGATCGAACTCGCTTTGAGGAAAGGAAGCGTTGAGCAAGACGTCCGCGAGCAGCTCGAGGGCCAGTTCGACATGGTCGGTGAGAACCGTGCTGGAGACCGTGAACCAGTCGGCTCCCGCCGTCGCGCTCAGCGATCCGCCGACTCCTTCTATGGCAGCGGCGATTTGATCGGCCGTGCGGCTCGGTGTTCCTTTGGTGAGCAGCGCCGCCGTCAACTCCGCCAGCCCTTCTTTGCCGGCGGGGTCGTAGCGGGATCCTGCGGGGAACGCCAGCGAGAGACTGACAATCGGGAGCTCGTGGTTCTCCACCAAAATGACCTGCACCCCGTTGGAGAGCCGCACTTCTTGGAACGGGGGGAACTGCATCGGGCGCAGCGGCGCCGCCGGGGGCGGGCTGGGCGGAAACTGAGCTCCGGCCGTCCGCGGTATCCACCAGCCGAGCGCCGGCAGCAGCGCACAGGCTGCGGTAACGGAGAGGCGAGCGCGGCGGATCATTGGTTCGCTCCCGCCTTAGGCACAACGGTGATAGTGAGACTGTTCTCGGGTACCAAGTAGGTGCGGGCCACTCTCTGGATATCGCTCCCGGTTACCGAGAGGTACTTGTCGAGCTCGGTGTGTATCTCGTCCAGGCTCGAGTGATAGTGGGCGTAATGCTGCAACTGCTGGGATACGCTCATGGTCGTCTGCATTCCGAAGATGGTAGCAGCCCGATGGTCGTTCCGCGCTTTGGTCACCTCTTCTTCGGAAACTCCCTGATCTCGGACCCGAGCCACTTCCGCCAGAAGCTGGTGCTCCAGCGCTTCCGCCGATACCCCCTGATTCGCGATGGCGAACACCAGTATCACACCCGGACCCCGCCGAGACTGGAACTGAGAACCCGCGCCGAAGGCGACTTTCGATTCCCGCACCAGACTCCGGTGCAGTCTCGAACTCTCTCCCCCACCCAGAATAGTGCTCAGGTGCTGGAGTGCCGGAGTGTCCCCGTGATCATGGGGAGGAGCCCGGTAGGCAATGATCACCGCAGGCAGATTGGCGTGCTGATCCTCCCAAGTCTTTCGCATCGGACCGGCGTCGAACCGGTAGCGACATTCCACGGGGGGCGGGTCTCGGCCTCTGGGAATGTCTCCGAAGTACTGCTGGATCAGCCGTTTCGCCTCCGCCGGGTCGAAATCACCTACGATCGTCAGGGTGGCGTTGTTGGGGGCATAGTAAAGATCGAAAAAGGCTTGTACATCCTCCACCCGCGCCGCGTCGAGGTCGGCCATGGAACCTATCACACTGTGCGCGTAGGCGAAGCAATCGGTGGAATCGTAGAGCATCGCCATCCCTTCCACCAGCGCGGGAGCGTACGGTTGATTGTCGACCCTGAGCCGCCGCTCCTCTTTCACCGCCTGCCGCTGGTTCTCGAAATTCTCCGCCGTAATGGCCAGAGACCGCATGCGGTCGGCCTCGAGCCACAGGCCGAGGTTCAGTCGGTTCGCGGGCAAGGTCTCGAAATAGGCGGTGCGGTCCTCGTCGGTGGTGCCGTTCATCGTTCCCCCGGCCCGCTCGATGAGCTGGAAGTGCTCGCCCTTTTTCACGTGGGCCGAGCCCTGGAACATCATGTGCTCGAAGAGATGGGCGAAACCCGAGCGTCCTGGTCTCTCGTTGCGACTGCCCACATTGTACCAGACGTTGACCGTCACGATGGGCGTCGAGTGGTCTTCCGCCAAAATCACTCTCAAGCCATTGGGAAGGGTGTACTGCTCGTAGGCTATGCGCTGCAACGCCAGGACCGGAGCCCCAGACGGCGCCGCCAGCGCGAGCGCGACCAGGGGTACCATCAGGTGCCGGAGCTTCATGCCGAGACTACCTCCTCGGGAGGGGTGCTGAGACCGCGGCTTACGGCGAGCCATCTGCTAGTATGTGCCCCATCCGGAGTCCGCGTCAAGAGCGAGACGATCACCAGCGTAGCGAGGTTCAATGCCAGACCCACCAGGCCTTCGTGAATGCCGAAAGGCCTGAGTTCCGGGAAGACGACCAACAACCCGGTGATCAGGGTGCCGATCACCAGACCGCTGACTACGCCCGCCGCCGTGGCACGGCGCCAGAGAAAGGCGGCATAGACCGAAGGCGCGAGCTGTACGATCGCCCCGTAGGCCACCAGAAGTAGACCGACGAGAGACCTTCCGCTGGTCAGGGCTATGACGAATCCAACAACCCCCGTAACTAGTGCCACGCGGCGTATCAGAGTGCGGCGCTCCTCGTCGCCTACACGTTTTTGCGCAAGAGGCCGGTAAACGTCCTCTATGGCCATGGAGGCGGCACCGTGAACCAAGGCGTCTCCGGTGGACATCGAGGCCGCCAGCGCCCCCGCGCAGAACAGGCCCACTACCAACTCGGGCATCCCGCTGGAAAGCACAATGTGAGGCATCACCGCGTCAGGCTGGGCGGGAGGGTTGGGATAGAGCACCCCGGCAAACCCGATCACAAACAGCGGAACCAGGAACACTTGGAAGGACGGGAAGAGAAAGATCGTTCTTCTGATGGTCGCCTCGTCCTTTGCGGCGAAAGCTTTCATGAAAAGATGCGGCCACATCATGAATCCCATCGCCGAAACCAATATCGCCGAGCTGTAGGCCGCCGGGTCCCAGGGCGCGCCGTCAGGTCCGAGCCCCGGAGCGGTAAGCAGCTCCGGCCGCACCTGAGCAATCTGTTCGAACATGGGACCGATTCCTCCGTAAAGGCGATAGGGGAGATAGAGTCCCAGCGTCCAGGCGATGGCGATCATGAACACGCCTTGGAAAACATTGGTCCAGCCTACGCCCATCACTCCCGAGTGCCAGACGTACAGCAAAACCACCCCGTAGGCCGCCGCGGCGCCGAGCCATTGCGGTATATGCCCGGCCGTCACCTGCTCTATGACAATGCCTGCACCTTTCATCTGGAGTGCGATGTAGGGCAGGCTCGCTATGACGCTTACGCTACCGGCTGCTATCGCTACCCAGCGGCTCTGGAACCGGTGCGCCAGCATCGACGCCTGGGTTACGTAGCCATGCACCCGGCCTACCCGCGCGGCCCAGGGCCCCAGGGCGAGGAAGGGAGCCATCCCCAGCACGCCGTAGGACAGGATGTAGTATGCGGCACCTCCCCGGCTGTAAGCCCAACCGGGTCCTCCGAGGAAAGCAAACGCCGAGAAGATGCTGGCTCCGGTCACGAAGTACATGAGGACGGTACCGAACCCGCGATCGCCCGCTACATATCCGGCAACCGAGCGCGAAGAACGCCTGGCCGGGATGATCCCCACCGCCAGATTGGCGAGCAACCAGGCCGCTACTACCGCAGCCACTATCCGCCAGTCGCTCATCGCCGATTCTCCGCGAGATAGACCAGAAAGAAGACGATCCCCGCGCCGATCACCCAACCCACGACCCAGGCAAAGGAGAAGGGGAGGCCCAAGACCAAGGGGTAGACGGTATTGAAGGGGCGCACCCCGGGAAAGGTGACGGCGATGGCCATGAGAACGAAGTAGCAGGCGGCGAAGAGTCGTACCGCGGTGCGCATGGCTCAGCGCGTCCGTTCCTTGAAGCGCTCCAGCAGGCGCTGTGCGATCGGCCCGGGCCTGCCGCCGCCTACCGCCTGGCCGTCCAAGCGCACCACCGGGAGGATCTCCACCGTGGTCCCGACTATGAAGATCTCTTCCGCCCTCGGCAGCTGATGGTAGTGCACCGGTACCTCTCGAGCTTCGATTCCTTCGTCGCGGCAGATCTCGAGCACCACGTCCCTGGTGATGGACGGAAGTATGTAATTGGTCTTGGGAGCGGTACGCACCTCGCCGTCCAACACGAAGAAAACACTGGTGTGGCTCCCCTCCAGGACCACGCCGTCCCGTACCAGCAGCGCTTCCTGGGCTCCCAGGCGGCGGGCGCGCTGGTTCGCCAAGCAGTTAGCCAAGAGCTGCACCGACTTGATATCGCAGCGCGCCCACCTCGTGTCCGGCACCGTGATAGCGGCGATACCGATTGCCGGATCTCCTTTCGGAGCAAACCGACCCGCTTGGGCGTAAACCGTCGGCGGTACCGAGGGCTCCGGGAAGAAGTGGGTCCTAGGTGCCGCGCCCCGCGTGACCTGGAGATACACTGTAGCATCGCCCCGCGAGAGCGAGTTCCTCTCTATCAGCTCCCGGCAAACGTGGGCCAGCGATTCGGAGTCCGCCCCTGCGATTTCCAGCTCTTCGAGACCGTAGCGCAGCCGGGCCAGATGAGGCTCCAGAGCAAAGAGCCGGCCTTCGTAGGATCGCACCACCTCGTACACCCCGTCCCCAAAGAGAAACCCCCGGTCATCCGGAGAAAGACGCACTTGCTCCTTGGGCAAGAACTGTCCGTTGAAATAGACGATCTGGTTCATGGGCTAAATCCAATGCTCCCTGCCGCGCAAAGCCGGCGTGCCATAGCGGTTTCCCGTGCGTTGAACATAGCTGCGATAGCGCTCCTTGAGCTTCCGGTAGCGCCGGTCGCTGGTCCTGAGGGGGACATGAGGAAGGTCGATCAAGTATCGCTCGATCTCTCCGGCTCCGCGATCGCACCAGCGCCACCGGTCGGTCCCGGCCAGGCGCAGATCCGCCAGGGCATAGGCGGTGATCCGCGCTTCCCCATCGTCCACATAGGGTTCGTAATAACTGTACGCCAGAGAGCGAATCGAACGATAAACCGGACGCCGCCCCTGCAAGCCGTCGTCCCGGGACTTGCCCACCGCACCCCACCTGCGGGCTCGCCTAAAGACGAAGACCACGTGGTCCAATCCGTCGGCCGACTCCAGGTCCAAAAGAAGGGGAGGGTATCCGTGAAACTCCAGGATGGTGGCACAAGCCAGAGCCGCCTCGAGACAATGGGCGCGCTTGAACCGCACCACGCCCCGAAAAGATCGCACCGGCCGCCCGGATCCTCCGGAGTTGTAGGCTAGAGAGTGAAGCCACCTCTGCACCTCCTCCGGAGTGCGACAGCGGTCCACGATCTCCCGCTCCTGCGGGCCGAGCCGATCCCAAAGAACTCTCAGCGGGCGGTCCATATTCCCCAGGCCAAAGCGATCCAGCCGGCTATGAAGCATACACCGCCCAGCGGCGTGACCGCGCCCCACCATCGCGCCCCGGTGAGCGCGAGCAGATACAGCGATCCGCTGAACAGTACTGTCCCGACGGCAAACGCCCAGCCCGCCCACACGGCCGCCGAAACCCCGAAGCGGCTGCTCGTCCAAGCTGCAGCAAACAGGCCCAAAGCGTGGTACATCTGGTACCTGACGGCGGTTTCGAACACTCCCAGCAGCTCGACACTCAAGCGCCCCCGCAGGGCGTGCGCGCCAAAGGCACCCGCCGCTACGGATGTCGCCGCCGAAATGGCTCCCAGTAGCGCAAGCCACCTAACCGGATCCACTGTCAACCTCCGGGCTCGTCCAGCGACTCCAGTACCATCCTCGCCTCCTCCAACCGCTCCCTCGCAACCAGCAGGCTGGCTCCCGGAGGTAACGGCCCCGTACCTATTCCCTCAGCCGATTGAATGACGTAGGGAATACCCGCCTGTTGCAGCAGGCCCGCTGCTATCTCGGCCTCTAGCCTCGTTCTGAAGGTCGCCACTACCACCGTATCGCCGGACATCTCGAGACCCGTTACTCCCTCAACTACCCCACAGCATTACGGACACGGTCACGACCAAAATGTACCCCACAGCATTACGGACACCGTGACGACCAAAATGGACGCGAAGTTCAAGGTCAGCCCGGCCCGGGCCATGTCTCCTGGACCTACAGCCCCGGAGCCGAAGACGATAGCATTGGGCGGCGTCGCCACGGGCAGCATGAATGCCATGGACGCTCCCAAGGCGCCCGCAGCCATAAGGGGCAGCCCCGGAACTCCCAACCCGCCGGCCACTCCTGCGAGCAGTGGCATCCCCAGCGCCGCGGTCGCGGTGTTGCTGGTCAGTTCCGTGAGAAATACGAACAATGTGGTGCACGACAGCGCTATCAGTACCGGTGGAGCGCCCCTCAAGCCCTCCAACCTGGCTCCGATCCATTGGGTCAGGCCACTGGCTTCGAAAGCTCCCGCCAAGGCCAACCCGCCTCCGAACAACAACAGAATCCCCCAAGGGATCGTTCTGGCGGTGTCCCAATCCAGCGCGACCCGGTACCGAGATCGGGGCAGGGGAACCACGAACAGGAGCAACGCCGCGGCTATGGCGATCGCCGGATCCGAGATCCCCGGTAAGAAATCGCTCAGCCCGGGAATCCGGACCGCTCCCAGGACTTTCGGCTCCCGGAAGATCCAGGCCAAAGCTGTCGCTCCGAAGATTCCCATCACGAACCGCTCGCCGAACTCCATGCGTCCCAGCGACGCGGCTTCGCGCCTGATGTGTTCTTCTAGACCGCTTACGGTACCTCGGACGCCAAACGTCGTTACCAGAACGACCCAACAAATCAAACACATGACCAGTGCTACCGGTAATCCCAATACCATCCAGTCTCCGAAGCTCACTTCGCGTCCCAAAAGCTCCCTGGCGTTGGCTGCGAAAATGGCGTTGGGCGGCGTACCGATCAGAGTGGCCACCCCGCCGATGGAAGATCCATACGCGACAGCGAGCATCAAAGCGGTGGGAAAACCTCCCGAGCGCGATCCTCTGCCGGCGGTAACCGCCAGAGCGATGGGTAGCATCATGACCGCCGTTGCGGTGTTGGATATCCACATGCTCACGGCGGCGGAGGCTAGCAAAAACGCCAGCACTACGCGCCGCGCCTCGACCCCCACCATACTTACCGCGGCCAGCGCCACTCTCCGGTGTAACTCCCATCGCTCCAAGGTGGCGGCCAGCAAAAATCCGCCCAAAAATAGGAAAATCACCGGATCTGCATAGGACGCGGTTACCTGGCCCAGCGGCCGCGCGCCGAGTAGCGGCAGAAAGACAATCGGCAAAAGCGCGGTGGCTTCCAGCGCGATGACTCCCGTGAGCCACCACAGGGCCATCCACGCCGCCAGACCCGCCACCCGCCAGGCAGCTTCCTCCATGCCCCCGGGGGGCGGTAGCACAAGGACGCCCAGCAGGCAAGCGGGTCCGCCCAGAAGCAGCGCGCTCCGCTTCACCGCGGCGGGAAAAGCTCCATGGGGGTGATCCGGGTGGCTCTTTCTTTCAGCGATTCGGGGAGGGGCAGGGATAGAAACTGCTCCAGGTTCTCTCCCATTCCGTTCACTCCCGGACTGGGCCAATCGGTGCCCCAGAGCAGCCGCCCCTCCAGTTCCGCCAGCCGCGGGAAATACTCCAGCAGCCGTTTGGGGGGAATGCCCGAGAGCTCCAGATACACGTTGCGGTGGCGGCGCAGGATGAAAAACGCCTCGTCGCACCACAGGGGCCTGCCCCCGTGCGCCATGAGAATTACCAGATCCGGAAAGTCGATTGCCATGTCGTCCAGCTCCATCGGCCGCCCGTACTTGCACCGCGCCCCCGGGAACACCGAGGTGCCGGTGTGAACCATGACCGGCAGGCCGCGCTCCTCGCACCGGCGATAAATCCGGGCAAGGGCCTCCAGTCCCATGGTGTATGCGTTCGCAGGATAGAGCTGATGCGGGGGATGGATCTTGATACAGCGAATTCCCAGCCGCAGCAGCTCCTCCACCTGTCCCTCCGGATCGCGGGTAAAGCGCGGGTGGACGCCACCAAAGGGGAGCAGTCTATCGGGAGCCGCCTCCGCGTAGCGGGCGGCGAATTCGTTGGTCTCGTCGGTAAAGCCCATGACGTCGGGGCTGGGGTAGTTGATCAGTCCCACCCGCGCGATCCCGTCACGATCCATGATCTCCAGCAGCGCCCGGGGATCGTCCATGAGAGCCAGCAGCCGCTCCCAGTGATCTTCCTTGCCACGCCGCATGACTTCGGCCACAGCCGGCTTCAGCTGCCGCCACGGCTGGATGTGGATATGGATATCGGTAACTCCGGGCCGCGCGGAAGAGTTCATCGGCCTTTGAAAACCGGAGCGCGCTTCTCCAGAAAGGCGCGAACTCCCTCCTCCTTGTCCTCCGACGAAAACGCCAAGCCGAACAGCGTGGTCTCGTGGCGCAGGCCCTCGTCGAGAGATGTCCGCACGCTGGCCCTCACCGCCCACTTGATCAGTTCCAGGGCCACGGGGCTCTTGCTGGCGATCTTCTCCGCCAGCGCTCGCACCCGCGGCATCAACTCCGCTGCGGGCACCACCTCGTCCACCAACCCGATGCGCAGAGCTTCCGCCGCGTCTATCGGATCGCCGGTGTAGAGTAGCTTGAACGCGTTACCCAACCCGACTAGGCGGGGCAGGCGCTGCGTTCCGCCCCCTCCCGGAATGATCCCGAGATTGATCTCGGGCTGACCCAGCTTGGCCGTGTCCGCCGCGATCCGAATGTCACAGGCCATGGCCAGCTCGCAACCGCCTCCCAAGCAATAGCCGTTGATCGCGGCGATGATCGGCTTGGGAAAGGCGTCCACCGCCGCATAGACCGGCGAGGCCAACATGGCTCGGAACTGGTCCACCGGGGTGCGCCCTGCGAACTCGCCGATATCGGCACCCGCTATGAAAGCCTTGTCACCCGCTCCGGTGAGCACTACCACCCGCACCGCGGGATCGCCTTTCATCTGGTCGAGATAGGCCAGCAATTCGGAACGGGTTTCCGCGTTGAGCGCGTTGCGCTTCTCGGGGCGGTTGACCGTGAGCACGGCTACTCCGCCGCTTACCTCCTTCAGGACGTTTTTTCCTTCGGCCATTGGTAGAATCCTTTCCCGGTTTTCTTCCCCAACTCGCCGGCGCGGACCTTGGCCCGCAAAATCTCCGGCGGCCGATAATGAGGTTCCCCCAATTTGGCGAACAGATACTCGGCAATCGCCAGCCTTACGTCCAGCCCCACCAGGTCGCTCACCTTGAGCGGACCCATAGGATGGCCGTAACCCAACTCCATCGCCTTGTCGATATCCTCGGCGCTGGCTACACCCTGTTCCAGCATCCGCATCGCTTCGAGACCAAGCACTACACCCAGCCTAGAGGATGCGAAGCCGGGAGTGTCCCGCACCACAATAGGCTCCTTGCCCATCCGAATCGCTACATCCCGCACCAGATCCACTGCAGCGGGGTCGGTGCGATCGTGCCGGACGATCTCCACCAGCTTCATGATGTGTACCGGATTGAAGAAGTGCATCCCCAGCACCCGCTCGGCCCTTCGAGTGGCCGAGGCGATTTCGCCCACCGAAAGCGAAGAAGTGTTCGTCGCGAGCAGCGCGGCGGCCGGTGCCATGCGGTCCAGCTCGCCGAACAAGCGGCGCTTGGCTTCGAGATCCTCCACTATAGCCTCGATCACCAGATCCGCGGAATCCACCGCTTCCGCCAGCGCCTCCCGGAGAACAATCCGCGAAAGGGTTGCAGTCTTTAGTTCCGGGGTAACTTTTCCCCGCTGCACGCCCCCTTCCAAATTGGCTTCGATACGGCGCAGGGCATCTTCCAGGGCTTCCTTGCGCGAGTCGGTAAGAAAGGTTTCGAAACCCGCCATGGCGGCGACCTGGGCAATCCCGTGACCCATAGTCCCGGCTCCAACTACGGCTACCCGCTTCACCTCAGCACCTCCAGAGCCACGTCCGGGCGGTTGGTACAAACCCCGCTAACCCCCCAGGAAGCGAGCAGTCTCATGCGCTCCGGACTGTCAACCGTCCAGGCATAGACCGAGATCTCCCTCCGTGCGGCGAGCTCCAGTAGTTCGGCGTCAATCATGCTTTCTTCCTGCCACAGATCGGACGCCATTGCGTCGGAGACTTGGCGTAGGGGATCCACCGGGTAGGAGGCCGACAAGACCCCGCACCGGAGGTCCGGTCTCTTGGTTCGGAGCCGGCGAACGATCCGGTGGTCGAAAGCGTGAACCCGGCAGTTGCCCGGCGCCGGGGCCCTCTCCAGAGCGCCCAAGAGCGCTTGGTCGAACCAAGGAGGCAGCGCTTTCACCTCGACAAAAACCAAAACTCCTTCGCCGATCGCATCCAGCGCCTCCTCTAAAGCCGGTACCGGCTCTCCGTTAGGCAGTCGATGCCGGCGGACGCTGCTCCATTCCTGCGATCCGATCGCGCGTCCGTCCAACACGCCGTCGTGGATCACCGCCAGCTTGCCGTCAGCAGTGGCATGCACGTCCAGTTCGATGCCGTCGGCACCCAGCCGGACCGCTTTGCGAAACGCTGCCAGCGAGTTCTCCGGTTCGTACGCCGAAGCCCCCCGGTGGGCTATCACTATGGGGCGCATCTTATCCCACGATCAACTGCCGCGGAACTGAGGAGGCCGCTTCTCCAGAAAAGCCAGAAGCCCTTCTTTCGCGTCGGCGCTCTGAAAGCAGCGAAGCTGATTCTGCAGCTCCAGGTCCAACATCTCGTCCAAAGACGCGTGCCCGCTGCGATAGACGGCCTCCTTGGCCAGCGCCAAAGCGATCGGCGGCTTGGCGGCCAGGAGCTCCGCCAGCTTGCGGGTCTCCTCTTCCAGGCGATCGTGGGGAACTACCCGGTTGAACAATCCCAGCCGGCAGGCTTCCTCGGCGCCGATCATCTCCGCCGTGAAGATGAGCTCCAGCGCCTTCGACGGACCCACCAGGCGCGGCAGGAAGTAAGTGCCGCCCCAGTCGGGGTGCAGCCCGATGCGATTGAACGTCTGGCCGATGGAGGCCCGGTCGGAAGCGATTCTGATGTCGCAAGCCAAGGCCAAGTTGGCGCCTCCACCCGCCGCCGGTCCGTTGACACTCGCAATCACCGGCTTGGGGGCTCTGCGAATGGCCGTTACCACCGCGCGGCCCGCCTCCACCAGGGCCTTCGCGTTTTCCCAGTCTTCAGTCTCCAGCAGAGTGCGCATGTAACCGATATCCGCACCGGCGCAGAAGGCCCGGCCCGCACCCGTGATCACCAGCACCCGCACACTCTCGTCGTCGGCGAGCCGGGCCACCGCTTGGGCGATCTCCTGGCGCATCCTGCCCGCAAAGGCATTGAGCTTCTCGGGCCGATTCAGCGTGATCTTGCCGATCGCCCCGTCCAACTCCACTATGACGTTCTCGAATCCGCTCACAACCGCTCCACCACCATGGCGATTCCCTGACCCACCCCGATGCACATGGTAGCCAGTCCGTAACGACCGCCGGTGCGGCGAAGCGCATGGACCAAAGTCGTGAGAATCTTCGCCCCGCTCGCGCCCAGCGGGTGTCCCAGCGCTATGGCGCCGCCGTAGATGTTCACTCTGGCAGGATCGAGTTCCAGCTCGCGGATACAGGCAATAGCCTGCGCCGCAAAGGCCTCGTTCAGCTCTATGAGGTCGAGATCCGCGACCCTGAGGCCGGCCCGCGCCAGCACCTTCCGGGTTGCGGGGATAGGACCCAATCCCATGCAAGAAGGGTCCACGCCCGCAACTGCCGTGGCCACGATCCGCGCCAGGGGACGGGCGCCTTCCGGTACGCTGCGGCAGCTGTCCGAGAGTACCAGCAACGCGGCGGCGCCGTCGTTGATTCCGCTGGAGTTTCCCGCCGTAACCGTGCCGCCTTCGGAAAAGGCCGGAGGGAGCCGGCTCAACGATTCCAGCGTCACGTCCGGCCTGGGATGTTCGTCCCGGGTTACCCAATGGCGCTCCTCCTTGGAACCGCGTTTTACCACCACCTCCACCGGTACGATCTCGTCCTCGAAAATGCACTGCTCCATGGCCGCCGCTGCGCGCCGCTGGCTTTCCAAGGCGAACTCGTCCTGTTCGCGCCGCGTGATCCCGTACCGGCGCGCCACCAGCTCGGCGGTCTCCCCCAGAGAGATGGTCCACTCTTTGGGGAACTTGGGATTCACGAACCGCCACCCCACCGTAGTGTCGGCGATTTCCGGAGGCCGCCGGTCCCAGGCCGTTCCCCGCTTGAGCATCACGTACGGGGCGCGGGTCATGCTCTCCACCCCGCCGGCCACGAAGGCCTCCCCCTCGCCCGCTTTGATCGCCTGGGCCGCGCTGGCCACTGCCTGGAGGCCGGAGCCGCAGAGGCGATTTACAGTCTGCCCCGGCACCTCCACGGGGAACCCGGCGAGCAGCAGCGCCATCCGCGCCACATTGCGATTGTCCTCGCCCGCCTGATTGGCGCAGCCCAGTATCACATCGTCCAGCCGCGAGGGATCGAACCCCGCCCGCTCGACCGCCGCTTTTAGCGCGACCGCCGCCAGATCGTCCGGCCGCACCTCCGCCAGGGCTCCGCCGTGGCGCCCCACCGGAGTGCGAACTGCAGAGTAGATCAGAGCCTCGGCCATATAGAGGACGACGGCGACCGGCGCTAACCCGAAATACGCCCTGCGCCGCTCACTTCAGACCCACCCACACCGTCTTTACCTCGGTGTACGCCTCCAGCGCCTCGCGCCCCAACTCCCGGCCGAACCCGCTCTGCTTGTAACCGCCGAAGGGAGCAGCGGCGTCGTAGAAGTTGTAGGTGTTGATCCAAACCGTTCCCGCCTTGATTGCGCGAGCAACGCGGTGCGCCTTCTGGATGTCTCTGGTCCAGATACCGGCGGCGAGACCGTACATCGTTCGGTTGGCCAGCTCTATGCCTTCTTCCACGTCGTCGAAGGTGAGAACCGCCAAGACCGGCCCGAAGATCTCCTCGTCCACGATCTTCATACCCGGGCGCGCATCGTCGAAGATCGTAGCCTCGACATAATAACCCTTACCGTTCACCTTGGCGGGGTTGCCGCCGGCTATCAGTTTGGCCTCTTTCTTACCCGCCTCTATATAGCTCAAGACGATCTCCTGCTGCTTTTTGGAGACCACCGGGCCAAGTCTGGTGTTCTTGTCGAAGGGATCGCCCGGAACCAGCTTGCGGGCCCGCTCGGCGAGTTCTTCTACGACTTGGTCGTGGACCGAGCGTTCCACCAGCAGGCGCGAACCTGCAGCGCACACCTCGCCCTTGCCGTAGAAGATCCCGTTGTGGGCTCCGCGGACGGCGGCTTTGAGGTCGGCGTCCGCAAAAATGATGTTGGGACTCTTGCCGCCGAGTTCCAGGGTCACCCGCTTCAGGGTGCTTGCCGCCTCGCGCATGATCTCCTTGCCCACGGCGGTGGACCCGGTAAAGGCGATCTTGTCCACTCCCGGATGCCGCACCAATTGGGCGCCCACGGTGGACCCGCCGCCGCATACCACGTTGAACGCCCCGGGAGGAAACCCAGCCTGCTGCATGATGTCGGCCATGGCCAGCGCGGTAAGAGGAGTTTCACTGGCGGGTTTGAGTACGACGGTGCAGCCCGCAGCCAAAGCGGGCGCGAACTTCCAGCTGGCCAGATTCAGGGGGAAATTCCACGGGACTATTGCTGCCACCACGCCGACCGGTTCCCGGAGCGTGTAGGTAAAGAATGGGCCGTCCACCGGGATCGTGTTGCCGGCGATCTTGTCGGCCCAACCGGCGTAGTAGCGCAGCGTCTCGATCGTCATCTCGACATCGATCTTCGACTCGAAGAGCGGCTTGCCGTTGTGAAGCGTCTCCAGTCGGCACATCTCTTCGAGCCGTTCCTCGAGGAGATCCGCCGCGCGGTAGAGCAGGGCGCCTCTCTGCCGTGCGCTGAGGGAGCGCCAGGCGTCGCTTTCGAAGCAGGCCTTGGCGGCTTTCACGGCCGCGTCCACGTCATCGGGAGAGGCTTCGGCCACCTCCGCAATCACTTCTTCGGTGGCGGGGTTGATCACCTCGAAGCGGGCGCCGGTGGAAGACGGGCGCCACTCGTTGTTGATGAAGAGGTCGGTCTTGAGAATCGGGCTGATCGCCGCAGTCACCGCTTACATCCCCTTGAAGGTTGCGGTCCGCTTCTCCACGTAGGCGGCAAGCCCCTCCTTCGCGTCCTCGCTCTGGAAGAGCTGCTGCTGGAGTTCCCGCTCGATAGCCAGGCCGCTTTCGAAGGGTACCTCCAGTCCCGAGCAGACCGCCCGCTTGATCGCCCCCACAGCCTTCGCCGCCTTGGCCGGGGGACAAAACTGCCGGGCGTACTGCATCACGTCATTCCAGAAGGTCTCTTTGGGGAAGATCTGGTTCACCAGGCCGATCTCCTGGGCTTCCTCGAAGCTCATCAGTCTGCCCGTGACCATCAACTCGATAGCTCGCGATTTGCCCACCAGGCGCGAGAGCCGCTGGGTTCCACCGGTCCCCGGAAGCACCCCCAGGTTGATTTCCGGAAGCCCGATTTTTCCGGCGTCCTTGCACGCCAGCCGAAGGTCGCAGGCCATGGCGATCTCCAGGCCTCCGCCCACAGTGTGGCCGTTCAGGGCTGCGATCACCAGCTTGGGGGTGTGCTCCAGCCGGTTGAGCGTTTCGTTGGCGTGCAGGCAGAAGAAATACTTGAATCGCGGAGTCACCTCGCTCAGCATCTTGATGTTGGCTCCAGCGGAGAAGAACTTGTCCCCTTTGCCGCGGAGCACGATGACGTGGACGCTGTCGTCCATCCGGGCTTCGAGGATCGCCGCGTCCAGTTGCTGCATCATCTCGTAGGTGTAGGTGTTGGCCGGCGGATCGTTGAGCTCCATCACGGCCACTCCATTTTCCACCCTGTATTCCACCAGCGTCTTTGTACTTCGCTCCGCAGTGCTTACAGCCATGGTAGTTACCTCCTTGGTTGGTCCAGGAACGCGGGAAGATCCAACTTCTCCGCGCGTTCGCTCCACTTGATCGCCTCGAAGTAAGACCGGCAGCGCCGGCAATAGTGTAAACTTACCATCAGCGACGTCCCGAAGTCGCTCCGTTTGTCCGTATCCTGCGCGCCGCAGAAGGGGCAGGGTGTCGCCGTTTCGCCCATCAGGTCAACTTGAAAATCTGGTTCTTCGATCCCCTCATGTGATAAAGGATCTCCTCGTTCACCGAACTGTCGCCGCGCCTGCGGGTGCGGGGATCCCACCCGTCGAATTGGGCCGTCCCTTCCAGCTCCAGCTCCACTCCACAAGCCGCCGCCAGCTCCGCAAGATCTCTGCGTAGCTGCGAAGCCAATTCCGAGTTCGACCTGCTCTTGATCCCCTCGCTTACCAGCAGCGCGTCTTCCGGTTCGCCCTCGGGTCCCCACCAGATCTCCACCGAGCGCAAAGCGGCTTCCACTCGCTCCTTCAGCGTACTGCGCGGCGCCTCGCCGCGCCCCGCCAGCGCCCGGAACCATCCGCGACCGTGATGCGCGTGGTAGCGCTCCTCCTCCAACATCTTGTCCACCACGTTGCGTACCGGCAGAAACGCCGATTCCCGCATGGAGTGGAGCGCCAGAGTGAGGGCGCCGTCCACCACCAAGGTGGCGGCCACCACCGCGGCCCAGTCCGGCAACTCCCGATCCAAGAACTCCACGCCGGCCATTTCCCGCGGAGGGCGACTTTCCAGCAACCGCTCCGGATCCTCGTCGAAGTGCGACTTGAGAATCCCGTGCAACAGCCGCACATGTCCCAACTCGGTTTGGGAGAGAGAGCAGTTGGCGATCGACGCTTCCAGCACCGGCGTCCCGAAGGTCCACTCCCCGTAGTGATATCCCAAAAGGAGTTTGGTATCCGCGATCGCGCTCAACAGGTTCTTGAGGGCAGCGCGGCATGCGGCGTTCAGGGACTCTCCGGAAGCGATTTCCACCATACCCGCTCAGTTCCCCCAGACCGGAACGCGGCCGTGTTCGGTCACCGGGATGATCGCCGACCGAGGCACTACGCACATTTCCACCCAACTCTCCTCGTCGTACAAAGCCCACGCGTAGACTTTTGCCAGCTCGTCGTCGGCGGCGTCCACGCTCCCTACGTGCTTGAGTTCCTGATGGTGATCTTTCCGGGCGAACACTTCGTATATCATCGCGGTTCCTTGTTACCTGATTCCTCGCTCAACTCGCCACTCCGCAGGCCGCCAGCAGCTTGCGCCCCCGCTCGGTGATCCGCTCCTTGGTCCAAGGGGGAGTCCAGACCACGTCAACCCGCACCTCGGAAACACCCGGAAGCGCGGAGATCGCTCCTTTCACGTCCTGGATCAACATCTCCATCGCGGGACATCCGATGGAGGTGAACGTCATTCGCACCCGGACCGCGGACCCTTCCACCTCGATTCCGTAAACCATCCCCAGGTCCACGATGTTCACCGGGTACTCCGGGTCGCAGACCTGCTCAAGTACTTCCCATACCGATTCTGCAGTTACCACCTGCGCCCTCCAAAGAGCCCGTCGGCCTTGCCCTGGATCATCTCCACATACCGCTGGTTCATCGGCCCGCGGGCTTTCCACCGCTCGAATACCTGATCCCAGGTTATAGGTTCGTCGAACAGCCACCGCTTTGCTTCCGGGTCGTACTGGCAAGGGAAGGGATAGTCGATCACGTACTCGCCCTTGGCCGCGTCGTAGTGGGCGGGAACCTTGATCCCGATGCTTTCGCACAGCGGTACGGTCGCCGCCATCCAGGTCTGGCGCAGCTGATCGTTGGTCTTCCCCTTGAGGCGATAGACTAGCTGATCGCTGTGGCGCTTGAGATGGTCCGGGAGGCCGAACCATTCCAGCGTCATGGGGAACATCCAGTCCACGGCTCGCTGGAGCGCCTCCCGGGCCTCGCCTCCGGCTTTGGCCAGTCGTCTCATCCAGGATTCCCCGTGCCGCAAGTGCAGGATTTCTTCCCGATCCACCTTTACCAAGGCCCGCCGCAGCGGCCCGTAGCTGGTGTTCTCGTGAACGTCAGAGAGCAGGCAAATTCCCGCCCGATCGAAAAACCCGTTGGCCACGACCATCTCGGCCCAGTTCTCCAACGGCTGATCGAACCCGTAGGGATGTTTGAACTCGTGGGGCTCCCTGCCGTAGATCAACCACCGCTTGTCCACGCCCAGATCCTCCATGAGGCGGTACGCGATGTTGGCGTGGCCCAGCTCGTCGTGGACTATAGCGATCACGGCGATCCGGCTGTTGATCGTGGGAGCGTCCCGGGCCGCGAGGTAGTAGGCCGGCCCGCTCATCAGCTCGGTGTCGCCTTGGACGGTGAGCTGGGTGAGGAGAGCCTTCTTGTATCCCGGAGTCATATCTTCCTCGGACTCCACGGTAAAGCCCGCCTGGATCTTTTCGATCAAGGCCCGTTCGGCTTGGTCGGCGGTAAGGTCTTTTACAGCGGTCAACTTGCACCCCCTACTCGATCAGCGGTACGGTTGCTCTTCTGGCATCGGTACGGGCGCTCCGCGGGCGCCGTAGAGGAAGAGCCGGCTGAAATGCTCGGCCAAAGCCCGGGGAGAAACCGGCCCCCGCGGATTGTACCAAGTGTAGATCCAGTTCATCATGCCGAAAAGGGCGTAGGCGCTGAGCTGGGGATCGAGGGGATCGCCGCACTCGGCGTCCAGCTCCGCCAGCAGCTCGGCCAGCATCTTTACGTAGCGGCGCTTCAAAGCCTTGATGCGTTCGAGATGCTTGCCCTTGAGACTGTTTGCCTCGTGGGAGAGAACTTTCATGGCATCCATCCGCCGGGCGAAAAAGAGCACGTGATGCCGGATGAAGCGCTCCACCCGCTCGAGGGGTGTAGCGGCTTCCCCTATGCTGCGTTCCGCCCCGTCAATGACCTCCCTGAAGCAGCGCTCCTGGATCAGGTACAGTAGCTCGTTCTTGCCCCGCACGTAGTAGTACATCCCCGCGAGGCTCATTCCACTGGCTCGGGCCAGGTCTCTCATAGTGGTGGCGTGGTAGCCTTTTTGGGCGAACACCCGCGCCGCCACCGCCAAGAGGTGGTCGAGCCGCTCGTCGTAGGCTAAAGAGGTGGCTGCCATTCGAACGCTTGTTCGAATGCTACAGGCTCCGGCGGGGCGGGTCAAGCAGCGGGTCCTTAACTTTGCTCCCATGCCAGCGTCTCTTACGGTGTGACAGCTCCGATGCCGGAAACCCAAAGCTCCGATCAGGATCTCATAGAGCGCTGGCGTCGGGGCGACGAGGCGGCCGCGGCCGAGCTGGTGCGCCGGCATGCGCGGGCGGTGGCGCAATTCTTGGCCGGCGCGGGGGCCGGCGGCGACTTGGAGGACTTGGTGCAGGAAGCCTTTTTCAGGGCGTTTCGCAGAATCGACACGTTTCGCGGAGGTGCCAGCTTCAGGACCTGGGTGATGGCGATAGCCTCCAACGCCCTCAAGGACCTCAGGCGGCGAGAAAGGCGGCGCATCAGGCTGGATCCCCTGGATCGCGACGCGGCGCACCACAATACTCCCTACGAGGATGCCAGGGCTAGCGAGCTGCAAAGCCGATTCGAGCAGGGCGTTTCACGTCTGCCGCCGATGCAGCGGGACGTTTTTCTCTTGCGGGCTCAGCAGGGGCTGAGTTACGAGGAGATAGCAGCGGCCCTGGGGACCACACCCGGGGCGGCGCGGGTGCACTACCATCACGCGGTGCAGCGGCTCAAAAAGCTTTTGGAGGAATGATGGAAGAGCGCGATTTGGAGCGAATGGCCCGGCGTTTGGGCCACGAGAGGGCCGAGGCCCTCGATCCAGAACGCGTGGCGCGAGGCGTCTTGGATCGGTTGCGAACCGAGGCGGCGCCCGGCAGAGCGCGGAGGGTGGTATGGTCTGCTCCGCAGCTGCTTCGCCTCGCCGCGGTGTTGGTGTTGTTCCTGGCCGGAGGCCTTCTCTTCTTGAGCCTGCCGCCGGCAGACAAGCCCGAGACTCGGATGGTGGCGGTACCGGAATTGTACGAACTTTCCGAGGACCAGCTAGTGGAGGTGCTCGATTCCCTTGCGCTCGAGGCCCCGGTGTTCGAACATGTGGTAGTCTTGAGCGATCTGGGCGAAGCGGAACTGCGCGAGCTTTTGAGAGCGATGGAGGGGTGATGGCCCGTTTTGTATCAGTGTTTTCCTGCTGGCTGGCGCTGGCGGCGCCGCTGAGCGCGGTTCTGGTCGCCCAGCAACCGCCGGCAGCGGAGCGTCTCAGACAGCAGATCGTGCAGCGATTCGTGGAAACCTACCGTACGCAGGCCGGTCTTACGGCGGAGCAGCAGGAAAAGTTCGGCGAGGTGTTTCGCCGCTCCATGCAGCGGAGGGAAGAGTTGCAGCGCCGCCAGCGGGAGCTGTGGCAGGCGTTGGAGGGCCAGATGCGGCCTGGGGTGGCGGCGGATCCCGATTCGGTGACCAAGCTGATGGACGCGATCTTGGCTAACAGCGCGGCGCTGGTGGAGCAGGCCAGGGCGGAACAGCGGGAGTATGCGACCTTCCTTACTCCGGTGCAGCGGGCGCAGTTGTTCATCATGTGGGAACGGTTCCAGCGCCAGATCGAGCAGGTGCGGCGGCGGATGGGTCCCATGCGGGAGCCGGCGGGTGAGATAGACGTGGTGCGCCCGCCTGAGTGAGAGAAGCGTAGGATTTCCACCGCTGCGGTTTTCTCTAGGTCGCTGGGCTTCGATCGCTCCTCCGGCTCGTACCCATCAGCGCTCGCTCGTATCGGGCGCCACCTATCGCTTCTACCCTAATCGCATACCACACCTCACCGAATTCGCCTACGGGCGTGCGGGGTTTGGTTTTTCCGCAGTCTTGCCACTTCGGCGGCCCGGGGCGCTCCTGATCTCTGGGCGCGGGGTTCGGGTATTGTTGAACCCTGCCTCCCAGGGTTTAATTTACTGCTAGTGGTGTAGCCCGAGTGGCGGAATGGCAGACGCGCCGGACTCAAAATCCGGTGGGGGCAACCCCGTGAGAGTTCGACTCTCTCCTCGGGCATCGTTGTAAGACAAGCACTTACGGATTTTATCCCCATCGCTACCTGGCCTCCACAGTCCGAAACTGTCCCCGAATTGTCCCCAAACTCGCCAGTTTCTGCACTCCCTCGGCCAGGTCCCGTTCGTTCACGATGTCGTAGCGATCGAACACCGAGCGGGTCTTGTGTCCGGTCAGGGCCATAGCCACCCGTTCCGGCACTCCTGCGCGAACGAGGTTCCTTGCAGCCGTCCGGCGCAGGTCGTGGAACGTTTGTCCCAGTAGCTGGGGGCGAACCACCACCTTCTTGCCGTTCCGGATTTCGGCGGCCGCTGCTCTTCGAGCAGGGCCCGGAGCCTCGAGGTGCTGGCGACCGGCGGGTTCTCACGGGCGAACACATCGGCTCGCAGTCCTCCTCATTGGGTCTGCCGCTGCCACCTATACTGCTCGCGGACGTGTGCAAGGAACTCGCGGTTGGATTCATACTGCCTTCCGTCAGATCTTAGCGCGGTTCACGAGTACGCCCATGCGGTTTTGGACGCCGATGTGGCAGCCGAGGCGCGCTCCGTGGAGCCGCGCCGGCGGGCGAGCTGCCGCGCGGGATTTGGGTGCCGATTGCGAGACGAAGCGGCGGTCCATCGGCCAAACGGAAGTCCTCGCCATGGAGGGTTATCGGTGTTGGAGGCGCGGGAGCTCGAGCTCGTCATCAAGCCCGCGGTTCGCACCCAGCTCGTTTCTGCCGATACGCGGGGGCTGGTCGAGGGTGCGATCGCGGCGGGTAGGATCTTGGTAATCCACGTGAAGGTAAACGACAAGGCCGAGCTGGACGCGCTGGTTGAGTGGAGCGAGCTAGTGGATGACGGCGAGGCCGGGTGCCACGAGGGATCCCCTCGGTTCGCGACCTGTTGGATGCGCCGGGCGCGTAAGCAGGGCCGACAGCCCGCCGCCGAGCCCGGTTGAATGAAGTAAGCGGCTATTTGCTAGAGCTTCACTTCTCCCGCGGCCGCCACAGGGGCGTACCCAGCACGCGGAAGTGCTCGTCGTAGGTCCACACTTCGAGATGCAATCGCTCGGCGAGCACTGAAGCCACCGCGTCGAACAGGGACATAGGAAGGTCGGCGTGGGCTCCGAGCCGGGCGAGAGCCTGGCGGTAGTCTTGGAGAGAGGGATTCAAAAGCGCCGCGCCGGCGAGAAGCTCCTGGCCGAATCGGACCGCGCGCCTACTCCCTAAACGGTACAGCACCAAGGTGTACGCTTCGGCAAAGGTGGGGTACGCGACGGCGACCCCTATTTCCTGTCGCGCAAGTAGGTCCAGCTCCGCGCGGGCTCTGGCGTGGTACTGGTCGTCCGGGTCCACAGCCGCATAGAGCGGTCCGGTGTCGGCCAGCACTACGCGGGCCCGCACGCCGGTCTACCCGGCTAGCACCGCGTCGTGATCGGTGCTGGTAGAGCGCGTTCCGCTCCCCCGGCGAGCGGGCGTGAGCTTGAGTCGCTTGGCCGCGCCCGGCAAGTAGCCGCGCTCCGCCAGGAACGCCGCCAGCGCGTCGTGGACGACGGACGTCAAAGAGGGTACCGGGCGTTGGTCGGCGAGGTACGCCTCCAACGCAGGCGCGATGTCGTCCGGGATAGTCACCGTAGCACGTCTCATGGACCTGCATGTTATCACCATTTGGTGAAGAACGCAAGTAACCCGCCCTCGAGCGTGATTGTTCGACAGCAGGCCGTAGGGGACAACTTCTTCGGCGAAGACCTCCGACACCGCCGGGTCCGTCAGCTTGAAGCGGACCAGCATCCACACGTCGCGCCCGCCCCGTAGCGCCCCGGCGGTCTCGATGTCGGCGAGGCCATTGTCGATCAGGGCTGCAAGATCCGATGGCATGGCGCTGACCCTCTGTGCGACACGACGCCAAGATGCCCGTCAGCAATCACTGCGGCTAGAGACCCAGGGGGCGTTTGGACCTGCCCGGCAACCCCGCTAGCAGCCAAGCACCGCACCGGTCCTCGGAGCAGAGGGAGTGGTGGGCGTAAAGATGGCCCCCGTTGCTACGGAACGTGGGGCGAATGCACTCACCCTGCTAGCGGGGTCCCCCCGCGAACTCGTATACTGGATAGAGAAGCGCTGCTGGGGGCTATATGATGCTTACGGCATTCACCACACGGTTTGGCTTCCTTGTCGTATCAGCGGTCCTGTCTGCGGGGGCCCACCTCCGTGCCCAAGAAATCGGTCGAATCTGGACCCCTGAAGAAGCACGGGCGCACGTCGGAGAAACCGGCACAGTCTGCGGAGCGGTAGCCAGCGCTCGCTACGCCGCCCAAAGCCGCGGCCGGCCGACGTTCCTAAACCTCGGCCGGCCCTATCCGAACCAGATTTTCACTGTCGTGATCTGGGGTGAGAACCGGGCCAAATTTCAACCGCCTCCCGAAACTTTTTACATGGGCAAGAAAATCTGCGTCACGGGCCGCGTCACGGAGTTCCGGGGGGTGCCGGAGATAGTGGTCAGCTCACCGGATGCGATACGCGTGGAAGGAATACCCGGTAACCGTCGGGACCGTACACGGCTTTGACCAGCTAACGTGGCCAGTCGGTCCCGGACCTCCCGCGTCGTTCGGTTGGTAAATTTACATGGCAATTGGTAGATTCACATGGCAATCGGCAGGGACCATGCGGCCAGTATTGCGCTAGAGTATCTGCTGCAAGCTGACAAGAGAAATCCAGCGGCTGTCGGGGAGCGCTCGGCCAAGGCGAGCGTCAGGATCGGGCACGTATTTTCGCTTGACGAGATTCCGTTCCGGGCCCCTCTTATCTATGGCTTCGATGCTGATGCCCTCCGGGAATGCTGGATAGCGCACGTAGACCGCGGGTTCAGGGCGATCGCCAGCAGCGAAATCATTCTGGTTTCAAAAGAAACCGACAAGGTACTTTACCACGGACCCGCTGGCGACGAAGGGTAGCCCTCGTGTTCTTCACAGCGCCTCCTGAGAGCATTACCAGCTCCCACTGGATTTAGAATCCTGCTCGGGATCCAGAGCGGACGTGCGCAGGCAGAGCTCCTGCGCGCCGGCCGGCTCGCTTTGCCGACCGCCGCCCACCCGGCGGGTCATGCGCAAAACCTCCAAGCGCTGGAGCGGGTCAAGAACCCCTCGGACAAAACGGACAAAAACCGGGCCGCCGGACTTTTGTCCGTTCTGTCCATTTTGTCCACAGAAAAAGCTCCGAGCCGGGAGCATACCGGCCCGGTGAAGCACCCTGTCCCACTGTCCCCTAAATGTCCCCGTACTCTAGGCCACTAGAGGCAAAGCCTGTCTCAGGGAGGATTGTTGACACACTCCGTAACCCCTTGCTAGAGCCCCACCTGGACGCCAGTTTTGCTCTCTTGTCACTACCTGCGAAACGGTTATCTTTGACCTCAAAATCCAGTGGGGGCAACCCCGTGAGAGTTCGACTCTCTCCTCGGGCATCGTTCGTTGCCGCCATTGCCGGACCGGCGAATCGCCGGAATCTCTGCGGCCTATTCGGCTACGAAAAGCCGCGGTTTATCGTGTTCCGTGCACAATAACAACATGCCCTACGGCGAACACGTCAGTGCCGCTGGTTCCCCACACGCCGTACAGCGATGCATCCGTCCAGCTTGTCTGCGGCGACCAGCCCGTGCCGTCGTAATGCAGAATCGTACCGGAGTCACCAACAGCGAACACGTCGGTGGTTGAGGTGCCCCAGACGGCCCACAGCGATTCAACCGTCCCGCTTGTCTGCAGGGACCAGCTGGTGCCGTCGTAGTGCAGGATTGTACCCAAGTCGCCTACAGCGAACACGTCGGTGCCCGAGCTACCCCAGACGCCGTTTAGATATTCCGTAGTCCCGCTCGCCTGCAGTGACCAGCTGGTGCCGTCGTAGTGCAGGATCGTACCGAAGCCTCCTACAGCGAACACGTCGGTGCCCGAGCTGCCCCAGACGCCGTATAGATATTCCGTAGTCCCGCTCGCCTGCGGCGACCAGCTGGTGCCGTCGTAGTGCAGGATCGTACCGAAGCCTCCTACGGCGAACACGTCATTGCTCGATGCGCCCCAGATCCCAAACAGATCTTCTCCTGTCCCACTGGTCTGTGGTGACCAGCCGGTGCCGTCGTAACGCAGAATAGTGCCTTGTTCGCCTACGACGAACACATGAGTGCCCGAGGCTCCCCACACGCCGTTCAGGCCTACACCGCTCTCCGTCACAGTCTGTGGCGACCAGCTTGCGCCATCGTAGTGCAGAATGCGACCGAGATCTCCTACGGCGAAGACGTCGCTACCAGACGCACCCCATACGGCGTTCGGCCCAAATTCAATCCCAACTGGCTCCGGCGACCAACCCGTGCCATCGTAACGCAGAATTGTGCCATCGCCGAGTGCGAAGACTGGACCGGCCGGAACTCCCCCAACCCCGTACAGGAAGTTGGACGTACCACTAGTCTGCTGCGACCACTCAGCACCGTTGTAATGAAGGATCCTGCCACCGTACCCTACGGCGAACACGTCGGTGCCCGAGCCGCCCCAGACGCCGTACAGGGTCGCGGTGGTACTGGTCCCCGACCAGCTGAACCCATCGTAATGGAGAATTATGCCTTCGAAGGCAGTGGGGCCACTCCCCACGGCGAACACGTCCGTGCCCGAGCTGGCCCAGACGCCGTTCAGGCGAAAGGTCGTCCCGCTCGTCTGCGGCGACCAGCTGGTGCCGTCGTAGTGGAGAATGGTACCGTTCCAGCCCACGGCGAAGACATCGGTGCCCGAGCTGCCCCAGACAGAAGTCAGATGAGCGGTCGTGCCGCTCGTCTGCGCCGACCAACTGCTGCCGTCGTAATGAAGAATCGTGCCGTTGTCGCCGACGGCGAAAATGTCCGCTCCAGAAGCTCCCCAGACGGCCCGCAAGTGTTCTGCCGTCCCACTGTTCTGCCGCGTCCAGCTCAGGCCATCGTAATGAACAATGGTACCGTTGCCGCCCACAACGAACACGTCCGCAGCCGAGGCGGCCCATACGCTGTAAAGCGAAGCATTCGCCACACCCTGCGGGGTCCAGCTCACCCCGTCGTAGTGAAGGACGCTGCCCTCGCTGCTTACCACGAAGACATCCGTCCCCGAGACCCCCCAAACCGCCCAGTATATTCCCCCCGTCTCTTGCGTAACCCACCGCAGCACACTGTGCTCCTCGAGCAGGTCAGCGCTGACCAGCACTTCAAAGGTGAACGCTGTCACCTCTCCCGATACGCTCCACTGCCAAGTCTTCGCAGCCGAAACGTCACCACTCTGAAGGATTGCGACATACTCGAAATAAGGCTGGTTCGCTGCAGTGAAAGTTCCCGTACCGTCGGCATTGACCACCTCCACCGTACCCGTACCACCGGTCACCGTGGGACCGGAATGGAAGAAAACCTTGATCCCGGTTACCGTGCTTCCGTCCGGGGTACCCATGGCATGCACCACCAGATTCTGCACGCTAACATCGGCCTGAAATATCCCGCTCAACCCATCATAACTAACATTGCTCGAGCGCAGCGCCACATAGATACCCTGGCCGCCCAAGGTGACCGCCAGAGAAAGACCGGGAGCGAGATCGACCCTGGGCGCGCTGCACTCAAGGGTGCCCGCCCGCACCCTGGCGGTGCAGGCGATCCGCTGCAGCACACCCTCGGGCAACGGCTGGGGACCACTAGGACCCTCGGCATCGAAACACCCGCCAGCCAACAACAAGACGAGCACGCCGCCAGCGCGGCGCCATGGAAACCGATCTAGCACGCGCTTCACGATGCCACCTCTCGGCTGACCCCTCTATGCTGTTAACGCGAGAAACTCAGCCCAACCTGATCAGGGCGTCTTGAGGGGTTCCCAGGCGGCGCATGGCGCCAAGAGCCTAAAGCCGTTATAATTGCCGCTAAGTCAGTGAGATAGACACCCGGCGGGCAGGGGCGCGTCGCACCCCCGGAGGTGTCGATCTGAAGCCAAAGCCCAACTCAGAATGAGAGCCGATCGTTGCGAATCGCCATCCCCGTCCTCACGCTCTCTCTGACCTGCTCCACAGGCTGCTACTCGTGGGTCGCAATCCAACCCCAAGAACTGGCGACCGCACCCGAACCGGCCACCGTCAGAGTGACCCTGGGACGCGGAGATGTAGTAGTACTAGAACAGGCTGCACTGTACGGAGACACGCTGGTGGGACGGGAAACCACCGGCGAAAGAACCGGTCGCAACGCGGAGGGGCAGCGCGTGAGACAAACCCTGTTCCGCGTGCTCCGCGTGCCATTCAGCGAGATTGCGGAACTGGAACTCCGGCGCTTCGATACCGGGAAAACCATCGGCCGGTCCATCGCGGTGGGTATCCCCCTGGCGGTGGTACTGGCCACCCTGATAGGAGAGATCCTGGACCGGCCGGCGTCGGGCTTCTAACTACTTCTTTCTAATCTTCTGTTTCTTCCTCCGCTTCCTCATCATCTTGCGGCGCTTGCTCCCGATCTTGCGCCTGCCGCGATGTTTTTTGGGATAACCCATTCCTCTTTACCTCCATTCACTAACGTTCCGTCGGCCGCAACATCCCTTGGGCCGTCAAAAAGGCGGCGCCCTCAGAATAACTAACCGGTGAGGGCGTGCAAGGGGCTCGCTAGCAACACCCGATGGAATCCGTCTCTTGACAAAGGATGCGGCCGACCGTATCGTAGGACCTCGTTCTGGGATAGGCGCCATGTTCCGCACTCGCACGCTCTTTGCCGCTGGATTCGCCGCACTCAGCGTCCTCTTGTCCGGTTGCGACATCTTTGGGGGAGGTCACACCGGAACCTACGTGCTGAAAACCGTAAACGGGAAACCGCTGCCCGCCGTGATCCTCGAGATCATCGGTACCTACAAGGCGGAGATCACGGCGGGATCGGTCACTCTGAACGAAGACAACACTTTCAGCGCGTCCATAACATTTCGGGAAACGGAAGGCAGCACTGTAAGAACGCAGACCGAAACCGACTCCGGCACATACACCATCTCGGGCAATACCATAACCTTCACCTCCCCGGGAACCGGCCCCGCATTCACAGGCACACTGTCCGGGGGCACCCTCACGGTTACCACGGAAGAAGACGACATAACGTTAGTATTGGTGTTCGAGAAGTAGGAAGTCACCAAAAGGCCGAGTAGTCCGGCCGGCGCTACGTACGCTCAACGCTAGCAGCAGGCGAACCGCTGCCGCTCCGGGGCGGGTATTTCTGGCCGGACACCACGAGCCGAAGCTGGAAGCAATTCAGGAGGTCTGCTACAGGAGGTGTACCTATGGAAAGATCGCTCAAAGCTCTCACGCTCGTACTAGCCCTGCTGGGCGCTACCGCCTGCTATCACGCTACGATAGACACCGGAAGGCCGCCGTCACCTCAGACGATCGAACGACCGTGGGCAACCAGCCTCATCTACGGGCTGGTTCCCCCGCCCGTGGTCGAGACCGCCTCCCGCTGTCCCAACGGCGTATCGCGCGTCGAAACCCAAATCACGTTTCTCAACTGGCTCGTCGGCCAGCTGACCCTGGGGATCTACACGCCAATGTGGATCAAGGTGACTTGCGCCGCAGCCAGCTCCGAAGATGGCGCAGCTCTCAACGACAAGCTTGTGATCGATAGCAAAGCCGATTTGGCGTCCAAACAGCTGGCCCTCACCATGGCCGCCAGGCGATCGGCGGAACTGGGCCAGCCCATCTGGATCGCTTTCCGCTGACTGACCAAAGGAGAGCGGGAGCAGCACAGGGTCGGCCCCGGGGAAAACCCGTCCCGGAGGCCGCCCTGTCGCTGGCCACTTTGAGCGGTATCCCGCCCTCGCTTGCAGTGGAGCGCCGCTGCAACTAACGTTCAGCACGCTACCGGCGGCTTTTGGCCGCCTTGAAATCGGTTTTTTTTCAACCCCTTTTCTCGTTCAAACGATCGCATGACTGCCCCGAGCACTACCACATTCCCTGCCAAAGGACTGGAAGGCGTGGTCGCGACACAGTCCGCCATCTCCTACGTGGACGGAGAGGCCGGCCGGCTGATCTACCGAGGCTACGACATAGACGACCTCGCCCGCCACTCCACCTTCGAAGAAACCGCATACTTGCTGATGATCGGCCGGCTGCCCACCCGGTCCGAGCTGAAGGAGTTCGCCGCCCAACTAAAGGCGGCGCAGCGGCTGGACAAAGTCACCTTGAGGGTGATCAAAGACGCCCCGCCGGGCTCGCGCCCCATGAACGTCCTCCGGACGGCCACCAGCGCCACGGTCTACACCGACCCGGACAAGGGCGACAATTCCCCGGAGGCGGAATTGCGCAAGTCGATCCGCCTGCTGGCCAAGGTGCCCACCATTATCGCCACCTTCCACCGCCTCCGTTCCGGCCAGCGACCCCTTACACCGAGAAAGAGCCTCTCACTGGCAGCCAACTTTCTCTACCTTCTCACCGGAGAGGTGCCGGAGCAGGAAGTCGCCCGAGCTTTCGACGTGGCCCTGATCCTGCACGCGGACCACGAGCTCAACGCCTCGACCTTCACCGCCCGAGTGATCGCAGCCACCCTGATGGACGTCCACGGAGCGGTGACCGGAGCCATGGCTGCTCTGGCGGGACCGCTCCACGGCGGAGCCAACATGGAAGTAATGAAGATGCTCCTGGAAATAGACCAGCCCGAACGGGCGGAGCGGTGGATCCTCGAACGCCTGGCTGCGAAACAAAAGATCATGGGATTCGGCCACCGGGTCTACCGGACCGAAGATCCCAGAGCCAGGCACCTGAGGAAAATGTCGGAAGAGATGGGCAAAAAGCTCGGCCAGCCCAAGTGGTACGAGATCTCCCGCAAGATCGAGGAAGTGGTGATGCGCGAAAAGGGACTCTACTGCAACGTGGATTTCTACTCCGCGTCCCTCTATTACGTGATGGGTATTCCCGTGGATCTCTACACGCCGATCTTCGCGATGTCACGCGTGGCCGGTTGGTGCGCCCATATCCTGGAACAACACTCCGACAACCGCCTGATCCGGCCCCGGGCCGAGTACACGGGACCGCTCGGCCTGGCGTACGTACCCCTCAACCGGCGCGGCCGATGAACGGGCACCTCATCGAGTGGCGGGACGGGCGCTGGATCGTCCCCGACGACCCCGTAATCCCGTTCATCGAAGGAGACGGGACCGGGCCCGATATCTGGCGGGCGGCAAGGAGAGTCTTCGACGCCGCGGTGGAAAAGGTCTCCGGCGGAAAACGCAAGGTGATCTGGAAAGAAGTGCTGGCGGGAGAAAAGGCATACCGGGAAACTGGCGAGTGGCTTCCCGAAAGCACCCTGGAGGAGATTCAGGAGCACCGCATCGCGATCAAAGGGCCGCTCACCACGCCGGTGGGGACCGGGATCCGGTCGCTCAACGTGGCACTGCGCCAGAAGCTGGATCTCTATGCCTGCGTTCGGCCGGTGCGATACTTCCGCGGCGTACCGTCGCCCATGAAAGAACCCCACAAGCTCGACGTGGTGATCTTCCGGGAGAATATCGAGGACGTTTACGCCGGAATCGAGTTTCGGGCGGGGAGCGAAGCGGCGGAAAAACTCCGGACCTTTTTGGAATCTTCGTTCGGCGCCAAGATCAGGCCGCAAAGCGCTATCGGAATAAAGCCTATGAGCGCCTTCAATTCCAAGCGCCTGGTAGCCCGCGCCATCCGCTACGCCATCGAAAGAGGGCGGCCGTCGGTAACCTTGGTCCACAAGGGTAACATCATGAAGTTCACCGAAGGCGCATTCCGAGACTGGGGTTACGAGGTGGCCCGCGAGCAGTTCGCCGATCGCACGGTACCGGAGTCCGAGCTCGCTTCGCTCCCGGCGGGGGCCGGCGGCCGCGTGGTAATCAAGGACCGAATCGCAGACTCGATGTTCCAGCAGGTGCTCTTGAGACCGGATGAATACTCGGTGATCGCAACTCCCAATCTCAACGGCGACTATCTGTCGGATGCCTGCGCCGCTCAGGTGGGAGGACTAGGCATGGCCCCGGGGGCCAACATGGGAGACGGCTATGCCGTTTTCGAAGCTACCCATGGGACCGCACCCAAATACGCCGGCCAAGACAAGGTAAATCCGAGCAGCGTGATACTCTCGGGCGTGATGATGTTCCAGGAGCTCGGCTGGAACGACGTGGCGGAAGCCATAATACGGGGGATCGAAGGAGCTATAGCGGACCGCACGGTGACCTACGATTTGGCACGGCAGATGCCGGGGGCCACCGAGGTGCCCACCTCCGGCTTCGCCGAAGCTATAATAAAGCACCTACTCTAGGAGCGAAGCCGCGTGAACTCGACGGTCAAGGTAGTGCCGCTGGAAAGGGTCCCCACACCGCTCCTGGCGGTGCTGGTGGGGACCCTCGACGACAAACTGCCCACCAGCCTGTTGAGCCTGGACGAACTGTTGGGCGACGCCTTGTCCCGCGCAGTAGCGCAGCGGGATTTCACCGGCGAACGGGACAGCACGCAGTTGTTCTACGCCCCGCGAGGACCGCGCCGCGTGCTGTTGGTGGGGATGGGCAAACTGACCGAAATAACCAGGGGCGCCGTAAGGCGGGCGGCGGCGGTGGCGGCCCGCCGGGCGATCGGGTTAGGGGTGGACAGCATAGCCTTCCACGTTCCACACGAGTTTAGAGGTGGCGTGACTCCAGAAACTCTCGGTCAGGTGTTGGTAGAAGGCGCTATGCAGGGCGCCTGGCAGTTCAACGCCCTCAGAGCCGCCGGAGAAAAGAAGCCGCCGCTCAAGAACGTGGAGCTTATCGCCGCCCGGGAAGAAAGACCCGAGATGGACCGCGGCCGTACCATCGGCCAGGCAATAGCCATCGGTCACAAACTGGCCCGGAACCTTCAGGCGCTGCCGGGGAACATCTGTACCCCCGAGTACCTGGCCAACGTTGCCCGCCAATTGGCAAAGGCCTATGGCTTCAAAGTGACCGTCATGAACGCAGCCCAATTGCAGCGCGAAGGTTTCGGCGCCCTCTTGGCGGTAGCCCAGGGAAGCGTTCAAGAGCCGCGCTTCATCGTTCTGGAGTACCGGGGGGCGGGCAGGGAAGCACCGATCTGCCTCATAGGGAAGGGGATCACCTTCGACTCCGGCGGTATCTCCATCAAGCCGTCCGAGAAGATGGACGAGATGAAATACGACATGTCGGGCGCAGCCGCCGTCCTCGGGACGTTCGAGATGCTGGGGCAGCTCAAGCCTCCGGTCAACGTGGTGGGTGCAATTCCCGCCACTGAAAATCTTCCTTCGGGATCGGCCATCAAGCCGGGAGACGTGGTGCGCAGTCACTTCGGCAAGATGATAGAGATCGTGAACACCGATGCCGAAGGCCGGCTGATCCTGGCCGATGCCCTCTCGTATGTGCGGCGTTTCAAGCCGGCCTGCGTGATCGATGCGGCAACTCTGACCGGCGCGGTGGTGATCGGATTGGGGCACCACGCGTCGGGCCTCATGGGAAACGACGACCAGTTGATCGAGGAGGTCCGGCTGGCCGGCGAGCGGGCCGGGGAACGATGCTGGCCGCTTCCCCTGTGGGACGAATACCGCGAGCAGAACAAGTCGGACATCGCAGACGTCAAGAACTCCGGCGGAAGGCCGGCCGGAAGCATCACAGCCGGGTGGTTCCTGCGAGAATTCGTGGACGGATTCCCCTGGGCGCACTTGGACATCGCGGGCACAGCGTGGACCGACAAGGATCAGCCACCCATGGCCAAAGGCCCCACCGGCGTGGGAGTGCGCCTGTTCAGCGAGTTCATCTTGGGACGCGTGCGCGGGTGAACCAGGTTCGCTGGCTCGAGCGAACCGCCATCGCCGTCTTCGCCTCGCTCGCCGCCACGATACCCCATCAGCTAGCAGCCGCGCCGGCCTTTCTGCCTCAGGCCGACACCGTCAGGCTCCCAACCGCGGCGGCAGAAGATTGGCCCTACCTGGAGCGGGGCATCCTGCCCATGATACCTGCCCAGGTACCCTCAGGACCGATGGCACCAGGAAGCCGTTACACCTTCACCCGTGACTCGATTCTCTGGTCGGGAGCCCAAACTTTGGCGGACCTGCTGGCCACGATTCCGGGAGTGTACGTGGCGCGTGGAGGCTTCCTGGGACTTCCGGAATACATTGCGTACGCCGGCAGAGGAGCCGCCGCCCTGGAGCTCTACTGGGACGGACTGCCGATTTATCCCCTGGGCCCGGACTCCGTGCACCTGGATGCCGGCCGCATATCGCTCAATTATCTCCGCCGCGTCGATGTGGAAGTCCTACCCGGGACACTGCGAGTTTATCTCGTTTCCGAAAGGCATGAGACGACCGAAACACGCTCGCTCATCCGAGTGCTGAGCGGAGACTTCAGAACGGCGTCCTATACCGGACTCTTCCAGCAGCGGTGGAAGAACGGCTTGGGCTTGGACCTCGCGGGGAATTTTCTCGGCACCCGAGGGGCGAGCGGGCCCAACCGCGACGATCAGGCTTTCGACCTGTGGGCCAAAGGGGAATGGCTCGCCGGCCCTACCGCCGGAGTAAGCTACCAGTTGCGCCGCCAGCAGTACGACCGCGATCCGGTAACCCAGAGCCGGGATCCGGGGGCGGTTCCGGTAGCTGAGCGGATAGCGGCGCAGCACGGGGCCCGCACCGATGTGCTTTTCGAAATCTTCGCCGCCAGCCGGCCCTTCGGGATGGGCTTCGGCACCCGAGCGGGCCTGGGATTCAGCTCTTGGACCAACGATTCGGTACTGGGTGAGCGGCACCTTCGACAAGGTTACTTGTCAGCGGGATACCGGACACCCGATCTCACCGCCGAACTCCGAGGAAGACTCGCCGACGCCCGTACCCCCTCGCAACTGGAAGCCCGGGTAGGATGGATTCCGGTCCCCGGCCTGGTGCTGTCGGGAGACGCAAGCTGGAGCAGACATTCCCGCCATCGCCGCTCCCTTGTGGCACGAGGGACTGCCGCGCTATACCGGGGCCCTCTCTGGCTGTCGGGAGAAATAGTCTATCAGGACCGAGTCCAGGCCCCCGCTCTGGAAGACGATACCGCCCAGCTTGCGGTAGATTGGAGCCTAAAGCTCGGCCTCCGCGAAGGGCCGATCACCGGGTTCGTGGGGCTGGTGCACCGAGATCACTACGTTCCGCTACCGTTCGGGGAGCTGAAGGTGGTTCCCTTGTCGAATCCCGCAGCGGAAAGGCTGGATCTGGTCGCGGCAGTACGCATCCAACCGCTCCAGCCTTTGGTCTTGGAGGGCTGGTACACCGACCCTGTGGACCCGCCGGCGGCGGCAGCGGATTTCCAGCCACCCACCCATGCGAGGGTACAGCTGACCTTCCGTTCCAAGTTCTGGCGCACCTTTCGCAGCGGAGCGTTTGACCTGAAAGTTCAGGTAGGCATGGAGTCGTGGAGCAGCGGAGTAGCAGGTGCCACGCCGGAAGGCACTCCCATAGCCCTCGAGGGCGTCACCTTCTCGGAGGCTCTGGTGGCTTTCCAGATCGTGGATTTCACCATGTTTTGGACTCTGAAAGACGCTCTCAACGTGAGGAAACAGTACGTGCCCGGACTCGGCTATCCCAACAACGCGCAGCTCTTTGGGGTGCGCTGGGAGTTCCGCAACTGAGTGGTGCCGGTACGCGCTGTCCTACCGAGGATTCCGGACGGCAGTGCGCTACCCATCGCCGGCGCGCTTTTGACGCGGAGCCCTCCCGGCGGTACGTTGCTTGGCCTGATCGCAGCAGGGGAGGGTGAACCTTCGTGATCAGATCTATGACAGGTTACGGCATGGCCGATGCCGCGGTGGCGGGAGGGAGGCTGCAAGTGGAAATCCGGTCTCTCAATCACCGTCACCTCAATCTACAGTTGAGACTGCCGCCTGAATTGGGGCCGTCGGAAACGCAGATTCGAGATCTGGTACGCGACCGCATATACCGGGGATCGGTTACTGTGACCGCCAGCTGGCTGGCTCTCCCGCCCGGTGCGGTATCTGTCAGGGTCGACCTGGAACGGGCCCGGCAGCTAGCCGAGGCGATGCGGCTGTTGAAAAGCGAGTTGAATTTGGCGGGAGAAGTGGAAGTAGGTCTCATAGCGAGACAGCCCGAGGTGGTCCTGGTGGAACATTCCAGCGGGCTGGAGATCGACCCCGCGGAAGTAGCGATTCCTTTCGAGGCCGCCCTGGAGGCTGTGATTGCCATGCGCCGGGTGGAGGGGGCGGCTCTGGCGGCGGAGCTGAACCGCATCCTGGACTCTCTCGAGAGAGGTCTGGAAGCGATCGAAAGGCGGGCACCGGAGCGGCTCTCCGCGGCGCGGGATCGCCTGCGTCGCGCCGTGGCCGAGCTCCTGGATCGCCCGCCCCCGGACGAGTTCCGCCTCGAACAGGAGCTGGCGCTGATCGCCGAACGGTTGGACATTCGGGAGGAAGTCGTACGGCTCAGGTCTCATATCGATGCGGCGCGCGGCGCGATTGCGGCGGAAGAGGCTCCCGGCAGAAAGCTCGCCTTTCTGGGCCAAGAGATGCTCCGGGAACTCAACACCATCGGCTCCAAAGCCCTGGACGAGGAGATCTCCCGGACGGTGATCGCCATGAAGGGCGACGTGGACCGGTTCCGGGAACAGGTGGAGAACGTAGAGTGACTCCCTTCTTGCTGATTCTCTCGTCGCCTTCGGGGGCCGGTAAGACCACCATCGCCAGGGCGCTGCTCGCCGCCCGGGACGATGTGGGGTACAGCATCTCGGCCACCACGCGGCCGCCGCGCCCCGGAGAAAAAGACGGGGTGGACTACTACTTCGTGACCGAAGACGAGTTCCGGCGAAAGCGGGACGCGGGCGAATTTCTGGAGTGGGCCGAATACAGTGGATACCTCTACGGCACGCTTCGCTCGGAGGTGGACCGAGTCCTGGCGTCGGGAAAGCACGTGGTGCTGGACATCGACGTCCAGGGCGCCCGAGCTATCCGCGAGCGCCGGGACGACGTCGTGAGTATCTTTATACTGCCGCCGTCGGTGGAGGAGCTGCTGGCGCGCTTGGGAGGGCGGGGAGGCAACCCTCCCGCCGACCTGGAGCGGCGGTTGCGCAGGGCGGTGGAGGAAGTGGAGTGTGCCGCCGAGTATGACTATATAATTGTCAACGCGGACCGGACGCAGGCGGTGGCCGAAGTGGCGGCGATCCTCGAGGCGGAGGGGCGCAAGACCAGCCGCCAGGCGGATTTGCTGGCAGGCCTGGGCAGGTTTCAGCGAGAGTTGATCCAGGCAGCCGATCGTTTGTCTGGGAAGTAAGACGCACAGAGCACGGAGACTCGGTATGCAGATATTCACCCCTACGGAGATAGCCCGGCGGGCGGGGAACAAGTACTTGGGCGTGCTGGTGGCCGCCAAGTTTGCCCGTTACGTCAACGAGTTCCCTCGGGATCCCTCGGTGGAGCCGGAAAAGAAGCTCACCACCAGAGCCCTCGAGGAGCTGGTAAGTGGCCGGCTCACTTACCGGCTGGTTAGAAGGCGGCGGCACGAGACGTGAGGCTGACCGGCCGGCGCGTCGTCTTGGGCGTGTCGGGCGGCATAGCCAGCTACAAAGCGTGCTTCGTTGCCCGGCGGTTGACCGAGGCGGGTGCCACTGTCGACGTGGTGCTGACCTCCTCCGCCGCCGAGTTTGTGAGGCCGGTTACCTTTGAAGGACTGACCGGGCGGCCGGTGCTCACCTCTCTTTGGGACCGGGACCGGGCCCTGGCCCATATAAGCCTCGCCAGAGACAGCGATCTGGTAATAGTCGCTCCCGCTACGGCCAACCTTATCGCCCGCGCTGCCCAGGGCATGGCGGACGATCTTTTGACGGCCATCCTTCTCGCCAGAAGGGGACCGGTGCTCTTTGCTCCGGCGATGAACGACAAGATGTTCTCCCACCCGCAAA
This sequence comes from bacterium HR33, assembly GCA_002923375.1. Lineage (GTDB taxonomy): Bacteria > Gemmatimonadota > Gemmatimonadetes > Gemmatimonadales > GWC2-71-9 > HRBIN33. Next base: position 833,532 of record BEIJ01000002.1, read on the forward strand.
CCCAGAAGAACCTGCAAGCACTGCGCGCCAGGGGATGGATCGCGGTGGGCCCGGAAACGGGGCCGCTGGCGGAAGGTTGGAGCGACGAGCCGGGCAGGATGAGCGAGCCCGAGAAAATCGCGGCGCACGCCGAACGGTTGCTCCGCTCGCCCCACAGTCGCTTGAACGGCAAGAAAGTGGTCGTCACCGCAGGCCCTACGCGGGAGCCGCTGGATCCGGTCAGGGTGATCACCAACCGTTCCAGCGGCAGAATGGGGTACGCCTTGGCCCGGGCGGCGTTCGCCCGAGGGGCGGAGGTGACCCTCATTTCGGGGCCCACGCTCTTGCCCTCACCGCCGGGCATAGAGCCGGTGCGGGTAGAAAGCACGGAAGAGATGGCGAAAGCCGTTGCCGCCGCGCTCAAGAAGGCGGCAGTTTTGGTCATGGCGGCGGCTCCGGCCGACTTCAAGCCCGCTCGCACGGCCAAGGTCAAGCGCCCCCGGAGCGAGGGACCTGTCTCCTTGGAGTTGGAGCCTACGCCGGACATCCTGGAGAAAACCAGACCCCTTCGCAGGCGCTGCATAACCGTGGGCTTCGCCTTGGAGACCGGTCCCAATCTCGACCGAGCCAAAAAGAAGCTCGAAGAAAAAGGATTGGACCTCATCGTAGTGAACCGCGCCGACGAGCCGGGATCGGGGGCGGAAGTGGAAACCAACCGGGTGACCGTGATCGGAAAGAAGGGAAGGCAAACCCTTCCTCTGCTGGCCAAAGAGGAAGTGGCGGAGAAAATTTGGGACGCGGTGGAGGAACTCCTTTGAACGATCCCTTCGAGCTGTTCTCCCGATATCTGCGACAGCGGCAAGAGCTCGGCGAGGCTCCCTGGGTTTTCGATACACCGGCACCGGGCGAAACTGTAGCCGCCGCTTCTCGGAGCCGGACGCCGTCCCGGCCGGATCCAGCCGGAGCCCACAATGCAGGCGGCGATGCAGGCGGGGAGCCGGGCTCGAGGCTCCCCGCAGCGGAGCCGGCAACGACGTCCCAGAGCCGGGCGCCGAGTCCCCGGGGAGAAACCGACGCCGGCGAAGCGAGACCCAAGAAGGTTGACTGGCGCCGGGGTGCTCCCCCGATTCCCCCGCAGGGGATAGTGGTTCCTCCGCCGGCTGAAGACCTCTTCACCGCAGATCCTCTGGCCGACAAAACGCTGGAGGAAATCGCGGCGCTGGTAAGGGAATGCACTCGCTGCCGGCTCTGCAAGCAGAGGACCAATGCGGTACCGGGCGAGGGACCTCCCGATGCCAGGCTGGTGGTGATAGGCGAGGGACCGGGTGCGGTGGAGGACGAAACCGGCCGTCCCTTTGTGGGGCGGGCGGGAGAACTTTTGACCGAGATCTTGGCCGCCATCGATCTGCCGCGGGAACGGGTGTTCATCTGCAACATCGTCAAGTGCCGGCCTCCGGAGAACCGCAAGCCCCAGCCGGACGAGATCGAGGCTTGCGTTCCTTATCTGTACCGGCAACTTGAGATCATTAGGCCGGCGGTGATCTTGGCCATGGGCGGGACGGCCGCCGAGACGTTGCTCAACACCAGACAACCGCTCGCCGGCTTGAGGAATCGAGTGCACCAGTTTAGAGGTATTCCGGTAATAGTGACCTATCATCCGGCAGCCCTGCTGCGCAACCCGAATTGGAAGAAACCGACTTGGGATGACGTCCGCATCGCCCGTCAGCTCCTCGACGCGCGCGGCTGAGCCGCTGGTCGAGCGCCAGGCCCCTTGGAGCCCCGAGGCGGAACAGGCCGTCCTGGGGGCGATGCTCCTCGACGCCGACGCCGCCCTGAAGGCGCTGGAGATTCTGGACGACACCATGTTCTACCTGGATCGCCACCGGCGCCTGTTCCGCGCCATGGCGGTCCTCATGGAGAAGGGGAAGGTGATCGATCCGGTCCTGCTCCGCGAAGAGCTGTCGCGCCGGGGAGATCTGGAGGCTGCGGGGGGGATGGAATACATCGCCCTCCTGTTGGATGCGGTTCCCACTGCGGCGAACGTCGAGTACCACTGCCGCATCGTCAAAGAGAAAGCTCTCCTGAGGCGGTTGATCGAGGCCGGTACCGCGGTGGTGCAGGCCGCCTACGAGGGGCGGCAGGATGTGGACACTCTGCTGGACGAGGCGGAGCAGCGGATCTTCGAAGTCTCCTTCCAGCGGGGGACTCAGGAGGCGGTGAGGATCAAGGAACTGATGTGGGAGACGATGGAGCGCATAGAAGCGCGCCATCGCGGCGAAGCTTCGGTACGGGGCGTTCCCAGCGGTTTTGTAGATTTGGATGCCAAGACCAACGGCTTCCAAAAGAGCGATCTCATTATCGTGGCAGCGCGCCCGTCCATGGGGAAGACCGCCTTCTGTCTCAACATCGCCGCCAACGCGGCCCTGGAAGCGAAGATTCCGGTGGCCATCTTCTCGCTGGAGATGTCCCGGGACCAAGTGGTGGAACGCCTGCTGGCGGCGGAGAGCTTCGTCGATCTCCACCGGCTCAGAAGCGGCCATCTGCGAGACGACGATTACCCGAAGATGTCCCGGGCGGCGGGCCTTTTGGGTACCGCTCCCATCTGGATCGACGACACTCCGGCCCTTACCCTGCTGGAACTGCGCTCCAAGGCCCGGCGGCTGAAGGCGGAACATGACATCGGGCTCTTCATCGTGGATTACCTTCAGCTCTTGCGGGGGCCGCAGCGATCGGAAAACCGCCAGGAAGAGATCAGCTTCATCTCGCGGTCTCTCAAGGCGCTGGCCCGGGAACTTGCCACACCGCTCATAGCGCTCTCGCAACTCTCCCGCGCTCCGGAGCAGCGAGGCGGGGATCGCCGGCCTATGCTCTCGGATCTGCGCGACTCGGGGGCCATCGAACAGGACGCAGACTTGGTGATCTTTATCTACCGGCCCGAGATGTACCCCAGCCTCAAGGAGCGGGACGAAACGATTCAAGAGGGCGTGGCCGAGATCCATCTGGCCAAGCACCGAAACGGGCCCACCGGTACTTTGAAGCTGGTTTTCCACAAGCAGTACACCCGCTTCGACAACTACACCGAACGGGAGCCGGAACCGGCAGATGCCTTCTAGGCGCAGCTCGGTCTATCGCTGCACCGAGTGCGGCGCCGAACACCCTAAATGGGTGGGACGTTGCGAAGGGTGCGGGGCGTGGAATACGGTGGCGGAGGAGCCGGTAACCCGGCCTGCGGGCAAACGCGGCCGCGCCAAAGGTTCGGTTCCGGGAAGAGCGCCGGTCAGACTGGCCGATCTCGCGGTGCAGAGGGTATCGCGCTGGAGCACCGGCCTGGGCGAGTTCGACTACGTACTGGGAGGCGGTGTGGTTCCGGGGTCTCTGATCCTGGTAGGCGGGGAACCCGGTATCGGCAAATCGACCTTGCTGTTGCAGTGTGCCGCGCGCTTGGAAGGGCAGGGGATCGCAACGCTTTACGCCAGCGGGGAAGAAGCGCCGGAACAGATCAAGCTCCGCGCCGACCGGCTCGCCGAAGATTGCGGTAACGTGAAGCTCTTGGGAGAAGTGCGGCTGGAAGAGATCATCGCCCAAGCCTCGATCACCGGAGCCAAGGTCCTGGTGGTGGACTCGATCCAGACCACCTACACCGAGGAGCTGGAAGGAGCACCGGGAAACGTGGGCCAGGTACGCGAATGCGCCGCCCGGCTGATGCGCTTCGCCAAGGACTCGTCCACCGCGGTACTGCTGGTGGGACACGTAACCCGCGGCGGGGTGATCGCAGGGCCCAAGACATTGGAGCACATCGTGGACACAGTGCTGTACTTCGAAGGAGATACCAGCAGCGATTATCGCATTTTGCGCGCGGTAAAGAACCGTTTCGGTTCGGTGGACGAGGTTGGAGTGTTCGAAATGACCGGCCGCGGCCTGGTACCGGTGGAGAACCCTTCGGCGGCTTTTCTGTCGAGCCGCGACAGCTCGGCACCGGGATCGGCGGTGACCGCCCTGATGGAGGGGACCAGACCGCTGCTGGTCGAAATCCAGGCCCTGGCGGCTCGAAGCGGCTTCGGTACTCCCCAGCGCGTAGCTACCGGTTTGGATCACCGCCGCCTGGCGGTGCTCCTGGCCGTCTTGGAGCAGCGGGCGGGGCTCAAGTTCCACGAACAGGACGTGTTTGTGAACGTGACCGGAGGAGTGCGGCTGCTGGAACCGGCAGCGGATCTGGCCGTGGTCGCCGCTTTGTGCTCCACCTTGTACAATCGACCGGTGGCCGCCGACACCATATTTCTCGGGGAGGTCGGCCTGGGAGGAGAAGTGCGGCCGATCGTAGCCCTGGAGCGGCGGCTCGCCGAAGCCGAACGCTTGGGATTTCGCCGGGCTTTTGTCTCGTCCCGCAGCCGCCCCACCTCCGCATTGGACCTGGTGCCCGTAGCCCATGTCGCCGAGCTCGCCCGGAGGCTCGCTGCCTGAAGTAGGCGTGATCGTTCCCGCAGCCGGCACGGGAGAGCGGGCCGGCCCCGGTGAACCGAAACAGTTCCGCCCGATCGCCGGAGTTCCCATGCTGCTCAGGGCACTCAGACCTTTTGCCCAGCATCCCCGCGTGGCCCAGATAGTAGTGGCGCTGCCGCCGGCGGTCGCCGGATCGCCCCCCGAGTGGCTGGCTTCCCTGGCCGGGGGGCGACTGCATCTGGTGGCCGGGGGAGCCACCCGCTCCCGATCGGTCGCCGCGGCTCTCTCCGCCCTGGATGGGAGCTGCCGGATAGTTCTGGTACACGATGCGGCGCGGCCCTTCGTGAGCGCCGAAACGATCGACCGAGTCATCGCGGCGGCCGAAAAGGGGGTTGGCGCAGTAGCAGCGGTCCCGGTGTACGATACCATCAAGCGGAGTTCGGAAAACGGCAGGATCGTGGAAACGGTGGACCGCAGAAGTCTCTGGCGAGCCCAAACACCTCAAGGTTTTCCCCGGGAGATGCTGGAAGCGGCATATCGCAAACTCAAAGCGCCGAACGGCGAATCGGATCCCAGCGACGACGCCCAAGCGGTAGAACAGGCCGGATTCGAAGTGGTCTTGGTACCGGACCTCACCACCAACATCAAGATCACCACCCCGGAAGACTTCTCCCTTGCAGAAGCGCTGGCACGGCGATGAACCTGCTGCCCTTTCGCACCGATCGGGAAATCACCGATGCGCTACCCAGGGTCGTAGCGCACCTTCAAAAAGGCGGGCTCTTGGCCTATCCCACGGAAACGGTTTACGGCTTGGGATCCAGAGCCCGTGAGGAGGAGGTGCACGCCCTGGCCGCTCTCAAGGGGCGCCGCAAGGACAAGCCGTTTCTGCTCCTGATTTCGGACCGGGCTATGGCCGAAGCCTGCGGGCTGGTGTTCAACCACGCGGCCGAAGCGATGGCGCGAGCTTTCTGGCCCGGCCCGCTGACCCTCGTCCTGCCGGGCGGAGAAGGCAAACTCCCCGATTCCCTGCGAGGGCCCGAAGGAGGGATCGCAGTCCGCTGGACCTCGCATGCGGGGATCGCGCGCCTGGTCTCAAGGCTGGGCGAGCCGATAACCTCGACTTCGGCCAACCGGGCCGGGGGACCCACGGCACCGGGCGTAGAGGCACTCACCGAGCTCTTTGCCGATGCCATTGCGCAGGGAGTGCTCTTGGTGCTGGACGGCGGAGTGCTGGGGAACGTGCCGCCGTCCACCGTAGTCGACTGCACCGGGCCCGCCCCCAAGCTGGTGCGGGAGGGAGCGATCCCCCGCGCCGAACTGCACCGGGTGGTGGGCAGCTTGGCTCCATGAAGCGAGTCCTCTTGGTCTGCACCGGGAACATCTGTCGCAGCCCTCTGGCCGAGGCGATAATGCGCCGGGAGCTCGCGGAGCTGGGTCGCGACGACTTCGAAGTCACTTCGGCGGGAACCGGCGCGTGGGACGGAGCACCCGCATCCGAAGGAGCGTACCTCGTGGCCCTGGAGCACGGGCTCGATCTTTCCGCCCACCGCGCCCGCCTGCTCACCAGAGAGCTGGTACAACAGGCCGACATCATCCTCACAATGGCGCGGCACCACCGGGCGCGGGTGGAAGAACTCGGCGGCAACGGGCGCACCTACGTGCTGGGCGAGTACGCGGGCCGAAGCGGACCCGAGGCCGAAATCAGCGATCCTTTCGGAGGCGAGCTGGAAGTTTATCGCCGCACCTTCGAGGAATTGGAAGAGCTCATCAAAGCCGCCGTAAAGCGGCTCACCGCGGAACACGATGCCGAAGGTAAGCGCCAGTAGCCGCCTCCTGGTGGTGGTGGGCGATCCCATCAAACACTCCCTCTCTCCCGCCATGCACAACGCGGCGATAACCGCGCTCGGCTTGGACGCGGTGTACGTGGCCTTGCGGGCCGAGGCGACGGCACTTCCCCATTTGATAAGAGGTCTCGAAGCGGTGGGAGTGGCCGGCAACGTGACCCTCCCCCACAAGACCGCGGTAGCTCAGCTGTTGATCCGGCTCACCCCCGTCGCCAAAGACCTGGGCGCGGTAAACACCTTCTGGCCGGAGGGCGGGCGGCTGGTGGGAGACAACACCGACGTGCCGGGCCTGCTGGACGCTCTGGATCCCTTGGATCCGCACGGGCCGTGGCTGGTGGCGGGTACCGGCGGTTCCGCCCGAGCCGTAGCCGCGGCTGCCCGGGAAAAAGCAGTGACCCTGCTGATCCAGTCCCGCGACCCGGCCAGAGCCGCAGCTTTTGCCGCCTGGGCTCGCGAACTGGGTACCGACGCCCTGGTGGACGACGGTAGGCCCGTCGGCACCGCGATCAACGCTACGCCGTTGGGTCTTCGACCGGACGATCCCCTACCGTTCTCCGACGAGCGGCTGGACGGCTGCCGGGCGGCACTCGATTTGGTGTACCGCCCCGGCGGGACCCCCTGGGTCCGGCGGCTGAAGGCCAGGGGGATACGGGCCGCCGACGGCCGGAGCATGCTGGTAGCCCAGGGCGCGTACGCCTTCGAGCGGTTCTTCCCCGGGTGCCGCGCGCCCCGGGAGATAATGGCGGCGGCGGTGGAGAGAGCGCTTAAGGAAACGGGATGATCCCCGGTTACGGTGCCGCGTTGTTGCGCTCCCTGGAGCGGTTTTTGCTGCCCAACTCCTGCGTGGCTTGCGGGAGACTGGTGGACCGGCATCTCCCCGACGAGCTGGTCTGCTCCCTCTGCCGCTGGCGGATGAAGCCGCTCATCGGAGGTTGCCGGCGGTGCAGCCAGCCGCTTCCTCCGGTGGGACCCTGCCGCTTCTGCGCGCCCTGGCCCGAGGAGTTGCTTTGGGCGAGGAGCGCCGTCTGGTTGGACCCGGAGGCCAAGGCGGTGGTGCATCACTTGAAGTACCGGGGATATCCGGCCCTGGCCGATTTTGCGGCCGCCATGATCGCCAGGTACATTGCCCGGCCGGAGGCGGGAGTTCTGGTACCGATCCCTTTGACAGCGACAAAAGAGCGGCGCCGGGGATACAATCAGGCCGCGCTGCTGGCTCGAGCCCTGGGGAAGCGCTGGGGATTACCGGTGGACCAGACCCTGCTGGTTCGGGTACGGGAAGGGGGAAGCCAGACGGCTCTCACTCCGGAAGCCCGCCTGGCGAACATTAAAGATGCCTTCCGGGCGCGCTCCGCAAGCGCCGTAGAATTGATTATAATTATCGACGACGTACTCACCACGGGCGCAACTTTGATTGCGGCCGCCGCGGCCTTGGTGGATGCGGGCTGTAGCAGGGTGGGGGCCGTCACGTTCGCCCGTACGTCCCCGTTCGAACGCCGAATTAGCGCACAGTCGTCCGAGCATCAGAGGTAGATCATGGCAGCGAGAATCGCAATCAACGGATTCGGCAGGATCGGCCGGATGGTCTTGCGCGCGATCCTGCAGGCGGACAAGAAGCTCGAAGTGGTAGCAGTCAACGATCTCACCGATCCCAAAACACTGGCCCATCTATTCAAATACGACTCGGTTCACCGGCGGTTTCCCGGCACCGTGAGCGCGGAAGCGGAAGGAATCTGCGTCAACGGCAAGACCGTCCGCGTGCTTTCGGTCAAGGATCCGGCTCAGCTTCCGTGGAAGGATCTAGGTGTGGACATAGTACTCGAGTCCACCGGACTTTTCACCCAACGGGAGAAGGCGGCGCTGCACCTGGAAGCGGGTGCCAAGAAGGTGGTCATCAGCGCTCCGGCCAAGGGCGAGGACCTTACGGTGGTATTGGGGGTGAATCATCAGGCCTACGATCCCTCCCGGCATCATGTGATTTCCAACGCTTCCTGCACCACCAATTGCCTGGTGCCGGTGGTCAAAGTGTTAATGGACAGCTTCGGCTTCGAGCGCGGTTTCATGACCACTGTTCACAGTTACACCAACGACCAGAGGATCTTGGATCTCCCACATAAGGATCTGAGGCGTGCCCGCGCTGCGGGCATGAGTATCATCCCCACCACCACCGGGGCCGCCAAAGCCACGGCCCTGGTTCTTCCGGAGCTAAAGGGCAAGATCGACGGAATCGCCCTCCGGGTGCCCACCCCCGATGTCTCGGTAGTCGAACTCACCTGCGTGGTGTCCAAGTCCACCGATGCCCAGGCGGTGAACGATGCCTTCCGCGCGGCCGCCGCGGGGTCGATGCGGGGGATCTTAGCGGTGAGTGATGAGCCCTTGGTCTCTTCCGATTATATAGGCGACTTCCATTCCAGCGTGGTGGATGCTTTGAGCACGCAGGTGATAGACGGCCGCTTGGTACACGTGACCGCCTGGTACGACAACGAGATGGGTTACTCGATGCGGTGTGCCGATCTGTTGGAGTTGGTGGCCAGCAAGCTGTGAAGAAACGCACTCTCGCCTCGTTGGAGGGCCAGCCGCTCGAGGGGCAGCGGGCGCTGGTTCGGGTGGACTTCAACGTCCCGGTACGGGACGGCATGGTGGCGGACGCTACCAGGATCAGAGCGGCCTTGCCGACCATCCAGTGGCTCTCCGGCAAAGGTTGCCGGGTGGTGCTCCTCTCCCATCTGGGGCGGCCCAAGGGTGCCCCCGACCCCCGGTATTCCTTGCGTCCCGTAGCTTCCGAGCTGGAACGGCAGCTCGGTACTCCGGTGCTTTTTCTGGACGATCCCGTAGGGGAGGAAGCGGTGCAGCGCAGCCGCCGGATGAAGCGAGGGGAGGTGGCGCTGGGCGAGAATACGCGCTTCTATCCCGGCGAGGAGAGCAACGACGCCGAACTGGCCCGTCGCTTCGCGGCACTGGGTGACTTCTACGTAAACGATGCCTTTGGAAGCGCCCACCGAGCCCATGCTTCCACCGAAGCGGTGGCCCGGATTCTCAAGCCAGCCGTGGCGGGTTTTCTCATGGCCAAGGAGCTGGACTATTTAGGGATGGCCCTGAGCGAGCCCAAGAGGCCGTTCGTTGCAGTCTTGGGGGGAGCCAAGGTGTCGGACAAGATCGGTGTGATCAACGCTTTGCTGCCGCGGGTGGACCAGTTGCTGATCGGCGGGGCCATGGCTTGCACCTTCTTTGCTGCCATGGGACATGACATGGGTGCTTCTCTGGTGGAGCGCGACAAGCTGGAATTGGCCCGGGAACTGCTGTCCCGCGCCGGGGAGAAGTTGATTTTGCCCAAAGGTCTGGTGGTAGCCGAGCGGTTGAGTGCGGGCGCCTCGAGAAGATCGGTGGCCCCCGACGCGGTGCCTTCGGGGTGGGCGGCTTACGATATCGACAGCGAAACTTGCCGGGATTTTGTGGCCCGAATTCGCCGGGCGCGCACCGTATTGTGGAACGGCCCTATGGGTGTTTTCGAGACGCCGCCGTTTGACGAGGGCACCATGGCGATAGCCCGAGGGCTGGCGGACGCCACGCGCAAGGGTGCAGTAACGATAGTAGGCGGCGGTGATTCGGCGGCGGCGGTGGCCCGTGCCGGCGTAGAGGATCGGATCACTCACGTTTCCACCGGGGGCGGTGCCACGCTGGAGTTCCTAGAAGGCAAGGTCCTGCCGGGCGTGGCGGCGCTGGACGACGCATGAAGGGCCGCCTTTTTTGCGCCAATTGGAAGATGCATCACGGGCCTCGGGCGGCCCGGCGCTTTTTGGAACTGTTTCTGCGATCTTACAACGGTGCGGGAGATCGCCGCGTTTGGTTTTTCCCGCCCGCGGTGTCTCTGACTGCGGTACTGGAGATGATCCAGGGACGCGCCGGTCTAGGTGCCGGAGCTCAAAACGTGCACTGGGAGGCTAAGGGAGCTTTTACCGGCGAGATCAGCGTGCCGATGCTGGTGGAGGCCGGGGCGGTGGGAGCGATCGTGGGACATTCCGAGCGGCGGCATATCTTTGGCGAGAAGGACGAGGAGGCCGGCAAGAAGGCGCGGGCGCTTCTGGAAGCCGGTTTGACTCCGGTCTTTTGCGTAGGCGAGAAGCTGGAGGAGCGGGAGGCGGGGCGTACTTGGGAGGTGGTGGAGCGGCAGTTGCAGGTGCTGGGGGATCTTCCGCCCTCGCTTTTGGAGCGGGTGGTGGTGGCGTACGAGCCGGTCTGGGCGATAGGTACCGGGCGCAATGCCACTCCTGGGGATGCTGCCGAGGTTCACCGGGCGATTAGGTCGTGGTTTGCCGGCCGCGGGGTCGCGGTGGATGCGACGGTAGTACTCTACGGGGGGAGCGTGAACCCAAGTAACGCGAAGGAGCTTTTGGCGGAGCCGGAAATTGACGGCGTGTTGGTGGGCGGTGCTTCGCTGGATCCGGAGAGCTGGTTGAGTATCGTCCAGACTTGAACGCAGCCGGGCGCCCGTCCGGCTGCCCTCGCTGGCGGCAAGGCAACACAGCGATCAAGTTTAGGCCGTGGCCGTAGAGGTCCGTCTCAGCCGCGAGATGCGGCTCATCGACATCACCATGATCGGCGTCGGTGCGATGATCGGCGCCGGTATTTTCGTGCTCACCGGAATCGCCGCCGGCGTCGCCGGGCCTGCTCTAATTCTAGCCTTCTTGTTGAACGGCCTGGTGGCGCTGCTCACCGCCATGGCCTATGCCGAGTTGGGAAGCGCGTTCCACGATAACCCATGCAAGAACAGGCAAGCTGGCTTACCGAGTTCGGCGATCGAGTATCGGCCTATCTGCCCACCTTGGCAGGCGGGCTTTTGGTGCTGGGATTGGGAATCGCGGCCGGGTGGGTTGCAAAGCGGGCGGTGGTGCGGATTCTGATCTGGCTCAGGCTGGACCGCCTGGCCGGACGCGTGGGTTGGAGGGCCGCGCTGGGCAAGGGCGACGTACGGTCGGCGCTCTACGAGGCTCTGGGGACGGCGGTCATGGCGGTGGTGATTCTCATCTTCTTGGATAACGCGCTCCAGATCATGGGGCTCACCGTGCTTTCCAGGATGATAGACTCGGTGGTCTTTTATCTCCTCAATCTGGCGCTGGTGGCTCTGATCGTGGGCGTGGGGATTCTGGTTACCAACGTGGTGGCCGATCCGGTGGAAGACGCCTTGGAGGAAGAGGAATTCGAGCACGCGCGGCTTTTAGCTCGGGGTGTGAAGGCGGTGTTGTGGGCCGTGGTCGGGGCGCTGGCGTTGTGGCAGCTTGCTTTTGCCCGCGAGATCGTGCTGGCCGCTTTTCTCATAGCCTTCGGTTCGGTGGGGGTGGCGTTCGCCCTTGCGGTGGGTATCGGGTCGGCTCCGGCGATCCAGCGCGGCTGGGAGTCACTTTTGGGGAAGAAGCGGCAGCGGTAGGTCTGGCTTGCTTTCCCGGGCCGCCCTTGTAACATACATATGTTTTGGGCTATATGCTATGAAGCGCACCACGATCTTCTTGGATTCCGCTTTGTCCCGCAGGGCCAAGCAGGCTGCCCGGCGCCAGGGGAAAAGTTTTGCCCAGCTGGTCCGGGAGGCCCTCGCTGCGTACCTCGCGGGAGGCAGCCGTGCGGCCGGCGGAGCGGAACGCCTGCCCTCGGTCGCCGGACGCTTCGAGAGCGGGCACCGCGATACCTCCGAGCGGGTGGATGAGCTCCTCTGGAGAGATCCTCACGGTTGACCGTACTGGCAGACACCGGAGCGGTTTACGCACTCATCGACCGTAGCGACGCGTGGCACGAGCGGGTGGTCGCGTGGTGGAGCGCGGGCCGGCGTCCCGCCGTGCTGCTTCCCGAAATCATCCTTCCGGAAGTTTGTTACCTGCTCGCCACCCGGATCGGAAGCAGGGCGGAAAATGCCTTCGTCCGCGCCATCGTCAGGGGAGAGTTCGAGCTGGAGCTCCTCGAGGAAGAAGACATTCGCCGCGCTGCAGCTTTGATGGCGGCCTACGAGTCGCTGCCTCTGCGATTCGTGGATGCGGCGATAACGGCCATGGCCGAAAGGCTGGAGAGCACCGCTCTGCTCACTACCGACCGGCGCCACTTTAGTGTGATTCGCCCGCGGCACGCTGAGGGATTCGATCTTCTGCCTTGAGGGCGCGCATCTGCACCGGTCACGCCGCCTCCGTCTTCCCGTACTGGGGGCGTGCGCTGTCGACTTGCGATTCAAGCGAGCCGGACTAGAGAGGGCGCTCTATTCTGGCCCGCACCACGTAAGGCACCTGAAGCTCGTCCCAGACCTCGCCATAGAGAAAGTCGCCGCGGATAACTGGACCGGGAGCCAAGTTGAAGGGAAGCTCGAGGCGGCCCAGGTACCGGCCCTCGGGATCGAAGATGTCGAAGGCGGTGATGCCGAACCCCGAGCGCGCTTTCGGCAGCACCGGCACCACCCACAGGTAGCCGCGGTCGTCGGTATAGAGGTCTTCCCATGCCGGTTTGGTGCGGGGAAACTTGGATCGGTCGATCCTGCCTCCCTGTTTGGTGAACCACTCCAGCCGCGCGATGGCGCTATCGATATCCTCGTCCGTGACGGGGAGGGGCTCGAACTCCCGGGACACGATCCTCAGGGTGTCCCCCTCCAGGGAGCGCTGGTAAAGCCGGTACTCGCCGGTCCGGCCGAACCAGATGTAGCCCGGCCATCGGAACCGCCACTGCAAGCGAGAGGCGTAGGGCACGCCCGCCCTGATAAAGCCGCCATCGGTGCGAAGCTCGAAATACGATTCATCGGTCGATTCGCGAGGCAGCCGGATCGTATCCTGCGGCTCCATAGCGGCATTGTAGCGCACCAGCACCAGGGCGAGCGGGCTGGACCCGCCGCCCGGGGCATAGGTATAGAAGTTTCCCGCGCTGTCCATCCCGCCCGGCCAAGGGGCGATCACCATGCTCCCGATGGTACGGTGAGTGGTAACGAACCTTCCGGCGGTATCCACCACGGAGATTCGGTTGTTGGAGGGATCCACCACCCAGAGGTTGCCGTCCGCTCCCCAGGCGAAACCGATGACCCGTCTGAACTCGCCGGGCCCGCCCCCTTTCCTGCCGATGGTCCGGACGTAGTGACCCTCGCGGTCGAACACCCGGATCTCCTGGGCCTGTTGCTCCAGCACCCAGATCCTGCCCAACCGATCGACCTCCAGCGCGCCGATGCTTCCGAAGAGTTCCGGCCCGGAGCCCTCTGCGGTTCCGATGCGCAGCTCTTCTACGATGCGCCAGGCGCTCTGTTCGTCCTAGATGCCGTCTGCCGGGTTGCTCACCACGATCGTACCCGATGGAAGAGTGTCGATTGAACCTCGCCAGCCACGGGGCTCGCCGGTGCCGCACGCGGCGGCGGCAGCGAGCGCGGCAGCGCGGGCTAGAAGAACTGCTGGACGGGGCATAAGCGCGTCTCCTCTATAGAGTGCGGTACCCGGATCACTGGGCTCGAAGGTCCGGCTGACTGAGGCGCAGCCGCCTATCCCGGGCATTACTACTAGATGCTCGCTTCTGATGTCGCGTTGCGCCAGGTGGGCCGGTCCCCAACGGATCGACGTGGTCTGGAAGCGAGAGATGAGTGGTGTACCCACGTTCGCCATCGAGATCGAGTCGTCAGGGCGATCGAAAAAGCAGTGCTGCGGCTCAAGTTCGCCCACGACGGTGGAACAGCCGTCCGTGCCTGGTGGCGCCGCCGGACCGCCACGCGCTCATCCGGGACATCCTGTCGGCGCACGGATCACGGTTCGCCGACCGCGTGCGCGTCCGTACCGACGAGTAGATGTACGAACTCGCTCGCCGCAAGAGGGACCTGCCGGCGCTGAACGAACAGCTCGGCATCTATTGAGCGAGGCGCCTGGATCTTAGCGCGAGCCCGCCGTCTGCCGCTACGCCGTCTGCCGGTACGCTTCGCCAGCCAACGGCGCGCGGTTATCATCGGGTGTTGAAGATCGCGCGGACCATTGCGACTGTGCCGAGCGTGGGGCCACCCGTCCGGTGCGAGTGCGCGAAGCGGTGCGGGATCGCGCCCTGGCGTGCACCTGCCGTTAGTGAGCTGGCAGGGCGGTAATCGGCGAGTTCGCGTGCGGGCGGTTGCGCCATCGGGCCCGGGTGCTCGGAGACCTGGAGCAGCTGCCCATGGCACCGGTGGCGGACCACTCGCAGGTGCTGGCGCTGATCGAGCGCCGCGGTCTGGCGGGGCGCGGCATCGGGTGGGTTGACGCTGACCTGCTCGCCTCGGCGTTGATCGCCCGCGCCTTCCTATGGACCATGGACCGATCGCTCGACCAGCAAGGCGCGCCGACTGGGGAGCTCACCGGCAGCCCGGGCGCTGCCAGTTCACAAGCGAGCATGGGCCCGGTAAATTGTGGCAGGCGACAACCGCTACATGCTATGCCGACGTACGTTTACGAGACCATTCCGACCGATCCGCACGCCTCGTCCAGCCGGTTCGAGGTGCGGCAGGCCATGGACGAGCCGCCGCTTACCACCGATCCCGAGACTGGCGCTCCGGTGCGGCGGGTCATCAGCGGCGGCCTTGTAACGCTGACCAAGAAAGGCGAAGCCAGCCAGGGCGCGGCCGGGCCGGAGTGCGGTCCCGACACCTGCACCTGCGGGCGATTCAACTAGTTCAATTCGAAGCTCGATCCTTCGAGAGGCGCGTCGGAGATTCGCGGCAGCACGCCCCCCGGGCCGCCGAAGTGCGGCACGATGCCCTGCTGGGCGAGGCTGGCGTGGCTGTCCGGCACGACGAACCGCCGCTGGCGGATCGCATAGTAGAGGCAACCGCTTTCCTCCGGCGGCCGTTCCCGGACGAACGCCTCCGCCTGGGCCAGCGCTGCGAGCCAGGTCTGTTTGGCCGCGGGCAGGTCGATGGGTTGAGCGAGGTGCAGCCGCGAGAAGTCTTCGGGACGATAGCGGCCACGGCGCTTGAGCAGCTCCAGAAGCGAGAGCGGCGTGAAGCCCGGGTCTTTCCCCACGGCCGCCCAGCACAAGGCCGCTAGGGGCAGGATCCGCTGGTGTACGAAAAGGATATCCACGAAGTCCCGCGGCTCGTCGCGGCCCGCCAAGGTCAAGACCTTGTTGATCGCCAGATCCACGGGGTGCAGCAGGAGCCCGCCCAATGGGTCCCGCACCAGCGGCATGAAGCGCCACGCCGAGTCGTGCGCCCAGTCTACCCGGGTGGCCTGGTCGCCTTTGCGCACCACCGCCCGCACGAATCCCGGGAGGCTGATTTCGATGTCCAGCTGGTAGCCCGCCTGTCGCAGGGTTTCGCGATCCGCGGCGAACGCCCTCGCGACCCGCGCCTCGGAGTCGTGAAAGAAGTCCAGGTCGTCGCTAAAGCGAGTGGAGTTCGGGGCAAAGTGCAGGGCGGCACCGCCGGCCAAATACCGCTGGTCGTTGAGGGCAGCCGCCAGATCGGCAAGGACGGCTCGCTGGAACTCAGTTAGCGGCACAGTCGCGCCGCCACCTGCCACGCTTCCCGGTTGCCGTGCCTCATCAACTGCTCGGCTACCCATGGGACATCATCTAGGTTAATGACCAGGTCGGGGCGGTAGGACCAGAAGCACCTAGAGCGGAAGCGGCGGAAGGCGCGCCGAGCCTCGCGCACCTTGACCATGTTGCGCGCGGCTTCGCGACTCAGCTGGCGGCGACTCTTCCGGCCGCCGCGGGCGCCGATCTCTGCAAGGTATCGCCGGAGCGCAGACATGGTAGCATCATAAGCGGCTTATGATCTATTGTCAATAGCGACAAGTCGTTATTATAAGATGCTCCGCCAAGGTTAGCGCAAGCCCGTGCTCTTCGGCGGCGCCGCCCCGAGCTGGCGGAGCAGGGTCCCCATGGCGCGCCAGACACCCGCGCCGTCACGCAGTCCTGTTGCTCTAGATCCTTAATCCCTGCATTGTTGTAGAGCTCGAGGCAAGAGGCGAGGGGAACCCTCTGGTAGTCCCGCGGCTACGCCACTGCGACCAGGAGTTTCTAGGCTGCGAGTTCACTCCGAGGCCGGATTAGCAACCGATGCGGATCGCCGTCCGCGCCCGCGCGTTCACGCGCGCGGGGCCTCTTGTGGCTGCCGCCATCTCTGTAGGGTACTGGCCACGGCTCGGCAGAGAACCCGAGGTGCAGGCAGTCGCCTAAATCTGCATCGTGCCGCTAGGATCAACGGATCTATATCCCGAATCGATGGCCCTAACATCTGAACCCGCTATCACAGACAGGGTCCGGATCCGCGTTGCGCACCTTCCGCTCAGGCGCTACGGAAACAAAGCCAAGACGGCAAGAGCCCGGCAGCAGGGACGCCAACAGACGAGGATCGGCTTGCGCGCGACACCGCAGGAGGCATATGGGTGGTGGATCGCGACCGCTACACCATCTCAGCTACCAGCGGCGCGTTCCTCACCAGCTACCATCGTACCGTTAGTCTGCGGTGCTCCGCTTGGTGTGCCCGCTTCCTCGCGAATGGCTGCCCTTACGACGTGACCGGCACCGGCGGGAGATCCGGATAGCATGCCTTGGTCCGATACGACGGCGGGCTTCCTGGATACTGGCCTCGTTCAGGTTTACCAGCGGCCCCTGTGGGAACTCTCATCCGAGACGAGCTGCATGGTTCTGTGCCCACCCTTCGCTCCTGAGTTCCATCGGAAGAAGGACCCGGGCACCTTTGGGTGCTGCGCGCTTCGGCGACAAAGCCCGCGCCACCTAGCTTCGATGTGGTCGATCCCGAGGGTAAGTACTTGGGCGAAGTGCAAGCGCGGTTCCGTGCGCCCGCCCGGGCCTCCATCATCTTCCAGAACAACGCGGTTTACGTACCGGCCACGGCCGACATGGATCTACCGACGTGTTACGATTGAGGAACGTCCGGCGTAGGAAAGACGCTGGTCCCGAGCACCCTGCCTACCTATCAGCACCCTGCGCACCCCAGCACCCCAGAAGCTGCTCCCTCAGCTGCTCTCCAGACTTCTCCGGCATCTCGCACCCCTGTGTTCTTGAACCCCAGATTCTCTACCCACCTAGTGTCCAAGCAAATCGGGCGCTCTATAGGACCCGTAGCCAGGATTCACCTGCATGTAGTGCTACGTTCCAGGCCATGGACCTGAACATACTCTGTTCCCAGTTCGTCCCTCCGGACAACAACAACATTGTCGGCGGCGACATCGTACAGGGTGAGGCCGTAAGGCAGCGTTACCCGCGCCAGCCATTGACCCGAAGGGGCGAGTACCTGCCAGCGCTCGCCGCCGTCTTCGAGCGGTGGATAGACTTGTACCCACAGACACCCGTCTGAGCCGCCAAAAACACGAGCGTAAGGAGGGAATCTCTCCGGGAACGGCATTTCTTCGACCATGGCTTCCTGTTCCACGAGCAGCCTCTGCATAGGACCTACAGCGCCACGCAGTCCCTCGCGCAGTTCGGCCTTCCGTCTCTCGCGCTCCTTGGACTTGTGAGCTTCTGTTATTGGGGCCCGAGGAACCTCCATCCTAAAAACGAGCTCGACTGTGCCATCGCGGCGATGCTTTCTTATGTCTCCACTTATAGGATCGAAACTGAACCACCACAGCCCCGTTGCGGCAAACAGCGTCCCCGCTCCGAAGCTCACACGCCCCTGCTGCATCCCGCTTCCTCGATAGATCAAGGGCCCCGGAAACCTTCCCAAGCTGCCCGCTAGGTCGCCGTCGCTCTTATACCAATAGGCTGACTCCAAATTCCGACCGAGGACCGGTACCTCCGCGGGTCGGATTGTGGTGCTGGTCAGAAACAGCACTGCACCATCTGAGGCAACTGCTGCAACACCTAACGTCCTGGACTCCCCGGGCGGCGTTAAGGGCGACCAGGACCTGACGAAATCCCCCCCGGGGCTAAAAACCAGGAACCGATGCTGCCCAAAGCTAGTATCCAAAGCAAGAAGCGAGTCCCCCTCGAACTTCCACACTCCCGAAAGTCTGCGGAACTCTCCCGGACCCTCGCCCCGCCGGCCCAGAACGCGGAGCAACTGTCCCTCCCGGCCATAGAGCCGCAACTGGCCACTCCCCCCGTCTGCAACCACAAGACTGCCAGTAGCAAGTATCACAGCACCGCGTACCTGATACAGATCGCCAGCCTCCCCGCTACCGATCACTACAGTCGGAGTCGCAGCCACCTCCCAGGCACTCGAGGGGCCGGAAGCAATCTCCAGGAGCGCTAGGCTGCCTGTAGGAAACGGCTCTTCGGTATTGGCAGTGCGGCTCTGGTGTGAGCCGGCGGCGTCGCATCCCTGCACTGCAGCTGCGAGTAGCGTCGCGAATATAGCAACTCGAATAACGCAGCTCCAAACATTCCCGATCCAGATCCCAAGTTCCACAGGCTATCGGCTACTCAGCATCGTCTCAATAACGGAGTCGGTTAAGAGACCTCGATGGATCCCTCCTCTGTGTACGACCGCCGGTGTGCTTGAAATACCCAATCGCGCCGCCAGCCACCGGCCTGCTCCCAAGCGCTCCCGCACCTCAACACTGGAGAGACACGCCTGAAAAGCGTTTAGGTCTGGCACGCCTGACCTTGCAGCGTAAGCCAGCCAGTCAGGCGCCCCCGACAAATTTCGCCACGTTAGCGAATACGAAAGAAGGATAGCGTGCATCTGCTTAAATTTACCCTGATCGTCAGCGCACAGTGCAGCCAGCGCGGCCCCCTCTGCATGCCGGTGTACCACCAGTGGCAGACTGTATGTACCTCAGCTCAATGTCCGCGTGTTTTCCTAGCACCTGCATCCACATACGCTGCTGGACAACGCAATACACACACTCGTAGTCAACAAACTCTACGAAAAAAGAACCGCCTGCCGTACCGACATGCGCTACGCTGGATGCGGCCATGAGTCGATCCCACACACTAGAAACCGCCACTCGGTCCTTCCCACCGCGCAACCAAACCCATACGTCGTGGGCGAGCCCATTAGGCCGCGCGATCACATACATTCCGACAGCAACCACTACCAGGTTAGCTGTGAAACTGACTGCCTTAGACAGACTCACGCCGACCTCCGGATCGGAACGCGCCTGGTCCTCCTAAGACAGCCCAGCGCTAAGCGTACCCACAATCGTTTCCGAATCTCAAATCCCCATCACACCAGCAGCAAAAGTTATCCCCACAAAAAACGCAATCGCACGTGCTAGTTCTACAAACGTCACAACTCGGGTTCGGCGCAGGCTCGCAATCGGAAGCCATCGACTCCCTTGTCGGCTCGGACAGGAGGAGTATCACCAATACCGCCGCGAGCCGCGATGCAGAGAGAAGCCATACCATACCGTGACCTCCTTGTTGACCGGCTTAGCTCAAGCACCCGTGATGCTATCAGTTGTCCTCTGGGACGGTTGAAAATGTCCTTTGGGACAGTTGAAAGGTCAACTACCAAAGCGCGCCATTTTTTTCCATTTCGCGGCACAGGTTTCCATTCTGCGACACCGCGGCAAATATCCGAGGTGTTCCTCGTCTTCCCCTAGCGGCAACCGGGGTACGACGGTTGATCTCCAACACCACCTGCCGCCGGCTTCAGCGCTCGCGGGACGCTCGGACAGGCCCGCAATCTAGGGCGAGAGCCAGACACCCACGCCTCCAGACGCCATTCACATCCCGGGGCGAGATTGCCGACCAAGCAAACCCGCAAACGCTTCCAGCAACCCGGCGAAGCCGAGCTTTCTCCGAAGCACCGCCGGCGCCGCACCCACCTGGCGCGTCACATACCTGCTGAGAGCACTGCAAGAGCTGAAACCCATTTCCTCGCACACCTTCTTCTCCGGCCAGGCTTGAAGATCCAACCACCACAAAGCATGAA
>BEIJ01000003.1:0-180000 GCA_002923375.1 bacterium HR33
TCCCTAAGCCCCTGCCTTTTTACCATGGACACCTCCTAGGGTCTGCCCCCCTAAAAATTTCTGCCAATCAGGTGTCCAAGGAAACTGTAGAGCGGGGGACCTCTGCTCTCAACGGCCCAAGACGGGGGTGCTAGCGGCGGCCCTGGTCCAGGATCTCGTCAATTCTTGCCATAATGTCCTCCCAATGGGCACGCACCATTCCGGTTTGGCCTGAAGCTGCTGCCTGGCCGGCCAGCTCCCGGACGGCTCGCAATTCGGAGCGGGCCAGAGCGGGCAGATCGGTGCGGGCTACGTTGGGCTGGGCTAGCAGTGGGGAAGCCGGCTGGTTCCCGGAGCCCGGGCCGCCTCCTTGGCTCGGCTCCGGAGGTCTGAGGAGTACGGCAAGCCGATCCAGGTATACCCTGTGGAGCATGCGCCGGTTGGGGTCGCGCGAGCGCTCCAACGCTTCGGCTGCGTTAGCGCCCCACACGGCCGCTCGAAGATCGCTCAAGTATTGTCGTGGCGAGTAGGCAAAGGTTTCTGCCTGCAAAAGCCCCGAGTTGGCGATGCGATCCAGGCGCCTGGCGTCGAGAAGCTGCGACAGTAAGGAAGCCTGCCGGTTGGCTACGGAGGCTCCTCCGGTGGGCGGACCCACGAGGGACAGTATTTCGGCAGGGAGAAGCCACGAAGGTGTAGCAAGGGCTTCCCGTGCGAGGAAGCGCAAGGCTTCGCGCTGGCGAGAGGGCGGTACGGGAGTGTACACGGCTCCTTCCTGGTCAGACGATTTGAGGTCCACGTACACTCCTCCTATCAGGGTCGCCACGTGGCCCATGTAAAGCGACCACATCCCGACGGCTTCTGCGTAGAGTTCTTCGAGGTCTTCGTAACCGTTGCCCGGCTGAGCGGTCCATTCGACGAGTCTGGGGACTACGCGTTTGAGATTGGCTACGGCGTAGCCGGAGGCGCGGATCGGGTCGTCGCCCAGGTCTTCAGTTTGGGCTCTGGGGTCTACGCTGGACAGGAACTGGGGTACGTAGCGGTAGGCCATGGGCCCTTCTTGCTCTTCGATCCAGCGGCGCAGGATCGGCAGCTCGTCTTCCGGTGTGGCGGCTTGGGGAATTACCCGATACCCCCAGTTGATGATGAACTCGTCGAAGGGGCCGAGCCTGCGGATGAAGTCCTCCGGCTGGAGGCCGTCTCCCGGCTGGGCGACGTAGTTCTGGCGGGCGTAGTCCATGATGGTGAGAGACACGCCGTAGCGCCGGGCGAAGTTGGGGCTTCTGAGCGAGTCCACCGGGATGGCGCTCGAGGCCACCATGTTGTGGGGCAGTCCTAGGGCGTGTCCCACCTCATGGGCGATGACGCTTCGGAGGGCGGCTCCGAGCAGTTCGTCGGGGACGTCCAATCCGGTGATGGCGGGATTGGCCGCACCGGTCTCGATCACCAGCCGGTTGCGGTAGGATCGCAGATGGTTGTGGTAGAAGGTGATGTCGCTCTCGATGATTTCCCCGGTGCGGGGGTCGTGGGTGGAGGGACCCACGGCGTTGCGCACGGTGCTCGCGGCCCAGCGGACGGTGGAGTAGCGTACGTCTTCGGGATCCCAATCCGGGTCTTCATCGGGCGTCGGGGGTTCTCGGGCTATGATGGCGTTGCGGAAGCCGGCTGCTTCGAATGCCTTTTGCCACATCTCGATTCCTTCCTTGACGTAGCGGCGCCACTTGGGAGGGGTGGCGGGATCGAGGTAATAGACGATCGGTTTTACGGGTTCGGTGAGCTCGCCCCGGGCGTAGGCTTGGGGATCTTTAGGCTCGAGGCGCCAGCGCCGGATAAACCTCTGGGAGGCGGCTTTCTGGGCGTCCAGGCCGTAGTTGATCTGCTCGATGGTGAAGAAACCCACCCTGGGGTCGGCGTAGCGCGGGCGCATCGGTTTTTCCGGCAGCAGGACGAGGGACTGGCGCATCTCCATTGTGAGGGCGTTGCTTCGCTGGTCGAAGGGCGGCTCTCCGGCCTCGAAGGTCTGGGTGTGCCGGACCTCCACGTTGAGGGGGAACGACTTGATCGAAGTTATGTAGCTCCTTCCGGTATCGAGGCGGCGCACCTGGTATTGGCGGCGCTGGGCGGGGGAGAGACCCGCAATGCCGGGTGTGTCGCCGGAGAAAAAGTCGGTTACGTCGATTACGTAGCTTTGGCTATCTGGGCCTATGGCTTGAACGGGGAAGCCTCCCAATATCGGGCCCAAGTTGTTGGCGGCGACGGAACGGGCGATGGGGAGGGAGTCGTCGGCGACGGCTTCGTAGCTTAGGCTACGGAGGTAAATGGCGTTGTTTTGCCGTTCCCAGCGGACTATCCGTTCGGCGACCGACTGTCCGGCGGAGGTGAACCCGGGAAAGTTGACGGGTACGCCGGCGATGCGGGTCACGAGGAGGAAGTCCCGGCCAAGGAGGGAGTCGGGGATCTGGAAGTACCATTTGTCGTCGACGTGGTGGACGATAATCGCTCCGCTGTCGGTTCGGGCGCGCTGGGTTATGACTTCGTCGTAGGGTCGCGGGCCGCGCCGCTGTGGTGTAGTTTCGCGCTGCTGGGCTAACGTGGCTGTGGGCCCGGGGAGCGCGGCGGCGCCAGGTAGCAGGCCTGCGGTGTGCGCGAACAGTATTGTAACGGCGACGGCGGTTGGAGTTCTCATGGAGTTGCCCTCTCGCTGCTTGGAAGAGCCGGGAATGTACGACAGACGGTTATCGGGCGCTAGCGGTCTAGCGCTTTTCTCCGGGTTGGTTATCGCGGCTGCTGCGGCTTTTAATCTAAGCGGGTGCAGTGGCGGCGGCCGCGCTCATTTGAGCGCACCGGCTCCACTGGGTCTTACGGAGACTTATTTCTGCGTGGTCGCCGCGGTCAACCAGCTGGGATACCGGGTGGAGCGCGCGGACCGGGCCGCAGTGGTGGTTTCAGCCCGGTCGTTGCGCCCGCGCGGGCGGCTGCCGTCCGGTGACCCTCGCTATGACGAGCTTACGGTGTCGGTAGCGCAGGAGCCGACGGGTGACGTCCTTCACGTGGTGGCGACCGATCGGGGGCACGCCAGAGCGGTGCTGGAGCGCTGCGGGGGTTGATTAGGGAGGCTTTGGAAAGCGGATCTGGGCTGGCATACGGAGCTTTGAGTGGGCACATTGAGTACGGTGAAGGTATTGGTGGTCGACGACAACGCCGAGGTCCGGAACGGCCTTGCCAAGGTGCTTCGCCGCGCGGGTTTCGACGTCTATACCGCAGGGCACGGCCTGGAAGCTCTGGCGGAGTTGGAACGGCGCAGCTTCGACGCCATCGTTTCCGACATCATGATGCCGGTCATGGACGGCATGCGGTTCCATGAAACGATAATCCAGCGGTACCCCGACATGGCACGGCGGGTACTGTTCATCAGTGCGTGGTTCGACGATCCGAAGGTGAAATCCTTCCTCGATTCCACGGGTTGCCCCGTGCTCAGCAAGCCTTTCGATATCTCCGACTTTGTCACCCGGGTCAAGCAGGTGGCCGAAACCGCTTGAGGGGCCCGGGGCTTCGGCTCAGGGCTATCAGTTCCGCGTTAGATATGAGTGAGAGGCTACGGGTGCTATCCCGATGGGAACCTGGAAGGGAATCGGCGGTAGTTAGCAACATGCTGCGCCCCGGAGTGATCGCGGCGTTCTGGACTCTGACAGCGGCGGGCTGGCTTTTTGCGGCAGCTATAGCCGGGAGGGAGGCCGTCGCAGATCGTCGGCAAGAGAAGGCTGCATCGGCCTTAAACATCTCACCAACATCGATGCCTACGATCGGGAACACGCCGTTCGGTTGGACGACCCGGAACTGCGCCGATATCCGTTCCTGTACGCCGTGGAAGCGGGTTACATGAGGTTGACCGAAGCGGAGGCCAGGGGGCTCGGGTGCCCAATGTGTGGCAGGGGAGGGCCGGAGGGCCCACCTGGGAGCAGGACGGGTACGAGCCGGCGCTCAGGGGTATTTATGACGACCGGGGCCGGCTCATGGTGGTGATCAACTGGAACACCGATTTGGGAGACGCGTGGGAGTGGGCGGAGGATCCTTTTGACCCTATCAGCTGGGTGTGAACCTAGTGATCTACGGCATGACGCGGTAAGAGACCACTGTATCGTACTCGGTGGGGGGCACAGCTTGTTCGAGTTCTGGTTCAAGTATCCGCCGGTGCTGTTCGAGAGGGGGACCGTGGTTTTCGCAGGAGGGTGGTCCTGGTTGGCCTTGGGACTGGTGGGGCTCGGTGCGGTTGCGTCCGTATGGAGCTACTTTCGGGCTCCCGCGAGACTGCTCCGGAGGGACAGAGCGATCCTGCTGGCTGGGAGATTAGCTGTGTTGGCTCTGCTCGCCTTCGCGTTAAGCCGGCCCGTGCTGGTAGTTCCCGCCGTGAGGCCGCAGGAAAACACCTTGGCGGTGCTGATCGACGATTCCCGGAGTATGGAAGTAGCGGACGTGGCCGGCGATGCTAGGGGCCGCGCCTTGCAGCGGATTTTGGGGGACGACCGCTCGGGTCTACTGGCCCGTCTCCGCGAGCAATTCAAGGTGCAGCTGTACCGTTTTTCGGATCGGGTCGAAAGGATTTCGGGCCTGTCCGAGCTCTCCTTTCTGGGCGATCGGACCGATCTTGCCCGAGCCCTGGAGCGGGTGAGGAGAGATTTGTCGCGCGTGCCTTCGGCGGGCGTTGTTCTGCTGACCGACGGGGGTCACAATGGCTCTACCGACCTAGGGGAAGCGCGCCTGGAATTGGCCGGGGCCGGGCTCCCGGTGTACGTCGTGGGGGTGGGAAGCGATCGGTTGAGCCGGGACATAGAGCTGAGCAGGCTGCAGGGGCCGTCTTCGGCGCTCAGGGGCTCTACGGTGATGCTGGATCTTTCGATTTCGCAGCGGGGTTTTGCCGGGCGCAGGGTGAAGGTGAACGTGGAAGACAACGGCCAGATCGTGGCCTCGAGAGAGATCGAGTTGGGAGGAGACGGCGAAGCCTCCACTGCCAGGATTGCCTTCGAGCTGCGGCAAGGGGGCCCGCGGCTGGTGGCGGCTTACGTCGCTCCGGAGCCGGAGGAGCAGGTGCGGGAGAACAACCGCCGGGAGATCCTGATAGCGGTGCAGGACCGGAGGGAAAAAATTCTCTACTTTGAGGGAGAGCCGCGGTTCGAGGTGAAGTTCTTGCGCCGTGCCGTTGCGGATGATCCCAATCTGCAGCTGGTGGTCTTGCAGCGCACCGCGGAGAACAAATTTCTCCGCCTCGACGTGGATCACGAGGACGAGCTAGCGGCGGGGTTTCCCAAGACTAGAGCCGAGCTGTTTCGCTATAGGGCTCTGATCTTGGGAAGTGTGGAGGCTAGCTTCTTCACCCACGATCAGCTTCAGATGATCGCCGATTTCGTGCGCCAGCGTGGGGGAGGTCTCCTGCTTTTGGGGGGCAGGCGGGCGCTGAGCGAAGGAGGTTACGCGGAGACTCCTCTGGCGGATGCGCTGCCGGTTCTGCTGGAGCGGAGAGCTCCGCAGGATACCGCGGTCTCGTTTCACGAGATCAAGATCGAGCTCACTCCAGCCGGCAGGATTCATCCGGCACTGCAACTGGATGCCGATCCGGAGGCGAGCGCCAGGCGCTGGAATTCACTGCCTTCGTTGTCCACGGTCAACTTAGTGCGATCCGTCAAACCGGCCGCCACGACCTTGCTACTGGGTCGCGCGGCCGATCTGCGCGACCCTATGCCGGTGCTCACTTTTCACCGCTACGGCAGAGGGAAGGTTGCGGTTTTTGCAGTGCAGGATTCGTGGCTGTGGCAGATGCACGCCGACATACCGCTGGAGGATCTGACGCACGAAACCTTGTGGCGGCAGCTGCTGCGCTGGCTCTTGAGCGACGTGCCGGATCCGGTTGCGGTGTCGGTCTCTCCTCCGCGGGTGCCCGTGGGAGAAACGGTGAATGTCACCGCTGAAGTTGCCGATTCGGCTTTTTGGGGGGTGAACGGGGCGGTGGTGCGCGGCCGGGTGAGGGCGCCGGACGGATCGGAGAAGGTGGTGTCGCTGGAGTGGTCGGTGACCCGGGACGGCGAGTATCAGGGCCGGGTGGCTCTCGAGCAGCCCGGCTTGCACGAGCTAATCATCGAGGCGCAAGCCGGTGGAACTGTGCTGGGCAATGCCTCAGCCTACGTCATGGTCGGGGGTGAGAGCGAGGAGATGTTTTCACCCACCTTGAGGCGGGCGGCGCTGGAAGAGCTGGCCCGGGAAACGGGAGGGCGGTTTTACCGGCTGGAGGACGCCGCCAGGCTACCCCAGGAAGTGAAGTACAGCCGTGCTGGCTTGAGCGTGCTGGAGGAACACGAGCTGTGGAACATGCCCGTAGTGCTGTTCCTCTTGATCGCCCTCCTCGGTGCCGAGTGGGGATATCGAAAGTACCGGGGTTTGGTGTGAGAGGTGCGGCTGTCGCCTGCGGATTGGTACTGGCCGCTGCGGCTCCCTGCGCCGGTCAGACGCATCTGGTGATCGTAAGCGGCTTGGGAGGAGATCCGCAGTACACCGAGGCCTTTTACCAGTGGGGAGCTGCGCTGGCCGATGCGGCATCCAAGCTGGGAGTGCCCGATACCAACATTTTTTTCTTGGCGGAAAACCCCGAGAGAGATCGGAGAATCGCCGGAGCTCCCACCAGGGAAGAGGTAGCGCGGGTTTTATCCCGCTTGGAGGGAAAGGTGCAGGGGCAGCGGAGCGCTCTCTGGATCGTTCTGATCGGGCATGGTAGCGACCGGGGGGAGCCGCGCCTGAGTCTTCCCGGGCCGGATCTTTCCGCGAGAGAGCTGGGACAGATGCTGGAGCGCTTCTCCGGAGCTAGGGTAGCGGTAATCAACACGGCAAGCGCGAGCGGGGGATTCCTCCCGGTTCTCTCTCGGTCAGGTAGGGTGGTCGTGACCGCAACGCGCTCCGGGTTCGAGCAGAATCAAACCCTCTTTCCCAAGTTTTTCTCGGAAGCTTTTTCCGGTACCGGAGCGGATCTCGACAAGGACGGGAGGATCTCGCTGCTGGAAGCTTTTGTTTACGCTCGGGAGTCGGTGCGCCGGTATTACGAGGCGGACCAGCGCTTGCTGACGGAGCACGCCATGCTGGACGACGACGGGGATGGTGCGGGCACCGACCAGCCTTCCGAAAGCGAAGGAGACGGAGTGCTAGCAGCGCGAATGTTTTTGGACGCGGGAGTCTTGCCGGAGGCGATGGTAGCGGATGCAGAACTCGCCGCTCTTCTGGCGAGGAAGGACTCTTTGGAGGCGAGAATCGCAGAGCTCCGGTCGGTGCGCGGGGCGATGGCTCAGGGTGAGTACGAAAAGAGGTTGGAGGAACTCTTGGTGGAGCTCGCTCTAGTGGACCGCGCTATAAGGGAGCGCGGAGGCCGGGACCGGTGAGGAAGGCTACGGGGTTTGCAGGGATGGTTGTGGCGCTGGGTTTGACGGCTGCGGCGCCCGGAGCGCTGGCGTCTCAGAGCCGGTTGGACTCCGCATGGCAATTCTTGGCTCGAGGCAGGTACGGCGATGCGGAGGATGCTTTTCGCCGGGAGATGGAGCGTGGCTCGCGAGAAGCGGCGCGGGGATTGGTATTGACTTTACGGGAGGTGGGGCGGTATCCGGAAGCGGCGTCGGTGGCGCGCCGGGCGGAACTTTGGCTTCTGCTGGGCAGGGTGTTGCTGGATCAGGGGCGGACAGATCAAGCGGATTCGGCTTTCAGGCAGGCTCTCAATCAGGGCCGCGCCGACAGCTTGCAGGCTGAGCTGCAATTGGCTGTGCTCGAGCTCGAGCGCGGGAACCATGCTGTGGCGATGGGCCTGTTCGACCGCTTCGTGGATTTCTACAATCGCGGGCTGGCCAGGACGTCCGAAGACCTTGCGGCCGTGGCAGCGGCCGCCCGCTTCTTGGGTCGTTCGGACCCGCAGTTGTTCAAAGATGCGCTGCGGGTTTACGACGAAGCGATTGCGGCTGATTCCGGCAACACCGCCGCCTGGCTGGAGCTTGGAGAGATGTTCCTCGAAAAGTTCAACGGCACGGACGCCCGTGCTACCTTCGAGGCGCTGCTTCGCCGAAACCCGCGGCAGCCCGGCGCTCTGTACGGACTTGCCCGAGTGGCCCGCTTCGAGGGGTCGCGGGAAGCTGAAGGCCTGGTGCGGCGCAGCCTGGAAGTGAACCCCAACCTGGCGCGAGCGCGAGCCTTGCTGGCCGAGATCTTGTTGGACCGCGGGTCGCTGGACGATGCGCGGGTCGAGGCTGGGCGGGCTCTGTCGGTGAATCCTCGAGAGGTCGATGCTCTGGCGGTCCTCGGGGCGGTACTCTTGTTCTCCGGGGACGAGACCGGCTTGGAAGCTCTGGAGCGGCAGGTCACGGCGCTCTACCCGAGGGATGCCCGGTTTTACGCTCGCCTAGCCGAGATTGCGGCGCGGAGCCGGCGTTACGACCGGGCGGTGGCGCTAGCCAGCAAGGGCGTGCAACTGGACCCGCAAGCTTGGCGAGCGTATGCGGTCTTGGGGATCAACCAGCTGCGCTTGGGGCAGATGGCAGAGGGGCGCGCCAACTTGGAGCGAGCCTTTGCCGGCGATCCCTACGATCCGTGGACCAAGAACACGCTGGATCTGCTGGACGTTTTGGATCGCTACTCGGTTCGGGATGCCGGTCGTTTCCGGTTAGCGGCCGATTCCTCGGAGGCGGAGCTTTTGTACCTATATCTGGCGGATCTGGCCATAGAGGCCTACGACTCCCTGAGAGCGCGCTACGGGGCGGATTTGCCGGTGCCCGTGAGAGTGGAACTCTACTCGAGACACGCGGATTTTTCGGTAAGGACGGTGGGTCTGGTGGGCTTGGGTGCTTTGGGAGCGAGCTTCGGGCCGGTGATCGCGATGGACGGTCCCTCTGCGCGCCCCGCGGGGGAATTTCACTGGGCGAGCACTTTCTGGCACGAGCTCGCCCACTCCTTCCATCTGCGGCTGAGCGAATACCGGGTACCGCGGTGGTTCACCGAAGGGCTGGCAGTTTACGAAGAGCGGAGGGCGCGTCCGGGTTGGGGGGCTAACGTTACTCCGGACTTCCTGCTGGCTTTCAAGGAGGGGAGGCTGCGGCGAGTCGGAGAGCTGGATCGCGGGTTTGTGGAGCCGGAATACCCGGAGCAGGTGCTCCATTCGTACTATCAGGCGTCGTTGATATGCGAGCTGCTGGCTGCGAAGCACGGGCCTGAGGTATTCCGGAGGATGCTCGGCGGGTTCCGGGCGGGCAAGAGCACAGAGGTAGTGCTCCGGGAAGTGGCGGGCACCGATCTGGCGGGACTCCAGCGGGAATTCGAGCAATATGTCCGAACTAGGTTCGGTTTGGCGCTTTCTTCAATTTCGGCTGGCGGCGGTGCGGATCGGCCGGCTCGGTCTCCCGCCGAGGCTATAGCCGTGGCGGCATCTCGTCCCGGGGATTTCTTGGCCCAGCTGGCTGCGGGAAAGGTTCTGTGGGACCGGGGGGAGAAGGGGAGAGCGGAAGGGTACCTCCTGCGGGCCCGGGAACTTTTCCCGCAGTACGGCGGGAAAGATAGTCCCTATTGGTATCTCGCGAGGCTGTATCGGGAGCGAGGAGAGCTGGAGCGAGCGGCCTCTGAGCTAGGTCGGCTCACCGAACTGGACGCCAGTCACTACGAGGCCTGGCTCGAGCTGGCGGCGATTAAGGAAACGTTGGGTGATTTGAGGGGAGCCATTTCAGCGCTGGAGCAGGCTTTGTACGTATATCCTTTTGAGGCACACGTTCATGTGAAGCTGGCGGAGCTGGCGGCCCGCGCGGGGGATTGGGGCCGGGCGATTAGGGAGCGGCGGGCGGTGGTGGCGCTCGGGCCTACCGACATGGCTGAGGCCGAGTATCAGTTGGCGCGGGCGTATTTCGAGGCGGGGGAGGTCGAGGCGGCGCGCAGGGCGGTGTTGCGGGCTCTGGAGCGGGCGCCGAGCTTTCGCGAGGCGCAGGAGTTGTTGCTGGCGATTCGTGCTGCTAGGCGGGAGGACGGTTCTGGATGATCGGCGACAGGTATGTCGGTAGGCTGGCGGCTCGGGTGTTATTGGTTGCGGTGGTTTTGGCCGCAGCGTTGGTCGACTCCGCCGAGAGCCAGAGAGGGCGCCGGGGCCGCCAGCTCGAGGAGCCGGACTTTTCCCGGTACAACACCGGTTACGACGGAAGGTTCGTATTTCTCCGGCTTCGTTACAACACGTCCGGCTCGTTCGGCGGTTACTTTGGCGGCGGCCCCGGGTGGGCGCACGATTATCCCAGGGCGGAGCGGCACCTGATGAAGTTGCTGAGTGAGCTTACGTCGATCAGGCCCTTTATGGACGGGGGCAACGTGCTCTCGGCGGACGATCCGGAGATTTTCAAGTATCCGGTGGCGTACCTTTCGGAGCCGGGGTTCTGGACTCTGAGCGATGAGGAGGCGACCAACCTGCGCAATTACCTTTTGAAGGGCGGTTTTCTCATCGTTGACGACTTCGAGGGTGCTCACTGGATCAATTTCGAGGCGATGATGCGCCGGGTATTGCCGGATGCCGTGTTCGTGGAGCTGGATCCGTCGTACCCGATCTTTCATTCTTTCTTCGACATCGATTCTCTGGAGTATCTGACCTACGGCAACTACCGGAGTGCCCGGGGTCCCGCTACGTACTACGGGATTTTCGAAAACAACGATCCCAAGGGACGGTTGATGGTGATCGTAAACTACAACAACGACATCGGGGACTACTGGGAATGGTCCGACACCGGATTTTTCCCGATCGAGCTGTCGAACGAGGCATATAAGCTGGGCATCAATTACATAGTGTACGCGCTCACGCATTGACTGCCGGTGGTTTGGGTGGTCTGGGGAAAGCACGGGGCAGTCGGCAATTACT
Source organism: bacterium HR33 (assembly GCA_002923375.1). Taxonomy (GTDB): domain Bacteria; phylum Gemmatimonadota; class Gemmatimonadetes; order Gemmatimonadales; family GWC2-71-9; genus HRBIN33. The sequence goes on from BEIJ01000003.1 coordinate 10,880, forward strand.
CATTCCGGGACTGGAAAGGCAATGTCTGAAGGAACGGTACGACTTACAGCGGCGGACGACATAGAGCTGGCTGAACGCCTGAAGGCGGGGCGAGACCGGGTAATCGCGGAACTCCGGAAGCTGATCGTGGGTCAGGACGAGGTTATCGATCAGGTGTTGATCACCCTGTTTGTCGGAGGGAACAGCCTGATAGTGGGGGTTCCGGGTCTGGCGAAGACGCTCCTGATCCAGAGCATAGCTCAGGTGTTGGATCTCAAGTTCTCGCGCATTCAGTTCACTCCTGATTTGATGCCCTCGGACATCACCGGTACGGACATTATTCAAGAAGATCCCGAGACCGGACAGCGGGTGTTGAAGTTCTTCCCCGGGCCTATCTTCGCGAACATCGTGCTGGCCGACGAGATAAATCGGACTCCGCCCAAGACCCAGGCGGCCTTGCTGGAAGCGATGCAGGAGCACCGGGTGACAGTTCAGGGGCAGACCTATCGCCTGGAGGAGCCGTTTTTCGTTTTCGCCACGCAGAACCCCATCGAGCTGGAGGGGACTTATCCGCTGCCGGAGGCTCAGCTGGATCGGTTCATGTTCAACATAGTGATGGATTACTTGCCGGAGGAAGACGAGCTGGCGGTGGTGCGGCGGACCACGGCTATTCAGGATTTCCAGTTCGAGAGGGCTCTTACGGGAGAGGACATTTTGGCCTTTCAGCGGCTGGTGCGAAGGGTCCCGATCGCCGATCCGGTGGTGAGCTACGCCGTGACGCTGGTGAGGACGAGCAGGCCTAGTAGAAACGGTGCTCCTCCCTTTATAGAGCAGTGGGTGTCCTACGGTGCCAGCGTCCGGGCGGCGCAGTATTTGGTATTGGGGGCGAAGGCGCGGGCGTTGATGCAGGGACGCTATTACGTGACCTTCGACGACATTCGGGCGCTGGCGCATCCGGTCCTCCGGCACCGCATCCTCACGAATTTCCATGCCGAGTCGGAGCGGATCACGACCGACTTCTTGATCGACCGGTTGATAGAGACGGTACCTTTGCCGCGGTCTGGGATGTGAGAGCCTCCACCTTTCTCGATCCCGTGGTACTGGCGCGCATCGACGATTTGTCGTTGGTGGCGCGGACCGTGGTCGACGGTTTTATCAACGGGCTGCACCGCTCGCCGTATTTGGGGCGCTCGATGGATTTTGCCGAGCATCGGGCATACATGCCGGGAGATGATATTAGGAGAATTGACTGGCGCGTGTACGGCCGGAGCGACCGGTTTTTCGTCAAGGAGTTCGAGGCCGACACCAATGCCAACTTCACGGTGATTCTGGACGTGTCCCGCTCGATGGACTACAGCAGCGGAGGGCTTACCAAGCTCGACTACGGGCGATATCTGGCCGCATCCCTGATCTACTTCTCCAGGCAGCAGCGCGACCGGGTGGGCTTTGTAGCGTTCGACTCCGAGATCAGGGTGCTGATTCCGCCGTCCGCCAAACATCTGGAGCTGATTCTCCACGCGATCGACAGTCTGACTCCGGGCGAGGCGGGCTCCCTTTCCGGGCCGCTCTTCAGGGTGGCCGAGGGCGTGCGGCGGAGGAGCATTTTGTTGTTGATATCGGATCTCTACGAAGAGCCGGAGAACGTGGTGCGGGCGGCGGGAAGGCTCAAGGGGAAGGGCAACGACGTCATCGTCTTCCAGGTACTGGATCCGGCGGAAATCAGTTTTCCGTTCCAGGATCCGGCGGACTTTCAGGACCTGGAAACCGGCGAGCGCCTGGCGGTGAAACCGGCGGAACTGGCGGAGCGGTACCGCTCGGCGATGCGCGATCACTTGGCCGCGGTGAGCCGCTCGCTGCTGGAGAACCGCATCGACTATTGCCTCTTCGATACCTCCCGGCCTCTCGACTTCGCGCTGTTCGAATACTTGAGCAGGCGTGAACGCCTGAGCCGGGTGCGCTGATGAATTTGATCTTTCTGGCGCCGTTCTTCTTGCTGGGTCTCGCAGCTCTGGCGATACCGATAGTGGTTCATCTGACCAATCGGCCGCGGGATCGAGCGATTCGGTTCCCTTCACTGATGTTCATCAGGCAAGTGCCTCATCGCAGCGTGCAGCGGCAGCGGATCGAGCATTGGTTCTTGCTGCTTCTGAGGGCCGGTGCGGTGGCGCTCTTGGTCACGGCGTTCGCGCGCCCGTTGTTGGAGGGCTCAGGTTCTTTGCTTTTGCCGGACGACGAGCGCAGGGAGCTGGTGATCCTGCTGGATCGGTCTTTCAGCATGGGCTACGGCGACACTTGGGAACGGGCGCTGGCGGCGGCGCGGTCCAGGATTCAGCGGATGAGCCAGGGCGACCGGGGCAGTCTCATAGCCTTCGGGAGCCAGCCGGTGTTGCTGGTGGCGCCCACCGAGGACGAGGCTGCGTTGCTTTCGGCCCTGGAGCAGGTCACTGTCAGCGCTCAGGTGACCCGCTACGGTCCGGCTCTGGAGGCGGCGGCTGAGATAATCTCGCAATCCGACCGCCCGCACCGGGAGGTTGTCTTGATCTCGGACTTCCAGCGTACCGGATGGGTCGAGCAGAGCGAGACTTCCCTGCCGCCGGGAGCGGCATTCGAGCCGGTGGATGTGTCCGGGGCTTCGCCGTCGGATTACAATGTCGCGGTGGCGGGAGTGACCGTGGAGCGAGTGCGCCGGGGTTCGCGAGACTGGTGGTCGGTGGGGGCGCGGCTGGTGAACGGTTCGGACGCTGCTGCGCCGGATCTTACGGTCACGCTGCGGGTCGAAGGCCAGGAGATCGAGTCGCGCCCGGTGACTTTGGGGCCCCGGGAAGCCACCGCGGTGCGTTTTCAGGACGTGGCGGCTACCGACCGCCCCTCGAGGATCGAGGTTGCCGTAGGTCCCGATCCCCTGGCGGCCGACAACCGCCACTATGCGATAGCCAATGCGCCGGCTTCCATTCCGGTGCTGCTCATCGGTCATCCCCAGGCCCGGCCCCAGGAACTCATCTTCTTGGAACGCGCCCTGGCACTAGGAAGCGATCCCCGTTTCGAACTTCGGAGGCGGAGTTTCGAGCGGGTAGCTCCGAGCGATCTGGACGGTATTAGAGTTGTGATCGCAAACGACGTGCCGTTCCCGGAGGGTGTTGGGGGGCGGCGGCTAGGGGAATTCGTCCGGAGGGGTGGGGGGCTGCTGGCGATATTGGGCCGGCGCAGCGATCCGGCGAGCTGGGCCGGGGCCGAAAGTATCCTTCCGGGCAGACCCGGTATGCCCGTGGATCGAGCCTCGGACCACGGCGCGCGCCTTGCCTCTCTCGACTACGATCATCCGGTGCTGGAAATCTTTCGCTCGCCCCACAGCGGCGATTTTTCGGCGGCGCGGATATTCCGCTACCGGGCGCTCGAGCTCCTTCCGGAGGCGGCTGTGTTGGCGAGCTATGACGACGGCGGCGTTGCTCTTGCTGAACGGCGTTCCGGCGGGGGATCGGTGATCGTGTGGACTTCGGCGCTGGACAATTTCTGGACGGATTTTCCGGTTCACCCGGTGTTTCTTCCCTTCCTGCACCAGGCGGTCAGGTACCTCGCCCGCTACCGGCCTCCGCGTGTTTCCTATAGGGTGGGAAGCGTGGCGGATTTGAGACAATACTTTGCCGAGGACGAGGGGATCGAGGAAGTGGTAGTGGAGGGACCATCGGGAAACAGAGAAGTCCGCAATCTGGCGGAGGGGGAATACGGCGTTCAATTGGAGGAAGCGGGCGTATATCAGGTGAGGCGGGTGAACTCGCAACAATCGCCCATAGCTTTGATAGCGGTCAACGTGGACCCGGAGGAATCCGATCTTTCTCGGATAGATCCGGACGAAATTGTACGAGCGGTAACGGTAGCCGCAACGGGAGCTAGCGGAGAGCTCGGACCGCAGTCGCTTACCGACCTTGCACCGGAGGCCAGGGAGCGGCGCCAGAGGCTTTGGTGGTATCTTTTGCTAGGCGCCTTGGTATTGCTCGCGGCCGAAAGCGTCATGGCGCGCCGCTACGGTTCGAGAAGGGGGTAGCATGACGGAAGCCCGGATTCTGGAGCAGGTGATTCGGCGGGTTTACCGCCGCTGGTTGGCCCGGATGATCCTAAGGGGACTGGGAGTTGCGGGTGTCGTTGCGGTGCTCTCGGCTTTGGCTGGGGCTTGGATCGTGGAGCTGGCCAGATTTTCCGACGCGGCGATCATGGCAACGCGCGTTGCCGCCACGCTGCTGGTGTTGGCGGCTGCATACTGGTTTTTGGCGCGCCCGCTTGCCCGCCGCCCGTCGCACACCCAGATCGCGCTCTACTTGGAAGAACACGAGCCTTCCCTGAGGAGCTCGGTGCTCAGCGCCGCCGAGCTTTACCGGAGCGGGTCGCGCCCTGACGCATCACCTGCGTTCGTAGATCGGGTAGTCAAGGAGGCGGTAGAGGAACTGGGGCGGGTGCAGTACGGCCGGCGAATAGAGCGGGCTCCTCTGGCCAAGGCGGGCGCTTTGGCGGCGGCGGCGTTCGTGGGAGCGATCGGCGTCTTTGGCGGTCCCGGATCTCTCGGGCGGGCCGCTTCGGCCCTGCTGCCGTGGGCTGGCTCAGTGGAACCGCCCTACGGCATAGAGGTTCTGCCGAGAGACACGGTCGTGGCGAGAGGCTCCGATCTTCGAGTAGAGGCGCGCCTTTTGAACTTCGACGCCTCGGAAGTGGAGCTGGCGGTCAAGAGGGAAAGCTCGCCCGAATGGGAGCGGGCTCCCATGACGGTGGACGAGGAGACGGGCCGGCACACGGCGTTCCTGCTGAAGTTGGGCGAGCCGGTTCAGTTCTTTGTGGAAGCAGCGGGGGTCCGCTCCCAGGTCATAAACGTAAATGTGGCGGATCTTCCCTACGTGCAGGACATCGCTTTGGAGTACCGCTTCCCCGCGTACACCGGGTTGGCGCCGCAGCGCGTGGAGGGGACGGGAGATATCGCCGCTCTGAGAGGAACCAGGGTGCGGGTAGAGGTCACACCCACAGTACCGCCCGCTCGCGGCATGTTGGTAATCGACGCTCGGGATACGGTAGCGATGGAGCCGGTGGGAGAGAGCAAGCTGGCGGGCGAGCTGCGGTTGGAGAAAGAAGGTTTCTACCGGGTAGTGTTTGAAACTGCAATCGCCAAGCGGGTGGTGGGCTCACCCGACTACATCATAGACGTCCTGGAGGATCAGCCGCCCGGTGTTCGGATGGTCACTCCGGGCAGGGACCTCAACGTAACCGCGGTGGAGGAAGTCTATTTGGAAGCTGCGGCAGAGGACGATTACGGCGTGACCCGGCTGGAGCTGGTTTATTCGGTGAACGGGGGTGAAGAAAGGGTTGTGTCGCTGTATTCGGGAGCGGGCCGCCGGGAGGTGACCGGGGGTTATACGCTCTTTTTAGAGGAGTGGAGCCTGAAACCCGGCGATCTGGTTTCCTACTATGCCAGGGCGGCGGACGGGCGCCGGGGGTCGGAGGCGACCGCCAGCGACATCTATTTCCTCAAGGTGCGTCCCTTTGAGCGCACCTACCGGCAGGCGGACCAACAGCCCGGGGGTGGCGGTGCGGACGGTGCTATGAACACCGCCTTGTCCGAGCGGCAGCGGGAGATCGTAGCAGCCACGTTCAATTTAGTCCGCGATCGCGCGCGCTATTCCGAGGACGCCTTCCGGGAGAATCTGGCCACGCTGGCGCTGGCGCAGGGCAAGCTTCGCGAGGACGTGCAGACTCTGAGCCGGCGGATAGAGTCACGCGGGATAGTTGCTTTGGACTCGATGTTCCGCGAGGTAGCGGAGGCGCTGGAGGCTGCGATTCCGGAGATGCTTAAGGCGGAGGAGTTGTTGGGACGCCGGGAGCCGGGGGAAGCTCTGGGTCCGGAGCAGCGGGCGCTCCAGCAGCTCCAGAGAGCGGAGGCTGCGTTCCGCGAGGTACAGGTGGCCAGGGCGCAGGGAGGAGGCGGCGGCGGTGGTTCGATGGCGAGCGCTGAAGAGCTGGCCGATCTCTTCGACCTGGAACTTGACAAGCTGCGCAACCAGTACGAGCGGGTGGAGCGGGGGCGCCGCGAGGCGGGGAATGCCGAATTGGACGCGGTGATGGAAAAGCTGAGGGAGCTGGCGCAAAGACAGCAGCAGGAGAACGAGCGGCTTCGTGTGTGGGCGGAGCGGTCGGGCACTGCGTCAGGCGATCCCAGAGCGGGCCAGCGGCGCCTGGCCCAGGAGGCCGAGGAGCTGGCCCGGCGCTTGGAGCGGCTGGCGAGGGAGCAGTCGAGGCCGGAGCTGGAACAGACGGCGCGGCGGTTGAGAGAAGCGGCCGAGGCGATGCGGCGAGCGGCGGCGAGCGGGGGTGAGGGACTGGCCCAGGGGCGTTCGGCGCTGGATCAGCTTCGGGAAGCGCGCCGCATGCTGGAGCGGCAGCGCAACGACAATCTGAGGCGGAACGTGGAAGAGGCTCTGCAGCGAGCGGAAAGACTGGCTCGAGACCAGCGCGAGATGGAAGAAGCGGTCGGCAACCTGGGCGAACCTCAAGAGCGGAGCGGGGAGGCGGTTCGCAGGCTCCAGGAACGGAAGTTGGCCATGGCTTCGGAACTCGGCGAGCTGGAGAAAGACATCGACCAGCTGGCGCGGGATTTGAGGCGCGAGCAGCCGGAAGCAGGCCGCAAGCTGGCGGAGGCGGGGGGCTTTATCCGCGATGCGAAAGTGCGGGAGAAGATCCTTTATTCCCGGGGAGTGATTCAGAGTCGCTCCGGGGAGTACGCCCGCAACTTCGAGGAGCAGATTCGGAACGATCTGGAACAATTAGGTGAGCTTCTCAGGGAAGCCCGGGACGCGGTAGGCGAAACTCGAGAGCAGCGGTTGGCGAGGGCACTTGAGGAAACCCGGGATCTGGTAAGGGGTCTCGAGTCTTTGGGCGAGCGCCTGCGGTTGAGACAACAAGAGCCTTCTCGGGCACAGGGCCGGCAGCAGGGGGCGGAGCAGCAGGGGGGTGAGTCTCCCGGAGCCCGGGTGGGAGGGCCGGTGGATCGCGGGCCCGGCGGCTACGGGGGCTGGTTGTCGCCGGACGAGGTGCGCCAGTTCGATCGGGAGTTCGACCGCCAGATTCAGGACGCGCTACAGCTGCGCGAGCTTTTGCGGCGCGAGGGCATAGACGTGAGGGAGCTGGATGGGATTATCGACCGCCTGCGGCGGCTGGACGATCCGGCGCGCTACTCCGATCCACGATCGCTGGCCATGTTGGAGGCCGAGGTGGTTCAGGGTCTGAAGGAGTTCGAATACGCCGTGCGCCGGACGCTGGAAGGAAACGATCGCCAAGAGATTTTCGCCGGGGGTTCCGAGGAGGTACCCGCCGAATACCGCAAGCTGGTAGAGGAGTATTTCAGGGTGCTCAGCGAGCAGGCGAATCGACCTCCCCGGTAGCTCAAGGGATGGCACTGAGCTCCGGGGCGGTACGGACCCGAACCGGCCTGCGCCGTACGCCGGCATCCCGGGGATGAGACTGAGGTCGGGAGAAGTTCTGGGCTGTAACATATTGTAAGACAAGCAGTTATCCCTGCTTGTGCGGAAGCACTTCGGGAGTTAGCCTTCTACCAGGCGGTCTCTCCTTAAGACGAGAAGCCGGAACTCCAAGCGTAAGAGGAGTGTGTTTATGTATCGCCGAACTACCGGCCGGCGCTGGCGCCGGCGGGATTTGCGGGGTATCCCCTATGAACCCTTGGACGAGGAAGCCTTCGAGCAGACCCCGCGCCAGGTGAGCCCCACCACTCCGGTCTGTCCCGAGTGTGGCCATCCCAGGCCGGAGGACGAGCAGGTCAAAGCGGGGCTTCGCTGCGAGTTCTGCGAGGACTGAAAGCCTGGCGGCCCGCAGGGATCGGTCCCAGCGGGCCGCCGGCTTGCTGCCGCTGGCGGTTGCTATCGCCGCCCGTTGTTTTCCACGATCGAGTTCAACTGTTCCTTGATCGTGTCCAGTTCCCGCTTGAGCTCGTCGTAGCGTTCGAAGGCATCTCGCCCGAGCTTCTGGTCCGCCTGGGTGATCATCCGGTATAGGTACTCCAGCTGATCGATCAGCATCGGTTGCGGGTAGCGGATTCCCCCGCCCGAGGCTGTGGCGAGTTGCGCCTCCAAAGCTTCCAGCCGGCGCCGCTCCGGCGATCCTTCGCGGGTTTGCTGTTTGGCTTCCCGGAGGCGAACCAGTGTTTGTCGGGCATCGCTTATCGCGTCTCTGACGCGCAGGCTATGCTGGAGCTGTTCCTCCAGGGCGGTCTGGGTTACGCCGTCGGCCGCGACTCTGGGATCGATGAGAACGTTGAATTCCCTGGTAGCCGACCAGTTGCCCGCCGCCAGGCGCACCTGATAGCGTCCCGGGGCCGCGAGCGGTCCGTTGGATCCCGGCTGTCCGGTTTGGGGATCCCAGGGTCCGGGGTAAGAGAGGTCCCAGATGAAGCGATGCATCCCCGGGCTCTTGGCCAGGCGTGGAGCGCCTCGGCTCCCGAAGAACTCTTCTCGCATCTGCTGTTCCCGGGTTTGTTGCTGTCCGGCCCCGCCGCTGGTAAAGGTCCGGATCACGTTCCCCTGGGCGTCCAGAATTTCCAGCTTCAGCTCTGCGGCCGGTTCCTGGGCCAGGTAGTAGTCTATGATGGCTCCCGGAGGTAGATACTCCGGATCGGCCGGCGAGCGGACTCTCCCGATCCCGGTGCTGTAGCGCATGCGGTAGGCGTCTCTCGGTTGGAAGAGGTGTGCCGAAGCCGACGCCACCTGGGGGCTGAGCTCGTGGAGCGGGGTGACGTTGTCCATGATCCAGAACGAGCGACCCATGGTGGAGATGGCGAGATCGTTGCGCACCACCTTGATGTCGGTGACGGGCGTTGCGGGGAGATTTTGCTGGAACGACTGCCAGTGGGCGCCGTCGTCGAAGGAGATGAACATTCCGTACTGAGTACCGGCGTACAGCAGGCCTTCGCGGTTCGGATCTTCCCGGACCACTCGGGTAGGATGATCGGCCGGTATGCCGTTGTTTCCCGGGGTGAGCCGGGTCCAGGTGCGGCCGTAGTCGGTGGTGCGGTAGATGTAGGGCGCGTCGTCGCCCAGCAGGTAGCGGTACGCCGCAAAGTAGGCTTTACCCGGCCGGTGGGGCGAGACTTCTATGTTTTGGATCCTGCCGTCGGGCGGAAGGTCTCGGGGAGTGACGTTGGTCCAAGTCTTTCCGCCGTCCCGGGTGACGTGCACCAGTCCGTCGTTGGAACCTACCCAGATAACGCCGCGCTCCAGGGGAGATTCCTCGATGGCGTAGAGAGTGGAATAGTGTTCCTCTCCGGTGATGTCCCGGGTGATGGGCCCTCCCGAGACCACCTGGTATTCGGGTTTGTTTGCTGTGAGATCGGGCGAGATGATCTCCCACGTCACCCCCTCATCCGTGGTTCGGTGTAGGAACTGCGATCCCATGTACACCACGTTCGGGTCATGGGGCGAGACCTCAATGGGAGCCACTCGCTGGAAGCGGAACTTGAGGTCCTTGGGGTTGTGGCCGTAGATGTTCTGGGCTCCGATGTACAGTTGTTTTTCCTGACCGGTGCGTTTGGAGTATCGGCCGAACAGTCCCTTGCAGTTGGCGTACACGATGTCCGGGTCGCCCGGTTTGGGCACTGCGGGGCCGGTCTCGCAGCCGCCGGTTTCCAGCCAGTATCCCACCGGTCCGGCGGGGTGGGGGAAGGGCGGGAGGCTGGGGACGGCTATGGTGGTGTTGTCCTGCTGTCCGGCGTAGAGCCAGTAAGGAAACTGGTCGTCCACGTACACCTGGTAGAGTTCGGCGGTTGGCTGGTTGTGCTGAGTCGACCAGCTCTTGCCCCCGTCCAGCGTTACGTTCGCCCCTCCGTCGTTGGACTGGATCCAGATATTCGGGTTGTTGGGGTTGATCCACATATCGTGGTTGTCGCCGTGAGGCGTGGGCAGGCGCTCCCAGTTCACCCCTCCGTCGGTAGAGCGGTAGAACCCCTCGTTGTTCACGTACACGATGTCGGCGTTGGTGGGGTCGGCGTCCACGTTGGTATAGTAGAACGGCCGGTTGAGCAGGGGGTTGTAGCTCGAGACCTGCCTCCAGGTTCGGCCCCGGTCGTCGGAGCGGTAAAGCCCGTCTTCCGGCTCGGGGGCTTCTATCAGGGCATAGACTCGGTTAGGGTCCGCGGGCGAGACCGCAAGATCGCTCTTGCCGATGAGCCCTTGCGGCAGTCCCCGGGTGAGCTTGGTCCAGGTATCGCCCCCGTCGGTGGACTTGTAGATGCCGCCTTCCCGCGCTCCTGAGATTATGGTCCACGGTTTTCTCTCGGCGCGCCACATGGAGGCGTAGATTTCCCGGGGGTTGTCGGGTGCGAACTCCAGATCCACCGCTCCGGTGGAGTCCGAGATAAAGAGCACTTTCTGCCAGGTTCGGCCGCCGTCTTTGGTGCGATAGACGCCGCGATCGGGGGTCGGCTTGAAGGCGTTGCCGATGGCGGCCACATAGACGATGTTGGGATCGGTGGGATGGATCAGCACGGCTCCGATCTGGCCCACCTCTCGGAGTCCCACGTGGGTCCAGGTCTTCCCGCCGTCGGTGGACTTGTAGACGCCTTTGCCCTGGATCACGTTGCTGCGGATCCCGTCCGATCCGGTGCCCACGTAGATGATGTTGGGGTCGGAGTCCGCTACCCGGATGGCTCCGATCGATCCGGTTTCGAAGTAGCCATCCGAGATTGGGCGCCAGGTGATCCCGTAGTCTTCGCTCTTCCAGACCCCGCCTCCGGTGGCGCCGAAGTAGAAGACGTTGGGTTGGCTGGGCACGCCGGCCACCGCTGTTACCCGGCCGCCCCGGGTGGGGCCCACCATCCGGTACTTGAGCCCTGCGTACAGCGAAGGCGAGTAGACCACGTTGGGATCGCTGGAGCGTCCCTGGGCGGTGCGCTGTGCGAGCGCCGGCAGGGCGCTGCCGGCGATGAAACCCGACGTCAGGGAGACCACCACTAAGCGACTGATTCGGCTCATCGGATTCTACCTCGCTGGCTGTCGATTCGGTGGTTGAGCTAAAGTTCTCTCGATCTCGATCAAGAATACCGCGCCATGGGGATGGAGGCTAGATCTCCTGCTCCTCGCGCTATCCGGCAGTCTTGGGCCGAGGGATTGACAGCTTCCGCCAGGGTAGCTAGAGTAACGTTTGTGTTCAGCCTAGCTGCCAAGCGGGAGCATAGCCACCATCGTCACGTCCCCTCGAGGGAGGCCGTCGGGGTGTAGCTAGTCCTGTCGGGCAGTTAGACCGATAAGCATGCGAAACCAACGCCGGCCTCCGCGGTCGGCGTTTCTTTTTTCCCGCCTTGCCGGAAGATTCGCCGACCCCGCACTGGCCGCGCTAACTCAACCGGGTCGCAAAGATGGGTACTGCTGGGCCGATTCTTCGTCTGGCGTTGCCGAAAGGCCGCATGGAAAAGGGAGTGATGGAGCTTTTGGCGGATGCCGGCATAGAGGTAGTCGCCACCGCTCGCAGTTATCGGCCGTTGGTGTCTTTGCCTGCCGCAGACGCCAAGGTTCTCAAGCCACAGAACATCGTGGAGATGCTGGCCGTGGGGAGGCGCGATGTAGGGTTTACCGGGGCCGACTGGGTGGCGGAACTGGGCGCGCCGCTGGTCGAGGTATTGGACACGGGTCTGGATCCGGTGAAGGTGGTGGCGGCGGCTCCGGCGTCCCTGTTGGAGGGGGGACGGCTGCCGAGCCGGCGGTTGTTGGTCGCCTCAGAGTACGAGAACCTGGCCATGTCTTGGATCGTACGCCGGGGTTTGGATGCGGAGTGCGTCAGGTCCTACGGTGCGACGGAGGTCTTTCCTCCGGAAGATGCCGACGTGATAGTAGATAACCGGGCCACAGGTGCCACCCTGGATGCGAACCATCTGGTGGTCATCGACACCCTGATGGATTCTTCCACTCGGCTTTACGCCAGTCCTCATGCCTGGGAAGATCCCCCGCGACGGGAGCGGATCGAGGCGCTGGGGCTCCTCTTGGGCAGCGTATTGGAGGCCCGTTCTCGGGTGATGGTCGAGGCCAACGCGCGCCGGGAGGTGTTGGACGCGGTGGTGCGCGTGCTTCCGGCTATGCGGGAGCCGACCGTTGCGCCTCTCTATGGGGACGGCGGGTTCGCGGTGCGGGCGGCTGTTCCCAGAGTGAGACTGCCGGAGATCGTGGTCGCATTGAGGGCTGCGGGGGCGACGGACATAGTGGTTACCGGGATCTCGCAGATAGTACCATGAAGCGTAGCCGCCGGATTTTGGTGCCTTACGACGTGCGGTCGCCCGTGAGCGGGGACTGGTTGTTGCTCGATCGGAATGAAGGTCCGCGCCCGCCGTTGAGTTTGCTCCGCAATCTGAAACTGGAAAGCTCGGAGTTACTGCGCCGCTATCCGGATCCTGGACCTCTGGAGAGTCTCCTGGCTAGCCGCTTCGGGGTAGATCCGGATCGCGTTCTAGTAACCGCCGGCGCGGACGATGCTATCGACCGGTGTTTCAGGGCCTTCGCGGGGGGAGGTGGCGCGGTGGTGTACACTGTTCCCTCCTTTGCCATGTTGGAGCGTTACGCTGCGTTGTCCGGTGCCAGGGTGGAAGAAATCGAATGGTACGGCGGTCCTTTTCCTCTGGAGCGCTTGTTGGCTCGAATCGACAGGCGTACCGCTCTGGTGGTGCTGGTTTCGCCCAACAATCCCACGGGCGCTACGATCGGGCCGAGGGTTTTGGCGGCGGTTGCCAGGGCTAGTTGCGCGCCGGTGCTTTTGGATCACGCGTACGTGGAGTATTCGTCCGTGGATCTTACGAGCCTGGCTCTGGAGCTGGGGAACGTGGTAGTAGTGCGGACTTTTTCCAAGGCTTGGGGCCTCGCGGGCTTGAGAGTCGGTTACGTACTGGGGAGCGCCGAGGCGATTCGGAAGCTGCGGGCGGCAGGGGGTCCGTATCCGGTGTCTTCATTGTCGCTGTTGATCGCTTCCGAGAAGGTCCGCGGCGGGGCGGCGCAGGTAGCCAAGCACGTAAAAAAGGTGCGTGGTGAACGGGAGTTTTTGGCAAAAAAGTTGAGGGAGTTGAAAGTCAAGGTCTGGCCCTCGTCGGCGAGTTTTGTGCTGGGCGATTTTGGCGACCGTGCCTCTTTTGTTCGGGATGCCTTGGCGGCGCGGAAGATCCTGGTGAGGGATTTCAGCAGCTCGTTCGGTTTGAAGGGTTGCCTTAGAATCTCTCTACCGGGGGAGAAGCGAGCGTTCCAGCGCCTCACGGACGTGTTGGCGCTGATTCTGAGTCCCGACGTGGTGCTTTTCGATCTGGACGGCGTACTGGCCGATGTCCGCCGGTCCTACGACTGGTGTATCTCCCGGACCGCCCGGGAATTTGGTGTTGCCGTGGGGCCTGGGCAGATAGCCGCTGCTCGTGCGAAGGGTGGTGCCAACGACGACTGGGCTCTGACCAGGTCGCTGTTGCAGGCGGGCGGAGTAGAGGTTTCCCTGAGTGCAGTTCGACGAAGGTTTCAGCGCCGGTACTTGGGAGACTCGGCTCGCCCGGGTTTGCGGGAGAAGGAGCGGTTGCTTGTCTCGCGGGAGCTGTTGGAGCAGCTCGCGGCCCGCTTCAAGTTGGGGATAGTGACGGGCCGGCCGGGGGAGGAAGCGTTTTGGTTTTTAAAGCGGCACTCTGTTGAAGATCTGTTCGACGTGGTAGTGGCGCGCGAGGATGCGCCTGCCAAGCCTTCCTCCGCCCCGGTGCAGGTGGCGATGCGGCGGTTGGGCGCCTCCCGGGCTTGGTTTTTGGGCGACACTCCCGATGACATGCGGGCTGCGAGCCGGGCGGGGGTACTTGGAATAGGAGTGCTTCCTCCCGGGGTGGATCGAAGCACCTGGATCCAAGTGCTAAAGGAGGCGGGCGCTGTCTGGGTTTTGAAACGTGCCGGCGAGGTCAGGAGGTTGTTGCCGTGAGAGCCAGAATGATCGAGTACTCCAGAAAAACCGGGGAGACCGACATCGCTATCGGACTCTGCATCGACGGCTCAGGGCGGTCCGTGATCGATACTGGTGTGGGTTTTATGGATCATTTGCTTGCTACTTTGGCTCTACATGCTCGGTTCGATCTCGAGCTCAGTTGTAGAGGGGATCTGCACGTAGACGATCACCACACGGTAGAGGATTGCGGGTTAGCGCTGGGGGCGGCACTGGACAAAGCGTTGGAGGAGAGGCGGGGTATCGCGCGGTTCGGCTGGGCGCTGGTGCCGATGGACGAGGCCTTGGCCCGCGCCGTGGTAGATCTGTCGGGCAGGCCTTTTGCCAGGGTAAGGCTTGGGCTCAAGGGGCCGAAGATCGGTGCCTTGAGCTGCGAGAATATCGAGCACTTCGTCCGTTCTTTCGCGACCGCCGGCAGATTCTGCATCCATTTGGATGTCATACGGGGGGCGAACGATCATCATCGGGCCGAAGCGGCGTTCAAAGCTGCAGCGTTGGCTCTTAGAGCGGCGGTAGCCGGCACCGGGACCGGCGAGGCTCCGTCTCTCAAGGGAACGCTGGTGTAATGACCCGGGTCGCGGTGATCGACTCCGGTGTGGCCAATTTGGCTTCGGTCGCCTCCGCGTTTCGTCGTTTGGGCGCCGAGGTGTTCGTGGCCACAAGCGCGGAAGATCTGCGGGATGCAAGCCACCTGGTCTTGCCGGGCGTAGGTGCTTTTGGGCCCGCGATCGCCGCACTCCGTTCGGCGGGGCTTGACGCTGCCCTCATCGAGGCTGTCCGAGACGGCGTTCCGCTGTTGGCGATCTGCCTCGGCATGCAACTGCTGTGCGAGGGTAGCGAAGAGAGCCCCGGGACTGCGGGCTTGGGTCTCGTGCCGGGAATCTGCCGGCGGCTGCCCGACTCGGTATCGGTGCCGCACTTGGGTTGGAATCTGGTGGCGGCACCTTCCGGTGCCCGGTGGCTCTCTACCGGTTGGGCGGCGTTCGCCAATTCTTACGCGCTCAGGGAGGCTTCTCCCGGCATCCATGCGGCCTTTACCACGCACGGAGTGCAGTTCGTATCTGCCTTGGAATGGGCAAATGTCTTGGCATGCCAGTTTCATCCGGAACTGTCCGGGGTTTGGGGAGCGGGGCTGCTGCGGCGCTGGTTGACCGGTTCTCGCGCCGCCGATGGCGAAGCGCTGTGCGCGGAAGCGAAGGGGGGCTACCCAGCGGGATTGGCGCGGAGGTTGATTCCGTGCCTGGACGTGCGGGACGACCGAGTGGTGAAGGGGGTGCAGTTTCAGCAGTTGCGAGAGGTGGGTGATCCCGTGGAGCGGGCGGTGGAGTACGAGAAGCAGGGTGCTGACGAGGTGGTCATCTTGGATGTTGCGGCCTCTCCCCGGGGCATGCTAGCCGCGACGCGGACGGTGCGCCGGGTTCGGGAGGCTATATCTATCCCGCTCGTGGTGGGTGGCGGTGTTGCGGACTTCAGGGATGCCGCCTCGCTCCTTCAGGCTGGCGCGGACAAGGTGAGCCTCAACACTGCGGCTGTTAAGCGGCCCCGGCTGATATCGGAGCTTGCGGAACGGTTTGGTACGCAGTGTGTGGTTTTGGCGATCGATGCCCGCCGCAAGCGCGACCGGTACGAGGTGCTCATCAACAGCGGAAGCGTGGCAGTCGATCTCGATCCCATAGCATGGGCGCGAGAGGGGGTCGCTCTGGGTGCGGGTGAAATCCTGCTCACCAGTTGGGACCGTGACGGGACTAGGATCGGTCTCGATCTCGAGTTGTTGAGGGGTGTCGCCCGGGCGGTAAGAGTGCCCGTGATCGCTTCCGGCGGTGTGGGTAGCGTGGAGGATGTATGCCGGGCTTTCGACGCGGGGGCTGCGGCCGTGCTGGCGGCGTCGGTTTTGCACAGCGGGGATCTCAGCGTGATGGACATCAAACGGGTGCTTTGGCAAAAAGGAGTTGGAGTGAGACCGTGGTGATACCCAGCATCGACATCATGGACGGGCGAGCGGTTCAGCTGCGGGGGGGTAGAGAAGTGGTACTACGTGCCGGCGATCCGCTCGGCTGGCTTTCGACTTTCGCCCTAGCCGGAGAAGTGGCGGTCATCGATCTGGATGCGGCGTTGGGCAGGGGATCCAATCGGGATCTCATTCGGGAGATGATTCGCCGCGCGCCCTGCCGGGTGGGAGGGGGGATTAGGAGCGTAGAAGCTGCGTTGGAGTGGCTGGATGCCGGCGCCGCCAAAGTGATAATTGGAACCGCGGCGTCGGCGGAGCTTCTCTCACAACTTCCAAGAGAGCGGGTTATCGTGGCGCTAGACGCCGTAGCCGGTGAAGTGGTGGTCGACGGCTGGCGCACTCGGACGGGCAGAGACGTTGTCGAGCTCACCAGAGAGCTGGCGCCTTATGCTGGCGGTTTTCTATTCACGCAAGTCGATCGGGAAGGATTGATGGGAGGCTTTGACCGCCGGCTGGTGCGAGACGTGGTAGAGGTGGCCGCCGGGGCTCGGGTGACCGTAGCCGGGGGCATTTCCCGGGCCGAGGAAATTGCCTGGCTGGATCGGGTCGGTGCGGACGCGCAGGTTGGGATGGCTTTGTACACCGGCCGGCTGGTTTTAGCCGATGCCATAGCTGCGCCCCTCGACGGCGGGAGGGCGCCGTGGCCAACGGTGGTGTGCGACGAGTCCGGGCAGGCGCTGGGACTGGTGTGGTCCAATATGGAGTCGCTGCGCCGAGCCGTAGCGGAGCGGCGGGGCGTATACTGGTCGCGCTCGCGCAATCGGCTTTGGTACAAGGGGTCGACCTCTGGGAACGTGCAAGAATTGCTGCGGGTGGATCTGGACTGTGACCGGGATACCATACGGTTCACTGTGCGCCAGGCCGGCGAAGGATTTTGCCATCGCGGTACCTGGTCGTGCTGGGACAACGGCTTTGGCCTGGCGGAGCTGGAGCAACTGCTGATTGCCAGGTTGGAGGCACGCCCTTCGGATTCTCTGACAGCGAAGCTATCTGCAGATCCGGAGTTGCTGGGGGCCAAGCTCGTGGAGGAAGCTGGCGAACTCGCCGGAGCTACCGGTGTCGGGGAGACGGTACACGAAGCGGCAGACTTGCTCTACTTCGCTATGGTCGCCCTGGTCTCTCGGGGCGTCAGGCTGGCGGACGTGTTAGGCGAGCTCCGCCGGCGGCGCAAAGTTCCTAAGATCGGCCGCACAGTCGATCCGATCGCATCCCGGAGGAGCCAAGCGTGATGCTGCTTCCCGATAGCAAGGTGGAAGATATCGTGGCCCGCCGGGCGCGGGCGGTTCTTGACGAGGCGCTCGAAGCGGTTCGCGAGATAGTGGAGTCAGTGCGCCGGGAGGGGGAAGGAGCGGTCGTGCGATATGCGCTGCAGTTCCGCGAGATCGAAGACGGAGAGTCCCTTTACGTGGACCGTGCCGCGATGGACACCGCGCTGGACATGCTACCGGAAGACTTCCGCTCGAGATTGGAACGGGTTGCCGCGCGGATTCGTTTATTTGCCGAACGCCAGAAGTCGTGCTTGCACGAGCTGATCGTCCCGATACCCGGCGGAGCTGCAGGACACCGGATCACGCCCGTGGAGCGGGTAGGGTGCTATGTGCCCGCGGGCAAGTATCCGCTGGTCTCATCTCTGCTGATGACCGCTATACCGGCTCGGATTGCCGGTGCCGGTTCCATCTGGGTGGCCACGCCGCGGCCGAGTACCAGTATGCTTGCTGCGGGTGCGATAGCCGGCATCGACGGGGTGCTCGCTGTGGGCGGGGCGCATGCGATAGCGGCCTTGGCGTACGGCTGCGGCCGGCTTCCCCGGAGCGATCTGGTGGTTGGCCCCGGCAACGCTTTCGTCACGGCCGCCAAGTACTTGGTATCCAAGGACGTAGCTATCGACCTGCTGGCCGGCCCCTCCGAACTGGCCGTGATCGCGGACGACTCGGCCGATCCCTTACTTGTCGCTGCGGATCTGGTGGCTCAGGCGGAGCACGACGCGCAGGCGTGGGTCGTGCTGATAAGCACCGACTCGCGCCTGATAACCGACGTCAGAATGCAATTGCCCGAGCTTCTACGCCGGACAACTGGTGGGGATATTGCGAGGGCGGCCTTGGCGAACGGGGCGGCGGTCAAGGTTTCTGATATGGACGAGGCGATAGCGATTTGCGACCGCCTAGCGCCGGAGCACGTGGAGGTGCATTGCCGGGACCAGGACAAAGTGGTCCGGCGTCTGAGTCACTTCGGCGCCCTATTCCTGGGTGGAGGGGCGACGGCGGTGCTAGGAGACTACGGAGCAGGGCCCAACCACACTCTACCCACCGGGGGAACGGCCCGGGGTAGGGCAGGCTTGTCGGTGACCACGTTCTTGCGGATGCAAACCTGGCTCGAAATCACCGATCTGCAAGCTGCAGCGGAGACCTTGGGCGACGCGGCTTGGTTGGCCGGGGTCGAGGGCCTGGGTGCACACGCGCGGGCGGCGGAATTGCGGTTGGAGCGGCTACGCCAGGCTTAGTAGCGATCGCCGTGGTGTCTGCCTCCGGGTCTAACAGGTGCCTTCTGTCGTTGGGATCCAAGGATGCGCAGCATCACGCCTCCGGGAACCAAGTTTACCTCGCCGTCGGCGGGAATTCTCACGTAGAGGTCGCGCCCGCTTTTTCCCAGAACCGGGTACTGGCGTCCCACTTCGTACATCACGGCGGCCACTAGGCCTTCCGGCAGGGGGATACCGTTCACTCTGACGGCTGCGAGCCGGAACCGGATTATTTCGTCGGCAACCCGGCTCAGCTCTACCTCGCCGGCAATCGGGGTCTGAAGGGGAACCATACCGATCAGAGGCCCGAGGGTCTGGCGGGCCAGCTCCGGGAGGTCCGCTACTCGGCCGTGGATCAGGATCTTTTGAGTGTCCACGGCGACTCGGAGCTTGAGGTCGTCCGGTATGGGGATCACGCCCAGCCGGGCTATGAGATAGGAGCCGAAGTCGCCGCCGCCGATCACCACTTCCGGTATCAGGCGGTCGATGAAGACCGAATCTACCTTGGCCGAGGCTCGAGCGACGCCCTCGTTGGTAAGCTGGTCGGCCGGCGCCTGGGCCGTAGCGACCGTACCGACCAGCCACGCAGCCAGCGCGACCGCCGCTGCTGTAACCCGGCCCTTCCTTGACAAAGTTGCGGCCTCTAGCCCGCCGGCGTCGGGAGCCAGCGGGTCAGGAACCGGCTTTGGCGTACGCCGGCTCGGCCTTTTCAACTATGCGGAACTGTTCCTCGAGCTCGGCCAGCGTCTTGCGGAAGGCGCTGTATTCGAGTTCCTGCATCGGGAGCATGGCCGGACCGACGAACCCCTGGCGCCTCATCTCGTCCGCCTTCTGTTGCGCCTTGAGCCGGGTGGCGTCCCAGACCGGGTTGCCGAACACGTCCACTCCTTCGGAGAGCTTCCCCTCTTTGGTGAGGGAGTAAGCCACGCAGGACACGATCGGCAGGCAGTAGGGGCCGGTGATGGCCGTATTTATGGCGGCCGGCATGAGCGGCATGTTGTGGCTGCCTCGGGCATCTCCGGCCACGAAGTGCGCCGTCAAATAGGGGCTTACCAGTTCCTCAGGCGCAGGGAATATGTTCTGGGATCTCACGATCGCTACGGGGTCGTCCTTTCCTTTATACTCTCCGGCAATGGTGTGAAGGCGATCGGTCGAGACGGCTACTACTTGCTGCGAGGGGTAACGGCGGGAGTGGATGGCCTTGATGCCGAATCGGTTTTCGTCCCGCAGCAGCACCGCCAGGTCCAGGTGCCGCTCCGGCACGTCCAGTTCGATGATCCTGTCGGCTCCGGCGTGTTCCATGTCTATGACGGTGACGCGGAACCCGGGACGCATCTGGGGGAGCATGAGTCCGGCGCAGAACAGGGGGCTGGTGAAGACCGCCCAGAGCGGGAAGTTGAACGCTCCGGGCCCGCACTTGTCGGCGGTAAAGATCATGAAAGACTCGGCGGGCCGCTCTTTGGCGGTCTCGTCAAAGGTAAGTTCGGCCGCTCCCGGTCCCGCTCCCCGAACGTTTCCCGAAGGGGCGTCTTTGAGCAGGTCCTGCCCGGCGCCGTAGAGGCCTTCTTCCTGGGCGATCTTGGTCGCCGCTTTGAAGGTGTCCCAGGCCAATTCGTGGATTTCCGGATGGTCGTTGCCTCGGTTGTGGATCATGAGGAGGCAGATGTCGTCGCCGGTGTGGGTGACGTCGTAGTCGATGATCAGGCCTCGTTTGGCCGCTTGGGACAGGTGGTTGCGTGCCGCTTCCATCATTCGGCTCGAAGGGCGGGTATGTCCGCCGACACTTCCTACGTCTGCTTTGATCGCGCTGATGGTGAGCATTCTTCCTCCCGATTTTTTCGACTGCCGCGACCGGCGGGCGGCGCGGTCGCGTTCGGAGCAAGAGTTGAAGGTTTCTTGATTTTGCGGGCGATTCCTGTCGGCTATCGCTATATACATTAGCAAATCGAGCGGCGCCTGTCACGTGGGGGTGCGGTCCCGGCTCCGGGGTTGTATGTTAGGCTCGGTTGTCCCGATCCTTGGCATAGCGCTTGGGGCTAAGGAGGTATCATGTTCTCCAGAATCATCATACTGGCGACGGGGGCGTTTCTGATGTGGTCTTCGTCACTCGAGGCTCAGCGAACGGCGAAGCCGGTGTTGCACGGCCGCCATTGGGTGGCGATAACCGGCAAGCCGCTGGCCGCTACGGCGGGTGCCATGATGTTCCAGAAGGGCGGCAACGCGGTGGATGCGGCCTGTGCCATGCTGGCTGCGGTCTCCACCATGTGGGACGTGTTGAGTTGGGGCGGGGAGACGCAGGCTCTGATCTATCATCCCGGGGAGAAGCGGGTCATTGCGATCAACGCCTTGGGGGTGGCTCCCACCGGGGCCACGGTGGAGTTCTATCGTTCCAAAGGGATGCGCTACCCTCCGGAGGACGGTCCCCTCTCCGCGGTGACTCCCGGGACTCCCGGGGGTCTGATGGTGATGCTCGCCGAGTATGGGACGCTGAGTCTCAAGGAGGTGCTGGAGCCGGCGATTCAGATGGCCGACGGCTATCCCATCGAGGAGCAGACGGCGAATTCCATCGAGCGCAACAAGGATAAGATCAAGCAGTGGAAGTATTCCCGGGCGGTCTTTTTGCCCCATGAGGGGGAGGAGCGGGAGGCTCCCTATCCGGGTGAGATCTTCCGGCAGCCGGACTTGGCGGCCACGTTGAGGAAGCTGGTGGAGGCGGAGCAGCAGGCGCTGGCTCAAGGGAAGAGCCGGAAGGAGGCGATCTATGCGGCTTACGATCGCTTTTATCGGGGGGATATCGCCCGGGAGTTCGTGCGCGGTTTTCGGGAAGAGGGGGGTTTGATCACGCTCGAGGATCTGGCCAACTGGGAGGTCAAGATCGAAGAGCCGGTGATGACCACGTACAAAGGGATCGAGGTTTACAAGCTCACGCATTGGACCCAGGGCCCGGTGATGCTCCAGGCGCTCAACATTCTGGAGAACTTCGATCTCAAGGCGATGGGTTACAACAGTGCGCGCTACATTCACACCCTTTATCAGGTCATGAATTTGGCCTTTGCGGATCGGGATTTTTACTACGGCGATCCTTATTTCCCGCCGGAGGAGCCGATTCAGGGCCTGTTGTCCAAGGAATATGCCCGGGAGCGTGCCAAGGCGATCAACTGGGAGCGGAACGATCCCAATGTAAAGCCCGGGGATCCCTACCCGTTCATGGGGAAGACAAATCCTTATTTAGAGTATCTCAAGAGCTGGCCTCCCAAGCCGGTGGCGGCGAGCAGCAGTGAGGACGATGCCCGTTTCGAGGAGAATTTCTTTGGCGGTACCACTTCCATTCAGGCGGCGGACAAGAGTGGTTGGGTGGTGTCGGTGACGCCGAGCGGCGGGTGGATTCCCGCGGTGATAGCCGGTAGGACCGGGATCGGGGTGAGCCAGCGGGCGCAGAGTTTTGTGACCGATCCGGCGGAGAATCCGTTCAATGTGATCGAGCCGGGGAAGCGTCCCCGGGTTACTTTGACGCCGGGGATGGCGCTCAAGGATGGGCGGCCGTATTTGTCTTTTGCGGTGCAGGGGGGAGACACTCAGGATCAGAACTTGTTGCAGTTTTTCTTGAACGTGGTGGAGTTCGGGATGAACGTGCAGGAGGCGGTGGAGGCGGCGAACATTACCAGTTATCAGATGCGGAGCTCTTTTGGGAATCACGAGTCGCGGCCGGGGCGGTTGACGTTGAACGAGGCGACGCCGCCTTGGGTTCGGCGGGAGCTTAGGGCGATGGGTTATGAGCTCAATTTCGAGCGGCTGACGTCGGGGCCGATCAATGCGATCTTCTTCGATTGGAAGCACGGGACCTTTTGGGGCGGGTCGAGCAATTACGGGGAGGATTACGGGATAGCGTGGTAGGGTCGCGTGGGCCCGGGGTTGGTAGCTCTAGCGTGCCGGACCTAGCAAAGAGCTTGACGTTAGTGGTCACAAGTGACTACTTCTCCGTCGTGAAGACTGCCGGGATCAAACAACTAAAGGCTCGGCTCTCGGAGTATTTGCGCCTGGTTCGCGCGGGCGAGACCGTGCTGGTGACGGACCGTGATCAGGTCATCGCCGAGTTGCGGCCGGTTGGGCCGCGTCCGGCTCCGCGGGAGGGCATTGACGATCTTCTGGATGGGCTGGCTGAGTCCGGCGAGCTGACCTGCGCAGTGCTGCCCAAGCGGGATTGGACCTGGAGCGTCAAGGGTTTGGGCTTCCCAGAAGGTGCTGCTGTGGAGCTGCTCAACGAGCTCCGCGCCGAGCGCGGTGGCTGAGCGGTGGCTGAAACCCTCTACGTTGACACTTCTGCGTCCCCCGGAATGTGCTCCAGCGGCTGCGAGCCGTCTAGTTTCTTGGCTTAACCGTATGTGTTCCGCGGGCAAAAAGCGAGCGGTCCCGGCCGGCGGCCAGCTAGCGCGCCCTGAGGGACTCGAACCCCCAACCCCCAGATCCGAAGTCTGGTGCTCTATCCAGTTGAGCTAAGGGCGCTCAGCGGAAAATAAAGAACCCCAAGGCTTGACGAAATCCTCGGGCTCCACACCCAAACCGTCCGCCACCCGAGTGATATAATTGAAATACCCGATCACCTGCACCGCGTCGTGAATCGCCCGATCGTCAAAACCGCACTCCCTCAAACGATCCAAATCCTCCGCCGCCACCTCGCCCTGCCTGGAGGTGAGCTTGGCCGCAAACTCGCAAAGCTCTCTATCGGCTGCGTCGAGCGGCGCCGAGCGCCAGTCGCGAGCCACCTGATCGACAAAACGATCCGCTTCCTCCGAAGTCTTGAACTTTCCCTCGACCTCGGCACGGAGGTCGTGCGCGTGAGCCTGAATTCAGTAGCGACACCCCAACTCCGCGGAAACCACCGTGGCCACAAGCTCTCGCTGAATCCGAGTAAGAGGCGAAGGACCGTACATCACGGCGAGATAAAAATCGATGCTGGCCTTGAGAACTCTCGGGTTTAAACTCATCACCTGCACGATGTGCCAAACCCGGCCGGAACGGCGGATCGCCTTGTCGAACTCCTCCTTGAGTAACCCCGTCGCCTCCTCTACGGAAATCTGCCGAATCCAAGCCATCTGGGATCAGCCGCCCACGGTCCAGGTCTGGCCCTGCCGCAACAAGGCGTTGAGATCGGCCCCCTGAAGACCGGGTACCGGAGTACCCATCTGGGCGTAGATCTCGTCCTCATAGACCGGCGCAGGATCGCAGTATATGACACCCAGCACCATGGGGAAGGCCGGAGGAGAAAGCGACACCAGCAGCGAGGCGAGGGTGCGGTTGGTCTGATCGTGCACCAAAATATCCTTTTCCGTCACGCCACCTTCGCCCACGGTGACCGCTTCCAGTTCCAGGGTCCCGGGCTTGAGCCTGAGACCGCGCTTTCGATCCTTGCCGAACAGCAGAGGCTTGCCGTGCTCTACATGAAGCTGCATCTCCGGCGCCACACTCTTATCGGTGAAATCGGCAAAGACCTCGTCGTTGTACACCACGCAGTTCTGGAAGACCTCCACAAAGGAGGCGCCGCGATGGTGGTAGGCCCGCTTCAATACCTCCACCAGCTGAGGCTGCTGGGTGTCGATCGCCCGCGCCACGAACCTCGCTCCGGCGCCTAGGGCAAAAGCGCAGGGAGAAACCGGGTTGTCCACCGAACCCTGAGGACTCGAAGGCGAACGCGTACCGCGGCGGGAGGTGGGAGAGTACTGCCCCTTGGTCAATCCGTAAATCTCGTTGTTGAAAAGAATGATCTGGAGATTCACGTTACGCCGCAACGCGTGGAGCAAATGGTTGCCCCCGATACTCAAACCGTCTCCATCACCGGTGATCACCCAAACATCAAGCTCCGGATTGGCAAGCTTGATCCCCGTAGCCACCGCCGGAGCGCGGCCGTGTATCGTATGAAAGCCGTAAGTGGAGACGTAATAGGGAAACCTGGAGGAACAGCCGATCCCGGACACGAAGACGGTGCGCTCCCGGGCGGCTCCCAAGTCTGCCAGGGTCTTCTGCACCGCCTTGAGGATCGCATAGTCGCCGCACCCCGGACACCAGCGTACTTCCTGGTCCGAGGCGTAGTCCTTGGGAGAACTGACCGGTCTGGGCGCTGCCGCTGTAGTCATCTCGAACCCAACCTCTCTTTTATCGCCTCGACGATTTCCGCCACCTTGAACGGCTTGCCGGTGATGCGGTTCAATCCTTCGGCCGGCACCAGGTAGGCGCTTCGCAACATCTGTACCAGCTGGCCGTTGTTCATCTCGGGAACCAGGATCTGCTCGAACCTGCGCAACAGCTCTCCCAGGTTCCGCGGGAAGGGATTGAGATACCGCAGATGAATCTGGGAAACAGCGTAACCCTGCCTCCGAACCTGCTCCACGGCCTGCCGGATCGGGCCGTAGGTGGAACCCCATCCGACCACGGCCATACGGCCCCGGTCCTCCCCGATCGAAACTCGCTGCAGCGGGATGTCGTTGGCGATCCCGGCGATCTTGGCCGCGCGGGCCTTGGTCATACGGTGATGGTTCTCGGGATCGTAAGAGATGTGCCCCGTATCGTAATCTTTCTCTATGCCGCCTATCCGATGTTCCAGGCCCGGCGTTCCCGGAACCGCCCAAGGCCGCGCCAACGTCTCGGGATCGCGCTGGTAGGGATGAAATCCGTCCACTTCGGTCCGGAACCGAACCGGAAAGCGGGGTAGCGTCTCCACGTCCGGAATCAGCCACGGTTCCGCCGCGTTGGCCAGATAACCGTCGGAAAGCAGAATCACCGGAGTCATGTACTTGGTGGCCAGCCTCACCGCCTCGATCGCCACCTCGAAACAGTCCGCCGGAGTGGCCGCCGCCAGCACGGGTAGGGGAGTGTCCGCGTTCCTGCCGTAGACGGCTTGGAACAAATCCGCCTGGTCGGTCTTGGTGGGCATCCCGGTGGAAGGTCCCGCCCGCTGGCTGTTGATCACCACCAAAGGGAGCTCGGCCATGACCGCCAAGCCCAAAGCTTCGGTCTTGAGCGCGATCCCGGGTCCCGAGCTCGAGGTGACGCCCAGCGCGCCGGCGTAGGACGCTCCGATCGCCGCGGTGACAGCGGCGATCTCGTCTTCCGCCTGAAAGGTGACGACACCGTACTTCTTGAGACCGCTCAGCAGATGCAACAGGGGCGAGGCCGGCGTGATCGGATAGGACGCAAACACGATCCTGTCCAGTCCCGCGGCCTTGGCTCCCGCCAATAAGCCCCAACCCAAAGCCTCCGTGCCCGATACCGTCCGGTAAAGACCGGGCTCGGCCGGAGCTGGCGGGACCGTGAACCGCGCAATCGCACCCAACTCTGCGGTCTCGCCGAACGCATGTCCAGCGTTCAGGGCGGCGATATTGGCCTGGGCGAGCTCCGGCCGCTTGGCGAACTTCTTGCTGAGCCAGTCGATCGTGGCCTGGCGATCGCGATCGTACATCCACAACATCAGTCCCAAGGCCCACATGTTGCGGCACCGCAACGATTCCTTCTGGCCCAGGCCGAACCGCTCCACCGCATCCAGGGTGAGCTTGCTTATGTCCAGCTTCAAAACCTGATAGCGCGCCAGAGTCCCGTCCTCCAAGGGGTTGGTCTCGAAGCCGGCCTTCGCCAGATTGCGCTCGGTAAACGCTCCCACGTCCACCACTACCGTTCCGCCGGGCCTCAGATCCTGCAGGTTCACCTTCAGCGCCGCCGGGTTCATCGCAACCAGCACGTCCACCTGGTCACCGGCGGTGCGGATCTCGGTGCCGCCGAAATGGATCTGGAACGAGGAGACCCCGTAGGTGGTTCCCGCGGGAGCGCGGATCTCCGCGGGATAGTCGGGGAAGGTGGCCAAATCACTGCCGGCCAAAGCGGTCTCCAGAGTGAATTGGAGCCCCGCAAACTGCATTCCGTCTCCGGAGTCGCCGGCAAAGCGAATGACGACCGACTCCAAAACCTGGCGTCCGTCGGCGGCCGGGGACCGCGGAGCAGTGGTAGATGTCGGACTCATAACGTCCCCGCCTTTTGGTCTCGGTCCATTACTCAATATACAGCCGGGGTGCTTCTTACGATCCCCCGCCACGCTCCAGTGCCTCTATCGCTGCCCTCACAGCCTCCGGCAGTTTGGTCTTGGTCCGGCGGCGGTAGTCGAAGACCACTACGACACCGGTGCCGTCGGCCACTACTTCCCGGCGCCGCTGCGATACCACCCGGTAGGCCATAGTGAAGCGGTCTTCATCTATTTGGGTGACCCTGGCACCCACCAGGACCGTGTCAGGATGGAACAGGGCGCGGCGGAACCGGCAGCCGGTGGAGTGCAAGATCGCCCCTATGCGGTCCCGCTTGTATGACTCCACCAGGCCGCAGCGCTCCAGATACTCCATGCGCGCCGATTCGAAATAACGAAAGAAGACCGCGTTGTTGACATGCCCGTAGGCGTCTAGCTCGCCCCACTGAACCGGAAGCGAGATGACCACCGGAAAGCCGGCGAGGAACGATCCTTCGAGGCCAGCTTCGGGTTCGCCCGACATCAGGAGAAAGCCGGCGGCCGCCGGAGATGGAAATCGGTGGCGTCCTGGTACGCCTTGGCCACGGCCAGCGCTTCCGCCTCGCCGAAGAGTTTGCCTATAAAGGTGATGCTAACCGGAGTACCGTTTTCCCGGAACCCGTTCGGCACCACCACCGCAGGATGCCCCGTCAGGTTGGTGATCAGCAACTGGTTGCCGCCGAACGTGGGCGACACCAAGACGTCGATGCCGGCCATGGTTCTTTCCATCGCCTCCATCAGCAGAGTGCGCACCCGGTTGGCTTGGATATACTCCACCGCTGGAATGAAGCGGGAGCGGCGAAACGAGTTGGGCCAGGCCCCCGGATCCTGTCTCACCAGGAGATCGTCTCGATTGCTCCGCGTCAGATCGTCGAAAGCGGCGGCCGCTTCGGCGTTGAGGATGATGCGCAAGGCCTGAACCGGATACTGGTCCGGAAGCTCCACCGGGATGAATCTCGCACCCAGGCGGCGGAGCACCTCCAGCGCCTGCTGATCGAACTCCTTGGTCTCGTAATCGGAGTTGAAGGCGCTTTCCAGGATTCCGATTCTGAGTTCGGAGATCTTCCGCTCGGGATCCCAGTTGAAGGGAAGAGTGCGCGCGGTGGGATCGAGCCCGTCAGCCCCGTGAATGTGGTGGAACACGATCGCGCAGTCCTCCGCGGAGCGGCAAATGGGACCCAGCTTGTCCATGGTCCACGACAGCGCCATAGCCCCGTGGCGGCTCACCCGGCCGAAAGTGGGCCTGAGTCC
This sequence comes from bacterium HR33, assembly GCA_002923375.1. Classification (GTDB taxonomy): domain Bacteria; phylum Gemmatimonadota; class Gemmatimonadetes; order Gemmatimonadales; family GWC2-71-9; genus HRBIN33. Next base: position 38,666 of record BEIJ01000003.1, read on the forward strand.
GGTAGCGCCGCAGCGGGTGGACGGTGAAACTATAGACCCCAGCGTCTCGCTTCCAATGCTGAACGCCACCAACCCCGCCACCGTAGCGGCCGCCGATCCGGCGGAAGATCCGCTGGAGCCCTGCTCCAGGTTCCATGGGTTGCGGGTGCGCCCGCCGAACCAAACGTCTCCCATAGCCAAGGCGCCCAGCGTGAGCTTGGCGACCAACACCGCGCCAGCTTCCTCGAGCTTACGGACCACGGTGGCGTCCTGGTTGATGACCTGATTCTCGTACGGCTTGGCGCCCCACGTAGTGCGGCAGCAGTCCTCGGCCAGCAGATCCTTGGCACCCCACGGTATCCCGTGCAGCGGCCCGCGGTAACGACCTCGGGCGATCTCCTCGTCCGCCCGGCGCGCCTGCTCCATGGCCAGATCTTCCGTGAGGGTCACCACGCACTCCAGAGTGGGCCCATGCCGCTTGAGACGGTCCAAATACATCTCGGTAAGCTCTACCGACCTCACCCGCCGCCGGCGCACCAGCTCGGCTAGATGCGTCACGGGCCAGAAGGCCAGCTCTTCCAGATCAGCCGGCCGCTCGACCCGCGACGGGCGACTGTATCTGAACGGCCGGGTCTCCCGCGGCAGCTCTCTTCCCGGCAGGACCGGGTCGAAACTGATCGCCGGAAACACACTGTTGGGCAACTCTATCGTGCGCAAGGCCTTGTACCCTTCGAGGGTCTGGTTCAAGCCCTGGACCATCATCTCCCGCTCGGCGTCGGTGAACTCCAGCCCCGCAATATTTTCGCAAGCGCTGATCATCTCCTTGGTGATCGGACCGGCCTGTTGTTGCATCCGCCGCCACAGTAGGGCGGGGAAGGCGGTGCCTCCCAATCCCAGAGCGGCGAAGAAGGCCATGAACTCGCGGCGCTCCATACTTGCCCCCTGAGAGCCGTTTCGATCGTTTTCCGCACCGGTGGTTGTCATGGGTGTCGAGCTCCTGCTGGGTGTCGGGCGACAAGATATCTCCGCCGCACGGTGTGCGGCAGAGCGGGGTGCGGCTGAGGGCGAAGCAAATTCTATAAGGAGAAGCGGAGAGGGTGGGATTCGAACCCACGAGACCCGAAAACGGGCCTACCGGTTTTCGAGACCGGCTCCTTCAGCCACTCGGACACCTCTCCGGCTGATCGGAAGCATTATAACTACTCCCCGCCTCTGGGGAAAAGTTGCAGATTTGAACGCGACGGCCGCTCCGGCGCAGCTTTCCCGATCGAGTTGCCCTGGAGCCGGGCCAAGAGCCGGGGGCGTTCAACCACGACCTTCCCTGTGCAGCGGGTCCCGTTCAACCCAGCGGTCGTGGCGGCGCCGGAAGCGCTGTACGGATCGAACGGTGCGATAGCCGCAGATACGCTCAGAGGTCGCGTCACCGGTCCTTCGGGCGGCGCAGTACCCGGCGTAGAGGTGGTGATACCCGAGCTTAGCCGGAGGGTAAGAACTTCGAATGACGGCAGGTTCACCTTCGTGGATCTACCGCCGGGGAGGCATACGGTGGTGTTCCGTAGCCCGGGCTATTTGCCGGCGCGGGAAGTGGTGGAGATCCGGGGCTCCGCCGAGCTGGACGTGCAACTGTCTCTCGGGCCGTTCGAGCTGGAGCCGGTGGTGGTCACCGGGACTCCCGAGCCGGTGGAGCCCATCGCCTCGGTCTTGCCTGTAGCGACTCTGAACTATGAGCGGTTGCGCCGGCAGGAGAGCGTCTCTATTGCCCACCTGCTGGAGCGAGTGGCGGGGGTTCGCACGCTGAGCACCGGTATGCAGGTGGGCAAGCCGGTTATCAGGGGTCTTACGGGTAGCCGCGTCTTGGTCGCCGAGGGCGGCCTCAGGTTGGAGGATTATGCCTGGAGCGACGAGGACGGACCATCGGTCGATGCCCGCCTGGCGGATCGTATAGAGGTGGTCAAGGGTCCCGCGCGAGCCTCATGTACGGCTCCGACGCTCTGGGCGGTGTGGTAAATGTCATCCCTGAGCCTCTGCCGGAAGCGGGCGCCGGTCTTCCTCGGGCAACAGTCGAACTCTACGGGGCCAGCAACAACCGGGAGGTGGGCGGCCTGCTGCGGCTCCGCGGGTCGCAGGGTCCGCTAGGTTGGAGCGCGGTGGTGGTGGGCCGGAGTGCTGGAGACTTACATACTCCTGCGGGGGAGCTGGGCAACACCGGTTACGGCGCGCTCAATGGTCAGTTAGCCGCAGGCCTGCGCCGACACTGGGGGTCGATAGCGCTTCGGTACACTCGCTACGGCGGGGAGTTCAAGCTGCTGGAAGCCGAAGGTCCTCCTCCAGGGGAGGGAATGGAAGGGGAAGAGGAAGAAGGCCCCGAACGGAAGCTGAGCGACGATCGGGTGATGATCGAGGGAAAGTTGCTGGCGGGAACCTGGCGCTTCGAAACCAGGGCGCAGTGGCAGCGGCACTGGTTGCAGGAACTAGCCGACGAGCCGGTGGGTCCCGGCGAGCCGGTAGTCCGGGGCCGCGAGACGGTCCAGTTCGATTTGCTGCTCAACACATTTGCGGCCGATGTGCTGGCGCACCACCGGTTGGGATCGGCGGGGCGCGGTACGCTGGGGATCTCCGGGACATTTCAGGATAACGACACCCGGGGCCCGAGACCGATTGTCCCGGATGCGCAGACGAGAGGAATAGCGGTTTTCGGGGTAGAGCGCCTGAACTTGGGGATGATCTCGGTGCTGGCCGGGGTCAGGTTCGACGCCCGCGCACTGGATGCTTCGGCCAATGCGGAGCTGGGGAATCCAGACACCGAGCTGGACTGGTCTTCGGCGAGTGGCGACGTGGGTTTCTTGGCGGAGCCGATCCGGGGCCTCGCGCTGAGCGTCAATTTGGCGAGGGGATGGCGGGCGCCTACGCTCTTCGAGCTTTTCGCCCGAGGCCCGCGTATCGGCGAGGCCCGGTACGAAGTAGGCCGCCCGGATTTGCAGGTCGAACGCGGAACGAACCTGGACCTGGGGCTGCGGTGGATGCTGGGCCCGGTGCTCGGGTCGATAGAGGTGTATCGCAATTCCATCGACAACTACGTCTACCTTGCGCCCACGGGAGAGCTGCGCGACGGGCTGCGGGTTTACGAGCATCGCCAGGGTGACGCACTCTTGCGGGGCGTGGAAGTGACCGGGGAGGTTCAGCCTTTGGCGGACCTGGCGGTGCGAGCGAAGTTCGACGCCGTAGAAGGCACCAACCGCGCCTCCGGAGAGCCGCTTCCTTTAATGCCGCCGCCTCGAGGAACTCTGGAAGCCGAGTACCAATCCAGCGAGCTACCCTGGGTAAGCCGCGGATACGCCAGCTTCGAAGTGGAGACAAACTGGACTCAGCGCCGGCTCAGCGAGTTCGACTTTCCCACCGACGGTTACGTCCTGCTTAATCTCGGGGCCGGACTGGAGAAGACGTACAGCCGCAGGACGTTTCGGTTGGATTTGCGGGTTACCAATCTTGCCGACGCAAAGTATCGGAGTTTCTTGAGCCGGTACAAGGAGTTTGCCTTGAATCCGGGGCGCAATATAGTGCTTAGGCTGGGCTACGATTTCTAGGAGCTCACGGGGCCATCATCGATCTGGCCACCGTCCAGATATTGGCCGGCCTCTCGGCCAGGCGCCGCATATACCAGGCGAACCACGCGGTCCCGTAGCTGATCAGGACTCGTACCCGGCAGCCGTCCGCCGCCAGGCGGCGCTGATCTTCGGAGCGAATGCCGTACAGCATTTGGACCTCGTAGCAGTCCGCCGCTATACTGCGGCCTCGGGCGTAGGCGCGGATCCAGTTGACCAAGCGCATGTCGTGAGTGCCGAAACCGGGCGGGTGGTATTGAGAGGAGAGGTTGTCCAAAAGTTCCCGGGCCAAATCGAGGTAGCGTTCGGAAACCTTGCGCTTGCTGGAAACGGCTATCTCCTTAGGCTCGTTGTACGCCCCCTTGACCAGCCTGATGCTAGGCTTGAGAGGCATCAACTGCTCCAGGTCTCGAGGCGTCCGGTGAAGATAAGCCTGGAGACATACTCCCACATTCGGCACCTGGCGGCGCATTTCTCGGAAGAGATCCAGCGTTACGTCTGTGTACTCCGAGCTTTCCATGTCGATCCACACGAAATTCCCCAGCGCATCGGCCCTTTTCACCAAGGTCGAGAGCTGTGCCGCGCAGATGTCGCGGCCGAGGTCCAGTCCCAGATGCGTCAGCTTTACCGAAAGTTGAGCCGGGATACGCTGTTCGGTTATGCGATCCAGCACCTTGAGATAGTCTCGGGTCACCGCTTCGGCATCGGCCCGGTCGGCCACGTTTTCTCCCAGCTCGGTAAGGACGCTGAGAATACCCTGAGTTGCGAAGATCTGAGCCGCCTTCAGAGCGGATTCCGCATCCTCGCCGGGGAGAAATCGGGTGACCGCCCGGCGCACGAACCGGCGGTTGCGCATCTGGCGAGCCAGCCAGGGGCTGCGGGACGCTCTGAGGAGCACCCTTCTGAGAACGCCCATAACGGCTACCATTATACTTACTCGACATGACATCCGACATCCTCCTGGCCGCGGAGCTTAAAGACCTGGTGGGCGAAGACCCGGTGCCCGGTTATCGGATCCGCTGGATCGCTTCCCAGGAACCCACCCCCCGCGGCGATTACGCTGCGCTAGTGCCGCTGCTCTCGCGGCGTGTGGGAAGGGAGGAGTTCGAAGGACTCCCCAAACTCAAAGTGGTGGCTAACTGCGCGGTGGGAGTGGACAACATAGATCTGGAACAGGCCCGCACCCGGGGAATCGTCGTGACCAACACGCCGGACGTGCTTACCGACGCCACCGCCGACCTCACCTGGGCGCTGATTCTGGCCGCAGCCCGCCGGCTCAAGGAGGGGATGCGGCTGGTGGAAAGCGGCGCTTGGACCGGGTGGCATCCTACGCTGTTGTTGGGTCTGGAACTCAAGGGACGTACCTTGGGGGTGATCGGAGCCGGGCGGATCGGGCAGGCGGTGGCGCACCGGGCCGTAGGGTTCGGCATGCGGATCATTTACGCTTCGCCTTCGTCCAAACCCGACTTCGAGCGGAAAACGGGGGCCGCCAGGGTGGAATTGGATACTCTGCTGGCTCAAAGCGATGTGATCACACTCCATCTCCCGGCACGGCCGGACACTCGCAAGTTGATAGACCGCTCCAAGTTCGCCCGAATGCGGCGCGGTGTAATCTTGGTGAATACCGCCCGAGGAGATCTGGTGGACGAAGAAGCGCTGCTAGATGCGCTGGAAGAAGGAACCGTCTGGGCCGCGGGGCTCGACGTGTTTGCCCGCGAGCCAGAGGTGGATCCCAGGCTGATCGCCCATCCCCGAGTGATCGCTCTGCCGCACATAGGCTCGGCCACGGAGCAGACCCGCCGCGCCATGGCGAGTCTGGCGATAGCCAACGTCCGGGCTGTGCTTGCGGGAAAGGAGCCTTTGACACCGGTGGTGCGTTGACGGGGATCCGGGTGCTTTCTAACTTGGCAAGCGGGATGACCGTCGCCCACAAGCGCAACTCCCTTCTCGACGCCCGCGGTTTTCAGCGGGTCTTAAAGCGTTTGGCCAAAGAGATCGCCGACTTTTTCAAGAGCACCGCCGCCGAAATGGAAGGACCGGAGCGCCCTCGCTTGGTGCTCATCGGCATCCAGCGCCGCGGGGTAGAGCTTGCCGAACGTCTAGCGCGGCTGGTGGAGCCGATGCTGGGAGAGCCGGTGGCTACCGGAGCGCTGGACATCACCCTTTACCGGGATGACCTGGAGACGATCGGCCCGCGGCCGGTGGTGGGAGAGACTCGGATCCCGGAATCCTTGGACGGCAAATGCGTGGTGATAGTGGACGACGTCCTCTATACCGGACGTACGGTCCGCGCGGCGCTGGACGAGCTGGCAGACTTCGGCCGCCCGGCGCGGATCGGCCTTTGCGTGCTCATCGACCGGGGCGGCAGGGAGCTGCCCATACAGGCGGACATCGTGGGAAAAAGGGTGAAGGCCAAGCGCGGCGATCGGGTTGACGTGCTGCTGAACGAAGTGGACGGCCGCGATGCGGTCGAGCTGGTAAGCGGGCGCGCGGCGTGAGCGAGCGTTCTCTGGGAAAAGACCTACTCGGCCTGGAATCGCTCACGGCAGAACAAATTACCCTCATTCTCGATACCGCCGAACCGTTCAAAGAAGTAAGCGAGCGGCCCATCAAGAAAGTGCCGACGCTGCGGGGCAAAACCATAGTCAACCTCTTCTTCGAAGCTTCGACACGGACCAGAATCTCGTTCGAGTTCGCCGAGAAACGCCTCTCGGCCGATACGGTCAACGTGGCCGCCCTGGGCTCCTCGGTGCAAAAGGGCGAGACCCTGGTGGACACCGCCCGCAACCTGGAGGCGATGCGGATAGACATGGTGGTGATCCGCCACCCTTCTTCGGGCGCCGCCCAGTTTCTGGCGGAGAGGATTCGTTCCAACGTGGTAAACGCGGGGGACGGGACCCACGAGCATCCCACGCAGGCATTGCTCGATCTTTTGACTCTCAGGGACAAGTTCGGGAGAATTGCGGGCTTGAAGGTGTGCATTTGCGGGGACGTGCTGCACAGCCGGGTGGCGCGGAGCAACATCTGGGGATTGCTGAAGCTGGGCGCCGAAGTGGCGGTCTGCGGGCCGCCGTCCCTCATGCCCCTGGGGATCGAAGAGCTGGGCGTTACCGTGTTCCGGAGGATCGAGGACGCCATACAGTGGGCCGATGTGCTGAACGTACTGCGCCTTCAGCTCGAGCGGATGCATGCCGGCTTCATCCCCTCGCTCAGGGAGTACTACCGGGTTTTCGGAGTGACCGTGGAACGGCTGGAACGAGCTCCGAAAGACCTGGTGATTCTCCATCCGGGGCCGATGAACCGGGGAGTGGAGATCGACTCTCGGGTGGCCGACGGCCCGCACAGCGTGATTCTCCACCAAGTGACCAACGGGGTGGCGGTACGCATGGCGGTGCTGTACTTGCTTGCCGGAGGGCGTCCCGAACTGGCGGAGGCGGCCAAGGGCAAAGGTGAGGTGGCGGAATGAGACCGCTCTTGCTCCGCAGCGGGCGGGTGGTGGATCCCTCCCAAGGATTGGATGAAATCAGCGACCTCCTCATCCGGGAGGGCAAGGTCGCCGGGATCGGACGGGGCTTGGGCGTCCCCGACGATGCGGAGGTGGTGGATGCGAGCGGTTGGGTAGTGTCGCCCGGTCTGATCGATCTTCACGTGCACCTGCGGGAGCCGGGGCAGGAGGACGTAGAGACCATAGCGAGCGGTGCCAGAGCCGCTGCGGCCGGCGGTTTTACGGCGGTGTGCGCCATGCCCAACACCGATCCCGTCACCGACAACCAGGCGGCGGTGGGGTTCATCGTGAAGCAGGCTCAGGCGGCAGGGGCGGCTCGGGTTTATCCCATCGGAGCTATTTCTCTGGGCCAGAGGGGAGTGCAGCTCGCCGAGTTCGGGGAACTGGTCTCCGCGGGGGCGGTGGCAGTAAGCGACGACGGTAGGCCGGTGGCTTCCAGTCATCTGATGCGCATGGCTTTGTCTTACGCCCAGACTTTCGGGATACCCGTAGCGGACCACTGCGAGGATCCAACCTTATCCGGAGGCGTGATGCACGAAGGCTTGGTGTCCACTCGTCTGGGTTTGAGAGGGATACCGTCGGCGGCGGAAGAGATCATGGTGGCCCGGGACCTGCTTCTCGCCGAGCTTACCCGCGGGCACATCCACCTGTGTCATATGTCCACTAAGGGTTCCGTCGACTTGATCCGCCGGGCCAAGGACAAAGGAATCAAGGTGACCGCCGAGGTAACGCCTCACCACCTGATACTCACCGACGAAGCCTGCCTGGGCTACAATACCCATGCGAAGATGAATCCTCCGCTTCGCACGGCGGCGGACGTGGAGGCTTTGCGAGAGGCCCTCAAGGACGGCACGGTGGACGTGATCGCAACCGATCACGCGCCTCACCACTACGACGCCAAAGAGCGGGAGTTCGACGATGCCCCCTTCGGAGTGATCGGTCTGGAGACCGCTCTGGCGCTGGGGATTACCCAACTGGTAAGACCCGGGATCCTGACGCTGGCGGAGCTGATCGACCGGATGAGTTGTGCGCCGGCCAAAGTTTTCAATCTGCCAGGTGGCACTTTGCGCCCCGGAACCGTAGCCGATGTTACGGTTTTCGATCCGGAGGCTCGCTGGAAGGTGGATCCCGAGCGGTTCTATTCGAAGAGTCGCAATACTCCCTTTGCCGGCTGGGAGGTCTTCGGGAAGGTGGTCATGACGATTGTGGGCGGCCGGGTGGTTTTTCGCTCCGGGGCCGACTAACTTGTTGTGGGGCAAAGCGTTTTGCTTTCGGTCTCGGCTGGGCGAAGGCGCACTCTCAGGGGCTGCACTATTTTAGGACGGAGCATCCAGGTGGTGAACTGATGCCCAAGGGGAGCCCGAAGTCGGCGATCGCCATTCAGCGTTTGCTGGAGGAGCGGCAGCAGATCCAGCGCTGGTTGGAGCGGTTGGACATGGCTGGCGATGCTGCACCGGAGCATGTGAAGGCTCGGGTGCGGCAGGACTACGAGAAGCGGCTGGGCGACTTGATGGCCGAGCTTCAGGGTTACGGCCAGGAATTGGCCGAAGCTCTCGAGCGGCAGCAGGCTTTGAGGGCGGGCCTGGCGCGGCAGGAGGCGGACGCGGCGGAGCGGCTGGCGGAAGCGGAGTTGCGCCATGCGGTGGGCGAGTATACCGAAGCTCAGTGGCGGGAACTTCACGCCGAGCTGTTGGAAGCGCTGGTCAAGGTGAGAGAAGAGCTCAAGCATGCCGATGAGGAGATAGCGCGGCTCAACGAGGTGGTGGGGATGCTGGGCCTTCCTGCGGCAGACACGTCGCCGGCCTCTTCAGGGGCCGGGGCGCGGGCTTCCGTGGCGGTGGAGAGCAAAGCTCAGGACGAGAGCTCCGGACCCAAGAAACAAGAGGCCAAGAAAGACAAGCCGCTCCGTTCCAAAGCGGTCGCGGAGCAGACCGATGCTCTGGACGAGCTGGCGTTTCTCAAAGCCGTTGCGGGAGAGGAGCCCGAGGATCGGCGCCAAGGGAGGTCCTTGGCGGATACTCCGGCAGCGATGGGTGGGGAGGTTGAAAAGCCCTTGGAGGCTATACACGACGCTCCGCCGCAGGTCCCGCGGGCCAGCAAGGCGGTCAAGACTCTGAAGTGCGGGGAGTGCGGGACAATGAATCTTCCTACCGAGTGGTACTGCGAGCGGTGCGGTGCCGAGTTGGCGGCGCTTTGACAACCGGCGGTTCAGCTCTTCGAGCTGGCGATCTTGTAGAGTCTGGACTTGTAGCGGGCGGCGGTGTTCGGGTGGATGAGGTTTTTTCGCGCCGCCCGATCGAGCAGCCGTTCGGCTGCGCGGAACGCCGCGAGGGCTTCCTCTCGGGTGGGGGCGTTTCTCACCTTGCGTATGGCGGTGCGTAGCGCGGACCGCTGGCTTCGGTTCCGTGCAGTCCGGCGCAGCGTTTGGCGCATCCGTTTCTTTGCCGATCGGGTCCTTGGCACAGCTTCTCCGTAATCCTCCGTTCGTGGTCGAGACGGATCTTAAAGGCCGTCTTTCCGAGGGCCGGTATCCTAGTAGGCAGAAGCCGGCCAGTCAAGGAGCGGCTGCTTTGACAGGGGATTTGCCCCGGGTTACGTTTGAGGTTCATCCGGCCACCATCTCGCATTCCGGAGTGCAAGAAGCCCAAGTGGATGTTCCGGTCTTACCCCTACAGGCGGCGGTGCGGCGGTGCTCGGGGTTTGGGCTCACCGCTCTTTCGGTTCGGCACCAGCGATGACCGGTCTCCTGCAGATAAACAGCGATCGCGCTTTCGTAGTGGAGCTGGACGAGTTTTCCGGCCCGCTCGATCTCTTGTTGACCCTGATCCGGGAACAGCAGATCGATATCACTGACATCCCCATTGCGCGGATTGCGGATCAGTTCTTGGCGGCTATTCACGAGTTGGGATTGAACCAAGCGGCCGATTATCTGGAAATGGCCGCCTATCTTTTGAGGATCAAGATTCAGATGTTGCTCCCGCGCCCGATTGACGAGGAAGAGTGGGTCGATCCGCGGGCCGAGCTGGTGCGGCGGCTGCTGGAGTACGAGCAGATCCGAGAGGTGGCCGACTGGTTGGGGCGGAGGGCAGAGCTGAGGTCGGAGCGTTTCGCTCGCGGATGGGTTCCCGAACTGCCGGAGCTTCCTCCGCCGCCGATCATGTTGAGCTTGGACGATCTCGTGGCGACCGCCGAGCGGCTGGCGGAGTCGCTGCCCCAGAGGGTTACCCATCGGGTGGTGCCCCGTCCGTTGGACACGGAAGGTGCGACGCGGCGGATAAGGGAGATCCTGGCAGTGAAGGAGGAGTTCGACTGGGCGGAGTTGTTCGACGAGCGGCCCTCGGTGAGCGACGTGATTTCGTGTTTGATCGCCCTTTTGGAGCTGGCGCGACTGGAGGAGGTGGAGTTGTTCCAGAGCGAACCTTACGGCATGGTGAGGGTGAGGCGTGCAGCCGCTAGCCCGGTTGGTTGAAGCGGCGCTGTTTGCGGCCGACCGCCCTCTGAAGCTGGACGAACTCGAACAGGTGGCGCCGGACGCCGGGCGCGAGTCGCTGCTGGCGGCGGTGCAAGAGTTACGGGATCACTACCAGGCCGACGAGCACGGGGTGGAGCTGGTGGAGCTGGCCGAAGGGTTCCAGATTCTGACGCGCCCCGAGTATGCCGAGGCGCTGGCTCAGGCGAGGATCGTCAATCGCCCGAGGAAGCTTTCGGTGGCTGCGCTGGAGACTTTGGCGGTGATAGCGTATCGGCAGCCGGTGGGCCGTGCGGAGATCGAGGAAATAAGAGGAGTGGCGGTGGACGGCGTACTGCGGTTGTTGCTGGAGCGCGGCTTGATAGAAGTCGTAGGAAGGGGCGAGGGCATAGGTCGGCCGCTGCTGTACGGCACCACGCCGGCGTTTCTCGAGTTGCTGGGGTTGAGCTCTTTGGACGAGCTTCCCAAGATGGAGGAGTTGTCGGTGGTGTTGCGGCCGCTGGCGGAGGAGGCGGGGGAATGAGCTCGATGCGGGTGCAGCGGGCGCTGGCGCGGGCCGGCATCGCTTCCCGCCGCAACGCCGAGGCGTTGATCCTGGCGGGCCGGGTGGCGGTAAACGGGAGGGTTGTCTCCCTGGGCGAGAAGGTCGATCCCGTACGGGATGTGCTGACGGTGGACGGCCGGAGGGTCAAGCCGGCTCCCAGAGTGTGGATCGCCCTGCACAAACCCCTCGGCGTGGTGGTTTCTAGAGCCGACGGGAAGGGTAGAAGAACGGTATTCGAGCTTTTGCCCAGGGTTGCGGGGCTGACTTACGTCGGCAGGCTGGACGTAATGACCTCCGGACTTTTGTTGTTGACGACCGACGGCGAGGCGGCCCATAGGCTGATGCACCCTAGGTACCAGGTGGAGCGTAGCTACCGGGTGCGGGTGCACGGGCGTTCGGAGCGAGAGATCGCAAGCGCGTTATCGAAACCGATCGTGATAGACGGCCGTCCGGTGAACTTGAGGCAGTGGCGCATCAGGCCGGCGGCGAAGGGCTCGTCCGAGCTGTTGCTGGTCTTGGCGGAAGGCCGCCACCGCATAGTGCGGCGGATGTGCGAGCGGCTGGGGCTCAAGGTGGAGAAACTGACTCGGCTAAGCTACGGGCCGATCGGTCTGGGGCGCTTGGGTCCGGGAGAGTGGCGATATTTGTCGGGGAAAGAGGTAAGAGCGATAAGCGAGGTCATCGGGTTGCCGGAGGAATGAGCCAATGGATCTGTCGGGACGGAGGGTGATGGTTCTGGGAGGAAGCGGTTTGGTGGGTCGGGCGGTGGCCCGGCGCATCTTGGATTTCGGTCCCTCGCAGATGGTCCTTGTCGCGCTCCGCGAAAAGGAGGTTGCCGAAGCGGCGCGGGAACTGGAAGAGAAGAAGGGAAAAGCCGGGATTCATACCGCCTGGGGGGACGTTTTTCTTCCGGCGGATTTGGCGCAGTTGGAGAGGTCCCGGATTTTGGCCGATCCCGCTCTTCGATCGCGGCTGGTGGAGGACATCTTTGGCGAGCTCAGCGAGGCGATTCTGGAGCGAAGTCAGTTTTTCCAACTGCTGATGCGATTTCGACCGGACATCGTGATAGATTGCATCAACACCGCCACCGCCTTCGCCTACCAAAATGTTTACGCTAGCGCATTCGAACTTCTGGAAGACGCCGCCGCCGAACGGATCGATCGCGGGAAAGTAGAGCGGCACCTGCTCACCCTTCCCGTCCCGCAACTGATCCGTCACTTGCAGATTGCCGCCGAATCGCTCATCAGGGCGCGCGTGGGGGTGTATGTGAAGATCGGAACCAGCGGCACGGGGGGGATGGGGCTCAACATTCCATATACCCATTCCGAGGAGCGCCCCTCGCGGATGCTGCTTACCAAGTCCGCTTTGGCGGGAGCGCATTCCTTGCTTTTGTTTCTGCTGGCCCGCACGCCCGGCGCCCCCGCCACGATCGAGATCAAGCCCACCGCCACCATTGGGTGGCGATCGATCCGCTACGGGCCGATCGTCAAGGGAGGGCGGCCGCTGCGCCGCTGGGACTGTCCCTCCCCGCAGCCGGTGGACCGGGCATTCGCCTCGGAGGCCTCCGGCTGGCGCGATACCGGCGCGATACTGGAGTCGGTTTACATAGACATGGGGGAAAACGGGGCTTTCGGGCGGGAAGAATTCGAGACCGCCACTTCCTTGGGTTCGATGGAATTGATCACTCCGGAGGAGATCGCGGATCTGGTGGTGATGGAGATCGAGGGCCGGCCCACCGGAAGAGACATCGTGGCCGCCTTGGACGGGGCCAGCGCGGGCCCCACCTATCGAGGGGGGATTCTGCGCTCCGTAGCGATCGAAGAACTGCGGCGTTTAGAGCGCGAATGCAACGTGCGGTCCGTAGGCTTCGAGATGCTCGGCCCCCCGCGGCTCACCAAGCATCTCTACGAGGCGCATATCTGGTCGTTGCTTTGCGCAACCGTCCGCAATCTTGCCGAGTCGGAGGCTTCGGACTTGGCCCGGCGAGCCTCGCAGCTGGTCGCCGAGGATGCCACCCTGCGTTCCACGATCCTGTCGGTAGGGCTGCCGATTTTGGTGCCAGGAGATATGGTTTACCGGGGCGAGAATGTGGTGGTACCTCCGGAGCGAGGCGATTTCGAGAAGGCGGCGTTTCGGGGGTGGGTCGATTTGCGGGAGCGAAACGCGGCTGATTGGATCGCCCGAGCCAAGCGAATGTGCGAGCAGTCCCGAGCCTCCGCAACCGGGGAGTCCGGCAGCGGTATCGATCTTAACTTGATCGGGCCCGACGATCCCATCAGCCCGTCGCGCATGGCGGCGTGGATCTTCCGGTTCGAGGACGGGGGCCAGCGAATCAAGCGATGAGGTAGCCCATGACGGTTCATCCGGCTAGGAGCAGCGCGGAGCCCATAACGGATGCCATCGTTCGGGAGGTGGCCAAGCGCGTGGTGGGCCAGGAGAGCATGGTGGAGCGCATGCTGGTGGGCCTGCTGTGTGGCGGCCACATTCTCCTAGAGGGGGTTCCCGGCTTGGCCAAGACCCTGGCCGTAAGAACGCTGGCCGAGACCATAAGAACTTCGTTTCAGCGGATTCAGTTCACGCCCGATCTGCTGCCCGCGGATATCATCGGCACCTTGGTTTTCGACCAGCGAACCGGGGAGTTCCGCCCCAAGCGCGGGCCGATATTCGCCAACTTGGTGCTGGCCGACGAGATCAACCGCGCACCGGCCAAAGTGCAGGCGGCCCTGTTGGAGGCGATGCAAGAAAAACAGGTTACCATCGGCGGGGAGACGCATCCTTTAGAGGAGCCGTTCCTGGTGCTGGCCACGCAGAACCCGATAGAGCAGGAGGGAACTTATCCTCTTCCGGAAGCTCAACTCGATCGCTTCATGCTGAAAATCAAGGTGGACTATCCCTCCCGGGACGAGGAGAAAGAAATCCTCTGGAGGATGGCCTCGGGGCGGCTTCCGGCGGTGGATCCGGTGGCCGAACCCGAGGAAATACTGGCTCTGAGGGTGGCGATAGCCGACCTATACATGGACCAGAAGATCGTCGATTACGTGGTCGATCTGGTACGCGCCACGCGGGAACCGCAAGCGGTGGGACTGCCCGAGATTCGCCCGCTCATAGCCTACGGGGCCAGTCCCCGGGCTTCCATCTATCTGGCCCAGGCGGCGCGAGCGCACGCTTTCATGAGAGGGCGCGCTTACGTGGTGCCGGAAGACGTGCGGGCGATGGCGCCGGATGTGCTGCGCCACCGGGTGCTGCTCACGTTCGAAGCGGAAGCGGAGGACGTAACTCCGGACACCATCATAGCCAAGCTCTTGGACGCGATCGAGAGTCCATGAGAACCGCGGGCCGGCTGGTCAGTCCCGAGATCCTGCGCCAGGTGCGCCGGATCGAGCTCGGTACCCGGAGATTGGTGGAAAGCCTGTTTTCGGGCGAATACCGATCGGTCTTCCGGGGTCAGGGCATCGAATTCGCCGAGACGCGGGCCTACGAACAGGGAGACGACTACCGCGCCATCGATTGGAACGTCTCGGCCCGCATGGGATATCCCTACGTAAAAACCTTCGTAGAGGAACGGGAGCTGACCGTGCTGCTGGTGGTAGATCGGTCGGGATCCCTGGAGTTCGGACACCCGGTTGCCAAGTCCAAGCTGGGGGTGGAGGTGGCGGCGGTGCTGGCCCTGGCTGCGGCACGGCACAACGACCGAGTGGGGGCGGTGATTTTTTCCGAAGCGATCGACCACGTGGTGCCGCCCGCCAAGGGACGGCGGCATGCGCTCCGGGTGATTCGCGACTTGCTCGCCTTCGAGCCCAACGCCAAGGGGACCAACCTCGCTGCAGCGCTGGCATACAGCGCCAAGCTCCTGCGGCACCGCTCGATAGTGGCGATCATATCGGATTTCCGGGCCGCAAACTGGGAGCAGCAGCTGAAGCGCCTCTCCAGCAAGCACGAGGTTGTGGCCATCAGCATCGAGGATCCCAGGGAAGTATCCCTTCCCGACTGCGGCTGGATGGAGCTCGAGGACGCCGAGACCGGCCGGGTCGTGCTGGTCGATGCGTCCAATCCCGCCTTCCGGCTGGAAGCTCAAATGGCGGCGGAGCAGGCGAGATTGAGGCGCGCGCGAGCCCTGGCTCAGGCAAAGGTGGATCATGTGGCGCTGAGGACCGACCGGCCCTACGCCCAGGATCTTCATAGGGTTTTTGCCGAGCGTGCCAGACGGTTGCGGCGGTGATCCTTTGGCTTGCCCTAGCAGGACTGCTCCAAGGACCGCAAACCTGGTCGGTCCTGCCTTCCAACCCGACGGTCGGTGATACCGTAATCATTCGCCGCCTGCTCCCGGGCCCTTCGGGAGTGAGGATTCGCGCCCGGCCTTTGAGCCCTTCATCCGTGCTCGAGCCTCTCGATGAGCCGCAAGTGGGGCGAGCCGGAAGCGCTTTGGTGTTGAGCTATGCCGCGGCTTTCTTCGAGGCCGGCGAGCTGAGCGTGCCGATGCCCTCCGCCGAGCTCATCTACGCCGACGGTACCGCCGAGCTGATTTTGGGCGATACCGCGAAGGTCAGAATCGCTTCCGTTCTGCCTGCAACCGATACTCTACCCCAACCGCAGCCTTCCCTGGGGCCTCTGGCGCGGGACCGGAAAAGTGTGTGGCCCGCAGTATGGCTGGGCTTGTCGGTGATTGTGGCTGCGGGCGTTTGGGTCTATCTGAGGCGCAGGCCCCGTCAGCTGCCGGTAGCGGCCAGAGGGAAAGTCTCCGCGGTGGAACCTCCTTTGGAACGTTGGGCCGCGGCGGGCGAGGTGAGAGCGGTCGCCACGGTCGCCTATCACAAGCTCCGGCGAACGATCGATGAATTGGAGCCCCGAGTTGCGGGCGCGGCGGATCCGGCGGCGATGTTGAAGGAGTTGGAAGAGCTGCATCCCCATTGGCCGCACGAAGAAATCGGCGACCTGCTGCGCGAGTTGGACCGGGCACGGTTCGCTCCGGTGGTGGCGTCCGATGCCTTGGCGCTGGACGAGCAGGTGGTAGAGCTCTGCCGGGTACTGCGTTCGCTGGAGTCGGAGGTACATGTTCGCGAGACCTGAACTGCTGCTGCTGCTGGCCGCTTTGCCGCTGATGTGGCGGCGGCGGTTCAAAAAGCCGGCCAACGCCGTGGCATTCAGCGACCTGAGCGGAATGGTGCCGGTCTCGCGCGGCCGCCGGTTGCTGGCGGAGCTTCCCGCGGGGCTGCGCAGCTTGGCGGTGGCCGGCTTGGTCCTCGCCGCAGCGGGTCCCCAGCGGGAAGTGCTGACTACGGAGGCGAGTCCCGAAGGGATCGACATAGTGCTGGTGATAGACGTTTCGAGCAGCATGCTGGCCGAAGATTTTGCGCCGTCGAACCGGCTGGATGTGGCAAAGGAGCAGGCGATAGCCTTCATCAGAGGCCGGCCGCACGATCGAATCGGCCTGGTGTCCTTTGCGGCTCAGGCGATTACCCGGGTACCTCTCACGGTGGACCATGCCGTGGTGGAGCGCGCCGTGTTGGAGCTCAAGGTGGGCGAGCTGGAAGACGGCACGGCGATCGGCACCGGTCTTGCTACCGGGGTCAACCGCCTGAGAGCGGCAAAGGGAGCGAGCAAGGTGGCCGTGCTCTTGACCGACGGGGAGAACAACCGGGGCAGAGTGGATCCGCGCACCGCCGCCGATCTGGCAGCTCGGTTCGGAATCAAAGTTTATACCATAGGGGTGGGAACCGAGGGGGAGGCCCGCGTGCCCATCAGCCGGGATCCGGTGCGCTACGAGACGATGCCGGTTAGACTGGACGAGGAGTTGTTGCGGGACATCGCCTCGGCTACCGGGGGAAGATATTTCCGCGCCACCGATCGGGAGGCGCTGCGGCAGATTTTTCAGCAGATCGATCGGCTAGAAAAGACGCCGGCCGAAGCAACGCGCTACCTGCGGGTGGAAGAGGAATACCGCCCCTTCCTGATAGCCGCGCTCTCCGCCCTGTTGCTGGAAATGATCTTTTCCGCCACCGTTGCGGTCAGGGTGCCTTAAAGATGCTCTTCGACTCTCCCCAACTGATCTCCTTCTTCGGCTTCGCTGCAGCTCTAGCCGGAGTTTGCGCTTTCTGGGCGAGGCGGGCGCGGGTGCGACGCGCGCTCCGGTGGTCGCCGGACTTGGGATCTCGAGCTGCAAGAGCCGGCAGGTTCGGACCCGCTGTGGCCGCCGCGGTCGTGTTCTTGGCCGGTTTGGGTCTAGCCGGGCCGCGGTGGGGGCGCAGTGTGGTGACCGCGGAGCGCCGGGGGTTGGATTTGGTGCTTGCGGTGGACATTTCCCGTTCGATGCTGGCCGAAGACGTGGAACCTTCGCGACTGGGGCGGGCCAGGGAGCAGGCGATGCGACTGGTTCACGACTTGAGCGGCGACCGGATAGGGCTGATAGCCTTCTCGGGACACAGCTTCATATTGTCTCCGCTCACCACCGATGCGGCGGCGCTGCGGTTGTTGATCGACGCCCTGCATCCGGACATGGCGAGCGAAGGGGGAACCGAGATGGCGCGGGCGCTGCGGCAGGGGGTCGATCTGCTGATGGGAGGGGGAGGGATCGCGGACCGGGTCCTGGTGGTCTTCACCGACGGGGAGGCCCACGATACGCTCAGCGAGCTGCTCGAGGAGGCGGAGCGAGTGCGGCGCGAGGGGGTGCGCCTGATTCTCGTCGCCGAAGGGGGCGACGAAGCGGTGAATATCCCTCTCAGAGGTCCCGGGGGCGAACTACTCGGCTTCCAAGAGGACCCCGAGGGAGGTCTGGTGGAGACTCGCAGGCGAGACGATATCCTGCGCGCGATAGCCGACGCCGCGCATGCTCCCATAGTAGCCGCGGGCTTGCCGGACCAGGCGAGGGCGGTAAGAGAGCTGATCGCGGGATACCGCCGGGTTCCGGAAGCTACAACCTCGCGCAACGAGTCAGTGCCGAGAGGCTGGATACCCGCCCTGATCGCCTCGGCGGTACTGTTAGCCCACGCTTTGAGCAGGCCCACAGCGGCGTTATGGGTCGTTGTGCTGGCGCTGTGCCCCACCTCCTACCTGCGGGCTCAGGGAGTGCGGAATCCGGCCGATTCCGCTTGGGTGAGGGGTGAGTTTCGACTTGCTGCGGAACGTTACCTGGAACAAGTGCGAGCCGAAGAAGGGGGCGACACTGCTTGGTACAACCTGGGAACCGCGGCGCTGGCCATAGGAGATACCGCCGTTGCGCGGCGTGCTCTCGGGAGGGTCGCGCGTTCGGTGGATCCCGAGCTCAGGCGGCGGGCCCTTTACAATTTGGGCCTGCTGGCGCTCCGCATGGCCCGGCGGGACAGCACTCGAACCCAGCAGTGGGTAGAGGAGGCGATAGCCCGCTATCGGGAAGTTCTGCTCCTCGATCCGAGCGACCGGAACGCCAAGTGGAACCTGGAGCTCGCCCTCCGCCAGCGGCGAAGAGGCGAGGGCGGCTCAGAAGAGCGTCCCCGGGCGAGCGGCGGCGGAGGCGGACCGGAAGGCGAATCGGAGGCACCGGCTCCGGGACTGACCTTGGAGCAGGCTTTGCAGATCCTGGAGAACGTGAGCGAGGAAGAAAGGCAACTGCGCCGGATGCTGGCGCGCTCGAGCGCAGCGCGGGAGTCCCGGAGGGGGAAGAACTGGTGAGGGCCCGCGCTCTACTGTTGGTTTGTTCCGCAGCCGGGTTAGCCTGGCTTCCCTCAGCCTCGCCGGCGCAGCAGCTCCGCGTTTCGGTTTCGGCTGATCGAGAGCGGCTGTCCGTGGGTGACACCGTGGTGCTCACCATCGAAGTCGAAGCCAGCGGGAATGCGCCGGTGCAAATCGAAGAGCCTTCTCTGAGCGGCTTGGCGGTGGTGGATCAGCGTGAAAGCTCCAGGGTCGGCGTGGCGGACACTGTGGTTTCGAGGCGCACCACCAGGGTTTTGATACTGCGAGCGGTGCGACAGGGTACCGCCGCGGTAGGGCCGGTGCGCGTGAGGCAGGGGGCCGCGGTGGCGGAGGCTCCCCGGCTCACTCTGGAGGTCGTAGGCGCGGCGGCCTCGGCCGAGTTGGCGGCCAGCTTGCGCTCGATGATCGACGCCGCCCCTGATCCCCCCTCCGGAGCGGAAGTGGCCGTGGTCTTGTTGCCCGCACGCACCAGTCTGTTCGTGGGAGAGCAGCTGGAGCTGGTGACGCTGGCGTGGTTCCGCAGGGATGTCAGGGAAAAGTTGCGGGTGCCGCCGGCGTTCCGGGGGCCCGAGTTGTCGGGCGTGTGGTCTTATCCGATCCCGACGCCGGCCGGCAGGGTGGCCAGCCGGAGGGTGGGCGGTGCTTGGTACGATCTTTTCGTCGATGCTCGGACGGTCTTTCCCCTGGAGCCGGGCCGCCTCAGTATCGGCCGCGCCTCGGTCGCCTACAGCTTCCCTCTCACTTACTCGTTCCTCAGCCGCGAGGTGGAACACGTGGTGCAGAGCGACAGCGTGGCGGTCGAAGTGTTAGCGGTGCCTGCAAGCGGTCGCCCTGCGGGGTGGAACGGAGCGGTAGGCTCGGCACTGGCTCTGAGTGTCACGCCTTCGAGCCACGAGCTCGATTTGGGGGAAGCGGGAACTGTGGCGGTGGAGTTGCGGGGGGAAGGTAATGTCGCCCTTTGGCCCGAGCCTGTGATCGACTGGCCCCGCGGACTCCGAGTCTATCCCGGCGAGGTCGAGGTCAGCACCCGGCGTTCCGGCGGTGTCTTTGGAGGCAGTAAGACTTTCAACTACGTGCTGGTGGCCGATTCGGCGGGTGCCTACAGGATCCCCGGTGCGGGCTACTCTTATTTCGACGTGCGTTTGCGGCGGTACGTGCGGCTGGAATCGGCGCCGCTAGAAGTGTTCGTTCGGTACGTGGATCGGAGTGCTGGCGTGAAAGTATCAGCCATGCCCCTGATGCATGAGTGGCCCGCCGGGCTGCCTTCAGTGGGGGGCTGGCCGCGTTGGGTGTGGGTTCTCGTGGTATTGGTGCCGCCGATCTTGGTGCTGGCTACGCTGGCCGGCGGGAAGATTCGGTTGCGCTTGCGGCCCTCGAGCTTCAGGCGGCCCGCGCGCCGCCTGGAGGGACTGGAGGGCCTGCGGGCGGAACTGGCCAAGGAGCTGCTGCGTTTGGTGCCGCGAGCTGCCGATTTGGACGGCGGTCAGTTGAGGGTGGCGCTCAGGGCGGCGGGGGTGGAACCGCACTTGGCTACCCAGGTTGCGCGGGTGAGGGAGCGGATGCGCCAGGAGCGGTTCGGTCCTCCGGGAGCAGTGGACGCGGGCGAGCTCGAAGCGGAGGCGGCGGAAGTACTGGCGGTGCTGGTGCGCAACCGTTCAGCCGGGCGGCTCCCGGATGTCGTGGCCGCGGTAATCGTGGCGCTGGCGCTCCCCGCTGTCGCCTGCGCGGCGGCGGCGCAGGACCTCGCCCCCGAGCGGCTGTATCAAGCGGGGGCGATGGCTCAGGCGGCTGACAGCTTTGCAAACCGGGCGCGCGCCGAGCCGGAGGGAGCCCATCACTGGTACAACTTGGGTGCCGCTTGGTACGCTCAAGGCTCGGCGGTGAGAGCCAGGGCTGCCTGGGTGAGGGCGGCACGGCTGGCGCCGCGAGAACGCGACATCAGAAGGGCTCTCTCGGTGGTATCGTCGGGGGTTGCGCGCGACGAGGGTCTTTTGTGGGTGGCGCCGATCACGGCGAGCGAAGCTTTTTTGGCAGCGGGTCTGTTGTGGTGCGGAGGATGGCTGGGAGTATTCCTGACTGCGCGCCGCAAGGGAAGGCTGGCACTAGGTCTTTGGCCCGCCGCTTTGTTGGGCCTGGCTTTGCTTTTTGCAGGATGGGGGCGGTTCATAGACCTGCGCTACGCTAAACCGGTAGCCTTGATCCTCGGCGACACGGTCTTGCGCGAGGCTCCCTACTCCAGCGCTCCCGGTTCGTATCGTTTGTCGGAGGGCGAGGCGGTCGAGGTGGTGACTAGTCGAGGCGGCTGGCTTTTGGTCCGGCGGGGAGGACGGCTCGGCTGGGTCCGGGATGACGAAGCCTTGAGGCTCTGAATGGGTCGAATCGTAGTCTTACCCGACTCCGTGGTGGATCAGATCGCGGCTGGGGAGGTGGTGGAGCGGCCCGCGTCGGTGGTGAAGGAATTGGTGGAGAATTCCCTCGATGCGGGAGCGAGCGAGATAGTCATCGAGCTCGAGGCCGGCGGTTCTTCTTTGGTTCGGGTTAGCGACGACGGCTGCGGCATGGATCGTGACGATGCGGTTCTGGCTATAAATCGTCACGCTACCAGCAAGATCCGCTCTAGCCGGGATCTGGTGGGTGTTGCCACTTATGGCTTTCGCGGCGAGGCGCTGGCTGCGATCGCAGCGGTATCCACGCTGGAGTTGGAGACGGCGGTGGAAGAGGACGGCGGGGTGGGAACCCGGGTGAGAGCGGTGGCGGGGAAGATCGAGTCGGTGGATCGTATAGCGCGGCGGCGGGGCACTGCGGTTTCGGTGAGGCGGCTTTTTTTCAACGTGCCGGCGCGCCGCAAGTTTCTCCGGTCTTTGAGGAGCGAGACTCGGGCGGCGGTGGAGGCGGTGGTTTTGCTGGCCCTGGCGCGTTTGGACGTGAGCTTTCGCCTGGTCAGCGAAGGTCGCGTGCTGCTGGATGCTCCCCGGACTTCCCAGATCGCCGAGCGCCTGGCAGCGCTGTTCGGCCGCCGGTTTGCGGAGGAGCTGCTTCCGGTGGATTTCGCTTCCGGGGCGATTTCGGTGCGCGGCTTTGTACAGCGCCCGGCGGACGCACGTCCGGCGGGGCGCAGGGCGTATTTGTTCGTCAACGGGCGGCCGTTCAAGGATCCGTTGCTGGTGCGGGCGGCGGAGGCGGGTTACCGGGCGGCAATCAATCCGGGCTGCCGACCCAGCATACTGCTGGCGATATCGTTGCCGGGCGAATCGGTTGACGTGAACGTACATCCGGCGAAGCTCGAGGTGCGCTTCCGGGATCGGTTTCTGGTGGAGCGGGCGGTGGAAGAAGCGGTGGCCAGGGCCCTGCGGCCGATGGAGGCGGCGGCGGCGTTCGGCAGCGGCTCCGTCGGGTTCCGATCTGGCGAGTTCATGGCCGCGGTTGCGCCCGGGTTGTCCGGCGGGGAAGCATCTCCCGTGACGGAGGGATCGCTCTTCGGAGAAGCCGAGAGCCGAGCTCCTTTGGCGCCCGGGGGCGTGGGAAACCCGATCCAGGTGTTCGCGACCTACATAGTTTTCGAAACACCGGACGGGCTGGCGATCGTGGATCAGCATTCGGCGCACGAGAGGGTGCTCTACGAAGCGGCTATGGCGCAGCTCAAATCGGGCGGTGCGGCGGCTCAGCATCTTCTTTTGCCGCTCACCATCGAGCTGGAACCGTCCGAGCTTGCGGCTTTCGAGGAGCACCGGGATCTGTTCCGCTCCGTGGGTTTCGAAGCGGAAGCCTTCGGCGGCAACACCGTCGTGTTGCACGCCGTACCCAACCCGCACCCGCGGTTCGACGCCAGGAGGTGTTTCGAGGAGCTCGTAGCCGATTTGACTCGGGGTAGGTTCGGGGCTTGGAAGAATCGGCTGGAGCGCTTTGCGGCGACGTACGCCTGCCGGGCTGCGATCAAAGCCGGCCAGCTCCTGGAGCCGGTCGAGATCAGGGAATTGTTGTCCCGCCTTTTTGCCTGCGAGCTCCCGCCGCACGACGTGCACGGCCGCCCGGCCATCGTGCAGTTGCCGCGGGCGGAGCTGGAGCGGCGCTTTGGCCGCTCCTAAGCCCAAGGTACCCGTGATCGTGGGTCCCACCGCCGTCGGGAAGACGGCGGTAGTCGAGGAGCTCTCGCAGCTAGCGCCGCTAGCCGTGGTATCGGCGGATTCGCGCCAAATTTACCGGCGCCTCGACATAGGGACCGCCAAGCCGGAGCGCCGCTTGAGGGAATCGGTACCGCACTTCGGGATCGATTTGGTGGAACCCGGGGAGCGCTACAGCGCCGGTCGTTTCGCGCGGGAGGCAGCTGCGTGGTTGAGCAGTCTGCCGGGGAGCAGCAAGCCGGTGGTAGTGGGGGGGACCGGGCTTTATGTGCGGGCGCTTACCGAAGGGCTGTTCCGAGAGCCGGAGATGGACCCCGAGCGCCGGCGCCGGCTGGCGGAATGGACGCGGGGAATGAAGGGGCTGGCCCGTTGGGCTTCGCGTCTGGATCCGCGTTATACGGGAGGAGGCAGGCAGCGTGCGGCTCGGGTAGTAGAGGTGGCGTTGCTCACGGGTCGTCCCCTCTCGTGGTGGCAGCAGGCGGCGCGCGCCGAGGGGATCATGCAGCCTTTGTACTTTCGCCTGACGCTTCCCCGCGTGGTGCTTCACCGGCGTATCGCCGAGCGAGTGGACGCGATGCTGGATGCCGGTTGGGTGGAGGAAGTGGAGGCGCTCCTCAGGCGAGGTCTCTCACCCGACGCTCCCGGTCTGGATGCCGTCGGATACCGGGAGATAATCCGTTATCTTCAGGGCTCGCTGGACCGGCAAGCTTTGCGGGATGCCATCGTGACGGCGACTCGCCGCTACGCCAAGCGGCAGGAGACCTGGTTTCGGCACCAGCTGCCGGCGGCGGAGGTGATCACGCTGGACGCCACCGCGCCGTCCCGGGAGCTCGCGGAGCGGATCATGGAGGAGTGGAACAAGGCGATTGCCCGATGCGGATCGGAATAACTTGCTATCCGACCTACGGGGGCTCCGGCGCCGTGGCCACGGAGCTGGGTCTGGCCTTGGCGCGCCGGGGGCATGACGTGCACATGATTTCCTACGCTTCCCCTTTCAGACTGCGGGAGTTCGCTGAGCACGTTTACTTCCACGAAGTCGATTTGCGAGCGGCGTATCCGCTCCTGGAGTATTTCCCGTATTCGCTGGCTCTGGCGGTGAAGCAGCACGAAGTGGCGCTCCGGGAGGAGCTGGCTATCCTGCACGTGCATTACGCCGTACCCCATGCTACCGCGGCCTTCCTCGCCAAGCAGATGCTGGCCGACGAGCGCGATCTAAAGGTGATAACCACGCTGCACGGGACTGACATAACGCTGGTGGGTCAGGCTCAATCGTTCTTCACGGTAACCAAGTTTTCCATCGAGCGGTCCGATGCGGTTACCGCCGTCTCCCATTACTTGAAAGAAGAGACGTACAAATCGTTCGGCTGCGACGAGTGCTCGATCGAGGTGATTCCCAACTTCGTGAACCTCGAGGAGTACCACCCTTCGGAGCTCCGTCCGCGTCCGGCTTTCGTCCCGCCGCAGGCCAAATTCCTGATCCACATTTCGAACTTCCGGCCGGTAAAGCGGGTGCCGGAGGTGGTTCGAATCTTTGCCGCCGTAAGGAAAGCCATGCCGGCGGTTTTGGTGCTGGTGGGGGACGGTCCCCAACGCCTCGAAGCGGAGGCGGAGGTGGAGCGGCTGGGATTGCGGAGGGACGTGTTCTTTCTGGGGAAGCTGGATTCGGTGGCGGGCCTGCTCCAGGGGGCAGATCTTCTGCTGCTTCCGAGCACCTCGGAGTCCTTCGGGCTGGCGGCTCTCGAAGCGATGGCCTGCGGGGTTCCCGTGCTGGCGAGCAAGGTGGGAGGTCTTCCCGAAGTGGTGGCGGACGGCGAGAGCGGCATTCTCATCCCGCCCGACAGGGTAGATGAGATGGGAGAGGCTGCGGTGGAGTTGCTCAGGGACGAAGATCGCTGGCAGGAGATGCGGCGCCGCGCGGTGGATCGAGCGCAGTTGTTCTCTGCCGATCGAGTCGTACCGCTGTATGAAGCGCTCTATAACCGGTTGCTCGGAACATGACCTGGTGGGAGGGCGTAGTGCTGGGTTTGGTGCAGGGACTCACTGAGTTCCTGCCGGTGTCCAGCTCCGGCCATCTGGTTTTGGCCGAGCGGGCGCTGGGTCTTTCGCTCCCAGGCGTGGGAGTGTTTGCCATCCTGCACTTTGCCACCCTGTTGGCGGTACTGGTTGTCTATTGGAGAAGGTTGTGGTCGCTGCTCAGAGGTGTAGGGTCGGGAGACCGGGCCTCATGGCGCTACGTCGGGTTGCTCGCTTTGGCTACCCTGCCGGCCGCTGCGGCGGGCCTTCTGTTTCGGGAATTTTTCGAGCGGTCCTTCGATTCGCTGTTGCTGGTCTCCGTGGACTTCGCCGTCACGGGGGCGATCCTGTGGAGCACGCGTTATGCTCGCGCGCGCGGTACTCTCCCCGAACCCTCGGCACCCGGCGCCGGAGCCATCGGGCTGGCCCAGGTACTGGCGATCCTTCCGGGTATATCGCGTTCTGGAACCACGGTGGCTGCGGCACTGTGGCTCAAAGTGCAGCCCGCCAAGGCGGCCGAGTTTTCTTTTCTCATGGCGATTCCGGCGATTGCCGGGGCCGCCTTGCTGGAAGCTCCGTCTGCGCTCCACAGCGCGTCGGTGGGGCTGAGCCAGTTGTCGGCCAGCTTTGTAGCGGCGCTGATATCGGGAGTAGTCGCCATCAAACTGCTGGTGAGAATGCTGGAGAGCGGAACGTTTCACCGTTTCGCCCCCTATTGCTGGGCGCTGAGCGCGGGCGGTCTGCTATGGGTGCTGGTTGCGCGGTAACCTACGACGGGCTCACCGCTCTGGAGCTCGGCGCTCGCCTCAAGGCTCCCCACTGTGTGGTGCTCGCGAGTGTGGGGAGTACTTTGGATGTGATTCACGAGCTGGCGGAGCAGGGTGCGCCGGCGGGTACGGTGGTTCTGGCCGATGAGCAGACCAGCGGGCGGGGGAGAGAGGGCCGGCGCTGGCATAGTCCGCCGGGAGTGGGGATCTGGCTCGGGTATCTGGCACGACCGGCGCCCCAGGCAGCAACCGGTGTTTTGGCGTTGAGAGTGGGGCTGGCCCTGGCCGCCGCTTTGCGAGATTTGGGAGCTTCCCCGGCACTCAAGTGGCCTAACGACGTTTACCTCGACGATCGTAAGGCTGCAGGTGTCTTGTGCGAGGCCCGTTGGCTCAGTCCGGGAGGCTGGGTGGCGGTGGGAGTGGGGGTGAACGTGCGCGGTCCGCTTCCGCCGGAGCTGGTGGCGCACGCCGCCGCGGTGGATGAAGTGATTCCTGATGTAACGCGGGTAGCGATCCTGGAGCGTTTGGTTCCTCGCTTGCAGCGTTTGGGATCGGGCGCTCTGTTGAGCGCCGAAGAACAGAAGAGTTACGGGGAGATGGATTGGCTTGCCGGCCGGGAGTTGGCGGAACCGGTGCGCGGGCGGGCTGTAGGGATCGATCGGGACGGCGCGTTGCTGGTGGAAACGCCGCAAGGCGTAAAGCGGGTGCTGGCCGGGACGGTGGTCACGGCGAGGTGAGCAGCATGCTTCTGGCGTTCGACATCGGGAACACGGAGATAACGGTCGGTCTCTTCTCCGGGGACGAGTTGCGTGGCGTCTGGCGACTTACCACCGTGGCGCAGCGGACGCCGGACGAGTGGGCTGCGACCTTCACCACTCATCTGGTGAATTCGGGGCACTCGACTTCGGAGATTCGAGCTGCGGCGGGCGCGTCGGTAGCCCCCGCAGTGACCGAGAATTTGGTGGCCGGGATACTGGAGGCTACGGGGGTGAAAGCGGTGATGGTGGGACCGCAGTGCGACCTGCCGATTGTGCTGGATGTAGAGGAGCCCATGACGGTGGGCGCGGATCGGGTGGTGAATACTCTGGCCGCGAGCCGGCTGTACGGGAAGGACGCGATCGTGGTGGACTTCGGTACGGCCACGACCTTCGATTGCATCACGTCCGAGGGACGTTTTCTGGGAGGGGTGATAGCGCCTGGGGTGAAGACCGGAGCTGAGAACTTGATCCGCCGGGCAGCCAAGCTTCCGGATACCGAGCTGGTGGTGCCGCCCCGCGTCATAGGGCGGCGGACCGAGGAGTGCATCCGTGCCGGGGTTTTGTTCGGCGCGGCCGAGGCGGTGGACGGGATCGTCAGACGCATCAAGGCGGAGTGGCCCAACGGGCGCGTTCCGCTAGTGGTGGCCACTGGGGGGCTGGCGCATTGGGTCGCGCCGCTTACCCGGGAGATCGAGATAGTCGAGCCCCATCTCACCCTGATAGGGCTCAGGCTGGCGGCCGGGTATCTGGGTTTGAAGTGGTGAGCGATTGGGCGGGCAGCTCGCTTCCCCGAACGGCGCTTCCTTTGTAAGTTGACGCGACATCCATTCTTATCGGAGAGGGACATGACGAGCGCGACTACGCCGTCGGCTGCGGAGCACTACGACGTTCGCACCATGGTGGGGGGCGGGTTGAAGTTGGGTCTGGTAACGGCTGTTGGAGTAGCCCTTTTCGCGCTGCTTTCGCGAGGGCTCCAAGGCACCGTCGAAACCCTGGTGCAGTCCGTCCTGGTACTGGCCGGAGGGGCGGTATTCACCTACGCGCCGGCTATTTGGGTTCGGCCGCGCAGCATCGACGGTATCGCTTGGACGGCGACGCTGGGCTTGCTCGGCTCGGTAGCCTTCACCGTGATCGATACCGCGGTTTTACGGCCGCTGGATATGTACCACTGGACTTGGGATGCCATCGGCGGCGGTTCCGGGTTCTGGTACATCCCGATCTGGTGGATGGGCGCGACTTTCTTGGCCTGGATCGGGGCTTGGGTCGCGAGTCGTGAGGCTGGCGAACCGGCTTCCTTCGGTAAAGTCGCGGCGAAGACGCTCGGGCTCGGGTTGGGTTTTGCAGTGGTTCTGGTGGTGTCCGGAGTCGCTCCATTTCATGCTGCCACCGTGGCTTTGGGGTACGCGCTGGGGTTGATAGCGCACCTTGCCTTGAGCGTTATTCCGGCCCGGCGGTGAGCGAGTCGGGCTGGCGGAAGCCGTTACGCATAGTGACTTGGCTGCTCACGCCCCTTGCGGCGTGGGCAGTCTCGTTTCTGGGCGGGTGGTTGGGTGCGGCTTTGGGGCGCGATCTCGACTCGCCGAGTGCCGGTTTGGCGCTGCTGGCCGCAGGTGCGGTGCTGGGAGCGCTGGCGGGCGGGTTAGGCTGGATTTACGCGACCCGCCGTCTTCTGTTCCGGCGGTCCTCGGGCCAGGAAGCCTCCCGAAAGGCAAAGGGTCTCTCGCCGCTGGCCGATCCCTGGGAGCGGTATTGGGGAGGCAAAGGGTCTGCCCTCGAGGTCTATCCGGCGGTGTCGGATCTGCTGGCGGAGATTGCCGCCTCCATGCCCGAAGTGCGAGGCCGGAGAGTGCTGGAAGTCGGTGCCGGCACGGGACGGGAGGGGCATGTCCTGGCCGATCGCGGCGCCTATGTGGTGTTGGTGGATTTTTCGAAGGAAGCGCTGAGGTTGTCCCGCGCGATTTCTTCGGGGCCGCACTTGGTAAGGGCGGACGCTACCCAGCTTCCTTTTCGGGACCGGTCGTTTGACCTGGTGTACCATCAGGGTTTGATGGAACATTTTCGGGATCCCCTCCCTCTGCTCAGGGAAAACCGCCGGGTGCTCGTCGAGGGAGGCGTGTTGTTAGTGGACGTGCCCCAAACCTTCCACCTCTACACGGTCATCAAGCGGCTGTTGATCGCTTCGGGGCGGTGGTTCGCCGGTTGGGAAACGCAGTACTCTCCCCGGAAGTTGGAGAAGCTGGTCGAGAGCGCCGGGTTTCGATGCGAGCGCCGTTACGGATACTGGATGCAACCGGGGCTATGGTATCGGGCTGCCCGGGAGATGCTGAAGGCGGTGGGAATTCGCCTTCCGCTCTTTCCCCGGTTCGGCCCGCTGGGCGGGGTCTACTCCTCGTTTTGCCGGTGGCTTAGAAGATTGCAGCGGTGGCGGTGGAGCCACTATCTGACACTTACCGTAGGCGTGGTAGCTCGAAAAGAGTAACCGCTCGAAGAGAGCATTTCGAATTTGGCAATCCCGGGATACTTTTTAACGGTTCAGTTTCCAGTTTCGTGCGACGCTAGGGCTAGAGACTAGGTAGCGGCACCGGTGGTCAAGGGAATGGTTCGAACACTTAGCGCTCTGCTTGCTGCGGCTGCCGCCGGACTGTGCGCCGTCGGTGAGATTAAGGGCCAAACCGCTTCGGCCGAGCTGCGTCCGATTGCTAGGGCTTCGAGGGCCGCTACGCCGCCGGTAATAGACGGGAAGTTGGACGAGGCGATCTGGCGGGAGGCTCCGGTGATCGCGGGATTCGTGCAGCACGAACCGTTCGAAGGCCGCCCCGCGACCGAGCGTACCGAGGTTCGCATTCTTTTCGACGACGAGGCCGTCTATATAGGCGCCTGGTTGTACGATTCCAACGTTTCCGGTCTGGTTCTGGGCGAGACCCGGCGGGATGCCAGCGTGGACGACTCGGATGCGTTCTTGATCGTGCTGGATACCTATCTCGATCGCCAGAACGCCTTTGTCTTCGCCACGACTCCGGCGGGAATCGAGTACGACGGGCAGGTGACGCGGGAGGGTACCGGAGCGGGACAGCAGTCGGTAAGACAGCAGGGCGGTGCGGCCTCGGGCTTCAACCTGAACTGGGACGGCAGCTGGGACGTTGCAACCTCGGTGGACGAGCGGGGCTGGTATGCGGAGTTCAGGATTCCGTTTTCCACGCTCCGGTACAGTCGCGGAGGGGAGCAGACTTGGGGACTCAATCTCGCGCGGCACATAAGGCGTAAGAACGAGCAATCGTTCTGGGCGCCGGTGGGAAGGCAGTTTTCTCTCTGGCGGGTATCCGAAGCCGGAACTCTGGTGGGGCTGGAAGCTCCGGTGCAGCGTTTGGTCCAAGTGACACCCTATGTGCTCACTTCGGCGAGACGGGATTATCTGGCGGCTGGAACGGTGGAGAGCGACTGCCGGCGATCCAGTTGTCGCTTTGCGCTCGGCTCTGGAAGCGGAGAAGTGGCTGTAGGAGGCGACGCGAAGATGGCGCTCACTCCCAGCCTGACCCTCGACCTTACCTACAATACCGACTTCGCTCAGGTGGAGGTGGACGAGCAGCAGGTCAATCTCACCCGGTTCAACCTCTTTTTCCCCGAGAAGCGGCCCTTCTTCTTGGAGAACGCTGGGATTTTTTCTATCGGCACCTCGGCGGCGGGGAGCGAGGGACAGTCGGTAGAGCTTTTCTTCAGCCGCAGGATAGGAATCGGGCCGGGCGGAGTACCGGTGCCGATCGTGGGAGGCGGGCGCATGACCGGGCGCCTGGGAGGGTTGATCGTCGGCCTGCTGGACATTCAGACGGCGGAGGTCGAGGGGCTGGTGCCCTCCAACAACTTCGGCGTAGCTCGGCTGATCAGGGAGCTGCCCAACCGCTCGCGGCTGGGGGTGATGTTCGTCAATCGCCAGGGCTCCGATTCGAGCTCCAACTACAACCGCACCTTCGCGGTAGACGGGCGGTGGGGGATCGGATCGGCGGTGACCTTGGATGCATTTGCCGCCCGAACCGAAACGCCGTGGCTCAGCGGCAGGGAGCATGCGTTGAGCTTCAACGGAAGCTACGTGACCCGGGATTGGCGCATCAACACGGGCTATACCGAGGTGGGGGACAATTTCAATCCCGAGGTGGGGTTCTTGCGGCGGGACGGCTATCGCTTCGTTTCGGGGATGGTCATGCGCCATCTGAGATTCCCGGGGATTGCCTGGTTGAGGGAACTCAGGCCCCACGCGTCGTATCGCAGCTATTTCGATTTCGACGGGTTCAACGAAACTCGGCAGATCCATCTCGACACCCATATCGAGTTTGCCAACGGAGCCTTCTTCAGCCCCGCGGTCAACTTCACGCGGGAAGGTTTGAAAGATCCCTTCACCATAGCCGAGGGCGTGACCGTTACGCCCGGAACTTATGACAACTTCGAGCTGGCGTGGCGGTTCAACACTAACGAAGGGGCACCGCTGTCGATAAACGGAGAGTTGGATTGGGGAGGATTCCTTTCCGGGACGCGGCGCGGTATCGGCGCCACGCTGAATGCTAGAAGCGGCGCAACGCTGGCGGCGTCCCTCAGGGTCAGTTACAACGACGTGAAACTGGCCGAGGGCGCCTTCGAGACCACTCTCGTAGCGTTCCGGCTGGCTTACAACTTCACGCCCAGGATGTATCTGCAGTCCCTGATCCAGTACAATTCCCAGACCGGAACTTGGTCCGGCAACATTCGCTACGGCTGGCTCAACACTGCCGGGACGGGACTGTTCGTGGTTTACAACGAGAGTCGCGGGGCGGATTATTGGCACGACCTCGGCGGGCCCCTCGATAGGGCGTTCATCGTCAAGTTTACCCGCCAGTTCAGCTTCGTGATGTGAGCGATTCCCAGACCGCTGGTCCCAGCTCGCCCGGTACGGTCGAGGGGGTGCTGGAGCGTAGCCTCAAGCTGCGCGATCTCACCCTGATCGTGGTGGGTACCGTGATCGGGTCGGGGATATTCATAGTCCCCGGCGCCGTGCTGCGGCAGACCGGAGAACAGGCCGGCCCGGCGCTGCTGGTGTGGTTTTTGGGCGGGGTGCTCTCGCTGCTGGGAGCCTTGACCTACGGCGAGCTGGGCGCCATGAACCCGAAGGCCGGGGGGCTCTACGTTTTCGTCAGGGATGCCTTTGGACCTCTGACGGCGTTCCTCTACGGCTGGACCATGTTTTTCGCCATCAGCAGCGGGTCGCTGGCCACCCTGGCGGTCGCCGCCAGCGGGTACGCGGAACAGTTAGTTCCCCTCGGGGATGCCGGGCGCAAGATCGCCGCCCTGACGATGATCGCAATCGTTACCGCGGTAAATGTCAGGGGAACCCGTCACGGAGCTGCGGTGCAGAACTGGGCGACCGCGGTGAAAGTGGGAGCGATCGCGGTGATGAGCGCTTGGCTGATTGGGGCGGGGGATAGCTTTTTCGACGACGCGCCCCTGTGGCCCGAGCAGTTGGGCGCGCCACTTCTTTCCGGCATCGGATTGGCCATGATCGGCGTGCTGTGGGCCTACGAGGGCTGGCAGTATGTCACCTTCTCCGCGGGCGAGGCGGTCGATCCCCAGCGCACCTTTCCCCGGGGTATCGTACTGGGGACGCTTTGGTTGATAGCCATCTACCTCCTTGCAAACGTGGCCTATCTGGCGGCGCTGGGCCCCGCCGGTGCTGCGGCATCCGACGCCGTAGCGGCGGATGCCGTGAGAACCCTCGCGGGAGCAGGCGCGGGCAAGCTCATCGCCGCCGCCATAATCATCTCTATGTTCGGAGCCGCCAACGGACTCACCCTTACAGCCCCCAGGGTGTATTTCGCCATGGCCCGCGATGGGCTGTTCTTCGCCAAGCTGGCGGCGGTGCACCCGGGCTACCGGACTCCCGCGTTCGCCATCTTGGCCAGCGGCGCGTGGGCTTCGGTGCTGGCACTCTCGGGGACGTTCGAACAGTTGCTCACTTACGTCGTATTCGCGGGTTGGATCTTTTACGCCTTGGGAGGGCTGAGCGTATTCGTGTACCGGCGGCGCTTTCCGGATTGGCCCCGTCCCTTCAAAACTCCGGGCTATCCGCTGACTCCCTTGCTGTTCGTGGCAGCGGCCGCCGCTATAGTGCTCAACACTCTGTTTGCCAGGCCGGTACAGGGGCTCCTCGGGCTGGCGATCGTGCTGCTCGGCGCACCTGCGTATTACTTCTGGCGGCGGCGCCGGGCCTGACGCTGCTCCGGGTCTGCCTCCGGTCCGCCGCCGCGGGCGGCAAGGGAAGCGGAAGCCACGCGAGCCGCTTGGGCCAGAACCGCCGCTCCTACCCAAATGGCCTCTTCCGCAGCGTAGAACTGCGGCGAGTGCGCAGGAATAGGTTCCGTTCCTTCCTCCCTGGCTCCGATCCGCAAAAAGCAACCCGGAATCCGCTCCAGGTACCAGGCAAAGTCTTCGCCGGCCAGGTTGGGGGATCCCAAAGGGACGAGCGCGCTTTTGCCCAAGATTTCTTCCACGGCCTGCCGGGCCCAGTGTACGGCGGTCTCGTGATTTATCAACGGAGGCGGACCGAGTTCTATCGCCACCTTGGCCTCCACACCGTAGGCTCGAGCGATGTCTCCAGCTATTTGCCGTAGCGCATGGTGCAGCTTTTCCCGGGTTTCGCCTTCGAGTGCTCTCAAGGTTCCGGAAAGCCGCGCGCTGTCGGGTATGACGTTGGGGGCCGATCCCGCGTGCACCGATCCCACGGTCACTACCGCCGGTGTCGCCGGGTGCAGGCGGCGCGAAACTATAGTTTGAAGAGCGGCGATAAGCGCCGCCGCTGCCACTATCGGATCCTTCCCTTCGTGGGGCCGGGCGCCGTGGGCGCCCGCGCCAGCGATCTCGATCTCGAACGTGTCGGAGGCCGCCGCCAAGGAGCCGGGTTGGGCCACCACTTGGCCTACGGCAAACCGGCGGTCCACGTGCCCGCCAAAGATGGCGGCGACCCCGTCGAGCACTCCGGCCTCTATCATCGCCTGGGCGCCCTTACCTGTCTCTTCGGCCGGTTGTAGGAGTACCACTACGTCTCCGGCAGGCGGCCGGGCCGAAAGCAGAGCGGCCGCACCAACCGCCCAAGTGGCGTGGACGTCGTGACCGCAGGCGTGCATTACGCCGGGAATGCGGGAAGAGAAGGGGAGTCCGGTCTGCTCCTGTATCGGCAGCGCGTCGATGTCTCCTCTTATGGCCACGGCGGGCACGCTGTGGCTTCGGCCCCGGATGCGGGCCACGAGTCCCGTGCCCGCAACCCGCTCCAGGGAAGCCGGGCGCACGGCGGCCAGGGCGCGTTCCAAGCGTGCCGCGGTGCGGTGCTCCTGAAAGGAGAGCTCGGGATGGCGGTGAAGATCCCTTCTCAGCCTTACGAGGGACCGCACCAGCTCGGGCGGAAAGAGGCGCGCAACTTTTGCCAGGCCGGGTTTGCGAGTCAGGACATCAGCCCCCGGGATTGAAGCGGAAGTAATCGTACACTGCACGGGCTAGGTGCGCTATGACCCGCTCTCGCTGCTCTACGGTGAGCGTCGATCCCTTGATGAATACGCTCAGCGCCACATGTCCGGCGCCGTCCGGGAGGGTTATTATGCCCACGTCGTTGGTAGTCCCTCCTATGGTGCCGGTCTTGTGGGACACTATCACGTCCGGGTGAAGCATTCCCTTGATACGCCCCGCGCCGGTCGTGCTTCGCCTCATGATGTCCAGAAGCAGAGCGGTGGCGCTGTCGCCTAGCGCTTCCCCGCGCCAGATCTTGGCGAGCAGAGAGGTCATGGCGCGGGGGGTGGCCGTGTCTCTGGGATCCTGATCGAAACGCCGGGCCGCCGCCGCGCGAACCGAGTCTGGAACGCCTCGCGCCAGCTCGCCGAAAAGCGAGGGAGTCCACTCCGGCTCCGGCGGGAGCTTGTCTATCCCGATCCAGTCTGCGATCAGCTGGATAGTGGGACGATCCACCCTGATCCCGTCGATTCCCAGCCGCCGCATGCGCTCGGTGACCGCCTGGGGCCCTCCGGCTACGCGGAGCACTATGTCGGTGGCCGAGTTGTCGCTGATCAGGAGCATGAGTTCGAGAAGATTGCGCAGTGAGAGGATCACTCCCGGATCGTCGAACAACTCGGTGAGCGTGCCGCTTCCGGGGTGAAGATCCTGCGGGCGGAGCTCGATCAGGGTATCGAGTCCAACCTCTCCCCGTTCCACTCTGGTCAGGAGTTCCACCGCGATCGGGACTTTGTAGGTACTGGCCATGGGGAACGGCTCGTCCGGGTTCAGATATGCCGCCCGTCCGGTCTCCAGGTGCAGGGCCGCGAGGCCCACCTTGCCGTCGGTCAGCGCTGCAATCCGGGCAAGCTCGCGTTCCAGGCGCTGGAGACCCGGATCCTGAGCCGCCAGGGTGCGTGCTGCTATGACGAAAGCGAGCCCTACGATCGCCGATTTGCTCATAACTCTCCCCCGTCTAGTAAGCCAGGGTTTCGCTTCTTGAGGTCAGGTTGTCCACCCGATCTAGGTCAACCTCTACTCCGATCCCCGGCTTGTCCCAGGGAACCGGTACCAGGCCGTTTGAATCCATGGTCCACTCCGGGGAAACGATATCCCGCTCCCAATACCGGGCGCTGGGGCTCAGGTCACCGGGGATCACAAAGTTGGGAAGAGATGCCAGGGCGACGTTGTACGCTCTTCCGATGCCGCTCTCCAGCATGCCGCCGCACCAAACGGGAATTCGGTGCCGCTGGCAGATGTCGTGAATCGCCTTGGCTTGTCCTAAACCTCCCACCCTGCCCGGTTTTATGTTCACGATCTTGCCGCTGCCCAAGGTGATCATATCCTCGGCGTGTTGCGGGCTGGTGATCGATTCGTCCAGACATATGGGGGTAGCCAGGCGCTGCTGCAGGGCGGCGTGGCGAACCAGATCGTCCCAGGCGAGCGGCTGTTCTATCATCATGAGGCCGAAGCGATCGAGCTGAGCCAAGTGGTCTGCATCATGCAGCGCGTAGGCGCTGTTGGCGTCCGCCATGAGGGGCGCCTCGGGTCCGAGGGCCTCGCGTACCGCGGCGACAAATTGAATATCCGCTCCCGGGGCTATCTTCAACTTGATCTTTCGGTATCCCTGTTGCAGGGCTGAGCGGGCCCGCTCCACCAGGGCCTGCGGTGTGCTCTGAATGCCGAGGGATATGCCCGCCGGCACCGAACGGTGCGTGCCTCCCAGAAGGCGCGCCAGGCTGATTTCCCTCCGGATCGCGAACAGAGCCCAGATTCCCATTTCCAGCGCCGCCTTGGCCATGCGGTGACCGCGGACGTCCAAGTCGAGCAGGGGAAACACCTGTTCGGGGTCTTCGAACTCGCGGCCCAGGAGCCTGGGCGCCAGCCACTCGCGGATCGCGAGCCACGCGGTATCTATCGTTTCCGGAGAGTAGTTGGGTTTTTCGCCGGCCACGCATTCCGACCACGCCGCGGCTCCTTCGGAGTCTTCTAGCGCGAGCAGCAGGATACGCCGGTGTTCGGTAACGCCGGAGGAGATCCTGAACGGTTCGCGCAAAGGGAGCCTGATTTCGCGCAGAGAGATCCGCGCCAGCTTTACTTTCATGCTTCTTTGGATAGAGCGTAGAAACAGCGGCGGGTTTCGGGATCGCGTCTGAACCCGAGCACCCGGTATTTCCGGTCTTGATACCAGAGGAACGCCCGGCGGGTAGAGCGTCGCCAGTGGAGGGCTTCTTCGTGCGAGCGCAGGCGCACCCGCTGGATGTCTTCGGGTACCTCGACGCGGACCATGGTCTCGAGCGGAAGGTCTTGTTCTACGGGTACCAGATTCCCTTTGGCATCGGTTGCTGTGTTTACCACCGGGGCGTCGTCGAATCCTGGAATAGCCTCCGGGCCCTGGGATATCACCCGCTCCACCCGAGGGTCGGCGATCTTCCAGAGGACCACGAACCGGTCGGTCCCCAGCCCGCTGTGGAGCGGACTTCCGGTATTGCTGCCGTACATGTCGGGAACGTAACTCTCCACTTCCACCCCCAAGAGATTGAGGTTGAGATGGGCGTTCTGGGCAACCAGGGGATCGTAGGTCCACCTCACCTCCTCCACACCGAGGGAGAGCAGTGTCTCCCGCTGGTAGAGTTTGAGTCGCTTGCCGAGTCCCGCGCCCCGGGCTTGGGGTCGGACCGCCAGCATGTGGGACCAGTGGACCAGACGTCCGTCCTTGACACCGGTAAGCCCGAAGACGAAACCGAGCATCCGGCCTTCCCGGTCGAAGGCACCGGCGGCGATTCCTCCCACCCGCTGGCAGATCATCAGGATCGCAGAAGGCACGACCTCGGTGAACTGTTCTCCCCAGATCTCGCGCTGGATGGCTACGCCCTGAGCCAGCTCTTGCGGGCTGCTGAGGGGGCGGATCTGTACGTCTAACGGGCTGTGGTTTCGATCCATTGGCGCATTAGATTTACACTGGAGAGTGGTATACAACAAGGGATCCAGCCTTGTCTTGTGCCAGTTGCGAGGGCAAGGCATGTTTTACGTGACTCCAGCGAGAGCTCGGGGGTTAGGGTGCCCAAGACCAAGACTAAGAAGCAGGCGGATCGGTCGGATCGCGAGGGGGCGGGGCGGGCGGTAGAAGTATACCATCGCCTGAGAGAACTGATCGTTCGCGGCAGGCTGGCTCCCGGGGCGCGGATTACCGAGCTGGAGGCGGCGGAAAGGCTGGGGGTCAGCCGGACCCCGATTCGGGCCGCTTTGCAGCGGCTCCAGCAGGAGGGGTACGTGGTGGTGAACAACGCCGGCAAACGGGGCCGGGCTACCGTAGCTCCCCTTACCCGGGAAGACGCTACCGAGTTGTTTCACATAGTGGGGGAGATCGAGGGTTTGGCGGCCCGCTATGCCGCGCAGCTGAATCCCAAGTTGCGCAGCCAGTTAGTGGCAGATCTCAAGGCCACGAACGCGGCGCTTTACGAAGCGGCGCAGGCCAAGCGCAGGGATCCCAACCTGATCTTCGAGCTCGACGACACGTTCCATCGCCGGTATGTGGAAGCGGCGGCCGGGCCACGGTTGCTCGCTCTGCACCAGGCGATCAAGCCTCAAGCCGAGCGTTACGCGCGGGTGTATGTGAGCGCTCTGGTAGACGAAATTCACACCTCGGTGCAGGAACACGATGCCATAGTCCGCGCCATCGAGGCGGGTGACCTGGATCAGGCGCAGCGGGCCGTGCTCACCAACTGGAGGAACGCGGCGGCACGGTTGAGCCAGGTGATCGACATGATCGGGGAAAGAGGGAGCTGGTAGGAAGCTTTCACGCCGCTTCCTTTTTTCTCCAGTATCGGGCCAGCCCGTACCAGCAGAGCTCCGGGGCGGCACTGACCGAGTAGCGCTCTATCTCTACGGCCGCGGCCGCTCCCCGGAGCTCATCCAGTACTCCCTTTGCGAATCGGGCTGCCTTCTCCGCGTCGCTCCCGGCTTCAGCCAGGGACCGCTTCACCTCCGCGCTCCAGGAATGCAGCCGCTCGCGAAAGAGTTCTAGGTGCTCCTCGGTGTCGGTGGAGGGGCCGAAATGCGTCAGGACGAACATCGAGGCGTTCCAGGCCCCGAGCTTACGGAGAGTTTCTTCCCACAGCTCCAGGTCTATGTCGGGCGGCGGAGTGGGGGCGAAGATGAAAGGCCTTCCCGAAATGCGAATTCCGGCGGCGTCCCCGACGTACGCGATCCCGTCTTTGGGG
The DNA here is from genome assembly GCA_002923375.1 of bacterium HR33. Taxonomy (GTDB): domain Bacteria; phylum Gemmatimonadota; class Gemmatimonadetes; order Gemmatimonadales; family GWC2-71-9; genus HRBIN33. The sequence continues at coordinate 76,812 of BEIJ01000003.1, forward strand.
TCGAAATAGCTGACGTGGTGAGAGGCGTGCCCCGGGGTGTACGCCACCTCCAGTGCCAGCTCTCCCAGCGCGAGGCGCTCTCCTCCTGCTACTACCTGTAAGTTGGACTCTGGCACCGGAAGCACCTCTCCCCACAGAGAGTGAAGATCGTCCCCGTAGAGCCGGGCTGCGCTCTTGAGCAGTTTGGTTGGGTCGGCCAGATGGGGTGCCCCGCGCTGGTGGACCACGACCCGGATCGCGGGATTCTTCCGGACCAACGTGCCGGTGGCCCCAGCATGATCCAGATGGATGTGGGTCAAAAGCACCGCCCGGATGTCAGAGAGCGATATACCCGCTTTGGCGAGCTTATCTAGCAGCGTTGCCAGGCTCGCGCTCGGTCCGGGGTCGAGAATCGCCACACCTTGACCGGTGTGGAGAACGGTCGCGGCAATTACCGAGGGCCGGCTGCGATACTCGACGTCGGCGACCGAAGCCCTGGACGAGACCGGTTGCAGTTCTTTCATACTGGATCAGCCACGCAGCAAAAGATAACAGCCGTAGTTGCGATTCAACCTCGGAGGTTCGAATCCCGCCACTTTGTATCCGCGGCCCAGGTAGCGGAGTATGGCCTGGCGGGTGGAATGCCTCCAGCGAGCAGCTACCTGCGGGAGCTCGAGCTTCAGCCGGTGAATGTCTGGAGGTACGGCGATTCGGACCGCGTCCGAGTCGGAGGCTTCGGGCTCGGCCGGTTCCGGTTCGCTACTGTCCCCGCCCGCCAGGTTGACCACCGGTGCTTCCGCAAAAGAAGCAGGTGACCTCGGGCGCCGGGGGTTTTCGGGCGCTGCGATCCTCCAGCGCACGATGAAGCGGTCCGTGCCAATCACCGCATCGGTAGGGCTGTCCGGCAGTACCGGGTACAGGTCCACGGCGTATTCTTCCACCTCGACTCCCAGGCGCTCCAGGTTGAAAAAGGCGTTGCGTGATACCAGCGGGTCGAAGGTCCAGTACATCCATCCGATCTTTTGCTGGGCCAGACGATTCCGCTGATACAGCTTGAGTTGCCGGCCGATTCCGCGGTTGCGCACCTCGGCACGCACAGCCAGCATGTGAGACCAGTGGACTCGCTCGCCTGCGCATACTCCGGTCAAGCCGAACACGAATCCCAGCAGGGTACCGTCGGCAGCGAATGCTCCGGCGGCGATGGCTCCCACGTTCTGGGACACTCTCAAGAGGGAAGCGGGAACCGTATCGCTGGGTCCCCAAATGGCCCTTTGCAGTTCCACGCAGGCGGCGTAGTCTTTTTCGGAGCTCAAGGGCCTGATCTCGAACGATATTTGATTGTTCTCCATTGACGGGTTCGGAGCTTAGCGCGTAGTCTCAGCGCTCACAAGCTACAGCGGAGGGTCGATGAATCGGAAACTGATAGTACTGGCCGCCTGCTGGTTGGCCGCCTGTGCTCCCCGGAGGCCCGAAGCGCCGGCGCCTCTGGAGGCGCCGTTCGACGTAGTCATCACCGGAGGGCGGATAGTAGATGGTACCGGAAGCGCCTGGTTCTACGGCGACTTGGCGATCAAGGGCGATCGGATCGCCCGGATCACGCCTAAGGGGATGCTGCGGGACGCTCCTGCCAGGGAGCGGATCGACGCCTCGGGTCTGGTAGTGGCGCCGGGTTTCATTGACATCCAGAGCCACTCCAGGGGAGCGTTTCTTTTCGGAGACGGGAGGGTGGTGAGCAAGGTAACCCAGGGTATCACCACCGAGATCATGGGGGAGGGTTCCACCAACGCTCCGCTCAACCCGGCCATGGCCGGAGACCTCTCCCGCCTCCCCCCGGAGCGCAGGAGGGTAGTGGAGAGCTTCATGGGCCCCCATGGCTTTTCGGCGTGGCTCGAGGCCATGGAACGCAACGGGGTGTCTCCCAACATCGGCTCTTTCGTAGGAGCCAGCACCATCAGGCAGTACGTGAAAGGAATGGCGATGGGTCCGGCCTCGCCCGCCGAGTTGGACACCATGAAAGCTCTGGTGCGCCGGGCGATGGAAGACGGAGCGTTCGGACTGGCCTCCGCATTGATCTACCCGCCGGGCAACTTTGCTTCCACCGAGGAGCTGGTGGAGCTTGCCCGGGCGATGGCCCCTTACGGCGGAGTGTACATAACCCACATGCGTTCCGAGGCGGACCGGTTGCTGGAAGCTATCGACGAGGCGATCGAGATCGGCCGCAGGGGCGGTGTGCCGGTGGAGATTTATCACCTGAAGGCTGCAGGCCGGCGCAACTGGCACAAAGCTGTTCAGGCGATCGCCAAAATCGACTCCGCCAGGGCTGCGGGGATAGACGTGCAAGCGAACATGTATCCTTATGTAGCCGGCAGTACCGGCCTATCCGCCTGCCTGCCGCCGTGGGCCTCGGCGGACGGGAAGCTGCTGGATAATCTGCGCGATCCCGAAATGCGGGAGCGCATTCGTGCGGAAGTGCTCCAGCAGACCACGGACTGGGAGAATCTGTGCACCTTGGCCACTCCCGAAGGGGTCTTGATCCTGGGACTGGAGCGTCCGGAAAACCGCCAGTACGTGGGGAAACGGCTCTCCGAGATTGCGGAAGCTCAAGGGAAGGATTGGCTGGACGCGGTGATGGATCTCATCCTCTCCGAGCAGGGCGGGATCGGCACGGTCTACTTCATGATGAGCGAAGAAAACGTCAAGCTCCAGTTGAGACAACCGTGGATCAAATTCGGGACCGACGCCGGAGGTGTGGATCCGGACAGCTCCCGGGATCTTACGCACCCCCGGGCCTACGGGACGTTCACCAGGATTCTGGGCAAGTACGTGCGCGAGGAGAAGGTTCTCGGTCTGGAGGACGCCATTCGGAAGATGACCTCCGCGGTGGCGACGCGGCTGTCCATACCGGATCGCGGGCTGCTCCGCCCGGGATTTTACGCCGACATAGTGGTCTTCGACCCCGAGACCGTCGCCGATCGCGCCACGTTCGAACAGCCCCACCAGCTTTCGGTGGGAGTCCGCCATGTTTTCGTTAACGGAGTGGCGGTAGTCAAAGACGGCAAGCATACGGGCGCAAAGCCCGGAAGGGTGATCAGGGGACCGGGATACCGCCCGGCAAGCCGCCGGTAGGGGATCCGGTTCGCGCCGGGGAACAGGAGGTTTGGAAATGAGATCTTTCCGATTCTTCGTTCTCGTCTTCTCCGCCGTTGCTGCGGCGCAGCAGCTGGCCGCCCAGGTCGATTACCGCCGCGCCGAGCTGATGCTCGATTGGCACGCCTCGCGCATGATCAGCCACGACGCGGTAGAGCCCAACTGGCTTCCGGATGGAAATCGCTTTTGGTACCGCGACAAGCTTCCCGAAGGTGCGGAGTTCGTGCTGATCGACCCGGTCAACAATACCCGCAGGTTGGTTTTCGACAATGCACGCCTGGCCGCGGCGATGTCGATAGCACGGGATACGACCTACGACCCGGTGAAGCTACCGTTCGACAGCTTCAGGTTCGTGGACGGGGAGAGGGCGATCGAATTCAAAGCTAGCGGGAAGCTGTTCCGCTGCGTGCTGGCTACCTATCGCTGCAGCGTGGCCGACACGCTCCCCGATCAGAGGCCGTTTGTGGTATCTCCGGATTCGGTCTGGGAAGCCTTCGTTTACAACTACAACGTTTGGGTCCGTCCCAGAGGGGGCGGGGACTCCCTGCAGCTCACCACGGACGGTACCGAAGAATGGTGGTACGGAGCGGGGCCGCCCCGGCCCTACCAGAGGTTGAGGAACGATACCATTCAGCGCCCCAACCTGCGCTGGTCTCCGGACTCTCGTAGGATCGCCGTGAGCCGCATGGATGTCCGCGGGGTCGCCCACATGCACTATATCTCCTACACGTCCCAGCGGCCGCGGCATTTCTCCCAGCCGTATGCCCTCCCGGGAGACACCGCGGTTCCCACACCCGGCATCCACGTTCTGACCCTCCCGCCCGGTCTGATGGCCAGCGCCGGAGGTAACGGCGGCGGCCGGCGGGACATCTCACAGCAAGTGCGCAACGTGGCGGTCAAGTTCCCGGTGCGTCCCAACCAGATCCAAACCGGAGGGCAATTCGGCGGGAGCGCGGCGGATTCCACCTGGAACCGGGCGTCCGATCGGATCTACTTCACCTTCCTCACTCGCGCCTCCAAGGCACTTTACTTCGTGGAGGCGGATGCGGAAACCGGCGAGATCAGAATTCTGGCAAAGGATTCCTCCCGTACCTTCGTGGAGCTCAGTCCCCGGGATCCGGCGAGTTGGTACACCGCAGAGTCCACCGACGACGTGATCTGGTGGTCGGAGCGGGACGGCTGGGCTCATCTATATCGCTTCGACCGTGACGGGAATCTCAAGAATCAGATCACTTCCGGCCCGTGGACCGTGGGTGCAGTACGTTACGTGGACGAGCGGGCGCGCCAAATTTACTTCACCGCCAGGGGCAGGGAACCCGGCCGGATCATCTATTACCAGCACCTCTATCGGGTGAACTTCGACGGCAGCGGGCTCACGCTGATCACTCCGGAAGATGCCGATCATCGCATCGAGTTTTCGCCAAGCGGCCGCTATTTCATAGACGTTCAATCCCGCATCGAGCAACCTCCCGTATCCGTCCTTCGGGCCGTCCCAGACGGCCGAGTCATCCGAGTGCTGGAAGAGGCCGACGTCTCCCGCCTCAGGGAGATAGGATGGACTCCGCCCGAGGTGTTCACGGTCAAAGCCCGCGACGGTATCACCGACATCTACGGTGTCATGTTCAAGCCTTCTAACTTCGATCCGGCAAAGAAGTATCCCATCGTAGACCACATCTACCCCGGACCCCAGGTGGGGAGTGTCGGCCCCTGGTGGTTCACCACGGGCGGCGAGGAACGAGCCCTGGCGGAGCTGGGGTTCATTGTCGTGGAAATCGACCACTTGGGTACGCCTCTCAGGTCCAAGGCGTTCCACGACAACTACTACGGCAACTTCATCGACAACGGGATTCCCGACCATATTGCGGCCATAAAGCAGCTGGGGGCCCGCTATCCGTTCATCGACCTGGACCGCGTGGGGATTTACGGGCACTCGGGCGGCGGCTTTGCTTCGGCCGCGGCTATCCTGCGCTACCCCGATTTCTTCAAGGTCGCAGTGTCTACCGCCGGCAACCACGACAACCGCAGCTACAACATCTACTGGGCGGAGAAGTACCAGGGCCTGCTGGCAAGGGATACGCTGCGCAAGACCGACAACTTCGCGGCTTCGGCCAACAAGACCTACGCTGCCAACTTGAAAGGCAAGTTGCTCCTAATGCACGGCGACATGGACGACAACGTCCACCCGGCGATGACCATTCAGTTGGTGGATGCCCTGATCAAGGCCAACAAGGACTTCGACTTCATACTCCTGCCGGATCGGGCTCACGGCTTGAACGAGCCGTATGTGATTCGCAAGAGGTGGGATTATTTCGTGCGCCATCTGCTGGGTCAGGAGCCGCCCGCCAATTACGAGATCACGAGACCCCAGCAAGGGAGGGCGGCCCCCTGAAGCTCAGGGGCCGCCCGACGCCCCTACTGTTGCGAGGCGAGCCTGCGCGCCAGCACGCGATTCTCGGTGAACAGCGGTATCAGAATCCGGTTCCTGCGGGTGTCGAAGCCGATGTCGGCAGGGGCCGGCACGCTGTCAACGACCGGCATGTAGTGTCCCCCGGCGTGCACCTGGTAGACGCACTGGCACTCCCAGCTGGAGACCAAAAGGGAACCGTCCGCCAAGCGTACCACACCGTCGAGTTGGCCGGCGGGAGCGCGGGGGAGGGTTTCCAGCCTGGTGCCGGATGCGGGGTCGAGCCGGTAGATCTCCCCGCTCCCGAAAGTGACTACGGTGAGGGCGCTGTCGTCCGCCACGATCCCGTTGGGTCTTCCCAGTGTTGTATCGCGAGCCACCGCCACCGGCTGGCCGGCGGCGTCGAAACGATAAACTGCATCGGTTCCCGAAGGTGCGAACCCTTGGTTGCCTGCCCGGAGTCCGCTGTCGGTCACATATACCGTACCGTCGGGCCCTACGGCCACATCGTTCAGGAACGTGCTCCCTGCGATCGGCCGGCTGCCCAAGGGACTTCCGGTTTCCCGGTGGAAGAGCCGTACCTCGTCTATGTCGGCCACGAACAAGGTGTCACCCTTGAGCGCCATCCCTTTGGGTGCATGCAGTGTGACCGCCTCGCTGGCGCCGTCGATCCATTTCAAGCTCAACACTTCTCCGGTGGGGGCCAGGCGGCTGATGAAGCCGTTGTCGTCTTTCTCCAGAGGAGACCCGTTTATGTTGGAGACCAGATAGACATCGGCCACCGGATCGTGCAGCATAGACTCCGGCGTCTGCAGGCCGACATCGGAAACCGATACCGACTCCGGCTCTTCAGCCGGGCGTTCCGCTCGGCAGCCGAGCTGGACCCATAGAGCGACGATGAAAACGATTCCGTACCTCGAGCGCATTGTTGCATCTCCCGTGTTGAGGTATCACTCTGGTTGGAGCCACAGTGTCGTGCTTGCCGCCTACCTCGTCATAGCCTGCAATCGCCCCTCCGGCGAGCGCACCGGCGGAGGAACCAGCATGGCAGCCCCCGACTCGCTGGAACTTGCAGCCGGCGCAGAGCTATACCGCTTTCACTGCCAAGGTTGTCACGGAACGGCCGCCAGCGGAACCGATCGGGGACCGCCGCTGGTACATCAAATATACCGCCCCGACCATCACTCGGACGCGGCCTTCTATCTCGCGGTCGAGTTGGGAGTCCGGGCTCACCATTGGCGTTTCGGCGACATGCCCCCGATCCCAAGCCTGGATCGACAACAGGTGAAGAAGATTGTGGCATACGTGAGGTCGCTTCAGCGGGAGGAGGGAATTTTCTGAGGGGCTCTCCGGGGATCGCCATGCGCTTTCCTCAGCACGCCGCCGGCCCGGCAGGGCCAGGCATCGCACGGCTGGTCACCGTTATCCTGGTAACCACCCAGTCGAGGGGTGCTCCGGGCGGGCCCACGGCAGCGTATTCTCTGCGAGCGTCGCGCACCAGGCCTACAACCCGGGGCTGGAGATCCACCGCCACGTCGAAGCATCCATTGGGGGGGCGCACTTCCACCTTTAGGCTCTGGCGCGGGCGATCCTCCAGTGAGGGGTATACCACGTACCCTCCCACCGTGTCCGCCCGGGCGCTTTCGGGAGCCGATGTCTCCCGGGGCACTCCCAGCAGAGCCAGCGCCCCTTCTGCGTTTTGCCGGTTCATCCCCACGCGCAGGCCCTTCCAGCTGCGGCTGGGCACGCGCAGGTCTATGCTGTACACGACCCGGTTCAGCGCGTCGATCACGAGGTCCGCGCCGTAGTAGTATCGCTCCAAGACCCGAGCCTCCGGATGAGGGCGGGGCGGCTGGGTACCGAGGATAGCGAACACCGCCGTTATGGGTTGTCCCGGCTCGATGGGAAGGGGCAGGACTTCCCCTGAGAAGAGCGCCGGGTGCGGCTGTTCTACGAACTTGGGGCGAGAGCGGAAAACGAGCAATCCCAGGAGGACGAGGATTAGGGGAATGCCGATCGCCTGGATGGGCCGCCTGCGCACTTGCCAGCGGAGTCGCTCCAGCATCGTGGGTTTGACTTCGGGCGCTTTCGGCGGCGGGGTGATCGGGGTGATGATCTCCACTGAGGGACGTTTGGGAACCTGGGTCGGAGTGCCGGTCCGGAGGGCGCGCGAGGCTCTGGCGAGTTCCCGCATCACGCTTGCCTGCTCCGGTTTTTCGCGCTCCAGGGCGCACGCGGGGCAGCCCCTGGGATTCTCGTCGCTGTAGGGGATGTCGTGTTTAGGGCAGCGAACCAGGGCCATGGTGCCTCTCAGATGCGGGGGAGGGTGACTCCCTGCTGGGCCTGATACTTCCCCCTCTTGTCCTTGTAAGAGACCTCGCAAACGTCGTCGGGGTCCGCCTCGAAGAACAGCACCTGGGCGATCCCCTCGTTGGCGTATATCCGGGCGGGGAGGGGCGTGGTGTTCGATATCTCCAGCGTTACGTATCCCTCCCACTCGGGTTCGAAAGGGGTGACGTTGGTGATGATCCCGCAGCGCGCATAGGTGCTCTTGCCCACGCATATGGTGAGCACGTTCCGGGGAATTCTAAAGTATTCCACCGAACGCGCTAGAGCGAAGGAGTTGGGGGGTATCACGCAGACGTCTCCTTCGAACTCCACGAAGGAGCGCTCGTCGAACTCTTTGGGATCCACGATGGGGGAGTACACGTTGGTGAAGATCTTGAACTCCCGGGCCACCCGCATGTCGTACCCGTAGGACGAGAGGCCGTAGCTTATCACCCCCTGCCTTACTTGGGAGGTCTCGAAAGGCTCGATCATCCCGAATTGCTCGACCATGCGCTTGATCCAGCGATCGGACTTAATGGACATCGCTCCTCCACCCTGGGCCCTAGTCGCCTATCAAGATACCGGCTCTGGCGCGTTTCGCCACGGCCCTTTTGCTTGACACTGCTTCCCGGGCCTGACTAACTTGCCTTCGGTGGCAAGTGAAAATTTTCACGAGGGGCGGTAGCCGCAGCCCCAGCGGGGTCAGATGCAAGAATATCTGCCGGTACTTTTACTCTTCGGATTCGTGCTGGTCAATGCGGTGGGGATGCTGGTGCTGTCGCACCTGGTTTCGCCGCAGAGGCCCACACCGGTGAAGGCAACCCCTTACGAGTCAGGGATGCCTCCTTTGGGCAGCACCCGGGACCGCTTCAGCGTGAAGTTCTACCTGGTGGCGATGTTGTTCATAGTTTTCGACATCGAGACCGTCTTCATGATCCCGTGGGGGGTGGCTTTCCGCCAGTTGGGTCTTTTCGGCCTGGTGGAAATGGTGGTATTCATAGCCATTCTTCTGGTGGGGTACGCGTACGCCTGGAAGAGAGGAGCCCTGGAATGGGATTGAACGTCGGCGGGAGCGGAAAGAAGTTGGGGGTGGTCGCCGGATCGCCCAACTGGATTACGACCAGATTGGACTTTCTGGTCAACTGGGCTCGGGCCAACAGCCTGTGGCCGATGCCTTTCGGAACTGCCTGCTGTGCCATCGAGTTCATGGCCACGGCAGCCGGGCGGTTCGACTTGGCGCGTTTCGGTATGGAGCGAATGAGCTTTTCGCCCAGGCAGGCGGACGTGCTCATATGCGCCGGCCGGCTTCCGTTCAAGTTGGCGCCGGTGATTCGCCGCATCTACGACCAGATGCCGCAGCCCAAGTGGGTAATCTCCATGGGGGCCTGCGCCTCCACCGGCGGAGTCTTCGACAACTACGCGATGGTGCAGGGGATCGACACCATCGTCCCGGTGGACGTTTACGTGCCGGGGTGTCCGCCTCGGCCGGAGGGGTTGCTCTACGGGATCCTGCTGTTGCAGAAAAAGATCCGAGGCGAGTCGATCACCGACCGGTCGCTGCGCGAGGAGCAGCTCCTCGATCAGACCGCCTTGCGCCTGAAACCGGAAACGGTGGACGAGCTTTCCGAGCCGTTCGGAAATTCGGTACATCAAACCCGCTCGGCTTAGAGCTGCGGTGTGACGACTCCTCGCTGCTGAGCGCTCCGCCATGGGAATGAATCCGACGGTGCAAGCTCTGCGCGAACGGTTCGGGCCGCGGATCGGGCGGGCTTTGGTTTCCTGCGGCGATACCATCGTTTACGTAGATCGCGAAGCCGTAAGAGAGATCCTCCGCTGGCTCAAGGAGACTCCCGGCCAGCAGTACAACTACTTGGTGGACATCACCGCCGTAGAGTACCGCGACCCGGAGCGGCCTCTGGAGGTGGTGTACGAACTCTTTTCCCTTGACCGAAAAGTGCCGCTTCGCGTCAAGGTCGAGCTGCCCAAGGACCAGCCGCTGGAAGTCGATTCCGTGGTTCCGATCTGGCAGGGAGCCAACTGGTTGGAGCGGGAAGTTTACGACATGTTCGGAATCACCTTCCGCGGGCACCCGGACCTCCGGCGGATTCTCATGTGGGAGACCTACAGCGAAGGGCACCCCCTGCGGAAGGATTTCCCCCTGAGAGGCAGGTTTTCCCGGTCGGAGCAGGTACGGCAGGCACTGGGCGCCAGCCCTGAGGCTCACTACTCCAAGGAAGAGCTCTCGATTGCCGATCTCTACCACGACCTCCCGGCGGACATGCGGGAACGCTTGGTTCGCCAGGGAGTGCTCGAGGCCGGAAGCCGGATCGGGTCGCGGACGGTGGAGCTTACGGTAGGGGAAAGCGGGGCTGCGTTGGCGCCCGCCTGGGGCGGTGCTGGCACTGCGGCTGCGGTGGCGGAGGAGCCGGACTTCGGGGGGGATCACATGCTGGTCAATATTGGCCCACAGCACCCCGCCACGCACGGAGTTCTGCGGCTGGTAGTGGAACTGGACGGTGAGGTGGTGGTGCGTTGCATTCCCCACATCGGCTACCTCCATTCGGGGTTTGAAAAGCTGGGGGAATATCGCCACTACAACCAGATCATACCGCTTACCGATCGTACCGACTACCTGTCCCCCATGGCGAACAACGTGGGCTTCGCCATGGCAGTCGAAAAGTTGATGGGGATCGAGATCACCGAGCGGTGCAAGGTGTTGCGGGTGATCGCCTGCGAGATGAGCCGCATAATCTCCCACCTCATCTGGATGGGCACCACCGCCATAGACATCGGCGCCTTTACGCCGTTCCTTTGGACTTTTTACGAGAGGGAACGGATCTACAATCTCCAGGAGGCCTGGACCGGGGCCCGGCTCACCACCAGCTTGACTCGGGTAGGGGGTATGATGGCCGATATCCCCGATGGGTTCGTGGAGGGGCTGCGGGAATTTTGCCGCACCTTTCCAAAGACGCTGGCCGAGGTCGATCGAGTGCTGACTCGCAACGGCATTTGGTGTGCTAGAACCCAGGGCTTGGGGGCCTTGACCGCCGAAGAGGCGATAAATCACTCGCTGTCGGGTCCGATGCTCAGGGCCAGCGGGGTGCCTTACGACGTTCGCAAGGACCGGCCGTACTTGGACTACGAGACCTACGATTTCGAGATCCCGGTGGGCGAGCACGGGGACGTCTACGATCGCTACCTGGTGAGATTCGAGGAACTGCGGCAGTCCACCAGAATACTGGAGCAGGCCTTGGATCGGCTCCCCGACGGTCCGATCAACGTGGACGACCCGCGGGTAATCTTGCCTCCCAAGAGTGCCGCGATGAACGACATGGAGGCGATGATCTTTCACTTCAAGCAGGTAATGGAGGGCGTAAAGCCGCCGGTGGGTGAAGCATACTTCCCCATCGAAAACGGCAAGGGCGAGCTGGGGAACTATCTGGTTTCCGACGGTACTGCCAAGCCGGTGAGATGGCGGATTCGTCCTCCTTCCTTCATCAACTTGTCGGCTCTGCCTAAGATGGCCCAGGGCCACCTGCTGGCCGACCTGATTGCGATCAACGCCAGTGTGGACATCGTCATGGGGGAGGTGGACCGGTGAGCGCTGCGCCCGAGAAGGCAGCCTACGAGCCGGTCTTTACCGGGGACCGGCTCAAAGAGCTCGAGGCGATCATGGCCCGCTATCCAACCAAGAGGGCGGCTTTGTTACCGGCTCTTTGGATGGTGCAGCAGGCCAGAGGATGGATTTCTGAAGAGGCGATGGTGGAGGTGGCCGAGATTCTGGATCTGACGCCGGCCTATGTGAAGGGCGTGGTCACGTTCTACACCATGTACCACCAGCACCCGGTGGGTAAGCACTTCATCCAAGTGTGCACCACGACGCCTTGCAATCTGTGCGGCGCCGAGGACGTGCTCGCCGCTTTTTTGAAGCACACCGGGTGCGAGGAGCTAGGGGCTACGTCACCCGACGGCAAGTACACGGTTGTGGAGGTGGAATGTCTTGGTGCTTGCGGGTTCGCCACCGCCGTGCTGATCGGGGATGACTTTTTGGAAAACGTTACCGCCGAAAAGGTGCCGGAAATTCTGAAGCGCTATCAATGAGCTTTTGGGGCGCCGATCTGGAGGAGGGCTAAAGTGGGATATCCGCACCCGCCGCATCCCAAGGAGACCGTGGTACTGAGCCAGTACTTCGGCGATCCCGAGGCGCGCACTTACGAGGGGTGGAAAAAACGCGGCGGCTATACTGCTTTGGAACAAGCTCTGTCCATGGCTCCGGGCGAGATCATCGAGATCGTCAAGGAATCCGGACTCCGGGGTCGGGGAGGGGCGGGGTTCCCTACGGGGCTCAAGTGGTCCTTCATGCCCAAGGAGAAGACCAAGCCCCATTACCTGTGCTGCAACGCCGACGAATCGGAACCCGGCACTTTCAAGGATCGCGAGATCATGCGCTGGACTCCTCACGCGTTGATAGAGGGTTGCGCTATCGCCCAGTATGCGATCCAGGCTGAAGTGACGTACATCTACATCCGCGGCGAGTTTACCGAGCCGTTGGCGATCATGCAGCAGGCTCTAGAGGAAGCCTACCGCCACGGCATTCTGGGCAAGGACGCCATGGGCAAGAAGGGCCTCCGCCTGGATATGTACATCCATCGGGGTGCAGGGGCGTACATCTGCGGTGAGGAAACGGCTCTGATGAATTCCATCGAGGGGCGCCGCGGGAACCCGCGGATCAAGCCGCCCTTCCCGGCAGCCTATGGCGTGTTCGGGATGCCCACCACCATCAACAACGTGGAGACGCTGGCAGCGGTACCGCACATCATCAATCGCGGCGCGGCCTGGTACAAGAGCCTGTCGCTGTCCAGCCCCAAGAGCACCGGAACCAAACTGTTCAGCGTGTGCGGGCACGTCAGGAAGCCGGGCAACTACGAGGTCACCATGGGTTTCCCCTTGGGGGAGCTGATCTACGACCTCTGCGGGGGCATGCGAGAGGGGAGAAAGCTGAAGGCCTGCATCCCGGGCGGATCTTCGGTTCCGATTCTCAACCGGGAAGAGACCGAGAGCTGCCTGTTGGACTACGAAGGCTGTATCGAAAAAGGAACCATGCTGGGTTCCGGAGGGGTGATAGTCTTCGACGACAGCGCCGACATGGTGTATCAGATCATGCGGCTGGCGCGTTTCTACGCCCACGAATCGTGCGCCCAGTGCACTCAGTGCCGGGAAGGGACGGCGTGGACCGTGAGGATCTTGCAGCGCATCCTGGCCGGGGAAGGGGAGATGAAGGATCTGGATCTGCTCCTCGAGCTAGCCGAGCAGATGACGGGCAAGACGATCTGTGTTCTCAGCGATTCGTGCGCGGCGCCGGTGGTGAGCGGGATCAAGAAGTTTCGAGACGAGTTCGAGGCCTACATCAAGGGAGCCCGACGTCCGGTAACGGCGTTGGCCTGAGACGATGAGCGAGAAGCCTTTGGTAAGTTTGACCATAGAGGGTGTGGAAGTGAGCGTCCCGCAGGGGACGCTCCTGATAGAAGCGGCCAAGCAAGCCGGGGTGGTGATCCCCCATTACTGCTATCATCCGGGGCTTCCGGTAGCGGGAGTGTGCCGGATGTGTCTGGTAGAGATCGAAGGGATGCCCAAGCTCCAGATAGCCTGTGCCACTCAGGTGGCCCAGGGGCAGGTGGTGAAGGTGATGTCGGAACAAGCCCTCGCGGCGCGGCGCAGCGTGCTGGAGTTCCTGCTGATCAATCACCCCTTGGATTGTCCGATCTGCGACCAGGCCGGCGAATGCGAGCTTCAAGACTATGTTTTCCAGGAGGGGCGTCCCCGCACCCGCTACACTCCTGCCTACCCCAAGCGCTTCAGCCCGGTGGAAGACTTCGGCGGAGACGTGCTGTACGTGCCCAACCGCTGCATCCTTTGCACCCGCTGCGTGAGGTTCATGGATCACGTGGCCCAAGATTCGATCCTAAATGTGAGCGAGCGGGGAGACCGGGCATATATCGGAATCCATCCGGGACGCAAGCTCGACCATCCCTGGGCCGGCAACGTGGTGGACTTGTGTCCGGTGGGCTCACTGCTTTCCAAGGACTTCCTCCACAAGGCTCGGGCTTGGGAGCTGGACAAGACGGCCAGCATCTGTACTGGCTGCTCTCAGGGCTGCAACGTGAATCTTGACACCAGGCACAATGCGGTGGTGCGGATTCGCCCGAGGCCCAATTTGGAGGTGAACCAGTACTTCATCTGCGACTACGGGCGGTTCAACTACCGCTGGATGAATCGCGGGGACCGAATCGAGGCGCCGCTGGTCAAGGACAGGGAAGGGCTCGCAGCCACCGACTGGGACACGGCTCTGGAGCGGGCGGCGCAGATTCTCAAGGGAGCGGACGGAAAGGCGGTAGCGCTGGTCTCGCCCAAGGTCTCCACCGAGGCCCTCTTTCTGGCGCGCCGCCTGCTCGGCCGATTCGAGTGGTCGGGTTATTTCAGACTGGAGCGTGTGGACGGCGAGATACCTTTGCCCGGGGTTCCCAATCTCGCACTGAGAAGCGAGCGGGCTCCCAACGGGACCGGCGCTCGGCTCTTGGGTTACGGGGAAGACACTGAAGGGGCGGTGCCTGCGCTGCGCCAGGCTGCGGTGGTGTTGGTCCTGGACGATCCTCTGGACTGGCTGAGCGCGGATTCGCTCTCCGAGGTGGAGAATCTCATCTACCTAGGCACGGTGCTTCCGCCGGCGGCGCGGGGAGCGAGGGTGGTGCTGCCCATCGCCAATGTGGCCGAGGAGGACGGGACTTTCGTAAACCGGGACGGCCGAGTGCAGCGGTACTTCCAGGCCAAACCGGCCCCGGGGATGGCCCGTCCCGCGTGGTGGGTACTGGGGCAGTTGATGGAGGAGACCGGTGCGGGAGAGGCGGTTCTCAGCGCAGCTCAAGCATTCGAGCTTTTGGCGGCCGCGGAGCCGGCTTTTTCAGGGTTGAGCTACGAGCGTTTGGGCCTCAAGGGTGCTCTGATAAACGCGCCGGAGCGGGTGGAGGTGAGCCGGTGAGTCCCGAACTCAAGGGATATTTGCTGCTCGCCGCACTGAAGATCATAGTGGTTTTCACCGCCTACAACCTGGGCGTCATGCTGGTTATCTGGGCGGAGCGGAGGATCAGCGGGTTCATCCAGGATCGCCTGGGGCCGAACCGCGTAGGCCCGGAAGGGTTGTTGCAATCGGTGGCCGACGGGCTCAAGAACATCCTGAAGGAAGAGACCATACCCGGGGAAGCGGATCGGGTGCTCTTTTTCCTGGCTCCCGTGCTGTCGTTCATTCCAGCTCTGATCCTTTATGCGGTGATTCCCTTCGGGGCCCCTCTGCCCATAGAGTTCGACGGAGTGCTTCCCTGGTGGACCATCGTGGGGCCGCTTCTCGGGCACATAACTATTCACGGCCCGGTTCCGATGGTGATCGCGGATATCCCCATCGGATTGCTCTTCATCCTGGCGATCTCCAGCCTCGGGGTATACGGCATCGTTTTGGCCGGCTGGTCTTCGGGAAGCAAGTATTCCCTTTTGGGGGGAGTGCGATCCAGCGCGCAAATGATCAGCTACGAGATCGCCTTGGGGATGGCGGTAATCTCGGTATTCCTTCTGGCCGGCAACGTCACGCTCTCGGAGGTGATTGCCGTGCAGCAGGAGTCGGTGTGGTTCGTTCTAGCGCTGACTCTCGGGTTCATCCTCTTCGTGATAGCCGCCTTTGCGGAGACTAATCGCCTTCCTTTCGATTTGCCGGAGGCGGAGGCCGAGTTGATAACCGGGTATCACACCGAGTACAGCTCGATGAAGTTTTCCATGTTTTTCATAGCCGAGTACTCCAACGTGATCACCATGTCGGCGCTGATGGCCACGCTGTTTTTCGGGGGCTGGGACATTCCCTTTACGACTTGGGACGAAGGTGAACCCTCGGTGGCCAAGTGGGCTGCGACGGTGGTCATGTTTGCTTTGAAGACCGGTTTCTTCGTCTTCACTTACATTTGGGTTCGCTGGACTTTGCCCCGTTTTAGGTTCGACCAATTGATGCAGCTGGGCTGGAAGGTGATGCTTCCGGTGGCGCTGGGATACATCGTTTTGATAGCCACCGTGGTGTGGCTTTTGGACCGGGCGGGTGTGGAGCGGGGTGTGGGATACGGTTTGATCCTTTTCGCGGTGAATCTGGCTCTGGTTGCGGTCTTTTTGTGGGGACTCGATAGAGGCCGTCTGCTGATCGGCGCGAGCCGGCAGCGGGCCAGGGTGGTGAGCTGATGGCTATAGGAGTCAAGGTAGTCAAGCGGCCGGAGCGGGAAGTCAGTTATCTCCGGGCTACTCTTCAGGGGATGGCCCTGACGTTCTCCCATTTGTTCCGCAGGAAAGTGACCATGGAGTATCCGGAGGAGAAGTCCACTCCGGAATGGACCATTTCTCCTCGGTGGCGGGGGACGCACCGGATGCTTACCGACGAGCAGGGGCGGGCCAAGTGCGTGGCTTGCGGGCTGTGTCCCCAGATCTGCCCCGCCAATTGTATAAAGCTGGTGCCGGGAGAGGACGAGGAGGGCCATCGCTATCCGTTGATCTACGAGATCGACGAATTCCGGTGCATTTTCTGCGGGTATTGCCAGGAGGTGTGTCCCGAGGAGGCGATCCACGTCGGGGTGCACTATGAGAATTCGGAGTTCGAGCGGGGCCGATTCGTTTACGATCTCGAGCGGTTGTGCGCCCAGACGCATCCGGTCTCCACACTTTGGGATCCCTCCGATCCCAAGGGCGAGTAGGCGATGGTACTAGGCGTCTTTTGGGTTTTCGCCGGCGTCGCCATCGTCTCGGCGTTTCTCTGTATCACCCGGCGCAGTCCCGTGGCCAGCGCCCTGTGGCTGATTCTCACGCTCTTTTCCCTCGCGGGCATCTTCGTGTTGCTCGACGCGCAGTTCATCGCCGCGCTCCAGGTACTGGTGTACGCCGGCGCAATTATGGTTCTCTTCCTGTTCGTTATCATGCTGCTGAACCTGGGAAGGCAAGGTCCGAGCGATCTGCGCGGGTGGCCGGGACGACTGGTGGCCGCCGCTCTGGGATTGCTGCTGGCGGCGGAGCTGTGGGCGGTCCGTACCTGGGCGCCGGAAGAACATCTCCGGCTCCCGGAAGGGGCCATAGCCAGAATGAGCGAGGCCGAAGGGCCGGTACACGTGATCAGCGACGCTTTGTTCCGCGAGTATCTCATTCCCTTCGAGCTGACATCGGTGTTGTTGTTGGCGGCCATAGTGGGCGCGGTGGTTTTGGCCAAGCGGAGGCTGTAGATGCTCCTGGGTCCGTCTTTGGCGGTTTCGGCGATACTCTTCAGTTTGGGCGTAGCGGGTGTGCTGCTGCGCCGCAATGCCATTGTCATCTTCATGTGCGTTGAGCTCATGCTCAACGCGGTCAACCTTTCCTTCATTGCGCTGGCACAGCAGCTGGGACCTCAAGGGCAGGTGATCGTTTTCTTCGTGATGGCCGTGGCCGCCGCAGAAGCGGCAGTCGGGCTGGCCATAATCTTGGCGATCTATAGACACAAACAAACCGTGGACATTCAGAACATCAATCTTCTGCGCGGATGACCGAGATACCCGAGGCGGTAAGACTGGTTTGGCTGGCTGCAGCGCTTCCCCTCTTGGGATTCCTAGCGAACGGAGCGCTCAGTCTCTTCCGCCCGGCAGCTCGCAGGGCGGTTACGGCCATCGGAGTGGGCACCGTGGCCGCCGCCTTCGCGGTTTCGGTGCTGGTAGCGGCGGGATTGGCAGGCTCCGGCGCTCACGAACCGGTCGTGCTCACCTACTGGTCTTGGATACCGGCGGGCGATCTGGTTCTGAACCTGGCTTTCCAAGTGGATCAGCTCTCGGTAGTGATGCTCCTCGTGGTCACCGGCGTAGGGGCGCTGATTCACGTCTTCAGTATCGGGTATATGGGCGAGGATCCGGGTTACGCCCGCTATTTCGCCTACTTGAATCTGTTCATCTTCTTCATGCTGGTGCTGGTGCTGGGCTCCAACTTCCCGGTGATGTTCGTGGGCTGGGAAGGCGTAGGGCTGTGCAGCTACCTGCTGATCGGTTTCTGGTTCGAAGACAAAGCGAACGCCAACGCGGGCAAGAAGGCGTTCATCATGAACCGAATAGGCGATGCGGGATTCCTGATCGCCATGTTCTTGATCTTCCGTTCCCTCGGCACCCTGGAATTCACCGAGGTTTTCCGGCTAGCACCGGTAAGCTTCGAAGTGGGTGGGACTCTGATCACTCTGATCACCCTGGCGTTGTTCTTGGGTTGCACGGGGAAATCGGCTCAGATCCCCCTCTACACCTGGCTCCCGGACGCTATGGCCGGTCCGACTCCGGTGTCGGCTCTGATTCACGCCGCCACCATGGTGACGGCGGGGGTCTACCTGGTGGCGCGGGCCAATGTCCTTTTCGCCATGGCTCCGATTTCCAGCGCCGTGGTTGCGGGAATAGGTGCTCTTACCGCCCTGTTCGCCGCCACCATCGCTTTGAAGCAGTGGGACATAAAGAAGGTCATCGCGTACTCCACGGTGTCTCAGCTGGGGTACATGTTCCTGGGCGTGGGCGTGGGTGCTTACGTGTCGGGCATCTTCCACTTGGTGACCCACGCTTTCTTCAAGGCGCTGATGTTTTTGGCCGCTGGCAACGTGATTTACGCCCTGCACCAAGCCTACCACGCGACGCACCGCCACGAGGACGCCCAGGATCTGAGAAACATGGGGGGCCTGCACCGCTACATGCCGTGGACCGCGGCGCTGATGTGGATCGGCGGCCTGGCCAACATCGGGCTGCCTCCGTTTTCGGGGTTCTTCTCCAAAGACTCGATTCTGGCTGCGGCCTTCGCGCGCGGTCACGATGCGCCGATCTTCTACGTTTTCTGGGCGCTGGGTACGGTGGGAGCGGTGTTCACCGCGCTGTATATCACTCGGCTGTTGATCTACACCTTCCACGGCCCGAATCGCACGGGTGAAGCCGAGAGGCAGCACCTGCGGGAAGCTCCCCCGGTGATGACCGGGCCCCTGGTGATTCTAGGACTGGGAAGCGTGTTTGCCGGGGTATTGAACCTGCCTCACGTGCTGCCAGCGGCGGGATGGCTGGAACACTGGCTCGAGCCGGTGACCAGCCTCGGAGCAGTCTTCCTCCCCGAGTTTCACCTTACGGCGGGGACCGAGTGGGGACTGCTGGCGCTGGCCACTGCCATAGCGGTGGCGGGTATCGCTGCGGCATGGCGCTTGCTTAAGCCGGAGGCGCTGGTACCGGCGCGCCAAGCCGTGCCGGAGCGGGGAATCGAGCGGGTGCTGGCCAACAAGTACTATGTGGATGAGATATACGACGCTTTGATAGTGCGCCCCTTGATCTGGTTTTCGGAGCGGGTACTGTGGCGAACCGTAGATGCGCTTTTGATCGACGGTGTGGCGGTGAACGGAATGGCCCGACTGACGCGGCTGTTCGGCTGGATAGGGAGCCGGCTCCAGACGGGTCAGGTGGGCACGTATGTGGTGCTCTTCGTACTCGGTACTCTTGTCCTTCTGCGGGTGATGGCGGGCTGAGATGGCGGGACTGCTCGAGGGAATGGGATATCAGACCTGGGTCCTGGACGCGCTGCTGGTAATCCCCATCGCGGGAGCCGCGGTGGTGATGCTGCGGCCCGAGAAAGAGTCCAAGTGGATCGCCCTCTGGGTGACGCTCGCGGAGTTCGCGGCCTCCATGGGAATGTGGTGGAGTTTCGATCCCCAGGCGGGAATGCAATTTCAGGTGGTCCGGCCGTGGATCGCTGACTGGGGAATTTTCTACCGGCTGGGAGTGGACGGGATCTCCCTGTTCATGGTTCTCCTGACCACCTTCACCATGCCCCTGGCGGTGCTGGGAAGCTGGAACTACATCGAGCGGCGAGAAAGGGCGTATTACGCGCTGATGCTGTTGCTCACCACCGGCATGATAGGAGTGTTCGTCGCCCTGGACCTCTTCCTGTTCTACGTCTTTTGGGAGTTGATGCTCATACCGATGTACTTCATCATAGGGGTCTGGGGAGGCGAACAGAGGCTTTACGCGGCGATCAAGTTTTTCATCTACACCTTCCTAGGGTCCCTGTTGATGCTGGTGGCTATCCTGGTGGCCTATTACTTGGTTGGGCGGGCTACGGGGGAGTACTCCTTCGCCTACGATCACCTCCTGAGGAACGCAGGGTATCTGCGTCCCGCGGCATTCTGGTTGTTCGCCGCCTTCGCCTTGGCCTTCGCCATCAAAGTTCCGGTCTTTCCGTTCCACACCTGGCTTCCCGATGCGCACGTGGAAGCGCCGACGGCAGGGTCCGTGATCCTAGCCGGAATCCTGCTAAAGATGGGTACCTACGGCTTCCTGCGGTTCGCTCTGCCTCTCTTTCCGGAAGTGGCCCTGTCTCCGAGCGTAGCCACTCTGGTGGTGGTCCTGGCAATCGTGGGGATCGTGTACGGCGCACTGGTCGCCATGGTGCAGCCCGATTTCAAGAAATTGATCGCGTATTCTTCGGTGAGCCACCTCGGCTTCGTGATGCTGGGGATCTGGGCCCTGACGGAGCAGAGCGTTCAGGGTGCGATCATCGTGATGATCAATCACGGAATTTCGACCGGAGCCCTGTTCTTTCTGGCAGGAATGCTGTACGAGCGCCGCCACACCCGGGCCATCGCCGAATTTGGGGGGCTTGCCAGAGTGATGCCCGGCTTCGCCGCAGTACTCACCGTTGTGGCCCTTTCCTCCATCGGCCTGCCGGGTACCAACGGATTCGTGGGAGAGTTTCTGGTCCTGCTGGGAACTTTCCGGACGCACCCGATTGCGGCGGCCGTGGCTACTACCGGAGTGATCTTTGCGGCGGCATATCTACTCTGGGCCTTGCAAAGGGTCCTGTTCGAATCGCTATCCAAAGAGGAAAACCGGCATCTCCCCGATCTGTCCCGAAGGGAAGTCCTGGTTCTGGCTCCGCTGCTCGCCATGATCGTGTGGATCGGCGTGTATCCCGCACCGTTCCTGCGGCGCATCGAACCGGCTACGCAGGCCCTCATCACCGAAGTGCGAGGTGCAGCCTCGTCTAGCGCTGCGGCCCTGCTGCAGGAGGCGAGCGATGGTAATTGATCTGAACAACACCGCCGGCCTCCTCTTGGCTTTGGCGCCGGAGCTGGTGCTGGGGTTCTGGTGCCTCGTAGTGATGATCTGGGTCGCCTGGCGCCACGGGAGCTTCGAGGATCAGTGGGTAGCCGGGGTACTGTCCCTGGCGGGACTGGTAATGGCCTTGGGGACGGTCATATGGCTGTGGGCCAGCGATGCGAGAGCGGCCCAGTTGGCCGGGATGATGGCTCTGGATCCCTACCGCTACGCCACTGCGGTGCTCTTCCTGCTGGGAGCGATTCTTACGGTGTTGCTTTCCCTCGACTATCTGAAGCGCGAGGGAGTCCGCATTCCGGAGTATTACTTGCTGCTCTTGTTCGGCACCCTGGGAATGATGTTCATGGGTGGCGGGTCGGACCTGATCGTCATCTTCCTGGGGCTCGAGTTGATGTCGGTGGCGGTTTACGTGCTGGCGGGGATCGACCGGCGCAGTCCCTTCTGCGCCGAGGCGGCGCTCAAATACTTCCTGCTGGGAGCCTTTGCCTCCGGGTTCTTCTTGTACGGTATCGCATTGATCTACGGAGCCACCGGTACCACCAATCTGGTCCTGATAGGAACGCAGGTCTCGGGGTTCGCTCTCTCTTCCAATCTCATGGCGCTGCTCGGCTTGGGATTGCTCCTCATCGGTTTCGCCTTCAAAGTTGCCGCGGTTCCCTTCCATATGTGGACGCCCGATGTGTACGACGGCTCTCCTACGCCGGTCACGGGCTACATGGCGGCGGCGGTGAAGGCCGCCGGGTTTGCCGCACTGCTGAGGGTGTTGTTCCACTCCTTTGGAGGTGTGGTGGTCTGGCACGAAGCCCTGTGGTGGCTTGCGGTAATCACGATGGTCGCGGGGAACCTGGTAGCCCTGGCCCAGCGCCAGCTCAAGAGAATGCTGGCCTACAGTTCCATCGCCCACGCGGGTTATCTCTTGGCCGCGGTAACATCCGGCAGCAGCGCGGGAGCGGCGGCTTTTCTGTTCTACGCCCTGGCATACACTCTGATGACCATCGGGGCTTTCGCCGTGCTGGCGGCGGCGGGACGCGGCGGCGAGCGGGGCGTGTCGGTAGACGATCTCAACGGGCTGGGAAGCAGGCGGCCGTGGCTGGCGGCGGCCATGACGGTTTTCATGCTTTCTCTGCTGGGATTTCCCGGAACCGCCGGGTTCATCGGGAAGTGGTACATTTTGTCGGCGGCGATCGATGCGAACCAACAGCTGCTGGCTGTCGTGCTGGTCCTGACCAGCGTAATCTCGGCGGGGTACTATTTACCGCCGGTGATGGCGATGTATATGCGCGCTCCCAGCTCGCCGGAGGCACACTCCGAAACCACTGTGGCCGGCGGTGCGCGTTTGGTCGTGGCGCTGAGCGCAGCGTTGCTCGTGGTCTTCGGCTTCTGGCCGAACGCCGCTTTGGAAGCGGCCCGCAGAGGCTCCACCGGACTGACACCCGCGGTCGTGTATACTGTCGAGGGGCCGTAGGCCATATGCCCCGTACGGGTTCCGGCTTCCATAAGTCAGGATGAAGGTACCTGCTGTAGTCTTCAGGCAGTACGACGTTCGCGGGGTCGTGGGAGAGCAGCTGACCCCCGAGCTAGCTCACGCCATAGGCCGGGCGTTCGCTACTTGGGTCACCCGGCGCTTGGGACGTTCGCCCAGAATCGCCGTGGGCCGGGACAACCGTCCCTCCGGCGAGCTTTTGGCCAGGGCCGTTCGGGACGGTATAGCGGCTGCCCAGGGTACCGCGGTGGATGTAGGGCAGGTTCCCACGCCGGCTCTCTATTTGGCGGTAGTAGAAATAGGGGTTGACGCCGGGCTCCAGGTCACGGGTTCGCACAACCCTCCGGAGTTCAACGGGTTCAAAATGGTCATAGGCAAGGACCCGGTGTACGGGGATGCCATTCAAGAATTGAGGCGGCTGATCGAGGGCGGCGATTTGGTTCACGGACCCGGGACCATAGAGGCTGACCGCAGCGTGCTGGACCGGTACGTCAAAGCCGTGGTTAGCCGTAACGGCCCCTTGATGCGGCCGGTCAAAGTGGTGGTGGATTGCGGCAACGGGGTTGCGAGTTTGGTAGCCGAGCGGATTCTCAGGGAGCTGGGTGCGGAGGTTGTGGGACTTTACTGCGAGTCGGACGGGACCTTCCCCAACCATCACCCGGATCCCACCGTGCTGGAGAACCTGAGAGATCTTCAGGACAAGGTACGGGAAGTGGGCGCCGAGCTCGGGATCGGTTTCGACGGTGACGGGGACCGCATTGGGGTGGTGGATGAGCGGGGTGAGGTGGTGTACGGAGACATTCTGCTTCTTCTGTTGGCCCGGGATCTGGTGGAGCGCAACGGGCGGGGCCATCCGGTAATTTTCGACGTCAAGTGTTCGGACATCTTGAGCCGGGGCCTCGAGGAGATCGGTCTGAAGCCGGTGATGTGGAAGACGGGTCACTCCCTGCTCAAGGCGAAGATGAAGGAGCTGGGGGCGCCGCTGGCGGGCGAGATGAGCGGCCACATGTTCTTTGGAGCCGACTACTACGGCTTTGACGATGCATTGTTCGCTGCAGCTCGGCTCCTGGCGTATCTGTCCCGCCGCGAAGGCCCTCTTTCGCGGCTTTTGGTCGACGTACCGCGGACCTTCACCACCCCGGAGATTCGGATCGATTGCCCGGACGAGCGGAAGTTCGAGGTTGCGGAGCGGGCGGCACAGCATTTCGGGGCGCGGTATGAAGTGGTCACCCTGGACGGTGTGAGAATTTCGTTTCCCGAGGGGTGGGGCCTACTGCGGGCATCCAATACGCAGCCGGTCCTGGTGCTGCGCTTCGAGGCGACCTCGCCCGAAGCTCTGGCCGCGTATCGCGCTGAGGTGGAGGAATGGCTCCGCTCCGAGGGAGTAATGCGCTAGTTCCATGTCGGTATTGCGGGCGGCGCGGGCCCGGTGGGCGCAAGCCGCCCTGGTGCTCGGGCTTGTCGGGCTGATCGCGGGTCGGTGGGCCGCCGCCACCTCGGTCGAACTGCTATGGGCCGAATCGCTGGGTTCGGAAAGCACTCACCGGGCCGTGATGTTTTTGCAGGTCCAGCTTGCCTTGCTGGCCTTTGCCGCCGCCGCGATTTGGTGCGTAGGGAACCTGTACTTGATATATCGCTCCATTGGCTCGGTTCAGATACCCCGCAGACTGGGGAATTTGGAAATTGCCGAGGCGGTACCGCGCAGGTATCTGCTGCTGGGTTCGGTGGCCTTGGGTCTCCTCGGCGCGCTCTGGGTGAGTCGGGATGCCGCCGGGTGGTGGGATGAGTTCGCGCTGCTAGGGGGATCCGCCGGGGACGCCCTGGTCGATCCTGTGCTTCAGCGGAGTATCGCGTATTACCTCTTCACCCTGCCTTGGCTCACCGAGTTGCAGAACTTTTTGCTCGAGCTGGCCGCCACCACAGCCGTACTGGTCATACTCCTCTACGCTGCAATCGGCGCGATCAGGAAAGACAAACGCGGAATATCGGTGGCGGACTCGGCCCGCCGGCACGTTGCGGTCCTCCTGGCTACTTGTGCGGCGGCGCTGTTTTTCGGCTTCCGCTTGGATCCGGAACAGTACGTGGCGGGGGTTCACTCCGTACCCTACGACGGTATCCTTTCCGGCGTGCGGATTCCCGCCTCCAAGGTTCTAGCTGCGGTCTCGCTCGTGACCGCAGCCGGATCGCTTGTCTGGATCTGGCTCGCCAGGCTCGCGGTCGTGATAGTGGCCTGGGGACTGCTGATCGTGAGCGTTTTCGCGGGTCGGTACGCCGCTCCTGCCTTTGCGGCGGCAGCAGATCCCGCCAAGACGCAAGTAGAACCCGAGATCCGGCGGACTCAAAGCCGGATGCTCGAGGTTGCGTACGGGATCGGAGGGGATGATGTGTTAGTAGATCCCCCGCCCGTACCCGAGCCCAAAGCTTTAGCAGCGCACCGCGAAGAACTTACCTCGGGAATACTATGGGATAGTCAGATCTTGGTGGATTTCTTGAACCGTAGGGTCGCTCTCCCTCGAGAGCGCTTCAGGACTGCCACGCTGGCGGTAGCGATCGGCCGGGACCGAAAAGAGCTGCCGGTCTTTATAGCCGTGGACGAGGGCGATCGAGCTTCGCAAGGAGAATCTGTGAGAGTCATCGCTGTAGCCGCGAGTGCGGCGACGGACTCGGGTACCCCTTGGTTCATTACCGATTGGGACTCCCCGGCCAACTGGAGCGCTAACCCGGAGCGGTTGGCGCTCTCGGGAGGGCCCGTTAGGTTCAGCGAAGCATCGTCCTCTTTCCTGCTGCTTCCCGACACGGCTCAGGTAGCGGGCATTCGGCTCGCAGGGATAGGCCGGCGGTTGGCTCTAGCGTGGGTGTTGCAGAGTGCATCGCTACTTAGGGAATCTGCCGGGGCAGGGGAGCTGGTGGTGTGGCGCCGGGCCGCGAGTGACCGTCTCGAGCGCTATGCTCCGTTCGCGGCTTTCGGACAGCCGTATCCCGCTGTCGCGGGCGGCCGCTTGTACTGGATGGCGGAGGGATACGTTTCCTCCCGAACCTTTCCCCTCTCGGTATCGGTCAGATGGCGCGGGCGCGAGGTGCGTTATCTGAGGGCGCCGTTTCTTGGCGTAGTGGACGCTCATTCAGGCGCTACCGCGGTTTATGCGGTTGGGGACGATCCGCTGGCGAGTGAGTGGGCCAGGCTTGCACCCGACGTGGTGCGCGACGGGTCGGAACTACCGGTTGAACTGCGAGCGCAGAGGCGCTACCCTGAGGAGCTTTTCGAAATTCAGGTGGCGCTGCGCCAGCGTGACACTTCGACCACGCTACCTGTGGCGAGGCTAGGCGAGGGGCGCAAGGAGCCGGTCTGGTTGTTCGCCTCCTCGCCGGCCGACCCGGTGAGCCGCCTGAGATTGCGCGCGGTTATTGAGGCCGGAGATCCCTCCAGGCTCGCGGCGGTGGCCGACGGAGCGATAGTCGGCGGGGAAGCGCAATTCCGGGTGATCCGACTGGCGCGCGCTTGGTCGGGACCGACGCCGACCAGCTTGGAAACGGAACAGATGCCTAATGCTCGAATTGGCGGTAGAGTACGAAGCTACGTTTTCCCCGACATGCTCGCTTTCACCCGCACCTGGTACGCAGCCGGGACCGGCGATGGGGCGCCGCGCATTTGGCAGGTTTCCGTGCATTTGGGGGTTGGTGCCGGGCGCGGGGTACGGCAGGGGGAAGCTGTCCGAGCCGCGGTCGAGTCGCTGCGGAGTTCGGGCGACAGCAACGCTCTGTGGCGGCAGTTGAGGGAGTGGTTCGATCGAATGGATGCGGCTCGAGTGGCCGGCGATTGGGCGGAGTTCGGCCGGGCCTACGAGGAGATTAGGCGTCTGCTCGGCGCGGTTCCGAATACGGTGGGCCGATGAGATGGGAACCACGGCCGGGCACGGTGGTGGTTGCGCTGGGGGGCAACGCTCTTGCGCCGCCCGGCGGGCGAGCCACTATAGCCGACCAGTTTCGCCACACCCGCGAGTCCCTCGGCGCGGTGATCGAGCTGGCTAGGGCAAATTGGAACATCGCTATAGTACACGGCAACGGTCCCCAGGTGGGGGACGAACTCGAACGGAACGAGCTGGCTCGCGAGTGGGTGGAGCCTCTGCCCCTGGGAGTGCTGGTAGCGGCCACCGCCGGGTGGATAGGGTACATGATCCAGCAGTCGCTTCAAAACGCCCTGGAGCGAGCCGGTATCCGGCGGGAAGTGCTGACCGTGATAACCCAGACGGTGGTGAATGCGCCGCATGAAGCGGGGCCGACGGGTCTCAAGCCGGTGGGGCACGCCCTGAGTCCGGAGCAAGTAAAGCTGCTACGCGAGCGCGGGGTGTCCGTGGGACAGGATTCGGAAGGGCGGTGGCGGAGGATGGCGCCGAGTCCCGAGCCCCGGGCTATCGTGGAAGCTGCCGCGGTTCGGGAGTTGGTAAGTCAGGGGAAGATTGTGATAGCGGCGGGTGGCGGAGGCCCTCCGGTTTACCGGGATCCGGTGTTGTTGTGGGAGGGCGTGGATGCGGTGGTGGACAAAGATCTGGCGGCTGCCATCTTGGGGCGAAGTCTCGAGGCCGACACTCTGTTGATCTTGACCGACGTTGACGCGGTCTATCGGGATTGGGGTAGCGAGCGGCGCAGTCCGATCAGGAGGATGGCGGTGGGGGAAGCGGAAGAGTTGCTGGCCGGAGACCAGTTGGGAACCGGTTCCATGAAACCCAAGGTGGAAGCTGCGGTTCGGTTCGTCAAAGGCGGAGGCGAGCGTGCGGTGATTGCTCATTTAGCGCAGGGCCCTGCGGCCCTGAGGGGTGAGACAGGAACTACGATCTTGAGAGGGTAACGGTGAATCTGCACGAGTATCAGGCCAGAGCGCTTCTCAAGGCGGCCGGGATACCGGTCCCGGACGGCGAGGTGGTAACCACGCCCGAGGAGGCGGAAGCTGCGGCACGCCGTTTAGGGGGAAAGGTGGTGATCAAGGCCCAAGTGCACGCAGGGGGGCGTGGCAAGGCGGGAGGGGTGAAGTTGGCGGGCAGTCCGGAGGAGGCGAGGGCGAGGGCCCGGGATATCTTGGGGATGACGATCAAGGGTTTGGTGGTCAAACGGGTGCTGGTGGTTCCGGCGGCCGAGATCGCCTCGGAAAGCTACGCCGGGATCATCGTGGACCGGGCCAGTCAGAAACCGGTCGTCATGGTGAGTCCCGCTGGCGGCATAGACATCGAGGAGGTTGCCGCCCGGACGCCGGAGAAGATCTTTCGGGTGGCGGTAGATCCTCGCTACGGGTTGCTTCCCCACCAGGCGATGGGTCTCGCCTTCAAGTTGTACCGTCAGATCGATCAGGTGAGGGCCGCGGCGCGGATACTGGAGCAGCTTTATCGGGTGTTCATAGATGCCGGTGCGTCGCTGGTCGAGATCAATCCTCTGGCGACTACGCCGGACGGCAAGGTGTTGGCTCTGGACGCCAAGTTGGTGGTGGACGACAACGAGCTCGAGCGCCGGCCCGAGATCGCCGCTATGAGAGACCTGGATTCGGAAGCCCCGGAGGAGGTACGGGCCCGGGAGGCCGGTCTTTCCTACATCAAGCTGGACGGGACCGTGGGTTGCTGCGTGAACGGAGCCGGTCTCGCCATGGCGACGATGGATTTGGTGAAATATTACGGTGGGGAACCGGCCAATTTCCTGGACATCGGGGGGAGCAGCAATCCGCAGAAGGTCGTTGCGGCCCTC
Organism: bacterium HR33; assembly: GCA_002923375.1. GTDB lineage: Bacteria > Gemmatimonadota > Gemmatimonadetes > Gemmatimonadales > GWC2-71-9 > HRBIN33. Next base: position 105,046 of record BEIJ01000003.1, read on the forward strand.
GAGATCATCACTGCGGACAAGAATGTCAGGGTGATTTTGTTCAACATCTTCGGCGGTATCACCCGCTGTGACGATGTGGCCCGGGGTATCGTGGAGGCTACCGGGAAAACGCCTTTGGATAGGCCCCTGGTCATCCGGCTTACCGGTACCAATGAAGATCAGGCTGTGGCGATCCTAAAGGAGGCGGGGTTCAGCGCCCTGACGGACATGGACGAGGCGGTCCGTCAGGCGGTAGCGCTGGCCAAGGAGCGAGCATGAGCATTTTCGTGAATCGAGAGACAAGATTGGTGGTTCAGGGGATCACCGGGCGCGACGGGTCGTTTCACGCTCGCCAGATGATGGAATACGGGACGGCGGTGGTGGCCGGGGTAACACCCGGCAAGGGGGGGCAAAAGTTCGAGGGGAGGGTTCCTATTTTCGACACAGTTGCCGAAGCGGTGGCCGAAGCCGGAGCCAATACCTCGGTTATCTACGTGCCTGCACGGTTCGCCGTGGACGCGATCTTGGAAGCGGCGGATGCCGGGATATCGTTGATCGTTTGCATCACCGAGGGTATTCCGGTGCTGGACATGGTGAGGGCCCTTCCTTACGTGCGCGAGCGCGGGTGCAGGTTGATAGGCCCTAACTGTCCGGGGGCGATCTCTCCGGGAGAAAGCAAGGTGGGCATCATTCCGGCTCAGATCTGCCGGCCGGGATCGATAGGGGTGGTCTCGCGCAGCGGGACGCTGACCTATGAAATCGTGCACCAGCTTTCGCGGGCGGGTTTGGGCCAGTCGACCTGTATCGGTATCGGAGGTGATCCGATCATCGGTACCAGCTTTATCGACTGTCTGGCGGCGTTCGAGGCAGACCCCGCAACCGAGGCGGTGGTGCTGATCGGAGAGATAGGGGGTACCGACGAGCAGGAAGCGGCGCGCTATGTAAAGGAACATATGACCAAACCGGTGGTGGGCTTCATAGCGGGACAGACCGCTCCGCCGGGCAGGCGTATGGGCCATGCGGGGGCGATCATTTCCGGTTCCAGCGGAACCGCTGCGGAGAAGATGGAGGCTTTGCGAAAGGCGGGGATCGGTGTCATGGCGCGGCCTGCAGAGGTGGTACCCCTGCTGAGAGAGAGAATGGGGCGGTGAAGCTGGTAGAACTCGTTCCCGCCGGTGCGGTGGTCATACCGCTACCGGGAAGTGTCCTCCAAGAGGCGGTGCTTTCTCTGGCGGAAGCCCTGTCGCGCACCTCTTGCGTTGCGGATCCCGAGAAGCTTCGCCGCCAGCTCGAGGAGAAGTTGCCTCCCGAGTTCGTCACCGTTGCCGGCGGGGTGTTCTTGGTTCACTTTCGCACCGACGCAATGCGGAAGTTGGCGGTGGCGATCGGAGTGGCGCCCCAGCCTGTGGCCCGGGAAAAGGAGTCGAGCAAGGGGGCCAGAGTAGTGGTAATGATCGTAGCCCCTCCCAAAGACTCCGCCCTTTATCTCAGAGCGGTGAGCGCTCTGGCGGGTCTGGTATCGCGAACGGAGGCGGTGGAGGCTATGACCGCCGCCGCCGATCCCCAGGCTCTTTTGGCAAGCTCGCCTTTGAAAGATGCCGTGCTTCCGGACGAGCTGATGGTGCGGGACTTCATGATTCCAAAAGTGATCTCGGTTCGCGCCGACGCGAAGCTCAGGGAGGCGGCGCGGCTCATAATCGAGCACAACGTACCATCGCTGCCTGTGGTTTCGGATGCCGGCGAGCTGCTGGGCATGGTGAGCCACCGCGAGCTGCTGCGGGTCGTGTTGCCCAAGTACGTAAAGCGGGTGAGCAGCGGCGAATGGATAGCTTCCACTCTCAGGGGGCGCGCTGCGGAAGATCCCCTGGAGTTACCGGTGCGGGACGTCATGGACCGAAGTGTGCTCTGCATTTCCGAGGGCCAGACTCTGGCCGACGTGGCGAGCCTGATGGCCACCAAGGAGATAGATCGCTTCCCCGTGGTAAGGGACGGAATTTTGGTGGGCTTCATCACCCGGGGAGACATCGTGCGGCGTATTTTCGGGCCCTAGAGGGCTTTGGAGCAGGATATCTCATCAAACCGGCATTTCGCAACGGAGCTATGTACACACTCGCGATAATCAAACCTGATGCAGTAAAGTCGGCCAAGACGGGAAAGATCATCGCCCATCTGGAAGAGGCGGGTTTTGTGATAAGGGCGGCCCGGATGGTTCGCCTGACCCGGGCGGAAGCGGAAGCCTTTTACGAAGTACACCGGGAGCGCGGCTTTTTCAGGTCGCTGGTGGAGTTCATGACCTCCGGCCCCTGTTGTCCCATGGTGCTCGAGCATGAAGACGCGGTTAGATATCTGCGGGAAGTGATCGGAGCCACCGATCCCGCCGAGGCCGCCCCGGGTACCATCAGGAAGCTTTACGCCGAGTCCAAGGAACGCAATGCGATCCACGCCTCTGACAGCGAGGAGAACGCCGCTAGGGAGATTCGGTTTTTCTTCACCGAGGCGGAGCTGAAGCGGTTGTGGGCGGATCGGCTCGGTTGACCGAAGTTACGGCGGGAAATACATTTAGCGGCTATGTTTAGGGTTGACCTTAGGGCTGCCGCTCGGGCCCCCGTGGTCACGGAGGCCAGTCTTGCGGCGGACGATCCTCTCTTTGCCGATCTGGACTTTGTACCGGCTCAGGCGGTCAGGGTCACCGGCAGGCTGTCGATGACCGGCCCGGGCCGCTACTACTGGCATGCCACGATTGAGACCATGGTGGTGGGCAGCTGCCGCCGGTGCTTGGAGGCGGTTCAGATTGCGATCCGGGCCCCGGTTGCGCTGTGGTTCACGGAGGACCAGGAGGACGACGACCCTTCGGTCTGGGTGATTCCCCAGCGGTCGGTGGAGCTAGATTTGGGCGACCCGGTCAGGGAGGAACTTATTCTGGCAGTTCCGGAATATGTTTTGTGCCGGGAAGACTGCCGGGGCTTGTGCGATCAGTGCGGTCAGGATCTTAACGTGGGGAGCTGTACCTGCAGGCGGCGGCCGGACGACCGATGGTCCGCGCTGGAGGCGCTTCGGGGAAGGCTGCCCGAATAGGAGCTAGAAATGGCGGTTCCCAAGCGTAGGACATCCAAGAGTCGCAAGCGAAAGCGGCGCACCCACTACAAGGCGGCGCCGGTGGCCCTCCAACCCTGCCCTCGTTGCGGTGATCCCCGCAGGCCGCACCGCGTTTGTCCCACCTGCGGGTATTACGCGGGAGCCAAGCGGCTGGAGGTCGAGGACGTCGAAGCGTGATCCGAGTCGCTCTGGATGCTATGGGTGGCGATTTTGCGCCCGACGTTCCGGTACAGGGCGCGCTGGAGGCCGCCGCTCAGCTGGGTGATTCCTGCCAGATCATTCTCGTCGGCCGAAGAGAAGAAATCGAACAGGCCCTGCTAAAGCACGGGTCCCGGCCGGACGCTTTCCCCATAGTCGATGCTCCCGAAGTAGTCGGGATGAGCGAAAAGCCGCTGGCGGCGGTGCGGGGCAAGCCAAGGTCTTCCATAACTGTGGGGTTGCGGCTCCAAAAGGAAGGGAAGGCGGACGCCTTCATATCGGCCGGGAACACCGGTGCCGTAATGGCCGCCAGTACGCTCCTGTTGGGATTGCACCCCGGCGTGGATCGGCCGGCCATAGGGGCGCTTTTCCCGACGGGCGCGAAACCTGTCCTGGTACTCGACAGCGGCGCCAACGTGGATTGCAGCGCCCGGGAGCTTTGCGGCTTCGCGCACATAGGAGCGGTTTACGCCAAGGATGTACTCCGGCGCCCGGACCCCGCGGTGGGGCTGCTCAACATAGGTGAAGAAGAGGAGAAGGGTAACGCGGTGGTGAAAGAAGCCCACGCCATGCTGAAGGGTAGTACCGGGTTCAGGTTCGTGGGCAACGTGGAGGGCCGGGACATCCTTTCGGGAACCGTGGACGTGGTGGTGTGCGACGGGTTTGTGGGTAACGTGGTGCTCAAGTTTTACGAGTCGGTGGCGCGCCTGTTCCGGCGGCTGCTGGAGCGGGAAATGGATCCCTCGGTGATGGAAAGCCCCGGGATGGCGGAAGTCTTCAGGATCTTGGACTATTCCGAGTACGGGGGCGCTCCCCTCCTGGGTATCCGCGGAGTTTCGATTATCTGCCACGGGAGTTCGCCGGCGAGGGCGATAAAAAACGCGATACGGGTGGCGATGCAGGCGGTGGAGAGCCACTTGAGCCAGCACATCGGTGCGGAGTTCGCCGAAGGAGGAGCTGTGGCATGAAAAGACCGGTTGCGGAGTTGGTGGGTACAGGGCGCTACACTCCCTCCAAAGTGCTGACCAATGCAGACCTGGAGAAGATGGTCGACACTTCGGACGAGTGGATCAGGGAGCGTACCGGGATTCGGGAACGCCGCATCGCGGAGCCCCATGAGACGGTGGCGTACATGTCGAAGATGGCAGCCGAACAGGTGCTGGAGGAGGCCGGCATCGGCCCGGAGGATATCGACGCCATCGTTTTGGGCACCGCCTCTCCCGATCGGTTGCTGCCGGCTACCGCCTGCGATCTACAAGCCATACTGGGAGCCAGGAACGCGGCGGCCTTCGACATACAGGCTGCGTGCAGCGGGTTCATCTACGGATTGTCGGTGGCGGAGGGTTTGATTGCCAGCGGAATGGCGGAGCATGTCCTGGTGGTTGGCGCGGAGCGGCTATCCACCATTACCGACTACCGGGATCGTTCCACTTGTATTCTTTTCGGCGACGGCGCAGGCGCTACACTGGTCAGGCGCGCTACCGACGGTCGGCGGGGCATTTTGTCCGGGTACCTGAAGTCGGACGGCACATTGGCGGAGCTGCTGTACCGTCCCGGCGGTGGGGGGTGCCACCCTCCGGATGAGAAGCTGTTGGCCGATCGCTCCTATTACATCAAGATGGCGGGCCGGGAGGTCTTCAAGTCCGCGGTCAAGTCTATGGCAGACGCGTGCGATCGGGCTCTGGAGCGGGCGGGACTGACCAGCGAGGACATCGATCTTCTGATTCCCCACCAGGCAAACATTAGGATCATTGAAGCCACCGCCAAACATGCCGGTGTTCCCATGGAAAAGGTCTATGTGAATATCGACCGCTACGGCAACACCTCGGCGGCATCGATTCCCATTGCTCTGGACGAGTGCGTGCGCTGCGGCCGGATCAGAGAGGGCAGTAATGTGTTGCTGGTAGCCTTCGGCGGAGGCTTTACCTGGGCGAGCATGGTGGTGCGGTGGTAAGAGCCGTGCTTCTCTGCCCGGGGCAGGGCGCGCAGCGGGTGGGAATGGGTAAAGACTTGGCTGAAAGGTTTCCGGTGGCGAGAGAGGTTTTCGCCGCGGCTGACGAGGAGCTGGGGTTCGCTCTTTCCCGGCTTATGTGGGAGGGAGATGAGGCGGAGCTGACGCTTACGCACAACGCCCAACCTGCGATTCTGGTGCACAGCATGGCGGTTCTGGAAACGATAGGCGGAGCACTGGCTCCTGCCGCCGCTGCGGGCCACTCCCTGGGAGAGTACAGCGCCTACGCTGCTGCCCGGTCGCTGTCGCTGGGGGACGCCATCCGGCTGGTACGAAGGAGGGGCGAGCTCATGTTGGCCGCCGGCAAGGAGCGCCCCGGGACGATGGCTGTGGTGCTGGGGCTGGAGTGCTCCTTGGTGGAAGAGGCGTGCAGGCAGGCGAGCGGGAACCACGGGGTTGCGGTGGCGGCGAATCTCAACTCTCCCGAACAGGTCGTAATATCGGGAGATCCGGCCGCGGTGGAGGCCGCGGGTGCCCGGTGCAAGGAACTGGGGGCGAAGCGGGTCGCTCCTCTAAAGGTGAGCGGAGCTTTTCACTCACCGCTGATGGAACCGGCGCGGCTCGAGCTCGAGGCCGAGCTCCAGAGGGTTGAGCTAAAGGATCCCCAGTTTCCGGTGATCGCCAACGTCACCGGCGAGCCGGTAAGGGAGGCCGGAACGGCGCGGCGGTTGTTGGCGCTGCAGCTCACGGCGCCGGTTCGGTGGATCGACTGTATGCGAACCGCGGCTAGAGAAGCAGGTCCCGGCGCGGTGTTCGTGGAGATCGGGCCCGGCAATGTTCTGGCAGGACTGTTGAAGAGGATCGTTCCCGAGGCCAAAGTGGTGAGCGTGGGCACGGCGGCCGAGGTGGAGCGGTTTTTGGAGGCTGCGTGATCGACCTTACGGGTAAAGTTGCGCTGGTAACCGGCGGTTCGCGGGGGATCGGGCTGGCGATCGCCCAGCAGCTCTACGCCGCCGGCGCCCATGTTGCGATCGTGGCCCGAGACGAAGAGCGGGCGCTCAAGGCGGCGGAAGGTCTCAAAGGGAAGGGCCGGGCCATAGCGGTCAAGGCCGATGTGTCCGATGCGGCCCAGGCGGAGCAGGCGGTGGAGCGGGTGGAGCGGGAGTTGGGACCGGTGGACATATTGGTCAACAATGCGGGCTTCACCCGGGACGGCGTGCTGGCCCGCATGAGCGAGGAAGACTGGGACGCGGTGATGGACACCAACCTCAAAGGCGCGTTCACCATGATGAAGTACGTGTCGCGGGAGATGATGCGCCGGCGCAGCGGCCGGATCATAAACATCACCAGCGTGGTGGGGATGCGGGGCAACCGCGGGCAGGCCAACTATGCCGCCTCCAAAGCCGGGCTGATAGGGCTTACGAAGGCTGCGGCGAAGGAACTGGCCTCCCGCAACGTGTTGGTGAACGCTGTGGCTCCCGGCTTCATCGAGACCGATCTCACGCGGGATCTTACGCCTCAGGCTCGGGAGGCGCAGCTGTCGAGGATCCCTCTGGGGCGGTTGGGTCAGCCGGCGGAGGTGGCGGCGGCGGTGCTCTTTCTCGCATCCGACCTGGCTAGCTACATTACAGGCCACGTGCTGGTAGTAGATGGCGGTATGATCGCGTAACTCCTAACCACTTACGAGGACGTCATGAGCGATCTCGAAGAAAGGGTCAAAGACATCATCGTCGAGGAGCTGGGGGTAGAGCGGGAGAAGCTCACCGAGAACGCCAGCTTCATGGAGGACTTGGGTGCGGACAGCCTGGACACTGTGGAGCTGGTGATGGCGTTCGAGAAGGAGTTCGACATCGACATTCCGGACGAGGAGGCCGAGAAGCTCCGCACCGTAGGCGACGCCCTCAGGTACCTGCACGAAAAGCTGGGAAAATAGGGTGAGACGGCGTGTGGCGGTCACGGGTCTCGGGCTCGTGACCCCTCTGGGCAACACCGTGGAGGAGACTTGGGAGGCGCTGCTCGCCGGCAAGAGCGGTGCCGCCCCTATCTCCCGGTTCGACGCCTCCCGCCTACCGGTGCGGTTCGCCTGCGAGGTGAAGGGCTTCAATCCGGGTCTCTATATGGACAAGAAGGAGATCCGGAGATACGACCTGTTCTCCCAGTTCGCCATCGCGGCTGCGGTCCAGGCGGTAAAGGACGCGTGCCTCGATGCCGAGCAATCGCGGCCGGACCCGAAGCGGGTGGGGGTGATCATCGGCACCGGTACCGGGGGGATAGCCACGTTCGAAGAGCAATGCAGAATCTATTTGGAGCACGGTCCGGGTCGCGTCTCCCCGTTCTTCGTCCCCATGTTCATGCCCAACGCCGCTTCCGCGCTGGTGTCGATGCGCTACGGCTACGCCGGGCCGAACTACTGCACGGTTTCCGCCTGCGCCACTTCGGCGCATGCGGTGGGGGACGCCTTCCGCCTGATCCAGATGGGAGAGGCGGATGTGGTGGTGGCGGGAGGTTCGGAGGCCGCCATAACGCCGCTGGCCATCGCATCCTTTGCCAATATGAAAGCCCTCTCCGAGCGCAACGACGAGCCCGAACGCGCTAGCCGGCCCTTCGACAAGCAGCGGGACGGATTCGTGATGGGAGAGGGAGCGGCGGTACTGATACTCGAGGAGTTGGAACACGCCCGAAGGCGGGGCGCTCGCATCTACGCCGAGGTCGTGGGATACGGAATGAACGCGGACGCTTATCATATCACCGCTCCCGCACCCGACGGCGCCGGCGCCAAGGAAGCTATGCGGCTGTGCCTGCGGGACGCCGGCCTGAAACCGGAAGAGGTCGGCTACATCAACGCTCACGGTACCTCCACTCCCCAAGGGGACGTGGCGGAAACCGCGGCGGTGAAAGGAGTCTTCGGCGAGCATGCCAGGAAACTGGTGTTCGGCTCCACGAAATCGATGACCGGCCATCTCCTGGGGGCCGCGGGAGCGCTGGAGTTCGCCATTTGCGTGCTGGTCGTGCAGCGGGACAAGATCCCGCCCACCATCAACCAGGAAGAACCCGATCCCGAATGCGATCTCGACTGCGCCCCGAACCGGGCGGTGGAGCGGGAAGTGAAGGTGGCGCTGAGCAACTCCTTCGGCTTCGGAGGACACAACGTCTGCCTCGCCGTGCGCAAGTTCGAGGGTTGAAATCTTGCCTGCGAGACTGGAGGACCGGGCTCTGGAGCGGATAGCCGCCAAGGTCGAAGCGGGAGAGCGGCTGAGCCCGGAAGACGCCCTGGTCCTGTTCCGTACCCCGGACCTACTCGGCCTGGGGCAGTTGGCGGACACGGCGAATCGCAGAAAGAACGGCGACCGGGTCTTCTTTTCGGCCAATCAACACATCAATCCGACCAACGTGTGTATCCTCCGCCACACGTGCATCTTTTGCTCCTTTGCGAGGACGCCCCGGGAGGACGGCGCTTACACGCGGACCTTGGAGGAGGTATTCGAGGAAGCCGAGGCGGCCCGGGAGCAGCCCACGCGGGAGTTCCACATAGTCGGCGGACTCCACCCCAAGCTGCGGCTTTCCTACTACGTAGACTTGATCCGAGGACTCAAAGAGCGCTTCCCCGGCGTTCACATCAAGGCCCTCACCGCCGTGGAAATCGCGCACCTGGCGAGGATCGAGAAGACCACCACTCGCCAGGTGCTCCGGGAGCTCAAAGACGCGGGTCTGGATACTCTTCCCGGTGGCGGCGCCGAGGTGTTCAGCCCCGCTGTGCGGGCAACCATAGCGGATCGCAAACTGGCGGCGGAGGAGTGGCTGCGGGTTCACCGCGAGGCCCACGAGCTCGGCATTCCCAGCAACTGCACCATGCTCTACGGCCACGTGGAAACCCTGGAGGATCGGGTAGAACACCTGACCCGCCTGCGCGACCTGCAGGATGAAACCGGGGGATTTCTGACCTACATACCGCTGGCCTACCATCCGGATCACAACGAGCTGGGCAGGCAGCTGGGCAGGGAAGGGACCGCGACTACCGGGTTCGACGATCTCAAGAATATCGCCGTCGGCCGTCTTTTTCTGGACAACATCCCCCACGTCAAGACCCACTGGCCCATGGTGACGCCGTTTCTTTCCCAGATCGCGCTGCATTTCGGATGCGACGACGTGGAAGGGACGGTGGTGTACGAGCGGGTGTATCACGAAGCGGGAGCCCACACGCCGATGATGCTTTCCTACGGCGAGCTGGTGCGGCTGATCAAGGGAGCGGGGAAGGAACCGGTGGAGCGGGACTCGCTGTATCGGCCGGTCCGAACCTTCGCGCCCGACGATCCCATTTTCCGGCCGGCTCCGGGATCCACCATGGGTTCCGGCGCGGCTCAGGAGCTGGTGGAGCTGGTGGGAACGGGGAGGGCGTGAGGTTGGCGGAGCTCGCTAGCCTGCAAGGCAAGAAGCTGCGCGTCGGCCGAATCCCGTATATAAACTGCTATCCGGTTTATCGGGCGATCGATCGAGGCGTGGTACCGGCGCCGGGAGAGATGATCACCGGCACACCCGCGGAGCTGAACGATCTGTTGGCTGCGGGAGAGCTCCAGGTATCGGTGGTCTCCGCGGTGGAGTATGCCCGGAACGCGGCAGCGTATCACCTGCTGCCGGATCTGGCGGTCTCCTGTGACGGCCCGGTTAGAAGCGTGCTCTTGTTCTCCCGCCGGCCAGCGGAGGAATTAGACGGAGCCACGGTGCTCGTATCGGCGTCTTCCCGCACCTCGGTTTATCTTCTGGAACTCCTGTGCCGCGAGGTTTGGGGCGTGAATCCCAAGTTCGCCGTGGCGCGAGCGGAAGCGCCGGACTTGGACTCCCTTGCCGGTCTTCCTCACGACGCCGTATTGGTGATCGGAGATCCGGCTCTGCTCCTGGGAGCCCGGGGCTCCTATCCGCTGCGTTACGATTTGGGAGAGGAATGGAAGCGCTGGACCGGACTGCCGTTCGTCTTCGCGGTTTGGGCGGCGCGCCGGGACGCCGACCCGGACTCGGTGAAGGCGGCGCATCGGTTGCTGCTGAGATCCAGGGAATGGGGGTTGAGTCACCTGGAAATTCTGGCTGAAGACGCAGCCAGGGCCACGGGAATCGGGGTGCCGGCGTGTTTGGAGTATCTGAGCGGGCTCGACTACGGCCTGGGTTACCGCCATCTGGAGGGTCTGACCAGCTTTCTGAGGAGGCTGGCGTCTCGGGGGATGGTGCGGGATGGGACTTTGGCCTTTTTGTCGGTGGCGTAGGTCGATGTGCGCGACTGGCGGGTCCTGTGCAGGCGCACTTTGAGGTAGAACGATGGTAGATCGCAACAGTTCCGAATTCAAAAGCTTCCTGGAGCTCTACCAGCGGGCGCCGCTTTTAGAGTTGGGGCAGCTGGCCGACGCCAAGCGCAAAGAACTCCACCCTGACGGCGTAGTCACCTACATAGTGGACCGCAACATCAACTATACCAACGTTTGTGTTGCCGACTGCAAGTTCTGCGCTTTTTATCGGAGACCGAAGCACGCCGAAGGATACGTGCTTTCCTTCGAAGAGATCGGGCGCAAGATCGAAGAAGCCAAGCGGCTCGGCGCGGTGCAGATTCTCATGCAGGGGGGGCACAATCCCTACATACCGTTCGAGTGGTATCTGGATCTGCTGCGATATATCAAGCGCAACCACCCGATTCACATCCACGGCTTCTCCCCTTCGGAAGTGGACTTCTTCGCCACCCGGTTCCGGATGAGCGCGGAAGAGGTGATACGCGAGCTCCAGGCGGCGGGACTGGATTCCATTCCCGGGGGAGGCGGAGAGATCCTGGTCCAGGAGGTCCGCGATCGCGTCGCCCGGAAAAAGGCGGGAGCCGATCGCTGGCTGGAGATCATGGAGATCGCGCATCGGCTGGGAATGAAGACGTCGGTGACGATGATGTACGGCTTGGGCGAGACCGAAGCCGACCGGATAGAACACCTGTTCCGGGTGAGGGAAGTGCAGCGAAGGACCGGGGGATTTACCGCTTTCATCACCTGGCCCCTGCAGCCGGAGCACACCGCTATGGCGGACACTCCCAAGACCGACGCCGTCACCTACCTCCGCACCGTCGCCATCAGCCGGCTGGTGTTGGACAATGTTCCCAACCTTCAAGCTTCCTGGGTGACCATGGGGTTGAAGGTCGGTCAGATCTCGTTGCGCTTCGGCTGCAACGATTTCGGGTCGTTGATGATAGAAGAAAACGTGGTATCCGCCGCCGGTACCACCCACCGCACAACCATCGAGGAGATAAGGCGGCACATCTTGGACGCCGGTTTCAAACCGGCCCGAAGGCTACAGGACTACACCATCATTCCGGACGAGATTGCAGCGTAACATGAGCCAAAAACCGGTATTGGTTATCGTCGGTTCGGAGAGCGATCGCGAACGGGTGCAGGGAGCCTTGGACGTGCTGAACCAGGCCAAGGTGGGCTACGACTTCGTGGTCTCCTCCGCCCATCGTGACGCCGAGCGCACCGCTCAGATCGCCAAAGACGCCAGAAAGAACGGCTATCGGGTGATCATAGCTGCCGCCGGCTTGGCCGCGGCGCTCCCCGGCACCATGGCGGCGCTGAGCGATCTCCCGGTGGTGGGACTGCCTCTCGATGTAGGTCCGCTGCGCGGGGTCGACGCCCTCTACGCGATCGCCCAGCTGCCGCCGGGATGTCCCGTGGGTACGGTGGGCATAGGAAACGCCAAGAACGCCGCGCTGCTAGCGCTTCGCATCCTGGGCTGCTGAGGGGTTGGCGGCGGGCGGCAGGGCCGACTCGACCTCCGCCCGGGCTTCCAGGAGGCGGGATACCGCCTCTCCCACTTCCCGCGCGGCGGCCAGATCGGCGGTGACGGTTTCCACATTTCCGGTGCCGGCGGCGAGTCGCAGGAGATCGAGACGAACGGTTTCCAATGCGGCTATGACCTCCTCCAGCCTTAGCTGAGCGTCCCCGCGGGCGATCTCGAGCTCGGCTGCCACTTCCCGCTTCCGCGCGGCCGCGGCCGGTCCCCCTTCCGCTCTGGCCGCCAAATCCTCCAGCGCCGAGATCCGCGCTCTCAATCTGGAGGCATCCTGTTCCAGTTTCCGCACCGTAGCCGGCAGGTTGGGTAGCCGCCGCCTCAACTTTTTGGGAAGGCCGCGGTACAGATCGTCGATCGCCACCAGGATGGCCAGCTCGGTCCCGCGCCTCAACGTGTCCGCCTCGGAACGACGTCCCGTGCCGATTCGCGCCAGGCGCCAGAGCGCCTTCCCCGCACGCCCCGCCAGCAGCCTACCCAGCATCCGGCCGATCAGATCTTTTCGGGTGCCGTAGCGAACCAACCAAACGGCTCCGCTGCCCAGCCCCAGCATGAAAGCAGCGCCCGCCCAGCTCTTTTCTTCCAAGGCGTAAGCCAGGTATCCCGAGGCGCTCAGGCCGAGCGCCCCCGTTGCCAAGGCGCCGCGTTCCAGGAACGACGCTCTGCTACCCATCTCGAAAGCTCTTTCCTCGAGTTCGGACTGCCGGTGCGCGGGCCAAAAGGCACGGATCTGCTCCAAGGTGTACCCTGACTTCAGCGCCCGGCGCATCCAACGGGTGGCGGTCCCCGCCACCCTGGCCATTCCGGCGACCAGCACCACTAGATGCATTATGGCAGCGGCGATCGCATCGCTGAGCCGACCTTCGAGAAGCGCTACTACGGCGGGAGGGCCCGAGAGTAATGCGAGCAGGCCGTAGACCGCTAGGGACGACTGGAGGCTCTGCCGCAGATGTTTGAAAAGAGCCCTAGCGGGCGCCGGCAAGCCCGAGGCCTTTTCCATCGCGGCCGCAAGATGTTGGGCCAGCTCTTCAGCCGATTGGAACCTTTCAGCCGGCGACTTGCGCAGGCAGCGATCGACCAGCTGAGCCAAACGTACGGGAATTCCGGGTGAGACTTCGGTAAGCCGCGGCGGCTCGCGGGTCAGATGCTGGGCGAGGAGCTGAGCGGGAGAATCTCCCTCGAACGGCAACCTCCCGGATAGCATGTAAAAGGCGACGACCCCCAGGGAGTATATGTCGCTCCTGCCGTCGACCGGCTCTCCGGAAGCTTGCTCCGGACTCATGTACTCCGCAGTGCCGAGTATCTCCCCTCTGCCCGTGATCCCGCTCTGCTGCACTACCCGGGCTATGCCGAAGTCGCTCACCAAGACCCTGCCGCTCTCGCCGTCTAGCAGCACATTGTCCGGTTTGATGTCGCGGTGTACAACGCCGCGGGAGTGGGCGTACCCCAATGCCCACGCTATTTCCATCAGAATCCGGGCTGCCTCGCCGGGATCGAGGCGTCCGTCCTTGCGGATCTTCTGTCCCAAAGTCTGGCCTGGAACGTAAGCCATAGTGAAGAAGACGAACTCGCCGGTTTGCTCCACCGCATATACCGGAACGATATGGGGGTGGGAGAGCTTGGCGGCGGTCCTCGCCTCCCGAATGAACCGGTCGCGGAGAGAGGGTTCTCTGGCAACGTGCGGGGGCAGCAACTTGAGCGCGACCGGCCTATCCAAGGCTACGTCGCGGGCTAGGTAAACGATTCCCATCCCGCCGCGCCCGAGCTCTCTCTCCAAAGAATATCGGCCCGCGACCGCGGCCTGCAGCCCGAAGAAGATCTCGTCAGGTTGTTTCACCGGCCCCAATATGCTTCTCGCCCGGCGTCCGGAAAAGGTGCGGCAGTTTCGCGCCCCTGTCCCCGCGCAGCATTGTCGTTCCCGGGCCGGAGTTCCGCGGAAATTGCGGGACGTCTCGGCACTCTGCCCAATTTTCCGCACCCGTTCTATTTTGGAACCGTGCACACAGCTCGCAGAACCCACACCTTTACCGAATCCGTGATCCGGGGCATGACCCGCCTAGCGGCCGAGCACGGGGCGATCAACTTGGCTCAAGGATTTCCCAACTTTCCCGCGCCGGAAGTGCTCAAAGAGGCTGCCGCCGCGGCGATCCGCGCCGACATCAACCAGTACGCCATCACCTGGGGATCCAAGCGGCTCAGGGACGCCTTGGCGCGCAAGTACGCCGAGTGGTACCGGATGGAGGTGGATCCGGAGGCGGAGATCACGGTGACTTGCGGATCCACGGAGGCCATGGCATCGGCGCTGCTGGCGATCGTGGACCCGGGAGACGAGGTCATCGTTTTCGAGCCGTTTTACGAGAACTACGGCCCCGATGCGGTCCTCTGCGGCGCGCAGCCGGTGTATGTGCCGATGCCGGCCGGACAAGAGCTCGACCTCGAGCGGCTGGCCGCTGCGTGTTCGCGCCGGACCAGGGCGATAATAGTCAACACGCCCAACAATCCCACGGGGCGGGTGCTGAGCCGCCGAGAGTTGGAGGGGATCGCCGAACTCTGCCGGCGCTTCGACGCCTACGCCGTGACCGACGAGATCTACGAGCACATCTACTACGAAGGGGAACATATTCCCATCGCCACGCTGCCGGGGATGCGCGAGCGGACTATCACCATAAGCGGTGCCTCCAAGACCTTCAGTGTTACCGGATGGCGGGTGGGTTGGATCGTGGCTCCGCGGGAGGTCACGGCCGCGATTCGAAAAGTGCACGATTTTCTCACCGTGGGGGCGCCGGCGCCGCTTCAAGAAGGGGTGGCGGCCGGGTTGGAGCAGCTGGGCCCGGAGTACTACAGGACTCTGGCGGCGGAGTATCGGGAAAGGCGGGATGTGCTCTACGAGGGACTGGCAGCCGCGGGATTTCGGTGTGTGCGGCCGGAGGGTGCCTACTACATCATGGCCGACTTCGCAGCTATCAGTGATCTCGCCGACGACGAGTTCTCCTATTGGCTCACCCGGGAGATCGGGGTGGCGCCGGTTCCGGGATCGAGTTTTTACAGCCGGCCGGAGCTGGGCCGCAAGCAGGTCAGGTTCGCTTTCTGCAAGACTACAGAACTTTTGCGCGAGGCCAACCTGCGGCTGCGCTCACTGGCTCCCGCGGAGGCGCGACCTCCGTCCCTCTGAGACGGTGGCGCGGAGTTTCGAGCGTCGAACCCTGACAACCTACCGTTGTAGACCCGAGCTTTCTATCATCCCACCATGCGCCAGCGCTTCGGAATCGGCTACGACTCCCACCGCTTCGGTGCCGAGCGGCCGTTGGTACTGGGAGGAGTCAAGATCGAGAACGAAACCGGACTCCTAGGCCACTCCGACGGCGACGCCGTAGCCCACGCCGTGATCGACGCCCTCCTGGGAGCCGCCGCCATGGGCGACATCGGCCAGCTCTTCCCCGACACCGACGAGCGGTGGAAAGATGCCAACTCGATGCAACTGCTGAGAGAGGTAAAACGCCGCCTGACCGCCGCCAGCTACACCATCGTGAACGTGGACGTGACGGTCGTCACCGAGAGGCCGCGGCTGGCTCCCCATATCCCCGCCATGCGCGAGAACCTGGCCCGGGCCCTGGGGATCCCGCTCCATGCGGTATCGGTAAAGGCCAAGACCAACGAGCAAATGGACTCGGTGGGCGAGGGCAAAGGCCTCCAGGTTTTCGCTGTGGCCTCCCTGGGAGGCGCCTGATCTGCTCGAGCAACTCCTCAACAGCCTGAATGCGCTGCCCGCGGCATCGGTTTACACCGTAATCGGCATCCTCGCCGCAATAGAGAACGTGTTTCCGCCGGTGCCGGCGGATACCGCGGTAGCCCTCGGAGCCTTCCTGTCCCAGGGGGGTGTGATATCGGCACCCGCGGTGTTTTTGATAACCTGGGTGTCCAACGTTACCAGCGCCACAGCGGTCTATGCCGCCGGCCGCACCGTGGGGCGATCGTTCTTCACCGGACGAGTGGGCCGCCAGCTCCTGCACCCGGAGCGCCTGCGCAAACTCGAGCGCCTCTACGACCGGCACGGTACGTGGGGCCTGTTCCTGAGCCGCTTCATACCCGCGGTGCGGGCGGTGGTCCCGCCCTTCGCGGGAATAGCGCGCTTGAGCTGGCCGCGCTATCTGGCGGCGGTGGCCGTGGCGTCGGGCATCTGGTACGGAACGCTGACTTACGTTGCCGCCACGCTGCTAGAGCGGCTGGACGACGTGGGAAGGCTACTACGGCAAATAAACCTCATCGCAGCAGGAGCGGCTCTCCTGGCAGCCGGGTTGCTGGTAGTGTGGTACTTGGTGCTGCACCGCGGGCGGGCAAGATGAGCGCAACCGCAGAAAGCCGCGATCGGATCGAACGGGCCTTCTACTTGGAACAGTTCGCCGATTACCTATCGTTAGAGGCGGGACACAGCCGCAATACGGTCGAAAACTACACCAGAGACATCCGGCGCATGATACGGTGGCTCGAGGGTTACGGCGTGGAGCGAGCCGAGCGGGTCGAATTTTCGCACCTTCGGGACTTTGTCTATCGACTCAAGGATCTAGGCCTCAGCACTTCCAGCATCCGCCGGCAGATATCGGCCATGCGCACCTATTTTCGTTTTCTGGTGGGCGAGGGCTATCTGGCGCGCGATCCCACAGTCAAACTGGATACGCCCAAGAGCTGGCGCCGCATTCCCGAGGTGCTTTCCCTGTCGGAGATCGAAGCACTCCTGGCAGCTCCCTCGGTGGACGAGCCGCTGGGCTGGAGGGACCGGGCGCTGCTGGAAATAGGCTATGGAGCGGGGCTGCGAGTTTCCGAGCTTGTCGGTTTGAGAGAATCGGACATCTGGTTCGACCAAGCTCTGTTGAGAGTGATGGGGAAGGGTAACAAAGAGCGCTTGGTACCTATAGGGAGGCGTGCCCTCGGAGCCGCCGCGCTCTACGGCCGCGAGATCCGGCCCACGCTGGACAAGGGATCGAGTCAAGGCCGCTTCTTCCTGAACCGCCGGGGAAGACCCCTCTCCCGCGTCGGAGCTTGGGGCATAATCAAGCGCTTGGCCAAACGGGCCGGTATAGAAAAACGGGTAACCCCGCACACCCTGCGGCACACCTTCGCCACTCACCTGCTGGAACGCGGCGCCGACTTGAGAGCGGTTCAGGAGATGCTGGGACACGCCGATCTGTCGACCACCCAGATCTACACTCACGTGGATCGGGAATACCTGCGCGCGATTCACCAGCAGTACCATCCAAGAGCGTAACCCGCCATGATACTCGTTCTGGACAACTACGACTCCTTCACCTACAACCTGGTCCAGTATCTGGGAGAACTCGGTGCCGAACCGGCGGTGCGGCGCAACGACCAGGTGACGCTGGAAGAGATCGAAGCCCTGAGACCCGCGGGGATCGTGATATCCCCGGGACCCGGCGTTCCCGCCAGAGCCGGGATCAGTGTTCCCCTGATACGAGCCTTTGCCGGGCGCATACCGATACTCGGCGTGTGCCTGGGACATCAGGCAATCGGAGAGGCCTTCGGCGGCAGGGTCATAAGGGCATCGCGCCTCATGCACGGGAAGACCTCACCCATAGAACATACCGGCGAAGGGCTCTTGGCGGGCCTACCTCGGCGCTTCGAGGCGATGCGCTACCATTCGCTGGTGATCGATCCCGAGCGGCTCCCCGCCGAACTCAAGGTCACAGCCTGGACAGCGGATCGTCCCCGCGGCGAAGAAATCATGGCGGTAGAGCACAAGACCCACCCCGTCTTCGGCGTTCAGTTTCATCCCGAGTCGGTAGCGACCCAAGTGGGGAGATCTATTCTGTCTAGGTTTGTAGAGCTAACTCGTTCCGGCGGCGGGGGTTAAGCCGGCCGCCGGGCGTGCTGGCACGACTTTTGACAGCGACGGCGGCTCTGGTTAACTTCCACTGTGCACATCCTCTGCGTAGTACCGTCCCGCATCGGTTCTACTCGGTTAACTGAAAAACCGCTGAGGCATATTGCCGGCGAACCGCTCGTCCGGCACGTGGCTAGACGCGCTCTGGAGTTCGGGTTCGGGCCGGTTGTGGTAGCTACGGACGATCGCCGGGTGGCGGACGCAGTCGCTGATCTCGGGGTCGAGACCGTGGTGGAAAACACCCCCTACCGGTCGGGAACTGAGCGGGTAGCGGGTGTGGCCCGGCTCTACCCCGAGGCCGCGGTGCTGCTGAACGTTCAAGGCGACGAGCCCCTGTTGCCGTACCAGGCTGCGGCGGGCGCTTTGGCGCGGGTGCTGGAAGGTGCCGAGGTGGGCACTGCCGCCGGGCTCCTAGACGAGGAGGGGCTGCGGAACGGGGATCGGGTCAAGGTCGCAGTGGATGGGCGGGGCAGGGCGCTAAGTTTTTTTAGAACTGCGGCGAGTATAACCGGGGGGAGCCGGGCAGGGCTTGAGGGATCGGTGTATCACCATGTAGGCGTGTACGCCTATACTCGAGATGCGTTGTTGCGCTGGGTGGCCTTGGAGCCGGTGCCGGAGGAAGAGAGGTTGCGCTTGGAGCAGCTCCGGCCCTTGGCCTACGGGATGAGGATCGAGGTGAGCGTTCTCGATCGCCCGGTGCCCCACGGAGTGGACACCGAGGCGGATCTCGAGGCGATTAACCGGCAATTCGGGGCAATGTCCCGGGGGTGAGACGGATGAGTACGAAGTACATCTTCATCACGGGCGGTGTGGTTTCTTCCTTGGGTAAGGGCATCGCCGCCGCTTCACTGGGCCGTCTCCTGGTGGAGCGGGGTCTGAAGGTTACGATTCAAAAGTTCGATCCGTATATCAACGTGGACCCCGGGACCATGTCTCCGTTTCAGCACGGCGAGGTTTACGTTACCGACGACGGAGCGGAAACGGATCTCGATCTGGGTCACTACGAGCGCTTCATCGACCGTTCCCTCTCCCAAATGAACAATGTCACCACCGGCAGGATCTATCTCTCGGTCATCACCAAAGAGCGGCGGGGCGAATATTTGGGAAGCACGGTTCAGGTCATTCCCCACATTACGGACGAGATCAAGGCGGCGATCAAACGCTTGGCTCCGGACCACGATGTGGTAATCACGGAGATCGGCGGGACGGTGGGCGATATCGAGTCGCTGCCGTTTTTGGAAGCGATCCGGCAATTCCGCCAGGAGGTGGGGCGGGAGAACGCCCTGTTCATTCACCTGACCCTGGTACCCTACATCGCCGCTACTGGAGAGCTCAAGACCAAGCCGACCCAGCACTCGGTGCGGGAACTGATGGAAATAGGAATCCAGCCGGACATCTTGATCTGCCGCACGGAGAAGGAGCTCTCCGAGCCGATCAAGCGGAAGATCGCCCTGTTTTGCAACGTCGATTTCGGCTGCGTCATAGAGGGTAGAGACGCGAGAACCATTTACGAAGTTCCGCTCCTCTACCACGAGCAGGGGCTGGATCGGGAAGTGTGCCGGCGCTTGCAGTTGGACGTCAAGGAACCCGATCTGAGGCCCTGGCGGGCGATGGTCCAGAAGATCTTGGAGCCTGCGGACGAAGTGGAGATAGCGGTGGTCGGCAAGTATACCGATCTCACCGATTCCTACACTTCGATCCGCGAAGCGCTCACCCACGGCGGGATAGCCAACGATGCCCGGGTCAACTTGCGCTGGATCTCCAGCGACGAATTCGCCGATCAGGAAGCCGCGCGCCGCCTGCTGCGGGATGTGGACGGGCTTTTGGTCCCAGGAGGCTTCGGTGTCCGCGGCGTGGAGGGGATGGTGGAAGCGGTGCGGTGGGCGCGGGAGAATCGGCTTCCGTTCTTCGGCATTTGCCTGGGAATGCAGGTGGCCATAATCGAGTTCGCCCGCAACGTCTGTCGCCTTCCCGAGACCAACTCCAGCGAGTTCCAGGCGGAATGCGAGAACCCGGTGATTTCCCTCATGAGTTCCCAGCGGGACGTCAAAGATCTGGGCGGGACGATGAGATTGGGGGCCTATCCCTGCCGCCTTAGACCGGGTTCTCTGGTAGCCCAGATCTACGGCGTGGAACAGGTGAGCGAGCGGCACCGGCATCGCTACGAGGTGAACAACGCTTATCGCGACCTTTTGGCGGAGTACGGCCTGCGCTGCACCGGACTGTCGCCGGACGGGTCGCTGGTGGAGATGGTCGAATTGCCGGACCATCCCTGGTTCGTGGGGTGCCAGTTCCATCCGGAACTCCGCTCCCGCCCCATGCGCCCCCATCCCCTGTTCGCCAGCTTCGTGAAGGCGGCCCTAGCTCACAAGAAGCAGAGAGCGCCGGTGGGCGAGCTGGTGGCATCCCGCCCTTGAGATGAGCCTGCTGTTCGAGCCCAGCCCGCTTCTCATAGCCGGCCCGTGCGTGCTCGAATCGGATCGAGTGAATCTTGCGATTGCCGAAGCCCTGGCCGCTTTGGGCCAGCGGCTCAACCTGCGCGTCATCTACAAAGGGAGCTTTGACAAAGCCAACCGGTCTGCCCCGGACGCCCCTCGCGGTCCGGGACTGGAGGCGGGTCTGGAGGCTCTCGTGCGGGTGAGGGAGGTAACCGGCCTTCCGGTTCTCACCGATGTTCACGAGCCCGACCAAGCGGCGCGGGCGGCGCAGTCGGTGGACGCCCTGCAGGTGCCGGCGTTCCTGTGCCGCCAAACCGATTTGCTGGAGGCTGTAGGGCGAACCGGTAAGGCGGTAAATATCAAGAAAGGGCAGTGGATGGCGCCGGAAGCGATGGCGGGAGCGGTCGCCAAAGTCGAGCGCGGCAGGAGCCTGGGCGTGCCGGCGGATGGAGCGGTGGTGGGGAAGGCCGATATCGCGGTGACCGAAAGGGGGACGTTCTTCGGGTACGGAGATCTGGTGGTGGATATGCGCAGCTTTGCCCGGTTGAAACAAGCCACCGGGGTGTGCGTCCTTTTCGACGCCACCCACTCGGTGCAGCAGCCGGGCCGAGGACCTCGGGGCGAGAGCGGCGGTACCAGGGAGCACATACCGGCGCTGCTGCTGGCGGCCGCCGCGGCCGGCGCCGAAGGCTTTTTCATGGAAACCCATCCCGATCCGGAAAGCTCGCCCAGCGATCGGGCTACGGTGTGGCCTCTCGCCGCCTTGGGCGATCTGGTCGAAAGGGCGGTCGAAGTGTGGCATGCCGCGCGGGCGCGCTCGGGGGCGGCGCTATGATCGATCCCGAGCTGGCCCGCAAGATTAGGCTCGTCGGGCTGGACGTAGATGGCGTTCTCACCGATGGAGCGGTGTACATGGGAGTGGTGGCCGGCGAAAGCTGCGAGTTCAAGAGGTTCGACATCCAAGACGGCATCGGTATTAAGCTCATGCAAGACGCGGGGATCAGAGTAGTTCTCCTGAGCGGCCGGGAATCTCCCGCCACACTGGTACGGGCGCGAGACCTGGGTATCGGCGACGTGATCCAGGACGACTCGGCCCGCAAACTTCCCGCCTTCGAAAGATTGCTTGACCGCTTGGGTATAGGGTTCGAAGAGGCGGCATTCGTAGGAGACGACCTGCCGGACATTCCGGTTTTGCGGAGAGTGGGACTGCCGGTGGCGGTACCCAATGCGGCGGGCGAGGTCAAGGAGCTGGCCCGATACACTACGCGGGCGCGGGGCGGCTTTGGAGCGGTGAGGGAGTTTGCCGAGGCCCTCCTTCGGGCCAGGGGAGAGTGGGAGCGATTGGTGGAACGGTATCTGCGGGAACGCGGTGAGCGGGTGCGGGAACTCGGCCGTGCCGGGTGAGGGCTGGCGGCGATCCGGCGGTCGCCGCTTGTGGGCGGCGGTTGGCGTGGCGGTTGCGATCGGCTGCGGAGGAACGCAGACTCCCACCATCAGTTCTACCGCAGCCGACAGTGCGGACCAAGTTTTCTTCGGCCTGGAGCACAATCTCACCGTGGACGGAGTGCTCCGGGCCAATGTCCGGGCCGACACCGCCTACTTTTACCAGGCAACGCAACGCGCCGATCTCAAAGGAGTGCAGGTGATCTTTTACTCCCCTGCGGGCCAGGAGAGCTCGAGACTGACTTCCCGGGAAGGGAGCTACGACTGGAGGACGGGCGACATGGAAGCCCGCGGGGATGTAGTGGCGGTCACTCCCGACGGCCGCAGACTCACCACCTCGATCCTGCGCTACGATCGGGCCTCGAACCGGATTACGGGGCCGGCGCCCTTCGTGTTCGATGCGCCCGACCGCCACCTGGAAGGAGAGAGCTTTACCTCGGATCCGGATTTCCGAAACGTGGTGACCACCAGGCCCCGAAGAGGGAGAATCGAGGGAGAGCGGGTACCGCGGTGATAACCGGCGGAACGCCCCTTGCGGCCGCTTGTGCGCTGATCGTTGTGTCGGCAGCATCCCTGGGGGCGCAGCAGTCATCCGGCTGCCGGGTGCAGCTCGACAGCGTGGGCGGCACGGGGCGCTACGAGGAGATCCGCCCCGGCGTCGTAAGGCAGTACGGCAGCGGGGGAGTCTGGGCCAGTTGTCGCAACCAGCGAACCGCTATCTACGCCGACAGCGTTGCGTGGTATTCCGACTTGGCCAGGGTGGACTTCATCGGCAGGACCCGCTTCGAGGACAGCACCGTTTTACTGCACGCCGACCGAGCCAGTTACTATACCAGGGATGAACGGCTGGAGGCCTACGGTATGGTGCGGCTGCTCAATCTGCGCACCGGAACGGAGTTGCGCGGGCCCAACCTCAAGTACTGGCGAGCGATCGAAGGGGTGAGGGACACCAGCGATCTGGTAGCCTCGGATCGGCCGACCGTATGGTACAGGCAGGAGCAGGAGCGGGGCGATACCGCCGCTCCTGAGCCGTACGTGATCGTGGGCCAGCGGGTGAGGCTCAAAGGAGAGGGCCGCGCTTGGGCTGCGGGTTCGGTGACTGTCTCCCGGAGCGATCTTCGGGCTTCCGGCGACAGTGCGGAGCTGGATCTCGACAACGGCACCGGGCGCTTGCTGGGCGGCGCGCAAATCGAGGGCAGGGGCGAGCGGGCCTACACTCTGAGCGGAGAGCGCGTGGTGTTCCGATTGGAGGAGAGGCGTTTGCGCTGGGTGCAGGCTCAGGGCGCGGCTCGGGCGGTGAGCGAGGATTGGGATCTGGCGGCGGACACGATCGAGTTTTACATCGAGAACCAGCGGATCCAAAACGGAGGGGCCTGGGGTCGGGAAAACCGGCCCAAGGCGGTCTCTTCCAGCTACACCATGGAGGCGGATTCTCTGGCGATCGACGCCCCGGATCAGCGGCTCCGGGAGATTAGGGGATTTGGAAAAGCATTGGCGCTGGCTTACGGCGGCAGGGAAGGCGGCGAACCCGATTGGGTGGCGGGAGATACTTTGGTGGCGCACTTCGACACCGCGTCCTCGGGAGAACGGGCTATGAGGGAGCTGGACGCCCGGGGACATGCCAGAGCCTATTACCGGGTGTACGAGGAGGACGGGAGGACGCTTGCCGGGATAAATTATTCCCGGGGAGCCAGGATCAAGGCGATATTCACCGACGGCTCCCTGCACCGGGTGCACGTGATAGGGGAAGGAGACGGAATCTACCTGGAGCCGCGAAGGAGACCGTGATAGAGACTCTGCATCTGGCGGTGGAGGGGAAAGACCCTTCGGTACTTCTAGCTCTGGCGGCCCTATTGGGTCGCGCGGGGGCCGAGGGGGAGGTGCGGTTCGGTGACCTCGCGGTGGCGTACCGGGAGGACCATTTGGACTTGCGCCGCAAGGCCTTTGGAGAAAGCCGGCAGGAGGCGGGGGTGCTGTCCGTGGATCAGGCGCGCAGATACCTGGCGGACTCGGTGCTGCCCCGCCTGGCGACTGACGGTCTTTTGGTCTCTCTGCCCGACAAGATAGACGACGAGGTCACGGTGCGTCTCGCGCCCGAGTTGTGGCTCGCGGTGGGGCCGGAGCGGTTGGCGGTGCGGGAGGAGCTTCTGTCGCTGGCTCTGGAGCAGATCCGCGCTGCCGAAACCGCCGGGGCTCCGCTGGAGAGAAAGGTGGCGGGAAGCGTGCTTGCGGCCCGGGGCCTGACCAAGATCTACCGCCGGCGGAAGGTGGTGGACGACGTTCACCTGGAGCTTCGACAGGGCGAGATCGTGGGCCTGCTCGGTCCCAACGGGGCCGGCAAGACCACCACCTTCTACATGATCGTGGGTCTGGTTCGCCCGGACGCGGGGCGCATCTACCTGGACGGAGAGGACATCTCCGGCTTGCCGATGTACCAGCGCGCCAGGCGCGGTATCGGGTACCTCGCGCAGGAGCCATCGGTTTTTCGAAAGCTGACGGTGGAGGAAAACATCCTGGCGATACTGGAGACCCTGCCCATCGGAGAAGAGGAGAGGAAGCGGCGGCTGGAGCAGTTGCTGGAGGAGCTCTCCCTCAAGCACCTGAGAGACGCCTTGGCCTACAAGCTTTCCGGCGGTGAGAGGCGGCGCTTGGAGATCACTCGAGCCCTGGCTACGAATCCCAAGTTCTTGCTGTTGGACGAACCGTTCACCGGTGTAGATCCGATAGCCGTGCACGATATCCAAACCATCGTGGCGGGGCTGAGAAAAAGGGGAATGGGGTTGCTGATCACCGATCACAACGTCGAACAGACGCTGGACATAGTGGATCGGGCTTACATCGTCTTCGAGGGCCGGATCCAGGTGTCGGGGACGGTGCGGGAGCTGGTGTTCGACGACCGCGTAGCTGATCTTTATTTAGGTCCCACACTGACGGCCCGATTGCGGGCTCGTTTGGGAGCTGCAGCGTGAAGACGTCGCTCCACCAGCAGACGGTCATGCGCCAGGAGCTGCGCATGAATCCTCGCCTCTACCAGGCGATGGACCTCCTCTACATGCCGCTCCAGGAACTGCAGCAACATCTCAAGGAAGAACTCCTGGTCAATCCGTTCCTCGAACTGGTCGAGCCGGAAGAGGAAGAGGAGGTGCTCGAGCCGGCCGCCAAGACCGAAGCTGAGGAGGCCAAGCAGAACGAGGAAGAGGAAGCAGTCGACTGGGAAGACATACTCCTCGACGGTTTTAGAGTATCCAGCGACCGGGGCGAGTACGAAGAAATCGAGCCCTACGAAAGGGTGCCGGTGGAGGTACCCGACCTGGCCGATCACCTGCGAGAGCAGATCCGGCTGCTGGATCTCAGTCCGCGCCAGCGCTTTTTGGCCGAGGAGTTCGTGGGAAACATAGGGGAAGACGGGTACCTCCAGGCGACGCTGGAAGAAGTGGTCTCGGGCGCCAACAGGGCTCTGGAGGCGTCGGGGTCGGCGGAGGAGCTCGGCGGGCCGTTCAGCCTCGAAGAGGCGGAGGAGCTGCTGCGTATCATCCAGCAACTCGATCCCCCGGGCGTCGCCGCACGGGATCTCAGAGAATGCCTGCTCATTCAGTTGAGGGAACTGGGCGAGCAGGACAGTCTTGCCTACCGGCTGGTGGACGAAGCGTTCGACGATCTCATAGCTCACCGCTGGAGCGATCTCGCCAAGCGCTACGGGGTGAGTTCCAAAGAGGTGCAGGAGGCGGCGGATCAACTGGCTAAACTCGACCCCAAGCCCGGACTCCGCTTCTCTCGAGCGGAGGACGCTTACGTGGTCCCCGATCTGGTGGTGGAAAAGGTGGACGGAGAGTATCGGGTGTTCCTCAACGATTCCGGTGTCCCCCGCCTCCGGCTCAGCAGGATGTATCGCGACATCGCCGCGGACCGAAAGAAGTTCGTGGGAGAAAACCGGGAATTCATCACCGAGAAGCTGAACAGTGCTACCTGGCTCATACAGGCGATCGAGCAGCGCCGCCAGACGATGCTCAAGGTGATGCGCTTTATCGTGGACCGGCAGCGGGAATTTTTCGAGCGGGGCGTGGAGCACCTCAAGCCTCTCACCCTGCGGGAGGTGGCGGAGGCGCTGGGGATGCACGAATCCACCGTTAGTCGCGTGACCAGCCAGAAATACGTGCAGACTCCCAGAGGTGTACTGCCCCTGAGATTCTTCTTCTCCTCGAGCCTCGGAACCACCTCCGGAGAAGACGCCAGCGCCCGGGCGGTCAAAGCTCATATCCAGAAGCTGGTGAGCGAAGAAGATCCCGCGTCTCCCCTTACCGACTCGGACATAGTGAAGGCCTTGGCGGAGCGCGGCATCAAGATCGCCCGCAGGACCGTTGCCAAGTATAGAGATCAACTGGGTATCCTGCCCGCCCGGATGCGCAAGCGGGTATGAGCCTCGCGTCGCCGGGCTCCACGGTCGAGGTCAGCGTGCTGGTACCGGCCAAGGACGAGGCTGAGAACCTCCCCGAGTTCGTGCGCCAGTGCGCTGAAGCTCTGGCCCCGCTTCCCTACGGGTGCGAAGTGGTGGTAATCGACGACGGCAGCGAAGACGATACTCCGAAGGTATTGAAAGAGCTGTCGCGGAACTACCCGTTTCTGCGCTGGGTGAGCCACCGGAGCCAGCGGGGAATTGCCGACGCTTTAAAAAGCGGGGCGGATGCGGCCCGGGGAAAGATTCTGGTATTCTATCCCGCCGATCTCCAGTTCCTTCCCGCGGAGATACCGGCCCTGGTGGAGCCGATCCGATCGGGAGAAGCGGACATCGTTACCGGAACCAAACAAGGCACCTACGAAAAGGCGTTCGTCTCCGGCGTGTACAACCGGCTATGCCGGTGGCTCTTCGGCATCAGGGTGAGCGATCTCAATGCGGTGAAGGCCTATCGCCGCGAGATCATGGACGATATGCCCACGCGGCCGGACTGGCACCGATTTATGGTAGTGATCGCGGCGGCCGACGGCTTTCGGGTTACCGAACGGCCGGTCAAGCTCTACCCCCGCCGGGCCGGGAAGTCCAAGTTCGGCCTGGGGCGCGTGCCCGTGGGCGTGCTCGATCTTCTGTCCGTTTGGTTCCAACTCCGCTTTGGCCGCAAGCCGATGCTCTTCTTCGGCCTTTCGGGGGGAGTGCTCTTCGCCCTGGGGTTTCTGGTGGGCACCGCCGCGCTGGTACTTCGGTTCGGATTCGGAATGGGTTTTAGACCCCTGCTGGACCTGGTCATGGTGCTGGTCATTTCGGGTATCGCGCTCTTCGGATTTGGATTCGTGGGCGAGATGCTCGCCGGAATGCGGGAGGAACTGAGGGCGCTCACCCGGGAGCTACGACAGAATCGCGGCGGTCACGCCGAGGATCTCTCCGCCAAAAGGCCGGAGTAAAGCCGCTCCCAGCGCTCGGCGATCGCGTTCCAGCTGAATCTGCTTTCCACCGTCCGGCGGCCCGCCTCTCCCAACCGGAAGGCCAAGGCGGGATCGCGCGCCAACCGCTCCAATGCGGCTGCCAGCGCAGCGGGATCGCCGGGTTCCACCAGCAGGCCGTTAGTCCCGTCTTCCACTATGTCCGTTATGCCGCCGGTCCTACTGGCCACCGCCGGCACGCCGTAGGACATCGCCTCCAACAGCACGACTCCCAGCCCTTCGGTGTCGCCTCTGCGATCCACAATGGCGGGCAACACGAACGCCCGGGCGGAGCGGTAACACTTCTGCAGGTCCTCCGTACTGACCCTACCCTTGAACTCCACGCAAGCAGCCAGTCCCAGCTCCTGGGCCAGGGTTTCCAGGCGCCCCCTTTCGGGCCCGTCCCCCACTACGATGACTCTCAACCGTACCGATGCCGAGAGCCGGGCCGCCGCGCGAAGCAGCACATCGACCCCTTTTCTTTCCACCAGCCTTCCCACGAAAAGCACGGTGAAGTCGCCCGGCGGGGTGCCGGGCAAAGATTGGCCGCCGCGCGCAGCCGCCGCCGGCAGTCCCACGCCGTACGGTATGACCTCCGGCCGCACCCCGCTCAAACTTTCCACCTGGCCGGCGGTGTGGCGGGAAATCGCAACGGTGCGATCCGATTTCCTGGCAGCCGAGATCAGCAGCCACCTGAGCCCGGGCAAGGACGAGTTGGCTAAGCTCAGCTCGGCACCGTAGAACGTGGTCACAACTCGTGCGCCGGACGCGGCGGCCTTCCCCAGAAGAAAATGGGGAACCGCCCAATGCACGTGGACTATGTCGTAGCGTCTCCGGCGCCCTATGCGCCAGGCCGCCACCATGCCGCACAGAACGTACAGCACTGCCGCAACTCGATAGCGGAACGAACGCCGGATTCGTTCGGGAACCGCCTCGTCATGGGTCAAGTCCTCCCACGGTGCGGGGAAGTACCTGAAACGGTGTACCGGGATTCCGGCGTAGGATCGGTTGCCTCCCCCGCGATATGCGGAGGTGAGGACCTCCACTTCGTGTCCCCGGCGCTTGAGCTGCAGCAGCAACTCCACCAACCAGGGGACGATCACGTCGCCCTCGCGGCGGGGAAAGGCGGTCAGGACGTGCAGGATTCTCACCCGGCGAATATTAGGCGGGAACGGTCTGAGGCGTGAGTCCCGCAGCGTCCCTTGCGGTAGGCGCGGCGGGTCCCGATGTTTCGCCGCCATGCGATCGGGCGGATGGTTCAGGGGCGCTCTTCAGATTGCGGCCATAGCTGCGGCCTCATGGTTTCTGGTCCGCACCGCGGCAGTCAATTGGGGTACCCTGTCGCTAGGCGATATCCGGCCCCGTGAATGGCTTCTGGCCGCCGCCTCGCTGATCACTGCGGTCACTTATATCTACGTTGTAATCTGGTGGCTGATATCCCTCGGCTGGTGGGGACCGCGCCCGCCCCTGTTGGATGCGCTCCGCATATGGTTCGTGACCAACCTGGCTCGCTTTATACCGGGAATGGTCTGGCAGTTCGCCGGGCTGGTGGCGTTGGTTCGGCCGTTCGGCGTGTCGGCGGTGGCGGCTACGGGCGGCGTCGTGCTCCAGCAAGTGCTTCTGCTGGCCGCCGGAGCGGGTCTGATAGCGGCAACGGCTCCTTCGCTGTTGGGAGGTTGGACTGCGGAGTCCCCCGCCTGGGTCCCGCTGGCAAGCGTGGCCGGAGCGACAGCGCTGCTCGTGCTGGTAGTACCTCGGGCGATACCGCTGATGGGCCGCCTCGCCGGGATGCTACTCAAAAGGCCTGTAAGCTGGCCCGCACCACCCCGGAAGGCGCTGGTTGCATATCTGCTCGGCATGGTTCCCGTCTGGGTACTCTACGGGGTCGCTTTTTGGCTGTTTGCCCGATCGCTCTTCGGGAGCTCGGCTCCGGATCTCATTCTGGCGGGCACGGCCTTTGTAGCTAGTTACCTGCTCGGTGTGCTGGCAGTCTTCGCTCCCGGAGGCATTCTGGTGCGGGAAGCCGCTCTGGTGGCGACCCTTTCCCCCGCCATGGGAGGGGCGCCGGCGCTGGTTCTGGCGGTCGCCGCACGGGTATGGCTCTTGGCGCTGGAGCTGGCGGTAACCTTCGCAGTACTGCTGGCGCACCGCGTGGTCAAACCCCGTCCCGCAGCAGCGAAATAGAGCCTTGCTCCCTCCGGGAGCTCCGCGGGAACTGTTCGGCCGGCCACGCAGTACAACCGCACCTGGTGCACCGGACTTTGTGGCAGGGCAAGCGCGATCGGGTTCGGCCGGCCACACAGTAGAACCGCGCCCTGGGTCGGTCGGCGCCCGTACAGGCGGGAACTGCTCCACCGGCACGTAGTAGAACCGCCGGCGGAGATGTTATATTGCCTCCTTGATGAGTACCCGTATAGCCCCCTCTTCGGCCGAGCTCAGGGAGTTTTATCGAGCCCGATATAACTGGCGCAACGCGGGCGAGGAACGCATGCGGTTTCGGAGCGCCACCAAGCTTGCCCGCGTTAAACCCGGGCAGGCGGTGCTGGACATCGGAAGCCGCAACGGCGACCTGCGAAAGTACTTGCCCCAGGGTGTCAGGTATCAGGGCATAGACATAGCGCCGGAGTTCGAGGCGCCCGAGATTTTGATCCACGACATCTCGTCCGGCATCCCCTTTCCCGACGGCTCCTTCGATTTCGTCTTCATGATCGAGGTGTTGGAACACGTTCCGTGTCCTTATCACACCATGGGGGAAGTGCACAGAGTGTTACGGCCGGACGGAGTCTTCATCGTTTCGGTCCCCAACCCTTACCACTTGAAAGAACTGATCTGGAACCTATTCCGGGTGCCCGACAAGCAGGGTCACATTTACAGCTGGACTCGCCAGACGATGACCCGCCTGGGGGAAATGAACGGCTTTCGCCTGGACGGGTTCCGGAGCACATATTTTTATCCTCCCATTCCGGCTCCTTTTCCTCTGGCGTCGCGGTCGATCGTTTACCGTTTCGTAAAACGCTGAGCGCCGCAATGGTCTTAGGCTACAGCCGGTGCGTGCGGGTCGCCCCGCGAGCCTCCCGAGCCCGCCCGTGATCGCCCGCCTGCTGCGGCGCGCCCCCACCGCCGCGGCGTTCGGCCTCTACGCCGCGGCTGTCGGCCTGGCTTTCTTGCCGTTTTGGGCCGGCCGGATCCTGATCAATCCTTACTCCGATCAGAGGCTGGTCTATCCGTTCCGGAAGCTGGCGGTGGAGTACTGGAAGCGGCACGGCGATGCGGCGCCATGGAACCCTTACATCTTCGGAGGCATGCCTTTCGCCGCGAACGTGACCAACGGGGATACGTTCTATCCCCTCGGCATCCTTCCGCGCTTGCTGATGCCGGTGGATCTGGGCATTACCTTCGGTTTTCTGCTCCACCTGGTGCTGGCCGGCGGGTTCATGTTCCTGCTGCTTAGGGCCTGGAAACTGGAGTGGGGACCAGCCTTCATCGGAGGGGCGGCGTACATGTTCACCGGGCAGCTGATCTCTCTGGTGACCGCGGGTCACGACGGAAAGCTGGCGGTGAGCGCACTGCTGCCCTTGGCCCTCCTGTGCCTGTACCGGGCAGTTTCCCGAGGCGCCTGGCGCTGGTATCTGGGATTCGGAGGGGTGGTGGGGCTGAGCCTGCTCTCGCCCCACGTTCAGCTTACGTACTACCTGCTCATGGCTGCCGGATTCTTTTGGCTTTTCATGGTTGCGCTCAGCGGCGAAAGGCCTGCCTCCCATGGATGGCTTCGATCCGGTTTACTGTTTACCGCTGGTCTGATCGCCGGCTTCGCCCTGGCCGGGATACAGCTGATCCCGTTCGCGGAGTACATAGGGTACTCTCCGCGGGGCGCTCCGGGCAGCACCAGCACCGGGTGGGAATACGCCACCTCGTGGGCCATGCCCCCCGAGGAACTCCTGAATGTGGTTTGGCCCACTTTTTCCGGCATGCTGGAGAACTACTGGGGCCGCAACTTCTTCAAGCTCCACAGCGAGTATCTGGGCGTGGTATCGCTCGTCCTGGCGACCTTCGGATTGGGCTACACCGAGCGACGCCGCTACGTCTGGTTCGCGGTCTTCTTGATCGCCTATGCCACGCTCTTTGCCTTGGGGGGTCACACCCCCTTTTACCGCCTCCCCTATCACCTGCTCCCGGGGATCAAATTGACGCGGGCGCCTTCCATGATCTTTTTCCTGGCTTCCTTTGGCGTTGCGGTCCTGGCGGCCTTTGGGGCCGCGCGGCTGACCCGGATACCCGTACAGGCGAGACTGCACGCCTTGGCCTGGTGGCTGGGAATTCTGGGAGCAGCTTCGCTCTTGGCCCTTGCCGGAGGGTGGAAAGGCTTGATGCTCTCGCTGGTCCCCGCCGGGCGGGTCTCGCTGGTGGAGAACAACTACCCGGTTTTCGTCTGGGACTCAGTGAGGGGCCTGGTCTTTGCCGGTGCTCTTGCGGGAAGCATCGTGCTGCTCAAAGGGCAGCGGTTGCAACCGCTTACTTGGGCACTGGTAGCCGGCCTGCTCGTCCTGTTGGACCTGTGGAGCGTGGAACGGCGCCACATTCGGTTCGGGCCCAGAGCCGAAGAACTCTTTGCGGCGGACCAGGTGATAAAAGCGATCGAGCCGGATTCCGGGATTTACAGAGTGCTGCCCATACCGACGGCGTACTCCCAGGACAACTACTTCATGATCCACGGAATCCGAACCGTATTGGGATATCAGGGCACGGAGCTCCATCGATACGACGAACTCCTGGGCGGGAAAAACGTCTGGCGGAATATCGGAAATCCCAACATTTGGAAGCTGCTGGCGGTGCGCTACGTGCTGCTGGACCAGCCGGTGAGCTTCCCGGGTCTGGATCCCGTGGGCCCGGACGGGGCAGGGGACGCCGCTCCGCTTTTGACCTACGAGGGGCAACGGGTGTACCTATATCGTTACCGCGACGCTCAGCCCTACGCCCGTGTCGTATCTCAGGCTCTCAAGGTGCCGGACGACCAGGCCTTAGGCGCCCTGCTGAACTCCAGGTTCGATCCCACCCGGCTACTGTTGGTTCCGCCGGACGCACCGGCGGGAGTCGAGAATCTTGATGTGCTGCCTCCGGCCGTGGATATCGCCGTTGCTTCCGAACAGGTGGCGGAGGGCCGGTATCGGTTCGAGTTGCGGGAACCGGTTAGGGAGGCGGGGTATCTCTTCGTTTCGGAAAACTGGTATCCCGCTTGGCGAGCCACCGTAGACGGCGCTCGGGCGCCGGTTCTCAGAGCCCAGTTTTCCCTCATGGCTGTCCCGCTGGCCCGGGGCAGCCGGGTTGTGGAACTGGAGTTCGATTCCACGTCGTACCGGATAGGTCGCATGGTAAGCTTGAGCGCTGTCTTAGTCCTGGTTTTGGCTGCGGCGCTACCGCTCAGGAGAACGGAGGGCGCCGGCGAGGGAGAAAAGAGCGGCGGTGAGTGAGCGAGCCCTGGTCATCATTCCCACCTACAACGAGGCGGCCAATATCCGCCAGCTGATCCCGAAGGTTTTGGAGCAGGATCCGCGGATCGAGGTGCTGGTAGTGGACGACAACTCTCCCGACGGCACCGGCGACTTGGTGGAGGAGATCGCCCGCAGCGAGCCTCGGGTGCACCTGATGCGGCGGCCCGGCAAGGGAGGGCTGGGCACTGCCTACATTGCCGGCTTCCGCTGGGCGCTGGAGCGAAAATACGACTACATATTCGAGATGGACGCGGACTTCTCCCACGATCCCAAACACCTGCCGGAATTTCTGCGGGCGATCCAAAACGCAGACCTGGTACTGGGATCGCGCTACTTGGAAGGGAGGGTGACCGTCGTAAATTGGCCGATGGGCCGCCTGCTGCTCAGCTATTTTGCCAACGTGTACGCCCGCCTGGTTACCGGTCTCAAAGTGTTCGACGCAACCGGCGGATTCAAGTGTTTCCGCCGCGAGGTGCTGGAAAAAATCGATCTCAACAGCGTGCGGTCCAACGGTTACGCCTTCCAGATAGAAATGAGCTTCCGCGCCGCCCGGCTGGGGTTTCGGATCGTGGAAATACCCATAGTGTTTGTTGACCGCACCGACGGAACCAGTAAGATGTCCGGCGCCATAGTAAGGGAGGCGATCTGGATGGTCTGGTGGCTGAGGTTCAAAGCGCTGTTGGGCAGGCTATGAAAGGGGTCGTGGTTTACAAGGTCACCGGCTCGGGCAACGACTTCGTCATGTGCGACGGACGGTTCGTACCGCTGGAGGTCTGGACGCCGGAAGCGATCCGGAACGTCTGCGACCGGCATAACGGTATCGGAGCGGACGGTCTGGCCGTTCTGGAGCAGGGGAGCGCACCGGGCGCCGTTAGGTTTCACTTCTTCAACAACGACGGCGGTAGGGCGGCGATGTGCGGCAATGCGGCCCTGTGCGCTACCCGGCTGGCCGCGCATTTGGAGCTGGCGCCTGCGGAAGGGATGGTGCTGGAGACCGACGCGGGGTGTTACAGAACAAGATGTGTTCCCGGCTCGGCGGAGCGGGCGGAGATCGAACTGGGCACTGTAGGCCCTCCCCAAACCCCCGGGGTGATCCTCCATGACGCGGAGGGTCCCGCACACTTGGTCCTAGTTGGCGTGCCGCACCTGGTGGTGCAGGTACCGGACACCGGCGCCGTGGACCTCATGGAGCGGGGAAGAGCGCTACGCTGGGACCCGGCCCTGGGAAGCCAAGGCGCCAACGTCAATTTCGTGAGCCCAACTGACCGGCGGTCGCCGACTGCCGCGAGCGAAGACGCGCCGAGCTGGCGCATGCGCACCTATGAGCGCGGGGTGGAAGGGGAGACCCTGGCTTGCGGAACGGGCGCGGTGGCGGTGGCAGCCGCCCTGTTGTCTTCAGGTGCGATCCGCGACCTGCCTGTGAGTATCCTGACCGCTTCGGGCTGCACTCTGCGGGTCAACGGTCAGCCTGAGACCGGGGGTATCATCAGAGGTGCTCGGCTTGAGGGCGAAGGCAGAATCCTCCTAAAAGCGTGCCTATTCTCGCTGGGACGCTGAGCCCGGCGCCTTCCCCAGTTGACCCCTTGCCGGGACCGGCGCTTGCCCAATTAGACCCCTTGCCGGAAGAAGGAGTGGAGTGGCGGCAGGGACAAGCCGCCGGTCCAGTTATCCACACGCCTGTGGAGGACTACTTAACATAACATCTATTATACGCATTTGAGACAGAGGCAGGGAATAAACTGTTTGGGCACTTGCTCCGTAGTGCCCCCGCTTGAGGTGGCAGCCGGCTCAGCCTGATCGCCCCCGAGAGCCTTGTATCAGACTAGCGGACCCGGCAGCGGTGCGTGGAAAAAGCGCTTTTTATCCGGTAGGCCTGATTTCTCCAAGCCTCAGCTTCGCCTCCAGAGCGCTGGGGGCCTCGGAGAATTCACGTATGATTCGCTCATAGGCGGCTACGGCGCTCGCGGTATCCCCGCTCAGGCTGTAAGCCCGGGCCGCGTCCAGCAGAACCTGGGCTTTCAGGTAAGCGTACGGCCAGGCGCTGGAAGAACGCTCGTAGGCTTCGGCGGCTTCCTTCATGCGGCCCGCTTGTTCGTACGCCGCTCCCAAAAGGTTGTAGGCTGCTGCCCTGAAGCGGTCTGGAGGATCGCTTTCCAAGTACCGCCTGAGCTCTTCGATTGCTTGCTCGGGCTGCTGCTGGCCTAAACGTATCTGGGCCAGGAGCAACGCCGCCTCCCCCGCCGCGCTCGTGCCCCCGTAA
Source organism: bacterium HR33 (assembly GCA_002923375.1). Taxonomy (GTDB): domain Bacteria; phylum Gemmatimonadota; class Gemmatimonadetes; order Gemmatimonadales; family GWC2-71-9; genus HRBIN33. Next base: position 140,018 of record BEIJ01000003.1, read on the forward strand.
GTGGCGACCAGCCGGGACAGGTCGCTTGCCGCGAGCGGGATGTTTCCGGCGGCAATCGCCGCCTTCGCATCCTGTAGTGCTCGGGTCGCAAAGGCCTCTCGGCGGCTCTTTGCGCTCTGGGCAAACCAGATGCCCCCGCCCACCAGTACCACCGCCGCCGCTGCAACGAGAAGCTCCCTGCGCTTCTCCTGCAACAGCCGGCCGAAGTATTCCATCTGAGGCGCCCCGCTCTGCGCGGGCTGTGCCTCCCGGGCCTTCTTCGTCTCAACAGCCACCGGCTATATCCCTCTCCCTTGGACTGTGAACCGTTTTTGTGGACTTCTTTGCTTCTGATCCTTTGGCCTGTCATCCCTAGCGCCGCGGGCGCGCCCTGACGGTCGTTTTCCCAGCCGTCCCCATCGAGTGCCCCTGGGGTGACTCGAACACCCGACCAACGGTTTAGGAAACCGCTGCTCTATCCATCTGAGCTACAGGGGCTTCGGCACAAGAACTTAATCTCTACCGGCGCTCGATTGAAGCCACCCTGTCCCGAACCGGCCTTTTGCACTTATCCACATCACAGACATGCCTGCCGGTAGTACCGGGTCGGACTGGCTAGTAAACAGTGCGGTTCGGATGCCGGCTCCGTTCCTGGATATCGACATTTAACACGCCATGTGAACTTCTTTTCCACTTGTGGAAAAAGTGCTTATCTATCTGATATCAAAGAAGTTATCAGTCACGAGCTCATCCGACATATGCGATCTTTCCACTCGGTCTACCCGCGCTGCGGGGGGTCCTTTTTTGAGTATCTCTTCCAGTTCCCTCAGCGTCTCTTCCGGTCCTTCGGCTACCACTTCTACCTGCCCTCCCGGCAAGTTCCTCACCCATCCCTTGAGCCCTAAGCGGTCGGCCCGGCGCTTGACGAACCAGCGGAAACCCACGCCCTGCACCAGGCCGTAGATCACCCATCGTGCGGTCACAGGGCCTCCGCTGCTCCTTTAGCCTTTTGTCTCCGCCGGTGCCGGCGAATGTACCAGGCTAGCACGACCGCTATTAGTGGCACCAGTGCTATGGTAGCCCAGGTGCTGAGCCTGCGCACCTCCTCTTGTTGAAGGACCGAAGCGTGTTGTCCTATGAACCACCCGATCCAGACCAGAATTGCGCACCAGATACCCGCCCCTGCCGCTGTGTAGAGGGCGAACCGATCGAGCCTCATCCCGGAAAGGCCTGCCGGCAGGGAGATGTACTGCCTTATCAGCGGGACCAGTCTTCCTATGAACGTGCCGATCTCTCCATGTCTGCGGAAGAATGCTTCAGCGCGTTCCAGCGTTTCGGCTCTCAGAAAGAAGTAACGGCCGTAGCGATGCAGTAGCGGGCGGCCGAGTCGCCGGGCGACTGCGTAGTTGAATACTGCGCCGAGCAGACTGCCCAGGATGCCGCAGCCCAGGGCGATCCAGAAGTTCATCCGGCCCTGCGCCGCGAGGTATCCGGCGGGAGGCATCACTACTTCACTGGGGAATGGAAAGAAAGAGGACTCCAGAGCCATCAGCAGCACGATCCCGGGGTATCCCAGGGCGAAGATGGTTTCGGTGAGCCAGTAAACGATGCTATCCAGCATTGTGCTAGCGGTTTTCGCCCTCCGGCAAAGGCGCGCCGTAGCGACCTACCAGGGGTAAGAAATTGGCGGTACCCAACCGCTCGACCCGAGTGCTCCGTCCTTCGCGCCTGATCCGTATCAGTTCTTGCCCGCTGTTTCCCATCAGGGCCATTACCAACCGCCCGCCCTCGTCCAGTTGCTCCAGAAGGGGCTTTGGGACTTGGGGCGCTGCCGCGGCCACCAGGATCGCTTGATAGGGGGCGTAAGGCCGCCATCCCAAAGTGCCGTCTCCCACCAGAACCGTCACATTTTCCAGGCCTGCGGCTCGGAGTGCCGATCGGGCCGTGGCCGCCAGTTCGGGCACGCGTTCGATCGAAAAAACCTGGGCGGCGAGAAACCCTAGCAGCGCTGTCTGGTAGCCCGACCCTGTGCCCACCTCCAGTACCTTCTCGTCTCCCCGTAATTCCAGTGCCTCAAGGTAGCGAGCCTGGGTGGACGGCTGGGAGATGGTCTGGCCCCATCCGATCGGCAGCGCCACGTCCTCGTACGCCCGGGCGCGCAGCCCCTCCGGAACGAACAGGTGTCTGGGGATTTCCGCAAAGGCCCTGAGAACCGCCAGGTTCTCTATTCCACCGGCGCGCAGTTGCTCCACCAAGCGTTCCCGGTAGCCGGCGTATCCGTCGCCCGGAGACCCTATTCTCCTAGCCGCCATTTTCTCACGTCTTCCAGAAGGTCGTAATTGGTCAAGTCCACGTGAAGCGGGGTTACCGAAATGTAGCCGTCCTGCACCGCCCGGAAGTCGGAATCTTCCCCGCCGGACCAGGAGATCTGGCCCCCGCCGATCCAGTACATCCGCCGTCCCCAGGGATCTTTGGTTTCCATCAGCGATTCGCTGAACACCCTGCGGCCCAGCGTGGTCACCCGGATACCCTTTATGGCATCTCCCGGCAGGTTCGGCAGGTTGATATTCAGCAGGGTCTCTTTGGGGAACTGCGGGACCCGCACTACTCCCCGCACCAGGCGTTCCAGCCATTCTCGCTGGGTATCCATCAGCTCCAGGTCCTGGCCCGCAAAGGAGATCGCAACGCCCGGGATTCCGAGAGACAGACCCTCCATGGCCGCCGCCACGGTCCCCGAGTACAGCACGTCCTCTCCCATGTTGGGGCCGTGGTTGATGCCCGAAAAAACGAAGTCGGGGCGCACATCGAGCAGCGCACCCAGGGCCAAAAGCACGCAGTCGGTGGGCGTTCCGTCCACCTGAAAAGCTCCGTCTGGCCGGCGCACCGGCCTGAGGGGCCGCGTGAGCGTCAGCGAGTGACTGGTCCCGCTTTGCTCCCGATCCGGCGCCACCACGGTTACGCTACCCACTGTGCGGCACACGTCGGCCAGGAGCGCCAAGCCGCGGGCCAGGATGCCGTCGTCGTTACTGACCAGAATGTTCAACCGGGACTTTGCCGTCGAGGATATCTAGGATGTGCTTCAGCTCCGCCCGCAAATTCTCTACCGTCTCATGCTGCAACGCAAGCCGCGCCTCGGACCTGAGACTGCCCGTCCTGCGATACTCCTCGATCCGCTGGCGCGCACCCTCTATGGTGTACTTCTCGGTGTAGAGCAAATGCTTGACCAGTAAGATCAGCTCTATCTCCCGCCGCTGATAAACCCGATTGCCCGATCGATTCTTCGCCGGATTGAGAAAGCGAAACTGGCTCTCCCAGTACCTGAGCACGTGCGGCTTGAGATCGGTGAGCTGGCAAACGTCACCGATCGAGAAAAACTCCTGCACCGGACGCGATACCGTCACCGCCAGCGCTCCGCTTTCAGTTCCCTCTCCATCAGATCCGCGATCGCCCGCCGCGGCTCCTTGCCCTGAAACAAGACCTGCTCCACCTGGGCCGCTATGGGAAGCTCCACCCCCACACGCGAGGCAAGCTCCACCGCCGCCCGGGCCGTGTTCACACCTTCCGCCACAGTGCGCCGCTCCCGGAGCACCTCCTCCAGCTTCCTCCCCTTCCCTATCTCCACACCCAAAGAGCGATTGCGGCTCAGAGCCCCTGTGGCCGTAAGAATCAAATCCCCCATGCCGGCTAGACCGGCAAAGGTAGCAGGGTCGGCTCCCATAGCCTCCCCCAGTCGCGTCATCTCGGCCAGCCCGCGGGTGATAAGGGCGGCCCTGGGATTGTTCCCCAGCCCCATCCCTTCCAGGATCCCCGCCGCAATGGCTATCACATTCTTCAACGCTCCCCCGAGCTGAACACCCAGGACATCCCCGCTGGTGTAAACCCGGAAGTACCCGTTGGAAAAAGCCCGCTGTACCGTTTCTGCGGCTGACCAATCGGCCGAGGCCGCAACTACCGCCGTGGGCTGTTTCTGGTACACCTCCTGCGCAAAGCTCGGCCCCGAGAGCGCCACGACGGGAAGCTCGCCTAGCTCCTCCTGTAACACCGCCGTCATCGTCTCCAGCGACCCCGGTTCCAGCCCCTTGGAGACGCTGACCACGATGGGCGAGCCCCTGAGCCATCGTTTCATCTGCCGGCTCACCGCCCTCACCGCGTGAGAAGGCGCTGCCGAAACGATGAGCTCAGCTCCAGAAACGACCGGCTCCAACTCCGAGTACGCGAGCAGGCTCGCCGCCAGCGGAGCGCCGGGCAAAAAGAGGCTGTTCTCGTGCGTTCGGTTTATAGCCTCCACCACTTCCGGCTCTCTGGCCCAAATGCGCACCTCGTGGCCCGATCCGGCCAGCAAATGCGCCAGGGTGGTGCCCCAGCTTCCCGCCCCTACCACGCCGATCTTCATGAAGCAGCCTGCTTGTGGCGCAGCCGCGACTCGGTGCCTCGAAGGAGCCTCTGAATGTTGCTCCTGTGAGTGTATACGATCAGCAGAGCGAGCCCGATCCCCACGGCGAGAATCCGCTCGTCCTGGGGACCGAAAAGCAACACGCCGAGCGGGAAGAACAGCGCCGCGCTCAGGGACCCTACCGACACGTATCCCGAGATCCAGACCACCAAGATCCACACCGCCGCGCTAGCCGCGAACGCTGCCGGAGCAAGAGCCGCCACCACCCCCGCCGCCGTCGCCACTCCTTTGCCACCGCGGAACCGCACAAAGACGGAGTAGATGTGCCCCAGCACCGCAACCGCCCCCAGAACGACAGGTAACCAGGGAGAATCGCCGCTCCAAGGCGCAATCCACAGAACGGGTATCGCCCCTTTGAGAACATCAAACAATCCCACCGGTACGGCGTATTTCAACCCCAGCACCCGGTACAGATTGGTGGCCCCCAAGTTGCGGCTCCCGTGCTCCCTGAGGTCGATCCCCGCGGCCAACCTGGCCACTACGTAGCTCGTCGGAATCGAGCCCAGGAGATAGGCCATCAACACCCCGGCTATCAGTTTCACCGATCAATCCTGCTTGGCGCTCTTGCTCCGCTTCTTCTTGAAGCGAATCCTTATCGGCACCCCTTCGAAGCCCCACGCCTCTCGGAAACCTCGCAGCAAGTACCTCCGGTACGATTCCGGAATGTCGTCGGGCCGATTGGCCACCACCGCAAACGTAGGCGGTGCCACTCCGATCTGAGAGGCGTATAAGAGCTTCACTTCCCGCCCCGCCTTTTGGGGCGGCTGGTTTCGCTCCACCAAGTCCCGCAACAACCGGTTCACCTCCGCCGTAGTCACCCTCCTGCCCCGCTCCTCCGCCACCGAAAGCACCAGGTCCAAGATCTTGCGCACCCTGAGACCGGTAAGGGCCGACACGTACACGAAGGGGATCGCCTGAAGCTCGGGCACCCGCTCCTTTACCGACTTTTCCCCCCGCGCCGCCGTCCCCGCGTCTTTATCCCCGACCAGATCCCACTTGTTGACCGCCACGATCAGACCACAGCCCTGTTCCAGGGCGCGGCGGGCGATCCTTACATCCTGCGACTGGAAGCCGAGGGTGGCATCGACCACCAACACGCAGACATCAGCCCGCTCGATCGCCCGCTCGGTCCGCAGGGCGGAGTAAAACTCGATCTCATCTATTACTTTCGATCGACGCCGTAACCCCGCAGTATCTATGAAGTTGAGCGTCCGACCTTGATACCGCAAGAGGGAGTCGACAGGGTCTCGCGTGGTGCCCGGCTCGGGGGTCACTATGCTGCGTTCCTCTCCGAGCAGGCGGTTGACGATGCTTGACTTGCCTACGTTGGGGCGCCCCACCACGGCCACTTGAATTGCCGCCGAATCTTGGGGCGCGCGGGTCTCCGGCAGGCGTGAGGTGATCAGGTCCAGCAGGTCGCCGCTTCCCTTCCCGCTGGCCGCCGAGACCGGGATGGGTTCTCCTAGACCTAGGGCGTGAAAAGCGTGGTGGGAAGTAGTCTCGGGGAGTTCGTCGGCCTTGTTGGCTACCAATATTACCCGTTCGCGGTGAGGTCTCAGAATTTGGGCGATTTCCTCGTCGACCGGTTGCAGTCCTTCCTGGCAGTCCACTACGAATAGCACCAGGTCGGACTCCGCGATCGCGCGTTCGACGTGCCGCCGGATGGCTTCGGCTATTGCGTCTCCCTTTCCGGGAATCCAACCTCCGGTATCGACCAGCCAGAACTCTTTACCCCGCCAGCTGGCCGCTGAGAAGTGGCGATCCCGGGTGACTCCGGGGCGCTCGCTCACTATGGCCTCCCGGCGTCCCACCATCCGGTTGAACAGGGTCGATTTCCCCACGTTGGGCCGGCCTACGATGGCCACCGTAGCCCGCTTCACACCGGCTGAACCTCGTGCAAGGCGTCGGTGAAGTGATACGAGGGCCGGCACTCGACCGGCACGGCGGCGGCCAGGTCGGCCCAGCTGACGTCGTCCAGGAACCGGCCGTGCTGGTTGAGAGCCTCACCCGGAAGCAGCGCCAGGTCCAAGTCAGTCCGCTCCCGGAGAGCTCCAATGAAGCTCCTTCCGGGAAGAAGGCCTGCGCAGGTGACCGATGGTCCGAAAAGCTCGTTCGACAGAACGATCAGCTCGAACTGCGCTCCGCACCGCTGTTCCAGTGTGCGGAGCACTTCGGGCATGAGCCGGCCCATGGCGGTTCCCGTCAGCACCGCTATCTTCTGTCCGGTCAGTTGCGGGATCGGTCCCGACTCCGCGATCTGTTTCTGCAGATAGCGAACGCTTCCTACGCCGTTTTCCACTTGTTCGAATTCGTCGTACCAGTCCGCCGGGGGCAAGGGCAGCTCGGCTCTCAGGTAGAGCTCGTCGGAGCCGTACACCCAGCGCCTGCCTCGCTCGCTAAGGGCGCGCTCCCCGAAGCGGTGCACTATCGCTACCGCAGCCCGGCACTCTTCCCGGGTAGGTTCTCTTACCAGGTGATGCTTGCTGAAGCTGGTAAGTCCCACCGGAACTACCGCGGCGGAGAGCACCCACTGGCCCAGGCTGTAGAGGTCTTCGAGGCTTCTTTCCAGCACCGGCCCGTCGTTTACCCCGGGCTGAAGCACGATCTGGGTGTGGAACCTTATCCCGCCGGCGGCGAACATCCGCAGCTGCTCCATGATATCCGGAGCCAGCGGGTTGCGGAGGATGCGCCGCCTGACCACCGGATCGGTGGCGTGGACCGATACGTAGAGCGGTGAGAGGCGGTAAGCCAGAATGCGCTCCACGTCCTTGGCTTTGAGGTTGGTGAGCGTGGCGAAGTTGCCGTAGCGGAACGAAAGGCGGTAGTCGTCGTCTCGAATGTACAGGGTGTCGCGGAGCCCGTCTGGGAGGCCGTCCACGAAGCAGAAGTCGCACCGGTTGCCGCAGCGGCGGATTCTGGGGGGTTCCAGCTCCACGCCCAGGGGGATTCCTTCCGGCCGCTCTATGTCGTACTCCACCAGCTCCCCGTCCGGGTGGCGGGCGAGCAGCACGAATCTCTCCTCGGCGCTGAGAAACTCCCAGTCCAGGAAGTCTTCCAGGGGCCGGCCGTCTATCTCGAGCAACTCGGTCCCGGGCCGGATGCCCAGCTCTTCGGCCACCGATCCCGGACTTACCGACGCTACGCGAATCATGGGTTCCTTTCCAATTAGAAGGCGGGAAGAGTGAAGCGGGAAGCCGTGAGCTCGTGCCTCCCGCTTCGCACTTCCCGCCGTCCCTAAAAGAGCGGGCGACCGGATTCGAACCGGCGACGTCCAGCTTGGGAAGCTGGCATTCTACCACTGAATTACGCCCGCAGGCTCGATAGAGAGTATCTATACCCTCCCATCGAGCTGTCAAGCGGTAGCGGTGCTCCGGGCCCGCTACCGCTTCATCCGGTCTTGTATCGCCAGGCTACTATCCCCTCCCCGCTAGGCGTGAGCTGGAACTGCTTGATCCCGTTCGGCTCGATCGTTTGAGCCGAAATCGTCTCTGTGGCCACCACCTGCCCCTCGGAGTTCAGGAACTCGAAGGTTATGGCGGGAACATTGGTGGCCTGACTCCGCAGGTTGGAGATGGTACCGACCACCTCGTAGCCGCCCGGCGCTTCGCGGCCCAGCTGTACCTCCACCTGGTAAGTCATCTGGTTGGCCCGGCGCAGCCACACGTCGGTGGAATCGTCGTTACCCAACAGCTGATAGGCGGCGGCGATCAGCCGCACTACCTGCTGGTTCTGGGGATCCACCTCCCTCAACCGGTGCGCTGCCGGAAGCATGCGTGAAGCGTACACCCTTACCGAATCGGGAAGCTGCTTCCCCTGCGCATCCTGAGCCAGCTGAAAGTAGGCGTTCACCAAGTTGAACAGCCCGTTGCGGTAGTAGGGATTCCGCTCCAAGCCCAGCTCGAATGCCTTAGCGGCCAGCCCTGCATTGTCGGTCCGGAACAAGGACACCCCTACCCTAAACAAATCCAGAGGATCCATCTGGTCCGCTCGGGCCAGGATGCTGTCGTAAAGCTGGATCGCTCCGGTCGTATCGCCGGCCGCTAGCAGAGACCGGGCGTGACCGGTCAGACCCTCGGGATCGTCGGGCCGAATCTTCCGGTACTCTCCAAACCACGTGGCCGCGGAATCCCACTCCTCCAAAACTTCGTAGATCCGGGCCACGTTCTGGACCGACTTCTCGTGTATCTCCGCGTGCGCCGTATCCCCGGCGGCAATTCTGGCGGCCAGCTTGTAATAGTGCAGCGCACTGTCCGCATTGTCCTCGGTCGCGAATATCGTTCCGAGGTAGAAAGAAGCCGTGGGGTCGTCTTGATACAGCTCGTTGGCCAGACGGAACCGGTCCTTGGCCCGTTCGTAATCGTTGTTGCGCATCCCTTCGATGCCCTGGTTGGCGACCCGTGCCCACACCACCTGCCGGTACTGGCTGATGTCCTCCTTACAACCGGGCATCGCCGCTTCGGTCTTGTCGAAGGCGCTGTCGGCTCCCTCGCCGTCGCCGCTCAGGGCATAGTAAATGCCCATGAAGTACCACACGCTGGGGTCCTCCGCCAATCCTCCCTGCAGCGCCTCGGTCAGAGATCTGCGGGCACCCTCTAGCGCTTCCCGCCGCTTCAAGGTGTCCTCGGTCCCCGTGGCATTCTGGATGTAGAGGACCGCACGGGTTACGGCAAAGTGCGTGGTCTTGATGTCGCACTGCCCCGCTTCACCTTGTCCCCAAGCAGAGGGAACCAGTCCCAGAACCAAAGCCCCCACTGCAGCTAGACTCGCCTGCTTGCTCATCCTCGCTTGCTCCCTGGTAAAGGTCATCGCTTGCCTGCGCCGTCGCCCAAAGCCGCGTAAGCACGCCGCTCCGCCTCCCTGGCAATATCCAAAGGAGGTCGCTTGAGCCGGTCCGCAGCCCTGATCACGTCTTGATACTCCGCCTTGAGGCGAGGGCCGGACGGCCCCTCGGTCACCTTCAGCCTAACCGAGACTTCGGGGGCCACATCCACCGTTACCTCCCGGCGGGCCAAAGTGTTCCGGATACTACGCCACCGCCGCACACCCGCCGTGGTGCTGTTCTCGAACAGCGCTTTCACCACCCCATCGGCGGCGTCCAGCGGCGCTAGCACTTCGATCCTCAAGCTCACCCTGCCCTTCTTTCCTTGGGCCGCCCAAACTGTACAATCCAGCGCTCCCGCCGCAAGGAGGGCCTCCCTGAGAGGTTCCACATACTCCGGCGGGAGATCGTCGATGTCCGTGACTATGGTCTCCACTTCCGCCGCCTCCGCCGCCGCCTCTGCCAAAATCAGCCGCAGGGCGTTGGGATAACCTTTAGGATCCCGAGTACCGGCTCCCCAACCCGACCGCACTATCCGCCACCGGGAAGGCGGGGCACCTCGCGACAACACCCGCAAGAGGGCAGCTCCGGTGGGAGTAGTGGCTTCACCCTCCACCCAAGAAGCGCTGCTTACTTCCCAGCCCTCCAGCAAAATCCCCGTAGCCGGCGCCGGCAGCGGCAGCTTTCCATGACTCGCCTCGACCCAACCCGACCCCACAGCCACCGGGAGATTGTAGACCGCGTCGACTCCAAGCCGCTCGAAACCCTCCAGACAGCCCACTATGTCCAAAACCGCATCCACCGCCCCTACCTCGTGAAGGTGCACCTTCTCAGCCGGCACCCCGTGCACCCTTCCCTCCGCTTCGCCGATCAGCCGAAAAGCGCGAACCGCTCTCTCCTTCACCCAGGGGGACACCGGGGCACGGTCCACTAGCTCGATCAACTGGGCGACATGGGCTCCGTGACCGCCGATGCCTTGGCCCCCATGGTGCTCTAATTGGAAGTCGACCTTCGTAGCTCGAACGCCACAACGCACGGCTGCTCGTATATCGACCTTAACCCCGCCGAACCCCAACCGCCCCGGCAGCGAAAGCAACCACTCAGGGTCGGGGCCCACGTCCACCAGGGCGCCCAGCAGCATATCGCCGCTGATCCCAGCCGCCGGGTCCAATATCGCGATCTGCATAGACACGATCGGGTTAGCCGATTAATATCGCCAAAACTCAGCGGTAAAGCCAGCCGGCGCCGGTGTTGAACAACACCACCTCCTCGCCACGCTTTATCTGTCCCCTCCGCAGCAGCTCCCTGAGGCCCGCCAGCGTCGCCCCGCCCTCGGGAGAGGCGTCAATTCCCAGCTCCGAGCAGAGTTCAGCTTGAGCGGAACACAGCGACTCGTCACTTACCGCCACCACTCCCCCGCCGGTATCCCTCAAAGCCTGGAGCATCAACTTGCCCCCGAGAGGCGCTGGCACTCGCAGTCCCCAAGCCACCGTCACCGGATCTTTCCATTCCTCCGTTCGGTCTGCTCCGGCTTCGAACGCCTTGACCACCGGCGCGCACCCGCTCGATTGCACTGCAAAGAGCCGCGTCGTGTTCTCCCCTATCCACCCCGCTCTCCTCAGCTCCTTGAACGCCTTCCAAATTCCAATGAGCCCCGTCCCTCCGCCCGCGGGATAGATCACCGCGTCGGGGACGCGCCATCCCAGCTGCTCGGCCAGTTCCAGACCCAAGGTCTTCTTGCCTTCTATGCGGTAAGGTTCCCTCAACGTGGAGACGTCAAAAGCCCCCGACTCTGCGGCGTATTCCCTGGAGGCTCTGCCGCAATCTCCTATGTGCCCGTTGAGCAAGATCAGTTCGGCTCCGTAGGCGCGAATTTGCTTAAGTATCGTAGGCGGTGTGTCCGCGGGGGCGTACACCCTCGCTGCGGCCCCAGCCCTGCGGGCGTAGGCACTCAGGGCAACTCCCGCATTGCCCGCTGTGGGAATCGTGAACCGAGTGACTCCGGCTGCCGTCGCCCTGGTCACCGCGGCGGACAACCCCCGAGCCTTGAAGGACCCCGTGGGATTCTTGGACTCGTCTTTGATCCACACCCTCCCGAGCCCCAACTCCCGTTCCAAAGCTGCCGCCCGCAACAACGGAGTCATCCCCTCCCCCAAGCTCACCGGTTCCTCGCCCTCCAGTATCGGCAGCCATCCACGGTAGCGCCACATCGACCATGGCGCCTCTCCCAGAGCCGTTTTGAAAGACCCCTCGGGCAACGTCTCGTATTCAACCAGCCACGGAGATCCGCAGCCCGGGCAGACAGTCGGCAGCCCTTCGGCGCTCCGGCGATTCCCGCACCCCGAGCAGTGCAGCGTCCAGGGCAGTTCGCGGCCCACTAGCTTCTCACGTGCTCCAATACCCGGGTGGCCAGCTTCAGCGAAAAGCCCGGTAGCGCAGCGATCTCTTCCGGGCTGGCAAGCCGCACTCCGGCCAGGCTGCCGAACCTTTCGAGCAAAATCCGCCTGCGCTTGGGCCCGATCCCGGGAACGCTCAGCAGCTCGGAAGTCACGACGCGCCGGGTCCGCCGCTTGCGGGAATAAGTGACGGCGAAGCGGTGAGCCTCGTCCCTCAGCCGCTGCAGCAACTTCAGTCCTGGAGAGCGGCGCGGAAGGACCAAACCCTGGGTCCGGCCGGGCTGGAAAATTTCCTCCTGGCGCTTGGCCAGGCTGATAACCGCCAGGTCTTGGATCCCCAGCGACTGCAAAGCCTCCAGAGCCGCGTTCAGTTGACCCTTGCCGCCGTCAATTACCATCAAATCGGGAAGTTCCTTGCCCTCCTGCAGCCGGCGAGACACGAAACGGGTAACCACCTCCTTGATGGCGGCGTAATCGTTCTGCTCCGGCGTCCCTCCGGTATCCAGCGACTTGATCCGGTAGCGACGATACTCGGCTTTCTTGGGGCGGCCTCCCTGGAACCAGACTAGCGAACCCACCGTGTCACGGCCCTGATTGGTAGAAATGTCGATGCAAACCATGGACCGGGGAAGCTTGGCCAATCCCAAATCGCGCCCCAGCGCGTACACCGGATCTTCCGCCCGCTCGTCGGTCACCAGCGACTCGATGAGCATGCTCTCGAGCAAATGCCGCGCGTTTTGGTCGGCCAGCTCCACCAGCCTCACTTTGCTGCCGCGCTGGGGCAGCGAGAACTTCGTCGGCGCTACCAGCTCGGCCAACTGCTCCAAATCCGCCGGCTCGAAGGGGAGAAGGGCCTCCGAAGCTCGATCTTGGAGCGGGCGATATCCCAACATCAGGAACGTCCTCAGAACCACCTCGTCGGGTTCTTCCGCCAGGTTGTGCAGAAACTGCCGCTCCCGCGCCACCACTTTCCCGTCCCTGACCTTGAGCACTACACCCACCGCGTCGTCGCCGTCCCGGGCAAAGCCGATCACGTCCGCATCCGGCCCGCCCACCGTCTCTATCACCTGAGGCCGCTCCAGCTGGTCCAGCCAGCGGATCGCGTTCCTCAACTCGGCCGCTCGCTCGAACTCCAGCCGCGCCGCCGCCTCCTCCATGCGCTGCCGGAGACGCGCCCTCACCTCCACCGTCTTGCCCTCCAAGAAGGCGACGACGTCCTCGATCATCTTCCGGTACTCGTCTTGGCTCTGATACCCCACGCAAGGCGCTTTGCAGCGCTGGATGTGATAATCCAGACACGGGCGGCTGGGAGCATCCTCCGGCAGATTGTAACTGCAGGACCGCACCGTGAAGATTCGGCGAATTATCTGCAGCGTGCGGCGCAGCACGGCGACGTCGGTATACGGGCCGAAGTAACGCGCTCCGGGGAGGTTGAGCCTCCGGCCTACTACTATGCGGGGAAACGGCTCCGCCAGCGTTACCGCAATCGAGGGGTAAGTCTTGTCGTCTCTCAGGCGAATGTTGAACCGGGGGGAGTACTCCTTGATGAGGTTGTTTTCCAGCAGCAGCGCCTGCGACTCGGACTCCACCACTATCGTATCCACATCCGCTATCAGCTTTCTCAACAGGCGATTCTTGGGACTGGCTTCGTAGTCGGCCGCCAGATAACTCCGCACCCGTTGCCTGAGATTCTTGGCCTTCCCCACGTACAGCACGCCGCCCCGGGAATCCTTCCACAGATAGACCCCCGGCCGGTCCGGCAAGGCCGCGATCTTCCGTTCTAGCTCCTCGCTGATCGTAGTTTGAATCTTCGAACCAAAGCCGCGGCGTCGGGATGTCCCGCCGCCAGAGTCACTACACCGAAAACTAAACCGAACCCGATGCTGGAAGCTACGGCTGCCGCCCACGGCGACCCGAGGCGAGATCCTACCAAGATGGCCGCTCCGCTCGCCAGTACGGCTCCCAAACCCGCAGCCGCGAAGTCGCGGTTGTGCCCGGCTCCCCAAAGCCGCCCCACTTTGCGTTCCAGGGTTGCGTAGTTCAGCGCCAAATTCAGGTAGGCCCCCAATCCCGAGCCGAGGGCGATCCCGGCCACGCCCAGCCGCTTCATCAGTACAAAGGCCAGCGCCGCCGAGGTTACCACCGATGCCACCGCGATTCGAACCGGCGTCTTGGTATCCCCCAAGGCGTAGTGCCCCGAGGCCAAGAGCTTGACCGAGGCCTGGGCCGGCAGCCCTATGGCGTAGGCGGCGACCACCCCTGCAACCAGCTCCGTATCGGAAGCGCCGAACCGGCCCGTTTGGAACAGCGCCGCGACCAGCCAGGAACCTAGGGAGGCCAAAGCGAAGGCCGAAGGAATGATGTAAAACCCGAGCCGCCGCAGGGAATCGGAGATTCGGCTCGCGAGTTCCTGCCTCGCGTCGGATGCGGCGTCCCTGCTCAGCTCCGGTAACGCAGCGGCGGCGATGCTCACTCCAAAAAGCGAGAGAGGCAAGGTGGCCAGTAGCTGTGCATAACCCAGCATCGCTACCGCTCCGCCGCTCAACAGGGACGCGAGCTGGGTGTCCACGATGCTCGAAATCTGCACCACCCCAGCTCCGACCACTACCGGTCCCCAGTTGCGGATCACTCGGCGCACGCTCGCCAAACCGAGGCTCAGTTCCCAGCGGAGCCTGCCCGCGAGCTTCAGTGCAGTGGGAAGCTGCACCGCCACCTGAAGCAGACTGCCCGCCAGGGCGCCCCAAGCCAAGGCGGTGACCAGGCGGGCCCCGAGAAGATATCCGCCCAAGGCGACCAGCACCGCGATCTGGGCCACGTTCCACATTCCTGCGGCTGCGTAAGACAGGAAAAACTTTCCATGGGTGTTGAGCACCCCGAGACACCAGGCGGAAAGAATCATCACCCCGGACATGGGGAACAAAATCTCCACCAGCCGAACGGTGAGGTCTCGGGTATCTCCCGAAAATCCCGGGGCGGCGAAATCGGTGATCACCGGAGCCAGCACTATACCCAAGAGCGCGGAAGCCGCCGTAATCAGGACCAGGAGACTCGCCATGGTGCTGGCCAGCCTGCGGGCCTCTTCCTTCTCTCCCCGTTCCAGCAGCGCGGCGTAGACCGGAACGAAAGAAGCCGCCAGCGTCCCCTCGCCTAACAGATTGCGGATGACGTTGGGGATTTTCAGCGCTGCCCTGAAAGCGTCCGCCGCCGGACTGTTCCCGAAATAGTGGGCGAAGACCCGCTCTCTTATGAATCCGAGCAGGCGGGCGACGACGATACCGGCCGCGACGCTGCCGGCTAGACGTCCTTGGCTGGCCGCCACGGGTCGGGTTGGACTGAAGCCCCGGCGACAACCGCGGGTGCCGGGCCCCCGCAGAGAGGCAAGGCCGTCAGGATTGAGGCGTGGGCAGGGATCGTTGTGCCGGCCGCTGCTCGGGATTCTCCAGGAGCCGCTGCAAAAACTCGGTCTCTTCTCTCAAAGACTCCAAGGACCGGCTCAGGTCTTCCACCTGGTCTTCCAGCAGCCGCACCTTGTCGGCCAGCTCCTGGATCTCGCGACTGGTGGCTCCTCCACGACGCTCGAACACCTGGCGCATCGCCGGAGAATCCAATACGATGGCCAGTATGGGAATCAGCAGGGCTACCAGCAGTATCAGAAATCCGATGGCCCAGAGCATGATCGGATTCTATGGGTCGCCGCCCAGCGTGGCAAGGGCATGCGTCTTGCACGCCGCGAACGCCTCGCCCAGAAACTCCCTCCCGTAGCGCACCAGGTACGGTATTACGTTCAACACCCGCTCCTGCGGCTTGCCCAGGGGAAAAAGATTGTTTCGAGCCTTGGCCAGTTGGGACACCAGGATCTCGTTCTTTTGCTTGAGATGATGCACGATCTTCTTCTCCAACTCCCGGCTGGCCACTAGCGCTTCGTTGCGCGCCGACTCGACCGGTTTGACCAGTGTGGGATCGATCTCCTTTACGGCCTCCGCAAGCCGCCCGTACTCCCGCTCCAAGACCGCCCGCAGTTGGTTCAGCGCAGCGCGAGCTTGCTCGGGCATTTCGTCCCGCACCAGCTGCGCCTCGAGTTGGCCCTCCGGAAGCCGGAGATCCTCAGCGCCAATGCCGTACTTCTCCAGCACCTTGGCCACCCGCTTTTCCACCACCCGCCCGGACCATCGGGCAATGGGCGTTTGCCGCTCCACTCCCAAGACTCGATACAAGGGCTCGCACTGCCTCAGGTACGCATACTCGGCCGGTCCGGCCACGTAGGCCAGCGTAGGAAACAGCGCCGCCTCTATGACCGGACGGGCCAGGACGTTGGGGGAAAACCGCTCCGGTTCCCGCTCGACCAGCCCTATCAGCTCGTCCAGAGACCAGCGCTCGCCCCCTCTGCGGGCGACATAATGACCGTCTTCCAAAATCAACCGGTCTCTGCCGAGGCGGCATTCCAACATCACCGTGGAGGCTCCGTCCCCTACTTCGATTGGAGTGTCCAGCCCCCGGCTCCTGAGAAGGTCTCTGTGCTCCGCCAGCGCGCGGTCGAGCTCCGGAGCCATCTCCAGCTGCCGGATGAAAAACGGAACCATGGCCCGCTTGGCCTCGCGATCCGTCGGTCTGAATACCACCACCCCGAACTCAGCCAGTAGCTCCGCCAGCGCACCGGAAAACGCCCCAGCCAGGTCGCTTTCGGGCCGGTAATGTCTCCCCAGCCACTCCAGTACAGCCGGTCGGAACTCGGTTGCCGGAGTGAGCTCGGTAATCCTTTCCAGGAGCTCTTCGACCTCGGCTCCCAGCGTTTCCCGATAGAGGGGAGTGAGCGGAGCTTCCGGCGACCGCACTCTGAGAGTAAGCCGCTCTATCTCGTTAGCCACCGTAAGGAGGTAGGTGTGGTTGGCTTCGGCGAAGTCATGATCGTCGCCCGCAACCCAAAATACCGGCACCACCGGTGTCCGGAGCCGCTCGCTGAGAATCTGGGCGGCAGCCGCCGCCGTCAAAGCCTTGTACACCGTGTAAAGGGGACCCGTAAAGAGGCCGGGCTGCTGCCCCGTGGTCACACAGAGTACGTCCCCCGAAAAAAGCAGCTCCAGGTTTTCAGCCGCCCGTCCCGACGCGCTGCAGGCGCTCTTGAGGCGCGGATCCACCGCCCGCTTGAGCCTGGATGCGAGCGGGCGGAAATCCAGCACCGCCTTCTCGGCAAATGGAGTAGGCTCGAATCTCAGCGTCACTCTGCTATTGTCGGCCCCGCGGCCTTGTGATAGGGCGAGCCCGCCAAAATCGTGAGAGCGCGATAGAGCTGCTCCAGTAGGATCAGGCGGGCCAGTTCATGGGGAAACGTCAATTTCGACAGACTCAACTTGAATTCGCAACGTTCTAAAACCCGGGGGTCCAAACCGTACGCCCCTCCTATGACGAAGGCGACGTCCCGTCTTTCCTCCATCCAGCGGCCCCAACGCTGCGCAAATTCCTCGCTGGAGTCCTCGGTTCCCTGCCGGGTCAGAGCCACCATCCTCGCACCGGAGGGCACCGCTTTCAGGATCCGATCGCCCTCCAGCTTCAGCCTTTCCGTTACGCGGAGCCTGCCTTGGGGAGGCCTCACCTCGCGGATCTCGAGCTTGAGCACCTTCCGTATCCGGCTGGCGTATTCCGCACAGCATGCGGCCAGCCCCGGATCGGTCAAGCGCCCAACGGCGACCACGTGTACCACCAAGCGCTACCGCCGGTCCGCCTCAGGCGTACAAGCCTCTCAGACGGTGCACCGCCGCCACCCGTTCTATGGCCAGCATGTACGCAGCCGTCCGCAAGTTAACTCCGTACCTCTGGGACACGGACAACACGTCCCTAAAGGCCCGGCACAACATAGTCTCCAGCCGCTGGTTCACTGTTTCTTCGTCCCAGAAATAGGCCGCTCGGTCCTGCACCCACTCGAAATAGCTGACCGTGACGCCCCCGGCGTTCGCCAAAATGTCCGGTATCACAAAGACCCCGTTTTCTTCCAGAATCCGATCGGCGGCGGGAGTGGTAGGACCGTTGGCACCTTCGCAGATCACCTTGGCCTTGATCTGCCTGGCGTTCTTCCGAGTGATGACGTTGGCCACCGCGGCGGGAAGCAGAATGTCCACGTCCAGCGTCAAGAGTTCCTCTCCCCCGATAGCCTCCGCGCGGGGATACCCCGCCAGGTACCGGTGGTCCTTGACCCATCGCAACGCGTCCTCTACGTCGATTCCTTCGGCATTGTAGTAAGCCCCCGAGATGTCACTTATAGCAACAACTTTCGCGCCCTCCTGGGCCAACAGCTTGGCTGCTACCGAACCTACGTTCCCGAATCCCTGAACCGCCGCTCGAGCCCCCTTGAGCTCGAAGCCCAGATGCTGAGCCGCTTGCTTTATGGAGATCACGCAACCCCTCCCCGTCGCCTCGCGGCGCCCCAGAGAGCCTCCCATCTCGATCGGCTTTCCCGTGACCACCCCCGTAACCGCATGCCGCTTGTGCATCGAGTAGGTGTCCATTATCCAGGCCATTATCCGCTCCCCGGTGTTCAGGTCCGGGGCCGGAATGTCAGAATCCGGGCCCAACACGTCGATCAGTGCCGCGGTATAGCGCCGGGTAATGCGTTCGATCTCGGTGATCGACAGCGTGGCAGGATCGCAGACCACCGCCCCCTTGGCTCCGCCGAAGGGGATGTTCACCACCGCGCACTTCCAGGTCATCCACGCCGCCAGGGCTTTCACTTCGTCCAGGGTCACCTTGGGGTCGAAGCGAATACCGCCCTTGGCCGGGCCGCGGGAAGTGTTGTGAAGCACCCGGTAGCCGGTGAACACCTCGATCTCGCCGCTGTCCCGCTGTATCGGGACCGACACGATGATCTGCTTCTCCGGCTGCCTGAGAACACGGTAAAGGCCCGGATCGAGCGCCAGCAGCTCCGCTGCTCGGTCGAACCGGGCCATCATCGCCTCAAAAGGATTTTCTTCTCCCGAAAACGGTTCCTGGCCGCGCGCAGCGGCCTGAGGCGTACTCGCTACCGCTTGCTCGGCTTCGATACTTTGGCTCATAAATCCCTGATTCTAACCTCGCTCTCAGCGACCCCGGCCAGTGTACCCTCCAGACACCGCCTGAAGTCGTCCAAGCCCCCTTCCCACCGGATCTCCTGGTGGGCTACCAAGACCTTTTCTCTCATCCCGTCTAGATACCCGGCCAGCTTCCAGCTGTCCTTTAACGTGACTACAACGTAATCAAATTGCGGCGCGATTGCGCATATCCGCCCGGCATCTCTCGAGTTGTAACTGTGATGGTCCCGCCGGGCCATAAGTTCTACCCGCGCTTCGAAACTAGCTAGTTGCGCGCGAAAACTCACCGGGTCTCCTATCCCGCAGACGGCCAGCACCCGCCTTCCAGCCAATTCTTCAGGGTCGACTGACTGCCCGCCGCCGAGCGGTTCGAGCCGCGATATGGCCAAACACACTTGCCCCACCCGCTCCGCACCCAGCAGGCCGATCCCCCGCTCCGCCACCAGCGCCGCCTCGCTCGCAGGGGCGCTCCGCCGCGTGACCACCAGGAAATCGGCACGGCTCAACGCCTTGAACGGCTCCCGCCAGGGACCCGCGGGAACGGTCCAAGGAGCGGCGTGCCTGGACTCGGCGCTGACCAGCACCACGTTTAGATCTCTGGCTAGATCGAGCCTCTGAAAACCGTCGTCCAGGATCGCCACCTCCGCCCCCTCCTCCAGGGCCCTAAGTACCCCGGCCGCGCGATCCGGGCTTTCAACCACTCGAGCCTGCGGGACCAGGATCCGGTGTACCCGAGCTTCATCTCCTCCGTACCCGCGCAAAATCACCCCGGGAGTAATCCCCCGAGTTACGCAATAGGACGCTATCCAAGCGCAAAGCGGGGTCTTTCCCGTCCCGCCTACGCTGAGGTTCCCCACCGATATGACCGGAATGCCCGGCCTCGTTATCGAAATGAGCCCGCTCCGGTACGCCAACAACCGGCCCGCCGCGATCGACCGGTACAGAGCGGACGGACCCAATAACAAAGCCCGGAACAGTCGCGCCGCGGGGTCTTTGCCGTACCAGAGGTGGTGGACCAGGAGCGACACCGACGCTCACCCTCGGGCTAGGGTAACCGCTTCCCTGAGCGCCGCTTCGACCAGTCCGACACCGGCGGCCGGATCCGCTCCCTGCGCCGCCAGCCGTACGGGCCGGGAGTAGGCAATCCGGATTCTCGCAAAAGGATAGGGAACCACCATCCGGTCCCACGACCCCGCCCGCCAGGCCCCCGACGCCCACGCCGCGACCGCGACTACGAAGGCCCCGGTGCGAAGAGCGGCTAGGACAGCACCGGGCTTGACCCGGCAGGCCGGACCCCGGGGCCCGTCCGGTGCCAAGGCCGCCTCACCCCCCTCCTCCAGGACTCTGATCAGTCCCTTTAGCACGCTGGTACCGCCTGAACTGCTGGAGCCTCGGATCACGTTATAGGCCCACTTCTGAGCGACTTGGGCCAGGTAGCCTCCGTCGCTGCTGCGGCTCACCACTATGGTAGTCGGATACCCCCGGTGGAACCAAAGCAGTGGGAGAAGATCCCGGTGCCACAGAACTAAGAGGCGCGGCGCACCCTCTGCCCTCAACGCCGCGAGCCGGTCGGCCCCGATCGTCTCGAACTGCCAGGTGCGGCCCAAAAGCTCGAAGAAGCTGGCGCCCAAGCGGCCGGCTGTTCTGGCCATCAGCTGAACGCCGGTTGGGTCTCGGTGGCGAGCGCGCCGATTTGTTTCAAGGCTATATGTGCCACTCTTGCAGCTACCCCCGGCGTGCCCAGTCGAGGGCGGAGCATAGCGAACGCCTCGAGCTGTCTCGCCCGCTCAGGCGAACCGGGATCGAGCAGGATCTCCAAGATGCGCTCCAGCGCTTCGGGCCGGGCGCCGGACTGAATAAGCTCCGGGACGATCGCTTCTTCGAGCACCAAATTCACTAGCCCTATGTAGGGTACCCGTACCACTCTGCGGGCTACCGCGTAGGTGACCGGATGTACTCGCTGCACGACGGCATGGGGTACTCCGGCAAGGGCGGCCTCCAAAGTTGCAGTGCCGGCCTTGCACAGAGCCGCATCGGCGGCGGCCAGCACTAGGGCGACGTCGTCTCTCCGGACGCAAAATCCTTCGCTTCCGGGATAACGGTGCTCGCCCAAGCCCGCTACCACCACCTCCGCCCCGGGGTGCCTTCTCCTCAACCGCTGCGCCGCGTCTCTCATTGCCGGCCAGATGCGCTTTATCTCGGCCGGGCGGCTGCCAGGCAGCAAAGCTATCACCGGGCCCCGGCTGCCTAGTCCTAGCTCCTTGCGCGCCACTTCGCGGGTCGGCGGTGCGGGGCGATCCAGTAGCGGGTGTCCTACGAACTGCGCCTGGAGCCCCAGGCGTCCCAGCTCTCCCGGCTCGAACGGCAGAATCGACGCGATCTTTACCAGAGGCGAGCGCAGGATCTTTGCCCGCCACGATCCCCAGGCCCAAAGCTGAGGAGCTATGTAGTACAACACCGGAATCCCGCGGGCGATCGCTGCGCGCAACAGGCGGAGGTGGAAGCCCGGATAGTCCACCAAGACGGCGAGGTCGTAGCCCCGCTCCACGAGCCACTTCTCGGCTTCCTTCAAGAGCCTCCAGTGGGTTGGAACGCTTCCCAGCAGTTCGACCAGTCCCGCCGCCTGGCAGCGATCGATCGTCGCGAACAGCCTCACTCCGCTGGCGGCCATCGCCGGCCCGCCCATTCCCTCTAGAACGGCTTCCGGGCATGCCTCCCTAAGCGCTTCGGCCAGTGCGGCCGCGTGGATGTCGCCTGACGCTTCTCCGGCCGACAAATAAATCCTGGGAGCGGAACTCCTCATGCGGGAATGCCCCTCCGGGACTGTTCCACGAACTCGATCAGACGCCGGACCTCCGGAAGGTCTCCGTATTCTTCTCGCACCCGTTCCATCGCCTCCGAAAGGCGCAGTTTCGAGTTGAAAAGCAGCCGCCAGGCCCGCTTGAGGCAGAAGCGCCTTGCCGGATCGAAGCCCGCCCGCGCTAGGCCCAGCGAGTTGATACCGTAAAGCTTCAGGGGATTGCCGGCCGCTTTGGTGTAGGGCGGAACATCCTGCACCACCCGGGAGCCGCCGCCTATGAAAGCATGGGTGCCGATGCGTACGAACTGATGTACCGCGCTGGAGCCTCCGATGGTGACCGAAGCTTCAAGGTGCACGTGCCCGCCGAGCTGCACGGCGTTCGCCAAAACTACGTCGTCTTCCAGAACGCAGTCGTGACCTACGTGTGAATATGCCATTAGATAGCAGCGCCGGCCTACGCTGGTGCACCCGCCGGCTCCGGTGCCCCGGTGCAGCGTGGCGTACTCCCGTATGACGGTCCGGTCTCCCACCACGAGCCGGGTGGGTTCTCCGCGGTACTTGAAGTCCTGCGGCTCGCTACCGAGCACCGCTCCCACCCCCACATCGCATTCCTTCCCGATCACCGTGTCCTGAGCAATGGTGGCGCGTGGTTGCACGCGCGTACCGTCGCCGACGATCACCCTGGGGCCGATGATGACATAGGCCCCGATCTCTACGCCGGTCCCGAGCGTTGCTGTAGGGTCAATCGAAGCCGTGGGATGAATTGTGACGCTCAACGATCGACCACGCGGGCCATCAGGTCCGCCTCCGCCACCACCTGACCGTCAACGTAACCGACTCCTCTCATTTTGCACGTCTTGCCCCTGAATTGAACCATCTCGAGCTCGAATCTTATTTGGTCCCCGGGGACTACCGGCTTGCGAAACTTGGCGTTGTCGATGGACATGAAGTAAACGACCTTGTTCTGCGGATCGTCCACTTGCCCGAGCAGCAGCAACCCGCCGACCTGCGCCATCGCCTCGATGATCAAAACGCCCGGCATTATGGGATGGCCGGGGAAGTGGCCTTCGAAGAACGGCTCGTTGATGGTCACGTTCTTGATCCCCACGATGCGCTTTCCCTGGTCTATCTCCACCACGCGGTCCACCAGCAGCATAGGCTGGCGGTGGGGGATCACTCCCAGGATCTGTTCGATCCCCATGACCGGGACGTTGGGGGATGCGGCGCGCTTGATCGCTTTTATCAAAGCGGCGTTACCCCGATGAGAGGGCTTGAACGCCACGATCTCGGCCTCCAAACGCCCGCCCAGCAGACATAGATCTCCCAGCAGGTCCACAGCCTTGTGGCGGGCAAACTCGTCGGGCCAGCGAAGTTCCGTATTGGCTACGCCGGATGCCGTCAGAAGTATTCCGCTTTCGGGCCCAGCTCCCAAAGCCAAGCCCCGGCTTTTGAGCTCCTCCAGTTCCTCCGCAAAGCCGAAGGTTCGCGCTCCCGCGAGTTGAACGCCGAACCCATCCGGCGTCACGTCGAAGCAACCCGACTGTCTCCCTATGGCCGGGTGGGGCCACTCCACCGTCACGGTGACGCGAAGCCCTCTGCCGGGAGCGACCAGATAGTAGGAATCTCCTTCACGCACCGCAGCGGGAGCTCCGATTCTAAAGTACGCAGGGACTCCTTCGACTTCCTTGGGCTCGGCCGATAGAAGCGCCCGGTAATAGGGCTCCGCGCTGCCGTCCAAAATCGGCGGCTCTGGACCGTCTAGCTCGATGGTCACATCGTCTATCTGAAGCGCGTAAACCGCCGCCAGCACATGCTCTACCGTACTGATCCTGGCATCCCCCTTGGCCAGGACGGTTCTGCGATCCGCCGCCTCCAGATACTCAACCTTCGCCGGTACTTCCGGGCGGCCTTCGAGATCGGTTCGCCGGAAGACGACTCCCTGCCCTGGGTCTCCCGGACGGAAGGTGAGGGTAACCCGTGCTCCTGTGTGTATTCCGGTACCGCTTACCGAGGCCGTCTTGGCGATCGAGCGCCTAGCTTGTTGGTTCATGAAATTGCTCGCTTACCAATCGTTCCAGTTGGTCCACCATGCGACTCAGGCGGCGCAGCGCCGCCGTCTGGCGCAACACCTCTCGGTGCGGGCGCGCGGGATAGCCCGACACCGTGAGACCCGCCTCTACATTTCCGATCACTCCCGCCTGCGCTGCAACCCTGGCCTGCCGGCCCACGGTCAGGTGATCGGCGAGGCCAGCTTGGCCTGCGAGGATTACCTCGTCTTCCACTACCGTGCTTCCGGCGATGCCCACTTGGGCCATGATCAGGCACCGCTCCCCTACGCGAACATTGTGCGCGATGTGGACTAGATTGTCTATCTTGGTCCCCTTCCCTATCGAGGTCGAACCGAGGCTTCCGCGATCGATCGTGCTGTTAGCGCCGATCTCCACTCCGTCGGCGATGTGACATGCGCCGCGGTGGAAAACTCTTTGGTGGCCCGTCTCGGTTCGGAAGAATCCAAATCCCGGGGTACCGATCCGCGCACCCGGGCCCACCTTGACCTCGTTCCCTAGCGTTACCTCAGAGGCGATCAAAGCGCAGGCGCCTATCTCGCAGCGATCTCCCATCGTCACTCCGTCTTCCACTACGGCGTAGGGTCCGATCCTGCAATCGCGACCTAGGGTCACGTTGCGGCCTAGGACCGCGCCCGCGCCGATAGCGATTCGCCCTTGCCAGGTCGTCCCCTGGCCGATTCTGGCTCCGGGTGCGATCCCCCACGACGGTTCCGGCTCGGGACACAAAAGCTTCCCGACTCTTTGAATAGCCTCGTAGGGGTTGTCCACCAGTATGCGGGTTTTGGGTCCGGGATGAACGTCCTTGAACTCGGGTGTGGTCACCACCGCCCCCGCCCGCGAGCGCTGGAAACAGGACAGGTACCTGGATGACGCCAGGAGGGATAGACTTTCGGGCGTGGCCTCCTCGAGGGATCTAATGTCCCCCAAGAGCACCCCGCCCGGCCCTACCAGCTCGCCACCTAGCAGTTCAGCGACTTGGGCCGCGCTGAGCGTACGGGCGGCCGGCACTGCGGTCGATTTACTGGCTTTGGCGAAGCCGTTGTATAACGGTTGCCGTAAGGTCCAGCGATCGGTCGGCGGCGATGATGCCGTTACCGGGAGCGGCGACGTCGAAAATGATCGCCAGGTTGCGCTCCGCCCTCAGGCCCTCGATCACCGCCTTTACCCGCTCCTCCAGCGGCGCCACCAACTCTCGTTCCCGCTCGTTGGCTCGCTCGGTAAGCTCCCGCGTCCGCTGGTCCAGTTGCTGCTGCAGTTCGCGGATCTCCTGTTCCCTCGCCTGCCGGTCGGACTGGGACAGCCCGATAGCGCGCTGATTGTACGCCCGAATCGTGGAGTCCAGCTGCTGGCGCAGGCGGTCGAGTTCCTGCTGGTAGCTCTGTACCTCCCGGGTATAAATCGACTCCGCTTGGTGGTATCCCGGGGTCTGCTGGAGTATCAGTTGCGAATTCACGTAGGCTACCCTGACGGCGGGTTGCTGCACCTGTTCCGTCCCGCTAACCATAGGGGCGGCGGCAACCGTGGCTAACAACGCCAGGGCTAGTAGCGGCAAGGCCCAACGGCTCATAGCTATCTCCCCAATGCTAAGTAAAGGTCCTCAGCCAAAGCGATTCCAACGACGAAATTTAAACTGCGGCCCGGAGTTCTGCCCACCGAGCCGGACGGCTCCTAGAACAGGTTGCCCAGCTTGAAGTGGAACTTCCAGCCCGGCTTGGGGTTGCCCGCTTCGTCGGTGCGGTCGAAACCGTAGGCGTAATCCAGGCCGATGGGGCCGAGGGGCGAGATGACATTAACTCCTATTCCGGCGCCGCGGAAAAGTTTGGTGGGGTTCATCTGTCTCGGCGAAGCCCACACGTTGCCGGCGTCCAGGAACACATTGACGTAGAACGCCTGGCTGATCCGCAGGCCAAGTTCGGTGGTGGTAGCGAAGTACGCCTTGCCCCACGCATCCGGTCCCCGGGCTATTGAGCTTCGGGCGCCCGGGTCAAAGCCGCTGGGTGTGATCGAGAACTCTTCGTAGCCTCGCAGCGGCACGCCGAACTGGGTTCCCCCCATGGTGAACAGTTGCCGGAAGTGGGGGCCGGCGTCTCCGAATACCGCTCCCGCCTTGCTCGTGAGTCCTACGACGAGTTTCAGCGGGCTGCTGGTCACGCTGCCGCCGAATTGAGCCAGCGTAGCGTACCAGCGCCCCTCGAAAGTTGCCCGCTGGAAGTTGCCGCTTCCTCCCAAGGGCCCGCCCCCCTGGGCCACTTGGAACTGGTGCATCACGCCCGAACTGGCGAACGGGAGGTCGATTCTGGTATCCCGGAGCAGGCTCAGGCCAAGACTGGAAAGCACACAGTTGCGGCAGCCGAAGACCGGCTGGAGGTTCTCGGTCAGATCGTACTGGTTTTGCTCCAGCACGTAGGAGGTGAACAATCGAGTGTAGCGGGATCCGAAAAGGGGCTGGCCCAACTGCAAAGTGATGCCCCGAGTCCGAATCCTACCGAGATTGCCCACCTGGTAGCGGAGGAAGGAGTTGTGAAGACTCACGGTCCCGCTGCGCAGGCTGCCCCACAAAGCGGGGTCGGTGTAGGAAACATTGAAGTCGTTGATGTACCGGCCGAACTGCCACTGCAGGCGGATCTGCTTGCCCTTGCCGAACAGGTTGTTCTCCTCCAGGCCGATGAACCCGCCGATCCCGGTACCCTGCCCCAGGGAGGCTCCGAAGTTGATGTTCCCGGTGCGCCGCTCCCGGACCTCGAAGATGACGTTCACGTCCCCTTGCTCGTTGGCCGGCTCGTAGGTGGGCGGCGGGAGGGGCTGCTCAAAATACCCCAGGTTCGAGATGTTCTGATAGGAACGTATCAGGGCTTCCTGGCGGAAAACGTCTCCCGGCACCATAACGATCGCCCTGCGGATCACGTCTTCGTGGGTTATGGTGTTGCCCTTTATGATGATCTTGTTCACTATTGCCGGCGAGCCTTCGGCGATCTGCCAGCGCAGGTCCACCCAATGCGTGCCGTCCGGGTCGGTTCGCCGAGTTACCACGGGACGGACATCGGCGTAGATGTAGCCGTTGTTGTAGTACAGCGTCCGGACGTTTTGCGTAGCCTCCTCCCATTTCTGCTGGTCGAACACCGGGGATCCGCGGGAACCTCCCAGGCCGAGGAAACCTCCGCTGACGCTGTCGGCGAACGGATAGTACTGTTCCAGCAACTGAGTTGAAAACTGCCGGTTGCCCACGATCTCGAAGCTGCCCACCCGATATACGGGGCCCTCTTCCACGGTAAGGTGCAGCGCCGCCTTGCCCGTTCCGGGGTACACGATCAGCGTGTCTTTCAGGACCTGGAAGTCGGCCAGCCCTCTGCGCCCGTAAAAACTCGGCAACCGCTCCCTAAGATCGCGGTCTAGCTCCTCTTCCTTGTACTCCCCTTTCTGGAACCAGAAAAACCCCTCGGGGCCGGTCTTCATGGCGTCCACGATCTGCTCGTCGCTGAACCGGCTGTTTCCTTCTACCGTCACCTGAGCTATGGCGACCCGGGAGCCTTCGTCCACTTCAAAGAGCAACCGCAAGGTGCCGTTGGGCTGGGGTAGCTCGCGCATCCGCACCGACGCCAAGGGGAAACCGCGATGCTGGTAGATGGAGTCGATGGTGGCTCGAGCCCGGGCCGCGGCAGCGGGATCGTAGGGTTGCTGTTCGTAAAGCCTCAATCGGCTCCGCAGGGTGGCGACCGGTACCTGTTCCGCTCCCCGAATGCTGAAACCGGCGAGAATCGGCCGTTCCACCAGCTCGAAACGCAGCACTTCGCGCCCATTCACCGTGCCCTGGTAAACGCTCACGTCTTCGTACTGGCCCGTGGCGTACAAGGTCTGGATGGCGCGCTGCACGTCCCGGAAAGAGATCGGCCGCCCGGTGGGGATATCGATCAGTGCAACCACCGTGGTCCGGGGGACGCGGTTGGCCCCCACCACGTCGATACTGTCTATGACCGTGGTTTCCTCGGGCCGACCCTGCCCTTCAAGGGGGGTTGCCGCCAAGGCGAGTGCCAGGCCCAGGGCCCCTCGCCCCAGACGCATGGTTACGCCTTGGCGCCGGAGAGCGCCCGGAATACCAGTTTGTCTTTTTCCGGGCTCGCGTCCACTTCGATCTCGTCTCCCGCTTGGAACTCGCCGCTCAGGATCTTGTCCGACAGCGGGTCCTGCAGGTATCGCTGTATGGCGCGCTTCAAAGGCCGGGCGCCATAGCGCTCGTCGTACCCGTGATCCACCAGAAAATCGGTGGCCGCAGGGGTGAGTTTGAGCGTCATCTTTCCTTCGGCCAGGCGAGCTCGCACGTCCCGCATCAGGATATCGACGATCTGCGCTATGTGATGTCGCTCCAGCGGGTGGAAGACGATTATGTCGTCCAGCCGGTTGAGGAACTCCGGGTTGAAAACCTTGTTGATCTCGTCCTTGACCTTTTCCGCCATCCGCTCGTAGGTCATCCGGGTGTCCGGCGGCGCAAAGCCCAAGGGCTTGGACTGGGTGATGTCTCGCGCTCCCACGTTGGAGGTCATGATGACCACCGTGTTCTTGAAGTCGATCACCCGCCCGTAGTTGTCCGTAAGGCGCCCTTCGTCCAACACCTGGAGCAGAATGTTGAACACGTCGGGATGCGCTTTCTCGATCTCGTCCAGCAACACCACGCAGTAGGGCTTGCGGCGCACCGCCTTGGTCAGCACACCGGAGTCTTCATACCCCACGTAGCCCGGCGGGGCGCCGATCAGGCGGCTGACGCTGAACTTCTCCATATACTCCGACATATCCACCCGGATCAGCGCCTGCTCGTCGGCGAAGAGGAAACGCGCCAATGCCCGCGCCAGTTCCGTCTTCCCCACTCCCGTGGGGCCGCAGAAGACGAAGCTCCCGATCGGCCGGCGGGGATCCTTGAGGCCGGCTCTCGATCGGCGGATCGCCCGGGCGATAGCCTCGATCGCCTGGTCCTGCCCCACCACCGACTGGTGCAACTCCTCCTCCATGCGGAGCAGCCGCTGGGTTTCGGCCTCCTGCAATCGGGTCACCGGTATCCCGGTCCAGCGGGATACGATGAAGGCCACATCCTCCTCGGTGATCGTGGGCCGATAAGTCTGCCGCTCTCGCTCCCACTCCTCCTGCCGCTTGCGGATGCGGGCCTGAAGCTCGCGTTCTTCGTCCCTCAGAGCAGCCGCCAGCTCGAAGTTCTGATCCCTGACCGCCGCTTCTTTCTTCTTGGTAATCCCTTCCAGTTGCGCCTTCATCTCCGCCACGTCCGGAGGGGGCGCTTGGGCCGCCAGTCTCGCCCGAGCGGCCGCTTCATCTATGACGTCGATCGCCTTGTCCGGCAGGAAGCGGTCGGTTATGTACCGCTCCGAGAGGCGCGCCGCCGCGTCCAAAGTGGCATCCGGAATGATCACCCGGTGATGCTCCTCGTAGCGCTGCCTCAGCCCTTTGAGGATTTCGATCGTCTCTTCCACCGTAGGCGGATCCACGATCACCGTCTGGAAGCGCCGCTCCAAAGCGCCGTCCTTCTCGATGTACTTGCGGTACTCGTTCAGCGTAGAGGCTCCCACGCACTGGAGCTCCCCGCGCGCCAAAGCCGGCTTCAGCATGTTGGATGCGTCGATCGCACCCTCGGCAGCACCGGCGCCCACCAAAGTGTGAAGCTCGTCTATGAAGAGCACCACATTCCTGTTCTGGGCGATCTCGTTCATGACCGCCTTGAGCCGCTCCTCGAACTGGCCGCGGTACTTGGTGCCGGCGATAACCGCCGCCATGTCCAGCGCCAGCACCCGATGGTTCTTGAGCACATCGGGGCAATTCCCCGAAGCGATCATCTGGGCCAAACCCTCGACGATCGCCGTCTTCCCCACGCCCGCTTCACCGATCAGCACCGGATTGTTCTTCTTGCGGCGGGACAATACCTCTATGACCCGCTGAATCTCCTTCTCCCGCCCGATCGTCGGGTCTAGCTGTCCTTCCGCAGCCAGCGCCGTGAGATCCCGGCAGAAGTGGTCCAAAGCCGGAGTCTTGGACTTCTTCTCCGACCGCGGCGCGCTGGCACCGGCCCCTTTGCTTCCCGACGGAAGATCGCTGCCCAGCAGGCGCAGAGTTTCCGCCCGGGCCTGCTCCAAGCTCACCCCGGCATCCGCCAGCACCTGAGCCGCTATCCCCTTCTCTTCCCTGAGCAGACCCAGCAGCAAATGCTCGGTGCCGACATACGAATGATTCAGTTCGCGCGCCTCGGTCATGGCCAACTCCAGCACCTTCTTGGCGCGCGAGGTGTAGGGCAAATCGGGCCCGGCGGGAGCCGGGGCCTTTCCCTTCTTGACCGTTTCCTCGATCTTCTGCTGGATCTCGTCGAGATCCACATTCAGATTGGTCAGCACCGCCGCCGCCACCCCTTCGCCCTCGCGGATGAGACCGAGAAGGATGTGCTCGGTACCCACATACTCGTGGTGCAGGCGCGCCGCTTCCTCGCGCGCCATCTGCAACACCTTCCTGACCCGATCGGTGAAGTTGTAACCGTTCATCTTACTCCTTCATTCTCCTTCATTTGCCTGTTGCACGTGGACCCTCACCCCCGAGTCTCCGCGCATCCTCCTCCAGCAGTCTACGCACATACTCCGCTCTCAGCATCGGCAGCTCCGGGTCGGACAACTGCCGTCCCGAGAGATGAGCTACGTGCGCGGGCTGCGTGAATATCATCAGCTTGTTCAGAGTATATACCCCGACCTCGTTAATCAAGTTCAACGCCACCCCGAGCCGTACACCGCTCAAAAGATTCATGGTCTCCTCGAAGGACAGACTGCGGGCATACCGCAGCAGACCGTACGCCCGCCACACCTTGTCCTCGACCACGTTCGGGGCATCGCTCAACAATTTCTCCCGGGCCAGGCGCTCGTACTCTATCACCTGCCTCACGATCCTCACCAAGTGGTCGAGCAGTTCCTCCTCCGACTTCCCTAGGGTGGTCTGATTCGACAGCTGGAAAAAGTTACCCACCACCTCGCTCCCCTCGCCGTACAGCCCCCGGAAGGTGAGCCCCACCTGCGACAGACCCTGCAACACCTTGCCGATCTCCTTGGTGAGCACCAGACCCGGAAGGTGGATCAACACCGAAGCTCTGAGACCCGTCCCCGCGTTGGTGGGACATGCGGTCAGGTAGCCGAACTCCGGATGAAAAGCAAAACACAGCTGCCTTCCCAACTCGCTGTCGAGCTGATCCAGCTCGGCGTAAGCTTCCGACACGGCAAAACCGGACCGCAAACTCTGGAGCCGAAGGTGGTCCTCTTCGTTCACCATGACCCCGAGCGTTTCGCCCAAGAGCAAAGCCGACGCCGGCCTCACCCCTCCGGCCGCGTCCAACCCCGCCAATTCCCGGGAGACCAAATGCCGCTCGTAAAGCAGCTGCCGCTCGCTCCGCTCCAGGCGATCCAACCTCACCACCGCCGCGTCCGCCAAATGGCGCGTGCTCCGCCCGGCTTTGACCACCTGCTCCAGCACCGCCTCCCGGTGATCGTCCCGCGCCCGAACGGTAAAGGGAAGACCCTGGAGATTCCTCGCCAGCCTCACCCGGGACGACAAAACGATCTGCCCTTCGGGACCGCTGGCGTCGGCCCAGCCGATTCCTCCGTCCGGGAGCAAACTCAAGTCCAGCGTCATTCCAAGATCCTGATTCGATCCCTCAGCTCCGCGGCCAGCTCGAAATTCTCCGCCTCCACCGCCCGGCGGAGCTGATCGCGCAACTCGTTGAGCCGCCGGCGCCGATCCGCCAGCCCCGCATCCGGCGGCAGGTACGCCTCCCCAACGTGCTGGCTGGAACCGTGCAACCGGCGCAACAAGTCCCGCAGGTGAGTCTCGAACGTCGCATAACAGTGAGGACACCCCAGCCTTCCCGTCTCCCTGAAGTCGCTCAGGCGGGCCCCGCAAAAACCGCACGGCTCGGACTCCACACCCGAAGGGAGCGCACCGGCCGCCTCCTTGCCCATCGAAGCCAGAAAGTCCGACAGCGGAAACTTGGCGATACTCGCACCGGTCTGCACCCCCTTCTCCGCCGCGCACACCTCGCAAAGGTGCAGAGTCGTCACCGAGTTCTTGACGATCTGCGTAAGATGAACCGCCGCCGGTCTCTCGCCGCAATTATCGCACTGCATCACCAAACCGCCTCGGGCGCCCGGACCGGATGCAGGCGGCCTCCCTCCAGCAACAACACCCGATCCGCCCGCTCCGCCAGCGCCCTATTATGAGTTACCACGACCATGGAGGTCTCCAGCGTGCGGGCCAGCCCCAACAACAGATCGTGGAGCATCCCGCTGTGCGCTTGATCCAAATTCCCGCTCGGCTCGTCGGCCAGCAGGACCTCCGGATCGTGCACCAGCGCCCTCGCCACAGCGCAGCGCTGTTGCTCGCCCCCCGACAGCTGCGGCGGGCGATGCGCCATCCGGCCCGCCAATCCCACCATCGCCAACAACTCCTCAGCCCGGCTCTGAGCTTCCGCCCTGGGAACTCCCGCTATCAACAACGGCATCATCACGTTCTCCAAAGCGGTAAACTCGCGCAACAAATGGTGAAATTGAAAGACGAACCCGAGCCGGCGGTTGCGAAGCGTGTCTTTCTCTTCGGCCGCAAGCGTGCTGTACGCCACGCCGTCCAGCCAAATCTCGCCGGCGGTGGGCTCGTCCAGGGCACCCAGCAAGTGCAACAGGGTGCTCTTGCCCGCGCCGCTGGCCCCCACCACAGCTACAACCTCTCCCCGCTGCACGCCAAGATCGAGGTGCGAAAGCACCTCGATGGGAACTCCGTCTCCCCCCGTATAAACTTTGCGCAACCCCCGCGCTTCCAGCAACGGCTTCATTCCCAGCGAATCGCCTCCACCGGAGTCATCATCGCTGCCTGCCGAGCCGGGTAAATCGTCGCCAGCGTCGCCACCAGCATGCTGGCGCCCACCACCAGCAGGAAATCCACCGGGTCCACCCGCACCGGCAGGTGGTCTATGAAATATACCGTAGGATCCAGCTTGATAAGGTGCCTGCGGTCGATCAACCAAGCCACCGTGAGCCCCAACCCCGCACCCAAGAGCGTGCCCACCACCCCGATCACCGCTCCCTGCCAGATAAAGACCCTCTTGATCGACCCCGCGGACAATCCCATGGCCCTCAGGATGCCTATCTCCCGCGTCTTGTCGGTAACCACCATCGTCAGAGTACTCACGATGTTGAACGCGGCCACAATGACGATCAGCAGCAAGATCAACCCCATCGCCAGCTTTTCCAGCTGCAACGCCGAAAACAACGAGGAGTTCTGAGTCTGCCAATCCACGCTCCTATAGGGATAGCCCAGCCGCTGCTCCAACTCCGCTCCCACCTGGGGAGCTCTCCAAGGATCCCTGATCCTTACATCCAAACCGCTCACCGCATCTTCCAGACCGGCGAACCGCTGCGCCACCTCCAAGGGGAGCACCACATAGCTGTTGTCATACTCGTACATTCCGGTCTCGAAATGGCCGGTAACTTCGAACCTCCAAAAGCGCGGGATGAACGCTCCCAGCGCCGCATTGAAGCGACTCCCCGCGGGCGACACTACCGTGACGGTGTCCCCGGGGTAGGCCGAAAGGCGCTCGGCCAACCTGCGGCCCAACACTATCCCTCCGTCCACACCCTCCCGCCGAGTCTTAAAGCTCAAGTCGCCGTATACAAAATGCCGCGGCAGAGAAGTGACCGACATCGAGCCCGTGTCCGTTGCGATTCCCAGAACCCTCACCCCCTGCGCATAATCGGCGCCCGCCGAAATGAGGCCCTCGCTTATCACGAACGGCGCCACCGCCAAAACCTCGGGATCCTCCCTCACCCGGGACGCCACTTGTTTCCAGTCGTCCAGCCGCAGCCCCTCCCCGTAGGTCAAGACCCTGAGATGAGGACTGGCAACCAAGATTTTCTCCCGCAAATCCTCCTGCAGTCCGTTCATCACTCCCAGCACCACGATCAGAGCCATCACGCCCACCGTCACTCCTCCCGTGGCTATCAGAGTGATCAGGGAAACCAGGCGCGAAGAACGGCGGCTCCGCAGGTAGCGTCCCGCGATGGCTAGCTCCAGGCGCAGGAGCGAGCGCCACGATCGCGCAGCCGCAACCTTCCCCCCCACCGGACGCGCGGCGGGATCAGTGACGCCGCCGGTCTCCAAGGAAGGTCCGCTCATTCCCCCGGCCTCAAGAGAGGAAACAGGATCACGTCTCGAATCGAGCTCTGACCCGCTAGCAGCATCACCAGACGATCTATCCCCACTCCCGCACCTCCGGTGGGAGGCATCCCGTACTCCAGAGCGCGCAGATAGTCCTCGTCGAGCTGATGGGCTTCATCGTCTCCGGCTGCCCGGTAGGCTCGTTGGGCTTCGAACCTCTCTCGCTGCTCGTCCGGGTCGTTCAGCTCGCTGAATGCGTTGGCTATCTCCCAGCCGTTGATGTAAAGCTCGAACCGCTCGGCCAGCCGCGGCTCCCCCCGCTTGCGCTTGGCCAGAGGCGAAAGCTCCACCGGATAGTCCAGCACAAAGGTCGGCTGTATCAGATGAGGTTCCACCCAAAGCTTGAACGCTTCGTCGATGAGCTTGGCCCGCGTCATCGCGTCGACCTGATCCAAAAGCTCCGTGTCGCCCGCTTTCCGCTCCTCCAGGCCGGCTCTCACCCGCTCCCTCAACCGATCGTCTCCCGCATCCAACAAATCGATACCGGCATACCGCTGCATCAGTTCCACGTAGCCCACCCGCGGCCACGGGGGCGACAGGTCGAACCGCTTCCCGAACCGCTCCAACACCGCGCTGCCGCAGACTTCTACCGCTGCGCCGTGTATCATGGCTTCCACCAGCTCGAGGATCCGCAGATAATC
The DNA here is from genome assembly GCA_002923375.1 of bacterium HR33. Lineage (GTDB taxonomy): Bacteria > Gemmatimonadota > Gemmatimonadetes > Gemmatimonadales > GWC2-71-9 > HRBIN33. Next base: position 174,469 of record BEIJ01000003.1, read on the forward strand.
CGCGTAAGCCTCGTAAAACTCGAGCATGGTAAATTCGGGATTGTGGAGGCGGTCCAGCCCCTCGTTGCGGAAATCCTTGCCCAGTTCGTACACCTTCTCCAAACCGCCCACGATGCACCGCTTGAGATAGAGCTCGGTTGCTATCCGGAGATACAGACGGCTGTCCAGCGCGTTATGGTGAGTCACGAACGGGCGGGCCAGCGCGCCGCCGTAAATCGGCTGCAGCACCGGCGTCTCAACCTCTACATAACCGCGGGCGTCCAAAAAACTCCTGACGTAGGCGATCGTACGCGCCCGCATCCGAAACACCGACCTGACCTCGGGGTGAACCGCCAGGTCCGCATACCGCTGCCGGTAGCGCGTCTCCGGATCGCTGAGGGTGCTGTGCCGCTCTCCGCTCTCGTCCTCCTTGCCCAGCGGAAGGGGGCGAAGGGCCTTCGCCAGCAAGACCAAGCCCTCGACCCTGACCGTAATCTCGCCCGTCTTGGTGGTGAAAAGCCGGCCCGAGACGCCGATATGATCCCCCAGATCCAGAAGCTCCACCAGCCGGTAGCCGTGCTCGCCCAACTGATCCTTGCGAAAGTAGAGCTGGATCTTGCCGCTGGCATCCGCCAGGTGGGCGAATGTCGTCTTCCCGTGGCGCCGCAGAGACACGATTCTTCCCGCCGCGCGCACCTCCAGCTCTTCCTCGGGGCGATACGCGGCGAGCGCCTCGGCCGCGGTGTGGGTGCGATCGAATCCGTAGGCAAAAGGCTCGATCCCCAGTTCTTTCAGCAGCTTCAGCTTCTCGCGGCGGGCCTGCTCTACGAACGAGCGCGCGGGAACGGTCACGCAGCCTTGCCTCCGAAGCGCTTGAGATAGGCTTCTATAAAGGGGTCGATCTCGCCGTCCATCACTCGCTCCACATCGGTCAGCTTGAGACCGGTGCGGTGATCGTTCACCATGGTGTAAGGCTGGAAGACGTACGAGCGTATCTGGTTGCCCCAACTCGCGTCCGGCTTGGTGGCTTCGATCTCCGCCTTCTTCTTCTCCCGCTCCTCGAGCGCTCTCTGGTAGAGCGCAGCCTTGAGCATCTTCAGCGCCGTGGCGCGGTTCTTGTGCTGGCTGCGCTCCTGCTGGCACGAGACCACGATCCCGGTGGGAATGTGCCGCAGCCTGACCGCCGAAGACGTCTTGTTCACGTGCTGCCCCCCCGCGCCCGACGCCCGGAACACCTCCATCTCTATGTCCTCCTCCCTGAGATTGATTTCGATGGTATCGTCCACCAGGGGATAGACGAATACCGAAGCGAACGAAGTGTGCCGCCGCGCCTGGGCGTCGAACGGCGAGATCCGCACCAGCCGGTGAACGCCCTTCTCGGCCTTCAAAAAGCCGTAAGCATAGTCCCCCCGGATCTCCACCGTGGCCGACTTGATTCCCGCCTCCTCTCCTTTGAGCAGATCCAAGATCTCCACCTCGTAGCCGTGGTGTTCCGCCCAGCGGGTGTACATCCGCAGCAGCATCTCGGCCCAGTCCTGAGACTCCGTACCTCCGGCACCCGGGTGGATGGTCAGGATCGCCCCCCGCTTGTCGTCGGGGCCCTGAAGCATGTTCTTGAGCTCGAGCTGTTCCAGTTCGGAAACGAGGGTGCGGACTTCCTGGTCTAGACTCTCAACCAGCTCGGCATCCGGCTCGGAGGCCAAAAGCTGAGCTAGCTCCCGCGCCTCCTGCGCGCGGCGCGAAAGGTCGGTAAAAGGTTCCGTCCAGCGGCGAATCTGCCGCATCTCCTCCACTGTGGCGCGCGCTTTCTCGGGATCGTCCCAAAATCCCGGCGCCGCCATAGAGGACTCCAGCACACTGAGGCGAGATAGCTTGGCGTCCAGGTCAAAGATAGCTCCTGAGTTCGCCCAGCCTTCGATCCACGTCGTCCAATTTTTCCAAAACCTGTTGCACCATCCTGCCTTGACCTCCGTAAAGCTCGGGCATGATTCGAGCCGTCAGCCCGGCTCTCGGACGGACGGCTCCCACGATATCCAAATATAAGTTTCTCAGCGGGTTAGCACAATCGAGCTGGGGCAATCAGAAGATCTTCTGCCCGCCCGCCAATATCTCGTTCAACGCGTCCGTGAAGTAGGTGGTGGAATTGGCCAACTCCTCTCCCACTTGCAGCACGTACTCTTCCCAGCTCTTCTTGATCTCCTCGGCAAAGGCCTCCTTCAAGTTGCCCTCTTTGAGTGCCTTTTGCCGTTTTTCGGGTTGATAGACGATCATGTCCGAAATCAGCGCTCGAGCCAGCCGCCTGGCCTTCTGCTTGGGATCCTGCGCCAGGAACGGATTGATGTGCGCAGCGCCGGCCGAGGCGCCCGCGCCGGTCCCCGGCGGTTTAGCCGCCGGAGCTTTGGAGGCCGCCGGAGCGACGGGTGGTCGTGGGATCTGCGCAGCCCCGGGGCCGGCGGCAGGCGTCGGTGTGGGTCTGAACACCGGTGCCGAGGGCCTCGGTGGGGTTGGCGGCCGGGCAGGTTGAGGCGTCGGTCTAGGGGGAGGTACCGGTGCGCTGGGCGCGGCGCCCGGGACGGCCGGGCGCTCAGGATGGAGGCCGATCGACGGTCGAGGCGGCGGCGTAGGTGCGGGAGCCTGGGCCGCCCCGCCTGCCCGGAACGCGGCGGTCGGTCTTCCCTCCTCCGCGGTCCGGCTAACCGGAATAACGGCCGAACACACGGCACACCTGGCCTTGACCCCTCCTTCCGGCACCTTGGCGGGGTCCACCCGGTAGATGGTCTCGCACGTCGGACAGCGGACGTTCATCCTTCGGCCTCCCGGACTGCGGTTGCTTCCTCCTTGACCATTTCCGGATCTCGCCTGCGGTCCACCACGAAGACCGATCCCGGTAGCGTCTTGGCGTAGCTCTTCATCTCGGTGGCGAGCTCGCTTATTTGGGCCGGGTGCTGAAACCGGCGTTGCTCGTTGGTAACCACGCCTATCGACAGCGTCATCAGCGGGACGCGGTGAAGGTGTCCGCGCCGGTCCTTCCCGAAGAAGTAGCCCGCCCTGCGATCTTGGGGACTGTACTGGTAGGGAATCAGAGTGTCGAACACGTCCAAGATCTCGGTGCAAACCGGCTGCACGTCACGGGGTTCTATTACGAAGATAAAATCGTCTCCGCCGATGTGCCCTACGAAGCCGTTCTTGGGGCAGAGTCCTTTTACCACGTCCCGCAGGATCCGCGACAGCAGGTAGATTACCCGGTCGCCGTCGTAGTAACTGTAGCGATCGTTGAACTCTTTGAAGTGGTCTATGTCCGCGTAGCAGACGGCGAACCGTTCCTGCCGGTCCATGCGCCGCTTGAATTCCCGCTCGATCTCGGTCGTCCCCGGGAGTCTGGTGGAGGGGTGGACGGCGAGGCTCCTTTCGGTACGCTGAATCAATACACCGAGGCGGCTGCGCTGCTCGGCGGGTTCGAACAGAGGAGTGATCACCTCGTCGGCGCCGGCTTCGAACCAGCGTGCCACCCGCTCCGCGGCGTGGCGCGAAGATATCATGGCCACCGGGATTGCCGCCGTATAGGGATCTTCTTTCAAGGATCGGCAGAAGGTTTCGCATTCGTCGGCGGCCCCGTCGGCGTCGATCAGAATCAGAACCGGCAGCCGGCGCCGGGCCGCTGTCTCCACGGCCCCGGCTTCCCTAAGCCGGACGATCGGATAGCCCTGGGCCTCGAGCCAGCTTCTGGTCAACTCGTTGAGCGGCCGATCAGCCGGGGAATAAAACAGCACGGTGGGAGCCGGCTGCATCGTCTCCTCTCGTAATTGTAAGTGGCGTCAAAAGTTAGGAAGTGCCGGCGTATAAGTCAAATTAAGTCTTGGCCGATTAGCGTGCGGGCCTACCATTCACCAACCACCCCAAAGCCCCGGGCGGTGCTCCCCATGCAGGCAGCACTTTAAAATCTCACCCTGCCCCGAACGCCGAATTGCGGCTCGCCTCCGTACGCCGCCCACGCCCCGGGGCTGAGTTCGAGTATCTCACGGTTCAGTCCGAGCCGCTCCGTAACGAACGCATCCACCATGCTGACCAAATGGTTGACCAAAATCAGGCCCAAATACTGCGTGGCGCTGCGGAACGCCTGGTCGCTGGCCCGGATAGTGACCCTGAATAAATCGTGTTCCAAAGCCGCCCCTCTCCACGACCACCGGAAGTTGGGCCCTACGGCCCGGCGGCGATAGAATTCCAGCGCACGCTGGTACTCTATCGACTCGGGGCTGGGGATCGAGTCGGGATTGGCGAAGAACGTTTCCCGGGCCAGCTTCCACAGCCAGCCGTTGAAGGTTCTCTCGTCAAGCGGAGGTACCAGGGCCGGTCCGGGGTCGGTGTCGAACGGTCCGCTTTCGATGAACCTGGCCATTTCCTCGAAGTAGGTAAATGCCGTGTCCCGGATAGTCGGGTTGAATGGTTTGCGGGCCACTTGAAACGCCAGGTCCTTGTAGCGTTGTTCTTCCCGGGTGCCTTCGCGCTGTTCGGCCACAAATCGAGCGATGAAGAAGGCTTCTGCTATGAGGTAGACTGCCCCCCGGTCGCGGCCTCCGAGGAGCTGTCCGCTCCCGGGGATGGCTGCGGAGCTCAAGGGTCTGATCCACAGCGCCTTTGAAGGGTCCGCCAAGAAGGACCAAACCACCGCGGGCAGGGGCTGGGGCTCGCCGGGCGGGTCCTGGGCGTATCCCGAGGTGGCCGTCAAGGCGATCGCCCCCGGTGTACAGAAAAAGCCGGCCGCGAGGCACGACCTGATCCGCTTCGTTTTACAGAGCGGCGCGGAGGCTGAGGTAAACCGGCTCATCGAACCTTCCGCTTTCGAAGAATATCCGAGCGAAGTCCACCGTTACGCGGCCGAAGGTCACCCCTGCGCCGATGGACGGCCCTCTGCTTTCCGAGTGGAGAAAAGCGTAACCGCCGCGCATGCGGATCAGTTCTCCTAGGCCCAGTTCCAGACCCACCCGCGCCTCCGGGTTGGAGTAGCTGCCCCAGGCATCCTGGAGGTCGAATAGGATCCTGGCGTAGGCCGGCTCCGTGTCCTCCGGTGTGGGCAGCTCGACTTGGTACTGGGCTCCGAGTTGCACTCTAGTGGGCAGGGGGTCGGCCTGAGGGCGATTCTCGATTTGCAGCGCGAAGCCGGCGTGCTGGATCGCCAGTCCCAGTCTCAGGCCGTTTCCCACGCCCACCAAATATTGTACCCCCACATCGAGCCCGTGGGTGGTGCCCACTTCGGTGGGAAACAGGCCGCAGTCGCCGGAGCAGTCGTTGCGGAATTGGATCAGCTTGTAGTTGATCCCGACTGCGAGGGACGGCACTATGGTGGTGGCGTACGAGGCCAACAACTCGATGTTCCTCACTGTCGTTCTGCCTGTAGGAGGGCCTGGTCCCGGGCGTACTTCTTGGGAGCCGAAGTCGACCAGGTAAGCCGCAGCGCCGAAGGTTCCCACTCTGCGCATCGAGACATAGCCCGCCAGGGCGGTGTTGTTGGAGGCGAAGGTTCTGGCGTGGTGAATCCCCAATTCGGATCGAGGC
>BEIJ01000003.1:187500-255890 GCA_002923375.1 bacterium HR33
CGCACCGCAGCGTAGTAGCGGGCCATATCTTCCAGCCGAATAGCGTTGCCCTGACCTCTGAGGTCCGCCACCAGCTTGCGGGCGGTCTCGCCGCGGTAAAATTCTGCTGCGCCCCCTGCGGCGATCCGCCGGAGAGTGGCTGCCAGGTCCGGGTTCTTCAGAGTGTCTCCGGGCGCCAAGGGGCGATCTCCGGGCAGAAAGAGAGTGCGGCTCGCAGGATACTTCCGGAAATGCTCCTGCTCGAGGAAAATCGTCGTAGCCAGCGCGTCGCTCACTTCAAAGCCCCGCTCTGCTGCGCGGATTGCCGGCTCGAGCAGCTCCTCCCATTTGAGCTTCCCGCTGCCGTAACGGCGCCAGGCCAACTCCATTCCGGCCACCAGGCCTGGTACGTTGGCGAGGACCGGGCCGTCGTCGGGATAGTCTCCGTTTTCCGTCAGGGCGGCGTTGAGCAGGCCAGCTTCTTCAGGGGCCCTGGCCATGAACTCGATCAATACCGGTTCCGGTGCACCCTTGAGAGCTATCAACATCTGGCCGTAGCCACCGATTCCGCTGGCGTCGGGTTCCACCACTCCCAAGGCAAAAGAGACCGCTACCGCGGCGTCCACTGCATTGCCGCCCTTCTCCAGAATTTCCAGTCCGGCGGCGGTTGCCACGGGGTGCGCGCTGGATACGGCCGCGCGTCCCCGGGCGGGAGTGCGGTAGTGGGGGCGCTCCTTGAGCATGGCATAGAAGACGCTTCGCAGCTCCGATTCGCTCGACGCCGCTCGTGCCTTAGGGAGGTATTTCTCCTTCAGGGCCGTCCAGCGTTCCAGCGGTTCCCGGTTACGACCCGAGTAATAGAGTCTCGCAATGCGATCCCAAAACCGCTCGAAGTTCTCCAAGTTACGGTCGGTCCCCTCGGGTCGTGGGGGGAGGGCGATCTCCGTGCCGCTTTCAGGCGGCGCGGGCGCAGGTACCCACGCCAGCGAGCCCTCGCTCTCTAGCTCCCCCGTGAAACGTCCTCCGAACCGGTCAGGATCGCCGTTGTAGCCCGGAGGCGGCGGGGCTAGCTTGGCCACTACCAGAGTCTTTCCGTCTGGGGACCACGAGGATTGCGCCGCGTAGGGGGCGATCAGGTTCACGTAGTTGCCCCGTAGGTCGGTGACCCAAAGCCCGGGGGTGCGGCCGTTGGTGCTGAAGCTCAAGCGCTCGCCGTCGGGGGACCAGGCGGGCCATTCTATCGGGCGATCGCCTACAACCGTAGCGCTGGAATCGCGGCCTATCCAGGCGATTCTCAACTCCCGCTCGCCTGCTCGCTGGCTCACATACGCCACGCGATCGCCCTGCGGGGAAAATGCCGGCCAAGCTTCGGCGCTTCCCCTTTCTCTTGTGAGGCGCCGCTCCACGCCGTCCGCCGTTCTGATCCACAACCTGGCGGCGGGGCCCCTGCCGCGAACGAAGACGATCGACCCGTTGGGTCCGGCGGTCGGCTGGTGATCCCATTGCGGAGAGGTCGTGAGGCGTTCCGGAGGTTCTATTGGCCGGCCCGATGCCTCGAGCCTCAATACCCATAGATCCGGGCTGCCACTGCGGTCGGAGACAAAAACCAGAGCGCTTCCGTCGCGGTACCAGGCGGGCTGGCGATCCCAGGCGGGGCCATCGGTTAACTGGCTCCAGCGAGAGCGGTCGGCTGAAAGAACCCAGATGTCACCGGCGATGCTTGCCGCTATACGGCCGTCGGGCCCGTAAGCGGGGTCGGTTACCGGATCTAGACTGCCGCTCTGAACCAGCGCTAGAAGGATGGCGATCTTGGGCATCCGCTGTGCCGTATGAACCAGGGTTAGGGTGATCAGCGCGCCCGGGAGGATTCGAACCTCCGACCCTCGGCTTAGAAGGCCGATGCTCTATCCAGCTGAGCTACGGGCGCAAGCAGAACTCTCCGATAACTTAGCGACCAAACAGACAAACTGCGAGGCGCGAGGCTAGTACGGCTGAAGGGATCGGCGAATATTGGCGCAAAGCTGCTCCTCAGTCTGCTCGGACAGAGGAAGATCGGGCCATATGGCCGTAAGAGGCCAGCCCGCGAGGAGCTTGCCGGAGGCGTCGTAGACGGCAACCAACTTGTCCGGGAAGCGCCTCAAAACGTAACTTCTTCCCCCGCAGCTTACCTGGCGTTCTTCCACCGCTGTGGCGGCGTCAGGAGCACCCGTAGTCGAACCTCCATTGAGTGGAATCCGGCCCATATACGATCCGCGACTAATTAGACGGACACAATCGCGGTTTTCCGGCGGAGACTTCCGCTCTTGCAGTCGGGGCGGCCGGATTTGAACCGGCGACCTCCTGGTCCCAAACCAGGCGCGCTACCGGCCTGCGCCACGCCCCGCCCCAAGCCCAATCTAGCGCACCTCCACCTGAGGCGTAACGGGCAACGGCACACCCCTGACCCGATACGCTGAGGATCGGTCAAAAGTTGTCCGGCTAGAGTTCCGCTCAGGACCCTACGGCGTGCCGAAGAATCCACTCGGCAAAAGCCCTGAATGCTCTGCCCCGGTGGCTTACACGATGCTTGGCTTCCGCCGGTGCCTCCCCGAAGGTCATCCCGAGTTCGTCGGAAAAGAAGATCGGATCGTAACCGAAACCTCCAGCTCCCCGGGGAGCTTCGGCTATGGATCCGTAGCAGCTCCCCTCAAAAATCTGAGGCACCGAATCAGGACGCTCCAAATACGCAACCACACAACGATACCGCGCCTTCCTCCGGTGAGCGGGAGCGCCGGCCAACCTCCGCAGCAGCTCCCGGTTGTTGGCCTCATCCTGGTCGTCGCCCCGCATCGGAGCCACCGGCGCAAACCGCCGGGAGCGCACCCCGGGAAGCCCTCCCAGGGAGAAAACCTCCAGCCCCGAATCCTCGGCCACCGTGGGAAGGCCGCTGAGCCGCGCAAAGTACCGCGCTTTGAGGATCGCGTTGCCTTGAAACGTATCCGCACTTTCCAGCCCTTCTTCCTCGGGCCGCTCCGGCAACCCCGCTTCCTCCGGGAAAGTGAGTCGGTACGGGAGCTCCGCCAGCAGCACCTCGATCTCCCGCCGTTTGCCGGGACTTCGGGTAGCAATCAGCAGCTTGGGCTTTACCATCCGAGGGCCCGCCGCTGGGCGGCAAAGAGCTGTGCGGTGCCCGCTGCCGCTAACTCCAGCATCGCGTCCAGCGAGCTGCCGTCGAAAGGATGCCCCTCGGCGGTACACTGTACCTCCACCAGCAGGTCGGGCTCGGCCGCGACCACGTTCCCGTCCACCGCCGCGCTGCGGTCTTCTTCGTAGTCGAGATCGAGCCGCGGCTCTCCGTCCACTATCCCCACACTCACCGCCGCCACAAGGCGGGTAAAGGGATTGCTCACTCCGTGCCGCTCGGCGAGCCACTGCAGGGCCTCCGCCAGAGCCACCGCCCCTCCGGTGATGGCCGCGGTCCTGGTGCCCCCGTCCGCCTGGAGCACGTCGCAGTCGATCCTAATGGTCCACTCGCCGAAGTCGAAACCGGATAGCGCCGCCCGCAGGCTGCGCCCTATGAGGCGCTGAATCTCGTGAGTTCTGCCTCCTGCTCCGAAGCGCTCCCGGGGAGTGCGCTCCGCCGTGGCGCGAGGCAACATGGCGTACTCGGCGGTGATCCACCCCTGGCCGCTTCCCCGCCTCCACGCCGGAACGCCCGGCTCTACCGTGGCGGTGCACATCACCAGGGTTCCGCCTAGGCGCACCAAGCACGATCCTTCGGCGTAAGGATTGGCCCCGCGCTCCAGCGCTACGGGGCGCAACTCGTTCGGCGATCGGCCGTCAGGACGCGCCACGGATCCGCTCGATTATGGCGCTCGTTGAATAGCCCGGCAAAAGATCGATCAACATCACTCTTCCGCCCCGCTCCTCCACCGCCGCCCGCCCCGGAAGCTGCTCGGCACGGTAATCGCTTCCCTTGACCAGAATGTCCGGTTCCAGCTCGCGAATCAGGGCTTCCGGGGTTTCTTCGTCGAAGATCACCACACAGTCTACCGCTGCGAGGGCAGCCAATACCCGGGCGCGGTCCGCTGCGGAGTTCACCGGCCGGCCGCGCCCTTTGCCCAATTTCCTCGCCGACTGGTCGCCGTTAATTCCCACGATCAACGCCCGCCCCAACGCACGCGCCTGCTCTAGCAACTTTACGTGCCCCGGATGCAGCAGGTCGAAGACGCCGTTGGTGAACACCACAGGGCCTTCCACGGCACTCCTCCACCGTACCGCCTCGGCGCGATCGCGGATCTTGTGCTCGCTCACCCGCCGCCGTCGGGGTTGGCCGCCACCGGCTGGGTCACGGGCTCCCCCACTGCCGTCTCCCGGGTCATCCCCCACCGGCGGAAGCTCCACTTGAGCAGCGGAGGCGCCAGGAAAGTGGTGGCGATAACCATGATCATGATTACGCTGAAGAGTTCCGGGGAAAGGACCCCGCTGGTCAGCCCGATGTTGGCGAAGATCAGACCCACCTCGCCGCGGGGCATCATCCCCAGTCCCACCGCGGAACGGTTGAACTTAGTCCACGGCACGGCCCAACCCGAGGCGATCTTTCCGCCAGCGGCTATCAGTGTTACCAGGGCGCCCAGGGCCAGCACCTCCCGGTTATGGGGGGTCAGAGGGTTGAGCACTCCGAGGTCCAAGTGCGCACCGATATTCAGGAAGAAAATCGGGGTGAAGATGTCGGCCACCGGTTTGATTCGTTCTTCTATCGCATCGAACTGGTTGGTTCCCGAAAGCACGATTCCGGCGGCGAAGGCTCCGATGATCAGCGCCGAACCTGCCAGGTCGGCCGCCGCTGCCAGGAGCAAGGTGAACCCGAAGGCCGAGACCAGGAGCGTGCCGCGCACCCTCATGCGGTCTATGAGGGAAAAGATCTTAGGCGCCACTAGAAGGCCGAGACCTATGGCCAGCACCAGAAATCCCAGGGCCACGCCTAAGGCCCGGGTCACGTCGAACAATCCCACACTGGTCCCCGCCGCCAGCGCCGAGACCAGACCCAGCAGTACCAGGCCTATGACGTCGTCTATCACCGCGGCGCCGATGATGAGTTGAGCCTCGACGGAGCCCATGGCTTTCAGCTCGGTCAGAACTCTGGCGGTAATCCCCACGGAAGTTGCGGTGAGGGCCGCACCGACAAAAATGCCCGTGGTGGAAGGCGCCACCAGGTCGAAGTCCCGATTTCCCAGGGGAGAGACCCAGTACAGGAACCCCACCGCGAACGGAATGGTGACGCCTACCAGCGCCACCGCGGCCGCACTTCCTCCCACCCGGAAGAGCGCCTTGAGGTCGGTTTCCAGGCCGATCTCGAAGAGCAGGATCACCACGCCGATCTCGGCGAGCACGTAGATGACCTCCGTCAGGGGATCGCCGGCGGCGGTGGGTATGATGTTCAGGCCGCCCACGCCCAAGACCGCTCCCGCAAGCAGTTCTCCCAGCACGGCAGGCTGGCCTATTCGGTCGAACAGCTCTCCGGAAAACTTCCCGGCCACCAGCATCAAGGCCAGGATGGAGAACAGGCGGACCAGATCGCGTTCTCCCTCTGCGGGCGCCGCCGCAGCCCACAGCACGGCCGGCGCACCCAGAAGGAGCGTCGCAAGGGGTACGCTCCTAAACCACCGCTTCACCGTTTCACCTCGTTATAAGGGGGCTCTGACCAGAGGTCGAATCTTGAAAGTGTAGCGCGTGAACGGCAGCTCCACGGTCTCCTCATAGTAGGTGCTGATGCGGATCTCCCGGGGACGCTGGAGCCTGCGGATCTCGAACTGGTAGGCCGATTGGGGAAGATCCAGAGCTTCCACCTTCGCCCTGAGTCTCCGGCGTATGGTCGCGTCGTCCAGGCTCGGCGCCAGGCGCGCCAAAGACTTCATTTCCTGCACCAGCTGCCAGCGGCGGAAGTAAACGGCACCCACGTCTATGCCGTAATAGAGAAAGACCGCGATGAACAGTAGCGTGAGCAAAGTGCGCAAGCGGCTCTTTCCACTGCGGTCTCCGGGAACTATCGATCGGCTTACCACTGTGACTGGGCTCCGTCAACGATGTCCTTGACCAGCTTTCTCAAAGCCTCAGCTCGACCGGCTCGCTCGTTGCCCGGCTCGTACTCTCCGTCCACCGTGAGTCCCGACCGCTGCCACAGCACCCGCCCTTCCCGTTGGTCCACAATCTCCACGTTCACCGTCAGTCGCACCCTCCGCCGGGTCACCTGCACCGGCCGGTCTGCTTGACCGGGTTGATACGACAGGGTAAGGTCCGGCTCGTAGGCCGTGATAACGCCGCGCACCACGGCGTCCGCCGTGCTTTCTCCCGCAGGACGCAGCCCCAGATTGCTCTGCATCGCCTCGCTCACCGCCTCGGTTACTTCCTGCGTGAGCAAGGGATCGGCGGTCTGGTTGTCGAAAGGCAGCACCGCCACGGTGCGAATGTGAGGCGGGAGCCCGCCGCCCGCAAAGCCGTAGATACATCCGCTCGCGGCCAGCGGGACCGCGACCGCCGCGATAACACTACGGACGGCGCCAAATCGACGGGTCAAATGACGCAACACTTTCTATCGCTTGGACCGTGAACCGGAACAGCGCTCCCTCCGGCGGAAAACTTATCTCGCCTTCGATCGGGAGGCGGTTCCCGGGCTGGAAGCGAACCGCTGCGGTGGCCAAAATCCTCCCCCTCAGCAACTGTGACAGCAAGCGTTCGGGAGCCCGACCCACCTCCACGAAGTCCAACGTGTCACCATTCAATACGTACCTCCAAGCCCGGCCGCTGGATCCCTCCCGCGCGAAGACCAGCGCTCCCTCCGGGGGTGCAGGCGGCAAACCCAGCCCCGCCCAAAAGAGCGGCGCTACGGGTATCAGTTCTCCGGTTTCCTCTTCAGGCTCCGCCCATAGGGCTGAATCGCCCACCACCACCGCAGCCCCCGAACGCCCAAAAGGTCCCCGGTAGTCGAACCTGAGCGAGTCCGGCGGGCTTACCCGAACTGCCGCCCGGCCGGCTGTGGACCCTCTGGGCGTGTGAAACCGCCAGCGCAGCTCGTAACGGCGCGCGGAGTCCGGCAAGTAGCTCGATAGCCACTGCCTTACCAGCTCCGCCTCCGTCGGCTCGAGCCCACTCGGCGCGATACGGGCCGGGCCTCTCACACAACCCCAGGCGGCTCCTAAGAGCGCTCCGAGGAGCACCGCATAATAGGTCCGGGGGGCCGGGGGGTCAAGCGCAACTCTTTGGCGTGGCGACACTTAAAGGCTCAACTTGAAAGGATCGGGAACCGCTACCAAGAGATCCAGAAGCTCTCGAGGGAGCCGAATCACTCGCATGCGCCCGTCGACCGGGACCAGGGTCACCGACGCGGTGGCTATGGCAATGCCGTCCAACGGCCGGTCAATGTGGTAGCCGAATACCAGCAGCCGGCTGGCGCTTTCTCGCACCCAACAGCGGATCCGCAGCTCGTCGTCGAAGCGAGCGGGCGCCCCGTAGCGCACTTGGGTCTTGGCCACGGCGAGCCTGACTCCCTGCTCTTCCAGGCTGCGGTAGCTCACCCCCAGCCGGCGCAAGTGTTCGATTCGGGCGTGTTCCAACCAGACCAGATACTGCGCGTGGTGGGCCACACCCATCTGATCGGTTTCGGCGTAGCGCACGCGCAGTCGAATTTCGCTTACGGTGTCGCGGCTCATACGGTTCGAAGCAAGGATAACAGCCTCGCGCTTGCCGGAAAAGAAAACACGAATATACTGCCGCTGTGAGCGAAACCGCCTATCTGGTTGCCGACGCGCATCTCGGACGCGGGCGGGAGCCTGACCGAGACGCCTTCGTGACCTTTGTCTCCACCGTTCCCCAGCCGGGCGATCATCTGGTTCTCCTGGGCGACATTTTCGATTTTTGGATCGAGTACCGGAGCGTGATTCCCCGCTATGCGTTTCCTGTTCTCTGCGCACTGCGCGAAACCGTGGCCCGCGGGACCCGGCTGATCGTGGTCGGCGGGAATCACGATCGCTGGGGCTCCACCTTTTGGCGCCGGGAGCTGGGAGGCGAGTTCTATCCGGGAAAGGCGGAAGTCGAGCTGTGCGGCCGGCGCGCGTACTTGAGTCACGGCGACGGGGTATCGGACCCTCACGCCGGGGCCCGCATACTACAAACTGCATTGAGGCGCGACTGGGCCGCTAACCTTTTCCGCCTGCTCCCTCCGGACTTGGGCTTCAGCTTGGTGCACCGCTTTTCCCAGGCCGTGGCCAAGCGCACGCGGGATCCTTCCCTGCTGGACCGCGCGGCGGCCGCGCAAGCGAACTTTGCGCGGCGGTTGTTGGAAGAACGTCCCGAAGTGGATCTGGTAGTAATGGCGCACACCCATCGCCCGATACTGGAGGAGCCCGCGTCCGGACGCTGGTATGTGAACCCCGGCGCTTGGATCGACGGTCGCAACTACGCGGTCTTGGCTGGCGGAGCGCCCCAGCTGCGGCGTTTCGCCTAAGGGACTGCGAGCCTCACGCCCAAAGCTGCGTCGCCGGTCGGGAGAACAGCGGCATGCAGTTCGGCGGGGAAGTCCCACAACTGTGCCGCGACGAACGCTTCGGCTCCCGCCATCAGATGGTTGAATACCAGCAATACCACCCAGTCTTGCACTTCCTGTCTTTTGGCGTCGGCGCTTGGCGAACCGACCAGCCGCAGGTATCTCAACTGATGGCTGGCCTTGAGTGACATGGTGAGGGTGACGCCCTCCCAAAAAACGAAAACCGCCCCGGTAACGCGGCGCTTGAGGATCGCCTGTCCCCATCCGGGCACCAAGAGCGAGCGCCACATCGCTCCGAGCGGAGAGACCGGCGGCTCGATCCGGAATTGAGGGACCTTGACCGTGTCCGGTTGTTGTCCCTGTCCGCCCGGTCTCGGGATCGTTGGCACGGGAATTTGGGCGATTCCCGGAGCTGGAACCAGAACCGAGAGGCCGAGAACGAGTAGGACGCGCAGGGGGCTAACCGGCGGCAGCGTCCTAGTAGTCGGGCCCGGGGGGGCAAGAGGAGTGGCGGGAGCGTGTGGGAATCGAACCCACCGGAGCAGCCTAAGGCGTCTCCCGACGGTTTTGAAGACCGCGCAGGCCACCAGGCCCATTCCGCCCCCTGGCTTACCGGCTCACCGCGCTTTGACCGCCACCGCGTCGATCTCTACCCGCGCCCCTTTGGGTAGAGCCGCTACCGCCACGGTGGAGCGCGCGGGCCGGTGATCGCCGAAGTGGCGGCCATAAACCTCGTTCATGGCCGGGAAGTCGGCCATATCTATAAGATAGACGGTGGTGCGCACCACGTGCCGCAGGCTGCTGCCGGCGGCCTCCAGCACCGCGGCCAGGTTCTTCAACACCCGGTCGGTCTGGGAGGCGACGTCACCGCCGGTGAGTTCCATGGTTTCGGGGTCGAGGGCTATCTGGCCTGCGGTGTAGATGGTATCGCCTGCAATCACGGCCTGACTGTAAGGACCGATGGCCCGGGGCGCCTTCTGAGTGTTCACGTAGTCCATGGATTGCGCTGTCTCCTCTAAAACAGACCTTCGATTGTTCCGTCCGGGTGTACCGCCATTCGTTCGGCGGCTGGGGAGCGTGACAAGCCGGGCATTGTCATGATGTCGCCCGCAAGGGCCACCACGAACCCCGCTCCCGCGGAGGGATAAATATCGCGTATCGTAATCCTGAATCCGGTGGGGGCGCCCAGGAGGGCCGGATCGTCGCTGAAGGAATACTGGGTTTTGGCCATGCACACCGGAGTTTCTCCCAAGCCGAACTCCGCCAGCTGCCGGGACGCACGCTCCGCCTTGGCGCTGAAGTCCGCGCCGGAAGCGCCGTAGATTTCCCGCGCTATGGTCTCGATTTTTTCCCGGATCGGTAAGCGTTCGTCGTAAAGGGGCCTGAATTTCGCCTCCTTCTTCTCCAGCAGCTCCAAGACGGCTTCCCCGAGAGCGGTTCCTCCGGCTCCTCCCTTTTCCCACACTTCGCAGAGCGCCACGGGTACGCCCAGTGCGGCGCATCCCTGGCGCACAGCCTCCAGTTCCCCATCGGTATCGCTGAGGAACCGGTTCAGCGCAACCACAGCGGGTACTCCGAACTTGGCCACGTTTTCCAGGTGGCGCTTGAGGTTGGCAAATCCGCGCTCCACGGCGGAGGGATCTGGCTCCGAAAGCCGATCTTTGGCCGCCCCTCCGTGAAGCTTGAGAGCGCGCACAGTCGCCACCACAACCGCAGCTTCGGGACTGAATCCCGCGGTGCGGCACTTGATGTCGAAAAATTTTTCGGCTCCCAGATCCGCTCCGAAGCCCGCCTCGGTTATGACCAGGTCCGAGGTACGCAGTGCGAGTTCGGTGGCGAGCACCGAGTTGCAGCCGTGGGCGATGTTGCCGAACGGCCCGCAGTGCACCAAAGCGGGGCCGCCTTCGAGGGTTTGTACTAGATTCGGCATGAGTGCGTCCTTGAGGAGCAGCGTCATAGCTCCCTGCGCCTTCAAATCGCTGGCCCGCACCGGTTGCTGATCGTAGGTCGAGGCGACGATGATCCTTCCCAGGCGCTGCTCCAAGTCTTCGAGGCCGCTCGCCAGAGCCATGATCGCCATGATCTCGCTGGCCGGAGTGATTACGAATCTTTCCTCGCGCGGCACGCCGCCGAGGGGTCCTCCCAGCCCCACTACCACGTTTCTGAGCGCGCGATCGTTCATGTCGATGGTCCGGGGCCAGGTAATCCGGCGCGGGTCTATCCCCAGGGAGTTTCCGTGGTGGAGATGATTGTCGAGCATGGCCGACAGCAGGTTGTGGGCGCTGCTGATGGCGTGAAAATCCCCGGTAAAGTGAAGATTGATGTCCTCCATGGGAACGACTTGGGCGTACCCGCCTCCGGCTGCGCCTCCTTTGATCCCGAAGACCGGGCCCAGGCTGGGTTCCCTGATGCACAAGGTGGCGTTATGCCCCATCCGCCTCAGCGCCTGGGTGAGTCCTACCGTTACGGTGGATTTACCTTCGCCCGCGGCCGTGGGGTTGATTCCCGTCACCAGGACCAGTCGCCCGCGTCGCTCTCTGCGTTCGATCGCCGTCAGGCGAACTTTTGCCTTGTAATCCCCGTACAGGACCAGTTCGTCGCCGGAGAGGCCGAGGTCCGCCGCGACTTCCCTTATGGGCCGCAGCTTTGCGCTTTGCGCGATCGCTATGTCCGACGGGACGGCCACAGTCATCGATTCTCCCCCTTTTGGTAAGTTAGCCTTGATCCAAAGCACTCCACGGCGTTTGCGGTCGATCTTTGGGCGATCGTGCCGGGATCCACTCCCAGAATTCTGGCCACCTCCTTGGCCGTTTCCACCAGGAAGGCGGGCTCGTTGCGCCGGCCGCGGAAAGGGACCGGAGCCAGATACGGAGCGTCGGTTTCCAAAAGCAGTCGGCTCGGCGGGCAGTTTGCGATGAAATCCTGCCGCTTCCAGCTCTTGAAAGTAATCATACCGCTGAAGGAGAAATATGCGTCTATTTCCAAGCCGGTCTCGAAGACGGCGGGGCCCGAGCTGAAAGAGTGAAGGATTATCCGGGGGTTGCCGGGACCAAGCCCTCTGAGCATTGCGGACATATCCTGGTCCGCGTCTCGGGAGTGGACCACTACTGGTTTGCGGTGCTTCGCGGCCAGCGCCAGTTGAGCCTCGAAGGCGCGCTTTTGATCGGCGCGCGGGGAATGCTCGTAGTGATAATCCAATCCGGTTTCGCCCACCGCCACGACGCAGGGATCGGCCAAGGCGGCTTCGATCGCCGCGGCGGTGTCGGCGTTCCAGGTGGAAGCTACATGCGGGTGGACGCCTGCGGTGGCCGACAGATCGAGCTCTCGTGCCAGCTCCCGAACCCTCAGACTCTCTCCCGCCGAGTCGGCGACGATGACCACGTGTATCACCCCCGCTAGCCGGGCTCGCTCGATCACCCTTGCGCGGTCCTCATCGAACCGCCGGTCGCCTAGATGACAATGGGTATCCACCAGGGGGGCAAGCGGCGGCACCGGGAGCTCGGAGCTCGAGGCGTCGGGCCTCCGCCCCTCTAACTGGCTCACCGCTCTTTCAGGTTACGGCTGCGGCACTGGGCCGTGCCGGCTGGGCAGTGCGGGGTTCTACGAAACTGCGCGCTCCGCGGGCGTCTTGCCCGGGCCAGCGCCGTTCTATGGCCAAAAGGATGGGAGAAGCGATAAAGATGGACGAAAAGGTGCCGATAACGATCCCGAAAGTCATGACCCAGGCGAACCCGCGGATTACCTCGCTGCCGAAGATCAAGAGTGCGAGGGTCGCCACCAGTGTCGTACCCGCCGTCATGACCGTGCGGGGAAGCGTTTCGTTCACGCTCAAGTTCAGGATCTGGTACATGTGCTGGCGCTTGTACTTGCGCAGGTTTTCCCGCACGCGGTCGAACACGATAATTGTATCGTTGAGCGAATACCCTACGATGGTTAGGATCGCGGCGACTACGACCAGGGTCACTTCCAGGTTCATGAGGGATATGAAAGAGAGCGTGAGCAGTATGTCGTGTGCCGTTGCCGCCACCGCCGCAACACCAAAGCGCCACTCGAAACGGAACCAGAGGTAGACCAGCGTGGCTCCGAAGGAGAGAATAATCGCCAAAAGCGCCTTCTGCCGCAGCTCCCCTCCGACTTTCGGCCCTACGGCTTCGGTCCTCACTATGGTGTATTTATCCGCTCCGAACGCCCGGGCTAGGGCGCTGTCCACGGCAGCCGCCGTTTCTTGGGTGGTTTCTTGAGCTTCCGCCGGATTGGGCGATAGCCGCGCTCGGATCACGAACTCGTTGGGTGCCCCAAAAGTCTGAATCTCGGCCCCCCTGATCCCCCACGCATCCAAGGCCGATCTGATGGCGGCGGTGTTTATGGCCGGATCAGCGGTTTCCACCTGAAGGAGCGTGCCCCCGGTGAACTCGATGCTTTCGTTGAGGCCGCGCACCGCAAGAAGCGTCAGTCCCGGCAGCGCGACCGCCAGCGTGGCGGCGTAAGCATACCGGCGGACACCCAGAAAATCGTATCGGGCGTTCTCGAAAAGCCTGAACATTAGATCGGAAGCTCCTTGGCGGCCGGGCGGTTGTGGATCCAGATCAGAAAGAGAGTCCGGGTCACGAAGACCGCGCTTACGAACGACGCCAGAATTCCCACCGTGAGCGTGACCGCAAAGCCTTTTACCGGACCGGTCCCGAACTGGAACAGAAAGAGTGCCGTTAGCACCGTGGTCAGATTGGAGTCCACGATGGCCGGCATCGCGTGTTGGAATCCCGCATCCACCGCCATCCTAACCGTCTTGTTCTGCCGGAGTTCCTCTCGGATCCGCTCGAAGATCAGTACGTTGGCGTCCACCGCCATACCGATCGAAAGAATGAACCCGGCGAGTCCCGGCAGTGTGAGCGTCGCCCCAAACGCCGCCAGCCCGCCCAAGGTGAACAGTATGTAGAACGACAGCGCGACGACGGCCAGAAGGCCCGCAAAACGGTAGTAGGCTGCCGTAATCAGCACCACGGCGAGCGCCCCTATTATGGCGGCCCGCTTGCCCTTCTCTATGGAGTCCCGCCCTAGGCTGGGTCCCACAGTGCGCTCTTCTACGATCACCAGCGGAACCGGCAAGGCACCCGCCCTGAGCACCAAAGCCAGATCCTGAGCGTCCTGGAGTCTGGCGTTGGCCAGCTCGATCTGGCCCCTCTGGCCGATCTGGCTGCGGATCACCGGCGGCGTTCCCTCGACTCTACCGTCCAGGATGATCGCCATGTGATCGCCTATGTGCTGGGCGGTGGCGCGGCTGAAGATCCGGCCGCCCGCCCGGGTGAGCTGGAAAGTCACGATCGCCTGGTTGAAGGTGGGATCGATCTGGGCTTGGGCATCGGCCAGGTACTCTCCCGTGATCACCGGCCGGCGCTCGACGGCATAGAGCGGCCGATACGCCCGCGCGCCTCGGGATACGGGAGCCGCTCCCCACAACAATTCCAGCCCCCGCGGTATCAGCCGCTGGACTTCCGGGAGATGTATGAGACTGTCCACCCTGGGATATTCTTCCTCGGGTACGAAAAACTCGCCGGGCACGTCCCCCGGCACCAGCAGGGACGTCAGCGGCCCCGGCGTTCCGGTGCCGAGCGTATCCGGCTCTTGCTGCCCTCTAGCAGTGTCCCCGCCTAGCAGCTGTTCGAGCGCTTCCGGGGCGCGCGCTGGGCCGCCCAAGGTGATCCCTGCCCTGCGCAGTGCCGCGTCGATCTGCGGCAAGGCATCCCGGAACTGGTGCTGCATGTCCGTAATCCGCCACTCCAGAAACGCGGAGCGCTGTACTATCTGCTTTGCCCGAGCCGGATCCCTGAGGCCGGGCAGCTCGACCACAATGCGCTCGTCTCCCACCCGCTGCACCAGCGGTTCGGCCACGCCGAACTCGTCGATTCTGGTCCGGATCACCCTGAGAGCTCGTTCCAGTGCGCCTGCGCGGTCCGCAACCGGTCCCCGGCTTTCATCGATCTCCAAAGCGAGGTGAATACCGCCCTGAAGATCTAGCCCCTGCTTGAGCGGGATTCGCCTGACGGTGGTGTCCCGCATCCGTCCGTCGGGCCCTCTTACCCGAATGGTGGTGTCTCGCGGTATGAGGGAAAAGACGCTGCCGGCCACCAGCAGGGCGATGACTATCAGGCGGTTGCGGATATTCTTGGGCATCGTTCGCGAAAAGTTCGGCGGCGTTAATGACTAGCGGAGTGACCCGACGCTGTCAACGCATGCCGGGCCGCGGCAAAGTCTTGGTCTAGCTGCCGCTTGAGCGCCTCGGGGGACGGGAAGGTCATCACGTCCCTCAGTCTGGCAACCCACCACAACTTGATCTCGCGATCGTAGAGCTCTGCGTCGGTGTCGAAAAGATGTACTTCTATGGATCGTTCCGTCTCCCTAAAAGTCGGCCGGGGACCCTGGTGCATCATCCCACCGGCCTGCCCCCCGGCCCATTCCACCCGCACGGCATAGACTCCATCGGGCGGCAGCAGCTTGCGCGGATCGGGAAGCTGCAGGTTGATGGTTCGGTAGCCCAATTCCCGGCCCCTGCCGGAGCCCCTTACCACACGGGCGATCATGCTGTAAGCCCGCCCCAGCAGACGGCAGGCGGTGATCAGATCGCCCCCGGCCACGGCGCGGCGGATCAAAGTGCTGGAGACCGGCTTCCCGTCCACCGTTACGGCGTCCACCACGTCCACCGTAAAGCCGAGTTTCTGTCCTAGCTTGGTCAAGACGGTGACGTCCCCCGTTCTTCCCCGCCCTAGGCCGTGATCGTAGCCCACTACCAGCTCCCGCAGGTGGAAGCGGTCGATCAGCAGCCGGACGAACTGTTCCGGAGTGTATTGGGAGAGTTCTCGGGTGAACTTGAGGAACACCACCGCGTCCAGCTCGCTTTGCGCCAGGATCTCTCGCCTCTCGTCGGCCGGGGTAAGCAGGGGCGGAGCGGCGGGAGGATTGACTACCTCCAGCGGATGGGGCTCGAAGGTGACCAGCAGACTCCTGCGGTTGGCCTGCCGGGCGCGAAGAGCGATCTCTTCCAGCACCCTGCGGTGTCCTAGATGTACCCCGTCGAAGGTACCTACGGTGATGACCGTACCGCGCTCGCCGTCGGGAAGTGGGCCGCTCATGACGCTAGCACGACCTTGGGTTGCAAGCGACCTCTCTTGGGTTCGGCCACCGCTACCAGTTCCTCACCTTGTGCCAGCACCACGGGGCCGCCCCCGGCTCCGGGTCTGTCTCCCTCTAGGGGCTGTCCCAAGCGGACCCGGCGCGCGGTCTCCGGATCTATGTCGATCCGCGGCAAGTGCTTTAGCGCTTCCAGCGGTGAGATCAACCGGGCCTCCCCGGAGCGTATCGCCTCCAGGGAAAACGCGTCTTCCACCGCAAAGTCTCCTACCTGCACGCGGCGCAGTTCTCTGAGATGGGCGCCGCAACCCAGTCCGGCGCCCAGGTCCCGGGCCAGCGAGCGGAGGTAAGTTCCGCTGCCGACTTCCGCCTCGAACCAAACGTCCGGACCTTCCAGGGATAACAGCTCGAAGCGCTTGATCTCCACCAGTACCGGAGCGAGCTGGACCGGTTGTCCCCGCCGGGCGATGCGATATGCCCGTTCTCCACCCACGTGCTTGGCCGAGTAGGCGGGAGGCACTTGCTCCCGCACTCCCGTGAGGCGCTGCATCGCCGCCGCGATCGATGCCGCATCCAGGTTCTTCCACGAGTCGCTGCGGGACAGCACCGAGCCGGTGGCGTCGTCGGTATCGGTGGTTTCTCCCAGCCGAATAGCTCCCCGGTACACCTTGGGTAACCCGACCAGGTACCGGGACAGTCGCACGGCGGGCCCGACCAACACCAGCAAGAGACCGCTGGCGGCGGGATCTAGGGTTCCGGTGTGCCCGACTCGCCTCGTGCCGAAAGCGCGGCGCACCACGCGGACCACGTCGTGAGACGTGGGCCCGATCGGCTTGTCCGCCAGCAGCAGGCCGCTGTTCAGGATTGCGACTCTTCCCGTTTGATCTGGGCCAGGAGTTCGTCGATACGCCGGGCGTGTTCCAACGACCGGTCCAGCCGAAAGTGCAGTTCCGGAGTGGTGCGCAGGCTCAGGTGTTGAGCGAGATAGGTTCGCAGAAAGCCCTTGGCGCTGTTGAGTCCCTCTATGCTCCGCGCTTTTTCTTCTTCCGAGCCCATCACGCTCACGCGCACCGTGGCGTGGCTGGCGTCGGCCGTCACGCTCACGCCGGTGATCGTTATGAATCCCACCCTCGGATCTTTCAGTTCGGTCATGAGGGCGTCGGCCAGCGTCTCTTTGATCAGTGCAGCGAGCCGTTCGGGACGGTGCTTCGGCTGCCGGCTCATTGGAAGTAGGTAGCCGAGTCGATGATCCTCGCGAGCGGTTCGCTGGCTACCATCCGATCGGCGGCGCTGAGGACTTCCTCCGCGTGACGGCGGCTTTCGGCGATCACGCAGCAACTCAGCTCGGCTCTCTGCCACAGATCCTGGTGATTGGTTTCAGCCACCGATACATTGAAGCGGCGGTGGAGTCTCTCCTTGAGACTCGACAGGATCTGGCGCTTGTCTTTGAGGGAGCGGCATCCGTTGAGATGCAGCTCCCAAGTCACTACTCCCACTACCACTTTACTCTTTCGTGGCGCCCGCCGGCGTGAGCGAGCGGGCGACCTCCTCGATCTGATAGGTTTCCAGGACGTCGCCCACCTTTATATCGTTGAAATTCTCGATACCGATGCCGCACTCCAGCCCCTCCCTGACCTCCCGCACGTCGTCCTTGAACCGCTTCAAGCTCGCTATCTCTCCGTCGTAAATCTCCACCCCGTCGCGCACCACGCGGATGCGCGCTCCCCGCCGGATAACTCCCGAACGCACCCGGCAGCCGGCCACCGTACCCACTCCCGAGATGCGGAACGTCTGGAGCACTTCGGCCTCGCCCAGCACCACTTCCCGCTTCTCCGGAGCCAGCATCCCTTCCAGGGCGGACTTGACGTCCTCTACCGCGTCGTAGATGACCCGGTAGGTTCGGATGTCCACCTTCTCCCTTTCAGCCGCCGCCCGGGCGTTGGCGTCGGGCCGCACGTGGAAGCCGATGATGATCGCTTCCGACGCCTTGGCCAGCAACACATCGCTCTCGGTGATCGCCCCGACACCGCGGTGGATCACTTCCACCCTCACCTCCCCGGTCGACAGCTGGGCGAAGGCGTCCGCTAGCGCCTCGGCCGGACCGCTCTGATCCGCCTTGATGATGATCTTGAGGGTCGGTATCGCCTTACCCTCGCCAATCTGCTTGGAGAGTTCTTCCAGAGAAACTCCCCGGCTGGTACGGCGGTGGTGCGCTTCCCGGTCCAACCGCTGGCGCTTCTGAGCGATCTCCCGCGCCTGTTGCGCGCTGGGCACCACAATGAACATGTCTCCCGCCTGGGGCACGCTCTCGAAGCCCAGCACCTGCACCGGAATCGACGGGCCCGCTTCCTCCACCCGGTTGCCGCGCTCGTCGAACATGGCGCGCACCCGCCCCGCCAAATTCCCGCACACGAAATCGTCTCCCACCTTCAGCGTGCCGTTCTGTACCAGCACCGTGGCCAGCGGCCCCTTACCCGGATCCAGCGAGCTCTCGATCACCGTCCCGCGAGCCAGACGGCGCGGATTGGCCCGCTTGTCCAACAACTCGGCCTGCAACAAGATCTTCTCGAGCAGCTCGTCCACACCCTGGCCCGTCTTGGCCGAGATCGCCGCCCACATGGTATCGCCGCCGAAATCCTCTAGCACCACGCCGTGCTTCAAAAGATCCTGCTTCACCTTCTCCACGTTCGCCGTCGGAAGGTCGATCTTGTTGATCGCCACCACGATCGGCACGCCCGCGTTCTTGGCGTGGCTGATCGCCTCCACCGTCTGGGGCATTACCTGATCGTCCGCCGCCACCACCAAAACCACGATGTCGGTCACCTGCGCGCCCCGAGCCCGCATGGCGGTGAACGCCTCGTGACCCGGCGTGTCCAGGAAGGTGATTCCCTTACCGTCGGAAAGGGTGACGTGATACGCCCCGATGTGCTGGGTTATTCCTCCAGCCTCGCCGGCTATCACGTTGGTCTTGCGGATGTAGTCCAGCAGGGAGGTCTTACCGTGGTCCACATGTCCCATGACCGTTACCACCGGCGGCCTGGGGAGCAGATCCTCGGGACGGTCCTCCTCTTCGGCCAGCAGATCAGCCGGAGCGTACTCTTCCTCTCTCACCGCACGGAAACCGAATGCCTCCGCGATGAGCTCGATCTGATCGAAGTCGAGCCGCTGGTTCACCGTCACCATCATGCCCAGTTCCTTGAAGCAGAAGGTGACTATCTGAGTGGGCGGAACGTTGAGAATTGCGGCCAGCTCGGAAACCGTAATGAACTCGTTGACTCGGACCGTGGTCCGCTCCCGCTCGAGCTCCTCCGCGCGGCGCTGCTCTTCCAGTTCGCGCAACGACTCGTCCTCTCGCCGCTTGGGTGCCTTCTTTACCCCGGTACCCTTGAGCGACGCCAACGTGCGGCTGATGTTCGCCTGCACCGCCTCCTGGTCCACCTGCCCCCGCTTCCCCTTGCGCCGCTTCTTCTTGTCCCGCCGCCTCTCTTCGGCCACTTCCCCCGGGGCGGCGGAAGCCACCGGGCGCGGAGCTTGCACCCCGGGAGCCGCGGAAGCCACAGGCTTGATCCAGCCCGAGGCTGCGGGACGGGGAATCTTCTTGGGGACGACCGGCTCCGGCTGCACCTCCGCCGCCGGCTTCTGCTCTTCTACCGGAGGTTCCTGGGCCGCCTCCTCCGGCTTGGCTTCGGCCGCGGGTTCGGCTGCTCCGGCTGCAGCCCCTGCGCCGGCCGGAGCCGGCTCCTCCACTACCTCCACCGGCGGTATCGGTTCCTTGAACAGAGCCGCAGCCCGTTCCTCCAGCGAGGGCTTGGGTTCCGGCACCAAGGGCGGCAGCACCAGCTCCCGCTCGGCCGCCGCCTGAGCCTCCTCCGCCTCTTTCTGCCGGGCCTGCTCGGCTGCCTCTTTCGCCGCGACCTCAGCAGCCGTGCGCCGCCGCCTCACCGGCCGGACTTCCTGCGCCTGCGATTTCGCGGCCTTAGACCGCTTCGCCTTCGCAGTGCCTTTGCCCGCTCCCTTCCCTTCGCCCTGGCGGCGCTTCTCCCGCTCCCAGCGGGCCCTCACCAGCGCAACTTGTCCGGGATCGAGGGCCGAGAGATGGCTCCGCACGTGAATGTTCATCTCGGCCAACAAGCCGATCACCCGCTCGGCCTCCACCCCGAACTCTGCGGCCAGGTCATGGATCCGCGTCTTGGTCACCTTTCCTCCACCGATGTACTGCTAAAATCTAACGATCGCGACTGCAATATCCCTCGGGCCAGCTCCCCGCGCTTCACTCCCGCAGACCCTACCGGTCCCTTGCCCAAGATTCTGCCCAGCTCCGCTGCCTCGGGCCCCACGATTGTCGGGACGCCCCGATAGCGCGCCAATCTTCCCACCTTCTCTTCCACCCGCCTGCTGCAATCCCCCGCCAAAACGACCACCCCTAGTTCCCCGCGGCGCAAGCTGCGCCGCACAGCCTCAGTTCCGACCACCACCGCGCCGGCGCGTCTGGCCAGGCCCAAGAGCCTGAGCTGCTCCCGACTCACGGCGTCGGCGAGGGCGCCTCCGGAGTTCCGGGAGTCTGTTGCTGCTCGCTCGCCGCCTCGGACTCGGGGCTTTCCTCGGTAAGCTCGGCCAAGAAGGCGAGCAACTCGTCGGTAAGTTGTTCGGTCATGCCCGGGATCTTCAACAGGTCCTCGCGGTCCAAGTCCAGAATGTCCCGCAGGGTCTCCATCCCGGCAGCGTTCAATATCTTCACCGCCTCGGCCGGCATCCCCTTGAGCTCGTCCAGGCGCACCTCAGCCACCAGATCGTCCGCCGGCGGAAGCGGCGCAAAGAGCGGACCCTCTCCGCCCCGCTCCAGCCACTCCCGGCTCGAATAAAGATCGATCTTCCAGCCGGTAAGCTCGGACGCCAACCTCACGTTCTGCCCGTTCCGGCCGATGGCCAGCGACAATTGGTCCTCGTCCACGATCGCCTGAATAGTGCGCGTCTCCGGGTCCGAAAAGACCCGAGCCACCCGCGCAGGAGCCAGGGCCATCCGGGCAAAGCGCTCGGGGTCCGGAGACCACGGCACGATATCGATCCTCTCGCCGCCCAACTCGTTGACCACCGCTTGAACCCGGCTCCCTTTCAGACCCACACACGCGCCGACCGGGTCGATCGAATCGTCACGGCTGCTCACAGCGATTTTGGTGCGCCCCCCCACTTCCCGAGCCACAGCCCGGATTTCCACGATCCCTTGCTGAATCTCCGGTACCTCCAACTTGAAAAGCGCCTTGACGAACATCGGGTCGGCGCGGGAAAGGATCAAACGCGGCCCCTTGGGAGTCTCTTCCAATTTCTTGAGGACCGCCCGTATGGTGTCACCCTGATGGAAATGCTCTCTCGGGTTCTGCTCCCGGTACGGAATGATCGCCTCCGCCTCGCGGAACTTGTTGAGCATTATCACTAGCTTTCCCCGCTCGATCTGCTGGATCTCGCCCGAGAGCAGCTCCCCCACCTTGTCGGAAAACTCCTCGCGGATCCGCGTGCGCTCGCCCTCCCTGACCTTCTGGATGATTCGCTGCTTGGCCGCCTGCACCGCCGTGCGCCCGAACGTCTCAAACGGCACTTCCTCCTCCAACACATCGCCGATCTGAAAGTCCGGATCCTCCCAGCGCGCTTCCTCCAGGGAGATCTGAGTGCCGGGATCCTCCACCGTCTCGACCACCGTCTTCAGGACCACCACTCGAATCTTCCCTCCCAACTCGTCGATCTCGATCTCCGAACGCACGTTGGGACCGTATTTCTTGATCAAGGCGGCATGTATCCCTTCCCGCAGCAGCTCTACCAGCTCGCCGCGGTCCAGTTGCTTGACCTTCTCCAGTTCCTTCAGGGCTGCCGCCACTTCGGCGGATGTCTTCATTCGATCTCCTTCAGGCGTCCCGGCATTCGCCGGCTTACTCAGTTCCAGGACCGTTTTAATGTTGGGCGAAATCGCTCAAGGCTCCTCGCCCCAATCAAAAGCTTCCCAATCCACCACCAGCGTGGCGTCCCGGGCTTCCTCGATCGGTACCGTGAGCTCGGCACCCCCGGAGGGTCGTAGCACAACCGATCGTTCCTCTCTCATCACCCGAACGATAGTGGCCCGCACCCGACCCAAACCCTTGAGCTTCACGTTCACGTCCCGCCCGGCAAAGCGCTCCCAATGCTCGATCCAGCGTACCGGTCTCTCGATCCCGGGCGAGGAAACCTCCAACACGTAGTTGTCTCCCAGCACCCCGGTCTCGTCCAGCCAACGCTCCAGGGAACGGCTTACCGTCTCGCAGTCGCCCACGGTCACGCCGCGGCCCGGAGCCGCGTCCGGACGATCGATACGCACCTGCATGCGAGCCCGGCGGGAAGATCCGGCTTGCCGGAGGTCCACCAGCTCGAAACCCAGCAGGCTCACCCTGCGCCGTACCTCTTCGGTCAGATCCGGAAAGCCAGCCGGCATCGCTACTTCAAGAGCAAGTTCAGAATTTCCAAAAAAAAGGGCGGGCCCAACTTCGCCCGCACCACTCTCGGCTAACATTATACCGTGCCCTGGGCCGGTAATCAAGGACCGGGGCTCAGGCCTCCCAATTCCGGTACCCGGCCCGGCCGAGGCCCTCGTAGCCTGAGTGCCAAACTACAGCCCCGGTTGCGGCTCCGGGAAGCCAAAGTACGCCACCATACGGCCGGCCCCGGCGCCTTGGGCGCGATGGGAATAGAATCGGTCGCCGCCGTGAGCGGTGCACCAGGTGCTTACAGTCACCGTTTTGACCCCGAGCTTATGGGCTCGCTGGGCGAGCAGCGCCCTGAGGTCCAACTTCCGGCTGGCTGCTGGCTCGAGTCGCAGAGCGCGAAAGACTTCAGGTCCTACTTCATAGCACTCCCCGCAAATACTTATGCCACAATGCATTAACCATTCTCCCGGTGGCGAACCTGAAAGCTTCAAACATTGCTCGAGCCCGGCCTCGAGAATTCCGGCCGCAATCCCTCGCCAGCCGGCGTGCAGCAGCGCTATGGTGGAACTGGGCGGGTGTGCCAGATAGACCGGCACGCAGTCTGCCACAGTGGCGAGAAGCAGGGCCCCTCTAAGTTGAGTCACGTGACCGTCGGTCTCTGGCAAGAGGGTCCAAGTAGTCTCCAGTTTGCGGTGAACCGCGATCTTTGACGTATGCTCTTGTCGGCCCGAAACCAGCCAGCGGAAGCGGGCACCCAGTTCCTCCGCCAGCCGCATCCACGGCAAGGACCGTGGGTCAACCGTCTGGTTGAGCCTAAAGTCGAGCCCTTCGCCTCTAGCGGTTACCCCGGCTATCAACCCGAACCTTTGCCGCCATTGGGAAAGTTCGTACCGAGGGATACCCGGCTCGCGGATTTCCCTCTCGGCTAAAGGGACGGGGCCGGGCATTCTCAGCTCACTCGTTCTATCTTGGCGCCGAGGGCTCGGAGCCTCTCGTCTATGCGTTCGTACCCCCGGTCGATCTGTTCGATGTTGTGGATGACGCTCTCGCCTTTGGCCGCGAGGGCGGCCAGCAGGATCGCCATCCCCGCTCTGATGTCCGGGCTTACCACAACGCTTCCTCTGAGTTCGCAGGGGCCGGAGACCAAAGCTCGGTGCGGATCGCACAGCACGATGCGCGCCCCCATGGCTATGAGTTTGTCCACGAAAAACAGCCGGGACTCGAACATCTTTTCGAAGACCAGCACCAGGCCCTCGCATTGGGTTGCGACCACGATGGCGATGGATATCAGGTCGGCCGGAAAAGCGGGCCAAGGTCCGTCTTCTATCTTGGGTACGTAGCCCCCCAAATCCGGTCTGATCCTTCGTTCCTGCGGCGCGTCGACTATCAGTCGATTTCCGTCGAGCCGGGGCCTGATCCCCAGGCGCTCGAAGTTGAGCAGCGTGCTTCTCAAGTCTTCGTAGCGGACGCCCTCGATGGTGAGGGGGCTGTTGGTCACCGCCGCCAAGCCGATGAAGCTTCCCACTTCTATATGATCCGGGCCCACTTCGACCCTGGTCCCGTGGAGGCGCTCCACTCCCTGGATCGTGAGCGTATTGGTTCCGATGCCCCCGATCACAGCCCCCATGGAGCACAGCGCCCGGGCCAGGTCCTGAACGTGGGGTTCGGACGCGGCGTTCCTGAGCACTGTGGTCCCCCGCGCGGTCACCGCCGCCATGAGAGCGTTTTCGGTGGCGGTAACACTGGGTTCGTCCAAAAAAATATCGGCGCCCTGCAGCCGCTTTTTTGCTTGCAGTCTGTATTCTTGTCCCACTTCCACCTCCGCCCCGAGCTTCTCGAAGGCTAGAAAATGGGTGTCGACTCGCCGCCTTCCTATTACATCTCCTCCCGGTGGGGGGAGCGCCACTTGGCCGAACCTGGCCAATAGAGGGCCGGCGAGCAGAATGGACGCCCGCAGGCTGGCGCAGAGCTCACGGTCGAGGGGGCCGGGCTTGAGGTTGCCCGGCTCGATGCGTAGGGTATGGTCCGCGGTCCAGGCGGCCTTGGCTCCCAGGCCGCGGACCAGATTGAGCATCGCCTCCACGTCCCGGATCCGGGGAACGTTGGCGATCTCGGTCGGCTCGTCGGACAGCAGCGCAGCGGCGATCAACGGCAAAGCGGCGTTCTTGTTTCCTGCCGGCCGGACCGTGCCGCGCAGCTGAGCTCCTCCGGAGACGACGAACCGTGAAGACATAGCGGGGCGAACCATACGGCCGGCGGGCGGGGCTAGTCAAGCGTTAACCGCTTGACACCGGGCCTATAGGTTGGGATCTTGTAGGGGTCTCGCACGCCCGAACTCCGCCCTCGAGTTTCCCTTCAACCTTGGTTCCGCTATGGAGCTACTGGTCTGCGTGATCAACCAGGAGGAGAAGCTAGACGACATCCTGTCGGGCTTCTTGGAGTTGGGTATAACCGGCGCGACGGTGATTAACAGCGCCGGCATGGGTCACGTTCTGACCCAAGACGTGCCCATCTTCGCCGGCCTCCAGGCCCTGGTCTCCCGGGCCCGGCCTCAGAACGTTACCATCTTTTCGGTGATCGATACCAAGGAAAAATTGGAGGCCGCCATAGCTCTCATCCAAGAGATCTGTGGCGATCTGAGTGCGCCCGCTACCGGGATACTCTTTACCGTGCCGGTTTCCCGGGTGGTGGGTCTGGCACCGGAGCTGGGTTCGGAGTCTTCGTGAGCCCCCTGCTAAAGCTCGCGCTGTTGCTGGTGGGTGCGCTTTTGATCAGCCGCATCTCCTGGCGGCCCCGCTTTGCCGCGGCCGGGGTCACCCTGTTGATCGGGCTGGGGACCCATTTTCTGGCGGTGGGCGTCCTGCTCGGTCCGGTAACCGGCATCCTGTCGCGCGAAGTGGTACAGGCACTCGCACCGTTCTTGATGCTGGGTCTGGGATGGGTGGGCATGCTCATGGGCATGCAGCTCGATCGCGAGCAGCTGCGGCAGTTCTCTTCCCGCCTGCCTCTTGCCACTGTCACCCAGGGGTTTTTGGCCTTCGCCGTAGCGTGGGTCCTGGCGTGGGCGATCGTGGAACTGCTGGGCCTGGCGGATTCGGCCTGGTCGCCTTGGGGACCGGCGATACTGACGCTCTGCGCCGTGACCGCGGTGTCGGCTCCGGCGGCAGTCGCCCTGGTCGCTTCGAGATTCCGCGCCCGCGGCCCGGTGTCCCGGCTCTTGATGTACGTCGCCAGTTTAGACGGATTGGTGGGTATCGCCGCGCTGGCGGTAGTGGTATCCCTGTACCGGGGCAGCGCGGGCAGCGGAATCGGAGTGGATGACCCGTGGCTGCGTTTGGGCTTGCTGGCGGCCGCCGGTTTGCTCAGCGGGCTCCTCTTTGTATCGCTCACCCGCGCCAAGCCTTCAGCGGAGGAACTGGTACTGTTCGTCGGCGGGACGGTGTTGTTCGCCTCGGGCATCGCCTATGCTCTGGAGCTGTCGCCTCTGGCTGTCTGTCTCATAGGCGGAGCCGTAGTGGCCAACGCCTCGAGGTTTCGCGGCCGGGTGTATGCCATGCTCGCGTCTTGGGAGAAACCGATCTACGGCATACTCTTGGTACTGGCCGGGGCGATGCTTCGCCCGCCGGATTGGTGGGTGGCTCCTCTGGTTCTGCTTCTGCTGGCCGTGCGGCTGATCGCCAAACTTTTTGCCACCTGGGCCGCGGTTCGTATCGTGGCCGCTCGCGACGTTCCCCGGCGCCTGGGGCTCGGCTTGTTCGCGAACGGAGGCCTGGCGCTCGCTATTGTAATCAACTACGCCCTAAACTACGGTTCTCACGCCGGCGCGGACTCTGCGGTAGTTGACACCGTATTCGCGGCGGTGGTGCTCGCCGTTGCGGTCACGGAGCTTGCAGGTCCGTGGGTGCTGAAAAACGTCCTGGCTCGGGTGGGCGAGCTGGGCGGAACCGGGAATGCGGCGGTCGCGGCCGGCACCTAGCGCACGGCTGGAGCACCAGGAACGGGCGTATCCGCTAAAGCATCAATCCGGGGGATCGAAAGCGGTTTTGGCAGCGAACCGAGACCAGTCGAGGTAGCGATGGTGTGGGAAGCGATTACGGCGATATCGGTTGCGTTGATGGCGGTGGTCTGGGTGGCGGTGGCGCTGAGTGTGCTGTCGTGGGTTCGGGCCCGGCGCCGGACGTGGGAGGCTTTGGACCGCTTCGCGGAGTTCTTGGAGCGAGAAGGGATCCCCGCCCTGCTGGCTGCAAGAGGGGTGCTGGAGGACGCCGGGAAGGTGGTTCGGTCGGTGAGGTCCGAGGTGGACGGGGTGGTGGAGACCTCCAAGGAGTTGAGGGGTCGGGTGGAAGACATGGCTGACTCTCTCGAGGAGCGGGTACGGGAGATCCAGGCGGTGTTGGACGTGCTTCAGGAAGAACTCGAAGAAACGGCTTTGGACCTGGCTGCGGTGCTCCGGACCACGCGCCGCGGCGGATCGGTAGTCCGGGCCCTGAAGCGCGCCCTGCTGGGAAAGGGGCGATGAGCGGAAAAGAACGGCGCTGGATCGCGGTGGCGGCCCTGACCCTGGCTGCTCTGGTATTGCTGCCGTCGGATGCCCATGCGTGGACTCCTGCTACTCATATCTTCTTGGGGGAGGCGGTTCTGGCCAATCTTAAACTGCTCCCCGCCGCCATCGCCGAGCTGTTGCGGGCTTTTCCTTATGATTTTCTCTACGGCAACATTGCGGCGGACACTTCGATCGCCAAGAAGTACGCTCCCGTGGGGCGCCACTGTCACGCCTGGCATGTGGGGCAAGAGATTTACGACGAAGCCAAGAGCGACGCCCTTCGGGCTTTCGCCCTGGGTTACCTGGCCCATCTGGCAGCGGACACGGTGGCGCACAATTTCTTTGTGCCCCGCCAATTGGTGCTCACGTCCCGCTCGGTAGCATTGGGTCATTCGTACTGGGAAAGCCGTTTCGATATGTATTTGGGCGAGCACTACGCCAAGACCGCGGTGGACGTTCTGCGGCTGGACCACAGCGCGGCGGACGAACACTTGGACAACATTTTGTCTCCGACGCTCTTTTCCGTTCGCACTAGCCGCAGAATTTTCCGCGGCATGGTAGGTTTGGTCGAGACCCAGAGCTGGCAGCGGGCGGTAAGAGCTTTGGAAGACGTGAGCCGTTGGCCTTTGAACCCCGATTTGGTGGAGCGGCACGTAGCGGTGTCCTTCGACATGATCATGGACCTGCTGGCGGCGGGAGGAAGAGCCCGGCGGCTGGATCCGGCCGGGGAGAGCTCGCTGCGCCTGGCCAAGCGCATGCGCCTCGACGCCTTGCGCCGCAAGATACCTGCGCAAATCACCCGGCTCGCGAAACTGGCGGACGAACACTTTGCGCTGCCGGTCTATCCCCTGAAATTCTGGGAGGCTTCCGAGGCCCACCTTCCCTGGCGCAACGGTGAAGCGGGTTCGGTCACTCCTTCAGGCTGAGCCGTTCTAGAAGAACTTCCCGCGCTAGCTTGGGGTCAGCCCTTCCTTTGGAAAGCTTCATCACCTCGCCCATGAAGAACGCCAGGAGCCTTGCTTCACCCGCCCGGAAACGCTGGACCTCGCCGGGATGCGATTGCAGGGTTTCATTCACCCAGCGGTCCAGCAGGTCTCGATCGCGCACTTGGACGAGGCCTAGGGTTTCCGCCAGCAGCGCGACGGGCTGGTCGGTTTCGGCCAAGTGCGGGAGCATGCGCTTGGCGGCCTGCTGGCTGATCCCGCCCCGCGCGACGAAGAGTATCAGCTCCGCCATCCGGTTCGGAGGGATGCGCAGCCGGCCTCCGTGCAGGTTGGCGTCGGCCAGCACCGGGCCCATGACCCAGTTGGCCGCCTCTTTGGCATCTATGCCGCTTTCCACTAGCGCCTCGTAGTAGTCGGCGATCTGGCGGGTGGCGGTCAGGACTCCCGAATCGTAGGCTGAGAGGCCGTACACTCGCTCGAACCGAGCTTGCCTCGCCTGCGGGAGTTCGGGGAGGAGGCGGCGTTCCTCTTCGGGATCGATACCGTAGGCGGCGAGGTCCAGGGGCGGCAGGTCCGGTTCGGGGAAGTAGCGATAGTCTTGGCTTTCTTCCTTGGCGCGCATCGCCTTCAGCTCTCCGGTTCGGGCGGTGTAGGTGGTGAGGGCGAGCTCTTCTCCGGCTTCCAAAGTGCGGACCTGCAGGTCCCTAAGCTCGCCCAGCGCGCGTTCCACGGCGGCAAAGGAGTTCAGGTTTTTTACCTCCTGCTTTACGCCGAGCGGCTGGCCGGGCTTGCGGACCGAAAGGTTGGCGTCGACCCTGAGACTTCCCTCTTCCATGTTGCAGTCGGAGACTTCGAGGTATTCCAGCAATCGTTTGAGAGAGGTTAGAAACGCGCGGCCCTCTTCCGGTGAGCGAAGGTCGGGCCGGGTTACGATTTCTATTAGGGGGACGCCGCAGCGGTTGAAATCGAGCGCCGTAAGGTCGGGGAAGCGATCGTGGAGCGACTTGCCGGCGTCCTCTTCCAGATGAAGCCGTGCGATCCCGATCCTTCGGCCGTCTATTTCTAGGAATCCCCCGGTGGCCAGCGGTTCTTCGAACTGAGAGATCTGGTAGCCTTTGGGGAGATCGGGATAGAAATAGTTTTTCCGGGCGAAGAGGCTCACCCGGTGAACCGTACATCCCAGCCCCAGGGCCGCCCTCACGGCTAGTCGGATCGCCCCCTCGTTCGGAACGGGGAGCGCGCCCGGCAGTCCCAGGCAGACGGGGCAGACGTTGGTATTGGGGGGATCGCCGAAATTGGCAGAGCAGGCGCAGAAGAGCTTGGAGCGGGTCCTGAGCTGGACGTGGATCTCCAGTCCGATGACCGTTTGCCAGCTCACCGCAGTTCCTCCTCAGGATCGGCCAGGCGTTCCAGAACGGAGGCCGCTTGAAGCAGCCTCTCTTCTGAAAATTGAGGGCCGATCAACTGTATTCCCACGGGCAGGCCTTGATCCCGGCCGATGGGGAGCGAGATGGCCGGAACGTTCGCCAGGTTTGCCGGGCAGACGAAGACATCGGCTAGGTACATGGATACCGGGTCGTCGAGCTTCTCTCCTGCCTTGAAGGCGGTGGTAGGTGTCGTGGGGGCGAGTATGAGGTCGACGCCGCCGCGGCTCGGGTCGAAGGCGTTGGCGAAGTCTCGGGCTATTGCGCTTCGCGCCGCCACGGCGCGCCGGTAATACGCCTCGTAGTAACCGGCCGAAAGAACGTAGGTACCAACTATGATGCGCCTGCGCACCTCGGCGCCGAATCCCCTTCCCCGCGTTCGGCGGAACAGCTCGCCGACGTCGAGTTTGTCTCCTTCTATCCGCCGCCCATAGCGCACGCCGTCGTAGCGCGCCAGGTTGGAGCTGGCTTCGGCGGGAGCGATGATGTAGTACGCCGGTACCGCCAGAGGCGTGTGCGGGAGTGAAATCTCCTTCACCACGGCGCGAGCTTCTTCAAGCAAGCGGCGTGCGCGTTCCACACCCCTGCGGATCGCCGGATCCAGGTCGGGCGGCAAGTATTCCTCGGGTATCCCCACCTTGATGCCGGAAAGATGCTCGCAAGCCGGAGGAACGCGCACCGGGTCGATCGGAGCGCTGGTGAAGTCCCGCTCGTCGGGCCCGGAGATCACCGAGAGGACCCGCGCCGCAGTGTTCACATCGCGCGCCAGTACGCCGATCTGGTCGAGCGAGCTCCCGAACGCCACCAGCCCGTAGCGCGAGACGCGCCCGTAGGTGGGTTTTATCCCCACCACGCCGCAGAAGGCGGCAGGTTGCCGGACCGATCCCCCGGTTTCCGATCCCAGTGCGGCGTCCACCGCCCCCGCCGCCACCAGAGCGGCAGAGCCGCCGGATGAACCTCCAGGCACCCGCTCCGGATCTAAGGGATGAAGGGTGCGGCCGAAGGCGGAGTGCTCGGTGGAAGAACCCATGGCGAACTCATCGAGATTGGTCTTGCAGGCGATCAGGGCCCCTGCCTCCTTCAGTTTCCTCACGGCGGTCGCCTGGTACGGGGAACGGTATCCCTCAAGGATGCGGGAGGCGCAGGTGGTGGGATACTCCACCGTGGCGATGTTGTCCTTGACCGCGACGGTCATGCCGGCCAAGGGAAGCTCGGCTTCCCGCCCCGCGACGGTCCGAGCCTGACCCAACAGGACCTCCCGGTCGAATGCCAGGACCGCGTTTAGACCCCGGCTCTCCGCGCGGAGGATGCGTTCCGCGGC
The DNA here is from genome assembly GCA_002923375.1 of bacterium HR33. GTDB lineage: Bacteria > Gemmatimonadota > Gemmatimonadetes > Gemmatimonadales > GWC2-71-9 > HRBIN33. The sequence goes on from BEIJ01000003.1 coordinate 217,807, forward strand.
CTCTTCAGCGCGCCTTACGAGCGCAGACAATTCAGTCCTCCATAGCGGGAAGGCGCGGAACTAGGAAGAACCCATCCGTCATCGCCGGAGCGATGCTCTCGAGGTTCCGTTCCAGGTCGGCGGGGCGGACTTCGTCCGCTCTAAGCGGCTGTCTGGGGGCCGCCGATAGCCAGAAGTCTTCCGGCTTGGCCGGCGGAAGATCGGCGGCTTCGATCTGGGAGACGTACTCGATGATGCGGGCGATCTGCTGGGTCAACAGCGGAAGAGACTGTTCGTCCACCGCCAAGGCGGCTAGACGAGCGATGCGTTCTACTTCTTCCCGGCCTATTTTGTCGCGTTCCGTGTTCACGCTCCGTCCCAGTCCCTTTGCAGTCCGGCGTGCGCTACCAGGAGCTGTTTTACTCCTACGCTTTCGTCGTCGAACTCTACCACCACTTTCAATTGCCTTCCGTAGCCCGAGAGTCCCAGGATCGTGCCGCTGCCGAAGTGGCGGTGCCGGACTCTTTCTCCCTTGACGTATCGGGGCGCGTCTTGAGAGTGCTCTTCCGGTAGCGACTCGCCGGAAACCACCCACGCGGCCGCCAGGGGCCGGCGGGTCCACTCGCCGCCGAAGATCCCCCCGGTGCGCCGTTCTTCAATCTCCTGCGCGGGCAGCGCTTCCAGGAAGCGCGACGGGCGGCCCGGGAGGAGCTGGCCGCCCCGGCGCCTGGAGCGGGCCCACGTGAGGTAGAGGCGGTCCCGCGCTCTGGTGATCGCCACGTAGCACAGCCGCCTTTCCTCCTCGGCTCCCTCCTCGGTCTCCATGGCCCGGCTCAGGGGAAAGAGCCCGTCTTCCAAACCGGCGACCACTACGATCGGCCACTCCAGTCCTTTGGCGGAGTGCACGGTCAGCAGAGTGACTCCTTCGGGATCGCCTCCCACGTTTTCTTCCGAAGTCGCCAGCGCCGCGGTGGTCAGAAAACGCTGGAGCAAGGATGCGGGATCCTCCGGATCGTGCTCCGCTTCGGCCCACTCGGCGGCGCCGGCTACCAGCTCTCTTATGTTTTCGATCCGTTCGATACCGTCCGGGCCTTCCTCCGCCAGATACGACTCGTAATCCAGCTCTCCCAAGAGCTCTTCGATCAAGACCGCGGGAGCCGCAGTCCTCGCTTTTTGGCGGAACCGCTCGATCATGGCGGCGAACTTCATGAACGCCTCCTTGGCCAGCGGTCTCAGATCGCCGATCCGGTCGGCGATGGCGGCCGCCTCCAGCAGGGGTCGCTTCCACTTCTGTGCTGCAGCCTGGAGCGCGCCCAGGCTGGCGAGGCCGATCCCGCGCCGCGGTACTTGGATCGCTCGTAGAAAGGCTTCGTCGTCCGCCGGGTTGACTATCAGCCGCAGATAGGCGATCACGTCGCGCACTTCACGCCGCTGGTAAAAGCTCACGGTTCCCACCACCCGGTGCGGGATCCCCGCCCTGCGGAACGCCTCTTCGAAGGCGCGGGATTGAGCGTTGGTCCGGTACAGTACGGCCATCTCGCTGAAGGCGTAACCGTCGCTCGCCGACCGTTCCCGCAGCTCCCGGGCTACCCATTCGGCTTCGTCCCGCTCGTCGGCGGCCGCCACTACCGCGACTTTCTCTCCGCCGGGGCGGGTGGTAAAGAGGGTTTTTCCCAATCTTGCCCGGTTGCCCGAGATCACTTCGTTGGCCACGGCGAGAATTCGGGGAGTGGAGCGATAGTTCTGTTCCAGGCGGACCAGCGTGGCGTCGGGAAAGTCCTGCTGGAACTCCAGCATGTTTCTCACTTCGGCTCCGCGCCAGCTGTAGATGGACTGATCGTCGTCTCCCACCACGAAAATGTCCCGCTGCGCCGCGGCGAGCTGGCGCACCAGCAGGTATTGGGCGCGATTGGTGTCTTGGAACTCGTCCACCAGAATGGAGGCGAAGCGCCGCTGGTAGTGCGCCAGTCGCTCCGGATGGCGCTCGAAGAGCGTCAGGGGGTGCAACAGCAGGTCGTCGAAGTCCATCGCGTTGGCGGAGGCCAGCGCCTGGTTGAGCGCCCGGTAGATCTCACCCGCTACCTTGGCCATCGGGTCGTCCTGGCGGGATTCCAGGTCCGAAGGAGAAAGCAGGCGGTTCTTGGCCGAGGAGATGAGCGAGGCTATGAGGCGGGGGGGATAGGACTTGGGGTTGTAGCCGTGCCTTTCGAGTAACCGCTTGACCACTTCCAGCCGGTCGTCTTCGTCGTAGATCGTAAAGTCCGGAGTGAATCCCAAGAGGTGCCCTTCTCTCCTCAGCAGCCGGGCGAACAGGGAATGAAAAGTCCCGATCCACAGTCCTGCGGGTTCGCCTCCCAAGAGCTCCGCCACCCGGCGCCGCATTTCCTCGGCGGCGCGGTTGGTAAAGGTGACCGCCATGATCTTGTTCGGCGCTATGCGGTGGGCCCGGATAAGGTGGGCCAGTCGGGCGGTGAGCACCCGGGTCTTGCCCGATCCCGCCCCGGCCAGAACCAGCACGGGACCTCTGGGATGTTCGACCGCTTCGCGCTGGGCGGGGTTTAGCTGGATGTCGATCGTCATCCTCCGATCGGTAGATGTGCTACGAAGGTTGCTCCTCGGGCGGAGTTCCTCAGTTCCAGCCTACCTCCGTGGACGTCTTCCACTATCCGGCGCACCAGGGCCAGTCCTATGCCCCAGCCGCCCGTCTTGGTGGTTACGCCCGGCTCGAAAAGCGTTCCCAGAACTTCCGCCGGTACTCCGGGTCCGTCGTCGCTCACTGCAAGGCTGGCGGTTTTGCCCTGGGCGGCTACGGTAATCTCGATGTGTCCCCCCCTGCCGCTCAGGGCATCTACGGAGTTTCGCACCAGCGCTTCCAGCGCCCATTCCAGCAGGACCGGGTCTCCGGTGATCGAGGGACCGCTTACGGGGGCGTGAACGGTGAGGGTGATCGGGTTGGCGTGGCGCGGCAGCCGCGGCCGGAAATAAGCGGCGATCTTTTCAGCCACCACTCCCAGGGCCACTTTCTCCCTGGCTGCCGGCCGGCCGATTCGCTCGAAGCGCTGGGCTACTCGTTCCAGTCGGTCGAGATCTTGTCTCAGCCTCCGGGCAATCTCGGCCCGGTCGCTCGCCCCGTCGGCCAGGCGTTCGATCCAGGCTGCTGCGCTCATCAGCGGGGTGCCCATCTGGTGGGCGGATTCCCGGGCCATCGCCACCCAAAGCCGTTCCCGATCTCGCCGCACCGCCGTGCGATACGCCCAGATCCCCACCGCGACCGCCGTAAGCAGGAGGCCCAGCTGCAGAATTCCGATCCACTTGATTCGGCCCGCGATGGGAAGAGGGCCGTAATGAATGTAGCCGACTCCCGGAATCCTGATCGGCGGGTTGACTCGATCGAGACTCGCTATGTATTCCTCGAGCCGCGGATGCGCCGTCCCTTCGGGGAACGGGAGGTTGGCCGCCGCGGTTACTGCGCCGGCGCTGTCGGTAACGACCAGGGGCACGCCGCGATTTCTGATCTCTTCCACCAGGTCGAGGAGGACTTCGGTGTCAGCTCCCGGAGTGGGGTCGCTCAGGCTGCCCACAATCCGGCCGTAAATGCGGGACGTTTCCCTCGCCTCCTCCCTGAGGTGAGAGGCTATGTCCCAGGCTTGCCACAAGGAGAGAACACCTAGCACGATTACCAACCCCAGCACCGTTTGGGGGGCAAAACGGCGCAGGCGCTTGAGGGCGTCCATAGCTACTGCGGTACCAGCCACTCGCTTCCGAAGTAAGGTACCAAAGCCTGCGGTAACCTTACCCGGCCGTCCTCCTCCTGGTTGTTTTCCAGCAACGCGATCAGAGTACGGGGGAAGGCCACACCGGACGCGTTGAGCGTATGCACGTATTCCGGCTTGGCATCCGAGCTGGGACGGTACCGAATGTTCGCCCGCCGGGCTTGGAAATCGGTGAAGCAGCTCGCGCTCGAAGCTTCCAGCCACATTCCTACCCCGGCGGCCCATACCTCGAGGTCGTAGGTCTTCGCGCTGGCGAAGCCCAGATCCCCGGCGGCCAGCAACACCCGCCTGTAAGGAAGTTCCAGGCGGCGCAGCACCGCTTCGGCGTGGTCTACCAGCTTCCTGTGCTCTTCCGCCGACTGCTCCGGTTTGCAGAAGCGCACCAGCTCCACCTTGTCGAATTGGTGGATCCGTATCAGCCCGCGGGTTTCTTTGCCGTGGGCTCCGGCCTCCCGGCGGAAACAGGGGGTGTACGCAACGTAAGCCTTGGGGAGCTCCTCGGCGGATAAGATCTCTTCCCGGTGCAGGTTGGTGACCGGTACTTCGGCGGTGGGGATGAGATAGAGCCCGTCTTCGGTTACGTACATGTTTTTCTCGAGATCCGGTAGTTGGCCGGTGCCGAGGGCCGTGGCGGCGTTGACCAGGAGGGGTGGCGCTACCTCGACGTAGTCGTGCTCTCGAGTATGGAGGTCGATCATAAAGGAGATCAAGGCGCGTACTAGACGCGCGCCGGCCCCGGTGAAGACCGGGAATCCGCTTCCCGCCACCTTGGCGCCTCGCGGTAGATCCAGAATGCCGAGCCGCTGGCCCAGCTCCCAATGGGGTTTGGGTTCGAAGTCGAACCGGCGAGGCTCGCCCCAGGAAAAAACCACTCGATTGCAAGTGGCATCGCCGTCCGGTACGTCTTCCATGGGGCGGTTGGGGATCCGGAGCAGTATCTCTCTCAGCTGCTCTTCCAACTCTCGAACTTCGGTGTCCAGCTGTTTTATCGAATCGCTCAGCGTTTTGAGCTCGGCGATCATGCTGCTGGCGTCCTGCCCCGCCCTCTTCAGTCTCGCCACCTCTTCCGAGGCCGCGTTCCTTTGGGCTTTGAGGCGCTCCACTCTCTGGAGCCGTTCCCGCCACTGTGCATCCAGTTCCAGGGCCCGATCCACCAAAGCCACCACGTCCCCACCACGGCGGCCTAGCGCGGCCCGCGCTTGGTCGGGGTGTTCGCGAATCCACTTGAGGTCTATCACGGTCAGGAAGAGGGCAGCCCGGGCTCCAGGCTCCGGAAGCCGCAGTTGATGTTCACCAAAAGCTCCAGCGTAATACTGCGATCTTCGCGGTTCACCTCGAGTACCCGGAATTTACCGTAGCGCGGGAACTGGCCAAAGAAGAGGCAGAAGTTGAAACTGGGGCGGGATCGCACGATGAAGACCTGGTTCGCCGCCACCTCGATGGGGCGGTCGGTGATGTAATTCTCTTCGGGCGCCGACTTGATCTCCTCGAACCTGCGATCCATGAGTTGTACTCCGGGATCGCGGGTCAATCCCAGCGCTCCCGGCGGGTATATGAGGAACTTCCCGTTAGCGTCTATATCGAAGGCGAAATCGAAGGCCGACGTTGTGTCCGTTCGTATCGGACTGCGGTCTAGCAGGCTGTAGGCGCTCGGGAGCCGTATAGGCGTGTCTCGGAGAGCGTAGAGCGTGGTGGTATCGATCACGTTTTCGAAGGTCGCTTCGCCCGCGAAGGGGTCGTTGCAACCGGCTACTACGATCCATCCCAAGAGCAGCCAGGCGGCGAGGTGCGGATTGAGCTGGGGTCTGATCACCATGGCGCGTATGCAAGGTTAGTGGCGCCGGTGACGAGGGTCAAGTTACTGTATCTGCTTGACTTCCGGGATCGGGATTCCTAGCTTGGCGCCCATGGCTTCCATCCGCGACGTGGTCAAGGCGTTGGCCTCCAGGGAGGGGGTGGATGCGGTGATCGTCCTGGGCCGTGACGGCCTGCCGATAGATGCGAGCACCGGTGACGGTCTCGATCCTGACAGTCTGGCGGCGCTGGTTCCCCCGGTGGTCGCCGCCTGCTCGCGGCTGGGAGCGGCGGCGTCGCGCGGGGATTTTTCCGTGGGAGCGATCGAGTACGGCTCGGGAAAAGTGGTGCTGGTGAATCTCACTTCGGACGCTTTGCTGGCTGTATTTGTAACGGCTGGCCACAACATCGGTTCCCTGCTTTTTGATCTGGAACGGCACCGCAAGGTGATCGCCGCGCTGCTGTGAGGGGTTAGTCGGCGGATCATGGGCTATTGGGCGGCCGTTTTGGCCGGCGGGTCGGGTACGCGTTTCTGGCCGCTCTCCAACAGCAGGCGTCCCAAGCAGTTCTTGCCCCTGGCCGGCGAGCGACCGTTGTTACTGAACAGTGTGGAGCGCTTGGAGGGCCTGATCCCTCCGGAGCGCGTCCTGGTAGTGACCGGGCGATCCTTGGTGGGCCCCACCGCGGAACTCCTGCAGGCGTTACCGCAAGAGAACATTTTGGCCGAGCCCAAAGCCCGCTCCACCGCACCGGCGCTGGCTTGGGCGTCCTGGCACGCGTGGCAGCGGGATCCGGATGCCGTGCTCCTCTCGCTGCACGCCGACTGGCACGTTGAGGACGACCTGGCTTTCCGGCAGTCGGCACGGCGGGCGCTCGAGGTTGCAGTGAGATACGACGTTTTGGTAACGGTGGGGATGCGCCCCACCCGGGTGGAAGTCGGCTACGGTTACATCGTGCCGGGCGCGCAGTTGGAAGAGGGTGTCAATCGGGTGGAGCGCTTTGTAGAGAAGCCTGACGCCAGGCACGCCGCTGCGCTGATCGAAAGAGGGGCACTGTGGAACTCGGGTCTCTTTGCCTGGAGTGCAAGAAGGTTTCTTGCAGAGAGCGAGGAAGTGGCTTTGGAGATCGGGCCTCATCTCGAGCTTCTCCGCTCCGGTGACGTGGAAGGCTTTTTCGACAAGGTGACCCCCGTGGCGGTGGACATCTCCCACTTCGAACGCAGCCGCAGGGTTGCGGTGGTGGCGGGGAATTTCGGGTGGGACGACGTGGGAACGTGGGCCGCTCTGTCTCGAGTGCGGGAGTGCGACGAGCGGGGTAATGTGGTAGTGGGACAGGCGCAGGTTTTCGACTCCAGCGGTTCGGTGGTCTGGGTTGAGGAGGGTGCGGTGGTGGTGGACGGCGTGGAAAACTTGGTGGTGGTGAGGGCCGGTGGTGTCACGCTGGTCACCACCAAAGACCGTGCGGCCTATTTAAAGGAGCTTTTGGAGAAGCTGCCTTCGTCGGTGCGCGATTTACCGGAGCGCGGCCGGTGACCAAGGTCTACTTGCTCGAGCCGGAGGAGTCGTTGCTGTGGTTCCCGTTCGGTCACAGCCGTCCGGTGGCGGAGCTTAGAGCCGGCGTATGGCTCATCAGGGAGCGCTGGGAAGCGGTGGCTCAGGGAGAGGCCGAAGCGATTTTTGGTCCGCCGCATCTGTATTCCTTTTGCGAGGAGGGGACGCCGCCGGTGCAACCGCGCGGCCAGGTTGGCGGGCCGGCTGTGATCGGCCGCTCGGATTTCGCTCCTGCGGGCGAGCTGGTGGAGCTCGGTTCCGATCCTGTGAGACTGGTGAACGAGGGAGCAACTGTGGGGTGGTGGGTTCCCGAGGGAGTCCAATGGGACGGCCAGGATTCGGATTGGGAATCGGTCGAACTGCCGGGGATCTTGCTCCGCGGCGCTTACGATCTGGTGACGGCGCTCGACCATTTCCTTCCCCAAGACGCGGCGGATTTCACCCAGGAGGCGGGGGATCCCCTCCCCGACGGGTGCATAGTGATCGGGGATCCGGCGGACGTAGTGATCATGGGGGCTGCGGTCGAGCCCGGTGTGATCTTCGATGTGAGGCGGGGGGCGGTGGTACTGGACCAGGGATCCTACGTCAAGAGCGGTACCCGACTGGAAGGTCCTCTCTACATCGGTCCCGCGACTGAAGTTTTGGGAGATTCGATCTCCGCTTCGGCGGTGGGTCCGTTCTGCAAGATCCGCGGTGAGATCGCCCACAGCGTTTTTTTGGGGTACGCCAACAAGGCCCACTACGGATTCATCGGTCACTCGGTCGTGGGGCGCTGGGTGAATCTGGGAGCCGGTACCACCAACTCCAATCTGAAGAATACCTACGGGCCGATCCGCCTGAGCGTTGGTGCGGAGCAGATCGAGACCGGGATGCAGTTCTTGGGTAGCCTCATAGGCGATCACGCCAAGACGGCAATCGGAGTGCAGTTGGACACGGGTACGGTGATAGGAGTGGGGGCCAACGTTTTCGGGTCGGTGCGGCCGCCCAAGTACGTAGCTCCTTTTTCCTGGGGTGCCACCGGGGAGAGGGTCGATCTGGAAGGTTTCCTAAAGGTGGCCGAGAGGGTTATGCCGCGGAGGAAGGTCGAGTTCACCGAAGCGGTCCGGAAGATGCTAGCCGATATCTATCGTCACGCGACGGGGAGTGACCAGCCGAGTTAGTTCGCTGGCAAAGGTGTGCCCTCCTCCACCACCGCGACCCGGGGTTCCCACTCCCGCATCATTTGCACGAACGCTCGTGCCACTTCCGGATCGAACTCGGTACCGGCTCGTTCTTCGATATAGGCCAAGACCCGATCGGCGGGCCAGGCGTCCCGGTAGGGCCGGTTGGTCCGCAGGGCGTCGTACACGTCGCAGACATGCACCAGCTTGCTGGCCCGGTGGCAGTCTCTCGGATAGCGGAAGGTCGGATAGCCGCCGCCGTTTATCATGATGTGGTGTTCGTAGGCCACCACGGCGGCGAGGTCCAGATCCTCGTCGCTTTCCAAAATGATCTTGGCTCCTTCGGAAGGATGGCGCTGCATCACGGCCCGTTCTTCCTCGGTGAGCTTGCCCGGCTTTACCAAAATCTCTTTCGGGATGCGAACCTTCCCTAAGTCGTGAAGCAACCCCGCGACGCCGAAGCCTCTGACGTCTCGGGGATCCATCCCCATCCATTCCGCCAGTCCCATAGAAAGGACCGCAACGTTAAGCGAGTGCGTGGTGGTGTATTCGTCGAAGTTCCGGAGCTTCAAGAGGGGCAGCATGATTTGTTGCTCTCCGTGCATGGCGATCCCCAAGGCCCGCACCACCGTTTCGGCCTCGGCGAGGTGAAGTCCCCCGCCTCTTGCCAACTCCTCGTGGAGCCAGCGGATGGTCTCCGCCTCCTCGTCCAGCGTGAAAGAGATCGTGGCGGTGACCAGATCGCTCTGTTGTTCGGTCGCATCGGAGATCCCCACCATACCGTAGCGTATGGCACTAGGGCGCATCTGGCGCACCTCGGCGGTGTCTATCGCCTTGAGAGTAAGTCTGGCGAGCACTTCGTCCAGGAAATCTTCCAGCTCTTCCCGTGTCACCGACGGTTCGAACTGGAGTCGCTCGATCCCTATTTCCCCCAGCCGGGCGCTCCACTGCCAGCCGCGGAGCTCTTTTATGGGGACGGTGCCGTAGAGTACCTCTTCTCCTAGAAAGGAAAATGTAGGATTGCGATCCTCCGCCACCAGCTCCTGCAACTTCTCGTAGAGGGTATCGACGGCTCTCTGGCGCAGGCGGTGTCCTTCGGGGTAAAGGGACAGGGCTGAAAGCGCCTGCGCAAAGGAACTCAGAAACTCAGTGGGTGAGGCCATTAGCCGCCTCTCAGTTCGGCCAGTGCTTTGCGGACCCGCTCGTGCTCGGTGTAGGACTCCAGGGCTTCCAGCGCCGCCCGGGCTTCCGCCGTGCCGGGAACTTTCCGCCTGAACAGTCCTCTTTTGCGGGGCTGCACCAAGGCGAGCAGAGCGTCGGCAGCGGCGGGAGAGCGGTTGGTGGCCAGTGCTTTGACCGCCGCCAGACGCTGCTCCGGGCTGCTCCCCCCGGCTGCCAGAGATGCCGCCAGCGGAACTGCGGAGTCCGGCAGGCCGCATTCGATCGCTACGGCAAGCCCCATGCGGGTAGCTCGTTCATCCGGGTCCGCCAGTGCGTAGTGGATCGCCCGCTCTCTCGTCGAAGGATCGCCTAGTAGATAGCGGAGGGCTTCCCTCCTGACCCTGGCATCCGGGTGATCGAGCAGCGGGCGGGCGTCGAAATCGGGCGGTCTTTCTTCCAGCTCGCACAGAATCGCCAGCATGTTCCGCTGAACATACCAGCTCGCGTCCTTGAGTCGCTTGACCGCAAGGGGCCCCACCGCCGGCCCCAGTTTGACGAGGCGGTCGAGGAGCACGCGCCGGGTTTGCATGGACTCGGAGGCCGCCAAAGCGTCCAACATAGGTTCGGCGGCTGCGATGCCCACCCGCTCGAGCAGGAGGTCGAGCTGCTCTACGTCTATCGGTTCGCGGGTAACCACCGCGCGCACCACCTCTTCGCTCGCTATCTGCTCCCAGATGGCGCGAACCGCGTCCTCGGAGCCCGATTGGTCCAGTATCCGAGTGACGGTGGCTAGTTCCCCGCTCTTTACCAGGTCCTCGACTGCCCGTTTCACGGTCTGGGCCGGGATGTCGAGCTCCAGCGCCATTAGCAGTATCCGCATCGGCTCCGGGGGATGCACGGCGACTCCCGGCCCCTGGCTCCCGTCGAAGCGGGGCTGAGCTACGATGCGTTCCATGGCCACGCGATAGCCCTCGGGATTGGGGTCGCGCAGACTCCAGTCGCGCACCAGCTCGGCTACCTGTTCCCTTATGGACCGCTCGGCCAAGGCCCGGCGCCGCTCGGTTCCCGCAGTCGCCTGCTCGCCCAGCTTGCGCAGCATTCGCAGCATGGAGTGGGAGACTGTTTCCTCTTCGGCCGCAGCCGCCGCCGCGATCAGTTCTATGACCGCCTCCACCGCGAGCGCCTCGGAGGCATCCAGCACGAACTGAAGTCTTTGGCGCCGGTCTCCCCCCATCTGAAGCAAGCGGGCGAGGGTTTCCCGGTCCACCCTTCGAAGGAGTTCCGAGACGCGCTCGCGTAATAGCGCAGCTTCCTTTCCTCCGCCCCGCTTGATCTCCTCGGCTATCTGCAACAGGTAACCGACGATCACCTGATCATAGGCCTTGTCTCGGGAGTGCTGCTTGATAGCCTCGGCGACGCGGGAGGGTTTGGGGGCGCTATCCTCATCTCCCGGCGATGAATCTCGCTCGGACGCCATGGCGGCCTGCGCCAGTCCCAGCCACAACTGGGCCGGCCGGGTGCGCCGCTCCGCCTCCTCGCCGCTCTCTTCTCCTGCGCCTTCCACCAATTGGAGCCGCTCATAGCTCAACGGATAAAGGCTAATGTGCTTCCACGCTCGGAGTCGGCTGGCCGGTCCCAACCCCAAGGGTTCCGCCCCCCGTTCGGGATCCCGGCTGAGAACGTGCAGGAGGTCGCTCAGCTCTTCCAAGGTGGTTCCCGGTTTGAAGGTCATGGCTCCGAGGTGGTGCCGGTGCAATCGGCCGGCGAGTTCCTTGAGGACCGGGTTCTTGGGGTCGGTAGCCATCCCTTCGATCACCAGCTGGCTGCGGGCGACTCCCAAGGCTACCGAACTTCTACCGGCCAGCAGGCGGTCGAGCCTGCGAATCACCGCTTCCGCTGCCGGTTTGAGCGACGGATGGTCTGCCGGGTACATGGCGTGTTTGCTGAGCGCGATCGAGAGCTCGATCAGGAACTCCGCTAGCTCGCGAGGAAGGGCTGCGGCTCGGGTGGAGGCGCTCACCGAGGTCTTCAACGGCTATACGGAGGGGTTGCAGCCTCTCTGGCGGCGGGTCGTTTCATGGGCGGTGCCGGGGGGAGAGGCACGCCCTCCGGTCGAGGGACCGGGGGGCCTATCCTTTTCAGTTGCATAGGTTCTTCCAGGTCGCCCCCCGAAACGGTTAGTTCGTTGCCCCGGAGCTTGAACGTATAACCCACCCACTCCTCGCCGAAGGCCAGGAAAATCGAGTCGCCGATCACCCTCCAGCGAATGGTCTCTTCCCCGAACGACGCCGAGGAATCAGGCCTGATGATCACCTCCCGGGGACCCTCGGGGGTGTTCACCCGCCAGGTCCCCGCCAGATTCGGAGGACTCGCTTGGGCTTGGGATGTCGGCGCAATGAAAACCAGCAGGCCGGTCAGGGCGGCCATGCAAATGCCGGAACGCATAGCCTAAAACATAGCGCCCCCTTTGCTTGTGGGCTACGAGGGGCCAACATTTTTCGTCGAGGTCGGGGTACCGGCTCCGGGGGAAGGGTTCGAGGAACCGGGGACGGAGCTCCGGGCAAACCTGCCCGCGCTTTGCGGAGCTGCAGGCACACCAGCAGGGAACGCGGGGCAGACTGCCAGACCGAGGGCAACTTAGACAGGAGGGCGTTGCATGATCACGGCCGTGCTTTGGGCGACAGCTGCGCTTGCGGTTTCGGTACAGGGACCGGTTTGGGAAGCCGTTCGCCGTCCGGTTCACACCTACTCCATCGTGGCGGTGGACACGGTGACCGGCGAGATCGGGGCCGCGGTACAGTCTCACTGGTTCAGTGTGGGGAGCATTGTAACCTGGGCGGAGCCTGGGGTCGGCGCGGTAGCCACCCAATCCTTTGTGGAGCCGGCTTACGGGCCGCGGGGTCTGGCGTTGATGCGTTCCGGGCTTTCGGCGCCGGCGGCGCTGGCGGCGCTTCTGGCGGCGGATCCGGACAGCCAGGTCCGGCAGGTGGCGATGATAGACGCTCGCGGCCGGGTGGCGGCGCACACCGGTTCGCGGAACATACCGGCTGCCGGCCACTACATCGGCAGGGGATATTCGGTGCAGGCCAACCTGATGCGCAGTGCGGAGGTTTGGCCCGCCATGGCCAGAGCCTTTGAGCAGGCGGGAGGTGATCTGGCCGGGCGGCTGCTGGCGGCGCTGGAGGCGGGGGAACGGGCCGGCGGAGACATCCGAGGCCGGCAGTCGGCGGCTTTGGTAGTGGTGAGTGGCGATCGTTCCAGACCCGGTTGGGAGAAGATCTACGATCTCAGAGTGGAGGACTCTCCCGAACCTCTGGCGGAGCTCAGGCGCCTGTTGCGGGTAGCGCGTGCGTACCGAGCCGCCACCGAAGGTGACAATTACATCACTGCGGGACAGGTGGATTCCGCCATGGCGGCGTATTCCCGGGCTGCAGCGCTGCTTCCCGATTCCGCCACCAACGGCGAGCTGGTCTATTGGCAAGCCGTTACACTGGCGGGCTTGGGCCGAGAGGAGGAGGCGATTCCGTTGTTTCGCAGGGCGTTCGCCCAGGATACCAGTTGGATCGAGCTTTTGAGAAGGCTTCCGGCGGCGGGTCTCTTGCCGCAGGACAGCGTCTTGATCGAGCGCATCATTCGCCGGGCACGCTGAAACCGCGCGCCGATCTTATCGCCCCCGCGCCGATCCTCTCGAACGTGCGAGGACGGCCAGCCGACTCCACACCAACGGAGGCAAAACCAAAGCGCCCCGGAATTCTCCGGGGCGCCGCTCTTTCGAGCGCGTACTTGGAGAAGCGGGCGATCAGTACATCCCGCCCATTCCGCCGCCTGCAGGCGACGGAGTCTTCTCCGGTTCTTTCTTCTCCACCACCACGCACTCCGTGGTCAGCAGCAGGCCGGCCACCGAAGCGGCGTTCTGGAGCGCGGTGCGGGTCACCTTGGTCGGGTCGATCACGCCCGCCTGGACCAGGTCTTCGTACTCCCCGGTCTGGGCGTTGAACCCGAAGTTCTTCTCCTTGGCGCTGCGCACCTTCTCCACCACGATGGAGCCCTCGAATCCCGCGTTCTGGGCGATGATCCGCAGGGGTTCCTCCAAGGCCCGCCGCACTATGTCGATACCGACCTGCTCGTCGGGATCGTCCACCTTGATCTTGGCCAAAGCCGGCTGAGCTCTGAGGAGAGCCACGCCGCCGCCGGGCACGATCCCTTCCTCCACGGCGGCCCGGGTGGCGTGCAGCGCGTCCTCGACGCGGGCCTTCTTCTCCTTCATCTCGGTCTCAGTGGCCGCGCCCACGTTGATCACGGCCACGCCGCCCGCGAGCTTGGCCAGGCGCTCCTGGAGTTTCTCGCGATCGTAGTCCGAAGTGCTCTTCTCGATCGCGGCCTTGATCTCCTTGATCCGGCCCTGGATCGCGTCCGGCTTGCCGGCGCCGTCAACGATCGTGGTGTTGTCCTTGTCCACGATGACCCTCTTGGCCCGGCCCAGGTCGTTGAGGACGGCGTTCTCCAGCTTGAAGCCCACCTCCTCGCTGATCACCTGGCCGCCGGTGAGGATCGCGATGTCCTGCAGCATCGCCTTGCGCCGATCACCGAAGCCCGGAGCCTTCACCGCGCAGACCTTCAGCGTTCCGCGCAGCTTGTTCACCACCAGCGTAGCCAGGGCCTCGCCCTCCACGTCCTCGGCGATGAGCAGCAAGGGCTTGCCGGTCTGCGCCACCTTCTCCAGGATCGGCAGCAGATCCTTCATCGCCGAAATTTTCTTGTCGTGCACCAGGACGTAGGCGTCCTCGAGCACCGCCTCCATTTTCTCGGGATCGGTCACGAAGTAGGGCGAGAGGTAACCCCGGTCGAACTGCATTCCGTCCACCGTCTCCAGGGTGGTCTCCAGGCCCTTGGCCTCTTCTACGGTGATGACACCGTCCTTGCCCACCTTCTCCATGGCCTCGGCGACCTTCTCGCCGATGTCTTCGTCACCGTTGGCCGAGATGGTGGCCACCTGCTTGATCTCCTTGCGGCCGGAAGTGGGAACCGAGAGCTTCTTGAGCTCCTCGACCACGACCTCCACCGCCTTGTCGATCCCCCGCTTGATCGCCATCGGGTTCACACCCGAGGTCACGCTCTTCAATCCCTCGCGGAAGATCGCTTGGGCCAGAACCGTAGCGGTGGTGGTCCCGTCACCGGCCACATCGGAAGTTTTGGTCGCCACCTCTTTTACCATCTGAGCGCCCATGTTCTCCACCGGATCGGGCAGCTCGATCTCCTTGGCGACCGTAACGCCGTCTTTGGTGACGGTGGGATTGCCGAATTTCTTGTCGATCACGACGTTTCTGCCCTTGGGACCCAGCGTGACGGAGACCGCGTTGGCCATCTGGTCAACGCCACGCTTCAGGCGCGCTCGGGCATCGACATCGAAGAACAGTTCCTTGGCAGTTGCCATTTTGTCATCCCCTCCTCGAGTAAGGACTCGCCCGTAGCAGGGCGGTCTTGAGTTAGCCGATCACTGCAAGCACGTCAGATTCTTTGATGATCAGCAGTTGCTCGTCGTCGATGGTGACCTCGGTGCCGGCATATTTCCCGTAGAGCACTCGCTGGCCGACCTTGAGGTCCATCGGCACCCGCTGGCCCTTCTCGAGTCTCCCCGGACCGACCGCGATCACCTCACCCTGCTGAGGCTTCTCCTTGGCGGTGTCGGGGATGTAGAGCCCCCCGCGCATCTGCTCGGTCTCCTCTAGGGGCTTTACCACGACCCGATCTGCCAGGGGCTGAATCTTGAGCTTGGCCTTGGTGCCAGTTGCCATATCCCTGTGCCTCCGCTTTGGGTTAAGTTGTTGATTGGCAATAAGTTGGAAGTATTAGCACTCACCTGTGCCGAGTGCTAACGGCGGTAAAGATATTCCCCCGGCCCAACTTGTCAAGCACTCTCGAGTATTACCCTGCCCCCTCCGCGATTCGTCGGGGCCGGCATTACTGAAGGATCCTTCGGGCAGCCACCAGCCGCGTTTGCCACCAGCGGCTGTCGGGATCGGCGGCCGTGAGGCTGGAGAGTTTGACGCCCCCGGACGCGCTGTGGATGAACTGGCCGTTTCCCACGTAGAGCCCCACGTGGGTCACCCCTGCCCTCTCCACCGAGAACCCCAAGATGTCCCCCGGCCTCAATGCCTCGAGCCGCGGTTCGACGGGCACGCCCATCCTTATCTGGTCCCGGCTTACGCGCGGCAGAAGGATCCCGTGTTGGGCGTAGGCGTATTGGATCAAGCCGGAGCAGTCGAAGCCGTTGTCGTCGGTTCCTCCCCAGCGGTAAGGGGTCCCCATAGCATCGAGGGCGGTGTTCACCACCCGGGCTGCCAGAGTCGCCGCCTCGTCCGAGGCGCCGGAGGACTTAAGGGCGGACTCGATCTCTCCTTCCGAAGGGGGGTCGAACTGCGGCCCGGCGGGTCGGCGCGGCGGCCTTCTGGAGGTCAAAAACTCTCCCGCCGCCACGCGCAGGCCTACGCTCAGGGCCTTCCTGTCGTCCGGCTGGAGATTCCAAAAGCCCCGGGCCCAGCGGTCTTCTACACGGTAGCGGGTTTCTACGCCGACCATCAGGAATGGCAGCAGCCTGAGTCCGTAGCCCAGCCCGGCGCTCCAGTGGGCGTCCAGGTTGTGGTCGGCCTGCCGCATGCCGAGGCCTGCGGTGGCGGTGGCGTAGAATCCGCCCTGGAGGCGGCCCATGCCTAGTGAAACTTCGAGGCCGGTAAGGGTTCTGGGATCGAGAGAGCGGCTGTCGTCGAGGTGGTCCAGGGCGATCCCCCAGTCCAGGGGGCCGAAGAGTTTCCGGTAGTATCCCACGGCGTAGGTGATGGCGGTGGAGTCCACGTACCATCTGCCGTAGCTCAGGTCGAACCCTTCGGCCGTTTGAGCTTGGGCTGAGGCCGCGACGGTGGCCGCAGCCATTGCGTTCAGGGCGAGTACCCTGTGCTTGGGGCTGTGGATGCGTAACATCATCCAAACCAACAATATAGTGCGTTCAGCCCGAGCGGGCTCCGGTTACTTGACGCGGTTACGGGCCGGCCGTAGGTTGAGGCCGTCCTGCGCATGAGCTTCCATCACTTGACCGCGGAGCCACCTATGGCGAGGAGACTGGTTTTCTTGCTGGCTGCAGGCGCGTTTCTCGCCGCCTGTAGCGATGCCAACGTTCCGACGATTTCAGAGCCTGATTTCTCTATCGCGGCCCCTTCGGCCCAGGGTCGCTACATCGTGGTCTTGAACGATCGAGCAGGTGCGCCTGCGGAGGTGGCCCGGGAGTTAAGCGCGGCCCACGGCGCGCAAGTGTCCCATGTTTACCGCTATGCGCTGCGGGGCTTCGCCGCCGAGATGTCGGAGCAGGCGGCCCAGCGGATGGCGCGGGACGCAAGGGTGCGGTATGTGGAGCCCGACGGGATCGCCACCATCCTGGTTCAGGGTCGGCGGCCCCCCGGCAACGGCGGAGGTGGGAACAAGGGTTGCTCGGCAGAGCCTGCTGAGGTTACGCCTTGGGGGGTCATCCGGGTCGGTGGGGGAGCCGATGCTACGGGCAAGACCGCCTGGGTGATAGACACCGGTGTGGATTTGGATCATTGCGATCTCAGAGTGGACGTGGCCCGGAGTGCGAACTTCGTGACCCGCGGGAAGAACAGTCCCGACGATGGTAACGGTCACGGCACTCACGTGGCGGGTACCATCGCGGCGGTGGACAACGAGATCGACGTGGTGGGTGTGGCGGCCGGGGCTACGATCGTTGCGGTTCGAGTGCTGGACAACTCCGGCTCCGGTTTGATCTCCTGGGTCGTGGCGGGAGTCGATTATGTGGCGGCTAATGCCTCGCCCGGTGACGTGGCCAACATGAGTCTGGGGGCTTCGGGCCATTTTCAGAGCCTGCACGACGCTGTGGTCAACGCGGCCGATCGCGGTATCCTCTTTGCGATTGCCGCGGGCAACAGCAGCGCTGATGCGGGCGGGTTTGAGCCGGCGCATGTGGAGCACGCCAATGTGTATACCGAGTCGGCGATCGACGTCAATGATGTTTTCGCCTCGTTTTCCAACTTCGGCAATCCGCCGGTCGATTTCGCAGCGCCCGGCGTGAGTATTCTTTCCACGGCGCGCGGTGGTGGGACTACTACCATGAGCGGCACTTCGATGGCGGCTCCTCACGTAGCGGGGCTGTTGCTGTTGGGTCCGGTTCGGTCCGACGGTTTTGCCAAGAACGATCCCGACGGGAACCCCGATCCGATCGCTCACCGCTGAGTCGGGTCTGACGTCGCTGCGCTGCCCGGATTCCTGGGTGCGGCGCAGTCGGCCGCTCGGGCTTCTCTTACTGTCGGGCGTTCTTGCGGGCGGGTGTACCCTTGGATCCGCAGAGGTCGGCGCCTTGCAGGTGGTAGTTTCGGTGCGGGTCGAACCAGCGCGGCCCTCGCCCGGAGGTGACGCTCGGGCCATCCTTACCGTGACGAACTCCGGGGCCCAGGTGGCGCAACTGGTGTTTCCCACCAGTCAGCGCTATGACTTTGTACTATTGGATTTGCGCGGTAACCAACTGTGGCGCTGGAGCGCAGGCCGGATGTTCACCCAGGTCATAACCAGTGACTCCCTCGCGGCCGGAGCGTCGGTGGTCTACGAGGAGTCGTTCACGGTCCCTTCGGAGCCGGGCCAATACCGGATGGTAGGATCCCTCATGCTCATGGATGGAGCGCTCTCCGACACCCTGGTCCTCAACGTGGTGGAGTTGCGCTAGGACCCGGAGTCCGCAGCCGCGCGGGCGGGGGAGTCAACTGATTTCCAGGAGTTGCTCGTTGATAACTTCCCACTTGCCTTCGCGAAGCTCCAGGGTCAGGAGATATCGTATATAGAACATCCTGCCATACTCCCGATGTCTCATAACCACAGTTCGATTGGCGACAACGTTTACACTCCCCTTTTCTCCGGCCTCCACGCTAACGACCTCGACCAGCACGTCAATCGTGCGGAAGTCGCATTTCCCCCTGGACTCGCAGACGACTTCATCACGAGGCGAAGTGATAATACGCCACCCCGTTCGTTTCTCTACCTCCTGGGTCACTGCGTCGGGCAGGGCTGAAGGGACCAGCCCTACCCGTAAATTTTCGTACTGGGGAGTCAGGATATGCTTGATTGCCGCCTCGACGGCTCCTGCGGGAGTCCGTCCATTGGGTGCCGCCTGAGCAAGCCCTCGTGAGGGAACGGAGAGTACCGTTACAAGGAGCAAGAATTTTGCAGCGATCAGAGATCTCATTTGTCCTCCATGGAAGCCGGTAATGGTTTGTCTATCGAGATCAACAACGGCTTCATGGCACCAAACACGACTTGGCCATGTCCTCGACCAGCTGGTCATCCGGATACTGGCCTTGTCGGTGATAATACTCGTGGAATCCCTCAATGCATCAAGGTAACTGCTAGAACCCTATAGTCCCAGACCTCTTCCGGCGTAATCCAAAGCCACGTCGCCGTGGCGATAGCCCACTGCTGCCGTATGCTTGGGGGGATCCACCTACCGGCTATCTCGGTATTGGTGTCAAACAGCCCTACTCGGTCGTTAATCATAAACCCGTCAACTATGCCAACGACCTCGCTACAGGGCCAATCCCACCACTTCACGTAATATGTCAGGGCGTTCGACATGTGCATGCGCTGGGTCTCTACTGGAGCGAAACACTCGGGGCACGAGGTCTGCGTGTGGCTTAAGTATAGCTCCGTATTGGTGAGCCCCGCCGGAGCATATCGGACTCGCACCCTAGCACTCCCGACAGCGCAACGGCGCACCCGATAATCGCGCGCCGCGTTATGGTCCGGATCTCCTAAGTGCAGCGGGGTCTACAATACATCGCCCCCCCGGTGTCAAGTACCCCTCGACGATGACACCTAAAGGTGGGGATGGGGTGCCAGCCCCGACGGGCGAGGAGAGTCCTGTTGTAAGTTCTGCCCAACGGGGTGACGCCTACCCCTTGAGCAACCTCACGATCGCCCGAAGCGGATCGTAATGCCGGTCCACCACGCGCTCTTTCAGGGGAATGATCGCATTGTCGGTTATCGCGATGCTTTCGGGACAGACTTCGGTGCAACACTTGGTGATATTGCAGTACCCGATCCCGCCCTGCTCCTTGAGGTAGGTCGCCCGATCGTTGGTGTCCAGCGGATGAGTTTCATAGGCCGCCGCCCGGGTCAAAAACGCGGGGCCTATGAACTCGTCATGCTTGCGATGAGTGCGCAGTACGTGGCAGACGTCCTGGCACAGGAAACACTCGATACACTTGCGGAACTCCTGCGCCCGCTCCACCTCGTACTGGTACATGCGCCAGGAGCCGTCGGGAAAATCGGGAGGGCGGGGCTTGAACTCCGGAAGGCGGCGGTTCACCTCGTAGTTCCAAGAGACGTCGGTCACTAGATCCTTGATCAGGGGGAACGCCTTCATGGGCGTGATCGTGATAGGCCGATCGGGCGGATAGTCCGAAAGCCGGGTCATGCACATCAGCCGCGGCTTGCCGTTGATCTCCGCGCTGCAGGATCCGCACTTGCCCGCCTTGCAGTTCCACCGGCAGGCCAAGTCCGGCGCCTGCTCGGCTTGGATCCGGTGAACCGCATCCAAGACCACCATCCCCTCGTCGCACTCCAGCTCGTAATCCACCAACTGCCCGGTATTTCCTTGTCCCCTGAAAAGACGGAACACGCGCTTGGCCATCAGGCGCCTTCCTTGATTATGGTCATCAGTTCCTCGGGTATCTCGGGCTGCGGTACGACCTTTACCTCCATTCGATCTCCGTCGCGCCGCACCACGACTTCCTTTCTCTCCCAGTTCGGATCGCTGTCGGGATAATCGAACCTAGTGTGGGCCCCGCGGCTTTCCTTCCGCTCCATGCAGGAACGCACCACCATCTCGGCGACGGTAAGCTGGGAGTGGAGATCGAGACAGGTGTGCCAGCCGGGATTGTACTCCCGGCTCCCGGTGATGCCGGTGCGCATGGCGCGCTCTTTGAGCTTGGCCAGATCGGCCAGAGCCTGCTCCAATCCTGCCTGGTCCCTCACGATGCCGCAGTTCTCCTGCATCGTACGCCGCAAGTCTTCTTGCACTTGGTAGGGGTTCTCCCCCCCGCTACGCTCGAAAGGAGCCAACGCCCACTCCACGGTTTCGTTGACCAGGTTTTGGGGGATCTCGGGCAACCTGCCTTGGCGCTTGGCGTATTCGGCCGCGCCGAGACCTGCCCTTCTGCCAAAGACCAAAAGGTCGCTCAAGGAGTTGCCACCCAGACGGTTGGCTCCGTGCATCCCGCCCGCCACCTCTCCCGCGGCAAACAGACCGGGTACCGTGGCCGCCTGGGTCTCGGGATCCACCTTGACGCCTCCCATCACGTAATGCACCGTGGGTCCCACCTCCATCGGCTCTTTGGTGATGTCGACCCCGGCGAGCTCCTTGAACTGATGGTACATTGAGGGAAGCTTCTTCTTGATGTACTCGGGATCGCGCTTGGAGGCGATGTCCAGGAACACCCCTCCGTGCGGGCTGCCCCGCCCCGCCTTGACCTCGGCCACTATCGCCTTGGACACCACGTCCCGAGTCAAAAGCTCGGGCGGCCGGCGGTTTTTCTTGCGATCGCCGGTCACCCAAGCGTCCGCTTCTTCTTCGGTTTCGGCGAAGTCGCCGCGGTACATTTCCGGCATGTAGTCGAACATGAAGCGGCGCCCCTGGTTGTTGAGCAGGACTCCCCCTTCGCCCCGGACTCCCTCGGTCACCAGGATCCCGCGCACGCTCGGAGGCCAGACCATCCCCGTCGGATGGAACTGCACGAACTCCATGTCTATGAGCTCGGCTCCCGCGTCGTACGCCAGAGCGTGCCCGTCGCCGGTGTATTCCCAGGAGTTGGACGTGATCGCCCAGGCCTTGCCGATCCCCCCGGTGGCCAGCACCACCGCATGGGCCCGGAAGAGGACGAAGCGACCGCTCTCGCGCCAGTATCCCAAAGCTCCGCAGACCTTTCCATCCACCACCGCCAGCTTGATGACCGTGCACTCCATGAAGACATCCACTCCGCAGTGGACCGCTTTGTCCTGGAGGACGCGGATCATCTCCAGTCCGGTGCGGTCTCCCACGTGCGCCAGGCGGGAGTAGGTGTGTCCCCCGAAGGGCCGCTGGTTGATCCGGCCGTCGGCGGTGCGATCGAACAGCGCTCCCCAGGCTTCGAGTTCCCTAATTCTGTCGGGCGCTTCCTGGGCGTGGATCATCGCCATCCGCCAGTTGTTGTGCATCTTGCCGCCGCGCATGGTGTCGCGGAAATGCACCTTCCAATTGTCTTCCGGGAAGACATTGCCGAGGGCGGCCGCCGCTCCACCTTCGGCCATCACGGTGTGGGCCTTGCCCAGCAGCGACTTGCAGATAAGGGCGACCCGGCAGCCCTGCAGGGAAGCCTCGATGGCGGCTCTGAGCCCCGCGCCCCCGGCCCCTATCACTATGACGTCGTGCTCGTGACGCTGTACCTCGATCATCCGCCGCTCCTTGTCCCGATCCTTTTCACAGCAATCTCAGGTCGGATATCACACCCATCGCCACGAGGCGCACGTAGAGATCGGCAAACCCGACCCAGAACAGAGAAATCCAAGCCCAGAACATGTGGCGCTTGTTGAGCACGGTAACGCCGCGCCACAGGCGATAGCGCTGCCTGCCGAACTTGGCGCAGGAGAAACAATCGATCGATCCCCCGACCGCGTGCCGGAGCGCGTGGCAGCCGAAAGTAAAGCCGGCAAGGAGTATGACGTTGATCGTCAAGACCAAGCTCCCGACGCCGATTCCGAAGGTCCTGGGACCTTCGGCCAGCTCGCCGGAAGGCAGGACACCGCAGGCTCCGGGCACGCTCACCGCCCGCACCGCGTCGCTGCAGACCGGCCAGATAAAGGAGACGATCGCATCCCAGCCCAGGATGAAAATGAACACCACCGCCAGGTACATGAAGAACCGGTGCAGGTTTTGGAACACGAAAAGCTTTCGCTCGCCGTGATAATCGTGTCGCGGCTCGCCTACGGCGCAGGCTACCGGATCCAGGAAAAAGGCCCGGTAATACGCCTTGCGATAGTAGTAACAGGTGACTCGGAAACCCAGGGGCGCCCAAAGGATCAGAAACGCGGGAGACAAAGGCCACCATCCGGGCTCGAACAGCGGGGAGTAGAAAGGCGATAGGTAGGGTCCCCACTCGTAGTGATCTCCCACCCATGCGGCCCAAGTGGCGTAGAAGCCGAAGGCCAGCAATCCTATCGCCACCGCCGCGGGTGCCAGCCACCAAGCGTCCCGCCTCAGGGTCGCCCCCAGGCCGCGCTCTTCCAAAACCCGAGGTGCTGCGCTAGTCGCCATGCAGTGGTTCTCCTGAGATGGACTGTGTCATCGGTTACAGGGTTACCGCCGCCATCGTCTGTCGCACCGCTTCCGCCGACTTGTGGAGGGCGGCTTTTTCTTCGGCGCTCAGCTCCACCTCGATGATCTGCTCCAGCCCCATGGCGCCGAGTTTGCAGGGAACGCCGAGGTAGATCCCGCTCAGCCCGTACTCGCCTTCCAGGTAGGCCGAGCACGGCAGCACGCGGTGTTTGTCCTTAACGATCGCTTCCACCATTTCAGCCGTGGCGGCCGACGGCGCGTAGTACGCCGAGCCGGTCTTGAGGTGTTGGACGATCTCCGCGCCGCCGTCCCGGGTGCGCTGCACGATGGCGTCGAGTCGCTTGCGATCCATGAGCTGGGTCACCGGAATCCCGGAGACCGTGGTATAGGAGATCAGCGGTACCATGGTGTCGCCGTGACCTCCCAGCACCATCGCCTGGATGTCTTCCACCGAAACTTTGAGCGCCTCGGCGAGAAAAGTTCGATAGCGGGCGGTGTCCAGTACTCCAGCCATTCCGATCACCCGTTCTCTGGGGAATCCGGTGACCTGTTTGGCCACCCAACACATGACATCCAGAGGATTGGACACCACGATGACGATGGCGCCGGGTGAGGCCCGTTTGATCTCCTCGCTCACGCTCTTGACGATTCCGGCATTGGTCTTCACCAGATCGTCGCGGCTCATCCCCGGTTTGCGCGCCACTCCCGCGGTAACCACGAAAAGCTCGCTTCCTTTGGCGGGCCCGTAGTCGTTGGCGCCGATCACTCTGGTGTCGAATCCCTCGATCGGCCCCGACTCCCACTGATCCAACGCCTTGCCCTGGGGAATCCCCTCGACCACGTCCACCAAAACGATCTCGCGCGCCAGCTCCCGTTCGGCCAGCCGCTGGGACAGGGTCGCCCCCACGTTACCGGCACCCACTACGGTGATCTTGTTCAGCACTTGACTTTACCTCGCGAAATTTGGTCCCATACGCGGGCCTCCTCGTCCAGATCCCAGCCCAATTGGCGGATCGCCTCGTAGAGCACCACCGCCACCGCGGTCGCCAAGTTAAGCGATCTCACCGCCGGGCGCATGGGGATTCGGAAGACTCTTTCCGGATGCTTTTCCCTGATTCTTAAAGGCAGGCCGTCGGTCTCGTTGCCGAACACCAGCACCGAGTTCTCCCGGTAGGGCGCTTCCCAGTAGGAGCGCCGCCCGTGAGCCGAAAAGTAGAGACATCGCTCCCGCGATATAGCCTCTCGGAATTCCTTCCAGGAAGGATGGACCCAGAGATCTACTGCGTCCCAGTAGTCCAGTCCCGCCCGAGACAGTTCGTCGTCGTCCAGGCTGAAACCCAAGGGTTCTATCAGGTGCAGCGATGTGTCGGTTGCGGCGCAGAGCCGCGCGATGTTGCCGGTGTTGGGCGGGATCTTCGGCTCTATCAGGACGACCGTGAGGCCCATCTTTCCGTTGTCCCCTCCTGGTTCTCCCGCCACCTTCTAGTACCGTCGTCCATTAGCTCCCGCTTCCAGATAGGCAGTCGTTTCTTGGCTTCCTCGATTACGTAGCGGCAGGCGGTGAAGGCTTCGGCTCGATGGGGCGCCGCCGCAGCCACCGCAATGCTCGCCTCCCCCGCGGGAACTTCGCCCAAGCGGTGGATTATGGTGCACCGCGCCTCAGGCCAGCGGTCTTCTGCTTCCGCCAGGATCTTCTGGCACTCGGCTTCGGCCATCTCTTCGTAGGCGGTGTATTCGATCGCGCGCACCGGGCCGTCCTGCTCGCTCCGGCGCACGGTGCCCAGGAAGAGCGCCGTACCGCCGCGAGCGGAGTCGCTGACCTCGGCGAGCAGGGCCGCAGGGTCTATGGGCGAGCGCGTCAGGTGCTTCACTCAGCCTCCGGCGAGCGGAGGGAGCAGGGCGAGTTCGTCGCCGTCCGATACGGGACGATCGTAGAGCACGTGCTCCCGATTGAGGGCCACCAGAGGATGTTCGGGCAAAGCCTGGGCGCCAGGTACCCGCTCGCGGAGGGCCCGGACCGCATCGGCCACGGTGGCCGGTGCTTTCAAGGTGACGCTGCTTTCGTTCTTGCCCAGCAGCTCCGCGTATCGGGCGAAAAACCGAAACCGCACGGTAATCGAGGTTCCGGCCGCGACAGGAACTTGGCGGGATGCCGTCATAGCCGACGGCAATATAACGACTGAGAGCCCGGTTTGTAGAGCAGTGAGGCCTGGCTTTCGGAGTTGAATTCTTTAGGCAGCGTGCCGACTCCGCTCCGCCGCCCCCTCACGAATCCGAGGTTACTTTTTCCGCCGTGTCGGCCACCATGGCCTTGAGTTCCTTGGAGGGCTTGAACACCGGAACCGGACGCGCGGCCACTTCCACCGGCTCTCCGGTTCTCGGGTTGCGGGCCATGCGGGTCTTGCGTTTTCTTATTTTGAAGGTGCCGAAGCCGCGGATCTCGATGTTGTGTTGTTCCGCCAGAGCACTCTTGACCGCTTCCAGGAAGGCATCGACCACGCGGGCGCAGTCCTTCTTGGATATCATCGGTCCGGCGGTGCGTGCGATAGTGGCCGTGACCTTCTCTACCAGATCCGCCTTGGTCATTGGTCCCCCCGAACTGGGCCCTTAACGGGCAAAAAGCCGACCCCAAGTCCCTAGGGGTCGGGCCGGTCAACATATGAGCTTACCTATTGTGTGTCAAGGGGTTGGAGGGTCGGCGTTAGCGCTCGCCTTGAGCTTCAAGCTGTAGCCGAGCGGTTTGCGGCCGTTTTGAGACCAACCGTCCCCGCCCCCGCTCCGGGACGTCTTTCTCGTTATCACACTTACACTTAAGGCTCGCGGTTTAACCCGCTTTAGCACCTTCCGCGGGCTTAGTCCTTATGGGAGCTGCAGCTGGCCCCCGCCGGCGGGTACTAGCTATCCTCGCTTCTGGGGCTCGCAGCGGTGCCGGGTACGGCCGTAGCGCCGAGGGCTTCGAGGAACGCCGCGAAGTGTTTTCGCGCGTCGTGGGGACCGGGCGAGGCCTCGGGGTGGTACTGGACCGCGAAGATGGGAAGCTCTCGGTGTCTGAGTCCTTCCACCGTTCCGTCGTTGAGATTGATGTGGGTGATCTCCAGTTCTTTGGCGCCGGGGATGTTTTTTCCTTCGCCGCGCACTGCGAATCCGTGATTCTGGCTGGTGATCAATACCCGCCCGTTCTCCAGTTCTCTCACCGGGTGGTTCCCGCCGCGGTGGCCGTAGGGGAGCTTTACCGTCTCGCCGCCGAACGCGAGGCCTATGAGCTGGTGGCCGAGACAGATACCGAAGGTGGGCAGGCCGCGCTTCCCCGCCAATTCCCGGATCATGGGGAGGGCGTATTTGACCGCCGCCGGATCGCCGGGCCCGTTGGAGAGAAACAGGCCGTCGGGTTTCAGTTCCAGAGTTTCCTCCGCCGGGGTGTGGGCCGGGACCACGGTGACCCGGCAGCCCAGGGAGACGAAGAGCCGGAGGATGTTTTCCTTCATTCCGTAGTCGTAGGCTACGATGTGGTAGCGCGCGTTGGGATCGCCCACCGTGCGTTTGCCCTCCGTGGTGGCAAGAGAGGCGAGGTCTAGTCCTTCCATGCGGGGACTTTTTTCCAGCCGATCGCGGACCTCCGGTGTGGGTTCCGGTCCCACGGCCACGATACCGCGCATGGCGCCCGCCGCTCGGATGTGCCGGGTGAGGCGCCTAGTGTCCACGTCTTCCACTATCGGGATGTTGTGGCTGGCCAGCCACTCGTCCAGCGCTTCTCGGGCCCGCCAGTTGGAGAACCGGTTCGACAGTTCGCGCACCACGACGCCGTTCACCTGGGGTTTGGTCGATTCCACGTCCTCCGAGTTGACCCCGTAGTTGCCGATCATCGTGGCCGTCATGGTGACGATCTGTCCCAGGTACGAGGGGTCGGTGAAGACCTCTTGGTAGCCGGTCAGGTTGGTGGTGAAGACTACTTCTCCCGTAGTGGGAGGAAATTCCCGCCGGGCGGTTCCTGGAAACCAGGTTCCGTCTTCGAGCAGAACGTAGGCTTTCAGCTTTTGAGGCACCGCCTGTTCTCGTCCCGGTCCGGGCTGACTGAGTATCCGCCGTGCTTGGCGGGTGCGCTTTTGGTGCGACCGTTTCCGCTTTCCTTCCTCGCGCCGCTCATCTGCCGGTGTCCTGACCCGGGAGTCCGGGAATCGGCGTTTCTTGGAGCGGCAGCGGTGCGGCCTGTTCGGCCGGCGGTGGTCCTAATTGCTCTTGGAGTATGGACCGGGCCCGTCCCGATCTTGTGGAGAGACCGGCGAGCAGCAGCGAGAGCCCGAGGAATATTCCGCCGCACCACCAGGAAAGCTTGGTAAGTATGGTCACCGCTTGGCGGCCGCCGAAGAACGTCTCGGTGGAGGCCCCGCCGCCCAGGGCCGCCAGTCCCCCGCCCTGGCCGGCCTGCATCAGGACCACGGTAACCAGCAGGATAGAGTCCAGGATCAGAAGTATTAGCAAGAAGGTGAACATGGTTGGCGTGAATGATAGTGGCGTTTGGGCCCGGGGTCAAATTAAGCCCTGGGTGGCATGTTAAGCCGCGGGTGGCGTGCGCCCGGGTTCCTTGGAGAGTGCCAGCCGCGACCTCATTCAGCGAGCGAGAGGCGGGCTCTAATCGATGGCGCCTGACCCGACTCACGGCCGACGATTCTCCCGGTGCTGGCGCAGCCGGGTTGACATGTGGTCAGCATGTGAGCATGTTTTGTACATGTGCCCCATGATTCAGATCCGGAACGTCCCGGACGATTTACATCGCAAGCTCAAAGCCCGGGCCGCGATGGAAGGGATGTCGCTCTCCAGCTATCTGCTCTCCGAGCTCACCAGGCTTGCGGCCCAGCCGACGCTGCGAGAATTCCTGGAGCGAGTGCACCAGCGGGAGCCGGTAAAGCCGCGCGAATCGCCCGCGAAACTGATTCGCAGAGAGCGCGACGCCACGTGATAGTGTTGGACGCATCGGCCGCCCTGGAGCTGTTGCTCGGCACCCCGGCCGCGGGGGCGGTCGAAGCCCGCATTGTGGCGGAGCGATCTCTGCACAGTCCTGCGGTCATAGATCTCGAGGTCACGCAGGCGGTCCGCCGGTTTTGCGCTAGCGGTCAAGTCGGCCAGCGCCGGGGCCGGCAGGTGATTGAAGACCTCTACGCTTTTCCAGTGAGACGTTATCCTCACACGCCGTTGCTGGGCCGGATTTGGGAGCTGCGCCGCAACCTAACAGCGTACGACGCCGCATATGTGGCCCTGGCCGAGGTTTTGGATGCCCCGTTGGTTACCAGAGATGCGCGCCTCGCCCGGGCTACGGGACATAAGGCTAGGATTGAGCTGGTTTGAGCGGCTGCATGCGAGGGTTGTACGGCTTGCGTTCCCTAGAGCGACCTTCACCGCTTGCTTCTCCCTCTTCTATCTGCCAGCTCCAGTTCCCAGATCGCGATGGTCGGTTCGTTCTTCGGCTCGGAGTAACCGTACGCGCTCTGGTCGTCCGCGAAGCCTAGGAGCCACATCGGCCAGTCCCGCGGCCCAGGTGAATTCACCGGGGCCCTGGCCTTCCCGGCCGATCGTACGCAAGAACTTGCCATCCGATGCGAAGAGCAAAACTTCAGAGCGCCGCGCGTCGCTCAGTACCACATACTGGCCGCGGCTGTTAGCGACCTCATGCCACAGAGCGCACTGTCCAAAACGCGCCAAAATTTTCCATAATGCGCCACCTTTTGACGTTTTGCGCCATCGGCCGCGCTCCCCGTTGGGGCTTAAGCCCAGTGGGAGGAGCAGCCGCGACCGTCGAGTTCCCCCGTGCATCCCTATGACGCAGGGCGCCCGGAGGCGCGCACGGCCGGAGCGGCCTGTGGCGCTTCCCGCCCTTCCCCCTTCATATTAGAAAGGGGCGCGTAGACAAGGCGCGGTCACAACAGGAAACTCGCCGCTACAAAGCCTTCGGTGGGGCATCGCTCGCACTGCCGTGGTAGCGGCGGAGGGTTATGGCCACTTCCAGGCGGACACTGATTGTAATCGCAGGGGTAGGGGTCGCGCTCATCGCTACCGCCGGCATTCTTTCCCTGCGCGGTCCAGCCAGCCCGCAGGACGACGGAACCGCAGCAGGCTCGCAGGACACCGTGCAGCAGCAGATCGCCTCCGCCGCCGGAGCGTTCCCCACCGACGTGGCCATCCCGGTAGAAGGAGCCCGCGTAATCCGCGACACCCTGGTCATCTCGGTCACCGCCGCGGGCCAGGCAGCCGCCGCCCGGGAAGCCAAACTCCTAGCCCAGGTAAGCGGGCCCATCCAGGCAATTCACGTGAGGGAAAATCAGCCGGTTGGAAACGGGGAGCTGCTTCTCGAGATCGACCCCACCGAATACCAACTGGCCCTGGACGAGGCCGAAGCCGGTCTGCGCCGCGCCCAGGCGCAATACCGGGAACTCACCCTCTTCGATTCCGAGATCGCCGACTCCGCAGTGCGCGCCGAGCGGGATCGCGCCGCGCGGGCCAAGAGCGGCTTGGATCAGGCCGAAGTCCAGTTCCAGAAAGCCCAACTGGACTTGAGCCGTACCAAAGTGCGCGCCCCGTTCCGGGGCCGGGTGGCGAGCATCAGGGTGGTCGAAGGCCAGTGGGTCCGAACCGGAGATGAACTACTCACCGTGGTCGATATCAACCCGATCAAGGTGGAGGTGAAAGTCTTGGAAGGAGAAGTGGGCCTGCTCGCCCCGGGCCGCCGCGCCCAGGTGAACTTCGCCGCACTTCCGGGAGAGACTTTCGTTGGGACGGTGCAGACCATCAACCCGGTAATCGAACAGGACACCCGCACGGCGCGGGTGACAGTGATTCTCCCCAACCCCGACGGGCGCATTTTGCCGGGGATGTACGCCCGGGTCTCTCTCGAAGCCCGCAAGTTCCCGGACCGAATCTTGGTGCCCCGGAGCGCGATATTGGAGCGCGACCGCCGCACCATGCTGTTCGTCTTCGAAGGACCGCCGGAAAACGGTCTGGCCAAGTGGCGCTACGTTACCACGGGACTCCAGAACGACTCGCTGGTGGAGATCGTGGAGAATCCGGAGACCGAAATGGTGCGGCCGGGAGAGATCGTGCTGACCGGCGGGCACTATACCCTGATCCACGACGCCCGAGTGCGACTGGTCGAAAACGTGAGACAAGCCGGCGGGCGACCCCAGTAAGGACGCCCGGCTAGAGTAAACCCTACGCTGCACCAAAGGAGGTATGCGGGGATGTCCTTCGGTTTCCGTTCCCCTGCCCTCGCTCTATGGTTGGTCTTCTTCGCTCCAGCCGCCCTGGCGGCGCAAACCGTACCCGCAAAGCTGACCCTGGAAGAGGCCCTCGCCATCGCCCGGGAGCGCAACCCTACTTATCGCCAGGCGGTGAACGACCTGAACACCGCCTCCGCGGATCTGAGGGCCGGTTGGGGATCGTTCCTTCCCGGAGTGTCAGCCAGCCTGGGATTCGGCGCCAGCAATTTTCGCGTGGTGACCGGAGAAGACGATTTCGGGCAGCCTAGGATGTTGCCCGAGCCGCGGGAATTTCAATCCAGCTCGGCGAGCCAGAGTATCGGCGCCTCGTTGGTGCTGTTCGACGGGCTTCGGACCTTTCACACCCTCCGCTCCGCCAAGGCCGCTGCCGCCGCCGCAGAGGCGAAAAGGGTCAACCAACTAAATGCCCTTGAAGCGGAAACCACCCGCCGCTTTTACCAGGCGGTTGCCGCATCCAGGCTGGTAGAGCTGGAAGAACGGCTCCTCGCTGCGGCCCGCGAGCAGCTCACCTTCACCGAACGGCTGTTCAACCTGGCCGGCGCACAACAGGAAGACGTGCTCGGTGCCCAGATAGACGTGGCCAATCAGGAACTGGCAATAGAGCGGGCCCGCGCCCAGCGGATTAAGTCGCTGCTAGCGCTGAAGGAGCAGTTGGGAATTACCGAGGACATAAGCTTCGAGGTCGAGGGAGAGCTTCCCCAGCCGGTCGATCCCGAGCGGCTAGATGCCGAGGCGCTCGTAGCCCGGGCGCTCAGCGCAAGTCCCAGGGTGGTGGAATTGGAGCGCTCCCGCGATGCAGCCCGGGCCTCTGCGGCGGCGCAGTCCGGGCAGCGCTGGCCCACGATCCGCGCCAGCGCCGGCATCAGCCGTTCGATGAGCTTGTCCAGCTACGAGGCGCTCTTTCAATTCAACCCGCGCAACCGGGGGTTCTCCTTTGGCTTTTCGCTGGAGTTTCCACTTTTCACCCAGTTCAGAACCACCGCGGCGGTCACCCGCGCCGAGGTTCAAGCCAGGAACGCGGAGGAGAGCGTGAGAGCCGGCCGATTGCTGGTGGAGCGCGAAGTGAGAAGCGCGCTGGTGGATCTCAAGAACGCTTACCGGGCGGTCGAGCTTGCGGAGCGGACCGCGGAGCTGAGCCGCCAGCGGGTGAGGCTCGCCACCGAGCGGTACCGGATCGGACAGATGACCTTCACCAACCTCCAGCAGATCATAGCCCAGGCGGCGCAGTCGGAACGCCAGGTTCTCCAGGCCCGCCTGGACGCGGCTATCGCCCGGGTGACGCTCGAAGAAAAAGTGGGCGCTCCCCTTCCCTTTTGAGGTGCGTTTGTAGCATGCCGCTGTTCTAGCCCTCTATGACGCTCGCCCGGCTCTGCATCAACCGTCCCGTGGCCACCAGCATGCTCTTCGCGGCGGTGGTGTTCCTCGGCCTTATATCCTTTATTAGGCTGCCGATCGAACTCCTGCCCGACGTCTCTTATCCCAAGCTCGTGGTTTACACCCGCTATCAGGGTGTCGGGCCGGCGGAGGTGGAACGGTTCGTCACCGCTCCGATCGAAGCGCAGGTGAGCGCCGTGCCCGGGGTGCAGCGGGTGGAGAGCGTCTCGCGGGAGGGAGTCTCCCTGGTGATCCTCCGATTCGCCTGGGGGACCAATATGGATTTCGCGGCGCTCAATGTCCGGGAGAAGCTGGACAACCTGAGGGGCAGTCTGCCCGAGACCGCAGACCGGCCGGCGATCCTCAGGACCGATCCCGACGCCGAGCCGATCATGGCCCTCAGCGTGTCGGGCCGGCAGGACCTCTGGACACTCAAGGATCTGGCCGAAAGCGTCTTCAAGCGGCGCTTGGAACAGATCGACGGAGTAGCGGAAGCGGCGGTGGTGGGAGGATTGGAACGGGAGATACACGTGGAGGTGGATCCCCGGCTGCTCGAGGCCCACGGTCTCACCTTGCAAGAGATCGCCCAGGCGCTCGACGCCGCCAACCAGAGCGCACCCGGGGGCAGCATTCTTCGCGGCCGCTACCGCTACGCGTTGCGCACCTTGGGAGAGTTCAGAACTGTGGAGGAAATCTCTGCGGTTCCGATTGCACAGCTGGGCGCGGGGATCGGTGCAAACCGCAGTGGCGCCGCTCCGCGTCCTGCGGGTTCATCCTCCCCAGCCAACAACCAGGGCTTGGGCGCTCGCGCCTCGCTCACGGTGGGGGACATAGCCCGCGTGGAAGACGGATTTCGGGAGCGGGAGTCGATGGCGCTGTACAACGGCGAGGAGGCGGTGGGACTGCTCTTGTTCAAGGAGGCGGCGGGCAACACGGTGCGGGTGGCGGCGCGGGTGGAAGAAGTCCTGGAGCAACTGAGGCGCGAGTATCCGGAGGTGCGCCTGGAGGTGACGATGAGCCAGGCCGGGTTCATCTCCGAGGCGATAAACAACGTGGTGCAGAACCTGGTGCAAGGCGCCGCTCTGGCTTTTCTCGTTCTGTTTCTATTCCTGCGAAACCCGCGCTACCCGGTGGTGATCGCTCTGGCGATCCCGATTTCGGTAGTTGCGACGTTCGTGCTCCTCGATCTCTTCGGAGTCACGCTCAACGTGATGAGCTTGGGCGGTCTGGCTCTGGGGGTGGGCATGCTGGTGGACAATTCGATCGTGGTGCTGGAGAACATCTTCCGGCACCGGGAGCTGGGAGTCGGGCGAGACGACGCGGCGGATCGGGGGGCTACCGAGGTGCGCGCCGCCATCACCGCTTCCACGCTCACCACGATCGCCGTCTTCGGGCCGATCATCTACATCGAAGGAGTGGCAGGCGAGCTGTTCGGCGCGCTCTCGCTGGCCGTGGCTTTTTCGCTGCTCGCGAGTTTGTTCGTGGCCATGACGCTCCTTCCCATGCTGGCGGCGCGCTGGGCCGCAGGCGATCCCGCGCGGGACCGGCGGCGCTGGGCGGTGCTGGAATGGTTCGATCGCGGGTTCGAGCGGTTCGCGGCCCGGTACGAGCGGATACTGGAGTATGCACTGGATCACCGGCGGCGCGTCGTGGGGGTCGCAGTATTGCTCCTCGCGGTGGCGGTGGGATTGGGTCTAGCCCTGGACCGAAGCGTGCTGCCCGAGGTGGATCAGGGCGCTTTTCAGGCCCGGGTGCGCCTGCCGCGGGGGACGCCGCTGGAGGAGACTGCGAGGCTCGCTCTTCGGCTGGACAGCATCTTCCGCAGCGATCCCGAGGTGGAGTCGGTGTTCAGCCGCGTGGGCCGGGAGACGGCGCTCACCGCAACGCTGGAAGAGGAAGAGGAGTCTGGGTTGAACACCGCCGTCTTGGAGGTGCGCCTGCGTCCCGGCGCGGATACCAAGGAGACTTTGGAGCGCATAAGCCGCAGTTTGCCTCCGGTTCCTCCCGGGGTTCTCGCTCTCGAGACCGGAGCCGCGACCTCGCTGGGCAGGTTGTTGGGTGCCGGAGAGGCAGACATCGCCGTGAGAATCAGAGGCGACAACTTGGAGCAGGCTTTCGACTACGCCCGGCGGGTGCAGGATCGCCTGGCCTCTCTGCCGCGCTTGAGCAATGTGTGGATGGGGATCGAGCAAGGCCAGCCCGAGCTTCAAGTCGAAATCGATCGCGACCGCGCCGCAGCGTATGCGATCGAACCCCAGGCGATCGCACAGGTGGTGGAGCACTACATGCGCGGGGTGCGGGCCACCGAGTTCCTGGACTTCGATCGCAAGGTACCGGTGATCGTAAGACTTCCCGAAGCCGATCGGCGCTCGCCGGAAACCTTGCGGCTCATGCGGGTTAACGGCGTTCCCTTGCGGGAGTTGGTCCGCACCCGGGAGGCTTTGGGTCCGGTCGAGATCCGGCGGCTGGATCAGATTCGCACGGTGACGGTTTTCGCCGACATCGAAAGAGGTGGAGTGGATGAAGCGGTGGCTTCGGCGCGGCTTGCGCTGGCCGATCTCTCGCCGCCCCGGGGTCTCAGGGTCGAGATCGGTGGCGAGAGCGAGGAGTTGCAGCGCAGTCTCAGAGATCTGGCCTTCGCTTTCGGTCTCGCACTGCTTTTGGTCTTCATGATCCTGGCCGCCGAGTTCGAGTCGCTGGCGCATCCGTTCGTAATACTCCTGAGCGTTCCTCTTGGGGCTATCGGTGCCGTGCTTGCCCTGTGGCTCGCGGGACTCGGCCTGAACACGATGAGCCTCATCGGGATCATCGTTCTCGTGGGCATCGTGGACAACGACGCCATAGTTAAGGTCGATTTCATAAACCGCATGAGGGCGGAGGGACTGCCGGTTAGAGAAGCGATCTTGGCCGCCGGCAGGGCGAGGTTGCGGCCGATTCTCATGACCACGGTGACCACTCTGTTCGGGGTTCTGCCCATGGCGCTCGGGTTCGGGCGCGGCGCCGAGCTCAGGCAGCCGCTGGCGGTGGCGATCTTCGGAGGGTTGTTCACCGCCACGGTTCTCACCTTGGTGGTCATTCCGGTCGCTTACTCACTGGTGGAGGAAGCGCGGTCGAAATTACGCGCTCGGTTCCGGAGGGCCGCCACATGATCCGGCTCGCGATTCGCCGTCCGGTGACTGTGGCCATGGCTTATTTGGCGGTTGGGTTGTTGGGGGTGGCGGCCTGGCGGAACATCCCCATCGAGTTGTTGCCCGATACCCGCCTGCCGCGGCTGATAGTCACGGCGGAGTGGTTCGGCGCATCGCCCGAGGCGCTGGAGGCTTTCGTAACCGCTCCGATCGAGGCTGCCGCCCAGCAAGTGCGGGGGGTCGAGAAGATCACTTCCCGTTCCGAAGAGCAGTACGGTGCCGCGCGGGCCACTGTGGAGATCGAGTTCGCCCGCGGCACAGACATGGATTTCGCGCGGCTCGATCTCTCCGAGCGTCTGGCGGCGCTGGAGCCGGATCTGCCGGTGGGGCTCTCGGGCCCGCGGATCACTCAATACGTGCCGGAGGCGTTCGCCCAGCAGAGCCGTCCCTTCTTGAGCTATACGGTCACCGGCCCTCACACTCTGGAGGCTTTGCGGGCCCATGTGGACGAGGTCATCGTCCCCGCTCTCAGCCAGGTGGATGGCGTGGGGGAGATCGAGGTGCGGGGTGGGAGGGCGCGGGTTCTGGAGATCGAGCTGGACGAAAACAAGCTTCACTCCCTCGGTCTCGATCCGTGGAGGGTGCGGCAGCGGATCGAGGAGCTGGAGTATGTGAGGGAGGCGGGCCTAGTGTCCGACCGCTGGACCGTGCGGACGGTGGCGATACGGCATCGTCCTGAGAGTGTGGACGAGGTGCGCCGCGCGGTGCTGCTTAGCGACGGGGGGCGGTTGGTGCGGCTGGGTGATATAGCGGTGGTGCGGGACACTTACGAGGAGCCTACCAGCTATTACCGGATAGACGGCCAGCCCGCGGTATCGTTCGTGGTGCACCGGGAGCCTCGGACCAATGCGGTGGCCGTGGCGGATCGCGTCAAAGCCGAGCTGGCGCGGCTCGAGGGTGCCCATCCCCCCGGCGTCAGGTTGATTCTGGACGAGGACGAGAGTGCCGCGATCCGGGCGCAGCTTACCGATCTGCGGTATCGGGCTCTCGTCTCGGCGGCAGTGATTTTCGCGGTGCTCCTTTTGTTCCTGCGGTCCTTCCGCGCCGCCGGTATAGTCTTCGCCACGATCGTCTTTTCGATCTTGATAGCTCTCAATTTGGTCTATTTCGGCGGGTTCACGTTGAATGTCCTGACCCTCATGGGGCTGGCGATGGGTTTCGGATTGGTGGTGGACAATGCCATTGTGGTCTTGGAGAACGTCTATCGCAGATGGCGCGAGGGATCGGAATCGGATCCCGCCGAGTCTGCGGCGGTGGGGGCGAGAGAGGTGGTGCTGGCGGTGCTGGCTTCCACCTGCACTACGCTGGTGGTCTTTATTCCTTTCGTTTATTTGCAGGGCGAGCTTCAGGCCTACTACGTGCCCCTGGCGGTGGTGGTGGGGATGAGTTTGCTGGCCAGCTTGCTGGTGGCTTTCACCTTCATTCCGTCGTTGTCGGCGCGGCTTCTCGCTCTCAGAGTTGGCTCGGGTTCCTCGCCGCCGGCACCCGGTGGGCCGCGGCGCAGGCGGGCGCTTCCTTTGGTTCTGTATTCTTCCCTGCTGCGGTTCACCCTGCGCCATCCGTGGCTCACGCTGGCGGTAGCGGTCGGCCTGTTCGCCGGTTCTTACCACCTTTTCGACCGCTATGTGACCCGGGGTGTGGTGTGGCGCTCCTGGTGGGCGGATCGGACCTATATCGACATCTACATCCGGCTTCCCCGGGGAGAGGAGCTGGAGCGCACCGACGAGCTCGTCCGGTTTTTCGAGGAGAAGCTCAAGCAGTTGCCGGAGGTGGAGCGGTTCGTGAGTCGAGTGCAGCCCCAGTACGCCAGCATCAGGGTGACCTTTCCCGATTCTCTGGAGAACACCTGGGTTCCGGTAGCCATCAAAGAGCAGATGGTGGCTTACAGTTATCTCTTTGCCGGTGCCGAGGTGAGGGTTTACGGTTACGGCCCGTCGTTTTACGGCGGTGGTGGTGCTCCGCCCAATTATTCCATTCGCATTTTCGGTTACAACTACGAGAAGGTGCGGGAGATAGCCGAGGATTTGGGCCGCAGGTTGCGGCGGTTTTCCCGGATTCGGGACGTGGATGTCAATTCCGCGGGTTGGTTCACGCGGGACAAGGCCTCCGAGTTCGTCTTGGAGATCGATCGCCGGCGGTTGGCCTTGCACGGGCTTACGGCCCGGGACGTAGTGCGTCAGGTGGGTGCCGCGGTTCGGGGCCGGTACGGGAACGATCTGGTGCGGATCGGCGGGGAGGAGTTGCGCTATGCGGTGAAGCTTGCCGGGCACGACCGGATGGACGTTTTGGAGCTCGAGGAGTTGATGTTGATCTCGCCCGCCGGGGAGGGCGTGAGGTTGGCCGATGTGGCGGAGTTGAAGGAGCGGGAGGTGTTGACGGCCATAGTGAGGGAGAATCAGCAGTACCGGCGGGTGGTGAGTTACGAGTTTCGGGGGCCAGTGCGTCTGGGGGATCGGGTTCGGGATGCGGTGGTTGCGGCGACGGCGTTGCCGGACGGTTATCGGATCGAGAAGGAGCAGGAGTGGCGCTGGTCGCGGGAGGAGGAGCGGCAGATTTACGGAGTGTTGGCGGTGGCTTTGGTTTTGGTGTTCATGGTGACTGCGGCTTTGTTCGAGTCGTTGCGCCAGCCTTTTGTGGTCTTTTTGACCGTTCCCATGGCTTTGATCGGGGTCTTCCTGGTCTTTTATTTGGCGCAGGCGAGTTTTACGCGAGAGGCGTATATCGGGGTGATCATGATGGGTGGGATCGTGGTGAACAATGCCATTTTGCTGGTGGATCGGGTGAACCAGTTGCGGCGGGTGGAGGGTTTGGGTTTGAGGGAGGCGATAGTTCGGGGTGCGGCGCAGCGAGTGCGGCCGATCTTCATGACCAGTGCCACCACGATTTTCGGGCTCTTGCCGCTGGTTTTGTTCAGCGAGTATGCGGACAGCAATATTTGGAACGCTTTGGGTTATGCGTTGATCGGGGGGCTTTCGAGTTCCACGGTTTTGGTGCTCACGGTGACGCCGGCCTTGTACTGGTTGTTGGAGCGGGGTCCGGAGCGGAGGCGGCTTTTGGTTTTGGGGGCATCGGAGGAGGAGTTGGCGTTGCTTAGCCGCAGGCGGGTGAAGGAGCTGTTGGCCGGCGCTGTGAGGGGTGTCAGGTTTTTGGGCTCGGCGATCGTGCGTTCTGCGCGTTGGGCGCACAGCTTGGTGGCTCGTCGTGTCGCTCGTAGGTCTGGTTTCCGATGAAGCGCTCCGGGAGTTGATCAGGGAGGGAGGGCCGGGGGCTGTGCGCCTGGTGGGCGGTCCTGCCGAGCTGGGTAGGGCCGTGAGCGAGGTGCGTCCGCGCGGAGTAGTGCTGGAACTCGGTGGTGGGGGGACCTGGCAGTTCGAGGACCTGGTTCGGGTTCTGGATGCGTTGGACCATTTACCGCCGGTGCTTGTCTGTTGGCGTCCTTCTGTAACGGCGGCT
>BEIJ01000004.1 GCA_002923375.1 bacterium HR33
GGGAACCGGTCGCTGCGTGTCCGCCTCGCGGACCGTGCCGCGAATCGTACCGCGCTGCTGCGCCGCTCCCGGCGTCGCGTTCACGAAGGCGGCCAACGCCGCCAGCGCAAACGCCGCCAACCAACCAGAACGCCTCATACAAGCCCCCTCCTTTCGCGGAGCACTCCCTTAATTGGAAAAGGCCTCAGGCCAGCTTGCCCGAGCGCCAGCAGCCCTTGTACCCTCGGTTCAGCCGCCGGCGCACACAGCCAGCCTGTCACACTTAACTACGGGGGACCCGCCCCCCTCGCGAAGCACGCCTAATTTTTGGAGGGCCCTATAGGCGTCAACCGGAAGCTCGCCAGCATCCCAACGGATATTTGTGAGCCACTTAACCTATTGTCTCCCAAGTAGTTAGGAAACAGTAATTAGTCTACTCCTAATAACTTCCTCATCTTTCCCGGGAGCCCATCCCGCCTTCATCCGGATCCTCTTCGGTAGGCCTTTGGAACCATAGGCGCTATCTCTCGTAACGTAAGTCGCGCTCAAGGCGTATAAGAAAGTTGAGGGAATTGTTTCTAACCCAAGGAAGTATCCGACATAGCGTAGAGGAGGTTTATGGAAAGCGACCGCCGTGAGACCAGGTTGTACTTTGGAGTCTTCGACTTCGATCCCACCACGGGTGAGCTGCGCCGGGAGGGGGTGCCCGTCAAACTGCAGCGTCAGCCGGCCCGAGTACTGAAGTGTCTCTTGGACAAACCGGGCCAAACCGTGCTCAGAGAATCGATCCGCCAGGCCGTGTGGGGCGACAAATTCGTGGATTTTGACAAGAGTCTAAATTTCTGTATCAGTCAGATCCGCCATGCCCTGGGAGACGACCCCCAATCTCCCACCTTCATAGAAACGATCCCCGGGGTGGGGTATCGGTTTCGTGCACCGGTAAAGGTCTCCGAAGACTCGCACCGCTCCAGATGGAAACCATTTGTGCGACCTTCTCGGGTCGCTGCAGCGGTTGCCGCGGCCGCGGTTCTGACATTAGCGTCGGCCTGGGCTGCCAGTCAGTTCCGGAACTCCAAAGTGACGCTGGTGGTCCTCCCCTTCGAGCAGCTCGACATCGGAGGAACACCCCTGAAGCCGGACCTGGCTGCAGGTCTCGCGGAGGACCTGACCGCTGAGCTGGCGGCTTTAAAGCCCGGGCGAATCAACGTCATAGACCCCAGTGCCCTGGAGTCGGGAAGTATCCTCAGAGCGGAAGTCGACGGATCCCACTACGTGGTACGGGGGACACTCAGAAACGGTGCGGGCACTGTGCGAATCACGGTCCGGGTAGTACGGGCGAAAGACGGTGCCAACGTCTGGGTACAAGGCTTCGAAGTCGATGAACGAACGCTTCAAGGAGACCTGACTTCCATCTCGCGCTCGGTGGCGCACTCCGTGGCGCGGGCGGTAGCGGTAGAGTAGGCCGAACCCTCAGCGGAGACTGGCGAAGAATGCGCTGAGGAGTGCCCCGCACTCCTCAGCCATCACGCCGCCTCTGACCTCAGGCCGGTGATTCAAGCGAGGGTGTCGCAGGAGATCTTCCACGCTTCCGGCCATCCCGGACTTCGGGTCGTAAGCCCCGAAGATAACCCGGCTGACCCTGGCGAGTAGTATGGCACCGGCACATTGCGCACACGGCTCCAAGGTCACGTAGAGACTAGTACCTTCCAGCCGGTCCACGTTCAGCACCCGCAGCGCTTCCCTGATGGCGATGACCTCGGCATGCTGGGTAAGATCCCGGAGCGATACGGTCCGGTTGTGAGCCCGGCTCACAACCGCGCCGTACCGTACCACCGCCGCCCCCACCGGCACCTCTCCCGAGGCCGCAGCGCGCCGGGCTTCCTCCAGAGCCGCCTCCATACCGATACGGTCCTCCAGGGAAAGGGGGGCCAAAACTTCGACCTCAGCGATCCCCGGCGGCAACCGCCGGTTCGGCGACCTCGGCCTCTTCCCCAGCGGGAATGCGGCTGAACACCAACTCGTCACCGGAGCGGTCCACCCTGACCGTATCACCGGAAACGAATCTGCCTTCCAGGATGGCCAAAGCCAGCGGATTCTGGATGGTACGCTGAATCAGGCGCTTGAGAGGCCGCGCCCCGTACACCGGGTCATAGCCTCGCTCCACCAGGAACTCCTTGGCTTGCGGGGTGAGCTCCAAACTCAATCCACGGTCTCGGAGGAGAGCCCTCACCCGATCGACCTGCAGCTCTACGATCTTCTCCAGATCGCCGCGGCCAAGCGGGCGGAAGACTATGATGTCGTCCACCCGATTGAGAAACTCCGGTCTGAAAGTCTGGCGGAGAGCCTCCATAACCCGGGCCGTTGCCTCCTCCCAGCGGTCCGCTCCC
Organism: bacterium HR33; assembly: GCA_002923375.1. GTDB lineage: Bacteria > Gemmatimonadota > Gemmatimonadetes > Gemmatimonadales > GWC2-71-9 > HRBIN33. Next base: position 2,367 of record BEIJ01000004.1, read on the forward strand.
AGATCCAGCAGCCACTGGCTGCCGATATTGGAGGTCATGATAATCACCGTGTTCCTGAAACTCACCGTTCGGCCCTGGCTGTCCGTGAGCCTGCCGTCATCCAAGATCTGCAGTAGGATGTTGAACACGTCCGGATGCGCTTTTTCGATCTCGTCGAACAGAATCACCGAATACGGCCGCCGGCGTACCGCCTCGGTGAGCTGGCCTCCCTCCTCGTAGCCCACGTAACCCGGAGGGGCGCCGATCATCCGGGCAACGGCGTGCTTCTCCATGTACTCCGACATATCCAGCCGCACCATCGCCCGCTCGTCGTCGAAGAGAAACTCCGCCAAAGCCCGGGCCGTTTCCGTCTTCCCCACCCCCGTCGGGCCGAGGAAGATGAAGCTACCTACCGGCCGGTTGGGATCCTGCAAACCCGCCCGCGAACGGCGCACCGCGTTCGCTACAGCCTTCAAGGCCTCGTCCTGACCCACCACCCGACGGCCCAGCTCCTGCTCTAGACGCACCAGCCGCTCCCGCTCCGATTCGAGCATCTTGCTCACCGGAATCCCGGTCCACTTGGCTACGATCTCCGCCACATCCTCGGCGTCCACCTCCTCCTTGAGATACTTCACCTTGGCCTGAATCTCCGAAAGCTTCCGGTTCAGCGCCTCGATCTCCTTCTCCAGAGCGGGAATGGTACCGTATCGAATCTCCGCCGCACGGGTAAGATCCCCTTCCCTAGTCGCCTTCTCAGCCGCTATGCGGGCTTCCTCCAACGCAGCCTTCTTCTGGCGCAGCTCCGTGATCGCTTCCTTCTCCGCCTGCCACTGGGCCTTCATCGCCCGAGACTGCTCCTCAAGCTGGGCCAGCTCCCTGCGCACCGCCTCCAACCGCTCCCTGCTCGCCCGATCGGTCTCCTTGGCCAGCGCTTGTTCCTCGATCCTAAGCTGCACCATCCTCCGCTCGATCTCGTCAATCTCCTGCGGCAAGCTGTCGATCTCGATCCTCAAACGACTAGCCGCCTCGTCGATGAGATCTATCGCCTTGTCCGGAAGATGACGATCCCCTATGTAACGATCCGACAGAGTCGCCGCAGCAATCAGTGCGTTGTCCGTAATCCGGACCCCGTGATGGACCTCGTAGCGCTCCTTCAAACCTCGCAAAATGGCGATGGTGTCTTCCACCGAAGGCTCGCCCACGAATACCGGCTGGAAGCGCCGCTCCAACGCCTTGTCCTTCTCGATATGCTTGCGATACTCGTCCAGCGTGGTTGCCCCCACCACCCGCAGTTCGCCCCGCGCCAGCGCCGGCTTCAACATGTTGGATGCATCCACCGCACCCTCGGCCGCACCCGCCCCCACAATCGTATGCAGCTCGTCGATGAACACGATGTAACGGCCCGGAGCGCTGGTGATTTCCTTGAGCACAGCCTTCAGACGTTCCTCGAACTCGCCCCGGTACTTAGCACCGGCCACTAGCTGCCCTACGTCCAGTACCAAGAGCCGCTTCCCCCGCAAAGACTCCGGCACATCACCGTTCACGATCCGCTGAGCCAACCCCTCCACTATCGCCGTCTTGCCCACCCCCGGCTCCCCGATCAACACCGGATTGTTCTTGGTCCTCCGGGACAGTACCTGTATCACCCGCCGGATCTCGTCGTCCCGCCCGATCACCGGATCCAGCTTCCCCTGCCGCGCAAGCTCGGTTAGATCCCGAGTAAAACGCTCCAGAGCCTGATACTTCTGCTCGGGCTCCACGTCGGTAACGCGGTGACTGCCGCGCACCGCCGCCAGCGCCTGCAGCAAGGCGTCGTACTTTACCCCCCTCTGGCTCAACAACGCGCGAGCACTGGTGCCCGGGGTGTCCACCATGCCGAGCAACAAGTGCTCCGTCGAGATGTAGGCGTCTCCCAACTCCCGCGCCAAGCGGTCGGCACGGTCGAGCGACAACACCAACTCCCGCGACATGGTCGGCTGCGCACCTGCGGCCCCCGATTGCACCGGCAAGCGCTCGAGCTCGCGCCTCAGCTCGCCCTTCAGCCACGCGATATCGATCCCCACCTTTTGGAGCACGGGAACCGTAACGCCTTCCTCCTGCTCCAAGAGGGCATTGAACAAGTGGGCATCGTTGACCACCGGGTTTCCACGGGAAGCAGCCAGCCGCGTCGCATCCTGCAACGCCTCGGCGGCTTTCAAGGTCAGCCTTTCAGGTCCTATCATCGCTGCGGTTCCTCTGTACTAACGGTAAAAATCACGGCAACTAAGATTGTCCGCTCCCCAATATGCAGAATGCGTACCAAGCCCCTCTGTCAATTTGACCCATCCGCGGCGCCAAAACAACAGGCGCCCCTGTGCCAAGGGGCGCCTGTGCAGATTGTCATCCTAACAAAATCAGTAACGCTGCGCCTCTCAGGCTGAAGGCGCAGGACCGTTACTTGATGATCGTCATCTTCTGTGTCTTGCGCTCGCCGTCGACCTCCAATTGATAGATATAAACCCCTGAGGCAGCTTCCCGGTCGGTACCCATGTACTTACCATCCCAGTAGGCCACGTACTGACCGGTTCCGTTCCATTCCAAGCGCAGCTGGTCAAGTAGCTCGCCCGACCCCTGGAGAATAGGGATCGCCACCAACTGCGCCAGCACGTTGTAAATTTTGAGGCTGACCACCGGCCGGTGGCCGTTGGCGAACTTGGATGCCGGGATCTGGAAAGGAATCCAGGTCTCGGGATTAAACGGATTCGGGTAGTTTCTCCCTAGCTGTACCTCGCCCGCTGCCTGGCCCTGTTGAGCCTCGAGGACCGCCGGCCTAACCACCACGAGCCCGAGCAATACAACCGCCCAGGCGACATACTTCATTTTCCAGCTCCTAGTCTGACAAAACAGTGACGTTAGTCGCTCGCTCCTTCTGTTAGGACCCTATAACCCTGGTTTCAAGCTAGGATCGAGCCCGTCTTCCTGTCAAGCTTTCCGCCTGTTAAGGATGCGCCTTTGGCCCCAGGCGTCGCACGTCGCCTTGGCGCATGGTGTACCCCTGGGCATCCATCCACTCCAGAAGGGGGATCAGGTATTTGCGCGACAACCCGAGCGGCTCCTTCAACTGGGCGGGTGTCGCCTCGCCCCGCTTCGCGATTTCTTCGGTGACCTTGGTCACCAACTGCTCCGCCGCTTCCCGGTGATAGTATTGGTCCTGCCCGATGCGCACCGCCGTGCCCTGCCTCACAAAGTACCCCAAGATTTCTCGTACCGAGCCCCCGCCATGCAGCTTCTCCAACTCCGGCAGGGGCCTGCCCTGGTACCCGCCCGCCTTCAGTTCCTCCTCTATCTGCCGCGCCACCGGCGCCAGTGCCTCCGGGATCGCTGCCAGATGACCGGCCAGGCTCGCCAGGCCCGAGTCGAACGACACCTTTCCTTCGTCCACCAGTTCCCGCAGGGCAGCCTCTGTCAGGCCAGGATCGGCCACGCCGCGCCGCAGCAACTCCACCGGCATTCCCGGCTCCATCGGGCGACTTCGGTGATATTCGCCTAGGGCCTTCAGAACGGCGTCCTTGGCAGCTTGCAGGGCTCCGCTCTCCACTATTCGACCCCCCGCCACGGTCAGCCCCGCACTCCCAAGCTTTGCCAGCACGGCATTCAGGTCCTTGGGGGCGATCCCCACCCGCACAGGGAGTTCCTCCAGTGCAATCCCGCGCTCGCTCCGTGACCCGAGAAGGGCGAATGCCTTCAGCCGCGCCAGGCTGTCCCGATCGCCTAGCTCCGGCGCATTGAGAGGACGGCGCGGCCGGGGCGCAGGCCAGGGATCGACCACCACACAACCCCCGATCGTCGTCACCGGCGAAACCGAGCGGAGCACACAGCGATCGCCCCATCTCGCGCACACGGGGGCTCGAAGTCTCAAGCGGGCGGGGCGTCCGGCGGCGCCGGGCGCGATCTCATTCTCCACCGGCGTAACCCGGGCCAGCACCTCGGCAGTCCCCAGATGAAGCCGCACCGCCGATCCCGATCTGAGCGGGCGCGCGCCGGGCAAGAGCGTTACCAGCACATCCAGCATCCTGGTCTCCCGCCAAGAGGGATCACTCACCACCACGCTGCCGCGCTGAGCTTGGCTTTTGTCCAGCCCTACCAGAGCCAGTGCGGTTCTGCGGCCCGGTTCCGCCACTTCCTGCGGCGTGCCGTGAACCTGTATGCTCCTTACCCGGGCGCGGTGTTCGCCGGGAAGTACCCTTACCTCGTCACCCACCGATACGCTGCCGCTCCAAGTGGTGCCGGTGACCACCGTCCCTGCGCCGGCCACGCTGAAAACACGGTCCACCGGCAGCCGGAAGAGATCGTCCCGAGCCCGTTCCCGCGCCCGGGAAGCAGCGCGGGAAAGCAGGAAGCGAAGCTGGTCTATACCCTCGCCCGTCACCGACGACACCATTACCGGTCCCTCCCAGCTCACCGAAGATCCGGCCAGTCGCTCGGTCACGTCGGCCGCAACCAGCTCCAGCCAGTCCCGCTCCGCTAGATCGGCTTTGCTGATCGCAACCACTCCGGCTTTTACGTCCAGCAGTTCGATTATCGAAAGATGTTCCTCGGTTTGTGGCATCACGCCTTCGTCCGCCGCCACCACCAGAAGCGCCACGTCTATCCCCGTAGCCCCGGCAACCATGTTTCGCACGAAGTCTTCGTGTCCGGGAACGTCAACTACCGAAGCGTGCATCCCGTCGTCCAGAGACAGCGGCGCGAACCCCAAGTCGATCGTGATTCCGCGACGCTTTTCCTCCTCCCAGCGGTCGGTGTCTACCCCGGTAAGCGCCTTCACCAGCGCGGTCTTGCCGTGGTCCACATGCCCCGCGGTACCGATAACTACGTGTCTCGCCACGGCAGTCTCTCCCAGAAATCCAACGCTTTGAACTCGCGGCCCTCGGCAAGATGGAAGCGAACGAATCTCGCCAAGAGACGGCGGTGCGCTGCCGCGTGCCGCGCCGAAAGGTTCACTGGGGAATCATACGAACCGGCGACCAAGTGCTGCAAAGCTTCCCGGTCGTCGCGACTCAGCAGCGCGGTCCTGCGGCCCGCGGCACAGGCCGAACAGACCAGACCACCGTCAGAGATGGAAAAACGCGCAGCTCCCGCTCCCAAGCTCCGGCCGTCTCTAGCGCAATAATCCAACTGCGGCGCGAAGCCCAAAATTCTCACCAACTGCCACACCGCGCTCAGAGCGGCTTCGTCCAGTTTGACTGAGGTCACCTCCGCCAGCCGGTCGAGTTGACGGGAGAGAAATTCAAACAGCCAAGCGTGCGGCTCTGCCGGAGCGCAGCGAAGAACCAGCTCTGTTAGCACCTGTGCCGCCGCATATCGCCGTACCTCGCCCGCAAGACCGGGGCGGAGCCGGAGTACCTCGAAACCCGCCAGAGTCTGCAGTTCCCTCGAGGGCTTGAGATACAAATGAGCGGTTCCCTCGCTCAGGATTTCCAATTGGGCCCCGAAGCGGCTCTTGGGCCGTCCCGCCCCTTTAGCGATAGCGCTCTGAATCCCGTAGTCGCGGGTTGCGAGCTTCACGATCTTGGAAGTCTCGCCGTACTTGATGGCATGGAGCACGATCGCCGGGGTGGAAACGAGGCCCATACCCCAAAGATAATTTGCCCCGCTGTCAGAGCCCCATCCGCAAACCCACCCAGAGAGTGCGCCCCCGCGCCGGAAAGTTGAACGCCTCCCTAACCTCGCTGCCCAACACGTTCTCCACGCGGCCGGTGAATCCCAGCTCAAACGACCGGGCAAGCTGCAGGACTCCGAATTCCACAGCCACGTCTGCCGTCATGTACGGGTCCATGGTTCTCCTCTCCGCCGGGAAAGAGGAGAAATCCAAATCGTCTCTCTCGCCGACATATCGCGCCACCACGCTGCCGCTCAACGAACCGCCGGGCCGCACCACTAAAGATGCAAAGGCACTGTGGGCCGGCCTCCTCAACAAAGGGCGCCCCTCCTGGAAGGCGGCACCCGGACCGGTGTCGAACCCGGCGTCTCTGACCACGGTTCTGAGGTACGTGTACCCCGCTTCCAACGACGCTCCCGGCAGAGGAACGGCCTCTAGCTCCAGTTCGATCCCCGAAGCATCCGCCGCCGCAACGTTGAACCAATTGGGATCGGACGGCGAAGGCGGCGAGAAAGTAAACTGAATCAGATCGCGGAACCGCTGCGAAAAGTACGTGCCCGCAACCCGGATCTGCCCGTCGAGGAAGGCCCGCTCCAAACCGATTTCCCAGCTGGTAGACCGTTCCGGATCCAATTCCGGGTTGCCCCGGACAAAGCCGGTGGCAAAGTTCTCGAAGAACGTGGGCTCCTTGAAACCGGTCCCGGCCGCCACCCTGAGACGCAGGCTCCCCGGGGCACGGTAAACCAATCCCCCGCGGAAGGTAACGAAAGTCCCGAAGGTCTCGTTGTCCTCCAACCTTGCACCGGCGTTGACCGCCAGCGCCCGCACGAGGTCAGCCTGAAGCTGCCCGTAATAGGCCCGGGTTGAGCGCTTCAGATCGGTATCCTCCGCCGAGGCTCCGAACTGGCTCTGAGAGGCGCTGAAACCGCGCTGCCTCTGCTCCTCGAGCAACGCACCTGCGGTGAGCACCGCGCCTCCTAGCAGGTGCCAATTTGCCCGCAGATCCGCTCTCCGCCGCTCCACCGTGGAATGGCTCTCGAAGGAATAAAAACCCACGGTATCCGCCGGGCTGTCCTGGGGATCGTCGTTTCCCAAGTTGGCCATGTGGGTGGCAAGTTGTAGTCTCGCCTCCAGCCGGGGAGTCAGGTATCTACCCAGCTCGATACCGGCCGCCACATCGCTCTCGCGGCTGAACTGATTCCGGTCCGCCAATCGCCCGGCTCCGTCAGTCGGAAAGTGGTACCGGTTGTCGCCGTACCTCACGTTCAGCACGATGTCCGTGCGCTCGTCCGGCGCAGTCCGGACCGAAGCGTTCACCACGGTGTTGCGGTAGTCGTTGTTGAAGCGGGACGTACCGTCGGTCGTGTAAATCCCCTCCGAACTGGCGCGGCTCAGCGCGAAGTTGTACGCCACGCGCTCTGCCGAACCCCTCCACCTCCAGTACCATTCCCAAGCAGTATTGGTGTTCTCTCCGCGCACTACGCCGTCCGGACCCCAGCGGGCGCTTTGAAATACTCCCGCTCGCGCTCCGGCCTCAGCCTCTTGCGGTACCCGGCCACCCGCGGTGAAAATCTGTACGACACCGGTCATCGCGTCCGAGCCGTAGAGCACGCTGGCGGGTCCCCGCACGATCTCGATGCGATCGATCTCGTCCACCGTAAGATCGGCCAAATCGATCGAACCTCCCGGCTGATTGAGGGGAATGCCGTCCAGCAGCACACTCACGTAGTCGCTTTCTCCGCCTCTCAGGAAGAGCGAGGTAATGCCCCCGAAAGATCCCACTTGTACCACCGACGCACCCAGCGCGGTCCGCAACGCTTCCCACACGTACCGCACACCGCGCGACTTCAGCTCCTCCGCCGAGATCACCGTGACAGCCGAAGCCACTGAAGCTCGGGAAACGGGAAATCTGGTTGCCGTGACGACCAGCTCCTCTAGGCGCACGGTGTCAGGTGTCTCCTGAGCGGCAAGGTGCGATAAATCCCAACCGGCTGAGTACAGGATCATGATCAATCCCACAGCCACGGTATTGTGCTTCATCTCTCTCGCTCCTCTCTTGATATCGGATCGACTTCGTTGTTCTTTAGGGGAACCAATTGGGGAACGCCCCTCCAGTTCACCACTTCGATCGGCCAGCCGAAAACCGCCTCCAGAACTTGTCGTCTGAGCACCTCGAGCGGCGGACCCAAAGCCCGAATTCGGCCCTCTTGGAGCACCGCGATTCGCTGCCCGTAGCGGGCCGCGAGATTGACATGGTGGCTCACCACGAGCACCGCCACGCCCTCGCTGCCGGCCAGGCCGCAAACCAGCTCGAAAACCTCCATCTCGTGCCGGATGTCCAAATTGGCGGTAGGCTCGTCGAGTAGTAGCGCCCGGGGCTCCTGAGCCAGAGCCCGTGCGATCCTCACGCGCTGCCACTCTCCTCCGGAGAGCGTGGCGACCCACCGGTCCGCCAGATGCAGTACGTCGCACAGCGCCATGGCCCGCTCCACCGCCGCTCGATCCTCCGCACGCGGAGCACCAAGGGGTCCGAGGTGCGGATATCTGCCCAGCATCACCAGCTGGCGGACGGTCACCGGAAAGACCGGCTCTTCCCGCTGCGCCACAACACCGACCAAACGCGCCAGTGCACGGCGCTTCCACCGCTGAACCGGAACCCCCATGACCCGAGCTTCCCCTCCGGCTGGCCTGAGCAGGCCCAGCATCAAGCGCAAGAGCGTCGTCTTGCCGCTGCCATTGGGACCCACCAAAAACATCACCTCACCCGCGCTCAGCCGCAGACTGACCCCGCGTACCGCATCGTCCCGCGCGCCGGGATAGCGGTAACTCACGCCTTCGGCTTCCAGTATCACCCGCTCCATCGCCGCAACACCAAGACGAAGACCGGAACGCCGATCAGTGCAGTCACCACACCCACCGGAAGCTCCAGGGGAGCGAAAGTCACCCGCGCCACCGCGTCGGCCAAAACCAGTAGCGTCCCGCCGAGCAAGAAAGCGCTGGGCAAAAGGACTTGGTGACGGTGTCCCCAAGAAATCCGCGCCAGGTGAGGAATCACCAGCCCGACAAAACCGATGATTCCCGACACCGCCACCGCGGCCGCGGTTAGCGCCGAAGCGGCGGCATAGAGCGCCCGCTTGGTCCGTTCCACGTCCACTCCCAGGAATCCCGCCGGCTCTTCACCGAGAGAAAGCAGATCGAGGTTGCGGTGCATCAAGTACAGCGCCGCGATGGGAACCGACGCGTAGGCGGCGAAGATCCGCAGGGAGAGCCAAGAGGCGGCGCTGAAACTTCCCAGCACCCAGTTGAGCGCGTTGCGTATTTGCGGTGCAGGCGACAGCGCCATCACCGCTCCCATCAACGCCACAGCGAAAGCTCCCACCACGACTCCCGCCAGGAGGAGCACCCTGGTGTCCAGCAATCCCCCACCCACAATCCCCAGGCGATAAACCACGATTATGGCGGCCACCGCACCCGCCAGCGCCGCCAGGGGAACCCCCCACGCACCCCCTACGCCGGCTGCAATGGCGAGCACCGCTCCCAAGCCCGCCCCCCCCGAAAGTCCCAGCAGATAAGGATCGGCGAGCGGGTTGCGGACCAACGCCTGGAGCACCGCGCCGCAGGTGGCAAGACTTCCGCCCACCAAAAACGCCAACAGCGCCCTCGGGAGTCGAAGCTCCCGCACTATCGAAACGCTGGCGGGGTCGCCCCGTCCCAGAAGCGCCTCCCAGACCGCACCTAGGCCGAAGCTTGCGGGCCCAACTGCGCAGCCGAGCAAAATGGCGAGCGCCGCCCCCAGGCCGAGCAGACCCCAGCTCGGCTTCCGCGACCTAACGCCCTGCGGCATCCAGCAAACCTCTCAGGCGCTGTGCAGCCTGCGGCGCTCTGAAAGAAGGATGGCCGAACTCGCTTCCGGACAGGCGGACCACCCGGCTGCTCCTGGCGGCACGCACCGCTTGCCATTCCGGGCGCTTCAAAAAGTCGGCCGCTGCCGCCCCTTCGAAAACCACCAGGAAATCGGGATCCCGGTACGCCAGGGTCTCGAGGTTGATCGTGGCGGAGGGCTGATGAATGTCCGCGAAGACGTTTCTCGCCCCCGCCAACTCCACTATCTCGCTCAGGAAGCTGCCGCCTCCGATCACAATAGGCGGGTTGTCCCACACGACAACCGCCACCGACGGTTTCTCCCGCCCATTCACCGCAGCCCGGAGCGAATCGAGTTGGACTTGCAGCTTGGAGATCAAAGAGTCGGCACGCGCTTCTCGGTGCAGCGCGGACCCCAGGAGGCGAGCTGCTCGAGACAGGTCGGCCAGTCGATCGATGCGTAGGCTGACGGTCGCTATGCCCATGGCCCTGAGCCGGCTGGCGGCGGTCGAGTTGACAGCCGAGTGGTACAGCACCACTAAATCGGGCCGGCGCGCCAAGACGGCCTCGATATTGGGATCGAAGCCCTCTCCCACCGAGGGTATATCGAGAGCTTCCGGCGGGTCCTGGCAGTAGCGGGTTCGCCCCACCAACAGATTCCCCGCGCCGAGATCGAAGAGCAGTTCGGTGGTGGCCGGAGAGAGCGAAACTATCCGGGAAAACTTTCGTTCAGACTCTAGGGCATGGCCGGCGTCGTCCCGGGCGGCGCCGGGTGCTGCGCGCTCGGTGGCACCGCACGCGCAAAGGGCGGCTAGGAGAAGCCAAGTCGAGGCCCTAGACAAAACCGCTCACTCCTTTCGGCGGGAAGGAATGAGCGGCGCGTGAACCAAGCAAACACTTTCGCCCCACCATCCCTCCCGCGAGGGACTTACCGGTGGCGCGGACGGGGACGTCTCCTGGCTTCGGGCTATCGGCTCCCCTTCCCGGTTTCCCAGTGGGCTCGAGCCGACATACTGCGCCCGTTACAGTGGCGGGGCCGCGCCGGACTTACACCGGCTTCCGTGCTCCGCGTCCGCTAATTCGTACCTATTGTCGCTGGTACTTTACCGGTTGACTGAGCCGCGGTCAAGAGGGCTCTTTCCCCGAGCGGCGGAGAAGCTGCTCCAGTTCGGCTTTGCGCCTGCGATAGGCCTGAAGCTCTTCGGGAGCGAGTTTGTCCGGCGAGCGGGTCAGAGCCGCTTCGATAGCCCGTAGCTGGAGCTCGAGGCTGCGCTGCGAACTCTCACCCGAGGGCCAGTGCCTGACCAACACTGTCAGAAGAACCACGCCGGCGAGGGCTACGACCAGCCACCACCAGGCTGCAGGTGAGAGACCTCCGGTGTCAAACTGCAGTATCACTTCCGAGCCCGGAGCCAATCCGTTGCCTGCGAACCGCGCAAATCCTATGCCCTCCAGGTCCTGAATGCCCAGGTTTTGCAGGGGACCTGCCACCAGCCGTGCGGCGCTGTCCTCGGCTAGCAGGTTGAGCCGTGCCACCGGCTGGTCCAGCGTCAACTCCAGTCTGTCCCCTGGCAGGAAGTAGCTCAGTAGAATCTGCTTTTCCCCCGGCGGTATCGGCGCGGCTACGGCCACCGCATTGCCCCTGCGGTAGACCGCCTCGTAGCTCAGGTCGCTCTCGCCTACCTCCAGGCCTAGGGCGCCCTTGGGTAATTGCGTCTGCCAAACCGGGCGGGAGGTGTCTGGGGCTATGCGGGTCAGTCGGCCTCGGTTGGCAAGCACCAGGATCTCCAGCACCCGGCGTCCCCGGCGGTCCTCTCGCCGCCTGACTACGAGGTGCCGCTGGCTCAGCTCGATCTGAGGGCGTACGCTGGAAGTGTCGTAAACCAATATCGGTTCGAGCCGGATTTCCTCCTGCTCGGGAGCTGATACCGGCGCGGTAAAGTAGGCGACACCCTTGTAAAGCACGCTTACCACATACACCGCGCTGCTGTCCGGGGATCTAACTCTGAGGCGATATCTACCTGCCGGATCGGTGAGGGTAGACTCAAGGGGGGCGCCGCTTTCGACGGTGATGCCGTGCAGCACTACCCGGAACCCGGAAAGCGCGGCCGAGTCCGGGCCTTCGATTTTCAGCACTCTACCGGACAGAGCGAAGCCCTGAGCCGATCCCGCGGCGGGAAAGCTCAGGGCCGCTATCAAGGGCAACAGGCCGCTAAGGCGTGAACTTGCCGAAGTCTTCGGGGTCGAGCTTTTCGAGGTAGTCTCGCAGCGTGTTGGCATCTAGCTGTCCCGGTCCCGCGTCGGGGCCGGTGAGGTCCACCGACATCTCTTCCAGCAACTCCTCGCTGGTGAAGATCGGCGCTTTTAGTCTCAAGGCTACGGCTATGCTGTCGGACGGGCGCGCGTCGATTTGCACCACGTGGTTGTCGCCCTGGTAGAGGTGCAACTCGGCGTAGTAGGTGTTCTCCTTGACCTGGGTGATTAGAACCCTCCGAAGATCCGCACCCAGTCCGATGATGATCTGCTTTACCAGGTCATGGGTCAGCGGGCGGGCGAACTTCACTCCCGCCAGCTCCATGGCTATCGCCGAAGCTTCGGCGGGACCGATCCAGATGGGCAGGATCCGATCTCCGTCCTTCTCCTGAAGGATGACCACAGGACTGTTGGTGGTTCGATCCAAGCCGATCTGCGCTACTCTGACTTCTACCATGGCACCTCCTTAGGTGCCTGACTCCCAGGACGAAAGATACTTCCGTTGCTCTTCGGTCAACTCGTCTATTTCTACGCCCATCGCCGCCAGTTTCAGCCGGGCCACCTGAGCGTCGATGTCGGCCGGCACGCGGTAGACTTGTTTATCTAAGGTACCCCCGTTCCGCACCAAATGTTCAGCCGCCAAGGCCTGGTTGGCGAAGGACAGGTCCATCACGCTGGCCGGATGTCCTTCGGCCGCGGCCAGATTGATCAACCGGCCCTGTCCCAGCACGAAAAGGCGTTTGCCGTCCAGGATCCACTCGTCCACGTAAGGTCTCACAGAGCGCGGTCCTTTGGCAACCCTGGCCAGACCTTCCAAGTCGATCTCCACGTTGAAATGGCCGGCGTTGGCCAGGATCGCGCCGTCCTTCATCAACTTCATGTGCTCGACGTGAATGGCGTTGATGTCCCCGGTCACCGTGACGAACACGTCTCCCAGGGGTGCGGCCTTCCGCATGGGCATCACGCGGTAGCCGTCCATCCGAGCTTCCAGAGCCCTGAGGGGATCGACCTCGGTTACTATCACATCGGCGCCTGCCCCGCGGGCTCTCATGGCCACTCCTCGACCGCACCACCCGTACCCCGCCACGACCACCGTGCTGCCCGCCAGCAGGATGTTGGTGGCCCTCAGGATACCGTCTATGGTTGATTGTCCGGTGCCGTAGCGGTTGTCGAAGAGATGCTTGGTCTGGGAATCGTTGACGGCGATAACCGGGAACTGAAGCACGCCGTCCTTGGCCATGGCTTTGAGCCTGATTACGCCCGTGGTAGTCTCCTCGGTGGAACCTATCACTCTGCTCACCAATTCCCGCCGTTCTCTCTCGCTCAGTTGTTCCACCCAGGTCCTGACCGGCGGCGCCAGATCGTCCAATCGGTTGAGAGCGATCATGTGAAGCGCTCCTACCAGATCGGCCCCGTCGTCCATGGTAAGGACAGGTTGGTGCGCCAGAGCCATTTGGATGTGCCGGTAATAGGTCTCGTGGTTCTCGCCCTTGATGGCGAACACCTTGATTCCGTGGTCCCGCACCAAATAGGCGGCTATATCGTCCTGGGTAGAGAGCGGATTGGAAGCGCAAAGCGCCAGATCCGCGCCGCCCGCTTTCAGAGTAACGGCCAAATTAGCCGTCTCCGACGTCACGTGCAGGCAGGCCGACATGCGAATGCCCGCAAGGGGCTTTTCTTTCTCGAATCGCTCTCTTATTTGGCGGAGGACCGGCATGAAGCGCTCCGCCCATTCGGTCCGGCGGCGCCCCTGCTCGGCCAGTTTAGGATCGGCTATATCGTACCAGGTCTCGCTGTTAACCGCTGTCATCTGGGCGATTCTCTTCCTCAGAAAATTGTGGTCGGTGCCGTCTATGCGGCGTGCCTCGCGGCCTCCCTCATCGCCGCGACCTGTGAAGCTAGTTCCCAGCTGAAGAGCTGCACTCGGCGCCCGTGAACTACCCGCACTTCTGGCGTGCGGCCGAAGTGCCCGTACGCGGCCGTGGCGCGATAGATGGGCTGCTTGAGCTGGAGCTGTTCTACTATCCTTCGAGGCGTCAAGTCGAAGACTGTGCGGACCGCAGTCTCGAGTTCCGCCTCCGAAACCGCGGCTGTCCCGAAAGTGTCTACCGCGACGGATACCGGATCGGCTACCCCTATGGCGTAGGCGATCTGTACCTCGCACCTGCGGGCGAGACCGGCGGCAACTATGTTCTTGGCTACCCAGCGCGCCGCGTACGCCCCGGACCGATCGACCTTTGACGGGTCCTTCCCGCTGAAAGCTCCTCCACCGTGCCGGGCGGCACCTCCGTAGGTGTCCACGATAATCTTTCTACCGGTCAACCCAGCGTCGCCCTTCGGACCTCCTATGACGAACCGTCCAGTGGGATTGATATGCACTCGCATCGTCTTCGTATCCAGCCCGGTCTGCTCCACTATTGGCCTCACCACCAGCTCGGTTACCGCTTCCACTACCTCGCTGTGCTCGACGCCCGGAGCGTGCTGGGTTGAGACGACTACCGCCCGCACCGCTACCGGCTTGCCGTCGGCGTACTCCACGGTCACCTGACTCTTGCCATCCGGCCGCAGCCAGCTCACCTGGCCGGTGTGCCTCAGCTCGGCCAGCCTTGCCGTCAAGCGGTGAGCCATCAGGATCGGCAGGGGCATCAACTCCGGCGTCTCGTCGGTGGCGTACCCGAACATCATTCCCTGGTCCCCCGCGCCTCCCGTGTCCACCCCCTGGGCGATATCCGGCGACTGGCGATCTATCTTCACCACAATACGGCAGGTCCGGGGATCTATTCCGCAAGCGTCGTCGTCGTAGCCTATCGAGGCGATAGTGGAGCGCACGATTTCGCTCACATCCACCTCCGCCTTGGTGGTGATCTCACCCGCCACTACGACCAAATCGGATTTGACTAGAGTCTCGCAGGCAACCCTGCCATCCGGATCCTGTGCCAGAATGGCGTCCAGCACGGCGTCCGAAATTTGATCCGCCACCTTGTCGGGGTGACCTTCCGTCACCGACTCCGATGAGAGCGTGTAGTTGTGAGAGATAGGACCTCCTTCTTTCACCGGGACAAGCTACTCTCCCTCTTGGCGCGCGGCAACCGTCCAGCCTCGAGCACTTTGAGATCCACGAACTCGCCGATAGCCTTCTCCAAGATTTCCCTGACGTCCGCCGCCGTGGAAGCTTCCAGCGCACTGCTCGCCGCCCGCTCCGCGCTTCCCGCGTCCACCTGGCGGACCAACCACCGCACCAGAGGGAGCTTCAGCGGAGCTACACTCAGTACCCGATACCCCAACCCGATGAGGAGAAAGGCCGAGAGCGGATCCGAGGCCATTTCACCGCAAACACTAGGCTCGCGCCCCCGACGCTTTCCCGCCTCGAGCACCAACTTCAGCATACGCAGAATCGACGGGTGATGGGGCGTAAACCTCCCGGCCAGCCGCGCGTTGCCGCGGTCCACCACCAAGGTGTACTGCGTCAAGTCGTTGGTGCCAACCGACAAGAACTCGCTCGCTTCGGCCAACTGATCCGCCAGCATCACCGCTGCGGGAGTTTCAATCATAACTCCCAAGGGCAATTCTGATGCCGCCCGCTTCCCTTCCCGGGCAAGCTCGTCGGCAGCTTCGGCGATCATCTCGCGGGTGCGAGCAACCTCTTCCACTTGGGTCACTAGCGGGATCATCAACTGAATGTTGGCCTCGGCCCGCGCTCGCAGCATCGCCCGAATCTGCGGCTTGAAGACATCCGGACGATCCAAACACACGCGCAGCGCCCTCCAACCCAGGAACGGATTGGCCTCCAGAAAGCGCCCTTCCTCCAGCGGAAACTTGTCGCCGCCGAGATCGTAACTGCGAATGACCACCGGTTTGTCTCCAAAACGTCGGCCCACCTCCGCAAAGTAGGAAGCCTGCTCTTCTTCGTCCGGCATCGAGGCCCTTCCCAGGACCAGAAATTCCGTCCTCAGCAAACCCACACCTTCGGCTCCGTGAGAAACAGCCAGCTCCACGTCCTCCGGAGTATCCACGTTGCTCAAGAGTCTGAGCCTGACACCATCTGCGGTCACAGCAGCAGCATCCACGGCCCGCTCGAGCTCTCGCTCCAGCGCCAGCCTCCGCCGCTCGTAGGCCTGCGCCGACTTGATCTCCTCCGCCGTGGGTTCCAGAATGACCAGCCCGTGGGCTCCGTCCAGAATCACGGGCATACCCGACCGTACCCGCTCCAAGCTGCCCACTAGCCCCATCACGCAGGGAATTCCCAGACTGTGAGCCAGAATCGCGGCGTGCGAAGTACGGGTCCCCTCTTCGCTGGCGAACCCCGCTATGTGCTCGCGGTCGAACTGCACCGTGAGCCCGGGCGTCAGCTCCCGAGTGAAAAGGATCACCGGCTCTCCGTCAGCCATCCGGGGCACTTCCTCCACCGGTTGCCCGAGTAGGTGATGAAGCACCCGTAGCTGTACTGCGGACAGGTCGGGCAACCTTTCCCGAAGCCGCGAGCTGGCAGACCAAAGGGCCCGCATCTCCAGAGACTTGAATTCGAAGGCGCGCTCGGCAGAGAGCTGATTCTCCCGGATCAGCTTTTCCACCGCCCCGAGAAAATCGGAATCCTCCAGCATCATGATCTGGGCGTCGAAGATCTTGGCTTCCCGCGGGCCGGCCCTCTGAGCAGCCCGGTCACGCAGCGCCTCCAGATGCTCGCGGACCTCCCCCACCGCCCGCCTCAATCGCTCTACCTCCGCCTCCACCTGATCCTTGGGTACCACTCGATGCGGCACTACCGGCAGGGAAACGGAAAGAACATGCGCTCGCCCGACGGCGATCCCCGGAGAAACTCCAATACCGGTAAGGATCCGTTCGGATTCCGTCATTCCCTGAACCCGCTTTCTACCAGAGCAGCCAGGGCATTCACCGCTTCTTCCGCGTCCACACCGTTGGCCGTTATCACAAGCTCGGCGCCCTGCTCGGCCGCCAAGGTCATCACGCCCATGATACTTTTTCCGTTCACCGTCACCTCGTCGCGCCTTACCTGTATCTCGGACTTGAACTTACTCGCCAGCTTCACGAACTCCGCCGCGGGCCGAGCGTGCAGCCCCAGCTCGTTGACAATTCTAACGCGCCGCTCTACCACCGCCACAGCAGCCCCACCACTGCCGCCGCCGCCACAATCGCCATTCCCACCCTGGTCGCCCCAGCGGAAGGAAGCAACCACCTGCCCACAATCACGCAGACAGCCAAGACCAAAGCCGTCCCGAAGCGGCTTCCTTGCGGCAGATCTCCCGTCAACCACGCGGCTGCAACGGGAAGCACGAACCCCGCAGCCCCAGCCGCGGCCGCGGCCACGATCCCGGGGACCCGGCGAAACACAGAACTGCCCAAAGCAGCGGCAACCCCTGGGCCCATACGCCACCCCACTGCCAAGGTCCAGTAACGAATCGACAAATGCAGCACGTTGTAGAGCGCGAGAAACAATACCGCGCCCGCCACCGGCGAAACCAGCGCGGCCCCCACAATACCAAGCGCCGAACACAAAGGCAGCCACCCGATCCAGAAGAGGCGATCACCGACCGAACCCAACGGGCCCACCAGCGCAGTTCTCAAGCGGTCCACTTCCTCTCGAGAAGATCCCAGGTGCTCCGCTCGAGCTAGCGATCCCGCCGCCAGACCGACGAAATACGGGTGGGCGTTGAAGAACTGGGCTGCTCGGGCCAGCCCCTCCCGGTAGCGGGGATTCTCTTTGCCGCCGCTCAGCGTCCTCAGTAGAGGCTCCATGGAGAAGGCCAGTCCCAAACCCACCATCCGATCGTAGTTCCACGATCCCTGTACCGTAAATAGCCGCAGCCACGCCCGAAACTGATCCAGCTTCATCGGAGAATCACCCAGGCTCCACCCGCTATTAACCCGGCCGCCAGCGACCAGCGCCCATGCGGGGAAGAGGCCAGGCGCAGAGCACCCAGCGACCCGACTCCTAGAGCAGCTCCGATCGCCGCCGCGCTCAACAAGAGAGCACCCCCGAGCGCGACCGGCGGATACCGCCGGAGCAGCAGGGCGACCGCGACGCCGACGGCGGTCAGCACCGCGCTCCTGAACCCGTCTCTCACCACGGCCTTCAAATGCAGTCGGGCTATAGTCGAAGCGTCCCCCTTCTCCACCGCCGCCCAATGACGCCGGATGTCGTTGCCGTTGCGCCTCCGCAGCCAGTGTATGCTCCACTGGCCTAGATAGGCCATCGCCAGACCCAGCGCCGCCGCCAGTCCCAAACCGAGCATTCCCGGAGATCCAGCCGCCACAGTCGCGGCGGCCACGGCAGCCGGACCGTAGTCCGGATATCGAGCGGCACCCACCGGCAGCAGATCGAGAGCGAAAAGCTCCAGCACCACCCCGACGCTGGCGCCCGCTACCGGATCGCCCAGAATGACTCCGGCTATTGTTCCGGCCACCAAGGGCCGGGCAATCATGATCTGTCCCAGGCTCACCAAATCCAGCCCGACCAGAGTACCCCATAGAAGCAGCCATCCCAACTCGCCGGAGATCATAGGAGCTCATCTACGGGCACGGCCCGCGCCGTGGGCAGATCCTGCGCGACTACTTCGATCCCAGAGTCGCGCAAGCGCCGCAAAACCAACGCCTCCTCGTCGCTGAGAAAGACGTACGGCAGACGCTCCTTTCTACCTGGTGCCTGATGTAATCCCCCGATGTTCACTCTGCGTATGACCGGAGCGCTACAGCACAGCCTCTCTAGAGTGTGCACGTCTCCCAGCAGGACAATTGCCCGCTTCGAGGAGTTGGCCAGGTAAGCCAGGCGCTGGGAAGCTTCAGCTACCGAAGTGAACTCCAACTGGATCTCGGGAGGTACCCCGATCCGGTACAGCTCTTGCTCCCAAGGACTGCGGCTTACCGCGTCGTCCACCAATAGAATTGTATCGGCTCCCAGAGCTCTTCCCCAACCCACTACCACCTGCCCGTGGATGTAGCGATCGTCCACTCGGACCAGCTCGAGGCTCACAGCTGGATCAGGCGCAAAGCACGGTTGCCGGTTTCCACGGCCCTCCGAGCGGCGTCGGCGGCCGAGAGATCGCGGTGGTATACGAAGTCCACCAACATTGCGAGATTCACTCCGGACACTACCGCACACTCGGGGTGTTCCCGCAGGTAGTGGGCCGCCGCCTGAAGGCAGCTGCCACCCGGAAGGTCCACGAACAGCACGCAAGGCGCATCGCCCGCCGCAGCCCTGACGCGTTCTTCCAGCAGCGCGAGGCTGCACCCCTCGTTGCTCACCGGGACCAGAGCGGCGCCTTCGCCCGTGATTTCGTCCACCGCCTGCACCAGAGCCTCGGCTAACACCGCGTGGGACAAAACCACGCCCTTAAGTTTACTCATAGTCTTCCACAAGATACTCCCGGAGCTCGCGTTGTTCGGCCATGCGGCGGAGCAACCTGGCATTGAAGGTCTTGGCGGCATCGATTCCGCTATAGCGGAGCAAATGATTCATCGCCACCACTTCGGAAATGACCGTTATGTTCTTGCCCGGGTTGAGAGGCACGATCACATGCGGTAGCTCAACTCCGAGTATCTTCGTGGTCTTGGCGTCCAGCCCGGTGCGATCCACGTCTCCAGCAGACTCCCAGTCGGTGAGCTCCACTACGACCTCGATCCGTTTCTGCTGCCTTACCGCCCTGATACCGAAGAGAGCCGAGACATCCACCAGTCCGATACCCCGAATCTCCATGTACCGATAGGACAGCTCGTGGGCGCGGCCTATCAAGACATCGGTACCGCGCTGGCTTATGTGAACCACATCGTCCGCCACCAGACGGTGACCTCGCTCCACCAGATCCAAAACGCACTCGCTCTTGCCGATCCCGGACCTTCCGACGAACAGCAGCCCTACTCCGTAAACGTCCGCCAGGGAGCCGTGTACCGTAGTGCTGGGCGCGAACACCTCTAGCAGATAGGGAGTAATCCTCCGGTAGAACTCGGCGGTTTTCAGCTTGGTGCGGATCAGCGGTATCTCCCGCTCTCGGGCCATCTGCACCAGCTCCCGCGGCGGCGTCTGGGACTTGGTAACGAAGACGCAGGGAACGTCCGGTTTGAGAAACCCATCGAGGGACCGCTCCCGCTCCGCCGCGGTGAGGCTCCTCAGGTATGCGATCTCGGTTTCGCCCAGTACGTGAAGCCGCTTGGACAGAAAACGGGACGTAAAGCCCGCGAGCACCAGACCGGGACTGGAAATCTCGGGAACCGTTATTTTACGGTCGAACCCCACTTCCCCGGTCAGGGATTCCAGCTGAAGGGACTCTCCCTTCTGTGCCAACAGATCCCGAACCGTGATCACCGATCCCTGCCCGACTGCCCGCTCCTGCGGTTATAGCGGCGACTGGTCTTGTCCAACTGATGCAGCAGCTTCCCTTTGGCGCGGTCCAAGGCCGACCGAAAATCATCCGCTTCCGCCGAAGCCACCCGAACCTGGCCCCGCGGCAGGGAAAGCTGTATCTCCACGACCTTGCGATGATTGTCGGCCGCAAAAATCACCTGAGCCCGCTGCGCCCGGTGTGCCTTCCTGGCCACCCGCTCCATGAGCTGCTCGGCGCGCCTCTTGAGGTCATCCGGAACCTCGCAGTGCCGGGCAGTCACAGTAGTTTGCATGTTATCCATCCCTCCTCCGCCCCCGACGGGCGGCATCGATCGTCAGTTGCAGATGCTCTTCCGTCTCCAGCGCCGCGCGGTCCCAAGAAAACCGCTCTGCAAATTTGCGAGCCGCACGGCCCATGCGTTCTACCAGATCGCGGTCCTCCGCCAGTCGCGCCATGGCCGCGGCCAAAGACCCAGCGTCACCAAAAGGAAACAGCATCCCCGTCACGCCGTCACGCACCGATTCTCTCAAGCCCGGACGGTCGGCGGCAAGCGCCGGAGTGCCGCAGGCGGCAGCTTCCACATTGGTAATTCCCCACCCCTCCTTGGCCGAAGGCAAAACCACAGCCCAAGCCAGGCGCATCATCTCCCGCTTCCGCTCCTCGCTCACGAAACCGGTGAAAGTTACCACGTCGGTCAGCCCGAGCCTCCGCACCTGACGCTCCAACTGCCGCCGGTCGTCTCCCTCGCCCGCGACCAACAGTCTCGCCTCGACCCCGCGCTGGCGCAGGATCGCCATCGCCTGCACCGCGGTAGCAACACCCTTATAGCGCTTCAGGCGCCCCAAGTACAGAAAAGTGGGCTCGCCAGCGCGCGCCTCGGGACGAGGGGTGTACCACTCGCAATCCACTCCCGGGTAAATAACCCGTATTCGCTCGGCCGCAACTCCCCGCCTGATGAGATCTAGCTTGGTACTCTTACTGATGGCATGAAACTCGGCACGCCGATAGACCCAAGGTAGCGGAAGCTCCGCAAGGGCTACGGCCGCGGCCACCGGCCAGCTAACCTCGCGAAACGCGGTTAACCCGAACAGGTGCGGCACGACAGCATACACCGGCAACCGTGTGAGCGTGGGAGTGTACAGCGGCAGTTTGTTGATATCTTCGACCAGCACGTCGAAGTTCGCCTCCTTCAAGGCCTCCCTTATAGCCGGCCTGCCCCGCAGGGCAAAGGAGTAACGACGGCCGTAGCGCCGAATCCGGATACCGTCTATCACGTCCCGGCCCGCCCCTCCCGGAAAGCCGGAACAGATCAAGGTCACCTCATGACCCCGCGCCACCAATCGCCTGAAAATCTCGAAAAAGTGCAACTCGGCGCCACCGGCTTGGGGATTCGCTCGGTCTAGCCAGTTGACCGCGAGGATCCTCACAGCAAACCCAGGCGCCGGGCGGTGGCATCGAGTACCCCGTTGACGAAAGCGGGAGCCTTGGTTCCTCCGAACCAGCGAGCAAGGCGTACCGCCTCATCTATGACCACCACCGGCGGAACGTCGCCCTCCAGAAGCTCGTGAAGAGCCAGCCTCAAGATGTTTCTTTCAACCGCCCCCACCCGATCGATCCGCCAGTGCTCCACCGCCTGCGCGATCTCGCGATCCAGAGAGCGGTAGTTGGCGACCACCCCCTCGAAGAGACGCCGGGCCCGTTCCCGGGCCACTCCTGTAAGCTCGCCAAATCCCACCTCGTCCAGCTCAGCTGGCAAGGGGCGCCCCCTGATTTCCCATGCGTAAAGCGCCTGAAGAGCCCGCGCCCGGGCCTTGCTCTCAGTGCGCAGCACCGTCTTCCAACCCCTCAATTACCCCCAGCATCTCCAGCGCCGCAGCAGCCGCCTCCGATCCCTTGTTGCCGGCATCCCCACCGGCCCGCGCCAGCGCCTGCTTCAAGGTGTCACAAGTGAGCACGCCGAATCCGACCGGCAACCCGCGGTCTATGGCCACACGGCTCAAGCCTTCGGCCGCCGCTCGGGAAACGTACTCGAAGTGAGGCGTTTCTCCACGGACGACAGCGCCCAGCGCCACAGCTAGCCGGTAGCGACCGGTGGAGAGCGCGCGATCGACCGCCAGCGGCAACTCGAACGCGCCCGGAACCCAAACCACATCCACCCGATCGTCACCCCAACCGGCCTCGGCCAGGGTCTGTAAAGCCCCCTCTAGCAACCGCCGAGTTACACCTTCGTTGTAGCGGCTTACCACCACCACCACCCGCCTCCGGTTCCCGCGACCCCGCACAGTCCGCCGCGCCGCCATGAGCGCTCAGTGCGCCAACAAGTGGCCCAGCTTGTCGCGCTTTACTTCCAAATAGGAGCGGTTCAGATCATTGGGATCCGGCACGATCGGGACCCGCTCGACCAACTTCAACCCATACCCTTCCAGGCCCACCAACTTGCGAGGGTTGTTGGTGAGCACCCTGATGGAACTGAGACCCAAGTCCATAAGGATCTGGGCGCCGATGCCGTAATTCCTGAGATCGGGAGCAAAACCCAGACGCTCGTTGGCCTCCACGGTATCGTGCCCCGCATCTTGGAGCTCGTAGGCCTTGAGCTTGTTCAAAAGCCCTATGCCCCGTCCCTCCTGGTCCAGATAAACCACCACACCCAGCCCAGCCTCAGCGATCATTTGCATTGCACGCTGGAGCTGCCATCCGCAATCGCAGCGATAGGAAGCGAACACATCCCCCGTCAGGCACTTCGAGTGCATCCGAACCAGGACGTTTTCCTTGCCGCGAACGTCGCCGTACACCAAAGCCACATGCTCCCGCTCGTCTACGTCGTTGCGGTATCCGATGATCCGAAACTCTCCGTAGGGGGTGGGCAGCCGGGCCTCGGCTACCCGGTGCACCAGCCGCTCGTTTTGCAACCGGTACGCCACCAACTGCGCGACCGTTACGAAGGTCAGCCCGTGACGCGCCGCGAACTCCTCGAGCTGAGGCCGGCGCATCATGGTACCGTCATCCGCCAGGATCTCGCAGATGACGCCCGCCGGGTACAGACCCGCCAGCCTCGCCAGGTCTACGCTCGCCTCGGTGTGTCCTACCCGCTGCAGTACCCCTCCGGGCTTGGCCCGCAGAGGGAAAACATGCCCCGGCCGCCGGAGATCCGACGGCTCCGTGGCAGGATCGATGGCCACCTGAATCGTCTTGGCGCGATCAGCCGCCGAAATTCCCGTGGTAACCCCGAAACGCTTGGCCGCGTCCACGCTCACGGTAAACGCCGTCTCGTAGGAATCCCCCGTGTCCTCCACCATCTGGGTCAGCCCCAGCGCCCGGCAGCGCTCCGGAGTGAGGGTAAGACACACCAAGCCCCGCCCGTATTTCACCATGAAGTTGATCATCTCGGGCGTAACCTTGGCCGCCGCACCTACCAGATCGCCTTCGCTTTCGCGATCTTCGTCGTCGGCAACCACGACCAGCTTGCCCTGCCTAATGTCCTCGATAGCCCGCTCTATGGTCCCCAATCCCATAAAACCTCCGCGCTTCGCGCCTCAACACTGAAGCGCCTGCCTGGACGCCAGCAGCTGGCGCACAAACTTGCCTATGAGGTCACCCTCAACGTGAACCCGGCTCCCAGGACTCAGGGATCCCAAAGTGGTATGCTCGCGGGTAAAGGGAACCAGCGCAACCTCCGCCCGAAAGCCGGGCCGCAGCTCCTGTACCGTAAGGCTCACGCCGTCGACGGCGATCGATCCACGGGGAATCGTGACCTCGGCAACCTCCGCAGGCAACACCAACTCGACCACCACGACATCCTGCTCCCGCCGCACCGCCGCGACTTCCGCAATCCCGTCGACATGACCCGAAACCAGGTGGCCTCCCAAGCGGTCTCCCAAAGCCAAGGCCCTCTCCAGGTTGACCCGGTCCCCCACCCTGAGTTCCCCAAGACGGGTGCGCGCCCGCGTAGGAGCGGTAACGTCCACCCTGAACCCACCGCGCGCAAGATCGGCCACCGTAAGACACACCCCGTTTACCGCGATACTTTCACCCTTCTCGAGATCGCTGTAAGGCGCCTCGATGGTAACCGACATTGCACCGCCACCGTCCTGTATCTCGGCCACCCGCCCCACGGCGGTCACTATTCCGGTAAACATAAGCTGCGATCCACCACAAGTAATGTATCCTCGCCCAGGGCCCTCCGCTCGGTCACCACCCAACTTCCAGCATCGTCCAGCGGCACCGGCTCCCGCGGGGCGAAGGCCGGCATCCCGGTACCTAACCACCGGGGGGCCTGAATCCAGTAAAGCCGATCCACCAGCCCTTCGCCAAGGAGCGCCGACGCCAGGGTCGCCCCGCCTTCCACCAGCAGGGAACCGACCCCCCTGCGCCTCAGCTCCGCCAGCGCCGCACGCAGCCCGTCCACCCCTATGATTTCTACACCGGTCCCCTTCAGCTCGGTTTCCGCAACCGGGAGCGCTGCCGTACCGACCACCACCCACGTGGGGACTTCCCGCGCGCTCTGCACCATCCGCAGATCCCGGCGCACTCTTCCGCTGCGAGCGAAAATGATGCGGCGCGGTGCAACTCTGGGCACCAAGTCACCGCGAACCGTGAGCAGAGGGTCGTCCGAATCGGCCGTGCGCCGACCGACGGCTATGGCATCGAACCCGGCTCTCAGCCAGTGCACGAACTCCCTCGCTTCGGGACCCGATATCCACTGCGATCTTCCCTGGTAGTCCGCCAGGTAACCGTCCAGGGAAGTGGCCACTTTGAGGGCCACGAAGGGGAGGGCGCCCCTGACACAATTCCACAGGAACGCCGCATTAAGGGCGGCCGCTTCCCGGGCCCGAAGGCCGAACTCCACCTCCACCCCGGCACTCCTGAGCACCTCGGCACCCCCCCTCGCTACCGGATTGGGATCCCGCAGAGCGGCAACCACCCGCCGAACGCCTGCGCGAATCAACGCCTCGGCACAGGGGGGCGTCTTGCCGTGGTGGGCGCAAGGTTCCAGCGTAACAACACAGGTGGATCCTGCCGGATCGGAGCAGGACTCCAAGGCGGCCACCTCGCCGTGCGGGCCGCCGAACTCCGCGTGATACCCTTCCCCCACCACCCGGCCGTCTTTTAGAAGTACGGCACCGACCATCGGGTTGGGAGAAACCCTTCCCCACCCCTTCCGCGCGAGCTCCAGGGCGCGGTCCATGGCTTCGAGTTCCGTCATTGACAGCTAGACAATCCCGAGCGCCGCAGGACGATCGACATATCTTCTCGTCCGGGACCCGCCGCTATTTGCTTCGTCCCGGAAACCTTGCGGCATGCTTGATGAACGTACCGGACCTCAGTTCAGCCCATGCTTGCCGGAGCTCTTCTTCGGTATTCATGACTATGGGGCCGTACCACGCCACCGGTTCCTGGAGAGGCCTGCCGGAGACCAGCAGAAATCGGATCCCGTGCTCGCCGGCACGGACGACAACCTCGTCCCCGCGATCGAAGAGCACCAGCGACCGGTTGGCCACCTCATCGGGCTCCCCTCGCGACTCGGGCGCCAAAGCCGCGCCCGGGGCTCCCACCGGCTCCGTCTTTACCGGGCGCGGTTCCGAAGCGTCGCGGAAGGTCCCTGATCCCTGGAACACGTAGGCGAATGCGTGACGAGTGGTCTCTACGGGAAGGACCTTGCGCTTACCGGGTGGTACCCAGACATCCAGGTAGAGCGGATCCGCCGCAATGCCCTCGACCGGTCCCCTTACACCCCAAAAACTCCCGCAAACGACCCGCACCTTCACCTCGTCGTCGTCGACGATTTCCGGGATGTCGCCGGCGGCGATGTCCTGGTATCGAGGCTCGGTCATCTTCAAAGAGGAGGGCAGATTGGCCCAAAGCTGGAAGCCGTGCATCCTCCCCCGGGGATCTCCCTGCGGCATCTCCTGATGGAGGATGCCGCTGCCCGCAGTCATCCACTGGACGTCTCCCGCGCCAAGTTTGCCCTGATTGCCCAAGCTGTCGCGGTGCTCCACCGATCCGGCCAGCACATAGGTGATCGTCTCTATCCCCCGGTGGGGGTGCCAGGGAAAACCTGCCAGGTAGTCGTCCGGATTGTCGCTACGGAAGTCGTCCAGCAAAAGGAATGGATCGAAGTCCGCAGTGTCGCCGAATCCGAAAGCCCGCCGCAGGCGCACACCCGCTCCTTCGATCGTGGGTCTCGCCTGTGCGATACGTTTTATAGGTCGAATGGACATCTTTGCCTCGAGCAGGTATCTGCCGTGTAGGGAAGGAGAAGACTCTCAAAACTACCGGTATCTAACGTAAGATCGTTCCAAGGCCCTGCGGGCGGTAGCCCCCGAGAACGAGAGCGCAGGGGACGGCGCCGGCAGCTGTCGCTATCTAAACCAAGCTCACTCCCGACCCGAGTATCACTTCTCCTATGGGCCAAGTCTCCACCCCGGCCTGGCGAGCTGCATCGGATACGCGCTCGACATCCGACGGCGATACCGCGGCGATCATCCCGATTCCCATATTGAAAACCCGATACATTTCTTCCGCCTCTACCGATCCCGCCTGCTGGAGGAACAGGAAAACCGGCGGTATCGGCCAGCTGCCGAGTTTCACCTTGGCTCCCAAACCTCGGGGTAGCGAGCGGGGCAGATTACCCGGAATACCACCGCCGGTTATGTGGGCCAGGGCGCGAATGCGGTCCAACACCGGGAAAATCGCCTGGAAGTAGCTCCGGTGTACCTCCAGCAGAACCTCTCCTATAGGCCGGTCCAGTTCCGGCACCTGACTGTCCAGGTCCAGTCCCAGTTTATCGAAGACGATCCGGCGGGCCAGACTGTATCCGTTGGTGTGCAGTCCGCTGGAGGCGTATCCCACCAATACATCCCCCGCCCGTGTCCGTTCTCCGGTCAGCAGCGATCGGCGGGAGGCCACGCCCATTATGGTCCCGGCCAAATCGTAATGC
Organism: bacterium HR33; assembly: GCA_002923375.1. Lineage (GTDB taxonomy): Bacteria > Gemmatimonadota > Gemmatimonadetes > Gemmatimonadales > GWC2-71-9 > HRBIN33. Next base: position 29,371 of record BEIJ01000004.1, read on the forward strand.
CCTGGCTGGTAGAGATCCCTCAGTTGAGCAGTCTCGCCGCCGGTCAGAGTCATACCGTGGGTAGTGCATCCCCGGGCGATCCCTTCGACCAGGGCCACGATGGTCTCGCTTTTGAGGTCGGAACCTGCTATGTAGTCCTGAAACGCCAGGGGAGCGGCTCCGTGTACCAGGATGTCATTGACGCAGTGGTTGACCAGATCCTCCCCCACGGTGTCGTGGCGGCCGGCGCGGATGGCCACCAGCACTTTAGTACCCACACCGTCCGTACTGAGCACGGCGACCGGCTCGTCGATATCGGGCGGGATCTTTATCATTCCGCCGAAACCGCCAGCCGGGCCCAGGGCTAGCGAAGTTCGGGTGCGCAGTATCGCCTCGGCGATCCGTCCCTTTACCCCTTCAGCAAAGTCGAGATCGACTCCAGCTTCGCGGTAACGCTCAGCCGGGGTCATCCGGCATATCCTCATCGAGGTCGAAGTACACCAAGCGGCTGAACTGGCGGACTCGGACGGTCACCTCCGCCGGGCCGATCTCTTCGAATCGTTGAACCGAGAAACGTTCCACGGCGAACGAGCCCATGGCGGCGCCGTACACCATCGCCCTGCGGAGGTTGCCTTCCGACAGATCCCCGGTTCTGGCCAGGTGACCCATGAAGCCGCCCGCAAATGCGTCTCCCGCCCCGGTGGGGTCGAACACCTGTTCCAGAGGGAAGGCCGGGACGTAAAAGATGTCGCGCCCGTTGACCATCACCGCGCCGAAGACCCCCTGTTTGATGACCACCATTTCGGGGCCCCGTTCCAGAATCCAACGGGCGGCCCGGTAGATGTTCCAATCTCCGGAGAGCTCCCGCGCCTCACTGTCGTTGACCATGAGCACGTTCACGTGGCGCAGGAGCTGCAGCAAGACATCGCGCTTGGAGTGGATCCAGTAATTCATCGTGTCGCACGCGACGAACCTGGCATCTTGGATCTGGTCCAACACGCTCAGCTGGAGCTCGGGATCTATGTTGCCCAGGAACACGTACCGCGCGCTACGAAATTGCTCGGGAAGGCGCGGGAGGAACTCGGCAAAGACGCCCAGACGCGTTTCCAGCGTCTCCCGGTTTTGCAGATCGTAGGAATACTTCCCCTTCCAGCGGAAACTCTCTCCCTTCATCCGCTGGACGCCGGCAAGATCGACTCCCCGCTCGGCCAACCGGTCCAGGGCTTTCTGAGGGAAGTCGGAACCGACCACGCCTACCATCTGGACCGGATGTAGCAGGCTCGCCGCGTAGCCGAAAAAGACCGCCGAGCCGCCCAGGGCATCCGCGGTGGAACCGAAGGGGGTTTCCACCGAGTCCAGGGCTATGCTGCCCACGACCAAAAGGCTCACAAGCTCGATTCCCTCACATCCGCTCCGGGGCGCTCACGCCGATCAGCCGCAAGCCGTTGGCCAACACGATCTGCGCAGCCCGCGCCAGCACCAGCCTGGCACGTTCCAGATCGGCGCCAGCGCCCAGGACCCGGTGCCGGTGATACCATCCGTTTACCAGACGCGCTACCTCCTCGAGATAGGTGACGATCCGATGGGGCTCCAGAGTCTCCGCCGCCTTGGAGACCACCTCCGGGAATTGTCCCAGCGTCTTGATCAGCTCCTGCTCCTCCGGTTCGGACAGCAAGGTCAGATCCGCACCGTCGGCGCCGATCTTCCGGGGATCTATCCCGCCCGTGCGAAAGATTCCAGCCATCCGAGTGTGGGCGTACTGGACGTAGTACACCGGATTCTCTTCCGACTGCTTGGTGGCGAGATCGATGTCGAAAACGAACTGAGAATCGGCGCGCCGCATCAGGAAGAAGTACCGCGCAGCATCTACGCCGGTCTCCTCGTACAGATCCCGCAGAGTCACGAACTCTCCCGACCGCTTGGAGAACCGGACCTCCTCTCCGTGGCGCATTACGCGCACCAGCTGCACGATCACCGCCTGAAAAAAGTCGGGGGGAAAACCCAGAGCCGCCAGAGCCGCCGCCATCCGAGGCACGTAGCCGTGGTGGTCCGCGCCCCAGACATCTATCGCCCTCTCGAAACCTCGCTCCGCCTTGGCTACATGGTAGGCGATGTCCGGCACGAAGTAGGTGTAGGAACCGTCGCTCTTTCGCAGCACTCGGTCTTTGGCATCGCCGAACTCGGAGGTTCTTAGCCACAGAGCTCCGTCACGCTCGTAGGTCAAACCCCGTTCCCCGAGGCGCCTGAGCACGTCGTCCACCAAACCGCTTCCGTAAAGCTGGCTCTCCCAGTAGATGACGTCGAACCGAACGCCGAAGTCCGCCAGGTCACGGTCCTGCTCTTCCCGCTGCCGCCGCACGGCGATCTCTCGGCAGCGGCGCACCCCTTCCTCTTCGGGAAGCTCGGCAAACCCTCTACCTTCTGCGGCTATGAGCTCCCGGGCGAGATCCACCAGGTAGTTGCCGTGATAACCGCCCTCGGGAATCTCAGCTTCCCGGCCTACCGCCTGCTGCACCCTCGCCCAGAGAGATCGCGCCAAACGATCCACCTGGACCCCGGCATCGTTGACGTAGAACTCCCTGGTAACCTCGTAGCCGGTCGCCTCCAACAGCGAGGCTATGGCATCTCCCAGCGCTGCGCCTCGTCCATGACCCACGTGCAGGGGACCCGTGGGATTGGCCGAAACGAACTCCACGTTCACCAGCTTACCGGCTCCCCGCGTAGAGCGGCCCCACTTCTCCCCCGCCTCCAGGATCCTGGGTAGGACGTCGGTGAGCGCCTCGGCAGCGAGCCAGAAGTTGATGAAGCCCGGACCCGCCACCTCCACTTTCTCCACGATCCCGGGCGCAAGTTGCACCTGGGCGGCGATCTGCTCGGCCACGTCCCGGGCAGGCCGCTTCAGCTGCGCGCCGAGCTTGAGGGCCACATTGGTGGCAAGATCGCCGTGGCCGGGATCCCGAGGCTGCTGCAGGACAACCTCGACCGCCGGGAAGCCCAACGCCTCGATCGCCCGGCGCAGCGCTTCCCGCAACCTATCGGTTCCGGCCTTCAGGAGTCAGCTCCGGAGTCTTTCTTCGATCGGCCCGCTTCGGACCCCTCGGACTTGGCCGACCCACCTTCCCCCTTGTCCTTCTTGTCCGAACCCGCCCGCTTGTAGTCGGTGATGTAGAACCCCGAACCTTTGAAGACCAGTCCCGCGCCGCCGGAGATGACCCTCTCCGACTTCTTACCGCACTTGGGACACTTGGGCCGAGTCTTTACGGTGATCTTGTGAAACTTTTCGAAATCGTGCCCGCAGGAGTTACAGCGATATTGATAGGTTGGCATTTTGGCTTTTTCCGGATATACACTCAACGGCCGGTAGCTTAGCGGAGCTTCCACCTAGAATCAAGCGCGAAACGATCCCGCACTGCCCGTGGCGGCAGCCGCGCTGGCCCTGAACGTGCCCCACACCTCCCGCAGCGCGTCGCTGATCTCTCCCACGGTGGCCCGAGCCCGAACCGCTTCCAGGATCGCCGGCATCAGCGGCTCTCCTTCGGATCGGGCCGCCGCCCTGACCCGCTCCAGCGACTCCTCCCAAGCCCGCCGATCGCGGCGCCGGCGCGCCTCCTTTACTCTCCGCCTCTGAACCTCCGCCAAGGCCGAATAATCCGGCCCCGGGGGAACTTCCGCCTGCTCCTCCTCCACAAAGCGATTGACGCCGACAACCACCACCTCCCCCCTTTCCACCGCCTGCTGATAGGCGTACGCTGCGCGGCCGATCGCTTCCTGAAAGACCCCTTGTTCTATAGCCCGCGCCGCTCCACCGCGCGCGGCCACCTCCTCCAGCAGCTGCTCTGCCTGCCGTTCCAAGGCCTCCGTCAAATACTCCACGTAGTAGGAACCGGCCAGGGGATCGACCGTGTTGGCCACACCCGACTCGTAAGCCAAAATCTGCTGGGTCCGCAGGGCGAGTCGCGCCGAAGCGGCGGTCGGCAGGGAAAGAGCTTCGTCATAGGCATTGGTGTGCAACGACTGGGTGCCGCCCAAGACCGCCGCCAGCCCCTGAATCGCCACCCTCACGACGTTGTTCAAAGGCTGCTGGGCGGTGAGGGTGGAACCTCCCGTTTGCGTATGAAACCGAAGCCGGCAGCTGGCATCCGATCCGCCATACCGCTCCCGCACTATTCTGGCCCACAGCCGCCTTGCAGCCCGAAACTTCGCCACTTCCTCGAACAGATCGTTGTGGGCGGCAAAGAAGAAAGAGATTCGCGGCGCTATGTCGTCCACCGCGATCCCCGCTGCCAGCGCCCGATCCAAGTACTCGATTGCATTGGCGAACGTGAAGGCGATCTCCTGAACCGCCGTGCAACCGGCTTCTCGCATGTGGTAGCCGCTGATCGAGATTGGGTTGAAAGGCATCCCCTCCCGCACCACGAACGCGAACACGTCGGTAACCAGGCGCAACGAGGGCTCGGGAGGAAATATGTATGTACCTCTCGCTATGTATTCCTTGAGCACATCGTTCTGCACCGTTCCCCTGAGCCGGTTGCGCCCGATGCCGCGCTCCTCGGCCACCACTATGTACATCGCCAGGAGGATCGCAGCGGTCGCGTTGATGGTCATCGAGGTGGATACCTGATCCAGCGGTATCCCCTCGAAGACCCGAGCCAAGTCGTCCACCGTATCTATTGCGACACCCACACGCCCGACCTCACCCTCCGCCATGGGGGAATCTGAATCGTAACCCATCTGCGTGGGCAGGTCGAACGCCACCGAGAGGCCAGACTGCCCCGCGCGCAGCAGCTCCCGGAACCGGGCATTAGTCTCTTCGGCCGTACCGTACCCGGCGTACTGGCGAAAAGTCCATAGCCTCCCGCGGTACATGGTGGGGTAGATACCGCGGGTGAACGGATACTCGCCCGGACGCTCGCCTGCCGTGCCCCGAGCCACATCCTCCGGACCGTAAACCACTTTGATCGGAATACCCGAGGTCGATTTAGGATCGTTGCTCATAGCCGCTCCGCCTGCTCGGACTCCTCCTCCAACACCCTCTCTACGAGCGCCACGTCCTCCCGGCTCCCGATCACCAGTGGAGTGCGCTGGTGAAGCTCTTCCGGCTCGATGTCGAGTATAGGCCGCACTCCGTCCGACGCCGCACCCCCAGCTTGCTCGGCGATCATGGCTAGAGGCGCCGCTTCGTACAGCAAGCGCAACTTCCCTCGCGGCGCCGCGCTGTCACCAGGATAGAGGAAAACACCACCGGCCAGCAAGTTGCGGTGGAAGTCGGCCACCAAAGACCCGATGTATCTGGCGTTCTTTCCCCTCCCCTTGCCGTCCAAACCTTTCAGTATACTCACCGCTCTTCGATAACCCTCGGACCAGCGAGTCCAATGGCTCTCGTTGACGCTGTAGTAACGGCCCATGGGAGGGGTCCTGATATCGGCATTCCAGAGCAAGAACTCCCCGATCGACGGATCCAGCGTGAACCCGTGTACCCCCTGACCGGAGCTGTAAACTAGAACCGTGCTCGAGCCGTAGATAACATATCCCGCGGCCACTTGGTCGCGACCCCGCTGCAGTAAATCCCGCAACGTACCCGGCCCCCCGGGCGAAACCCGCCGGTGGATCGAAAAGATCGTTCCAATCGAAACGTTGACGTCGATATTGGACGACCCGTCCAAAGGATCGAACAACAACACATACTTGCCGGGATTGACGTCCGCCGGCGGGATGATCGGCTCTTCTTCCTCTTCCGACGCCAAGACGCAGACCCTCCCGCTTCCGCCTACCGCATTCTTGATCGCCTCGTTGGCCAAGACGTCCAGCTTCTGTTGCTCTTCACCCTGCACGTTCTTCCGCCCCGCTCTCCCCAAAACATCCAACAGGCCCGCCCGGCGCACATAACCGGAAATTACTTTTGCGGCCAGCGCGATGTCGTAGAGAAGGTTGGATAACTCGCCCGTAGCGCCGGGGTGCAACCGCTCCTGCTGGATGATGAAGCGCTCGATAGTAACAATCGGTGTAGTAGGCATCCGATCCTCTGGCCTAGGGTCGAAGGATATCCCTGAAACACTTCAAAATAGCGCCCGTCCGAGCGTATAGTCACTGTGCCGCCCAGATCAGTACGGAGCACTTGGGCACCCGAACCCCGGAGCCGGGCTATGGTTTCGGGAGCAGGATGGCCGTAACGGTTCTTACCCACGCTGATCACGGCCACCAGAGGATCGAGTGCCTCCAGCCATTCCTTCGAGGTGCTGTACCGCGACCCGTGATGGGCCACCTTGAGCACTTCCGCCGGAGATACGGAACCCAACAGACCTTCCTCCGCAATTTCCCCGATATCCCCGGCTAGCACCGCGTCGAACTCCCCGTAAGAAAGCCTGAGCACCACCGAGTTTTCGTTGGGAGAGAAGTTCCTGCGAATCCAGGAAGTGTCCGGATGCAGCACCGCCAGCACCACGCCGTCCAGCGCCACAGTGTCGCCCGCCCTTGCGGCCCTCCATCGGGTCCCTATCCGATCCACCAGCGCGAGATATTCGAGGTAGAGCCTCGACGGCAGAGGCTGGCCGGGCTCCAGAACCAGCTCCGGCTCCAAGGAGCGCATCAACGCGGGAGCTCCACCCAGGTGATCAGCATCCCCGTGAGTCACCACCATGATTGCCAGCTTGCGAACCCCGTGCCGCCGCAGAAAGGGAAGCACCACCCGCCGCCCAGCGTCGTCGTAGGAGGTCCGAGGACCGGCGTCGACCAGCAGCCAGCGGCCTCCGGGAGTTTCTATTGCAATGGCGTCTCCCTGCCCCACGTCCAGAAAGTGAATGCTCAGCCCGCCGCCGCCCAAGTTCCCTATACTCCCCGACGCGTTCCAGCTCCAAGCGGCCAGAGCGGCAGCGGCAGCCGCTTTTTTGTGCGCCCACAGCCGGCGCGGCTTGGTTCTGACAACCCACAAGACAGCGGCCAAACCCACGGCCCAGGGAAACGCAAACTCCGCACCGGGCGTGCCGCGCACACATCCTAGGGGAACCGACGCGGCCAGGACAGCAGTGCGTTCTACAGCCGCCAGGGCAAGACCGGATCCGCCGGCAACTATTCCGCCAAGCAGGAGACTCCAGAAAATTCCCGGAACTGCGATTGCGGCCAGCGGGACCGCTACCAAGTTGGTGAGCACGCCGATCGGCGCCACCGAGCCAAAGGCATATGCCGTAATCGGTGCGGTTGCAAGTGTAGCACCGGCCGAAACCGCGAGCGTCCCGGCACCCCAAAAGCGCGAACTCCGCGCCAAGGAAGCGCCGTACGCAGTGCCCCACGCTGCGGCGAAAGAAAGCCATGCACCGGTATCCGTGGCAGCCTCGGGGTCCGCACCCAAGACCACCAGCGCAGCCAGAGCCAGGACCACCGTATTTGGAGGATGTCGTTGGCGCTGTAAAGCGATCGCCCGAACGGTGAAAAACGCCGCGGCCCGAGCAGCCGGCGCAGGAAAGCCGAGAATGCTTACGTACCCCCAGATCGCTGCGACACCGATCCAGCGCCCGCTTCTTGCACCGGCCAGGAGTCCGGCTACGAGCTCCACCCACCACGCCAGAATTCCCACGTGCAGTCCGGAGATCGCCAGCAGGTGGGCTATGCCGGCGTCGGCAAACGCCCTCCGCAATGCGGGATCGATGGCGTCCCGCCGCCCGAGCACCAGTGCGTCGACGACCGGGGCGCGCTCCCCGTAAAGGCGGGAGATCCGGGCCGCTATTCGCTCCCGGAGCACGTACCGCAAGGCTCGGCGGCTGTCCAAAACCTTGACGTGCTCGATCCGGTAGGTTCCGCCGCCCAGATAGCTCCCTACCGCGACGACGCGTGCTCCCGCGGGCGGAAACTCTTCCCCGCTGAACCGCACCCTGAGCCGCCCCCGGCAGTCAGCCGGGCTATACTCCACCTCGGCCGCGGTGATGCCCGAGAGATTAGGCGCATCATGAACTCGCAGGATTGCCGCTTGCGGTCCCGGCCGCCAGCGAACGGCACAGGTCTGGGTCCTCCGCGAATATGCGAGAGAACCTGTAAGCCAACCCACCGCAGCGATCGCCGCCAGGAGCGTGGGCCAGGTACCTCGCGCCGCAGCTATCAACGCGCCCGCCACGAGGGCCAACACCAACGCCAGGGGCGCAAAAAGCACGAGGCCGATCCACAGACCGGCCCCGTATGCTGCGGCAAACCAGACGACGGGCGCGCCCCTCATCCTAGGCCCGCCCGCCCCCGGACAAATCCGGTCAGCTCGCCAGCATCAGCCCACCACGGCCAGCTGCCGTTCCCCGAGGGGGACGGCGCTGAACGTCGCTCCGGTAGTGCCGGTAAGCCTGACCCTGAGGTAACTGCCCACCAGCTCCTCCGTACCTTCGAAAAGAACCACCTTGTTGGTTCTGGTGCGCGACTGAAGCAAATTGCCCCGGCGGGCCTTTCCTTCCACCAGCACCTCCTGGACGGTGCCCACCAGGCCCGCATTCTTCTGGCGCGCCACCTCCCGCACCACCGCAATGAGACGCTCCAGCCGCTCGCCCGCCACCTCGTCCGGCACGAAATCCCGCATCCTGGTTGCCGGCGTCCCCTCTCGGGGAGAAAACTTGAAGGTGTACGCGTCGTCGAAACCCACTTCCCGCACCAAACTCTCGGTCTGGAGGTAATCCTCTTCCGTCTCGCCGGGAAATCCCACAATGATGTCGGTGGTGATGGCGATTCCCGGAATGGCGCTGCGGAGGCGACGCACGCAGTCCAAATACTGCTCCCTAGTGTAACGGCGCAGCATGCGCTTGAGGATGCGGGACGATCCGCTCTGCACCGGGAGGTGAACGTGCTCGCAAACCGCCGGCACTTCCGCCATCGCTCCAATGACCCGATCGCTGAAATCGTTGGGGTGCGGACTGGTGAACCGCAGGCGCCTGAGACCCGGAACCGCCCCCACCGCCCGGAGCAGGTCGGCAAAGTCGTGGCGGCCATCGTGATAACTGTTGACCGTCTGCCCCAGGAGCGTGACCTCGGACACGCCGCGCGCAACCAATCCCTCCACTTCGCGGATAACCTCTTCTAGTTTACGACTCCGCTCTGGCCCGCGCGTCATCGGAACTATGCAGAACGTGCACCGATAATCGCAGCCCCGCTGGACCGTCACGAACGCCGTGGGCCCCTGATCGAGCCGAACAGGATCCACGTCCTCGTAGTGCTCCCACGGCTTGAACTGAACATCCGCCCCCCGCCGGCCCTGAACCGCGTTGGCTATAAGCTCCGGCAGCGCACGATAGCCGTCGGGGCCGGCCACCAAGTCCACGTGAGGCGCCTTCTCCAACAGGCGGGCTCCCAGCCTCTGCGCCATGCAACCCAAAACTCCTAGAACCGTACCGGGTCGCTTATACCGCTTCAGTTCCCCCACCCGACCCAGAACCCGCTGCTCGGCGTGCTCCCGGACAGCACAGGTGTTGACCAGGATCACATCCGCCACAGCCGGCTGGTCAGCAGGCACGTACCCCTCGCGGCCGAGCAGGCCGAGCAACAGCTCGGTGTCCGCCACGTTCATCTGGCACCCGTAGGTCTCGATGTAAACTCTTTTCACAGTCTCAAACCCCGACTCGCGAGGCCGGCGCTCCCTCGGGCTCGCTAACTTCCGGAACCTCGGCGATCATCCGGTCCCCCTGGCGGCGAAGCACCGCCGGGAACCTCGGCGGGAGCGCCCGGTGAGTTCCAAGATATACGGTCAAATAATCCTCCGTCAGCCCCCGATACACCCCGCGATTGCGCTCCAGAATCACCACGTCCGCGCTCTGGTGCTCCCGGCTAGCCTCGTACTCTCGCCGGCGCTCGGCGGCGAGCTCGCGCAATTCCGCCGAGCGGCGGGCCACTACCTCCGGATGAACCGGAGCGCCCAGCCGGAGGGCAGCCGTACCTCTGCGGGGCGAGTAGGGAAAGACGTGGAGGTAGGTGAACGGAAGAGAGCGCACCAACGCAAGGGTCGCCGAGTGGTCCTTCTCCTCTTCACCCGGGAAACCCACCATCACGTCAGCTCCGAGACCGAACCGCGGCAGGCGGGCCGCCAACCACTCGATGCGCTGCCGGTAGGTCGCCGCCGTGTACCAGTGCCTGCCCATACGCTTGAGCAGCCGATCGCTTCCCGACTGAAGAGGCGCATGCAGGTGTGGGGCCAGTCGCTCCGGACACTCCACCATGAGCGCGGCCAAAAGGTCGTCCACCTCGGTCGCCTCCACCGAAGAGAGACGAAAACGCACCGAAGGAACCCGCTCAACCAGCCGCTCCACCAGCCGCCCCAAAGTGGTCGGGGGATCCAGGTCCCGGCCGTAACTCCCTGTATGGATCCCGGTGAGCACGATCTCGGCATGATGCTCTGCCAGTAACTCGGCCTCCCTGACGAGCTCTTCCACCTTCCGCGAGCGGCTGTCTCCGCGGGCCAAGGTGGTAGCGCAGAAAGTGCAATGCTCGTCGCAACCGTCCTGGATTTTGAGCCACGCCCGGGCCCCTCGCCGCGAGCCCCCGAACGCCTCACCACCGGGGGGACGGAGACCGATGGCGCTCATCACTTCCGCAGGATTCCCACCCGCTATCACCCTCTCGACGCCCGGCAGGCCAGCTATGGTACCGTCGTCCAAAGCGGCCGCACACCCCATAACGATGGTTTTGATCCCCGGGCTGAGGCGCTTCAGCCGCCTCACGAAACCGCGCATCTTGGCCTCGGCCACGTGGGTGACCGTGCACGAATTAACCACGGCCCAGTCGGCCAGTTCGGCACGGTCTACCACCACCGCGCCCGCAGCCTCGAGCGCCTTGTGGACCTGCTCGGTGTCGTACTGGTTCGACTTGCAGCCGAAGGTGTGAAGGTAAACCCGCATCACGGCACCACCGTCAGTCCCGCAGCCACGTGCCACGCCTCCTCCCGCGCTCCCCCACCCGAACGGCTGGCCCGCTCCACGGCCAGGTCCAAAGCGATCCGGCCACCACCAAGAAAAAGGCCCGGACCGCCCGAAAGCACCAGCTCGCTCGGCTGCTCGTCCCGGGCGCTGAATGGAAGGCTGGCGTAACGCACCCCGGTTCGCCAAACCAATGGCAGTCCGAGAATCCGCGCACCGGCGCCTCCCAACTCCAGGCCCGAACCTATCTCCCAGGTATCGAAGGCGCGTGTGCCCTGGAGCAGCCCGCCGGTGGCGCGGGACCACGCTCGCCACATGGCCGTGGTGGACCAGGTGACCGAAGGGGTTGGAGCTATTCGCAACCCGGCGGCTGCGGCCCATGGTAGATCTACCCGCTCGGGAGCAGACAACGGAAAGTTGGATTCCAACGTCCCGTCGCTGCGCAGCGCCGCACCGAGCTGAATGCCGCGTACCAGAGAGACCACGACCCCCGCAGAGAGGCCCCAGCCGGAAAAGCTGATGTCGCTCTGCTGGACGAACGAGCGGTATTGCGGATCGGAAAAATCCCTGCGCACCCTCAGGCGACTCGATCCCGCCAGGAGGTGCACCGCTCCGCCCACCAGTAACCGCGAACCCGCCCCCAAAGCTACCGCCAATCGGAAGTCCGTAACCGCTCCCTCGGCGGCGATCCTGTCCTCGACTGTGAGCGATTCACCCCGGATGACGGCAGCCGAGGTAGTCTGTACATCGAAAGACCGCTCGGCGTAGGGGACAAAGCTCACTGCCAGTCTCAGAGGGCTGCCGCCGATCGGAGTACCCACCATACCGATCGGGAACCGAGTCTCTCTCAGCCCGCCGACCGAGGTGTCGCCCACGGTGTAGTTTCTGAACGTAGTGCCCAGACCGGTGCTGGCTATGAGTCTGGTGTATCCCGCCACGGCTGCAGGATTGAGCGCCGAAGCCGGGTCGAACACCGCGTTTCCGCCCCCCAAGGCGCGCGACCTGATGCTCACGGGCCTGCCCGGGAAACCGATCCCCTGGATGCCGTAGACCGAGTTCTGTACAGCGTGCGCCTCGTTGCCGGTGAGCGGGGACACCCAGCACAGAAGCCCGCCGGCTGCGACCCCAACCAACAGCAGTTGCAACCTGATCATTAGATCGTCAGCTCCGGAGCTTGAACGGCGGAATGTAGGTTATTCTCAGCACCGGCCTTCCCGAACTGCTCCTGAGGGAGTGCACGTCCACAGTTCCCACGGACGCCGCCTCGGGTACAATCCTCAGCATCAGCGCCCTGGGAATGTTTTGATTTGCCGCCCAAGCGTTCAGGACCCTGGTGACATCCACCGCAACGGTATCGGTGCTGCCCACCGGTATCCTGGCGCTTCCCACGGCGGCGGTATCGTCCTCCTGGATCAGAGGGGACTTGGGTCCCAGATCCGCGCTGATAGCGTGCGCTCGCAGCCTCAGAGTGTCTCCCGCCGCACCCAGCACCGGGCGCGCCGGCGTCAATAGTAAAGTGGCTCTTACGATCTGGGTGGAGTCCAGAATAGAGGCCGGGATCCGAGCGCGGAGCAGAGCTCTCGCGGCTGGCGCTCCGCCTACGCGAAGGGTATTAGGGCCGGCGGCTGGCAGCGGTTTGAGGACGAAAGTATGGAAGCCGGTAACCCTCTGGTCGGTGCGGGTCACCCGGGTCCCGGCCGAGTCCACCCGCACGAAACGGGTTATGGTTCCTATGTCCGCCGAATCGCTGCTAGCCAAAGTCACGTACGCCGCCTCGGGACCTTCGAGCCGCACAGCGACAGCTACTTGGAAGCTGTCCGCCACGTAGTTGGGAAAGGCATCGCCACCGACCATCGCCGAGAGAGTCCCAAAACGAAAGTCATCCGGGACCGCGACGCTGGCGATCCGCGTGCTGTCGTCGAAGAAAGGAACGATGTCGTTGTATTGGGTGGTGCTGTCCACGCTAACCGGCACCCAATGAAGTGCCAGAACCAGTCCCTTCGCAGTGGCATGCCGCCGTACCAGGTGAATCCGGATCTGAAACGAGTCGGTCCCCTGGATGGTCCGGTCCACGGTCGTGTCCCCACCCGAGTATATGGCGCTGAATCGGTTGAAGACGATCAGCGCCGCACTCTCCACCGAGCTATCGCCCCCCGCCACCTGAAGCTCTCGGGCCTCGTGGGGAAGGCGGTATCCCACAAAAAACCCGTCCTCGATGAACGCGTCGGAGAGTACGGTATCCCTGACCTCGAGCACGCCCGGCGGGCAGAACTCTGGGCAAACACCGGGGGCGAGCAGCGATTCTTCGCATGCTACTCCGCCGAGTGCCAGCAGGACCGCGAGAGGAAAGATCCTTACTTCCAAGCTTTTCATTTCAGCGATTCGGCCCCGAAAGCATCCGGCAGCAGCTCTGCGAGCATCCACTTGCGGCGCCCCGACGGACCCACCGCCTCGACCACCAGCTCGCGCCCGAACTCAGCCAGCACCTGACGGCACGCTCCGCAGGGAGGGGCTGGGGGCTCGGCGTCGGTCACCACTACTATACGGCGGAACCGGCGCGCCCCCGCTGCCACTGCTGCGCCCACCGCCACCCGCTCAGCGCAATTGGTCAGCCCGTAAGAAGCATTCTCCACGTTCGCGCCCTGGAAAATCCTGCCGTCTTCCGCCTCCAGCGCAGCCCCCACCCGGAACCCGCTGTACGGAGCGTACGCGCGCTCCTGAACCGCCCTCGCGGCGGCGATCAGAGGATCATCCAATAGAGAACTCCCCGTAGATCCGCGGCAGGCGCCTGCCCAGCCGAGTGAGGACCTCGTAGGAAATCGTGCCGCTCCATTCAGCGAATCGATCGACAGTAATCTCCCGGGACCCGTCAGAGCCTATAAGCGTCGCCACCTCTCCCGGAGCCGGAGCCATCTCCGGCGGTCCGGCATCCACCATCAACATATCCATTGTCACACGGCCTATCACCGGACAGATCCGTCCGCCCATCAGCACGTAAGCCTTTCCCTGAACCGCACGGGATACCCCGTCAGCATACCCGATTCCCAGGGTGGCCACCGCCGTGGGCTGCGGCGCCCTCCACTCGGCACCGTAGCTTACCGCCTCCCCCTGTGGCAGCACCCTGGTACTCACCACCCGCGCCCGCAGGGCCACTACCGGGGCGGGAGCCGGGAGGTCACCGCCCGGCCGGCCGCCGTAAAGAAAGATACCCGGGCGAACCAAGTTCAGGTGCTCCCTCAACCGCCAGATCCCTGCGCTGTTCGCGGCGTGCAGCAATCTCGGCTTCACCGGCATCCGCTCGAGTGCTCGCATAAAGCGGGTCCACTGAACGTCCACCGAAACCGCCGAAACGTCCGCCGAATGAAAATGCGTGAACGCACCCTCCAAAGCCGAGTTGCTTATCGCGCTCAAACCTGCAACGTCGTCCCATCTTATACCCGCGCGACCCATGCCGGTGTCGATCTCGACATGAAAGGGACCGTCCCACGCCCTTATCTCAGCTTCTCGATCCAAGACCGCCGTCAGCCGATACTTCCGGTATCGGGGTAGCGCCTCCAAACTTGCCGGGGTGAAGACCACTATGGGCCGCTCGATGCCCGCAGCGCGTAATTCCACCCCTTCCTCCACGGTTGCCACTCCAAAACCCCAAGGATCGAGCTCTTCCAACGCCCGTGCTACCGCCGGCGCCCCCAAACCATAGGCGTCGGCTTTGACCATGGGCAAAAGCCGCGCTCCCGGCGCGGCCGCAACTGCGGTCCGAGCGTTGGAGACCAGATTGGCGAGGTTTACCTCAACCCAGGCCCGTTCCCGCGGCGCGCGCGTTGACAGGTTCACAGCCGGGCGGGTATTGTACCGGCCCGGAGGCGCAAATGCAAGAATCATCGGCGCTTGGACGCGTAGTGGAGCTGGTGCGCGAGCTCAGAAGACGGTGTCCCTGGGACGCAGCCCAAACACCTCAAACTTTGAGGCCCTATCTGGTCGAAGAGGCCCTGGAACTCGACCACGCGCTGGGCAAGCAGGACAGCGAAAGCATAAGGGAAGAACTCGGTGACCTGCTCCTACACGTGGCGTTCCAGATCGTGCTGGCGGAAGAAGCCGGGGCTTTCGGTACCGAGGATCTCGTGCGGACCGTGGAGCGCAAGATGTGGCGGCGCCACGCTCACCTCTTTCCGGCTGCAGCAGCCGGCGCCTCCGAGAACGCCTCCGGCGACAAAAGACCGGCAAGTTGGGAACACGCCAAAGCTCCGGAGCGCCAAGAGGGCGCGCCGGGATACGGAGTCCTGGACGGCTTGCCGGCCAACTTGCCTGCGCTGCTGATGGCCTACCGGCTACAAGAGCGAGCTGCAGGGGTAGGTTTCGATTGGAGCGATCCCCGGGGTCCCCTCGATAAAATCCGCGAGGAACTCGGAGAGCTGGAGGCGGAACTGTCCGCCACCGCTGCCACCAAAGAACGAACCGCCCGGCTGAGTCACGAAATCGGAGACATCTTGTTCGCCGTGGTGAACCTGGCCCGCAAACTGGACCTGGACCCTCGAGCCGCCTTGGAAGACGCCAACCGGCGGTTTGCCGATCGCTTTCGGCACATGGAACGCCTCGCCGCCGAACGCGGAATTGACATCTCCACCGCGGGACTCGAAACGCTGGACCGGCTTTGGGAAGAGACTAAACAAGACGCGCAATGACGGGTGAGCACTGCAGGGCCCAGACCTGCGAGACCCGGAAAAGCTAAAGACGACGCGTACCAGCTCCGGCGAATCAGCGCGGCGCGCTTAGGGAAAGAGCCGGTGCATCTGGCGGGGAAAGGCTATCGCTTCCCTCACGTGGGGAATACCGCAGATCCAGGCTACGGTGCGCTCGATCCCCAGACCGAAACCCGAGTGCACGAAGGTCCCGTACTTTCTCAGGTCCAGATACCACCCGTATGCTTCTTCCGGCAGGTTTTCCTCCCTGATCCGGCACAACAAGCGGTCGTAATCGTCTTCCCTCTGGCTGCCTCCGATGATTTCGCCATATCCCTCGGGAGCCAGACAGTCGTTGTTCAAGACGGTCCGGGGATCCGCGGGGTTCTCCTTCATATAGAAGGCCTTGGCTTCTTTGGGGTAGTTGTAAACGAAGACCGGACGATCGAAACTGTTGGCCAAGAGAGTTTCCTCGTCCCCGCCGAGGTCTTTACCCCATGGCACCTCGGCTCCGAGCGCCCGAAGCCTCTCCAGCGCGTCGGTATAGGAGATGCGGTGAAAAGGCGGTACCACCCGTTCCAAGGGGGCCGTGTCCCGCTCCAACTCCTTGAGTTCTTCTCTTCGGCGATCCAAACAGCGGCCCACGATGTAGGAGACAAATTCCTCCTGGAGCTTCATGTTGTCTTCCGAGTCGAACCAGGCTACCTCGGGTTCTACCATCCAGAACTCGGTCAGGTGTCTTCTGGTTTTCGATTTCTCCGCTCTGAAAGTGGGTCCGAAGCAGTACACTCTCCCCAGGGCTGCAGCTGCCGCCTCCAAGTACAGCTGGCCGGTCTGAGCCAGATAGGCCTTGCCCAGATCGAAATATTGAGTCTCGAACAGCGTACCCGCCGATTCGCCTATCGAACCCGTCAGGATCGGGGTATCGACCAGGATGAAATCCCGCTGGTAGAAAAAGTCGCGGATCGCCTGGACCAGCTCATGCCGGACTTTCATAATCGCCACCTGCCGCCGGCTGCGCAGCCAGAGATGACGATGCTGGAAAAGGAACGTCGTCCCGTGTTCTTTGGGAGTAATGGGAAAGTCCTCCGACTTCCCCAGGATTTCCAAATCCCGAACCCCCAACTCCACTCCCCCTGGGGACCGCCGGTCGGCTCTCACTTCCCCGCTTATCGCCACCGACGTTTCCTGGGTCAGCTGCTCGAACCGTTCCCAGATCTCGTCGATCACCTCTCCCCGCGAGATCACCGCCTGAAGGTAGCCGCTTCCGTCTCGTAGCATGATGAACCCGATCTTCCCGCTCGAGCGGGTGGTCATGACCCAGCCCCGCAGGGTTGCGGTCTGACCCACCAGTTTGGGAAGATCGGAAATCCGCGTATGGTCCGTCATCGCGCCGGAATGCTAGTGCACATCCTGCGAGGGTGTCAATGCGACGGACAACTTGCCGGGTCCGGGATTGCGCTCGGGCGGCAGGTCTGTACAGATTGAACTGTAGTTAGCACAACCTTTCTCCTGTCTCAGTGCCCCATAGGAGTTCAATTATGGCCAGCGAGCTTGCAGCCAAGACCTGTGTGCCCTGCCGCGGGGGAGTGCCTCCCCTGAAAGGCCCTGAAATAGACTCTTTGCTCCAACGGCTGGGCGGAGGCTGGAAGGTGGTGGGCGAGCATCACCTCGAGAAGGAATACGAGTTCAAAGACTTCGCGGAAGCGCTGGAGTTCACCAATCGGGTCGGGGCGATTGCAGAAGAAGAGGGCCACCATCCCGATATCTATTTGGCCTGGGGCAAGGTTCGCCTAACGATCTGGACCCACAAGATCGACGGCCTCACGGAGAGCGATTTTGTTTTGGCGGCCAAGGCCGACCGGGCGCTGGAGGAGATGCTCAGCGCCCGAGCCTGAGTTCTTGAGTCCAGATCCTGCCCGGAAAGCTTCGATAACGGTTGCCGACCCAGACCCCGTCCCGCGTAAAGCGGAGCATTAGAGGCTGGGAGGCGGCCGAGCCCAGCCGGGCCTGTACGGCGACCGCCGTCAAAGGAATACCGCAGGCCCGATAAGAACCCGAGCTGTCGGCGGTAACTTCCCCCTTCCAATTTCTGGCCCTAAGGGCGCCCTCGGTCCCGCCAAGCGTCTGCCATTCCAGTTGCACCGTAGCTCCCGCCGCCGGCGAGCCGTCCGCCTTGATAACCCGGCCCACAATCGCCCTCTCGTCCCCCTCCGGATCCAGTTCGGGGCACAAGCGCGGCAGTATGCGATCCTCGGCCGGAATCCCCAAGGAGACGGTAACGCGCTGTCCTCGCTTGAGGCTCACCGGCACCGGATCGGGGCGGAACCCCAGCGAGTCCAGCCGAGGGTGCCTAAAAGCGAGTTGGTAGTCTCCTTCGACGGGAAGAGCCATGTGAAAGCTCCCCCGATCGTCCGCAGTGGTCGAGTATTCAGTACCCTCCAACAGCACCACTGCCCGGGGCAGCAGCCTACCTCTGGTGGTGTCGTACACGCTCCCCTCCACGACGGCGCGATCCATGGAGAAGATCACCCGCCTGCGGGAATCGGTTATGCTCAACACCTGTCCCCCCGTCTCCCGGTAACCCATGACCTTGGATACCGGCTCGCGGCGCGCCTCGGTATAAACGATTTGGCCCATCAAAGGCATCCGTATAAACCACTCCCGCACGATCCACGCACCGGTGGGGAGGCGCATGAACTCGATGCGCCCGCCTATGGGACCCTCGGGAAGTTCGGGAGGCAGCCTGGTGTAACTGAACTCGAGGGCTCTTAATTCCGCAGTGCTCTGATCCAGCCACAAAACTCCCTTGATCTCGGGCAAATGCCGCTCCGGCACCGGCTCAAACGAGAGGCCGATCCTTCCTCCGACACCCGGAATCGCATTGAAACAGTGGGTACCCGCAAATACTTCGCTCAGGAGTACGCCCGCATCCGGCGCGAAATAGACCCGATCCCTTCCTTCTTCCACCACATACCCCCGCTCGGCGAGATCCTCCGCCGGCGCACTCCGAAACGGAGTCTCGGCGTACCCCGACCGGGTCCAACTGCGCTCCCGTATGACCCGAGTTCCTACGTCGGGCAGATCCCGCTCGAACATCCTAAGCGAGTACTGGTAGAGCCGGCTGCCCTCGGTCCACGAGACCGCCGCCAAGGCCTCTTTGGCCTCCTCCCACAGCCGCGCCACGATAGTGCCCGCTTCTCCCCGGGTGCCACACTGGGGTTTCCCTTCAACTATGACGGGCGGAAGGCTGGCGGGAACCGCGTCAACTTCCAGCCGGTAAGAGAGGGTGCGCTCCGCCTCGAGCACTAGGGGCGGGGAAACGGTGACGCGAAAGCCGATGCGCTTGGACTGAAGGCGGTAGGTACCCGCCGCAGGAGCGCGCAGCAAAAAGCGGCCGCGATCGTCAGTCAGCGCTCGGGCCACCTCTCGCTCCTGAGCGTCCAGGAGCACCACGAACGCCCCACTCACACCCCTCCCGCTGGCTCGGTCTACCAGCTCCCCCCTGACCGCCTGGCCGAACACTGGGAGAGCCCGAATCGCTACCAGTATTGCAACAACGGCTACAGCTCTCGATAGTATCGCCATCTCCACCTAATTATACGCATCGATACCGATCCGCGTGGAACCGGTTCCCGGCGTGGCCTCTCAGCCCACCCGAAACAACTCGATGCCCCGCTCGTAGCGCTGTTCCAGACGCCTGCGCAGTAACAAGTGCTTTGGGTGAGACAGCTGCGGATCGCCCTCGAGAATCTCCATTGCCACGCGCCGCGCCGACATCACCAAATCACCATCGCGGCTCAGGTCGGTGTACTTGAGATTGATACCGCCCGACTGCCGAACCCCAGCTAGCTCCCCCATACCGCGCTGCTTCAGATCGAGTTCGGCGATACGAAACCCGTCCGAGATGCGGGCAAACTGCTTGAGCCGCGGAAGGGCATGATGATCGTCCGTCAACAGAATGCAGTGACTTTCCTCCGTCCCCCGCCCCACGCGACCGCGCAACTGGTGAAGCTGGGCCAAGCCGAAGCGCTCCGGATGCTCGATCACCATGACCGTGGCGCCGGGCACATCGATCCCCACCTCGATTACCGTGGTGGACACCAGCACCGAGATTTCACCGTCTCGAAAGGCTCGCATCACCCGATCCCGCTCCTCCGGTTTCATCCGGCCGTGCACCAGTCCCACGCGGTAAGGCGCCAAAATCCTGCTCAACTCTTCCGCCATCGTGGTAGCAGCTCGCAGATCGACCCTTTGTGACTCCTCGATCACGGGATAGACCACATAAGCTTGTCCGCCGGCCGCGCAGCGCTCCTTGACGAACCGGTATACCTTTGCCCGACTGCCGTCGCTCAGTACCGCCGTCTTGACCCCCGGCCTGCCGGCTGGCCGCTCCGCCAGAATCGAGATATCCAGATCGCCGTATAGGGTCAGGGCGAGAGTCCGCGGGATCGGAGTGGCCGACAGCAGGAGTACCTCGGGAGCTTCTCCCTTTTCTATCAGCGCCGCCCTCTGCTCCACCCCGAAGCGGTGCTGTTCGTCTATCACTACCAGGCCCAGATTCCGGAACGCCGTCCGATCCTCGATCAACGCATGGGTGCCCACTACAATCTGCGCCTCTCCACTGGATAGCCGCTCCCGCACCGCAGCCTTGGCCGAAGGGCTCATGCGTCCAATCAACAGCTCGGGAACCAGACCCAAGGGCGCCAGAAGCGCGCTGAGGGTGCGGGCGTGCTGCTCGGCGAGAAGCTCGGTGGGGGCCATGAAAACCGCCTGATAACCGTTTTCCACCGCTAAGAGCATGGCGAAAAGCGCCACTACAGTCTTGCCCGTCCCCACATCGCCCATGAGCAGGCGGTGCATTCGCTCCTCGGAAACCATATCCGCCGTAATCTCCTTAATGGCGCGCTTCTGGCTCCGAGTGAGTTCGAAAGGAAGAGCATGCTTCAGGGCGGTAGTGAGCTCGCCTTTGATGGTAAAACGCCCGGCCTTGCCCGCCTGCCGGGCAAGCGAGCGGGCCCGCACCACCACCAACTGCAGGTCCAAAAGCTCGTCGAAGGCCAGGCGCCGCCGCCCTTCCTCGATCGCATCCCGGGACAAGCCCCCGGAAACAACCGGGGGCCGGTGCAAGAGCTCGAAAGCGCGCTTCAGGGGCAGGACCCCGCTTCGCTCCCGGAAAGCCTGGGGAAGATGGTCCTCCACCGCCTCCAGCAGAGCGTCCAGATTGTCCTGAATCACACGCCGAATAACCCGGTGACTCAGTCCCTCGGTGGCGTGGTAGATCGGTATGACCATACCGGACCGCTCTATTGTCTCACCCTCTTCCGCCAGAACGATCTGCTCCCGGGGCACCACTTGCCGTCCGTGAAAGTGCTTCACCGGACCGGTGACCAGGAGCAACTGGCCCGGTCTTATGGTCCGGTCGAGAAACGCCTGGCCCGGCCAGGCGCACTCGATCAGACCGGAATCGTCCTGGAGCACAGCCCGGAAGATCCTCAACCCTTTGCGCGTAGGCAGCACTCCCTTGGACACCACTCGGCCAACCAGAGTTACTTCCTGCCCTATGGCAGCCTTGGCTATGGGTGTGACAGTAGTGGCGTCGAGGTAGCGATGCGGAACGTGATAGAGGAGATCCTCCATGGTGCGGATTCCGAGGCGGGCAAATTGCTCCGCCCGGCGTGGACCCACTCCCTTCAGGTATTGCACCGAAGATTCGAGGCGCAGCCTCATTAGGCACCTACCAGTTGCTCCGCAAACCGCTCCGGTGCGAAAGGCTCCAGGTCCTGTACTCTCTCGCCCACCCCCAAAAATCGGATGGGTAAACCGAGCTGGTTACGCACGGCCACCACCGAACCACCCTTCGCCGTTCCGTCCAGCTTGGTGACTATCATCCCCGTAACCGAAACCGCCTCGGTGAAGGTCGCGGCCTGAACGACGGAGTTCTGGCCGGTCGTGGCGTCCACCACCAGGAGCGTCTCATGGGGAGCTCCCGCGCGCTTGCGCCCCACCACCCGGCGTACCTTCTTGAGTTCCTCCACCAAGTCAGATCTAGTGTGCAAGCGCCCCGCCGTATCAACCACGATTGTGTCGATCCCTTGAGCTACGGCCGCGTCGATCGCATTGAACGCCACCGCCGCCGGGTCTCCTCCCGCCTGACCGGTGACACACGGCACCGACAACCGGCGGGCCCAGATTGCAAGCTGCTCGGCAGCTGCGGCGCGATAAGTATCGGTGGCTGCCAGGAGAACACTCCGACCCCGCTGCAGCAACAAATGAGCGAGCTTCGCCGCCACCGTGGTCTTGCCGACGCCGTTCACACCCACCAGCAGAAAAACCGCCGGCCCCGCGCCATCGCCAAAGTTCAAGCGTTCCAGCCCGCCCGGCTCGCCCAGCATGGAGGCTACCCGATTCACCAGCCAGCGGCGCACATCCTCCTCCGTCCTCAACTCGCCCCGCCGCAAGCGTTGCTCCAAGTCTTCAAGAAGAGTATAAGCCACCGGCCCGAAGTCCGCCTCGAGCAGCACCCGCTCGATCCCCTCTACCACTGAGGCGTCCACGCCCCTGAGCAGTACCGCCACGTCGGCCAGGGCTACTTCCCTGATGCGGCGCCACAACCCTCCGATCACGGCAACCCCGAGCGGTACCGCCAAACCCACTCCGCCGCCAGAACCAGTACGACTACGGCGAACATCCAAAGACGCTCCCGCAAATGGCGCAGCTGCGAGAGCGATACACCGCTCCCGGATTGCGGGACCAAGGTGATCGGCCGGTGCCGGAATTCACTGGAATACTCCTCGACCACGACCCGCCCCGAATCGCCAGGGAAACCAGCAGAGGCCAGCGCTCGCCACCGGTAAACCCCCGGCGGCAACTGCAACGTTGCGGTTCCCCCGACATCGAAATGGAGCACTGCCCGACCCGTACTGTCGCCGGAAAACTCCACCGCGAAGGAATCCGGAACAGCGGGGCCCCTCCATTCGAAAACGACCGGATTGCCCTGTTCCACCGCGCTGGTCGCCGCCAGACGCGAAGCGCCAGACACCGCCGCAGCACCGAGCAGCCAGTCGATCCCTGCCGCCACGGTAGTGCGGTATGCCTCTCGCGACGCTCCGCCCCTAAACGCCCATCTCCACAACCCTCCCGCCGCCGTAACCAGCGTCCGGCTACCGGGGGAATCTCTGCCGACCAACACCCCCCGTTCGGCACCGCGGCGGCCCAGCCGCGCGCTCAGCGCCACCCAGGCCGCCCCTTCCGGCGCCAAAGCGACTAGGCCCGTAAGAGGAGGAACCGAATCCCAGCGCAGCCCGGCGAGCCTGCCGGCCAAAGGAGAGGAGGGCACGTTCTCCGACACATACCACTCCCCGGAAAAAGCACTCGCTTCCGCCGAAGGATCCAGCCACCGCCAATGTGCCCGCCCCGAACCCACCAGCCGGCTTGCGCGGCCAAACGACACCACCAAGGACGCCGCGTCCAGGACGCGCCGGACCTCGGACGTCAGCACGTGCTCCTGGGTCAGCATATCCACCCATCGGTCAGCCTGAATCTCGGCAAAGGCCCTTATCGGTGCCTCCACCATCTGGCGCAGTTCCCTTACAAAGAAACGGGACTCCCAGCCCGCCGGAGAGGCAACCACGGCGATCGCCGGTTCCGCCGTCACCGTCAGGAACTTACGCCGGACATTGTTCCGGGGTTCCGAATCTCCCGGAACGCCGACGGAAACCCCGATGAGTTGCGTGCCCGGGGGCAGAGTGCCCGGACCCAGCACCAGCGACCGCCGAATAAGCCCGCCCCCTTCGGGAATGGCGATTCGCCTAGTTGCCAGCCGCCTCTCGCCCAACAGAACTTCGATCCGGCCGGTATCCGACGGCAGAGGGCCGTAAAACTCCAGAGCCAGATCCAGTTTTACCGAATCGCTCGTGCCTACCCGTTCGGGAAGCGCAACTTCCACCAGCGCCGCATCCGGCAGCCGGTTCCGGGGGAGCAGGATCACTTCCACTCCTTCCAGTAGCGAGCGATCCAGCAGGCCGGCGTCTTCGATCTCTCCGTCGGTCACTACCACCACCGGTCCTCCTCTCCCTCTGGCCGCGACAAGGGCCTCCCGCAGGAGCGTTCTTCCGTCTGCGGGAGCTTCCTGCCGTAGCTCTTCCACTCTCGATCCGAAGCGCCAAATCACGCCGCTCTGGCCAGCTCGCGAGCGGGCAGTGTCCAGCGCCTCCTGCCAGCGGCCCCCCGAGGCCCCCATCGAGAGAGATGCGTCCAGCAAGACCGTAGGCGCCGCGTCTCCCGACCTTACAAGGCGCGCAGGATTCACGACGAGCAATAACAGCGCGGCCACACCCGCGGTGCGCAACCCGGCCATTGCCGCTCCGGCAAAACCCAACTTTTCGTGAAGCAGGTAGATCGCTCCTGCGCCCAAGGCTGCGAGCACCGTGCCCGCGATCACGAAAAACATGAGACCGCCTCTCGCAACTCGATTTTGCCCTCGTACACCGCTCTGCCCAGAATGACACCGGCAATTCCGGCCGCGGCAGCTGCCTTAAGCTCCTCGATCCCGCCGAATCCCGCCGACAAGATCACCTCAGCCCCGCGACCCACCAAAGCGGCCGCACCCTCTATATCGGGTCCGCCGAGCGTTCCCTCCCGGGCCAGATCGCGGTAGACGACCGTTCCGATACCCAAAGCTACGGCACGTTCTAAGAGTTGAACGGGAGACAAATCAACCCTCGCCTCCGATCCCCTGAGAACCAGTTTGCCGGCGCGAACATCGATGTTCACGGCCAGAGAAGTGCGTGGGAATAGTTCCGCCGTACGCTTCAACATCGCCGGATCGCAGGCCAACTCGGTGCTGAGCACTACCCTCGCCGCGCCCAGGGAAAATCCTTCTTCCACCTCGGCCGCGGTACGGAGCAGGCCCCCCAGTTGAATCCGAGCTTCAGGAAGCGCCGTGATCGAGCGTATGATCCCGGAATTGTCACCCCCGGTCTTGAATGCTCGATCCAAATCCACTACGTGCAACCACCTGCAACCGGCGGCCAAGAATTCGGCGGCCCTGCGAACCGGGTCGGGATCGTAGACCACCGTCCCGTCGGGTGGGCGCACTACCCGCCCGCCCTTCAGATCGATGGCGGGGAAAATTTGCACCGGACTTGTGACGGCGCTGGTTGGTTCAGTGGGAGCCGATGGCAACTACCTGGGCGTCGTCCCCGTTCAGCCATCGGTCGTAGTAAGCCTTGAGCGATTCGAACTCGGCCGCGCGATCCGCCGGCACCGGCGCTCCGTCGCCCAGATCTTCGCTCCGGGGATTGATCTGCCTGCCATTCTTGAGGAATTCGTAGTGGACATGCGGTGCCGTAGCCAATCCCGAACTGCCCGAATATCCGATGACCTCCCCCTGTTCCACGCGTACCCCGGGTCTTATCCCCGCGGCCAGCCGGCTCAGGTGAGCGTACCGGGTCTCTATGTTCTTCGGGTGACGAATCGCTACCATCAACCCGTACCCTCCCCACCTTCCGGCCCGGATCACGGTGCCGGCCCCGGTTGCCTCCACCGGCGTCCCGTACGGCGCGCGGTAATCGGTGCCCAAGTGGGGGCGGTATTGCCGCAGGATCGGGTGAAATCTGCTGTAAGAGAAACGGGAAGTGATACGATATCGCACCGGGGATCTCAGAAACGCCCGCCGCAAGGACTTCCCTTCCGCGTCGTAATAAACGTTCCGGCCCCGATCGTCGGTCATGACGTAGGCCGTGTGGCGCCTGCCTCCCACCTCCATTACCGCAGCCAGCACTCTGCCGTAACGAACGTCGCCTTCGGACGACAGCAGCCGCTCCATCAATATGCGGAATTCGTCCCCTTGCCTCAGCTCGGTGGCGAAGTCTATCTCCCAGGCAAAGATCCCGTCAGACAGGTCCCACACCAGGGAAGCCTTCTGGCTGGCGGGCAGCACCGTGTCCGGAATGAGATCCAGTAGCGTCTCATACAGCGAAGAGGAAATCGCTCCGCTTACGCGAACTTTTTCCGGCCTCCAAGTAATAGCTGCTCGTTCTCCCCGCCAGGAGCCGTCGTCCTCGCGGTAGATCTTCAAGATTGCGTCGTCTCCTAGGCGGGTTTTCACCCTTCGCGGCAAGCGCTCGCCCGCGGCATAGCGAAACTCGAAGACTTGTCCCGCAGGAACCCTTCGCGGCCTCAACCCCTCGGCAGCCTCCAAGAGACTGAGAAGCTGCCCGCCCGCGATTCCGTGCCGGGCGAAAAGATGCGAAAGCGTCTCGTTGCGCCGCAGGGTGTCAGCGTGCTCGTAATATGAAGCCGTCACCACCAGCGGAGCGGCGACAGGTAATCGAGCCGACGACCACCCTCGGGCAGCCCACCAAGTGCCTGCAAGGAGCAGTCCCGCGGCGGCAGCTCCCAGCCGGATCAGCCTGGGAGACATCAGTCCATCTGCCGCCGGATGAAGGTCGGTATTTCCATTTCCGAGATCTCCGCCGAATCGGCACTGGGCGCCGGTGGGGCCGGCATGGGTCTACGGGGAGGAGGCGACGGCATGGCCCGGGAGGACCGTTGCGGGAAGGGGAGCACTCCCGGAGTGCCGCGGCCGAAACCCGCCGCCTCCTGCACCGGACCCTGGCTGAAACCGGTTGCGATCACAGTGACGCGAATTTCACCGTGCATGGCCGGATCGTGCACCGCACCGAAGATGATCTCCGCCTGATCTCCGGCGGCCTCGTGGATGATCTCGCTGATCTGGTTCACCTCTCCGAGCGTCAGGTCCTCGCCTCCGGTAATGTTCACCAGCACTCCCGTCGAGCCGGCGATGGACACGTTGTCCAAAAGCGGGCTGGAGATCGCCTGTTGCGCCGCCTCCAGGGCCCGATCTTCACCCCGGCCGATGCCGGTACCCATGAGGGCGGACCCCCCATTTTGCATCACAGTCCGCACATCCGCAAAGTCCACGTTGACCAGCCCCGTCACGCTGATCAGCGTCGAGATCCCTTGGGTAGCGTGGAGCAGCACCTCGTCCGCCTTCTTGAGCGCCTCCTGGAAAGGCACGTTCCTGCCCACCACCGCCAGCAATCTCTCGTTGGGCACCACGATCATGGTGTCCACGTGTTTGACCATCTCGGCGATCCCGATCTCCGCCTGTTTCATCCTCTTGCGGCCCTCGAAGAGAAAAGGCTTGGTCACTATACCGACCGTGAGGGCACCCAGATCGCGGGCCATCTGCGCAATGATAGGAGCCGCCCCCGTCCCCGTACCACCGCCCATGCCGCAGGTGACGAACACCAAATCCGCCCCCTCCAACACGTGCATAACCTCGTCGCGGTTCTCCTCGATCGCCTGACGGCCGATCTCGGGGCGGGCACCGGCTCCCAAACCCCGCGTCAGCTTCTTTCCGATCTGCACCTTGACGTCGGCCTTGTTGTGGAGCAGAGCCTGGGCATCGGTATTCACCGAGATGAACTCGACACCCATCAGATGTTCGTCGATCATGCGGTTCACGGCGTTACCGCCACCGCCGCCTACGCCCACTACCTTCATCCGGGCGTTCTTGGACACAGTTTCTTCGAGCTCGAAGACCATCTGGCGCCTCATCTCTTGACGGTTCTCAGAAGAACTCCTGAAGCCAACGTTTGACCGGAGCCAGCCACCGGTCCACCCCGCTGGCCGGCTCGTACCCGCCGATACGCTGCCGGGCCCCGTACAGCACAAGACCTACAGGGACCGCATAGCGCGGCTCCTGCACGCTGTCCACTAAACCCGAAATCGCTCTCCCCGGCACCCCGATTCTGGCCGGAGCCGCGAAAACCTCGCGGGCGAGCTCCACCATGCCAGGAAGGTGGGCGCCGCCGCCGGTCAAGACGACACCGGCCGGCAACCTCTGCGAGAAGCCCGCCCGCTCCAGCTCGCGCAAGACCAAACCTAATATCTCATCCATCCGCTGCTGAATTATATGGGCCAGCAACTCTCGCTTAGCCTGCCTTGGGCCCTGACCGGCCGTGCCGGGCAGATCCACCACCTCGTCAGGATCCACCAGCGGCATGTAGGCAGCGCCGAAATGCTCCTTGAGCCACTCGGCATCGGCCTGCGTGACGCCGAGTCCCTGAACTATGTCGCTGGTAACGTGAGACCCGGCAAACCTCAACGAGGCGATGTGCCGGATCTTCCCGTCCTGAAAAACCGCCACGTTGGTAGAGCCGCCCCCGAGCTCGATCAAAGCACAGCCCAACTCTTTTTCCTCTTCCGACAGCACCGCTTGAGCCGCGGCCAACGGCTCGAGCACCAGCTCGGCCACCTTGTAGCCGGCCCGCTCCACCGAGCGCCTCAGGTTCTGGGCCGCCGTGCTGGGCACCGAAACCAAATACATCTCCACCTCGAGCCTGAGTCCGGTCATTCCCACCGGATCGAAGATTCCTCCCTGAGCGTCAACCTTGTACTCCTGCGGTATATGATGCAGGAGCTCGTAGTCACCCCCTAAGCTCACCGCCTTGGCAACCGCATCGACCCGCTCCACGTCCGCCCGGGTAATCTCGTCCCCCGTCACCGAAGCCAAACCGGTGGAAGTCCGGGCCTTCACATGCTCCCCGGCGATCCCGCAATACACCGAAGAGACCTGCACCCCAGCCATGCGCTCGGCATCCCTCATTGCCTGAACGATCGAACGGGTTGTCTCCTCGATGTCCCTCACCACGCCTCTGCGAACCCCGCCCGATCGCGCCACCCCCACCCCCAACACCTTCGCACCCGCCAGCCGCGCGTCGCCGGTAGCTTCGGCAATCACCGCACAGGTCTTGGTACTTCCCAAATCCAATCCGGCAACCAGCAAACCGCGCTTCACGTCCGATCCCGCCGCGCTATCACCCAACCTGCATAGCGCGCGTCTAGCTCCCGATGCGGTCTCCCCGACGCCTCCAACTCGCGGTTGACCACCGCAACCGCCCGCAATACGTCGATAGCGGGAGCCCCGGGAAGCAGCACCCGCTTCCTAGGCAACTCCAACCAGACCGACCCGTCCCGACCGCGTCCCGCCGCCTGAACCTCGTGGTAAAACGCCGAGTCTGCCCGACGCGCCAACGCCAGAACCGATAACACCCCCTTGTCCAAACTCTCGACAACGGGCAGATCCAATCCCGCCGCCACCGGATCATAAGGAAGCTCCTCGCCCGCGGAATCCACAGGCACCAAGCCCTCGCGACCGGCCAGAAAAGCAATAGCCGGCCGCTCCTCTACGGCAATCCTCAGCGTCCCCGGAAGAACGCGCTCCACCCGCACAGTTACCACACCAGGGAGACTCTCCAGACGCCGCTCCAGCGCACCCAGAGGGTCGAAAAGGTTGGGCCGCGGTCCCAGATCGAGGGCGGCAAGCAGCCTCTCCGGAGACAAATACCGCAAGCCCTCCAGTTCCACCCGCCGCACTCGGAAGAAATCCGTTTGCCGCAGCGCCCACCGGCCTCCCAGTGACAGGGCCACCAAAACCCCGGATGCCAGTACCAGCCGGATCGCTAAACCCTTCACGCCCGGGTACTCGTCAAGCTGGCCAGCAACTCCCGGCCGACTCGGGTGATATCACCTGCACCGAGAGTCAAAACCACGTCACCCTCGCGAACCAGTTCCAAGAGCTGGTCCGCGAGGCGCACCCGCTCGGGGATCCATGCGACCTCGGCGCCGTGTTTCTCGGCCGCCTCGGCAACCAACCGGCCTGAAACTCCCGGTATCGGATCCTCCCGGGCCGCATAGACCTCGGTCACCACCACCAGATCCGCTGCCGACAATGCCCCGCCCAGTTCTTCCGCCATCAACTGGGTGCGCGAATACAGGTGAGGTTGGAAGACCGCCACCAATCTGGCCTCGGGGAACCGCTGCCGGGCGGCTCGAAGAGTGGCCGCCACCTCGGTCGGATGATGGGCGTAGTCATCCACCACCCACACGCCGCCAGCCCGCCCCACCAGCTCGAAGCGCCGGCTCACACCGGAAAACCCAGCCAAGGCGGCAACAGCTTTCTCCAGGTCGGCACCGAGCGCGCCAGCCGCAGCCATAGCCATGGCCCCATTCATGACGTTGTGCAGTCCCGCCAAAGCAAGCCTAAGGTCCACCAACCGACCGCCGGGCAGCCGCACCCTGGCGCTGCTCCCCGTCGCCCCCAACTCCACTCGCTCAATCCTCACCTCGGCTCCCAAGGCGGACCCCACCCTCCACACCGGAACCGACAGGCGCGCCGCCACTCGGCCTGCACCCGGATCCTCAGCACTGACCACCACATGACGGGCACGCCCGGCAAACTCGGCGAAGGCATCTTCGATCGCCGCCAGCGTCCCATAACACTCCAAGTGGTCCACCTCCACATTGGTGATCAGGGCCAGCTCCGGCTCCAGAGACAAAAACGCCCGATCGTACTCGTCCGCTTCTACCACGAAATACTCGGACCCGCCTAGCCGCGCATTGCCACCCCAGCCCGGCACCCGACCCCCCACCAGCGCCGTAGGATCGTACCCGGCAGCAGCCAAGACCTCGGCCACCATGGCCGTAGTCGTAGTCTTTCCGTGAGTCCCGGCCACCGCCACCAGACTACCACCCCTGACGGCCTGGGCGAGCGCGTCAGCCCTCCGAACCACCGCCAACCCCGCCCGGCGCGCAGCCTCCAACTCGGGGTGATCCGCCCTAACCGCCGCCGTATACACCACAGCCCTCGCCCCAGCCACATGCTCCGGATCATGCCCACCGTATACCTCGATCCCCATAGCCGCCAGATCCGAAACTCCCCCGGCGTCGGCGTCGCACCCAGTTACCCTCACCCCCCGGCGCCTGGCTATGAGTGCCAGGGCACTCATCCCCGCGCCGGCTATCCCCAAAAAGTGCAGCGGTCGGGGATCGTCCGGAGCGAAAAGATACATGTGGGCAGCTAATATAAGAGCGAAGCGAAAGTTCCGAAAGACTCGACACTTAGCTCATGCGACTTAAGATATTGGAGCGGGTCGAGTCCAACCTCGTTTACGGCAACATCCGTTCCTGCCGATCCGGCAGATAACCCTCGCGCGATTAGGCAGTGCCAACTTGTCAGCTAAGTACGTCAAGAATTGCGCTCGCTATGCTCCGAGCAGCGTCAGGCTTTGCGCGAGACAAAGCCGCCGATTTCATCCGGTTCGCCAGTTCCGCGTCCCTTAGGATTGACTGCACCAAGCGCACCAACTCGCGGGCACGGAGTCGGTCCTCGGGTAAGTGGAAGGCAGCGCCGCAGGCCTCGAGGGCCTGAGCATTTTTGGTCTGATGATCAGCGGCGGCCCGTTTCAAGGGGACCAAGATCGAGGGCAGTCCAAAAGCGCAAAGCTCGGCAGTGGTCATCGCTCCGGCTCGGGTTACCGCCAGGTCCGCAGCACGGTACGGCACGGCAATCGGATCCCAAAACGCTCGTACTTGACGCAGGGGTGGATCGTGAAAATGTCGATACCGTTCCCATTCCAGCCTCCCGGTACCCCACAGCAGGGCGATGTTTTCCAGCATTCCACCCTCCAGCATCTCGCGCACTGTGCGGTTCAGCACCCGTGCTCCCTGACTTCCTCCGAACACCAGGATCGCGGGAATCGAATCGGGAAGGCCGAGGCGCGACCGCGCCGACGTTCTGTCTAGCCCCGCCGGAGGAGGCGCGATGGGATTGCCCGAGTACCGGAGGCGATCGCCTACCCGGGCGGGAAGATATCGGGACGCTTCCGGGAGGCCCAGATGGATTTGCACCGCCCGCCCGGCGAAATACCGCGTCGTCAGCCCGGGATAAGCGTTTTGTTCCTGGAGCACTATCGGGATTCCCCGCCGGGAGGCGACGAACAGCACCGGTCCCGACGCGTATCCTCCGGTACCCACCACCACTTTGGGGCTCTCCAGCTCCAATATTTGCCGGCACTCCTTCCACAGGCGCAATGCCAGGATCGGCCACCTGAGGTTCTTCCACCACTGCTTGCGATAAAGCGGCTCTGCCGGGAGCAGGTAATAGGGGAAAGGTCGCTCCGGCAATATGCTCGCCTCTACCCCTCTTTTCGCCCCGACCAGAACCGGCATCACCTCCGGGTTGAGGTCTCTCAGCGCCTGAGCGATCGCTAGCGCCGGCATCAAGTGACCTCCGGTACCTCCCCCTGCGAGGATCACTTTCATCGGGCATTCATTTATCGAGCCCGGCGAGCCGCATCAGACTCGGGCGAAGCGATGCTGCACAGCACACCGGTGGCTAGCAGTGCTACGATCAGGTGCGACCTGCCGTAGGAGATGAAGGGTAGAGGAACCCCGGTCGTGGGAAGGAGAGCCAGATTCACCGCCATGTGCAGCAGAGCCGGAAGGGCGACGATCGACGCCAAACCTACAGCCAGCAGCCTGCCGAACGGATCCGTAGTGGCGCGCGCTATACGGAACGCAACCATCACAAAGAGCGCGAACAGCAGCACTATGAACCCAACCCCGAGAAACCCCCACTCTTCGCCGATCGTGCTGAAGATGAAATCCGAATATGCGTAGGGCAGATAACCCAGCTTCTGCTGGCCCTCGCCGAATCCCACGCCGATGAACCTCCCCGCCCCCATGCCGGTGAGCGACTGCTGGATCTGCCAGCTCGCCTCGCTCACATCCTCGCCCGGGCTCAGGAAGGTGAGCACCCGGGCCAGTCGGTATTGCACACCGGCTATCTGACGCCAGAGCAACGGGACCGCCACGAATCCCAACAACAGAAAGTGTCCGATCTTGGCGCCGGCAGCAAAAAGGACAATCCCCGCCAGCAGCACGATCAAGAGGGCGTTTGACAGGTGGGGTTGGAAAAGAATCAAGGCGGCGATCGGACCAACTATCACCGCGAACGGGAGCACCCCTTTGCGAAACTCCCTGACGCGCTCTCCCTTCTTGGCTGCCAGCATGGCAGCCCAGACTACCACCGCCAGTTTGGCGAACTCCGACGGCTGCACCATGACCCCGTTGAAGCTCAGCCATCTCCGGGTGCCGTTGATTTCCGGAGCTAACCCCCTGAGACCCGGCAGATAGGGCACCAACAAGGCGGCGGCTGTAACCGCTATCATAGGCCAGGCGAGCCGGCGCCATACTCGGTAGTCGGTCCGAGCCGCAACCAACGCCAACACCGCCCCAGCTACCGCTCCCTGGAGTTGGCGCAGAGCAAAGGTAGAGCCTGGGTCGCCGTTTTGAACCGCCACGATGCTGGAAGCCCCATAAACCGCTGCCAGTCCGAAAACCACGAGGGTTGCCGCGACGATCGCCAGGAGTCGGGACTCCCATCCGCCGATCTGCGGGGAGCCGTATGTTCTCACATTTCCTCCACCTGTCGCCTAAAGGCCGTTCCTCGCTCCTCGTAGTTCGCAAACTGATCGTAGCTGGCGCAAGCTGGCGAGAGCAGGACTGCATCCCCGGGCAGAGCGAGGTTGCGGGCGAGCTCAACCGCATCCGACAGAAGGTGCGTGATCTCGACCCGGACCCGCTCGCCGATCTCGGCGGCTATCCTGGGCGCGGCCTCCCCGTAGGCGACCACCGCTCTGCAGCGTTCGTCCAGTTCTTTGGCCAAAGGGGCGAACGACTCCCCCTTCGGTCTCCCGCCGAGTATCAGGACAAAGGGCCGGTCAATGGCCCGCACTGCCACCACGGTGGATCCCACATTGGTGGCTTTGGAGTCGTTGATGAAGAGCACTCCATCGACCTCTCCCACCTTTTCCAGCCGGTGGGGCAGGCCTTTGAACGACACCAGGCCGGCGGCGATCTCTTCCCCCTTTAACCCGGCGGCCTGGGCTGCGAGCGCTGCGGCCAGGGCGTTGGCAACGTTGTGGTCTCCCATGAGCGGCAATTCGGCGCGGGGCATCAGCGGTTCCGATCCCAACACGAGTGTCCGGGCAGCCCGGTCGTACCACGCGTCGGCGCGCCCTTCAAGGCTAAAGTAGACCGGAGAGCCCGGCACGCCCCGAGCTAGGCTGAGGACGTCCTCGTTGTCCCGGTTCAAGACCCATATCGAATCCTCCCGGGCGTTGCGAAACAGAAGCTTTTTGTCGGCATAGTACTCCTCCACCGAACCGTACCGGTCCAGGTGGTCGGGCGCCAGATTGGTCAGCACACCCATGGCGGGTGCGAGGTTCGGGGAATCGTGGAGCTGAAACGAGGAAGCCTCGACCGCCACCCATTCGGGAGGAGGCGAGCAGGATGCCAGCTCGATCAGCGGCCGGCCTATGTTGCCGGCGACCGGAGCGCTGAGCCCCGCCGCTTGCAGGAGATGGCCGATGAGGGCCGTAGTGGTCGACTTCCCGTTCGTGCCGGTTACCACGATGAGCTTGGTGGATCGGAGCACCCTCGCAGCCAGATCCAGTTCGGAGATTATCTCCACTCCCGCCGCTCTGGCGGCCTGGAGCGCAGGTATCGATGGCGGTATTCCGGGCGATACGATCACCAGCGCCGCTTCGCAGATGCGCCGCAAGTCGTGCCTGCCCAGTTCCACCGTTATCCCGGAACCCGAGAGCGAGCTGGCGAGGGAGCGCAGTTCGGCGGTATCCGAAATGTCGGAACAATACACCCTCGCACCCTGCTCCTTGAGCCATCTGACTACCGCCGCACCCGTCCTCCCCATCCCCACCACCGCAACCTCCGACTTCCGCCAACTCTCGGGAATCATCGAATCTTCAGCGTGGAAAGCGCAAAGAGCGCGCAGAGGATGCCGATGATATAAAACCGCATCACCACCTTGGACTCCGGCCAGCCGATCTTCTCGAAATGGTGGTGCAAAGGAGCCATGCGAAACACCCGGTGCTGCTCGGCATACTCCCTCCCCTTCCTCCACTTCCGCCACTTGAACACTCCCGTCTGCAAAATGACCGCCGCAGTCTCGGCGGCGAAGACCCCGCCCACCATGAGGAGCAAAAACTCAGACTTGAGCAGGATCGAAACCGTGCCGAAAGCGCCCCCTATCGCCAAACTCCCGGTGTCTCCCATGAACACCTGGGCCGGGTGAGCATTGAACCACAAAAAGCCCAGGGCGGCGCCCATCAGACTGGCACAGAACACCGTCAGTTCTCCCGAACCCCGCAAATAGTAAACGTTCAAGTACTCGCTCATGTCCACCCGGCCAAAGACATAGGCGAACACCGCGAAAGCCCCGGCAGCTATGACCGTAAGACCGGCGGCAAGGCCGTCTAGACCGTCGGTCAAGTTGACCGCGTTGCTGGCACCGGTAACGACAAACGTGACGAACGCCACGTAAACCACCGGAGGTAGCAACACCAGCACATACTTGAAGAAGGGAAGCGTAGTGGCGTTGGGTGGCAGATTGGTCGCCAGCGGCTGAAGCAGCAGATAGACACCCAGCGCTACACCGAACGTCACCTGCCCGACGAGCTTGTATCGCGCCACCAACCCCCGAGATTTTCCCTGAACGAACTTCAGATAGTCATCCACGAACCCTATCGCTCCCATCCACAACGTGGCCAGCGCGGCCACCAAAACGTAACGGTTGTCCAGCGGTGCCCACAGCACCGTAGGCAGGAGCGTGCAAATCAAGATCATGATCCCGCCCATCGTAGGCGTTCCCCGCTTGCTCTGGTGAGACGCGGGCCCCTCGGCACGGACCACTTGTCCCACTCCTTTGGATTTGAGAAAGCGTATGATCCGCGGGCCGATCAGGAAGGAAAGGAGCACCGCCGTGATCGTCGCGCCGGCTGCACGGAACGTTATGTAGTTGAACAGATTGAAGACGATGAACTCGTCGGCCAGCGGCGTCAGCCAGTGGTAGAGCACCCACCCTCCCCGCGCGCGAGGATCCCCGGCAGAGCGCGCTCCAAAGCCACCCCCCGCGAAGCCTTGAGCACTACCAGCTCGTCCCCCTGCAACCTATCCGCAACCAGAGCTCCCAGCTCCTCGGAACCGGCGGCCGTTATCAACCGGTCTCCCAGATGTGCTCTCCAGCTCTCCAAAGCGTTGGCAAATTCCCCCACCGCACCTATAAGATCGGCGCCGCTTGCCACTACCCTGGCCGCCATCTCCCGGTGCAGCCTGTCGCTTTCCTGCCCCAGCTCCAACATCGTTCCCACCAGAACCACGAGGCGCCGGCTGCCTCGCAGAGCCGCGGCCGTCTCCAAGGCCGCTTCCAAAGATGCGGGGTTGGCATTGTATGCGTCGTGCAGAACCAGGAGATTACCTCTGCGTATTACCTCGCACCGGCCGTGGGGCAACACCGCTCCCGCTAGCGCTCGGGCAACCTTGGCTAGCTCCAACCCCAGTTCAGCGCACACCGCCAACACCAGCATGGCGTTGTCTCCCTGGTGCCGGCCGACGAGCGGCAGCCGAAATAGCTGACCCCGGAAAACCAGTTCCACGCACCCGGACTCTCCCAACCGCCACGATTCCGGCCGGATCTCGGCCGGCCCTTCCAAGCCTGCGGTCACCACCCTCGATGCCCGCCGCCGGGCTTCCTCCACCAACTCGGGAGGCCGCGTCCCCACCACCCCAAAGTCCACTCCCTCCAGTAAAGACACCTTCTCGCGCAACACGCCGGCAAGATCGCCGAACCCTTCCAAATGCGCTGCCCCGACGTTGGTCACAACCGCGATATCCGGGCGGACGATATCCCGCATGCGGGCTATCTCTCCAACCAGCGACGCTCCGCACTCCACGACCAAAGCTTCCGCCTCCTCGGGCATAGCCAGAATCGTCAGCGGCACTCCTACCAGATTGTTCTGATTATCCCGAGTAGCATGCACCCTCCACCCCGCGCTCAGTGCAGCCTCCATCAAAGTCCTGGTGGCAGTCTTGCCGTTGCTCCCCGTAATCGCCACCACCGGCCCCTTGACCAAAGCCCTTCTTGCCGCCGCCAGCCGTCCCAGCGCGTCCAAGGTGTCTTCCACCTCGAAGACCGCAAGACCGGCCGGAACGGGCGTCCCGCGCCGCACCACCACTCCAGCAGCACCCGCCCGCCGAGCCTCCTCGAGAAAATCGTGCCCGTCAAAGCGGGGCCCTCTCAGCGCCACGAAGAGCGATCCCGGAACCAGCGTCCTGGTGTCCGTACCTATCGCGCTGAACTCCGCATTTCCGGAAACTTCAATGCCCAGCGCACGGGCCACCCGCTCGGCGGTCCAAATCATGCAGCCGATCGTGCCTCCAGCGCCGCCCGCACTATCTCAGCTTCGTCCATAGGGAGTCGCTCCGTACCGACAACCTGGTAGGTTTCATGCCCCTTCCCCGCCAGCAGCAAGCAGTCGCCCGACTCCAGCAGGGCGACCGCTCGGGCGATCGCCTCGCGGCGGTCCGTAATGCGAAGATGGGCCGCCCCTTCCATGCCGGACTCGATTTCGTCGATTATTCGATCGGGATCCTCGGTGCGAGGGTTGTCCGACGTCACAATCGCCAAATCCGCCAGCCGGGCCGCAATTCGCCCCATAACCGGCCGCTTGCGCCGGTCGCGATCCCCGCCGCAGCCGAACAGAACAATCAGCCGGCCTCGAGTAATCGGGCGAAGAGCTTTCAGCGCCCGCTCCAGAGCGTCCGGCGTGTGAGCGTAATCCCTCAATATCGAGAAGTTCCCGGAAGCCAGCTTCTCCATGCGTCCCGGGACCTGCGGCGCCTGCGCCAAGCGGCTAGCGATCTCCCCCGCCGAAATACCGCTAACCCAGGCCGCCGCCGATGCGGCCACGGCGTTGTCCACGTTGAAGTCGCCGAGAAGCGGAAGCCTCACCATCACCCGCTCGCTCCCCAGAATCAAAGCGAAGCTGCTTCCCCGATCGTCACACTGGACTGCCTCAGCCCTGACCGAAGCACCGCTACTCCTGCCGAACCATACCACTCTGTTTCCCTGGGTGTCCCGCAACGATTTCCAAGCTGGATCGTCCGCGTTGGCTACTATCCTCCCATCCTCAGCCAAAAGGGAGGCGAGCTTCAATTTGGCCTCCCGATACGCAGCCAGATCTCCGTGATAGTCCAGATGATCGTGACTGAGGTTGGTGAACACCGCCACACTGTAGTGGAGCCCCTCCAGCCTCTTCTGGTCCAGCGCGTGGGAAGACGCCTCCATAACGACCGTTCGAACTCCCCGCGCTTTCAGCGTGGCAAGGGCTCGATGCAGAGCTAGCGGCCCCGGAGTGGTGAGGTCGGACTCCCCTACCGCACCCATCCCGTCCATCAGTCCGACCGTGCCTACCGATCCGACGTCGCCTCTCCCGTTCAGCAGATGCCGGATCAGAGACACCGTGGTCGATTTTCCGTTCGTCCCGGTCACCCCTATCAGTCGCATGCTTCTGGCGGGATCTCCGTACCATGCCGAAGCCACCGCCGCCACCGCTGCCCGGTCATCGGAGACCACCAACAGGGGAATCCGCGCGGCGCAAGGACGGCTAACTACCGCCGCAGCCGCTCCCCGCTCCACCGCCTCTTCCAGGAAGTCGTGCCCGTCCCTCTGCGTACCCTTCACCGCACAGAAAAGATTGCCGGGACGCACCGCCCTCGAATCGTCCGCCACTCCCGTTACCTCGGGCCAAGAGGAAGGTTCCTGGATCAGCAATCCGTGCTGTCTGAGAGCGTCGGCGAGTTCCCGCAGAGTCCTCATCGTGCTAGTTGAATCTCCTGGCCGTCAGTGTGACCGTGCTGCCCATACTCCGGATGGTACCGGGTGCAGGACTCATCTCGCTAACCGTCCCAAAGCCCGCGACCCGCACGCGAAACCCGGCCTGGTGGAGCACCCGCGCGGCCTGTCTCAAAGTCATCCCGCGCACGTCCGGAACCGGCCGATCGGGTTGTTCGGGCGTGCTGTCCCGAGGCGGCCACCCAACGACGTAAGGTACCGATCCCATCCCAACCGGCACGTCTGAGCTCGCGGCAGGGCGCGTGGCCAGCGCGCCAAGGTCCAAGACCGCAGTCCGCGCCGCCAGAATCTGCTCGATCACTGTACGGGTAACCGGTGCCGCGCTCAGGCGGGCGTAGACGCTCTTGGGATCGTCTATCTTCACCACCATGACCAGCTGGGGCTGCTCCGCTGGAAAAAGCGACGCGAAAGTAGCAGTGTACGCCCCTCTAAGGTATCCCCCGCCCCCGGCCCGGTGCGCAGTGCCGGTTTTTCCCGCCAAGGAGTAGGTGGTAAGCGCTGCGGTGCTCCCGGTCCCGCCGTGATACACCACGCCGGTCAACATGGACCGTAACGCCGCTGCCACTTCCGGGCGTACCACCCGGCGCACCGGTTCGGGAACTTGCCGGTAGACCGTCTTTCCGTTGGGCGCTCGCACCTCCGAAATCAAAGTCGGACGCATCAGCACGCCGTCGTTAGCGATCGCACCGTAGGCCGCCGCCAGCTGAAGAGGTGTGACAGCCAGCTCATAGCCCATCGCCAAACTAGACTGAGTCAAGCCGCTCCATTGATCCGGCCGAGGAAGCATTCCCCGCGCCTCGGCCGGAAATTCCACGCCGGTCGGTGTACCCAAGCCGAAGGCCCGAAGCATCCGGTACTGCTGCTCCGGACTCAACCTGCCGGCAAATTTCACTATCCCGATGTTGCTGGATACCTCTATCACCCGAGCGAGGCTCATCCAGCCTTCCGGGTGGTCGTCCACTATCACCCGGCTGCCCTGAACGTACCGGCCCCGCTCGCCGAACACGGAGTCGTAAGGTCCCGCCACGCCGTACTCCAGCAGGGCCGCCGCCACGAAGATCTTGGCCGTCGAACCCGGCTCGAACACCGTGGTGAATGCACTCGGCGGTAAACTCCCGTCCGCTCTGCGGGACGCCACAGCCAAAACCTCGCCGGTCTGCGGTCTCAACACGACCACGTCGCCACCCGAGGCATCGTAAGTCTCAATCGCTTCCGCCAGTGCCGCTTCCACAATGTCTTGAAGCTCGGCGTCGATGGTTAAGTACACGTCATGACCTGGAACCGGGAAAGCGTCCAAGCGGGAAGGCGACTGGTAGCGGCGACCCCGGGAATCCCGCAGGACCACGGCGCTCCCATCTATTCCCGATAGCAGCGAGTCCATGGACCGCTCGATCCCTCCTGCGGGGCGGCCTTCGAATCCGGGATAACCCAGCAGGGGACGGGCGAACTCCGGCCGCGGATAGAAGCGTTCCATCTCGGCGCTCAGGTGGACGCCCCGCATTCCCCGCAAAGGCCTGACCGCGGCAGCGCTGTAGGGACCGTGGAAATACGCGTAATTCTTCCTAAGCTCGCGAGCCAATGCGGCGTCGGATACCCCCAGATGACGGGCCATGACCCGCAACTGCCGTTCGCTAGCCGCCAGCTCCCTGGGAGCTATCCCGACGTGATAGGCCTCGCGGCTTAAAGCCAAAGGAGTGCCGTTGCGGTCGTAGATCGTTCCCCGCGGGGCTGGCAGCACCACTCTCTCGGTCCGCTGAGCTTGCGCTTCTCTGCGGTAATGCTCTCCGCGAACTAACTGGACGTGGGCGGCGCGCAGCACAACAGCGCAAAGTCCGGCGCCCAGGGCCCACTGAATAAGCCGAATCCGGCCGACAGCATCAGCGCCTCTCATCGCGAGTCAAGTCGAGGCACTTGCAGGATTACTATTTCGCTATCCGCCGGCAGGCGCAGGCCCATAGCTTGGGCGCGGGGGATGAGAACCTCTCTACTCCGCGACTCCCGAATCCGGGCAAGGAGTTCGCCCTGCCTAGCCTCCAGCGTGGCCCGCTGTTGTCGGAGCTGCTCCAGCTCCGAGGCGGCCACGACGCCCGCAGTCTGGCGGCCGGCTACCCAAGCGAGGATGGCGAGAAAAAAGATCAACCACCCGGCGACCCAGTAACGTCCCCTAGCGCGCATCGGACTTGCGGAAGGCCCGCAACTTCGCGCTGCGGGCCCTGGGATTGGCAGCCACCTCCTCAGGGTCAGGTCGGATGGGCCGGCGGGTCAGCAGAACACCACGGGCTATCCCCGTACAGCGGCACACCGGCTGGCCCGGAGGGCAGATACAGCTCCGCGACCACTCATTGAAATATCGTTTAACTATCCGGTCTTCCCCGGAATGGTAACTGATCGCCACCATCATACCGCCCGGCGCCATAGCCTCCAACAGTTGCGGCAGGGCACCCTCGAGCTCCTCCCGCTCCCGGTTTACCGCCATCCGCAAGGCTTGGAAGATTCGGGCGAAGTCCCTCGGTCCGGTCCCGGGGCCCAACGCCTCTCGTATCGCCCCAACCAAATCGTCGCTTAGCGCAAACGGGCGCCGCTTCCTGCGCTTTACGATAGCCCTGGCCAGCCGCCGGGCCCGGCGCTCGTCGGCGTTTTCCCGAAACAGCCGCGCAAGGTCATCCTCGCTCCAGCTGTTCAGCAGATCGGCTCCGGTAGGGGTAGAGTGTTCAAAGGGGTTCATGCGCATATCCAGCGGCACCCCCGGGCGGAAAGAGAAGCCCCGCCGATCCTCTTCCAACTGGCGAGCGGAGACACCCAGGTCCAGAAGGACGAAGTCGGGATGGAATGCCCGGATGACGCTCATCACCTCGGGGGAGGCAAACCTTCCGGTCAGCAACCGCGCTCGTTCTCCCGAAAGCAACTCCCTGGCATGCGCTATGGCTTCCGGATCGCGATCGATCGCCAGAAGCTCGGCGCCACCCGCCAGAATCAGCGCCGAGTGCCCTCCGCCGCCGACGGTGCAGTCCACGGCCCGGCGAGCACCCTGTGCCAATCTGGCTACGACACCGGCCAAGACCGGCGTATGGTAGACCCCGGTGCTTCCGCCACTCATGGTCCGCCACTCATGGGTGGAAAATAAACGGCGGCCCCGCGAACACCTATGCGGGACCGCCAATAGCACATCCTCATGAGGTTCCAGCGGGGCTGACGGGACTTGAACCCGCGACCTCCGGTGTGACAGACCGGCACTCTAACCAGCTGAGCTACAGCCCCTCAAGCTCGGAACCCTTGAATTCTAGACGAGCCGCCTCAGCGGTTCAAGCTCCTAGGAACAGTTCCATGCCCTCCCGGCTTCCACCACGAATTTCTCGATGCCCTCGATATTGCTCAGCACCTGTTGGGCGGTGCTGGGTTGTACGCTGGCTCCGGCCGTCATCGCGGATCGGAGTCTTCTCAAGTAATCGTCCAACTCCCGGAGCCTCTGGCAGCTGCGCGACTCCGAAAGCCGGTTGAAGTCGAAGGCCGAAGAAAGATTGAACATGTAACCCAGCCCCAGGAAGAAGTCCGCCTGGGTCGTCAGCTGCTTGCGTAGATCGTAGGTCTTGGCCTTCTCCAGCCACCGGATCGCAAAGTCGGGCCGCACTCTGGCCTGGATCATTTGGGTGGCGGGGCGGAAATACATCACCGCCACGTTCATCCAGACCGTGGTATCCGTGGGCTGGCTGCCGTTGCTGGTCATGGCTACGACGCGCTGGAGGAGAGAATCGACCTGGCCCAGCGTCACGGTGTCCAACGCCACGGTGCTATCGATCTTCACCCGTTCGGTCAAGATCTGGGCCATACCCAACAGCGGTCTGATGTCAGATGGGTCCAACTCGGCGATCTTCTGGTAAGCCACGAAAGCCGAATCGGTCATCCCTGCGGCGTTGAGCGCCGAGGACCTCGCCCGCCACAGAGCCACGGACTGCGGGGCCCTCCTCACCGCCTCTTCGGACCACCTGAGCATCGCGCTCGTGTCATTGGCCGACTGGGCGGCTCCGAAGATCTTGGCGTAGAACTCGACATTCCCCACCAGGGAAGTGTCGATCTCGTACTGCGCCGCCAAGGCCTCTACCAAGCAGGACCAAAGTTCACCCTCCTCGCAGGCCCGCGCCTTGAGCTGGAGCATGGTCAGATCCTCCGGACTCCGCTCCAAGCCCTCGTCGAGCAGCTGGCGGGCTCGCTCGTACTGCCTCAGCGTTATAAACAGAGCCGCAATACCGGTCCTGAGCCGGGTGTCGTTGGGATCGGACAGCAGTTGCTTGGCGAAGGCCTCAGCCGCTCGCAGGCTGTCCTCATGCGCTTGCCCCGGATCGGTGCGCGAGGAAGCGAGCTGTTGGTACGCCCGGCCCAACATATCCCACGCCCGCGCGTTGAGCGAGTCCCCTCTGACCGCCATTTCCAGAACCGCAATCTGACTGTCGGGGGGAGCCCGTTCCACTTCGTAAACTACCGCGATGCACAACGCTGCCGCAGGATAGTTGGGTACCTCCTCGAACGCACGTCTCGCGCGGTCCTTGGCGCCTCGGAAATCCTGCCGGTCCCGCCGCTCGTAGCACTCCTGAGTTCGCTCCGCCGCCCGCACGTGGCGCTCCATCTCGTCGGCTATCGCCTCCGCCACCTGGCGGGCCGTGGTCCCAGCCTGTCCCTCGTAATGGATCCATCCCGAAAGTCCGGAGCGGCGCAGGTCGATCAACCGGAGCGACACCCGCGGCGCCGGGTTCCGCACCAGGGTTGCCACGGTGTACGCGTCGGCCTGCAGAAATCGCGCCAGCTGCTCGGAGGCCGACCGGTCCAGGATCGCATCCCGGCTGAACCCGGAAGCCTCCAGCGCCTCGCCAATCCGGTCCTTGGAAATAACCGTCAGCCGGCGCCTGGTCTTGCCCTCCACCCGAGAACGCAGCTCGTCGCCCAACTCCACCGCAAACGCCGAATCCCCTGGATCCTCGGGGATGGGGGCAAGGATCAGAAACCGCGGCGTCTGGGCGGCCTGTCGCTGGGCTAGGGCATCTGCCGGCAGCACCGGTACCAGCAACCACGCCGCAACAGCAACCCACGTACCTAATCGCCCTCGGCTCGAATCTGTCTGCTCCACTCTAGCGTCCCTCCATGTTGGGCTCTACCTCTCACAGGCCGGGATTCCGACCTGCAACCGCTCCTTGTCGTATATACCCGCTCCTGCCGTCTCTTATACCCGGTCTCTCATGGGCGAAGAGGGATTCGAACCCCCGACTTCCTGCGTGTAAGGCAGGCGCTCTAAACCACTGAGCTATTCGCCCGGAAGTCCTCCCTACAACGCCAGCCCCAGGGGAAAAAGCACGCAATACCCCAAGACCAGAAGCACCGGGGCCAATCCTGTCGAACCCTGGGCCAATAAAAAGTATCCCGCTACCAAACACAGGACCGCCGCGATCAGCAGGACCGCATTCGCCCGGCCGAAACGCAGCCGTCCCGAAAGCGCTTGATTTTGAGGCACAATACTTTACGGTAACCGTCCTCCACCAGCGCGTCAAGCATCGACCACCCACCCTTCATCCAGCGCCTTCTTCTTCTCCCGGTAACGCCTCCTTCGCAACCCCCAGACTGTACCCACTACCGCCAGCACCACCGCCCAAAGCACCGCCAAGGACGTACCCAGTACCAGCCAACCGTAGCGCCCTCTGAGATCTTCACGCCACAGCG
The DNA here is from genome assembly GCA_002923375.1 of bacterium HR33. Classification (GTDB taxonomy): domain Bacteria; phylum Gemmatimonadota; class Gemmatimonadetes; order Gemmatimonadales; family GWC2-71-9; genus HRBIN33. The sequence continues at coordinate 73,194 of BEIJ01000004.1, forward strand.
TCTCAAACTGCCCCAGAGTCATCCCGTAGGTGATCCGGAGCGCCCCGTCGAAGTCTTCCCCCGAGCTCAGGGCCTTTATCAGCGGCTCCAGTCCCCGAGGACCGCCTAGGCGGTTCAACAACAGCACTGCAGTGGTGGCCAGAGCGTAAGCCGCCTCCGCCTCTCCCGTACCCGCTCTCAGGGCCGCGTCCAGCTCCCTCAAATCCGGAATTCTACCCCTCAGGATCTCCAAATTGACCCTGAGCGCATCCAGCCGGCCCCACTCTCCCGCTGCAAAGGCAGCGTAACCTTCGTCGAACCACCGCGGAGGCCGCCGCACCACGCTGTGCAGGGCCAAATGGGCCAGCTCGTGCTTCAATACGCGCCGCGCGTCGCCCCCGAGCCGCACCACCACTGTCTTACTACCCGGAAACGCCGCTCCGGCTCCCCAGCCCGGCACCCGTCCGGCCGTCACGGAGTCGAAGATGCGCCTCCGCGCTACGATCAGCCGCAACTCGTCGGGCGCGAACGTTCCAATCCCCGGCCACTCGTAGGGGCGGTCCGCCAGCTCGGCCAGCGCTGCAGCGATCCCCTCGTCCCCCGGCCAGTACACTGCCGTCACCCTCCCGACCTGCACCACTCCCGGAACCCCTTGCAGCACCGCGACCCCCGCCGCCAGCCAGACCGCCAGTCCGAAAGGCATCATCAGCTTCAGGGCCGCGGCGGCTCCTCCCCTTTAGCCACCAGGTCCAGCATCTCCTTGCAGCGCTTCCCCCAGGGATTGAAACGATTGGCCTTGTAGCCCGCCTCCCAGGTTGCCACGGCCCCATCGCGATCGCCCGACAGCCACTGCGCCCGGCCCAACTCGTAGTACGCCTCGATAAGGTTGGGTCCCAGTTGAATAGTCTTCTGGAAGAAGGTCTGCGCATCCTCGTACATCTCCCGCTCCAGATAAACCAACCCCAAGTAGTAATGCGCATACAGGGTAGCCTTCTTGTCGTTGTCCAGCCGGATCGCCTTGGAAAGATGCTCGATCGCTTCTCCGAACATCTTCTTCTTTAGACACACGTAGCCGACGTTTATCCTCGCTAGCGAGTTGGTGGGCTCTTTGGTCAATACCTTTTGAAAAGTGTCGAGCGCGGCGTCATACTCCTCGTTCAACATCTGGGCCCAACCCAGCAGCGACTCGGCCCGAGTATCTCCCGGGGACAGGGCCAAAGCCTTGGTCAGCGCCTGGATGGCGCCCGCGTAGTCCCCCAGCGAGATCAGGCTCCAACCCTTCTCGATGAAAGTGGAAGCACCGATGTGATCCGCGTGCACCGGAGCCGCACCGCTGAATTCCGGTGCCTGGCTCCCGCCCGACATGCGCACCAACTCCTTGTACCGGTCCACCAAACCGCGAATATCTTGCTTGAGGGCCGACAGGTCTGCGATCGCCTGATCCACCTCTTTGAAGAGCGCGATGATTTCTCGCTTTATCTCCTCGCGCCTGTCGGACGCGTCCGGGCTCTCTATCTCCCCGGCGATCTTTTGGTAGGTCGCACGGAGCGCAGCTACAACCGACTCGACCATCGTACCGCTCCTCGTTTCTCTCCGCCGATCCCCTCCGGATCCCCCTCCTAGATAGCTAATTCGCAAACCCGATGCGGGCAAACGACATCACTCAACCGGCTGAACTTATCGTCTCCAAATTGGCCCGCGCCATCTCGTGTCCCGGGTTGAGCTCTAAGGCTTTCTTCCACATGGCGGTGGCCAGCTCGCGATCCGATCTCTTGTAAGCAATATTGCCCAACTTGAAGTAAACATCGTCCCCCAAATGGGGATCGAGTTTGACGGCGCGTTGATAGGCCTCCCACGCCTCGTCGTAGCGGCCGCTGCGGTAGTACAAGTCTCCGAGGTTCTTCGACAACTGGGGCAGTGACGGCTGGTCGGACAAAGCGGCTTGCAGCAGCTCGGCTGCCTGCTCGGTATCGTCCCTCAACTCCAGCAGAGCCCCCAGATTGTTCCTCAGCACCACATCGTCGGGGTAGTGCTGCAGGCTCTCCCGGAGCAGCGCTTCGGCCTCTTGGAGCGATCCGGTAGCGCCCGCCGCTAGAGACCTTGCCCAGTACCAAAGGGCGGACATCCTCTCGCCGCCAGACACCTCCCGGGCCCGATCTAACGCCTCGATCGCCTCCGCATAATCCCCGCGCCTCAGGGCTGCCACTCCCCAGCCGGTCAACACCCGAGAGTCGTCCGGTGCCGCCTCGACCGCCCGCCGGTAGACTCGCACCGCCTCCTCGAACTGACCTGCCTGCTCGTAGCTCAGCGCCAGGTTGTAAAGAACCGTAGCATTGGGTCCCCCGCGCGACAGCGCCTCCTTGAAGTGCTCCACCGCCTCCTGCCAGCGCGCCTCTCTCAGAGCTACCAAACCGAGGTAGAAGTACGCTCCCCCGTCGCCGGGCCTGAGCTCGGCTACCCGCCTGAACTCGCGTGCCGCTTCCTCCAACATGCCGGTTTTGTAGAACGCCAGGCCGAGATTGCGATGCTCGTCCACTCGCGAGTCTTCTGTCCCGGCCGCCCGCCGCTCTCGGCTCTTACCGGTCCGGTGCGCGAGGCCTGCGGTTATCAAACCGTACAAAGCCTTCCCCACGTCGAACTCGCCCAACCCGGAATCTTCGATCACCTGGGACACATCCCGCGTTCCGTCCAAAAGGGGGGCTATCCGCTTCTGCTCTTCGGTCAACTCGCTGAGGGCGCTGTTGAGCCGCTCCCGGTCTACGGAAAAAATCAGGTTCAGACTGGGAATCTTCTTCGCGATCAAGCTCCACTCGTCCACTCTCCGCGCACCCTCTAGCAACAGCGACTGAGGATTGATCGAGACTAGGACGTCCTGCCGTTCCGGAAGCACATCCGCCTCGAAGTTGAAAGTCCCTCGAGTCCAGGTAAAAAGGAAATAAACCGCTTCCTCGATTTGAATGCGCATGAAGTGTTCGAGATCCTCTCGAGTGATCGCCCCCTGTTCGATGAGCAGTTCACCCAACCGCTTGTCGCGCTGTTTAGCTTGGGCCTCGATCGCTCGATCTAACTGCTCCTGGGTAATCTTGCCGTTCTTGACCAGTATGTCTCCCAGTCGGTCCCGCCGGTTGACGATGGAAGCGTAGCAAATATTTCCCCGATCGAAGTAAACGTGGGCGATGTTGCTCCGGTCGATGATGGACAGGCATCCCGTTTTCTGCCCCAGAGCCAGCAGCTGAAGAACGTCCGGGACCGAGGCTTCCGTTAGGCTGCCGCGGATCGCCATCAGAACGACTCCTCTATCGCGCGCCCGGCCACATCGGGCCAGTACCAGACGAACTTTTCCCGGCTCCGTACCGCGCTCGTGGGAGATGCCAGTATGCCGCTGGCGGGCACCGGCCGCGTGGCGCGCATTCTAGCAATCTCACCCTCCAGCACCTCCCGAGCCAGCGCTGCGGTGGGCTCTACACCTCGAGCCTCCGCCGCACTATTTACCCGCTGAATCATACCCAGTACCGCTCTGACCGAGTCCGCCGGCCGGGAGGCCAGGTAATCCACCAAGTCATCGTCAATCTTGGAGCCCGGCCCCTTCAAGTGGCGTCGCGCTAAGGCGGCCTTGAGTTCTCGATCGGGAGCGCCCAGGCTTGCTACCAGCCCTCCCTCCAGCCTGGAAACCAGCCTGTCGTCTAAACCGGGAACTTCCGCTGGCGGGCGGTTGATGGTGAACACCAGCTGAGCCCCAGAACCGGCCAGGAGGTTGAACAAGTGAAAGAGCTCTTCCTGCGACCGGTCCTTGCCCGCCAGCAGGTGGACGTCGTCCATCAACAGGGCTCTAACCCGCCTAAAACGCATCCGCCAGGCTTCCACCCGATTCTGCTCCGTCGCTTCCACCAGGTCGTCGACGAACTCCTGAGCAGACAGACAACCGATCTCGCAGCCCGGAAGGGTAAGGAGCGCGTTACCGATGGCGTGCATTAGGTGGGTCTTTCCCACCCCGGCCGGTCCCACGAGTACCAGCGGGTTGTAACGCTCGCCCGGAGCTTCGCAAACTGCCCGCGCCGCCCCTAAAGCCACCTTGTTGCACTCTCCCGCCAAATACTCGGCAAAGGTCCACAAAGGAGCCGGCTGAGGGAGAGGAACCAGCCCCTCCCTGATTTTCTTCAAGAGCTCTTCCGCTTCCTCGAGCCGATCCGGATCGCGGAACACCGCGTTTCCCGCCGCCAAGCGGTCCAGCGCCGTTACCTCGCTCTCGATCTCCTTCAACCTCGCCACGTCGCGTTCGAACCGTTCGATCGCCTGGTCCGCTCCCAAAGGAGCCTCTTCGGCAAGCAACGCCTCCAGCCGTGCCGTCTTGTACCCCTCCGCCTCCCACCGGAGAATGGCTTCCCCCAGCCGCTTCCTCCACGCCTCCACCGTCTGGCTTACGGCTGCGCTGATGTGCGATACGAACTGCGAAAACTCGTCCCGCACCGCGGCGGCGGGCTCCGCCGCGCGCACCCGGTCTCCCAAAAGCTCGCGCACATCTTCCGTGCCGAGCGGCGAGTCGCTCACCGCCTGTAGAGCTATCAGCCGGTTCAGAAGCCCGATCAACTCTCTCACGTTAGCGACCTCGGCCTCGGCGAGCGCCTCCAAAACACCGGGCTCGAAACTCACGCACCGTTCTTGCGCCCGGCGCCTCAGGATCGCCAACCGGGTCTCGAACTCCGGCTTGCCGATGTCCACGATCAGGCCCCCGGCAAATCCGGCGATCAACCGCTCATCCAAATTCTGGATCTCAGCGGGCGGGCGGTCGCTGGCGAGAACTATCTGGCGGTTCGAGGCCTGCAATTCCTTGATCAGTCGCAAAAGCTCCGACTGCATCTCCCGCCGATGGGTCAGGAACTGAACGTCGTCGATGAGCAGCAACCCTGCTTCCGAAAACCGCTTGCGAAACGCCTCACTCTGTCCTGCCGCGACCGCGGCGTGAAACGCCTCGACGAATTCCTCGAGGGTCAGATACTCCACGTTCAAATCGGGATTCAGGTCCTTCGCCAGCAACCCCACAGCCATCAGGAGATGCGTTTTCCCCAGACCTGTCGCGCTGTAAATAAAGAGGGGGTTGTAGGCCGATCCCGGCGCTTCGGCCACCGTGCGCGCCGCTGTCACGGCGAGCCGGTTGTTGGGGCCCACCAAAAAGGAATCGAAGGAGAACTGCCGGTTGAGCTCCACTTACCTGGACCCTTCCCCGCTCAACTTCTTCAGGACCAGCTCCGAGATCGCCTTGAGAGTCTCGAAGACGCCCTTTCCCGAAAGCGCTTCGGCGGAAAAACTGGGCCACTCCCGGAAGTTGAGCGCCTCGTCCAGTTCCGAGGGAGCCAAGATCAATTCCCTCGGCAAATCCTGTTTATTGTATTGCAACACGATCGGCAGAGTACGCACATCGACTCCCTGTTCTAGGAGATTGGCGTGCAAATTCCGCATGCTCTCTATATTCTCGTCCAACTGCCGCGCCTGACTGTCGGCCACGAAAACCACACCGTCCGCACCCTGCAATACCAGTTTCCGAGTCGCGTTGTAATAGACCTGCCCGGGTACGGTGTACAGCTGAAACCGGGTCTTGAATCCGGAAATCGATCCCAGCTCGAGGGGAAGAAAATCGAAAAACAGCGTCCGGTCCGTCTGGGTCGCCAAAGAGACCATGCGCCCCTTACGGTCCTCCGGGACGCGCTCGTATATGTATTGCAGATTCGTGGTCTTGCCCGAGCGCCCCGGCCCGTAATAGACGATCTTGCAGGTAATCTCGCGCGTGGTAAAGTTGACCAGCGACATCGCTACCGTCCAAAAAGCGCGTTTAGGCTGGCGGTGAGCTCCCGCTCGAAGTCTTCCGCCAGCACCTTGGGCTCGGATGCCTTGGGCGGACAGGACGCAGCCAAAGCGCGAGCCAGTTCTTCGAAAAACAGCTGCACCAATCCCGGCGATGAATCCGAGTCGTAAACTGCCAGCAACAGCAAAGGCCCGCGGGGTGTATCGCACCGGGCAAGATACACCCCGTGTTCCACCCCTTGATGGTTGAGCGATCTGAACTCGGGTTCCTTCAGCATCCGGCACAACTCCGCCGTCGAGGCTGCGATAGCCGAGCCCAGCGCTGCCGCCGCCATCACATCCACCGCCCGGGTGAAGCCGTGTTGAGCTATCACCTGCCCCGAGGGAGTCGTCAGCAGAGCCAGGCGGGCCCCTGCCTCCGCCACAAACCTCCTGAGCGGTTCCAGCGTCCACGCCTCTACGGCTCGAGTTTCGCTCATATCAGGTTCTCCGCCGCTCTCATCATCTCCAGCCGCGCCAGCCCCACGTTTACGTCGGCATCGGCTATGACTACCACCACGATACCGTGAGGAGCCGGCACCGCCAGGAGCGTCCCCCGCTCGCCCTGCAGGTGCAGGAACTTGGGCAGGCCGGCCCCGGCGGCCACCGCCGCCCGCCGCAGCTTCTTGACCAGACTAGCCGAAAGCGCAGCCACGGCGTTGCCCCTGACTCCCGCCATCAACGACTCGGCGATCACCAAACCGTCGTCTCCGCCCACCAGCATCGCCCCGCGCACACCACGCACCCGGGTGATCCGATCCAGAGCGCCCTGCAAGCGAGCCATTTATCGCTGCGCTTCCAGCCAGCGAGTCGCCACTACCGCAGCACGCTGGGCCACCACGGCCAGTCGTCCCGCCGGCACGCTCCGGTCCCGAGCCAGAAGAAGCAGTGTGTCCTCGACCGGTTCTCCCAAATACAGATTCTGGTGTTCCGCTTCCGCGAGCAAAAAGCGCCACTGCCCCAAATCCAGAAGCTGCGCCGTCCTTGCGGCCTCTTGAGAGACCCCCGCTAGATGAGCAGCCACCTCTTCGGCCACGTCGATACCGTCCTCCCTGCGCATCGCCCCCGCCAACACCCTGCCCTGAGCGTCCGCTAGGAGAATCCCGCTGCCCGCCCCTTCAAGCCCCGCAAAGAGGTCCGAAGGAGGTGCCGCAGGGGGTACCGCAACGGAGCCCTGGGCTTGGAGCAATCTTTCGAACTCCTTCCTAACCCGGCGCAGCGCGTTCACCACCCGCTGGTCCGTCGGGTCGGCCGCTAGCGCCAGCTCCAAGTGGTCCAAGGCAGCGTCCAAATCCCCCCTCTTGTAGGCCAAGAAACCTAGACCCTTGTGAGCACCGGCATGCCGCGGATCGATCGCCAACACCATACCCCATTCTTCCTCCGCCCGCTCGAACTCTCCTTGGTCCACCAAAATGCGAGCGTACAGATCATGGGCGTCCGGCAGGTAGGGATGGTGACCCAACCCTCCTACCACCACCCGGGCCGCCGCTTCCAGCTGCCCTTGAGCCCGCAGTACCTCGCCTAGCCGCAGGAACGCCAAGCTCTGGGGATCCCGAGCCACCTCGGCACTCAAGGCCGCAATTTCATCGCCCACGGTTGCGTCCCAAAAGTTGCGCCAGAGTTTGCGCGGCTTGCACCGCCTCCTGAACTTCGTCCACTCGCTCGGCCAGTTCCGGACGTTGTTGCGCGTAATCCAACCATCGCTGCCACGATTCCGCCGCTTCCGTGAACCGACCCTGCCGAGCGAGCACATCGCCCAAGAACCGGTAGGCGTCCGCCAGACTTGGATCCAGCCGGATGGCCCGGCGCAACGATTCCTCCGCTTCCACATCCCTACCGCGGGCTGCCGCGACCTTGCCCAGCACCAGATGGCAGGCAGCTTCTTGAGGGAAGCCGCCTTCGATCTGCCGGGCAGCATGTTCCGCCGCATCAAGATCGCCCCTCGCCAACAGATCCTCCGCCCGGGCCAGTAACTCTTCCAGTTCTCCCGCAGCTTCCAATCCCACAGCGCTGATCCGGCTGCGGTCCACTACAGTTACGATCCGGGCCGTCGCCAACCCGAAAACTATCTTGGCTACGTCGAACTCAGGCTGGCCGAGCAAGGCCGCTATTTCGTGCACCGAGCGTTCCCCGTCGATGGCCGCCAGAACCTCCCATTCTAGGGGCAAGAGATCCAACACTCCGCCCTCTCCGTTGTCCAAGGGAAGCAGCATGGGGACCACACCTAGGTGCGGGATTCTGGACTCGATGCGCGACCACTCGTCGATTCTCCGAGCCCCCTCCATCAGCAGCGCCTCGGTGGGAATCCTGGTGATTCCCTCGGCCGGAAGCTCCTCCACCGCTCCCTCGCTGAACGAAAAGTAGCCTTCTTGCCAGCTCATGAGCTCGAAAACCACCTCTTCAACCTGCCGGCGAAGTTGCTGTTCCAGATCGCGGGCACCGATGGCGCCCATCGCCACTAATATCTCTCCCAGCCGCCTCCCGTCCCCACGCTGCTGAAGTTCCCGGGCTTGGTGCAGCTCGGCCTCGCTGATCTTTCCCGCGCGCACCAGCAATTCGCCCAGCGGGTGAGGGTTGTTCTCAATCTCCGCGTAGATCACCTGGCCGCTGTCGAAATAGACGGTACCTCGATTCCTGCGCAGCTTGGAGGTGATCCTCAACACCCCGCTCTTCCGACTGAGGTCGAGCAGCTGAAAGACGTCGTGAATACCCAGTTCTTTGAGCGGTCCCTCGATCGCCACCTAGGCAGCCTCCACCCGGAAAATACGCTGCAGGTCCAAGGCGGTGCGGGCATGCTTGCGGGCCTGCTGGGCAAAGGGCCCGTCGGGATCCAGGCTGATCACCTTGTGCCAGGTAGCCACAGCCTCCCGGTATCTTTTGAGTCGCGCCAGCACCACTCCCATGAAGAAGTGCGCTCCTACGTGGTCCGACTCGTATGCCAAAACCCGGCGCAGCGCCGCCAGAGCATCTTCCAACCTGCCCTCTTCCAAAAGAGCACGCGCCAGGGATACCAGCGCAGGTATATGGGTGCGGTTCACCAGAAGCAGGTCCACCAGCAGATTCACCGCCTGGCGGGCCGCCCCTCTCCGCAGGTATAGGTCAGCCAGGGCAACCACACCGTCGGCATATACCGGCAACACCTCGAGGGCGGACCGGTAACATCGTTCGGCTCGCTCCCAGTCTTCTTTTCGTTCGTAGAGTCGGCCCAGAGCCATGTACGCTTCGACATACCTGGAATCCAGTTCCAGTGCCCTCTGATAGGCCGCTGCCGCCGCACCGACATCGCCCAGGCCCTGCAGGATGTCGCCTTCAAGTTTAACCAGCTCCGGCCGCTGAGGTGCCCGCTCGCGCGCGCCTCGGAGCGCCTCCAGCGCACCTGCGGGATCGCCCGCCGCCAGCCGGCATCGGGCTAAAGCCACTAACACCTCGACGTCGCTCGGTAAAGAGCGCGCCAGGGCCTCCGCTTCTGGCAGGCCATCCGCCCCGCGGCCCATCGCCAGCAACGCCCGTAACTCTCCCAGGCGGGCCTCCAGGCGGTCAGGTTCCATATTCTTGGCGGCCCGATATCGCTCCAGCGCCTCGCCGTGAAGACCGCGGCGCAGAAACACCTCCCCTGCCAAGAGATTGCCTTCCACCGGATCGGCACCCCGAGCCAAAGACCGGGTAACCTCGGCCGCCGCAAGTTCCAGCAGCCCTTTGCTCAGATAGTCCCGAGCCAGCGCCAATACATCTCCCCGCGGCGCGGCGGTGCGCTTCCGGGGCGATACCTCCAGTTCGCGGAACAGTCGGTCTATTAGACTCTGGTCGATCTTAGCCGCCAGCGGCGAGCCTTCGGTTCTAAGGTCCCCCGATATCTCCGGAGCCACCCAGGTCGCTCCGGATTCGTATTGCAGGTCGATTGCCAAGCGGAAACCCCGAGCAACATAGTACGGCTCCAACTCCTGAGCCCGGGTCACTTCCCGCAGCGCTGAGTCATAATCGCCCAAAGCGGAAAGAGCGAAGCTCAAGTTGTAATGCGCCTCGGCCGAATCGGGATCGGCTTCTACCGCCCTAGCAAAAGCGTTCTTAGCCTCCTCAACTCTCCCCAGCTCGTTGAGCACCACGCCGATCCCGTTCCACGCGCCGGCGGATCGCTCGTCCGATTCCAAGATCTTGCTGTAAACCTGCAGGGCCAGTTGCGGCTTCCCTGACCGCGCCAACAGCAATCCCAGATTCAACCCGGCTACCTCGAGGCTCGAATCCCGGCCGAAGGCTTGGCGCAGCAGCTCCACAGCTTCTTCGTAGTTCCCTCCCACGGCCAACGCTACTCCCAAGTTGTTGGCCGCCAGCCTGTAGGAAGGGTCCCGATCTAGAGCTTTGCGATAGCACTCTCTGGCCTCGTCCAATCGCCCCATCTGGTGTAACACAACCCCTTTTTCATTCCACAGCTTGGGAGACGAGGAGTCTTCTTCCAGAAGCCGTTCATAGATCTCCAGCGCTCGAGTGTATTCCCGCTTCAGAAGATGGATCTCCGCCATCCCCTGAAGCACGATACGCCTATCCTCTCCCGCGTCCAAAGCGAGCCGGTATTCGCGCATCGCTTCGTCGTAGTAGCCCCTCTGGCGGAAGGCCAGGCCCAGGGTGTAGTGGGCAAGTCCGTTTCCCTGGGACGGTCCGGCAACGTCGCTGAACTGCACAGCTTCTGTGGCTCCCGCCGCCACGTCCCGCTCCAGGGTGAGATTACTTTGGGCGCGGGCCAAAGCAGGGTTCAACTTGATCGCCAGCTTCGCCTCCCTAGCCGCCTCTTCGTGCCTCCCCAGCTCCCCGAGCACGAACGCCATGAGATAGTGTGCATCCGCGTTGTCAGGGTTGAGTTCCACCGCCCGCTCGAGTAATTGCAAGGCATCCCGATTTCTGCCCTGGTTGAAGTAAACCTCGGCCAAGTAGAAGTGCACCACGCTGCTCTCGGGATCGAGCTCCCGGGCCCTGAGCAGCCATTCCGCCGCTTCCTCCAGAGCGCCTCTGCGCTTCTCGGTCAACCCCAGCTGGATCAATGCGGCGACATCGCCCGGATCCTCGCCGATCAGCGCCTCGAATTCCTCGATCGCTTCCCGATATTGACCCAGCGCAGCATAGGTTTGGGCCAGGTTCCACCGCGCCTCGCGGTCGCCGGGGTTGAGGCGAAGCTGCTCTCTAAGCTGGGCCACTCGCCGGTCATAGTACCCGCTGCGCCGGTAAGCAACCTCCAAGTTCTCTCGGGCCACCGTCATCTTAGGATCGAGCTCCAGCGCCCGAAGAAACTCGGCGATCGCCTCATCGATGAGTCCCTTGCGGTAATACAGTACCCCAAGATTGTTATGCGCCCCGGGATCCGAAGGGTCGATGCGGCTCGCAAAGGATCGGAGGATAGCTCGGTCGCGTTCCGAAAGCACGGCAGCGGCCATAAGCTCAAATCACGCGAAGCGCTCTCAGTATGACACCCACCGAAACCCGATCGGGGAGCAGTAGGAGCAATGCGGGCAGGACTGGATCGCCGGCCCGTCCCATGTGAAACCGCGTTTCTATTCCGAGTCCCGGCCCTACGCCCGCAGGCAGCGTTCCGGCATCGCTTCTGAAGATCTCTTCAAGCACCGCAGCCAGCATCGCACTCCTAAAAGCGGGTACCGACGGCATCAGGACCGTTCCCATCAATTCCGAAAGAGCGTTCAAGTAGGCCCCAACCAATATGTTCGCGGCCTCTTCCAAGCTGGAGCGCTCCATATGGCCCAGCGTCGTGGTGCTGCCGGGCGATCGCCCCAAAAGGGCATCGCAAAACCGGCGGGCATCACCCTCATCGACCACCAGCCACGCCCCCAACGACAGATCCCCGGCCACCGAAAACTGCACGGCAACCACACCGCGCATAGTGCCTCGCGAAGCCACCCGCACCGCTTCTTCCGAGGCCACGAAAATGCGAGGCACGGTTACCATGATCCGCTGCCCGGTAAGCTCGGAAAGGGCGGTGGCTGCGTGGCCGCCCCCTATGTTGGCCACTTCTCGCAAAGCGTCGAGTTCCGCCTCTCCCAGCGACCGCAAGTCAGTCATGAAACGCTCCGGGAAGATCGAGTTCGAAGACTGTACCGCGACCCGGTTCGCTCCGGAGCCGAACCTCTCCCCCCAAATCTCCAATCCGGCTAGTCACCACGTCTACGCCGATCCCTCTACCGGATACGTAAGTGGGCGTTGCGGCGGTACTGAAGCCTGGGCGGGCGAGCAGTCGAAGCAGCTCAGCGTCAGTTAGCTCTCGCAGCGCGGGGTCTACCAGCCCCATGGTCCGCCCCTTCGCCAGCACATTGTCCCGGTCGATACCCCGCCCGTCGTCGCTGACCCGTATAAGCAACCGCGACCCGGAACGCTGGGCTTCCAAAACCACCCTGCCGGCGGCTGGCTTACCGATCTTCAACCTCTCCTCCGGCGGCTCTATTCCGTGGTCCACGGCGTTTCTAATAAGGTGGAGAATCGGATCTGCAAGCTGCTCCAGCAGCCCACGGTCCACTTCCAGTTCCCTCCCCTTCACCACAAACTCCACCTGCTTGCCGAGGCTTCGCGCAAGATGGCGTACCATGCGCGGGAATCGGTCGAACAACCTCCAAACCGCCGTTACCCTCAACGCCCTTACCTCGTCCTCCAGGCGTTCCAGTACGCCGGAAATGCTCCCCACCCGCTCCAACAGTTCGGAACTGACACCCTCACCCTTCATGGCGGCTATCTCCGTCAATCGGCCGCGCAACTCCGCCGCCAGCCGGGCCAGATTCTCTATGCGCTCGGCTTCCACTCTCACCTGGCGGGTTGCGCGCAGCTGCCGCGGTTCGGGCGGGGCAGTTGCAACATCCACCTCTATAGCTTCCACGTCTCCCGCCTTCCTCACAGCGGCTTCGATTGCAGCGGCACCGGCCCCAGAGATCAAACCGAAGGAAAATTCACCGTCGAAATCGTCGCCCGAGAAACGAGAGGCAGGGGGATCGGTCCAGACGACCCTGCCTAGCTCTGCTGCCCGCCTCAAGACGACCAATGCCCGGGCCCCGGGCATTGGAGCGCCCGGGCTCAAGCGAACCCTCACCCTCCATCTATCACTGCGGACCTGGCTGGTGTTCGAGGCGCTGGTTCGAGCGGCATGTTTCACCGCTTCCACGGTATCGGTCACCCGCGCGTGGGGCGAGTCCCCTGGTGGGGCGGTTAGCGCGGTACGCACCGCATCAAACGCGCGGCTCAGCAGTTGAATCGTGTCCTGGTCCAGCATCTTTCCGCGTTCCTCCACCCTCTCCAGCAGATCCTCTAGCGCGTGGACCAAGGCGGCGGCTTGCTCGTAGCCCATAGCGGATGCCAGGGCCTTCAGGTTGTGCAGCGCCCGCAGTAGTTCGTGGCTCAACCGGGCGGCTGACGGATCGCGCTGCCACTGCTCCAGCGACCGTTCGACGACGGCCAGATACTCGGCGCTTTCAGCGAAAAACAGCTCCGTCTGCCGTGGCGGCTTCATCGCTCTCAGCCGAGCACCCGGTGCACGGCTTCCAAGACGCGGGACGGTTGGAACGGTTTGACGACGAAGTCTTTAGCCCCGGCTCGAATCGCCTCGATCACAAGGGCCTGCTGGCCGAGCGCGCTGCACATCAGGATCCTGGCGGAGGGATCGAAATCGACGATGCGCCGTACCGCTTCGATGCCATCGAGATCGGGCATGACGATGTCCATGGTCACGAGGTCGGGACGGAGCTGCTTGTAACGCTCGACGGCCTCGGTGCCGGTAGCGGCCTCGCCGACAACCTCGAAGCCGGCCTGCGTGAGGATGTCGCGCAGCATCCTGCGCATAAACATGGCGTCGTCGCACACCAAGACAGTGTGACTCACCTCATCCTCCGGGCTGAGGCTTGAGATCCTGCGAATCTCTGCGGGCAGGACGAGCAGGTTGCTCGCTCGCGCGCCGGCTACGCAAAAAAACCAAGATACGCCAGTGGGTCAGGCCTATCAACCAAATCTAGATCTCCTGCCGCTTCCGCAAGCCCGGCCCTGAGGTCCGCCGGCCACTCCGACTTCAACTCGCACTCCTCGCCGCTTATCGGATGGCGGAATCTCAGGATCGCAGCATGCAGTGCCAGCCGCGGGAACCGCTCCTCGACCTTCTGGGCCCTGGTCCTCTGCCTACCCGACACCCGCCGCGCTCCCCCTCCGCCGTACACCGGATCGGCCACTACGGGATGTCCGACGTGCGCCAGATGTACTCTGACCTGATGGGTCCGCCCCGTTTCCAATCTGACTCGCACCAGATCGCATACGTCGAACCTGGCCACTGGTTCCACCAAGCTTTTGGCCGGCTTTCCCTCCGCCAAAACGGCCATGCGCTTGCGATCCACTTTGTGTCGCGCGATGGGTGCGTCGATTTCCAGAGGCTGGGGTATGTGTCCCCAGACGACGGCGGCATAGATCCGGTGTATCCGGCGCGCCGCCAGAGCGCGCGACAACGCCTGATGCGCCTCGTCGGTCTTGGCGACGATCAGCAGCCCGGACGTCTCCTTGTCGAGGCGATGAACGATCCCCGGCCGGCCGGGCGCTCCCGTGGAAAGTCGCGTCCCTCTAGCGGCCAGAGCGTTGACCAGGGTGTCGGACCAGTGCCCCGGTGCGGGGTGCACTACTAAACCCGCGGGCTTGTCGATAACCATCATGAATTCGTCTTGGTAGCAGACGGCGAGCTCCAGGAAGTGGGGCTTGAGCTCCCTGGGCCGCTCCTCGAAGGCAAGATCTACGGTGACGAGGTCACCGCGGCTTAAGGTCTGTGAAGCTCTAGCCTTCCGGGAGTTTACCTGAACCCGGCCTTGTGCGATCAATCGGGCGGCTTGAGTGCGAGATAAAGACAACTGGTCTGCCAAAAAGCGGTCCAAGCGCTCGGTAACGGGTACCGCGACATGGAACTCGATGCGCTGCTGAGATATTTCTATCTCCGCTTCCTCTCCCGAGTCAGGAATATTCCGCAGCTTTCACGCGCCCGGCGGCAGCCTGCGCCTCACGCCGCCCCTCCTGCCAGAGTATCAGAGCCAGCAGGACCGCTCCGCAGGATACCGCCATGTCGGCCACGTTGAAGGTGGGCCAGTGGAAGGGGCCGATCCACACGTCTATAAAGTCCACCACGCCGCGCGGGCTGCGGATCCTATCGATCAGGTTCCCAACCGCACCCCCGCAGATCAGAGCCAGCGAGATCAAGCGAACCCGCTGGGAAGGCGCGGTCTGCCTCACCATGGAACCGAGGATTACCAAAGCCAGTAAAGCCAGAGCCATGAACACCCAGCGGGAATGTTCCCCCACGTGTATCCCGAACGCCGCCCCCCGGTTATAGACCAAATGAAAACTGAGCCAATCGCCGACCAGGGGTACCGATCGGTGGGACAAAGTCCTGACGGCTATGAGCTTGGTGATGAAATCGATGACCACCACGCTCGCGGCCACACCCCAAAAGAGCCGGCTCCTAGCGCCGTTTGCCATCTTCCTCCTTCGCTTTGCAGTTGATGCACAAGCGAGCGTGAGGCAGAGCGTCCAGGCGCTCGAAGCTTATTTCCTCGCCGCACTCTTGGCACTTGCCGAACTTCTCAGGCGTCAAGTACAACCGCCTCAATGCCTCGTTGACATGCCACAGGTAACGCCCTTCTTGAGACGCGAACAAGAATTGCTTCTCGCGTTCCATGGCGTCGGTACCCTGATCCGCCATGTGGAACGAATACGAGGAAAGATCTCCGTCGGCGTTCTGCAGAGTGGAACTGAACGACTCTCCGTAGTAACCCAACTCCTTCAGTACGCGCGCGCGCTCCTCGAGCAAGCGCTTTTCCAGGTGAGCCAGTTGCTTCTTGTTCATATAGCCACCTCGTTCGTGACTGCCGTCATTTTTGGGAAGCGCCGTGGCGCTTGAGCGAAATCAGGGCCTCCAGTCCGTCCACATCCACCTCCTGCACCAGATCCGCCTGGTTCAGCACCTCCCCGACCCGGATCCCGCGCGCCAGCGTCTCCCGGGCGATGAAACTCCCGTGCGCTCTGACTGCTTTTAGGATCTCCTGCGATCCCGCAAGCCCGAGCTCAATCCGAGTAGTATAATCGTATCCTGCCTCTTTGCGTAGCCGCTGGATCCGGTGTACCAGCTCCCGAGCGATGCCCTCCAGCCGCAGCTCTTCGTCAAGCCTCGGATCGAGGGCGACCACATGGCCGTTCTGCCGCTCTACCAGCCAATCGGAGACCACCTCCCGTTCCACCCGGACGTCCTCCGGACGGTAGGTGAATTCCTCGCCCCCGTCGGTGCGCAGCGTCACCGACGCCCCTTGCTCCAGAGACAGCAGCTGCTCCCGACTCAACCGGCTCACCGCACTCGCCACCACTGGCGTCCGCTTCCCGTAAACCTTCCCCAGGGAGGCGAAATTCGGCCGCCCCTTGAGCCTTACCAACTCGTCTTCCGATCCGATCAGCTCAATGGTCTTAACGTTTACTTCCTGCGCCAAAACCGGCAGCAGATCGTTCAGCAGGGCCCTCCCGACGTTCCCCGGTACGGCAATCCGCATGCATCCCAGGGGCTGCCGCACACGCAGGCCCTTCCTCTCCCTGGCCGCGCGAGCCAGAGAGGCCAGCGTTCTCACCGCCTCCATGGCCGAGTCAAGCTCGGGATCCCAGCGTCCCTGGTCCTCCGGGAAGCGGGCCAGGTGAACCGACTCTCCCACCAGGCGCCGGTGGATCGCGTCGGCCGTAAAGGGAGCTGCCGGGGCCATCAGGCGGCACAGCGTCACTAGCGCTTCGAACAGAGTGGCCACGGCCGCGGCGTCGGCGACGCTGTCCGGAGCCCAGAAGCGGGCTCGGTTCACCCTGACATACCAATTCGAAAGATCGTTGTCGGCGAACTCCATGATCGCCCGGGTACCGGCCGTTACGTCGTAGCCGGACCAGGCTTCCCCGACGGAGGCCACCAGCCTATCGAGCTTGCCCAAAAGCCACCGGTCCACCGGAGGGCGTTCGTCAAGAGGCGGGGCATCCTCCGGATGCCAATCGCCCGCGTACAGGGCGAAGAAGTTATAGGTGTTCTTCAGCCGGTTTAGAAAGCCGCCCGCGAAGTCGGCGATCGCCTCGGGATCGAAGCGTTTAGGCAGCCAGACTTGACTCGAAGCCAGCAGATAGACGCGCACCGCATCAGCCCCATAGCGCCGTACCACTTCTCCCGGATCGACCACATTGCCCAGGTGCTTCGACATCTTGCGCCCGTGGGCGTCCAGCAGGAGCCCGTTAACAATCACGTTTCTGTAGGCCGGACGGTCGTATACACCGACCGCAATCGCCAGAAGGGAATAGAACCAACCCCGAGTTTGATCCAGACCTTCGCAGATAAAGTCCGCCGGAAAGTGCCGCTCGAATTCCTGCGCGTGCTCGAAAGGATAGTGCCACTGGGCCCCTGGCATCGCCCCGGAATCGAACCACGCGTCGATCACCTCGGGGACGCGCCTCATCGACTCGCCGCAGTCGGGGCACCGGAACGTGTACTGGTCGATGAAAGGCTTGTGCGGATCGAAATCGTCCGGCAGCGGGCGCCCCAAGAGTCCCTCCAGCTCGGCGTAGGACCCTACGACCAAACAGTGTTGCTCCTGCGCGGTACAGCGCCACACGGGGAGCGGCGTACCCCAGTAACGGTCGCGGGAAAGCGCCCAGTCCACGTTGTTCGCCAGCCACTCCCCGAACCTCCCGCTTCCCACTTCCGGCGGGTACCAGTTCACCGACGCGTTGATCTCCAACATCCGCTCCTTGAACGCCGTAGTGCGCACAAACCACGATTTCCGGGCGTAGTAGATCAGAGGCGAACCGCACCGCCAGCAGAAGGGATAGCTGTGCTCGTACCCTTCGGGTTGATAGCGCCCGAACAATTTCCCCTCGCGCTCCAGGCGTTCCGCGATCAGCGGATTGGCTTCGAAAACCACCTTCCCGTTGATCTCGTCCCACTTGGTACCGGAAAAGCGCCCAGCCTCGTCCACCACGTTGAAGAAGGCCAGCCCTTCCCGCTGCACGGTGGCGTAGTCGTCCGCCCCGAACGCCGGAGCTAGATGCACCAACCCCGTCCCCTCCTCGCTGGTTACGAAGTCGCCCGCCACCACGCGAAAAGCGTCCCCTTGCACCTCGACCGCATCCAGCAGCTGGCGGTACCTGCGACCCACCAGCTCCCTCCCTTTGAAGGCGGAGAGCCGGGGGAAGGCAGCCAGCGGCTTACCGTGCGTGGCCCCCGGGATCACCCGGTGCTCGGCGATGGAGCGCTCCACGATCACCCTTTTGCCGTCCACGTCCAGCTCCACATAGTCGAACTCCGGGTTTACCGCCACCGCAACGTTGGACGGCAAGGTCCAAGGGGTAGTGGTCCAAACCAGCAGATAGCGGCGGGGCTCGCCCGGACTCCTCTCCAATTCGAACAGCACGTAGATGGAAGGACTTCTATGTTGCTCGTAACCCAACGCCAACTCGTGACTGGAGAGCGCAGTCTCGCACCTCCAGCAATAAGGGAGCACCTTGTGGCCTTCGTACAGATAGCCCTTCTCGTGGAGCCGCTGGAGAAGCCACCAGACGCTCTCGATGTACTCCTTCGAGTAGGTGATATAAGGGCGCTCGTAGTCCAACCAATATCCGATCCTATTGGAAAGGACCTCCCACTCGCTCTTGTACCGGAACACGCTCTCCCGGCAGCGGCGGTTGAATTCGGCCACCCCCAGCTTTTCTATTTCGGCCTTAGTCTTGATCTTCAGTTCTTTTTCGACCTCGATCTCGACGGGGAGTCCGTGCGTGTCCCACCCCGCGATCCGGGTCACCGACCTGCCTTGCATCGTGCGGTACCGGCATACCAAGTCCTTGATGGTGCGGGCAAACACGTGATGAATTCCCGGCCTCCCGTTGGCGGTAGGAGGACCTTCGTAGAACACGAACGGCTCGCCCTCGCGGGTGAGCTCGAGAGTGCGCTTGAAAAGATTCTCGCTCCGCCAGCGCTCGAGAACCTCCAGCTCGAGGGCATCCTGGGTCTCGTACTCCAAAGGTTCGAACCGTTTCACAACCGCTCCAAGACCGTACGGATCAACTTGGTAAGCTCCGGCTCCGCTCGAGCCGCCGTAGCGATAATCTCCTCCACGTTCGCCGGCTCCAAGGCGTCCGGCAGACAGGCATCGGTGATGATGGAAATCCCCAGCACCCGCATTCCCCCGTGCACCGCCACTATAACCTCGGGAACCGTGGACATCCCCACCACATCGGCCCCTATGGACCTCAAGAACCGATATTCGGCCGCGGTCTCCAGGTTGGGACCGGTCACCGCCACGTACACTCCCTCGTGCAGCACAATGCGCAGGTCCCTGGCGGCTTCCCGGGCAAGGGCCCGCAACTCGGGGTCATATGCCCGGGACATATCGGGGAACCTGGGGCCCAGAGAATCGTCGTTGGGACCGACCAAAGGATTGTCTCCCAGCAGATTGATATGGTCCGCAATCAAAACCAGCTCGCCCGGGCGCCACAGCGGATGCATGCCCCCGCATGCATTGGACACCACCAGCACTCCGGCGCCCAATGCGCGCATCACCCGCACCGGAAAGGTCACCTGCTGTAAAGTGTATCCCTCATAGCGGTGAAACCTCCCCTGCATGGCCACTACCCTTTTTCCGCCCAACGTACCGAAGAGCAGCCTCCCCTCGTGACTCTCCACCGTCGAAAGAGGGAATCCGGGAATGTCGCCATAGGAGATTGCCGCCTCGAGGTCGATCTCCCGGGCCAACCCTCCCAACCCCGTGCCCAAGATCACGGCCACCTCCGGCTCCAAGCGCGTGCGAGACCGGATAAGTTCGACAGCTTTCCCGACGGCAGCCGAAAGCTCCGTAACGCTCACGGCAACTTAGGCGGGCTTCCGTCCCGGGAGTGTGCCTCCAGGGCGTCCACCTCGGACAAATAGCGCTCCAGTAGAGTTCGGAACGAAGCCAGGTAAGCCGTAAAATGACGCTGCGCCGCCTCGATGTCCCGGCGCACGGCCTGCTCCGCAGCACGAGCCTCGCTCAGGATTCGGTCGGCCTCGGCACGCGCCTCCCGCAGCACAAGCTCAGCTTCCCGCCTAGCCGCTTCCTCGGTCTCCGCTCGCAACTGCTGCGCCGCAATCAAGGCCTCGTTGAGCGCCTTCTCCCGCTCGCGAAACGCCTTGAGCTGCTCCCGGAAACTCTGCAACCGCTCCTCCAGCACCGCACGCTCGCGGAGCAGCCGTTCCACTTCCTCGGCAACCCTCGTTCTGAAATCTTCCACCCCCGCAGGGTCGTAGCCGCGAAGGGTCCGGTGGAATTCTTGCGACCGTATGTCCACCGGCGTTATGTGGAACCCCGAATCGGTCATGCTGTACGCTCCCCGAGCAGCAAAGTACCCAAGCGCACCATGGTGGCTCCCTCCGCAACGGCCGAACGGAAGTCACCGGACATACCCATGGACAAGATAGGCAAGTCTAGACCCTGTTTCTCTAACTTCGATTTCAGCTCTCTCAGGCCGCCAAATACCCGCCGCTGCACGGCTTCGTCATCGGTCAAAGGAGCCATGGTCATCAGTCCTTCCAGTCGAAGCTCCTCCATCGCCGCGATGCCGTGGGCCAGCTCCTCCGCGGCATCGGGCAGGCAGCCGCTTTTCTGCGGCTCCCCGCTCAAGTTGACTTGGAGCAAAACGCTGAGCCGGCCACCAGCAGCACGGGTACGTACCGCGCGCGCCAGTGCGTCCGCCACCCGCTGCGAATCCACCGATTGAACCATCTCGAATCGGCCCGGAATATACTTGGCCTTGTTGGTCTGAAGGTGCCCTATCAGATGCCAGCGAATCGGCAGCTGAGCGAGAACCTCCTGCTTCCTCATAGCTTCTTGAACGCGGTTCTCCCCGATCTCCCCCACCCCCGCCTCCACTGCCGCACGTACCACCTCGGGCGGATGTCCCTTGGTCACCGCCACTATCCGAACCGGGTGGCTCCACCCTTCCCTGGCTTGGATCGCGGCGATTTCGTCTCTGACCCGCTTTAGGTTCTCCCGGATCTTACCGGGATCCATAGGCGATAAAAGTTAATACCGATCCCAGGCGGAGGCTCACCTAGAGCCACCCGCTCCCGATCCGCTGTCTGCCAGGGGGATGGCCGTATCCTGGCTCTTGAGCGTGGCGATTACCTCGGCGAGCTGCCGGCTGGGCGAGAGCTGGTAGGCCAACTCCAGATTCTTGATGCTCTTCTCCCGGTCTCCCAGGAACTCGTACGCCTGCCCCAGGGACAGTGGGGGAATGCTGAGGTTGGTGGCGATGTTCGAGTTCGTCGGATCCAGGATCAAAGTGTCCGCCTCCAGCAGCCCCGCGTAGCGATAAACCTCCCAAACCAGCTGCTCGGTGCGGGGAACGTCCACCGGAATCCCGAGCAGGCCGGGAGCTAGGCGCGAGCTGTCGGGCGATTCCGACGCGTGAATCCGAAGCACTAGACCTTCCTGGGTCATGTAGCGGTTCAGACCCAACCAACTTCCCGTCCCAGCGGTTATCGAGAAATAGACCGGTCGTCGCTGATAGTTCTCCTGCAAGAGCCTGAGTATGAGAATATCCTTTACGTAAAGGGGTGTCCCTTCTCGGTAAGCCGTCTCTACCCGCCCCGCTCTATAGCTAAGACTCCGCGACAATAGCCGCGGCTGAAGGCTGGCAATTTCTTCGTCCGACAGGGTATGAAGAGGTGGAGGCGGCTCGGCGGGTGCCAGGTCTGCAAACCAGGGCGCCTGCGCCGGATCGAATCGCCTCACAGGATTGTCCCGGAGCTGACGTATATACCAGTCGGTGTTGCCCAGCGACAGGTTGACCACCGCGACATCCTGCCGCACACCTTCAACTTCCTGTATGTACCACAGCGGAAACGTGTCGTTGTCGCCATTGGTGAAGATTATCCCGTACGGCTCCACCGATTGCAGCAGGTTGTAGGCGAAGTCCCGAGCAAGCTCCACCGCAGGCCCGTGCGCCCTGCTCGCCGCCTTGAAGTTCGTCACGAACGGCAGCGCCCCCAGACCGAGCACCAGAGGAGCGAAGCGGACCGCTGCCCGTCCGCGTTCTTCCCACACCTCTTTCAGCCTGCGATAGAGCGCCGCTGCACCGATTCCCGCCAGCAAACCCCAGACCTGAAAGGAAACCGTGAAGAAATAATCCCGCTCTCTGACTTCGTGCATGTTAGCGTCCGGGAACTGATCATAGCCGATCGAGTACCCCGGCTTGAAGTTGATATACCCGACCAACCCGAATCCGGTGGTAAGCCAGAGAACGACGAGCAGCCAGAACAACCCCCCGTCGCGCCGCTTCAAAAACTGAGCGCCATAGATCCCAAGCGACGTAAACAACAAGGTGAACGGCAACCTTGCGGGAATAGGAAGCCCGGGGATCAACGGAGTATTGCGCGCGAACACCGGATCGGTGGATCCCAGACTGTTGGCCCACTGCCAGTCGAAGTACTGGAGGTAGTTGACGATTTGCAACCAGATTATGGTTAGTGACCTACCCGGGTTGTCCGGACCGGAGGGGTATATCGGATTGTCCAGGGGCGAGCGAGGCGGGTACTGCTCCCGCCGAATCACTGCCCACAGAGACTCCCAGGTAGAGGGATCAGCCTCGTTGATCATGGGGTTGAGGCCCGCCCGAACATAAAGGAACAGATAGGTAGAGGCTCCCGCCACAGCCAACACCAGCACGCTAGCGGCAAAGAGCAGTGCTCCGGCGCTGGCCGCGTAGACCGCGGCTCCGGCGAAAATCAGGCCTCCTAAAAAGAGGAGCCCGGTACTTCCCATGCCGGTACCCACGAGCAACGCCCAGACCCCGGTGACCACGGCCAGCTGCGCACGCTCCACCCTGCGTTCTCCTTCATCCTTGAGCGGCTCCCGCTGAATGGTGTACCACATGAAGCTCACCAGCGCCGGCCCCACCAGCAGAGTCAACAGGTGGTTCCCCACGGACACCGCCATCAGATAGACGATCAACAGGAGCACGTGGGGTGCTCGGGGAGTGCCGCGGTGCTTTCGCCACACCCACGCCAGCCAGCAAATGGCCGCGATGCTGAACGTAGCCACCATGTAGACCTCGGTCTCCACCGAGTTCTGCCATACGGTGAAGACAAAAGCCGAACATACCGCGGCAGCGGCGGCGCCCCCTACAACGAAGAGGCGATCCTTCTCGCCACCGGCTCTTCCCTTGAGCCCCTGCGCCGCGACCAGGAAGAAGAACGCTGCGGCCCCCGCGCTGAACACTGCAGTCATCAGGTTGGTGCGGAAAGCGTACTCGCCGATCCGGACCACATCGGCCCAAACATGAGCCAGGAGCACGAAGAGGGGAGTCCCCGGCGGATGTGGAATACCGAGAATCTTGGCGGTGGCGATGAACTCCCCGGCGTCCCAAAACGTCACCGTGGGAGCCAGAGTCCAGATGTACCCTGCCAGTACCACCGCGAACACCGCCACCGCACCCCAGTACGGGGGCCGCTCCACATCGGCGGCGGGAACCGAACCCAACCGCTCAGTCATGGCGAGACACCGAAGCGCGAGAGCCGGACAGCACCAGAGCCGCCGCCGACCTTCCGGTCAACACTTGCTTGATCTGCTGGGGCGTGACGTCACGGTACAACAGCCCGCGCATGGCTATAGAGATCTGGGAAGTTTCCTCGGACACCACGATCACGATCGCATCGGTTTCCTCAGACAGCCCCAGGGCGGCTCGGTGCCTGGTACCCAGAGAGCGATCGCTCACCGGGTACTGAGTAAGAGGCAAAACGCAGCCCGCCCCGATGATCTGGTCCCCCCGGATCAACACGGCTCCGTCGTGCAGGGGCGAGTAAGGCGTAAAGATCGTGGCGATCAAGTCCGCCGACACCGTCGCTCGCATCTCGGTTCCCGTTTCCAAGTAGTCGTTCAAAGCCACTTCTCCTTCCACCGCTATGATACCGCCGGTACCGGACCGGGCCAGTCTCTCCGCCGCTTCGGCAATCTGCTCGGCTACGGCCTGGGTGTTGCCCGGAGTGAAAAGCTGTATCGCCCGGGCTCGGCCCAACTTGGCCAGCGCGTGCCTCAATTCCGGCTGAAAAACCACCACCGCCGCAAACACTCCGTAGGTGAACACCATGCCCAGCATGGTCGCAATCACGTTGAACTTGAGCAGCAAGGCCAGGAAATATATCAAGCCGAGAACGATCAGTCCGAGCAGGATCTGCAGCGCCCGCGTCCCGGCCAAGAAAAGCAGTACGTGGTAGATGACGAAGGCCACGATCAGGATCTCTATCACGTCCCCCCAGCCCGGTATCAAAAACCGAAGATGCTCCCAAGACATCAAGCCCTCCGCACCGCCCGCGCCACTGCCAGCGCCTCGAGCGTAGGCTCCACCGAGTGGACCCTGAACAAAGAAGCTCCGAGCCAGTAAGCCAGCACACAGGCGGCCGCTGTAGCCAGATCCCGCTGCCCTACCTCCTTGCCTGTGACCGCCCCCAGAAAGCGCTTCCGCGAAGGGCCCACCATTATGGGACATCCCAAAACGGCGAGAGCGTCGATCCTTCGCAGTATCCGCAAGCTCTGCTCCGGCGTTTTGGAAAAGCCCAGACCGGGATCTACTACGATCCTAGCTCGGGGCACGCCCCGCTCCTCCGCGGCCTTTATAGCTAGATCCAGCTCCCCAACTACCTCCCTCTCCAGATCGGCATACTCCGCGTAGCGGTAACTGGCCATTTCCCCTACTCCACCTCTGGAGTGCATCAATACCAGTCCCGCACCGTACTCGGCACACACGTCGGCAATTCGCGGATCCAATCTCAGTCCGGATACGTCGTTGATCACCCACGCACCTGCCTCCAAAGCCCTCCGCGCGGTGGACGCCTTCACTGTATCCACGCTCACCGGCACCGAGGGGTATCGCTCGGCCAGGGCATGCAGCACCGGCTCGAGTCTCCGCCACTCCTCTTCCTCCGGAACGGGCACCGCACCGGGGCGCGTCGATTCCGCCCCCACGTCGATCATTCCTGCCCCGGCCTCGAGCAAGCGCTCGGCCTGACGCAAAGCGGCTGACGGATCTAGGTACGCGCCGCCATCGCTGAAGGAGTCGGGAGTTACATTGAGGATCCCGACCACCACCGGAGGATCGAGCGGAATAGAGCCCCGCCCCACCTGCCAAATGTCTGCCTGATTCTGCTGGTGAGTGTGCCGGGCGACCTGCGGCGCGGCCGGCCGCGCAATGCCGTCGGTCACGCCTCTGCCGGCTTGGCCGGCGGGGTCCCCAGTACCGGCCCCACCTTGGGAGCCCGCACCTTCTCGGCCTCCGGCTGAGCAGCGCTCTGGCCGGCAGCCGCCGCTCCAGCCGGAGCTCGCGCCGGCAACTCTTTGCCCGCAGCGATCAGCTCTATCTCCTCCCGGTCCAAAGTCTCCCGCTCCAGCAGAGCACGCGCCATCCGGTGCAGCGTCTCCATGTCGCCCTCCAGAATGTTCCGAGCCCGCTGGTAGGCGTCCTGAAGAATCCGCTTTACTTCGGCGTCGACCAACTCCGCAGTTTTCTCCGAAACCTCGCGCCGCTGGGTGATCTCCCTGCCCAGGAAGATCTGCTGCTCCCGATCGCCCACCGCTATCGGCCCCACCACTTCGCTCATGCCGAACTGCGTCACCATCCTCCTGGCCATCTCCGTGGCCTGCTCGATGTCTTGAGCTGCACCGGTAGTGATCTTGTCGGGCCCAAAAACGAGCTCCTCGGCTACTCGCCCCCCATAGGCCATGGCCAGCCGCCCCAGGATGTACTCCTTGGTGTAGTTGTGCCGATCCTCCTCCGGCAGGGAGAAGGTGATCCCCAGCGCCCGTCCCCGCGGAACTATGGTCACCTTGTGCACCGGATCGAGACCGGGAATCCTCACGCTGACCAGAGCATGACCCGCCTCATGGTAAGCCGTCAGGCGCCGCTCCTCCTCGGACAACACCAGACTCTTCCGCTCTATCCCCAGCATCACCTTGTCCTTGGCGTCCTCGAAATCCTGCATGTCCACCTTGGACTTGTTCCTGCGCGCCGCCAGGAGAGCCGCCTCGTTCACGATGTTGGCCAGATCCGCCCCCGCCAGTCCCGGCGTCGCCCGGGCGATCACGTCCAGCCGCACATCGTCCGCAAGAGGGATCCTGCGAGCGTGGACCCTGAGTATCGCCTCCCGGCCCCTGACATCGGGCATATCCACCACAATCTGCCGGTCGAACCTGCCAGGTCTCAGAAGCGCGGGATCCAAGACATCGGGACGGTTGGTGGCCGCGATCAGTATTACTCCTTCGTTGGACTCGAACCCGTCCATCTCCACCAGCAATTGGTTCAGCGTCTGCTCCCGCTCATCATGACCGCCCCCCAAGCCGGCTCCCCGGTGGCGGCCTACGGCGTCAATCTCGTCGATGAAGATGATACAGGGAGCGTGCGCCTTGCCCGTGTCGAACAGGTCCCGAACTCTGGCCGCACCAACTCCTACGAACATCTCCACGAAGTCCGAACCAGACATGGAGAAAAAGGGCCTGCCCGCCTCTCCGGCCACAGCCCGGGCCAGCAGTGTCTTCCCGGTCCCGGGAGGCCCTACCAGCAGCACACCCTTCGGCAACCTCCCGCCGAGACGCTGGAACTTTTGGGGATCGCGGAGAAACTCGATGATCTCTTGAAGCTCGACCTTGGCTTCATCGCATCCCGCCACATCGTTGAAGGTCACTTTGGGAGTCTCTGCCGTCAGAGGCTTGGCCCGGGATTTGCCGAAGGCGAAAGCTCGGTTGCCCCCCTGCTGTACCTGGCGGAAGAAAAACAGCCACAGCCCGATGAGAACCATCCAGGGAAGCAGCTGGAGGAACACCGCTCCAATCGAGGGCTTCGGCTCCTTGGCCTCGATGATAACGCCCTTGGACTCCAGGCGCTGAATCAAACCTTCCGAATTCTCAATCGGGAGGAGTACGTTGAAGTGGGTGGCTGCAACCCCGTCGATCGTGACCGCTCGCTTGAACTGCCCTTCGACGAACCGCCCGCTGGTGATTTCCACCCGAGAGATGTTGTCGTTGTCGAGCTCCCGGCTGAAGATCGAGTAGCTGATCTTCACCTGATCGCGCCGGGCGGAGCTCACCATCTGATAGAAGGCGATCGACAGCAGGGCGATCAGCAGCCAGAAGACCATACTCTTGCTGATCGTCCCGAAATTGACCTTTTTGGGTGGAAGTCCGTCAGCCATAGCTACAGGGAATCATACTACATCCGGCCCGTCTAGCCTAGCCGCCGGCTCCTGGACCGCAGCTGACCGCACTTCCAGCCTGGTAGCCCTGGTCCCCTCCGCAGGCACCTCCGCTTGGGAGCGGCAGACGCCGGGCAGCCATAGAATCTCGGACCCCCGCATTACCACGGGGTAACCCCGCCTCCGGAACCGCGGAACGCGGGCCTCCATTAGCAAGCGGCGAACCTTCCGATGTCCCACCCCGCCCAACGGTACCATCGCGTCGCCCGGCCGGGGAGCCCGGACTATCCCCGCACCGGGCGTAACCCAGGTAGCCATCCCGCCTCTCGTTACCTTGCCCGCGGTGTCCGGTCGCCAGCTGAGCACCCATTCTCCCCACGCGACTTCCCCTGCAGGAGTCTCCCCCCAGACCACCGGTTCCGGGGGGACCTCGATGCATTCAGCCTTGCGGAGCCGCAGGCGATCGAAACAGCGTTCCACTACCCACCCTGAACCCAGCTCCAGCAGCTTCCCACTGGAAGCCGCCCGTGCGAAGGCCAAGGCCTTGAGGCTCCGGCGTGGGCCTATAACCACTCCCACCTCCCGCGCTGCGGCCCTCAGAATCGCAGCACCCAATTCCCTCGGCAGCTGCACGATGGCTTCCCGAGCCAGTTCAATTCCGCCGCGATAAACCCGCACCCGGAGATCGGGCAGCGCCCGCAAAACGGCGCTCCATGCCTTTTTCTCCGATTCCGCATGCCGGGCCAGGTCCAGCAGGCGCAATTCGACCTGTTCCCCGAACCGCGCTTTGAGAAACGGCAGCAGCTCGAGCCGGACCCAAACGCGATCATGCCGGCGATCCAGGTTGGCGGGGTCCTCGTAGATCGGCGGACCAGCACCGGATCCCTCAAACCGCTCCTCGAGCCACTCCCTCAACTCACTGCGCCGAAAGGGGAGCAAGGGCCGCACCAGCCCTCCCGGTCCGGCTGGGGCGATACCCGCCAACCCTGCAAGCCCGCTGCCCCTCAGGATTCGCCACAGAACGGTTTCGATCTGATCGTCGGCATGGTGGGCGGTCGCCAGGTATCGAGCCTCGACCTCCTGTTGCATCTCCCTTAAGGCCCTATAGCGGGCCCGCCGAGCCTTGGTCTCCGAGGCCTGAGCCCCAAGGTTCAAGGTCCGAAGGGTGAAAGGGACCCCGTAGCTTCGGGCCAGGTCGGCAACTTGCGCCGCTACCCGATCGCTGCCGGGCACGATTCCATGATCCACGTGCCCCACCACCAACTTCAAACCCAGGGCTCCAGCCGCGTGATGACAAAGGTCCAGCAGCGCCACCGAATCGGAGCCCCCGCTCACCGCGAGGAGTACGGTACCGGGTTCCGGAAAGAGCGGGACGGCGCGAACGTGCTCTATGAACCTCGCCAACAGATCGCGCGGCATAGCAGGTAAAGTAAGCAGACCTGCGGCTCCGGCGCCGCCCTAGCTATCCCTGGTCCCCGCTATAAACCGGGACACCCCGCCCGGATCCCCCGGGGGGCACAAGAGCGAACCCTGAGCCCGGTGGCACTTGAGCTTCTTCAGGAATGCCAGCTGGCTTTCGGTCTCCACCCCCTCGGCGATGACTTGCACCTTGAGGTGTCCGGCCAGGGTCATGATCGTGCGCACTATGTCCTTGGCTTCGGCCTCGGTGTCCAGGTTTTGGATGAAGGAGCTGTCGATCTTCAGCGCCGCTACCGGAAATTGGTGCAGGATCGAAAACGAGGAGTAGCCCGTGCCGAAGTCGTCGATATAGATCTCGACACCCAAGTCGGCCAGCTCCCTGAGAGTGCCTATCCCCGCCTCTGCGTGGTCCATGATGACCCGCTCGGTAATTTCCAGCTTGAGCAGCCGGGGATCGACGCCAGTTCGCGAGAGCAGTTCTTTCAACCTTTTTGCCAAATGCGGCTGGCCGAATTGCCGGGAGGAAAAGTTTACCGACACCCCTACCGGCTGATCCGGTCCGAAGTACTCGGTCCACGCCTTGGCCTGCCGCAGGGCTTCCTCCACCACCCATTCGCCCAGGGGAAGCAGGAGGCCAGCCTCGTCGGCCACGTGGATGAACTCCTCGGGAGCGACCAGCCCTTTCTCCGGGTGCTGCCAGCGCAGCAAGGCCTCGCAAACGTGAGTCTGGCCGTCTCCCAGGCAGACTATCGGCTGGTAGAGGAGCCGGAAGGAGCGTTGCTCCAGCGCGCGGCGCAACTCGGTCTCGAGTTGCAGCAGGTGTACCGCACGGGTGTGCATCTCGGGATCGAAGACCTCGTGCCTAGCTTTTCCCTTGGCCTTGGCCCGATACATGGCGGTATCCGCGTCGCGCAGGATGTGGTCCGGTTCGCTGTAACCCGTGGCGCTCAGGGCGATACCGATGCTGACCGAGGTGTAGACCTCGTGGCCGTCCAGAATGAACGGCGCCTTCAGCTCCTGGTGAATGCGCTCGGCTACTCTGGTAGCGTCGCTGGGGTCGTCGATGTCCTCCAGCAAGACGGTAAACTCGTCTCCGCCCAAGCGAGCCACTGTATCCTCCGGTCTGAGACACCGGGCGAGGCGACCGGCTATTTCCACCAGCAGCCGGTCTCCCAGTACGTGCCCCAAGCTGTCGTTGATCACCTTGAAGCGGTCGAGGTCCAAGAAGAGCACGGCGAAGCGATATCCCTTTCGCCGCTTGGAGCGCGCCAGCGCTCGTGCCAGCAAATCCATGAAAAGCGCCCGGTTGGGAAGACCGGTAAGCACATCGTGCACCGCCTCGTGCATCAGGCGCTCTTCGGCCATCTTTCGGGCGGTGATGTCCGTTTGCGATCCGGCCATCCGGTAGGCTCGCCCCTCCGAATTTCGCACCACCAGACCGCGGCACAGCATCCACCGGAAGGTTCCGTCCCGGCAGCGGATCCGGTATTCGGTCTCGAAGTTCGACGAGCTTCCTTCGAGGTGGGCCCGTATCGCGGCTCGGACCCGCTCCACATCCGAGCGGTGAATCCGGCCCAGCCATTCTTCCGGAGAATCCCCCAGTTCCTCGTCGGCGTAGCCCAGCATCGCTTTCCAGCGGGGCGAGTAGTAAATCCGGTTGGAGTCGAGATCCCAGTCCCAAAGCCCATCGTTGGCTCCGCGGGCGGCCAGAGCGTAGCGCTCTTCGCTGGCGCGCAACGCCGCCTCCGCCCGGCGCCTCTCGGTAACGTCCCGAAAGCTCCAGACCCTTCCCACGATCTGCCCGCCTACGCGCTGTGGCTGAGAGTACCGCTCAAAGACCCGCCCGTCCTTGAACTCCAGTATGTCGAAACTCTCCGCCTCCGGATTGCGGTACAGCTCCCGGACACGCCTGAGAAACAGCTCAGGGTCTTGCAACTGATCCAAAACGAACTCCAGGGCGCGGTCGTCCTCACCTGAAGCCAGAACAGTCTCGGGGATGCCCCACATCTCGGCGAACTTCCGATTGTAGGTAACGATCTTACCCGCCCGGTCCACCACCAGGATCCCGTCGGCGGTGGAGTCGAGAGTGGCTCGCAGCAGGGACAGCGATCTCTCAAGTTGCGCCTCAGCATGTTTGCGGGCGCTGATGTCACGGTACATCCCATAGACCGCCACCTGCCCGCCACCAACACGAATGGGGGTTCCCAAAATGGAGACGTGCACCAGTGAGCCGTCTTTGCGGCGGCGTACGGTTTCGTGGGCCACCCTCTCCCCTTCGGCAACCCTCCGAGTCAGAGAAGCAGCCTCGTCCTGATGCTCGCCCGGCGCGATCAGAGGATCGAGCTGGCGGCCGATCACCTCTTCTCTTTCGTAGCCGAACAGCCGAGTGAACTCCCGGTTAACCCTAAGGATGCGGCCCTCGTTGTCCAGCAGCACCACCGCGGCCGGCGCACCTTCGAAGAGCTGCTCGAGGTATGCGGACTCACGCTCCCGCTCGGTACTGGCTTCCCGGTACTCGCCCAAGACCCGCCCGTAAAAGACCACGGCCAAGAGCGCCACCACGCTCACCAGTAAAGCCGGCACCGGAGTCAGCTCGGCATATCCCAGGGACAGCACCGTCTCGCTTAGGACCATGAAGGCGAGTAGCGCACAGAGCGACGCCACCCGCCAGTCGCGAAACCGCTTCAACAGCCAGAGCGACCAGGCCAGAGCGGCAAGCCGAATCAGAACGGATACGGTGTGTACCAGGTTCGTAGGACTAACTCCCGCCTGACCTCAGGGTTACAGAGTCCGAAACCGGCCGCCACCTCGGACTGCGGCGTCCCCAACGCGAAGGGCCCGAAGCTCACCAGACCGGTGAGTAATGTGATCGCCAGTCAATCCGCGCGCCAGCGGCACCCGGGTATGCAACCCAGCCCGTCTCTCCAAAGAGCCTCCATGCGGGTATCCAGAAAAGTATCCAGAACGGCGCGTCCAACAGCCGCCCCCCGCGGGAACGTCCCGCCGGATCCGGGCGTTGCTTTGTCGATGAGGCTCAGACAGCTGGTTGCGGGAAGCGGACCTCGCATTACGGGGTTGTCGGTCGCGGTAGCCGCGCTCAACAGCTGCAACCTCACCTCGCCTTCAGGCGGCAACGACCCGGCGTTCTCGGACGCACCAACGGGCATCTATTGCTCGGTCAAGCCTGAAGAAATCTACACCGGCGGTGTGGGGCTCGACGGTATCGTCTCCCTGGTCAACCCTCCGCTGGTACCGATCGATCACCCCGACGCCCGCTACATGGCGGAGTATGCAGCCACGGTGCCGAGCAATCCCGACGCTGTAGAGCCGCGAGTGGTAGCTCTGCTGATCGACGAGCTCGAGCTCGCGGTGCCGCTCAACATTCTGTGGTGGCACGAAATAGTTCACTTGGATGTCGCGGGCCGAAGGGTGGCGGTGACCTATTGCCCCCTCACCGGCAGCTCACTGGCCTTCGACGCCTCGAGCGCACCCACTCGCCGGTTTTTGGTTTCGGGGCTTCTGTTCCAAAACAACCTTATAATGGCGGACGAGGAAACCGGTAGCCTGTGGCCTCAAATGTGCGCTCGGGCGGCACGGGGAGCACGCCAGGGCACCGAGCTGACTCCAATCCCCGTGGTGGAGATGAGCTGGGAGGCATGGAAAGCGCGGCACCCCCGCGGCCTCATAGTCGGCAGCCGCACCCAACGCCCGCGTGACTATGCGGTATATCCGTATCCCTCGTATGAGAGGATCGATCTTGTACCCTTTCCCCTCTCTCGCCCCCTGGATCGTCGCCGGCCGCCCAAAGAAAGGGTATTCGGCGTTCCGCGGTCCGAAGGGGGCTTGGCGCTGCCCTTCGGGATTCTAGACAAGTCCCAAACCGCGGTGGCCTATGAAACGATAGGCTCGCAGCCGATAATCATACTGTGGGACGCCGCAGCTCGGGCCGCCGCGGCCTTTTACCCGCGCACCCGGGACGGACAGCCGGTCGAGCTCAGACCCCACCAGCGCGGTTTCGTCGATTCCTCCACCGGTACCATCTGGGATGTGGAGGGCCGCGCCATCGCAGGTCCGCTGGAGGGGCAGAGGTTAGTTCCTTATGCCCAAGCCCACGTCGCCTACTGGTTCGCGTGGGCAGCTTTCCACCCGGCTACCCGAATCTGGAGTGCCGAATAGCGCGCTCTTACCAGCGGACTGTTGCCAGAGGGAGTATCCAACCGCGCAGGCTTTCAGGAGGTTCGTTCCCGGGATTGGGACGGGAGCCGGGGCCCCCTCCGGTAAAACTGCGCACCGCAACGAGGGTAACTGCAGCTGCACCTCCCGCCAGGAGAGAAAAGGTCTTGGTTTTGTCCAGCTCCCGGACGTCCACTCTTAGAACGTCCTCCGCGGCCAAGTCGAGCTGCTGATACAAAGGCCCCGCCCCGAACTCGACTGAGATGGGTACCGTGGGCACGAACAACGATACCACGCCGCCGTCCCGGGCTAGTACCGTACCCTGTACCACCCTTCCCTCCACACCCAACTGTCTGGCGCGCTCTTCCCCGGAGACGCTCAACAGCGCTCTCACCCTAGCACCTTCGGGCACGGTCTCCACGGTCGCGGGAACGTAGCGGTAGCAGCCTCCCGACACGAGCCATAGACACAACATCGAGACCGCCGAAGGGAAATGCAGGCCCCCTTTCATTGCGGTATTCCTCCCCCTTGGCGCTCTAATTTAACGCCGGGTGGCTGTGGCCCAAACCCTGAAAAAAACCCGACCCGCCGGGTGGCGGATCGGGTACACTTACTGGAGAGCGCCTTTTGCTAAGCGCTATGAGCCTCCCAGATTGGGATTGGTCCGCTTCTCGGTCCGAGAGATGGGCCAGCATAGACTGCGTTTGCTGGTATCCTCGGTACGCGTCAGCACGCCACCTTGGAGCAGGTAGACTCCGTCGAAGATCGCTCCCGGGGTATTGGCCGCGCGCCAACGCCTCAAGTCGCCTACCCTTCGAGCCTCGAGCCACAGCTCGTAAGCCCGCTCCGCTTTCAGGGCGGTCCAACCTTCGGTCAGATTCGCGGCGGTGATCAGCGGCAGACCCAGGTCCTGGCGTCGCTGATTCATGAAATTCAAAGCCGCCGTAAGGTCTCCCCTTACCAACGCCTCCTCGGCCTGTATCAAGCGCATTTCCCAGCCGCTGGATAGGGTGATAGGGGCATCCGGAGTCTTGTACTTGTCCTGCGGGAACCAAGGTACCCGCTGGTTCACCGAACACCCGTTGGGAGTGCACTCGGCGCCGAACTTCTGCACCGCGGCGTCGCCCCGCTGGGTAGTCATTCTCCAGGGTACTCTGGGATCGCCGGTGTTCTGGAAGTAAGTCTCGTACCAGGTCGCCCACTGGGTATGGGCCCGATACGGCTGGTTGCCGTTGGCCCACATGATGTAGTTGTACTGGCTCTGGTCCTGGCTGGAATACGGTATCTGGTAGCGGAAGCTGTTGGGGATCTTGGCTGCTTCCGCTGCGGCCTGGGCCCAGGTGGAAGCGTTGTTGTTGTTCCAAGTGGCCAGGTTGGCCAGCACCGAGGCCAGTCCTGCGGTTGCAGCATTGGCCACGGTTGTACCGGTGCTCCCACCGGCATTGGTGGCGATCCTTATAGCCTCCCTGAACTGCTGTTCGGCTCGGGTGAAGTAATTGATGTGCGGCTCTCTCGGTCCTCCGTCGAAGACCGCCTCGCAGAAGTTTTCGCCCATGAGCCGGTTGGCATATCCCGCGAACAGATACGCCTGGGCGACCAAGATCGATTTGTCGAAGTCCGCCTTGGGCAGCACCCGCTGGAACCGCCGGATACCGTCCTCGGCGGTCCAGCGAGCCTGCTGGGCCCGGGCCCAGTCACCGTTGGCGTTTTCGTCGTCCACTTCACCGGCCTGGATCTGGGTCGGGATACCAAAGCTCCCGGTAGAGCCGGCGGGGTTGATCTCAAACGTCAGTGCACCCCCCCAGTACGCAATCTGGTCCAGCGCGTCCGCCAGATTGCGCCGCATGCCGTTAACCAAAGCGGGGTGGGCGCTGGTGCTGTCCAAAAACCCGTCTTGGATGGGACCCGGGTTGATCACCTCGAAGTTGCACGCGGAGATCCCCAATGTAGCAGCGGCTACGACGGCGTATATGGACCCACCCGCGGCAGATCTATAGCGTTTCACGGTTCCCGATCTCTCCATGACGCACCTCCCTCAGAAGCTGAGCCGCAGCGACGCCATGATCGTCGCGGGCGGCGGCACGTGTTCACCGATGCTACGGACCTGCTCGTCCACACCATTGCGCTGAGTCATTTCCGGATCGAACAGTCGGAGGTCGTCGTTGACCCACTTGAAGTAGTTGTTCACGCTGATGGTGAGCGTAGCCTGATCCACAGCGCGGATGGCCCAGCTCACCGGTATGTTCAGCGTAAGGTCACGCAGTTTGAAGAAGTCCTGCTTGTACCAGTGAATATCGAAGTCGTGGTTCGCCGGGATGCAGGCGATCCGCTCCCAGGCGGTAAGCTGGTCCACGGTCCCGCCTTGGTCCAGGATCCCGTGGGCCCTGGCGCACGTCGGCCAGCGCACCGAGCGCGACAGCGCGTTACCCGAAGCGCCGTCGTAGATGTAGGCGCCCAGTTGCAGCTCGCCGCGGGCTGACAGAGTGATACCCCGCGGCAGCCTGATGCTGGCCGTCATC
Organism: bacterium HR33; assembly: GCA_002923375.1. Classification (GTDB taxonomy): domain Bacteria; phylum Gemmatimonadota; class Gemmatimonadetes; order Gemmatimonadales; family GWC2-71-9; genus HRBIN33. The sequence goes on from BEIJ01000004.1 coordinate 108,360, forward strand.
CCGTAGATCCACTCCGGCAAAGTGGGACCAAAGATGTAGGTATTGGTCAGCGCCTTGGAACAGTTCTCCGTGCAAATAGTGTCCGGCGGCGCGATCTGATCCTTGTTCTTGATGATCTTTCCCGCGGCAGCCAAGATGGGGAAGCCCTCCTCCACCCAGCCGTCGCCCACGAAGAACGGAGGCGCACCGCCCAGATCCTTCACCAGGCTCTTGTTACTGAAGACGCTGCCTCCCAGCTCGAGCCCGAAGTTCGGGGCATCGATCAGGGTAGCATTAACCGTTAGCTCGAAACCCTTGTTCTGCAGAGTGCCCACATTGGCCGCCTGCGGATCCCAACCGCCAAGGGACGGGATCTGCACCACCTCCATCAGCGCATCGGTTGTCAGGCGGTGGTACCAGGTGAACTCGGCAGCCAGGCGGTTGTTGAACAGACCGGCGTCGAAGCCGACTTCGATCTCCCGAGTCCGCTCCGGCCCGATCAGCGTGTCGCCGAGGTTGTCGGGCGTAAAGCCCGGCTGCCCGCCCACCGGTATGGGACTCCAGGTCCTCAATTTGTCGAATGCACCCGGCGCTCGACCAGCCCAGCCGACCGCGGCGCGGAGCTTGACCTCACCCAGACCCTGAGGCCAGAACGGTTCCTCTGAAATCACGTAGGAGAAGCTCGCCTTGGGATAGGCCTGGATACCCAACGCCTCGCCGAAGGCGCTGTTGCCGTCGAACCGCACTCCTCCGGTTAGGAAGTAACGATCGCTGAGCTTGAAGACATTCTGGAAGAAGAACCCCGCGTTGATCACCCGGAGCCGGCTCTCATTGGCGATGTAGCGCGAAGCTCCGGTCACCGTGGGCTCACCCGGACCGGCAAAGTCGCGCCCAAACGCATGGGTTCTGATCCGCTGGTTGGCGATCGACTGGCCGCCGAAGGAGAACGTACCGCTCAGCGCTCCTGTGAGCCGGTAGTCAATGTTGCCCGCGTAGTCCGCGGTCAGGGTCGAGTACTTGTTCTGCTCGTCGAACAAAATACCCAGCGGCTGGCTCACGAAACCGAAGGGCCGGAGATTCCGGTTCTCCTGATTAGCAAAGTCGTAACCGATCGTGAACCGATTGGTAAACCACGGCAGCGGGTTGTAGTACACCGTGGCACCAGTGATCAGCCGGTCGATCTCGGTGGTGATCCTCTGGTTGAGCAGAGAATCCAATACCGCCGGATCGCTCGAGGAACGATAGTTGCGCTCCGCGCGGTACACGTTCAAGGTCAGGCCTTGAGCGTTGTTTCCGCTGGGCGTATTCCGAATGCGGAAGTTGGTATAGCTGTTGTTGACATCGAGCCGCAGCTTTTCCGAAAGGTCGAAGCTGAAGTTCGCGCGGGTGACCAGCTTCTTCTCCTCATCCTGGGGAAGCACTCCTTGGTTATGATCCCACGATCCGGATACGAAGTACTGGAACTGGTCGAAACCGCCCGTAACGGAACCCTTGTAGCCCTGCATATAACCGTTGCGCAGCCAGGAGCAGCGGGCTCGCGGCTTGGGGTTCGGGTGACACTGCCCGTCGGTAACCTTCCGCTTCTCCACCACTTGAATCTGGCCGTTTACCACCGTGATCGAGTCCGCCGGCTTGAAGTTGAGGAAAGGATTCCAGTCAGTACCGAAGGGCCTGACCTGGGCAAAGCCTTGGTTTACCTCCACGTTCCACCGCGGGCGTCCCCGGGCGCCCTTCTTGGTGAAGATCTGGATCACTCCGGCGGAAGCCTCGGTGCCGTACAAAGTGGCGGCAGCTGCACCCTTGATGATCTCGATCCTCTCGATGTCCGCCGGGTTGATGTCGTTGAGGGGGCTAGCCTGGATGTTACCGCTGCGACCTGTGAAGTCCGCGCCCGGAGCCGGAGCGTTACGCGCATAACCCTCGCTGCGGATGCGGATCCCATCGATGTAAATAATGGGCTGGTTGCTCTGGCTCACGCTCACCGCGCCCCGAAGCCGGATCTGGGCCCCGGCACCAGCCGATCCAGCGGTCTGCATCACCGTAAGACCAGCCGCCCGAGCTTGCAGCAACTGTTCCACGTTCGCCGGCACTTCTTCCACTTGAGCGGCTAGGTTGATCTGCGCGACTGAACTGCCCAGCTCCCGGCGCCTGGTCTCTCCCGCGGTACCCGTTACCACCACCTCGTCCAGCCTGAGCACGCTCCTATTGAGCTCCAGGTTGGCAGTGGTCGTCTGTCCGGGCACCACTCTGATTTGCAGGGTCCCCACCCGGTACCCGATAGCCAATACACGAATAGTTTGAGTTCCGGCCGGCACCAGCAGGGTGAACCGGCCGTCTTCATCGGTCCGGGTCCCCAAGTTGGTTCCCTCCACCGTGACCTGGGCCCCGGCAATCGGTCCTCCCCCGACCGCCGTAACCCGCCCCTCGACGGTGCCCGTCTGGGCCAACGCCACCGCCGGCGCTAGAACCAACGCCGCAAGCGCCAGCAACGTGCCCGCTGCGGACACACTGCTCCTCCAACGGTTATAGGTCATGAGTCACCCCTCCTAGGAGAACGGTCAGCTTTGTTCCGTATAACCGCTACCATTTCTCGATTGCTAACAATACCAATATCACATCCCTCACGTATCACATCCCTCACGCCGCGCACCCCTCGAGTTGCCGGTGACGCAACCAACCAGCCTAAAACCCATCCGCGGCTCACCACCCCCACACCTCCTGCTAATGTGCCCCGGCGGCCCGGGGTGTCAAGTCCCTCACCTCCCGCCGCCTACCGCAGGCGTCCGCGCTCCGCTCGCCCCGGCCAGGTAAATGCCGTTAAAGAAGAACTTGAACGTGCCGTGGGGCTGGCCCCGGTTCAATATTTCCGGCCCGAACAGGAACAACTTACCCCGCCCAACCTGGGCCTCCACTGCAGCCACCCCGTCCTTGAGGTTCTCCTGGCCCCAAGCCCAGCCGCTCCTGAGCGGCTCGGCAGTATCGAACCACGCTACCCGCCGCACCCCGCGAGCTGATGCTTCGGGAAGCAGTTTCATCACCGGACTGTTGTCGAAGAAGACGTCCACCTGCTCGGGCATGCCGTACGCTATCGGGAGAGTGTTGTCCACCCGAACGCGCAGGATCGATCCCGGAACATAGAACTTCTCTTCCGGCAGCGGCCGGCCGGATGCGTCCACCAAATGGTTTGCGATAGGCAGGCTGGCGTGCTTGCCCATGGCTACCGAGCTGCCAATGGCGATAATAGTACCGCCGTCGTTCAAGAACCTGATAAGCTGAGGGACGGTCTTTTCTTCGGTCACCGAACCGAGCCAGCTTCGGTACTCTTGGGGAATCCTCTGCGGATCGATCTGGTTCCCGAAACCGCCGAATCCACCGCCACTCTCCTCCCATCCGGGGATCGCTCCCGTGGGGAAAATCAGCACATCGAACCGCCGGGCCAGGTTCCCCGCGTCCAAAGCTTGGGGATATACCACCTCGAACGGAAACTCGAACTGCTCCAGCAACCACCGGGTCCAACCCGACGGCATGGAGCCTCCATACCGGTCCCACAGGCCGATTCGGACCTGCTTCATCTTCAACAGCTCACCCGAAGGCGCAGTTGCCGTGCCCTCGAAGTTGAGCCCCAGCTGGCTAGCCGCCTCCCGCAAGATCGGAAGCACGCCGCTCCGGGCCGGAATGTAGATCGTTCCGGCGGGATAGGTCTTTCCGTTGGCCCGATAAGGCTCCGTCAACCAATAGACCTCGTGACCCGCCTTCAGGAGCCGGTTGGTGGCGATGAAAGCATCGTTCACCTGATGGCTCAGCAAGAACCCCGCCGCCCGATCCGCGTTCGCCACATTCCCCGCAGGCACCTTGGCCAAGCCTTCGATCTTCTCGAACGGACCGTCGAAACCGTCCAAAATGCGATCGAACTGCACACCCATCTGATAAGCCAAGGTCCAGCCGGCGTTGTCGTAGGGCGGAATCGGAGGCCCTCCGGGATAGCGGAAATCGTTCGGGTGATCCTGGGGCTCGAACATGTCCAGAATGTGAGGCCGGAACGCCTGAGCCGTCTTGATCACCAGAGAACCGGCCGGGTACCGCTTCCCGTTTACGGTAAAAGCTTGGGTCGCCCGTTGAACCGTAATCCCGTTCTTGATAAGCGCATTGACGAACTTTACCGCCGTGGGGAAGTCGGGCTGGTCGGAGGGGAGGATGTATCCCCTGGGGTCCCTGAGCTCCGGACGGCGCAATAGAGCGAACAGACTGTCCGGCAGCGCCCTGCGGCCCCGCGCCTGCTGGCCCGAAACGCCAGCCTGCCGCGCCGCTTCCTCCACCATGGCGATACGCTTGGGTGTGATCGTCCAGTGGTCCCGGCTCCCCCGCTCAATGGAGTTCTTCCCCATCCGATAGATGTTGTAAAGCAACTCCTCCCGGTGCTTGGAGGCGTAATCAAAGACTGCGTAGTTGGCCGTCACCGAGTATTCGATCGACTGGCGGAAATGCCACTTCTGAGGCGTTATCGGGAAAGGTAGATCGTTGCGCGGCAGCAGCATCTCGGGAATGAACGGGATCTCTACGGGAGTGGGATTGCCTATGGTCTCGGTCAGCAGGCCGATCATATTGTGGAAATACGTTGTCGTCCTCAGCCCGCCGTTCCACCAGGTCGAATAGCTCGCGCCGGAGCGCATCGTAGCTCCCGGCTTCCCCTCCGCTATGAAGCGCTGGTGCATCGCCGCTCCCACCGCTTCGATCCCGATCGGCACCAAGGGATCGTAGAAGTAGTTGAAAGGATCCCTAAAGGGCGGGGCGAAGAGAACCGCACCTGCCGGACCGGTCTGATGGTGGTTGTACACTATCTGCGGAAACCACTCGTGGAACATGACGCGCGTCATGTTCTCCGTTTCCGGCATCGCTACCATGTAGAAGTCGCGGTTGTTGTCGTGGCCGATGTATTTGTGATAGAGGCGCGGTATGCCGCTGGTGGAACGCTTGGTGGGATCCGGCTCCCGCATGTACCAGTTGGAGACCAACTCCATGCCGTCCGGGTTGGCGTGGACCGCCAAGATGATAAGATCGTTCAAGAACCGCATCACCTCGGGATCGGTGCTGCTCACCAGCCGGTACACTGTTTCAATTAGCTGGTGAGCCCCCAGTACTTCAGTGGCGTGGAGTCCTCCGTCGAACCAAACCACCGCCTTCCCTTCCCGCGCCAGCTCCCTAGCCTGCTCGTCGGTAAGACCCTCGGCCAGAGCCAGACGCCGGGAGATTGCCTTGTACCGGGCCAGGTTGCGATGGTTCTCCGGCGAAGTGATGATGGCCATCAGTTGGGGCCTCCCTTCGGCCGTCTTGCCGATCTCCTGAACCACCATCCTGTCCGATTCGGCGTCCAGCTTGGCCCAGTAAGACTGAAACTGGGTGTACGTGGCTAGATGATAGTCATCGCCGATGTTGAAACCGAAGTGCTCTTTTGGACTGGTAACCCTGACTTGCGCTAGGAGGCTGGAGCCTAACGCTAACACCAGTACCGCGGTGAGTGCGCTCGCCGACCAGACATGAGCACGGATCTTCCAACGGTTCATGGCTTCGCTACCTCGCTAATGATGGTGGGACGACTATCAACTTACCTACCGAACCGGCACTAGACCAGAGGTCACCGACCGACTACGCCCGAGCTATATATGGCGTTGAACAAGAGCTTGAAAGTCCCGTGCGGCTGCGCCCTGAAGTACGGCGAAAACCCCAGCAGGACTACCCGGCCGCGGCCGTGAGGGACCTCGACCACGGCCGCGCGGCCCCGAACAAAATTCTCCCCTAGAAGCCAGCCGCTGGCCAAAACATCGCCCGCCGAGTAACGGACTGCAACACTCGCTCGGGGCGCCGTGACCTCGAAGGCACGACTCTTGCGGAAATACCCGTACGCCTCCGCCGGCATGCCGTAGCCCAGAGGGTGATCGGGATCCACCTCGATCCGCACGATCGACCCGGGTCCGAAAAACTCTTCCCTGCTCAACCCTTCGAGGACGTTTCTCACCTCCAACTTCATCTCCCGAGTGGCGAGATCGCAGGCACGATCTACGAGGATCAGGGTACCGCCTTCTCGTACGAAAGCCTCCAGAGCCTGGACGCCGTCCGACTCGATGCCTCCCCGGTACTCGGGAGGGGGCAACGCCTGGTGGGGAAGCTCGAACTGGCGGCGCCCGGCGCGGTATCCCCCAATTATGTCTTCTACCGCCTGATCCGGTATCAGGATGACGTCGTAACTGCCGCTCAAATTGCCGCGCCGAATGTCGGCGTTGAACAGAGACGTGTAGGGAATTTCGTAGTTGTCGAACAGGTATCGCGTCCAACCCTCGGCGGCGGTCCAGTCGTCCACCCACTCGGTAACGTAGCTCTTATAGACGCCGACACGCGGCTGGCGCAAGACGCTGAGTGCGCCCCGGGGTCGGTCTTCCAAACCGCGTACCTCTAGACCCAGTTCTTGCACCAAGTCTTTCATGAATGCTGCCAGGCCGTCCCCCTCGGGAACTACTACGGCGCCAGCAGGCCAGCGCTGTCCCTCCACGGAGAGCGGCGCTTCGGCTCGGAGGACCGTGAACCCTCGTGACAAGAGCCGGTTTACGGCAATGACAGTATTGTTGGTTCGCGGATGGACTGCGTACCCGTACGATCCTCGTCCACTGAAGGACCCTGAGACTCTGGGAAAACGCTCCACGAGTTCCAGCGCAGCGTCGAACCGGTGGGCCACGGGCACCGCCGTGACGCCCATCTGGTAGGAAAGGGTCCAGCCGGCATTGTCGTAGGGAGGTATCGGCGGGCCTCCGGGATAGACCCGGACGTCGGGGTGTCTCTGAGGTTCCAGAAGATCTTTGACAAAGGGCCTGAACGGCTGGGCCATGAAGATCACGTAACTGCCGGAGCTAAACGATCGGCCATCCACCGCAAAGGGAGCGGTGGCGCGGTGAACTTCCACCCCTCCTCGCAGCAAAACCTCCACCAATTTCGAGGCGACCGGAGGATCGTGCTGTTCGAGAGGGATCACATAGGCTATAGGTGGCTCGGTTGCACCCAGGGCGATCTGCCGCGCGGCTATCTGGTAAACGCCGTAGAGAAGCTCTTCGCGGTACCGGGCCGCAACGTCGAGCACCGCCATGGAACCGGTGAGCATGTAGTCCAGTACCTCGCGGAAGCGAATCCATCCGCCGCGCCAAGGCCTGGGATAGCTGGTCGAAGGCTCCCTGGTGGACCATCCGTTGCCGAACTGCGAAGGCATGGAGTCGGGGTCGTAGAAAAACGGTGTGGGCGTGTCGTGGGTCGTCTCGCTGAGGATGCCGATCATGTTGTGGAAATACGACGTGGTCCTCAGCGACCCGTTGTACCAGGACGAAAAACCGTAGCGGGACAGCACACCGTCTTTACCTTCCCGTTCAAACCGATATTGCATGGCGGCGCCTACCAGCTCGATTCCCCGCAACACGCCGGGATCTATGTTGGGATTGAACGGGTCGGGAAAGGGAGGAACGAATATTCTGGCGGGATAGAACCCCTGATGATGGTTGTAAACGATCTGCGGCAACCAATCGAAATAGAGCAGCCGGCTCACGATCTGGGTTTCGACCTGGGTCTGCATGAAGTAGTCGCGGTTATTGTCGTAGCCGGAATACCGATTGAACAGCCATGGCATGGGACTGTCCTGGAACTCGGTGTGGACCGTGCGTCGATACCAAGATACCACCCGGTCCAAACCGTCGGGCTCCACGCAGGGCATTAGCACGAGTATCACGTTGTCCAGAATCCTTCGGACTGCCTCGCTATCCTCGGAAGCGAGCTTGTAAGCCAGCAGGAAGGCGTGCTGAGCGGGCCCGGTCTCCAGGGAATGAAGGCCGGAGTCGATCCACACTATGGCCTTGCCTTCTCGCGCGAGTTCTCGGGCCTCTTGCGGCGTGAGCCCGCGCGCCGAGGCCAGCTTCCGGGCAATCTCCCGGTAGCGGTCCAGCCTGCCGAAATTCTCCTCCGAGGTAATGACCGCAACGAACATCGGTCGCCCTTCGGTAGAGGTTCCCACCCACTCGAGGCGTACACGCGGAGAGCTGCGGTCCACGCGCTGGAAGTACTCCAACATCTGGGAGTAGTCCGCCAGCCGGTAGTCTTCCCCGGGCTCGAAACCCAGGACTTCCCGAGGGTGAGGCACCTGCGATGGAAGCGCTGCGGTCGTCTCCTGCGCTGCAGCGTCATGCAAGGATCCAATCGCACCGCCCCAGAACAATACCAGCGCTGCCAGCGACACCGGTGGTACAAAACGCATCGGTGAAAGTCCTCTCGGCCCGGATCTCCCGTGAAACTGCAAGCCCGGCAGGCCCCGCGCTAGAAGCACTCGTAACTCCTCGGCGGGCTAGCCGGGCGCTCTCCAGACAGCGGCGCCATGAGTGAAACGCCCCCGGGCCGTACCGGGGGCGTTTGCCGAAATCGGAGACTGGGCTGGGGCGAGACCGCTACTGGGGCCTAGAACGAATCACCGGAGCGAGTATGACCTGACCTGTTCCGGTGCCCGTCACGTTCAAAAAAGTAGCTGTGGGACTGAACAGCAGGTTGACGTCCGTTTCCGCCTCGACCGTAAACTCCGCATCGGTCTTGATCCCGGTCTGCTCCACCGAGGGGATGGTCACCTGGTAGGTGGTGTTGCCCTCGAACTTGAACGCCACGCCCAGTTCGATCGGCCCCTTGAAGCGAATCGCTGCGCTGTCGGTAAACAAGCGTACATCTCCGTAGTTGCCCACAGGCACCGTCCCCGAGGCGATCACCAAAGGCGAACTGCCCTCGGTGGGCAGGGCCATGAGATCGACAATTACCGGTTGGGTCAAGTCGAGCGCGATCCAGGCGCCGGGATCGGCCTCGCGAGCCTCTTCCTCCTTGGGAAGAAACTCGATTCTAGTTATCCGGACAACCAGGGTCGACACGGTGTCCTTGCTGATGGCAGCAGCACTCCCTTCGGACCCCGCCATTCGGGCCGACCACCCAGACAGCGATTGAGTCAGGGCGGCATCGGTTTGCTGCATGGTAACCTTGACCTGTTCCATGGTCTGCGGCCCGTCGCAGGCCCCGATACCCAATGCGGCACTGAGCACTACCCAAGAGCGAAAGAAACGCCTAGCCATTGTACTACCTCCCGAATAGAGCGAGATTGGTTTCCAATTCCCGCGACGACCGGCAAAGCCGGCGTCGCGAACTCGCTCCAAGGACTACGCCATGGTTGAATCGGTCACACCCGCCCCGCAGATCACCCCCGGGGCGTGACCCGCATCACCGCGCCGGCCGGCGCCGAGTGGAAGACGGAAGTGACCGGGAGAGGCTTGGGCTAGTCTTTAGGCCGGATCCGCGCGGGGCGGCCATGGGAACTCCGCCGGCAACTGTCAAAGGGCCCTTTGCTAGAGAGCATGCTATCCAACCCGAGCGACCGAGAAGTGATCGAGCGGGTACTGGAAGGAGATACCGAAGCTTTCGGTCTCCTGGTAGATCGGTACCAGGACAGCTTGGCTGCGTACGCCAAGTACATGACCGGAAACCTGGACGAAGCCGAGGACATAGTCCAAGAGAGCTTCGTACGGGCGTTCAAGGCGTTGCGCAAGTGCAAGGATCGCGATCGGTTCAGCGGCTGGCTGTTCAGGATCGTAAGCAATCAGTGCAAGACGCACCTGGCACGCCGCAAGAGGAGAAAAGAGGAACCGCTCGCCTCCGCGGCACAGCAGGCGGATCTCGGCCGGGCGGAACAACAGGCGGAAGCCGAGGAGCTCAGAAGGAAGGTGCACGAAGCTCTCCAGCGGATTTCCGCAGATCAGCGAGAAGCGCTGGTCTTGAGATATGTTCACGGAATGAGCCTCGCGGAGATGACCGAACTCCTTGCCACCACCGTGCCGGCCCTAAAAATGCGGCTCTTGAGGGGGCGGCAGAATTTGAGGAGCATACTAGCGGAGATGGGAATACATGACACGGGAACCTGAAGATCTCACCCGATACTTGGACGGCGAGCTCGAACGGGACCAGCTCGCTCCCGAGCTCGCAGCCAAGGCTGAAGCCTTTGAGCGCCTCTTCCAGGTGCTCCGAGAGGAAAAGGTCGAGGCGTCACCCCGCCTGCGCGAGGCTGTCATGACGCGGGTGCGGGCGGCAGCCGCTTCGCCCTGGCGGCGCAGCTGGACTTGGATCGCTACACCCCGTCCGGTAAGGATCAGCCCTCTTACCGGTGCCCTAGCCCTGGCCGCAGCGATGGCCCTGTTGCTGATCGCCCGCCCCCAACCGAGCGCAGAACCGCCAGTGGCTCCGGCTGCCGCCGCCAGCGGCTCCAAGGCTCGCTTTGTCTTCATAGCTCCCGGGGCAAAATCGGTAGCGGTAACCGGCGACTTCGTGAACTGGAGTCCGGAGGGGATCCCTATGGAAGACCGCCAGGGCACCGGCGTGTGGGTTGCGGAAGTCGAGCTTCCACCCGGAGTTCACCACTACGTCTTCATCGTAAACGGGAGCGAGATGGTTACCGACCCCAACGCCACCCGAGTGGACGACGGGTTCGGCCAGCAAAACAGTGTGCTCCTGGTGCCGCCCAGAGGATCCAGTTAGTTGCGATGCCTCGCCACCCGGTCCTCCCACTCCTAGCAGCCGGCCTCTTAGCGGCAGCGGCCTCGAGCCAGCAGGACGTGCTCCGGCAGCGGCTAGATCCGGCTACGTACGCCGCGCTACAGCCGATTCTGGAGCAGGCCTCGAGGGACTCGCTCCCGCTCAAAGCGATCGAGGCAAAGGCGCTAGAAGGGCAGGCCAAGCGGAGGCCGGGAGCGCTAATTGTAGCGGCGGTTCGGCAACTTGCCGCCGACCTGAGGGCGGCGCGTCTTGCGCTCCGCGAGGCTCTGCCGCAGCGCGCGATATCTGACGGTGAGATCGTGGCAGCAGCGGAAGCCGTTCGCCAAGGGGTGCCCGGGGAGGTCATCACTACCGTGGCTCGCGAAGCTCAGCCCGGCGCTCCTTTGGAGATTCCCCTGGCTCTTCTCGGAGCCTTGGTCAGCCGCCAGGTTCCCGTCCAAGAAGCGGCGAACGTCATAGCGCATATGCTAGCCAGCGGAATACCCCAGGAGAGAATGGTGGAGATCCCTCAGCGTGTCGATGTGGCTTTGAGAGTGGGCGCACCTCCGGTGGCGGCGCTGGGCACTGCGCTACAGAGTCTTGGCATACCCGTACCGCCTGCTCCCCCGGCGCGAGGGCGCCCGCCGGGGATCCGGCCGCCGGTACCAGATGTGCCCGACCGATGACGCGCCGGGAACCGAGCTCGCAGAGACAGCTGCGCATCCCTCGCAAGAAGCACCGGAAAGCCGCGAGCGCCGCTTGCGCGGCGCTGCTGGCACTGGGCCAACCCGCTACGGCGCAGCGACTCCAGCTGGATGTTACCGGACTGAGGGTGAGCTTCGACACCCTGTCGGCCTTGAATTCCGCCAGCCTCTCGCCGGTTTTGGAGTGGCAGACCTCCCGATGGTTCGCGTTTCTAAACGGAAGCATTGCGGGTTTCGAAAACGGAGATTGGGCGGCTCAGGGAAGGGCGGACGCCTCGCTCCTGGTTGCGCCTTTCGGACCTTTGAGTCCGTCCCGGTTGGAACTGGTGGGTGTCGCCGCCGGAACGTACCACAGCAGCAACTTCCGAACCGCATCCACTAGAGGCGAACTCCGCTACCATCTGCTCGGCCGATTGGCGGGTGCGTGGTTAGGCGCCGGCGCCGCAACCGGATGGAGCTCCGCCGAAGGCGCACTGCTCAGCGCTGCTGGACCTACGGCGGGCCTATGGGCACGATATGCCACTGCCAGGGCGGCGCTGGTCTTTTCGCCTGCAAGGATTCAAGGGTTCTGGTTCCCGGAGATCAACGCCAGAGCGTCGATAGTTGCCGGCCCGCTCGAAGCTGCCGGATACGCCGGCTGGCGCGGCGGAGCAGCGGGATCGAACGTCCCTGATGCGACAGCCTGGGGAGGCGTCACCGCCGCGCTTTGGCTGGGCAACAGCGTAGCTCTCCAAGCGGCGGCCGGTACCTATCCCCAGGATTTGCTGCAAGGGTTACCTGCCGGCACCTACCTGTCGGCGGGAGTTAGGATCGCCACCGGCCGGGCAGCGGTCCCGTCCATAAGGCCTCTGGGCCGTCCGGCTTACGAGCGAACCGACGGATCCGGGCTTCTGAGATTCCGCGTCTCGGAAGCGCGGCGAGTTGACCTGGTGGGAGACTGGACCGGCTGGGAACCGGTTCCCATGGAGCGCGCAGCGGACGGTAGCTGGTTCGTTCGAGTCCGACTACAGCCCGGTGTTTATCGCTTCAACTTGATAGTCGACGGTCAAAGGTGGATCGTCCCCGACGGAGTGGTGGCTATAGACGACGGCTACGGCGGGAAGACGGGGCTGCTGATAATCCCCAGTGACCGCTAGGGCTGCTCGACAGTGTTTATGCGACAGCTTGGCGAGGCGAGAGTTATGGAGATGCACTGGAGTCTGAGGCGGATTTCAAAGCTAGCGGCTTTTAGCGCAGCTGCTCTGCTACTCGGGCTCGCAAGCAGCGCGCAAGGGCAGGATCCCCTAGTCCGGCTGCGGGAGCTCGTTCCGCAACCACTGGCAGATCAGATAGTGGCGACCGTGGAAGAGGCTAGAAGGCAGGGACTTCCCGACCGCGCTGTCGCGGCGCGCGTTTTGGAAGGGGCGGCCAAAGGGGCAGCCGGAGAACAGCTACTAGCTGCGGCGAATCGAACTCTGGCTGCGTTACAGGATGCCCGTGCAGCTCTCGAAGCGGGGGGCAGACTGCCCGGAGCGGTGGAAATCGAAGCAGCGTCGCAGACCCTGGAGCTGGGAGTAGAAGCGCAGGTCGTGGCGACCTTGGCCCGGGCTGCCCCCTCGGGCCGCTCGCTGGTGGTTCCCCTTGCCGTGCTCGGCGGACTGGTGGCTCAAGGTGTGCCTGCGGACCAGGCTTTGGACGCGATAGGGCGGAGGTTGGAGCTTTCCGCTAGCGACCGGGAGATATCCCGGCTGCCGGATCGCGCGGCCGAGTTCTTGGCGGCGGGATTGGATCCTGCAAGAGCAGGTCTGGCCCTGGCACGCGAGCGTGTCGGTTTTGACGTGCCGGTTTCGGCAATCCCGGTTGTCGTCGGCCCTCCGCCCGGAATCCCACCCAACGCAGGCAGGCCGGGCTCCGTACCGAAGGGACCGCCTCCTCGCCCTAGGCCACCTGTTCCCCACATCCCGTAAGATCCAAACACGGGCTTCGCAATAATCTGGTACGGTCCGCATGGGTTTGGTGAACGGCCCGCCGGTGTGTAGTTTTAGCGTGTGGCCGGTACACCTCGAGGGAGGTATGTATGCCGGTCACCGCCGGATTGGTTCTCAAGCTGCGTGACACTCTGGGCGAAGAGGCGGCCAACGATCTCATATCCTGGATCGGGGAGGCAGAAAAGCTGGAGGAGCGCTTGATCGAGCTCCGCGCAGGCATGCGCGAAGACTTGGCTCATGGACTGGCGACGGTCCGTGAGGAGATGGCTCGGGAGTTTACCCGGGTGCGTCAGGAAATGGCCGAGGGACTGGCCGCCGTACGCCGGGAAATGGCCGAGGGACTCGCCGCCGTACGCCAGGAAATGGCCAAGGAACTGGCCGCCGTGCGCCGGGAAATGGCCGAGGGACTCGCCGCCGTGCGCCAGGAAATGGCCGAGGGACTCGCCGCCGTACGCCAGGAAATGGCCAAGGAACTGGCCGCCGTGCGCCGGGAAATGGCCGAGGGACTCGCCGCCGTACGCCAGGAAATGGCCCAGGAACTGGCCGCCGTGCGCCAGGAGACCGCAGAGCACGTCGCCGCCTTACAGGTGCAGCTCGCAGCCCAGCGTGCAGACCTCATCAAGTGGATGTTCATCTTCTGGGCGGGTACGGTAATCCCGCTGGCGGGGCTGATGGTAGCTTTGCGCTCGCTTTAGTCTCAAACCTCGCCGACGGAACAGCAGCTCGCTTCCGAGCATGCCAGCTAAACGGCCTGCCAAAGAGCTGGGACGAGTTAAGAATAGCGGCGGAGGGACTCGAACCCCCGACCCGCGGATTATGATTCCGCTGCTCTAACCAGCTGAGCTACGCCGCCAGGTGGGTTACTTCAGGTATGCTTAGAACCTAGCGAAAGCGCGCATCGGTCTCAAGGCTTCAGCGGCTCCACCCGGTAAAGGATTTCACCGGGTCTCAGCATCCCAAAAGCCTCCCTAGCCACTCGCTCCTGGGTTGCGGGGTCGTTCTCCAGCGCCTCGGCCAGCCTCCTCAAGCTGTCAAGCTCCACTCGCAGGCGCCTGATCGCCTCCCGCTCCTCTCTTATTTGGCGCCGAAGAGACCAAAGGTCCAAGGTACCGTACTCTCCCCCGCCGAAACCGAATACCAATCCTCCGGCACCGACCAGCACCACGGCGATTCTCGAAGCCTTCACAGACCGTACACCTCCCTGCCCGGATAGTAGGCCAACTCGCCCAACTCTTCGGCGATTCTCAACAGCTGATTGTACTTGGCCACCCGATCGCTGCGGGAAGCGCTCCCGGTTTTGATCTGGCCGGCGCCGGTAGCGACCGCGAGATCGGCTATGAAGGTGTCTTCGGTTTCTCCGGAGCGATGCGAGATGATGGTGCCGTACCCGTTATTGCGGGCCAACTCGATGCAGCGCATCGTCTCGGTCAGCGTTCCGATTTGATTCACTTTTATCAGGATGGCGTTGGCTACGCCCTCGTCCAGCCCGCGCTCCAGCCGGTCCACGTTGGTAACGAACAGGTCGTCACCGACCAGCTGCACGCGGTCCCCCAGTGCGGAGGTGAGCGCCGCCCAACCGGCCCAGTCGTCTTCTGCCAGGCCGTCTTCTATCGAGACGATCGGGTATTTCTCCAGCCACCCCTCGTAAAGGCGGATCATTTCCTCCGCCGATCGCCGGGAGCCGTCTCCCTTCTTGAACACGTATTGGGCCCCGTCATAGAGTTCACTCGCCGCCACATCCAAGGCCAGCACCACATCCTTTCCCGGCTGGTAACCCGCGGCCTCGATCGCGGCCATGATCGCCTCCAAAGCGGCCTCGTTGGACTCCAGCATCGGAGCGAATCCACCTTCGTCCCCCACGGCCGTGGATAGACCTCGCTGCTGAAGAACTTTCTTCAGTGAGTGGAAGACCTCGACTCCCATCCGGAGGGCTTCGGCGAACTCCTCGGCACCCACCGGTACGATCATGAACTCCTGCGCATCCACGTTGTTGGATGCGTGGGCGCCCCCGTTCAAGATGTTCATCATCGGCACCGGAAGGACATGGGCCATGGGACCTCCCAGATAGCGATAAAGGGGAAGCCCCACATCCTCTGCCGCAGCGCGAGCCACCGCCAGCGAGACCGAGAGAATGGCATTGGCACCCAGATTGCTCTTGTTCGGAGTGCCGTCGAGCTCCAAAAGCTCGCTGTCTATGGAAATTTGATCGGTCGCCTCCATCCCCTCCAACCGCGGGCCGATGATCTCGTTTACGTTACGCACCGCCTCTCGCACGCCCTTGCCCCCGTAACGCTTGAGATCCCCGTCCCTGAGTTCCACCGCCTCGTGTTCCCCGGTCGAGGCACCGCTGGGCACGGAAGCCCGTCCCATAGCGCCGCTGGACAGAGTGACCTCAGTTTCCACCGTGGGATTGCCGCGGGAGTCCAAAATTTCACGCGCGTGAACTTCGATAATGGTTGACATCTGCCACCGTTAATCCGAGCTAAGGTAAACGCCGGCGGCGTGAACCTAGCCGAGCAGCTTGGCGGCGTCAACGCGCAGCCGCTCTATGGCTTCGCGAGTAAGTTGCATCAAACGCTCCCGGTCCTCGTACCTCATACCGGCGGTCTCTATGGGCGGGCCGAAAAGCAACGCCACCGGGTGGGGCCGCAGCCTGAAAGAACCTTTGGGCAGAAGAGTGAAGGTACCGGCGCAGTAGGCCGGCACGACCGGAACCTGGGCCGCTATAGCCAGCACAAAGGGCCCTTTCTTGAAAGGGAGCAGCTCTCCGGTCCGGCTCCGCGTCCCCTCGGGAAATACCACCGCGCTAAGACCCGAGCGAATGACCTTGGACGCTTCCTCATAAGCCTCGAAAGCGGCGCGGCGATCCTGCCGGTCGATGTAGATGTGACCGGCCTGTCTCATCGCTCGCCCCAACAGAGGGACCCGCCTCAGCTCTTTTTTGGCTACGAAGCGCACCGAGATGGGAAGAACTGCGGCCAGCAAGAAGATGTCGAACCAAGACTGGTGATTGGAAGCGATCACCGCCGGCCGGTCCTTGGGAAGATGCTCCAACCCGACGACCCGGTATTCCACCCCCGCAGCCCAGAGAGCGGATCGGGCCCAACTGCGCGCGGCGCGATCGTACACGCCCCCCGGACGCTGCTCCACTCCCAGCAAGCCAGCCACCAGCACGCGCGTGCCGTGCCAGAGCAAGGTAGCGGTCAGGACCAAAAAGAACCAAACGGTACGCAACTGGAAAATGCTCTAGCTAGAAATGCTCGAACCCCTTGGGGCTCCAGATCCTCTTTCCTTCGCGGACCAAGCGTACGCCGCTCTCACCGTCCACGTGCCCGATGCGGGTAAGCGTCAGGCTGAAACGCTCGCTGAATTCCAAAGCCGCGGACGCATCGAATTCCGCAGGGAGGGCTACCAGTAACTCGTATTCCTCACCGCTCACTAACGCGATGTCGGATACTTCCACCGAGGGATGAACCGGTACGTGGTCCACGTCAATCACGATCCCGACACCGGAAGCAGCCGCCAAGTGCCCGGCATCTCCCACCAGCCCGTCGCTGATGTCGATCAGCGCCTTGGCACCCCGATCCCTCAACCACCGAGCTTCCTGCACGCGCGGCCGGGGCCGCGCAAAACGCTCCCGGGCCCACCAGTCCGGCTCGCGACCGGCGTTCCAAGCAGCTACGGCGACGAAGCAACCACCCAACTTGCCGGTCACCCAAAGACCATCTCCCGGCTGCGCGCCACGCCGCAGAACCGGCTCCCCTTCGCATACCCCCACCGACACCACGTCGATCATCAAAAGCTCCGCCCTCACCAGATCCCCACCCCACACCTTAGCCCCAACCTCCGCAGCCGCCTCCCCCACACCTTCCATCAGATCGGACAGATGCTCCTCGGGCCAGTCTCGCGGGACGCCCACGCTCACCAGCACGCCCCGAGGATCCGCAGCTACCGCCGCTAGATCCGACAACGAAGCTACCGCGGCCCGCCACCCGATCTCGAAGGGCTGCAGCCAGCCAACCCGGAAGTGCGTTCCCTCCACCGAAGCGTCGGTCGACACCGCCAGCCGCCGCCCGTCCAGCTCGAGCACGTGAGCGTCGTCTCCCAGATCCGAAGCCCGTTCCCCTAAGCGGCGCCAAATCGCCCTGATCCGGTCAAATTCAGCCCCGGGGCCGAGGTCTATGTGAGGGCTCACAGCACCTGGGGTGGATCGAGTTCCAACAGGATGGGCGGCCGCGCAGGAGGCAGATCGGCCCAGCGGCGCCACAGTTCGGCGAGCGCCGCTAGAACGTCCGCCGGCCTGGTGGCACGAACCGTCAACCGGGCCGCGGCAACCTCGGCGGCACGTCCCAGCACCTGGGCCCCGAGCGCCGCGGCCACTTCCGGCGTCAAGCCGCGAGCTAAAAACGAGGCGATGAATCCCGCCAGCAGGTCGCCGCTTCCCCCTGTCGCCAGCGCGGGATTGCCGCTTCCCACAACCAAGGTCCGAACACCCGATCGGGCGACTACCGTGGGCACGCCCTTCAAAAGCACCGCCGCATTTTGACCCATGAGCTCAGCCGCACGCTGCGCTCCGCCGAAACGATCTTCCCCCGCGATCTCGGCGAGCTCGGGAAAACAGGCCCGGAATTCCCCCATGTGGGGCGTGAGCACTCGGGGTGCGTTACCGGCGCGCAGCATCCGTTCTCCAACCTGCAGCGCGTCCGCGTCAACTACCACGGGCACGGTGGCTTCCTCGAGCACCGCCTTGACGAACTCCCCACGATCCTTGCTCCGGCCGAGCCCGGGACCTAGGACGATCGCGTCGGCCCACCGGATCGCCTCGCCGAGAGCGGGCTCGATCCCCGGACCTAAAGCCGACACTACCGTCAATGCATCGGGCAAAGCCGCCTGTGCTGCGGCCACGCTCGGCTCCGAAGCAGCGATCTTTACCAGGCCGCTGCCCGCTTCCAAAGCTGCGCTGGCGGCGTGTAGAGCTGCCCCTGCCATCCCCGCACTGCCTCCTATGACCAACACCCTGCCCCGCTCGCCCTTGTGCATCTCGGGCTCGAAACCCGGCAGCCTCGCCGATGCCCAGCGATCGTCCACGAACTCGGGCCACGCCGGATCGGGAGGAGGAAAACCGATATCGAGCACTACGATCTTGCCGCAGTATCGCCTTCCCAAAAGATGACCTCGTCTGAGGCCGCCAAAGGTTACCGTGAGGAGCGCGGGAAGCGGATCGTAGGCTTGTCCGGTGGAAAGATCCAAGCCAGTGGGACCGTCCACTGCAACCGCCGGAATGCTCGAGTGACGGGCGCGCTCCAGTAACTGCCCTATGACACCTCTGGGACTGCCGCTCGCTCCGGTGCCGAGGAGTGCATCGATCAGCACCGCCGCATCGGGCCAGGGATCGTCCGGATCCAAAAGCTCCACACCGCTCGCCAGAGCGAGGGCGCGGTTGGCGGCGCAGTCGTCGGAAAGCTCGCCATGGCCGGACGCCTCGAGGGCCCAGACGTTGATCCCCACCGCCTTGAGGGCGCGGGCAGCCACCCACCCGTCACCCCCATTGTTACCTCGCCCCGCAAGCAGAATGGCCCCTGCGGCGAGCTGGTCGCCGAATTCTCTGGCCACCACGTGCGCCACTCCTCTTCCGGCGGCCTCCATCAAAACTCTACTGGGGATCTTGCCCGCTGTTCGAGCGCGCTCGTCCCAAGCCGCAGCCTGAGCTGCATCCACCACCGGAATCCAGCTCATCGGACCAGTACCGAGTTCATGAAATCAGCACTGCGGCGTAGCCCACTACGCTCCTGTCGTCACCGGTCACCCAACCCGAGTGCCGGTAGTCCACGACCTCCGCCCGGGAAGCCCCCAGACGCCGGGCGGCTTCCAACACCGCGGCGGCTGGAGCGCGCCCGCACATGGTGACACCCTCCTTGCGGCAGACGCCTAGAAGTCGGCGTCCGTCCAGGCGCTCTACAGCCTCCAGTGCCAAGCGGTCCTTGCGCGCGGCTACCTCGGCGGGTTCATAGTGGGTCATGTCGGAAGAAGCCAGCAGCAGCACCGGTTCCGGCCATCGGGCCACCACCTGCGCGAGGGCCCCTCCCAGAGTTTCGCAGCGCCCCCAGTCGTCGAAGGCGAGCACCAGCGGTGCAATGCGACATGCAGGATTCAGCTTCTGAAGAAACGGCAGCTCCACCTCAATAGCATGCTCGAACTCATGGGCCCAGGGATCGTGTGCCACTAGGTCGCAGGAGGCTTCCAGTTCTGTCATGAAATCTTCAGCCACCGGAAGCTCGCCCAAGGGAGTGGCGAAGCTTCCCCGCATCCACCCGCTGGCGCCCCCGGGGGCGCCCAGCCTGCCGGTGTGGTTCGGCGCGAGGATTACCACGGTGTTGGGTACCGCTACCCGCCCGAACAGGCTGGCTGCGCAGGCCCCCGAGTACACCAGCGCTGCGTGGGGCACGATCCCCCCAGGCGCGGGGCGAGGATCTCTCCGCGCCGCGCTGAGCAGCCGGTCCACCAGATCGCCAAGCTCGTTGCGGTCGGCGGGGTAAAAGCGCCCCGCCACCGCCGGAGCCCGGCGGTTACTTGAAGCTCTGACCGATGGTCCGCCCTAGTGAAATCTCGCCGTTGTCGATGCGGATATTGAATCCGCACTCCGGACTAGTGCACACCCACGCCTTGTAGGTGATGGGCGCGCCGTCGCGCCCATAGTCCGACAGAGGAATCAAGAGCCCGTTTCCACATTTCTGGCAATTAGGCCAGGTCCTCACCTCCATGTTGCACCCCCTTGCCCCCTCCGTTCATAGCACCGGTTGGGCTTGTCCGTTTACTGCTGACCTCCACCCTAACCCGCGGCGCGTCGCCGCAAACCGGGCCAGGGATAACTCCCTTCAAAAGCTTCCGCAAAATCATAAACTCGATCGAAGTCTTCGAGCCTGTCGCTGGGCTGTTTTATCAGCAGGCCAACGTCGATCAGCACGAAGACTATCCGGCCTATATCCTCAGTCGACTCGATGCCCCAGTGACTGAGTACGGTGCGGGCCGTCAACCCGAACTGTTCCAGAGCGAACTCGCGACAGGCCCAGGCCAATTCCTGACCGGTAATGTGTCCCCTGAATCCTCGCCGGCGTTGCTCGTACTCCAGCGCCGCCAGAACGAACAGGTAAGCCCTCTCGTGGTACCGCCCGTCGAGAGAGCGAATCCGGTCCAGTAACGCAGGGGCCAAGCTCATACCACATCAACTATCGTCGCTTCACCCGCTGCGAGCAAGGGGGGCCGCCTGTGCGGAGTCCGCATAGAGCGGAAATGCGGCGGCCAGCTCCCGCACCCGCCGGGCAACCTCACCCAGCCGGGCATCGTCGCCCCGGGCCTCCAGGGCCGAATCTATCAGATCGGCGACTATGCGCATCTCCGCATCACCCATACCCCGAGTGGTGAGCGCCGGCGTTCCGAGCCGAATGCCGCTAGTCACCATCGGCGGTTGGGGATCGCCCGGCACGGCGTTCTTGTTCACGTGGATCCCTACTCTTCCGAGCACCTCTTCGGCTTCTCTGCCCGTCAACCCTTTGCTTCTCAGATCCACCAGCAGTAGGTGCGTATCGGTACCGCCGGTTACCAGCTTATAGCCGCGCTCGGCCAGAGCTTCCCCCAGCACCGCCGCGTTCC
Organism: bacterium HR33; assembly: GCA_002923375.1. GTDB lineage: Bacteria > Gemmatimonadota > Gemmatimonadetes > Gemmatimonadales > GWC2-71-9 > HRBIN33. Next base: position 129,244 of record BEIJ01000004.1, read on the forward strand.
GTACTACTTGGCGAGCATATTCCTTGAAAGTAGGCTTCATGGCCTGCCCAAACGCCACCGCTTTGGCCGCAATCACGTGCTCCAACGGCCCGCCCTGACTGGCGGGGAAGACCTGGCGGTCGATCGCCTTCGCGAACTGCTGCCGGCAGATAATGAATCCTCCCCGGGGACCCCGCAGGGTTTTATGGGTCGTACTGGTCACTATATCGGCATGGGGGATGGGCGAAGGGAAAACTCCTCCAGCTACCAGGCCGGCGACGTGGGCCATGTCCACCAAGAAGACCGCCTCCACCTCGCGGGCTATGCTGGCGAATCCCTCGAAGTCGATTACCCGCGGGTAGGCGCTGGCTCCGGCAATGATCAGTTTGGGCCGCTCCCGCCGCGCGACCTCCCGAACTTGGTCTAGGTCGATCCGCTGGGTCACCGGGTCGAGCCCGTAGTGGACTGCTCGAAAGAGCCGGCCCGACAGACTCACCGGAGCCCCGTGGGTCAAATGCCCTCCGTGCGCCAGGCTCATACCCAGCAGGGTCTCGCCCGGGTTCAGCACCGCGAGGTACGCCGCCAGGTTTGCCTGGGTGCCGCTGTGGGGCTGGACGTTGGCATGTTCGCCGCCGAAGAGCTTCAACGCGCGAGTTATGGCCAGGCGCTCTACCCGGTCCACCACCTCGCAACCTCCGTAATACCGCCTCCCGGGATAGCCTTCGGCGTACTTGTTGGTGAGCACCGAGCCGGCTGCTTCCATTACCGCGCGAGAGGCGAAGTTTTCCGATGCTATCAGCTCCAGCCCTTCCTCCTGGCGCTCGGTCTCCTGCTGGATCAAACCGTAAACTTCGGGATCGCTTTCTTCCAACCGCAAATGGCGCTCGTTCATCGGGACTCCTGTTTCCCCTCCTTTTTTCTCCGCGCCGCTTCCGCCAGCCTGCGCTCGGCCAGCCGATCGGCAGCCCTGTAGGAAGCTATCCCCTCTTCCTTGGCAATGGTGAGCACGTGCAGCACGGTATCGTAAATCTCCGCCGCCTTGGCGTGGGCCTGCTCGCGGCTCCATCCCTCGAGCTCGGCTACCACGTTTATCAGACCGCCGCCGTTGATCACGTAGTCCGGAGCGTAGGTAATTCCCCGCGATTCCAACAGATCGCCGTGGCGTTCCTCCGCCAATTGGTTGTTGGCGCCACCCGCTACGATCTCTACCCGTAGCTTGGGAATAGTTTTGTCGTTCAACACGCCGCCCAGGGCGCAGGGCGCGAATATATCGGCTTCTACTTCGTATATCTCTTCGGGAGCCACTGCGGTTGCGCCCAGCTCCGCCACCGCCCGCTTGACCTTGTCCGAGTCAACGTCGGTTACGATCAAGCGCGCTCCTTCCTCTCGCAGATAGCGGCACAAGTGCAATCCCACGTGCCCCACACCCTGCACCGCGACCGTCTTTCCGGCCAAAGAATCGCTCCCACTCCGGTGCTTGACGCACGCCTTCATCCCCCGGTACACGCCGAACGCGGTAACCGGCGAGGGGTCTCCGAACCCTTCCATCAAACCCAAAACGTGCCGGGTCTCGCGCCGCACGAACTCCATGTCCGCCGGACTGGTCCCCACATCTTCCGCCGTGATGTACCGCCCGCCCAACGATTCCACGTGCCGGCCATGGGCCCGGAAGATCGCCTCCCGATCCACTGGCTCTTCCGTTTTCATGATGACGCTCTTCCCCCCACCTACCCGCACTTGAGCCACCGCGGCTTTGTACGTCATGGCCCGCGAGAGCTTCAGCACGTCCACCAAAGCTTCCCGATCGCCGCGATAAGTCCAGTACCGGGTACCCCCCAACGCCGGTCCCAGGGTAGTGTCGTGAATGGCTATGATCCCGCGATATCCGCATTCCGGATCGTAGGCGAAGCTGATCTGTTCGTGACCGTAGCGAGCCAAGAGCTCGAACAAACCGTCGCCCAGGTCAGCCGCCATCTCAGGCGTAAAGACCTCGGGCGATGACGATGCGCTGAACTTCGGAGGTGCCTTCATAGATCTCCGTCACCTTGGCGTCCCTGAAAAGACGCTCGACCGGGTACTCTCTCATGTAACCGTAACCGCCGAATATCTGTACCGCCTGCGTGGCAACCCACATCGCCGTCTCCGAAGCGAACAGCTTGGCCATGCTGGCATCGGCGCTCTTCATCATCCCGCGATCCAACTTGCGGGCAACGTCGTGCACCAGGGCACGCGCAGCCGACACCCGAGTTGCCATGTCGGCGAGCTTGAACTGGATGGCCTGAAAGTCTTTGATCGGGCGACCGAACTGCTGCCGCTCGGCAGCGTAAGCCACGGCATGCTCCAGCGCCGCCCGAGCGATGCCCAAAGCCTGAGCCGCAACACCCAAGCGCCCGCGATCCAAGGCGTGCAGGGCGTAATGCAAGCCGCGGTTTTCCTCCCCCAGAAGGTGTTCCGAGCCCAGCTCCACGTCGCGCAGCAGCAGCTGCGTGGTCCGCGAGGCCCGCAGCCCCATCTTGTCCTCGGCCTTGCCCGGCTCCACACCAGGTGTGTCCGCGGGCACAATAAACGCCGAGATTCCGCGGGAACCCCGGCGTTCTTCCGGAGTGTCCGTCCTCGCCAGCACTATGAACAGGTCGGCCCGATCGCCGTTGGTGACCCAACCCTTGGTCCCGTTCAGCACCCACTTACCGCCCACCTTCGCAGCCTGGGTTTGCAGCCCCGCCGCGTCGGAACCGCTCTCGGGTTCGGACATGGCAAAAGCACCCAGCTTCTCGCCTCTGGCCAAGGGCTTGAGCCAGCGCTCCTTCTGCTCTTCCGTACCGCGTTCCAGCAGCATCCCGCAGGTCAGGGAATTGTGCACCCCGAGCGTGATCGCGATACTCGCGTCCGCCGCGGCAATCTCCTCCAGCACCATTATGTAAGTGAGCGCATCGAGCCCCAACCCGTCGTACTGCTGCGGGACCCGCATCCCCAGAAAACCCAGTTCGCCGAGCTTGGTGATCACTTCCCGGGGATGTTCCTTGTGCCGGTCCCATTCCGCCGCATGCGGGGCGATCTCCCGCCGGGCGAACTCCCGGGCCAGCGACACCACGGCGGCGCGCTCTTCCCCTATCTGATCGGCCAGCTCAAGCGTAGTCATAAAAGCCGGCTCCACTCTTCCTACCCAAACGCCCCGCCGCCACCATCTTCCTGAGCAGCGGGCACGGCCGGTACTTGTCGTCCCCCAGATCCCGGTGAAGCACTTCCAGAATGGCCAAACAGACGTCCAAACCGATCAGATCCGCCAGTGCCAGCGGACCCATGGGATGGTTCATCCCCAGCTTCATGACCTGATCCACCGCCTCGGGAGTGGCCACACCCTCCATTACGCAGTAGATGGCCTCGTTGATCATCGGCATCAGGACGCGATTGGAGACAAATCCGGGATAATCGTTGACCTCCACCGGTGTCTTCCCCAGCTCCACGGCGATTTCCTTGACTCGATTTACCGTGCCGTCCGACGTCTTGAGCCCTCTCACCACCTCTACCAACTGCATGACCGGCACCGGGTTCATGAAGTGCATGCCCACCACCCGCTCGGGACGGCTCGCATGGGCGGCGATTTCGGTCACCGAAATGGAGGACGTATTCGTCGCCAGGATTGCATCGTCTTTTACCAGTTCCCCCAGCCTCGAGAAAACCTCGAACTTCACGCGAGGATCCTCTACCACCGCCTCCACCACCAGCGAACAATCCCGGGCCGATTCCAGCCCCGTCCCCTTTTCTATCGCTCTCAGAACAGCATCACGTTCGCCCGCGGCCAACTTGCCTCGCTCCACCTGCCGATCCAGGTTCCGCCTGATCGAACCCAAGGCTCGTTCCAGTTGTTCCGCGACGGCGTCCACCAGAACTACGCGCCAACCCCGCTGGGCGAAGACCTGCGCGATCCCGCTCCCCATGGTACCCGCCCCAATGACCGCCATCCTCTCTCCCACAGCTCACTCCGCCGTCCGCCTGCCTAGCAGCCGCTCCCTCCAGAACCACAAAACGCTCCCAAAAACGGCGGTCGCAACCAATCCCCCTTCCGGCCCAAACCTGCCACCCGTGACCCACCACACCCCTCCGGCCGAGTAATCCGACAGCGGAAGGTCAAACTCCACGCCGCTCACCGGAGCTTCGAAGACGGCTCCCAACCCCGCATTCCATCCAAAGTGGAGGCCCCAAGCGGCTGCCAGTCCCCCGCCGCCGAAGAACGCGGCGCTCATGACCAGACCGGCCAACATCACGTTGAACGCGCCGAGAGGAGTGAGTCCCGGATTGCCCAGGTGGAGCAGGGCAAAGATTGCCGACAGCGCCACGCTCGCCCGGAGTCTGCCGATCGCAGCGCTCAACCGGACCAGAGGAAAACCGCGAAAAAGTAGTTCCTCTCCGAGGGCCGCAGCAGAAAGGATCGCCAGGACCGGCAAGGCGGCGGCGATCAGGCTCTCCCATCCGGGCCACTCGAGCTCGAGCCGGGCTCCGAAACCCACGGTCGCACCGCAGGCCCCGGCTGCCATGGCCAGGCCGATACCGGTCCCGACTCCAAAACCTCGGGTACTCTCTTTCAGTCTCCGCCATCCTTGCTTCGGCAGTGACCAGGAAGTAAGGCGAGATAGTGCCAGCGTGATCAAAAGCGCCGATCCGGCGACCGCTACACTCTGGACCAAAAGCGGATCGCCTTGGGAACTCAACGCTCCCACTACCCACGCCAGTACGGCCGACACCACGACCACGGCGAGATAGTAACCCATGACCTCCATAGCCGCCCTGCCTACTTCCCTCGCCCGCGGCAAAAACATAAAGCGCGCCGTCAAAGGCGCGCTCGAAAAGTTGGACCCAAGCGGCGCAGGATCAGTGCGGCCGCCACCAGCTTTACCAGGTCAAAAGGCAAAAACGGCAGGGACCCCGCGCCGATCGCCCAAATCAGATCACCGCTCAGAACGGCGAGCTGCGCGATCCCGCCCAGATGAATGGCGGACGTGGCCAGGAAAAGGCCGAGCAACATGCGGCGCCACGACTCGCCGGAGCGGCATAGCTGACCCGCCAGCGCGGCAGCCAGCGGATAAGCCAGCAGGTACCCGCCCGTGGGCCCCAACAGGCGGGCAAAACCGGGCGCCCCGCCCGGTGCGAAAACCGGCAGCCCGGCTACTCCCAGGGCGAGATAGAGAACCATACTGGCTGCACCCGCCCTGGGGCCCAGCAGTCCTCCCACCACCAAGACAGCCAACACCTGTAGCGTGACCGGCACCGGCGTTACCGGAAGAGGAATCGCCACTTGCGCCGCCAACGCTACCAGCAGAGCTCCCGCCAGAATGACCAAGCTGCGGCGGACGACGTTCACCGGAGTAAAGACCAAACGCTCGACACTCGCTTGACTCATGTGACACGCTCCACGCTCAGAGCTACTGCGTTTCCGCCTCCCAAGCACAAAGTGGCCAGACCGGTCGAGGCGTCCCGCTGCCGCATGGCGTACAGCAGGGTCGTAAGAATCCGGGCCCCGCTCGCCCCGATCGGGTGGCCCAAAGCTACCGCTCCCCCGTTGACGTTGACCCGCTCCCAGTCCCAGCCGAGAGCTCGCCCATCAGCCAACACCTGAACGGCGAACGCCTCGTTGATTTCTATCAGGTCGTAGTCCCGAATCGAGGTCCTCGCCTTAGCCATCAAATTCTTCACCGCCACGATGGGGGCAAAGAAGAGATCCTGCGGCTCGCCGCCTCCGGTAGCGTAGTGAGTTATTCTCGCCATGATCGGCAGCGCGTGGGCCCTGGCAAAACCTTCAGAGGTGACCACCAGGGCGCTCGCTCCGTCGTTCATCCCCGGCGCATTACCGGCGGTCACCGTACCCTGGGGATCGAACACCGGTTTGAGGGCGGCGAGGGCTTCCAGCGAAGTGTCCTTACGGGGCGCCTCGTCTTCTTTGACTAGCCGCGACCCCTTACTGTCCTGTATCGTAACCGGAACGATCTCGTCGGCGAAGCGGCAGCCTTCGATGGCGGCGACCGCTTTGCGGTGACTCTCCAGTGCGAAGCGGTCCTGTTCCTCGCGCGTGATTCCGGCTTTTCGGGCGGTGTATTCGGCGTAGTTGCCCATGTGGGAGTTGCCGAAGGAACACCACAACCCGTCGTGAATCACACCGTCTCGCAGCTGCTGGTGTCCGTATTTGACGCCGGAGCGCAGGCCGTAGAGATAGTGCGGGCCGTTGGACATCGACTCCATCCCTCCTGCTACGACGCACTTGGCATCGCCCGCTTTGATCGCTTGGGACGCCAACATCACGGCCTTGAGTCCGGAACCGCACACCTTGTTGACCGTCATGGCCGATACGGTTCCCGGAAGCCCACCTTTCAGAGCGGCCTGCCGTGCGGGAGCTTGGCCCGCTCCACCCTGGAGCACCTGTCCCAAGATCACTTCCTCCACGGCCTTGAGCTCCACCCCGGAGCGGCGCACCGCTTCCCGGACAACCAAGGCGCCGAGCTCCGTGGCCGGCAGCGGACTGAGGGCTCCCAAGTATTTGCCGATCGGCGTGCGAACCGCCGCCACTATTACTGGAACGCGATCTAGATCCATCGGCGGGAACTTAACCGTCCCTCGATCAGCCCTCAAGGACGCAGCTTGCGGAACCCTTAAACACTGAGCGCCCGACTCGCGATCTTGGATCTGACCAGCTCCACAAACTGCTCGAGCGCCATGATCTCCTGTTTTTTCTCGGAGCCGCGAGCCCTCACCGCTACCGTTCCCTGCTCCGCCTCCCGCCGTCCCACCACCGCGAGATAGGGGACCTTCATGAGCTCTCCGTCCCGAATCCGGTAATTCAGCGTCTCGTTGCGCTGATCCAGATGCACTCTCACACCCGCAGCCCGAAGCCGGTCGTAAACCGTCCGGGCCCACTCGATCTGCCCCTCGGAAATGGGAAGCACCCGGACTTGCTCCGGAGCGAGCCAGACCGGGAAGGCCCCCGCAAAGTGCTCGATCAACATCCCCACAAAACGCTCCAGCGTGCCGTAAATAGCCCGGTGAATCATTACCGGACGGTGGGGTCGATTGTCCGCGCCGGTATACTCCAGCTCGAATCTCTCGGGGAGTTCGTAGTCCAGTTGGATGGTGGTTCCTTGCCACTCGCGCCCGATAGCGTCGCGCAGCTTGATGTCGATCTTGGGACCGTAGAACGCGCCGCCCCCCTCATCGATACCGTAAGTAAGGCCGCGCCTCTCCAAAGCCGCCCTGAGCGCCGCCTCGGCCGTGTCCCACATCTGGTCGGTACCCAGCTTTTTCTCGGGCCGGGTTGCGAGATCTAGCCGATACTCCAAACCGAAGGTCTGATGAAGCACGAAATCCGCCAAGTCCAAGATTTCGAAGATCTCCTGTTCGATCTGATCCTCCCGGCAAAAGATGTGGGCGTCGTCCATGGTGAGGCCGCGAACCCTCAGCATGCCGTGGAGCGCCCCGGAAAGCTCGTTGCGATAAACGTTGGCTACTTCAGCGAGCCTCAAGGGGAGATCCCGATAGGAGCGCTGCCGCGAAGCGTAAATCAAGATGTGCATCGGGCAGTTCATGGGCTTCACCCGGTAGCGCACCTCCTCCACCTCGCCGTGACCCGCAGCCATGGCCGGGAACTGGTTCTCCTCGTACAAAGGCAGATGCCCCGATCGGATGAAAAGCTGTTCCCGGGTCACATGGGGAGTATAGACCAGCTCGTATCCCCGCTTGATGAGCTCGTCCTCGATCAGGCGCCTCAACTCGAACTGGATCACCGCGCCCCGCGGATGCCACAATACCAGACCGGGTCCCACGTCCTCCTGAATACTGAACAGGTCCAACTGCCTGCCGATCACCCGGTGATCGCGCTTCTCGGCTTCCTCCCTGCGGCGCAGATCGGCTTCCAGATCTTCCTTGGTGAAGTACGCCGTGCCGTAAATACGCTGCAGCATCTGCCGGCGAGAGTCGCCCCGCCAGTAAGCGCCGGCTGCGTGGAGCAGCTTGAAGTGCTTTACGTATCCCGTGCTGGGAACGTGCGGGCCGCGGCACAGATCGGTAAAAGGACCGTCGGTGTACACCGAGATTACTTCGTCATCGCCCAGCTCTTCCAGACGCTCGAGCTTCAAGGGATCGTCCTTGAACCGCCGCCGCGCTTCCTCCCGCGTGACCTCTTCGCGCACGAAGGGATAGTCCGCCTTTACTACCTCGCGCATCCGCTCCTCGATGCGCTGCAAATCCTCGGGAGTGAAAGGCCGGGGGACGTCGAAGTCGTAGTAAAAACCATCCTCGATCGGCGGTCCGAAGCCGATCTGAGCCTCGGGAAACAGTTGCCGCACCGCCGTCGCCAGCACGTGCGCAGAGGAGTGCCGTAACACCCACAGCGCATCGGGAGACTCGGGAGTCAGAATTTCGATCTTGCAGTCCCGGAAAATCGGCCGGTCGAGGTCCCAGAGCTCGCCGTCCACCTTGGCGGCCACCGCCGCGCGGGCCAGCCCGGGGCCGATCTTCTCGGCCACCGAGCGGGGCGTGGTACCGGCCGGAAGGGTGAGAATCGATCCGTCGGGAAGTTCGAGTCGTATAGGTCCGGTCATGGGTCGAATTCTAGCACGCCTGGGATAGACTCGTAAGCGGGTTAGACCGCGCACCGCCCTTCGGAGAAGGCAGCCGAAACTGCATCGGTTCGCACCCAGCCGATGGTGGATATTCGGTTATGACCTCCATGGCCGAGGTCGATATACCGATCGCGCGCTCGGGCTCTTATTATTCACACCGGCCACTACTGAATGTCGAGCGTTCGGCTCTTCCCATTGACAGGCGTCATTCTGAACGCTGAGCGCCGAACGCGCCAACAGCTGTATTGGGGGAAAGGAGGCCCTGCCGTCCGGTGGCGCGCGAACTGGGCAAAAACGGAATAGCCGGCATCGCCTTCGCTGCCGCAGCCGGCTTCGGGATCGGCCTCATGGCCGGTCTGGTGGCGGGCGAGTGGCTCGGCGGAGTGCACCCGGAACGCGTGCGCCGGGCGGTACGGCGCTTCGGTCCCCGGATCCTGCCTGCACGGGACCCGCAGGCGGTGGAAAGAGCCGTGCTTCGAGCGCTCAGGAGCGATCCCCGAACCCGAAATCTGGCCATCGGCGTGAGAGCTATCTCGGACGGGCTGGTGGAACTCACCGGTACGGTTCCGGCTACCGAGCTGAGGCGCCACGCGGCCGCAATCGCCCAAGCGGCGGCGGGCGACGATGTGGTCGTGAACCGCCTATTGGTGGAGGGTGAGGACGTAGGTTGAGCCGCTCGGGAAAGGCCCGTAGAACCGGCGGCGGAGCCACCAAGCAACGCTCCGCCAACAGCCGGAGCAGAGCCGCGGCCCGGATCGAGCTGGCGCCGCAGTACGATCCTTCCCGCGTAGAGTCGGCGATCTACCGGCAGTGGGACAGTGCGGGTGTCTTCCAGCCCCGCCCGCGGACCGAGCCCTACGTGATAGTCATACCGCCCCCCAACGTAACCGGCGTGCTCCACATGGGACACGCCCTGAACAACACTCTGCAGGACGTGCTCATCAGGTTTGAACGGATGCGGGGGCGCGCCGCCCTCTACCTGCCCGGCACAGACCACGCCGGGATCGCCACTCAGAACGTAGTGGAGCGGCTCATCGCCAAAGAGGGCAAGACCCGGTTCCACCTGGGACGCGATCGATTTGTAGAACGGGTCTGGGAATATGTACGGGAAACCGGCCAGACGATCCTGGAACAACTCAAGGCGATCGGTGCCTCCTGCGACTGGACCCGAACTAGGTTCACCCTGGATCCCGAATACTCAAAAGCGGTGCGCCACGTGTTCGTGACCCTGTGGGAAGAGGGACTCGTCTACCGGGGTCACCGCGTCATCCACTGGTGCTCGCGCTGTCTGACCGCGCTCTCCGACGAGGAAGCGGAATTCCACGAAACCGAAGGCAAGCTTTACTACATCCGGTATCCGGTAGCCGGGGAAGACGGCCGCTACGTGGTAGTGGCCACCACTAGGCCCGAGACTATGCTGGGAGATACTGCGGTGGCGGTGCACCCCTCGGACAGCAAGACGTCTTGGGCCAAGGACAAGAGGGTGCGCCTGCCCCTTACCGAGATCTCCCTTCCGCTGATCGCCGACGAAGCGGTGGATCCCGAGTTCGGCACCGGGTTCGTCAAGGTCACTCCTGCCCACGACGCCACCGATTTCGAGATCGGCCTGCGGCATGGCCTGGCGATGCCCCTGGTCATGGACGAAGAGGGACGGATGAAGGACCCCGCTGCACCGGAGGGGAGGAGAGTGCCGCCGGAACTCGAGGGCCGGGACCGCTTCGAAGCGCGGGAGCTTATAGTCGAGATGCTCCGCCGGCAGGGGCTGCTGGAAAAGATCGAAAGCCACCGCCATGCGGTGCGGCGCTGCTATCGCTGCGACACCGTAGTAGAGCCCCGGCTGAGCGACCAGTGGTTCGTTAAAATGGCGCCGCTGGCCCAGCCGGCTCTCGAGGCCTACCGCGCCGGCCGCCTGCGGTTCGTGCCGGAGCGCTGGGGCAACGTTTACCAGAACTGGCTGGAAAACATCCGAGATTGGAACATCTCCCGCCAGCTGTGGTGGGGACACCGCATCCCCGTTTTCACCTGCCAGTCCTGCGGGGAGCAGTGGGCCGATCGCAGTGACCCCGAACGGTGCCGCAAGTGCGGCGGCGGCCCGGTTGTGCAAGACCCGGACGTCCTGGATACCTGGTTCTCCTCGTGGCTGTGGCCGTTTGCCACCCTAGGCTGGCCCCAACAAACCCCGGACCTGGAGCGCTTCTATCCCGGACACACACTGGTGACCGGTTCGGAGATCATCTTCTTCTGGGTCGCCCGCATGGTGATGGCCGGATACCACTTTCTGGGCGAACGCCCCTTCGAAACGGTGTTGATCAACGGCACGGTTCGCGACACCCTACATCGCAGGATGTCCAAATCGCTGGGCAACGGAATCGATCCGCTGGAAGTGGTACGGCTGTACGGCGCCGACGCCCTGCGCTTCACTCTGGTAGCCGGAGCTCCGGTGGGAACCGACCTGATCCTCGACCCCAACGATTTGGAGACCACCTTCGCTCCGGGAAGAAACTTCGTCAACAAGGTCTGGAACGCGGGCCGCCTCCTATTGGCGACCTTGCAGCGGACGCCGGTGCCGCTGGAGGAGATCGACCCCGAGAAACTGGAGCTGGCGGATCGCTGGATCCTTTCACGCACCCAGCGCGCGGTGGCTTCGGTAACCGACGCTCTGGAACGATTCCGGCTGGCAGACGCCGCCAACGCCGGTTACCACTTTCTGTGGGACGAACTGGCCGACTGGTATCTGGAACAGGTCAAGCCCCGCCTCTACGGCAAGCGGCCGGGAGCGACGGTGGCCAAAAGCGTGGCATGCTATGCCTTCGAGACCGCCCTGAGGCTGCTGCATCCGGTGATTCCCTTCGTCACCGAAGAGCTGTGGCACCATTTTCCCGGCAGAGACAGCCCGCTGCTCGCGACGGCGGCCTGGCCATCGGTCAACCATCGCTGGATCGATCCCGACGCCGAAGACCGCTTCGGTAGAGTACAGGCGCTGGTGAGTGCGGTGCGTGCCGTTCGGGCGGAATACGGAGTGCATCCCTCCTCGGAAGTCCGGGCCGTGGTACGTCCCTCGGACCGGGTTGCGCAGGAAGCCTTCCGGGCTGAGCGCCAAACTATACAGAGGCTCGCCAGGATAGCTAAGCTAACCCTGAAGCCTGGGGGCCAACCCGGAAGCAGCGAATCCGAAGCCGGGGCCCACACCGTGCTACCCGATGGCTCGAGCGTCTTCGTGGCTTTGGGCGACGTCATCGATCTGAAAAAAGAGTGCGCTCGGTTAGGCAAGGAGTTAGAACGGATCGATCAGCAGCTCGAAGGGGTGCGCCGCAAGCTGGCCAATTCCGAGTTCGTTCAGCGCGCCCCCGCCGAAGTGGTAGATCGCGAGAGAGCCAAGGAGCGCTCCTTGCTCGATCGAAGAGAAGTCCTGGCCACCAAGCTGCGCGCCTTGGGTTGCTGAGCGGAAAAACTGCAGCTTCGGTTGCCGCTGGGACCGCCCTGATCACCGGGGCTTGCGCTTCGGTTCAACCCCCTCCCGGCGGCCCTCCGGATCCCAACCCCCCGGCCATCGTTGCCATCATACCCGATTCGGGAAGCGTTGCCGAAGGGCTGCGAGACCCGCTAGTCATTCAGTTCGACGAGGTGATCGACGAGCGATCCGGCGGCGGCTTGGAACGACTCCTCCGGCTGGCCCCGGTCAAACAGCCACCGGACATAGACTGGAAGCGCACCGCGGTCGCAATAAAACCGAAAGAAGGCTGGCGCAGCGGGATCGTCTATCACCTGAGGATCCTGCCGGGCATCAGCGACCTTAGAAACAACCGGCTGACCGAGGGGCGCACGGTGATATTCTCCACTGGCGGGCCGATTCCCGCCACCCGACTGGAAGGGACCGTGCTGGATTGGCAGGCGGGACGAGCAGCGCCTCGAGCGCTGGTGGAGGCGATTCTGCTTCCCGATTCGCTGGTCTATCCCGCCACGGCGGACTCCGTAGGCGATTTCCTGCTGGCATCGATCCCTCCCGGACGGTATCACGTTAGGGCGATCGTGGACGCCAACAATAACGGGCGGCGGGACTTTCGCGAGCCGTTCGATTCGGTTACCCTCACGCTGGATTCAGCGGCGAGCCACGTTTTCTGGGCTTTCCGGCAAGACACGGTGGGTCCCCGGATCGCACGCGGGTCCGTGGCCGACAGCTTCACTCTGAGGCTGGAACTCGATCAAGGGCTTCTGCCCGAGCAGCTCGAGCAGACCGCTGTGGAGGTGCTGGCCCTGCCCGACTCCGTTCCCGTAAATGTTCAGGCAATCCTGCGGCAGGAAGAGTACGACTCGCTGCGCGCCGCCGAGCGTCAGAACCGTCCCGCAGCTGAGCCCGATACCGGCGCGGCGCGCCGTCAGGCGCCCGCGGATACGCTGCCCAGGACCCCTGGGGAAGCTCAGGCACCCGCTTCCCCGGACACCAGCAGAGCTGCCAGACTGTTGAGCTCGCGGCCCAGATTGAGCCCCGTGGTGATGGTACGGCTAGAAAAGCGTCTCGAGCCGGGAAGCCGATACCTGATTCGCGCTGATGCCGTGAACCTGCTGGGTTATCGGCAGCAGTCGCGGTTCCTGCTGGTAGTCCCGGATACCGGAGGGCGGCGGTGAACGATCTGCGGCGCAGTCTTCCCGCCGTAAGCCGGCTGCTCGAGGAGGCCAAAAGTGCGGGTCTCTTGGACCGGCACTCCCGGGCGCTGGTAGTGCAGGCGATACGCTCCTCCCTAGCCGAAGCCCGGGCGGCGCGGGGCGAGCCTCCGGCGGAGGGATGGGTGGCGGCCATCGAGCGGCACTTGGCCCAAAGGCATCGCCGCTCCCTGAGACCGGCGATCAACGCCACCGGCGTGGTGCTTCATACCAACTTGGGCCGGGCGCCGCTGGCACTCGCTGCACGCTCGGCGATGGCGGACGCCCTAGGTTACTGCAGTTTGGAGCTGGACTTGGAAACCGGCGAGCGGGGTTCGCGCCAGACCCACACAGCTTCCTTGTTGCGGGAGATCACGGGAGCCGAAGCTGCATTGGTCGTGGTGAACGCCGCAGCCGCACTGCTTTTGGTGTGTAACACCCTAGGTGAAGGGGGCGAGACCATCGTTTCCCGCGGAGAGCTGGTGGAGATTGGAGATGCTTTCCGCCTCCCCGAGATCCTCCAGAAGAGCGGGACATCGCTGGTGGAGGTGGGAACTACCAACCGAACGCGGCTTCGAGATTACCAACTTGCCATCAGCCCGCGAACCAAGATCGCCCTCAAGGTTCACCGTTCCAACTTTCGCCTGACGGGGTTCACCAGCGAATCGAGCCTGGCGGATCTCGTGGGCCTGATGAAGGAGCGGGGCATATACGTAGTGCACGATGTGGGCAGCGGTCTCTTGATCGATCTGGCCCCCTTCGGCTTGAAAGGCGAGCCACTGGTCCAGGAAAGCGTGGCCGCCGGAGCTATCGTAGTGTTTTCGGGAGACAAGCTCCTCGGCGGGCCGCAGGCCGGGATCGTTCTGGGACCGCAGGAGCCGCTCTACAAGATGGCGCGAAATCCGCTGTTCAGAGCGCTGCGCCCGGACAAGTCCATCATAGCCGCTCTGGAGGCGACCCTGAGGCTGTACCGAGATCCTGCAACCGCGCTCAGGGAGATTCCCACTTTGGCCATGCTCACCGCCGACCTCAGGGTGCTGAAGCGCCGGGCGCGCAAGCTGGCGCGGAAAATAGAAGGTGCTGAGGTGATCCCTGGGAGTTCATCGGTGGGAGGGGGCTCGTTCCCCGAGACTGAGTTGCCTACCGTCCTGGTGGCTCTGCCGCAAGCATGGCCCGCTCAGCAGGTCCTCGCGCTGCTGCGCAAGAACGAGCCTCCGGTCATAGCTCGGATCGAAAACGATCGCGTGGTGCTGGATCCTCGCACGATAATGGACGGCGAGTTGGCGCCGGTGGTCGAGGCGGTACGCAGAGTGCGTGCAGAGGTGGAGGGCCCGTGACCGGGACATCGGGTTTCACTGCAGCACGCCCGATGCGGGTGGCGGTACTGGCATCGGGAGGGGGAACCAACCTCCAGGCGCTGCTCGACTCCTCGCTGCAGGAATCACCCTACCGGGTAGTTTTGGTGGCGAGCGACAAGCCGCAGGCTTACGCTCTGGAGCGGGCCCGCAAGCGCGGCGTGCCCGCCCGGGTTATAAGTGACCCGTCCGACGCTCAAGCGCTGGTGCGGCTGCTCCAGGAATACCGGGTCGATCTGGTAGTGCTGGCGGGCTATTTAAAACTCGTCCCGGCCGAGGTGGTGCACGCCTTCACCGGGCGGATAATCAATATCCATCCGGCCCTGCTTCCGGCGTTTGGCGGAGCGGGGATGTACGGTCGCCGAGTGCACCAGGCGGTTCTGGCCTCGGGAGCGACGGTTACGGGCGCTACGGTCCATATAGTGGACGAAGAGTACGACCGGGGTCCGATCGTGGCCCAGTGGCCTGTAGCGGTGAGGCCGGGTGATACGCCGGAAACTCTTGCAGCCCGCGTGCTGGAAGCGGAGCACAAGCTCTTGCCGCAGGTAGTGCGGAAGGCGGCGGAAGCGGGACGTGTGGTGCGCCTCTTCCCAGCAGTGGCGTTCGGGGCACCCAGCGTTGCCGCGGTGCCGCCTGAAGGCGGGTGACAACTCTATGCCTCGAGCACTGATCTCCGTCTCCAATAAACAGGGGGTGGAAGAGTTTGCCGCCGGACTCCAAGCGTTGGGGTGGGAAATAGTTTCCACCGGGGGGACGGCTAAGGCGCTGGAGAAAGCGGGGATCGCGGTCATTCCGATAGAGGCGGTGACCCTTTTTCCGGAGATGCTGGATGGGCGGGTCAAAACGCTGCACCCCGCGATCCACGCAGCTATCCTGGCAAGGCGCGACGTACCGGACCACATCCGCACGCTTGAAGTCCATGGTTTCTCCCCGATCGACCTGGTAGCGGTCAACCTCTATCCGTTCAGAGAGACCATAACGCGCCCCGACGTGCAGTTCGAGGAAGCGATCGAGCAGATCGACATCGGGGGTCCCGCTCTGCTTCGGTCTGCAGCTAAAAATCACCGGGACGTCCTGGTAGTGGTGGATCCCCGAGACTATCCGAGGGTTCTGGACGCTTTGCGGGATGGCCGGGTCGATACGGCTCTGCGGCGCGAGCTGGCGGCCAAGGTTTTCCGGCACACCGCGGCCTATGACAGTGCCATAGCGGGTTACCTCTCGGGGCCCCAGAGCGAGCTACCCGAGACGTTGGCGCTAGTCTTGGATCGCCGGCAGATCCTGCGTTACGGCGAGAATCCCGAGCAGCGGGCCGCCTTATATCGCCTGCCGGAGCCGGGCGGCATCGCCGACCTGGTTCAGCTGCAGGGAAAGGAGCTTTCCTTCAACAATCTGCTCGACATCGATGCCGCCCTCTTCGCTGTGTCTTGTTTCGGGGATCGCACTGCATGTGCGATCATAAAGCACACTACGCCTTGCGGCATCTCACTGGGGCGTACGCCGGAAGAAGCCTACCGGCGGGCGCTGGCTTGCGACCCGGTCTCGGCTTTCGGCTCGGTCATCGGATTCAACACGGCGGTGGACCAGGCTGCCGCCCGAGCCATGGCCGAGCTCTTTGTGGAGGTCGTCGTAGCTCCGGCCTTCGAGCCGGCAGCCCTGGAACTGTTCAAAAAAAGGAAGAACCTCAGAGTGGTACAGCTCCCGGCAACCGGAGAGCTCCCAAGCCTCGATTTCAAGGGCGTGCGCGGAGGATTGCTGGTACAGGATCGGTTCCGCTTCGATCCCCGCGAAGCGACCTGGAAGGTGGCTACCGATCGTGCGCCGACTGACGACGAGTGGCGCGACCTGAGATTCGCCTGGAGAGCGGTAGCCAGCGTGAAATCCAATGCGATCCTTCTGGCTCGAGACGAGGCCGCCGTGGGAATAGGGGCCGGCCAAATGAGTCGGGTGGACGCGGTCTTTCTGGCGATCCACAAGGCCCGCCAGGCGGGTCACGACCCCACGGGTGCGGTGCTGGCCTCGGACGCCTTCTTCCCCTTCCCGGACGGCGTCGAGGAGGCCGGCCGAGCAGGCGTAACCGCGGTCATTCAGCCCGGGGGATCGGTAAGGGACGCGGAGGTCATCGAGGCCGCCAACCGCTGTGGGATGGCCATGGTCCTGACCGGGAAGCGGCAGTTCAGGCACTGATGCCCGATCGCCGGGTCCCCTGGGAACCCGGCGATCGGAACCGAGATTTCCCTTTACGGTCGGAATCGAGATCTGCCTTTAAGGGCCAAGGGAATTAGGTAGGGCGAAGGGGCTTGGCCGGTATCCTACCGCTGTGAATGGAGGGGGTATTGACAAGTTCGGTGCTGAGGCGTACCGTAGCGCTAATAAGTCCGGCATGAGCCAGCTGTAGGAGGCTGACAGAAGGCGTAACTCGTTGTTTGGGCGGAGGTTCCCTCAGCAAGGCGCTCCGCCAGCACATTCCGAACTAAGAGTTTCCTAACCGTTCCTAAAAGGAGGGCGGGTTATGAGCTCTACGAGGTTGTTCAGGTGGGCGTTCACGTTGGTTGCGTTGGCCGCCTTCGTGAACGCGACGCCGGGAGCGGCGCAGCAGCGCGGTACGATTCGCGGCACGGTCCGCGAGGCGGACACGCAGCGACCGGTTCCC
>BEIJ01000005.1 GCA_002923375.1 bacterium HR33
CCAGCGCACCACGTTCTTGGACACGTGCACGTCCGCGTAAAGGTGATCTCCCACGTACAGGATCTGGTCGCCCGCCACCCCCAAAAACTCTTCCACCAGAGCGGCCGAGCCTCCGAGATAGACTCCGGGAGAGTCGAGGTGGAGCACCGGGCGCAACAGCCCGCTGTCGTCCACCACTTCAAAGACCGGGCTGCGGGTGGCGAAGAATTCCGGCTTGCGGGCGGAGACGATCACCAGGTCGAACAGTTCTCGCCAGGTTGTACCGCGCGGCAGGAACCGATCGATCGCGTAGCTCATCAGGGCTCGGGTGTAATGCCAATCCGAGTTGGTGATCAGCATCAGTTTCTTGCCGGCGCGGCGCTGGTCCAGTAGAGTGAGCGCCACGTCGGGATCCAACTCCACGAAGCGCTCCGGTTGGGCTAGAATCTCGCCCTTGAGTTCCCCCTCCAGGTGGGCCTCGTCCAGCGAGGATCGCACCAGCTTGTAAAGATCCGCGTATCCCAAAACTCCGGGCAATCGCCCCCGGTCCAAAAGATCGACCAGCTGGGCGTACATCCAGCCTTCGGACAGGGTGAACAGGGTGTTGAGAAACACGTAGCGTCGTTCTTCCAGGTCCACTACGGTTCTGGCGTACACCTCCCGCTGCTCGTCGAACTCCATCAATCGGGTCCCGTGAGCTGCGCGCTTCACATACCCGAACCGATTGGCTTTAATGACGTTTCCCAGCTCGATGTCCAAAATCAGCCCGCGAATCATCCGGCTGGGATCGAACTGGAGGTCCCCCACCGGCCAGCCGCGCTCGGTGAGTTTCTGCTTGAGATGTTCGTAAGCCCTTCGTTCCCACTCCTCCACCCGATAATGGACCAGGGTGTAGTCCATGTCGTAACCGATCGCTCTGATCGATCTGAGGTTCAGGGTGCGGTTGCAGAAGATTCCCCGCTCGCGGGGTGGCCGCGGGAATCTGCCCTCCAGTCCGCTCATCGCCCGCCCTCAGCCCGCGATCACTTCGGCGGCCGATCCCACTTCGGCGAAGTGGTTGACGGGGCCGTGACCCGACCCCAGCCCGGGAGCGGTGGCGATGGCCCGGTGCACGAAAGCCAAGGCGTCAGAGACCGAGCGTTCCAGGGAGCGACCCAGCGCCAATCCCGCCGCGATCGCCGACGAGAGGGTGCACCCGGTGCCGTGCACCGAAGTGGTATCGATTCTGGGGTGGGTGAAACGCTTTACGCCCTCTTCCGTCACCAGAACGTCGGCGATCGTGTCACCTTCCAGATGCCCCCCTTTGACCAGCGCGGCTTTCGCCCCGAGTTTCACCAGTGCCCTGCCGGCCCGCTCCATCTGGGCCACGGTCTTTACCTCTTCCTCCGCCAGGATCGCGGCTTCGTCCAGATTGGGTGTGACCACCGTGGCGAGAGGTACCAGCAGCCGGGCCACGCTCTTTTCGGCGTCGCGGCTCAGCAGCCGATCCCCCGAGGTCGCAACCATCACCGGATCCAGCACGTAGTTGGGAAATCCGTATCGCCGGATCCCCCGGGCCACCGCTTCGACCAGTTCCGCCGTCGCCAGCATGCCGCTCTTGACCGCGTGGGGCGGGAGATCGGCAGCCAAGGCGGCCATCTGGGCTTCGACCGTGGACACGGGCACTACGTGGACATCGGTTACCCCGCGGGTGTTTTGGGCCGTTATAGCCACTATGACCGTAGTGCCGAACACTCCGAATTGGTGGAAGGTCTTGAGATCGGCCTGGATACCGGCTCCGCCGCCGGAGTCCGAGCCCGCTATGGTAAGTGCGATTTTCATCTTTGTCGGCTCCGATTCATCGATTCCGATCGCCCGGCTTGGCTAACCGGGAGAGAAAGGTAACATTGTTGCTCGGCATGTCTTCAAATCTCGTCTCCCTGGTGCGCTCCCTTCAACAGCGCAAGACCCGCCGCCGGCGCGGGCTGGCAGTGGCCGAAGGGATCCGCCTGGTGGAGGAGGCCCTGGCTGCCGGTGTCGAGTTTCGCGGTGTGCTGGTAAGTCCCGCGGCGGAGCGGAGCGCTCGGGGCGCGGCACTGCTTCGCGCTCTGGGCGATCGCGCCATACCGATGCAGGAGGTGACCGATCGCACCCTGGAGGAGCTGGCCGACACCGAGACTCCCCAAGGGGTGATCGCGGTGGTGGAACCGAAGCGCTTTGGTATTGCCGAGATCCGGGCCGAGCCGGGGTGTCCGGTACTGGTGCTGGATGCGGTTCAGGACCCGGGAAACGTGGGCACTCTGTTGCGCACCGCTTTTGCGCTGGGCTGTTCCGGGGCGATTCTGCTGGCGGGGACGGCGGATCCGGCTAATCCCAAGGTGCTGCGCGCCGCCATGGGAGCCACTTTTAGGCTTCCTGTGGCGACGGCGGAAGTGGGCGAGCTCAAGGCTTGGCTCAGGGAGCGGGGGGTCGCTTTGTGGGCGGCGGCTGCCGAGGGGAAACCGCTCTTTCGATTGGAAGCGCCGGAGCTGCTGGCGCTGGCTGTGGGAAACGAGGGCGCCGGGTTGAGGCCGGAGGTGGGATCTCTGGCCTCGGAGTGGGTGAGCGTTCCGCTCGCCCGGGGAGCGGAATCGCTCAACGTGGCGGTGGCGGCCGGGATCATTCTTTACGAAGCGGGCCGCGTCAGGCGGGCTCGCGGAGGTCAGAGCTGAATGTTTGAAGTCTTGCCGGCCGCGCTGCTCGGGTCGGTCATCGGGAGCTTCCTGAACGTTCTCATCGTGAGGCTCCCCCGAGACCAGTCGATCGTGTCGCCGCGCTCGCGGTGTCCCAAGTGCGGCCGTAGCATCGCCTGGTACGACAACATCCCCATTCTCTCGTGGCTGCTTCTCAGGGGAAGATGCCGGCATTGCGGCCAGAGTATTTCGGTGCAGTACCCGCTGGTGGAAGGAGCGGTGGCGCTGTTGTGGGGCGGGGCGGCATGGTATTACGGGGCGGGACTTACCGCGCTCACCGCGGCCATTTTCGGGACGCTGCTTTTGGGGATCGCGGTGACCGACGCGCGCCATTATCTGATCCCGGACGAGTACACCTGGGGCGGGTTAGTGTTGGGGTTGGCGCTGGCTTGGAGGAACGGGCTCCCCGGATTTTGGCAGGCGATCCTGGGGGCCGGCGTCGGTTTTGGGCTGCTTTACTTCATCGCTTGGGCGGGGGAGCGGGTATTCAAGGAGGAGGCGATGGGCGGCGGCGACATAAAGATGATGGCGATGGTGGGTTCCTACATAGGCTGGCAGGGGGTCCTGCTCACGCTTTTCGGAGGGGCGCTGCTGGGTACTCTGGTGTTTGTGCCGTTGTCGTTGAAGCGCCGGCGGCTGGTGCCTTTCGGTGTTTTTCTGGCTGCGGCCGCAGCGTTCAGTTTCGTGTGGAAGGATGCCCTGCTCGGCTGGTATGCCGGCTTCCTCTCCGGGCCGCGGTGAGCTGAGCGCGGCCGCGGCTTTCCAACCTTTTTCTCCGCGCGGGTGTCAAACTCGGTGAATGGATACGGCGGCGGGAGCGGAACTGGCTAGCCATTCGGACTCACTCGCTGGCGAGGTGGCGGACGTTGCGCTGGCCGCGGCGGGCGACGGGAGGGCGTTCGAGCGGCTATATCGCTCCCACGCAGCCCGGGTCTATACCCTAGCCCGCAGGATGGCCGGCAGTGAACGTGCGGAGGAGCTGACCCAGGACGTGTTCGTGAGGGCCTGGCAGAAGCTCCACACCTTTCGGGGCGAGGCTGCGTTCGGTACTTGGCTCTATCGGCTTGCGCTGAACGTAATCCTAGGCAATCGGGCGGTGCGGGCGGCGGAACGGGGGCGGTTCGAAGGCGATCCGGACGCCGAGCCGGTGGGGAAGCAGCGCGCTCTGGAGCTCGCCATCGACTTCGAGTCTGCAGTGGAGCGCCTGCCGAAGGGGGCCCGGCAGGTGTTCGTACTGCATGATGTAGAGGGTTTCACTCACAGGGAGATAGCTCGGATGTTGGGGATCACGGAGGGAACATCGAAGGCGCAGTTGCACCGCGCGCGTATGATGCTGAGACGCCATCTCGGGAGCTGAGGAGAGAATGACCTATGCCCGACCCCTGGACGGACCGGCTTTCCGAATATCTCGACGGCGAGCTTTCGCCTGAAGAAACCGCGCAGTTGGAGCGCCATCTGCCGGAGTGCGAAAACTGCCGGGTGCTGCTCGGCGAGTTGCGTGCGGTCGTCGAGCGGGCCCGTGCCTTGGAGGCTTCTCCTCCCGCTCGGGATTTATGGCCCGGGATCGCCGGCCGGATAGGATTGGCCCCGGCTGCGGGAGCCGGGGGAGGGGCGGGGGCTACACGCCGGGGGGTGTTCGTGTCGCTGCCTGCGCTGGCGGCGGGAGTGGCCGCGATCGCCGTTCTGAGCGGTGTAGCGGTGTGGAAGCTCGCCGTGCCTGAACCGGCGGGCCGCGATAGGCCGCCGGCTGCACTGGTAGTCGCCGGGACGGGCGGCGAAGCCGCGATCAGCGATCTCGAGCGGATCCTGGACAGCGAACGGGGCCGCCTGGATAGCGGTACGGTCAGGGTGCTGGAGGAAAGCTTGCAGGTCATAGATCAGGCGATCGAGGAAGCCCGCCGGGCCTTGGCCGCGGATCCTTCGAGCCTCTATCTGAACCACCACCTGGCCCAAACGATGAGGCTAAAAATGGATTTGTTGCGGCGGTCCGTGGTGTTGGCGCGGGCCCGACTCTGAGGAGGCATGGTGCTCAACTTGCTGGCGTTACCTCTCGCTGTGGCGGCGGTGTATCTCCAGGGCAGCGACACGTCTATTGCGGTCTCTCCCGGTGCCCGGTTGGAGTTTAGCCGTTATCGGGGGGATATCTCGATCGGAACTTGGGATCGCAACGAGGTTCGGGTAGCGGGGGCGGGGGGAGCGCGGGAAGGGTGGGACATAAGGGTTTCGGGTTCGACCGTGGTGATAGGGTCCGGTTCGGGGCGCGGGAGTCGATCCCCGCGAGGCTACTCGGTAACTGTGCCGGCGTGGATGGATTTGCGCCTGGTGGGGATGTCGGGCGACGTAACGGTCGAGGGAAGCGAAGGCCGCATCGAGGTGGAAACATTTCAGGGCGACATAGTAGTAACCGGCGGTCGCGACGTGAGCCTGCGCACGGCATCGGGTGACATTAGGCTGGCGGGTGCCAGAGGCCGGGTGGTGTTAGCTACGGTGAGCGGAGACGTCGAGGTGAGCGGAGCCGAGGGAACGATCGAGGCCCAAGCTGTAAGCGGCGATATCCGCTTGCGGGGGATTCGCTCCGAGGACGTAGTGGCTACCACAGTGAGCGGCGATATCGAGTACTCCGGCTCCCTGGTGCGCGGTGGGCGCTACCGCTTTTCGGCTCACAGCGGAGACATAACCGTTCGGGTACCTGCGGGAGCGGGTTTGGTGGTGGACGTTTCCACCTTCAGCGGAGGTTTCGAGTCCGAGTATCCGGTCGCTTTAGCCCCTGGGGGAGGGCGCGGGAGGCGGTTCACCTTCACTTTGGGCGACGGGGGCGCGCGCTTGGAACTGGAATCTTTTTCGGGCGACATACGTCTTATCAAGCCTTGAGGAGAGCAGCGATGGCTCATTGGGTCTTGGTCTTGGCGTCGGGTGCCGTGATCGCTGCGGCGGAACAGGGTCCCGAATTCAATTGGCGGGGGCGTTTGGATCCGGGTCAGGAACTGGCGGTTCGGGGCGTCAAGGGTGAGATCGTCGTCAAGCGCTCTCCCGGCAACGAGGCACGAGTCAGCGCGGTCAAGCGCTGGCGCCGGAGCGATCCCGACGAAGTTCGCATCGAAGTGGTCCCTCATGAGAAGGGAGTGACGATCTGCGCGGTATACCCTGCCCGGCGAGGCCGGGCAAACGAATGCCTTCCCGGAGGCGAGGGGCGGATGGAGTCGCGGGACAACGACGTGTCGGTGGATTTTACCGTGTACCTTCCGGACGGGATCGCGTTTGCGGGCAAGACGGTGCTGGGGGACGTGATCGTGGAAGATGCCGGGGGCGAGGTTAAGGTGAGCACGGTGAACGGGGACGTATCCGTTTCCGCAAGAGGTCCGGCCCGAGCCGAGACGGTCAATGGTTCGCTTTCGGTGGCGCTGCTGAGGGCTGACTGGCAGGGGGAGCTGAAGTTCGAGACGGTCAACGGCAGTATAGAGTTGAGGCTTCCCGAAGATGCCGAGTTCGAGCTTAGGGCCGAGACTGTCAACGGTGGGATCGAGTCGGATTTCCCGCTGCTGGTACAAGGGCGGTTCAACCCGAGGGATGTAAGGGGTGTGGTGGGCAGGGGAGGCAGGGGGCTTCATCTGAAGACCGTAAACGGCAGGATCGAGCTGCGCCGGCTCAGATAGCAAGGGGCAGGGCTCCGATCCGGGGCGGCCCTTGGTACCTTTCTGGCAGTTCAAGTGTATTGAGGGCCAGCATGCACGATCTTCGCTTGCCGGTTGCCGCTTTGTTGGGCATAACGTTGCCCTTCTGCGGGGATCCAAGATCGGCTCAGCAGTCGGTCGATGTAGAAGCTTTGGCACGGGAACTGAGGCCCGCAATCGAGGCGGCGCTGGGACTCCGGTTCAAAGAGCCTCCCGCCATAGCGGTGCGGTCCCGGGAGCAGGTGAGGACCTACCTCGAGCGGAAACTGGACTCCGATTTCCCCGCGGCGGAGCTCGAGGGCATGACCGCGGCTTACCGCCTCTTCGGACTCCTTCCCGACAGCTTGGATCTCAGAGCTCTCTTGTTGGAGCTCTACACCGAGCAGGTGGTCGGGTATTACGATCCCGACTCGGCCACGCTGTATGTGGTGGAAGGGGCGGATCCGGTGCAGTTGAGGCTGGTCTTGGCCCACGAGTTGGTCCACGGCCTTCAGGGCCAATACCTGAATTTGGATTCGCTGCTCACTTTGCGCCGGGAGAACGACCGGCGGATGGCGGCTCAAGCGGTGTTCGAAGGTCAGG
Source organism: bacterium HR33 (assembly GCA_002923375.1). Lineage (GTDB taxonomy): Bacteria > Gemmatimonadota > Gemmatimonadetes > Gemmatimonadales > GWC2-71-9 > HRBIN33. The sequence goes on from BEIJ01000005.1 coordinate 6,944, forward strand.
CCATGCTGGCCTCTCTCAAGGCAATGATGCCCGAACAGGATCACGATGCCATGCCGGAATTCTGGCAGGAGTTTCGGCGCACTATCAGGGCGCAGCAGGATAGAATGCCGGTCTTCAACCGGGCTCCGGCGGTGATACGGGAGGGGTTGATCTTCCCCTACCTTGCGGGCGCCGATTTCGTCCGCTGGTTTCTGCGGGAATACCCGGACACCGTTCCTTTCGGGCGGCGGCTGCCGCAGTCAACCGAGCACGTGCTTCATCCGGACCGCTATCGGGAGGGCGACATGCCGGTGTCCCTGGGATTCGCCGGCGAGCCCGCTCCCCTTTACGACGACGGGCTGGGAGAGTTCGAGATCCGGATTTTGGTCACCCAGCTTTCGGGTAGCGAATCGATCGGCAATGCCAGCGCTTTGGGATGGGCTGGCGACCGCTACGGCGTGTTCCCGGCGGGAGAGGATCACGCTCTGGTGTGGTGGACGGTTTGGGATTCGGAAAAGGCCGCCCGCCGGTTCGCCATGGTGCTCGAGCGGGAGTGGGGAAAGCGGGCCAGAGACGGCCGCGCGTATACGGTTACCTTGTCCGAGGTCGAGGGGCTGCCGGCGGTCAGCTTGGTGGACGCTCCGGAAGGCTGGGAGCGCTGGGGAGCGATTCCCCGAGTTACAGTGCGCTGACCCCGGTCAGCTTATGACTCTGGAGACCAGGTAGGCTGCGGTGCCTACGATCGCCCCCAGCAGGTAGCCCAGTCGCACGATCAGGTCCAGCTCTCGCTGGGTCGTTTGTCGAACCAGCTCTTCCAGGCGTTCCAGGGAGAAACTCATCACCTTGCGCTCTACCATGGTCTCCAGATCGATCTGCTGTACGATGTCGGGTACCTGTCTTTGGGTCCATTCCCAGAGCGCGTCGCTGAGCGCGGCGGCGGTGCGCTCCAATCTCTCCGGCGGGATAAGGGCCGTGATCCGTCCCAGAGGGCGGTCGAGCACAGCCTGGAAGGCGGCTTTTGCCCCGCCTTCCAGCCAACTTCTGATCGGCGCGGCAGAGGCCGCTTGGCTGACCAGATCGGCCACGCGGTCTGCGGGAACCCGGCTCAGCAGTTCGCCAAAGGTGCGTTCCTCGGTCTTGGCCAGCGCTTCATCCAGCCGGCTGACGAGATAGTTTTTGGTTTCGGGGTGTTTGAGGGCTTGGGCGATGTACGCCGCCGCCGTACGGGCGGCGGCTCGGGCCCGTTCGGGGCCCAAGCTGGCGACGATTTCTTGCACCGGCCTGCGCAGGAAAGCCACCAGGGCTTGGTTTATGCTTCGCGCCAGCTCGGCTCGTATCGCGGGCTCGTCGAGCAGCCGCGCCAGTTGCTCGGCTCCCTCGCGCTCGAAGGCGTCGAGCAGGCGAGCTATGGTCTTCTCGGTGACCAGCAGTCTCGCCACCAGGCGCTCGTGCAATAGGAGGTCCCGGGCAAAGCGCTGGAACAGCTCGTGGAGAGCTCGCTGGGTTCGCTGGCGCGCCTCGGGATTTGCCAGAACCCCGGTGAGGCGGTCGAGGATAGAGGGCAGGTAGTAAGTCACCATCTCTTCCGCTGCGGCTATGGCTGAGGGCGGGAGCAGTTCCAGCAGGGGAGTGGGGTCGCGACTCCAGCGCTCGAATTGGCGTTCGAGCCAGGCTTGAAGTACGCGCTCCACTTCGGGGCTGGAGGCGGCATCTTCGAGGAATTGGGCCGCCCGGTCCCGGATCGCTGTGCGGCGCGCCTCGGTGAGCAGTTCCGCCATGGGGCGGTCTGCGAGGTCACTCGCCGCGCGATCCAGCAGCCGGACGAGGGTACGGCGGAACTCGGGCGTTGCTGCGAAGTCGGCTAGCCGCGCGGCCATCGCCCGAGCCAAGTTCGCCAGGACCTCCTCTAGTTCCGCCACCAGGGAGGGCGGAAGTTCGGTGCGGAGGGGACCTCGCTCGACATTTAGCTGGGTTTGCACGAAGTTCTTTACCGCCTGGTCGAACGCGCGCCGGATTGGGGGTGCGGAGAGCTGGTTTCTGAGATCGTCGGCAGTGAGCAGTCGCTGGCCCACGGTGCGCCCCACGGTGCGCGCCAGGCGCGAGCGGTTTTTGGGAACCGCGCCTTGGATTTTCAACGGGCCTAGACCGCGGGGCCGATAGGGGTGGAACAGCATCCATATGGCCACCGCGTTGGTGAGTCCCCCGGCCAGGGCGCCGAAAAGGATGGTGAGCAAAGGCTCTAGCCAGGAACGGTCCAAGCTCACCCGGTCTCCGCTGAGGGCAAAGCAAAGGACGGGAAGATGAAGTTGTACACCAAGATCTCCATCGGTTTGGTTGCGGGTGCGGTGGTAGGTGTAGGAGTCAATCTAGCCGGTTGGGAGCCCGGGATCCGGTTGATCCAGTCGATGGAAATACTGGGGACCGCCTTCATTCGGGCCATCACCATGATCGTCATACCCTTGGTCGTAGCCAGTCTCATCGTAGGTGTCGCCAGTTTGGGCGATCTCAGAGAGCTGGGGCGAATCGGCGGCAAGACGGTGGCCTACTATCTGTGCACCACGGCGGTGGCGGTTTCCATCGGTGTGGTGCTGTCCAACCTGATCCAGCCCGGCGGGCGGATACCGGAGGAGTCCAAGACGGCGCTGTTGGAAGCGTATGGAGGGGAGGCCCAAGGGAGGATAGAGCTGGCGCAGGAGGCTCCCGGTCTGGGAAATCTGTTCTTGTCTCTCATATCCGACAATCCCATACAGTCCGCGGCCGAAGGCGACATGCTGCCGCTCATCATTTTCACCATCCTGTTTGCCGCTGCCGCTTCGGTGCTAGCGGAAGAAAAGAAGCGGGTACTGATCGGTTTTTTCGACGCGGTGAACCACACCTCGATGGTCATCATCAACTGGATCATGGCGGTGGCTCCTTATGCGGTTTTCGCCCTGATCGCGGCGGTGACCGCTCGGTTCGGTTTCGACGTGCTTCGAAGCCTCCTGGTCTATGCGGCGACGGTGGTCGCCGGACTGCTGCTTCACGCCTTCGGCACCTACGCTCTGGTGGTGAAGTTCCTGGCGCGCTTTCGGCTGGGTGAATTCTACCGGCGCATCAGGGAAGCTCAAATTCTAGCTTTCTCCACCTCCAGCTCCAACGCTACCCTGCCGGTCACTATCAAGGTAGCGGAGAACGAGCTGGGCGCTTCGACGCGGGTTGCGGGGTTTGTGTTGCCCCTGGGCGCCACGGTGAACATGGACGGGACGGCCCTCTACCAGGGGGTTGCGGTGATGTTCATAGCCCAGGTGTTCGGGATCGATCTGCACTGGACCACCCAGCTTACTGTGGTGCTTACCGCCACGCTGGCCTCGGTAGGAGCTGCGGGAGTCCCCAGCGCCGGCATCATCACCTTGGCGCTGGTGCTCCGCCAGGCGAACGTGCCGGAGACGGGGATCGCTTTGATTTTGGGCGTGGACCGTATCTTGGACATGCTGAGGACGGCGGTGAACGTGACCGGGGATCTCAGCGCCACGGTCTTCATAGCGCGAACCGAGGGGGAGCTGGAGGCGCGGGTGGAGGGGCAGCTTGCCGAAGAGGCGGCGGGATAGCTTTCGGAGAGCGAAGCGCCTATACTTCAAAGCTTTATGTTCGCCGCCCTTTCCGAGCGCCTGACCGGTCTATTGCGCAGGCTGTCTTCCCGTGGGGTCCTCACGGAGGAGGATGTCCGGGAGGGGCTCCGGGAAATCCGCAGGGTTTTGCTGGAGGCGGACGTAGGCTATGAGATAGCCAGGGATTTTACCGAGCGGGTGGCCGAAAGGGCGGTCGGGGTGGTGCGGCTCAAGCAGGTAAATCCGGGCCAGCAGCTGGTAAAGATCGTGCACGACGAGCTGGCCGCGTTGCTGGGGGAACGGCAGGCTCCGCTTCAGTTCTCGCCGTTGCCGCCTGCGGTGTTCCTGCTGGTGGGGCTGCAGGGTTCGGGTAAGACTACCACGGCGGCCAAGTTGGCGGCTCGGCTCAAGCGGGAAAACAAGCCTCCGTTTCTGGTAGCGGCGGATGTGAAGCGGCCGGCGGCGGAAGAACAATTGCGGCAGCTCGCGTCCCGGATTCAGGTTCCCTGCTTCGGGCCGGCGGATTACGCGGCACTTCGCGGCGGATCGGGGGTGGAGCCGGATGCCGTAGGGCTGGTGCGTACCGCGGTGGAACGGGCTAAGCGCGAGCGGGCTGCGGTGGTGATCGTGGATACCGCGGGCCGGATGCAGATCGACAGGGAGATGATGGAGGAGCTTCGCCGTATCAAGGAGGCGGTGGAGCCCCGGGAAATCCTGCTGGTGGCCGACGCCATGACCGGCCAGGACGCGGTGCGGATCGCCCGCGGTTTTCACGAGTCGGTGGGGGTAACCGGGGTTATTCTCACCAAGCTGGACGGCGACGCCCGCGGGGGTGCGGCTCTGTCCATCTACGGAGCCACCGGGGCGCCGATCAAGTTCGCCGGTACCGGGGAGCGATTGGACGCGCTGGAGGCGTTCGATCCGGTCAGGATGGCGGGTCGGATTCTCCAGCAAGGTGACGTGGTGGCGCTGGTGGAGAAGGTGGAGCGGGCGGTGGATCGGGAAGAGGCTGTCCGTCTCAGCCGGCGGGCGGTTTCCAAGAAGGGTATGGACCTTACCGACTTCCTGAGCGCCCTCAAGCAGGTGCAGTCTTTGGGGCCGCTGGAGTCGGTATTGGGCTTGCTGCCCGGGATCGGGGCCAGGGTGGGGCGGGACCTGAAGCTCGACCCCAAGCGGCTCAAACATCTCGAGGCGATCGTCCTGTCGATGACGCCGGAAGAGCGGAGCCGGCCGGAGATCATCAACGGGTCGCGCCGCGCCCGAATCGCGCGCGGTTCCGGGCGGCCGGTTCAGGAGGTTAACGCTTTGCTCAAGCAGTTCGAGCAAATGAGGAAGCTGATGAAGGGTATGGGCAGACTTCAACGCAAGAGGATCAGGTAGGGCTTATGGCGATACGGATTCGGTTGCGCCGGGTAGGACGCAAGGGAAAACCGTTTTATCGGATAGTGGTAGCGGACCAGCAAAGCGCTCGTGACGGGAGATTCGTGGAAGTGATCGGTCATTACAACCCCCTTACCGATCCGGCGGAGATCAAGGTGGACGTGGAAAAAGCGCGCAGCTGGCTGGCTCGGGGGGCGACTCCCACTGAGACGGCGCGCTCGTTGCTGAGGCGGGCCGGAGTCTTCAGGGAGTCATCCGAGTCAGAGACCGCTTCTTCGGCCTAGGAGGTCGCCGGTGGAAGCGGCCTACCTGGCGGTGGCTCGCTTCCTCAAGGTGCACGGCTTGAAGGGTGCCGTGCTGGTGGAGGTGTTGACCGACTCGCCCGAGGAGGTGTTTGTGGTGGGGCGGAGGATGGTTCCGGTGGACGAGAGTGGGGCGCCGGTGGGGGAGGAGCTGGTTTTGCGGCGGGCGCGGCCGGCCGCGGGGGGATGGCTGTTGCAGTTCCACGGAGTGCGCACCCGGACGGAGGCCGAGCGGATGAACTGGGTGTGGCTCGGGGTTAGTCGGGGGGAGTTGACGCCTCCGGGTCCGGGCCAGATGTACCTGCACGAGGTGGACGGTGCCGAGGTCGTGTCGGAGGGGCGGGTGATAGGGATAGCGCGTGAGGTGGTGGGGTTGCACGGGGAGCTTTTGGCGATCGAGGTGGAAGGGAAGGAGCATCTGATACCTTTCCGGGCCCCGATCGTGCGGTCGATAGATCGGAGCGCGCGGCGCATAGAGGTGGATCTTCCGCCGGGGCTGCTGGAGCTTTAGGGGTGTTGAAGATCAACGTAATAACGCTGTTTCCCGAGGTCTTTCGCGCGCCCCTGGAGACCAGCGTGTTGGGCCGGGCGGCGCGGGCGGGTTTGGTGGAGTACCGGCTGGTGCAGTTGCGCGATTACACTCATGACCGGCACCGCACCGTGGACGACTATCCTTACGGCGGGGGTGCGGGTATGGTGTTGAAGCCCGAGCCTTTCTTCGAAGCTTTGGACGATATCGGTGCGCGGGCTCCGATAGTGCTGCTCTCGGCCCGGGGGCGGTTGTTCGAACACCGGGATGCGGTGCGGTTCAGTCTGGGGACCGAGCTGACGCTGTTGTGCGGGCATTACAAGGACGTGGATGCCCGGGTGGCGGAGCGGGAGGGTGTGGAGGAGCTGTCCATCGGGAACTTCGTTCTTTCCGGGGGCGAATTTGCGGCGCTGTGTATCATAGACGCGGTGGTGCGATTGCTCCCGGGAGCTCTGGGCGATCACGATTCGGCGGCTACGGATTCGTTTTACGACGGATTGCTGAGCCCGCCGTCGTACACTCGGCCGCCGGAGTATCGGGGCTTGAAGGTTCCCGAGGTGCTCTTGAGCGGCGATCATGCCGCTATCGAGCGGTGGCGGAGGAGAGAAGCTTTGCGCCTTACGCGTACCCGGCGCCCAGATCTCTGGGAGCGCTATGTGGCCGAGTTCGGGGAGCCGGAAGAGAGCGTCTAGAGCGGTCGTGGTGCAGGAAAACCAAGAGGGAGAAAATTCGATGACTGGAGCGGTCGTTATGGAGAAGCTCAAGGAGATTCAGCGCGAGGGCCTGCGGCAGGATCTGCCCGATTTCAGGCCCGGGGATACGATTCGGGTGGTGGTTCGGGTGAAAGAGGGTGACAAGGAGCGGTTGCAGGCGTTCGAAGGGGTGTGCATAGCCCGGCGTGGTTCGGGGATTTCCGAGACTTTCACCGTTCGAAAGGTGTCCGCCGGGGTAGGTGTGGAGCGCATCTTTCCGCTGCATTCGCCGACGATCGCCGAGATAGAGCTGGTGCGCCGGGGCAGAGTTCGCCGGGCGAAGCTTTACTACCTGCGGCGCTTGGCGGGGAAGGCGGCGCGCATTCGGGAGCGTCGAGAACTGGCGGGTGACGAGACGCCCGACGCTTGAGCGCGAGAGGGCGCTGTGGGCTTCGGGGCTCCGCTGTGTGGCGGGGCTGGATGAAGTGGGTCGAGGGCCCCTAGCGGGTCCGGTAGTGGCGGCGGCTGTGGTGCTGAAGCCCGGAAGCCGGGCGATAAGAGGGCTGCGCGATTCCAAACTGCTCTCCGGTGCTCGGCGCGAGCTTTTGGGTGCGGAGATTCGGCGCCGGGCCGTGGCTTGGGCTATAGGGGCGGCGTCGGTGCGCGAGATCGACCGCCTGAATGTTCGGGTCGCTACCGCTTTGGCATGCCGCCGGGCGCTGGAGCGCCTGCCGCTGCAAGTAGAGTACGTTCTTCTCGACGGCCTACCTCTTCCCGAGTTGGGCGTACCGCACGAGGCGGTGGTGGACGGGGATTCCCGCTGCCACTCGATAGCCGCCGCTTCGGTGTTGGCCAAGCTGGTGAGGGATCGCTTGATGGACCTCTTGGGCCGGAGGTATCCGGCCTTCGGGTGGGAGCGCAACAAGGGTTATGCTACGCGGCGCCACCTCTTGGCTCTCGATCGTTTGGGCCCTACCCCGCACCACCGGAGGTCTTTCAGTCCCGTCGTGCAGTTGGACGCTTTCGGGTACCGCGTGTTCTGAATCCCCTGAAAGCATTTGGGGTCTCCTGAAAGCATTTGGGGGCCGGCGAGCGCGCCGACCCCCCGGGGCTGGAGCTTTTGGGTTACTGCTGGACTTCAGAGACTACTTGAGATGACGGTTTACCAGTTTCGTCATCTCGAACATCGACACCTGCCGCTTGCCGTTGAAGACGGCGCGGAGATTGTCGTCGGCATTGATCATCCTGCGATTTTTCTTGTCCTGCAGGCCTCGCCGTTTGATGTAGGCCCACAGTTTCTTGGTGATTTCGGTTCGGGGCATGGGTTTGTCCCCGACCACTGCTGCCAGTGCGGCATCGGGTTGCATCGGCTTCATGAAAGCCGCGCTGGGTTTGCGCTTGGAGCGCTTGGTAGCGCGCTTTGCGGCGCGCTTGGTGCGGCGCTTGGCCGCTTTGCGGGTCTTGCGCCCGGCCGCTCTGCGCGTGCTGCGCTTTGCGGCCCTGCGGGTCTTGCGCGTAGCCGCCCGCTTCTTGGTGCGGCGTTTAGCCGTCCGCTTAGCGGGAGCTTTGCGCACTTTCCTGCGGGCAACTCGTCGTTTCTTAGGCATTCTCACCTCGGGAAAAAGGTCAATCCTGACGCACCCAGCCCCGATTACCGCCTTTCAAAGTACAATTTTCCCTCGGAAGAACAAGAGTTTTCCCCCGGAAACCCGGTTCTCATACCCAGACTTCCCGCAGCACCCGCAGGATGTTTTCGCCCATTACCTTGGCGATATCCGCATCCGAATAACCCCGCTTGACCAGCCATCGGACGATGTTCTTGGAGCCCTCGGTGGGATTCTCCAGGCCTCTCACATAGGGGACCTTCTGGAAAGGCGGATTGGGTGGGCCCTCCGCGCCCGCTGCTGCCTGCGCTTCTTTGAGCGAGAGAGCACCGGCGTACACCTGGTGCAGCCCCACGTGATCGCCGTAGATCGTGTCAGGCCCGAAGGCCACGTGATCTATCCCTACCAGATCCGCGACGTATTCGAAGTGCTCCATGACCGAGTCCAACGTGTGGGTGGTTCGGTTGCGGGTGATGGTAGTGTGGGGTGCTGCTTCGATGCCGATCACTCCCCCTTTGTCGGCGCAGGCTTTGAGCACCTCGTCGGGCGCCAGGCGATTGGAGTTCCACAGCGCCCGAGCTCCTATGTGGCTCAGCACGATCGGCTTCTTGCTGGCTTCGATCACGTCCAGGGTAGTCTGATCTCCGCAGTGGGCGCAGTCGATGAGCATCCCGACCTGATTCATGCGTTCCACGGCGCGGCGGCCGAAGCGGGTAAGACCTCCGTCGCGAGGCTCCTTTAGGCCGGATCCCAGAGCGTTGGATTCGCTGTAGGTGATGCCCATGGCCCTCACGCCGAAACCGTAGAGGATTTCTATGCGGTCCAGCTCGTTTTCTATCATCGCGGCGCCTTCCAGGGAAGCGATCCAAGCCACCTTCCCCGTGCGGTGGGCTTCCAGGATGTCTTCTACCTTGGTCGCCGGGATTACGAAGTCCTGATGCGCCAGGTCGCAGAGCCGCATCCCGAGATCGTGGAGCACCTCGGTCCATTTCCAACCGCTTTTGGACTCGATGTTCAAGATCCCGTCCATCAGGTTGTCGAAAACCGCGTCCCAATGTGCCGCCGCCAGTCCTTGAAAGGCTGTAGCCATCCTTCCTTCTCTGGTGTATTCCGGCGATTCGGCGATGTTGGCGGGAAAGACGCCTAGGTGCTCGTGGAGCGAGATCATTACACAGCTTTCCAGCAGCCGGCGGGCGCGCTTTTCCTGCTCGGCGTCTAGCGGCACCAGCTCTTCAGGCGCCCGGTCGAGTTCCGGGGCGAGAGCGAAGGCCCGGTAATCGCGGCCGGGCTCGAGATATCCAAATGACCGGTAGGACGTACCTCTTTTGTTGGAACCCATGGTGGAAGACCCTCCTCGGTTCATTTGCACTTCTTTAAATCACCTGGCACGCTGAGTGATCGTGTTTAAATCACCTGGCACGCTGAGTGATCGTGCGCGTGGATCTAGAACGCCGACTGATCATGCGCGGGCTGCAGTGTCTTCGCAAGCGTCGTGCCGGCTTGACAGCGGAAGCGCCGCGGGGCACCTTGCTACCGGAAGAGCTGCGGGGGCAACCGCGCTTGTTCGATAGTCCGCCCATTGGTCCGCCACCACTAAGCCTGCGGCCGTTTCCGGCGACCTTGTCAGGTACAGCATCAGCTGAGACTCCCTGCGCGCAGCACCTCTACAAGGAGGCCCCTCCATGAACACTCCAATACGAAAGCCGGCCTTTCATGGGACCGGCGGAGAACTGTTCCTGATCCATTTGGTGAACGCCCTCCTCATTGTGATCACGCTGGGGATTTACTGGTTCTGGGCCAAGACCAAGGTGCGAGCCTACCTCTACGGCCAGACCGAGTTCGACGGCGACCGGTTCGCTTATCACGGAACCGGCGGGGAGCTGCTGAGGGGTTGGCTCAAAGCCGTAGGGCTCGTATTTGCGGTACTGGTCGCAGGCGTGCTGATCCAGTTGCTCTTGGGCGAAATCGTCGGCGCCCTTTTCATCTATGCCGCACTGGGCTTCGTGGTGGCGCCCATGGCGATCGTAGGAGCGCGGCGCTATCGGTTGAGCAGAACGTCCTGGCGAGGGGTTCGATTTTCTTTTCGCGCTAGCTGGAAGGAGTTCATACCCATCTTTGTACTGGGTGTCTTGCTAACCGTGGTCACCTTGGGTCTCTACTACCCGTTCTTCCACGTGCAGGTGAGGCGCTTCCTGGTGGATCATTCCTACTTCGGCAATCGCCCCTTCAGCTTCGACGGAGATGGGAGGGACATCTTCGGCCGGCATCTGCTGGCTTTGCTCCTGTTCGTTCCCACTCTGGGTTTTTATTGGTTCTGGTACACTGCGTTCCGCAACCGCTATTACTGGTCCCACACCTCCTTCGGCGGGGCGCGGTTCGACTCCACCGTAACCGGAGGAGCTCTTCTGGGATTGTTCCTCACCAATGCGCTGCTACTTCTGGTGACGCTGGGGATCGCTTTCCCTTGGGTGCAGGTGCGCACTATCCGCTTCCACGCCGATAGGCTCGTGCTTGCCGGCCCGGCCGAACTGGAGGAGGTACGGCAGGAAGCTCTGGCCGCCACAGCCACGGGAGAGGGCTTGGCCGATCTCATGGACGTGGACCTCGTGGGAGCTGACTTCTTCGGTCTGTAGGGAAAGTGACCGATACGCGCCGCCTCTTGTGGAACGGGTGGTACTACGATGGACAGACCGCCCGCCGCCATTCGGTGGAGGTGGAGGTGGGCTCGACGGGCCTGGCGCTGACTCTGGAAGACGGCAGTATGCGCCGGTGGATGTACCACGAGTTCCGCCAGGTTCAGGGATCCCGCCCCGGCGAACCGGTCCGGCTGGAACGGGGGCCCGATCCGCCCGAGATCTTGGTCGTGGAGGACCAGTCGTTTCTCGAGCGGTTGAAGGAGAACGCGCCGGGCGCGGCCCGCTCGTGGGTGACTCCCGCCGAGAGGCGCAAGCGGCAAAGGTGGCTCCTGGCTGCGGGGCTTTTGGGGCTGGGAGCAGTGGGTGCCGGCTACACCTGGGGCATTCCAATTCTCGCCGCTCGGGTGGCGGCGAAGATTCCTCCGGAGTGGGAGGTGCGTCTGGGGGAGTCTCTTGTGGAATCGGTCACATCCCAGGAGCGGATCTGCAGCGATCCGGAGCTCCAGCAGGCGGTGCAGGGGGTCGTGGAGCGCATGTCGCGAGAAGCCGGCAGCCGCTATTCGTTCCAGGCGACGGTGGTGGACGCTTCCATGGTCAACGCCTTCGCCGCTCCGGGAGGCTTCATCGTGATATACCGCGGGCTGCTGGAGATCACCGAATCACCCGAAGAGTTGGCCGGCGTGCTGGCTCACGAGATGCAGCATGTAATCCAGCAGCACGGAATCCGAGCGATCCTGCGCGAAGTTCCCCTGCGCCTGGTGGTTGCTGCGGTGGTGGGAGACTTAGGGACGGCCGGCCAGATGCTCACGACGGCCTCCTCGCTGGGGTCGCTGCGCTACCGGAGGGCTGACGAGGCTTCGGCGGACCGCGCAGGCGTGCTCATGCTCCAGAAGGCGGGTATCGATCCGAACGGGATGCTGGTGTTCTTCCGCAGGCTCGCCCAGCAGGAACGCGGGCTTCCCGAGTGGGTCGGTTACCTCTCCACCCATCCTCCAACTCGGGATCGGATCCGGAAGCTGGAAGCCCTCATCGCCGGAGTGGAAAAAGACTGGCAGCCTCTCTTGGGGGGTAGGGACTGGGATCGCCTAAAGCGCTCCTGCGCGACCCTGGTCACCCCAGAGGTTTCTTAGCGCCGCCTCCAGCACGGAGATGGATTTCAGATACTCGGAAAGACTCTGCCGCTCGTCGGGCGTGTGGTCCAGGGAACTGTCCCCCGGACCGTACGCCACCATCGGCACTTCGGGCCAGGCGGGACCCACCACGTTCATGTCGGAAGTCCCGCTCTTCAGCACGAAGCGAGGGGCGCCTCCGGCACTCCTGATGGCAGACAGAAACGAGCTCACCAGCCTGTTGGACTTTCCCGCCTTGTAGGCGACCTCCGACCCGAGTTCCGTTACCTCTAGCGCCGCGCCGGATGCGGACTCGGCTAGGAGGCTCCGCAAGTCGCGCGCGATGTCCCCGGCCTCCGCTCCTAGAGGAAGGCGGAATCCTATACCCATCCGCACCACTCCGTACGGCCCGTCGTCCGAGGTCACGAAACTCCTGAGCGACGCGCTCAACCGGTTGAACACAGAATCGCCGCGAGCGCGCGCTCGGTTCCACTCGTCGCAATAAGCTCGAACCGCGTCCCACAACCGGACTCCCAACTCGGCCGGCGACGGATGCGGTCCCGCGGAATGCGAATGGGGCGCCCGCAGCGCCACGTTCACCACCAGCCGGCCGCGATATCCCAGGGTTATGCGATCCCAGCCGCTGGGCTCGCCGATGACACAGTAGGCCGGCGGTCCCGCCATGGTGGAGACGATATGCCGCGCGCCGCGGCTGGTGGCGGTTTCCTCCTCCACGGCCCCCACTACCGTCACCCGCCATCCCTCCGGAACGGCGGCGCGCGCGGCCGCCACCGCGAAAGCGCAGAGCGGACCCTTGGCGTCCACACTCCCCCTTCCGTACAGCCAATCCCCCTCGATCCGCACCGGGATCTCTCCCGGGAAGGTGTCGATGTGGCCCAAGAGCAGCACCTCCGATGGTCCGTCCCCTTTACAACCGATGGCGTTACCCGCCTCGTCCACCCGAGCGTCCAGGCCATGGCGGTCCATCCACCCGGCAAGGAACTGGCTGGCTTCGGCCTCCTTGCCGGACGGGCTGGGTATGGCGACCAACTGCCTCAACAATTCGATCGCTTCCCGATCCGAGTCCTTGGGTGTCACCGGCGTTCTTCCAATACGTCTTTGACGATCTCCAAGCCCCGCTCCAAATCGTCGCGGGAGATCGTCAGGGGAGGGAGCAGCCTTAGAACCTGGCGGCCGGCGGGTATCGCCCACACCCCCCTAGACATGAGCTCTTTGAGAATCGGGGTTACCGGTTGCTTCAGTGCTATGCCGATCATGAGCCCGCGGCCGCGTACTTCTTCCACTACCGGCGAATCGATGGAACGCAGCTCTTCCATCGCCCATGTCCCGAGTTCGGCCGCTTTCTGAGGGAGGCTTTCTTCCCGAATCACCCGAAGTGCCGCTCGGCTCGCGGCGCAGGCCAGAGGATTTCCTCCGAAGGTGCTCCCGTGCGTCCCGGGGTCGAATTTGCCCAGTCCCTCCCGCCAAGCAGCGGCTCCCATCGGTATGCCCCCGCCGAGCGCTTTTCCGAGGACCACTACGTCGGGGGCGAGGTCGAAATGTTCGCAGGCGAACCATCGCCCGGTTCGCCCCAAACCGGTCTGAATTTCGTCGATGATCAGCAGCGCTCCGGTCTCGTCGCAGCGCCGCCGCGCAGCCCGGAGGAATTCCGCGCTGAGAGGGCGCACTCCAGCCTCGCCCTGGATGATCTCCAAAACGACCGCGGCGGTTTCCTCGGTGACGGCCGCGCGCAGAGCCGCAACGTCGTCGGGCGCTACATGGGTGAACCCGGGCACCAGAGGCTCGAAAGGTTTGCGGTACTGTTCCGTTCCGGTGGCGCTCAGGGCCCCGAGGGTACGCCCGTGGAAACCTCCCAGCAGGGCCACGAACTTGGTTCGTCCGGTTGCTTTGCGGGCGAACTTGAGGGCCGCCTCCACCGCCTCGGCGCCGGAATTGCAGGGATGTATCCGGGTGATGGCACCGCGATCGGTCTGTCCTAAGTGTTCCCGCAACACGGCGGCGAGATCGGCAAACCACAAAGCCCGCTGATCGTTGTAACTGCTCTCCAACTGCATTATCAACCGGGCTGATTGTTCGGCGATGGCGCGCACAATTGCCGGATGGCTGTGCCCCAAGGATGCCCATCCGTGCGCGCCTCCGAGATCGAGGTACTCGCGTCCTTCCTGATCGAACAAACGGGCACCCTCGCCGCGCACCAGCACCACGGGGCGGCGCGCCACTCCCCCGGAAGAGTGCCGTTCCTCGATCTCGGCGTACTCAGTCACCGATTAGGGTTCCCTCGCCGGAGAGCGCGCGATGCAGCGGCCGCGGCAGGCGGCCGTCGGCTATGATGACGCGCTTCACCCCCGCAGCGAGCGCTTCCTTGGCTCCCAGGATCTTCTTTTTCATGCGCCCCCCGGCCAACTCTATCAGCCGGTCCAGTTCCGAAGGGTGGGCTTTGCGGATCAGGGTGGACTCATCGGGAAACCGTTCCAGCAGTCCCGGCACGTCGGTGAGCAAAATGAGCGCGTCCGCCCCCAGCGAGCCTGCGGTCACGGCCGCGGCGCGATCGCCGTCCACGTTTATCGCTTCACCCTTGAAGCTGATCGCCGGCGGGGTCAGCACCGGAAGGTATCCGTGCTGCAGGAGCAACCGTATCAGGTCCGAGTTTACCCGTTCCACCCGGCCGGTGTAGTCGTCTCTCAGAACTATCTGGCGCCCGTCTCTTACGATCTTTATCGCTTCCTTCCGCGGGCCCTCCCAAAGCCTCCCGTCCAGCCCCGAAAGGCCGACCGCATTCACCCCGCGGCGGTGTAATCGCTCGACCCAGGCCTTGTTGAGCTGGCCGCAATAGACCATCTCGAAAATTTCCAGGGTCCTGCGGTCGGTTCTCCTGGAAGTATATCCGCTCGGCGAGGTCACGAACTCCGGGGGGTGCCCGAGCTTGGTGGCGACTTCGTTGGTCAGTTCGGCACCGCCGTGGATCAGCACCAGTTTCCGGCCGGCGCGTAACAACTCGGCAACGTCGTCCGCGATCAGGTCGTGATTCAGGGCGGAACCTCCGCCGACCTTTACTACCAGCACGGTCGCAAGACGCTCAAATGGGATGAAGCCCGGGGAACCAGAGCCCGGCGGTCTCTTCCCAGCCCATCATGAGATTCATGCACTGTACCGCGGTGCCGGCCGCTCCCTTCATGAGATTGTCCAGGGCGGCCACCACGACCACCCGATGAGAAGGAGAGCGCCGGTCCGCCTCGAACCCGATGTCGCAGTAGTTGCTGCCCGCCAAAATCTTGGGTTCCGGGTACCGGTAGATGCCGGTTTTCTGGCGCACCAGCCTCACGAACGGTTCGTTTTCGTAGCGCTCTCGGTACAGCTTCCACAGATCCCGGTCTTCTACCGCGCTCTCGAGAAAACAGTGTGCGGTGACCAGGGCACCGCGCACCAATTCTACGGCCGTGACCGAAAAGGAGAGCTCGAACCCGCCGCCGAGGGCTTGCCGTATTTCCGCTTCGTGCCGGTGGCCCGTGGGCATGAAAGACCGAACCGCGCCCGCCCGCTCCGGGTGGTGGGATGCCTCAGTGGGGTGGGCTCCTCCTTCGGACGATCCCACTTTGACGTCGGCTACGGCGCTTCTGAGCAGTCCCGCCCTGGCCAGCGGTTCCAGGGCCAGGATGGTGACGGCCGCGTTGCAGCCCACTCCGGATGCATAGCGCGCGCCCCGGAGCCGGTTCCGATTGATTTCAGGAAGCCCGTAAACGAAGCGCTCGAGCCACGGGGCTGCAGGGTGCTCCGCGCCGTACCACTCGGCGTACTCCTCGGGGTCGTCCAGTCTGAAGTCCGCCGAGCAGTCCACTATCCGTTCCGCCAGGGTGGCGTAGTGATCGATGGTGCGCGCCGCCTCTCCGTGGGGGAGCGCCAAGAACAGGATGTCGCAGGGTGCAAGTTCCCGAACCGATACGAACTTGAGGTCGGTTACGCGGCGTAAATTGGGATGCACGGTGTGGACGTATTGTCCCGCGCGGCTCTCGGAGGTGACCTGGGAAACGGTCACATGGGGGTGAAACAGGAGGAGCCTCAGCAGCTCTCCCCCAACATACCCGCCCCCGCCCACGATCGCCGCGCGCGCCTGGTCGCTCACTTGAGCAGAGCCGGGGCCTCGAGCGCTTCCGGATCGCGCGCCACCTGGAGGACGTAGTCTGCTACCCGGCCAGGAATGTCAACCCCGGTCACGGCTATGCTGTTGCGGAACTCCATGGTGTAGTTCACCTCGTTCACCAGCAGGCGGCCGTCCTTGGTTTCCAGCAGATCTATAGCCACGACCCCTCCGCCCACGGCTCGAGCTGCGGCTACCGAAAGGCGGTTGAGCTCCTCGGTTACCGGGCAGTTTTGAGCGCGCCCTCCCCGTGCCGTGTTGGTAATCCAGTGGTCCGAGTAGCGATAAATGGCGCAGATCGTCTCGTCGCCCACCACGAAGGAACGGATATCCCTGGCCGGCTTGTCGATGTACTCCTGGATGTAGAAGATCGAATGATGGTAGCTGCCCAGGATCTCTTTGTGCTCCAGAATCGCTTCGGCGGCGTCCCGGTCGTTCACCTTGGAGAGGAGCCTTCCCCACGATCCCACCGCCGGCTTGAGCACCACGGGATAGCCGATCTCCTCGATCGCCCTCAGGGCCGACTCGGGCGTGAAGGCGATTCGGCATCGCGGAGTGGGAACCCCGGCTCTCACCAGAGCCGACGTGGTCTCCAGTTTGTTTCCGCAAACCAGGGCCACGCCGTAGGTATTGACCGTGGGTACGCCCAAGTCGTGCAGCAGCCGCAGCGCGTAGAGCGCGCGGGAGTGGTTGATGCAGCGCTCCAAAACCACGTCGAAGCGCCCCCACGAGTCCCGCTGGAAGTCGAAGATTATCTGCCGGTCGTCCAGCATCTCCACTTGGGCGCCGCGCTCGGTCAGGGCTTTGATCAGAAGCTTTTCCTCCACTCGCACCCGGGAGTGGAGCATCCCTATGCGGATCGGACCCATGGCAGGCTACTCGCCCCAGTCTTCTTCTTCTTCGGGGGCGGGCCTGAGAGTGACCGACCCGTCGCGTACTACTTCCAGTTCCAAGCCGCAGTCGCCGCACTGAACGATTTCACCGGAGATCACGTCGTCGTTAAGCGCGATCTTGGCGGCGCACTCGGGGCATTCGGCAGCAAGACTCATAACGATCCTTTGAAATGGGAACACTCAATTCTAGCAGCCCGCGGCGCTTTGGAGTAGCGGCGCGGGCCGGTTGCTTTGGGGGTGAGTCAAGAGCTAACCTTTTCCCCTAAATGCCGTCTATGACCCTTTACCACCGGACCACCATCGGCGAAGCCCGCAGGATCGTGCACCGCGGGTTCCAGGATGAGAAGTGGGGTTTTATCTGCGATGATCCGGTCTCCCCCCGGCAGATCAAGGTCATGGGTGTATGGCTCACCGACCGGGTGCTGGAGCGGGACGAAGGACCTCCGGGAGACGCCATGCTGGAGGTGGTGGTGGATGCGGACGAAAACCTCATCCGCGCGTTCGAGATCGAGGGCGCCATACCTAACGGCAGGCTGTGGGTGGTCCCTGCCGAAGTGCTCAATCCCCGCGCCAAAGTCAGAATATTGTCGGTAGACCCGAGGACCTCGTGGTCCTACGAGCGAGACGATCTGGACCGAGAAGAGGAGTTGTGACCTTGAAAAAACTCAATCTGTGGTTCGCGGCTCAGCTCTGCCTGTGGACGTTTCCTGCGGCGGCCCAAACTTTTCGCACCGACGATCCGGTGATCAAACGGATGTGGGAGGAAGGGATGGAGCGATCCCAGGTGGAAACCCTGGCACAGGCTCTGATGGATTCCATAGGGCCGCGGCTGAGCGGCACCCCCGGCTTCGAGGCGGCGGCCAACTGGTTGCTGGAAATCTACCGGCGCTTCGGGATCGAAGCGCGCAAAGAGCAATACGGAACTTGGCGGGGCTGGCGAATGGGAGCGGTGCACGTGGACCTGGTAGCTCCCCGCGTCCAGACCCTGGAAGCCAAGCTTTTGGCCTGGAGTCCGGGCACGGCCGGGAAGGCGATCGAAGGCGACGTGGTGGTTATCCCCGAGTTCGGCTCCGCGGCAGAAGCCAGCCGGTGGTTATCCGAAGTGCGCGGCAAGATCGTTCTGGCTTCCGCTCCCGAGCCTAGCTGCCGCGAGCCCGAAGCCTTCCAGCGGCTGGCGAGGGCCGAGACCTACCTGGCCTGGCAGCGAGAGCGGCAGGCACGATTCGATTCCTGGTCGCGAAGGCTGAGCGCTTTGGGTGGGGATCAGGCGCACCAGCGACTGGAGCAGGCCGGGGCGATCGCCATACTCACTTCCCGCTGGTCTCAAGGCTGGGGGGTAAACAAGATCTTCAACGCCTCCACCGAGCGGGCAGTCTCTCTGGATCTTTCCTGCGAGGACTACGGGTTGCTGTACCGGCTGGCAACCAACCATCAGGGACCGCGGGTGCGGATTTACGCCGAAGCCGAGGACCTCGGCACGGTGCCGATGTACAACGTGATCGCCGAGCTCAAAGGGAGCGAGCTTCCCGGCGAGTACGTCATGCTTTCGGCGCATCTCGATTCCTGGCACGGGGCTACGGGGACGACCGACAACGGAACCGGTACCATCACTATGCTGGAGGCGATGCGAATCCTAAAAGCCGCCTATCCCCGCCCCCGGCGCACGATATTGGTGGGGCATTGGGGTGGCGAAGAACAGGGGCTAATCGGTTCCCGCGCTTTCACCGAAGATCATCCCGAAGTGGTGGAGAACCTTCAAGTGCTGTTCAATCAGGACAACGGCACCTGGAGAGTGGAATACATTCAGGCGCAGGGGCTGGCCCGGGCCGGGGAGCACATAGCCCGCTGGATCTCTCTCGTCCCGACCGAGATCAGCGAGCACATCCGACTCGATTTCCCGGGTCCCCAGGAGGTTGGAGGAAGCGATCACGTTTCCTTCTTATGCCGCGGAGCTCCGGGCTTGAGGCTTCAGTCCCACTATCCCGATTACCGGCAGTACACCTGGCATACCAATCGGGACACTTACGACAAGATCGTCTTCGACGATCTCAAGAACAACGCGACTCTGGCGGCGATGCTGGCTTACGCGGCTTCCGAGGATCCCGAACGCGTTCCCAGAGATCGCTCGGTGCTCCCGCCGGACCCGCGCACCGGACGGCCCCGAGATTGGATCCAGTGCCGCCCGGCGCGCCGAAGCTGGGAGGCCCGCTAGCGACCGCCCGCGGCCGCCAGCTTCTGCCTGGCGTAGCGGCGGGTAAACGCCGAAGGGGGGTTGTGAGCCGTAGCCAAATCGTAGGCTTTTCGGTACAGCTCCATCGCCTTGTCCCGCTGGCCCATCTGCTCATAGGTCATGGCCAGCAGGCAGTGCATGAAAGGATCGCGTTCGTTACCGGGGGTCCCGATCGCTTTGGTTAGGTGTTCCTCCGCCGCCTTGAGGTCCCCGGTGTACAGAGCCACGTATCCCGCGAGGTACGGGAAGAAGCGTTCCTGGTCTTTCGCCATCTCGGGATCGCTGTCCAGGATCCTGCGGGCTTCCTCTACGTGGCGCCGGGCCTCTTCCGCGTTCCCTCTCCGAGCCGCTATCCGGCCGAGGGCGTGAGCCAGACGGTAGTCCCACAGACTCTTGGGATGAGTCCTGGGCTCCGGCTCCTTGGTCCCGAGCTCGTAGCCGAGCCGGTACATGCGCTCGGCGGTATCGAAGTCCCCCGCGTCCAAGCACACACGCCCCACTTCGTTGGCCATCTCACCCTGCTGGTAGAAGGCGTTCTGGGGATCGTCCTGTTCCCGGCTCTTCCAGTAAGCGATGACCTGTTCCTGATACTTCACCGCCGTGGCGCAGTCTCCCTCGAAGCCGTAAGACATCGCCATGCGTCTCTGGGCCGCCGCCTTCGCTTCGGCGTCCGGCGCCGTCTCTATAAGCCGGGCGAGGATCGCCCGAGCTTCCGCGTGCCGGCCTTCCCGGTCGAGCTGCATTGCCTGCCTTAGACTGTCGGCCCGGGGCCCTCTTCCCATACCTTGAGCGGCCACCGGGTCGGGCTGGCAGATTACTGCTGCAAGTCCTAGAGCCCCGAGCAGCATTCCGCGAATTTCCGGTTTCATGGTTTCAAACTCCTCCGTGAGGTTGGCATGCTGAGGGTCTGGTCCACTAAGTTACGCCTCTGAGCGCCGGGGCGTTGAGGGGTCGGTGGAGAAGCTCCGGCGGGTAACTTTGCTGAGGCGACTGGAGGTGATGAGGGTACCAGCGGCTATGAGAAAAAGGCTGACTACTAAGGGAATCGGATCGGCTCTGCTCTGTCTCGGCATAGGGCCCGGGGCTGCTTTGGCCCAGGGCATTCCCTCGCCCGAGTCGGTTTTGGGTTTCGAACCCGGGGCGGATTATCGCCTCGCTAGCTATGAAGAGTCGGTGGATTATTTCAAGCGCCTCGATGCTGCCAGCGAGAATTTGCGGCTAGTAGAGGTGGGCCGCACTTCGGAAGGGCGTACCTGGTATCTGGCGATCATTTCTTCGGTGGCGAATCTGGGAGCTTTGGAGCGACACCGGGACGCGGCGCAGCGGCTGGCGCGGGCGTCCATTTCGGAAGGGGAGGCCAGGGCGCTGGCTCGGTCGACTCCGGTGTTCGTGGACATCTCGGGAGGGTTGCACGCCTCGGAAGTGGCGGGGGCGCAACATACCATCAAGCTGGCCTACGAGCTGCTGCGCCGTGCGTCCGAGGAGCCGGTGCGGAGAATGCTGGACAGTGTGGTTCTGTTTTTGTGGCCTTCGCTGAATCCCGACGGCCAAGACATCGTGGTCAATTGGTACCGGGAGAACGTAGGAGGACCTTACGAGGCGGCACCCCTTTACGAGCTCTACCAAAAGTACATCGGGCATGACAACAATCGTGACGGCTACATGTTGAACGTGATCGAGTCCCGGGTGCTGGCGCGGACCTGGCGGTACTGGGAGCCCCAGATCATCTACGTGCACCACCAGTCGTCCCCCTTCCCGACCCGGATTTGGCTGCCTCCCTTCGCCGAACCTATCGCGCCCCGGAGCCCGGCCCGGATCGTCCGGGAGATAAACGCTATCGGGATGCACATTGCTCAGGAGCTCGAGACCCGGGGAATGCCGGGTGCCACCCATGCCGGCTCCGGCTTCGATGCCTGGTATCCCGGCTACGTGGACTATCTCCCGGTGCTCCAGCACATAGCGGCGTTTTGGACGGAAACGGCGCTGTACCGCTACGCCACGCCCTACTTCTACACGCTGGAGGATTTCCCGCAGAGTTACCGGGACTTTCGTCCCCAAAACCTCTACGTGAGTCCTTGGAAGGGCGGCTGGTGGCGCTTGGCGGACGCGGTCAATTACATGCTGGTGGCTTCCGAGGCCGTGCTCGATTACGCGCGCAAGAACCGGTATGCCCTCTTGTGGAACCGCTACCGCTCGGCCCGCGAGACGATAGAGCGTTACCGATCCGAGCCTCCCTACGCGTACATCGTCCCGCGGGAACAACGCGACCCAATGGCTGCCGTGGAGCTGCTGCGGAGACTGGCTTTCCACGGAGTGGACCTTTACGAGCTCTCCCGCACTGCCGAACACGACGGAGAGCGCTACGCGGCGGGCACTTGGGTCATACCCATGGATCAAGCTTTTGCCGAGCTGGTGCGGCAGCTGCTCGAGGTGCAGGTGTACCCGGATCTGCGGGAGTTTCCCGGCGGTCCTCCGGAGCAGCCCTACGATGCGGCCGGCTGGACGTTGCCTTACCAGATGGATGTGCGGGTGGTGGAGGCCAGGGTTCCTCTGGAGGAAGATTTCCGCGCCGCTCTGGTCCCGGTGCGAGCCGATCCTCGGGCGGAGCCGAACGATCCTGCGACTCCCTTCGAGCTGCACCCTGTGGCGGCCGGGATCGTGGGTCCCCCCGGCGGGCTCAGCGGAAGCGGTCCGCTGGTCTCGGTGGATCCAAGACAGACTTATGGCTTTAAGCTCATCGGTCGCGCGCTGGCGAGGGGTGGAAGCGTGCGGTTCGATCCGCAGCGGGGCAGTTATCTGATCGGCGGTATCGGCGCTGCGGAAGCGGAGCGGTGGGCGAGGGAGTTGGGGGTGCGGGCCGAACGGAGCGGTATCCGCCCGGGGCCGCAGGCCGCTGCTCGGGTGGCGATTTACAAGCCCTGGCGTCCCAGCATGGACGAAGGATGGACCCGCTGGCTTTTCGATCAGTACGGCTATCCTTACACCACGATCACCAACGCGGATTTCCCCGCGGGCGGCCTGGAGAGCAGATTCGACGTGATCGTCTTGCCTTCCGAGTCCGTGGATCTCCTGCTCAACGGTTACGCCAAGGGTAGCGTACCGCCGAGGTACGAGGGTGGAATCGGGGCTGCTGGGGTGCGCGCTTTGGATGCCTTCGTGAGAGCGGGAGGCACGCTGGTATGCTTGAACCGGAGCAGCGACTTCGCTATCGAACAGCTGGGCCTTCCGGTGAGGAACGTGGTCCGAGATCTGTCCCGCTCGGAGTTTTTCAGCCGGGGCTCGATTTTCGAGGTGGTGGCCGACACAGCTCATCCGGTGATGGCCGGAATGCCGGCCAGGGCCAAGGTGTTCTTCGACCAGAGTCCGGTATTCACTGTGGAGGACGGCTTTGAAGGACGGGCGCTCGCCAAGTACCCTGAAGAAAGGTCGCCGTTGCTTTCGGGATATCTTTTGGGGGATCGCCATCTTCGCGGGTATGCGGCTGCCCTGGAAGTGGTGCATGGCCGGGGCAGGGTGATCCTGCTCGGTTTTCGGCCTCAGTGGCGGGGCCAGCCGATGGGCACTTTTCGGGTGCTTTTCAATGCGGTCCTCTATGGCGGCGAGTTGGCCGGTGCAGGCCTGGGTAGCGACGGGTTTTGGACCGCTCCGCGGAAGGGCGGGGTAGAAGGTGAGGTTCAGGGTCGCTAGGGCGGGTCTTTACCGGTGGGGGAAAACAGGCTCCGGTGCCAGCGGGTGTATTCGGGTGCCGGCCGGTGGGAACCGCGGCGCAGCTGGCGAGGTTTTCGGTGGTGGATTCCAAAAAGGGGTTGCGATGCGCGAGCTTCTGATCGTTTCGCTTCTGTTGATCTTCCCCGGTTTGCTGGTGGGCCAGAGGCGGCCGGCTTTGGGTCCGGTGGACGGTCCTACCGATCCGCCCACGGACCTCGACCGGGTGAAGGTTGGGGCTCCCGCCCCGGATTTCACGCTAGAAAGTTTGGACGGGCGGTACATCACGCTTTCCGGCTTTCGCGGTCAAAAAAACGTGGTCCTGGTGTTTTATCGGGGCTACTGGTGACCGTATTGCGCCCGTCAGCTCGGCGAGCTGAGAGACCTGTTGACTGCGGAAGAGAAGCGCGAGACCGAGATCTTGGCGGTATCGGTCGATTCCAAGGCGGACTTACAGCGCATGGTGGACCGTATCTCCAGAGAGGACGGCCGGGTTCCCGATTATATTTTCCTTTCAGATCCGGGGCATCGGGTGATAGATCGTTACGGTCTTTTGAATCCGGACGATCCCCGGGGGATTCCCCATCCGACTACCTATGTGATCGACAAGCAGGGGATAGTACGGTGGAAGTTCACCGAGGTGGACTACAAGATTCGTCCCACGAATCAGATGATACTGGAGGCGTTGCGGTCGATCAGATGAGGCGGGTGTAATGAGCAGGGCGGCTCAATGGTGGACGGTTGCGGCGCTGGCCGTGGTGGCTGGCGGCTTTGCCTTTTTCGCCGCCGGCCGCTTGGCGCCGCCGGAGGCGGTAGCGGTGGGCTCGCGGGCACCGGAGTTCGAGGCCAAGACCATTGATGGCGGCTCTGTGCGCCGGTTGTCCGATTATGCGGGTTCGGTGGTGTTGCTCAATGTGTGGGCTACCTGGTGCATCCCTTGCCAGCGGGAGATGCCCAGCATCGAGAAGCTCTACCGCGAGTACTCTCCTAGAGGTTTCAAGGTGGTGGCCGTGAGCGTGGACGACGCAGGTGCAGTGGAGAGTATTAGGCGGTTCGCGGAGGAGTTGGGCCTGAGTTTCGAGATCTTGCACGATCCTTCGGGTAGAATTCTCCAGACTTACCAGATGATCGGGGTGCCGGAGTCGTTTCTGATCGACCGCCGGGGCGTAATCCGCAAGAAGTCGTTCGAGACTGACTGGTACTCCGAGGAAAATCGCGAGCTGGTGCGTTCCCTGCTGGACGAATCGTCCGGTTCCTGACGCCGCATCTCTTCTTCGTGCCCGCCGCCGTCGTTCTTGGGGGCTGGTGGTCTCCCATCGTAGCGCGCCGGTTGGCCGGTGACTAAGTTGTTCTAGTGCTCGTGGGCGACCGGGTAGCTCAGTTGGTAGAGCAACGGACTTTTAATCGGACCACAGGGCGCAAGGACTGCAACATCTATCAACTAAGCGCGAACAAAACCGGCTTTTCCGCAAGGGGTGCCGGTTCGGTTTTTTGTCGGTTTTTTTCTGGTCGTTGCGGCCAGACCGTCCTAAAACCGCCATAGCTGGCGGGCTGGCTAGCCAATTTACGCCCGGTTGCCCCAAGCGGTCAGTTCGGTAGAAGGGGGATATGGGGGCCGACTTTCTTTTCGCCACCCGGTCCCCCGAAAGCGGTTCGCACTCGACCCTTTTTTGCTAATACAAGCCGCCCGGGCTGTGGGGATCGGAGAAATTACCCTCCGGAGAGCGAAACTCATAGCCGGGGTGCGAGCCGTGCGGCTGGGGTTCGGGTCCGGTGGAAAGTCGGCTTGGACCATAGATGATCATCGCTCCATAGATGATCATTCAAAAAACATGATCATCTATGGTGGAAATGATCATCTATGGGTTTCCCGGGGCGGTTCAGACCTGCAAGCGGCTCCAAAGATGATCAGGCACACCATAGATGATCAGCCAAGAAGTATGATCATCTAGGGGAACGCCCCGCCCCGGAATTGGGGGCGGAGAAACCCAGCCCGGAGACCCGAAGCGGGGTGCACCCTTGTGTCGGCTGTGGCGTGCCGACCTTCCCAAAGCCCCGGACCCTCTGCTTTCACTGCCGGGAGCACCAGGCTGGCCCGGGACTAGTTGACGGGGACGCTCCGCCGCCTGAGGAGGTGGACCCGTGACGCGGACCGAGCTGCTTGAGCGGTTACGCCAGCGGATTGAGGACGCCGAGCGCATGGCTGCTACCGCCCCGGTGGCGGCGACGTTGCGCCTAGTGCTGGAAGAGATTGAGGAGCTGGAGGTTGAGGGACTCCGCCGGGTGCCGTCCGAGGACCGATTGTTAAGCGCCCGGGAGGTAGCCAGGCGCATCGGGACGTCTCGGTGGTTCGTTTACAGGATGGCTCACCAGTGGCCGTTCACGCGCAAACCCGGGCCTAAGAAACTTCGATTCTCCGAGCGGGAGCTGGAGCGATGGCTGTCACTCAGAAAAGCAGGGTAGTTCTGGCGGGATCGTGAATTATAAACGAATCTGGCGCGAAAATTTTGGGGACGTGGGACCTAAAGCTCTTGGGGGGCGCGTTGCTGGTTAGGGCGACACCACCGATCCAGTCAACGAAGCGTGGTAACACATCTGACTGGACCTGCATTGTTATGAAGCGGCTTGCTGTGCTGGCCCGGCTTTTCGCTGTACGACGAACCGCGAGATCAGGGCGTGAGTCGCGCTATCCGCGTCTCGGCAGAGTAGCGGGCCAGTCGGCGACCCGTGTACATGTCCGTAAACTGAACCCAAGAAACGCCGCGCAGCACGCGAGCAGCTTCCCCCGTCCCGGCAACGAAATCCAACTTGTTGTCCACAGGGATCCGGCGCCAGACCTCGGGATCGAGCTGGAAGTAGCACTGCAAGGAATCGCACGACCACTTGTGCACCATCGTTCCCACCAGCTCGCGAGTAGCCGCCCGCCAGACATCTTGTGCTTGCTCCCTGGTGAGCGGTTTGGCCCGCGCTGTCTGAGCAGAGAGAGTAGGTGGGGTGAGCAAGAGCAACAGGACGACTACGAACATGGGAATCACCTCGGTGAGTCCACAGCCGTTAATGTACCTGCCCGACGCAGCACGTGCTAGAGCGTTATAGATCCTCTAACCTAGCTAGGAGGTGCGAATGGCAAAGCGCTATGGAAGTGGCACCGTCTACAGACAAGGCCGGATTTGGTGGGTGCAATATTACGTCAATGGCCGCCGCTATCGGGAAAGCTCCAAGAGCGCGCACAAGGCCGATGCGGTAAGGCTTCTCCGCCAGAGGTTAGCGGCGGCTGATGCCGGGAACCTGGTGGTAAATGCCGACCGTGTGCGGTTTGAAGACTTGCGGGAATGGCTCGGGCAGGATTACGCCGCCAAGTCTCGCAAGAGCTGGAAGCGGGCTAACGAAGCGCTCGACATCTTGGCCCGGCGACTCGGAAACCGAAAGGCCATCGAGATCACCGCGCCGCTTCTGGCCCGCTACGTTGAGGAGCGCAGGCAGGAGGTTGCGCTTGCAACCGTGGCCTACGAGCTGGCGGTGCTGAAGCGGGCCTTCAGTGTGGCTACTGAGCGCGGATACTTGGCAACCCGCCCGGTGTTCCCAAAGCTACGAGTGGAAAACGCCAGGGACGAATTCATCGAGGATGACGAATTCTACCGCATCCGCGAGGCTCTACCGGACTACCCTCAGGGAATGGTAACTTTCGCCTGGTGGACGGGCTGGCGGGTGCGCTCAGAGGTGTTGCCGTTGCGCTGGAGCGAGGTTGATTTCCAGACCGGAACGGTGCGCCTACGGGTTGGGACTACCAAGAACAAGGAGGGACGCGTCTTTCCCTTTGCGGCGCTTCCCGAACTCCGGGAGACTTTGGAGCGGCAGCGGGCCTACACCGACAGGGTGGAGCGCGTAACCGGCGCGATAGTGCCCCTGGTGTTCCACCGCTTCGGAAGGCCGATCAGAAACCCCTATAAGGCCTGGAGGCGAGCTTGCATCGAGGCCGGAGCGATAGGACGCGACGGCCTGCCGAAGAAGCTGCACGACTTCCGGCGGAGCGCTGTGCGAAGACTCGAAAGAGCGGGAATAAGCCGCTCGCTGGCCATGCAACTGGTGGGACACAAAACCGAGGCGATCTATCGCCGCTGCGCCGTGACCCGGGAGGCGGACTTGGCCGAAGCGGTGGCAAAGATGGGTGCGCTGGTTCCCGAAACCGTCCTAAAACAGCCATATTTCCGGGTGATCGGCGATTGAGCCAGGACCTTGAGTTGTTGCAAGACCGTCACTTGACCGGGTAGCTCAGTTGGTAGAGCAACGGACTTTTAATCCGTAGGTCGCGGGTTCGATTCCCGCCCCGGTCATAGATAGACTGCCGCCTAGCAGGGAAAGTCCCGCCCCCGACTTCGAGAACAGCTCTGCCAGCTGCGTTCCGCGCGGGATCTATCGAGAAACAACTGGGCTAGCGCGTTCTACCTCTTTCGGCGACCCGCGAGTTGCCTGGTTCGCGAGCGGGTGGTTTTCCGAACGCGAGCGCCCCGCTATCTTTGCCGCGCGACGGGGGTGCCGGTGCAATCGGCGCCGGCTGAGATCATACCCTTTGAACCTGATCCGGGTAATACCGGCGGAGGGAAGTCACCGATGACCAGTCCTGCCTGCGTCACCCAGATGCACTACGCCCGCCGCGGCGAAATCACCGAGGCCATGGAGATCGTAGCCCGGCAAGAAGACCTCGATCCCGACTTGGTCCGCCAAGAGGTGGCCCGAGGACGGCTCGTCATTCCGGCCAACATCAATCACCTGCGGGGCCGGTTGGTGCCGACGGGAATCGGTAAGGTCGCCCGGGTCAAGATCAACGCCAACATCGGCAATTCCGCGGTCTCGTCTAGCATCGGAGCCGAACTGGAAAAGCTCGACATAGCGGTCAAGTACGGGGCCGACACGGTGATGGATCTCTCTACTGGCAAGCAGATCGACGAAACCCGATGCGCCATCATCGAGCATTCCACCGTCCCGGTCGGTACCGTTCCCATTTACCAGGCGGTTTTGGAAGTGGAAGATCCCCGGGATCTCACCCCCCAAGGCTTGCTGGACATGATCGAACGCCAAGCGCGGCAGGGCGTCGACTACATGACCCTGCACGCGGGGATCCTGCTGGAACACTTGCCCCTGGTCCAGGGGCGGATTACCGGGATCGTAAGCCGCGGGGGATCGCTCCTGGCCGTCTGGATGATGGCGCACCGGAAACAGAATCCGCTGTACACCCATTTTGACGAGGTCTTGGAGATCTGCCGGCGGTACGACGTCACCATCTCTCTGGGTGATGGGCTGCGACCGGGATGCATTCACGACGCCAGCGACCGAGCCCAGTTCGCCGAGCTTAGGACTCTGGGCGAGCTTACCCTCAAGGCTTGGGAGCGAGACGTTCAGGTGATGATCGAAGGGCCGGGGCACGTGCCGATGCACCAGATCGAAATGAACGTCCGCATGGAAAAGGAGATCTGTCACGAAGCTCCGTTCTACACCCTGGGCCCGCTGGTCACCGACATCGCTCCGGGATACGACCACATTACCAGCGCTATCGGAGCGGCGCTCATCGCTTGGTACGGTGCCGACCTGCTGTGCTACGTCACGCCCAAGGAACATCTGGGACTTCCCAACGCAGAGGACGTGCGCCAGGGGGTGATCGCGTACAAGATCGCGGCCCACGCGGCGGACATCGCTCGAGGGCGAAAGGGAGCTACCGCAAGGGACGACGCCATATCCCGAGCTCGCTACGCCTTCGACTGGAACGAGCAGTTCAGGTTGAGTCTGGACCCCGAGCGCGCCAGGGAGTACCACGACGAAACGCTTCCCGCGGAGTATTTCAAGAGTGCGGAATTCTGCGCCATGTGCGGGCCCAGGTTCTGTTCTATGCATCACTCCAGGGTGCTGGATAGGATGCTTGTGGAGCTGGGTTCTCAAGCCTCCGCCTCATGACGGGATCGCTCGCAGGGTAGCGCGGTACGGTAGCGGAGCCCGCCACTCAACGCTCCGGACCGGGAAGCCGTAGTACTGTTCGACCGCTTCTTCGGACTTCGAACGAGGTGCATGAACGGTGCTAGTCGTTCGCCGTTGCCGGCGGATTGCGCTCGTGTGGCTGTGGCTTCCGGCCTCGCTTGCGGCTCAAGCCCCCGGCGTGGGACTCAACGTCTACCTCGATTGCCAGACCCGAAATTGCGATTTTGACCACGTGCGCCGGGAGACGCCGTTCGTCAACTGGACCCGCGAGCGGCAGACCAGCGAGGTTCACATCTTGGCTACGTCCGAGCCCACGGCGGGCGGCGGGCGGGCTTACACCGTACTGTTCATCGGCCAAGCTCGTTTTGCCGGCAGGGGCGACACGTTGCGGTTTACCACCTCGCCTACCGACACCGATGCCGAGGTACGCGATCGGCTTACCCGGACGATTCATCTGGGAATAGCGCGTTTTGCCGCCGCCACCGACGCGGCGCCGTTCTTGCGCCTTGCCTACGACGCCCCGGAAGAAGCTCGGCGTATCGTGACTTCTGCCGCGGAGGACCCGTGGAACTTCTGGACCTTCGAGATAGATCTCGAAGGCTCCTTCAACGCCCAGGCTCGGGACCTGAGCAGCGCCCTGGAGGCGAGCGTGGGCGCGTCGCGCGTTACTGATGCACTGAAAGTGGAATTCGGCGTGTTCGGGCGGTACTCCCGGGACCGGTTCGAGCTCGAGGACGACGAGGTTGTCACCAACGTGCGGGAACTCTACAGCGCGGATCTACTCATGGTGTGGAGCTTGGGGCCGCATTGGTCCTTGGGTTTCAGCGTGGACGCAACGCGGTCTACCTTCTCCAACTACGATCTTAGTGTAACCGGAGGTCCCGCCCTGGAGTACAATATCTATCCCTACGGCGAGTCCACTTACCGGCAACTGGCTTTTCGCTACCAGCTGGAAGGCGCCCGCTTCGACTACCAGCAGGTAACGGTGGAGGGAAAGTTGGAGGAGACTCTTCCCCGCCACAGTTTCACGGTGGGGGCTTCCTTCCAGCAGCCTTGGGGCGAGATCGACGCGGCACTCCGGGGCATCCAATACCTGCACGATCCTGCGGTTCACCGGATAGACACATTCGGGAGGGTAGAACTCCGGCTGTTCCGGGGATTGAGTTTCGATGTGAGCGCCGAGTTCTCCCGGATAAAAGACCAGTTCTTCCTGCCGGCGCAGGGTTTGACTCCGGAGGAGGTCCTGCTGCGGCGCCGGCAGAGGGAGACCGATTACAGTGTGGATCTTAGCTTGGGGATCACCATTCGGTTTGGGTCGGCTTTTGCCAATGTGGTCAATCCCCGCATGAGTGGCGGCCGGGGAGAGTTTTTCTAGTATTCGCTCGCCGGTGACGGGGGTCACGACGGCGGCCGGTCCGGCGCGCTAGATTGGGCGGCGTCCGTCTAAACTCTTGACGCGAACTGCAAGCGAGGGCCATATTGACCCGTCCTTCCCCGCATAGTAACAGGCCCAAGGAGTGGTGGATGCCCTGGCGAGTCATAACTACAGAAGGAGGGGTTTGGCACGTGCAACCGGCGGCCGAGCGCAGGCCTGACGCCAAGTTGTGGCAGTTGGTGCTGGCCTTCAGGGCGGTAGATTCCAGCGCCGAGCCTCGGACCTTTTGGGCCAGCTACCCGATCGAGTCGGCATCCAAGTCCGCTGTTTTTGCTCAGGCGGACCGGATACCGGACGAAGCGCTGAAACAGGTTCTGGCCAAGCACGTCGGGTGAACATCACACCGGTAAACGAGCTGCGGCGTATAGCGGAGGCGGTCGAGCATCTCCGGGACCGCACGGTGCAGGATGTGAGCATACGCTCGGATTGCCGCCAGCTGAAGATCAAACTGGACGACGGAGAGATTCTGCTGGTGTCGGTTCTGGTGGACGAGAACGGAAAGCCGCGCCTCGATGTCGATTTGGTGAGGATGGTCGAGGCTCCTCCCGCAAGTCAGCTCGAGGTGCGGTTCGAAGGAGCCTGAGTACGCGCGAACGAGTTCGATTTGCCGACTTCGAGTTCCGGCGTTTGCCGAGTGGAAACTGCGAAGCCAAGGTCGTGCTGGAATGGGAACCGGGCGACAGATACGTGGGTGTGGCCGAAGGGATCTCTTCCGCTACGGGAGCGCTCCGCTGCGCCGCGCAGGCGGCGGTGGCGGCTCTGGAACTCGCGATCGAAAGAAAGATCACGTTCGAGCTGCTGGGGATCAAAGCCTTGAGAGCTTTCGATGCAACGGTGGTGATCGTCTCCCTGTCCAGCCACTATGACGGGGAGTCCAAACGGGTGGTCGGCTCCTATCTCACCGAAAACGGCCGGGAACGGGGTGCGGCTATCGCGGTTTTGAACGCCACCAACCGGTTGCTGGGAAACGTATTGGCCCGGGTTAACGGATGAAAAGGTTCGAGGGAACGATCTTGGGCCCCCTGTTGGGCGCGGCGCTGGCGTGCGGGGGTAGCAAACCGGCACCGCAAGCGGCACCCCTTCCGGTGCCACCTGCGGAAACCGCCGCTGCCGAGCCGGCGGTACCGGAAGACGCCGCACTGGCGGTGCTTTCCGGCGATTCGGCGGCGGACCTGGCCGCTCTGGAGGCCCTTCACCAGTTGGAGTTCGGCAGCTTGGCCAAAGGAGCCTCTCATGTCCGGGGTGTGCTACCCGTAGCGTCTCTGGCGCGGGTCCAGTCGGACGAGGTCAACGACGAAGCGGCCCGCATGTTCGGCGCTACACGCGGCGGTGCGGCGAGCTCCGGCGGTCCCGTCTATGACATCGACGTGGAATCCTTCGCCACCCGAAGCCAGGTCCAGTACTATGTGAACTTCTTCCTGACGGAAGCCCGGGACCGGTTCGAGATCTGGCTGGGGAGGCTGAACCGCTACGAAGGAATGATCCGCTCGCGGTTCCGCCAATACGGGATACCGGAAGACTTGGTCTATCTGGCGTTGATCGAGAGCGGGTACTCCAACACCGCAGTCTCCCGGGCGCAGGCGGTGGGGATGTGGCAATTCATCGCCTCCACCGGTCGCAAGTACGGGCTCCGGATCGACGATTGGGTGGACGAACGGCGGGATCCTTTCAAGGCGACCGACGCCGCCGCCCGCCATCTGGTGGACCTCTACGAGATGTTCGGGTCATGGTATCTGGCGGCTGCTGCCTACAACGGAGGAGCCGGGAGGGTAACGCGCGGGCTCCAGCGACTCCCCGGAACCCAGGGAGAAATATCCGACGAGACCTTCTTCGACCTTTCAGACCGGCGGTACCTCAGGAGGGAGACCCGCGACTACGTCCCCAAACTGATAGCGGCGGCCCTGATCGCCAAGGAGCCGGAACGCTACGGATTTCAAAACGTGCAGCCGCTTGAGCCCCTGGTTTTCGACGAAATCACGGTGCCGGATCAAACCGGCCTGGATGTCCTGGCAAAGCTGGCGGATACGACCACACAGGCGCTCCTCGAGCTTAACCCCCAGTACTACCGGGGTGTCACCCCGCCGGGAAGAAGCTCAGTGGTGCGGGTGCCGCGGGGCACCGGGACGATAGTGGCGAAGAAGTACGCCGAGCTTCCTCCCAGCGAGAGGGTCACGTTCCTGGAACATGTGATCAGGCGCGGCGAAACCCTTTCGGAAATCGGGAGGCGCTACGGCGTAACCGTACGGCAGCTCCAGGCGGCCAATCCCGGAGTGCATCCCCTCCGGCTCAGAATCGGTGCGCGCCTGGTAATCCCGATCAGTCAGGGAGCCAGAGCCAGGACCAACGCCTCAGCCCCGAGCCGCCCGGTCGAGCCCCAGAAAGTGCCGCCGGGTACCTACCACGTGGTTCAGCGGGGCGAAACGCTGTGGATTCTGTCGCAACGTTACGGCGTTACGATAGCCGATCTCAGGCGCTGGAACGGACTTCGAGTCGACGACATCCTGCGGGTTGGACAGCGCTTGCTGGTGGCGCCTCCCGCAAGTTCCGGCGAGCCCCAGCCATCAAGGTAGGCCCTCGCCGCCCCCTCCCTTGCGGTAGCCCCGCATAACGGACCGCGCGTAACCGTTGGCCGGGTCTTGGGCCAGCTGCAACAACTCGTTGACCTTGGTAGGCCCGCGGTTGTAGGCCAGCAGCGCCAGCCTCAGGTTCCCCTGATACGTGCCGAGGAGATCCCGCAAGTAACGGAACCCAATCCACAGGTTGGTAGCCGGATCGTACAACCGCTCCAAGGTGATCCCAGGCTCGTAGAACTGCGCGGTGCGTAGCAGCACCTGCGCCAGACCCACGGCACCTGCAGGACTAGTGGCCTTGGGGTCGAAGTTGCTCTCTACTTTCACCAACCGGAACGCCAGCTCGGGATCGATCCCCGCCCTGAGCGCGGTGTCGTAAATCAGCCCCGCAAGGTCTGCGGGTATCTGGTAGCGCGCCGAGTATTCGATTACCGCATTTGCCCGGGCGAGCTCCAGGCGCAGCACTTCGGCCTCGCCGCTGGCTTCATCCAGGCTGTTCCGCAACGCGCTGAACTCGCGCACCACCAGCCTTCCGGTGTACGGGGCTGAACCGGAACTGTCGGAACGGGCGAACAAGGCGCCCACTGCGGTCACCAACAACAGCGCTCCCGCAAATACCGCCGCACCCCTGAACATCAAAGTTCGGGTGGCGGGCCGACGGTTGCGCGATTTTTCGGTTTTCAATTTGCCTATCATATATCTCCTCTCCTCGTCCATCGGTGCCACTCTCAGGTTCTGTGCCAGTCGCCCGAGCGGCCGCCCGATTTTTCGAGCAGTCTGAGGTTCGTGATTTCCATCCCGCGGTCGGCGGCTTTGACCATGTCGTAAACGGTCAGCAAAGCCACTCCCGCCGCGGTCAGCGCTTCCATCTCCACTCCGGTACGGGCGGTGGTCACCACCGTCGCCCGCACCCGAACCCCGGGAAGCGCGGGGTCCAGGACAGCTTCCACCGCCACCTGTTCCAGCGGGATCGGATGGCAAAGCGGTATCAGCTCGGCAGTCCTCTTTGCCGCCATCGTTCCCGCAAGCTCCGCCGTGGTAAGTACGTCACCCTTGGGGCCGGCGTTTCGCTCCACCAGGGAGAATGCCTCCGGCGACATCCGGATCTCCCCCTCCGCCACAGCGGCGCGGCGGGTAGCCTCCTTGCCGCTCACATCCACCATCCGGGGACGTCCCTGGGCGTCCAGGTGCGACAGCGTCATCGCAGAGCACTCAACCCCGATGCCAAAACCGCAAATCCGAGCTGCGGGTTCACATTGCCCTGGGCGTCCGCTCGGATCTGTTCCACCAGGCGAATCGCCTCGAGCAACCGCGGAAGGCTCTCCGGATCGCGCCCGGCCCGCTGGACCAGACCTTCCCGCAACCTGAGCAGCAGCGCATCCAGCATTTCGCTGAATTGTCCCCTGGCTGCCCAAGGAGGCTGACCCAACGCCGCCGCCGCCCAGCGCTCGGGGCCGCCCTTGACCGCGGCCAAAAACTCCGCCGCCGCCTGAGCCGGAGAGCCGGAAATTCCGCCCGCCCAAATCGCCCTCCCGATACTCCCCTCGGCCAAAAGCACCCGCCGCTCCAGTTCTTCCTTGGCCAGCGGGGGATCGAGTTCCCGTTCCAGGAAGCGCCTTACGGCCGCGTCACCCACCCCTAAAACCCGAAGCGGCACCAGCCGGGACCGAATGGTAGGCAGCAGGGCATGCGGCTCTCGAGCCGTGAGTATCAGGTAGGTGCCCGGAGGGGGTTCCTCCAGCACCTTGAGCAGCGCATTGGCCGCTTCCTGGCTGGCTTCCTGTACCACCAGCCGCTCGGCCCGCCCGAGAATGATCGCCCGCCTATCGCCTTGGAACGGACGGAGCGCGATCAGTCTCTGGAGCAGGCGAACCGAAGCCAGCGGGTGGCGCGCCATCCCGTCCGGCTCTTCCCACAACGGGTTTTCCCGGCGGGCGGCCATCACCTCGCCGAGCAGCTCTTGAACCTCCTCGACCTGCTTGTCCGGCTCGGTCGCCTTGAGCCCGCTCAACGGCACGAACCAGTGCAGGTCCGGATGCGACAGTGAAAGTACCTGCCGGCACCCCTGGCAGTTCCCGCAGGGGGTACCGGGGCCGTTTTCGCAAAGCAGCCCTTGGGCGACCCACAGAGCCAGCCGCTGCTTGCCCACGCCGGCCGGTCCCACAAATAGGGTCGCTTGCGGGAACCGGCCGGAAGCCAACGTGGCTCCCAGCCGGTCTAGCAGCGCAGCGTGACCGTAAACGGGGCGCAAGCCCATATCCGAGCTAACCCTTTTCGCCCGCCATCTCAGCCATGCAAGATGGCCTAACTTCCAGAAAAGTCAATGACTTAGCTCACAACCGCGGAATCGATAGCCTTCCATTTGTCAAGCCCCTGAAAAGCGAGCTCTCACTCACTTAGCTTGATTCCTTTGCGCCCGGCGAGTAACCGCTCACAACCTTTGTGTAAGACGCTGGCCGCCATCAGGTTGCAGGCGTCCGGCGTCCCGCCCTAGTGTTCCGCGGCTCCGGCCCCGGGAGACTCCAGATTGTCGGTCCCCGCAGGTCGAGCGGCAGGCTCTTAGGCCTCAGCGCCGGGGGAGATTGTCACATTCACCGCGCTAGCCGCGCCGAGATAGAGCCTCCGGGCCCGGCGCGGGGAGATTGTAGCTCGATCGCCACCGAAGTCCGGCATCCAAAAAACGCGGGCCGGAGCCGGTTTTTGCAAACCTTGAAGTTCTTGCGCGGGGAGCCGCCGCTCAGAAACTTCAGGGGCTTGAGGTGACCCCGGCCGTTGAGGGGTCCGTCTCTCGACGATCTCGACCGTCTACCGAAAGCGAGGTGCCCATGCGAGCAGCTCTATGGTCCCTGGCGGTGTGGTGCGTGCACTCCCTAGCCGTCCCCGGTGTGTTCGCTCAGGATTCCCGGATCGGTCTCGACCTTACCGTCGTAAGTTCTACCAGGGTGGCGGTTCTGGCCGGTCTGAACGACCGGCTCGCGGTTCGGCCTTCCCTGGCGTTTCGCCTCGAGGACCTGGACCGCGAGGTCGGCCCGGGAGGGCAGCGCGACCGCCTAACTATGACGGAGCTAGGACTGGGGCTCGACGCCCTTATCCGCCTCGGCGCCGAGGGTCGAGTGGCTCCTTACACCGGCTTGGGAGGCTCGTTGCTTCCCAGGTGGTCCGAGGGTCAAAGTGCGATTTCTTGGTCGGTTCGCGGGCTGGGAGGTGTGCGGGCCGCGGTAGCGGAGCGAATTGCAGTCTACGGCGAG
Source organism: bacterium HR33 (assembly GCA_002923375.1). GTDB lineage: Bacteria > Gemmatimonadota > Gemmatimonadetes > Gemmatimonadales > GWC2-71-9 > HRBIN33. Next base: position 42,969 of record BEIJ01000005.1, read on the forward strand.
GTGATGCTGCGCTATCTCGACATTGCCTACGGGCTGCTGGTGCCGGCCGCCGGCCGGGACCGGATATTGTTCTTGGAGACGGCGCCCCTCGGCGTGATCGTTTACCTGCGCTAAAGGACGGCGCGCGGGTCCACCGGTGCCGCGGAGGCGGTCCCCCCGCGGCGAGTCCGGGGCGGTCGCACCGCTCAGGCGGGGCAAACCTCCCGCGGGCTTTCTATTTCTCTGGGCTGATTCACCGCCGGATTCATGATCTTCCCGAGGAACAGGATCGTTCCGGAGAGGCGCTCCCGTATCGCGAAAATGAACGGGCGATCGACCACGATGACCGGCGGCCCGGCGCTTTCGAGCGCTATGCCCACCGACGTAGCCCCCGTGGCTTCCGTCCCCTCTTCGTTCAGTTGGATATATGTCTTCTGCCGCACGTCGTCTATCCAATAGCGCTCCCCGGGTCGTACGACGAACATGTTGCTGAAGTCTGCCCGGCAGGGATCGAAAGCCTCGGCCATGCCGAGGGCCTTGAGCGCTTGGTTCAGCCGGATGCCGTATTCCAGGGTGAACTTGGGGAGCCATACGGAGACTTCTGCGGAATCGAGGCGCGAGGTCCAGCTGTTCCACTGTTCCGCGGTAAGTTCGGTTGCCAGGGTCGATGCGCGGCTCACCTGATCGGGCAATACGATAGTCATGGAGTACGCCCGGCGGCTGTAGGGCAAATCCAGGACGGTAAGATCGCCGTCTCGCAGCACTCGCACCCGTTGAGCCTTCTCAGGCACCATCATAGGGACCGACACCTCTCCCCCGCCCGCCAGCTTGAACGGGTGCTCGCGGGTGAGTTTTTTGTCGAACTGGTAGGTCCACGCTGCCTTGAAGTAGATGGCGTTGATCAGGTACATGACGATGCGGTCGGGGATGGGCTCCGGGACGATCTTTTTGATCCTTCCCCCGGTATTCTGCTCCACCCACCGATTTATGGTCGCCGGGGCCTGCGGGTTTCTGAAGTCGATCGCCTGAACGGTCGCGTCGAAGTATCGCCGCGTTACGTCAAGGAAAGACTGAAGCGGAGTGACCTCCGGCCGGTACCAAAACGCCTCCGCGGGAAAGGCAGATTAGGACGTTCAGTAGGGGCGAAATCCCATGCCGCATGGCGCAACGCATCGCGCCCTCCGTCACCTTCCGTGCAAGTCCATAGAGCAAAGACCCGCCGGGGTGCGGCCCGGGTCACATAGATTAAGGTTCGCTCAGCCGGGGACCCAGATCCTCCGCGCCTGGACCACCTCCGCTACCGCCGGCAGCGTGATCGGCTCGCCGGATTTGGTATAGAACGCCAGGCCCTTGTAGCTGGTCAGATACTGGTAGTTGCGCTTGAACAGGCCCCCGGTGGCGTACACCACCAGGGGTTCCTGCTGGCGGCCCAGGATGTTGAGAAACTCGTGCGGCGGTACCCGGACGATCGCTCCTGACGCTCTGATCGCCTGAGCGATGGCGGCGGCCGCGTGTTCCGCTCCGGTCATTGTGCTACCTCCGGTCTTGCGCAGTCACAGGGGCGCGATGGAAGTTTATCTCCTCCCAACAGCTCGCGACAGCGATGCCGAGATATGTACCGTACCGGATGCTCTACCTGGCCCTCGCAGGAGGGCTGGCCGTGAACCCCGGCGCAGTTGCCCAAGCGATGGCCCAACAACCACCGGCCGACCTCATACTCACCGGCGGGCTTATCTGGACCGGCCCGGGGTCTCCCGCAACAGGACCGGAGGCTCCCACCGCCCTAGCGGTACGCGACGGCAGGATCGTGGCGGTGGGATCGGATGCGGAGATCGAACGCTACCGCGGACCTCGAACCCAAACCATCCGGCTCCAAGGTCGCAGAGTGGTCCCCGGATTCATGGACAACCACACTCACTTCATCGCCGGAGGGCTGACCTTGGGTGGCGTGGATCTCAGGGACGCTGCTACACCCCAGGAGTTTGCCCGGCGCATCGGCGAGCAGGCGCGCCGGCACCCCGACCGCTGGATTTTGGGCGGGACCTGGGACCACGAACTCTGGGGAGGGGAACTGCCCCACCGCCGCTGGATCGATTCTCTCACGCCGCGCACTCCGGTGTTCGTCCGCCGGCTGGACGGCCACATGGGACTCGCCAACTCGCGAGCGCTGGAACTGGCGGGAATCACCGCGGCTACTCCGGATCCTCCGGGCGGCGCAATAGTCCGGGACGCCGGCGGCCAGCCCACCGGGATTCTGAAAGACGCGGCCCAGGATCTGGTGGAGCGGGTCATCCCGGAACCGTCCGAGGAGGAACTGGACGAGGCTCTGGAGCGGGCCCAGCGCCACGCTTTAGAACGCGGCGTAACCCTGATAACCGATATGGGTACCTGGGCAGGATTGGAGACCTACAGGCGAGCCCATCGCCGCGGCCGGTTGTTACTGCGAGTGTACAGTGTAGTGCCACTGTCCACATGGCGCCGTCTAGCGGACTTGGTTCAGCGCGAGGGTAGAGGTGATACCCGGCTTTTTTGGGGTGGTGTCAAGGGCTTTGTGGACGGCTCGCTGGGATCCTCCACCGCTTGGTTCTACGATCCTTATACGGACGATCCCGCAAACCGCGGCTTGGTAGTGACCGACACCTCCGAACTGTGGCGCGATATCGTTTCGGCGGACTCGGCGGGGCTGCAGGTGATCGTTCACGCCATCGGCGACCGGGCCAACGACTGGTTGCTCGATACCTTTCGCAGTGCCCGAGCCCTGAACGGTGCAAGAGACCGCCGCTTCAGGATCGAACATGCGCAGCATCTGACGCGGGAGGCGATTCGGAGGATCGCGCAGGACGAGGTGATCGCCTCCATGCAGCCTTACCATGCGATAGACGACGGCCGCTGGGCGGAGAAGCGGATCGGGCCCGAGAGGATCAAGACCACTTACGCTTTCCGCGACCTGCTGGATGCAGGTGCGCGGATCACCTTCGGGAGCGACTGGACCGTGGCGCCCATCGATCCGCTGCTGGGGATCTACGCGGCGGTAACCCGGCGGACGATCGACGGTGCCAACCCGGAAGGCTGGGTGCCGGAACAGAAGATCACGGTGGAGGAGGCGCTGGTGGCCTACACTGCCAACAACGCTTATGCGAGTTTCTTGGAACGCGAGCTGGGGACTATCGAGCCGGGGAAGTTGGCCGACCTCGTGGTGCTCTCGGGCGATCCTTTAGAGGTCGATCCGGTGCGGATCCCGGAGCTAAAGGTGGATCTCACGATCGTCGGGGGGGAGGTGGCCTACCGGCGGGAGGGCTGAGGACTCGGAGATCGAACTCTTCCAAAAACGGATTGAGGAAGCGCACGCCTTCGATCAACGCCCCGTGCCGGAAGTCCTCGCTGAGAACGTTCGGGACTCCGTTCATTTTGGCCGTGGCCCATATCAGGCTATCCCAATATGAGAGCTGATGGCGCCTAACCCCGCGGACAGCTTCTAGAACAACCAGCTCGGTGAGGTCGTAAACCACCCAAGAACGCACATAATTGGTGAGGCTGCGTTCGGCTTGTAATCGCGTGAGAGGATTCCGGATCTTCTGTGTCACCGCCACGAAGAATTCCCCCAGGATTTGTGCGCTGACGGCTCCCAGCATCTGGTCGGCAACCTGCTTGAGGACGGCGATCGCGCGTTCTTGCTTGAGGGGGTTGCTAGGGTCGTAGGCATACACTAGGACATTGGTGTCAATGAGGAAGGCGCGAGAGCCGTTCTTCATACAGACCTTCTCTGGTCCAACTGCGCATTCCGCCTCGGCGCTTATGGCGGCGCGCCCTCTTCCGGATGAACGCTAGTTCCCGTACCCAGGCCTCGGGGTCAACCAAGCCCGGCGCCCCCACGTCGGCGACCTGCGAAACGCCGCGGCGGATCAGCTCTGCCTCACTCACCCCAAGAGCGCGAGCCGTTTGTTTCAACCGCCTCTCCTGTTGGGGCTCCAGATAGACCTGCTTGCGTACCATTCGAGACATTTCCAATGGGGCAATATACATCACTACATACATCACCACAACAGAAGGCCCCGATCGCCGGCCTTGGTGCGCGCTACCTCCCTCGCCAGATCCTCCACCGATCCACCACGCGATCGCCGCGCACCACGTAATACTCGTCGAAACACGCCACAGTGAGGCAGGCGTGGTTGGGAAGGATCCTCACCCTGGTGCCCACCGGAAACCGGCCCCGCACGATCCCGTGCTCCTGACTGAGAGAGACCAAGTACCGCGATGAATCGAGCCGGTTGCTCTGGTAGTCGGCGAATATCCTTCCCATGGCGCGCGGCCGGGCGCGCTCCGGCCCGGGATCCTTGGACAGAGCCAGCGCCCCCGCATCCACCACACAGTGGCGGTTGCCCGGCTGGGAAGACACCACCGTGGCGAGCACGGTCAGCGCGCAGGCACCGAGCGAACAGGCACCCAGGACGCGCTGGGTGTAATCGTAGAACACATAGTTGCCGGGCCTGGCTTCGGTGACACCGTCCAAGCGCCGCACCCGACTCATCGCCGGTGTCGATCCTACGCTGATAGCACGGACGCCGACTCCCGCTTCCTCCAGCCGCGCGGCGAACTCCACCATGATCCGGCGCTCCCGCTCCGCGATCCGGGCCAGCTCCGACGGCCGGCGGGCGGAGTAGGCCTGTCCGGAATGCGACAGTATCCCGGCAAACCTCACCACCGGAGAAGAAGCGATGCGCGCGGCCAACTCCAGAGAAGCTCTCTTTGCGGGATCCACTCCGGCCCGGTGATACCCGCAATCCACCTTGAGCCACACCTTGAACGGGACGCCCGCCCGCTCCACCGCCGCCAGAGATTCTTCGTGATCCACTACCAGCCCGAGCTCCAGTTCGGGCCCGGTCTCCTCGCACAACGCCCTCGCCTCGTCCAGCCGGCCGGGGATTACGGGAAAAGCCCAAGTGATGTCTCGAAACCCGTGCCGGGCGAACACGGCGGCCTCGTAGAGGGTGGAGACCGTTATCCCACTAGCGCCTGCGGCGCGCTGCAGCTCGGCCAGCTCCAAGCACTTGTGAGTCTTTATGTGCGGGCGCAAACCCACCCCCAGCCGGCGCCCCCGCTCCGCCATGGCGGCGATGTTGCGCTCCGCCCGGTCCAGGTCGAGCAGAAGGGCCGGCGTGGGAATGTCGTCCAGCTTCAATTGCGGCGAGCCTGGAGGAGCTCGTTCACCAGCCTTTCGGCGCGGTACAGATCGCGCAGCGCTTCCAAAATCCCGGCGGAATGCACCGAGATCGCCCGGGCAGTCTCCGTGGTATAGATGAAATCGCCCGGCAGGCTCTCTATGTTGCCGTCAAAGATCACGCCCACGATCTCGCCGCGCACGTTGATCAGCGGGCTCCCCGAGTTGCCGCCGATGATGTCGTTGGTGCTCACCAGATTGAGCGGCGTCCCCAGATCGAACTCCGGCGGCGGATTCTTCCAGCGCGGAGGAAGCTCCCACTCTTCCCTCCCCCGGTGGGAAAAATGCCGGTCGTACATGCCGTAGAAGGTGGTGTAGGGAGGCGCCTCGGTCCCGTTGTAGCTGTACCCCTGCACCACCCCGTCGGCGATCCGCAGCGTGAAAGTGGCATCCGGCGGAATGGAAGTTCCGTAAACCCTGAACAGAGCCTCCGCCAGCTTGGAGGTGCGCAGTTCCTCGGCACCGGTGAGCCGCTGGTATTCCTGGATGGCGGCTTGGAGTCTTGGGAGCGTGCTCCTCATGAGCCGAATCGCAGGATCGGGGCTGAGCATTACCCGATCCGGATTCAACACCAGCTCCGCGCGGCGCGCCGAGTCGGCTATGGCCGAACCTTGAACAATCTCCCGCGCGGCCACCTCCGGAGTCCGTCCCGCAAGCGCCTGCTCCACGAAAGGATCGTTGGGCCCCAAGAGATAGATGGCGTCCTCGATCTGAGCCCTCAACATCTCGGCGTCCAGCTCGGGATCGATTTGAGCGCTCAAGAGCTGGTTCTTTACCTCCTCCAAGAGACTTTCCGGAGCGAATCCGGCGGAGGCCGCCTGGGCGTACTGTACGATCGTGGCGGCCAGCTCAAGGGTGCGGGAGCGGAGCAGACCGCCCTGGTTCAAGGCGTTGAGTCTGGGAGCGACCTCGGCGATCTGCCGGCGGATGTCCGCGATCTCGTCCCAAAGATTCCCGTACTCCCGCGCCAGATTACTGTCCGCCATCACCGAATCGCGGAAGCGCCGCTCAAAGGCAACCTTGCGCGCCATCAGCGACGGGTTGCGCAAGCCCTCGAGCTCCCCGGTGTAAGCTTTCAGCGCATTGGTGATGCTGAAATAATCGTTGATGTAGCGACTCCTCTGCTCGGGATGGCGGTCCATGTAGCGGCGCAAGATCTCGGCCCGCGTGCTCAGCAGCCGGATGGTGAAGGGATACTGGTGGTCTCTGCGATACTCGAGCTGCGCCACCGTGTTCAGCCGGGAAGTGGAACCCGGGTTGCCGATCACGAAAACCGGCTCGCCCGCCACCGCCCCGGAATCGCTCCACGGCAGGTACACCGTGGTAGAGAGCGGCTGTCCGTCCTGATACACCCGGTAAAACGCCACGTCGTAGGCGTACCGGGGATAGGTGAAGTTGTCCGGATCGCCCCCGAAATAACCCACCGCTCCTTCGGGGACGAAGACCAGCCGGACGTCGTCGTAACGCCGATAACAGTAGCTGGAGTAGCGCCCTCCGTGGTAAAGGGAGGTGATTTCGCAGCGCAGATCCAGTTCCCGGCTGAGCCGCTGTTCCAGCTCCTCGATCTTCGCATCCCGTGCCCGCACCCGCTGCTCCTCGGGCGCAGTAGTGTCGATCGCGCTCCGAACCTCCGAAGTCACGTCCCGGATCTCCACCAGCTGATCCACGTAGAGATCAGGCACTCTGCGCTCGTCCTGGAGAGTCACCGCATAGAAACCGTTGGTCAAAAGATCCTCCCCCTCGCCGGATACCGCCGTGGCGCTCTCCCGGGCGCAGTGATGGTTGGTGAGCACCAAGCCCTGGGGAGAAACGAACGAGGCAGTGCAGTTGGGCAGTCTCAGAGCGGCCTGCCTTACCCGGTCCAGCCATTCCTGAGACGGCCGGAATCCATAGGTTTCCTCGAAGTAGTCGAGAGGCGGGTTCTCGAAGGTCCACATCTTTCCGGTATCGAACCGGCCCGGCTCCACGGCGGGCAGAGTGTCCATCACCGTGGCGGGTCCCATGAGAACCACCGTGTCCGTCGGGGAGCGACCCACTATGGTGGGGGCCAAGGCCGGCCGCTCGGCGGTGCTGCGGGCGCAGCCGGACAGCGCCAGAATCCCGATCAGCCCGAGCACCACCCGCAGCGAGCCGGCGGTTCGCCCAAAGAAGGCGGTTTGCCTAAAGAAAATGGGAAAACTCATAAGCTGCTCCGAAATTGAAGTTAGCTGCCCGCGCTACACCGGCTCACCGCACCAGGTGAAACTCGCTCTGCCGCCTCAGCACCCAGCGCATCGTCCCCTCAGGGGTGAGCTCGGCCTCTTCCTCCAGCGCCATGCGCACCGGCTGGTTGTTCCATTCGGGCACCGGAGTGGTGGCCTGAAGTTCGATCGAGTGCCAAGTTCCGGGAAGGAGCGGTACGTCACCTCTTCCCGGAACGCCGTCTTGGCGGTCCCAAAGGCCGATCAGCGGTCCCGCCCCGTGGCCGTAGTCGCCTATCGGGTGGGTGTACACCGTGCCGTTTATCCCTTCGGCGCGCATCCGCGCCAGAGCGGATGCCAGAACTTCGTTGCCGGTACGGCCGGGCCGCATTTCTGCCAGCACTATGTCCTGCAGCCGATTGGCATTGGCCAAGGCGCGCTTGAGACCGGCGGGCGGCTCGGTCTCCCCCTCCCGCAGCACGTAGCCCATGTGCTGGGTGTCGGTGTTCAGGCCCAGGGCGGTGATCCCGAAGTCGCAATGAAGCACGTCGCCGCGCAAGATCACCGGCGCGGTGGAGTCGGCCATATTCACGCCGCGGCGCTGAACGCTCACCGACGGCTGGAACCAGGTCGAAAGACCCAGATCGTTCACCCGCTGGCGCATCCACCAGACCACGTCCTCGGTGGTGGTGACGCCCGGCGTGATCACTTGGTTGGAGAACGCCGTGGCGATGATCTCGTGCACCAGCTCCTGCATCTGCCGGTAGATCGAGTCCATGGACTCCACGTGGATCGCCAGGTAATCCAGAGGAAGCCGCTCGGCACGGACCACGCGGCGCAAAAGATCGGGTCCCAAGGCTTCCTGCATCTGCTCCCACTCCCCCGCCGAAAGGCCGTCGGAGAAAGCGTGAGTGTGCGAGATGTTCACCGCGATGTTCCGCGGGTTGCGCTCGCGGATCACCCGGGCCAAAAGATCCCACTGCGCTTTACCCCAGAGCTCCCGGGGGCGCCCGTCAGGCGCGAGCTCGGTCTCCCGCACCGCCTGGTACAGTCCTCCCTGCGAGGTGCCGCCCAGGGCGATCCTTTCGACTCCCAGCTCCGGCCCCCGGTCGAAGAAGACATAGATGGTGCGCCTGCGGGCGAAAAACGTGGTGGGCGAGACCAAAGCCTTGAAGACCGGGTCTTCGTTGTACTCCCGCATCGCGACCACCCACATATGGACTCCGTGCTCGCGCATCAGGCGGGGTAGCACCGTTTCCAGGCGTTCCTTCAGCCATTGCTGCCGGATCTCGGCCTGTTCCCTGAGGGTGCCGAAGGGGCGCTCGGGCGCGGCCCCCGCCGCGCCGGGCGGGCGCGACTGGGCGCCCAGCGATCCCGCCGCCAGAATGACAATCGCCGTCAACAGCCTGCACTTCATGTCAGCGCTCCTTTCCGCGCTCCTTCCAGCTCCGGAGCGAAGAAATAAACCACCTCGCCTTTGAACTTCCCTCTCTCCAAGTCCCACGGGAAGTAAATGGAGACGGTGAACTCCACCCTCCGGTTGGTGGGTTCGAAGTCCAGCCATTTGCCTTTGTGGGTAGCGTGGACCTTGGCCTGCTCCCAGACCCCCTGGGGACCGATCACTATGTCCGTAAGCTCGAACTTGACGTCGGGAAAGGCGCTCAAAAGATGGCGGTAAAACTCGGCGGCCCCGTCGTGACCTTTCCATACCTTGCCTACCTGAGGCAGGTGATACTCGCAGTCCGGTGTGAGAGTGGAGAGCAGGCCCGGTATGTCCCGGTTGTCTTCAGCTATGGAGTGGCGCTTCCATTCCTCGCGGATGCGCCGGTAGAGCTCCGGTGTCACTTCCCGGCGCAACAGTTCCAGCGCTGCTTCTTGGCCCACGGTCACCTCTGGAATAAGTTGAAAAGTTTCTTCGTTCCCAAGATAGCGGCGCCGACCGGCGGCGGAAGGACCGGGAACTATGGGGTGGAGCAAGCAGGGAAGGTCGCGTGCCGCAGCCGAACATAATGCCAGGATCGGGAACTATGGAGTGGAGCAAGCTCGAGCTCACGGGTGCGGAATTCAGGGATCTGGTAAACGCGGCGATGGAGCGGGTCGCCCGCTGGGTCGATACGCTGGATCGCCAGCCGGCTTCCGACGTAAAGGATGCCGAACCCCGGGCGCGGAGCCTGGTGGAAGAGCGACTGCCGCGGCAGGGAAGCCCGCTCGACGAGCTTTTGGAGCTGTTGTTCGATCGCGCCGTGCCGCTCTCTTTGAATACCGCGGGTCCGGGATATCTGGCCTACATACCGGGAGGAGGTCTCCTCCATGCGGCCGTGGGCGATCTCATCGCGGACGCAGTCAACCGCTACGTGGGCGTCTGGATCGCAGCCCCGGGAATGGTGCAGCTCGAGTCCAACGTGGTGCGCTGGTTCTGCGAGATCGCGGGCTACCCCGAAGGATCGGGCGGATTTCTCACCAGCGGAGGTTCCCTGGCCAACTTTACCGCGATAGTGGCCGCCCGCTTCGCTCGCCTGGGCGACCGGCTCGAGGGGGGGACCATCTACGCCTCGGACCAAACCCATTCTTCGATCCCTAAGGCGGCGCGCCTGGCTGGGTTTCCCGCAGACAGCGTGAAGCTCATCCCGTCCGACGAAACTTTCCGGATCAGGCTGGACCTGCTGGAACAGCAAATCGCTGCGGACCGAAGAGCGGGGAAAGAACCTTTCCTGCTGGTGGGGAACGCAGGCACCACCAACACCGGGGCGGTGGACGACCTTCAGGCTCTGGCGGACTTGGCGGAAAGAGAAGGTTTGTGGTTCCACGTAGACGCAGCTTACGGCGGGTTCTTCAACTTGACCGAGCGGGGTAGGGCGGTGTTGCGCGGAATCGAGCGGTCGGATTCCGTGGTGCTGGATCCCCACAAGACCTTGTTTTTCCCCTACGGGACCGGATCGCTGCTGGTGCGGGACCGCACCAAGCTGGAAGAAGCTCACGCCCTCTCGGCGGATTATCTGCCCGAGATGAGGAGGGCTCCGGATCTGGTGGACTTTTGCCAGCTCTCACCCGAACTCAGCCGGCCACCGCGGGGGCTCCGGGTCTGGCTGGCCCTCAAGCTTTGCGGCATCGAGGCGTTCGCCCGGGCGCTGGACGAAAAGCTGGACTTGGCGCAGTGGGCCGCCGCGCAACTGCGCGAGATCGAAGGGATCGAGATCGTAGCCGAGCCCCAGCTTTCCACCCTAGCCTTCAGGCTGACAAGGCCGGGGATGGACACGCCGGAGCTGAACCGGCTGAACCGCCGGTTCCTAGAGTTGATAAATGAAAGGCGTCGGGTTTACCTCACCGGAACGATGCTGGGAGATCGTTTCGTTCTGAGAATCTGTGTGGTCTCCTTCCGAACCCACCTCGACAGGATGGAGCAGGCTCTCGAGGACATCAGGGCTGCAGTCTCGGAGCTGGCAGGAGCGGGGGATTAGCCGCAAGCTATCTGATTGCAGCACAGCGACTTAGCTCTCCCCTGCCACAGTGGCCTAATATAACTCGAACGGGGCAGGCGGCCCGACCGGGATCAGCGCCCGCACGTTCTGCCATAGTGACTTAGACTACGTCAAATCGACCGCCCGAGGGTCTCAGGGTAGGGTGCGGTTGTGCATTTCTGGCCAACGGCGGGCGGCACGCGGCTTGCTTTTTCTTTGGGCGGTCCGAGCAGGGCCGACTTAGCGAGCAGAGTTGAACGTTTAGAAGGAGGTGATGGCTATGTATCCGACCTTGTGGCGTAGCTCTACGGCTCCTTCGATCTGGGACGAGTTGTTCAGCACTCGGCGCGAGTTTGATCGGCTGTTCGATCGGTTCTTTGGCCAGCTAGGGCTGGGTCAGGGCACTCAGGTCTGGATGCCGGTGGTGGATGTTCGGGAGACGGCGGATGAGATTCAGGTGAGCGCCGAGCTTCCGGGCATCGCGCCGGAGGATGTGAGCGTCACCGTGGAGAACGGTGTTCTCACCATCAGCGGCGAGAAGAAGCAGGAAGTGGTGGAGGGCAAGGAGGATGCCAACTACCACGTGTTCGAGCGCCGTTATGGCCGCTTCGAGCGTAGCTTCACCTTGCCGCGGACGGTGGACGCCGAGAAGGTGAAGGCTCGCTTCCAGAACGGTGTCCTGCATGTCCACCTGCCCAAGCTGCAGGAGGCCAAGCCGCGCCGGGTCCAGATCGAAGTGGCCAACGGCAATCGGAAGTAATCGGTTGCCGTTGGGTGCGGCAGGCGCCCCGCCGGGGCGCCTTTTATTTTTGCTTCGCCGTTTTCTGTGGCATTGTTCCGGTAGCTAGATTGATGGCCCGGCTGGCGTGCTGGCGGGAGGCAGGGACGGGTGCCGGGTCGAGGATTCGAGATCCCAACACAAGGGGAGCGTTTTGGGGAATGAAAGTCCTAGTGATGTTGCTCTTTCTGGCGAGCGCGGCTGCGAGTCTCGGCGCGCAGGTTTCCTCGGCAGGTCAGGACGCTAGCTCGGAGGCGCCGGCGCGGGTGGCGCGCGCGGTGCGGGTGGAGTCTGCCCCGGTGATCGATGGCCGGCTGGACGAGCCGGTCTGGCAATTGGCGCCGGCGATTCGCGATTTCGTCCAGCACGAGCCGGTAGAGGGAGCGGCGCCGAGCGAGCCGACGGAGGTGCGGATCCTGTACGACGGCGAAGCGCTGTACGTCGGTGCTTGGCTTTACGATCGCCAAGCAACCTCTTTGGTCTTGGGTGAAGCGCGGCGTGATGTGGACCTGCGGGACATGGACGCCTTCATAGTAGTGCTGGACACCTATCTCGACCGGCAGAACGCTTTCGTGTTCGGCACCAGCCCTTCCGGGGTGGAATACGACGGCCAGGTGACCAGAGAGGGTGAGGGCGGGTTGCCCGGAGTCGCCGGTAATGTGCGGCCTCAGCGGGGAGGAGGTAGCAGTAGCGGGGGAGACGTGAACCTGAACTGGGATGGCAATTGGGAGGTGGCGACCTCGGTGGATTCCGCTGGATGGTATGCGGAGTTCAGGATCCCCTTTAGCACTCTGCGTTATCCTCGGGGCGGGGAGCAGCGCTGGGGGTTGAACTTTGCGAGGCGGATCCGCAGGCGCAACGAGGAGATCTTTTGGTCCCCCGTGCCGCGGCAGTTTACCGTCTTCCGGGTTTCTTTGGCTGGGATTCTGGAGGGCGTGGAAGCTCCCTCCCGCAATGCGATAGCGATTACTCCCTATGCTCTGACCAGTGCGGCGCGTTTCTACGGCCCGGAGCCGGAGACGGACCTGAGCGCCGAGTTCGGGGGAGATCTCAAGTTCTCGGTCACGCCCAGTCTGGTTTTGGATCTCACTTACAACACCGACTTCGCCCAAGTGGAGGTGGATGAGCAGCAGGTCAATCTCACCAGGTTCAACTTGTTCTTCCCGGAGAAGCGTCCCTTCTTCTTGGAGAACGCCGGGAATTTTGCGGTGGGTACGCCGCAGGCGGTGGAGCTCTTTTTCAGCCGCCGCATCGGTATAGGTCCTGACGGCTCGCTGGTACCCATCAGGGGAGGGGCGCGACTCAGCGGTCGAGCCGGCGGTTTTACTCTCGGCGCTCTCGACATTCAAACCGACGCGGTTTCTGCGGCGGACGGATCGGTTGCGGTAGCGCCGGCCAATTACGGCGTGATGCGCCTGCTGCGCGAGTTGCCCAATCGTTCCAGAGTGGGCGCCATCTTTGCGAGCCGGGTCAATACCGACAGTTCCGGCGATTACAACTTCACCTACGGTGTGGACGGGCAGTTGGGGGTGGGCCAGGCCTTGATCTTGGACGGCTACTTGGCCCGGACGGAGACGCCGGGTCGTTTGGGGGGCGAGCATGCCTTCGCCCTGCAGAGCAGCTACAACACGCGGGCGTGGAACGTTGCGGTGTCTTATCGGGAAGTGGCGGAGGACTTCAATCCGGAAGTAGGCTTTTTGGATCGCCCCGCTTACCGGTTCGTGAGCTTGAGAGTGATGCGGCGGGTGCGTCCCGCGGCCTCCTGGATTCGCGAGCTCCGGCCCCATGTGACTTACCGCGAATATTTCGATCTGGACGGGTTCAGCGAGACTCGTTTGGTGCATATAGACAGCCATTTCGAATTTCCCAACGGGGCATTTTTCCAGCTTCCGGCTATCAACTTCACCCGGGAGGGGCTCAAGGCCCCGTTCGAGATTAGTCCGGGAGTAGTGGTCCCCCCGGGAACCTACGACAACGTGGAGTGGGGCTTTGCCTATAACACCAATCTTTCGGCTCCGGTCTCCGTCTCCGGTAGGATCGATATCGGCGGTTTCTACACCGGCCATCGCAAGGGAGGCACCGCAACCCTGACCGGGCGGGTGGGGGACAGGTTTTTGACCCAATTTCGCACGACCTTTTACGATGTCGATCTACCGGAGGGGAGTTTTCAGACGGCGGTCATCGGAGCCAAGATTTCTTACGCCTTCACACCCCGCATCTACTTGCAGTCTTTGCTGCAGTACAACCATCAGAGCGATCAATATTCCGGGAACATTCGCTTTGGCTGGTTGAGTGCCGCCGGGACCGGTTTGTTCGTGGTTTACAACGAGCGGCGGTCCACCGCGAACCGCTGGCGGCATCTGGACCAGGCGGTGGTGGTGAAGTTCACCAGGCAGTTGGTGATCGGCGGGTGACCGCCGGTTTTATTCGGGCTTAGGGGAAACGGGGGGCCTTGCCGATCTCTACCACTTGGGCCAGCACTTCGCGGCTGACGTTGCCTCCCGAGAAGACGGCAACCAGGAGGCTGTTGAGGGGCGGTTGTACCGCTCCGAAGAGCACGGCGGCGTAGGCGGTGGCGCCCGCGGGTTCGGGGACGAACTTGGCTCGTTCGATAGTGAACCACATAGCGGTGAGGATGTGGCGGTCCAGGACCAGGACGATGTCGTCCACGTAGCGCTGGATGTGGGCGAAGGCGAGTTCGCCCATGAAGGGTGCGGCCAGGCCGTCGGCCACGGTCTCGCTGGGTTCTTCCAGGCGCACCGCTTTACCGGCTTTGCGGGACTGGTATCCCACGCAGGATCCGACCGGTTCGACGCCTATGACCTTGATGTCCGGTCTCAGGTTCTTGATGGCGGTGGCGATGCCCGCTATGAGGCCTCCGCCCCCTATGGGCACCAGGACCATTTCCACGTCCGGGAGGTCTTCCAGGATCTCCAGGCCTATGGTTCCCTGTCCGGCGATCACCGCCGGGTCGTCGAAGGGGTGGACCATGACCAAGTTTCTTTTCTCTTGGATTTCGGCGCAGACTTCCATCAGGTCGCCGTCGGTGAGGATGACTTCGCCCATGTAGGCTTGGGTGGCTTTGACTTTGGCTTCGACGGCGTTTTTGGGCATTACCACGGTGGCGCGGGTGCGGGTGGCGATGGCACCCCAGGCCAGGGCTTGGGCGTGGTTTCCGGCGGAGATGGTGATGACTCCGCGTTTTCTGGTTTCCGGATCCATGGTCAGGAGTTTGTTGAGCACTCCGCGCACCTTGAACGATCCGGTTTTCTGGAAAAGTTCGCATTTGGCGTAGAGTCTCTGGGCCATGAGGCGGCCGAGGGATCCTACGGACATTAAGGGGGTGCGATGGATGAAGGGGGCGATCCTTTCGCGGGCCTCTTGGATGTCTTTTAGTTCGACCATGGGTTGTGTGGATTGGGCTAGGGTCAGCTGTATAATCTAAGCGCCGGGTCTCAACTAAGTTGCAACAGGGCGATTCGGGCCGCCTGCTGGTGCGGTCCGGGGTCGCCGATAGGAGGAGCGAGCGGGACGTGCCGCATAGAGCAACACCCGGCGTTGCCGTTCCAATTCCGGGCCCTCTCATACAAACCCGTTTCTTAGAGCGGCCCAACCGCTTCGTGGTCCGCTGCCGCTTGGATGGGCGCGGTGCGATCGTCAGTGCCCACCTGCCCGACCCCGGCAGGCTCACCGACCTCCTGGTGCCGGGAAGACGACTCTGGCTGCGACGGGTCGTGGCGCCGCGTCGCAAACTCCGGTGGTCCGCAGTGCTGGTGGAAACGCCCCGGGGCTCGGGCTTGGTGTCGGTAGATACCACGATGCCCAATCGCCTGATCGCCCGCGCTCTGGAACTGGGTGCCCTGGAGGAACTTTCGGGCTGGAAACTGATCCGCCGCGAGTGGCGCTGGCGAGACTCGAGATTCGACTTTTTGCTGCGGGACCGCGAGGGAAGCCGGAAACTGGTGCTGGAAGTAAAGAGCGTGACCCTGGTGCAGAACGGCGTGGGCCTTTTTCCCGACGCAGTGACCGCCCGGGGTGCGCGGCACGTAAGCGAGCTGGCTCTGCTCGCGCGCCGCAGAAACTGGCACGGGGCGATCATGTTCGTGGTGCAGAGGGGTGACGCCGAACGAGTGACAGCGGCGGCGGAGATCGACCCGGACTTCGCCGCCGCACTGGAAAGAGCCAAGCGGGCCGGAGTGCGGGTGCTGGGTCGCCGCTGCCGAGTTACCAGAAGCAGGGTGGAGCTGGGCGGGCCGATAGCGGCGGGGTGAGGGAACGCCGCGCGTAACCTCTATCTGCCGGGTGGTCGGTTCATCCTTCATCCCCTCTTTCGCCCTTGAACTTCTCGGGCCGGAGCACCTCCACGTCGCTGACGAAGAGGATCATGGCGTAGTTCTGGTAGTAGCGTTCTTTGAGGCGGTCGGCGATGGCTCTCGCCAGAGTTTCGTCACAGACGACCTCGACCCGGATGTTGGCTCCGTGTTCCCATCCGGTGGTTCTGACCCCCCGATGCCCCTTGCCGCGCGCGTCGGTGATGGTGTATCCCGATACCCCCAGGCCGGTGAGCTCTTGGATGAGTTCCTTTTCGATCACCGCTTCGGTGATTATGGTCACGAGTTTCAGGGAGTGGGATTGCATGTCTCACCTCACATCTGTCCGTGAATCCAGCGCGCCATTTGGAGGTAGAGGGGGATTCCCAGCGTGACGTTGAAGGGAAAGGTCACGCCCAGGGATGCGGCGAGTGAGAGGGCCGGGTTCGCCTCCGGAACGGAAATCCGCATGGCGGCCGGGACCGCGATGTAGGAGGCGCTGCCGGCGAGGACCGCCAGCAGGGCGGTGCCTCCGGGCGAGAGGCCCAGGACCAAGCCGAGTCCGGTGCCCAGCGCCGCGCCGAAGAGGGGCATCAGGATCCCGAAAGCGATGAGGAACGGCCCGTAGCGCCGCAGGGGGCTCATCTGGGCTGCGCACAACAGTCCCATTTCCAGAAGAAACAGAGCGAGCATCCCCCGGAACAGATCGACAAAGAACCCATTGACCGACGAAAGGCTGTCCTCGCCCGCGATCCATCCGATGAACAGTCCGCCCAGGAGGCAAACGATGGCTTTTCCGGTGAAGACTTCCCGGGCGAGGCGGCCCCAGTGGGTTTGGGCCGTGATCCCGCGAGCCAGGATGACGCCCACGATGATCGCCGGCATTTCCAGCAGGGCCAGGAACAGGGTGGTGTAGGATTCGTACTCCACCCCCTGGGTGCCGAGGTAAGCCAGAGCCACGGCATAGGTTCCCATGCTCACCGAGCCGTAGTGGGCTGCGATCGAGGCGGCGTCGGCTCGCTTGAGCTTTCCGGCCCTTCGGAGAACCGGGTAGGCGATCGCGGGCAAGACCAGGCCCAGCAGGACGACGGCGGCCACCTTCGGCAGCAGCGGCAGCAGGGGGTATTTGGCGAGTTCGGCGCCGCCTTTCAGCCCGATGGCCAGCAGGAGGTAGATGGTCAGGAAATCGTAGATGGCCGACGGCATGCGGAGATCCGACCCCGCGAGGCCCGCCGCCACGCCCAGAAGAAAAAAGAGAATAATTGGATCCAGCGTCATCGTTCGTTTCCCCGTGTCAGAATCAGGCGAATCAGGTCTCTGATCCGCCGGTGCTGCTCGATGGGATGCCGCAGGGGGAGCGTCCCGTGGATCCGGTAGGCGTTGCGCCTTCCTTTGCGGAGGCGTTCGATGTATCCGGCCTCTTCCAGCTCGCCGATGATGCGCTGGACGGCCCGTTCGGTGATCCCGACCTCGGCTGCGATCTCGCGCATTCGCATGGTGGGGTCTTTGGCCAGGCACAGGAGCACATGGGCGTGGTTGGTCAGGAAGGTCCACTGGGCTTCTTCGGCCTTCCTCTTCTCGACGTCGCGCTTCGGTTTGGGTTTTCGGGCAGACATAGGTCGTAGAATACACGAAATGTGATTCGCATGTCAAGGGTATCCGATTGGGCGCCACTCTTCGTTGCGAGAACCTCGCCGTCGTCCCGGTCATTGCGCGCCCCAACCCGTGAACTATTTTCTGGCAGGAAGATAGCCTAGAGCCTGCGGCCTTACCCGAGGTCGGGGAAGTCGCCCGATGGACCGTTCCTTGCAGACCTCTTAAGCGCGGGGCGCCAACGAAGTCGCAAGGTGGTACCGGTGCTAGACGTCGTAGGACGTTAGGAGGGCTGCGTTACCGCCGATGAACAGCATGGCGGCGATCGACGTGGTAACGGCGCTAGACGTCGTAGGACGGTAGGAGGAAGGATACCAGCGGATGAAACGCCGGTGTTTGGCTCTGCTGTTGTGGTTGGTTTTGGGTGGATTTACCGCTGCTCGGGCCTCGCAGCAACCAGAAGGCCGGTTGTGGCTCCAGGGCAAGGTGATCGGGGGGTTGGGGTTGGTGGCGGAAGGCGAGTTGGGCAGCGGGATCACGGGGAGTGTCGGGGCCGGTTGGTTCGTGTTGTTGGTGGACGGGTTCGCGGGGGTGGGTTGGATCAAGGGCCCGGTCGGTTTCTTCGGCAGGGTGCACGTGTTGTTGGGGCCCGAGCTGGACCTGTTTGGCACGGGTGGGGGAGGGGGGTTGGTGACCGTAGCCGGACTAGAGCCGGGCGTGCGTTTGAGGCTGCTCGGCCGGTGGTTGGCTCTGGAGGCCGGTGCAATCGCGATCCCGGAGTGGGAGGAGGTCTTCGAGTGGCTCCCGGACAGGAATGCTGCTGTCTCTCGGGGGCGCCGGTTGCGGTTCGAGATGGCCCCCAATGTCGGGCTGCTAGTGCGTCTGGGCCGGATTTAGGGTCGCCCCGGTTTTGGAAACCCGAGGTTGAGCCGAAAAATCTCAGAGCGGCACGGGATCAGCGTATCTGCGGCACCGCGAGGGTGTTCAACAAGCTGGACCCGGATTGCGGTCTATAGGCGTCACCGGCTGAGGTACATCACAACCCGCGGCGCACCAGGTTCCAAGTCCGGGTGAAAAAGCTCGCGAACACTTTGGCTTCTTGCAGGGTCCACCAGTCGACCTTGTCCATGATCGGCTGCATCGCCTGGGATGGAAGAGCAGCGCTGCGCGCCAACCGCTGAAGCTCTGCAAATGAAGGTAGCTCGCCTTCGGGGCCGGATACCGCGCTGCGGAAATCCTCGTACTTATCGGCCAGCTTCCACAGCGCAAGTTTCTCGATCCACCCGGTGCCCGCCCCAAAGAAGATTTCCTCCAGCGCGGGCGCCAACTTCCTCGCGTCTTTCGGAAGGGACGCGCCCTCGGGGATGGGCAACTGCCTGTCGTACACCAGAGGCGCCGAGGCCAGCACATAGCGGTCGCCGACCGGGAAAAGCGGACCTATGATCGTCCATCCCCGGCGGATCTCGTAGCTGGCGATCCGTTCCCGTACCTGGAGGCGTTCGCCGGTGAACTGGTCCTTCAGCTCCAGCCCCTCGCCCATCTGCACTCCGGTGACCTGGTAGATGGAGTAGCGGGGCTGGCAGAAACGGCGTCGCACCTCGAGTTCTTCGGCGGAAAGCTCCCCGGCCGCCGCCTCCAGCGCCTGCTCCGCCAGAGTGCGTCCCTCGGGCCAAGTACGCGCCGCGAACAGAGCCCAGTCGAGGAAGCGACCCAGCGCCTGGACTCGTTCCCCCTGCTCTCGCCCCGCGTAGTTCGGAGCGGAGTCCTGAAAGAACGACCAGGCGAGGCGATCGATGGCCCGCTTCGCGCCGGAGAGGCGAAAGATCCGGTCCCGCATCTCCTCGAGAAGCGATATCTCCTCTCCCCGCTCAAAAGCCGCTTCTTCCGGCTTCAAGCCCGCGTGCTCTGCCACCTTGCCTTCGGCCCAATCGCTCGAGACCCGGGCCTGTACGGCCATAAATCCACCACCCGGGCCCGTTATCTCCACCTCGACCGGCGAAGCTGCGGTGCGGCGCAGGTCTCGACCGTACCGCCGCACCAGTTCCGCCACAACCCGCAACGACAGCGTCAACAGAGCCAAGTCTTCCCGGTCCGCGGGGGCGGCGCGGCTTCCGAAGCTGTGCATCGGGATCGGGTACGCCTTGGGGCCAGCCACCGGCCAGCGATAACGGCGGCGCTCGGCCCGCATACCCGGGGGCAGAATATCTTCGGTGTCGAAGGCTACGGCGACGCATTCCCCGCGGGGAGGTGCGTCTGCGTCCTCCTCTTGGTACAACTCTGCGAGCTCCGCGCCGGAGAAGTAGAGCGCCAAGCCGTAAGTCATCTCCGCTCCGCCTAGAACCACCGCCCAAATGGACTCCGGGCGCCCCGGCCAGGTAAGCTCGATCGGCTCGTCGTCGTCCAAGCAGGTCCATGGCGCCAGCCTGAAATACTCCGCCGCGGCCTCGAAGAAAGCCGCTACATCTTTCGGTTCGACTCCCTGCCCGGCTAGGTAACTGTCCACCGGACCCAGCCCCGGAAGAGAGCCGCCAAGGTGACGGACTACGCGATCCCAGACATCTAGCCTCTGAACTAAGTCCACCTCTATGCCGAGGTCGCCGATGCGTTCCTGGAGCAACTGGGCTAGCCGGGGATCCCTCACGGCGATTCGAGCCGGCCGGCGAGGTGGTCCTGCCGGAGGGCGGTTTGCGGCTTCCGGGAGCACGCTGACCAGCTCCTCAAGGGGAGTGTTCTCGGTCATGAGGCGGAATCCCAGGGCAAGCTCGGTCTCCGTCTCCACCCACAAACCTATGCGCCATGGGCGGGCGTGCTCCGCCACTCCGGGGAAGATCTCAGCCACCGTTTTGAGGTCCGCCTCCCAGGTGACATCGAACCTGGGCAGTTCGCCTAGCGACTTGGCCTTCGCCCTTTTAATCTTGCGGCTTGCGCGCCTGCGTTTTTTCATGTGAACGGATACCGGTCTTGGCGGACAGTCATTGGGGGTCGCATCCGGTGGCTTCTGCATTAGGGTGTCTTGAAAAACTGCCGCTGTGTGGAGCCGGCTTCACAATCTGGGTCAGCTCACTCGCTATGCGGGAACCGATCTGGCCAAGGAGGCTGTTTGCCATGAAACAAATATTGCACGACTCAAGACCGGTGAACAGTACATGATTCGCGTTAAACGGGTTTACGAGCCGCCCGCTCCCCGGGACGGCGCCCGGTTCCTGGTGGACCGTTTATGGCCTCGCGGGTTGAAAAAAGAGACGCTGCGCCTGGATGGTTGGTTCAAGGAGCTGGCGCCTAGCGATCGGCTGCGGCGCTGGTTTGCCCATCAGCCGGGACGGTGGCAGGAGTTCCGGCGGCGTTATTTCGCCGAGCTGGACCGCAACGAGAGCGCCTGGAAGCCGCTGCTCGAAGCTGCGCGGCGAGGCACGGTGACCCTGCTTTACGCCGCGCGCGACGCCGAGCGCAACAACGCGGTGGCGTTGAAGGAGTATTTGGAGAGCAAGCTGTGACTGGAAGGGCCGGCGCTCTTGCACCGGAGTACGCTCCCTTCCACGCGGGTTATGTCTGGGCCGCTCTGGGTCTGGCGCTCTTCTCCGGCTTCGCCCTGGGAGCTCACCTGGCGTCGGTGCTCGGCTTCGGTTTCCCCATACGCAAGGGGTTTGTGAGTTTCGTGCAGACCCATGGCCACGTCCAGCTCGTGGGGTGGGCCGGGCTATTCATCCTGGGAATAAGCCTGCATTTCATCCCGCGATTGGCGGGCGCGCCCTTGGGCCGGCCTCAGTGGATTCCGCGGATTCTGGCCGCGGTAGCGGGCGGGCTGATACTCAGAAGTATAGCCCACCCGATGCTGCCCTATTTCTCCGGCTGGGCTCGCGGCTTGCTGGGCACCTTGGTTGCGGTGTCAGCGCTGAGCGAGGCCGTGGGAATCGCCGCTTACTTGCTGCTCCTGGTGGAAACGATGCGCCGGGCACGGCGCGCGGGAGAGCGCCCGGCCCTGCATCTGGTCCGGCCGTTTTTCGGGATGATGATCGCCGGATGGGCGATTTACGCCGGTTTGAATACGGTGCTGGCGATCCGGATGGCCGCTTCCCGAAGCACGGTCCTCGATCCTGCGTGGAACCGATTTGCGATCGAAGCCTTCATCAATCTGGCGTTGCTTCCCGTGGCTTTTGGCTTCTCGCTGCGGATGCTGCCGCTATACCTGAGGCTTCCCAAGCCGGACTGGCCCGTTCGCGGGACGGCCGCCGCCTATCTGGCTGCGGTCGTGCTGGAGATGGGCTCGCCGCTTCCGTTTCTGGTTACTTCGGGAAGCTACCTGCCCTCCGTTTGGTCGTCTTTGGGCCAGGCGTTCAAGGGAATGGTGGTTCTCTGGTTCGTGTGGAACCTGGATCTCCTCACCCGCCGGCGGCCGCCGTGGACCGTGCACCGGATACTGCATCCCGGTCCCGACCGGCGTCCGACTCGCGAGGGGCTGCCGGACTACGGCGAATTCGGGAGGTTCGAGCGGTCGGTCTACTCGGCGTATCTCTGGCTGGTCATAGGTGCGGTTCTGGACGCCGGCGGCGGGGTTTCCTTTATGGCCGGTCATGAGGGAGCGATAAGCGGCGACGCCGTGCGCCATTTGTACCTTCTCGGTTTCGTCACGCATCTCATACTCGGCATGTCGGTGCGGATGATTCCGGGGTTCGTTCAAAAAAGGAGGGTGGCCAGTCCGGCCCTGGTGGACGCCACCTTCTGGCTGGGCAATGCCGCGTTGATCTGCCGAGTGGTGCCGCTGCTGCTCCCTGCGTGGCTGGGGCTGCCGGTACCGGGTGTGGCCGGTGCCCTCGGGGCAATGTTCGGGGTTTCCGGGATCTTGGGCATGTTCGCGGTGGGGTGTTTGGCAGTGAATCTCTGGCGGACGGTGCGGCAGAAGGTACCTCCGGGGGTGGGGGCGGGCCGCTAGGTCCCCATTGAGGCTACTTCACTCCGCCGAGAACCTGTTTGCTCCCGGGCGAACCACGGGGACCAGCCGGGGAGTTGACTTAACAGCCGCTCCCGCTCGCGCTTACGCAAAGGTGATTTCTTGGGGTATGCCATCGGCACGCCGCCGTTCATGGCGCAAAAAGATAACTCGGGATGAACCTCTTTGATCCTACTCTGCAGTGAAGGATCGAGGTGGTTATCGCCGCGGGAGGCGTCAGCTCCCGCCGCCCAGGTGACCAGGAGCTCCCGAGGCAGGACTCGAACCTGCGACCCGCCGGTTAACAGCCGGCTGCTCTACCAACTGAGCTACTCGGGAAAGCGCGGTAAATATAGGCCGGAAGAACGGGCCCGTGTAGCTCCCCATACGACCCCCGGACGGGGCTCGCCCCAAGCCCGCCTTGCGGCCGGGCCCGGCCATCCGCGAACTTGCATCGCCGATGCCAGCACTCCAACTGAGCCGCCAGCAGAAGATATTCACCTTCGCCGGCGTGCTTCTGGGCCTGCTCCCGGCCGCACTGGACCAGACCATCGTGGCCACCGCCGGACCGGTGATCCAGCGGAGCCTCGAGATGGATACCGCCCTGTACGCCTGGCTCACCACCGCGTACCTGGTCACCGCCACGGTCCTCATCCCGATCTACGGGAAACTGTCCGACCTCTACGGCCGCAAGCCGATCCTACTCGTGGCCATGGCAGTCTTTCTCGGCGGCTCGGTGATCTGCGGCCTGGCGCCGACAGCGACCGTCCTGATCGCCGGCCGGGCGGTCCAGGGAGCGGGCTCGGCAGGGCTCTTCACCAGCGCCTTCGCAGTAGTGGCCGACCTGCTGCCCCCGGCAGAGAGGGGTAAGTACCAGGGAATATTCGGCGCCGTGTTCGCCCTCGCCTCCGTTGCCGGACCCCTGGCAGGGGGCCTTATCACCGACACACTGGGATGGCACTGGGCCTTCTTCATCAACCTGCCGGTTGGAGCTGTAGCCATGGCTTTCGTCTGGCTGCGCATGCCGCCCGTCGGCAAGCACCAGGGTGGAGAGCGAAACCGAATAGACCTGCCCGGAGCGGCGGCCCTGCTCCTCGCGGTGGTTCCCCTCATGATCGCCCTGTCGCTTCCCCGGGCAGGCGGCCCTCCGGCCAACTCCCATTCCTGGAGTTCCTGGCAGATCCTCTCGTTGCTCGGCCTGTCGGCTGCCGGAGGAGTAGCGTTCCTGTTCATCGAGCGCCGGGCCGAGTCCCCGATCATGGAATTCGCCCTGTTCGGCAATCGCGCCTTCGGAACCGGCGTGGCTGCCGCCTTCATCACCGGCGGGGCCTTCTTCGCTCCCATCGTGTTCCTCCCACTCTTCATGACCAACGTGGTCGGGATGTCGGCGACCGGTACCGGACTGACTACCACCCCGCTCACGCTCAGCCTGGTGGCGGGAAACGTACTCAGCGGACAACTGGCGGCACGCACCAAACGCTACAAGCCGATCCTGGTCGCAGCCCTGATACTCCTCGCGGCCGGGTTTCTGATGTCCGGATTGACTCTCGGCGCGGACTCCACCAGGGAGGAGGTGGTGGTGAGGCTGATAGTGATCGGTCTGGCCCTGGGTCCCACAATCCCGCTCTTTACCCTCGCGATCCAAAACGCAGTCCCTCCCGACAGGATCGGAGTGGCCACTTCGTCCGCCATCTTTTTCCGCCAGATCGGCGCGACGATCGGCTTGGCGCTGATGGGAGCGGTGTTCGCCGGGACCCTGAGCGCAGACATCGGCATCAACTCCACCGGGGAACCGGTTGCCGTACCAACACCCGGCGCCCGCACGACGCTCTCGGGGAGCGACAACAATGGAGGCGAGATCCGGGATCCGGGGAAACGGGAACCCGGGGGAGCCGTTTCGGCGAATCCGGCGCCGCCCGGGGGAGCGCCGGGCCCGAGCAACCCGGATCAGCCGGCTCGAATACAGCGCACTGCCTTTGCCCACGCGACGCGCCGCGTGCTGCTGGCGGCAGCCTGGTTCGCCCTCGCCGCTTTGGCGGTCACCCTCCGGATGCCCGAGCTACCTCTTAGAACCTCGTTGTGAGGAGAACCCGCCGCCTACCCCTGGCGGCTCGCCACCTCGCGCTCCGCTTCCTCCAACACCCGCCTCAGATACCGCCCCGTATGAGTATCCATCTGCGCCACCTCCTCGGGAGTCCCCGCCGCCACCACTCGGCCGCCGGCCTCGCCCCCCTCCGGCCCCAGATCGATCACCCAATCCGCCCGTTTGATCACATCCAGATGATGCTCGATCACCACCACCGTGTGACCCGCATCCACCAAACGGTCCAACACCCGAAGCAAAGTCCGCACATCGTCCAGATGCAATCCCGTGGTGGGCTCGTCCAGCAAATACAACCGCCGTTCCCCGCGACCCGCCGTGGCCAACTGCCGGGCGATCTTCAAACGCTGCGCCTCTCCCCCGGAGAGCGTCGTGGCAGGCTGGCCCAACCGCAAATATCCCAAACCCACCTCCTGCAAGTGCCACAAGGCCCTCCCCAACTTGGCCTCGGCCCGAAACCGCAACACCGCCTCGTCCACCGTGAGATTCAAAACGTCGTGTATGGACAACCCCTTGAACTTCACATCCAACACCTCGCGCTCGAAGCGCGTCCCGCCACACGCCTCGCACGGCACGAACACATCGGCCATGAAGATCATCTCCACCTGCAGGTACCCCGCACCGTCGCACACCCGGCAGCGACCGCCACCCGCCGCATTGAAACTGAAAGTGGCGGGAGTGTAACCCCTCGCCCGCGCCAAGGGGTGCTCCGCAAAGATCCGGCGAATCTCGTCGAAAGCCCGAACATAGGTAATCGGATTGGACCGCGGCGTGCGGCCGATGGGCGACTGATCTATCAGCACCACGTCGTCTAGAGCTTCCCAGCCGGCCAATTGCTCGAGTTCCCCCACTGGCTCGCCCAGGTGCTCCTTGGCCCCGTGCCTACCCTTGAGTTTCAACTCCAGTTGGCGGTAAAGCACGTCGTGCACCAGGGTGGATTTTCCCGAACCCGAGACCCCGGTCACCACGGTGAGCGTGCCCAGGGGTATCGCCACGTCTATGTTCTTGAGGTTGTGCAACCGCGCCCCGCGCAAGGTGAGCCAGCGAGGACCGGCACGGCGCCGGGTGGCGGGGACTGCAATCTTGCGCCGGCCGGCCAGATAGCTGCCGGTGAGAGTATTGGCTTCGATCGCTCCCGATACCGGACCGCTGTAAACCAGGCGTCCTCCACGCTCGCCACTTCCGGGACCCAGCTCGATCATGTAATCGGCCGCGCGTATCGCCTCCAGATCGTGCTCCACCATCACCACCGTATTTCCCGCCGCCCGCAACCGCAATAACAGATCCAAAAGCCTTCCCACGTCTCGCGGGTGCAGGCCGATCGAAGGCTCGTCCAGGATGTAAAGGGTATCCACCAAGTTGGCTCCCAGAGCGCTGGCCAGAGCGATTCGCTGCGCCTCGCCGCCCGAGAGGGTGCGCGTCAGGCGGTCGAGAGTCAGATAGCCCAAACCTACGTCGCAGAGAAAGGAGACGCGGGCCGACAACTCGTTCAACACCGTGCGCGCGATCTCGCGCTCGAACCAGCTGAGCTCCAAAGCCTCCAGCCAAGCCTTGAGCTCCTCCGCGGTGAGGGCCGCGACTTCGGCGATGGAGCGGCTCCCCACCTTCACCGCCAGGGCCTCCGGCCTCAGCCGCGCACCGTTGCAAGCGGGGCAGGGCAGGGCTTTTTGGTACTGCCGCAGGAATACCCGGATGTATTGCTTGTAACGCTTAGCCTCCAGCGCCTCCAGAAACGGGAAGACTCCCCGGAAACGACCTTCCTTGCCGTGAAGCAGGAATTTGCGGTGAGCGGGTTTGAGTTCCCTCCATGGGACGTCCATCGGAATCCCGCGCTTGCGGCACACCTCGGCGAGAATCCTGCGCCGGTTCACGTAGCGCGGCTTGGTCCAGGGATCCAAGGCGCCGCGCGCCAAGGACAGGGAAGGATCCCGTACGATCAAAGACTCGTCGTACCGCAACACCGCACCGAAACCGTTGCAGCCGGGACACGCGCCCCGGGGATTGTTGAAAGAGAACAGGGCGGGACTCAGGGCCGGAGCGCTCCGGCCGCAACCGGTGCAGCGGGGATGTTGGGAAAAGATCATGCGGCTTTCATCCCAGAGAGCGTACGCCGTGCCGTCACCTTCCCCAAAGGCCAGGGCCACGGAATCCGCCAGCCGGCTCTGCCTTTCGGCCGCAACCTCCAGCCGGTCGACTATCACCACCGGATCCTCCGCCTGATCGAGCCGCAGGTCCGCGGGCAAAGCGTCGAGATGCTCCACCTTCCCCGATACCAGTACTCGCAAGAACCCCATCGCCCGCAGATTCTCCACGATGAGCTCGTGGCTCGCCCGCACCCCGCGCGGCAACGGGAACCCGATCATTACCTGAGTTCCGGCGAGTTGGGCGACGATTCTGGCCGCCGCCGTACTCGGCGAATCCACCGCAATCGGCTGGCCGCACGAATGGCAAAAGGGACGGCCTATCCTCGCCCACAACAGGCGCAGGTAATCGTAGATCTCGGTGGCGGTACCGACCGTGGAGCGGCTGGAAGTGGTGGGGTTCTTCTGCTCGATAGCGACCGCCGGAGCGATCCCCTCTACTCGATCCACCGCGGGCCGCGGCATCCGCTCCAGGAACTGCTTGGCATAAGTCGAGAGCGACTCGATATACCGGCGCTGGCCCTCGGCGTAGAGCGTGTCCATCGCCAGGGAACTCTTACCCGATCCCGACGGCCCGGTTATCACCGTAAGGGTACGGTGCGGGATCTCCACCGTGAGATTCTTGAGATTGTGCTGCCGAACGTTGTGAAGGACGATCCGATCCGAGGCCATGTTGGAAAGCTTAGCCGGCCGGATGCCGCGGCAACAAGGCCGGTTCGCCGCCGAAGACTTGCTCCTGCACCAAGGGACACTGGAGCCGGCGCGGCGGTTGACGCCCGGCATCCGCGCTCCGTAGGTTGAGCCGCTCGTGAAAAACGTCATCTCGCCCCGCCTCATGCGCCGGGGCCTGGAGCTCTTCGCCGCGATCTCGCTCCTGGGCTTCGCGGGGCTGCTCTTTTACGGCCGCAACTTTTCCCGCTTCGTCGAAGCGATGCTATCGCTCCACTGGGGCTGGGTGCTCGCAGGCCTCGCCCTCGCTTCGGCCGACTGGATAGGAGGCGGCTTGAGACTTTGGATCCTCACGCGGCACGTCCACCCCGGCGCCAGCCTCAGGGGCGCGATCCTGGCGGGAGGCCTCAACACCTGGGCCAGCTTCCTCACGCCGTCTCAAACCGGCGGCGGCCCCATGATGATCTATACGCTGAAGCGCTGGGGCGTGCCCATCCCGGAAGCCATGATTTCCAGTCTCATGACCTTCGTGGCAACGGTGGTCTTTTTCGCGGTCGCCGGTCCGGTGGCCGTTTTGTTAGGAGCCGGAAGATCCCTGGAGCAGCACGGGGTTCTGGGAGAGGCGATCACGCTCTACGACCTCTTTAACCTCAGCCTGGCCGGGTTCATCCTGATAGGCGGGGTCATTCTTTTCCTGATCGCATTTCCCGAACTTGCGCGCCGGCTGGCGCAGGCGGTGGTGGGCCTTTTGGGTTCCCGCGGCGGAGCGCAACTCGCCGGCCGGCTTCAAAGCCTCCGCGAAGGGATCGATCGGTCTCACGAGTGTTTGGTGGCGTTCTTTCGGGGACGGGGCTGGCTTTACCTGGCGGCTGCAGTGCTGGTCACCCCGCTCACTTTCGCCAACCGCCTGGCGGCCGGGTATGTGGTTCTCAAGATGCTAGGGATCCACCAAGCTCAGTTCGTGGACGTAGTCCTACTGCAGACCCTTATAACCTTCCTTCTTTATTTCGCCCCCACTCCCGGAGGATCGGGCCTTGCCGAAGTCCTATCGGCCGCGGTGATGTCGATTTACGTGCCCCGGGAACTGACCCCGTCCTACATCCTGCTGTGGCGAATCGTAGTCTGTTACCTGACGGTGGCTGTGGGCTCGGTAATCTTCTGGGGTTGGCTCAAAGGGGCCGAAAGCTCGATAGCCGAGGGGGATTAGTTGCAAGGGCCTCGGGTGAGGAGTAGCTTACGACGGTAGCGATCAGAAGGCCCTTTTTCACCAGGCCCTTTAGTTTGGGGAAAGCCCCGATCGGACAATGTCCTACGTAGAAATAGAGGGCAAAAGATACACCATTCCGGCGGGAGAAACACGCATCGGGAGCGACCCCGGATGCCAAATCGTGCTTGCCGGCTCCGGGATCATGGGGGTCCATGCCATCCTCCAGGGGTTACCCGACGGTCAGGTTGCGATCAAGCGGGCAGGTTCCGACGCCGAGATCCTGATAAACGGGGTCCGTCTGGGACCGCAACCCTCGCCCCTCCTGCATGGTGACAAGGTGCAAATCGGCGATCACGAGCTTTTGTTCGTGGACGAGAGGCGCTCGGGGTCCACGCAGTACATTCAAGCGGTAAATCCTGCTCTTCTGGCCCAGGCGCGGGGGGCCAAGCCCTCCGCGAAACCGCGCCAGCCCACGGCGGGCACCGGGGGCAGGGTGGTTTCGCTGACCGACGGCAGGGAATACGTTATCACCGGTACCTCCATGGTGTTCGGCCGGGACGCGGGGTGTGACGTGGTTATCACCGACCGCAACGTCTCCCGGCGACACTGCGAGATCTTGTCCACGCCCAAGGGTTATCTCCTGATAGACAGCAGTACCAACGGGACGTTCGTCAACGGCGAGCGGGTGGAGGGGCAGAAGTTACTAGCCCGGGGCGACGTGATCAGGATAGGAAACGAAGAGTTCCGTTTCTACGCGGACGTGGTAAAGGAGCCGCCGGCCGGTGAGGTGCTCGCAGCGCCTCCGGCCGCCGGGGCCGAAGAGAAAGTTCCGGAGCCGCTTGCCGAGCCGGCCCCGCCCGGACAGGGTGAGCCTTCCGGAGAACGACCCGCCCGGCCGCAGCCACCTCCCGGGGCGGAGTACCGATTGGCTCACACCCAGATGGGTATCCCGGCGCGGCCTGCCGCCAAAGACACATCCGCCCCGGCTCCTGCGCCGCCTGCGATCAAGTCTTCCAAGGCACCGGCGGTGCTGGCCAATCTCGTGGTGCGGAGCGGAGAGCTCAAGGGACAAAGGTTACCGATTCGGGTGCCCATAGTGAACGTCGGTCGCGCCGAATACAACGACATCGTGTTGCCGGACGACAGCGTCTCTACAGTCCATGCCAAGATCCAGCGGCGGGAAGGCATTTGGGTGCTGGTGGACCTAGATTCCACCAACGGCACTTTTGTGGACGGGGAGATGGTGCAAGGCGAGGCTCCTTTGTCTCCCGGTGCCATCGTTCGATTCGGGACCGTCCAAACGATCTTCGAACCGGTGGACGACACGATCGACGCGGCCAAAGGTTCGTCCACCAAACTGATGAGCGCAATTCGGATGCCGCCGCCGGAACCGCCTTCGTCCGGCGGTTCCGGACCTCCGGGCTCCTAAACCGCTCCAGAGTACCTTGCCTTCGAACGTGACCTTCACTTACGCCGGTCGTACCGATGTCGGGGTGCTGAGATCCGGCAACGAAGACAGTTACCTGATTGTGCCGGAACAAGGCCTCTTCATCGTCGCCGACGGGATGGGGGGTCACGCCGCAGGCGAGGTGGCGAGCGAGATGGCGGTGAAGATCATCGCCCAGGAGTTGGGGCAGGTAAGGGGAGCCTCCGACAGCGAGCTGGCGGAACGGATGCGCCGAGCAATCCAGGTGGCCAATGCGGCGATCTTCGAGCGGACCTTGAAGGAGCGGGAAAAACGGGGAATGGGAACCACGGCCACCGCCCTGGTTCTAAACGGCGCCCGGTACCTGATCGGGCAAGTGGGCGACAGCAGGGCCTACCTCATGAGAGAGGGCAGCCTGCTCCAGCTCACCAAAGACCATTCCTACGTGCAGGAACAAGTGGACGCCGGGTATCTAACGCCGGAACAGGCCCGCACTCATCCCTACAGCAACGTGATCACCCGGTGCGTGGGAGCCAACGCCGAAGTATCGCCCGACATATACCTGGGAGCCCTCAAGACCGGCGATCTCTACCTCCTGGCCTCCGACGGCCTCACCGGGATGCTGGAGGATGAAGACTTGGGGCAGGTCCTGTCCAGCAATTTGGACCCGCAGGCCATGGTGGACACGCTCATTGCCGAAGCCAACCGCCGGGGAGGTTTGGACAACATTACCGTCATCGTGGTGCGAATCGACAGCGTGGAGACCGCCCGGGACGATCGCATTACGGCTTCCGCCGTGGGGGCCTAGGGCAGGAGTTTCGCGGGGACTCAGAGCAGCGGTTTTTCGGATCCCACCGCCGCCCTCATCTCTTCGGCGGTGCGCTCCGCCAGGGCCACGATCTGAGACCAGTCCACCTTGCGCTGCTCGGCTACGAAGAGCCTGAGCCTGCGGGCGCTCTGGTGCAACATCTCGGCTACGGGCTGAAGGCTCACCTGCGCCGCCTCCACTTCGCCTCCCCGAGTCATCAGGGGAAGATCCAAGGCCAGCATCTCCGGCTTGGCCGGGAAATCGAGCAGCGCCTCGCCGCGACCCAAGCCCAGTTCCGCGGCGATGCGATCTTCCACCAGAGCCGTAAGGTCCGGATCTTCGGCGATCCAGGAACCGGCGTTCTCCGGCACTTCGGTGGCGGGGAGATCCACCGCTCGCTTGTAGAGACGGCGCCTTCTCAAGCGCTCCGCCAGGGTGGCGGAGGATAGGCGTCTCAGGGATTCCATCAGCGCCTCGTCGGTGGTACGGGCGATCCAAGCCGGATCCAACTCGCCCGCTGCTATGGCTTCCCTCACCAGGCGCTTGAACATGGCGGTGGCGCTGCGGACCGCGTGATGCCAGTACACGTTGCGGTACATCTGGTACTTGGCGAAGAGCAGAGACTCCAGCGCGCTGGCTCCCTTCTCGTGGATCCCTATGCATCGCGCTCCGTTCTTGAGGGTGACCAAGGCCAGCGAATGGAGCAACCGGTCCACGTCCACCGCACCGTACGGGACCCCGCACATTCTGGCGTCTCGGGTAAGGTATTCGATCTTGTCCAGGTCCAGGGAGCCGGAGATGAGCCCCTGTAGCGGAGATTGGCTTCTTCCCGATATGAGCTCAGCTATGCGGCGCGCTGCGTCCGGTATGCCGCTCAGCTCCAACGCCGCTCTCAGGTCGGGATGCGCCAAGTGCTCCGCCGCCAGGGCCTCGTGGGACGGAAGTCCCGCTTCCTCCAGCGCGTGGGAAAAAGGGTAGTGGCCGATATCGTGCAGGAGTGCCGCCAAGCGGACCAGGTTCGCCTCTTCAGCGTCGATTCCTTCGAGCGCCCCGCGCTGCGATAGGAGGCTCAGCGCCCTCCCCGCCAGGTGGTAAGCGCCCAGGGCGTGCTCGAAGCGCGTGTGGGTGGCTCCCGGATAGACCAGGAAAGCATGCCCCAGCTGCCGGATATAGCGGAGCCGCTGGAACGGTTCGGTGTCAACCACGGCCGCGGCGTCCGCTTCGACCCGAATGTTGCTCCATAGCGGATCGCGGATGATTTCGAACTCTTGGGACCGGCGCATCTTCCTAGAGGCGCCCGCTGATCAGCCGGCGGGTTCCGCCTCCCGTACCGCTTGGCTCACATGATCTCGGAATTGCACGAAGTTCTCGCGGAACATGGCGGCCAGCTTGCGGGCCTGCTGGTCGTAGCGGTCGGGATCGGACCAAGTAGAGCGAGGATCCAGCACCTCGCGAGGCACTCCCGGAACCGCCGTAGGAACGGCTATCCGGAAGACCGGATGGAGCACCGTCGGCACGCCATCGAGCGATCCGTCGAGTGCCGCCCTCACCATCGCTCGGGTATGGCTCAGGGCGATCCGGCGTCCCTCTCCGTAAGGCCCTCCGGTCCATCCGGTGTTGACCAGCCAGCAGGCGGTACGGTGGCGGGCTATCCGCTCGCCCAACATCTCGGCGTAAACCTGCGGTCTCAGCGGCAGGAAAGGCGCGCCGAAGCAGGTGGAGAACGTGGCCTGCGGCTCCTTCACCCCCCGCTCGGTCCCCGCGACCTTGGCAGTGTAGCCGGAAAGGAAGTGGTACATCGCC
This sequence comes from bacterium HR33, assembly GCA_002923375.1. Taxonomy (GTDB): domain Bacteria; phylum Gemmatimonadota; class Gemmatimonadetes; order Gemmatimonadales; family GWC2-71-9; genus HRBIN33. Next base: position 75,567 of record BEIJ01000005.1, read on the forward strand.
TGCTCCGGTGTGAGCCGGGCGATGGGCGGAAGCACGCCGAAAGCGTCTGCGGTAAGAAAGACGATGTTCCTGGGATGTCCCGCGTAGCCTTCCGGCACGTGATTGGGTATGAAAAAGAGGGGATACGAGGCCCGGGTGTTCTCGGTAATGGAGTCGTCGTCGAAGTCGGGCACCCGGGTGTGGGGATCGACGACCACGTTTTCCAAGATAGTGCCGAAGGTGTGGGTGGCCTTCCAGATTTCGGGTTCCCCTTCCGCTGAAAGGCGGATCACCTTGGCGTAGCATCCTCCTTCGAAATTGAAGACCCCGTCGTCGCTCCAGCCGTGTTCGTCGTCGCCTATGAGGCGGCGGGTAGAGTCCGACGACAGGGTGGTCTTTCCCGTGCCCGAGAGGCCGAAGAAGATCGCCACATCTCCCTCCGCTCCCACGTTGGCCGAGCAGTGCATCGACAGGACGCCCTGCATGGGGTAGACGTAATTGAGGAGGGTGAAGATCGACTTCTTCATTTCGCCGGCGTACTTGGTTCCTCCGATGAGGACGATTCTACGGGTCACGTGCACGGCTATAAAGGTCCCGCTTCTAGTGCCGTGGCGTGCGGGATCGGCCTGCATTTCCGGAGCATGGAGCACGATAAAGGAGGGCTCGAAGCCGGCGAGTTCCGCCTCGCCAGGACGGAGAAACATGTTCCAGACGAACAGGGCGTGCCAGGCGCTGGGAGTTACGAACCTGACTCCCAGCCGGTAATCGGGTGCCGCGCCGGCAAAGAGATCCCGCACAACGATTTCCCGGCCGGAGAGGTACTGCACTACGTCCTGGTACAGGAGATCGAAATGTTCGGGCGAGATCGGCTGGTTGACTTTTCCCCACCAGATCTGGTTTTCGGATTCGGGTTCCTTGACGATGAACTTGTCGTTGGGCGAGCGTCCGGTATGGGGCGTGGTGATAGCGTTGAACGCGCCCCCTGCCACGACCTGCCCCTCGCCCCGCCGAACCGCCATCTCGAACAGCGCGGTGGAGGACGGGTTCCAATGCACCGCTCGCCGGGGCTTCAGTCCCGGGGCAACGGGGCGGCTCTCTTCGGAAAAAGACGGTTTGGTATCGATTTTGGTCGCCATAGGATTCCAATTGCTCAGGCGGCGCCCGCAGCCCGCCGCGCCCGTTCCTGCGCGTCTATGGCTGCGATCACCGCGATGTTCACTATGTCGCTCACGTCCGAGTCTCTTTGCAGAACGTGAATCGGCTTGGCCATTCCCACCAGGATCGGTCCGATCGCCTGGGCGCCGCCGATTCTGGCCAGCAGTTTGTAGCAAATGTTGGCCGCGTTCAGGTCCGGGAAAATTAACACATTTGCGGGCCCGCGCAGCCGGGCGAAGGGATAACGATTCTTTAATAAAGATTCCACCACCGCCGTGTCCGCCTGCATTTCTCCGTCCACCGCCAGATCCGGGTAGCGTTCATGGAGCAGCCGTACCGCTTGGGCCACCTTCTCCGATTCCGGATGGCGGGCGGAGCCGAAGTTGGAAAAGGAAAGTAGGGCTATCTGGGGCTCGATGCCCAGCTGTCTTACGAAGCCCGCCGCTGCCAGGGTGATGGCCGCCAGGCGCTCGGCGTCGGGGTTTATGTTCACCGTGCAGTCGGCGAAGAAATAAGTTTCGTTGGGCAGGATCATCATGTAGATGCTGCACAGCGCGTGCTCCTGGTCCGCCACCCCTACGGTTTCCAGGGCGGGCCGGATAGTCTCGGGGTAGTACATCGCCTCGCCTGCAACCAAGGCGTCGGCGTGTCCCGCGGCCACCATCATGCATCCGAAATAGATCGGGCGGCGCACTCGCTCCCGGGCCTCACTGAGTGTAACGCCTTTTCGCTGGCGGCGCTGCCAGTATGCCTGGGCGTAATCTTCCAGGCAGGGCGAGCGCGCGGGGTCGGCCAGCTCGATTCCCTCTAGCTCTATTCCCTCTTCTTCCGCCAAGCTGCGGATCTCTTCGGTTGTGCCGAGCAGGATGGGATGGGCGATCCCTTCGTCCGCCAGGATGCGGGCGGCGCGCAGGATTCTCAAATCTTGTCCTTCGGGGAACACGATTCTGCGGGGGTCGGAGGCTGCGCGGGTGCTCAGGGCCCGCATCACCGCCCGGACGCGGCCGAGCCTGGCCTCCAGGGATGCCCGATACTCCAAAGCGTCGATGGTGATCCCGGCCACGTCAGACGCCACTGCAGCCCACGCCACCGCCGGGGCCACCCACAGCAGGACCCGGGGATCGAACGGCTTGGGGATTATGTAATCGGGGCCGAATCGGAGGCGTTCCAGCCCGTAGGCGCGGGTTACCGATTCCGGCACATCTTCCCGCGCGAGTTCAGCCAGGGCTCGGGTGGCGGCCAGTTTCATTTCCTCGTTTATGGCCCGGGCACGAACGTCCAGGGCGCCTCTGAAAATGAAGGGGAAGCCGAGGACGTTGTTCACCTGGTTGGGATAGTCGGAGCGGCCGGTGGCGATGATGGCATCGGGCCTGGCCTCCCGGGCTTCTTCCGGCATGATTTCCGGTATCGGGTTGGCGAGGGCGAAGATGATCGGCCGCGGCGCCATGCGCTTGAGCATGCGGGGTGTGAGTATGCCGCCCACCGAAAGTCCCACGAAGACATCGGCGTCCTCCAGAGCCCGCTCCAGATCCAAGTCGGAGTCCGCCACGGCGAAGCGGGCCCGGTAGGGATCCAGGTCGCCCCGGCCCCGGTGGATCAGGCCGTCTTTGTCGAACATTACGATGTTTTCGCGCTTTACTCCCAGGCGGACGTAGTGCTCCGCGGTGGCGATTCCCGCAGCCCCCGCTCCCACGAATACGACGCGCACTTTGTCGATATTCTTGTTTTGGAGCTCGAGCGCGTTGATCAAGGCCGCGCCGGTGATGATCGCCGTGCCGTGCTGGTCGTCGTGGAAGACGGGGATTCTCAGAAGTTCGCGAAGCTTCTCCTCGATATAAAAACAATCCGGAGCGCGGATATCTTCCAGGTTGATCCCTCCCACCGAGGGTTCCAGAAGGCGGCAGAAACGGATCACGTCTTCCGGATCTTCGGAGTCCACTTCCAGATCGAATACGTCTATGTCGGCGAAGGTCTTGAAGAGAACCGCCTTGCCTTCCATGACCGGTTTTGCGGCGAGGGGACCGAGGTTGCCGAGTCCGAGGATCGCGGTGCCGTTGGTGACCACGGCCACGAGGTTCCCGCGGGCGGTGTAGGCGAAGGCGTCCTCGGGATTGCGGGCGATTTCCCGGCAGGGTTCCGCCACTCCGGGGGTGTAGGCCAGTGAGAGGTCGCGCTGGTCTCTAAAGGGCTTGGATGCTACGACCTGGATCTTTCCGGGGCGGCCCGCGGAATGGTACGCGAGGGCGTCCTCGCGCCGAATAGGCATACGGTGAATCTCTGCGGTTCGGGAAAGCTAGGCTAGGGCCCCGGGTTGGGGGTGTCAAGCGCGATCATGGTACGCCTCTGGCAGTGAGCCAGCGCCGCACCCCGCTCGCCAGCAGCAACACCAAACCGAACATGCAGACGATAAGCGGCCCGGTAGGCAGATCGTAGCGGAAAGACAACGTGATTCCCAGGGCCGAAGCCAGCGCCGCCGAGCCCCAGCTTATGGTGACCAAGGCCGCAGTCTTGCGGCTGAAGAGGAAAGCTATGACTGCCGGTACTACCAGAAAGGTGAAGACCAACAGCACTCCGGCGATGGGCACCGCCAGGGTGATCACGATGCCGAAGGACAGGTAAAAGAGGAAGTCCCACCAGCGCACTTTCCATCCCCGCGCGAGGGCTTCTTCCTCCTGTAGAGAGATGGTCAAGAAGCGATCTCGCAGGAAGTAGTGGAACAGTCCGATGGCGGAGTAGGCGAGGGCCAGCTTGAGGATGTCTCCCCAGGTGACCCAGAGGATGCTTCCGACCAGGGATTCCTTGATCGTTTCCGCTCCGGCTGGTGCTTGGTCGGCCACCAGAATCGCCGCGGCGGTGGCGACCACGTAAACGATCCCGATGATCGCTTCCTGAGGTACCCGCCGCTTTCCGGGGTCGGTGCGGGTCATGGCGAAAATGAAGGCGCCGAGCGTGGTAAATGCCAGGGCGAAGACGTAGGCCGTGGGAGAGTCCGTAGCCACGTTGAAGAGCAGGGCGCTGGTTGCACCGAGGGCGGCCATCTGGGCGAGGGAAAGATCCACGAAGATGACCTCCCGGGCGATGATGTGGACGCCCAAGTACGCCAGCATGGCGTTCAGTACCAGACAGGCGACAAAGGGTGCCGCCATCAATTGGACCATGTCCGACATCGCTGCTTCCCCTCCGTTCCGGTCAGCGATCGCCTTGGGCCGCCCGGAAGGCGGCGGCCAGCTCTCGGACCCAGAGACTCACCAAGTCGATGTAGGTGTCGGTGCCCGGCGCCCCGCCCACGTTGGACGGGACGATCACCGCCCGAGCCCCGGTGCGCTGCGCTACGGAAAGCACCTGGTTGCGGTCGTAATAGTTGGTGGAAAAGAGCACCGGGATCTTTTCCCGCCGCATGAGATCGATTACCTCGGCCACATGTCGCGGGGTGGGCGGTATCAACGGCTTGGGCTCGATGTACTCGACACAGGGGATTCCGAAAGCGCGGCTGAAGTAGTCCCACTCCTTGTGGTAGCAGACCATCTTCTTGCCGCGGAAAACTTCGCTTTCCTTGAGCCAGCCGCCGGCCCGCTCGATCAGGGGGCGTCCCTGGAAGCTCTGGGAGGTGAGAAAGTCCAAGAGTTTGCCCTGAGCTCCCAGGTCTATGATCGTCTCCAGGCCCAGCAGCCGGACCAGTTCGTCGCCCACGTAGGCGCGGATTACCCGTTCGGTCCAGTCGCGGTAGCGGGCATCGAAGTACTCCGAATGCTCCGGAGCTACCCGCTTGAGCCCGGTCAGTATGTTGCGCCCGATGATCACCGCGTTGACGGGATCGGTCCACAGATGCGGGTTGCCGTAGATGTGGACGTCTCCCTGGGTTCGGCTGGTGGTGGCGGGCACGTCGAGGAGCTGGATCCCGGGATAGGCGGTGACGAATCCCGGGGCGCCGCTGGCGATGTTGGGGTTGGCGGCTTTGTCCACCAGAGCCGGAACCCACAGCTCCAGGTCGAGCCCGGTGGTGACGAACAAGTCGGCGCGGCGGAGCAACAAAGCGAAACTGGGCCGCGGCTGCACGAAGTGGGGATTTTCGTCCCCTTCGGCTATGGCTACCACTTCCGCCCGGTCTCCGGCGATCTCCCGGGCGATAGCCGCGTAAGTCGTAAGCGAGGTCACCACTCGGATCGGATCGCCGCTGGGAGCGGGATCGGCTCCGAGGGGCGACAGCAGCATGAGGATCGCAAGGAGTTTCATCGTCAGTAGATCTCGTGTTTGTGGGGTCCGATAGACCATACAGCCTGAATTACCCAACGATCCGGGCCATCCTTGGGACGCTGCCACTCGGCCCGGAAATAAACCCACTCGCTCTGCCACCACGTGATGTGAGGACTGATCTGCCAGTGGCGGACACCGGGAGCGAGCTCCACCAGATCGTACTGCGCTCCTACATACCACTGGCGTCCCAGTTGATACAGGGCGTTGACATAACCCCCGAGCCGGGTTTCGCTGGTTCCCGCCACTTCGCGGGTCAGGGCGTATCCCTCGCCCCGAAGAGTGAACGAGCGGTACATCGCCCGTTCCGGCGGGCGCCAGCTGAAACGGGCGTCGAATCCCACCACCCGGGTCTTGAGATCGGCGTCGGGGTTTTCGCCGTAAAGCCCGGAAGCCCCCAGTTGGAAAAAGCTCGAGCGGCTGAGCTCCCAGTGGGCGTTGAGGTGTCCCAGCCCGGAAAGGCGGTTGCCCCCGTCGAACAGCACCTCGTTGTCCGCCAGGGTGACCTGCCCCCACAGCTCGTAAGTACCTGCGGCGCCGCCCCCAAAGGGCGCTACCCAGTAGAGCCCCACCCCGTTGCCCACCAATCCTTCTTCGCCGAAGAATTCGCGCAGGACCAGGGGATATTCGCTTCCCGGTATCGCGTGGGAATGCCAGCGGTTCAGCTCGCCCATCTGCTGGCGGAAGCGGCCGACGTCCAGGCGCAGCCGCCCGGGGAGCGCGGTCCAGTAGGCGTAGGCTTCTTCCAGATCGATTTCCCCTTCTTCCAGCGAGAGGAAGATCTTGGTGTTGGAGTAAGGATCCAGCGCGGACTGAAACGAAAACTCGAACTCCCGTACTTCCACGTTGTCCTGGACCGGGGCGTCTCGGTCGGCGTGAACTCTAACGTCTCCGGTGACGCTGATCTCCGGATTGAGCCGGTTGAGATCCCGGGAGCGCTCGACGAACTGGGGAGTCGGCGCGGCTGCCGCGGGAGCGGTGTCCCTCTGGGCGGCGGCCGCTCGGGCTGCGGCCCGGAGCGCCGCCAGCTCGTCCTCGGGCGAGGCGGTATCCGCAGCCTGGGGAGACAGCTGCCGGACGAGCTGTTCGAGGGAATCGATCCGCGCCTTGAGCCGGGCCAGTTCCCGGGCCAGGGAGTCGCTCTGGCTCGGCGGCGCCTGGGCCTGGGCCGAAAGGGCTGCGCCAAACAACAATGCAACGATTGGTATCGCTCGCATAAGCGTCCACCTCTTGCTGATCAAACTGGAAATGCGGCTGCCGGCATGCTACACGGCGGCCAGTGCCAGTTGCCGAATCGGGGTGCAGCCGGGGTCAGGCGGCCGGTGGAGCCCGCGCGCTTAGGCGAGAAAATCCCTCGTAAGGTGAAAACGGATCGGGTCCGGGAGCGGGCTCTCCGCCCGTTTCAGGAGGCGGGCCGTCCAGGAGAGTGCGTACCGGACCCGAGGGAAGCTGGTAGTTGGAAGCACTGAGGCAGAGCCTGTCGCTGTGGATCCGGGGGCACTGGGCGGTGTGGCTGGATTCGAGCTTGAGTTCCGATTGCAGGACTTCGTTTTTGGCATGCACTAAGGGAGTGACTGCCGTGGCCGCCAAGTGGAGCGTCATCGCCGCCACCGCAGCCAGCCTCGCAAACCGCGATCGCGTGCCTACGATCGGATCCATCATCGGCTCAAACTAAATGCCGGTGCCCAAGTTGTGTAGGGCGCCTATCGCTTCACCGCCTCGATCAGAAGCTCGCCCACCCTGCTGCTCGTAAGGATGCCCGCGAACCGCTCTGCTCCCGGGCCCCCGGCGAAGAGTGGAACCATCTCGCCGGTGTGAGAGTTGGTGGTGTAACCGCCCGTGATCATCCCGGTGGAGTCGGGCTGGATTGCCAGGCCGCCGGTTTCGTGATCGGCTACCACCACGATCAACGTTTCCGGGCGGCCGCGCTGGTATTCTATGGCGGCGCCGATTGCCTGGTCGAAATCCAACATCTCGTCGATCACTTCCTGGAGCGGAGCGTTCTCGTGGCCGCGCCAGTCCGGCTGGGATCCTTCCACCATCAGGAAGAACCCTTCGGGATTCCGAGTCAGGACCGCCAAAGCGGCGAGGGTCATGTCGGCCAGGGAGGGGGATCGCCCCATGGCTTTGGGCATACCCTGTTCGGCGAACAGTCCGAGGAGCCGCGCGGGTCCCCGCTTGGCCACCGGGAGCAACGAATCGGGAGAGGTTACGTAGGTGTAAGAGCGCAGCATTTGACCCAGGAGGTCCTGCCCGTCCGGTCTCTGGGCGGGGTCGAAGAACCTCCTGCCGCCTCCGAGCAGCACGGTTATTTCCTGCCGCGCCATCTGGGATGCGATCTCGAACTCTTCCGCGCGGCTGGCAACATGGGCCGCGAAGGAGGCGGGTGTTGCATGGGTGATGCTGGAAGTGGCCACCAGTCCGGTGGCCAGGCCCCGCTCCCGGGCGATCTCCAGAACCGTCTTGCGCGGCAGGGAGTCCGGTCCCACGCCGATGGCCCCGTTGTACGTGCGGACACCGGTGGCGTAAGCGGTAGCTCCGGCCGCGCTGTCGGTGATGTAGCTGGTGCTACGAGTGTCCACCAAACCCACAACCGGGAGCTTTTGCACGGAGAGAGCGTCCGCGGCGAAGAGCGCTGCGGTCCAGTAGGCGATTCCGACCCCGTCGCCGATGAAAAGTATCACTCGGGTGGGAGTGCGCCGCTGCTGCGCCTCCAGTCGATGCGCGGCTGGCTGAATCGCGAGAATCGCCAGAAACGCTACGGTGTAACGGTAAATGGCTTTCATGTTGCAGTTATACCTTTCCCAGAGACTGAGAGTTCGGTTTAGAAGGACTTTTCTTGCCTTCCCTACCTCCCTTTTCAAAGGCGCGCCGTAAAACTTCTCTGCCCGATCAGCTAAGGTTCCTTGCGGCTCGGCCTTCGGTTGCTCGCGTACGCTCTCAGGCGCCGCAGCATCCGGCGATCGTGCCGGACCGGATCGTCCCCTTTGGGCGTTTCGATGATCTTGATCACCGAGTCGAATCGCCGATCGCGCATTATGCGCCGGAACGGTTCAGGTCCCAGCTCGCCTTCGCCGATCCAGGCGTGGCGATCGCGGCGCGAGCCTAAGGGGTACCGGGAGTCGTTGAGGTGCAGGCAACGAAGGTGCCGCAGACCTATAATTCGGTCCCACTCCTTCCAGACCCCGTCAAAATCGCGCGCCAGATCGTATCCGGCAGCGTAAATATGGCAAGTATCGGCGCAAAAGCCTACGCGCCGGCGCCAGGGCTCCCTGATCAGCCGGCGCAATCGGGCGAGTTCCTCGAACCGCCAGCCCAATGCGGTGCCGGTTCCCGCGGTGGTCTCGATCAAGATGGAAGGCCCCGCCACGGCCTGCAGGCAGCGCTGGTAAGCGGCGGCGTTGCGGCGCAGTCCGGCTTCAAGGTCGTCGTGGAAGTTGCCCGGATGAGTGACCACATAAGGAATGCCCAGCCGGCTGCATCTCTCGAGTTCTTTGCGGAAAGCCGCCACCGAGCGGCGCCACAGAACCGGGTCCGGAGACGCCAGGTTGATCAAATAAGCATCGTGCGAGACCACCGCGAGCAGCCCGTTTGCTTTCACCGATTCCCGAAATCGGGCGACCGCCGCATCGTCCAGCTTGGGCTCGCGCCACTGATTGGGACTCTTGGTGAACACCTGGACAGCCGTGGCTCCGATCTCCCGCGCTCTGGCCGCTGCCAGATGCAGGCCTCCGGCCACGGACACATGGGCCCCTAAGAGAAGCTGACTCATTTCACCCGCACCTTGTAGGAGGGGGAAGATAACTCGGGCAGCCTCGGGTTACCCGACAGCGTGGCGCGGGTCATGAGGCCGCGCCTCAGTAAGAGCGGGAAGCTAACTCGGGCACCGCACCTGCGAGTGCCGTTCGCTGGCTTGCGCGGGACCGAGGGCATCGATAAATTCAGACGTATGTATGAGAACATACGTATGACTGATACCCGCAGAGCTTCCCAGTCTCGAACGCGCAGTCGCCTGATTCAGGCCGGAAGGGAGCTATTTCCTAGGCTAGGCTACGATGGATGCTCGGTGCGAGCGCTCACTCGCAAAGCCGGTGCGAATCTCGGGGCTGTCACCTACTACTTCGGGTCCAAACGCCAGCTATACGAGGAAGTGCTGGCCACCTTTGCCGAGCCGCTGCGCGCCAGGGTCGCCCAAGCTGCCGCCGGGGAAGGATCCCCGCTCGAGCGTATAGAACGCGTGGCCCGTGCCTTCTTCCAGTACCTTCTGGAAGAGCCCGACATGCCACGCATTTTGTTGCACCAACTCCTCTCGGAACGTCCCATGCCGGAGGTCGCGAAACGTGCTCTTCAGGCCAACCACGGGACCGTTGCTCAACTGATTCTGGAGGGACAGCGGGAAGGAAGCATAAGGCAAGGAGATCCTCGCCTCATGGCGATCAGCGTGGCCTCTCAGCCACTGATCGCGGCGATCATGCGCTCGGTGCTTCAGGAAGCTGTGGCGATCGACCCGCAGGAGCGGGAGACTCACGCTCGCTTTGTGGAGAACGCAGTGGCTTTCATACGGGGCGGCCTGGCTGCCAGGAAGGAGTAAGGAGTGATGCGACCCTTCGCGTGGACCTGGGGGCTGCTGATTTGCTGGTCGTTTCGTTCTGCCGCGATCGCCCAGGTTGCCGGGGGACTGACTCTCGAGGAAGCGGTTCGCCGCGCTTTGCAGGTTCACCCTCAGGTTCAGGCGGCGCGAGCCAGAACCGGAGCGGCGCAGGCAGCGGGCGCGGAGGTTGGGGCGCGTAGATTGCCTCAGTTCGCTCTCTCGGCCACAGCTACTCGATTCGAGGAGCCGATGATCGTGGCTCCCCTTCACGGGTTCGATATCCGCAACCCGCCGATTTTCGATCGCACTCTTATCCAGGGGAGCGTCAATCTGTCCTACACTTTGTTCGACGGAGGAGCGCGGCGCGGCCGCGTGCGAGCCGCCCGTGCCGAAGCCGAGCGAGCGCGGTGGGAAGAGTCAGCGGCGGAAGGAGGGCTGATAGCGGAGGTGGCGCGCCGGTATCTGGAGGTGCTGACCGCGTCGGGAATTTGGGATGCGCGCCGGGAAGGTGTTGGGGCTCTGGCGGCGGAGAGCGTGCGCGTGGAGCGCGCGCTGGGGGAAGGACGTGCAGCGCGGGTCCAGCTGCTTCAGGTGTCGGCCGCGTTGGCTCAGGCGAGAGCCGAGGAAGTGGCTGCCGCCGGAAGGCTGGAGGTTGCCCGCAACGAGCTGGCCCGGGCGATCGGTTTGGCGAGCTGGACCGAGGAGCTGGGTTCTTTGCGGGAAGTACGCATGCGTGAGGCGGTCCTTCCCGATGTGGAGCAGCTGAGAAGGCGAGCTCGGGAATCCAATCCCGATCTTGTGGCCGCCGCGCGCCGGGTGGAGGCTGCGCGCGGTTCGCGGGCGGCAGCGCTCGCCCAATGGTTGCCCCAGGTGGACGTGGTGGGCGGCTATCTGGGATTCGGAAGCGGGCAGGGCGATTTTGTGGCCGAGTGGCAGTTCGGAGCGAGACTGAGTTATCCCCTCTTTGCCGGCGGCGCGCGGGCTGCGGCGGTGCGGCGTGCAGGCTACGAGGTTGCTGCGGCCGAGGCGATACGCGGCGCAGTGGAACAGGAGCTGATGGGCGCGTTGGACCGCGCCATAGCCGCTTACCGCGAGGCGGAAGCTCGAGTCGCGGCCGGAACGACAGCCGTGGCTCACTTCGAAGAGCTCAAGAGAATCGAGCAGTTACGGCTGGAGACCGGTGCCGGGACGGAGTTGGATTTCCTGCGGGCGGAGGCCGATCTGAGGCGGGCGCAGGCGGCTCTGCTGGAGGCCCGTCATGCGCTGCTGCTTTCTCGGATCGAACTTGCCCGCCTTACCGGTGAGCTCGATGCCGGTTGGCTGGCGGAGCATTTGGAGGAGGTACGATGACCAAGAGGAAGAGAGCGGGGCTGGCGGCTGCCGGTGGAGTGTTGCTCGCCGTGCTGATCGGTGTTGCGGTGTGTAGCCAGCGGGGCAGGGAGGAGGAGATTTCCGCTTCGGGGACGGTGGAGGCGACGGAGATCGAGCTGGGCTTTCAGGTGCCGGGGCGCATCGAGCGCGTCGCGGTGCGCGAAGGGGACCGGGTCGAGGCGGGCCAGGAGCTGGCCTGGCTGGATCGCCGGGAACTGGAGGCGCGGGTCCGCTCCGCTCGGGCTCAGCTGGCTGCGGCACGGGCCCGCTTGGCGGAGCTGGAGGAGGGGTTCAGGCCGGAGGAGGTGGAGCAGGCTCGGGCCAATCTTGCCGCAGCCAGCCAGCGCTTGGAGGATGCCAGGCGGAGTCTGGAGCGCTCCAAGCGGCTTTTTGAAGGAGGGGCGATAAGTCGGGAGCAGCTCGATCGCGAGGAGACGGCCTTTGCGGTGGCGGAGGCGCAGTACCGGGCGGCGAAGGAGCAGTTGGATCTGATGGAGCGCGGGCCCCGGATTCAGATCATAGAGGCGCAGCGGGCCGCGGTACGGCAGGCTGAAGCAACGGTAGCTCAAGCGGAAGCGGCTCTGGAGGGTGCGGTCATCAAGTCGCCGATCTCCGGTGTGATCTCGGTGCAGCAGCGTCATCCGGGCGAGGTGGTGGCCGCTGGGGTTCCGGTCCTTACGGTCATCGATCCGGATGACCGCTGGGTGAGGATTTACGTAAGGGGAGACCAAGTGGGCCGGGTGTCGCTGGGGCAGGAGGCGGAGATTAGGGCCGACGCATATCCCGACAGGGTGTATCGCGGCAGAGTGGTGTACATCGCGGACGAAGCCGAGTTTACGCCGCGCAATGTTCAGACGCGGGAAGATCGGGTGAGGCTGGTTTATCGGATGAAGGTGGCCGTAGTGGGCGATTCCTCCTACGACCTCAAGCCGGGCCTGCCGGCGGACGTCCGGTTGGTGGCGCTGCAGCGGCGTTGAGCGTTCAGCGCTGAAAGTTCCGGTGAACCCTTTTGCAGTGGAGGTTTCGAACTTGGGCCGGCGTTTCGGTCCGGTGGTGGCGGTGGAGAACCTGAACTTTTCCGTGGAGCGCGGGGAGCTCTTTGGGATTGTGGGTCCGGACGGTGCGGGTAAGACCACCACTTTGCGGATGCTGGCCGGAGTGCTGCGCCCCACGGCGGGTGACGCGCGAGTGTGCGGCGCGAGCGTGGTCCGGGATCCCGAGGAGGTGAAGCGCCGGATCGGCTACGTGTCCCAGCGTTTCGGCCTCTACCAAGATCTCACGGTTCGCGAGAATCTCGACTTTTACGCCGATCTTTATCGCGTCCCGCGGGAGCTTCGGGTTTCCCGGATGGAGCGTCTCTATCGTTTCTCCGGGCTGGGCGAGTTCCAGGATCGGCTGGCGGGTAATCTCTCCGGCGGTATGAAGCAGAAGCTTGGGCTTTGTTGCGCTCTGATCCACGAGCCGGAGGTGCTGTTTCTGGACGAGCCCACCTTTGGGGTCGATCCCATTTCGCGGCGGGATCTGTGGATCCTGGTTCACGAGATGGTGGCGCGGGGTGTGACCGTGGTGGTTTCCACGGCCTATCTGGACGAAGCGGAGCGCTGCGATCGGATAGCGGTGTTGGACCGCGGTGCGCTCTTGGCGGTGGATTCTCCGGCCCGGTTGCAAGCTTCTTTGGGCGGGAAGATCTGGTCGGTGCGGGCGGACGATCTGCCGCGGGCTCAGGCGGTGTTGAGGTCCTTGCCGGGAGTGCGGCGGGTAACGCGGTTTGGCGACGCCCTTCATCTCACTTTGACCGACCCGCAGCGCGATCAACGGCGGGTGATAGACGCTCTGGGCCGTGAGGGCATCGCGCTTTTGGGAGCGGAGGAGGTGGAGCCTTCTTTGGAGGACGTGTTCATGGAAATGACCCAGAACCGGCCGTGATGGTTCAGGCGGTCGAAGCGGTGGAGCTCACGCGCCGGTTCGGCGACTTCGTTGCAGTGGATCGGGTGAGTTTCACTGTGGCGCGGGGGGAAGTATTCGGTTTCCTGGGTCCCAACGGCGCGGGCAAGACCACCACCATCAAGATGCTCACCGGGCTCCTGGCGCCCTCTTCCGGGACGGCGCGGGTGGCGGGCCACGATGTGGTTACCGACCCGCGCTCGGTGCGCCAGCAGCTGGGCTACATGTCGCAGCTTTTTTCCCTTTATTCCGACCTTACGGTGGAGGAGAATATCCGGCTCTTCGCCGGTCTGTACGGGGTGACGGGCAAGCGGTATCGGGAGCGGCGAGATTGGGTTTTGGAGATGGCGGGGCTCCAGGAGTACCGCGATCGTTTGACCGGGGAGCTGGCTCTGGGTCACAAGCAGAGACTGGCGTTGGGATGCGCGGTACTGCACCAACCTCCGATCCTTTTTCTGGACGAGCCCACGTCCGGCGTCGATCCGATTTCGCGCCGGTCCTTCTGGGAACTGATCTACCAGCTGGCCCGGGAAGGTACCACGGTCTTGGTGAGCACCCATTACATGGACGAGGCGGAGTACTGCTATCGGTTGGCCCTGATGCACCGGGGGCGGCTGATCGCTTTGGACCGCCCGGGTGCGTTGAGGCGGAGGGTTACAGTTCCGATTTTGGAGGTGGAGGTGGACGATGCTGCCCGGGCGGTAGAGGTGCTGGCTGGCGTTCCCGGGGTTCTGGAGGCGGCGATGTTCGGGCGTAGGGTGCACGCCATGGTGGAGGAAGAATCGTCCGGCAGGAAAGAAGTGGCGGAGCGGCTGGCGGGGGCGGGTCTTTCGGTGAGCGCGATCAGACCCGTGGCTCCGTCGCTGGAAGACGTCTTCGTGGCGCTGGTGCGGCGGAGTTCGGGAGAAGGGTCATGGTGAACCGCGGCCGGCTTTGGGCCATAGCTCGCAAGGAGGCGATCCAGCTCAGACGCGATCCCCGGAGTTTGGCGCTCGCCTTTTTGCTGCCGTTGTTTCTCATCGTCTTCTTCGGCTACGCCATAAGCTTCGACGTCAAGGACATCAGGCTGGGAGTGCTGGACTACTCCCAGGGACCCGCGAGCCGGAGGCTGGTAGAGTCGTTTCAAGCTTCGGGATATTTCCAGGTCACTCGGTGGTTCGCGGATCCGCGGGAAATGGAGCGGGCGCTAGGAAGAGGTTTGGTCCGGCTGGCGCTGGTGATCCCTCCGGACTTCGAGGGGAGACTCGGCAGCGGGCGGGCCGCCCCCTTGCAGCTCCTCTTGGACGGGAGCGATGCGGCGACCGCGGCGGTGGCTCAGAACTACGCCGAGGCGATAGTTGCGCGCTTTGCCGCCGAGAACACTCTGCGGGGTATGGAACTCCGGCTGCCGGTGGAAGCGGAGATCCGGATCTGGTACAACCAGACGCTGGAGAGCAGGAATATGGTGGTCCCCGGACTGGTGGCGGTGATCATGTCGATCATCGCCGCCATGCTGACCGCGCTCACCATTGCGAGGGAGTGGGAACGGGGAACGATGGAGCAGCTCATCTCGACGCCGGTGACCCGTACGGAAGTCGTCTTGGGGAAGCTCCTGCCCTACATGGCGATCGGGCTGGCGGATGTGGCGGCGGCGATAACGGCTGGGCGCTTCGTCTTCGGGGTGCCGCTCAGGGGAGATCTTCTCCTGCTTGCCGTGCTCACGCTGCTCTTCCTGGTGGGGGCGCTGGGCGTGGGTATGAGCATCTCCGCCCTGGTCAAATCCCAGCTTCTGGCGACCCAGGCGGCGATCATGTTGACCTACCTTCCGGCAATTCTTCTTTCGGGCTTCGTTTTTTCGATCAGCACCATGCCCTGGGTATTGCAGGCCATCACTCACGTGGTGCCGGCCCGCTACTACGTGGCGGTCACTCGCGGGATCTTTCTCAAGGCGGTGGGTGCGGGCGTTCTGTGGGTCGATGTGGTGGCTATGGTGCTGTTTGCGGCGGCGGGATTGGGTCTCGCCTTGGCGGCGTTTCGGAAGGAGCTAGGCTGATGAGCGGCGCGGGGCTCAGGATCCGGTCGATGGTGCGCAAGGAGTTCCGCCAGCTGCTCCGAGATCCTCGGACCAGGATGATGATTTTCGTAGCGCCTCTGATCCAACTGGTGATGTTCGGCTACGCCGTGAACACGGATATAAGGAACACAGCCACGGTGGTGGTCGACTTGGACCGGACGGCCGAGTCGCGGGCTCTGGTGGACGCTTTCGGGGCGAGCGGCTACTTCGAAATAGTGCAAAGGAGCCTCCGTTCTTCGGACATCGCCCGGGCTTTGGATCGGGGAGACGCGGTGGTGGGGATCGAGATTCCGCATGGTTTTTCCCGCGACCTGGCTTTGGGCAAGGCGGCCGTGCAAATAGTGGTGGACGGGAGCAACTCCAGTATCGCCACCGTGGCCCAGGGGTACGCGGCGCGGATAGTGCAGCGGTTCGCGGCGGAACGGGTACCGCATTGGGCCGCAGGGGTGGACCTCCGCACGCGCGCGTGGTACAACCCCAATTTGGAAAGCCGGGTGTACAACGTTCCGGCGGTGATCGGAGTGCTGGTGCTCATGATGAGTCTGCTCTTGACGGCGCTGGCGGTGGTGCGGGAGCGGGAACTGGGCACTCTCGATCAGTTGATGGTCAGTCCCCTTTCTCCGGCCGAGTTTGTGGCAGCCAAGACGCTGCCGGTGGCGTTCATCGGCTTGGTGGATCTTTTTCTGATTACGGCGGTCGCGGTTTTCTGGTTCGACATACCGATGAGGGGATCCCTGCTGGCGCTCCTGCCGGCGGCGCTGCTGTACATTCTGGCCGGCTTGAGCTTCGGTCTTTTGATATCTTCGGTCTCGAAGACCCAGCAGGAAGCGTTCATGGCGATGTTTCTCTTCCTGCTGCCGGCGATCATACTGTCCGGCTTCTTCTACCCGATTCGCAGCATGCCTCTGCCGTTTCAGTGGCTCACGGTGTTGAACCCGGTGCGCCACTTTTTGGAGATAGTGCGGGCGGTCTTCCTGAAAGGAGAAGGCATA
This sequence comes from bacterium HR33, assembly GCA_002923375.1. Lineage (GTDB taxonomy): Bacteria > Gemmatimonadota > Gemmatimonadetes > Gemmatimonadales > GWC2-71-9 > HRBIN33. The sequence continues at coordinate 91,903 of BEIJ01000005.1, forward strand.
GGTGGTCTGTGGGTGCAGTACCTAGCGATAGGTCTTTTCGCCCTGGTGGCGATCAGGGCCGCTATTTGGAGGCTGCCGCGAACGATAGGGGGAAGCTGATCGACTTCAGCGCCGCGGCTTGAGCCAATTGAGAGGATCCAGCGCGATAGCTCCCTCTCCTCGGATCTGGAACTCCAGATGGGGGCCGTGGTCCGAGGCGGCTCCTCCGGAGCGCCCGATCACCTGACCCTTGGAGACTTGCTGTCCCACGGTCACGTCGATGGACGAGAGGTAGAGATAGAGGGTGTAGAAGCCGCCGCCGTGGTCTATGGTGACGGTCGGGCCGTAGGTGCCGAAGGGCTCCGCCATCCGGACGACTCCCGCCGCCACCGCCTTCACGGGTGTTCCTTCCGGTACCCTGATGCCGATCCCGTTCTGCCGCACTACGGTGTTGTTGGGCAGGCGGTACGGCCCGAAGCGGTAGATGAGTTCGCCCTCTACCGGCCAGTCCAGGCGCCCGAGGTCCTCGTGGGTGATACCGGCCGCGGCCGGGTTGGGCGGAGTTCGCGCGGCTGCCGCCCGCCGGGCGCGTTCCAGGGCGGCGATGGCGTCGTTGAGGCGGCGCTCGTCGCGGCTCAGGGAATCCAACCTCGCCGCCGCCTCCCGCTCCGAGGCGCGGGTGAGCCTCAAGCTCCGCTCTCGCTGCCGCTCCAGTGCCAGGTAGCGCTCCAACTCTCTGCTGCGCTCTTCCCGCCGGGCTGCCAGCTCGCGGCGGATGGCCAGGAGCTGGCTCCGCTGCGAGGCGATGCGGTCTCGGAGTTCGGACACTTCGTCCACCAGCGCCCGATCCTGCCGGCTCACCAGATATAGGTATTTGTAGCGGCTCAACAGATCGCCGAAACTCTCGGCAGCGAAAAGAACTTGGAAAGTCCACAGCGGGCCGCGCTTGTAGATGTCGCTGAGCCGCCGCTCGAGCACGGCCCGCTTCTCCGCCAGAGCATCTTCCGTCAAAGTGAGATCTATGGTCACCGTATCGAGAGAAGCGCTGAGCGATCCGATCTGCCGGTCCAGCTCGTTGATCAGGCGTCCGGTGGCGGCCTTTTGGCGCTCGATGTTGGCCAGCTCGTTGGCGAGACTGTGCGCTCTCCCCCGGATGCGCTCGAGTTCCGCTTCCAGTTCTCTGCGGGCGCGCCGAATGGCCTCGAGCCGCTCCTGGTTCGCCCGGATCTGCCGCTCCACGTTTTCCTGGCCGGCCGCAGGAGCTGGCCAGAAAGCCAAAGCGGCAGCAAACCCCAGCGCCAGGAGAGACCGTTTCATATGCGCTTGAGATGGCGGCGCACGCTGACCGCGCTGGCGGCGAAACCCAATGCGGTTCCGAAGAGCACGATGAGCAGAGCCTGGGGAGGTTCGTAAAACACCGAGTCGAACACCAGCCGGTCCACGGTCACATACGCGGCGTAGTTCAGAGCCACGGCCAGAGCGCCGCCGGCGGCGCCCTTGAGCGCGCCCTCGAGGAGAAACGGGCGGCGGATAAAACCGTCGGTAGCGCCCACCAGGCGCATTATTGCGATTTCGCGACTGCGGTGCAGCACTCCCATGCGGATGGTGGTTCCTATGATGATTATGGACGCGACGGCAAAGGCGGCGCCGATGGCGAGCCCCACGATTCCCGCTATGTCCCGCAGCCGGTCGAGCTTCTCCAGCCAGTCGCGCCCGTATCGGATGTCTTCCGCAAACCGGAACCCCTGGAGTCTTTCGGCCACTTGGCGCACGTGCTCGGTGTCGCGAAAGCCGGGTTTTAGGCTGATCTCCAGCGAGGCGGGCAGCGGATTGACTTGGAGGTCTCCCAAGAGACCCTGAAATTCCACCAGCTCCCGCCGCGCCCGCTCCAGCGCTTCGTCTTCGGTTACATATCTGACCTCGGCCACTTCGGGGAAGGCCTGAATGTCCGAGATCGCCATCGTGGCCACCTCCACCGGCGTGCCGCGCATCAAATAAACCACGATCTCGACCCGTTCTTCCACTCCCATGAGGGCCCTTCTGAGATTCAACGCGACCAGCCCGAAGAGCCCCACCACGAACAGCGCGAAGGCTATGGTGGTTATCGACAGCGCCGAAAGCAGCGGCGCCCGCCGGAAAGCCAGCAGAGCTTCTCGCACGGTGAGAGTCACGGCAACACAGCTCCTTTTCCGGGTTCGTCCACTGCGGAGTCGTACACCACGGCTCCTTCTTGTAGTTCGATGACCCGGTAAGGGGTTTGGCGCACCAGCTCCAAGTTGTGAGTAGCCATTATCACCGCGGTGCCGCTAGCGTTTATGTCCCGCAGCAGCTGGAAGACGCCTCGGGCGGCGCGCTCGTCTAGGTTCCCGGTGGGCTCGTCGGCCAGCAGCACCAGCGGATCGTTGACCAGCGCCCGGGCGATCGCCACGCGCTGCTGCTCCCCTCCGGAAAGCTCCCTGGGATATGCCAAGGCCTTGGCCGCCAGACCCACCTGTGCCAGCACCCGCATGACCTTGGGACCGATGGTGGAACGGCGCGCACCCGTCACCTCCAGGGCGAAGGCCACGTTTTCCTCCGCGGTTCTATCCTCCAGCAGCCGGAAGTCCTGGAACACGATCCCCAAGCGCCGGCGCAGGCGGGGGATCTCGGAACGCTTGAGCTGAGAGGTCACATAGCCCGATACTCGTACCTCGCCGGAGGTGGGAAACTCTTCGGCGTAGATCAGCTTCAGTGCGGTGGATTTACCGGCTCCCGAGTGTCCGGTAAGGAACACGAACTCGCCCTTAGCTATGTGAAAGGAGACATCCCTCAGGGCGAGGACGTTGCGGGAATAGGCTTTGAAGACGTTGGTAAAGCGTATCATCCCGCTCACCGTACCGGTGCCCGGTAGCGCCCAGCCGCCCGCAGCACCAATCTGAGCCGGCAGAGTTCCTCCAAGAGCTCGCCGGCGGACTCCGGCGGGAGGCTGGTCTCCTGGGCCAGCTCTTCGGCGGTAGCCTCGCCCAGTCGTACCAGTGCGGCGAAGGCCCGGCGGGCGGGCTCGGATAGAGTGCCCAGGATCTGAAGCTCGCCGGATTTGGTTTTGGCCAAAGCGGCGAGGTTGTTGCGCTCCAAGACGAACTCTATTGCCTCCCGGTGCCCGTCGTCCACATTCAGCAGGACGAAGGAGCGTTCCTGGGCTCGCTCCCTCAGAAGCCGGCCTACGATTTCGTCGGCGCAGGAGAGATCCAGGCAGCGGACCGATCCGAAGTCGATCAGGACGGTTTCTCCGTCCAGGCGGGAGAGGATCCGCTCGATTCCGCTGCGGACCGCCTGTCCCGTGCGGCGGGTTACCAGATCGCCGTAGCCATCCGCTACGGTTTGCCGCAGGATCTCTTTGAGATCGATCGGCAGCGTCATTTGGCGGGTTGGGCCGCAGGAATGATCAACAGCACCTGGCTGCCGGGGAAATCCGGCAGGCCGTCCGCCAAGGGTACGTCGTCGTCCCACGGGGGTACGATGGCAATGCGGGCGGTTCCGCTTCGCACACTCAGTTTGCCGGACCATCGGCTCACGTAGCGCCGGATCCCGGCCAGTCCCTGACCGCGGCCGGGATCGCGGAATCGACTCACTCCCTGAATCAACGCGGCCTCCAGTGCCGTAGCGTCGCTCCAGCGATCCCCGAACCGTTTGGCCTGAGTGGCCTCCAGCGAGCGGCGAAAGCCGACACCGGCGTCGGCCACGGCGATCACCGCCACCCTGCGTCCCAGAGTGCGGCGCCAAGTATAGGTCTGAACCGCGACCCAGCCGCCCGTGCCGGCATGCTCAACAATATTCTGACATGCCTCGGAAAGCGCCATAGCGAACCCCATGGTGGCCTGGGCTTCCAGGCCCAATTCGTGGGAGACGATTGTCTGGGCGCGGTCCTGGATCCGGTCCACCACCGCGTGCACGTCGTCCGCTTCCCTGACCGGAGTGACTTCCAGCAGCACATCGGAGGTACCCGAGGCCACCACCTTGGGAACCTTCCCGTGAAGCTCGAAGAACTCCTGGGCGTAGCGGAAAAAGCCCGCCCGCGCCCAGTAGTGGGCTACGTCCCGGTCCTCCGGGAGAGTCAGCAGCGGGTGAACTTTGTGCCGATCGAGCCAGGCTTGACCCGCTACCAAAAGGCCGAGCAAGCCGTAGGGCGAGGCCCATTGGGTGGCATGGGCGTCGAACAGGACCTTCTCTTCCGGGGACGGAGCGGAGTAAGCCCGGGCGAACTGATCAAAGGTTCGATCGTCGAACTGTTGGGGCACGGGGATTACCCGGGTCATGCCGGAACTATCGCCCCTTTCAAGTAATGTTGGAGGTGAGTCGCCCCCCTGGCCGAGACGTTGCGGGCGGCGTAGAAGTTGGCTCTGGCGACGGCCTCCTCCACGGGGAAGCCGGCCAGCAGATGGGAGACGAGTGATGCGCCGAAAACGTCTCCGCACCCGGTGGGATCCGCCGGCTGGGCCACTACCGGGGCCGGAACGCGGGCGCTCACGATCGGTTCACCGGGGCGCAGAATCCGCCGCTCGAAGTTGAACGAAGGGGTGGTGAAGTACGCCGCTCCTTTGGCGCCAAGGGTGACCACCAGCAAGCCGACCCCGGCCTCCATGGCGCGGGCCGCCACTCCCATCGGATCATCTCCGAGGCGCGCCAGCTCGTCCTCGTTCACTTGCACCGCATCGAAACACGACAGCCAGTCGGTGGCGTTGGGCAGGCTGCGGGGAACGCGCAATCCTCCTTCTCCGACGCCCAGAAAGAGACTGTGGAGATCGGCGTAGATCGGTCCGGCGAAACCGCGCCGCAACGCGCGAGCGGTGGCCAAGTCGAGCTCGAAGCCGGAAATGAAGTTGACGTACAGGGCGTCCAGGTCGCGCACCATCGGTCCCAACTCGTCCCAAGTCCAACCGGGGACTCCGCCGCTCAAGCACTCGGTCCGGCGTTCGGAGGAGTAGTACCTCAGGGTGACGCGGTTGTTGGGCTGGGGGACTTCCACGAATCGGTTGACCTTGGCACGCTTCTCGAGCTGGCAGAGGAACCGGTTGGCCTCGTCGGCCAAGTCACGGCCCACCTTGATGAGCGGTACCATCTCCCAGCCTTGGGGCAGAGTGGCTTCCAGCGCCGCCAGGGCGTAAGCGATTCCGCCCCACTCCTCCACGGGCGAGGTTGGGCCTTCTCGCCCGTAGATCGTGTCCCAGACCATGGTGCCGATAACGCCGAGTTGCTTCACTCTTTGCCGTCGCAGTACCAGGCTTTGAAGGTGGCCGCCGCGCCGTACACGCCCGCCGTGCCGGTAAGAGCTCCCGCTACTATCCGGCAAGCCGCCACCGCCGGTTTGAAGGCTCGCCGCCTCACCTCTTCACGGAGAGGTACGAACAGCTGATCTCCGGCGAGCGTCACGCCGCCGCAGACGACCACCACGTCGGGATTGAGGGTGTTGACCATGTTGGCGACCGTGGCTCCCAAGAAGCGCGCGGTGTCCCGGACCACTTCTCGGGCAAACTCGTCCCCGTCGCGGGCGGCGCGATAGACCAGCTGCGCATCTATCGCCGAAAGATCGCCGTTCACGTACTCCGGCAGTTTGGACGACGCCCCCGCCTCCAGCCCTTCCACCGCCCGGGCGGCGATGGCGGCTCCCGACGCATAAGCCTCCACGCACCCGTAGTTGCCGCACTTGCAGCGACGCCCGTTCAGATCCACCGTGGTGTGCCCAATTTCCCCCGCTATATCCGAAGCGCCGTGAAACAGCTTGCCGTCAATCACGATTCCCCCGCCCACACCGGTGCCGATGGTGAGCCCTACCACAACCTTGGCTCCCTGAGCCGCGCCGCGCCACCATTCTCCCAGGATGGCGCAGTTGGCGTCGTTGTCCAACGAGGCCGGAAGTCCCACCGCCTCGCTGATCCGGTCCCTCAGAGGCATGTCGCGCCATCCCAAGTTGGGAGCGATCAGCACGATTCCTCTATTGCGATCCAGGGGGCCCGGGGCTCCGATCCCCACGCCGATGAACTCGATATCGGGGCCCAGCATCTTGCGGGTTTCTTCCATGCACTCGCGGGTCATTTTGACCATCAGCTCCACCACTGCATCCGGCCCTCCGGCGGCCGGCGTTCTTTGGGTGGAAAGCCCGTATAGGCCGTTCCCGTCCTCGGCCACGGCACCGACCACTATGTTGGTCCCCCCTAGGTCCACGCCTATGATCGCTTTCATGGTGTGCGTTCCTCTTGAAGGGCGATCTCCAGCGCCGCTTCTACCGCTGAAAGTACATCCTCTACTGAAAGATCGCGCATGCAGCGGTGGTGGCCCAAGGGACACCGGTCTCCTCCATGAAGGGAGCAGGGCCGGCAGGGAAGGTCCAGCTGGACGAACCGATGCTCCTCGCCCTGCGGCGCGAATCCGAGGCACGGGTGAGTGGGGCCGAAGACGGCGACTACCGGAGTACCCAAAGCTGCCGCCAGATGCATCGGCGCGGAGTCGTTAACCACCGCTACGGCGGCGCGTTCGATTACCGCCGCGGATTCCCTGATGGTGAGACGGCCGCATAGGTCGGCAAGGGGAAAAGTCGTCCGAGGCTGTGTTCGGTGGAAGAGGCGGTCGCTCGTTTCTCCCACCGCTACCACGGCGATCCGGGATGCCAGGGTCATTGCCAGCTCCCTGAAGTAAGGCCATCGTTTGGTTGCTCGGGCGGATCCGGGGGCGATGACTACGAAGGGGTCTTCTATCCCCGCCGCTTCGAGCTCCCTGGTCGCGGCAAGCCGGTCAGCCTCCGCCAGCCAGATCCTCAAGGGCGGCGTGTCCGGTCCCGGGACCAGGCGAACGAGTCTTTCGATTTCGGAAGCTCCCTCCCGCTGCTTGGTCTCGGTATAGAGCCAGCGGGCCGCGGTGTCGCCAAAACCAATTCGTTCCGGGATCCGGGCTAGCCACGCCAGCAGGGCCGAGCGAACGGACCGATGCGGCAGATAGGCCGTGTCATAACCGTTTAGGCGCAGCTGGCGAGCGGCGCGGATCAGGCCGCGTGCTCCCTTCTGGGTGCCGCGCTTGTCAAAGGTGAAGACTCGATCCACGGCCGGATGGGTTTCCACCAGCGGTTTTGCCGCCGGGGTGGTTACCACATCCACGCGGTCATGGACTGCCGCCGCTTTTTGCAAAAGGGGCGAGGTGAGGATCACGTCGCCCAGCCAGGCGGTCTGAATCACCAGGGCGCGGCTCACTCTACCTTCAGCACCGCGAGGAAAGCTTCCTGGGGAATTTCCACCGTGCCAAGCTGCTTCATTCGTTTCTTGCCTTCCTTTTGTTTTTCCAGGAGTTTGCGCTTGCGCGTCACGTCGCCCCCGTAGCACTTGGCGGTCACGTTCTTGCGCAACGGCTTGATAGTTTCCCGGGCAATGACCTTGGAGCCGATGGCGGCCTGGATCACCACTTCGAACAGTTGCCTGGGGATCAGCTCTTTGAGCTTGCCGGCGAGCTTTTTCCCCCAGTCGTAGGCCTTGTCCCGGTGGATAATGATGCTGAAAGCGTCCACCGGATCTCCGTTGATCAGCATGTCCAGCTTCACCACGTCGCTGGGCCGGTAACCCGCAAATTCGTAGTCCAGGCTGGCGTAGCCTCGGGTGACGGTCTTCAAGCGGTCGTAGAAATCCAGAATGATTTCCGCCAGGGGAAACTCCCAGGTGAACTGGACCCGGGAGGGGTCCAGGTACTGCATGCCGATGTAGATCCCCCGGCGCTCCTGGCCCAACTGCATGATCGGACCGATATGCTCCGCGGGCGCCGTGATGTGCGCCCGGACGTACGGCTCCTCGATTCTTTCCACCGTGGAGCCGTGGGGCATTTTGCTGGGGTTCTCCACGGTGACCATGGTGCCGTTGGTCAGATAGACGTGATATTCGACGTTCGGGACGGTGGTGATGAGGTCCAATTCGAATTCCCGCTCCAGGCGCTCCCGCACGATCTCCATGTGCAGCAGGCCCAGGAATCCGCAGCGGAAACCGAAACCCAAAGCCGCGGAGGTTTCCGGCTCGTAGCGCAGCGCGGCGTCGTTGAGTTGAAGCTTGGCCAGTGCGTCGCGCAGCTCCTCGTACTGATTGGCGTCGGTAGGGTAGAGACCCGCGAAGACCATGGATTTCACCTCCCGGTATCCGGGCAGCATGGTCTTGGCGGGGTTGTTGGCGTCCAGAACGGTGTCGCCTACCCGGGTCTCGCTTACCCCCCGGATGTTAGCCACCAGGTATCCGACCTCGCCCGCTTCCAGCGAGCCGGTGGGATGATGGCCCAGCCTCAGGTAGCCCACTTCCGCAACCTCGTAGCGGTCCTCGGGATGGGATCCGAAGGAGATCTCCATCCCGGGAGCTATACGGCCGTCCACCACGCGGATCGTGGGGATCGCGCCGCGGTAGCGGTCGTAATAGGAGTCGAAGATCAGCGCCCTGAGCGGCGCTTCGGGATCGCCCTTGGGGGGTGGGATCTTTTGCACGATCGCTTCCAGGAGTTCCGGTACGCCGCGACCCTCTTTGGCGGACACCAGCAAAATCTCGCCGGGTTCTACTCCCAAAAGATCGGCCAGCTCCCTGGCACGCTTTTCAGGCTCTGCCGCTGGGAGGTCGATCTTGTTGAGCACCGGTATGATCTCTAGGCCCGCCTCCAAGGCGAGGGTGAGGTTGGAAATAGTCTGCGCTTCCACCCCCTGGCTCGCGTCCACCACCAGAATCGCCCCCTCGCAGGCTGCCAAGGAGCGCGATACCTCGTAGGTGAAATCCACATGGCCCGGCGTGTCTATGAGATTGAACTGATAAACCTCTCCGTCCCGGGCCCGGTACTGCATCCGCACGGCGTTGAGCTTTATAGTTATTCCGCGCTCTCTTTCCAGTTCTAGGGTGTCGAGCACCTGCTCGCGCATCTGTCGTTTGTCCAAAGTGCCGGTGGCCTCGATCAGGCGGTCCGCCAGGGTGGACTTGCCGTGATCGATGTGCGCGATGATGCAGAAGTTCCGTATTCGCCGCTGCGACATGAGCAGGAATATAGACGTTTGCGGAGTTCCTGCGGGAGCGCATCTTTATGACCGACGACTCCAACGCCGGTGAGGGGATATGTTCACTAGCCCGCGATACCCGTCAGTTTTGCTGTCAGTCCTTTGCCTAGCCCTGGGGCCTGGCGTATGCCGCCCGCTTCGGGCGGCTCAGGGCGACGATCCCCGCAATCCCAACTGGTCCAAATACCACAGCACTGCGGAGGCTTACGCCCTGCTCCGGGGCTGGGCGCGGCTTTATCCCCAGCTGACCGAACTTTACTCGATCGGGGAGACGCTGAAAGGCACGCCGCTCTTGGTCTTGGAGATCACCAGCGAAGCCACCGGTCCGGCTTCGGAGAAACCGGGTTATTACTACGACGGTAACATCCACGCGGGGGAGCTGACCGGGGCGGAGGTTGCCCTTCATTTTGCGTGGTACCTGCTCAGCAACTACGGCAAGGATCGCCGGGTGACTCGGCTTCTGGATACCCGGGCCGTATACGTTCGTCCCAAGTTCAACCCCGACGGAGCCGATCTCGCGTTGGATCCTGCGGTACAGCTGCGCAGCACGCCGCGGCCCTACGACGAGGATTTTGACGGGCTCCTGGACGAGGATCCTGCCGAAGACCTGAACGGTGACGGTGCGGTGACCCAGATGAGGGTGCCCAACCCGGCGGGCTTATGGAAAGTGAGCTCCGCCGATCCCAGGATCATGGTTCGCCGGGGAGACGGAGAGACGGAGGGCGTTTTTTACGACCTCTATACCGAGGGGATCGATAACGACGGCGACGGCCGGTTCAACGAGGACGGGATCGGCGGGATCGACATGAACCGCAACTTTCCCAGGGAATGGGGGCTGGAGTTCGAGCAGGAGGGTGCCGGCCCTTACCCGCTGTCGGAACCCGAAACCCGCGCCACGATCGAGTTCCTGCACGCTCACCGGAACATCACCGGGGTTTTTCACGGCCACACTTCGGGAGGGTTTCTCTATCGCCTCCCCTCTACCGGTCCGTGGGAGGCGTTCAACCTCTTCGATCAGAATCTGATCTTGGAGTTGGCGGAGAAATATCGCGCTACCACGGGACAGCCGGTGGTTCCGAGCTACAGCAATCCGCGGGTGCACCGGCACGGCACCCTGATCAGTTGGGCTTACTGGGATTACGGGGTGATCGGTTTCGTACCGGAGTTCTGGGGCGGTTTCGGCCGGGATTACGACGGTGACGGCCGGGTGAGCGAGCAGGAACAGCTCCGCTGGAACGACGAGGAACTCCGGGGCGAAGGGTTTGCCAACTGGTCGCCCTTCGATCACCCGCAGCTAGGCAGGGTGGAGATCGGAGGATGGAAGACGCGCTATACCCGGCAGAATCCGCCTCCCCACCTGCTCAAGGGCGAGATCGAGAAGTACGTGCCCTGGATGTTGTGGCTGGCCGAAGTGAGTCCTCGGGTGGTGATCAAGGAAGTGGAGGTGGTTCCTCTCGGAGGGGGGTTGAGCCGGGTGCGGGTTACGGTGGAAAACGAAGGTTATCTATCCACCAATATCACCCAGCGCGCCTTGGACGCCCGCTTGGCTCCTCCGGTGCGCGCTATAATCGAGCTGAGAGACGCGGAGCTGGTAAGCGGATCCCGGAGGACGGACTTGGGGCATCTTCGGGGAACGCGGGACGCTTCCGGGAACGAAAGGGAGGCGGAGTCGCGCGCCAGGGTGGAATACGTGGTTCGGGCTACGGGGCAGCGCCCGGCGGCCGTGATCACCGTCGTCTCGGAGAAGGGCGGGACGGCGAAGCGGGAGGTGCAGCTCCGGCGCTGACCGCCGGCGATCTTCACCTTTCCGCTCTCTGGACGATCACCCGGTAGCTTTCGGGATTCCAGCGCGGGCGGCTGGGGGCGTTGGCGATTTCGAGACCCAGGTAAAAAATCAGTTTTATGACCCGAGACGCCTTTTCCGCGTCGATCTTGTGCGCTTCGTCTCCCGGCCGATGATAGTCTCCGTGCACGCCGTTGAAGAAAAAGAGCGCAGGTACCCCTCGCCGGGCAAAGTTGAAGTGATCCGATCTGAAGAAGAAGCGCTCTTCGGGCCACAAGTCGTCGATCGGCGCCATGCGCAGTTCGGGATGCCGGGCGCTCACTCGCGCTAGGGTTTGTCCCAAGTCCGAGTGCTCCTTGCCGATCACTACGATGGTGTCTTTCCAGTTGCGGCCGATCATGTCGGCGTTCAGGTCTGCAACCAGCTGGGACAAGGGCACGGGCGGATTGGAGGTGAAATAGTCGCTCCCCCATAGGCCCATCTCTTCGCCGCTCACGGTAAGGAAGATCAGAGACCGCTTGGGCCGGGGCGCAAGGAGCGAGAAGGCTTCGGCAAGTTCCAGGATTGCGGTAGTGCCCGAGGCGTTGTCGTCCGCTCCGTTGTAAATGGTGTCCCCCGTTGCATCGGGACGGCCCACTCCCACATGGTCCATGTGGGCGCTGAAGACCATATACTCGTTCTTGAGCTGCGGGTCGCTTCCCTCCAGGATCCCTACCACGTTGGGAGGCGAAAGGGAAGAAGCTACTTGGCGGCGAATTTTAATCGATACGTCCAGCGGGGTTGCGACTGCCTGCGCCTTGTGCCGGGCACGGGCTAAGGATGCCAAGTCGATCCCCTGTGCCGCCAGCAGCTTGGCCGCAGCCTGTTCTCTTACCCACAGAAGCGGAATCTCGCCCCCGTCCCAGGAACGTTGCGTCCTGAACTGATCCTGGCGTTCCGCCATTCGCCGCCAGCTGGAGTCGGCAAGCGACACGGGTATCATTACCGCAACCGCTCCCGCTCGCGACCAGGAAAACAGGATGCGGTCGATGTCGGCCAAGGCGTTGTCGATCCCCGCAGGGAGGACCACCAGGAGAGCGCGGTCTTTTACCTCTGGCGGAGCTGCGGTGTCCGGGATCCCGCTGATTATGGCGAGCCGTGCCGAACGATCCATGTCCGCTACTGGCAGAAAAGGCGGGTACAGCACATCGGTTCCGAAGCGCCAGGTCGTGGATCCGGCGACAGAGATGGAGGATGCAACGGGGTCCAACCTCACTCGCTCGACCGAGTATCTCTGGATGAAGTCGCCGCCGTCGCCCCCCGGCTTCAGTCCCAAACGCCGGAACTCGGAGGCAATGTAGCTCGCTACGGTCTCGATCTCGGGCCGGAGCGTGCTGCGGCCGCGCATCGAGTCGTGGGCCAGTATCGCCACGCGCCGGGCCACGTCCGCCTCGGTGATGCTGGAGACCGCAGCGGAGACAGGGGCGCGATTCTGGCAAGCCGCCAGAGCGGGAGCAGAAAAGATTGCTGCAACTAGAGCCGACACACTCGACCAGCGCATGCTGTGATCCTTTTCCAAGCGGTTCTAAGCCCTGGTTATCGGAGAGCCGAAAGATAACTCCCGGATTATTGAGGCGGGCGCCGCCGCCTTTGGTTTTGGAGAGGAGGGGAATCCGCCGGCTGGGGCGCTACCACCGGCGAGCGCCGTTCCAGCCGCGGTGTCAGGTTCCTCAATATCGGCGACAGCCACGGCTCCGGCGCGGCGGCGCGCTCCGGTTCCCGGGGTAGCTCTTGCGGCCTCGAAAGCCAAGGGATCAACCTTCGAAGGTCCGGTACGCCCGATATCCAGTCGCCGGGGGATCGTTCGGCGGGGGCGCGGCGATCTCGAAAGCCGTAGCGATATCCCGCCTTCGGGTCGCTATAGCGCACCAGTGCAAACCTAGGACAGGTGCGCTGGTAGGGATCCCAAACGGGGTGCGTGTTGGGTGCATGGCAGTCGTAACAGACAAAGCGCGGATAATCGTACTGGCCTTCCACGCGGTAGGCTACGAGCGCGGAACCGTAGGCCGCTGCGCGATTGGTCAAGATTTGCTCTGCGAGGTCCGTGAAGGAAGCGTACGGATCGCCGGTTATACGTCCCTCGGGGAAAAAAGATGCGCGATCCCACCGCTCGCCGCGCACCACCTTGCGGTAATCGAAAGGTTCCTCCGAGGCCACGGCGAAAAGATACCCTAGGCCCGGTTCGAATTCCGCCGAGAAGGCGTGCGAAGTGCCCCCGGCGGTAATCTCGTAGGTTCTCCCCCCGTTAAGATAGTTGTTTTCCCACGGATGTTCGGGGTAGAGAATGCTCAGGCGTCCCTCCGTGTCCGCTCTGAACACGGTGACGTAGGCTGCACGATCGGTTCTCAGGTACACTTTGACCGGGGTGCCGCGAGCCCAGGATGACTGGGCAGGGGGATCTACGCGGATGGACACCGCAGGCGGGCGGTCTTGAACCGCCAGGGCACCGAGGAGTAAGAAGGCAGTACCGATCACCGTTCCGGATCTGGGAAGATGCACGGAGCGTGCCAGCGAAATCTGGGGTCTATGGTGTTGTGGGCGGTGAAGTTAGGCGGTTGCTCCGAGGAGCGTAAAGGGTGTGCCGTCCTACTCGGGTGACGGGGGTGTTCCCGGGCGGTGGCGATTCAGTCGGCGGCGCTTCGGTGGTAACTTGAATGCGTGACGTCTAACCTGGCGCGGCCCGACCTTTTCGATCCCTACGAGGTGGCCCAGCTCGGAGGCTTGGAGCTGGTAGCCTGGGGTGTAGTGGAAGGGTTTCTCGCCGGCTTGCATCGCTCGCCGTACCGGGGTTTCTCGGTGGAGTTCGCCGAGCATCGTTCCTATCAACCGGGGGATGAGCTTCGGTATATCGATTGGCGGGTGCTGGCTCGTTCTGACCGCCTGTTCGTCAAACAGTACGAGGAAGAGACCAATTTGCGGGCGATGATCGTGCTGGACGCCAGTCGATCGATGGACTGGAGCGGAGCGGAGCGAAGGCTGACCAAGCTGGAGTATGCCAAAAGGCTGGCCGCGGCCTTGGGCTTGATACTGCTGCGCCAGAGGGATGCTACCGGCTTGATCGGGTTCGACGAAGAGGTACGCTCGGTGGTTCCCGCCCGATCGCGGACCCGTCACTGGTGGACCTTGGCTGCCGCTTTGGATGCGATACGGCCAGGGGGAGGTACCGCGGCTGCTCCGGCGCTGAGGCGGGTCACCGACCTATTGAGACGCCGCGGCCTGGTGATCTTCATATCGGACTTGTTGTTCGATCAGCATTTGGCGCTGCTGGCGCTGCAATATCTCAGACATAGAGGCCACGAGGTGGCGGTGTTTCACGTGATGGATCCGGTGGAGCTAACCCTCGAGGGCCAGCCCGAGGCCCGGTTCGAAGATCCCGAAAGCGGCGCGGCGGTGGTAGCGCGGCCCCGGGAGCTGAGGGCCGCATATTCGGAGCGGGTGCAGCGAGCGATTCAGAACTGGCGAGCCGCGTGCCGGAGCGGCGGGATCGCCTACCACCACGTCACCACCGACACTCCCTTCGGGTACGTGCTCAGGAAAGCTACCTCTCGGCACGCCCGGGTCTGAGCGCGGGTAGGCGATGATAGCTTTTCTCCAGCCGTTGGCTCTGCTGGGTCTTGCAGCGGCCGCGATTCCGGCCATTCTCCACTTTCTGGCCAAGAGAGTTCCACCCACCGTTTGGTTCCCGGCGGTGCGTTATCTGGAGGATACCGAGCGGGAGCAGAGCCGGCGCTTGAAGCTGCGGCATCTGCTTTTGCTGATACTTCGGACCGCGCTGATCGTTTGCGTGGTGCTCGCGGCGGCGCGTCCGGTAGCCGATGTCGGGCTCGGTTCCGCTCACCCTCCCACGGCGCTCGGCCTGGTGGTGGACAACTCCCTTTCTTCCGCGGCGATCGTGGAAGGGCGGCGGGTGCTGGACCGGATCGTGGAGAAGGCGCTGGAGGTGATCGGGAAGCTGGCCGAGCAAGACCAGCTTTGGGTGGTGACCGCCGACGGCGTGGTGCGCCGGACCGGCCGGTTGGAAGCGCTGGAGCTGGTGCGGGCTTTGGATCCGCTGCCGCGGCGCTTGGACTTGGGCCAGGCGGTGCGGCTTCTGGATCGGGTAGTTAGCGCCGCCCCCTTGGCGGAGCGGGAAATAGTCGTGTTGAGCGATCTGCAGCGGACCGCGTGGTCCGCGGGTGACACTGCGGGCGCGCGGGTGTTGCTGTGGCGGCCGGCGGTGCGTGCGGTGAACCGGAGTGTCGATTCCGCGCGGTCGGAGCCGTCAGTGTGGACGTCGCACGGGGAGGTGGTGGTAGCGCTCGGAGGCAACAGCGAGATCCCTGCGGCGGTACGGCTGGAGATGAACGGTCGCGAGATAGCTCGATCGGTGGCCCGCGCGGGAGATCGTCTGGTAATGAGCGTGACCCCGACGCGGCGCGGCTGGCAGGCGGGTGTGGTTCGGACGGATCCCGACGAGTTGCGCTTGGACGACGATTGGTATTTGGCCGTTAGGGTGGCCGAGCCTGCGGAGGTAACGGTGGAGTCGGGAGCGGGGAGATACGTGGCGGAGGCGCTGGAGGTGCTGGGGGAAGGCGGGCGCGTGCGATTGGGTGGCGGCGTGATCGTCTCCGACCGGGTGGCGGGCACCCGGACCGTGGTCTTCCCTCCGAGCGACGGAGCACTGGTGGGGAACCTGAACCGCCAGTTGGCTGCGCGGGGGCTGACCCTGCGGGTAGGGGAGCGCATAGAGGGGGAGTGGCGTGCCGAGGGAGAGGGTTTGGCGGGGGTCCAGTCGGAAGCGGCGGGCGGTTGGATAACGGTGAAGAAGCGCCACCGGTTGTCCGGTGGGGAAGCGGTGCTGGCTCGTGCGGGCGGAGAGCCTTGGATGGTGCGCGAAGGCGGCGTGATCCTGATAGGGAGCCGGTTGGAAGAGGATTGGACCGATCTACCGGTCAGTGCGTGGTTCGTGCCGTTCCTGGACGTGCTGGTTAACCGCTTGGCTGCGGGGGAGGTGCGGGTGGTGAACGCCAGTCCGGGGGAGGCGGTGAGGCTGCCGCCCGGAGCGGTGCGCGCCGTAGGCCCCAATGGTGCGGTGGAGGGTGATGCGGAAGGTGCGATAACGGCCCCTGTGGAACCGGGGGTGTATTTCTTCGTCGGTGCCGCGGGAGACACGGCGGGTGCCTTGCAGGTGAACCACGATTCGCGCGAGTCCAGGCTAGATCCGGTAGATGCCAGGGTTGTAAGAGGTACCCTGGGTACCCGGGCCCGCTTGGTAGGGGATCGTGCATTGAGCCGGGAGCTTTTCGGCGGTGCGGCGCGGGCGGATCTTACCCTGCCGTTCTTGCTCTTGGCGTTGGCTCTGGCGGCGGTGGAGCTGATCGTGGCCAGTTTGGGCACCCGCCAGACGGCGGGCAAGGAGTAAAAGCGATGCTGGCAGGGTTGTTGGATCGGTTCAGGTCTCTGGCCGCCTATCGCGAGCTTTCGGGCGCTCTGCCGGCCCGTGCCGAGTTACGTGCGATCTCGGGGCTTCCGGGATCTTCGGCTGCGGTCCTGACCGCGGCGCTGGCGGAGGATTTTCCTCAACGTCTGCTTGTGGTGATCGCCCCGGGTCCCTCGGAGGCGGAGCGGTGGCTGGCGGATCTGTCGGTGTTGTTGGGCGATCGGGCGGCGCTCTATCCCCAGAGGGAGGCGCTGGGGGAGGAGGAGCCCCACCTGGAGATTGCGGGCGAACGGATGGAGACGGTGGGGAAGCTTCTGGAGGGCAAGATAAGAGTCCTGGTCACCACGGTTAGGGCGACGGTAGAGCGTACCCGTATTCCCCGGGCGGTGAGGGAGCTTCGCCTGGAGCTGCGCAAGGGGGATCGGGAGCGTCTTTCCCGCGTGGTTGAACGCCTGCAGGCGATGGGTTACGAGCGGAGGCCTTCGGTGTTGGACGTAACCCAATACGCCGTGCGCGGCGGGATAGTCGATGTTTACGGCTTCGGGATGGCGGCTCCGACCAGGATAGAATGGTGGGGCGACGAAGTGGTTTCCATTCGTCATTTCGATCTCGACACTCAGCGTTCCCTGCAGGAGATCGATGCGGTCAGTCTACTGCCTCGCATCAGTCCGGCGCTGGCGGAGCAAGGGGACGAAGGGTCAGCGGGAGATCGGCAGAGCATTTTGGAGATCCTGCCGCTGGACGCGCTTTTGGTGCTGGATCGCGAGGTGAGGTATCAGGAGGTGGAGAGGTTGTGGTCCGAGGCGGAGCATCATTTGGCGGTGGCGCGACGGCGCGGGGAGGATGTGCCGGGACGAGAGGTGCTGTTCATGGAGCCGCAACGCTGGGTGGAATTGTTGGATCGGTTTCCCCGTGTCGCCGTGAGCGACGCCGGAGGCGAGTTGCACTTTCCGGTATCGCCTCCGGATGCGATAGGGAGGGATCTGTCTCGGGTGGCGGCTCTGGCTGGTCGCCTGCCGGTGCTGATCTTATGCGACAACGAGGGGCAGGTGGAGCGGCTGGAGGAGTTGTTGGCGCCGCCGGGGGAGCCGGAGCGCCTCTCGCCGAACATCACGCTGGCGATCGGTTCGCTGCACGGCGGATTTGCGTTGCCCGATCTGGTAGTGCTCACCGATCACGAGATCTTCAATCGTCCTCGGAGATTGAGGCGCGCGAGGAGGTACCGGGAGGCGGTCTCCGGGGGTGTGGGGGGGTTGAGTCCCGGAGACTACGTGGTGCACCTGGAGCACGGGATCGGTATCTATCGGGGGATCGAGACGATCACCGCGGGCGGAGGAACGATCGAGGTTGCGGTGCTGGAATACGAGGGCGGGGATCGGCTCCAAGTGCCGCTCTACCGGATCGATCAGTTGGAACCGTATCGCACCGGTCCGGAGGGTGACGGCAGTCCTCCGCGGCTGGATCGCTTGGGCAGTACCCGCTGGAGGAGGCAACGGGTCCGTACCGAGCGGGCGGTGCGGAAGCTGGCCGCCGAGCTGTTGGAGCTGTACGCTAGGCGTTCGGTGGCGGTCGGGTTTGCCTGCCCGCCCGATACTCGGTGGCAGCACGAGCTGGAGTCCTCTTTCCTTTACGAAGACACTCCGGACCAGCGAAAGGCCACCGAGGACGTGAAGCGGGATATGGAATCTCCCAAGCCCATGGACCGGCTGATCGTGGGGGACGTCGGTTACGGCAAGACCGAGGTGGCGATCAGAGCGGCGTTCAAGGCGGTTCAGGCGGGCAAGCAGGCGGCGGTCTTGGTCCCCACTACGATTTTGGCGGAGCAGCACGGGCGTACTTTCCGCGAGCGGCTGGCGGCTTTTCCGGTGAACGTTGCGGTCCTCTCTCGTTTCCGGTCTTCAAAGGAAGTGCGCGGGATTCTTTCGGGGCTCAAGAGCGGAGCCATCGATATCGTCATAGGAACCCATCGGCTCCTCTCCCGGGACGTGGAGTTCAGGGATTTGGGGTTGCTGGTGATCGACGAGGAGCATCGTTTTGGGGTGCGTCACAAGGAGCGGCTCAAGGCGCTGCGACTCTCGGTGGACGTGCTGACCCTTACAGCCACTCCGATTCCCCGCACTCTCCACATGGCGCTTTCGGGTCTCAGGGATCTTACACTGATAGAGACGCCGCCGCGGGATCGCTCGCCGGTGTTGACCTTCGTGGAGCCCTGGGACGACGAGCTCTTGGCGGAGGCGATCGCTCGGGAGCTGGACCGTGGCGGTCAGGTTTTCGTGGTTCACAATCGGATCGAGACTATAGACACGGTGGCTGCCAGGGTTCAGCGCCTGGCGCCGGGCGCTTCGCTGGCGGTAGCGCACGGTCGGATGAAAGAAAGCGAGCTGGACGAGGTGATGCGGCGTTTCGTCGAGGGAGATTTGGACATTCTGGTGTCCACCATGATCGTCGAGTCCGGCTTGGATGTTCCCAATGCCAACACCATGATCGTGCACGAGGCGGATCAATTCGGGTTGGCGCAGCTGTACCAGTTGCGCGGCAGGGTGGGCCGGGGGCACCGCAGAGCATATTGTTATCTCCTGGTGGGCGACACGGTGGACCCGGAGGCGGAGCGGCGTCTCGAGGTTCTGGAGCAGCACACCGATCTGGGATCGGGCTACCGGATCGCACTGAAGGATCTGGAGATTAGGGGTGCGGGCAATCTGCTGGGGGCGCAGCAGTCCGGTCACGCTCACTCCGTCGGGTACGATCTTTATCTCCGGTGGTTGAACGAGGCGGTGCAGGCGCTGAAGGAAGGCAAGCCCGCGGCGTGGGAGCCTCCGGACGTTTCCTACGATCGTCCCGCCCATCTTCCCGACTGGTACGTACCCGACGAGGATGCCAAGCTGGATTTTTATCGCCGGCTGGCGCGGGTGGTGCGGCGTGACGAGATTGCACAGCTGAGGGAGGAACTCAGAGACCGGTTCGGGCCCGTGCCACCTGAGGCTGAGGGTCTCTTGATCGTAAGCGAGCTTCGGGTCCTGGGTGCGCAAGCCGGTCTTGCGTCGGTGGCGATTCGGGGCGATGAAGCGCGGCTGGTGTTTCGGGCGGGCGCCGCCCCGCGGCTGGTTCGGCTGAACGCGGCGCTCGACCGGGTGCAGTTCGCTGCCGAGGTGCGCCGCGTGGTACCCCTCAGCATGAAGCTCACCCGGCTGGGCGGGCTGGACATCGGTCCCGGTTTGGTTCGGGCGCTGGCCGAGGTGGTCGGCGAAGAGGAGCACACGGTTCGGAGAAAGGATGCCACATGGGGCGGCTCTTGAAGGCTGTATCGGCAGGGATCTTTGTCGCGGCGTGCGGGGGCGTGCGGGATGCCTTCACGCCGCACGTGGAGACCGTGGCCCGGGCGGCGGGCTACGAGCTCACGGTGGAACAGCTGGGTCAACTTTTCAGCACCGCTCGGAGTTTGCCTTTGCGTCCCGACGTAGTGGAGCGGTCGGCGCATCTCTGGGTGGACTATGTGCTGTTCGCCGATCGAGTGCTGGCGGGGGACTCGATGTTGGACAGTGTTAGGGTGGTGGCGGCGCGGTGGCCCGACGTGCAGTCGGCGCTGATCGAGCGGCTGCACGCCAATCTGGTGGCGGCGCGCGGCGTACTGGACTCGGCTCAGCTCGACAGCGTGTATCGGGCGGGGGAGTACCGCCTCATCCGGCATATCCTGTTGCGCGCCGATCCTTCCCTGTCTCCCGCGGCCCGGGAGGGGAAGCGCCGGCAGGCGGAGGCTCTGCGGGCGCGGCTTGCGGCCGGAGGTTCTTGGGCGCAGGCCAACGCTCTGAGCGAGGACTCCCTGGCACGGGCTCGCGGCGGGGAGATCGGGGTCATAGCGCGGGGAGAGACGGTCGAGCCGTTCGAGAACGTGGCGTTCGCCCTCGAGCCGGGAGAAATATCGCAGGTGACCGAGACCCCGTACGGATTCCACGTTCTCACGCGGCCTCCTTTGGAGGAAGTCCGCTCTAGCTATCGCGCCGCGGTGGAACGGCGACTGTCAGCGCGCGCGGACTCCGTCTATCTGGCGCAGCTGGTGGAGCGCCGAAAACTGGCGGTGCGCTCCTCGGCGCCGAGCGCGCTGAGGGAAGCGGTGCGGGAACCCCTTCTGTCTCGAGAGTCGAAAACCGTGCTCGCCGAATACGCAGGCGGCAAGTTCACCGTAGGGGACTTTATGCGGTGGCTGGATGTGTTACCTCCCCAGCTGGAAGATCAGATCGGCGGTGCCTCGGACCAGCAGCTTGTGAGTCTGGTACGCTCCCTGGCTCAGAACGAACTTTTGGTTTCCGAGGCCGAAGCTGCGGGAGCGAGTTTGACGGACGGAGAGATGGCCGAGCTCAAAGCAGGTCTGGCCGCTGAGATCGCCCAAGTGCGGAGCGCTCTCAAGTTGGACACGATCCCGGAAGGCGTTTCGGGCGACCGGGAGGCGCGCAAGCGCTTGGTGGAGGAGAAGGTGATGCAATACTTCGACGTCTTTGCCAACGACCTGCCCCAGCTGGTTCCGGTGCCGCGGTTCCTGGCTGACCGGTTGCGCGAGGAGCAGAAGTGGCGGGTCTTTCCGGCGGGCGTGCGGCGTGCTTACGAGCGGGCTACTCAGCTTCGCGCTTCCTTGGACAGCGCCGCGGGTCGCACGCCGGCCATCGTGCCGCCGGGTGCCGGCATCAGATAGGAAATTTGGCGATGCGGGAGTCGAGGTACAGGGTGTCCGGGATGGCCATGCTTCGGCTGGCGGCGATCGCGGTTCTCTTGAGTCCCGCCTCCGCTTTGGCCCAAGAGACGCAGTCATCCGAGTTCGCCTTGGTGGACCGGATAGTTGCGATTGTGGGTGATGTGGCGATCCCCTTCTCGCGCTTGGAAGAGGAGATCAACCTCATGCGCGCGCAGGGGATGCGGGTGCCCGCGGATTCGGTCCAGCTGGCCCGGTTCAGGCGCGATCTATTGGACCGGTTGATAGACGAGGAGCTGTTGGTGCAGCAGGCGCGGCGGGACACCGCGATCGTGGTAGAGGACGCGGACGTACAGCGTGCGGTGGAGGAGGTCATGCGCCGCATCCGGCAGCAGTTTCGCTCGCAGCTAGAATTCGAGCGCGAGCTCAGGCGGTCCGGATTCGGCACCGTAGAGGAGTATCGCCGCTGGGTGGCGGAGCGCAGGCGGCGGGAGTTGTTACAGGACGCCTTGGTTCGGAAGCTGGAGCAGGAAGGAAAGTTGCGGGCAGTGCAGCCTACGCAAGCCGAGATGCGGGCATTTTACGAGAGAGTAGTGGAGCAGCAGCCGCCGCGTCCCGCCTCGCTCACATTTCGGCAGATTGTGGTGCAGCCGCAGCCGGACAGCTCCGCCGTCTTACGGGCGTTCATGCTAGCCGACTCGCTCGCCCGGGCGATCCGCGGCGGCGCGGATTTTGCCCAAGTGGCACGCCGTTTCTCGGACGATCCGGCGACCCGCGAGCGCGGAGGAGACTTGGGGTGGTTCCGCAGAGGAACCATGACCCCCGCTTTCGAAGATGTGGCTTTTAGGTTGCGTCCCGGATACGTGTCAAGTCCGGTTCGCACTCCGTTCGGATTTCATATCATCCAGGTACAGCGGGCGGAGCCGGCCGAGATTCAGGCGCGGCACATCCTGATCGCTCCGGAGATCACCGAGGAAAACGCTCGCCGTGCCAAGGAAACCGCGGACACCCTGGTGGCTCTGCTCCGGCGCGGAGCGTCGTTCGACTCCCTGGCGCGGCTACACCACGATCCCACCGAAGAGTCGTTCGTGGCCAACGTGATACGGGACAGCCTGCCGGCGGGTTACCGCGAAGCGCTGGCCGGAGCGAAAGAGGGCGACATAGTGGGCCCCATAGTGCTGGAGCGGCCCGGAGGTGACCTGAGGTACGCTGTGGTGAAGGTGGAGCAGGTTCGTCCCGAGGGCCCCTACACTTTCGAAGAGTTGCGGGAGCGAATTCGGGCGCAGCTGGCCAGGGAAGGAGCTCTGAGGCGGTACTTGGAAGATCTGCGCAAGCGGACCTACATAGAGATTCGATTGCCTTGATGAATGAGCGCCGGCCCCGCGTGGCCGTGACGATGGGAGATCCCCGGGGGATAGGCCCGGAAATCGTAGCCAAAGTGCTGGCCGATCCCCCGGAGCCCGCGGAGTACACGGTCATCGGTCCCGAGGTGCTGATGGGCGATCTGGAGGGCGTGCGGAAGATTGCGGTCGGACCGCGCGGGGTGGCGGCGTCCGGTTCCGGCAGTTCGCTGGCGGGTATTGATGCGGAGCTTGCTGGCCGTTACGCTGTCGCTGCGGTGGAAACCGCGGTAGAACTGGCTCTCGCAGGGGAGGTGGATGCCGTGGTCACGGCTCCGGCCGAGAAGCGCGCGCTTCATTTGGCGGGCTGTCGCTATCCCGGGCACACCGAGTGGCTTGCGGCCCTGGCCGGGGGAGCGGAGGTGGCGATGATGCTGGCTTCGGAGCGACTGCGGGTGGTGCTGGCTACTACGCACCTGCCTCTTCGGCAAGCGCTCGATTGCCTCACCGCCGAGCAAGTGGTGCGGGTTGGCAGAATAGCGCGCGACGCCTTGCGTGCATGGTGGGGAATATCGAATCCCAGGTTGGCCGTGTGCGCCGTCAATCCCCATGCCGGAGAGGGTGGACTCTTCGGGGACGAGGACCAGCGATTACTCGTTCCCGCGGCCAGAGAGCTCGGCGCCGCCGGTCCTTTACCGGCGGACACGGTGTTCGTGCGAGCCATCCGGGGAGAGTTCGACGCGGTGATCGCTCCCTATCACGACGTAGGGATGACGGCTATCAAGGTCGCATCGTTCGGAAAGGCTGTGAACGTTACCCTAGGGCTGCCGTTCATTCGTACCGCGCCGGATCACGGGACCGCATTCGACATTGCGGGTAGGGGAATTGCGGATCCCGGATCGATGCGCGAGGCGGTCTTGCTGGCGGCGAGGCTGGCCCGCGTCTCCGCGGCGGCTGCGGTGAACCGGTGACGCTAGATCGGAGTTGACAAAGTGCAAGAATGGGAAATCACGGTGGAGGAACTGCGCCGGAGCCTGGAGCGCGGCGAAGAGATCGTGCTATTGGACGTGCGGTCCGCCGAGGACCGGCGGGAATGGTTCATCCCGGGTAGCGTACACCGGGATATTTACGCGCTGCTCAAGAGCGGGGACGCCTCGGCGTTGCAAGACTTTTCCGTAACGGCGGAGTCGCCGGTTGTGGTGGTCTGCAACCGCGGCCGCACCAGCATGGTGGCGGTTGAGCTGTTGCGAAAACAGGGGATCCCTGCGGTATCGCTCCGGGGCGGGATGCAAGCCTGGAGTTTAGCGTGGAATCTGGCGGCGGTGCCCTTGGGGAGCGACGGCGTGCAGGTGCACCAGGTCCGACGCACCGGGAAGGGATGCCTGTCTTACCTGGTCGCTTCCGCGGGAGAAGCGGCGGTGATAGATGCGTCGGTGGAAGTGGATGTTTACCTGGAGCTTGCGGAGCGCGGCGGCTGGCGGATAACCCGGGTGCTGGAGACCCATGTGCACGCCGATCACCTCTCCCGCGGCCGCGCGCTGGCCGAAGCCACCGGTGCAACTCTACATCTGCCGGAACAGAAGCGGGTCAAGTTCGGCTTCTCCCCGCTGGGAAATGGAGACCTAATCGGCGTCGGGAAGGCGACGATCGAGGTGCTTGCGGTTCCGGGTCATACTATCGAGAGTGCCTGCTATTTACTAGATGGCAAGGCGCTGTTTACCGGGGACACGTTGTTCTTGGAAAGCGTGGGGCGTCCGGATCTAGCGTCCGAGGCGGACCGGGAAACCCGAGAGCGAGCCGCTCTGCTCTACCGCTCGTTGCGCCGCATCGCGGAACTGCCGGGTGAAACCGTGGTTTTGCCGGGTCACACCGCCAGCCCCGTTCCCTTCGACGGCAATCCGCTGATGGCGAGTCTCAGGGAAGTGTTGGACCGGGTTCAACTGCTCGCTCTCTCCGAGGACCAGTTCGTGCAGGAGATCTTGTCACGGATTCCGCCCCCGCCCTCCAATTACCTGGAGATCGTAAGGCTCAACGAAGAAGGCGCCTCGGTCGATGATCCCTCCGTCTTGGAGGCGGGCGCGAATCGCTGCGCCGTTGCCTGAAGCGGCCGCTGTTTAGCGGCGGGCCACCATCTCGATCTCCACCATGAGATTGGCTCCCATGAGCGGCGTTCCTATGACGGTCCCCGCGGCTGCCCCGGGTGGGAGGATCCGATCGAGCTGCTCTTTCACGGCGTTCCAGTGCCGGATGTCCGCCAGGTAAATCCAAGTGTCCACCACTCGGGAGAAATCTAGCGAAGCTGCCTTTAGCGTAGCCTCCAGATTGCTCAAAACGGTGCGAGTCTGTTCTGCCACGTCGGAAGAACCGCCTCCCACCATTCCCGAGAGGTAGAGCCGATCGGCGGTGGCGATTCCGGGCGAAAGGGGTGCGCGGGAACGCTGCCTTCCTTCGGCGATGACCACCCTCCTTTCGGCGGAAGCGTCCGCGACGCACTGAATCTCGACTTTGAAGGCCGGGTTCATCAACGACGCCCTGACGGTGGCCCGCGCCGGAGGTGCGTCCGCCGGCACGAACTCGGCGTATGCTTGGTTCATGGCACCGAAATCTCGCGGATCGTCCAGAAAGACGCGGCAGGTGGCGAGATTCCGGTAGCTCATGCCGGCTTCGGCGAGAATCAGGCCGATGTTTTGCATGATTCGGCGGGTTTGAGTGCCCGCGTCGCCGGTGACCGGCTCGTAGGTGTTCGGGTCCCGGCTGGTCACTCCGGCAAGAAAGAGCGTGTTGCCCACCTTGACGCCCCAGGAGTACGGCAGAGCCGGCGCCGCCAGAGATCGGGGCCGCACGATTTCCTTGGGCGCCGCGGCCGCGACCGCAGAAAGCTGGATCAGGGCTTCGGGATCGGGCAGATCGGCCTCTACTGTGGCGCGGGCGGGTTGCGCCTCCGTAAAGAACGTCCGGTACACCTCATTCATCCCCTGGAAGTGGCGGGCGTCCTTGAGGAAGACGTTCACGGAGACCACGTGGCGGTAGTCGAGGTTGCGGCTTTGGAGCTCCCGGCCGAGGTGCTCGAGGGCAAGACGAGTCTGACCTTCTATCGACTGGGGCATCTGGCCTTGCTGCACCGTAGCGGTGATGTTGCGGAAGTAGTGGAATTCCGCATCCTGAGCCGGGGCGCTTGCGGCCGCCGCGAGCAGTAAACCCGCCAGGGTCGGTTCGAGCATGGTCTTGGTTCCTCCCGAGATTGGCAACTAGGCGCTAGTCTTGCTTCCGGTGCGAATCAGCTTGACTCTCCCGACTCGTTTGCCCTCCATTTCCAACACCTCCAGAACGCCGCCCGGGACCGGTACCCGGTCTCCCGGTTTGGGCAAGCGACCGAGCTTGCCGAAAATGTACCCGCCTACGGTCTGATAGTCCCGATCCGCGAGGTCGAGTCTGTAGCGCTCGTTGGCCTGCTCGATTTCCAGATTTCCGGGCAGCAGGATGCCGTCGGCCGCGGCTACGGCGGCGGGTTCGGCGCGATCGTACTCGTCGTAGATCTGGCCTACGATCTCTTCGAGGAGATCTTCCATGGTCACGATCCCGGCGGTGCCGCCGTACTCGTCAAGTACGATCGCCATATGGGTTTTGAGGCGCTTCATGTCGGCGAGTACGTCTTCTACCTCCCGAGTGCCGGGTACGAACAGCGCATCGCGGGCGATGGACTCTACCGCGTCGTCGGGATGGGTTAGCAGGCGGGAGAGAATCTGCTTGGCGTGCACCACGCCCACTATGTCGTCCAGGCTCTCGCGATAGACCGGGTAGCGGGATCTTCCGGTACGCGCCACCCGCTCCGCCGCTTCGCGGATCGTGAGGGTGTTGGGCAAGGCGACGACTTCGGTTCTGGGAGTCATCACGTCCTTGGCCGTTTTCTCGGTGAATTCGAAGACTCCTTCGATGAACTTGACGTCCTGCCGGGCGATTCTTCCCGACTTCTGGCTCTGCTCCAAAAGCATCAGTATCTCTTCGGGGGCGTGTACTCGTTCGCTTTCGCTTACCGGCCGCGCGCCGAGCAACCTTACCAGCCAGTTGGCGGTACCGTTCAGTATCCAAATGAACGGGTTGGTGATAGTGGTAAATTGGATCAGCGGCCAGGCCACCCACCGGCTGGTGGTCTCCGGGTAGAGCAGGGCTACCGCCTTGGGGGCTAGTTCTCCCAGCACTATGTGCAAGAAGGTGATGAGGAGAAAGGCCACGGTGCCGGCTACGGCGTGGGTTGCGATCAGGTTGAACGGCGCGGGCAGACTGTGGAAGGCGGATTCCAGGACTCGCGCTACGGCGGGCTCTCCGATCCACCCGAGTCCCAGGCTTGCCAGCGTGATGCCCAGCTGGGTTCCGGAGATGTAACGGTCCAGCGATTGAACCGCTTTCTTTACCACTTTAGCTTTGGCGTCACCCCGCCGGACCATCGCTTCGATGCGGGTGCGGCGTGCGGCGACCAGCGCGAATTCGGCTGCGACGAAGAACGCGTTGGCGGCCACCAGCACCATGACGGCGGCGGCCCGAAGCAGGAGGGAAGTAGCGGAAAGCTCGTCCATTGGCGATTCTTTAGTCCGGTAAACTACAGCAGTCGGCGCAATGAGGGAAAGTGACCGTAGCGAGCGGCCGGGTACGGACCCGCAAGAGCCGCTCTCCCAGCGTTCGCTAGAGTGCGCCTGTCTCACTCCGGTGCTGCCGGCGCACGCGCACCGCCTGAAGCTGGTTTTGGCGCTTACGGCGGGGTTCATGGTGGTGGAGGCGCTGGCCGGGTGGGTGGCTAATTCGCTGGCTCTTCTGGCCGATGCCGGTCACATGCTGAGCGACGTGATGGCGATCGGACTGGCGCTCTTTGCCGCCTGGATCGCACAGCGTCCCGCTACTCCCGCCAAGACGTACGGCTACCTGCGGATCGAAATCTTGGCTGCGCTGGTCAACGGTGCCGCGCTGTTTGTGCTGGCGGGCTTCATCGTCTGGGAGGCGGTGCGCAGGTTTGTGGCTCCTCCCGCCGTCGAACCCCGAATTTTGTTCGGCGTCGGCGCCCTGGGACTGTTGGCCAACGTGGTGGCGCTGCGCCTGCTGCACGCCGGGCACAAGCATTCGCTGAACGTGAGGGGAGCCTACCTGCACGTGGCAGGGGATCTGCTGGGGTCGGTGGGTGCGATGGGGGCGGGCGCGGTAATACTTTTTACAGGGTGGTCGGTGGTGGATCCCCTGGTTTCGATTCTGGTCGCGCTGCTCATCGTCTGGAGCGGCGGGCGGCTGGTTAGGGATAGCGTGGAGATCTTGCTGGAAGCCACACCCCGGCATATTTCCATGCGGGAGGTGGAACAGCAGATCGCCAGCATACCGGGGGTGTCCAACGTGCACGACTTGCATGTCTGGACGCTCACTAGCGGCGTGGTGGCTATGAGCGGGCATGCCGTAGTGGGAGACCCTGCGAACAACCAGAAAGTTTTGGAGGCGGTTCAGAATCGGATGGCGGATCTGGGGATTGCCCATGTCACTATGCAACTGGAGCAGGACGATACCTGTGGAGGGCAGGGCAACGACGGGGCGGAGCAGGGGGGGTCAGGGCGAGAGCATTAGGGGGTGGCGGAGGCGCTTGTTTTTTGGCCTGCGGGCCGATATACTGGCGCGGCATTGGGTGGCTTAGAGGACTGCTAACCGTTCGGCTTTCAAGCAAATGGGATTTTGGGGTCATAGTTCGGTAACCTTCTATCCTAGCGGGGGAGGAGTCATGTTGTCCTGGGAGACGTCGCTGTGGCTGCTCGAAGCGCGGCGGCGGCTAGACGAAGACGAGGAGGATTTCGAAGACTTCGACTTCGACGAGGACGAGGACTTCGAGGACGACGAGGACTACGACGACGAGGACTTCGAGGACGAGGACGAGTACGACGAGTACGACGACCTCGAAGACGAGTTCGAGGAGGACGACTACGAACCGAGGCCTCGGCGTCGCAGGGACTGGGATTGAGTTTGCCGGGAAGCGGATGAAGGGTAGGGTCCGGCGCCGGGCCCGGGGTGCGGGTGTGCGCCGGGCGGTAGCGGGTGGGGCATCGAGGAGCTAAGTTGCATCAGGCGGCTGGCGACGCTCGGCGCCGGCCGCTAGGTGTTGCTGGGGCCTGTAGCTCAGGTGGTTAGAGCGCACGCCTGATAAGCGTGAGGTCGGTGGTTCAACTCCACCCAGGCCCATGACAACGGCTGCCGAGAGTGCGCATGCGTTCGGAGAATGCATGCGCATTTGTTTTTTGGTATGCGCCGCGGCTTCGGTGTTGACTTTGTAGTACAAAGTACTTTATATTAACTGCCACTTTGATTGGAGCGCCTATGCGTCTTGCCCAAACCGTTTTGGCCTTCGGGGTAGGCGCTGCCCTGTTGGGCGACCTTCTCTTCCAAGACTCCGGTCTAGGCCTAAATCTCTTCCTCTGGCTAGCTCCGGTGCTTGCCGCCGGCTTGGGGTTTTACTACCGGAGCGGCGGGCGGGACCGCCGGCTGCCTTGGATAGTCGCTCTCATGTTGTTTTTCGTTTGGTGCCTGGCATGGCGGGCGTCCCCATTTCTCCGTTTTTGGAATGTTGCAGCGATTCTCGCAGCCGCGATCCTCGCCGTGACCGCGCTCAGGTGCCGGCTGGGCCAGGCGTGGCTTCCGGACTACGTGAAAGGGGCGGTTCATCTGGCGGCGCGTATCGGGTTGGGAGCGATAGAGGCTGCCGCCGCAGTCTGGTCCGGAGGGAGCGAGTCTGCCATCGCTTCCCGGGTGCGGAAGGTAGGCGTCGGGTTGGTGCTGGCGGTACCGCTGTTCGTCGTCTTCGCGAGTCTGCTCGCGGAGGCGGATCCCCTATTCGAGAAATTCCTGGACGGCATTTTTTCCTGGCAGCCGTCCGAGTTTTTGGACCACGCTGCTCTGATCTTGGTCTTGGCGTGGATAGCGCTCGGTTGGTTGCGCTTGATGGTGGCTCCGCCACGGCCTGCCGAGGGAGGGCAGTGGAGGCTGCCCATCGCTCTGGGTCCGACGGAGGTGGGCATTCCTCTGGGAGTGCTGGCGCTGCTGCTGGCGGCTTTCGTAGGGCTGCAAAGCAGGTATCTCTTCGGGGGGGAAGCGGTGCTCCGTTCCAGCGGTTTGACTTACGCCGAGTTCGCCAGGCGGGGTTTTTTCGAGTTGGTTACCGTGGCGGCGCTGGTCGTCCCGCTGCTGTACGGGGCTCAATGGGTTTTGGACCGTACTGTTCGCGGAGCGGTGCAGAGTTTCCGAGCTTTGGCCTCCCTGCTGGGAGTTTTGGTGGCGCTGGTAATGGTTTCGGCGCTGGGCCGGATGCGGTTGTATGTGGAAGCCTACGGGCTCACCGAAGAGCGGCTGTACGCGGCGGTGTTCATGATCTGGATCGGTGTGGTGCTGGGGTGGTTCGTGCTGACCGAACTGCGCAGCCAGCAGCGGCGCTTCATGACCGGTGCGGTGGTGGCCGGATTCGCGGTTCTGGTTTTCCTCAACTTTCTGAATCCCGACGGCCTGGTGGCCAAAGTCAATCTCGAGCGCGGCCTTTCGGGACAGGCGCTCGATGTGGAGTACCTGGGCCAGTTGAGTGCAGACGCCGTCCCCGCGGTGGCCGCGGCGTGGCCGCATTTGGACTCGAAGGCGCGGTGCGAACTTCGCCGCACCCTCTTCGCGCGCGCTGTCCCGGTTCGGGATTGGAGAGAATGGAATTGGGGTGTAGCCAGCGCCGCGCGAAGGGTCGGTGGTCTAGACGCCGACGATGGTTGCGAGGCAATACCCGCTCCGTAGTGCGTGTGCGCCGGGGCGCGCCAGCGGGCGGAACTGGTTCGAGCTGCGGACGTAGAATGCTGGGGATCTACAAGGGACCTTTGTCAATTCGTTCGGAAAGCGGTCGTTCGCCGCCGGAGTTCAGCGCACCCTGGCTCGAGAAGATGGCGGGGCCCTGACCTCTTTTGCAGCGTATCGTTTGGGCATCGTTTCGGGTTGCGACGAGCGCTTTCTCGCGGTTGCCGGCAAGATTCCGGCGCTTCCCATGGCGCAAGTGCTGGGCGGTATCGAAGCAGGGCGTGGCGGCATCGAGATCGGATACGCCGGTCTCGTTGCCACCCTCGCGCCGAGCTTCCGTTTTTGACGCCCGCAGCTATGGGCCAGTCTCCTGGGACATCGGTTTTCGCCGTTTACGGACAGCCGTTGGCCTCATCGCACTCAGGATCCACAGCCGGCAGCCCCAGTCGCCTCAGCTCCCGGTTGACCGCGGCAAGGTCGGTGGACCATACCTGGGCCAGACGGTCCAAGTATCCCTGAAGTTCAGCGCTCAGAATCTCGAAGATTTCCGGCATGTGGTTGGTGGGCCTGCCGTCGCCGCGTTCCACCATAGAGAGCAGGTTTGCCAGCCGGTTGTTCACCTTGATGGGAAAGTTCAAGGGATCCTGATTGCTCTGGTTGCGCACCTGGTAGATGTTTTCCTCCACCGCCGAAGCGTTGGCCCGCAGGCGCTCGGCGGCGGAGCGCAACCGCCGGTCGTCGGATCGCTGCAGCCGGTCTTCCAGCTGCCGCTTTACCCGCCGGATCTCGATTACCGCGTTGTTGGCGTCGTTTACTCTATCCCGGATGCGACGCGCGAACTGGTACTGGGCGTGCAAATCCTCGTCGGTGACATCCGTAATCCAAGGATT
Organism: bacterium HR33; assembly: GCA_002923375.1. Taxonomy (GTDB): domain Bacteria; phylum Gemmatimonadota; class Gemmatimonadetes; order Gemmatimonadales; family GWC2-71-9; genus HRBIN33. The sequence goes on from BEIJ01000005.1 coordinate 122,865, forward strand.
CCGCTTCACCACTACCGGAGCGGTCAGGGTGCGCCCGTCTGCGGTAAGGCGGAGGGTATAGCGTCCCGGCGGGGCCGAAGGAGCGTTGGCCTGCACTCCCCAGAGTATCATGCCGGGGAAAGCGACCCAGGGCTGGGTGCGCAGATCCCAGTGTACGTAGTTGAGTCCTGCCTTGACCGAGATGCGCTGCGGATAGAAACGTGCAGCCGGATCGGGAGGTCCTTCCCGCTCGCCCTCTCGCTGTTCCGCGGTGTCGGGCTCCCAGGTTCTGAGCACCGTACCGGTGGAGTCCAGCAGCTCGAGTAACACGCGATTCGGTTTCGACTTGAACCACCAGCTGAAAGTCACGCCCGGCCCGGATCGTATCGCCTCGGGAGGGTTGAAAAGCCAGGCGTCGGCGGCAAATCGTTCCGGCGAGGCCTGCCTTAGAGGGGCGATGTTGTCCAGTACCCAGAACCCCCTGCCGTGGCTTGCGATCACCAATTCATTTTTCTCCACCACCAAGTCGACCACCGGTATGTCGGGGAGTCCCGGGTTGAGTTCCTGCCAGGAGGCGCCGTCGTCGTAGGAGATGTAAACCCCGTGCTGGGTTGCGGCATAGAGCAAGCCTCGCCGGTGGGGATCCTCTCGGACCGCGTGCACGTAGGCGTCGGGACGGATCCCGTTTACGATCTTGGTCCACGTCCTGCCGTAGTCGTTGGTCTTGAAGATGTACGGCGAGAGGTCGTTGAGGAGCGGGCGCTTGACCGCTATGTAGGCGGTGGCGTCGTCGAAGGCGGAGGCGTCGATCTGGCTTACGCGGCCGAATTCCGGCATATCCGGCGGCGTCACATTGGTCCAGGTGCGACCGCCGTCCCGGGTTACGTGCACCAGCCCGTCGTCCGAACCCACCCAGATGGTGTTTACGTTGATCTTGCCGGGCCCGACCGAGAAGATAGTGGCGTAAACTTCGGGACCGTTCATGTCTCCCGTTATCGGACCGCCGGAGGGGCCCAGCGTTGCGGGATCGTGGCGTGTGAGGTCGCCGCTTATCGCGGTCCAGGTCTGTCCCCCGTCACGGGTCACCCACAATCTCTGGGATGACACGTAGAGAGTGCGAGGATCGACCGGGGAGAAGATGATGGGAAAAGTCCACTGCCACCGTTCCCGGATGTCCCGGGCCGGCTCGCCCGAGTAGAACCAGGGATAGGGGCTCACCTCCCGCGAAGTGCCCAGCCTCCGGTTGTACTTGTCGACGTAGCGGCCGTTGTTCGCTCCGGAGTAGAAAATGTCGAAGTCCAGCGGGTCGGGAGCTATATATCCCGGTTCTCCTCCGCCCACGGGATAGGAAAGTGCCATCGAACCGGCGGTGATGTCCTGGGAGCGCCTCCCTCGGCCTCGTCCGGGCGGCGTCCCGAATCCATAGACCCAGGCGTTGTAGTTGAACGGCGTGCAGATGGTGGTGTTGTCCTGCTGAGCGCCGCAGACGTGGTAGGGGATGTGTTTGGTCGTGATCACGTGGTAGAACTGTCCCGTGGGGAAATCCTGGTCGGTCCAGCTCTGAGCCGTGTCTTTCGACACCGCTCCGCCGCCGTCGTTGCCCACCACCAGGTGGCCGGAGTCGTCGGGATCGATCCAAAGGTCGTGGAAGTCGCCGTGGGTGCCGCTGTTCACGGATGTGAGGGTTTTCCCCCCATCGGTGGAGCGGAAAATGCTCGTGTTCTGGATGTACACCACGTCGGGATCGTTGGGATCCGCGAAGACGTGGGTATAGTAGAAAGCCCGCTGGCGGATGGAGCGGCTGTTGTTGATGAGGGTCCAGGTAGCTCCGCCGTCTTCGCTCCGGTACAACCCTCCGTCAGGTTCGTTCTCGATCAGCGCGTATACCCGGTTGGAATTGGCACCCGAGACCGAGACCCCGATCTTCCCGATGAGTCCCCGGGGAAGACCGGGGTTGCGGGTGATTTCCGTCCAGGTCTCTCCCCCGTCGCTGCTCTTGAATAGGCCGCTACCCGGACCTCCGCTGGACATCTGGTATTCTTTCCGGTAGGCCTCCCACAGAGCGGCGTAAATGACGTTGGGGTTGTTGCGGTCGATGGCGATGTCGATCCCTCCGGTCTTGTCGTCTCGGTAAAGCACCCTGCGCCAAGTGCGCCCGCCGTCGGTGCTCTTGTAGATCCCCCGCTCGGTACTGGGAGCGCTGTACTTGCCGAAGGAAGCTACGAAGACGATATCGGGATTGGTCGGGTGGATCCGGATCTTGGAGATGGCGTGCGACTCCGAGAAGCCGACGTGAGTCCAGGTCTTGCCCCCGTCGGTGCTCTTGTACACGCCGTCTCCCGGCATGATGTTTCCCCGGATGCAAGATTCACCCGTTCCGATGAACACGATGTCGGGGTTTGTCTCGCTGACGGCTACGGCTCCCACCGAGGCGCTGCGTATTTGACCGTCGGTGACTGGGAACCAGTTCTCGCCCCCGTCAGTGGTCTTCCACAGCCCGCCTCCCACCGCTCCGAAGTACGCCTCGTTGGGACGGCCCCTCACTCCGCTTACCGCTATCGACCGCCCTCCCCGGTCGGGACCGATGTTGCGCCATCGATAGGCGGCCAGGATTGCGGAGTCCAGGACCACCGGGCGCAGCTGCGCCGCTCCCGCTCCCGTGGCGGGTTGCTGCGCCCAAAGAGCACTCCAGCTGAACAGTGTCGTTGCCAGTGCTGCCGGAAGAAGAATCTGCCGTTTCATTGCACCTTTCCGAGGGTAAAAGGTTCAGTTTACGGAAGCGTCAAAGCCACCAGCGATCCGGGCATCGTCCGCCCGCCTATTGCCATCACTATGTATTGCTTTCCCTGGTGAAGATACGTCATGGGCGGCGCCTGGCTAGGCGCGGGAAGCTCGATTGTGGCCAAATGTTTGCCGGTGCGTTTGTCCACGGCGTGGAACAGCGGAGCTCCGCCCCGGCCCTCGCCGTACATGAGCAGCGTCTTGGTCACCAAGGCCGTAGCGTGGGATCCCTTGCCGGTGCGAGGGAGGCTCACTCCGCGAAGCAGCGGGTGGTTCTTGAGCTCCTCCGGCGTATCGCCGTTGGGGATCCACCACAGATGCTCCCCGGTGTTGAGGTCGATCGCCGTGATCCTGCCGTAAGGCGGCTTGAGCAGCGGTATCCCTTCTATGCTCCCGATACCTCCCGGGCCGCGCGTTACCCAATCCATGTTGGCGTCCGGTCCCGCCTCTTTGCCGGGGAAGAGCTGGGGCGCGCTACACCCCTTGACCGACGCCACGTAAAGAATGCCGGTCTCGGGATCCACCACCGAGCCCCCGGGGATGTTGGTCCCGCCGTTGGCTCCGGGGCAATGGATGGATGCGCGGGTTCCGTCGGGCGCGTTTCTTATAGATGGAGGATTGAACAGGGGGCCTAAGCGATACTGTTTGACGATCTCCAGCGCCCGGCGCCTGAGCTCGGGCGTGTAGTCCACTAAATCGTCCACCGTGATCCCCTGCTGCTCATACGCGGCGGGACGGGTGGGGAAGGGCTGGGTGGGAGAGGTCTTTTCTCCCGGCACGTCCGACTGCGGCACCGGCCGCTCTTCGATGGGCCAAACGGGCTTGCCGGTATATCGGTTGAGGACGTAGGCGAAGCTTTGCTTCGTGGTCTGTACCAGCGCCGGAATCCGCTGACCGTTCACCGTGATGTCGACCAGATTCGGCGCGGTGGGATTGTCGTAATTCCAGATGTCATGGTGCACTGTCTGGAAGTGCCAGACCCGCCTGCCGGTGCGCACGTCCAAAGCCACGATGCTGGTCGAAAACAGCGCCGCGTCGGGACTCAACGCGCTTTCCTTCCATTTCCGGTGGCCGCCGTAATAGTCGTTGGTTCCCGGGTCGGTGGGTATGTATACGATCCCACGCTCGGGATCGGCCGACATCGGCGCCCAAGAGGAAACGTTTCCGGTGTAGGACCAGGCGTCCCCTTCCCAGGTCTCGTGGCCGAACTCCCCCGGCCGCGGAATGATGTGAAACTTCCACAGATGCTTGCCGGTCTTGGCGTCGTAGGCCAAGATGTGACCCGGAACGTTCTCCTTGCGCGTTTGGTAGTATCCCTGCTCGTGGGAGTTACCCACGACCACGACCCCGTTGACCACAATCGGAGGAGACGAGTTGGTGATATACCCGATGGAATCGGGGATCCCGTAATCGGGATCGTAGGGATATCCCAGATCGGCCAGAAGATCCACCGTTCCGTTCTTGCCGAACTCGGCTATCGGCCGTCCGGTTTCGGCATCGAGGGCGTGAAGGAAAAAGGCGGGCGTTACAACGTAAATCCTGCCCCGTCCATCCACTTCGGCGTAGGCTACGCCCTTGCCGTAATCTTGCCGCATGGAACGCTCCCAGCGCTTAGTGGGGGGTTCGCGGAAGATCCACAGAGTTTCCCCGGTGGCGGGATCGATCGCAGCGACGGTGCGCCGGGCGCCGGCCACGGTGTAGAGACGGCCGGCTGCGTAAATCGGCGTGGCCCGCAAAAGCGGGTCCGGCTCCGGCCCGAAGTTGTCTCCCCGCCAGATCCAGGCCACCCGAAGCTGGGAAAAGTTGGTGGCGTCGATCTGGTCCAGCGGGGAGTAGCGGGTGCTCCAGGCATCGGCGCCCCAGTAGCGCCACTCGCCATAGGGATTTCCCCGCTGCTGCGGCATGAGAGGTCGGACTGGGGCAGTCGCGAGTAAAAGGGATGCCAGAGCTAGCAGTGCCGGTTTCGTGAGCGTGACAATCAGTGGTGCCCTCATGATCGTCTCCGCGATTTGGTTGAGGGAAAAACTAGCGCGAATTCACTTCGTCCGCACCAGACCCCCGGGATCCCTGTGATCTGGCACCCTGCCTCGCGCCCGGCCCGGGAGTTATCTTGGCCTTCAAATTCGCGCTGGGAGAGCCCGGGACGAGCCGGGCTGAGAGTGCGGGCAGCGGACCAAATCCTCCCCCGCAGATCCCTTGAACCCGATCCAGGTAATGCTGGCGTGGGGAAGCGACTGTGCGGACGCCACCGGCCTTATCGGATCGGTGGCGTTCGATTCTTTATGAATTCGATTCTTTATGAAAAGGAGGCGATGATGAAGATGCAGGCGGTGCGCTATCACGGGCCCAAGCGTCCCTTTGTGCTAGAGCAGGTCCCTCTGCCGGGTCCCGGTCCCGGAGAGGTGAGAGTACGCATCGAGGCTGCCGGAATCTGCCGCACCGAGCTCCACTTCGAGTCGGGGCTTTTGAACTTGGGTGTAGCACCCATCACCATGGGGCACGAGATCGCAGGTACCATCGACGCTGTGGGCACCGGGGTGGAGGGCCGGCGGGAGGGAGATCGGGTGATAGTCTACTACTACGCCGGCTGCGGAGAATGCACCTGGTGCGAGCGGGGAGAAGAGAATCTCTGCGACGCGCTCAGGGCGGAGTACGGATTTATCAACGACGGCGGTTACGCCGAGGCGATCGTAGTTCCCGAGCGGAACGCCGTGCCCCTCCCTCCCGACCTTCCGTTCGAGCAGGCCGCGCCGATCGGGTGCGGCGTCACCACCGCGATCCACGCAGCCAACCTAGCGCGCGTCTCTCCGGGGGAGGTGGCGGTGATTTACGGCGTGGGATCGGTGGGATTCGGCCTGATCCAAGTAGCCAGGTTGCGCGGTGCACGGGTCATCGCAATAGGGCGCAGCCCCGCCAAGCTGGCCAAGGCCAGGGAGCTGGGTGCGGAAGAGGTGGTAGACGCCGCGGCGACTGGCGACGTGGCCGCCGCAGTGCGCGATCTCACCGGAGGCCGCGGAGCCGATGTGGTCTTCGAGCTGGTGGCCACCCGCGAGACTATGCTGCCAGCCTCCCGGATGCTGGCAAAACGGGGAAGGCTGGTTTTCATCGGCTATTCAGAGGATCGCTTCGAGGTGCACCCCATCGATTTGGTGATCCGGGAAGCGGTGGTCACGGCCTCGGTGGGGAACACCCTGGCGGAGTTGCACGAGGCCGTGAAGATGGTGTCCGACGGTCAGGTAAAGACCGTGGTCGATCGCACGCTGCCGTTGGAGCGCTGGAGCGAAGGTCTGGACGCGGTGCGGCGCAACCAGGCCGTGGGTCGGGTGGTACTGCTCCCTCGCCGATAGAGCGGATGCCAGGAAAGAAACCGGGGCGGAGGTCGGCCTCCGCCCCCGCCTTCCCGTAGGCCGGGTTTGGGACCCCCTCAGGGGGTAATCCCCGCCCCGCAGGTACCATCGGGCTGTCTAACCGTCGGATAAGCCACACCCAGTTGCTCGAGATAGGTCGAGTACCTGCTGGGGTCGTAATAGTATTTGCGCATCTCTTCCCGGTAGCGTTCCATGATGCCCCGGTTCAACTCGATAGCCGGCCGGTCCTGCGGCCTTATCAAGGGCTTGTACTGTTCGGCCTTGAGCTGGACGTTCCTGAAATAATCCCACGCCTGCTCTACCAGCTCGGGCCTCAGCAAGAAGTCGAGCACCGTCATGGCCACGACCTTGGCTCCGGCAGTGGCTCCCTTGTGAGCGATCGGCGTGGCCATCGCTATGGCGTTCGCCCAGTTATGGCCCGGCCCCCCGGGGATGTTGGACGGGAAGCGCAACGTGGTGGTGGGTACGTTCCAGGAAATGTCTCCGATGTCGTCGGAGCCTCCTCCCATGGAGCGCTCGGGTGGCTCAGGGGGTTCCAGGGAATCGATCTCGGTGGCTAGGCCTCGCTCCGGCTGCCCCAGCTCTTTTTGCAGCGCTTTGGCCAGAGTGATGTCGGCCTCGCTCCACTGCGGCATGCCGACCCGTTTCATGTTTTCGTAGAGCGCTTCGGCAATCACCTTGCTGAAGTTGCGCGGCCAGGCTGAGCCCAGGACTCTGGTGGGCAGGAGCTTGGTACTGGTCATCAGCGCCGCCCCCTGGGCGATGGAATCGAGGATCGCCCAGTTGTGCATGATGTGCTCGTAATCCAGCTCCCGGATGTAGTACCACACCGAGGCGGTCCGGGGTACCACGTTCGGCTGATCTCCCCCATCCACGATCACGTAGTGGGATCGCTGGGGCAGGCGCAGGTGCTCGCGCCGATAGTTCCAGGCGACATTCATGAGCTCCACCGCATCCAAAGCGCTGCGCCCGCGCCAAGGAGCTCCCGCGGAATGGGCGGTCTGGCCTTCGAAGCTGTAGAGTACGGACACCAGACCGTTGCCGCCGCCGATTCCCCAGCTGGTGGACATATTGGAGCTCACGTGGGTGAAGATCACGATATCGACGTCCCGGAATATCCCTTCGCGCACGTAATACGCCTTGGTTCCCAACTGCTCCTCAGCCACGCCGGGCCACAGATGGAGCGTTCCCGGAATCCGCTCCCGCTCCATGATCTTCTTGACCGCCAGCGCCGCTGTGATGTTCACCGCCTGCCCGGAGTTGTGTCCCTCTCCGTGTCCCGGCGCTCCCGGAACGATCGGCTTGTGGCAGGCGACGCCGGGGTACTGGGAAGCCTGGGGTATCCCGTCTATGTCCGATCCGAGCGATATGACGGGTTTGCCCGACCCCCAAGTTGCAACCCATGCGGTGGGGATCCCCGCCACCCCTTCGGTGACGGTGAACCCTTCGCGCCTAAGCAGGTCCACCAGGTAGCGGGAAGTCTCGAACTCCTGGAAGCCCAACTCTCCGAAGCTGAAGATCTGGTCCACGATCTCCTGGGTGAGTTTGGCGCGGGCCTCCACGTCCTGAGCTGCCTCCCGCTTGAGCTGCTCCAGCCTCCGAGACTGGCGCTGGGCCGTAGCGGGATGGGCCAGCACTAGGGCGGCGATTGCAAAGACCGCCATGCGAGAGTAGCTGGAAAGCTTCATCGGCGAGCCTCCGTTCTGAAAGGTCCTCGGGCCGCTGCTAGCCTCACGGTACCATGCCTCCGCCGCAAGTTCCATCGGCGCTGCGGAGCGTGGGGTACTGTACTCCCAGCTGCTCCAGATAGGTGGAATAGCGGCTGGGGTCGTAGTAATACTTGCGCATCTCTTCGCGATACCGGGCCATGATGCCGCGGTTCAGCTCGATCGCCGGTTTGTCTTCAGGCCGTATGAACGGCTGATACTGGGCTTCTTTGGTCTGCACGTTCCGGAAGTAGTCCCAGGCTTGGTTGACCAACTCGGGGCGGAGCAGGAAGTCCAGGATGGTCATCGCCATGGCCTTCGCCCCGGCGGTAGCGCCCTTGTGGGCGATCGGTGTCGCCATGGCTACCGCGTTGGACCAGTTGTGACCCGGAAGATTGGGAATGTTAGAGGGGAAACTCAGAACGATTGTCGGAACGTTCCAAGAAACGTCCCCGATGTCATCGGACCCACCCCCGAAACGCCGGTTCTCGGGAACCGGTCCCCGGAGCGAGTCGGGGAGCTTGGTCGCCAGACCGCTGTCCGGCACGCCGAGTTCGCGTTGTAGTCCGCGGGCAAGCTGCTGGTCCGCCTCGCTCCACTGGGGCAGGCCCACGCGCTTTATGTTCTCCCACATCACCTCCGCCACGACCTTGTTGAAATGCCCCGACCAGGCGGAGCCCAGCACTCTCTGCCCCACCAGCTTGGTTCCGGTCATCAAGGCTGCACCTCTCGCGATGGAATCGCCGATCGCCCACAGGTGCATGGTGGTGGGGTAGTCCAGCTCGCGGAAGTAATACCAGACGGAGGCGGTGCGAGGTACCACGTTGGGCTGATCTCCTCCGTCCACTATTACGTAATGGGACCGCTGAGAGAGACGCAAATGCTCGCGGCGATAGTTCCACGCCACGTTCATCAGCTCGACCGCATCGAGTGCGCTGCGCCCGCGCCACGGCGCTCCCGCGGAATGCGCCGTTTGTCCTTCGAAGCTGAAGAGCACCGAGACCAGCGCGTTACCCCCACCCCCGCCCCAAGAGGTGCTGAGGTTGCTTCCCACGTGAGAGAATAGCGCTATGTCCACGTCCCGAAACAACCCTTCGCGAACAAAGTAGGCCTTGGTGCCCACCAGCTCCTCGGCCACACCCGGCCACAGTTGCAGGGTTCCCGGAATCCGTTCTCTCTCCATGATCTTCTTGACGGCCAGCGCTGCGGTAATGTTCACCGCCTGCCCGGAATTGTGACCTTCGCCGTGCCCCGGCGCTCCCGGTACCAGGGGCTTGTGGCAGGCTACCCCCGGCGTCTGGTTGGCTTGAGGTATGCCGTCGATGTCCGATCCCAGGGAGATCACCGGTTTTCCCGATCCCCAGGTGGCCACCCACGCCGTGGGGATTCCGGCGTAGTTCTCCTGAACCGTGAACCCTTCGCGGCGCAGAAGCTCCACCAGATAACGGGACGTTTCGAACTCCTGAAAGCCCAGCTCCCCGAAGCTGAAAATCTGATCTACCATCTCTTGAGTCAGCTTGGCCCGAGCTTCCACTTCCTGGCCCGCCTCTCTCTTGAACTGCTCGAGCCTGCGCGCCTGGTTGCGCTGCGCCGCGGCCGGCGTCTGCAGAACCGCGGCCAAGGCCAAAAGAGCCGAACCAAACAAGACACGCGACACGTTCATCAGGATTCCTCCGTGCAATCGGTGCGAGGGATTCACGATATCCCGGCTGTGCGGCCGGCAGGCAAAAGATGCGCTCCGGAACGCGATGGCGCGAGCCCCTACTCCTTCAGGCCCGTGGTGCTCCACCGTAGCGAGCCGCCTCCCGGAACTGCGCGGCGCGCAGCTCGGGTCTCCAGCGGAACCTCTCGAGATAGGGACTCGGCAGTTCCTCCACCGCATCGGCCACGATCCGGCCCAACACCGGCGCGAACTTGAAGCCGTGCCCGCTGTCTCCAGACGCTACCACCAAGCCCTCCACCTCGGGGTGGCGAGCGATCCAAAAGTCGCCGTCCGGTGTGTCGCAATACCAGCATAGCCGGCTGCTGGATATCGCGGCGTCGGCGAGATCCGGCAACCATTCTCGCAGAAATTGCCGCAGCCGCTCCGTTTCGGCGGGCGGCACGGTCCGGTCGGAGTCCGGGCCTATGGCAAGTCCGGGTCCATGGCTTCCGATCTTTACCAGACCGTCGCTGCTCAAAGGAAAGCCGTAGTAGCCCGTTCGGGTTATGTCCGCCGTGAAGACCGGAAAGCGCGGTGGAAGGAAACGCTCGGGCGAGCGGGGCCGGAGATAGAACAGGGCATGGGCCGTGGGGATCAGCGAGCGGGACAGCTCGGGCAGCAGCCGGGCGGTCCAAGCTCCCGCCGCCAGCACCACGTCCGACGCGAAATGTCGTTCTCCCGAATCGTCGCGCACGCCGCGCACCGCTCCCGATTCCACCAGCAGCGATTGCACGTGGCTGCCGGTGACCAGTTCCACTCCCGCGGCTATCGCCCGATCGGCCATCTCGGCGATCGCCGCGGCGCTTTCCACATAACCGCCCAAGCCGTGAAAGAAGCCGTCTCCGAACCGGTGCCGGAAGGCGGGGAACCGCTCTTTAAGCTTCGAAGGATCGATTCTCTGGGGTGTGTGGCCCCGCTTCAGTAGGAGCTGCCAGCTTTCGTACTCGAAACCCCCGGGTGCCATGGGGGCCTCGGTGAGGACCAGAATTCCGGTTTCCCGATAGAGAGGCGGCTTTCCCCGGCGGCGCCGCTCCTCGTTCCAGCGGAGCCACTCAGCCCGAGCTTCCTCGGCGAGGGCGGTGTAAAGTTCATCGGCGCCGTAGGCCAGTCTCATCACCTTGCTGATATCGGTGCTCGCAGCCAAGGGATGAGGGATAGGTCCCGGGTCCAGCACCCGGACGTGCCGGCCGCGCGCGGCGAGGGCCAGTGCAGCACTCAGGCCGAAGGCGCCGGCTCCGACTACGACTGTATCGGCCGGCAACTCCTTACCGGATCAGACCAGGCCCAGGCGCTTCATCAAGTGATCTTTGACCGACTGCGTTATGATCCCGCGCTGCAACGCGTCATCGATGGCGGCCGTGATCTTGGCGCGGTCGGCATCCAGTTTGCGGTCTCTAAGTTCTTGGATCATGCGCGCCAGACGCTGGTCGTACTCGCCGTGCTTCAAGCGTCCGGCGTCCATTTCCTGCTTGAGCTTTTCGAGCTCCTGTACGAAACGTTCGACACTTACTGGACCGGTCATCTCTCTCGACCTCTTCTCGAGAATGGGGTAACGAAATTGGAAAGCAACGGGCGAAATGTAGCCTAGGGGCCGGTGCGCCGGCTACTCTGCCGCCCGGGACGCCGTGTGCCGCATGACCTCCTCCAAGAATACTTCCTGCGCCGACTTGATATCGACCCCCGTCGGCGGGGGAAAGCGCTCGTAAGATCCGTCGGACTTGAGCTCCCAGGCCGTCGGATCTTCCAGCTCGACAGTGAGAATGTGGTCGAGCCTCTGGCGGCACTCCGGAGCCAGGATCGGAGCAGCCACCTCCACGCGCCGTCGGAGGTTCCGCGGCCGCCAGTCGGCGGAACCTATGTAGTACTCGGGATCGCCTCCGTTTTCGAAGGCGTAGATTCTGGCATGTTCCAAGAATCTTCCCAAGATGCTCACTACTCGGATCCTTTCGGAGAGTCCGGGCACCCCCGGTCTCAGCGTGCAGAACCCCCGCACGATGAGGTCGATGTTGACCCCGGCCTGAGCGGCCCGATATAGCGCTCCGACGATTTCCCCGTCGCCCAGCGCGTTCAACTTGGCTCGGATCCTAGCCGGCCTCCCGGCGCGGGCATGCTCCGCTTCCCGCTCTATGAGGTCGTGGAACCGCCGTAGCATGTTGGTGGGGGCTACGATCAGGCGTTTGAAAGTGGCCCGCGGCGGCTCGGGCGAGCCGGTGAGTTCGTTGAACAGCGCGTGGAGATCGGCAGTGATATCGGGGTCCGCGGTGAACAAGCCCAGGTCGGTGTACTGTCTGGCGGAACGGCGGTTATAGTTCCCCGTACCGATATGGGCGTAGCGTTTGAGTTGTCCGCTCTCCCGCCGCACCACCAGCGCTATCTTGGCGTGGGTTTTGAACTTGACCAGACCGGTCACCACGTGGATCCCGGCGCGCTGGAGCTGCCGGGCCCACAGAATGTTGCGCTGCTCGTCGAATCGGGCCTTCAGTTCAACGAATACCGCTACATCCTTGCCGGCTTGAGCTGCCTGGACCAGCGCGTCGCCTATCACGGAGGGGCCTCCGGGGCGGTACAGGGTCAGCTTGATCGCCACTACGTCGGGGTCGTCCGCCGCCTCTTGGATGAAGCGCTCGAAGGTCGTCTCGAAAGAGTCGTACGGATGATGCACCAGAACGTCGCGCTCCGATACGATGTCGAATACCGAGCGCTCCAAGGGCATCGGGTTGCGAGGCTCGAAAGGCGGATAATGGAGATCGGGATGCGGGAGGTCGGCGATCTCTGAAAGCCCGCCCAAATCGATCAATCCGTCCACCTCGTAAACGTCGCTCTCGCTCAAGCTACCGTGTTCGGGGTCTTCGAAGCGGAGCTCCCGGACCAAGAGCTCCCGAATAGGCTTGGGCATGTTCCTCTCCACCTCTATCCGAACCACGGGCGCCGTGGGCCGGCGGCGCAGTTCGTCCTCGATCGCTCGGGCGAAATCCGCCGCCACTTGCTCGTCAAGCTCCAGATCTCCCATCCGGGTCACCCGGAAAGGATGCACTTCTAACACCTCGCGCCCGGGGTAGAATATGCCGACATGGGCCCGTATCACCTGCTCGATCGGAACGAAATCGTCGCTCTCCGGCAGGCGTACAAACCGAGGTAGCGTATCCGCCACCCCTAGGTGAGCGAAATGCACGGGACCTCCCCCTTCGTCCCGCAACATCACAGTGAGAGACAGAAGTAGGTCCTCGATGTGAGGAAAAGGATGTCCTGGCGCACCGGTCAGCGCCTTGGGGGTAAGCAGCGGAAAAACCTGCTCGTCGAAGTACTCTCTGAGGTACTGCTGCTCCTTTTCGTCCAAATCCTCCCAAGCACGAAGGCGAATGCCATAACGAGACAGGTCCCTGCGGACGATCTGGTTGAAGCACCGGTATTGCCGGTCCACCATAGTCCGCACTCTAATGGCGATGATGTCCAGCTGCTCTTGAGGACTCAGCCCGTCCAGCCCCGGTTTGGTGACACCGGCGGCAACCGCCCGTTTCAAGCCTCCCACTTTTACCGAGAAGAACTCGTCCAAGTTGGTGCTCACGATTGCCAGGAAGCGCACCCGCTCGAGCAACGGAACTCCGGGATCCTCGGCCAGCGCCAGAACTCGGGAGTTGAACTCGATCCAGGAAAGCTCGGGATTGAGGAACTGTTCTGGCGACGGCTTGCTGGCGTCCAGCAGTTCGTCCGGCAGTATGGGTACCCGGAGTTCCGCCAGCGTCCTCCGGCTGGCGGCGACCACGTCGGGATCGCTATCCGGACTGGGCACCACTTCCTCGGAAATTGCCGTAGTCCATTCGGGCATCAACTGGGATCTCGCCGCCACGGTGAGCGCCGCGAGGGTGACCGGATCCCGCAGCACCGGGGATCCCACCCGGCTTATGATCTCGGCTGGCGAAAACCACTGAATGCTCCCTCCGTCGCCGAGATTCCTCCGCAACCTGCGCGCCAGCCAAACTTCTACCGCAGGGTGGGTGGCAGTCGCCGGCACCACCCCCAGGAGGAGCAGCTGTCCCTCGCTCGACCCGAAAAACCTCCGCATCATCTCCCGGCACGCTTCCTCGCCGCCGCCGCTTCCGCGGGGCAAGCGCAACCCGTCTTCGCCTCGCACGAGAGCGATGCGTCCTCCCTGAAGGCCTATCACCGTCACCGCCTTCTCTCCCTGCACCTCTCGCGCCAAGCGCGCGCTTTCCACTTCCTGCAGCTGGCGTTCCGCCCACTCCAACCGGCTCACCGCGATCCGGTGCAGGCCGTGAGCTGCTTCCAGGGCAGTCCCGAAACGGTACAACGTCTCTCTACGGCACCATCGCTGTTCCACGGTAAGTTCGTGGAACTCGGCCGAGTCTGACCGCGCCTGTACCTTCACCGAGTCGTACAATAGCAGGAAGGCCGGCAGCGGCGACCAAGGGCGGCGGGCGTAGCGCAAGCGCCGCTCGGTTACCAGCTCCATTACGGGCGACAACCTGCCGGGATCCACGATCGCCTGAAGCCGCCTCGCCGGTTCGGAGGTACCGCTCAGGATCCTCGCGGGTTCGATCTCGGAGACGGCAGCCTCGTAGAGCTCCGCGCCGGTGGGCGTCTGGATTTTGATCCCCAGCAGCCTGCGATCGTCCAGTTGAACCCTCAGTCGGCAGGTAATTCGCCTCCGGCGCAGCTCGCCGTCCGGTGTGTCGAAGTAGATGTCGCGGAAGAAGCTTCGAGCCGCAGGCCCGGCCTGGTATCCTAGGGGGAGCGGCTCCCTCAGCAAACGCTCGATCAGAGCGGGCTCGGTGCCCAGGTCGAACCGTATCCTGGCTCTAGCTCGACTCACCGTCACCCGGCTGGAAGGCTATCTCCAGGTGCTGATCCGCAGCTCGATCCCGGATCAGCTGTACGAGCACCGGTATCGGCGTGCGCTTTTTTAGGCGAACCCGGTAAGCTAGTGTGCGATCCTCACCGGAAGCCGGGGAATGGGGCCGCCATCTCTTGGTGGCTTCCTCCAGCACCGGCTCCACTACCTTTCTCGCGGCTTCCGGGCTCTGAGCCCGGATGCTTAGCACGCCGTCGAAAGAGTTCTGTTCCCCCGGCACGGCAGGAACGGTATAGATATCTCCTACATTGAAATGCCACAGCCCCAGCACTACCAAGTTGAAGATCAGGGACATCACGAGCGCCAGCGTCAGTGCCTGAACGCCGGCGGCGAGCCCTATGCCGATCGCCAGAAAGACGTAAACCGCATCCTTGGTGTCCTTCAGAGTGTTGCGAAACCGGACCGCCGCGACGATCCCCGCCAAGCTGAAGGCCAAGGCGATGCTGTTCTGAACTATCATGACGATTCCCGCCACTGCTATGGGGAGCATTATGACCGTCTGCACCACGGACGGGTCGTAGCGCTGAGCCCGCTTGGTAAGCATGTAAACCCAAGCCACCGGCACTACCAGGACCAGAGCCCCGATCATAGAGAGCACCGCTCCCACGGTTCTGATCCCAACTCCTTGGGGAGCCGCCCTGAACTCGGCCGGCGCACCGGCTAGATCTTCCAAGCGCCCGAAGGAAAACGGCTGGTGGAGCTGAGGAAAGAATCGCACCAGGACAAAACCGGCCGCCAAAAGGAGCAAATAGTAGATGGCGAGCCGAATCAGGGAACCGCGATCGTTGCGAGAGGCGCTCACCGGCGGCAATTCCTTATGAACTCTCTTTCTACTGCTTTGGGGTCATTGATCGTTTTATAAAACTCGTCGAAGTACTCGATCGCTCTCTTTAGTGTCTTTTCGGTCAGTCCCTCCTGAGCAGTCCACAGCGCGTAAATCTCGTCTTTCTTGCGGTTGAAAAGATCCAGCACCGGTTGCAACTCGGCCGGATCCTTGCAGTAGCCGCGGTAAAGACGCTGCCTCACGCTCCGAATCGGTAACTTCTGATCGGGCCTGGCGTACGGAGCATCGATCACGCCCGACCAATCGAAGTCGTAGGGAACGGGAGTGGGAAAGGTGTTGGGGGGGATATCCACCAAGACTATGTTGTGCAGCGCCCATACCGACCAGTCAGTGTTCCCTATGAAATACTGGAATACCGCAACCAGCGTCATCTGGTCCTGGTCGGTGTTGTCGTCGTGAATCCCCTCGAGGTCGAGGACGGTTCCGCCTAGCCGCGCCGCCATGGCGTCTTCATCCTCGATCAGGAAACCGTACTTGGTGAGAGTGTCCCGCTTGCCCGCCGCGTCTATATAGGTGATGTGAGCCAATCTGACGCGGAAGCTCTTGTCGGTAAGTAGATTGAAGGTCCGATATATGAGGTATTCCTGCAGGGTGATCTGTTCGTACTGTTCCCGGTTGTCCTGGCAGTGGGTAGCCAACTTGAGTTTGTCCTGTCCCGCGAAGACCGTGTTTTCGGTCCCCTCCTTGGGAAAATTGAGCCGCAGGGGAGGAAATCCACAAATCCTGGATTGCAAGCGGAAGTTTCCCCGGGTCCGTACTTTGATATCGAGGCTCACCTGCGAGCCGTCTAGCCCTTCGACATAGAGCTTGGCGGGATGATACTCGCTCTCTTGGCTGCGATCCTTGAAGATCGTTCCCCAGTCAGCCTCCAGCGAAAACCGAAGTGTTTGGTGAGAGTGGACCGCCTCCGGTTTCCTGGACACGGAACGAACCTTATCAACCAGCCTCCTGTAACACCAAGTACTCCCGCCGCACCTGGGCCGGTGAGCGATAACC